>NZ_AP024336.1:0-43393 GCF_055391095.1 Microbacterium sp. SW12 | reverse complement strand
GTATCGTCCGGGCGCGGTCATGCAGACCCGATGGCCCAAGCCCCCGGCATCGCCGTCGCTCGCGGCGATGCCGGCAACCATCGGCTGCATCGAAAGTGGCAACAGTTCACCACCCGCAAGAAGCGTCCCGTGATCGCGAACGTCGCCGTCGCCCGCGAACTCGCAGGCTGGTGCTGGTCCTTGGCCGTCATGCCCGACTGACAGCCGACCCGACCGGTCGGTGGCGGCCACGACGACGATGACGGCACCGCGAGGAGCGACCCGCGATACAGCTATGAGCAGCCCACCAGGCGACGCTCGACTCTAGACAAGCGGTCCCGCTCCAGCCGAAAAGCACGTCCTGCGGTAACCAACCCGCGCATATCAGTCTGACCGCGCGTCGCCAACGACACGCTCGTCACCCTCGAACGTGACACCGCCGACCCAACGAAAGAGCACCCGGAGCTCGATCACTCCGGGTGCTCTTTCCCCTGCCACTTGACAAGGATCAGTCACATATCAGCTGTTGCTGGCCATGACGTTGTTGACAGCGGGTAGTGAATTTCTGGGTGCTGTGGACGATTCCTGGTGAGCCGGGAATGTGCAGAGTGAGACCATCTCACGAACGGAGAACGCGATGCACACGAACGACGTCGACCAGCTTCTGGCAATGAGTGACCCCGCGCGGGAGGTGACGGCGAAGCAGCGCCGCCTCGCGGCAGAGATGGCCGAGCAGTCAGCGCCTGCGAGAGAGCGGCGTTTCGCTCGCCCGATCGCCGTGGGCGCTGTCGCCGCTGTGCTCCTTGGTGGTGGCGGCATGGCCGCGGCTGCAGCCACCGGGTTGTGGGAGGGGTGGGCGCAGAACGACGCTCTCGCCATACTGCATTACGAACTGCCCAGCGGCGCATCGTGCGAATGGCGGATCGGTAACATCACGGGGGCACCGGACGAGATCGACGAGATCGTTCGAGACACTCTCGCCGACGCGGAGTTCACCGCCGCAGACATTGCGGAGGGCGCGGCGTACGTAGGGGCTGCGGAGATCCGCTCACCGATGACGGTGCTTTCGAGACCGGCTACGCGTGGGCGGTGAACCTGCGTCTCGAGGAGGCGTACGCCGATCATGGCTACGAGGGCCAGTGGTGGAGCATCGAGGGTCAGGGATTCTGCGAATGAGGTCGGCCGCGGCGCGTAAGCGCCTCACCGGTGTGCTCCGTGACACGTCCGACGATCTCCTCCGGTACTTCCTAAGACGCTTGGATCGCGAGGATGCCGCCGATGCGCTGGCTGATGTGATGACGACGGCCTGGACACGTGTGGGTGCGATGCCTGACGAGTCTGAGCAGGCGAGGATGTGGTTGTTCGGGATAGCACGTAACGTGCTGCTGCACGCTCGCCGGGGGAATGTTCGCCGATCGCAGTTGGCTGATCGCATGCGGATGACGCTGTCGCTCCGCTCCGCACCTCCCGCAGACGAGGGCTCGGAAATCAGAGACGCGATCGACAGGCTCGACGGTGACCTCGGCGAGCTGATCCGGCTCGTTCACTGGGATGGTTTCTCGATCACCGACGCGGCGACACTGCTCGAGATCCCGTCCTCCACAGCTCGCGGGCGTTACCAGCGAGCGAAGGAAGCTTTGCGTGAGGCGCTTGCGCCACCCGCCAGAGTGGGCACGGCATGACGGTCGTGAGCGCTCGGTGAACGCGAAGGTGCATCGCAATGCGCCTCTCACGGTCGAAGGGCGCAGGAGGCTGATCGAGCGTTGCCGTACGCGGCCGATCGCGCACGTCGCCGCCGAGATGAGCATCTCGCGCGCCACCGCATCAAAGTGGGTCAACCGTTATAACCGGTTCGGGGAGGCAGGACTCGTCGATCGTTCCTCAACGCCTGATCGGCAGCCGACCGCGACGCCGGGCAGGCTCGTACAGCGGATCGAGTCGATGCGACGAGAGCACAAGTGGTCGGCGTCGCGGATCGCATTTGAACTCGGTCAAGACGGAAGCCAGCTCAGCCGGCGCACTGTCACCCGGCTACTCGCGCAGCTGGGACTGAGCCGTCGGAGGTTCATCGATCCGAACGGCGAAACCAACCGCGAAACGCAGAAGATCATCGCTGAACGTCCCGGTCACATGGTCCATATCGACGTGAAGAAGACCGGCCGTATCCCCGATGGAGGCGGCTGGCGCGTGCACGGGAAAGGCAGCGCAAAAGCGAAAGCGGTCGCCCGGACCAAGACCCGCGGCACGACAACCGGCTATGTGTTCCTTCACTCCGCGATCGACGGATATTCGCGGTTGGCCTACACCGAAGCACTGCCCGACGAGAAAGCCACGACCGCTGTCTCGTTCCTCGACCGCGCCCGAGTTTGGTTCGCTGCCCATGGCATCACTCATATCGAGCGGATCGTCACCGACAACGGCTCCTGCTACCGAGCACACGCTTTCGCAGACGCCGTCGGTGCTGCTCGCCACCAGCGCATCACGCCCTACACCCGCGCCACAACGGCAAAGTCGAGCGCTACAACCGCATCCTCGCCGAAGAGTTCCTCTACGCCCGCACCTGGCACTCCGACGGCGAACGATCGGCCGCGCTCGAAGTCTGGAACCACCACTACAACTATCACCGACCCCACGGCGCACACGACGGCCAGCCACCAGCAGCCGCGACGCCGCTACACGTCAACAACGTCCTGGCCTCATACATCTACGCGATGTCTCCCCTTTCACGTCTGAGTGGCCATCGGTCTGATCGGGCCATGAGCAGGATCAGTTTCGCGCGTCGCCCCCGCCCTCTGGTTCCGCGCTGCGGGCGTCATCGTCGTGGCAGGCTTCTTCGCGTCGTTGGTTACCGGTGTCTGCTGCCCCGGCGCCCCCGCCAGCGGAACATCGACGTGCGGAACGTTCGAGCGCTTGACCGCCGGGATCGACAGATCACGTGGCTCTGGCTCGCACGGACGGTCATCGTAGGCGCCATCGCGGCGCTCGAGGTGGGCGTCTTCGGTCGAGTCACCCTTGGCCGACTTCCTTGCGGGCATGGCACTGTTCGGGAGCTCGAGCGGACGCAGGGAGGTCATGAAATTGCCTTTCGCGGATAGCGGAGGCGATGAACGCTGCGTTCACCTATGGTTGGGGTCGTGGTCGCATTGCGCCCATACGATGTGCGGCGAACCCGAAAGGTGATCACCGGCTACATGAACTCGCCCCTCAACGAGCCGCCGCTCGGCGGAACCATCGACCACATCCTCTCGATCCTGCCGTCGCTCGTACCGAGCGCGCAGCGCGTCGCCCGCATCTGCGCCGAGCGACCCCACGACGTGGTCGACATGTCGGGCGCCGACCTCGCCGAAGCCGCCAACACGTCGCCGGCCACCGTCAGCCGCACCGCCCAGGCGCTGGGGCTGCGCAGCTTTCAGCACCTGCGCATGCTGCTCGTGCGTGACCTCGCCGCCGACGCCACCGCCGCGCCCGACGCACCCGCCGGCACCGAGGGCTTTCTGCGGTGGCTGGCCGAGGGGCGGGTGGGATGCTGCAGACCGCGCTCGCCTCGATCGACCCGGTCGCGTTCGACGCCGCTGCCGACGCCATCGCCCGCGCGCCGCGCCTGCTGATCTCGGGCACCGGCGCCTCGCACGCCGCCGCCCAGGCGTCGGCCGTCGCGTTCGCCGTCAACGGCCGGCCCTGCGAAGCGCCCGCTGACGGCGTGGTCGCCCACCTCACCGCCCGCGTGCTCGCCCCCGGTGATGTGTGCCTCATCGTCAGCTCGAGTGGCGCCAACTCGGTGACCCTCGCGGTTGCGGACGCCGCCGTCGACGCCGGCGCCACCGTGATCGGGGTCACGAGCTTCGCCCGTACCCCGCTCACCACCCGCGCCGACCACCTGCTCGTCGCCGGTGCGCGCTTCCAGGCGTGGGATCAAGGCATTCTCGGCAGCGGGCTCGTACAGCTGCTCGTGCTCAACGCCCTGCAGATCGCCGTCGCCGACCGCATGAGCGACGCCGCCGACCGCGCGCGCCTCGCGGTGCGCGAAGAGGTGCTCGACATCGTCGCCGACGACGGCTCCGACGCCGAGGCATCCGACGTGCCAGACGTTATCGACCACGGCGATGGGCGTTGACACTCCGTTTGCAGGAAATTCACTTTCCTCGATTGCAATAGCTCTGCAAGCGGATTTCGCGGGAAGGCCCCGGTTCGTCAGGTCGCTTGCAGAAGGCGACTCATGGGAACGATCCAGCTCTCTGGTGTCGGTCGCTCCTTCAAGAGCACCGCCGCCGTCAGTGATATCGACCTGATCATCGAAGACGCCGCCGCGCAGATCACCGAGTCCACCGGTGCCCCCTCGATGAGCGCGTCGTGCGTGATCACCGGCGGCAGCTGGTGCATGCAGGGCCTCTTCCTCTCGAACGGCGCCCAGGTGCTGAGCGATGACCGCACGACGATCGAGTTCGGCTCGGACGCCGCGATCGATACGGTCGCGACCTTCACCGAGATGTACGAGGACGGCGTGCTCACCAACGAGGACTTCACCAGCCAGTACGAGGCGTTCGCGCAGGGGAAGACCGCGATCCACGTCAACAGCTCGGCCCTGCAGGGCGCGTTCATGATGGGCGCCGAGGCCGGTGGCTGGACCCTCGACGCTCACACCCTGCCCGCGTTCGGAGACCAGGCGGTCGTGCCCACCAACTCGGGCTCGTTCCTCGCGATGTTCGCCACCGACCCCGCCAAGCAGGCCGCCGCGTGGGAGCTCATGCAGTTCATGACCAGCCCCCGCGCCTACGAGATCATCTCGACCCAGATCGGGTACCTACCGCTGCGCAGCAGCATGGCCGACGAGGGCGGACCGCTCTATGACTGGGTCGAAGCCAACCCGCTCGTGAAGCCCAACCTCGAGCAGCTCGACGCGCTCGAGCCGTGGGTGTCGTACCCCGGCGACAGCTACGCCCAGGTCGACCAGGTGCTCGCCACCGCCATCGAAGACGCGGTCTTCTACGGCGCCGACCCGGCCGCCACTATGACCGAGGCCGCCGAGCGCGCGCAGGGGCTGATCGAATGACCATCGACCTCGACCTGACGCCTTCGGCGACGGATGCCGCGGCCGCTTCGTCGCCGGATGCCGCGACCGCGGCGCCTCGTGAGCGTCGCCACGCCGTGGCCGGCCTCTACAACCTGCGCGACACCGGCGGCTACCGTGCAGCCGGCGGCACCAGCCGGTGGGGCAAGCTGCTGCGGTCAGATGCTCTGCACCGCATCGACGCGACCGGTCGCGACCGGCTGGCCGAGATCGGCGTCGCCCACATCATCGACCTGCGCGGCGGCGACGAGCGCGCCACAGCGCCGAGCGCGGTCGACGGGCTCGAGGTCACCGTGCACCACCTGCCCGTGTTCGACGACGCCGACCCGGCCGCGCAGGCCACCACGCACGTCGGACTCGTGCCCGTCTACGACCACATCGTCGACGAGCGCGGGGCGCAGCTGGTCGACGCGATCCGGGTGATCATCGCGGCTGACGACGACGACGCGGTGCTCGTGCACTGCACCGCCGGCAAAGACCGCACCGGTCTCGTCGTGGCCTTCGCGCTCGCCGCCGCCGGGGTCGACCGCGACGACGTCGTGGCCGACTACGCCGCCACCGCCGAGAACCTGCGCGGCGAGTGGTCAGACGCGATGACCGCCGTCTTCGAACAGCGCGGCATCGAACTGACCGCGGGAATGGTCGAACTCATCACCGAGAGCCCCGCCGAGGTGCTCGAGGCGCTGCTCGAGCGCATCGACCGCGAGCACGGGTCGATCAGCGCCTACCTCCTCGCCCACGGACTCACCCCCACCGAGCTCGAGCGTCTCACCGCCGTGATCATCGACCCCGCCGCCACCGCGGTCTGATCGGAAGGAACACACACCATGTCGCACATCGCGAGCCAGCATCCCGCTCCCGAGCACTTCATCCTGCATGTCTCTGACACCCACTTCGTGGGCGACGGCGACCTGCTGCACGAGCGCATCGACAGTGACAAGAACCTCGCAGAGCTGTTCGACGGCTTCACCAAGGCCAACGCCCGCCCCGAAGCGATCGTGTTCACCGGCGACCTCGCCGACACCGGCCGCCCCGACGCCTACGAGCGCCTGCGGGCCATCGTCGAGCCCGCCGCCGAGAAGCTCGGTGCCCAGGTGATCTGGGTGATGGGCAATCACGACGAGCGCGTCGCGTTCCGCCGCGGCCTGCTCGACGAGGAGGCCGACCAGTCCGAGCCCGTCGACCGCGTCTACGACGTCAACGGTCTGCGCATCATCGCGCTCGACTCGACGGTGCCCGGGCAGCACCACGGCGAGATCAGCGACGAGCAGTTGGCGTGGCTGCGCCGCGAGCTCGAAGTCCCCGCGCCCGACGGCACCCTCATCGCGCTGCACCACCCGCCCGTGCCGAGCCCGATCGGGCTCATCGCCCTGGTCGAGCTGCGCGACCAGGAGCGCCTCGCCGAGGTCATCCGGGGCACCGACGTGCGCGGCATCCTGGGCGGTCACCTGCACTACTCGACCACCAGCACGTTCGCGGGCGTGCCCGTGTCGGTCGCGTCGGCGACCTGCTACACGCAGGACCTCGCCGTCGCCTACCCCGGTGCCCGCGGCCAGGACGGCGGCCAGTCCTACAACCTCGTGCACGTCTACGGCGACCGGGTGCTGCACTCCGTCGTGCCGATCGGGCAGTTCCCGACCGTCTACGAGATGACTCCCGAGATGCTCGAGGCGTTCATGAACATGACCCCCGACGAGCAGCTCGCCGCCGTCAACGCGTCGGCGGGAGAGTAGTCAGCCCGTGAACAATAATGTCTCGTATCTACATCTCCTCGAACGGAGCAGTTCATGACGGATTCCACGCTCGGCGCAGTCTCTGCGACCGCGATCACGAACACCAGGGTCTTCGACGGACACAGTCTGAGCGCCCCCACGACGGTCGTCGTCCAGCCCGACGGGCGCATCGGTGACGTATCAGCGGATGCGGTCGTCGTCGGTGCCGCTGTCGTCAACGCGGAAGGTACGGTGCTCCTTCCTGGCCTGATCGACTGTCACATGCACCTGAAGGGGCGCGAGTCCCTCGAGACGCTCGCCACGTACGGTGTCACCACCGGCCTGGACATGGCGACATGGCCCGCATCACAGTTCCAGTCGTTGCGGGGACTGAGGGGAGTCGCTGACTTCCGCACCGCCGGCATGGCGGCGACATCTCAGGGCAGCACGCACAGCCGCATTCCGACCTATCCGGACGTCGCGCTGGTCGATTCCCCCGACAAGGCGGAGCGGTTCGTCGAGGTGCAGGTGGCAGACGGGGTGGATTACATCAAGATCATCGCCGATCTGCCCGGTCCCACCCAGGACGTGCTCGATGCACTCGTGGCTGCTGCGCACGCGCGGGGGCTCAAGGTCATCGCGCACGCAGCCCTGTACGAAGCTGTGCGTATGAGCCTCGCTGCGGGGGCCGACATGATCACCCATGCTCCACTCGACCGCGCGCTCGACGATGCGACGGCTGAGACGATGCTCGCCCAGGGCACGGTGTTCATCCCGACCTTGACGACGATGAAAGGCGTCGCCGCGAATCTCACCGCAGCGGGCGTTCCCGGTGTGAGCTATGCACACGCCCACGAGAGCACGCGCGCGATGCATGCCGCGGGCGTTCCGGTCCTGGCCGGCACCGACGCCAACATCGGGTCCTTCACACGGGCATCGCCGCCATACGGCGAGAGCATGCACGACGAAGACGCCT
Source organism: Microbacterium sp. SW12 (assembly GCF_055391095.1). Lineage (NCBI taxonomy): Bacteria > Bacillati > Actinomycetota > Actinomycetes > Micrococcales > Microbacteriaceae > Microbacterium > Microbacterium sp. SW12. The sequence goes on along the minus strand of NZ_AP024336.1, from coordinate 35,658 downwards.
ACATCGGGCTCCTCGAACGGGCAATGCCGCCATACGGCGAGAGCATGCACGACGAACTCGCTCTGCTCGTGGACGCCGGCCTGTCAACAGCCGAAGCGCTGCGCGCTGCCACCTCGACGGCCGCGCACGCGTTCTCACTCGACGATCGGGGGGCGATCACCCCCGGATTGCGAGCCGACCTCGTGCTGGTGGACGGCGATCCGCTCACCGACATCGCTGCCGCGCGTCGCGTTCTGCGTGTGTGGTGCGGCGGCATCGAGGTGTGAGGGCGTCCTCTCGACCGCGGTGTCACTCCACGGCGGTGTTCGCGCCGTGGTGCCACGCGAGCACCCGGTTCTCGACGACGATGAGCAGCAGGTTGAACACGTACCCGAAGATCCCGATGAGCACGATGCCCGACCACATGTCCGTGATCGCGAACGACCTCTGCGACTGAAGAACGAAGACGCCGATCCCGTTGCCTCCCGCCATCATCTCGCTCACGACGACCATGATGAGCGCGAGCGAAAGACTCGTGCGCATTCCGGCAAAGATCTGCGGAGCTGCCGCGGGAAGTGCGACCTGCAACTCGTAGCGGAACCAGTGGATGCCGTACACCCGGGCGGTCTCGCGCAGTCCGGGGTCCATTCCTCTGATTGCAGCTTCGGTATTGAGGAGCACGGGCCAGAGGCAGATGAAGGTGATCAGAATCACCTTCGCGGTGTCGTCGAGGCCCAGCACGATGATGACGAGGGGAATCAACGCGACCGCAGGGATCGCGCGCAGGAACTCGAGCACGGGTGCGAACATCGCCTGGAGGCGGTGCGCCTGACCGAGAACGAACCCCACGACCACGCCGATGACCACAGCGCCGATGAACCCGATCATCATCCTGGAAAGACTCGGCAAGACGTCGCTCGCCATCCGCGCGAAGAGCCAGTTCTCCTGGAAAGCGACTAGGGCGTGTCTCCCAAAGGTTTGGGCTGGTCGCTGGAACGCTCGGTGTGTGTCTCGAACGGAGTTGCTGACTGATGCGCAGTGGGAGCTGATTGCTCCGTTGATGCCGTCCTCGCAGGGGCGTCGTGGTCGGCCGTTCGCCGATCATCGCACCGTGGTGGAGGGCATCATCTATCGCTACCGGACCGGGATCGCGTGGCGGGACTTACCCGGGTGCTTCGGGCCGTGGCAGACGGTGTGGAAGCGGCACCGCCGCTTCAGCGGTGATGGGACGTGGGACAAGATCCACAGCGTCCTGCTGGCCCATGCCGACGCCGCCGGGCTGATCGACTGGGAAGTCTCGGTGGACTCCACGATCAACCGCGCCCATCAGCACGCCACCAACCTGCCCCGGGACACAGGGGGACCTGACGAATTACACGAATCTGCGCATCGAGCCGCCTGATCACGCCATCGGCCGCTCCCGCGGCGGCCTGTCGACGAAGATCCACCACCTGTGCGACGGGAACATGCGGCCGCTGGTGATGCTGCTCGGGCCCGGGCAGGGCGGGGACTCCCCGATGTTCGAGCACGTGATGAACGCCCTGCGGGTACCGCGCCTGGGTGGGGGCCGGCCACGCACCAGGCCCGACCGGGCGCTGGGTGACAAGGCTTACTCTTCCCGGGCCAACCGCAAGCTGTTGCGCCGGCGCGGCATCCAGGCCGTCATCCCCGAACGCGATGATCAGATCGCCAACCGCAAGCGCCGCGGCGCCAAGGGTGGTCGCCCGGTCACCTACGACACCGAGGCCTACAAGCGCCGCAACGTCGTCGAGCGCGGATTCAACATCTTCAAGCAATGGCGCGCCTTGGCCACCCGCTACGACAAACTCGCCCTGACCTATCGCGGCGGCGTCGTCCTACGCGCCATCACCATCTGGCTCAAGGCTTTAAGAGACACGCCCTAGCTCACGTAGGGCGTCGACCAACAGAATTGGCATCTACAATCTCGGCACTCAAATCGATCCCTCGTCCCTACCTCTAGCTCAAGCTGCTCTCCGCGGTGCCCCGTCGGCAGCGCCGAAAACGATCGGCCCGCTACGACCAAAAACGATCGTTACGGCGCGACGAAGTCTCGGTTCGTGCCGTCATGCCAGAAACGTGAGGCAGCCGACCTGTGGCATACGGTAGTCGCGTGGAGCTCACCGAATCCTGGCGCACTGTCATGCCGTCGCACCTCCTTGATCGGTATGAGTTCGCTGAAACACGCAACGCTGCGACGCTAATCGCCTCTACGCACCCGGAGGAGTTTGAGCAGCTTTGCGCTGTGCTGTCGCACTTCAGTTTCGATGTCGAACGAATCGTGCGGCCGGGCGGATCGAAGCACCTCATCTCACTTGAGCTGGATGAAGCGTTCCGGGAGCTGGGATGGCGGGAAGGTCGTTACGACCAGGAGCTGACGACGACCCTCACGCTTGAGCCGTACCGAGCAGCGGGGGAGACGGCGAAGCTCCGGCGACTGAGCCGAAACGAGTACGGCGGACACAAGATCGACAACGTCCGCGGTCGCATCGGGCTGGATGTTGAGTGGAACCCGAAGGATGGGAACCTCGATCGAGACTTCGGAAATTTCCGTGCCCTCTACGACGGCGGCGCCCTAGACGCGGGGATCATACTCACGCGCACCGTGACCGGGATGCGGGAGCTGTGGGTCGAGACCATCGCGCGGAGCAAGGAGATCGCCAGCGGTGCAGGTTGGTCAGAGGATTGGCAGCGGCGCCTCACTAAGACCCCGAACGACCCACTCGGAACCAGCACCACGTCAAACTTCGAGAAGCTGGTTCCCAGAGTGAAGCGGGGCGACGGTGGCGGATGCCCGATCCTCGCCATAGCCATCACTGATCGTCTCTACCGCTGGCCGGACGACCTCGACTCGGCGATCATCGAACTGGCCAACTCCGTCGGTGCAGGTGAGACACCCGAAAGGCTCGGGCACCGCATGGGACTAGTGCACTCTCCAGCGATCGCACCGGAGCTGCTAACGGACGACGACTCCGACAGCTGACACAGCAAGCGAAGCTGGTGCGCGGCGGCCGAAATCAAAGATCCAATGCCACCGCTTTAGATCTTTAGGGCGTAGGATCTACGTGTGCCCACGATCGACAGCATGGCAGACCTCCCCGACATTGCCCCTCTCCCCACGGTGGACGGCGGCTTCCAGACAGTCCTGGCTGACCCGCCGTGGCGTTTCGCCAACCGAACAGGGAAGGTGGCTCCAGAACACCGCCGGCTGGATCGCTACGGAACGATGGACCTCGACGACATCAAAGGGCTGCCGGTCGGAGAGGTGACGGCAAAGAACGCACACCTCTACCTCTGGGTTCCCAACGCGCTGCTACTCGAGGGGATCGAAGTTCTGCAGGCGTGGGGTTCCGGTACGTCAGCAACATCGTGTGGGCGAAGCGGCGCAAGGATGGCGGACCAGATGGGCGAGGCGTCGGCTTCTACTTCCGAAACGTAACCGAGCCGATCCTGTTCGGCGTCAAGGGTTCGATGCGGACCCTGGCACCCGCCCGGTCGACGGTGAACATGATCGAGACACGGAAGCGAGAGCACAGCCGCAAGCCAGACGAGCAGTACGACCTCATTGAGTCATGCAGCCCCGGCCCATACCTAGAGCTGTTCGCCCGATACGCACGCGAGGGCTGGAGCGCATGGGGCAACGAAGCGGACCAGGAAGTCACCCCTAAGGGGCAGGTTCACCGAGGTTATGGCGGCGGCGGAATCGAGCGGGTGCCGCAGCTGGAGCCTCACGAGCGAACAAGCGAGTGGCTAGCCCACCGGATAGGTGCGATCCTCGCCGACGAGTACGAGCGTGGCGCCAGCATCCAACAACTTGCGACGGACACTGGCTACAGCATTCAGCGGGTGCGCGGTCTCCTTGACCGCGCCGGCGTGAAGAAGCGTGGCCGCGGTCGTCCGGTGAAGAGCGCGGAGCGCCCCTCTGAGCGCGCCCTGGTGTAGCCGCACTCAACCGACTGTGGGACGGAGCGCCGACACCGCGACGTAGGCTGCGACGACCCCCGTTGAGCGTGTCTAGATCGATCGTTTTCGGCGTTTGCTGGTTTCAGCGACTGATGCCGGTCGGCTGTGGTTATGTTCAGGGATGAAGCACCTGCACTACGACAGCCTTGTCATCGCCATCTCCGACGAGCTGGCTCAAACGATCGAGACGGCCGCTCTTGAGTTCATGCATGAAGGCCGGCACGCGATCTGGCCGATCGCCGGCTACAGGGACGAGCGGGATGAGGTCTCCGTTCAACTTCCCTTCGGCCCCGGGCTTCGCTTCGCCATCACCGAAACGTGGCTGCCCGACCAGCGTGACGACGCCCGCTACACCGCCGACTCGATTGCTTACATCGAGGGCGAGCGGCAAGCTCTGGAAAACGAGGTCATGGCCCGAACGCCCGAGAACGTCGTCATCTACGGACGGTTCGAGAGACGTTCTCGTTCTGACGCTTCTTGGACGTTCTCGGGAATTGATGGGGTGGAGGTTGCCCGTTCGGTGGCGGAAGCTGTTCAGCTATTGAACGAAAACGGATACGAGATCGTCAGCGTCACCGAGAGCGGATCACCGGGAGACACTGTCGCCTGGTCGAACATGTACATCTTCGGTCGCTGGTTGAAGTGAGAATCCGGTACCCCGTATGAGGCTGTCTGCCGTCCCACAATCGATCGATTCCGGCACGAGGGCCAGGTGCACCGCGGCGACGTCGACACGCCGTGCCGAAACCCTGTGCCGAAACCGATCTGTGCCGAATCGCCCACCCGACCGTTTTCGGGTCGAGGATGATGGGCTTGTGCTCAGTGTTCGTCGCCGTACCGAAGTCGACTTGTCGACGGTGGTCGGATGGATTCCGGATGCGGGCGCGCTGTACTTCTTCACTGGACCTCGTTTGGTGTGGCCACTTACCATCGAGCAGCTAGCGGCGATGGATGCCGACGAGAGCTTGACGGCGTGGATGGTGCTGGACGAGCGCACACAGCCGGTCGGTCATTTCGACCTCACTGTTGTCGACCGAATCGCGCGGCTGGGCCGAGTGGTGATCGATCCGGCGCAACGCGGCCGGGGGTTGGGGCGCGAGCTTGTCGGCTTGACGGTCCAGACCGCTCGTGCGCTCGGCGCAGACGAGTTGCGGTTGAACGTCATCGCGGACAACCACCCGGCCGTCCGCACCTATGAAGGCGCTGGCTTCCGGTCGCTGCCGCAAAGCGCTCGGCCCGACGTCCGGTCAATGACTCTGGCGCTTCACTGATGACGCAGTGTGCCGAAACCTCCTATAGACCGTTTTCGGGATAAACGGTAGACTGTAGGGAGACGAAGGGAGCCCATCGTGGCTGAGACGTTCACCGTCGAGGAGCAGTGGCCGGAGCTGTTCGCGCAGCTCGACGAGACGCAGCGCGACAGCGTGCGCCAGGCCCTCGCCGCGGGATGGCACGAAGGGTTCACCCCGACCCGCGAGGACGTCGAGAACGTGACCGACTACACCCGCGGGGCGATCGACCTCGCGGAGTACCGTCGACGCGGCCACGCTGCCGCTCGCCGCGCTGCCGGCGTCGTCGGCGCCGGCAGCTGACGTGGCATCCCAGTTCGATAGCTGGGAGTCGTACTTCTACCCCGACACGATCGACCCGCTGACGGGGATCGGGACGCTCCGCAACCTCTACGACGAGCGCGACGCTCAGGTGCTGGCTCGGATGGAGTACACCGACACGACCGTGCGGGCCGTGCAGCTCGGCAACGGCGAGGCCGACGTGCCGCGAGCGTACGACGGGGCGCACCTACGCGCGATCCACGGGCACCTGTTCCAGGACGTCTACGAGTGGGCGGGGGAGTACCGCACCGTGAACATGTCGAAGGGTCCGGGGCGAGGCTTCGGTGACGTCAAGACGGGCGAGGTCGACCGGTATCTGTCGGACGTGCAGCAGCTCGTCACGTCGACGGACTGGGGCAAGCTCAGCCGGAACGATTTCATCGCCACCGCCTCGACCGTGTTCGCGTATGTCAACCAGGCCCATCCGTTCCGGGAGGGCAACGGACGCACGTCGAAGGTGTTCATGGCGCACGTGGCCGAGCAGTCGCCGTACCGGTTCGACTTCGCCCGCGTGAGCCCGGAGCAGTGGAACGCGGGATCGGCGCTGAGCCGCCCTGACCTGTACGCCTACGCGCCCGACCCGACGTCGCTCGTGCCGGTGTTCGCCGCGGTGACCGTCGAGCGCAGCGCACCGCAGGCCGGCCCCGATCGGGCCGCTCAGGTGCGTTCCGCACTGAGCGCGTCCTACCCGCGTTCCGCGGCCGAAGCGACGAGGCAGACCCCGCAGCAGGGCACCCAGGCCCGCCGGGGCACCGCCGGCTACCGCTCCGACCGGGGGAGCGGTCGGAATGACCATGACCGAGCCCGAGCGCGCGCAGACAGCATTCGACGTGAAGCGATCGCGCACACGCGGGGAGGGCACCCCGATCTATGACCAGCTCGCCGCCGAGCAGGAGCGGCGGGCACGAGAGCAGCAGGAGGCCGAGGGATGACGAACGTCGTCGGTTACGCCCGCGTGTCGAAGCGTGAGCAGAACCCCGCCGCTCAGGAGGCTGAGCTCCGCGCGGCCGGCGCTTCGCGAGTGTTCGTCGACCACGGCGAGTCCAGCCGCATCGCTGACCGCCCGCAGTGGCGCGCGTGCCTCGACTACCTCCGGGAGGGCGACACCCTTCTGGTGCGCCGCCTCGACCGGCTGGGAGGGACGGAGCGGATCATCATCGAGACGCTGCACGACCTCGACCGCCGGGGCGTGAACATCAAGAGCCTCACGGAGCCGATGATCGACACCACAAGCCCGATGGGCCGCGCCCTGTTCGGCATGGTGGCCGTGTTCGCGCAGCTCCGCGTCGACACCATCCGGGAGAACACGATGCGGGCCTCGCTCACGCGAAGTCGCAGGGTCGAGTCGGTGGCCGGCCGTCGAAGATGACGCCGGAGAAGATCGCACAGGCCAGGCGGATGCGCGCGGAGAATGCGAGCCTTGACCACATCGCCGGAGTGCTCAGCGTGGGGAAATCGACCGTCGCTCGCGCTCTCAGCAAGCCGGATTAGGAACTCACTCGAACAACGCGATAGCACCGTCCTGGTCGTCACGGAGCAGGACGCCCGGAGCTACTTGCAGAGCGCCCGCGATCGCGTTCAGCTCGTCGACGGTGAGACCGGCCGGCTTGGTCAGGTGGACGCGACGTGTGAGGGTGCGCAGCTTGATCCCGGTGGCATCCGCGAGCCACTCGACCGACTGATTCCGAGTGTCGAGCACGCGCCGGATTCGACGCGCTACCTGCACCGCGATTGAACCGTTCGTTTCAGCCATGATGTGATCCCAGTTCCCTTGTTGTGTGTCCGATGAAAGTAGGAAGTTCGGCGGTACGCCGAGCTGCCGGCTTTCGTCGGAACACTTGCCGCCTTGCACGCAGCGGAGAGGCGGTCAAGGGGAGCCCAGAGGGCTCTCCCGAAGGGACGCGAAGCGCCCTTGACGGGCTCGGGAGCGGAGTGCAACCCCGCAACGCGGGACACACGAAAGCCCCACGCCGCACAGCGGAACGTGGGGCGGAAACCGTGCGTGCGATCACCCCTCCGTAGAAGCCTCCGAATGCGAGTTGTCAGCCGCCGCGGGAGCCGAGCTAGCCGCCGGCTTGCGCGTCGACCGACGCCGCGTGCGCGCCTTCTTATCGGGCTCAGAGAACCCGATCTTGCGCAGCTCGTCCGCAGACCATCCGGCACTGAGAGCGGCCGAATAGGCGCGCACGTCCTCGCGCTCCGCGGTCGCGATCCGCTCAGCGATCCGCGCTTGTAGATCAGCCAGCTCGCGCGACGTCTCGTCGCGCACATCGGTCAGCGCTTGCCGCGCCTCCGCGACGGTACGAACCGCTGTCAAGCGGTCATCCTGTAGACGCCGTGCGCGCTCGATTGCTTCCTCTGGTGTCAGTTGCGTAGCCATGCACTCATCGTACGAAGTGCAGCGCCGCACGTCGACGTCTGTTGGCACATCAAAAGCACGCCGAGGCGAAGCCTCGACCACCCCCGTCTGTCGACGTGAGTGAGCCCGAATGGAGTCCCAGACGGAGCAAGCTAAACACTTAGCAGGGCTAAGTGGGCTTGACCCCTCGACAGCCGTCGACGGGTGCGGCACACTGGACGTGTGGTCCCCGCACGGGGCGGGGTCGCTGCGCTGGGCCGAAGGAAGGGGATCGCATGTCAGATGAGACGGCTACCGAGCCCCGGCCGGAGCGGCGTCGGCGTGCGAACGCCCCCGGAGGTCGGCAGCACAAGCACGAAGTGAAGGTGACCGCCGAGGAGGAGGGCCGGCTGCTGCGCCTCGCGCTCGCTCAGCGGGTTACGATCCCGCGGCTGCTAGTCGAGACAACGCTCGCATCCGAGACGGGGGAGACGGTCACCGAGCGGCGCAACGCGATCGGGAAGCTGTTCGAGCTACACCGGCTGTTGGCCGCCGTGTCGAACAACGTCAACCAGATCGCGAAGGCCACCAACGCGACCGGTCAGCGGCATGCGGAGACGGACGCCACGCTCGCCGCGGTGCGACGTGTCGCGGAGCGCATCGACGCAGCCGTGGACGAGCTGAGCCTGTCATGATGCCGAACGTCACGCGCGGCGATCGCATGGCCGGGTTGGTGTCCTACCTCGTCGGCGGCGGTCGCCACAACGAGCACACGGAGCCGCACCTGGTGGCCGGCGATCACGCGCTGATGGCGTGGTACGACGACGCCGAGCTGAGCGGCGAAAACGCGAAGGCGATCGCGCGCCACCTGGACCGCCCGCGCACCGCTATGGGCGTCGACGTGAACGGCGGCCACGTGTGGCACGCCTCACTGTCGCTGCGCGCCGAGGAGGGCATTCGCACCGATCAGGAGTGGGCCGCGATCGCGCAGGACTTTGTGTCCGCGATGGGGTTCGACGACAACGACGGGACGAAGGCCCCGTGCCGTTGGGTCGCGATCCGACACGGGCTGTCGCAGGCGGGGAACGACCACGTGCACATCGCCGTGAATCTCGTTCGCGAGGACGGCACGAAAGCATCAACGCACCTGGACTACCAGCGCGCGCAGAACGCCGCACGCGCCCTCGAAGTGAAGTACGGCTTGGAGCAGTTGGAGTCGACGAGGGGCGAGCGCGCGACGCGCGGCTACAGCCCCGCCGAGCAGGCCCGCGTGGAGGAACGATCGGCGCTGATCGCGCAGCGCAAGTACGAGCAGCACGCGGCGCGCATCGGGGGAGAGCAGCCCGAATGGCACCGCCTCGACCCGAAGGAACGCCAGGCGCGCATCACCGCAGAGGTGCGACTGAACGCACCCCGGAACGACCTGGCGCGCAGGGTCCGAGCGGCGGCCGGCGCGAGCGAGAACGAAGCCGAGTTCGTGCGCCGGCTACGCCGCTCCGGTGTCCTCGTGCGGCCGCGGTTTGCCGAGGGGACGACGGACGTCATCACCGGCTACTCGGTAGCGAGCCGACCCACGAACGGCGAGCGTCCGATTTGGTACGGCGGCGGTCAGATGGGCCGCGACCTCACTCTGCCGAGGCTCCGCGAGGGATGGGCCGACACCGCCGCGGGAGCGACCGAGGCGGCCGCCGAATGGCAGGCGGCGAAGCGCGGCCGCCGGCCCGCCGCACCTGGTCGCGAGATGCGCGAACCGGACCCCGAGCTGTGGCAGCGGCACACCGAGGAAGTCGCGCAGCTCCGCGAGCAACTGCGCTCCGTCCCGCTCGACGACCGCGACACCTGGTCGACCGTCGCACGACAGACCGCGGGTGCATTCGCGGCATGGTCGAATGCCGTCGAGGAGACGCCCGGCGACCTGGCCGAGGCATCCGACGCACTGGCGAAGTCGGCGCAGACCTACCGTCGTCCGGTGAAGCCGCAGCGCGCCGGCCGGGTCGCCATGTCGGGCGCGACCATGCTCCTCGCCAGCGTCGCGCGAGGCGGCCAGGGGACGGCCGCGCAGCTCGCACTCCTGCGCCAGCTCATGAACCTCTCCCAGGCCGTCTACGACGCCGCCAAAGCGGCGGGGGAGGCGCGCCAGGCAGCGAACGTCGCCACCGCCGTGCGTGAGCGCGTGATGAACGTGCGCCGCCAGCTCGAAGCGACGCCCGCGGCCGCGTCGACGTCGACCACCACGGCGACCGCACCGAAGGTCGACCGCTCCGCGATCGTCGACGCATCCGTGCAGGAAGCGCTCGACAAGATGCAGCGCGCGGAGGAGAACCGCAGCAAGACCACGGGCTCGCCGGTCCCCGCACAGGTGGACCCCGCGCGGCCGCGCACTACGACGAAGCCGGGCGCAGATCGCGGACCGGAGCGATGAGGAAGGAGTCAGATCATGGCCGATGAAAGCGACGGCATCGAGGAGGCATTCGACGGGCAGCTCCGCATCGCCGTCACCGCGGCGGGGCGGATCGGTGAAGCTCTCGCACGCGCCCGCGAGGACGCAGCTCGACGAGCGCAGGCGCAGAGCGAGCAGGAAGCCCGCGAACTGTCGTCACGGTTCGAGGCAGAGAAGCGCGCAGCTCGCGTCGAGCTGGGAAGCGTCTACCGCTCCGACTGGTGGGACCGAGCCACACCGGAGCAGATCGGCGGCGCGCTCATCACGGCGCGCGCGTGGGGATCGGAAGACCCCGAAGCGGTGCGCGCGGAGGGCCGCATCCGCGACGAGCTCCGCACCCGCTACGGCGTCGACGTGAACAACACCGGCGCCGATCCCGCGGCCGTCCAGGCGGCCGTCGAGGCCGAGCAGCTACGCCGGCAGTCGGACACCGAGCGGCAGCGCAGCGCCACCGAACAGGCCGAGGCGGTCGCACTCTCCCGGCAGGCCGACGAGGCAGACCGCGCGGCCGAAGCGGCCCGGACGAGCGCCGACGTCGCTCCCGACGAGGGCGAGCGGGAGCAGGCCCAGGCGCAGGCCGAGCGCGAGCAGAACCGCGCCGACGCGACCCGCGAGAAGGCCGAGCCGCTGTACGACTCCGCAGAGCGCCGAGAGCGCGACGCCGACAAGCTCGAACAGCGCGGCGTCGGCAAGGAAGCCGTCAGCGCGAAGATGGCCGCCGACGTCAGCCAGGCCAAGCCGGCCACCGAAGCGGTGAAGGCGCAGCAGCGCCAAAGTGCCAAGGCCCGGCCGAACCGGTCGCGATCACCGAAGGTGCAGCGCACCGATATGGGGCGGTGACCCCGCTTCCGAAGCGGAACATTCTGCGGTAAGGTGAAGGAGCAGACCCGCCCCACATACGTGGATTAGCGGGTCTAGCCCCTTTTTACGGCAGTGTCGATAGGTCGATGGGGTCGCTCATCGGGTTCTTCGGTCGCAGGTAGTCGTCGTACCAGTTCCACGCGAACTCGTTCGAGTCGTGCTTCCACAGGTGCGTGAAGCCTGACCAGGCGATGACGTCCGCCATCTGCGTCCATTGCGACCTCTGCGATGAGTGGAACATCGGATCCTCGATGACGCGGCGGTTGAACAGATCGTCGAGGGCGCGGTGCGCTTTGTAGTAGATCGGGTCAGTGCCGTCACCATCCATGCCGACGATCCCATAGTCGTCTTGATGCCGAAGCTGCTGGTCCCACATCGCCACGAGACGCGTGTAGGCAAGTTCGCGATCTTCGGATATCTCGCGGCCCCGCTTGTTTGTTCGGAAATAGGCGACGCCCACCTCGATGTCGGGGCAGTCCCTTATCGCTTGGAGGCAGCGAACCAGCACCTCCCGACCGAGCGCAGCTTTCCACTCGCGATTCCCGGCACGTATGCGTTCAGGTGGGTTGGTGGAAATTGAGTCCTTTGACCGGCCATACACAACGTGCGTGGTGTGAATCTCCTGCACGACGGGCACCGAGTAGTCGGCTACCAGCTCCTTGCGAAACGCTAGCCAGTGCGCGAGCACCCTGTCCCAGTCGCTGGCGCTGAGTTCGAGCCAGCCGAAAACGATCCACCCCTTGTCCAAGTACCCAGAATCGTCGGCATAGATGAAGCGGGAGATGGCACCAGACACCGTCACAACGTATCGGTCGTCGCCCGGACGTCAGGGAACAGCTCGGCTGGCGGATCAGCGTACGGCAGCTCTGCCCCCTTCTCGTTGACGTTCTCGCGGTTCTTCCCCTCGCCGGCAGCGGCGAACGGGCCGGACGGGTCGAGCAGCACGCTCATGTGGTGCTCGGCGTGGTCGCGATACCAGACACTCATGCCCGTTGTCGGGTCCAGGCGAAGGTGTTCCCAGGCCCGCCACAGCGCATCGAGACGGATCGTCGCCTCCGGGTAGTTCCACCAGTCGGCCGCCCACACGGTGCGCTGGCCGTCGACGCGGCGACGGTAGTTCTTCACCAGGTATTCGCGCACGAACTCGTCGACCGAGCCGTAGTACAGCGTGGGCTCCTCGTCGGCCGGCTCCTCGTCGAGCGCATCCATCGCCGCGGTGACAGCACGACGGGCGGCCGTGGCCGCCTGCGCTTGCAGCTCCTCGATCACCGAGGGGTCCAGGGCCTCGTCGACTTCGGCCTGCACAGCGTTTTTCACCGCGCCCGTGATGGCCTTCTGCACCACGGCGCGAATCGCCGGGGCGGCGAGAGCGTTCGCGACGTCGGCAATGTCGACGCCGAGCAGCCGGCCGGGCTCCCGTTCGGGAAGGTCCGGGGCGGGCTCCTCGCGCTCGTCCAGCTCGAATGGCTGCGCCTCGATGCCGGGCTCTTCGTCGCCCCAGTCGTCGCTCATCAGGCCGCGCCCTTCTCGCTGTTCGCGATCGCAACCTCACGCACCGACTCCTGCGCCTCGATGATCGTCCGAGACGCCTGCGGGTCGTGCGCTGCGATCGACGCCTTGACCTTCTCCGCGTGAGGGCCGGTCATCCACGGCTGAGTGCGGATGAGCGTCGGCCGGTTCCCGGAGGAGAGCACCACGGCGCGGCCCTTCGGCATCGCGGCGAGGTCGGCTACGTCCAGGATGCGCTCACGGTGAAGCTGCTGATTCACGCTGCGGCCGCCACGACCGGAGGACACCGACGACGCCTGACGGTCGTAGTCACCGATCAGCTTCGAGAGGCTTTCCAGGAAAGCATCTTCGGAGACGCCGCCGCCGTAGACCTTGACGTTCGAGGCGCTCCACAGCTTGCGCATCCCCGACTCGCCCCACACGTCGACGCCCTGCGACCACGACTGCAGGATGGTCATCAGCACGATTCCGCGCGAACCGTAGTGGCTGTAGAGGTTCGGCAGCTCCCGCCACCGGCACACGTTCGCGGCCTCGTCGAGCACCCCGAGCAGGGGCACCGACAGGCGGCCACCGGCAGAGCCGGCGGCTAGCTCCTCCGCGGCCTCCACCACGGCGACCGTGAGCGCCGTGACGAGCGGGCCGGCGGTTCCGCGACCCTCCTTGGAGAGCGAGTACAGGGTGCCACCGTCGCGCACGAAAGCGGCCGGGTCGAACTGCGGGCGCAGATCGGGGTTGCCCTGCGGGTTCACCCACGCGGCCACCTGGCGGTTGGTGAGGCAGGACGCCATCTGCTGCGCCGTGCCGTAGATGCCGCCGCGCTGCTTCTCCGGGGCGGTGATGACACCGCGCACCTGGTCGGCCGTGAGGTCGTAGCCGTGACGCCGGAGAATGTCGATCGGCTCCTCCTCCGTCGGGCGGGTGAGCCAGGTGTAGACGTCGGTGATCGGCCGCACGTCGAGCGCGGCCGCGAGCAGGAGCCCCGCGAGGAGATCCTGCCCCGCGGGGTCGAAGTAGGCATCGGTCTTGGCTCCCGGATCGCGTGAGCCGGAGGCGAAGTGATCGGCCAGCTTGGCCGCGCGAACCTCGTCGGTGACGTAGCTGAGCGGGTTCCACCACCACGTAGGGTTCTCGAGCGCGATCCCCTGCGGATCGAACACCCAGACCGGGCCGGCCTCCGCGCGCACGTCGCGGGTCGCGTCGACGACGTCGCGCTTGTTCGAGGTCACGAGAACGCCCCCAGGAGCGTCCAGGATCGCCGGGACGGCCCGGGAGGTCGTCTTACCCGTGCGAGGCCCCCAGATGTCGATGTGCATGTCCTCCCACGTGCCGTAGAGCGGCATCTGACCGAGAGTCTTGCCGATCGGCACGCCGAGGGAGCCGGTGACGCCGAGCCGGGTTGCCTGCGCCTGCGCGTTGCGCTTGCTCAGGCCCTCGACGTCCTTCCCCGGCCCATGTAGCTGCTGGCCCGGTCGACGCGGGTACGGCCCTTCCGGTAGCGCACGACTCCCACGATCGCCAGCACCACGAGGGCGAGGACGATCGCCAGGAGCACGGCGACGATCCAGGTCGCGGATGCCGGCCACGGCACCCGACCGAGGATCACGCCGAGGGTGAACGCGAACGGGTCGCTCGGCAGCTCGACGCCGGTTCCGTCGAGCTGGTGCCCGAGGCGCACCGCCACGTTCAGAACGACGATCGCGGCCACGACGCCACCGATGCCCACCAGGAGCATCAGCGTCTCCGCGCCGAAGCCGCCGGGGTCGCGGCGGCGGTTGTTCGGAGTGCTCATGACACCCTCTCCTCGTGCTCCTCGACCAGCTCCTCCACCGCACGCAGCGCGCGGCGGCCCGTGCGGGACTGTTCGTACCACCGCTGATTGGTGTCGCGGATCGAGCGCTCAGCCTCCGTCAGCCGAACCTCGACCGGGATACCCGGCCGAGTGCCGACCTTGACGAGGAACTTCCCACGCCCCGGAGGGTCGACCTCGCGACCCGACGCCGCATCCCACGCGGGCGGATCCTGCCAGCCGGTCAGCAGCTCTTGCTCGGCCTCCGAGAACGGGATGACCGTCGTCAGCTCCGGCATTTCGGTGTACGGCAGACCGGCGCACATGACCATGCCGGCGCGCTCCACAAAGCCCTTCGCCTTCAAACGGTCCTCCTCCGGGAGGGCGCTCAGGTCGGCCATCGTGTGCGAAATCATCGCCGTGCCGACGCCCACCTGACGGTTCAGGCGCGTGAGGAAGTCGACGCGATCGACGATGCCGTTCCCGGCGCGCAGCGCGCGCCACAGCTCGTCCATGATGACGAAGTAGTGCCGGCGCGGTTCCAGCTTGGCATCCGCGAGAACGTTCGCGATGTTCACCGTCGCGAAGCCGTTCGACCAGCAGGCGAGCAGGGTCGCCGCGCGCAGATCGCCCTCAGCCTCACCGATGGCCGAAATGTCGTAGACCACCGGGCGGTCGAGCCGCATCGGGTTCGTGGTGTGCTTGGAGAACATTTCGCCCAAGCGGCCACCGCGGGAGAGGCTGATAAGCGACGCTTCCAGCCCGCGCGTGATCCGCTGATACTCCGCGAAGTCGCCGCGGTCGACGGCCACCTGGCGCAGCTCCTCCGGCCCCTCCTGCACCACGCGGAGCAGATCGCCCAGAACGGGGATGCCCTCGAAGTGTCGGTCGAGGTAGCGCAGCGCCTGGTCGACGATCGATTCCTCGACGTCGCTCGGCGCGGACTTGCGGAGGATCGTCAGCAGGGACGACACCATAGCCAGACGGCGGCCGTGAGCGTCCTCCAAGACCTCGCCGGCCTCCTTCTCGAATCCGGCGTCGACGAGCCGCTGAGCGGCCTCCTTCGCCTCGCCGGGGTCGAGGACGTTCAGATACCCGCGGCCGCGACCGAGGGTGATGACCTGACCGCCGAGCGCGCGAATGACCTCCACGTAGTCAGGGCGCAGATCGCCCAACACGAGAGGCTGCACGCCGTATCCGGCGAGCCCGATCGCAATGCGGGCGACGGCCGTTGACTTCCCGAGGCCGGGCTTCCCGAGCACGAACAGCGACGGGTTGCTGATGAGCTTCGCGCGCTGGAACCACGAAATCGGGTCGCAGCAGAGCGTCGCTCCGGTGTGAATGTGGCGGCCCAGCGGGACGCCCACCATCGGAGTGCCGGCACCGATCGAGTACGGCCACAGGCCGCACACCTGAACGGTCGTGCCGCGCCACTCGGCGGGCGGCTGGATGAAGTTCGACATGCCGCCGCCGGGGCCGCTCCACCCGCGAGAGGTGAGCGCGCCGGCCGACGTCGACGAGCCCGCATCGGTGTTCTTCCGGCCGGTGCGCACGAACAGCAGCGCACCGACGATCACGAGCACGACGAGCCCGCCGAGGACGGCGAGGGCAATCTGATCCGGGGTCATCACACACGCTCCCTCAGCGCCGCAGGGACGGCAACGTGCTTGGTGAGCACGAGGCCCAGCGGCAGCGCGGCGGCGAAAGCGCTGTCCTGTGATCCGTAGACGGGACGCAGGCGCAGACGCGCCGTCGCGCCGAGGTTATCGACCGCGGCCCGGGCGTCGGCCTCCTTGGCCGGGTCGAGCACCGTCGCGGTGACCAGGATGCCGAAGTTCACCAGGCCCGCGCCCGATGCCTCCTCCGATTCCGTTGCCTGAGCCGACCGCAGCGCGAGCGAATCGCGCGCGGCCGGCTTCCGCGTCGACGTGGCCTTGAACTCCGCAGCTCGCACGTCCGACTGCACGAGCGTTGCCGCCCGCGCCGGGTCGATCGGCTTGTAGAGCAGCGTTACGCGCTTGCGGGCAATGTCGCGGTGCGGGGCCAGCAGCCGGGCGAGCACGCCCGACTGCACGAGCCCGCGGGGAGCCTGAGTCATCGCCCAGGTGACCGACTTGGCCGAGTCGTGCCGGTAGCTGTCCCATCCGGCCTGCGCAGCCGTCGGGCCGACGTCGCTCCACCGCAGATCGGGCACTTCCCCGTCCGCGTGCGCGTCGTCGATGAGGGTCGCGGCGGCCGGGTCGTAGGCGACTCGGATCGTCTCGCACAGCTCTTGCGCCGACAGGGGGTGCGCAGCGCCGGCACCGGTCGCCTGCAAGCTCGCCGTCAGACCGGGGAGGCGAGCCGCGAGCTCGCGCGCCATTTCGTCCGGCTGGCGCGGCTTGGCACCCTTCCGGGGTGCAGCCGCGAACGTCAGCGTGACGTACGCCTTCACCGTCGACGAGCCGGCGGGGTAGCTCAGCACGACCTCACCCAGCATCGCCTTGGCGAAGTCCGGGCCGTCGGGGTCGGTGTTCGTCTCGACCTCGCGGCGCAGCCGGCGACCCGAGTCGGGAGCCGTCTCGATCGTGACCGCGGCCGCCTCCATGTTCGGCTCATCACCGAGGTTGCGCAGCCAGTGGCCCCAGTCGGCCACCCACAGGTCGACTTGCTCCTGGTCGACGAGCGCCGCGCCGTCAGGCTCGGTGCCGATGACGATCGAGTACGTCTTAGCGTGCGGTGAGTAGATCATCGCGAACGGCCGCGCGTAGGAGTCCTCGTGCTCGGAGAGGCGAGTCTGCGCCCCGAGGCCCGGAAGCTGGTTCGTGCCCCAGTCGGAACGCCCCAGCGGGCCGGAGCGGTAGATGTTCGCGCGTCGACGCTTGGTCGACGTCCAGGCGACCCGGTTCGCGGTGCGCGAGAGCACGCTGCGCCCGTCGCCGTCGCGAATAGTCAGCAGCAGGATCAGACTGCCGAACACCGCGGCGGTGATGAACGCATTGAGGATGTTCGTCGTCATCAGCACGACGATCACGATCAGCAGGGCCACGAACATCAGGCCCGTGCCGACCGTGCCGAGCCCGAGGAGGCCGGGCGAGGTCGGCTGACGCCAGTTCCCGTAGGTGCGCACGCCCCTACGGCTTGTCTCTACGGTCGCCATCAGCTCCCGCTCCCTTCACCTGTCGCTTGGTCACCAATGTTGCGAGCGGCACCCGTGGCCGCCTGTCCTGCCTGCTTCGCAGCGCCGATGGCCGCCCCCGCGGCAGCGCCCCACGGGCCGGCGGCAGCTCCACCGGCAGCACCCGCGGCAGCTCCACCACCGGCAGCGGCTCCACCGGCAGCGGCCCCACCGCCCGCAGACGCGGCCGCGGCGCCCGTACCGCCTCCGGCGGCACCGGACGATGCCGCGGCGCCTGTCGTGCCGCCCCCGCCGGCACCCGCGGCGCTCGACGCCTGCGCAGCTTGCGGCGCGGACTGACCGCCGCCGTTCGCTCCTGATGGGCCTGTGGAGCCCGTAGACCCCGGCGAGCCGGTCGAGCCCGAACCGCCCGACGATCCGCCGCCGGAGCCGGTCGCCAGTCGACCCATCGAAACCGCACCCGTGGGGAGCGCGGCGAGAGCGGCGACGCCGAGAGCGCCGCCGGCACCGGCCGACATGGCCCCCACGAGCGGCGTCACGAACCGCATCAGGGCGGGCATCGCGAACAGCGCGAGCACCATCAGGATCAGACCCGTGAGAACGGCGATGAAGCCCGTCCCGTCGTCCTGGAACACGTTCGTTCCCGTGAGCTGAAATGCCGCGGCGTAGACGATCGCGGCCGCGGGCTTGTAGAGGATGAACGCCACGAGCCACCCGACGTTCTTCTTGAACCAGCCCTTACCCATTTCGGTGTTGGTGGCCGCCGCGGACAGCGGAAGGATGCCCGTCAGGATGACGAGCATGCCGCCGCGGGCGATCATCAGCACGATTTGGAAGGCCGTCGCGAGGATCGCGATCAGCCCCAGGATGATGATGAGCAAAGCGCCGAGCCCGCCCGTCGCCGGGTTCGTCGTCAGCGCGAGCAGGGTCGCGATGTTGTTGCCGAAGCACGCCGTATCCGTACCGACGTCGCAATTCAGCGCCCCGTTGAGAATCCACACGGAGAACGAGTCGAACGCCGACACGAGCAGGCCGACAACCGTCACGCCGAAACCCGCCCCGACGATCAGAGTCAGCAGACTCTTCAACGTCTCCTTGCCCGGCTCCGCGCGCTGTTCCCACGCCATCCGAACGCCGCCGATGATGACAGACACGACCGCGGCCGCGCCCATGTACCACCACAGCGACGACTGCAGAAACAGCACGGCACCGCCGGCACCCTGTGGCCCGTTCGGGAGCAGGCCAGACACGAGCGCCGTTGCGCCGCTGATGAGGAAGATCGCACCGAGGACGATCCCCAGTCGACCCGCGGCCTGGAAACCCTCACCGTTGCGCATGCGCGTAGCAATGAGAGCGCCGAGAAGGATGATCGAGATAGCCGCGAGCACGATCGCAATCCAGGTCACCCAGCCGAGCACCTGAATGATGCCGTCAGAGTTAGGAGCGGTCGCACCCGCCGTGATCGACGAGCCACCGCCTGTCCCGGTCAGGTTCGGTGTGCCGACGTTCACCCAGAGCGTGCCGAGCGAAGCGACAGCCTTCCCGAACGCTTCCATGACGGCATCCGCCATGTTCTGGATGGCGTCACCGACAACGCTGTTTGCCCACTCGCCGGCCTTGCAGCCGAAATCGAGCGGCGCGCATTCACTCGCGGCCATGTTCTACCCCTCCGTCCAGCTCACGTAACCCGAGAGGTCCGGCAGCTCAGCGAGGCGTGCAGGCTCCGGGTTCGAGGCGTCGAGCTTCCAGTCGCCGTCCGCCCACACGAGTTCGAGCACGGCAGAGCCGTTCACGCTCTGGCCGTTGCTGCTGCCCCGGAACGCGATATCGACGCGAGCGGACTCGCCGTCGTACGCGAGCATGCGGAAGCCGGCGATAGACGCCCGCACGTCGGACGGTGCAGCCGCTCCCTGAGTGGCGAGCAGGGTGTCACGGTACGGGCCGTCGGTCAGGGCGTACCCGAGAAATGCCTGCCGCTGGTTGGCGGGTCCGAAGCCGATGATCGTCACGTTCGCGGCTGCGAACAGGGCACCCTCGGGCGAGTGCTGGAAGCAGTAGGGGTAGCCTTCTGGGGCTGTCTCGCCTGGCCCCGCCGTGGGAGAGGTCGGGAAGGCGTAGACATCCTGGAACTGCCATTCGGCAGGGGGAGCCGTCGTCACCGTCCCGGACAGCTCCTCGCCAGCCAGGCCACAAACGCTCGCGCCGCCCGCGACCCCGGAAGGCTCCGGGGAAGGGGCGGCGCTGCTTGTGGCGTTGGACGACGGGTCAGGAGCCGGCGGCGCGGCGTCGTCGTCTCGGTTCAGGTTGAGAACCGTCAGAACGATGGCCGCCACGATGAGCGCGGCCACCACGACCGCCCCGACGATGAAGCCGGGGCGGGTGAACGGGTTCTGCTGCGTGTCGTCGTCCTCAGCCATGACGGCTCCTCTCAGGCCCCGGCGAGGATGCCGATCAGAGCGGCACCACCACCGATCACGATCGCTCCGGCCATCGGCCAAAGGATCTTCGGCAGAGCATCGTGACCCTCACCGCGGCGGAAGCTGACGGCGATGAGGATGCCGCCGACGATGATCGCGCCGCCGACGACGACGTAGCCGATCCACTTCAGCCACGCGAGGATCGTCGTGACGCCTTCGGTGCCCGGAGGCTGTACGGGGTCCGGGTCAGGAATGACGCCGGCGAGGTTCACGGCGGTGTCGGCCGCCGCGTGGAACACGTCGATAACGGACATGCTGTTGCCTTTCAGTTCGAGGTGCCGGCGGCACCGAGGATTGCGGTCAGCTCGTCGACGAGACGCTGAGCTTCACGCGGAGAAGATGCGAGAGCCGGCGGCTCCCCCACACGCCATGCATCGACCCACGGCACCGACCAGGTGCGCGGGACTCCCCCGCTGACGACCTGCATCAGGTCGCGCAACGAGCGAGGCAGTCGACCCGGCGCGTCAGCCATGACGACCAGGCCCAAGACTTCAACAGACGGGACGAGTCCCGCGGCCCACTGCCGCATCGCGGCCTGCGCTGCGCGCAACCCGCGCGCGTCTGAGCGGGCGACGAGAACCGTCCGTGCGGGCGTCGCTGACGCCGTGCGCGGCCACGAGTGGCCCGCCGCCTGTGAGCCCGGCATCAGCGCCGCCAGGATGGACTCTCCCGCGCCGCCGTGTGCGCCCACCCACCACAGCGCGGCAGTGGTGTTGCGGTCGTAGATCGGCAGTTGGTCGACGCGATCCGGCGCGGGGATTCCTCGCTGCGGAGCCACCGGGCCGAACGTGTCGGGCACGGCCGCGATCAGAGCCGCCTCTGTGGGCGGCGGCGTCGTCGGCCGAGAAAGCCACGGATTGAGCGGGTCGCTCATGTTGCCCCCTAGGTACAGTGAGATTCACCCTAATATGGGAATCCTACGCCTGAGCGCCCAAACATGGAAGGGTTAACCCGAATGAACCCGAACCTATACAAACATGCCGTAATCGGTACACTAGGACCGTGGAGCCAACAGGAGGTCTCACCGTGAGCAGCGACAGCGGTGCGTGTGACGCGCTCGATCGCCTATTCGAGCAGAGCCCTCCGACCCTTGGCCCCACCGAAGTAGCAGAACGACTCGGAGTCTCTAACAAGAGCGTGTACACGTGGCTCCGTGAGGGACTGATCCCCGGCTACAAGGTCGGCTCGACGTGGTTCATCATCCGCGACGAGCTGAAAGACACCTTGCGCCGCGGTGCGAATGTCCCGCGCGACACCGGCCCGGTCGTCGTCATCGGCTCAGAACGGCACGAAGGGGACTGACATGCGGAAGATCGGGACGGCGCTACTCGTGGTCGTCACCGCGGCGGTCCTGACCGCCTGCGCCGGCCAGAACAACGCGCCCGCGCCGACCCCAGCGCCAGTAGCACCGGCCCGATCTATCCCGACCTCGACCAGTTCACCCCCGCTCCCGAAGGCCTCATCGACGAGGACAGCGGAGAGACGCACGGCCCCCGGCCCGTGCCCACGTGGGATGACGAATCGCGCGAGAGCGCCACGGCGGCCGCGGTCGCGGTGATGACCGCCTACGCGCGCCCCGATCTTCCGTTCGAGCAGTGGTGGGCCGGCTTGCAGCCCCTCCTCGACAACAAGGCCACGCAGGATTACGCCTACATGGACCCGGCGCGCATCGTCGCGACGAGCGTCACCGGCCCCGCCGTCATCACCGACGACACGAGCGCTTACGTCGCGTTCGTCGACGTCCCCACCAACGCCGGCACCTACGGCGTCGTACTCAGCCGTGCCGACGCTGACTCCCCGTGGCTCGCGGGGCGCTTCATTCTCCCGAAGGGGTGAACTGATGGCAGCGCCCAAGGGCAGCGCCGCCTACGCGATCGCGGCGGTGCCGCTCCTCATCGTCGGCTCCCTGTTCGGGCTCCTCCTCATGGGCGAGGACGAGTGTGGCCCGAGCGCCGGCAACGGCGGATCGAGCGTCTCGATCGACCCCGCATCCGTCCCCGAGACGGAGATTGCCGGCTACGGCCACGAGCAGCTTGTGAACGCCGCATATGTCATGCAGGCGGGCGAAGGCCTCGGCCTGAACGCTCGCGATCAGACCATCGGCGTCATGACCGCGATGGGTGAATCCAGCCTCCGAAACATCGACTACGGCGACTGGGAAACCGGCGGGGTCACCAACCCGGACGGCACCCGCACGACGTCGATCGGTCTGTTCCAGCAGCAAAACGGGTGGGGCAGCCGCGAGGAGCGGCTGGACCCCTACATCGCGTCGACCAAGTTTTTCCAGGCGATGATCGAGAAGGTTCCCGACCGAGAGTCGCTTGAACCGACGATCGTTGCCCACCGCACTCAGGTGAACGCCGACCCGTACCACTACACGAAGTTCTGGGACGGCGCGGTGCAGATCGTCGAGGGCCTGAGCGGTGTCCGCACCGGCCTCGACTCCGGCGACGGCAGCGCCAGCGGCGGCACATGCGCGGGCCTCCTTCCCGGCGAGGTCAGCCCCCTGGGATGGGCCTCTCCCGGCGCCGGACCCGTCACCAGCCCCTACGGCATCCGGGTTCACCCGATCTACGGCACGCAGCGACTCCACGCCGGCACCGACCTTGCCGGCGGCGGCTGCGACGGCCCGATCTGGGCCGCACAGGACGGCGTAGTGACGTTCCGCGGCTTCGACGACTCCGGCAACGGCACAATCTCGATCGACCACGGCGGCGGGGTCACCACCCGCTACCTCCACATGTACGACTCCGGGATGCTCGTGCAGACCGGCGACAAGGTGAAGGCCGGCCAGCAGATCGCTCGCGTCGGCAGCAGCGGTGAATCCACCGGATGCCACCTGCACTTTGAAGTGCGCGTCAACGGCGAGAACGTCAACCCCGCGCCCTTCATGGCAGAGGTCGGCATCCAGCTCGGACAGTAGATCAGGAGACGACCATGAGCAGCATCGAAGTACCCACGTTCCCCAAGATCGAGGCGCGCACGTACGCGAACGGATCGGGAGAGGTCACGATCAACGGCACGTCGCACCCGATCGAGACGACCACTCTCGAGGATGCTCGCGCCGCAATCCTCGCTCGCGTGGCCGACACGGCCACGAAGATGCAGCGCCCCGTGCGCGTGACCACCAGCGGCCCCGACGGGGAGTGGCCGCTGATCGTCCACCCCGACGGCAGCGTAGAGCCCGACGAGAGCCTGCCCGCACGACCGGCACCGATCGAGGACGCAGCGTCCCCCATCGACTCGACGCCCGCGCCGATCGACCAGGTTCCCGCGCCCGCCCCCACGCCGGAGGCTTCGACGTTCGCTCCCGCGCCGGAGCTTCCGGCCGCAGCGCCGGCCCCCACGCCCGACGGGAACGCATGGGTGCGTCAGGCTCCCGCCCCGGTCACCGAGTACCCGAGCCGTCGCGAGGCCCGACAGTCGTTCCTCACGCACGAGCAGATGGAGGAACCGGCAACCCAGGGATGGCGCGGAGCGCTCACCCGTGCCGGCATCCGCATGAGCCCCAGCGAATCGGAGCGCGCGGAGCGCTCGGACGTCCTCGCCGTCTCGCAGCACTGGCCCGGCCCCCGCACGATCGCCGTCGTGAACGGCAAGGGAGGCGCGGGCAAGACGCCGACCACCGTCCTCCTCGCGGCCGTGTTCGCCCGCCACGGCGGCGCAGGCGTCCTCACGTGGGACAACAACCAGACCCGCGGAACGCTCGGCTGGCGCACCGAGCAGGGACCGCACGAGGCGACCCTGCTTGACCTCCTCCCCCAGGTCGACCGGCTCCTGAGCACCGGAGCGCAGTCAGCGGACCTGGCGCACTACGTGCACCACCAGACCCGCGACCGGTTCGACGTGCTGCGCAGCAAGCCGATGGCCCTCGCGCACGAGCAGCGCGTCGAGCCGAGCGACGTCGACGCGATCCACGCCGTCGCCGCGAAGTACTACCGGCTGATCTTCATCGACTCCGGCAACGACGAGTCCGACCCGATGTGGCTGCGCATGATCGACCACGCCGACCAGCTCGTGGTCGCCACGACCACCCGCGACGACCACGCCGAAGCCGGCGCGCTTCTCCTCGAAGCCCTCGCAGAGCGCGACGCCGGTTCGGCCGAGTTGGCGCGGGATGCCGTCGTGATCGTCAACCAGGCCGACCCGAAGTCCACCGCCGCCGACCTGGCGCGCGTGGCCGACGGCTACCGGTCCCTCGCCCGCGAGGCCGTCACGGTCCCCCACGACCCGGCAATGGTCGACGGAGTGCTGCGCTTCGGCTCCCTGCGCCCCCAGACGCAGCGTGCGTGGCTCGCAGCGGGCGCGGCGGTCGCCCGCGGGCTATGAATGCCACACAGCCGCTCACAGGGCTGCATCGCGTCCCTGAGTGGCCCCGTCTCGCCGCCACCGTCACACACGACGGCACAGGCACCCTCACGATCAACGGCGTCAGCCGCGCGTGCGCGGCCGAGTCCGTCGCAGCTCTGCGCACCGGCATGATCGCGCGCGCCGTGGCGATCGGCACGCAGCTACGACGCCCGATCCGCCTCGATGTGACCGAGGACGGCCGCACACACGCTCTCGCCGTGCGCCCGGAGGGCTACGTGCAGCTCATCGGCGCCGACGGCACCATTCCCGCCCCCGACGGCCTCAGCATCGACGAGGGACGCTGCCGCGTCTGCCGCCGGCTACAGCCGGTGACCTCCGCGACGTGCGTCCAGTGCGGCGTCGACGAACCGCTGCGCGTCGAGGTCGCTCCCCCGGCCGAGCCGAACACCGTCGCACCCCTCGCGGCCGCGCCGATCACCCGGCCCAGCCCCGTTGAGCTCGACGAGCTCGACGAGCTGCACGACGTCGAGCACACACGCATCAGCCGCCGCGCAACGGCCCCCGCAGCGCCTCCCGCGCCCGTCCTGCACCTGACGTTCAACACTCAGCGCAGCGTTGACGCCGGCCCGCACGTCGTCATCGGCCGCAACCCCGAGCCCGTCGACGGACGCGAAGCGCTCACCGTCGTCACGCCTGGACGGATGCTCTCGCGCACCCACGCGACGATCGACGTCGACGACGCCGGGCGCATCGTCGTGACCGACCTCGATTCCGCGAACGGCATCGAACTGCAGTCGGCCCCGCCGCACTGGCTCACCCCCGGCGAACCGACCGTCATTCCCGACGGCGCGACGATCCTTCTGGGCGACGTCTACTGCACCGTCGCACGGTCGCAGTGACCTACGCCCACCGTCGGCGCGTCGCCGCAGTGTTTATGCATAATCCCGGCACGATGGCCCTATGAGCGACTACGGCCGACGCGCGCGACGTCCCAACGACGCGCCGACGGTCCTGCTACAGGGCCGTGTATCCCCCACCGCACGCGACGACGTGCGCGAAGCAGCCGAGGCATCCGGCGTCACCATGTCGTACTACCTCGACGCGCTCATTACGAAGCTCGTCAGCGAGAACGGCGGAATGCCGCTCGTTGACCCTCCCGCGCGGGACCGCGCGAACCAGCTCGATATCCCCGGGGAGGCCGCGACCAGAGCCGCATAACAAGCAAGCCCCCGCCTCTACGAGACGGGGGCCAGAGCTAAGTGCCTGATCTTCTGAGTTTGGCGACCGGTAGATCAAGGCAATCCCAAGAACCGGCAGACAGGGCCGGGGCCTTGTCATGTCCTAGATCTAGGAAGTTGGTGCCATCATAGCGCGCCCGGATGCAAAGCGATATCGCAATCGCGACGGCGAGTCGTGGGCGCTCACCGTTGCGGTGAGCCCGCGCCCCCGCGTGCGCGTGGCCGTCGTCGACGCCTACGGGACGATCGCGAACGAGTACCGCGATCGCCCGATCGGCGCCGTCGCCCCTGAACGCCCGTGGGCGGTCTACCTCGCCGGCCCCGATCAGCGGTTCCGCCTCCTCGCGTTCGACCTCGACGCCCACGGCGACCCCGCGGCCGCAGCTCGCGACGCCGACGTGCTCTCCGGCCTCCTCTCCGACGTCGGCCTGCCACACGTGCTCTGCGAGTCCGGGCCGACCGGCGGCCGCCACCTATGGGTCGGCCTGGCCGAGTCCGTCGACGCCGAAACCGTCGCGACCCTCGCCCGTCTCGCGCGGCACCTGTGCCCCACCCTCGACCTCTCCCCCTCACCAACCCCGTGACGGGCTGTGTGCGGCCCCCGGAGCGCCCCACCGTGCCGGCGGGCACTCCACCGTCCTCCGCGGCGACCTCGATGCGCTGAGCGCGCCCACGGCCACCGCCGCACAGGTGCGCGCGCTCGTGAGCCTCCTCGCCGGCCTCGTCGACGACACCGAGCCCGCTCGCACCATCGACCCGCACGCGCCCCTCCCGCTGGACGCCCACGGGCGTCTGCACCTGGTCGGCCCGCGCCGCCAGCTCCCCGCCGTCAGCGCCGCAGCGCTGCACGAGACGCCCGCCGACGCCTCAGCGACGCTCTGGCGCGTACTGATCGGCGCAGCGGCCGCCAGGTGGCGGCACGCCGACGTCGCCGCGCTCGTCGACACCGAGCCCGGCCTAGAGCACGTCCGCAGCCGCGCCACCACCCGCGGCCGCGTGAACCGCCCCCGCGGCGAACAGCGCCGCGTCCTCGCCCGCCAGTGGGACAAAGCCGTGCGCTACGTCGCGGCCAGTGACCGCCAGATCGGGGACGATCCCACGTTCGACCGTCGCGCCGACGCGATCGCCGCGCACGTGCGCGACGTCCAGCAACGCGCCGACGCCGCAGCCGGCCGCTGGGCCGCGGAGGCGGCCCCGCCGATCGCCGCATCCTCGACGTGTTGTGCGCTCTCGCCCTGCACGCCCTCAGCGGCTCTCTGGAAGCCGATACCCGCCGCCTGGCCCTACTGGCCGGCGTCGGCCGCGAGACGGCCAGGACGGCGCTGCTGCGCCTCTCCGAGGACGGATGGATCGCCCAGACCGCGGCCGCGGACGGACCCCGCGCCGCTCACTGGACAATCGACCCTCAGAGCGCTCTCCACAGCAACTCGGATCATGCCCGGTCACAAGCGGACCCGCGCCCCCCTGGGGCCGGGGCCGCTGAGAGAACCGCGGTCCTCGCAACGCTCCGCGCACGAACAACGGATGCGGCACACGACCTGTTCACCGCTACCCGCCCTGCGCTCGGGCACCTGGCCGGGAACCTCTACGCACGAATCGACACCACAGCTCGCCCCCTCGACGAACTCTCCCCCTGATCGGCGCCGACCCGCTACGCACCCGTCGACTGCTGGACCGCCTCACCTACGCCGGCATTGTCGAGCGCGCCCGTGACGGCTGGCACCGCGTCGACGCGCTCCCCTCGACGTGGCCGCTGAGCGCGCCGGAGTCGCCGGGCGACTCGACGCCCGCGCTACCCGCTACCGCGTCGAGCGCGAGGCGTGGGCGTGGTGGAAGGCCGAGGAGGCGTGGATGCACGCACCCCGTCGACCCGACGCGAAACGTCGACCGAGCCGGGGGCAGCTCTCCCTCGTCCCGGACGACGGCACCCACGCCTACGGCCCACACCCGCGCCGACCAGATGGCCGGCTGGACTATGCCGCAGCTCGTCGCATCATCGTCGAGGAGCGCGAGGGAACGGCCGTGCGGCCGTACGACCGCACGGCCGACGGAGATCTCCGCTCGAGAACCCTCGTCGACGCCGCCGACGTCGAAGCCGTCGACGAGGAATGGATCGATCCGGGCTACTGCGCACACGGGATGACGATCGGCGTCAGGTGCCGGTACTGCGACGGCCCCGCCACCAAGCCGATCGAGACACCACGACGTCGAGTGGCCTAGCGACGATCCGCTGCGCGGAGGCGAGCCCACGGGCTCGCTGATCGAGCCGGCGATGCCGGCGCTGTCAGGGCCTTCGGCCCGTTCTTCTGCCGTGAAGCCTTCGGCAGCATACGGTCGGCCAACCTCCATGCAAGCGGCTGCGCCGCCGGCTCCTCCGAGACTTTCGGCACGCGGTCGCTGCGCTCCCTCACATCGCGCCGAAACTCTCTCCCCCACCGCCCTCCGGGTTGCACTCCGGCCGTCCTCCCTAGCGGCGGTAAACCGCCTTCACGGCAAAAAACGTGGGGGTGAGACAGACGCAAATAGTACTAATCCCGTTAGGTGGAGGTTCCGAACATGGCACGCACAGTCAAGAACACCAAGAGCCCCGAGGAGCGTCGCGCTGAGGCCGAGGCCCTGCAAGCGACGATCGCGGAACAGGTCGAGGCGCTGCGCGAGTCCGAGACGTGGGCGCGGTTCCTGACCTTCGCGCAGTCGTTCCACCGCTACAGCCTGGGGAACCTGCTGCTGATCTTCGCCCAGTGCCCCGAGGCGTCCCACGTCGCCGGTTACCGGACGTGGCAGAAGCTCAACCGCCAGGTGCGCAAGGGTGAGCGCGGAATCCGCATTTTCGGCGGCCGCGACGTGCGCGAGACGGTCGAGAACGAGCAGACCGGCGAGGAGGAGGAACAGCGCCGGGTGCGATTCTTCCCGGTGTCCGTGTTCGACATGGGACAGACCGACCTCATCGACGAGGAAGCGGGCGACCCGGCCGACATTGCGAGCCAGCTCACCGGAGACGACCCCGCGGGCATCTTCGACGCCGTGGCCGACTACCTCACCGGCAAGGGCTGGACCGTCGAGCGCGAGCAGATCGCCGGAGGCGCGAACGGATACACCACTACCGACGGCACGCAGCGCGTCGTGATCGACGCGGACCTCTCCCCCGCTCAGGCAGCCAAGACCGCACTTCACGAGGCCGCCCACGTCATCCTGCACGCCGAGGAAGATCACGCCGAGTACGTCGAGCACCGCGGGATCAAGGAAACCGAGGCCGAGAGCGTCGCCTACATCGTCGCCGGGATTCTCGGACTCGACACCAGCGCCTACAGCGTCGGCTACGTCGCCGGGTGGAGCAAGTGCGAGGCCGAGACGATCAAGGCCACCGCGGCAAACGTGCTGCGAACCGCGCACGCCCTGGCCGACGCGATCACCGAGCCCGACGCCGAGCCTTTCGCCGCGTAACCCGAATAGTACTAATCCCGTTAGGAGAACCACATGCACACCCTGACCCCGAGCGACGTCGCCGCGCTGCTGGACGACCTCGCGCAGCTCCTCCCGTTCCCGACGATGATCTACACCGACATGGGCGCGGATAGCTGGACTCCTCAGCTCTACTTCGGCCCGGTCGATCCATCGTCAGACCTCCCCGAGCACCGCGCCGGGATCGACGCCGACACCGTGCGCCCCGTGTGGTGAATCGACCTCGACGGCGGAACCCGAACGATCCTCCTCGACGAAGTGACCCCGACGACGTGTGCAACGTCGCCGCCCGGATCGCAGCCACCCAGCAATGCGAGTGACCCTATTAGTACTGTTCCCGTCGCCGTTGCGGGTGGCGGGAACAGTACTGTTCCCCGACCAGGTGCCGCAGCTCACGACCACGGCGGCCGACACCGGACGGAGCCGGCGCCGGCTAACGGACGGCCGGACGGAGCCGGCCGACTGCCAGGGCCTATCGGCCCGTTCTTTTGCCGTGAAGCCTTCGGCAGCATACGGTCGGCCAACCTGCGCGCCAGTGCTTTCGCGGCATATCCTCCCTCGCTTCGCTCAGTCCGGTATTCCACGGTCACTGGCACTCCGGCCGTCCTCCCTAGCGGCGACAAGTCGCCTTCACGGCAAAAAAACGAGTGGGGTGGGAGGATCACGAAATGGAAGCGCTAACCGTCTACACGACCGGTCCCCAGTGTGGGAAGTGCCGGATGACGAAGATGATGCTGGACAGCAAGGGCATCCCCTACGTCGAGGTCAACATCACCGAGCACCCCGAAGCACGCGAGTACGTGACCGAGGAACTGGGCTACACCGTGGCCCCTGTCGTCGTGGTCGACGATGACGATCACTGGTGCGACCTCCGACCCGATCAGATCGAGCGCGTCGCCGCTCACTTCGCTGCCTGACCCCGCTACCCCAAATAGTACTAATCCCGTTACAAGGAGGAACCATGACCGACCGCAACCTGACCCCGTATGACCGTGGCACCCGCTTGGAGCCGCAGCTCTGGCCGCTCGGGAACGACCCCGACAGCTACGGCCGCGTGGACTTCGACGACGAGGAGTCGCGAACGATCCTGACGGCCTACGTCGAGCGCGAGGGCGACGGCTACGCCATGCACGTGCACGGGATGGCCGAACCGCTGAGCCTCGTCGTCGACGGCGGCGGGCGGGTCGTTCCGGTCGACCGGGAGCTGTGCGAGGGAATCGACATGCTCCTGAGCATGGCCCGGCGCGGCCGCGAGGACTTCGAGCACCAGGCCGCCTATGGCGACTACACCGCCGAAGAACGCGCGGCAGCCGATCGCCTGTGGCTCCTGGCCGAAACGGTCGGAAAGCTGCTGGCCGAAGAAGCTAAGAAGGCTTGACCCTCAGTAACCCTAATAGTACTATTAGAGTTACACGGAACTAGAGACCATACGGAACCAGGACACGACATGCAGAACATCATCATCACCAAGCTGGCCGACCTTCACGCGGGCGACCGCATCCTGAGCTGGGATGGCCGGCCTTACCGCCCGGCGCGAGTCGTCGCGCAGCGTCTCGGCTACATCGGAGCGGGGAGCGTCCAGGGCGTGCGTCTCGTGAACCCCCACCCGACCAGCGACGTCGAGCACGTGCTGTACCCGTCGCAGATGGATGGCCGGCGATTGGAGGTCGAGCGCCCTTAGCTATCCCCTTGTAACCCCATTCCCGCTAATAGTACTGTTCCCACTACTGGGACGAAACCGAAGGAGCACATCATGAGCTACATCACCCGTACCGGCAACCTTGCCGCAACGCCCACCCTCCGCGAGGGGGACAACGGGCCGTACACCTACGCCCGCGTCCTCGTCAGCGATCGCATCCGCCAGGAGGACGGCAGCTACACCGACGGCCCCACCGTCGCCTACGACGTCGCCGTGAGCGGCAACCAGGCGCAGAACCTCGTCGAGGCGGCCGAGGAGTCGGGGAACATCCGCGTCACGTTCTCCGGCCGCTACCGCGTCACCGAGTACAAGGGCGACCAGGGGAGCCGCTTGCAGCACGAGGTCCGAGCCGACGAAATCGCGGTGAGCCTGCGCGGGCAGAGCGTCCGCGTGGTCGGCAAGCCCTCGACCGCCGACCAGGGCGACGACACCCCGTTCTGATCCCGCACTCAGGGGTGCGCCTCCACCGTGGGGCGCACCCCTAACAGTACTATTGCCGTTACACATGAAAGGTGACACCGTGACCGCTCGAATCCTCGCCCTCTGCAATCAGAAGGGCGGCGTCGGCAAGAGCACGACGACATTCCACCTGGCCCGCGCCGCGGTGCTGGCTGGCCGTCGCGTGCTCGCCGTCGACCTCGACCCGCAGGGAAACCTCACGACGTCGATCGCAGCCGAAACCGTCGAGGAAGATCAGCCCGGCCTAGCCGATGCGCTGAGCAAGCACGCCGACGAGACGCTGCGCGACGTCATCGTGCCGGGACTGTGGCCCGGCCTCGACCTCGTGCCGACGTCGGGCGTCGAGCTCGGCAGTGTGCGCGATGAACTCGTGATCGCCGGAGCAGGCCGAGAGAGCCGCCTACGCGCCGCGCTGCGCGAGGTTGCAGACGACTATGACCTGATCCTCATCGACTGCGCGCCGAGCCTTGACCAGCTCACCAGCAACGGCCTGACGGCCGCCGACGGGGTCGTGGTCGTGACGCACTCGAAGCTGTGGAGCGCCAACGGCCTGACGCAGCTCCTCGACACGATCGCGCTCGTGCGCGAGCACTACAACGCGCAGCTCGACGTCGCCGGCATCCTCATCAACCAGCACGAGGAGAACACCGTCAGCGGCCGTGCCTGGCTGGACGACCTCACCGAGGCGGCCGAGGCACGCGGCCTGCGCGTGCTCACCCCGCCGGTTCCCAAGCGCGTCGTGATCGCGGATGCCGTCGAAGCATCCAAGGGCCTCGACGAGTGGGGGAGTGCCGAGGCAACCGCCCTCAGCGGCCTCTACAGCGGCCACCTGACCACCCTCGAAGGAGTACGCGCATGAGCGCCCGACCCGAACGCAAACGCTCCACCCTCAGCGGACGCAACCCCATCGCACCGGCCGCTGAGACGCCGCAGGAGCCTCCGGCAGCCGCTCCCGCGCCTGCCGCACCGGCCACGCCCGCAGAGAGCGTCACAGAGCCGCAGGCGGCCGCACCGAAGAAGCGCAGTAAGTACCCGCCCAAGGTGTCGTTCTACCAGGAGCAGGAGGACACCGACCGCATCCGCGGCGCGATCATGCACACCATCCCCTACGAGGGCGTGCGCAGCCTCTCGCAGTTCCTCAGCGGGGCCGCTATGAAGGAAGTCGAGCGGCTAGAGCGCCAGTACAACGACGGCAAGCCGTTCCCGCCCGTGGGGGCTCGAGAACTGCCCCAGGGCCGACCGATGGGGGAGTGACCATGACGCAGCTCAACCAGGAAGCGCGAGAGACGCTGCGATGGGCCGGGATCACCCCCGGTCAGTGGGCCAAGCGCCACGGGTACGAGTCAGCGAAGGATTGGCGCGGTGACGAGTGCGGATGCACCGACGACCGCTGTATCGGCTACCACCACGACGCCACGGACGAGTGCGGGTGCCTGCCCGCCCTCATCGAGGAGCTGCGCCGGGATGAGCGCAAGCTGGCCGCCGCCCGTCCCGTGTGGGCCGCGCACGAGCGCGCCACCGAGAGCGGAACGGCCGAGGATCGCGCCGCAGCCGACCAGCTCGCGGCCGAGTGGGTCGCGGAGTACAACCCCGGCGCCGTCTGGCACTCCCTGACGCCTCGCGGGATTGTCTACCGCAACCAGTGGAACGACCGGACGTGGCTCATCTACGACGCCGATCGCGACTCGATCGAGGCGGCCGACGTC
Organism: Microbacterium sp. SW12; assembly: GCF_055391095.1. Taxonomy (NCBI): domain Bacteria; kingdom Bacillati; phylum Actinomycetota; class Actinomycetes; order Micrococcales; family Microbacteriaceae; genus Microbacterium; species Microbacterium sp. SW12. Next base: position 2,684 of record NZ_AP024336.1, on the reverse strand, counting down.
ACCGACGAAACGGAGATCTCCGCATGAACGGCGTGACCGTGCAGCAGCTCGTCGACCAGGTGCTCGATGCCGCCCAGGCGGCGCACCCTGGCGTGGAGTTCGGCATCACCTTGTCGTTGGCGAACGCCCTGCTTTTGCAGAAGGATTCCGACAAGCTGTGGCGTAAAGATGCCGACGGACGACAGGGCTACTACAGCGGCCACGTTTACCGGGATTGCCTCGTTGACGAGATTCCGAGCGAGGAGCCGGCACCGATCGATTTCCTCGTCATCGTGTCGCCCGTGTACGGCACCAGCCCGGAGGCCGAGCAGGCGGTGACCTACTACGGCGACCTGCGCTCGGGCGCGATCGCCACGACCCTGCCCGATGACGTTCGCACCGAGCCGCCGGCCGATCCGGCGTAGCGCCGCCTCAGCGTCGGTTGCTCGTCGACGGGCCGGTGTGCTTGATGTACTCCCACCAGGTGAACTCCACCGCCAGCCGCATCGCATCCTCCGGGAAGTACCCGATGAGCTGCCGCTCGGCGGGATCGCGGTCGAAGGTCACCGAGCGCAGCAGCCGGCGGCCCCGGACCTCGACATAGCGAATGATCGCAATGCGCCGGCTCTTGTCGAACACGTACCAGACCCCCGGCTCGGGGGAGCGCTGCAACTGCGACATGGGAGACCAGTGCTGCACCACGCGCTCGCCCTCCATTCACTCGAACACTTGTTCTAATGGTACGGGCGGCCCGTAAACGATCGATTGCGGCGGTTGGCTCCCGGCCGGCTCGTGGGGCGTGCCGAATACGCCGTCCGCAACCCGGTTCCGGCAGACGGTTTCGGCGTAGCCCGTGGTGGTTGAGCCTCACCTGTGGGGTGGCATACGTCGTCCTTAACCAGCTTCTGGGAGCGTCCGCTCGCGTGTGCACGCGCCCCGCCAGCTGGACATCGGCGAGGTGTGCTGGCGGCATGCATAGGGTGGTCGCATGATCCGCGCTGATGTGCTGGAGGAAATGGCACGCGAGCTCGCCGCTGTGGACGGCGTCCTCGCCGTCGCACTAGGAGGAAGTCGCGCGAGAGGGACGCATCGTCCCGACTCCGACGCCGACCTCGGGCTCTACTACGACCGCCAGTCACTTGACCTGTCTGCTCTTGAAAGCCTCGCGTGCCGCTGGGCGGGCCACCCCGTCGAAGTCTTTGCGCCCGGTAGCTGGGGGCCGTGGGTGGATGGCGGAGCGTGGCTCACAGTCAATGACACCGACGTCGACTGGATTCTCCGCGACTACGAACGGGTGCGAGAACAATGTGAACGCGCGCATCGGGGTGAGTATGGATTCCACACTCAGCCCGGTCACCCATTCGGTTTCTTGGACGTCGCGTACGCGGGCGAGGCGGCGACCGGGCTGCCGCTGATGGATCCCACCGGGGTCCTCGCCGGTATACGTGACCTTGTCACTTCGTACCCCGAAGCGTTGCGCTCGGCGGTGCTTGACAACCTCTGGCAGGTGGACTTCCTACTCGATGGCGCAGGGAAGGGAGCGAAGCGGGGAGATGCTGTCTACGTAGCGCTTTGTGCGTCGCACGCGACCCTGCTTCTAGCGCATGCATGGCACGCTGCTGCGCGTGAGTGGGTCACGAACGAGAAGGGCTTGGTGATCAACGTCGCGAACCTCGATATCGACTCCCGAGGCTTCACAGACATTGCCACTCGCGCTCTAGACGATATGAGCCTTCGGTCCTCTTGAGGCTGGGGCCTCGATTCGCGTAAGCGTGGGTTGCCAGCCTGTGGGGGCTGGCCTATCCGACAGGCGAATGGAGGCCCCAGTTGAGTTCTCAGCGTACGAGCGTCGGGCTGGATGTGCACGCGCGGAGCGTGGTCGCAGCCGCGATCGATGAGCGGACCGGTGAGGTGATCCGGCGACGATTCGGGTACGACCCTGCCGGCGTCGTGGCCTGGGTGCGCTCCTTGCCGCAGCCGACGACGGTGACCTACGAGGCCGGTCCGACGGGGTTCGCGTTGGCGCGGCTCTTCGAGGCGGCAGGGGTCATGTGCCTGGTCGCGGCGCCGTCGAAGCTGCAACGACCGACCGGTGACCGGGTCAAGACGGACGCGCGGGACGCGTTGCATCTGGCGCGGCTGCTGCGGCTGGACGAGATCGTCGCGGTCCGGGTGCCATCGATCGAGCAAGAGACCGCGCGAGATCTGGTCCGCGCCCGTGAGGACAATCGCGGCGAGCTGATGGCTGCGCGGCACCGGCTCTCGAAGCTGTTGCTGCGACACGGGATCATCTACGACGGCAAAGCGTGGACGGGTGCGCACGACGCATGGTTGCGCCGACACCGATTCGAGCATCCTGGCCTGCAGGCTGCGTTCGACGCGGACTACGAAGCCGTCCAGCAAGTTGGAGCCCGCAAGGATCGCCTGGACAAGCTGATCGAGCAGATGGCGGCCAGCAGCGAGTATTCGGGCACGGTGCGGCGGCTGGGCTGCTTGCGCGGGATCTCCACGCTGACCGCGTTCGCGTTGGCGGTCGAGATCGGCGACTGGGACAGATTCACCGGGTCAACGATCGGCGCGTTCCTCGGGCTGGTGCCGTCCGAGTTCTCTTCCGGGCAGTCTCGGGTGCAGGGCTCGATCACCAAGACCGGAAACACCCACGCCCGCCGTCTGCTCGTCGAAGCGGCCTGGCATCACCGCAAACC
>NZ_AP024335.1:0-2993510 GCF_055391095.1 Microbacterium sp. SW12 | reverse complement strand
CGTACCCTTAGTCGGTTGACTTGTGCCCTCGCGGCCGTCCCCGATTCATCGTCCCGGTGTGAGCATCCCGGCGACACCACATCCGGAAGTGATCTCATGAGCAAGCGTACGTTCCAGCCCAACAACCGCCGCCGCGCCAAGAAGCACGGCTTCCGCGCCCGCATGCGCACCCGCGCCGGCCGTGCCATCCTCTCGGCTCGCCGCGCCAAGGGTCGCAGCGAACTCTCGGCCTGACCTCACAGTGCTTGCGCGCGCCCACCGGATCACCCGGGGCGCGGACTATCGTTCCGTCGTCCGCCGGGGTCGCCGGTGTGTGGCTGCGCACCTCATGAGCTATACGACGGTTTCGGTGGATGCCGGGCCGTCTCGGTTCGGCTTCATCGTCAGTAAGCAGGTCGGCTCTGCGGTCACGCGCAACACTGTGCGTCGACGGCTGAAGGCGATCAGTGCCGGCCTCGTCGATGAGGTCCGCCCGGGGTCCCAGGTCGTCATCCGCGCATTGCCCGCCGCGGCTGACGCACCGTACGACGTTCTCGCCAGCGAGGTCAAGCGCTGTCTCACGGGAGAGCGTCGATGAGTCAGCTGCCCTCGTACGCTCTCGGCCACGCGCACCTCGATTCCGCCGACGTGGCTCGGGCTGTTCCCCTTGTTCCTCGCAACGCCGTGCTTGCGCTGTTGCACGGATACCGTGCGACGATCTCCCACCTTTACGGCGACGTGTGCCGGTACTATCCCTCGTGCTCGGCCTATGCCGTCGGCGCTGTACAACAGCACGGCGCTCTCAAGGGAGCAGCCCTCGCGGCGGCACGGCTGAGTCGATGCCATCCGTGGGCGAAGGGTGGCGTCGATGACGTTCCACCCCACGAGCACTTCCCCTTCGATCTCACCCGGCACGGGTTCGTCGTGCCACGCAGAAAGGACTGATCCTTGCTGGATCTCCTCGCCAATGCGACCCCCTCTCCGTCGCCCACCGCGGCGGCCGGCGGCGGCTTCGATCTGTTCGGCATCATCCTGTGGCCACTGAAGTGGGTAGTCGAACTCATCCTCGTCGCGTGGCACTGGCTCTTCACCGCGATCGGACTGCCTCCGGCCGAGGGCATCACCTGGGTCTTGGCGATCGTCGGCCTCGTCGTCGTCGTGCGTGCCGCACTCATCCCGCTGTTCGTCAAGCAGATCAAGTCGCAGCGCAAGATGATGGAGATCGCTCCCGAGCTCCGCAAGATCCAGGACAAGTACCGCGGCAAGAAGGATCAGCTCTCTCGCGAGGCCATGAGCCGCGAGACGATGGCGTTGTACAAGAAGCACGGGACGAGCCCCGTTTCCGGGTGCCTTCCGCTGCTCGTGCAGATGCCGGTGTTCTTCTCGCTGTACTCCGTGCTCAGCAGCGTCAAGGTCAACGCCGAACTCGGTCTCGGTGGTGTCGGCGTGCTCGGCCCGGAGCTCACCAAGCAGTTCTACGACGCCTCCCTCTTCGGAGTTGCGTCCCTGCACGAGACCCTCATCGACGCCTGGAACACCGGCAACACGCCTGCCGTGATGATCCTCGTCGTGCTCGTCATCCTGATGATCGCCTCGCAGTTCTTCACGCAGCTCCAGATCATCTCCAAGAACCTCTCCCCCGAGGCCAAGACCGGCCAGGCCTACCAGATGCAGCGCATCATGCTGTGGGTCCTGCCGTTCGCGTTCGTCTTCTCGGGTGTCTTCTTCCCGCTGGGTGTCGTGCTCTACTGGTTCACCAGCAACATCTGGACGATGGTTCAGCAGTTCATCGTCATCCGTGAGATGCCGACCCCGGGCTCCGAGGCGGCGAAGCAGCGCGAGGAGCGACTGGCTCGCAAGGGCAAGGCGATCGACTCCAGCGGCAAGGTCGTGCCGATGGACAAGTACTTGGCCGAGCAGCAGCGACTGCTGGAAGAGGCTGAGAAGGCGAAGGCTCAGGCTCCGAAGCGTGAGCAGCCGATGAGTAAGCAGCGCGCGAAGAAGCAGGGTAACCGCTCCGCTGGCGGCGCCACCTCTCGGCCACAGAATCCGCGCCCCACGGGCAGTGCAGCGGAGGGCCCATCACCCTCACCGGAATCGAACAAGTAGGAACAAGAGGGTGGAGATGACAACGACCCCCGACACCGCTTCGTCTCGCGCAGAGGCGACGATCGAAGACCTGGAGCAGGAAGGCGACGTTGCCGCCGACTTCCTTGAAGGACTCCTCGACATCGCGGACATCGATGGCGACCTCGCCCTGGACGTTCGCAACGGTCGCGCGTACGTCTCTATCGAGCAGGACGGCGGTGAGGGAGCGGCAGATCTGGGTGCTCTAGCCGACCCGACGACCGTCCAGGCGCTCCAGGAACTCACGCGCATTGCTGTGCAGAACCGTACCGGGCGCTTCTCGCGCCTGATCCTGGACATCGGCGGTTCTCGCGACACGCGTCAGCGAGAGCTCGATGCCCTCGTGGATCGTGCTGTCGCTCGGCTGGACGAGGGTGCGTCGCAGGCCTCGCTCCCCCCGATGTCGAGCTACGAGCGCAAGCTCATCCACGACCTTGTCGCCGAGCGTGGCCTTGTCTCCGAGTCGTACGGCGAGGGCGCCGATCGACACACCGTGATCCGCCGCGCCTGAGTGCGCGTTTCACGTGAAACATCGATGACCACTCTTGAGGCCGAACCCGCCGCAGCGGCTGCCCTGTTCGGTGAGCGGATCGACCTTGCCCGTGAGTTCACGGCGGCTTTGGCCGAGCAGGGCGAGACCCGAGGACTCATCGGTCCCCTGGAGCTTCCGCGACTGTGGACGCGGCACATTCTGAATAGTGCGATCGCTGCCCCCCTCTTCGATGGGCGCGCTGCTGACATCGGCTCGGGGGCGGGCCTCCCGGGAATCGTCCTGGCTATCGCCCGACCCGACGTCACGTGGACGTTGGTCGAGCCGATGGAGCGGCGCGTCGCCTGGTTGACGGAGCAAGCCGACGCTTTGGGTCTCGGCAACGTCACCGTGGTTCGTGCTCGTGCGGAGGAATGGGCGCCCGAGGCATCCGTCGATGTCGTCACTGCGCGTGCTGTGAGTGCGCTTCGCACGCTGATTCCCATGACGGCTCCGCTGGTTCGTCCCGGAGGAAGGCTCATGCTCTTCAAGGGGCGAGGTGCCGAGGCGGAGATCGAAGCCGCCCAGAAGCAGATCCGTCGATTCGGACTCACCGACGTCGGGGTACTCACTCTCGGAGAGGGCGTTCTCGACGAGACAACCCGTGTCGTTCACGCCACCGTCGGTGGCTGAGCCGCTCGAGGCAGTCATGAGTGCGGCAGCATGTTTCACGTGGAACGGTGAGCCATCGGATCGACCCCGGGCCGGGTCGGAAGCCGCACGTAGAGTAGAGAAGCCCTTGACCCGATCGGAGCGTTTCACGTGAAACACGACGAGGATCCCGCGACGGACTCGTTCTACGACACCCCCTTGGCACGCGAGCTCGCAGACCTCACCGCCCGTCGTCGGGCCCTTGACGCGATCCCGCTGGAGTACGCGGGTCGACGACGGATCTTCACGGTGTCGAATCAGAAGGGCGGCGTAGGTAAGACAACGTCGACCGTCAACCTCGCAGCGGCATTCGCGCACATGGGTGCCCGGGTGCTGGTCGTCGACTTGGACCCCCAGGGCAATGCATCCACGGCGCTCAGCATCCCGCACAACGCGGAGACCCCGAGCGTGTACGACGTTCTGGTCGAGGAGCGACCGCTGTCCCAGGTCGTCCAGCAGAGTCCCGAGTCCCCCCGGTTGTTCTGTGCACCGAGCACGATCCATCTGGCTGGCGCCGAGATCGAGCTCGTTTCGCTCGTTGCTCGCGAACGACGGCTGCGTACCGCGCTGGAGAAGTACCTGTCGAAGAAGGGCGCGGATATCGACATCGTGCTCATCGACTGTCCGCCCTCGCTCGGCCTGCTCACGATCAACGCCTTCACCGCCGCAGACGAAGTACTCATTCCGATCCAGTGTGAGTACTACGCGCTCGAGGGGCTCAGCCAGCTGATGGGGACGGTGTCGATGATTCAGAAGCATCTGAATCCCACACTGACGCTCTCGACGATTCTTCTCACCATGTACGACGGGCGTACCCGCCTCTCGCAGCAGGTTGCTGACGAAGTCCGCGCGCACTTCCCGAACCAGGTGCTCACCACCGTCATCCCCCGTTCGGTGCGCATCTCCGAGGCCCCGAGCTTCGGGCAGACTGTGATCGCCTACGATGGTCAGTCGGTCGGGGCGGTGGCCTATCGCGAGGCGGCAGTGGAGATCGTCCGACGGGATCACCGTGCGGATAGCGCGGATGTCGACGCCGAGGGTTCAGCCCCGGATCGCGACGCTGAGGAAAGGGACGAGTGATGGCCAAGCGAACGGGACTCGGTCGAGGAATCGGCGCTCTCATCCCTACCGCCGATCAGGGCGAGAGTCGGCCGGTAGACGTGTTCTTCCCGGAGGCGCCTCCCGCGGAGGATCTCGTCACGGTACCGGGAGCCCGGCTGATCCACATCGACCCGAACACGATAGTTCCCAATCCGCGCCAGCCCCGCACGAACTTCGACCCTGACGAACTCGCGGAGCTCGTCCACAGTGTGCGCGAGTTCGGTGTGCTCCAGCCCGTCGTGGTCCGCGATCGCGGTGACGGGACCTATGAGCTCATCATGGGCGAGCGACGCACTCGGGCTTCCCGGGAGGCGGGACTCGACTCGATCCCAGCGATCGTCCGCGACACTGCAGACGAGCATCTCCTGCGGGACGCTCTGCTGGAGAATCTGCACCGCTCACAGCTGAATCCGCTGGAAGAGGCGTCGGCCTACCAGCAGTTGCTCGAGGACTTCGGCATCACGCAGGAGGAGCTCGCGGGACGCATAGGTCGCTCCAGGCCCCAGATCAGCAACACGATCCGCCTACTCAAGCTGCCGATCCCCGTGCAGCAGCGCGTGGCAGCCGGGGTCATCAGCGCCGGACACGCGCGCGCCATCTTGTCGGTCGAGGGAGATGACGCCATGGCGCGTCTCGCTGACAAGATCGTGAACGAAGACCTGTCGGTCCGTGAGGCTGAAGCTGCAGCGAAGGGCGTGGCATCCGCTGGCCGTAAGCCTGCGAAGCCTCAGGCTGGGGGCCGCCGCGGTCACCTCGACGAGTTGGCTGAGAGGCTCGGTGATCGCCTCGACACTCGGGTGAAGATCACACTCGCTGCAAAAAAAGGCCAGATCAGCATCGACTTCGCAAGTATTCAGGACCTCAACCGCATTCTCGACGAGCTCGGTGTCGAGGGCTTCGGTTCCTGATCATCCACATCCGGGCGACGTAGCCTCAGAGCGACGTACGCTGGAGTAATGACGCGCGAGAATTCGGCCCCGACTCGTCGGGCGAGTCTCGAGCTGCTGCGCGCCGAAGCGGCTGATGAACTGTCGGTTCTGGTCGAGGAGCGGTTGCGCGCGGGCGAAGATCCCTGGGAGTTCATGGACGATCTCCCCACCGTGGATGAACTCGTCGTTCTGATGCTGCGTGCCGAGAACATCCTCACCACCGGCTTGCCCTCAACCGGCATCCGTCACTACCGGGTGCTCCGGCAGATCGCGCTGGACTACCCGCCGCTCACCCGTGCGGTGTGGCGGCTTCTCGGCTCCGCGCGCCACCGCACGTGGGATTCCCTGCTTCCCGACGTTCCGTGAGGCGATCCGTCAGCGCGACCCCGCGCGGAAGACGCACACCGCGCAGGGCCCAGAAATGACGGATGCCGCGGACCCTGAGGGAACCGCGGCATCCTGTGGGAACGAAGGGTCAGCCGATGAACTCGGCGAGATCCTGTTCCAGTGCGTACTTGGGCTTTGCACCAATGATCGTCGTCTTGACCTCGCCGCCCTGGAAGACCTTCATGGCGGGGATCGAGGTGATCTGATACTTCATCGCGAGGTCGGGGTTCTCGTCGACGTTGAGCTTGAGGATCGTGATCTTGTCGGGGTGCTCGGCCTGGATTTCATCCAGCACCGGGGCGACCATGCGACACGGGCCGCACCACGCTGCCCAGAAGTCGACAAGAACGGGGCCTTCGGCCTGCAGGACATCCTGGTCCCACGTCGCCGAGGTCGTAGCTGAGGCACTCATGTGTTCTCCTTCGTCAAAACGTTCAGTTATGAAAACGCGTCAGGGGGCGCGATTGTTCCGATGCGTGCGCGGCGCTCAGGCCAATGCCTCGGAGGGGACGTCGACGGGCTCGTCAGGGAGGGGGTCGGTGGCGTCTTCGAGAAGAGCGGCGAGGTAGTGCTCCACATCCAGAGCTGCGACGGCGCCGGAGCCCGCCGCGGTGACAGCCTGTCGGTACGTCGGGTCGATGACATCGCCGGCGGCGAAAACGCCGGGGACCGACGTGCGCGACGACCGACCTTCGAGCTGGATCGTGCCGTCTTCGGTGAGTTCGAGCACGCCGTGCACGAGGTGCGTGCGCGGGTCGTGCCCGATCGCCACGAAGATCCCGTCGAGGGCGAGCTCCGAGGTCTCGCCGGTGACGGTGTTACGCAGCGTCGCGCCAGTCACCTGGTCCCCGCCGCTGATGTCGATGATCTCGCTGTTCAAGATGAACTCGATCTTCTCGTTGGCGAACGCACGATCCTGCATGATCTTGGACGCCCGAAGCTCGTCGCGGCGGTGAATGATGTAGACCTTCGAGGCGAACTTGGTCAGGAACGTCGCCTCCTCCATCGCCGAGTCGCCCCCGCCCACGACCGCGATGACGCGCTCCCGGAAGAAGAACCCGTCGCAGGTGGCGCAGTAGGAGACGCCGCGACCCGAGAAGGTCTTCTCGCCCTCGATGCCGAGCTTGCGCGGGGCGGAACCTGTCGCGAAGATCACGGCGTGAGCGTCGTGGGTCGCGCCCGACCCAAGGGTGACGGACTTCACTGCACCGTCGAGCGACACGGAAACGACGTCGTCATAGACGATCTCGGAGCCGAATTTTTCGGCCTGGGCCTGCATTTTTGCCATCAGGTCGGGACCCATGATGCCGTCGGGAAAGCCGGGGAAGTTCTCCACCTCGGTGGTGTTCATGAGCTCGCCACCGGCTTCCACCGAGCTGGCGATAACGAGCGGCTGGTGCCCACCCCGGGCCGCATAGATAGCTGCGGTGTACCCGGCAGGACCGGACCCGATGATGATGACATTGCGCATGAGCGACCCTTCGTTGCGGTTCCGGATGCTTCAACACATGCTATCCGCGCGGCATTCCCCCCGGGCCTGGTTGCCCGCAGTGTCATTCACGGCTCAGTCGAGCGACGTTCACCGCCGAGAGATGATCCGCCGGACGGTCTGCCATGCCGTCGTGAGCTCGGGAACGCGCAGCAGGGCGAGGATGCCGACGTAGACCGCCAGGGCGACGATGCCGATCAGAGCAGAGCCGAGTGCGCCGGTTACCTGGTTCTCGAGCATCCAGCTGGTTTCAGCGCCGGACAGGAGGTACACGCCCCAGCCGACGAGACCCGCGGGAACAGCAGCTGCGGCAAACAGGGCAAGGGACGGCATCCATCGCCGGATTCCGATGCGAGACAGACGCCGACGCAGAAACCAGGTGGCCAGGGAGAGCTGGACGCACACGGCGAGGGACTGACCGAGCGCGATGCCGGCGGTGACGAATGCTGTCGGCAGGTTCAGTGCGAGCACCGCCGTGATCATGACGATGCTCGCCTGCACGAGGGTGAAGAAGAACGGGGTTCGCGTGTCGTTGTAGGCGTAGAAGACGCGTCCGATGATGAACAGGACGGTCTGGGGGATGAGCCCGACGAGGAAAGCCAGCAGCACCCACGACGCATCCACGGCGTAGTCCGGAGTGGTGGTGAAGATTCGGGAGGCCGGTACTGCGGCGGCGGCGAGGACCGCGGTGGAGATCACCATGAACAGGCCGAGAAGACGGATGCTGCGCGCGATGTCGGTGCGGACCTCTTCGTCTCGGCCAGCGGCGGCATGCTCGCTCAGCTGTGTGAAGTAGGGGGTGCCGATCGACAGGACGAACACCGAGAAGGGCAGCATGTACAGCAGCCACGCGTTCGCGGCGACGGTGGCGGCGGGCGCGTCACCAGACACGACCGACATGATCTGGCTCTGCACGATCCCGGCGATCTGCCCGACGATCACCATGAGGAAGGTCCAGCCGGCGAGGCGACCGATGTTGCGAAGACCCACGCCCCGCCACGCGAAGTCGGGGCGCAGATGCAATCCGGCTCGCACCCAGAAGACCATGAGCACTGCTGCCTGCACGACGATGCCGAGGGTGGCGGTTCCGGCGAGCAGCGCAATCATCGTCGGTGTCCAGTCGGATACCTCGGTGACCGGGCCGCCGAAGATCACGATGAAGGCGCCGAATCCCGCGATCGAGATGACGTTGTTGGCGATCGGGGCCCAGGTGAACGGGCCGTACACCCTCCGGGCGTTCAGGATTTCGCCGAGCAGCGCGTAGAGCCCGTAGAACAGCAGCTGCGGGATGCACCAGTACGCGAATGCGGTAGCCAGCGCGAACTGGGAGGGCGTGAACTGCGACGCATACAGCTGCACGAGGAGGGGAGCCGCGACCGTGCCAATGGCGGTGGTCACAACCAGGGCGACGGTGCCGAGGGTGAACAGTTTCGAGATGAAGGCGCGGCCGCCGTCGGCGTGCGCGGCAGCTTGCACGATCTGCGGCACGACGACCGCGGTCAGCAGGCCCGTCGAGATGATCGCGTAGAGGTTGTTCGGTAGCTGATTCGCGATCGTGAAGGCGTCAGCGGCGCGGCTCCCCACGGAGCCGACGGCCGCGACGAGCACCATCGAACGCAGGAACCCGGTGAGCCGCGACACCAGCGTGCCGGCGGCGATGAGGGTGCTTGCACGCCCGATCGAACTCACGACTGCTCCTTCGGCGCGGTGCTGTCGGCATCCGTCGCGGTGTCGGCGCCCGCGGTGTCGGTTGCTGCGGTCTCAGGGCCCCCGCTCTCGGGGCGGCGACGAATGCGACGGACGGTTCGAATCGCGCCGATAGCGAGGAACGCCGCCGCAAGGACCGACAGGATGACGAGCCCGATCGTCTCCCAGTCGGCGCGCACGTTCACTTCCAGCGACTGGTCGGTGCCGATACGGACGCCGGTGGGGCTGGTCAGTGACAGATCCACCTCGACGGTGCCGCTGCCAACCCGCGCCTTCACGGGGAGCGAGGCGCGCGTGCTCTGTTGCGGTCCGATCTCGACCTCGCTGCTTTCGGTGACCTCGAGTCGCAGGTCATCGCTGCGGGCGTGCAGGGTGACGGTCACGGGATAGGGCAGGTCATTCTTGATGCCCACGGGGATCTCGGCGTCGGCGGCGACCAGCTGGATCGGGCTCGGCGGCAGGATCGCAACCGACGAGAGGGTAGCCCGCGTGGCCTCGGCATGCGCGTCGAGGGCGTCGGCCCACGCGGCATCCTGCCCCGTCCAGCCGAGACTCAGGAGCTGCAGGATCTCGGCGCGCTCGGCACCCGTCAGCAGTGACGGCTCCGCGATGACACTGGCGAAGGACTCGATGCGCTGCTCACCGTCCAGCAGCGTCGGAACGACCTCGATCCGCGTCGTGGCGAGGGGTTGGTCGGTGATGGTCACCTCCCTCGATTCGCTGCTGATCAGAGCGGCGAGTCCCAGCGGCCGTGCGCCCGGGAGGGCCTGAGCCGCGTCGATGGCAGCACGCAGCGCGACGGCACTGCGCGTCGGGTTGCGGTCGAGGGCAACCACCGTCGCGCTTCCCGTCACGGGGAGCGCCTCAAGGGCGGATGCCTCGGCGAGGGCTGCCGCGCGGTCAAGCGCATCGGCGCTCACGGCAGCCGTCGAGAGCACGGCGCTCACGTCGGCATCGGCGACGAGCAGGCCTGCATCGCCGGCGCGAGCATGCGCCGCAGGCGACGGGGCTGCGATGGCTGTCGTGTCGGTGAGTGTCAGTGCCCCGCCTGCGCCGAGTGCGGCCACGACCTCGGCAGTGACAGCGTCGGGCCACCAGATGTCGGTTGTGGCGCCGACGTCCAGGAGCTTGTCGAGCGTGGGGAGCCCGGACTCGTCATCCGTGTCGGATTTGGACGGCGTCGCGGTGGCGGTGGGAGTCGGCTCGGGATCGTTGCCCGAGAAGCCGGCCGGGTCGATGTAGGCGGCAAGCGAGGTCGGTGCCAGCGGCGGCACAACCCCGGCGGCGACCTGGGCCGAGGGGTCGGCGTCGCCGAACTGCAGCGCGAACCGGTCGTTGGGGAGCGCCTCGAAGCGTGCGAGCCAGTCTCGAGCGGTCGCCGGGGCGGTGGTGCCGAGGGCCCGGATCGCGGCAAGGATCGCGGGGTCGACCGCGAGGATCGCGTCAGTTCCCTGAACACCGGTGAGCACCGCGGTCAATGCGCCGTCCTCAGCGGTCAGTGATGCCAGGTCGTCGGCGCTGAGCAGGCCTCGGCCCGTCGGTGGGGCAGTGATCGGCACGATGACCGCGACATCCGAGGCCGCCCCGGTGGGCACGACGAAGACTGACGCAGCCCGCAGGGTGCGCCCCGCCACCGTGACGTTCGCGAGCACGGGGTAGACGCCGGGGGTGCGGTCGGTGAGCACCGGGTCGGTTGCGGGGACGCGCACGATGGCGCTCGTGCGCTCACCGGCCGCGGCAGGGTCGAGCGACGCGGTGCCGACGATCGTCGGGGTGCGCTCGGTCAGGGGGGAGGCGAGCCAGTCACCGACGTCGGTCCTGGTGGTCAGGGGTTCGGTGCCGATCGCGACGGTCGCCTGCGTCGCGGCTAGCGGCGTGGATCCTGCGGTGAGGCCGATCGAGAGGGCGAGCGAGTCGCCGGGTGAAACAACACCGCCAGAGAGGGGAGCCGCTACGAGTTGCGGATCAACGGCGGTTGCCGTCGGGGTCGGCGTTGCTGCGGCAGCGGCTGGCGTGGCATCCGTCGCGAGCCCGCCGGCTGCAAAGAGCACCCCGATCGCGACAGTTGCCGAGAGGCGGCGTACGAGTCCGCTGAGACCGGTGCGGCGGCGCGGCACAGGGTGGCCGGGAGGCGCGGATGCGGGGAGCGGGGTGGGCGCGGTCATGTCGTATCGCGGGACGACCGCTGATCGTGCGGATCCCGCCGGAATTCTACGGTCCGCGCCTCGGAGCATCCCGCAGGCCGTCCGCGCTTGAATGGATCCGTGACGATGCCCCTTCATCCCGACTCCACGACGTGCGCCGCCCTGGCGTCTGACCTGACAGCCGCCGGCTACACGGCCGAGGCCTTGCGGAACGCCTGGGGTTCCGTGGGCGATGCCGCGATTGGGCGCGGTCTGCGGGGGCCGGCCGTCCGTGCGCTCGCGCCACGCGACGACGCTCTTGCAACCCTCGCACGCCTGCTCGGACTCGGGATGCCGCAGCCGGTGAGCCCCGTCGACGGTGCACTGCCCCGCACCGGAGCTGTAGGACTCGTCACGCTCGGTCTCGCGATGATCGACGGTGAGACAGTGGTGCCGGCCGCCCTGGTCAGACCGCAGGAGTGGGGCGGCGAGACGGATGCCGATGCTGGCGAGTGGTGGATTGCGAGTGATCTCGACGAAGCGGCCCTCGAGGGCGCGTTGCCGACCGATCATGTGCTCGGGGTTGGTGGGGCGTCGCTGACCCTCGCGGCCCTGCAGCTGCCCACGCCGGCGGGACGAGTGCTGGACCTCGGCACCGGATGCGGCATCCAGGCCCTTCGCGCGCGCCTCTACGCCGACCAGGTCGTCGCGACCGACATCTCGAGCCGTGCACTGGGGTTCGCGCGCCTGAGCGCCGCACTCAACGGCGCTGACGGCATCGATGTGCGCCACGGCAGCCTCTTCGACCCGGTCGCCGGCGAGCGGTTCGACCGTGTGGTCTCGAATCCGCCGTTTGTCATCACCCCGCGCGGTGCAACCGCCGACGGGGTCTCGGCTCCCGCCTACGAATACCGCGACGGCGGCGCTGTCGGGGATGATCTCGTGCGTCAGGTCGTCACCGGAGTGGCCGGCGTGCTCGCCGACGGCGGCATCGCGCAGTTCCTGGGCAACTGGGAGTATCGCGACGGCCGCGATGGCCTCGACCGCGTGCGGGAATGGGTGGCGGCGGCATCCGTGCCGATGGATGCCTGGATCATCGAACGCGAGATCCTCAGCCCCCTCGACTATGCGCAGTTGTGGGTGCGCGATGGCGGTACGCCGCCGGGCTCGCCCGAGTACGCCGCACTCATCGACCTGTGGCTGGAGGATTTCGAGGAACGCCGGGTGACCGGCATCGGCTTCGGTTATGTTCTGCTGCGCCGGCCCGGGGCGGGCACGGCTCCCCTGTCGCGTTTCGAGCGCGTGAGCTCGCCCTCCCCGCAGGAGGGGCTGGGCGCGGACCTTGCCCGGGCCCTCGCGGTGCACGATGTGCTGGGAATCCGCGATGACGTCGGGCTCGCGGCATCCGTTTTCACGACCGCCCCTGACGTCACGGAAGCGCGCCATTTCGTGCCCGGCGCTGAAGACCCCACCGTCATCGAGCTGCATCAGGGTCGGGGTTTCGGCCGCACGCTCACGGTCGATCCGGGTCTCGCGGCGCTCGTCGGTGCGTGCGACGGTGACCTCCTAGTCGGAGTGCTCATCGACGCGATAGCCGAGCTGCTCGAGGTGGATGCCGCAGCACTTCGTGCCGACCTGCTGCCGCGGGTCCGCGAACTCGCCTTCCTCGGCTTCCTCGACCCCGTCGCCTGAGCCTCGCTGCTGGCGCCGGGTCTGGTGCGAGCCGACGCTGGGTCGCCGAGCGACTGATCCGAGCGGAAACACGGAGCGGAGCGGGGTGCGGGTCAGGGGGCTGGCACCGGGTCTGGCGGGAGCCGGCGCAGCCGGCGAGGGCATGTCCCCCTGACCCGCACCCCGCGGAGCGGATTCCAGGACCGCGCAGTTGGTCTTTGTCTCCCCGAGTTGTCCTTGATTCGCCGAGTTGGTCTTTGTTTCGCCGAGTTGGTCTTCCTCCGGAGGTGCAAGTCGGCTGAATGGAGTGCAACTCGGCTGGACGAGGGACAACTCGGCTGGGGGGTTTACGCGCAGCGGAGTCCACGGACCCCCACCGGTAGGCTCGGTCCCATGCTGAACATGGCTGAGGGTGTCGCGCGCCTGGGCGCCCTCGCCACCTCTCCCGTCGTCGCTGCAGTTGCGGCGGCGTTCGAGGAAGCGGGCTTCGAACTCGCGATCGTCGGCGGTCCGGTGCGCGATGCGCTGCTGGGCCGAACCACGCACGATCTCGACTTCACGACGAACGCGCGACCCGACGACATCCTGCGCATTGTTGCGCCGTTGAGCACGGCGCACTGGGACATCGGGCGGGATTTCGGCACGATCGGGGCGCGGATTGCGCTTCCCGGTGGAGGTGCCGAGCAGGTCGAGATCACGACCTATCGGGCCGACAGTTATGACGGGGTTACCCGCAAACCGACTGTCGAATTCGGTGACACGCTCGAAGGTGATCTCGTGCGCCGCGACTTCACTGTGAACGCCATGGCGCTGCGGGTTCCGTCGCAAAAGCTCGTCGATCCTTCCGGCGGAGTCGAGGATCTCCTCGCACAGCGACTGCGAACTCCGGCCGATCCCGCCGTGAGTTTCGGCGACGATCCGCTCCGGATGCTGCGCGCCGCCCGGTTCGCGTCCCAGCTGTCGTTCGACGTCGATTCCGAGACGGTTTCGGCGATGCAGCGGTTGCGCGAGAGCATCCGGATCGTCAGCGCTGAGCGGATCCACGGCGAGCTCGTGCGTCTCATGCAGACCGATGACCCGTTGCGCGGCATCCGTCTGCTTGTCGAGACGGGGCTGATGGAGCAGTTCCTGCCCGAGGTTCCGGCGCTGCGGCTCGAGATCGACGAACACCACCACCACAAGGATGTCTACGAGCACTCGCTGACGGTCGTGCGTCAGGCGATCGAGCTCGAGCACGAGCGGCATCCGGATGCCGAGCCCGACGTGCCGCTGCGGCTTGCTGCGCTGCTGCACGACATCGGCAAGCCCGCTACGCGCCGCCTGGAGCCGGGCGGCGGTGTGACGTTCCACCACCACGACATCAAGGGTGCGCGGATGGCGCGTAAGCGCCTGAAGGAGCTGCGGTTCGATGCGGCGACGATCGACACGATCACGACGCTCATCGAGCTGCACCTGCGGTTCTTCGGGTACGCGGAGGGGGCGTGGACCGACTCCGCGGTGCGGCGATATGTGCGGGATGCCGGCGACGAACTGGAGCGCCTCCACATCCTGACCCGCGCCGATGTCACGACCCGCAACAAGCGCAAGGCAGCGCGTCTGGCATCCGCGTATGACGACATCGAGCGACGGATCGCTGAACTTGCCGCGCAGGAGGAGCTCGACGCGATGCGCCCCGAGCTCGACGGGAACCGGATCCAGGAGGTGCTGGGTATCGGTCCCGGCCGCGAGGTTGGCGAGGCTTACCGGTTCTTGCTTGACCTGCGGCTGGATGAGGGAGTGCTCGGCGAGGCCGAGGCCGAGAAGCGCCTGCGGGACTGGTGGGCGTCCCGGGGCTGATCCCCCGGGCTCACGCCGTCGGTTCGGCGCAACGGCTTCGCTTGCCGCAACACGCCGTGGAGCGTTGGCGCACTGCGCGGTTTGGGGCAAGTGAATCGCTGCGGGACCGGCGCTTGCCCCGCACACTTGTCGCGACACGCCGCGCCTTCGGAGAGGAACACGGCGTGTTGCGGCAAGAGAAGACCGGGCGGGTGAGCTGATCCCCGCAGTGCGGCGCCAGCCTCAGCGCAGGTTCTGCGCGAGCGCGATGGCGTCGCCGGCGAGAGTGGCCGAGGTGTCGGCATCCCGCATCCACAGCGGAACCGCGCGAGACGCGATGCCGTCCGCGGTCAGCCCGGCGACGGATGCCGCGTCTTCTTCGGCGACAAGCCACCCATCGAGCACGCCGCCCGCGTGGCGGGTGCCATAGTGGCGGGCGATGGCGGCGGCATCCGTATCGACTCCGATCGCCGTGAGGCAGGCGTCAGCCATGCCCCGCACGACCCGACCGCCGATGACCGGTGCGACCCCGACGACGGGAGCGGATGCCGCGCGGAGCGCGTCGCGCATCCCCGGGATACCGAGGATCGGCCCGATCGAGACGACGGGGTTCGAGGGCGCGAGAAGAATCACGTCGGCATCCGCGATGGCGTCGAGGGCCTCGCCGGCTGGCCGCGCCCTCTCGATGTCGGCGTTCTCGAACCTCACCGCCGGGATGCTCGCGCGGTGCCGCGTCCACCATTCCTGAAAATGCATACGCTGGCCGTCGGCAGTGTGCACGTAGGTATCGATTTCATCCTCGGTCGCCGGAACGAGGGTCGCCCCGAGTTGCCAGCGCGCGCCGAGTCGGCGATAGACCTCTCCGAGCGGCACTCCGCCCCGAAGCCAGGCGGTGCGCGCGATGTGCACACCGAGGTCGAGATCCCCGAGGGTGAACCACTCTGGCGTCACACCCCAGGTTTGGAGTTCTGACGCGACGCGCTCCGTCTCGTCGCGCCGACCCCATCCCCGATCCTGGTCGTTCTGTCCGCTCAGCGAGTACAGCAGAGAGTCATGGTCGGGGGCGATCCGCAGGCCCGCTAGCCACCAGTCGTCTCCGGTGTTCACGACCACGCGGATGTCGTGAGCGTCGTCGTCGGGAAGGCCCTGCGCCGCGGCATCCCGCCGCGCCCACCCGCGCACTCCGCTCACGAAACGAGCCCCGCCGACGCCGCCCGAAAGTACCGTGATCCGCACGCAGCCACGCTACCCGGCGACACCGGCCGCCGCCGCGCCTACACTGGACCGCACCGGCGCGCACAGACGCCCGCGCCCATCACGATCAGTGCCGATCGGAGTCCCCATGCCCTCGCCGTGGTCCCCCGGGTCGGGTACCACCCCCGACGCCTCGAGGCTGATCATCGAGCGCGCCCGCGAGGAGTTCGTGCTCGGCAACGATACTGATGCGCGGGTCGGCGACGTGCGGGGCGTCGTGCGCGAGAGCTGGCGGCGTTCGCGCGACGGACGTGTGGGCGTCGAGGGTCTTCCCCCGCTCGCCCTGAGCGCCGAAGAACTCGAGCTGCTTCGGGCGCAGCATCCGCTCGGTTCTGTCATGGACATGATCCGGGGACTGCTGATCCCGGGAGCCGCCGAGGAATCGGGGGTGATCGTCGCGATCGGAGATGCCGCGGGACGGCTGCTGTGGGTCGAGGGCGACCGCACGTTGCGATCCCTCACCGGCGATATGGGCTTCGTGCCCGGAGCCGACTGGTCGGAGAAGGCAGTCGGCACGGCGGCGCCGGGAACCGCCCTCGCCCTGGATCGTTCGGTGCAGATCCGCGGCGCCGAGCACTTCAACCGGCTCGTGCAGCCCTGGTCATGTACCGCGGCGCCAGTGCACGACCCCGAGACCCGCCGCCTTCTCGGGGTCATCGACGTGACCGGAGGCGACCCTGCCGCGTCGGCCCAAGCGCAGCTGCTGGTGGATGCGACAGCCCGTGCCGTCGAGGGTGAGCTGCTGCTCTCTCGTCTGCGGGAGCGGGCTTCCGGCCCGCGCGCTGCCGCGGACGGGGTTGAGGTCGACACACCCAAACCCCGGCGGGCCCGGCCGGCTTCGGCATCCGTCGTGGCGACCCTTCGCGTGCTCGGCCGAGACCGCGCCCTGCTCGAGACCCTCTCAGACGGACACCTGCGGGTGAGTGAGCTGACAACGCGGCACGCCGAGATCCTGCTGTGCCTCGCGACCCATCGCCAGGGCGTCTCGGCCGAATCCCTCGGTGAACTCGTGTACGGCGATCCTGATGCGGGAACGACGCTGCGGGCCGAGATGGTTCGGCTGCGCAAGGTTCTCGAGCGGATCGCGCCGTCGCTCGCGCCGGAATCCCGGCCCTACCGGCTCACGGTGCCGCTCGAGACCGATGCGCATCAGCTGCTTTCGCTCCTTGATCGCGGCGCGCACCGGGTTGCGCTCGCGGCCTATCGCGGCGATGTGCTCCCCGACTCGGCGGCCCCCGGCGTCGAGGAGTTCCGCGATACCGTCCGGGTGACCCTGCGCGAAGCGATGCTGGCAGAGGCCAGCCTGGATGTGCTCCTCGCCTTCGCTGACACGGATGCCGGAGCCGACGACGTCGAGGTGCTTCGCCTGTGCCTGTCCATGCTCCCTGCCAGGTCTCCGAAGCGGGCCGGCTTGGTCGCGCGCATCGACCGTCTTGAGCGCGTCGACCCCTGACGCGTTCCCCGCCGAGTTGGTGTTCGTCTTGCCGAGTTGGTGTGCCCAGGTCAGGACAACTCGGCTGGATAAGGGACAACTCGGCTGAATGAAGTGCAACTCGCCTGGGGTGTTTCACGTGCAACGGATGCCGTGAGCCCCGTGCAACGGAATGCAACGTTGCCTCACCTAGCGTCGACCCATCGCGACGACGGCCGTCGCGACGCAGTCGAAGGAGACTCAGCATGACCATCGTCGAAGAGGGCGTTTCGAGCGTCTACGCCGCGCCGGGCGAGCGCGGGTCCGTTGCCACCTACCGTCCCCGATACGGCCACTACATCGGCGGCGAGTTCGTCGAACCGATCAAGGGCCAGTACTTCGAGAACATCACCCCCGTCACCGGCAAGCCCTTCTGCGAGGTCGGTCGCGGCACCGTCGAAGACATCGACCGCGCGGTGGATGTCGCATGGAAGGCCTTCCAGAGCTGGAAGCGCACCACCCCCGCAGAGCGAGCCAACATCCTCAACAAGATCGCCGACCGGATGGAAGCGAACCTGGAATCCATCGCCGTCGCCGAGACGTGGGAGAACGGCAAGCCCGTCCGCGAGACTCTCGCCGCCGACATCCCGCTCGCGATCGATCACTTCCGCTATTTCGCGGGCGTGCTTCGGGCCCAAGAAGGGTCGCTGAGCCAGATCGACGAAGACACCGTCGCCTACCACTTCAACGAGCCCCTCGGTGTGGTCGGCCAGATCATCCCCTGGAACTTCCCGATTCTCATGGCGACCTGGAAGCTCGCGCCGGCGCTCGCAGCCGGCAACTGCATCGTGCTCAAGCCGGCCGAGCAGACTCCCGCATCCATCCTGTTCCTGTTCGACCTCATCGGCGACCTGCTGCCGGCCGGTGTCGTCAACATCGTCAACGGCTTCGGCATCGAGGCAGGGGCGCCGCTCGCGCAGCACAAGGGCATCCGCAAGGTCGCCTTCACGGGTGAGACCACCACCGGGCGCCTGATCATGCAGTACGCGTCGCAGAACCTCATCCCGGTGACCCTCGAACTCGGAGGCAAGAGCGCGAACGTCTTCTTCGAGGATGTCGCGCGCGTACGCCACGATGACTACTACGACAAGGCGCTCGAGGGCTTCACGTTCTTCGCGCTCAACCAGGGTGAGGTGTGCACTTGCCCGTCGCGCGCGCTCATCCAGCGTTCGATCTACGACCAGTTCCTCGGGGACGGACTCGAGCGGGTGGGCAAGATCGTCCAGGGCAACCCGCTGGACCCGGCGACGATGATCGGTGCGCAGGCATCCAACGACCAGCTCGAGAAGATCCTCTCGTACATCCAGATCGGCAAGGACGGCGGGGCCAAGCTCCTCGCCGGCGGCGAGCGGGTCGACCTCGGCGGTGACCTCAGCGGCGGCTACTACGTCGCCCCGACCGTGTTCGAGGGCACGAACGACATGCGGATCTTCCAGGAGGAGATCTTCGGTCCGGTCGTCTCGGTGACCTCGTTCGACGGGTTCGACGACGCGATCCACATCGCCAACGACACGCTCTACGGCCTGGGCGCCGGGGTGTGGAGCCGGTCGGGCGACACCGCCTACCGTGCGGGCAGGGCAATCGAGGCCGGCCGCGTGTGGACGAATACGTACCACCAGTACCCCGCGCACGCCGCGTTCGGTGGCTACAAGCAGTCGGGCATCGGTCGCGAGAACCACCTGAAGATGCTCGATCACTACCAGCAGACCAAGAACCTTCTGGTCTCCTACGCCGAAGGCCCGATGGGCTTCTTCTAAGCCGACACGCCACGGGCGGCATCCGTCACGGATGTCGCCCCGCGTGCCGAATGCAGGATCAAACCGCCGTCCGGCCGGCGAATCACCCAGCCGGCGCCTGGTGATCCTGCGTTCGGCACCGGCTAGCTCAAGGGAAGGGACAGCATGGTCAGTATCGGGACCTACGAACGTGTCGCGGTCACCGACGAGGCGGCGGCGTTGCTGCGGCAACTCGCGACGCAGCATGGCACACTCATGTTCCACCAGTCGGGCGGATGCTGCGACGGCAGCGCCCCCATGTGCTACCCGGTCGGCATGTTCATGACCGGACCCAGCGACGTGAAGCTCGGGACCCTGGACATCGACGGGATCGAGCCGATCGAGTTCTTCATGTCGGAGTCGCAGTTCGAGTACTGGAAGTACACGCATCTCACCGTGGACGTGGTTCCAGGCCGGGGTGCCGGATTCAGCGTCGAGAGTCCGACCGGCAAGAGATTCCTCATTCGTTCGCGGATGCTCAACGACGCCGAACTCGAGTACTTCGGCCTCGGCCGCACGGCCTGACTCCGCCGCCCCACCCCAGCTCGGTGATACGGCGGTGCGGCGGGGTAGTACGGTGGCGGCATGACGGATGCCGAGTCTCGCGCGGACGAGCAGCGGTCGGCGGATGCCGAGCTGCCATCCGCCGAACGGCTGAAGGCATTCACGGATGCCGTCGTGGCGATCGCCATGACGCTGCTGATCCTGCCGCTCATGGACAGTGTGACCGACGCCACAGAGTCGGGGGCGGGAGCTTGGGTGGCTGCGGAGTGGCCGAGCCTGCTCACCTTCATGCTGAGCTTCGTGCTCATCGCCAACTTCTGGATCACCCACCACCGCATGTTCGCGAAGGTCGAGCGTGTGAACCAGGCCCTGCTGTGGCTGACCATCCTGTGGATGTTCACGATCGTGTGGCTCCCTGTGGCCACGGCGATCACCAGCACATTCGAGCCGGACCCGATCGAAAAGCTCTTGTACGTCGGTTCGCTCATCGTCACGAGCCTGGTGCTGACCCTGACGCGCGTCTACCTCATCCATCACCCCGAGCTGCACCGCGAGAAGCCGTCGCGGCTCCGGGAAGGGCTGATCGTCGGTGTCATCATCACGGCGCTCTTCACCGTCGCGCTCCTCATGATGCTCATCGTCCCGACGCTCAACTACTGGTGGATGTTCCTGCTGTTCCTGACCAGCCCACTGCACGCACTGGTGATGCGGATGCGGGGCGAGACGCCCGGACGCCGCGCCTGAGACCCGGGCCGCACCGGCAGCGGAGAACGGCCGGTTGGGCCGCGGATGCCGCATCCGATACACTGTGAAGGTTGTCCGGCATCCGCTCATGCGGAATCAGTCCGGACACGTGCACACACCCTCCTGCTGTCGGGAAATGCCCGACAGCCGTTCTAGTCCGAAGGAGGTGGGTCAGTGACGCACACACACCAGTACGAACTCATGGTGATCATCAACCCTGAGATCGACGAGCGCCAGGTCCCCACGACCCTCGACAAGTTCCTCGCAGTCATCACCAACGATGGTGGCTCGATCGAGAACGTCGATGTCTGGGGCCGCCGTCGCCTGGCTTACGAGATCCAGAAGAAGACCGAGGGCATCTACGCCGTCGTCAACTTCACCTCGACCAGCGATGCCGCGCAGGAGCTCGACCGTCAGCTCAAGCTGAACGAGCAGATCATGCGCACCAAGGTGCTTCGTGCCGAGGAGGCCATTGCGATGGTCGCGTCGGAGGCAAAGCGCGCCGAAGAGAAGGCTGCCCGCAAGGCTGCCGCACCGGCTCGGGCTGCGAAGGCGTAATCGTCATGGCCGGCGAAACCGTCATCACCGTTGTGGGCAACCTCACGGCTGATCCCGAGCTGCGCTACACGCAGAACGGGCTTCCGGTCGCGAACTTCACGATCGCATCGACGCCGCGCACTTTCGACCGTCAGGCCAATGAGTGGAAGGACGGCGAAGCGCTGTTCCTTCGCGCGAGCGTCTGGCGTGACTTCGCCGAGCACGTCGCCGGCTCGCTGACCAAGGGCTCCCGCGTCATCGCGACCGGGCGCCTCAAGCAGCGCAGCTACCAGGACCGCGAAGGCAACAACCGCACCGCCATCGAGCTGGAGGTCGACGAGATCGGCCCGTCGCTGCGTTACGCGACAGCTCAGGTCACGCGCGCCGCGAGCAGCGGTGGCGGCGGTGGCGGTAGCCAGTCCCGCGGTCAGGTTGCCGACGAGCCCTGGTCGACCCCCGGTTCCTCGAACGCCGACGCTTGGGCTGCCCCCGGCAGCTACGGCGACGACACCCCGTTCTAAGCACTACGGATGCCGCGGCATCCGTTCACACGTAAGGAAATCCCATGGCTGGAAAGTCAAGCGGCGATCGCCGCAAGCCGCGCAAGGGCGGCAAGCCGGTAGCACCGGCAAAGGCAATCCGGGTCGGCGTCATCGACTACAAGGATGTCGCAACCCTCCGCAAGTTCATCTCGGAGCGCGGCAAGATCCGCGCCCGTCGTATCACCGGTGTTTCGGTGCAGGAGCAGCGTCTGATCGCCCGCGCGATCAAGAACGCGCGCGAAATGGCGCTCCTGCCTTACGCCGGCGCTGGCCGCTAAGGAGTCCCCATGTCGAAGCTCATTCTCACGAACGAGGTCGCCGGGCTCGGTAGCGCCGGTGACGTTGTCGAGGTCAAGGACGGGTACGCCCGTAACTACCTCATCCCGCAGGGATTCGCCGTGGCCTGGAGCCGCGGTGGCGAGAAGCAGGTCGCCTCGATCCGCGCTGCACGCGAGGCTCGTGCGATCCACGACCACGAAGAGGCTGTTTCGCTCAAGCAGAACCTCGAGTCGAACAAGGTCAAGCTCGCCATCAAGGCTGGCGCCGAAGGCCGCCTGTTCGGTTCGGTCAAGCCCGCGGATGTCGCGGACGCTGTCAAGGCCGCCGGTTTTGGTGACCTCGACAAGCGCAAGATCCACATCACGTCGCCGATCAAGTCGGTCGGCGAGCACGAGGCCACGATCCGTCTGCGCGACGACGTGACCGCCGTGATCACGCTGCAGGTCGTCGCCGCGAAGTAATCGCGAGACGCCACGCGGGGGCGGATGCCGCAGACACGCAGTCTGCAGCATCCGCCCCTCTGCGTCAGCGGCGTGCAGGGCGTCGGGCGACCAGTGTCGCGGTGACGCCGACGTCATCCGCTGAGGATGCGTGTCCATCGTTCGCCTCCGCTCCCCGAACAGCCGGTCATTGAACGCACGATTTGCGCGGGATCAGACGCCGATTCGCGTGAAGCACAATCCCCCTTGCCCCTGCAGGACGTTTCGCCCTTTGCTCGTCCTACTTGCACGTTCGCGGGGTCCCTGGTAGGAGAATCCCCGCCGTTTGTACACAGTGGACGGTCCCGAAGCGAACCTTCAATCCCAGGTTCAACCACAACCTTGTCCACAATCTGTGCGTAAAACAAAACCCAGATCAGGTGGATATTCGCATGCCCATTTCCGTAGACCCCCAGGCTTTGTCCACAGGCACTTCTCACAAGCTCCACGGCGTTTCCCGCATCTTCTCCACAAAGTTATCCACAGGCTGTGTTGCGGGTGTCGGACCCCATCCCTAGCGTGGTCCTGCCCGGTGGGGAGGCGATCCGCATTCGGCGCGGAAACCGGATAGCTGTACGGCCTCGGCAACCAGCCCGAACGCTCGCCCCAGCGAGTCGCGGGCAGTGAACGCACGACGGTTGACGTCATCACAGTGAAGGGGGATACATGTCGATTGCGGACATCTCGGAGGATCGGCTCGGCGGACCCCGTGAGCACGAGCGCACTCCGCCGCACGACATCCTCGCCGAGCAGAGCGCACTCGGCGGCATGCTGCTGTCGAAGGATGCCGTCGCCGATGTCATCGAGACCCTGCGCGGCGCTGACTTCTACATCCCCAAGCACGAACTGATCTTCGAGGCGATCCTCACGCTCTACTCGCACGGTGAGCCGACCGATGTCATCACGGTCACCGACGAGCTCATCAAGACGGGTGAACTGCAGCGCGCCGGCGGCGCCGACTATCTGCACACGCTCACCTCGATCGTCCCTACCGCCGCCAACGCCGCCTATTACGCGTCGATCGTCGCGGAGCGCGCGCTCCTGCGTCGTCTCGTCGAGGCCGGTACCCGCATCGTCCAAATGGGATACGCCGGGCAGGGCGAAGCCGTAGACCTCGTCAACTCCGCGCAGGCGGAGATCTACTCGGTCACCGGCGCCGAGGCAGCCGAAGACTATGTGCCGCTCGAGACCGCGGTCGATGCCGCACTCGAAGAGATCGAGGCCGCGCGTGGCCGCGATGGCAAGATGACCGGCATCCCGACGGGCTTCAGCGGTCTCGATCAGCTCACGAACGGGTTGCACCCCGGG
Organism: Microbacterium sp. SW12; assembly: GCF_055391095.1. Lineage (NCBI taxonomy): Bacteria > Bacillati > Actinomycetota > Actinomycetes > Micrococcales > Microbacteriaceae > Microbacterium > Microbacterium sp. SW12. Next base: position 2,970,109 of record NZ_AP024335.1, on the reverse strand, counting down.
CAGATGATCATCATCGCCGCTCGTCCCGCGATGGGTAAGTCGACGCTCGCCCTCGACTTCGCGCGGGCCGCGGCGATCAAGAACAACATGCCGACGATCTTCTTCTCACTCGAAATGGGGCGCAGCGAGATCGCCATGCGCCTCATGAGTGCGGAGGGCGCCGTGCCGCTGCAGAACATGCGCAAGGGCACGCTCGACTCCCGAGACTGGACGACGATCGCCGCCACCCGAGGCCGCATCAATGAGGCACCTCTCTACATCGACGACAGCCCGAACATGACCCTCGTCGAGATCCGGGCAAAGTGCCGCCGACTCAAGCAGCGCGCCGGCCTGAAGATGGTCGTCATCGACTACCTGCAGCTCATGACAAGCGGCAAGCGGGTCGAGTCGCGTCAGCAGGAGGTCTCGGAATTCTCCCGTGCGCTGAAGCTGCTCGCCAAGGAACTCGGGGTTCCCGTGATCGCGTTGTCGCAGCTGAACCGTGGTCCCGAGCAGCGTGCCGACAAGAAGCCGGCGCTGTCTGACCTGCGTGAATCGGGTTCGATCGAGCAGGATGCCGACATGGTCGTGCTGCTGCACCGTGAAGCGGCCTACGAGAAGGACTCACCCCGCGCTGGCGAGGCCGACCTGATCGTCGCCAAGCACCGTAACGGACCCACCGACACGATCACCGTCGCATTCCAGGGCCATTACTCGCGCTTCGCCGACATGGCCCCCGGCGACTTCGGATAGGTGTAGGTTCCATGTCGTGTAGGAACCGCTCGGAGATGTCCACCCGTGAGCGACGGTTTCAGGACAGGACGAGACGAAATGTCCATGTTCGGCGACAGCCAGTGGCACGCGACTTGTCCATCTCGAGGTTCGCTCGGAGGCCGTGCCGGACTCGGTAGGTTTCACATATGGCGAAGAACCGGAAGATCGAGCAGCAGATTGCTGTCTTTGGAGAGAGCGGCAGCGGCAAGACCGTCCTGGTCTCATCGTTCTATGGGGCGACACAGCAACAGGCGTACAAGGCCGAGCACCCTTACGAAGTAGTCGCGGACAAGCAGTCCCAGGGTCGCTCGTTGTACCAGGCGTACCTCGGGATGCGCGGGTCTGCGACTGTTCCACTCACCACCCGCTTCGACTCGGAAACCTACGCTTTCACGGTCAGGGCAAAGGACTCTCCCCAGGGAGACGACGAGAAGCGTCGCCCCTTCGATGCAGTGCAGATTGCCTGGCATGACTACCCCGGCGAATGGTTCGCTCAGGATCTCGAGGGACCCGAGGCAGATGCGCGTGTCGCCACATTCCGGCGGCTCCTTCGCTCGGATGTCGCCCTGCTCCTCGTAGATGGGCAACGGCTCCTTGACAACGCCGGAGAGGAGGAGCGGTACTTGAAATCGCTCCTCGCCAATGTGAGCAACGGTCTCCGCCTGATGAGAGACGATCTGCTCGAGGGAGGCAAGAAGTTCGTCGAGTTCCCCAGAATCTGGGTGCTGGCCCTCTCGAAGTGCGACCTGCTCCCGGACATGAGCGTGATCGATTTTCGCGACCTCGTTATCGACAAAGCCACCCATGAACTCAACGAGCTCGAGAGCACGCTTGCGAGCTTCATCGAGGCGCCCGAAGCATTGTCAGTGGGCGAGGACTTCATCTTGCTCTCGTCCGCAAAGTTCGAGCCCGGCAAGATCGAGGTCACGGAGCGCGTGGGGCTCGACCTGATCCTTCCACTCGCTGCCATGCTGCCGTTTGAGCGTCACGTCAAGTGGGCGAAGGGGATGACGGATCGGGGCAAGGTCTACGAGCATCTTGTCGCGGGAGGCGTCTCGATGGCCGCCGCGCTCGGCGGACTGGGCGCTCTGGCAACGAAGCTCGCCGGCAAGGACAACAAGCTTCTCACCTCCCTCGGGCTCATCCTTACTCACTTCGGCTCTGCGATTGAGGATCTGGCAAAGATGGGCGGCGACAAACTTACAGCGGCCAACCGAGATGCGGTCTCCAAGCACGAGAACCTGCGGAGCACCCTCACGGGCTTCCAGCTGAAGCTCGATGAAGCCGAAGCCGAAGAGGTCTTTCTCCGGAGCAGTAGGTGACGTTCATCTGGGCGACGCGCGGTAGAACCTGGGGATTTCGGTTCTTGTTCGATGCCGGCTTCGAGGATCCGCGGGGAGAGTACCTCCGCCGCTTCGCCGGTGTCGAGAATGTGATGCCCGCCTACAGAAGGGGCGGCGACGTCGTCGCCGCCCGATTCCCCGACCCGTTGGGCAGGCGCGACTCCGCCGGACGTGTCATCCCTCACGAGTTCGTCGTGTTCTCACCAACCTCCGACGCGATCTCATCGGTAGAGGACGCGATACGGGAGCTCTGGCCCGAAGTTGAGGAAACCTTCAACCGCCTCTGGGACGGGCCAGATCCCTTGAGCAGCCCCTGACGATGCGATCCGTGAAACGGACGCGCTTCGCGCCGGGGACCGGCCGGTGGTGACTATTGACATGCCCGACGTCGTGCCTCGTCCGTATGTGAGGACTCACCTTTCGGCCCAGCGCCGAAAGTGCGCGACGAGCGATCAATCGCACGAGTCAGCGCCACGTGATTACGCAACTCACCTCGATGGATTGACGACACTGATCACCGCGACCCCGAGATGGTTCTCGATGATCTTGAACGCGCCGGTCTCAGTCAGTGTCTGGGTGCATGCATGGTGCAGGCCGAGCACCAAGTCTTGGAGATCCTGATCGTCCTCAAGGGGCGACACCTCGATGCCCAGATCCTTCGCCTTCGTCAAAGAGATATGCCGACTGTGGGAAAGGGTGAGCGCGTGGTCGCCCAGTTCATCGAGGATCTTCTTGGACCGCGCAGCAGCGTCGGGCTTCCCGGCGAACATGCAGGTCTGCATCCAGTCATCAACCATGTCGACCGACCACTTGATCGCCTTGGCCGCTTCGCCCACCAAGGTCGGATTGTACTTCGCAATAATGGGCTGCCAAACGGGGATCGTGGCGGGGTTGGCGGCGATCTCCTTCTTGGCCTGATCAAATTCCTCGATGATGCCGTGGGCAGGAATCCCACCGATCTGAGGGTCGATCGGCCCGAGGCTCGAATGCTTGCCCATCACGACCTGCTTCGCGGCCAGCGCGATCATCGTGCCGCACGACATCGCAAGCTGGGGAACGATGACACGGATGTCGTTCTTGAACATGGTTCGCAGGTAGTCGACCAGCGACTCGCATGCTGCGATGTCACCGCCAGGCGTGTGGAGGATCAGGTCCAGGCCCTTATCGCGGTCGAGTTGATGGACGGTGCTCATGAAGCCTGTCTTGTCGCCATCGTTGATCTCGAAGCCCTGCATCCCGTGGGCGATCAGGTTCTGCTTCTCAAGCCAGCCCGAGTAGTAGATGATGACGTTTCGGCCAGTGAGCGCTTGGATCTCCGCCAAATACTGTCGGCGGATCGCGTCATGGGGCCCACCGTGCTGTTGGATCGCCGTTTGGACGTCCGGCCAACTCGGCATTACCGCGGCGACGAGGTGGTCGTGCGGACTACATTGAAAATCTGCGCTGGAGGGGACGCATTCCACGCCGAAATGTATTGGTAGCCGGAAGGCCCTGAACCAGCGAGGCCGAGTCGTTCGAACGTCTCGGTGATCTCTTCCTTGGTCGGGAGATCGGAAGCGTCCACGTCTGAGTTTGATACGGTCACGGTTGCCATGGCCGATGCCCTTTCGTTGGTCAAGTCAGTATGGCACCTAAATCTGGTCCAGATCTGCATATCGGCGAGCCGCCGACATCTACGCGCACGAAGGGTCGGCACAGCAGGCGGACGGGGCGCGCTCATCTCGTCGTCTCATCGGTGGCCGACAGCGCTGAGAAGTAGAGACGTTTCGGTCGCTCCAAGGGAGTCGTCGGCGTACAGGTCGCGTGCCGGAACCACTCGAGCGAATGCCATACCGATTAGGCCATACCTAGCTCACTTCGCAGGAACGCTGGATCGGTGGCAAAGCGGACCCGACCCGAGGATGCAGCCTGGAGCGACTACGCCGGCCAACTCGCCACGAACCTTCAACGACTCCGCCACGAGCGCGGACTCAGCCAGGAGGACGTCGCCTACCGGTCGGGGCTGACGCGCTACACGTACCAGAAGTACGAGAAGGGCGAGTCAAAGCCGGGCACGCCGGCGAACCCGACGATCCGCACTTTGCTCGCGATGTCGCAGGCGCTCGGCGTCGAGCTCACTGAGATCCTTCCGCCGGACGCGCCGGATCTTCGGCTTCGCTGAGGCCGAAGGCGCGCGACAACTCGTTGTGTACCTCGACGCCGAGCTCGGTGAGGGTGAGGGGCTGACCTCGAAGCGCACGCTGGATGAGCGGGCCGCCGGCATCGACCCCTATCCGTCTCATCTGGTTCGCGAGGATGCTGAGCGTCACTCCAAGCTCGGCCGCGGCGGCCGTCATGGTGTCGTGACGGGCGACGATGAGAAATCGTTCGGCGCGCTGCGTGGCGTCCTGTCCGACGAGGATCCGGCGCAGCAGCGGTGAGTCGCCAGCGCGCGGGTCAACCCGTATCGCGGTCGCTCTGCTCGCGCTTCCGCGGGCTCGACGCGGGATCCCGGCGGCCTCGAGGTGGCGGTTGATCGTGGTCATCGTCACGCCGACTTCGGCGGCGATCTCGGGGATGGTGTGGCGCTCGTCGATGTACCGCTGCCGCAGCCAATCCACATCGATGTCAGCCCTCCGTCGACCGATGCGGGGCTCGACGCCAGCCTCATCGAGCACGCGGCTAACGGTTTGACGGGCGACACCGTGCTCGAAGGCGATCTCTCGCACAGACCGTCCCGCGGAGTATGCCGCGACCGCGTGGTTCGGCCTAACCACGCCCCGCGCGGGGCGAGCCTGCGGCCATTCGCTTCGACCCGACGCGGAGACATCAACAGCGAGACCGGCGAACTCGAGGTCCGGCATCCATTCCACTGGCTCGTCGACGTGCCGTGCCTTCAGGAATGCGGTCGCCCAATCATTGAGCACACTGGACACGACCTCCGGCAGTCCGTCACGGAACGAACGAAGCTCGGCGAACGAGGGGTAGCTCGCCTCGTGAGCGAAGGGCGCCCGCGCCACGCGATTGCCGCTGAGTAGGGCATAAAGGTGCGCGCGGGCGGTCTGCCATCGCCGATCCCCACCGGGCAGCACGTTCGCGGTCCGGCAGATCTCGTGCCACGCGTCGCGGGGCAGGAGGCCGGAGTAGTCGATGACCCGCCGGCGTGAGAAGTCGATCGGGGTCGCGGTCTCATCGAGGAGCGCAGCCAGGCGAGCGATCGCGCGGATGGTGTCAGCCTCCGGTGCGTTGCGTCCGAGCGAGCGCATGACGTGGCTGACCTGGCGTCCCTGAGCTGCGGGATCGAGGAGCTTGATGGCCGAGCCGTGAGTGAGGCGGGTGCCCACGAAGACCACGGCCGCCGCCAGCGCACCGCCGGCGATCTCCGCATCCAGACGCCGCGGTGCGAGGCGTGAGGTCCATTCGGGCCACAGGACGGCGGGAAGCTTTGCGGCTCTCGCGGCCGGATCCACCACCGACATCGTCACCGCCTGAAGGGTCGCAGTAGGACGCCTCATTCGACCGAGCGCACGGCTCACGTGATCGCGCAGTGGCGGGGAGTAGTGATCGAGCGCGGTGTGGACGCTGACGCGTCCGCGCAGCAGGTCAGTGACCCGATCGCCCGACTGCAGCGCAACGAAGGCGATCGTGTTGCCGAGAGCAACTTCTCGGGCAGTGCTTGGCCGCAGATCCACCTTGCCGGTGCGCTTGTGAGACGCGATCGGTCTCACGTCAACCTGACCCGCAGGCATCCACTCGAATTGCTCTCCGTCGACGAGCGCTTGTCGTGCCGCGCGTGACAGCAGCAGCATGTCGGACAGCACCTGGACGGTGCTCGGTCGACCGCCGGCGTAGATGCCGAACTCGCCGACGCCGGTAGCGATGACCCTCAAGATCGCACGTTGCGCTTCGCGAGTCTCGGAGTCCGCCGCCACGAACTCCTCGCTCGAGGTGAGATCGACTCCGCAACGCGCGCCGAACGTCGGCGGGTCGGTCCGCGGTCTGTTGTGACAGTGCCCGGGTTCCGGAACGAGCGTGAGGTGATGCGCGAGGAGCCGGGGAGGCTGGGTGCATCCCGGGCACCTGTCGACGAGGAGGCGCTTGTGGCGTGGGCAGGCGAACCCGAACGGGAATTGCCAGGACAGGCGCCAGCGGCCCCCCGAGTCGGCGAGGCACTCGGGGCAGTAGCGGGCGGCTACTCCCGTGGCCGGGCAGGACGCGCTGATGCGTCCCTGAGGTGTGAGGCGGATGGCGTTCGCGGCGAACGTGGTGCGGGTCATGGCACGGAACTCGTCGCCCGATCGGCCGGTCGTCAGCTCGAGGTTGCGGAGCTGCTGGGGTTCGAGCGCGGTGGACCACGCCCGTGAGGATTGGGATCCAGCGGCGGGCAACCCGTCGCTCCCGATCAGTCCGAGCGCTCGAGCCATCTCGCCGACGGTGGCCCCATAGCTGTGGGCCATGAACTCGACCCAGGAGTCGAAAGGTTCATCCGGGAGCGGCATAGCCACGTGCAGCAAGCGCCGGAGGCTCATGCGACGGGCCGAGGCTTGCTCCGTTTGGCGGCGGCGAGCTTCTTCTCCTCGAGCTCCATCGCAACGACCTCCCGCGCATCCTCCGCCGCCACGTCGATGTCGATCTCGTCCAGCACCGCACGGGTCAGTTCCTCAGTGCCGTCACGCATGGCGTGCACGGCACCGAGGGTGATCAGCTTGAAGAGCGAGCCGATCATTCCGGTTGAGCGTTCGTAGAGATAGTCCGCTTGCTCACGGAGCATGTGCGGTCGCGCGTTGGCCAGCACAAGGCGCGCGTCAATCGCGCCCAGCAATGTCATCCAGGTCTTTCGGTGCTCACCGACCGGGTGCGCGAATGGCGGGAGGGTCAGGCGTGTCCAACGCCGCGCGATCTGCGACATCGCGAGCTTCTTGTCGGTCTTGCTTTCGCTGAGCAGCCCTGTGCTGGTCATGTTGACGCCGGTGAAGAGGAAGGTCGCCGGGTACTCGTTGGCGAGCCACTTCAGCTCGTTGGCCAGCGCGACTCCCTCGTCGGTGTGGATCTTCAGGAAGTGCACGTCGTCGACGATGATCAGCCGCGTGCCGTGACGGCGGACCGACTCGGCTGCCAGTGCAGCCAGGTTTCGGTTGCGCAGGTATCGGCTCCTCGAGGCGTCGGCGGAAGGATGGTTGTAGAAGTTCAGGATGGACTCGTTCAACGCACGCGTCGTCGTGTTCCCGGAAAACGCCACCCTGCAGACGGGGATGTGGAGCGTCTGCCCGTCGTCGAAGTCACGCCCGTGCCGCAGGATCTGCCGTTGGTGAAACGCCCGCCCGAACGCGTCGACTGCGGTGGTCTTGCCCAGTCCGGGTGGCGAGTCGATGACCGCGGCGCCCTTCACCCGAGACGGTCCCTGTTGGTTCGCATCGAGCAGGTCCCAGAGGCGTCCGTTCAGCCTCACGACTTGCGGAGTCTTCACCAGGAAGTTCGCGTGGTATCGCTCGCGGTGGTAGTCGTAGGCGACACGCGCGTCCTCGCTGAGCTCCTCGATCTGTTTCGCCGACAGCCGCTCGGGCTGCTCAAGGGCTGGCGCTTCGGCGAAGTCCCGCCACCCCTCCCAGCGAGAGAGGAGTTCGTCGCGCTCGAGGGGAAGGATCACAGGTCCTCCAGGAGGTCGATGTCGTCGAGGTCCTCGTCGATGAGCTCGTCAGCGGTGAGGGCGAGAGGATCGTCGTTCTCGCTCGCCGGTGCCGGTGAGAGCGAGACCATGCCCAGCTCCTCGCTCAGATCCGGTCCAGCCATTTGCTGCGCGATCTGCTTGGCGATGTGCGGGAAGAACGGGCTGTCGGGCCCCTCGGAGGTCTCGGCAAGCTGGGCGGCAAGTCGTGCGCTGATGCGCTTCTCGGCGGGCGTGCTCGCGCGGCCGGCACCCCAGCGTTCCAGAAGCTGGCCGAGCGCTTCGGACACATCCACGCCGTTGCGACGGTCGAGAGCGATGCCCTTGGCGTACTCGAGAGCGTCGAAGCTGAACGGCACGGGGACCTTTGGCGCATGCTCCCAGCGCAGGACGTGCCAGGAGTTGTCGTCGGGGTCGTTGAAGTAGATCTGTGAGAAGTCGTCGGGATTGACCGAGAACTGCCACTTCCGCTTGTCCTTGGCCATCGCGCGCGACCGGTCGTAGTACTTCCCGACGATGTCACCGTTGTAGCGGAGCGTGCCGATCTCGACGCCGTAGTGGTTGAACTTGCGCTTGACGACCGGGAGCATCTCGAGCAGCAGGTTCGGGTTCGCCGGCACGCGGATGCGGCCGGCCACCGCCACGCCCTGTTCGAACTTCTGCGCCGGGCACATCTTCGCCGCGGGCAGTTGCGAGTCGACCAGTCCACCGTGGGGGCGGAGGTGGTAGACGGTCGCGATCCACTCGCGGATGATCTGCTCGAGCTGCGGGATCGTGTAGACCGCCTCGCTCTCCGGGGCCTCGCCACGGGAGGCGATGTCCTTGCCCTTGTAGCCGGGGAGTTCCTGCAGCATCTCGTCGATCGTCCGGAACCAGCGTTCGACCCACGCCTTGTCTGTGCCGGTGTAGACGTGCGCGGGCTGAATAGAGATCCCGAGCCTCTGGCACACGCTCGCGACGTGGATCGACATGAACGGCTTGCCGTGGTCGATGATGATCGTCTCGGGGAGGATACCGGGGCGACGGAATCGCAGCGCTTTGAGGTTTTCGACGTCGATGACGATGTTCTCCGGCACCCCGTGGAACGGCCAGGATGCTCGGTCGCCCCACTCGGTGGGCAACTCGCGCGGCGACAGCGCCTCCATGAGAACTCCGGCAACATCCACTGCCTTGGTCGAGACAGGGGCGAGGCGGAGTCCGAGTATGGATCTGTCGTAGAGGTCGAGCGCGACGGTCAGCTCCGCGCGCATCCACTTGCCGGTGACCGGCGCGACGCCGAAGACGTTGAGCGGCGTCGTGTCGAGGACGACGTACTCACCGGGTCGCGTGGCGACCAAGCGTCCATATGGCACGGGCGGGCGCGTCTCGATGGATCGTTGCGCGCGCATGCTGGCGCCGAACGTGCCCTTCCCGCGGGTGAGTTCGGCGACCGCGTCACGAGCGGTGGATTCGGAGGGGATCCGCACGTCGGCGTCCGGATACTCGCGCTTGACCCTCGCCAAGACGATCGCAAGGGTGGTCGTGACAGTGCGTCGGGAACCGCGCACGTTCTCCTCAACGACGCGTCGGCACATGTCGACCCAGCGCGGATCGAGGCCGGACAGCGCCGGTGTCCACGAGGTCTTCCTGAAGTCGAGGAGTGCGAGATCCTCGCCTTCGTCGAAGCGGGTGTCCCAGCGCTTCAGCGTCTTGGGGCTGACGCCGAGCTCTGCGGCCTTGGTGCGGCGGCGCTCATGGATAGTGGTGCGCTTCGGGTCGTACTCCGGTCGAGGCTCATGCGGCTGTGCGAGAGTCGGCATCCCTGACACGAAACCCGTGCGCATCTCGCGGACGTGTTCTGCCTTCCTGCGCGCCTCATCGCGCTGAGCGTCGGAGGCGTCTGCCCAGATGAGCGCGAGAGGTGTAAGAGCGGCCTCTTCGGCGGGTAACCCGAACGCGTTGACCGCGTCGCGGAGGAGTTGGACGAGCCGCACCCGCCGGGTCTTCTTCGAGCCGTCGACCAGTACGACGGCGTCGCCGGCGATCTCGATGACGGTGCAGAGGGAGCCGTCGTACGAGACGGTGCTGCCGACGCGGATGTCGAAGGTATTGCTCACGGCGCCTCCACGGCGGTGTCGTTGGCGAGGCCGGATGTCAGGTCGCAGTGGATCGCGTGGCTCCAGAGCAGGTGGAGCACGACGGCTCGCCCGCATGGCAGATCGGTCACCGCCGCGCCGGTCAATCGGAATGCCTCGCCGAGCGTGCGCGCCTCAGCAGCGCACGCGGCGGCGACCTCGACTGCACCGGGCGGAAACAGCCACGCGCGTCGGTAGCCCGCGAGGAAGCGGATGTTCGAGAGGAGAGTCGCGTCGGGTTCGGTGACGATCCGATACCCCCAGCCGCGCGATTGGATGATCTCGCCGGCCCACTCGAGTGCGCCAGCAATCTCGGGATCCTCGAGTCGGCGTCTGGGCTTGACCTCGATCACCGTGAAGCGTTGATCGCGGTGCTCGATCATGTAGTCGGGCACGTAGCTCCGCTGCACGCCGTCACGGTCGGCGATCAGCTCGAACGGCTGCGACGCGATTCGGACAACGCGCTCGGCGAAGTCCTCGAGCAGCAGCGCCGCAAGCTCCAACCGGCTCTCGTAGCCAACGAAACCTCCGGTCGTCGCCGACCAGTACCGGCCGGGATAGTGACGCTGCCCGCGGTGCCAGCGGAACGTCCGTCGCGGCTCGGCCGCAAAGACATCTCGGGCGTCGAGATCACGAAGTAACCCGCCCCTGAGCCGATCACCGTCGGCCCGAAGCGTGAAGCGTGCCTGATTCACGGCAATCCTTCGTCTCTGTTGGAATACGCGATCCGCGTATTCCAACAGAGAGAATTGCATGCCGCCGCCGGCGTTGCAAGCCGACACGAGCAGATCGGCCCCAAGCTGCGCGCCCTATAGTGAATGTCGCATTCACTAGGTGTTATTTACGTGAGATACACAACAGGGCCCTCGCCCGCGGCGCCGACCTCGAATCGTCTCGCCGCGACGAAACTAGAGTGCCCGTGAGAAAATCTGGCAATGGATGTCATGACGACTGAGCAGAACGTGGAGCTGTCGAAGATCGTCTTCGGCAGCAACCACATGCTCGCCCTCATGGCCGAGATCGCCCGCTCAGAGGACGGTCGATTCTCGACGCCCGGCTTGGTCGCCGCCACCGGATTCCCCACAAGCACCGTGCACACGCTGCTGATGCGACTCAAACGCGGGGGATTCATCCGGCGAACTGGCGAGGCGACTTCCGACCGAGTTGCGATCTACGAGCGCGAGATCCACCCCACTTGGGAGTACGCACTGCGTCTGGAAGCGGACGCGGATGCATTGGCGGCTGGAACGTACGCGCGTCAGTGGCCGACCGAGCAGTCATCCAAGTAGCCAAGGCAGCACGAGCGAAGGCCACCACTGCGCCTAATCGGTATGGCATCCTGCATACATGGGCGTCAGTGAAGATCGCTACGAGTCCTTCGCGACCGCGGTCGAGGATCCCTACTTCGGCGCGCTCCTCGGAACGATCGATGAGCCGGGCGGTACTGCGACGGCGAACCAAGCCGGCCTCCTGACTCGCGCGTGGTGGGACTCGCACGGCACCGGGCCCACATGCGCAGAACTGATCGGCGCCGTCTTCGAGGTCATCGACTGGGATGACGCGATCGAAGACCCCGATCGGACTCTCCTCGAGCGCCACGAGCAGCTCGACCTCCTCCACCGCTGGCTCATCAGCTACTGGAGCCGCCTCGGCACGATCTCTTTCATCCCCGGTCACGACGACATCGTGAGGCCCGGACGCATTGATCCAGCGGCTCTCAGCAACACCGATGGAACAGAGTAGAGTGGCCGGTTCTGTTCAAGGAGGGGACGTGCGTGAAGTGATTGTCGGCGGCCGCAGCGTCGCCGTGACCCACATCAAGACTGAGCCGACCGAGTACGGCGACATCCAGCGATACCGCGTGGAGGTCTCGGGCTTCGACGCACCCACCCGGCTTGCGATCTTGCGCGCAGATAGCACAGTCGACGCCCGCGTGCTGGTTGCAGTGGTCGACTCAGAACTCCTCCTCGGATACAAGGGCAGTGAGGAGTCGGGCCTCCTCCGCGATCCCGCGCTCCGCGCGTGGCGCGACGATCACCGTGATGAGATCAAGGAGCTGCTCCAGAAGCTTCATCGAGAGGCGGACGCACTTCCACCTGAGCCCCTGACGAAAGGCGAACGCATACTGCTGCGGGCGCTCGAGATGGACGGCGATCTCGAGGATGCCTGAGTACCCCGCGTTCGACTTCGATCAGGTCGATTTCGTGACGTCCGACACCCACTTCAGTCATGCCCGAATCATCGAGCTCGCCGGCCGGCCGTTCACGAGCGTGGAGGAAATGGATGCCGAGCTGATTCGTCGCTGGAACGAGACCGTTGCACCCGACGACATCGTCCTGCACCTCGGTGATCTCGCGCTCGGCCCGATCGCTGAATCACTCCCACTGACGGCGCACCTGCATGGACATCGCTTCCTCGTTCCCGGCAACCACGACCGTGTCTCTCCTGCGACGCAATCCAAGCGCGCCACAGAGAGGTTCACGCCGCTGTATGAAGAGGCGGGCTGGACAATCCTCCCCGAAATCGTCTCCGGCACGCGCGAGAGAAGCAGACTGCTCGCTTCGCACTACCCCTACTCCGGGGACACTCAGGGACAAAATCGCCACCCTACTCATCGACCCATCGACGAGGGGCTCCCGCTCCTGCACGGGCACACGCATGACCGTGAAAACGGACCGCTCGAGCACCAGTTCCATGCGGGCGTTGATGCCTTCGGGTTCACGCCGATCCCCATGACTCTCATCGATGCATGGCTCGAAGATCTCCGCCGCGAAGAGGAGGCGATCGCGGCGATCGTCCGGGATCGCTCCGCGGCGGGGCAGAGCACGCCACTCTCAGATGTCGCGGAGCGACTCGGCATCAATCTCGACGAGTTGTGACTCTTTCGACGCGGAGTGCGTACTCGGCCAAGGCATCAGCTCCAGTCTGACCCCGTCGATACCATGGACGACAAGCGGCCGAGATCCCGGGTCCGCGCTCCATTAGTGTGCGGTTCCGCGGTTGTTCCCGCCGAAAAGCAGTGTGAGAACAGGACGTTGTCGTGGCGAGACTCAACCTCAAGGCCGTCGAGGAGCGCGTCGCGCCGCTGGCCGGTCGCGAGAGTTACGGACGCGAGTTCGTCTTCGACCTGCTGCTCGCGTACGGCAAGCCTCAGAGCAGCGTCACGCGGCTACGCAACGGAGATCTGAACGTCGCCGCCGACCCCGAGACGGAGGTTGCGCAGAAGAAAGTCCTCTACTTCAAGGAGACGGCGGGTGACCCGCTCACTGTGCTTGAGCAGCTGAGGACCTCTCCAGATGTGGTGCGCTTCAGCACACGCTTCGTCATCGTCACCGACTACGACGAACTCGTCGCGCACGACACCCAGACGGGCGAGACTATCGGCTTCCCGATCCGCGAGATCAACAACCACTTCACATTCTTCCTGCCATGGGCTGGCATGGAGAAGGCCCAGTACGTCGCCGAGGCGCACGCCGACGTCAAAGCCGCCGAGCGTATGGGCAAGCTGTTTGACGAGCTGCTCCACGCCAACCCCGGCCTGCTGGAGGAGCCGCACGGCCGACACGCGCTGAACCTCTTCTTCACGCGTCTGCTGTTCTGCTTTTTCGCCGAGGACACCGAGATCTTCGCGCAGAACCAGTTCACGAATGCCGTTGGATCGCACACACTGGCCGATGGCTCAGACACCGCTGAGTTCCTCACCGATCTGTTCTTGGCGCTCGACACTGAGAGTCCTGCAGGCAAGCCGAGCCACCTTGCGGCATTCCCCTACGTCAATGGGCGGCTCTTCCGAGCGGACAACCGGTTCGTTGTGCCTCAGTTCACGAAGGTGGCCCGCGACGAACTGATCAACGCTGGCAAGCTCATCTGGCGTGAGATCAATCCCGACATCTTCGGCTCGATGTTCCAGGCGATCGTCACGCCCGGCAAGCGCAGCGACCTCGGCCAGCATTACACCTCGGTGCCGAACATCCTGAAGACGATCGAGCCACTGTTCCTCGATGCGCTCAAGGACGAGCTGGATGCCAGCCATGACTCGGTGAAGAAGCTCGAAGCCCTCCTCGAGCGAATCAGCGCGATCAAGGTCTTCGACCCGGCATGTGGCTCGGGGAACTTCCTCGTCATCGCGTACAAGGAACTGCGTCGACTCGAGCACGCGATCCTAGAGCGCCTCGCCGAGCTAGACGAAAAGCACCGCGTGCTGTTCGCGGAATCGAAGATCAACATCGAGAACTTCTTCGGCATTGAGATCGACGACTTCGCCGTCGAGGTCGCGATCCTCTCGCTGTGGATCGCCAAGCACCAGATGAACTCGGAGTTCAAGGACAAGTTCGGCGTCTCGATCCCGCTGATCCCGCTGAAGGAGACCGGCCAGGTAAAGCAGGGCAATGCGACACGTGTCGACTGGAATGAGGTTTGCCCGAATGACGGAGGTGAGATCTATCTCATCAGCAATCCGCCGTACAAAGGCGCTAGCGAGCAGACTCCGGAGATGAAGGCCGACTTCGTCCCGGTGCTTCGAGGCCGCGTCTACTCGAAGAATCTCGACTACATCGCGCTTTGGTTCATCAAAGGGTCAGACTACATCGAAGGGACTCTCGCCGAACTTGCTTTCGTCACGACCAACTCGGTCGCCCAGGGGGAGCACCCGGGCCTGATGTTCCCGATGATCTTCGCGAAGGGCATAGAGATTCGGTACGCCTACACATCGTTCAAGTGGGAGAACAATGCGAAGCAAAACGCTGGCGTAACCGTCGCGGTCATCGCTCTCCGCAATCAGTCGAACGCTCCCAAGCACATTTACACAGACGGCCTCCAAATCGCTGCGGAGAACATCAACGGCTACCTTGCTGATGCGCCAAACATCATGATTGGGCGTCGAACGAGCCCCCTTTCACCGCAACTTCTGCCAATGGTCAAGGGAAGTGCGCCCGGCGACGGCGGCAATCTGCTGATGGCACTACGCGACGCGGATCGGATGATCCGGCGAGACCCGGAAAGCAAGGCCTGGATCAAGTCCTTCGTGGGTGCAGAGGAGTACATCGACGGCGGTGGGCGAGCATGCTTGTGGATCGCAAGTTCGGAGGAGGCCGATCTCGCGATGAGGAACCCCGAGATTGCGCAGCGCATTGACCGAGTCCGCGAAGTCCGGCTCAAGAGTCGCAAGGTTGCGACCCAGAAGAAGGCCGCCACTCCATGGAAATTCGATGAGCCTCGGTTCAAGGCCACTGAGGCGATCCTTATCCCGCGTCATAGCTCGGAGAATCGGCGCTATATCCCGATGGGCTACCTAGATGCCTCCATCGTGATCTCCGACGCCGCGGCAGGCATATACGACGCCGCACCATGGGTCTTCGCAATCCTGACCTCTGCAATGCACATGGCCTGGACTAGAGCGGTGGGAGGACAGCTAGAAACTCGGCTCCGCTACTCGAACACGATCGTCTATAACAACTTCCCAGTCCCGCCGCTGTCTGACACCGTGAAGGAGCAGCTCACGGTCGCAGCGTTGCGCGTGCTGGACGTCCGCGAGTACCACTGCGAGCAGACGCTCGCTGAGCTCTACGACCCCGACAAGATGCCCGACGATCTGCGGACGGCGCACGCCGAGGTCGACGCGCTGGTCGACTCGATCTACTCCAAGAAGCCGTATGAGACGGACGAGCAACGACTCTCTGACCTGTTCGCGATGTATGAGCGCATGACTGCTGAGGAGGCCGCGAAGGCTCCGGTGAAGAAGACCAGAGGGGTCCGGAAGTGAACGCGATCAAGAAGCCTGTCAACATCGTCGAGGTCACCTACGCCCAGACAAGGGCCTCGGTGACCACCGACGCCCTTGGCATGCGCGAGATGCAGCGGCGCGTCTTCGCGCAGCGCGACGCGCAGCACCTGCTGGTGAAGGCTCCGCCGGCGTCGGGCAAGTCGCGTGCGCTGATGTTTGTGGCGCTCGACAAGCTCTACAACCAGGGCCGCAAGAAGGTCATCGTCGCGGTGCCGGAGCGCTCGATCGGCGCGTCCTTCGCCCCGACGGCGCTGACGAAGCACGGCTTCTGGGCAGACTGGGAGATCAAGGACGAGAACAACCTCTGCGACGCGGGCTCATCGTCCGGGAAAGTCGACGCTTTCCTCAAGTTCCTGGAGAGCCCGGATGCGACGCTGGTTTGCACGCACGCGACGCTCCGATTCGCCTTCGAGAAGCTGGCGCCTGACGCGTTCAACGGCACAGTTCTGGCGATCGACGAGTTCCACCATGTCTCCGCTGATACCGAGAGCTCGCGCCTGGGCGCGCTGCTGCGCGACGTGATGAACGGCTCCGACGCGCACATCGTCGCGATGACGGGCTCGTACTTTCGCGGCGACTCGGTGCCCGTGCTCTCGCCTGAGGATGAGGCGAAGTTCACGCCAGTGACCTTCAACTACTACGACCAGCTCAACGGGTATGAGCACCTGCGCTCGCTCGGCATCGGACACCACTTCTACCAGGGGCGGTACACCGATGCGATTGGCGAGGTCCTCGACCTCGACAAGAAGACCATCGTGCACATCCCGAACGTCAACTCCGGCGAGTCCACGAAGGACAAGCTCGAGGAGGTCGGCTTCATCCTCGACACCATCGGTGAGGTCGTCGACGAGGACGAAGACACCGGCATCATCAGCGTGCGCCGCAACGACAACGGCGAGATCGTGCGAGTCGCCGACCTCGTCGATGACACCGACCAGAAGAAGCGCGGCGACACGCTCCACTTCCTGGCGCACACAGCCTCGAAGGATCGCGACGCGGTGGACGTGATCATCGCCCTAGAAATGGCGAAGGAGGGCTTCGACTGGCCGTTCGCCGAGCACGCCCTGACCGTCGGGTACCGCGCCTCACTCACCGAAGTCATCCAGATCATCGGCCGGGTGACCCGCGACTCCGAGGGCAAGTCCCACGCCCAGTTCACGAACCTCATCGCAGAGCCGGACGCCTCGCAGGGCGAAGTCAAGGTATCAGTGAACAACATGCTCAAAGCGATCACCGCGTCTCTGCTGATGGAGCAGGTGCTGGCGCAGAACTTCCAGTTCAAGACGAAGAAGCTCGATGGTGACGACGCGAAGAAGCCCGGTGAGCTGAAGATCAAGGGCTTCAAAGAGCCGTCGACGGCTCGAGTGAAGCAGATCGTCGAGACGGACCTGAACGACCTGAAGGCAACCATCCTGCAGGACGACACGTTCGCAAAGGCGGCGGCGGGCTCGGTGGATCCCGAGACGACCAATAGGGTGCTGATCCCCAAGATCATCCGCGAGAAATACCCTGACCTCACCGAGGCCGAGGTCGAGGAGGTGCGCCAGCAGGTCGTCGTCGACTCGGTGATCAAGACCGGCGAGGTGCGCCCCGTCGGCGACCAGCGGTTCATCAAGCTCGCCGAGAAGTTCGTGAACATCGACGAGCTAAGCATCAACCTCATCGACTCGGTGAACCCGTTCCAGCGAGCGTTCGAGGTGATGTCGAAGTCGGTCACGCCGTCGGTGCTGAGGATCATCCAGGACCAGATCGCGGCCACCCGGATCGAGTTCACTGAGGAAGAGGCGCTGGCGCTGTTCCCGAAGATCCAAACCTGGGTGAAAGTCAACGGACGCCGTCCCGATGTGCGCGCTGAGGACCCGAACGAGAAGCGACTCGCGGCCGCGCTGCTGTTCCTGCAGAAGCTCAAGCAACAGCGCGCGGCCGAGACGCGTGCAACAGAGATGGCGAGGGAAGAGTGAGCACGAACGAGGACATCGGGCCCGTCGACTTCGTGTTGACCGACTTCCAGGCGGTTCTTGACGCCGACGTCGACGGCCTGCTTGATGCGCCGGAGAAGCCTCAGAAAGTCACCTCCTCAGATCGCCTCGAGCGAGCGTTCCTGGAGATCGTGGAGTTCTACCGGGCCAATGAGAGGGTGCCGAGTTCGTCGACCCGCGAGATCGCCGAGCGCAAGCTCGGCGCGAGGCTCGACGGCCTCCTCGCAAATGAGGAAAGGGCGACTGCGGTTAAGCATCTAGACGAGTTCGGTCTGCTCGATGCGCCGCAAGCGCCAGCATCGATCGACGAGCTCCTCGAGGGCGACGACCTTGACGACCTGCTGGGTGATGACGGCGGCATCCTCGACGTCTCGGACCTTCCGGTCCGCCGGAGTTCCGAGGCGCCCGAATCGGTGGCGAAGCGAGTAAAGGCGAAGGACTTCGAGAACTTCGAGCACCTGTTTCACGCCAAGCACGCCGAACTCAAGGAGGGAACGATAGCGCTGGCGCCCTTCAAGGGCGTCCACACCATTCAGGAGGGCCGGTTCTTCGTCCTGAACGGCGTGCTGCTCTTCGTCGCCGAGGTTGGCGAGTCGCTGTCGATGGTCGTCGGCGGCAAGTCGGAGCAGAAGCAACGGCTCCGCGTGATCTTCGAGAACGGGACCGAGTCCTCGCTGTACCGGCAGTCGCTCTCGATTCGATTGCACGAGCAGGCAGGCCAAGCGCTCGTCCGGGCCGGAGCATCAGCCGACGACATCCTCGACGGCGACATTGAGACGGGGCACATCTACGTTCTCCAGTCGCTCAGTAGTGACCCGCTGATTGCAAACATGAAGGATCTGCACAAGATCGGCTTCTCGACCACGAGCGTCGAGCAACGCATCAAGAACGCGGAGAAGTCGCCGACCTACCTCATGGCCCCCGTGAAGGTTGTAGCCGACTACCGGCTATACAACGTGAAGGCGTCATGGCTGGAGCACCTTCTGCATCGGGTCTTCGCGGAGGTACGGCTGGATCTCACGCAGGTCGACAGGAAAGGCCGCAACTACGACCCGTCCGAGTGGTTCGTCGTCCCCTACGACGTGATCAACCAGGCGGTGACGATGATCATGTCCGGCGAGATCACGAACTACGTCTACGACAAGACGGAACGTCGACTGGTCGAACGTGATCGATGACCTCGAAGCAAGAGGATGTCCAGAAATCGGGTGCGTCTAGGGATGCAGTCGTCGATGTTGAGAGCAAACAGATCTAGGCGTCTGTATCAACTCTGATCCCAGGCCTCGACGAGGTACCACGTGTCGTTGGACAGAGCGGCGATGGCACTCACGCCAGCGGTTGAGAAGTTGGACTTGATCTCCTCACCACGGGCGTGAAAGAGGTACGGGTAGCCGCCATCGTGGAGCAGTTCCACCCGCCTGTCCTCGGAGGCACTCAACAGTTTGTCGACCCAGGTCCGATATGGAACGTACGCAACACGGCGGGACAGGAGCGTGCCGAGGTAGCTCATCCGCTCCTCATAAGCGATCTCGCCGACCCGACGAAGGTCATCCCCGCTCACCCCGGAGCGCACCTCATGCACGTGCGCGTCATACCCGAGCATCAGTCGTTCCCCTCGCTCCTCAGCCCAAACGTATCTGGCTTGATGCGTTCGAGGCGAGATGGAGCGAAATGTCCATATGGACACGTGGTGGACATTTCATCTGCGAAATGGACAACTTCAAGAAAAACCTACACCGGCCCGTCAAATGTCCGACCCCCCCTACTACTGTTGTGTGTGTCAGATACACAACATGGCGCGAGCCGTTAGGCGCGGGCGGCGTGTGCCGGCATGCCGGACCGCCCCACCAGGGGCGAACGGCCGGCTTCGCCGACGCGATGACGCGCCGGCCGCGAGCGGGCGGATTTGCTCAGCGCGCCTGGAGGAGGCGCGCTTTCAGACGCTCTCCCCGCGCCTGGCGTTGGCTCTCCAGATCTCCCAGGCCCTCGTGAGCTGCCCGTTGTTGGATTCCGCGGCCGCGGCGCCCTCTTCTGCGGTGAGGGCGGTGTAGCCGTCGAGCTGACCGGCCGTCACCTGTGCTCGGGCGTTGAGGTCCGCGTAGACCGCGCGGGCGACCGCCTGCGGGATCGAGTCGCCCACGGCGACGAATCCGTGTCCTCGCATGAGTGCGACCGCCGCGCCCCCGAGGGTCGCAGCAAGGTCCGCGCCGAGCGAACCGCTGCGGATCAGCAGGTCGCTGGAGGACCCGACGCTGTCACGGATCTCGAAGACCGGGACCGCTTCGCCGAGGAAGCCCGCCATGTGCCACACCGCCTGCAGAGGCGTCCTGGAGATGCTGAAGGGCACCATCGACGCGGAGTGGCTGTGGACAACGGCCTGGACATCGGCGCGTGCCCGGTAGATCTCGCCGTGGATGAATCGTTCGAGATAGCTCGGTCTGTCGTCCGCGGTCGTCCCGTCCAATCCGATCACCTGAATGTCGTCGGGCGTGACGAGGCCGGGGGCCAGGTTTCTGGAGATGAGGAACCTGCTCGGGTCGTCGGGGTCACGGACGCTCACGTGGCCGAAAGCATCGAGGATGCCGTGGCGGACGAGAATGCGATTCGCATCGACGAGATCCTCTCGAACCCCTAGTCGATCACCAGTTGACATCCTTCATCGCTCCCTACTGCAGACGTACGTGTCGCTGTCAGCCCGAACACGCGGCTCACTCACCGTATACGGCGCTGTCACTCCTGCTCGACATCTCACGCGAACGCCTGCCCGAAGACCCGGACATCGCCCATCGCAGACGCGACCTGGATCAGCGTCGGCCCATCCTCGGCGAACGCGGCGGCGAACGCGCTCTCGAGCTCCTCCGGGTTGGACGCCCGCCAAGACTTCAGTCCCAGGCTTCGGGCGTACGATGCGTGGTCGATCGGGGGCCGGAAGGTCCAGCGCATCGCATCCTCTGCGCCGGGCTCTCCGAGCGAGCTGCCCATCGCTCCCGTCACGGTCGCGACGTCCCGCCAGCCCCCGTTGTCGAGGACGAGGTAGACGACCGGAACGTCGTACGCGGCAGCGGTGTGGATCGCTGTGGAGTTGAACATGAACCCGCCATCGCCGAGGACGGCGATCACTCGACGATCGGGACGAGCCATCTGGATGCCGACCGCCGCCGGCGCGCCCCAACCCTGAGCACTCGCCTTCCCCGAGAGGCCGAAATACGTCCACGGTGCGCCATAGTCGACGAGTGTGTCGATGAAGCCCTCCGCGGATCCGCACTGGTTGACGACGATCGTCTCGGAGCCGCCGAGGCGATGGATGAGGTCCGCGATGTGGGCCGCCGATACCGCGCCATCAGCCTCGCCGAGCAGGCGCGACCGCAAGGCTTCGCGGCCCGCTTCCCAGCGCTCTCTGAGCCCTCGCACCCGCCCGCCCGAGCTCACGGGTACCGCTCCGCCTTCAGCGAGGCGATCGGCGACCGCATCGAGCAGGCGCCCGGGGTGGCTGAGGATGCCGACCTGACCTGCGTACTGCCGGCGCAGAGCGAGCGGGTCCACGGTGACCTGCACCACGAGGCTGTCACCGAAATCCGGCAGGGGCATCGCCAGCCCCTCGGTGAGCTCGGCGCCGAGGAGGACGACGACGTCTGCGCCCTCCAGTGCAGGGCTCGATGCGGTCAGCTTGCCGACGTACCTCGGATTGGTGTTCGGGAAGGCGAGGTCGGCGCCCTTGATCTCCCCGAGCACGGACGCGTCCACCAGGTCGGAGAGCCTTTCCAGCGCGGCAATCGCACCGTACCGCGCGACCTCTGTCCCCACCACGATGACCGGACTGGCCGCCGTCCTGAGAATCTGGGCGAGACGCTCTACCGCATCCGGATCGAGCGCCTCATGCAGATACTCGGTCACCGGTCCCGGGGTGAACTCGATCTCCTCTTCCAGAAAGTCCATCGGAATGCCGAGGTGCACCGGACCGTAGGGAGGGGTGGAAGCGATCTGGAACGCTCGCTCGAGGAACTCCGGAAGCCGCTCCGCCCGGGGGATCTCAGCCGACCACTTCGTGTACTGCTGTGTCGCCTCTGTGATGGCCCGGGGAACGTTTTCGGCGCCCAGGCATCCCTGCAGGCGGCCTTCGCCTCGACGGGGTTTGCCCGAGGCTGACGGGAACAGCGCCTCCCAGCACCGCCGGCATGGATCGCGCCGCGCTTGCTGCGACGACGTACAGCGCGCAGCGCTGCCCCCCTACGAGAGCAGAACGGTCACGGTCTTCGTCTCGGTGTACGAGATCAGTTCGTCGAGGGACTCCTCGCGGCCGATCCCCGAAGCCTTCACCCCTCCGAACGGCAGTCCCCAGAAGTGCCGGCTGCCACTGTTGACGAGGATGTAGCCGGCCTCGATCTGCCGGGCGACGACGTGGGCGCGCGTGACGTCGCGCGTCCAGATGCTCGAGGTGAGCCCGTACTGGACGCCGTTGGCGATCCGTACGGCCTCCTCGTCGGCGTCGAAGGTGGTGACGGAGAGGACGGGGCCGAAGATCTCGTTCTGCTCGACGAACGACCCGGGGCTGACACCGGTGAGCAGCGTCGGCTCGACGAACCACCCCTCATCGAGGCCGGCGGGACGGCCGCCGCCCGTCGCCACGGTGGCACCCGCCTTCCTGCCTTCGGCGATGGCGCTGATGGACTTCTGGAACTGTGCCTCCGACACGAGCGGGCCCATGTCCACGGACGGGTCCAGCGGGTCTCCCACCCGGATCGCGGCCATGCGCTCGGCGACCCGGCCGATCACTTCGTCGGCCACCGAGGAGTGCACGAGCAGGCGGCTCGTCGAGCCGCAGCTCTGTCCGGCGACCCACGTGAAGTTCATACCCGCGACGGCACCGGCCGCAGCCGCCTCCAAATCGGCGTCGGCGAAGACGATCTGAGCGTTCTTTCCGCCCAGTTCGAGCGACACGTGCTTGACTCCGGTCTCGGCTGCATCCCGCTGGATCGATTGCCCCGTCGCGGTGGACCCGATGAAACCGATCCGGCGGACCTCGGGATGACGCACCAGCGCGCGTCCGGTCACCGCGCCGCGACCGCTGACGGTGATCAACAGATTGTCCGGGAGGATCCCGACCGCGAGCTCGGCCAGGCGCAACGAAGACAGCGGCGTCTGGTCCGGGGCCTTGAGGACCACGGCGTTGCCGGCGACGAGGGGCGCGGCGACCTTCGCCGCCGCGAAGAAGAAGGGATGGTTGAACGCACCGATACGCGCGACCACTCCGTAGGGCACCTGCATGGTGTAGTGGAGGTTCGTGCTCACCGGAATCGTCCGGCCACCGAGGTCGAGCGCCATGTCGGCGAAGATCTCCATGAGTTCCGCCGCCGCGTCCACATCGCCCCTCATCATCGAGAGGGTGAACCCGCCGTCCAGTGCGTCGAGAGTGGCGAGCTCCTCACGGTGCTCTCGGATCGTCGCAGCGAGTTGCCGGATCACGGCGGCCCGGGCTCGGGGCGGCATCGCGCCCCAGGCCGGCTGCGCAGCCTGCGCCGCCGCCACCGCGCGCCCGACCTCCTCCTCGGAGAGGTCGGGGGCGGAGGTCAGGGGACGCCCGGTCGTGGGGTTCTCGACCTCGTAGCGCGCGGCACTGGCCCACGGCTTGCCATCGAGAGTGACGGTCCATTCCCGGTCTGCGACATCGGTCGACGGGCTCATCATTGACTCCTCGTTTCCAGCAGAAGCGGTTTCTGTGTTCCAGAGGAGCATGCCCACCCTCTGGGACGGGAGGATGGTCCTCGCAGCCGCGACGCATCGCCTCCTCCTCCGAGCGCGGCCGCGAAGGCCTTCCTCGGGCCCACTTGACGTAAGGCGCGCGTGTGTGGCAGAATCAATTTCTGCACATCAGAAACTATGCCTCGGCCTGCTACGACGTGCGACGTCGGAGCGGTGTCGAAGCATTACACTACGGATAGGCGCGACGATGAGCACTTCCAGCATGACGATCTACGACGAGATCCGTCGCGGAATGATACCGGCGTACATCTACAACGACGCGGAGATCTTCGCGCGCGAACGAAAGAACCTTTTCAGCCGCGCCTGGCTGTTCGTGGGCCACGAGTCCGAGATTCCTCAGGCCGGCGACTACGTCGTCCGGCGAATACTCGACGACTCGTTCATCATCGTCCGCGACGAGAAGGGTGAGATCCGCGCCCACTTCAACATGTGCCTGCATCGCGGCATGCAGGTCTGCCGGGCCGAGATGGGGAACGCCTCGCACTTCCGCTGCCCGTACCACGGGTGGTCCTACCGCAACGACGGACGCATCGTCGGACTCCCCTTCCACGAGGAGGCCTACGGCGGCGAGGCCGGGTTCAGCCGAAAGGGCGCACGGCTCCTGCCGGCGCCGAACCTCGGTATGTACAACGGCCTGATCTTCATCAGCATGGACCCGGATGCGCCGAGCCTCGAGGACTACATCGGCGACTTCAAGTTCTATCTCGACTACTACACCCGGCAGAGCCCCAGCGGCATCGAGCTCCGGGGCCCGCAGCGGTGGCGCGTCAAGGCGAACTGGAAGATCGGCGCCGAGAACTTCGCCGGCGACATGTACCACACGCCCCAGACGCACACCTCGGTCGTCGAGATCGGGCTGTTCCGCGAGCCGAAGGCCGAGAAGCGCAAGGACGGCAACACATACTGGGCCGGCAACGGAGGCGGCACGACCTACAAGCTCCCGCCGGGCACGCTCGAGGAGCGGCTGCGGTACGTCGGCTACCCGGACGAGATGGTCGAGCGGATGAAGGCGACCTGGTCTCAGGAGCAGCTCGATGTCATCGGCCGCGACGGGTTCATGATCTCCGCGGCCTCGCTCTTCCCGAACATGTCCTTCGTCCACAACTGGCCCAAGGTCGAGGAGGGTTCGGACGAGGACGTGCTCCCGTTCATCTCCATCCGGACGTGGCTTCCGATCAGCGAGGACGAGACCGAGGTGTACTCCTGGTTCGCGGTCGACGCTGAGGCTCCGGAGGAGTTCAAGGCACTGTCGTACAAGGCCTACCTGATGTGCTTCGGGTCGACGGGCATGTTCGAGCAGGACGACGTGGAGAACTGGGTCTCGCTCACGAACACGGCGAAGGGATCAATGGCGCGGCGCCTGCTCCTGAACAGCCGCATGGGCATCCTCAAGGATGGATCGCCGGTCGTCGAGCCGCTCGGCCCCGACCAGTTCGCCGGCCCCGGCGTCGCGCACGTGGGCTACGGCGAGTACAACCAGCGCCATCTGCTCCACCGCTGGGCGGACTACCTGGAGTCGGAGTACGAGGGCGTCGACTTCCGTGCCCTGTCGATCGGCGGCGAGCCGCCACTGGATGTCGAGCCCCGACCTGCGGGCATCACGAACAATGGTCAGAAGGTGGTCCGATGATCGAGGAGACCGGCAAGGCAGTTTCCGAAGTCTCCCGGCTTCGCAAGTCGTCAACCCTCGCCGACCGGGTGGGCTCGTCCCTGCCCTTCACGAGCGAGCTGCACGCCACGATCCATCGCTGGCTCGTCGAAGAGGCCTACACTCTCGACCAGCAGCGGTATGAGAGCTGGCTGGACATGCTGACGGAAGACATCCACTACGTCATGCCCGTCCGCGTGACCACCGCACTCGGCACGCCCTTCAGCACGTCCCCCGGGATGGCGCACTGGGACGAGAACAAGTACTCGCTCAGCCGGCGCGTCGCACGGTTCCTTACCGAGCATGCCTGGACCGAGGACCCTCCGTCCCGGCTGCGTCACTTCGTGACCAACGTGCGGGTGTTCGAGACCGACGTGCCCGGCGAGGTGCTCGCCGACTCCGCGATGCTGCTGTTCCGCAGCCGAGGAGACGTGAACGAGCCGTCGATCATCTCCGCCCACCGGGAGGATGTGTTCCGTGACGTCGGAGGCGAGTACAAGCTCGCGCGCCGCGTCATCCTCGTCGACGAGTCGGTGCTGCGCACCCAGAACCTGGCGATCTTCCTGTGACCCTGGAGTGGGAAGGCGCCGACGTCGATCGGGCCGCCGCGATCGCCGCCGCCGAGGAGCGCGCACGTTTGGTCGCGCGCACCGTCGGCGAGCCGCTCACGATCGCCAACGAGTTCTCTGAGATCACGGTGAGCCGGGTCGAGACCCGCAACGGGACGCGTCTGCTCATCGACTCTCCGAAATCCGGACAATGGATCGCACTCGACCCGCTCGAGCTGGAGGCGCTCACCTGGCAGACCGTCCAGACGTTCTCAGCGATGATCGGGTCGCCGTACGCGCCCATGTTCCCCGACCCCGACCCATCATCAACGAGGAATGACCATGGCCACGGTGAAGGCTGACCTCTCCCTCTGCCAGGGCTACGCGAACTGCGTCGTGGCCGCGGGAGACTACTTCGACATCGACGACGACGGCAAGGTCGTGCTCTTGCAGCTCGAGGTGCCGGACGCGGAGCGCACTCGCGTCGAGGAAGCCGCCCGAAGCTGCCCGGTCTCGGCGCTGTCTGTCGAGGGTTGAGCCGATTCGCATGTCTCACGTCGTCGTCGTCGGTGCTTCCGTCGCCGGAGTCAAGCTCGTACAGAATCTTCGTTCGGAGGGGTTCACCGGCGCGATCACGCTGGTGGACCAGGAGAGCCATCCCCTCTACGACCGTCCCCCGCTGTCGAAGAAGTACCTCAGCGGCGCCGCATCCGACCCGGAGATCGCGCTGACGACGGCGGAAGCGCTCGAAGGCCTGCGGGTCGAGACCCGTTTCGGCGTCGCCGCGACCGAGCTGGATCCTGCCGGCAAGACGCTGACGCTCGCCGACGGCAGCGAGCTGACCTACGACATCCTCGTCATCGCGACGGGTGCCCGAGCTCGCCGAACCCCGTGGGCTTCCACTCCCGGCGTCCACGTGCTGCGTACCCGCGCCGATGCCGACGAGCTGCGCAAGGAGCTCGTTCCGGGCCGCCACCTCGCGGTGGTCGGCGCCGGATTCATCGGCGCCGAGGCGGCCGCCACAGCGCTTGCGGCCGGTGTCAAGGTCACCATCATCGAACCGATCGGTGCTCCGATGGGCCGGGCGATGAATATGGAAGTGGGCGGTATCTTCGCGGAGAAGTACCGCAGGGAGGGTGCTGAGCTACGCTTCGGCGTCTCCGTCGAGAACGTCGAGCGCACGGGTGACCGCGTCCAGGTCACGCTCACCGATGGCGCGACGCTGGATGTCGACGCTGTCCTGCTCGGTATCGGAGCGGTCGTCAACACGGAGTGGCTCGAGTCGTCGGGCCTCGCGCTGGATAACGGTGTCGTCTGCGAAGGCACGCTTGCCGCCGTCGGCGTCTCCCACGTGTATGCGATCGGCGACGTGGCACGATTCATGAACCGACGGCATCCCGACCCGATCCGGTTGGAGCACTGGACGAGCGCGACGGATCAGGCGCTGATTGTCGCGCATAACATCGCTCACCCGGATGACCTGCGCAGCTACGACCCGACGGAGTATGTGTGGAGCGACCAGTACGACTGGAAGATCCAGATCGTCGGGCATACCGGATCTGATCACTGGACGATGGTGGGCGACCCTGCGCAGGACCGCTTCGCCGTCGTGTACGGCGAGAGCCAAGGGCAGGCCGAAGGTGCCGTCATCGTGAACTGGCCGCGTGCCCTCGTCGACGCCCGCCGCTCGGTCGCCTCGCGAGCGAAGGCGGACGAGCTGATACATCGGCTGCGCGCCCTCCTCGAGCCCTCGAGCACGGCTCCGGCGAAGGCGGCCGCCCGATGAGAGCTGACGACACCACCCTCCCCCTCCTGCACGGTCACCGCATCCCGCGAATCGGGGTGGGCACGTGGCCACTCACGGGAGACGAGTGCGCAACGATGGTCGAGAAGGCGGTCGGCTACGGTTACCGCCTGTTCGATACGGCGTACAAGTACGCGAATGAGGAGGCCGTCGGTGCCGGTCTGCGTGCATCGGGCATCCCTCGTGACGAGGTCTTCATCACGAGCAAGTTCAACAAGGAGGACCACAGCGTCGAGGGAGTGCAGCGCGCGTACGACCGATCGCTGAAGACCCTTCGCGTCGACTACCTCGATCTGTTCCTGATCCATTGGCCGGTTCCGGCCCTCGACCGATACGTCGAAGCGTGGAAGGGTCTGGTGAGACTGCTCGAAGAGGGACGAGTGAAGGCGATCGGCGTCTCCAACTTCAAGTCTCACCACCTTCAGCGCGTCGTCGACGCGACCGGTGTCGTCCCCGACGTCGATCAGATCCAGCTCAGCGTCGACATCGCCCGTGTCGAACAGCGCAGCTTCCAGCGCGCTCACGGCATCCTGACCGAGGCGTGGAGCCCGCTCGGACGCGGAGGAGCCCTGCTGTCCGATCCCGCGGTGACCGCGATCGCGTCGAAGTATGACAAGTCGCCCGCACAGGTCCTACTGCGCTGGCACATCGAGGAAGGGATCGTTCCCGTCCCGCGCGCCGGCGATGAGAAGCATCTCGCGCAGAACATCGACGTCTTCGATTTCACGCTCAGCTCGGAGGATATGGCGACGCTGAGTGGGCTGGATCAAGGCGAAGAAGCCGCCCGCGACCCGGACGATCCGGCCAACGGGCACTGAGGCCCACGGCGGCGGGTCGGTCGCTCCCGCAGCCACGCTCATCAGCGGCGTGTTCGCGTGCGCAGCGCATCCATGGGCGCTACGACGACCCGGGCCGGTTCACCCCAACAGTTCGGCGAGGCGGATCGCGGCGTCCTGCAGTGACCGCGCTAGGGACTTGACCTTGCCCGGCGGTAACCGCTGCACGGGCGCGGAGGCGTTGATCGCCAGTCGCAGTCCCGACGAGACGTGGACCGGGACCGCGACGCTCGCCACGCCGTCCTCGCTTTCCTGCCGATTCACGGCATAACCGTCCAGTCGTGTCCGAACCAGTTCGGCGACGAGTTCGTCTCGGGAACGTATGGAGTTCGGTGTGACGATCTCGAGCTGCTCGTCCGGGTACAGCCGGAAGAGCTGCTCGTCGCTCAGCTCGGCAAGCAGCGCCTTGCCGGTCGAGGTGCAATGCGCCGGCAGGGTCTTGCCCAGTCTCGAAACCACGCGCACGGCCACATCGGGCTCGGCAACGGCGAGGAATCGGACATGGTTGCCCTCGAGCGTGCCCAGGTGGCAGGTCTCACCGAGGGCGGCGCTGAGGTCCTCGAGGATCGGCTGCGCCAGTCTCGGGACATCCATCCTGCGCAGCACCGAGAAGGCCACCGTCGTCAGCGCCGGGCCAGGGCCGTAAGCCTTGGTCACCGGGTTCTGCCGCACGAAGCCGCGCCATGCCAGCATCGCGAGAAGTCGGTGCGCGGTCGAGGTCGCCACCCCGAGGAGGGCACCGGCGTCCGTGAGCCGCAGCTCGTGCTCCTCACCCAGCAGCAGGATCAGCTTCAGCGCGTTGTCGACCGACTCGATCGGATACTGGGGTGGATCGCCCGGCGACCCGAGCTGTCGATTCTGCACGGCAGAAAGCTTACTTGCAACGTGGGCGCGCTCCTCCTGCACCGCGCGCTCCGATGCCGACCCGACAGGCGGGAGGATCGTCTCCGCGGTGCCACTGCAGCCCGTGCCACCCCACGCCGCCCGCGTGGCTCCCTGTGACGGCCCCGACGGCCCAGGCGCTCTACGGTCGGAGCAGGACCTTCAGGCTGCTGGACGCGTCGCGGGACTGCTCGAAGGCGGCGGCGGCATCGTCGAAGGCGAACTCGTGGGTCGCCAGCGGCGACAGATCGATCCCCTGGGCGTCGGACGCCTGACGATCGACTCGAGGACGGCCTCGTACTCGCGATGAGCGATGGCGAACGACTGCGGGTGCCACAACTGATAGATGTGTAAGCAGCGTTCCGGGTAGGAGTCCACTACCCGCCCCAACGGGATGTCTGCACGCGCGACGCAGCAGCGGAGGAACGCGTGGTGCGCCACCAGCCAGGCGTCCATGTCACCGACTGCCAGCGCCGCATCCATTAGCGTCCCGTACTCGCGCGAAGCGCCGATCTCGGAGCGCAGCATCCGTCCACCGTCCGGCGCGCGCCTAAGGACTCCAGCTGAAGCCGGACACCGTAGAGCTGGTCGACCTCTTCTACGTCCGGGTGATACACCGTCGCTCGGCGATGGTATCGGCCTCGTTTGAGCCTTTCTTCCCGCAGCAAGCGAAACGCCTCGTGCAAATGACCTCCCCGTCGATCCAGGTCTTTCAACTTTCCATCCTGCGTGAGGCGGCAGTGGCGGTGACACTCCACTGCTCGGAAGAGCACTATTTCGCGCTATTGATCCGGACCCCGATGGTCGGAAGCTGTTCAGTGCCGCGTCATCGGCGCAATACGCTGGGAGACGGGGCTTCCTCTGCCCCGGGAGGACACCATGCAACCAGATAACCTCACGGTCACGGCTCGGGTGGCGCGCACAGCCGTCCCCGGGCGGCTGGACGATCTCACCGAGTGGGCGCATGGTTTCACCGGCCGGGCCCAGTCGTTCCCCGGCTACCGGGAGTCGAAGGTCCGAGTCTCGGAACGGCACCGGCGCCAGGTTGTCGTCGAGATCACGTTCGCTTCCCCCCATGACCTCATCCGGTGGGAGGACAGTAAGGAGCGGCAGGCGCACCTGCAACAGGCCGTGCCGCTCACGATCGGGCAGGCCCGTCCACTGACTCCGGACGCCCTCACCGGTGCAATCCCGACGGCCGGTCCCGCGCGCCCGCGGTGGTGGACGGCGATTTTAGTGTGGATCGCGCTGGTACCGCCTGCCATGTTCAACGCCTACTTCATCGCTCCGCTCCTGACCGGCCTGCCGCCGTACCTCCAGATCCTATGTACGACGCCACTGACCGTCGCGTGCGTCATCTGGGTGATGTTGCCTCTATTGCACGCGCTCGAGGAGAGCATCCGCCACTGGCTCGCGTGGCGGCGCGGGCGCTGAGCGTCTGCCCCATTAGGCGCTGTCGCGGCGGGCAAAGCCCTCTCCGCTCCCTCTTGTCAATCTTGCCTACCTTGGTGAGGGGCATGTCGTCGACGGCGATCAGCCGCTCGGGGTGCTTATGCTTAGCCACCCCGGCGGACTCCATGGCGGCGCGGATCCGTTCGAGCCCGAGCGGGCCGCCCTCCTTGAGACTCACGTAGACGCATACCCGCTCGCTGAACACGGGGTCGAGCATCGCGACGGCGGCCGCTAGATCGAAGCTGTCATAGCGGTAGACGAGGTCCTCCACCTCTTCGCACGAAATCTTCTCGCTGCCTCGGTTGATCATGTCGAGATGTAGCCATCCTCGGTGAAGGACCGCGCGTTCGTCTCAGGTGCGCGGTAGCATCCGCGCGGGGTGTAGCGGATCGGTTTCCTGCTCGAGCATAGATCGACGGCTCATCAGATGCCTCCAGAGTTCTTTTCGTCGGTTATGTCGGTGTGGTGATCAGCGGCGGCGCTGGCGCTTGCCGCCCCAGAACGCGCGGACTGCCATGGTGATCGCTTCGTCTTTGGTGAGGCGATCACCACGGGCCGCGGCTTCGTCGCGTGCCTGGTTGATGTACTCGAAGACGTCCGGAGGTAGTCGGAAGGTCGCGGGGTGTTTTTCGATGCGCTGGACATTGTACGGGCCGCGCTTCTTGCCGGTGCGGGGCGACGTGTCACACCCCAATCAGGGCGGCTTCGACGTCGTCATCGGCAACCCACCCTACGTCAACCGGCGCGAGCTCAGCTACCGCATCACCGGCTTCGAGACAGACAACGTCGACGACATCTACGCCTCCTGCTGCGAGCGCTCGGCGCAGATCACGCGCCCGGATGGCCGGCTCAGCCTGATCGTTCCCATCCGCAGCCAGTTCGCCGATCGCGACGAGTCACTGCGGAAGTTCTACGAGCGGCGGTTCGATGCGATCTGGGTGAGCACCTTCCAGGAACGCCCGGCTGCCCTGTTCCAGGTGAAGGTGCGCAGCACGATCATCACCGCCGCCGGGTATGGCAGCGTCTCCGAGCTGCACACGACGCTCACCCACAGCTGGATCGAGGCGTTCCGTCCGCATCTGATGGCGACACTGCGGTATTCGCTTCGGCCCGCCGGCTCGCGGACCCCGAACTGGATGCGCGCCAGCAGCGACGCGATGTTCGAGCTGATCGACACGCTGCTTGCGAAGGGCACGATCTCCTCGACGCCGCTTGTCCGTGTGAGCGACTACTCCGTCGGTTTCAAGAAGACCGCCACGTACTTCCTGAGCACGTACACGGTGCCGCCGGTCACCTACGACAAGACCACGCACGCCACGGTGCCCCTCAACGAGGGGAAGCTGTTCGTTCAGAACCGGAAGGACCAGCTCGCGGCCAGCGCGATCGCGGCGTCGCGGCTGGCGTTCCTGTGGTGGACGTTCACGGGCGACTGCTTCAACGTCACCAAGGGCACGATGTCGCAGATCCCATTCTCCCCGCACGCTTACGGGCAGGACACGTTCGATGCTCTGGTGGAGCTCGGCGAGAGGATCGAGGAGGCGCTGCCGGGCCGTGCGCTCCTGGGATCTCAACTCCGGGAAGTACGTGGGCGGGTACGCGATCCCCGAACTGCGTCATCTCACCGGTCAGGCCGACGAGATCATGCTGGAGGCGATCGGCCGCATCGATCTGCTGCCGGAGATCCAGTACGCCCACGCCCGGATGTACAAGAGCACCGGGATTTCCGCGACGACACTGCGAAAG
Source organism: Microbacterium sp. SW12 (assembly GCF_055391095.1). Lineage (NCBI taxonomy): Bacteria > Bacillati > Actinomycetota > Actinomycetes > Micrococcales > Microbacteriaceae > Microbacterium > Microbacterium sp. SW12. The sequence goes on along the minus strand of NZ_AP024335.1, from coordinate 2,937,821 downwards.
TTGCCGTTCGAGGTCGAGGTGTGACGCGCGACATCCGCACGGGTCCTTTGCCCTCGAGCGACTGCGATCGTTCGTCCGGGTCAGGATCCTCTGAGTGATGGATATGACAGGTAGGCGCTACCGGATGAGTTGACCCATCTCCCAGTCGCCGAGAGGGATCGTCCGACAAGTTCTGTCAGCGGTCCAAGCGGGACGGTGGCGGTCAGGTTGATCATCGCCGCACAGCATAGAACGCGTTCTCGAACTCGATGGGCGGGACGACACACCGACAGCGGTGGGGTGCCTACCCTTCTCAGGCGGAGTCACGGAGCGAGGTGACAAGCTCCGCGGGGAGGGCAAAGACCTTCTCGAGCAACGGGAGAAGGTCCCGGACTGCCTCGAGGTGCTGCTCTTCGGTCAGATCGTCGATCGCCGGAGGCTCGTCGCCAGTCCAGCCGATCGCTTCCGCCACGATCGTCAGGGACCAGGAGTCCCACCTGAGCCGCCCCTCGGATCGCAGCTGCTCCCGGAACTGACCGAGCACGCCCACGGGCTGAAACGCATTGCGATCGCGCGCGAGCTCGTCGCGAACGTACAACATCGCCGTTTCGAAACCGAGCAGGAACGTGTGCACTCGCTCGAACGTGACGGGCTGCCCGATATACATTCCGGATCGCTTCACGAATGCCTCGGCGATCGAGTAGACCGGCAACTCGGCCGGCCCGTTAGTTTCACTCATCTCGACTTCCCTGCCAGCAGCTCAGGAGACGGTCATTACCCGCGGCGCCGTTTGCGGCCCCAGTAGGCGCGAAGCGCAACGGTGACGATCTCGTCCTTGGTGAGGCGGTCGCCGCGGCTGGCTGCATCCTGCTTGGCCCAGTCCATCAGTTCAAGCGCGTCGTCGGGGAGACGGATCGAGACGGGCTTCTTCTGGACGTAGACGACGTTGTAGGGCCCCCGCTTCTTCTTCGCCGGCGGTGGCGTCTCCGCCTCGGCCGACTCAGGAGGCGTCGCGCTCGCCGCTGCCGGCTTCTGGCTTGCGCGAGGTGCGCGTGCGGGTGCTTCGGACGTCGCTGCCTGGTCGACGTCGCTGGTGACTTCCTCAGCGGGGGGCGCGGCCTTGCGTGCGCGGGGCTTCGCTGCAGCTGTGGGCTTCTTCGGGGCGGCCATGGTCACTGACCACCTCCTCGGTTTCCACGGCGGCGAGCGCGGCGCTCCTCGATGCGCCGCTTCTCTTCCATGCTGATGAGCTCCGCCGGCGACAGCGAGCGGGGGCGGCGAGTGCGGCCGCGCTCGGCCTGCCTCTGGTACTCGGTCGTCTTGGCCGTGCTGACGACGTTGAGGGTGACGCCGGTGATGGTGTCGCGGCTGGTGTCGAGGTTCACGTATCGGTTCTTCGACTCTTCGCGGAACCAGCCGAGGGCGTCGCCGCCGTTCTCGTGGATGCGCTTGAGCATCGTCGAGGCGTTGTACGAGTTGACCTCCATCACGCGGCCGTTGGAGAAGGTCAGGTGGGCGGTGATCTGCTTCTGCTTGTCGTGGGACTGGCCCTTGGCGGCGTTGCGGACCTGCTTGATCAGTTCGGCGTTCGCCTGCTCGCGGCCCTTCGCGGTGCGGCCCTTGGGGATGCGCATCTCGATGTACCGGTCGCCCCCGGTGGCGTATGCCACGTCGACGCGCAGCCGACCACCCTGGCGACCCTCAACGTAGGTGCCGCTGAGGTCTTCGGGGATGACGGGCTTGGCGCCGGCCTTGCCTCGCACGGGGGCGATCGAGCCGTCCTTGCGCCGGCGCCGCGGCGGGACGTGGGTGAGGCGTCCGGTGTCAGCGAGCTCCTGGAGCGCCTGGCGGTAGAGGGCGCCGCTGGTTTCGCCGTTGAGGATCTTGCGGACCATTCGAGGCGAGCGGTGCAGCTCCTCGGCGATCTCGGCCGTGCTGATGCCCTTGCGCCGCAGATCGCGGATGAGGTCTTGGGCGGTGCGCTGCTGGTCAGCCATCAGCCCTTCTCCTCTGCCTGCTCGAGCGCCTTGGCGATGCCGGCCCGCTCGGCACGTGCTTTCAGCGCGTCACGCTGCCGCAGCGTCTCCGGCGTGATGAAGGATCCGTTGAGGTAGCCCTGCAGGCGCAGGCGCCCGGTCTTGCCGTCGTCGCCGCCGCCGATGAACCGGTCCGGCAGGGACCACGCCGGCAGCTTGGTCGTGTAGATCGCATCACCCTGGATGCCGATGAGCGTCGAGGGGTCGACCGTGAGAGCACCGGAGGTGTAGCCGCCGAGGGAGCTGGGGCCGTGGAGGACGCGAGCGCGTGCGCGACCCCAGACCTGGGCGGCGAGCTCCGGGTGGTAGAAGCTTCGGGTGCGGTCGTTCGGGCGCGACGGGATGCGATAGATCCAGAGGTTGCCCTGTCGCAGCATCTTGGCCCTGTACTCGGGCGGGACGTCATCGGGCGACGCGGCGACGCGGGTCTCGTCGCGGCCCGCGGCGGCGAATGCACCGATCGAGTGCAGCATGATGTTCCGCAGCGCGGCGAGCACAGCGCGGCGCAGGTCCGGGTGCATCTCGTCCTGCAGCTGGACTCGCTCGCGGGCGCGCGTCATGCGCTCGGTGAAGGTGTCTAGAGGCTTGGCCTTGCGGAACACCACGGCCTCGTGAGGGCGGATCTCCCACCCGTGCTTGAGGGCGACGTGGATCTCGCTGCCGTCGGCCCAGGTGTCGTGCACCGCTCCGGGCCGGTTCGGATAGAACCAGCCTTCGCGAACGTCCAGGTGCTTCACACCGAGCAGGCCAACGTGGTTCCAGCCCTGAGGGACGCGGAACCGCACGTGGAAGCGGGCGCGCGCGTAGGGGTCTTGCTCGAGCAGCTCGTACGCGGCGGCCTGGTTCAGCCGGATCGCGGGGCCGATACCGAGCTCGCGCCCGACGCCGGCGAACATGAACCGGCCGTCGACGTAGGCGAACTCGCTGATCTTCTTCGTCTTGGCCGGGTCGATCAGCGGGACGCAGTCCTCGTGCTTGGCGAACGACTCCCCCGCGACCAGGTGGTCGTAGTGGTGCAGGCCCGAGGTGAAGTGGATCTCCTGGGCGATGTCGTCTTCGACCGGCACGGGGTTGATGTTCTTCGGCAGCGACAGCGCCCACAGGTTCGTTCCGGTGGCGGCAGGGCTGTTGAACAGGCGCGCGTTCTCGTCGGCGTGGCGAATGATCGACGCGGTGACGTTCCAGGCCAGACGAGCCTGGGCAGGGGTCAGCGGCCCGTCGCCGAACCACTCCTCCGCGGTGCGGACTTCGATCTTGAAGCCGGTGACCGCGTGCTCGAACCGACCGGTGGGCGGGCCGTTGTTGACCCAGTGGGCTCCGGGCTTCCAGTTCGGGGTCTGGACGTACAGCCAGTGCCGCACGCCAGGCGCAGGCTCGGGGCGCTTCCCGGTCAGCATGATGCGGTTAGCGCCGTACGAGGCAGCCGTGTCGAGCAGGTCCGTCAGGTTGGGGTTCTTGCGGCGCTCGCCGATGACGGGGCGAACGGGCGTGCCGGCGTCGGTGACGCCTTGCCCGGTGGTCTGGTCGACCCAGATCGTGGGCACGTCCTTCGGCGTCCACGGCTTGGGTCGGTAGTTCAGCTCGTCCATCTCACCCCCTCATTCGTCAGGTTATATTAGTCAAGAGTGCTTGAAAATTGCAATCAGATTTCGCAGTCGACGGGCGCTCCATGAAGGTCTGGCGGGGTCGCTAGGACGCGAGGCGGCCGCCGCAAGAGCGCCCGCGTCCGTGGTAGGACTTCTGCGCCTTCCGCAGCCCTTCCTCGGTCATCCCCAGCAGGAGGGCGATCTCTCGCTGGGTCAGCTCGGCCGCGCGCGCCTCGTCGACGACTTTGCCGCGGCGTTCGCGCAGCTCGTCCGCTTGCGCGAGCTGCTGGCCGATGCGACGGAGCTCCTCACGGATGGCGTCCGCGTCCTTGTTAGCCATGCGCCCCAGCATCCCCAACCAAGTTGGGTCTGGTTGCCGCGGCGCGCCGTAACCGCGAAAGTGGTTATATTCATCCAGCTGAGAGGAGCGCTGATGACCGGACGGCACCTCACCACGGCGGACGTCGCCGAGAAGCTCGGCGTGTCCGTCGTCGCGGTCTACAAGATGCGCTCCATCAGCAACAAGCTGCGCAGAGCCGGCCAGGAGGGTCCTCTGCTCCCCGAGCCGGTTGCCATAGAAGGCAACTCCCCGCTCTACGACGAGGCCGCGATCGACGCATTCGCGCAGGAGCGCGCGCGCAGGGCGCCCTCGCAGCGCGGCCGCCGGCCGCGACTGATGCCGGGACTGGCGCGCGATGCGGCTTTCGCGGAGCGGTTGCGGGCGGCGATCGCGGACGGGGCGGGGGCGCCCGAGGTTCCCACGCAGGCGGCTCTGATCGACCTGCTCGGCTTGAACGTCGTCACGTTCGGTGAGCGGATGCGAGGGCGCACCCGCTGGACCGACGCCGAGCTCGAGGTGATCAGGCGCACCCTCGGTGTCGACACGACGGATGCGAACGAGGTCGTAGACCGCGCTCGCGCGGCCAAGCGTCAGGCGCGCGCGGCGAGATCCCACGCGGGTTCGTAGCGGCTTCACGACATGCTCCCGCTCTCGTCGCTGGCTTGCTGGGCAGCGCAGGTTGAGAGCGTGTCCACGAGCGCACCGCGGTCGGCTTCGTCGACCGCGAGGTGCCAGGTGTCGACGATCTCCGTGTAGCGGGCGACGTAGGTGCACACGTAGTCGGCGTTCGATGGCAGCCACAGGGCTGGCCCGTGGTCGTTCTTGGCCGCATTCGTGTTGCCATCGACGGCGACGATGTTGTCGAACGAGTTGGCGAACTGAATGCGCTGCTGCTCGGTCCACGCCCACGCGCCCCCGGCGTGCGCCGCCGAAAGGCTGACGATGTGGTCGATCTGGACGCCGGAGCTTCCCGGGGCTCCAGGGGCGGCGATCCGGTCGTGCTCGAACTCAATGCGTGTGCCCGTGTACGGATCGGGGTCGAGCACGCCGGAGAGCACCGTGCAACCGTCACGGACGACGTCCTGCAGCTGGACGGCGAGGAGATCGTCTCGCTGATCGCAGCCGTTTCCCTCGATGTCGATCCAGCGCTCGCCGAACGTGGCGCGGCGATACTCGGGAATCTCCTCGGTGGGATCGATCAGCGGCAGCTCCTGCGCGACTGCGGCGAGCGCGGTGTAGTCGTAGGTCGGGTCCGGGGCGGGTGCCTGCGGGCGCGTCCATGTGTCGATCCAGGAGGTGATGCCCAGCTGGTGGGCGCCGAAGCCGAGCGCGAGAGCTGCGACCGCGGCGAGGGCTGTGCTGGCGCGGCGGGTGCGTCGGTTCATCTGCGCTCCTTTGCCTGTGCGGTGTCGGCTTGGTCGAGCAGCAGTATGGTTCGGGCGATCTGGGTGCGTGCCTCGTCGATGACCTCGAGGGTTTCGTCGTCGGCGTCGAGCTCTGAGAGTGCGTGGCTCTGGCGGCGGAGCTGGTCGCCGAGGTGGAACATGCCGGCACTGAGGAGGACCTCGGCGAGCGCGGCCGCGCGGGCGCCTTGGTGGTCGGCGCTGACGGCGAGGTCGTCGATGATCTCGATGAGGGTTGCGCGGGATCCCATCGTTGGGTCTTCTCCTGGAGTGAGCTCGCGGAGCGCTTCACGGTTGAGCAGCGTCTGGAAGAGCCTGTGCATCCGTTGGGTGAGGGGGCGGCCGTCGCGGCGGGTGCAGTTGAGCGCGAACTCGCGGAAGCTCCATCGGACGGTGACGGGTGTGCCGGTCTGGATGGTCATGGCTTCCTGGAGGCGCACGGCGATGTCGGTCATCAGTGCTCCTCGGTTCGGCCCAGGTGGGGGATCTGCTTGAGGTGGGCGCCGCGGCCGTTGCCGAGCTGGGGGGAGATCGCGCAGCTGGGCAGGTGCAGTCTCGCGTTCGGCCCGTGGCCTGCTGCCGCGTGGGGTGTGGGCTGCCGCGTTGGCCGGGTGTGCCGGGCGCCTCGCTGAGTCAGCGGGAGGGGGTTGAAGCGCAGCGACAGGGCCCAGCGATGGCCGCCGAGCGCGCGGACGACCCGCAGCCACTCTCCCTCTTTGGTGGAGTCGATGGTGAAGGTGTTCGGCTGGTCAGACATCTGCGGCTTCTTTCGGTGCGAAGGGGCTGTTCTTGGCGTCGCGGAGCATCTGCCGGGTGATCGGCTCGGTCTCCTCGAGCGAGGCGAGCGAGAAGTAGTGGCGGCGGGCGCGGGCCGCTTCGGTGCAGGTGAGCAGCTGGCGGTTGCCGTGGTTCGGGCATCCTCCCTTGCTGCGGCATCCGGCCAGGTAGCCGGCGGTGGTGCCGTGCAGGGCGGCTTCGAGGATGTCGAGCGTCTTGCTCATCAGGCGGCCTGCCGGAGTCCGAGGTCGTCACGGTCGCGGTCGATGGTGCGGACGTCGACGCCGAGCAGGTCGCTGAGCTGGGTGAGGCTGAGTCCGCGTTCGGTCCCGCGTCGGGTGGCTTCGAGGCGCTCGTCTCGGGTGAGGCGGACGTTCTGGCCGGCGAGAGCGAGCTCGATCGCGATCTCGTCGAGCAGGGGTTCCTGCCCGGCTGTGGGCGGTGCCGGGTCGGTGTCGATGTCGTCCCAGGCCAGCGGCGGCAGCCAGCCGTGCCGGCGTGCGACCGTGAGTGCGTAGGAGCGGCCGACCCGCTGCGCTCGGGTGTGGGTGGGGGGCTGCTGGTCCCAGAGCTCGTCGTAGAGCGCGGCGATGTCGTCGTGGACACGGATGTCCACGTAGGCGCCTTCGAGTGCCTTGTTGACCTTCCAGCGCGGGTAGCCGAGTCGGCGTGCGATCTCGTGGTGGTTCCATCCGATCGCGGCCAGAGCCTGGAGGCGCCGGCGGGTGCCGCGGCCGTTGACTCGGCCCTGCGCGGCGAGAGTGCTGCTGTCGGGGGTGACTGCGAGGAGTTTGCGGGCGGTGGCGCCGGTGACGAACCGTGCCGTCTCGCTGTTGAGCAGGCGACGGACCGTGGCGCCGCCGACGCCGGCGCTGATGGCGATCCGTTCGGGGATCATCCCGGTGTCGACCAGTGCCTGCAGGTGCTGCCGGATCGGCTCGATGGGTTGGTGCGCGTCCTGGTATCGCCCGTAGGCCAGGAGACGGTAGCGGTCGCGGCGGCGGCGCGCGTTGCCGTCCATGCAGGCGCGGCACCCGCAGAGGTGGACGACGTAGCAGGTGGAGGTCAGCCCGTGCTTGTGGTCCGGCGGGCAGGTGTGGGTCCGCATCTTCTCCTCCTCACAGATGGTTATATTCCCGAATATAACCCGTTCCCGAGGGTTTGGAACCCCCTCACTGCTAAGGGGTGGCCCCAGAGGCTCGAAGTCGACAATCTGAACGAGCTACAACGTTTGTTGCGGTTTCTCGCTACACTGTGCGCATGGCAGGATCAACTTTCGCTCGTCTGGGCGAGCTCGCGTCACAGCGTTGGGGCCTGGTGACCACCGCCCAGGCGCTCGAGGCTGGCGTGGCGCGCCCGACCCTGACGCGCCTCGCCAACAGCGGCGCGCTCATCCGCGTCGCGCGCGGCGTCTACCGCCTCGCCGGCGCGCCAGAGCACGAGCAGGAGGCGATCCTCGCGACCTGGCTCGCCCTCGGCGGCGCCGACCGTCCCCGCACAGACACCGGCGTCCCGCCCGTCGTCGCCGCAGGCCAGACGGCCGCGCAGCTGCATGGCATCGGCGACTGGTTCCCCGGGCCACTCGAGTTCGTCGTTCCCACCCGCCGCGGTACCCGCCTGGACGGGGTGCGGCTCCGCACCCGCGAGCTCGCGCCCACCGAGGTGGTCTCCGTCGACGGGATGCCGACCATGAGCGTCGAGCGCACGATCGCCGACCTGATCGAGCAGTGGGTCGACCGCTCCCTCGTCGCCGATGCGCTCGCCGACGCCGCGGACGCGGGAAAGCTGCTCTCCCCCGCCCGCCTGACCGAGTATCTGGAGCCGCTGGCCAAGCCCAACAAGTACCCCTCGGGTGCCGCGCTCGCGGCTGATCTGCTCGCTCTTGCGGGCGTCGACGCGGTGGTGCCGGCCGATGCCTGAGCCCGACGGCTACAAAGACTGGACGGGGCTTGCGCAGGCGATCAAGGCGGCCGCGACGAAGGCAGCCGGTGACGGCGCGAGCGCGCTGGATGTGAATGCGCAGATCGTGCAGGCACAGCACGATCGTTTCCTCAGCCGGGTCTTTGCGGAGGGGGAAGAGTCCGAGTGGCTGCTCAAGGGCGGCACGGCGATGCTCGCCCGGGTGCCGAAGTCACGGTCGACGAAAGACCTGGATCTGGCCTCGACCGGCGCCGCCGATCTGGATGCCGCGCAGCAGGCGCTCGAGCAGGCAGCCGCGCGTGATCTCGGCGACCATGTGCGGTTCCAGCTCACCCGTGCCCGTGCGACCGGGCGAGGAGAGAACCAGCCGGGTGTCGCGACCCGGCGCCTGGTGTTCACATGTCTGGACGCGAACACCGGCCGGAGGATCTCCGACATCCCCATCGACGTGGTCGTCGGCCCTCCCCCGGTCGGCCGCGTCGAGACGATCGAGCCGTCGACGCGGCTGCAGCTGGGGCGGCCGGTCCCGTCGCACCCCTACCGGCTGTTCCCGATCTCCGATCAGGTCGCGGAGAAGGTCACTGCGACGATGAGCACCTACAACGGCCGCCCCAGCAGCCGCGCGAAAGACCTGGTGGACATCGTCACCATTGCACGCACGCAGCGCGTCGACCTGCGCGAGCTGCAGATGGCCATCGACGCGAAGCGTGCACTGTCAAAGCTCGACTCGTTCACTACGTTCACGGTCCCGGACGGTTGGGACGGTCCCTACCGGGTGCTCGCGGCCGGCACGCCCTCAGCCGGCGGGATCACCGATCTGGGTGAGGCCGTGGCTCTCGCGCGTCAGCTGATCGATCCCGCGCTCGCCGACGCGCCCGTGCAACCGGGGACGGTCTGGGTCCCTGGCTCAGGCTGGACACAGAACCCTCCGCCGCCGGAGCCGGGCGGCAGCGGATCCCCTTCGGGGGAGGTCCACGTGCGCGCGCACGTGCGCTCCGGTTATCCCGTCACGGAGCACTGGCGCGCAGCGCGCGGCTCAGCCCAGGAGTGACCGCGTCAGTGCGCCGCGTCGTACGCCTCGAGGATGGACGCGGGAACCCTGCCGCGATCGCTGACCTGGTGTCCGTTCTGACTGGCCCATTCACGCACCGTGTTGAGATCGGCCCGTCCGCCCCGCGACGTCCTCGCCGGACGCCGGGTGGCTGCGCCGATGCGGCGCGCGCTCTTGGCCCAGGCCTCGAACTCGAGATCGATCTCGAGTTGCTTTCCGTCGATCGCGAAGGTCGCGGGATCGAGCCGCTCGCCAGGTCGCGCACACCACCGCGAAGGGCGGCGTCATCGCGATGACGAAGTCGCTCGCTGCGGAGGGCGCCCGCTACGGCGTCCGCGCGAACTCGATCTCGCCTGGCTTCGTCAGCACCCCGGCGACGGACAAGGCGGTGGATGCGGAGGGCAAGGCCTGGCAGGTCGGCAACGCGCTCATTCAACGCCCCGGCACGGGCGAGGACATCGCGTACATCCCGCTCTACCTGGCCTCCGACGAGTCCTCTTGGGTGACCGGACAGAACTACAGCGTCGACGGCGGCGCGACCGCCGGGTGGCGGAACGACAGCGAGACGGACCGACTGGCCGCGAAGAACGGCTGACACGCGGGTCGCGGCGCGACCGGTGACGGACGTGAGGCACGGTGTCAGCTGACACCGTGCCTCCCGTCCGTCGTGGCCACCTCGTCTAAATCGCGAGGTACCCGCCGTCGACGGCGAACTGCGCGCCGGTCGCGAAGGCGGCCGCGTCGGAACCGAGCCACGCGACCATCTCGGCGATGTCGTGCGGCGTGCCGAGTCGGCCGATCGGGTGCTTCGTCAGCAGCGCGTCCTTGAAGCCGGGGTAGGTCTCCTCCAGCGCGTCTATCATTGGCGTCTGGATCACCCCGGGCAGCACTGCGTTCACGCGGATGCCTTTGTCGGAGTACTCCACCGCGGCGGCTCGGGTGAGGCCGATGACGCCGTGCTTCGACGTGACGTAGGCGGACTGGTGGGCGATGGCGACCTGCCCGAGGGACGAGGCGGTGTTGATGATGGATCCGCCGCCCTGCGCCAGCATCTGCGGGATCTCGGCCTGCACGCCGGTTCAATATTCCGCACAGAGGAAGTTGGCCCCACGGCGTTACTGCAGTCAATCGTTCTGTTGCGCAAGCCCCCGCAGGTAAGCACGTGCGTCGTCGAGGCTGACGACATCGCCGTACTTCGCGTCGATGTCAAAGAGGCTGGCCAGGTGCGGAAGGGCTGCCCGGTCGCCGACTGCCTCTTCGACGACGATGGTGTGGAAGCCGTAGGAGCAGGCGTCAACCGCCGAGGCGCGCACGCACCCACTGGTGGTGCAGCCGACGATGATGATGGTGTCGACACCCCGTGAGATCAAGCGTGCGGCGAGATCAGTTCCGAAGAAGCAGGATGCGTACTTCTTCACCAGGGTCATCTCGTGGGGCAGCTGGCCCAGCCTGCTGTCGACCTCCACCCATTCGCTGCCCTCCACCAACAGGTGGTTGGACGGGATCTTCTTGATCCAGAGCCCCGCCTCCTGCAATTCGGTGTCGTACGCGACCGTCGAGAAGAAGATGGGGATCTCGAGTTCACGGGCGGGGACGAGTAAGGCATTGGTGGCGGCCAGCTGTGACTCCAGTTCGCCTGACAGGGGCGAACGGCTGTCCGTGAATCCGGTGATCAAGTCGACGATCAGCAGCGCCGGCTTCTCGCCGTAGCCGATCCGGCCGCCCAATCCCTTGGCCTTGAACTCGTCGCGCAGCCGTGCGTACTCATCGATCAGCTCCGTATTCGTCACGAATCGGCTCTCCTGTTCCCCGTCGACTGATAGTGCGCCGCGATGGCATCGCTCGTCGTCACCCAGACACCATCGTGAGACGTGATGTGCTCGAGGGCCCGATCAAGGTAGCGGTGGCGGAACGGCTGGCCGACGATGAACGGGTGCAACGGCAGCGACATGACGCGACCCGAGTGCTCGGAGTCTGAATAGAGCTGATCGAACTGGTCGATCACCGCTTCCAGGAACTGCGGGCCGGTATAGCTCTTACTCACGAACATCGTCACATCGTTGAGTTCTATCGTGTAGGGAACGCTGAACATCCCGTCGACGTTCAGCGGATACGGCTGATCGTCGTTCGTCCAGTCCAGGACGTAGTCATACCCCAGCTCCCGAAGGATCCGCGGCGTCTCGAACGTCTCTGTGAGCGCCGGGCCAAGCCAGCCCCGCGGCCGTACTCCGGTGGCGGAGGCGATTGTATCCGTCACGTCTTGAAGGTAGGCGCGCTCCGTGTCAGCACCCATTCCAGCTTGGAAGGTGGAATTGTCGCGGCCATGCGCGAGCCACGCCCAGCCGCGTTGCCGGCCTGCCTCGAGAATCTGGGGGTAGTGCCGACAAACGTCGGAGTTGAGAAGCACACTTGCGGGCACTCCATGTCGGTCGAGGCTCTCGATCATCCGCCACAGGCCTACCCGCGGACCGTAATCGCGCCAGCCGTAATTGAGTGGATCCGGCTGCAGCATCGCGGTACCGCCGAAGATGCTCGTGGAGGGCTTGTCGATCTGATAGTGCTCGATGTTCAGCCCGACATAGAACGCCACTCGGGCCCCATTCGGCCACGAAATCGTCGGTCGCTCCGTGATCGGGCTGTAATCGAAGCGGAAAGTGTCAAGGCGGGTGAGACAGATTCCGTCAGGCGGTCTGTATGAGGGCCTCCTGTGAGGGCTGGTTGATCCAGGCGGCCTCGGGCAGCTTGGGCGCCTGGGGTCGGCGGTGGCCGAAGCGCTCGGGACGGGCGGCGTAGGCCGCGTCCAGGGTGGCCTGGCGCTGGGCGCGGACCTGCCCGGCGGTGCCGAAGTGGACGCTGGCGGGGGTGTGCAGCCCGATCCCGCAGTGGCGGTGCTCGTGGTTGTAGTAGGCGAAGAACTGCTCGGCGAACGCGCCGGCGTCGGCCAGGGACCCGAAGCGCTCGGGGAAGACCGGGGCGTACTTCAGCGTCTTGAACGCCGCCTCGCTGTAAGGGTTGTCGTTCGACACGTGCGGGCGGGAGTGCGACCTGGCCACCCCGAGGTCGACGAGCAGCTGAGCGACCGGTTTGGAGGTCATCGAGGTCCCGCGGTCGGCGTGGATCGCCTCCGGCACGCCATGGATGCCCATGGCGTGCTCGAGCAGGTTCTTGGCGATCTCGGCGTCCTCGCGGGCCGCGATGGTCCAGCCCACGACGAACCTGGAGAAGATGTCGAGCACGACGTACAGGTCGTAGTACACGCCCCGCTCCGGCCCCTTGAGCTTTGTGATGTCCCAACTCCACACCTGCCCCGGCGCCGTCGCGACGAGCTCGGGCCGGGTCCGGGGCGGGTGGCTCGCCTGCCGGCGCCGTTCCCCGGCCATGTCGTGCTCGCGCAGGATCCGGTGCATCGTGGACATCGAGCACAGGTAGGTGCCCTCGTCCAGCAGCGTGGCCCAGACCTGGGCGACCGACTTGTCCGCGAACCGCTGGCTGGTCAACACGGCCAGCACGTGGGCCCGCTCGGCGGCGGACAGCTTGTTCGCCGGTGCCGGCCGCGGTGTCCGTGGACGTGGCGGTGGCGGGTTCTTGGCCCGGTAGTGACTGGCGCGGGAGCGACCCAGCAGCGCGCACGCAGCCGCGGTGCCGACGTGCTCGGCCAGCCCGTCGACGGCCGGGTTGATCACCGCGGCGACCGCGGCGGCTTGTCCGCGCTCTCGGAGAGCGTCTCCAAGAGCGCGTGTGCTTTTCCCATCAGGTCCAGCGCCGCCCTGGTCTTGGCCAGCTCGGCCTCGGCCTTCTCCGCCCGGGCCCGTAGCGCCTGCAGCTCCCGCTCGCGCCGGTCCCGCGGCTTGCTGCCCAGCCCGGACAGCGAGCCGGCGGCCGCGGCCTTGCGCCACTCGATGATGTGGGAGGTGTACAGGCCCTCCCGGCGCAGGATCTCCCCACGCCCAGAGCGGTCCGCGGCGTCGTACTCGGCCAGGATCGCCGCTTTGAACTCGGCGGTGAACGTCCGCCTCTTGGGCCGGTCAGCACGAGGAGCCATAGCCCCATCATCGGTGCCGACGTCAGCAACCGTCATCGTCATCTCAGTATTGGTCCGTTCTCGCCCCGTGCAGTGCGAAGGTCAGCAGTGCTGGTGTCTCACCCCATCCTGACGCACAGGGGCCAGCCGGTTGTGGTTGCTGTTGTATCGGCGTGTATTCACGTCAACCAAGGCGTACCAATCGGGATGGGCTCGGCGGGCCCCATCAGCAGCTGGCGCACAACGAGCGTCAACCGACGACCGGGATGTCGACGGCGATCGCGGGCGTTCAACTTGTCACCGGCGTTGAATCACGGATCCCTCTTGACAGAAGGCTTCTCTGTGTGACAGAAATGGCAGATACTCGCCCCATAGGCGAGCCAGTTGCTTTGATCAGGAGGCTTGAGTTGAACACAGACCTGTCCGTGAACTACATATCCGTCGGCGGAATCAGGACGCGCTATATCGATCAGGGCGAGGGTCCGGTCATCCTCCTGATCCACGGTGGCCACTCGGGTATGAGCATGCCGGGCGGCGGGGATGGTTGGGCTCCCGTCATCGCTCCTCTGGTCGACAAGGGCTTCCGCGTCGTGACCTTCGACAAGCTGGGGCAGGGAGAGACTGACCTCGCGCCGACGCATGCCGAGTGGACGTTCGATGCGGTGGTCAAGCACGCCAGGGGCTTCATCGACGCTCTGGGACTCGAGGACATGATTCTGGTCGGGCACTCGCGCGGTGGCCTGCTGGCGAGCAAGCTCGCTCTTGACATGCCGGAGTCGACCAAAGGTCTCTTCATCGTGTCGAGCGCGACGCTCGCTGGCACCGACCCTAAGTTCCGCGACGTTGAGTTCTACGACGCGATCACGCGTTCGCTTCCGGCGGACGCGTCTCCGGAGGAGATCTGCGGAGCCTTCTTCCGTGCGCTGTACGTGACCCCGGTGCCGCAGGAACAAATCAATGCGGCCGCCGCCAAGTACGTCAAGGAGAACCACCAGAACGCCCTCAAGACCTACCCGATGGTTGAGAAGAAATACTGGGAGCCGAGTCTTCAGGCGGCGAAGGACGACATCCGCGCTCGCCTCTTCGCCGGCGAGGTCAATATTCCCGTCGAAGTCGTCTGGGGCCGCGACGATCGCTCGGCGCCGGTTGACCTGGGCATCGCCTTCTACCAGAAGCTCGCCCTCGTCTCGGAGACCACGAGCCTGCACATCCTGGGAACCGCGGGCCACTACGTCTTCGCGGAGCGAACCGAGGACTTCGTTCGAATCCTGGCGGACTACGCAGGCCGTCGCAGCGCCAGCTATGCGACGCGTCGTTGATGGTGATCCTGGGGAACTATCCCGCTTGACGGGGTCTTCGAGTCCGTGCCGGATTGGCGCAGCGCGCCCAGATCGTGCTGCTGGCTTCGGCGTGCGAGTCGAACACCGCGATCGCGGACAAACTGGCCTGTATCTCTTGAAGTGGCCCCCCTGTTCGTGTCCGGTTTCCGGCGACCACGGTGGGCTCTGGGAGAGGGGCCGAAGACAGCGGCGGTTTTCGGCTGGGCGTGATGTGCCCGTGAAAGAGATCGCGGCGCCCGTGGCTCCGTCCTCCCCGGACGAACCCGGTTGAGGGAATTGTTGCCCGGGCTGGTGTGCCGGTTGCGCTCAGCGCGCCGGGCCGGCCCGGCGCAGGCGCCGGATGAAGCACAAGCGCGGGATCCAACGAATCCGCCGGACGGGTCAAATCCACCAAAACACGGCCCGGCAACCGGTACCTCAAAGGTGCCCTGGGCATCGCTGCTCTGTCCTGCGCGAAATCGAAGAACACCTACCTCGGTGCCAGATACCGGCGCATTGCCTCCCGGCGCGGACCCGCCAAAGCCCTCGTCGCCGTCGAACACTCCATCCTCACCGCAGCGTGGCACATGCTCACCACCGGCGAACTCTACAACGACCCCGGCGCCGACTACTTCACCCGGCAGACACCCGTTAAAACCATGGCCCGGGCCGTCAGACAACTAGAATCCCTCGGCTATCAAGTCATTCTCGAACCCCTGCAACAGACCGGATAACACCGCTCACCCCACGCACCCCACCGCACTCACCTAATTTTCATGTCAGAGGGGTTGACGAACGTCACATTTTCAGTCATTTTCTTGAATACAGAAATATTCTCTGCAAATTATGAAAGGTCGGTTCCATGCTCAACCCGGTGCTAACTCAAACAGGTCCAGTCCAAGGCCGTGAAGATGACGGGGTGCGCAGTTGGCTCGGGATCCCCTACGCCGCGCCGCCCTGGGGCCGGCACCGATTCGCACCGCCCCAGGCCCCTACTCCATGGAGCTCTGTTCGCGATGCCTCCTCGTACGGGCCCCCGGCGCCCCAGGTCCTGCAACTGCCTGGCTCGGAGATCCCGCCGTCAACCGATCCGGCACCTGACTGTCTGACCCTCAACATCTGGGCCCCGAGTGCAGCTCCAGAGGCATTGCCGGTCATGGTGTGGTTCCACGGCGGAGCCTACCTCGCCGGGGCAGGTTCAGAACGGGCGTACAACGGGACCGCACTGGTCCGCGAGGGCGTCCTGGTTGTCACCGTGAACTACCGGATGGGTGTGGACGGCTTCGGACAGATCGACGGCGCCGTTTCCAACCGCGGGATCCTCGACCAGATCGCGGCACTGGAATGGGTGCGGGACAACATTGCCGGCTTCGGAGGTGACCCGCAAAAGGTCACAATCTTCGGACAATCCGCAGGCGCCGGATGTGTCCTGGCCCTGCTAACCATGCCACGCGCCCGCAATCTGTTCCATCGGGCCATCGCCCAGAGTATTCCTCGGATGTTCTTCTCCCCACCACTCGCGCACTCGGTCACCCAGGCCGTCGCCGCCGCAGCCGGCATCGAAGGAACAGCAGATGCACGCACCCTTGCGACGTTGACTCCTCAGACGCTGGCCGACGCAACGCGGCTGGTCATCAGCACCATGGGAAACCGCGCCGACGAATGGGGTACCCTCGCCTACACTTCCTCGTCGTCTGGGCCGATCTTTGGGCCGATCGTGGACGGAGACACGATGCCGGAGGACCCATGGACGGCGCTTCGAAATGGCGCCGCCCGCGAAATACCCATAATCACCGGCCATACCCGCGACGAATACCGTCTTTTCACCGCCCTACGAAAGCGGTTTAGCATCACCACGGAAGAAGCGGACACCGCCCTGCACATCTTCGCACCCAACGGAGACGCCGACGGCTACCGCGCCATTATGCCGCAAGCAGAACCCGGGGAGCTCTACGAAAAGGTCAATACCGACTACCTGTTCCTCGCCCCTACACTGCAGGCTGCCATGGCCGCCGCCGACGCCGGGGGACACGTGTTCGTCTACGAGCTGTGCATCGACCCGGTAGGGGGCATGGGCTCCCCGCACGCCATTGACTTGCCCTTGACCTTCAACACCCTGGACACCGGAATGGGAGCGGCGATCCCGGAGCCAACTGACTCAGTGATCGAATCCGGCATCCGGATGCGCAGCGCATGGACCCGCTTCGCCGCAACCGGAAACCCGGGATGGCCGCAGTGGGGCCCAGACCAGTCGGTACAGATATGGGGCGGCGAGAACCCTGTGGTGCGCTACCCCGAATCGGAACGGCTTGAACTGTCCCTGACGGATAGTTGCGGCGCCCTCGAGCTATTGCAACATCAAGAGCTGGGCCGGTGAACGCCCAACCAGGACGCCGCCACCGCTTTCATCCTTACCCGGCCCCGTGATTCACACGATCGAACGCTGCGCAGGAATTCTTCCTCGTTCGCTAGGGCGTGTCTCCTAAAGCTGTCAGCCAGATGATGATTGCCCGGAGAACTGCTCCGCCGCGGTAAGTCAGGGCGAGCTTGTCATAGCGGGTCGCCAGGGCCCGCCATTGCTTGAAGATGTTGAAGTTTCGTTCGACGACATTTCGGCCCTTGTAGTCCTCTTTGTCGAAGGCAGGCGGCCTGCCACCGGTGGAACCTCGTCGCTTTCGGTGGCCAATCTGGTCGGACGGTTGCGGGATGACTGCGGTAATACCGCGGTCGCGGAGGTGGGTTCGGATCGCTCTCGAGGAGTAGGCCTTGTCACCGCGGACGCGGTCCGGGCGGGTTCTGGGTCTGCCCTGACCCGCCCGGTTGATCTTCAGCTGGTTCATGAGGTGGGCGAACATCGGCGCGTCCCCGCCCTGGCCCGGAGCGACTAGCAGAACCAAGGGCCTGCCTTTGCCATCAACCAAGGCGTGAATCTTGGTGCTCAATCCGCCCCGGGACCGTCCAACCGCATGATCGTCCGGCTCAGCAAACAGATTCATGTAATTCGAACCGGCCCCCTGTGGTGCGCGGCAGGTTGGTGCCGTGCTGGTGGGAGCTGGTAGGGCTTCTCGTCCATACATACGACTGGCACCTGCGGGTCGTAGGGACGGTGGTAGACCTCCAGCACGTCTTCCATCCGAGCGACGAACTCGCCGTTCGCGTGCGGCGGGATCGTCCAGCACTTCTTCAGATGAGGACGAAGCCCCCCTTTTTCAGGGTCCGACCGATCGTGGAGTGATCCAGCGGCGGGAGCCCGTCGGTGAGCAGCACATGTTTCTCCAGCAACCGTAGCGACCACCGGTCGAACCCTGCCGGTGGTTTCGTGCACGCCAGCGCGATCACTCGCGCCTCGACGTCTCCGGTGACCTTCGCCGGCACCGGCGGCGTGGCCCGCTTGCGGCGGCCGATCACGTCATCCACGTTCCCGTGAGACTCGGTGAACCGCTTCGCGACCAGATACACTGTGCCCTCCGACGCCCCGACTCGCTCGGCTACCACCCGTCGATCCGACACCGGCCCAGCGGACTCGTCCAACTCCAGCAGAATCCTGGCCCTCATGATCGTCCGCGCAGGATTCGAGCCCCGCGAAATCACCCGGGTCAGCTTCACCCGATCAGCAACCGTCAATGTGACGACATGTTCCTTCGGCCTCGGCATGACAGTCTCTCCTCCCGATCAAGTATCAATCGAGACAAGCCAACCAGCAATACCCGTTACATTAGACGCGACACGCTACTAGCGACGCCCTCATTGGCTGATCGTGAAGTGATCCACAACCGGCCTGGCGAAGAGAAGACACGCTCCCTGGGTTAGGTGGGTCCGGACGCGGACTACGCCAGGGATCCGCCGTCGACCGGCAGGTTCACGCCCGTGATGAATGCTGACTCTGGGCCCGCGAGGAACAGGGCGGCGTAGGCGACATCGGATGCCTCGGTGAGACGGCCAAGTGGCACATTGGCGGTCGCTGCGGCGGTGGCGGCCTCGATGTCGGCCCCCTCTCCGAGGAACTGCCCCCACATCTGCGTGTTGGCGGCGAGCGGGCACACGGAGTTCACGCGAATGTTGAAAGGCGCGAGTTCTCGGGACAGGGAGCGCGTCAGCATCACCGCAGCCCCCTTGGACGACTGATAGCCGGCGAGGTCGGCGCGCGCCTTCAGGCCGGACAGCGAGGCGGTGATCACGATGGAGCCCCCGCCGCGCTCCACGAGCGCCGCCTTGGCCGAGCGGGCGGCGAGCCACGGACCGCGAGCATTAATCGCCATCAGCCGGTCGAACTGCTCCACGGTGGTGTCGGTGATCGACGTGAACGTCTGCGGGATGCCGGCGTTGGCCCAAACGATGTCCAGTCCGCCGAACCGGTCAATGGCTGCGGCGACCGCCGCGTCGTTGTCGGCCTCGCTGGAGGCGTCGGCCACGATGTAGTCAGCCGAGCCGCCGTCGTTGCGGATCGATTCGACTGCTGCGACCAACGCGGGTTCATTGACGTCGGTGAGGAGCACGTTGGCGCCCTCAGCTGCGAACAGTTGCGCGCCAGCAAGCCCCATGCCGTTGCCGGCACCGGTGATGAGGGCGGTTTTGGAAGTCAATCTCACGGGAGGTCTCCTGTTGGGAAGGGGTGGATGCGTCGGCGTTCAGAGCCGAACAGTGATTGTCTTGGTCTGCGTGTAGTGCTTGAGGGCCTCGAAGCCCTTCTCACGGCCGACGCCGCTGGATTTGAACCCGCCGAAGGGCGTCTCCACGCCGCCGGCGAAGTACTCGTTGACGTAGACCTGACCGGCGTCGATGCGACGTGCAACGGCGTGGGCGCGGGACACGTCCCGCGTCCAGATCCCGGCGGCCAAGCCGTAGGGAGTGTCGTTCGCGATGTCCACCGCCTCCTCGTCGCTGGAGAAGCGGATGACCGAGAGAACGGGTCCGAAGATCTCCTCGCGGGCTATGCGCATGCTGTTCGACACGTCCGTGAAGATCGTGGGGGCCACGAACAGGCCTCGGCCGCCGTCCCCCATGTCGAGGGTTCTGCCGCCCGCCGCGATGGTCGCGCCCTCGGCCTGTCCGAGGGCGAGATACTCGGAGACACGATCGAACTGGGCACGGTTGGCAATGGACCCCATGTCGAGATCCTGGATGCCAGGGCCGACGCGTGCAACGCGGGCGCGCTCGGTGAGCAGATCGATGAGACGATCGTGGACGTCGGCGTGCACGAGCAGGCGCGTCCCGGCGGAGCAGACCTGCCCTGACTTGAAGGTAAACCCCGCATAGGCGCTGGCCGCTGCCGCTTCGAGGTCAGCGTCTGCGAAAACGATGTTCGGAGACTTGCCACCGAGCTCGAGTGTAAGCGGAATGATCCGCTCCGCCGCGCGCGCCATGATCGCCCGGCCGGTGGCGACCGGGTGGCAGTTGGCGTCGTCACGAACTCAGTATGCGCCGGGCGCGTGTAGAACGCCGCCGCCCCGCGCGTCGATGCGCCGAGCGGCGGATTTGAGGCGAGCTCCTTCCGCATACCCAGGCTTCGGGTCGGCACCAGCGTAGCGCAAGACGAATTGAAGGAAGGGCGGTCCCTCAGCGGCAACAATGCTGGACTTCGTGGTACGTAGTTTCGCGCGGAGGGCTGGGCTGCGGAGTGCGCGACCGATCGTCATTCAGGCGGGTCGGTCCTCGCTCGTGAGCAGATCGCGCCACATAGCCGCGATCTGCACGTGGGACGCCATCCTGTCGCGTCTTGTTACTAGTGCATCTGCTGTGGTTCGATGAGCGTGAACAGGCTCGGGGGCGCGGGGCCGCAGCTGTCTTGTTGGGGGGCGCAATGCGCAGATCATTGACGGCGACTGCGATTGCAGCACTGGTCGTGTCTGCCCTCGTCGCCTGTACGCCGCAGCCACCAGATCGGGCGACGACCACGGTCGGCGCTGACGGCTTCGAGCTGGCGCTGGACGGTGTGACCGCGACCGGGACTGGCGGTGTGGCACCTGAGGGCACCCAGGTCACCCTCGAGCTTGTGGGCCAGGCGACAGGCGGAGGCCTGGCAGCGACAGTGACAGAGCTTGGCAAGTCCATTTCGCTCACCCTCGGCGATGGATTGCAGCCGGCAAAACCCGTCGACCTGCGGTTCGAGATTCACGAGCCTGCTATCTCCGGTGAGGAGTGGTCGTCGGATCAGACGCTGCTCATCCTGACGGAGTCGGAGGATGGCACAGTAGGGCTCCTCGAGACGGCCCGTGACGGCGATGTCCTCGCCGCCACCACGGACCACCTGTCGTTGTTCCAGCCCATTCAGATGGATTTCGGCAAGGCCCTCAGCCAGGCTCGCGACTTCGTGATGCAGTCGCTTGGAATCGAGATGCCAGCCCCAGACTGCGTGGGAGAGACCGTCACCATCGCCTCGACATTCGAATACCGCATCGACGACCGCGGCTGGGTCCACCCGTGCATCTCATTGGACGGGGACACCATCACCGTCAACCTCTATGCAGCCAGCGTGATGCCCTACCGCGTGGTATCCACGCCACAGGTCACCGGGACGACGGTCGCAAGCCCGGACGGCCAGGGCATTCTGACCGAGTTGGTCAACAGGTGGATCCCGACTCCGTCCGGCGGAGTTGCGATGGGCGGCGGAGCATCCGCCCAGTTCTCGTTCAGCAGCTCAGACCCGCCCCAGTATTTCGAAGCCCGTCAGGACGCGGGCATGGTCATCGGGGCTGTGCTGCTGAACCTCATCGGGATTATCATCAACCCGCTGGGCGGCGGCGCGGCGTTCATGGAGAAGGTGGGTCAGCTCGACTGCCTGTCCGGCGTCGTAAGCGTCGCGGCAGCGGACACGTTCAATGCGTCAACGGCTGCGGAGTTCCTTCGCATCACGCTCGCGTGCGTGGGCACAGCGGCTGCCGCGGCGTCCTACCCCATCCGGCTGGCCCTAGGACTTATCGGCGCGATTCCCGCCCTATTCGCGGGCTCTTTCATAGGACTCTTCAACGAGATAACAGGGCAGGGGACTGTACGCGTTGATGTGATCCGCAACGTCATCCCGTGGGTAATCACTGCGGACGGAATCGGCCCGCTCAAGGTGGGAAGCACGACGTGGGACGACGTGTCCTCTCTCCCGGGATTCACCGGGGACACCGGCCGCTGGGAGAGCGGCTGCGCAGCTGGCGGTTGGTTCGGCGAGGGCACCATCTACGACGGGATGAGCGTGCTGACGCACGACATGAACCTTCCCAGCCCGGGAAGCAGCGACTTGAACTCAATCTCCCTGGGTTCCTACTATCGGACGGGCATCGCCGCGACTGTGCCAGCGGCAACTCTCGAGGGGATCAAGCTGGGATCCTCACAGGCTGACGTCGAGGGCGCCTACCCCGCCGTCTTGCCCCGCGCTCACAGACTGGACATGGGCCTCCTGCTCTACGAAGTGGAGAACGGCGCGGGCCGGGGCATGTCCATCGGGGTGAGAGACGGCGTCGTCATAAACATCACCGTGGGTGACGTACCTACAATCTATGCCCCGGAAGGCTGCGCTTGACTGACGCCGACACCTCGGGGCGTTACTGACTAAGGGCGAGATCCGCTCAGACGTGCAGCTTGAGCAGCGAACTGTCTACCTCATCGCGCTTCGCGCCCGCAGGATCGAGAATGTTGGTGACCGACATCGCAGTGGCGTCGAGCTCCAGGCCCGCGGTGTAGAGGTCGGTGGGGCGTTGCGGAGCGCAGCATCGTTGTCGTCCTCCCAGCGGTGCGGGTAAGGTCCGGGCTGGATGTCCTTGCAGTGGCCGCCGCCGCCGCCGCCGCTGCCTGCGCACCTTCCAGCAAGCGACAGGGCCTCCCTGGGGGCGCTTTTGAGGGAGGCGCCGGTGCGCAAGGGATGACGCAGCGTGAGCTGGAAGCCGCCAGTGGTGTCCCGCAGGGGAAGATCAGCCGGATCGAACGGGGCAGTCCTACCCGGCGCTGCTCACAATCACTCAGGTCGCTGCTGCGCTCGGGCTGGAGCTGACCTGGGACGTGCGCGCCGCGGGGTAGCGATCGTCGAGGCTGGGTGCGCGCGCGAACTATGCGCCCGCCGCTCAGACCCGCGCGTACCCGCGGGATGCCTCCTCGTGCGTGACGCGCGTCGCGCTCAGGACGCACCGTGCACGTCGGTGATATAAACGTTTCGAGCGCGAAAGGTTTTTGACATGGTCGATATTGCTGTCCGTGAAGCCGCGAAGCGGCTGGAGGTCAGTGACCAACGTGTCCGCGACATGCTCCGCTCCGGCGAGCTCACCGGCCGGCAGCTGGCCGGCCATTGGATCGTTGACCTCGGATCCGTTCAGGAGCGAGCCCGACTCGGGTTCCCACACGGCCGGCCGTGGTCCGAGCGGACCGTCAAGTATGTCATCGCCGCACTCTCCTACGGCACCGGCGCGGACGCGAAGACGCAACGCAGGATCATGACGACCGAGACAGGCGAGCTGTGGCGGAAGATCGCTCAAACGATAGAGATCCGCGGATTCTCGACCCGCAACATTGGTCTGGTCCGAAACCAGGTGTCCCTGACGGGGGAGAGCGCGATTGATGTCCTCGGTGAGCGTCTCGTCGGCGAGTCGTCGACGCTTCATGGTTACCTGACCGGCTGCACGTTGGAGGACCTCATCGACGACGCCGGTCTCGTCGACGACCTCAATGGGAACGTCGCTATCTACACACCCAGCTCCGGCAGCAGTACGTGGGTTTCGACAGGGATTGCGCAGAGGGCGCTGGTCGCCGTCGACTGCGCGCGCGCCGCGCCGACCCGCGTGCACAGCGCCGGTGTTCGAGCTCTTGACCAGATGAGAGCGGAATGGCTGACGCGGAACACCTGATCGTCGTCCCGGACAACATCCACCCGTGGAACCTCGTATTCGAAGTCGCGGATGCCACCGACTCGAAAGCGTGGGTTCTCGTCGGCGGGCTGATGGTCCACGCGCATGCGATCCGTGCCGGTGTGAACCCACCGCGCCCGACGGGTGACATTGACCTCCTCATGAACATGGGCGTACATCAGATCAGCGCAGTCGCCGGGCCGTTGCAGCAGCTCGGCTTCCGCCCTCTCGAACCTGTCGGCGGTGGGCCCCTGCACCGGTTCGTTCGAGAGGACGACATCGTCGATGTGATGGTCGGTACGCAGGTGCGCGCACGGTGGGCGCAGCGTGAGGTGCTTCAGGTGCCCGGCGCCCGCCAGGCACTCGCACGCGTCGACTGGTATGCCCTGCAAGGGCAGACCCGTCACGTGCGCATCAGCGTGCCTGACGAGCTGGCGGCGCTCATCGCGAAAGCTGCAGCGTTCCAAGTCGACCAGCGTGACCCCGGGCGTCACCTGGAAGACCTTGGCGTCCTGCTCGCCTCCTCCGGCGGACGCCGGGTGCTTGACCTGGGAAGGCTCACCGCAGGTGACCGAAGGCATCTGCGTCGCGCGGTCACTGAGCTCTCAGACCCCGGTCATGAGGCATGGGCGGTCCTTGACCAGATCGACCGGGCGGTCGGTCAGCGCGCGCTGGCGGCAGTTCTCGATGCTGTCCACGGCGGCGGCGGCGCCGAAGCCGCCGGGGCCGCGGGGGTGTCAGATGGTCTGTGTGAGTGGGGTTCACCTCGAAGGAGAACATCATGGAGACCATGGCTATCAGTCCGGAGCGCGAGGAGCGCAGGCGTCGGCAGAAGGAGCTCGCTGATCAGTTGAAGTCGTCGGGTGCGATGGATGAGATCTTCGCGAAGATCGATGCCGGCACCCCGCTGACGGGCGATCAGGGGCTGCTCGGTGGCATGCTGAAGGCCGCGCTGGAGCGGGGCCTGGACGCGGAGCTGACCGAGCACGTCGGGTACGAGCGTGGTGATGCGGAAGCGTCGCTGTATCCGAACTCCCGCAACGGCACGACGCCGAAGACGGTGTCGACCGAGATCGGTGAGATCGACCTATCGGTCCCGCGGGATCGGAACGGGTCGTTCACCCCGATGCTCGTCCCGAAGGGGCAGCGCCGGCTGGATGGGCTGGACGGGATGATCATCTCGCTCTATGCCGGCGGGATGACCATCCGCGATATCCAGCATCATCTCGCGAACACGATCGGCACCGAGCTCAGCCATGAGACGATCTCGAAGATCACCGACCAGGTCGCCGACGAGGTCCTCGCGTGGCAGACCCGCCCATTGGAAGCGTTGTATCCGGTGATCTATCTCGACGCGATCATCGTGAAGATCCGTGACGGCGGTCACGTGCGCAACAAGGCCGCGCATATCGCCGTCGGGGTCGACATGGACGGGATCAAGCACGTCCTGGGTATCTGGGTGCAGGCCACCGAAGGCGCGAAGTTCTGGGCATCGGTCTGCGCCGAGCTTGCCAACCGTGGCATCCGCGACGTGCTGATCGTCTGCACCGACGGGCTCACCGGATTTCCCGAGGCGGTCGCGGCGACGTGGCCGCAAGCGACCGTGCAGACCTGCGTGGTCCACCTGATCCGCGCGGCGATGCGGTTCGTGAACTACAAAGACCGCAAAGCCGTCGCCGCCGCGCTGAAACCGATTTACACCGCGGTGAACGAGGACGCCGCGCTCGAAGCGCTCGAGGCGTTCAGCGACTCCGAGCTCGGCCGCCGCTACCCCTCGGCGGTGAAGACGTTCCAGGACGCCTGGGACCGGTTCACCCCGTTCCTGGCGTTCCCGCCCGAGCTGCGCCGCGTGATCTACACCACCAACGCGATCGAGTCGCTGAACTACCAGCTGCGGAAAGTGACGAAATCGCGGGGTCACTTTCCCAACGACGCCGCCGCGGTCAAGCTGCTCTGGCTGGCGATCTGCGACATCGAAGACAAGCGCGCCCGAGAACGCGAGAAGGAACGCGGGCGCCCCTCCAGCCAGCGAAAAGCTTCCGGCCGACTCATCGAGGGCAACGTGACCACGAACTGGAAACAAGCCCTCGAACAACTCGCACTCGCCTACCCCGACCGCATCACCCCCTACCTCTAACCACCAACACCAACCCGCTTACACAGAAGACTTGACAAGCCCGGGCCGCCGCCCAGGACGCCGCCGCCCAGGGCGACCCCGGGGAGCAGACCGAGGCAGACAGTGCGAGCGGGTCGAAACCGGTCACGCGCCCGCCGCGCATGTGACGAGCACCCACGCCCTGGAGGCCGCCGCAACCTTCACGCTCGACGACGTCGAGCTGGTGGCCTCCTCGGGCAAGACGACGCGTCACCGCCTCAACCGGGGCGGGGACCGGGCCGCGAACTCCGCACTACACAAGATCGCGATCGCCCGGCTCGCCACCGACCCCGATACCCGCGCCTACGCGGCCCGCCTCACTGCCGCCGGTAAGACCAAGAAGGACATCCTCCGCTGCCTCAAACGAGCCATCGCCCGCCAGGTATTCCACCTCATCACCAACCCGCGACCCGCGGCCAACAGCAGCGACATCCGACCCGCACGCAAGCGGCTCGGACTAGCACTCACCGACGTCGCCGACGGCCTCCACTGCGCGACCAGCAAGACCTCGCTCATCGAACGCGGCACGACCCGAGACACCCGATTCCTCAACCACCACCGAGCCTGGCTCACCACACAGCAACACGCCCAAATCGCCGCTTGACAACTTGTGAATCTAGAGGCGGCTGGTCCGGGACTGGCTGGCAGGGTTGGCGTTGGTCGCTTCGCCGTGGTCGTGACTCATGACAAACCTGGCCCCTTCGGGGTGCCTTGCCTATGAACTGTCCGGTCGCGGCGAGTGACCGGCGCCTTCCCGGCCCACCTCGGTGGCTTGATCAGAAGCATGTCCGACCTCGCGGTCGTGGCTCATCACAGGTATGCCCCGAAGTGATCCCTTTCCGGGCCGGCGCCGGTCGTCAGCGACCGGAGTCATCGCCCATCTCAAGGAAAGGACCGGACCGCTGTGAGCACCATTGTCGCGCACACTCATCCGTTCATCATCGGCGTGGACACCCACGCCCGAACCCACACCTACGCCGTCCTCACGGCTGCAGGTGAGCACCTCGGGACCGAAACGTTCCCGAACACCGCGGCGGGCCGTTCCCGCGCGATCTCCTGGGCCGCGCGTCGCGCCAGCGGTGTCGCCGACCCGCTCTGGGTGATCGAAGGGGCAGGCAGCTACGGCGCACAGCTGGCACGCAACGTCACCGACACCGGCTACCGCGTCGTCGAGGCCGCCCGGATGAGCGGTGGTCGGCGAGGGGTCGGCAAGTCGGACCCGATCGATGCGCAGCGGATCGCCGCCGCAGTACTCGCCCTGCCGACCGATCAACTCCGAAACCCACGCCAAGACGAGGGCGTGCGCGCCGCGACGCAGATACTCCTGACCGCTCGCGACGAGCTCGCCGGTGAGCGCACGCGAGCAGTCAACGCACTCACTGCCCTGCTCCGCATCACTGACCTCGGCCTCGACGTTCGTCGCCCCCTCGGTGCTCGCCGGATCGCTGAGGTCGCGCGCTGGCGGACGCGGGACGAGCACATCGCCGCCGCGACCGCCCGGACAGAGGCGATCCGTCTGGCCAAACGGATCCTCGAGCTCGACGCCGAGCTCGATCAGAACATGGCGCGCATCAGCGAGCTCGTCCAAGCCAGCCCGGCCACCGAACTGCTCCACAAGACCGGCATCGGGCCTGTCACAGCAGCGAGAACTCTCGTCGCGTGGTCTCACCCCGGCCGAGTCACCAACGAAGCCGCGTTCGCCGCTCTCGCGGGGGTGAATCCCATCCCGGCATCCTCGGGCAACACCACACGACACCGACTCAACCGCGGCGGAGACCGGCAGCTGAACCGAGCGCTGAACGTCATTGCGATGGTCCGAATGGTCCACGACCCCGGCACCCGCGCCTACGTCGACCGGCGGCGCGCCGAAGGCAAGACCGACCGCGAAATCCGGCGCATCCTCAAGCGCTACCTCGCCCGCAGCATCTATCGACACCTCAACGCCGCCTCAGCCGCTCAAACTGGGGGTTGACGAGACATAGAAGCTTCTGTGAGGGCTGGTTGATCCAGGCGGCCTCGGGCAGCTTGGGCGCCTGGGGTCGGCGGTGGCCGAAGCGCTCGGGACGGGCGGCGTAGGCCGCGTCCAGGGTGGCCTGGCGCTGGGCGCGGACCTGCCCGGCGGTGCCGAAGTGGACGCTGGCGGGGGTGTGCAGCCCGATCCCGCAGTGGCGGTGCTCGTGGTTGTAGTAGGCGAAGAACTGCTCGGCGAACGCGCCGGCGTCGGCCAGGGACCCGAAGCGCTCGGGGAAGACCGGGGCGTACTTCAGCGTCTTGAACGCCGCCTCGCTGTAAGGGTTGTCGTTCGACACGTGCGGGCGGGAGTGCGACCTGGCCACCCCGAGGTCGACGAGCAGCTGAGCGACCGGTTTGGAGGTCATCGAGGTCCCGCGGTCGGCGTGGATCGCCTCCGGCACGCCATGGATGCCCATGGCGTGCTCGAGCAGGTTCTTGGCGATCTCGGCGTCCTCGCGGGCCGCGATGGTCCAGCCCACGACGAACCTGGAGAAGATGTCGAGCACGACGTACAGGTCGTAGTACACGCCCCGCTCCGGCCCCTTGAGCTTTGTGATGTCCCAACTCCACACCTGCCCCGGCGCCGTCGCGACGAGCTCGGGCCGGGTCCGGGGCGGGTGGCTCGCCTGCCGGCGCCGTTCCCCGGCCATGTCGTGCTCGCGCAGGATCCGGTGCATCGTGGACATCGAGCACAGGTAGGTGCCCTCGTCCAGCAGCGTGGCCCAGACCTGGGCGACCGACTTGTCCGCGAACCGCTGGCTGGTCAACACGGCCAGCACGTGGGCCCGCTCGGCGGCGGACAGCTTGTTCGCCGGTGCCGGCCGCGGTGTCCGTGGACGTGGCGGTGGCGGGTTCTTGGCCCGGTAGTGACTGGCGCGGGAGCGACCCAGCAGCGCGCACGCAGCCGCGGTGCCGACGTGCTCGGCCAGCCCGTCGACGGCCGGGTTGATCACCGCGGCGACCGCGGCGGCTTGTCCGCGCTCTCGGAGAGCGTCTCCAAGAGCGCGTGTGCTTTTCCCATCAGGTCCAGCGCCGCCCTGGTCTTGGCCAGCTCGGCCTCGGCCTTCTCCGCCCGGGCCCGTAGCGCCTGCAGCTCCCGCTCGCGCCGGTCCCGCGGCTTGCTGCCCAGCCCGGACAGCGAGCCGGCGGCCGCGGCCTTGCGCCACTCGATGATGTGGGAGGTGTACAGGCCCTCCCGGCGCAGGATCTCCCCACGCCCAGAGCGGTCCGCGGCGTCGTACTCGGCCAGGATCGCCGCTTTGAACTCGGCGGTGAACGTCCGCCTCTTGGGCCGGTCAGCACGAGGAGCCATAGCCCCATCATCGGTGCCGACGTCAGCAACCGTCATCGTCATCTCAGTATTGGTCCGTTCTCGCCCCGTGCAGTGCGAAGGTCAGCAGTGCTGGTGTCTCACCCCATCCTGACGCACAGGGCTCGAGCGGGAGCGCTTGTTCAGTCGCGCGTGGATCTTCGTGGGTCACGAATCAGAGATCCCTCAGCCCGGCGACTACGTGGTGCGGCGAGTGCTCGACGACTCGTTCATCGTGGTGCGCGACGAGAGTGGCTCCGTCAAGGCGATGTTCAACATGTGCCTGCACCGAGGAATGCAGGTGTGCCGGGCGGAAATGGGCAACGCCTCGCACTTCCGCTGCCCGTATCACGGCTGGTCGTACCGCAACGACGGACGAATCGTGGGGCTGCCGTTCCACGAAGAGGCGTACGGTGGCGAGGCTGGCTTCAATCGCAAGGGAGCCCGCCTGCTTCCGGCGCCGAGCCTCGACAGCTACAACGGGTTGATCTTCATCAGCATGGATCCGGATGCGCCACCGCTGATCGACTACCTCGGCGATTTCGCTTTCTATCTCGACTACTACACGAAGCAGAGCTCCTCGGGCATCGAGCTCCGCGGCCCGCAGCGCTGGCGGGTGAAGGCGAACTGGAAGATCGGCGCAGAGAACTTCGCCGGCGACATGTACCACACGCCACAGACCCACACCTCGGTGGTCGAGATCGGCCTCTTCCGCGAACCGAAGGCGGAGAAGCGTAAAGACGGCAACACGTACTGGGCGGGCAACGGCGGAGGCACGACCTACAAGCTTCCGGAGGGAACGCTCGAGGAGCGGCTGCGCTACGTGGGCTACCCCGACGAGATGATCGACCGGATGAAGGAGGTCTGGTCCCAGGACCAGCTCAATGTGATCGGCGAGAACGGCTTCATGATCTCGGCGGCCTCGATCTTCCCGAACATGAGCTTCGTGCACAACTGGCCGAAGGTGGAAGACGGCGACGACGTGCTCCCGTTCATCTCGATCCGTACCTGGCAGCCGATCAGCGAGAACGAGACCGAGGTGCTTTCCTGGTTCGCCGTCGACGCAGCGGCACCGGAGGAGTTCAAGGCTCTGTCGTACAAGGCGTACCTGATGTGCTTCGGCAGCACGGGGATGTTCGAGCAGGACGATGTGGAGAACTGGGTGTCCCTTACGAACACCGCGAAAGGGAATATGGCGCGGCGCTTGCTGCTGAACAGCCGGATGGGCGTGCTGAAAGACGGCAGATTCGTCGTGGAGCCGCTCGGACCGGACGCGTTCTCTGGCCCGGGCGTGGCCCACGTCGGTTACGGAGAGTACAACCAGCGGCATCTGCTCGAGCGCTGGGCGGACTACCTCGAGACGGAGCCGACCGCGCTGATCATCTCGTCGGTGGGGATGCCGGAGGGGCTGTCATGACCGAGGCGCGCTGGGTTCGACTGAAAGAGTCGCCGCTCGGAGCACATACGACCAAAGCCACGCGGGTGGGGAGTTCGTTGTCGTTCTCGGACGGCCTGCATCTGGAGACGCACAGGTGGCTCGTCGAAGAGGCATACATCCTCGACGAGCAGCGGTACGAGGACTGGCTCGACCTCATCGCCGACGATGTGCACTACATCATGCCCGTGCAGGTCACTACCGCGCTCGGCGCCGGGTACTCGACGTCTCCGGGCATGGCGCATTGGGACGAGAACAAGTACTCCCTGAGCCGGCGGGTCGCCCGCTTCCTCACGGAACACGCCTGGACAGAGGATCCGCCCTCCCGGCTCCGTCACTTCGTCACGAACGTGCGCACCTTCGAGAGCGACGTCCCGGGCGAGGTCGTCGTCGATTCTGCGGTGCTTCTTTTCCGCAGTCGCGGCGACGTGCACGAGCCCGCGGTGATCTCGGCCGGCCGCGAAGACGTTCTGCGACGTGTCGGCGGCGGGTTGCAGCTCGCACGCCGAACCATCACGGTCGACGAGTCGGTCTTGCGCACACAGAATCTGGCGATCTTCCTATGAAACTCGAATGGGAAGGCGAAGAGGACGACCGCATCGCGGCCATCGCAGCAGCAGACGAACGTCAGCGGCTCGAAGACCAGCGGGTAGGGGCTCCGATCTCGATCGCCAATGAGTTCTCGGAGATCCGGGTATCTCGCGTGGAGACACGCAACGGCTCCCGGCTCCTGATCGAGTCGCCGCGATCCGGGCAGTGGGTCGCTCTCGATCCGCTCGAGCTCGAGGCGCTGACCTGGCAGACTACGGCGACGTTCTCCGCCATGATCGCCCAACCGTTCGCACCGATGTTCCCTGAGATAACGCCTGAAGAAGCAGGAGAGGAGTGACACATGCCTGTCGTGAAAGCGGATCTCGGGCTCTGTCAGGGCTACGCCAACTGCATCATGGCCGCGGGAGACTATTTCGATCTCGATGACGACGGCGTCGTGATCCTGCTCAGAACAGAGGTCGACGAGGCCGACCGGAAACGGGTCACCGAGGCGGCGAACAGCTGCCCGGTTTCCGCGCTCCGGGTGGAAGACGAATGACGACAGCGATTGTCGGTGCGTCGATCGCGGGGGTACGGGCCGCGCAGGCGCTTCGGGCAGAGGGGTATCGCGGAGACGTTGTGCTCATCGGCTCCGAGCCCGTGCTGCCCTACGACAAGCCGCCGCTGTCGAAGGGATACCTCGTCGGTGCAGGTGCAGCCGAGGTCACGCTCCTCACGGCGGCGGAGGCGCTCGAGCTTAACATCGACCTTCGTCTCGGTGTGCCGGCGGTAGGTCTGGACCGTGCGTTGTCGGAGCTCCGGCTGGCGAATGGACGGCGGGTCGGCTTCGATGACCTCGTGGTGGCGACCGGCGTCCGCGCGCGGCCGTCGCCGTGGGGTGAAGGCGAGGGAATCCATGTGCTGCGGACACTCGACGACGCAGACCGGCTGCGCGCCGAGCTAGTTCCCGATCGCAGGATCATCGTCATCGGAGCGGGCTTCATCGGCGCCGAGGTCGCCGCGACCGCTCTTGGGCTCGGAGTCGATGTCACCCTGGTCTCGGCGACACGCGACCTGATGTCACGCCGGCTCGGTGACGAGATTGGCGCCCTCTTCTCGCAGAAGCACTCCCGGCATGGCGTACATGCGGTTCTCGGACGGACGGTCGCGCAGATCGACGGTGCGAAGGGAGACTTCCGCGTGCTCCTGGATGACGGTTCCGAGCTCCACGGTGATGTCGTCGTCATCGGCATCGGGGCAGTGCCGAACGTCGAATGGCTCGAGGACTCAGGGCTCGAGATCGACGACGGTCTCGTCTGCGACGAATTCCTCACGGCACTCGGCGCCCCGGAAATCCATGCGATCGGCGATGTTGCGCGGTGGCGGCATCCGGTTCGCGGCGATCTCACCCGTCTTGAGCACTGGACGAATGCGGTCGACCAGGCGCGCTGTGTCGCGCACAACATCGCTCATCCCGACGACCGACGCTCATATCTGCCTGTCGAGTATGTCTGGAGTGACCAGTTCAACTGGAAGCTGCACATCGTCGGTCGCACGACGGCAGTCAACCCCGAGATGGTGACGGACCCTCGAACACCCGACCGGATCGCGTCTCTGTACTCTCAGAATGGTCTGTCATTCGACGGGGCAGTGGTACTGAATTGGCCCCGCGCTCTCGTCGAAGTCCGCCGGTCCATCGCAGCGGGATCGTCGCTTTCCGACGTTCGTGTACGACTGGGCCGGCTGCTCGAATCGGCGTCCGGATAGACCTGGACGGGATCGCCTTGCCCTTGATGGCGGCCCTGAGGGCCGGCAGGAACGATACAGTTTCTGTTGTGCAGAGAAATAGAGCAGCCGACGGAGTCGATGCGGCTCCGCAATACCGATCGAGTCGGTCGACAATGCCCTGAAACTCCTGCTCCTGCTCGGTGAGAAGAACGAACTTCGACTGACGGACGCCAGCAAGCACCTGGGTGTCGCGACCTCAACGGCGCATCGCATCCTCGCGATGCTTCAATGGCGAGGATTCGTGCGGCAAGACCCGCGAACGAAGACATACGGGCCAGGGCCGTCGTTGACCACGATCGCCTTCTCGGTGCTGAGAAAGATGGACATCCCGCAGATCGTGCAACCGATCCTCGAGGAACTCAGCCACCAAGCCGGCGAGACGGTTCACCTCGGCACGCTCGACGGCAACTCCACTCGCTTTCTCGCAGTCTCGGAACCGACGACGGCGGTGCGAGTCGCTTCACGGTTGGGCAAGGAGATGCCGGCCCATTGCACCTCCACGGGAAAGGTTCTCCTGGCGCAGCTCCCGCGAGAACAATTGGACCGTCTCTACCCCGACGAGCAACTCTCACAGGTGACTCCGCAGTCGATCCGTACCAAGACCGAGCTCCTCGCACAACTGGATCTTGTCGCGAAGCAGGGCTATGCAACGAACCGGGAGGAGAGCGAGGAGGGCGTGGCCTCGGTGGCCGTGGCCGTTCCCTCGGCGAGCGGGCTGCGGTTGGCGATCAACGCATCTGCCCCGGTGTTCCGCTTGCCTCCCCGCAAGGTGAAGACCCTCGTCGCACTCCTCGATGAGGCAGCCGTACGTCTGGCCGACCTGACCTCCTGAAGGCTCGTCGTCTCTTTCCCCTGCGACCTGGTGCAGGGGTCGTTCGGCGCGTTCTGAAGAGAGCTCGAGCCATGCTGGACTGTTGGCGCCGCGCAAGCTATTGTGTCTTCTAGTTAGGAACAAGTTCTGCTCAGCAAATAAATATGCGAAGAGGATGATCAATGCAGATCGTACTGGTGCACGGCGGATGGGTAGGCGGCTGGGCGTGGGACGGCGTCGCCGACGAATTGCGCAGAATGGGGCACGAGGTGATCGCGCCGACGCTGCGCGGTCTCGAAGACGGTGACGTGGACCGCTCCGGCGTCACGATGAGCATGATGGCGCGCGATCTGATCGATCAGGTAAGAGAGCTCACCCAGCTCGACATCGTGCTCGTCGGTCATAGCGGCGGAGGTCCGCTCATCCAACTCGTCGCTGAGGCGATGCCCGAGCGCATCGGCCGGGTCGTCTTCGTCGACGCCTGGGTGCTGCGCGACGGCGAGACCATTAACGACGTGCTCCCCGATCCGTTGGTCGCAGCGGTGAAGGCGCTTGCGAGTCAGTCCGACGACAACACCGTCGTCATGCCGCCTGAGCTCTGGGCCGCGTCGTTTATGCAGGACGCGACCCCGGAGCAGCTCGCCGCGGTCGAGCCGAGGCTCGTCCCAACGCCGGCAGGCTGGTTCTATGAGCCGATCCGCCTCGACCGGTTCTGGGCGAGCAGCATCCCGTCAAGTTATGTGTTCCTCGCTCAGGACCAGGCCGTTCCCGCTGAGATCTACCAGGCCGCGGCCGGGCGGCTTGATAGTCCGCGCACGATCGAGATCGACGGAAGCCATATGGTGATGCTCACGCATCCGGAGAGGCTCGCACGGGCCCTCGACGCCGTCATTGCCTACCCAGACGACGTCGCGCCGATCTCGTACACCGAACTGGCGCCGTCGGGTGCGCCTGCTCGGTGGATCGTCCTCGTGCACGGGGGTGGTGCCTCGAACGAGTACTATCTCGAGACGCCCGACGGCCGACAGGGCTGGGCGGCACGATTCGTATCGCATGGCTACGGTGTGCTGGTGGTGGACTGGCTGGGGTTGTCCTATGAGGCGGCCCAACACGTCGATGATCGTGCGGCGTCTGCGCGGCTGGACTATGAGAGCGTGTGCCGAGGGATGGGCGTGTTCCTCTCTGGTCTCGGCCGGAACGTCGTGCTGGTCGTGCACTCGATGGCAGGTCCGATTGGCTTCCGCCTCCTAGAGACGCATGGCGATCTCATCGACGGGCTCGTAGCCGTCGCTCCGGGCCCGCCTGGAAATATACAGGCGGTGCCCGAGATCGTGAGGGAGTCCGACCAGGAGGTCTCCATCCGTGGAGCGGCCATCGACTGGACCATCCCGAAGATGGGTTTCTGGGAACCCACAAGCGCCTTCGTGAACGACAAGGCCATCGGACCCAGCCGGCGGTTCCCCCGCGAGTGCATCGAGGTGTTCCGCCGCACCCTTCGGCCGATCCCGGCCCGGATGCTTTATCAGCGTCAGAACATCGGTGGGAGCCAAATGAGGATCGGGCCGACCGACGCGTTCACGAACAAGCCGATTCTCGTCTTCACGGGTGGAGCCGATACCGACCACCCCTCGCAGCTGGATCAGGACATCGTGGCCTGGCTCACCGATCAGGGCGCCGCCGTCACCTTCTGGTCGTCCGAACTGCCTCTTCTCGCTGGGAACGGCCACTCGCTGATGGTCGAAGACAATAGCGACGAGATCGCTGACGAGATCGCGCGGTGGATCACGGCGCTCTGACTCGCCACCGTATCGTCCCGGCCATTATTTCAGCCGACCCGACGTCCCCAACAGCGGAGGAGAACGCCAGTCGTTTCCTTCGTGTCACTCGAGGGAACGCTGTGCCAGCTCGTTGCCGACTACGACTTGGTCGATCGGGCCCTTGCTCGAACTCCTCATTTCATACGTCTGGCGATGGACTCAAGGGAGATGTTCGCCGACGGCCGCGTGCAACTCCAGGTCATCGGTGGACAGCTGAGGCGTCTGCCACGACGCATCGAGACGATCGGTTCGCAGCTCGAACGGAACGTTCGGGCTGAGCATAAGGATGTTCCGAGACCTCCAGGAACGCGGATGGATCGGTTCGTTGGTCGGGGAGCTGACGACCACCCTGGTTGGCGTGGCGCTTATCGTCGCTGCGGTGCTACTTTCGGTCTCGGGGGGTGGCCCCCAGCTCGCCCCGACGTCGCACTCCTACCGTTCCTAGGGGCGGGGTGGTCGGCCTCGCGGGCAGGCTCCTCGTGCTGAGGCCGCTGCGCACCTCCTTGATGCGCACCACGCTGATCGCCGGATCCTGGCAAACTATCCCGCGACGCGAATTCGCAGGGGGTGTCGGCGCGACTTTCGATCGACGTACAGTGCCGTCCGTTAACAAACGATCGGTTCGTGCGACCGAACTGTCGAACGCCTGTGCATCGCTGCGGCGAGTTCCTCATGGCGCAGTACCTGGGTTTCGCTTCCGGAAGAAGATTTCACGAACCCCAGCGACACGGTGTTGCGGTGACGTTCGACGAAAGAGAAGAAGGATGGCCCGGCGAATCCCAATCGCGCGAAGTCTCGCCTTCGAAATGACAGAAGCGCTCCTGTGCTCGCGCGTCGGTTACTTCGCACCTTCTAGGTGTGACGTTATCAATTAGGGTGATGACGACCGGTGACGGGTACCGGTACCTGCTGAACTCTGTCGTGTCCGGTGACGGCGACCGCGACGCCTCGTCTGTGTTGACGCGGTATTACGCGGAGGCCGGGACTCCTGGCTCGATGTAGCGCCGAGGGGGTCGCTACTGGTCGGTTCCGACGTTGTGTTCAACCCAGTCGCGCAGATGCTTCAACGGGGCGGCTGCGCTGTGTCCGAGGTCAGTAAGTTCGTACTCCACGCGAGCGGGAACCTCGGGGTAGACGGTGCGAGTGAGCAGGCCGTGGTCTTCCGGAAAGTGTCAAGGCGGGTGAGACAGATTCCGTCAGGCGGTCTGTATGAGGGCCTCCTGTGAGGGCTGGTTGATCCAGGCGGCCTCGGGCAGCTTGGGCGCCTGGGGTCGGCGGTGGCCGAAGCGCTCGGGACGGGCGGCGTAGGCCGCGTCCAGGGTGGCCTGGCGCTGGGCGCGGACCTGCCCGGCGGTGCCGAAGTGGACGCTGGCGGGGGTGTGCAGCCCGATCCCGCAGTGGCGGTGCTCGTGGTTGTAGTAGGCGAAGAACTGCTCGGCGAACGCGCCGGCGTCGGCCAGGGACCCGAAGCGCTCGGGGAAGACCGGGGCGTACTTCAGCGTCTTGAACGCCGCCTCGCTGTAAGGGTTGTCGTTCGACACGTGCGGGCGGGAGTGCGACCTGGCCACCCCGAGGTCGACGAGCAGCTGAGCGACCGGTTTGGAGGTCATCGAGGTCCCGCGGTCGGCGTGGATCGCCTCCGGCACGCCATGGATGCCCATGGCGTGCTCGAGCAGGTTCTTGGCGATCTCGGCGTCCTCGCGGGCCGCGATGGTCCAGCCCACGACGAACCTGGAGAAGATGTCGAGCACGACGTACAGGTCGTAGTACACGCCCCGCTCCGGCCCCTTGAGCTTTGTGATGTCCCAACTCCACACCTGCCCCGGCGCCGTCGCGACGAGCTCGGGCCGGGTCCGGGGCGGGTGGCTCGCCTGCCGGCGCCGTTCCCCGGCCATGTCGTGCTCGCGCAGGATCCGGTGCATCGTGGACATCGAGCACAGGTAGGTGCCCTCGTCCAGCAGCGTGGCCCAGACCTGGGCGACCGACTTGTCCGCGAACCGCTGGCTGGTCAACACGGCCAGCACGTGGGCCCGCTCGGCGGCGGACAGCTTGTTCGCCGGTGCCGGCCGCGGTGTCCGTGGACGTGGCGGTGGCGGGTTCTTGGCCCGGTAGTGACTGGCGCGGGAGCGACCCAGCAGCGCGCACGCAGCCGCGGTGCCGACGTGCTCGGCCAGCCCGTCGACGGCCGGGTTGATCACCGCGGCGACCGCGGCGGCTTGTCCGCGCTCTCGGAGAGCGTCTCCAAGAGCGCGTGTGCTTTTCCCATCAGGTCCAGCGCCGCCCTGGTCTTGGCCAGCTCGGCCTCGGCCTTCTCCGCCCGGGCCCGTAGCGCCTGCAGCTCCCGCTCGCGCCGGTCCCGCGGCTTGCTGCCCAGCCCGGACAGCGAGCCGGCGGCCGCGGCCTTGCGCCACTCGATGATGTGGGAGGTGTACAGGCCCTCCCGGCGCAGGATCTCCCCACGCCCAGAGCGGTCCGCGGCGTCGTACTCGGCCAGGATCGCCGCTTTGAACTCGGCGGTGAACGTCCGCCTCTTGGGCCGGTCAGCACGAGGAGCCATAGCCCCATCATCGGTGCCGACGTCAGCAACCGTCATCGTCATCTCAGTATTGGTCCGTTCTCGCCCCGTGCAGTGCGAAGGTCAGCAGTGCTGGTGTCTCACCCCATCCTGACGCACAGGGGGCGGCTGGACGATCTCACCGAGTGGGCGCATGGTTTCACCGGCCGGGCCCAGTCGTTCCCCGGCTACCGGGCCTGGAGTCCCGCGGGGTGGTGGTCTTTCGGGCCCGCGGCGTCGTGACCGCGACGGGGTGAGCCATCGTGCGATGGTCAGTGAGAACGACCAAGAACTCACACAGAAAGACGACACCGCACGATGGCTCTTGACCAGTCTGCCCTCCTCGAGCTGCTCGGGGAACTGAAGCTCACCGGCACCACCGACCGCATCCGAGCCGCGACCGAGCGGCTCTACCAGGAGCTGATCGACGCGGAGACAGCCGCATTCATCGGCGCCGCCCCCTACGAGCGCACGAGCGAGCGCACGACTACCCGCAACGGTTCCCGGCCGCGGGTGCTGTCGACCACGGCTGGGGATCTGGAGTTGCGGATCCCGAAGTTGCGGCAGGGGTCGTTCTTCCCGTCGCTGCTGGAGCGGCGCCGCCGGGTCGACCAAGCCTTGTTCGCGGTCGTGATGGAGGCCTACCTCCACGGCGTCTCAACCCGGAAGGTCGATGACCTCGTCAAAGCGCTCGGCGCTGACACTGGCATCTCGAAGTCCGAGGTGTCCCGCATCTGCCAAGGGCTCGACGCCGAGGTCGCATCGTTCCGCGACCGCTCGCTGTCTGACATCGCCTACCCCTACGTGTTCCTCGACGCGACCTACTGCAAGGTCCGCATCGACCACCGTGTCGTGTCCCAGGCGGTCGTCGTCGCGATCGGCGTCGCCGCTGACGGGCGGCGGGTCGTGCTGGGCTTCGATGTCGGAGACAGCGAGACCGAGGAGTTCTGGAAGCAGTTCCTGCGCTCGTTGAAGACACGAGGTCTGGGCGGGGTGAAGCTGGTGATCTCCGACGCCCACGCCGGACTGAAGAAGGCCGCAGCGACCGTGTTGCAGGGCGCCGCCTGGCAGCGCTGCCGCGTCCACTTCATGCGCAACGTCCTGACCGCCCTCCCGAAGGGCCGGCAGGAGATGGTCGCCAGCGTGATCCGCACGATCTTCGCCCAACCCGACGCCGAGCACATCGATGCCCAGTTCGACGAAGTCGTGCGCATGATCGAGCGCGTCCACCCCAAGACCGCCGTGATGCTCACCGACGCCCGTGACGACATCCTCGCGTTCAAAGCGTTCCCCGCCCGGCATTGGCGACAGATCTGGTCCACGAACCCGCTGGAACGCCTCAATCGGGAGATCAAGCGCCGCACCGACGTCGTTGGCGTGTTCCCGAACAACGCCGCCCTGCTCCGCCTGGCCGGCTCCGTCCTCGTCGAGCAACACGACGAATGGGAAGCCGCCGACCGCCGCTACTTCTCCGAAGCCTCCATGACCGAGCTCACCGCGACCACCCCCACCATCGACGAGGCGGTGATACTCCCCGAGATCACCGCCGCCTAAACTAACGACAGCTGATCATCGCAACGAAGCGAAAGACCACCACTCAAACGGACGCGGCCGATTCCAACGCGATGTGCAGCACCGTGTCCGTACTGACTTTGAGTCGGTAGACCGCTCGCTCAAGCCGCAACCGGCGCAGGTGCGCTTTCGGGTTCTCACCCACGACCGCACGGAAGACGCGGTGAAAGTGATGCGGCGAAAGACCAGCGACCGCCGCGATCTCGGCGAGGGTCACCGGCTCCTCGAGACGCTCCTCCATCCAGTGAAGTGCCCGGCTCACACGTTCCGCATGCCGCTGAGCGGTGAGTGGAAGGACGACTGAGGACACGCTTCGAATCTACGAGCGCCGGTCAGTCGGCGTCTCGACGTTTTTTGCGAATCCCACCGAAGCGACTCGCCCCAATGCCCCGAAAGGTCCATATGGACATCGCGTAGACATCTCCCCTGCGAAATGGACAACTCGGAGCGTGACATCTGTAGGAACCGGCTGACGATGAACTGCTGTCGGTCGTCAGAACTGGTCTGCGAGCGCCCTCCGCTGCGCATCCCAATCGAAGTCCTCCAACGTTTTGCGAGCCGGTAACCCGGCGGCCTTGATCCGCAGCTCTGCGCCCGAAGCGTTGCGCGCCGTGGTCTTCCGCGTGAAGGAGCCTGAGTGGGACACTTCTTCTGAGGGCCACCTGTAGGGATCGCTTTGGGGTCGTCGACCGCGCATGAAGGGAGAACCGTGATGACTGGGGATGAAGTGTTCGACACGATCGCTCACGAGATGACTGCGCTTGACGGTGTGTCACGGAACCACCGCGGCAGTCTCATCGTCTCGGGAAGCAGCAGTGGCGCCGTGCGCGCCATGACCAGCGGCGGGCAGGTGGTGGTGAAGCTTGACCCAATGCGCACGGCGGCTCTCGTTGACGCCGGCGTCGGGACACACTACAAGGGTCAGAAGAACGCGTGGCTCCAGCTTCCGGCCGACCTCGACTTTGATCACGTGCGCGGTCTCATCCTCGAGGCGCTGACTGCATGAGAAACCCTTCTTGATTGATGGTCCTGTCCCCTGGTGTGGTGGAGGATCCGGCCGGGTTGTCTTCGTCGTAGACGTTGGTGAGCCATCGTGGTGATAGTCAGTGAGGGCTCGTCGGATCTGATCGACGCGGGAAGCGACCGTGTGGATCGTTGCCGCTCCGCACGATCTCACCACGGAGCGCACCGCCCGCCGCAACTGGACCCGCCCGACGACGCTCGCCACCTGGCCGGGGAGGTCGACCTGAAGGTTCCCAAATACCCGGGGGCGTGACTCACGCCTCGAGGTTCTCGGTCCCGACGAACGCGTTGTGACGCCAATAGATGTTGTCCCGGAAGTGCGCAAACCCGACGCTTTCGTACGACGCAGCGACCTTCTTTCGGGAGCGCCGAAACTCGATCTCGGACAGGTGCTCCCACGGCACCGGTTGCGCGCGGAGAACGATGAGAGTCTCCCTCCCCGTGCCGGTCACCGTCTCCACCAGCGTCGTGAGCAGACGTGGACCAAGGCGCTGACCCCGGTACGGTGGCTCCACAAAGACGCCCTCGACGATCACGAGCTGCGACACCTGCTCGCCAACCAGCGGATCGCGGGAGTCGAGCCACTCGAAGACGTTCTCATCACCGAGAATCGACTCGGTGATCTCGAATGCTTCGCCGCCTACTTGATCGAACACGTCAACGACGTCACCCACCCGGTCGAGGTCGACGGTGTACGCAGTAGCGCGCGCGATGACACGACGCTCCGGCTCCCCCTCGTCGTCGTCATCGAAGATGTACAACGTCGCGTCAGCGGAGATCTTCGCGACGCCCGACGGCAACTCCGTCCAGTTCACGGAGTCCGGTACTCCGACCAGTGGCCGCGTGACCTTCACAATGCACTCAATATCCGTGAGGTCCACGTCAAGTCGCGCAACAACAGCAGACATACTCACCCCTTCAACAACGGATACGCGGCAACGGCATCGTGCCGACAATACCCGGGCGCTAGCCGCGATCCAGCAGAGAAGCTGAGGCGCTGTGAAACCGCCGCCCACATGATCGCGACGGTCGGCCGGCGTCCGAAATGTCCATATGGACATCGCGTGGACATTTCAACTGCGAAATGGACATTTCAGAAAGATCCCTACATGTCGGATCCCGATGATCCTTGCGTAAACCGCGATATCGGCCGGACTACTTTGCATTTACGTGAGTATTTGAAGGGTTGAGGGCCAGTCGATATTGGGGTTCAGTGCCACTCGATATTGCGATTCAGGGCCGCCCGGTATTGCCGGTGAGCGCCACCCGGTGATGGCAACGCTCACCGGCGCCGGTCAGGCCGTCCTGGCGGTGTGTTCGCGCATGTTGGTGCTGCCGGTCTCGATCCAGATGGTGTTGTGGACGATGCGGTCCATAATCGCGTCGGCGTGGACTCCGCCGCCGAGGCGTTGGTGCCAGTCCTTCTTCGCGTACTGGGTGCAGAACACCGTCGAGGTGGCGTCGTAGCGGCGCTCGAGCAGCTCGAGCAGCATGCCGCGAACGCTGTCATCGGGGTTGTCGAGGAGCCATTCGTCGATCACGAGGAGCGTGAACGCCGCGTATTTGCGGAGCCACTTCTCCTTCCCCGCGGGCCGGTCGCGGGCGGTGGCCCAGGATTCTTCGAGGTCGGGCATGCGGATGTAGTGCGCCCGGTAGCGGTGCTGACAGGCCTGCTTCGCCAACGCCGATCCGAGGTAGCTCTTCCCAGACCCGGTGAAGCCTTGGAATACGACGTTCTGCTGCCGGGTGATGAACTGGCAGGTGCCGAGTTGCGCGATCACCCCGCGGTCAAGACCCCGCTGCTCGAGCAGGTCGACTCGCCGCAGGTCCGCGTTCGGGTAGCGGAGACCCGCCCGCCGGATGAGGCCTTCGACCTTGGCGTGGGTGAAGGTGGCGTGGGCGTCGTCGACGGCGAGCTTGACGCGTTCTTCGAACGCCATTCCCAACGTGAGGCTGTCGTCCTGGACCTCGAACGCGTCGACCAGCGACGTCACCCCCATCTCACGCAGCTTCCGCTTCGTCTCCGAGTCGAGCCGGCTCATCGGATGTCACCGGCGTAGTAGTCCGCGCCGCGGACGTATCCGGTCGGCCCCGTAGTCGCGGGTTCAGCCCATGGGCTCCTCCCGTCGGGTTGGTCCTGGTTCGTCTCGAGGATGGGCCGCAGATGCGCGTAGCGCGGAGATCTCACCCGGGACGCGAGGGCGATCCCGGCGGCGGCTTCGACCCGAGCGGCGGAGTAGCGGCGGGTGAGCCGCAACACCGCCAAAGCCGCGTCCAGGCCCTGCTCGTCGACGGGCACGGACTCGAAGATCCGATTCACCACGATCGTGGTGTCCTCCCCGATCCGGCCCGCCCACTCGCGAACACGTTCGGCGTCCCATTGCCGGTAGCGGGGACCGTCGGGCAGATCGCTGTCGTGGGTGCGATACTCGTTCACCATCCCGACCGGAGCGAGCAGGTGGCTCGTCAGCCGCTCCTGCCCGGCGAAGATCTCGACCGTGGTGTCGGTGACCCGCAGATCAACACTCCGACCGATGTTCGGGTAGGGCACGGAGTAGAAGTTGCGCTCGAACACGACGTGCCCGTTCTTCTGAACCCGGCGCCGGTAGAACCACCTCGAGATCTCAAACGGGACCACCGGAAGCGGCCGCAGCAGCGGCTTCTCCTCCGAGTCGAACACGCTCAGCCTTGACCCGGCGCGCTTTTGGAACGGCTCCGCGTTGTAAGCGGCCACGCGTTCGTAGACGACCGCCCGCAACTCCGCCAAGCTCGCGAAGCTTCGGTCGCGGAGGGATGCGATCACCCAGGTCGCGACGTTCCCGACCGTGTTCTCGACACTGGCCTTGTCTTTCGGCTTCTTCACCCGCCCCGGGAGCACCGCCGCGGAGTAGTGCGCCGCGAGTTCCCGATACGCATCGTTGAGCACCACCTCACCTTCCGCCGGGTGCTTCAGCACCCCGGTCTTGAGGTTGTCCGGGACGACACGCAGGACACTCCCGCCGAACCAGTCGAACATCGACACGTGCGCGCGCAACCAGGCGTCCTGCTGCATGTCCAGCGTCGGCTCCACGAACGAGTAGCGGGAGAACGGCAGCGTCGCAACGAACAAGTAGACCCGCGTCTGCTGCCCGGTGACCGGGTCGGTCAGCTGCATCGTCTTGCCCGACCAGTCGACCTCGACCGTCTGCCCCGCCTTGTGCCCCACCCGCGACGCCGCCCCGGAGATGAGGACGTGCTGCTGGTAGGCCTTGCAGAACCTGTCGTATCCCATCGCCGTCGATCCCGCCGCCCGGCAGGCGTCGACATACTCGCCATGCAGCAGCTTCAGCGTCACCCCGACCCGCGCGAGCTCCCGGTGCACCCTGTCCCAGTCCGGCTGCGCGTGAACGCTGTCATGTTCACCACGACCAGGAAACAGCCGCGCATACACGTCCGCTTCCTCGAGCTTGGCGACGTCGTCCCAACCGATCCCTTCCCGGTCGGCGGCGTCGATGACCGCCGCCACACTCGTCCGGGACATGCCCTGCGCGGCGATCTGCCTCCCCGTGAACCCCTCCGCGCGAAGCCGAAGCACCAGCTTCGCCTTGATCTTGCGTACCATCCGAATCACTCCTTCTGCCGTGTGATTGGCCACGCGGCAGAAGGAGCCTAGGAACGGTGGCCCTCAACCCCAATATTCGGTGGCCCTCACCGACACGATCGCGTCGATGAGCGAGTGGCCCTGAACCGCAATATCAGTGGCCCTCAGAGGAGCGAATACTCATTTACGCAAAGAATGAGTTGATGCAGGTCGCCGGCGAGATGGGCGAGGCTGGTGCGGTACGTCTGGCCGTCATGTAGGTTCCACGCCGAAATGACATATTCCACGGGTAGTTGGCAGGCACTTGGCATCTCTGCCATTTGCCGTGGACGATCGGCGGTCCGGCGCGACTGATGAGACGGGGGCGCGCGCGTTTACGTCTCAC
This sequence comes from Microbacterium sp. SW12, assembly GCF_055391095.1. NCBI lineage: Bacteria > Bacillati > Actinomycetota > Actinomycetes > Micrococcales > Microbacteriaceae > Microbacterium > Microbacterium sp. SW12. The sequence goes on along the minus strand of NZ_AP024335.1, from coordinate 2,893,591 downwards.
AGCTCGGCGGCGCGTACGCCTCGGTTCTGCGGCCGACGAACACCTACGTCGCGCGTCTATCGGCCACGGCCGCGACCCCCGGATGGCCAGATCTAGGACGCGGAGCGTTCCTCGACCGCGGGAGCGTCGTCGACATACTGGCTCGCGGCGTCCCACCAGGGGTTCTCGCGTACGCGGTAGAGGAGGGTGCGTTCGCCGGGCACTCGCTCGACGAGCTCGATGAAGTTCGCGCGGCGAAGCTACTGGATGAGTGGATGCACGATTCCGGGGGAGAGTCTCGTTGCGTCGGTGATCGACCTCGAGGAGAACTTCTCGCCGTGCTGCGCGCCCGCGAGCTCGACCCCACCGCCGACGTGGGGTTCAGGTGGGGTCCTCGAGCGCGGATTCGGTCGTCCCTACGATCAGTATCCCTGTGTAGGTTCCACACCGAGATGACGGTTTTCACGGGTACGTGCTGCTCCTGCACCGCCCCGACGCGCTCGTCGAGCCCGAGGAGGTCGCCCGCGCGTTCGATCACCTCGAGTCGTCGGCGAAGGTCCGTCACTTCGGGGTTTCCAACCACGCCCCCGTCAGATCGACCTGCTGAAGACGGCGGTGAGGCAGCCGATCGTGGCCAACCAGGTGCAGCTGTCGATAGGAACACGCCGTCCTGATCGCGCAAGGCCTCTCGTCGAACATGACCGACTACGACGACTCCATCACCCGCGACGGCGGCGGCCGGGCCGACTACGCCAGGATCAACGACATCACGCTGCAGGCGTGGTCTCCGTTTCAGAAGGGCTTCCACGGCGGCGTGTTTCCTCGACTCGCTCGACTACCCCGAGCTGAACGCGGAGCTCGACCGGCTCGCCGCGAAGTATGTGGTGACCTCGATCGCGGTCGCCACCGCGTGGATCACCCGGCGCCACGCGAACATCCAGGTCGTGCTCGGCACCACCACCCCGTAGCGCGGCGCCGACGCGGCCCAAGGCTCCGACATCCCGCTCACGAGAGCCGAGTGGTACGTCCTCATCCAGGCCGCCGGCCACAACGTGCCCTGATATTGCTCCTGACCGCGTGAACGACGGTCGGTCTGCTCACTCCTCGGCGTCTTGCCGGATGGTGGCGACGACGAGCGTGGCGAGTCGTGAGACGGCGGTCGTGTCGGGCAACGCCGCGGCGGCGCCGATCGCGCCGACCGCGTACGCGGCGAGTTCCTGCGGCGAGAGGTCGGTGCGGGTTGTTCCTGCCCGGGTGTCGTCGTCGATGATCTCCTGCACGAGCGCGGTGAGCTCGGATTCGGCGGGTGCGAGCCGGATAGTGCCGTGGAGTGCATCGTCGTCGTCGTCGCCGTGCCGGTGCCGGCGCAGCCGGGCGTAGGCGAGCAGCACGTCGGACAGCCGGGATTCCGGCGGGCTCTCCTGTGCGATGGTTCGCAGGCGCTGCAGGTGGCGTCCGATCTCGCGCTCCTGCCACGCGGTGAGAGCGGCGGCGACGTCGGGCACGTACTTGTACAGCGTCGCCCGGCCCACCCCGCTCGCCTCGGCGAGGGCGGTCATGGTGAGTCCGGTCAGGCCGTCCCGGTGCACGAGCCGACCGGTAGCGTCGAGGATCGCGTCCCGCACCGCGGAGCGATGTTCCACGATGGTGTCACTCCACAGCTTGGGCACTCCCCTACCTTATCAGGAACGAGACGCTTTGACCTGTATGCAACAGTGTGTATAGATAAAGCCGTGATGTCGAAACCGAGTCCGGTGCCCCGCTGGGTGATCGTCGGGGGAGTCCTGGTGCTGCTGGCCGCCGGGGCGTTCGTGGTGCTGCATCTGACCGGCAACGGGATGGCGGGGATGCATTGATGGGCGCGTCCGGTCGTCGGCTGCGGTCAGTGTTGCGGGCGTTGCATGTCGTGTTTTCGATCGGGTGGGCGGGGTCCGTGGCCGTGTTCTTGGTCGTGGCGGCCGCCGGCTGGGCGTCGCCGGACGCGCGGATCTGGGCGGGTGTGTACGCGGCGCTGCAGGTGACCATGTGGTGGGCGGTGGTGCCGCTGGCCGGGTTGTCGCTGCTGACCGGGATCGGGGTGTCGCTGGTGACGCGGTGGGGGCTGACCCGTCACTACTGGGTGCTGTTCAAGCTGGTGCTCACCGTGGTCGCGACTGGCGCTCTTGTGCTGCACACCGGGGTGGCCGACACCGCCGCGCACGCGTCCCTCCAGGTCGGTATGGACTTCTCCGCGGTGCGGCTGCAGCTGATGGTGGACGCGGTCGCGGCGTTGGTCGTGCTGGTCGTGGTGATGATCCTGGGGTTCGTCAAACCCCGCGGGACCACCCCGTGGGCGGCCCGGCCCGTCTCCTGACTGTGCGACGTCCGTCTGCCGGACGCCGGGTGTGGCAGGCGGGCGCTCAACCTTCAAGCCGACGGGACGCGCGGTCAGCGTGTCTGCCGGGGATGGTGAGGAGGGCGACGGAGCCGATCACGATGGCGGTGCCGGTCCAGCCGAGCACGCTCTGGGTCTCCTGCAAGAGCCCGACGGACAGGACGATCCCGAAGACGGGCACGAGGATCGTCCATGTTGTGAGGATGTCGAGCCGGGACCGTTGCGTCTCCGCGTACCAGGCGACGGTGGTCGCGGCGGTGCCGGCCAGGGACATCCACAGCAGGGAGAGCACGAATCCCGGCGTCCATTCAATGACCGGCGGACCTTCGACGATCGCGGCGGCGACGAGGAGGATCCCGCCGCCGAGCAGCAGCTGCACGGTGGCGACGAGGAACGGGTCGGCGCGCACGGCGCGGCTGATGAGGGTGCCGGCGGTGACGGCGGCGGCGGCGGTGAGGGACAGCCATGCCCCGGTCCCGGCGCCGGCGGGCAGCACGATGAGCAGGAGTCCGGCGAGCCCGGTGAGCATCGCGGCCACCGATCGCAGGGAGGGACGTTCGCGGTAGAGCCACCAGGCGGGCAGCAGGATGAGGACGGGCTGGACGTTGGCCAGCACGGACGCGACGCCCGTTGTCAGGCCGATGGTGCCGCCGAACATGGCGGCGTAGGCGATGGCGACGTTCACGACGCCGAGCACGCCGATCAGCGTCCAACTGCGTACCTCGCGGGGGACGGGCGCGCGGCGGATGACAGTGAGGATCAGCAGAGCGGCACCGGCGACGAGGGCGCGCAGTGCTGCGAGCCACAGCAGCGGCGCATCTTGCAGCCCGACGCTGATCGCGACGAAGCAGGACCCCCACGCGAAGGTGATCCCCAGCATCCGCCACGGGCTCGGCGCCCGCCGTCCGGTGCCGGCCGCGGTGGGGGTGCTCATGCGTCGTCGTCGGGGGGCGGGTTCGTGTGGTCGTGACGGGTCTGTTCACGGTGTCGTCCGTGGCCTCCGTGTCCGCGGTGGCTGAACAGGTGCAGCAGGGCGATCACGATGATGCCGGCGTAGGGGGCGGCCGCAGCGAGGTGGGTCCAGTGGTCGATGATCAGGTAGATGACGATCCCGGCGACGGCCAGCGCGATGATCACCCAGATCCACACGCGTCCAGCGCGGGGGGCACGGGGCGGCCCGGCGTTCGGGGAGGTCATGACCGCTCAGGGGCGAGGAAGTCCTGCCTCATGCCGAGGGTCGCGTCGGTGAGCCGGATGGAGGCGGCGGGGTCGGTGACGGTGCCGGTGAGGGCGCGGATCGCGTCGACGGTCTCGGGGATGACGATCGCCTCGTTGCACACCTGGTAGGTGAGGTACGCCTCGTCGCCGTCGACGGTGACGAGGTCTTCCCAGACCGCGACCTCCCACATGTCCCCGCGGGGCCGGCCGAGGTCGCGCATCAGCTCGACCGTGGAGTTGAGGGCGACCAGCCCGTCGGACATCCGGATGAACGCGATCCGGGGTGCGGCGCGCAGTGCGTCGAGGACCTCGTCGCGGGATGCGCGGCGGGTCAGCTGCAGGGTCCAGTAGTGGTTATGGGTCTGGGTGTGTGCGCCCTTGGCGGCGATGGTGACCACGTCCAGGTCGGGGAGCACGGTCTTCGCGTCGGGGCCCTGGTGGGAGGGGATGACCGGTTCGGGGACCATCGTGTTCATGATGCCGCCCAGGTGCGATTCCCACGGGTCGGTGGCGCGGCGGATGAGGACCCCGCGGGCGCGCAGCAGCAGCCCGGCGTTTTCGAGCGCGCCGAGGACGCGGACGATGCTGGTGGTGTTGCAGGACACCACCCGGGTCAGGTCCCGGCCGAGCGCGGTGGCGTAGTTGGCCTGGGCGACGAAGGAGTGCCCGGTGGTCGAGTGCGCTTCCCCTCCCTGCACGATCACCTTTACTCCCGCCGCCTGGTAGCGGGGCAGGTTTCCGGCGGCGACGTGCTTGGGGGTCGTATCGACGATCACGTCGCTCTGCGCGAGGAGATCGTCGAGGGTTCCCTCGGGGCGGATGCCGGTGTCCACCATGCCGCTGCGCGCGTCGGGGGTGGCGGCGAATACGGGCAGCCGCGGGACGGCGGATTGTATTCGCCAGTCGGTGACGATGTCCGCGACGCCCACCAGGTGCATGTCGGGTTGGGCGTGGACGGCGTCGGCGACCCTCTTGCCGATCACTCCGTACCCGTTGACGCCGACTCTGATCCTGTCCATCTTCGTCTCCTTTCGTGGTGTTCTTGAGCCGTGCGCGGGTCAGGGGCGGGGTCGGCGGCGCCGCAGCGTCCACAGCAGATAGCTGCCGAGGGCGCCGATCGTGCCGGTCCCGGCGCCGATCAGGACGCCTTCCCGGGAGCGCCATTTCGTGTTCCCGCCGACGAGGGTGCCGATCCCGCTGATCAGCGCGGCGGCGATCATTCCCGCGACGACACGGTTGCCGACGCGTTCGGCGCGCCCGACGAGAGGTTCCAGCTCCGTCGCGCGCAGGTGCACCTCGAACCCGCCGTCTTCGAGGAGATGCCGGAGCCGGCTCAGGGTGGCGGGCAGCTCGGTGAGCAGTGCCCCGGTGTCGGCTCCCGCGCGCGCCCATCGCCGGGCCAGAGCCGGCAGGGACAGCTGGGCGCGGGTGAGCTGCTCAGCGTAGGGCTGCAGGGCGTCGAGCATCTGGAAGTCCGGATCCAGCCGCGCCGCGGTCCCTTCGGCCATCATCAGCACTTTGAACAGCAGCGCCGTCTCCTGCGGAAGGTGCAGCTGGTGCTGCTGCAGGATGCCGAGCAGCTGCTGGAGCATGATTGCGAGGCTGATCTCCGACAGCGAACGGCCCCGGTAGCGGGCCGTGAACGCGGTGATCGCCTGCCGCAGCCCTGCCCGGTCGACGACGTCGGCGGTCCGGGAGAGTTCTATCAGGGCGGTGGTGAGGGTGTCCGGGTCGTCGCGGGTGAAGGCGAGCACGATGCCGGCGAGGCCGTCCGTGGTCTGTTCGGTGAGCTCCCCGACCATCCCGAAGTCGATCAGCGCGAGCGCGCCGTCGGGCTGCACGAACATGTTCCCGGGATGGGGGTCGGCATGGAAGAACCGGTTGTCGAACACCATCGTGAGCACGATGTCGGCACCCAGCCGCGCGAGTGCGACCCGGTCGATGCCGGCGGCGTCCAGGCCCTCCAGGTCGTCGATCCGCACCCCGCTCATCCGCTCCAGGGTCAGCACGCGCGAGGTCGTGGTCTCCCCGTGCACGCGGGGAATCCGCACCCGCGCCGCGTGGGCGAACTCCTGCGCGAACCGTTCGGCGTTGCGGGCCTCCTGCAGGTAGTCCAGCTCGGCACGCAGCGTGCGGGAGAACTCCTCCACCAGCCCGGGCAGGTCGTACTGCCGGATGGCATCCCAGCGCCGGTCGGCGCGGTCGGCGAGGTTGCGGAGAATGTCCAGGTCTTCATGCACCTGCGCGACCACGCCGGGCCGGCGCACCTTCACGACGACCTCGGTGCCGTCGTGAAGAGTTGCCGCGTACGCCTGCCCGATGGACGCCGCCGCCAGCGGCACCGGGTCGAACTGGGCGAACACGTGCTCTGGGTCGGCGCCGAGCTCTTCACGGAGCACGTCCCGAATGCCCTCCCACGGTGCCGCGGCGACGTCGTCCTGCAGTTTGGCGAACTCGGCGACCCATGCCGCGGGGAGCAGATCGTGCCGGGTGGAGAGGATCTGGCCCAGTTTCACGAACGTCGGCCCGAGCTCCTCCAACGCGACCCGCACATGCTCGGGGTTCGTGTAGGGGTCCTCCTGCCGGGCGTGTCCGAGGGCGCCGCGGTGGAACGGCACCAAGCCGCCCAGGCCCAGCACGCCGGCCAGGACGCCGAGTCCGTGCCGGCGCAGCACGGCCCCGATCTGCCGGTACCGGCTACTCCCCGCGCCCATCAGCTCACGCCCCTCTCGGCTGGAGTGCCGGCCGATGCTCGTTCGAGGATGAAGTCGACGCGCGCGTCGGGGGCGAGTGCGGGGACGGTGACGACGGGAAAGCCCAGCTCCTGGTACACCAGCCCGAGCAGGTCGTGGATGCGCCGCTGCGCGGCGGGGTCCTCGGTGCGCGCGTAGTCGGGCGCCAGCGGGAGCAGGTCCAGCAGGAACACCGTCGCGTACCGGGTGGCGGCCAGCGCGCCCAGCAGGGCGGTGTCGGGCTCGAGGTTGAGGAAGCGGTAATAGGCGAGCGAGTCCGGCAGGGCACGGTCCAGGAACACCGTCTGTTGCGGGTCGAGGGAGTGCTCCTGCTCGATCTGCATGTCTACGACCGCGCGCTGGAACTCGCTCTGCCGTGCCCGCACCTCCGCAGTGCTGCGCCCGGTGATCCGTTGCAGGTCGATGTAGTGCCGGGCGTGCTCGATCGTGGTCGTGTATCCGCGGTCGCGCAGCAGGTTGACCGTGGTGGTCTTGCCCGAGCTGGGACCGCCCGTCACGACGTGCCAACGGGTGGGCTGTGCGGGCCGCGGCTCCTGGATGCCGGTCATGACCTCACCCTACACCCTGTACCCCTACAGGGTATGTTAGATTGTAGGTGGAGGTACGAGATGGCACACGGGTATGTGGACAACAAGCCGGCGCTGCTGGCGCGGCTGAGCCGCGCGGAGGGGCAGGTCCGCGGGATCGCGCGGATGATCGACGAGGACGTCTACTGCATCGACGTGCTGACCCAGGTGTCGGCGGCGACGAAGGCGCTGGAGTCCGTCGCGCTGGCGCTGCTGGAAGACCACCTCGCGCATTGCGTCGCGCAGGCGACCGCCGAAGGCGGCCCGGTCGCGGAGGAGAAGCTGCGTGAGGCGAACGCCGCGATCGCGCGCCTCGTGCGCTCCTAACCTCGCCCCACTCACATCGTTCAACGCTCTTGAAGGGAGCACATCATGACCGGACAGGGATTCCAGGACCTCGGACTGCAGGCGACGAGCACCGGCGCGGGGTGCGCGTGTTGCAGCCCCACCTCACACGGCGCGGCAGCCACCGACACCACCGCAGTCCCGGCGACGGGTGACACCGTGTCGGCGCAGTTCCTGGTGGAGGGGATGACCTGCTCGCACTGCGTGCGCAGCGTGACCGAGGAGGTCTCCGCGATCGACGGTGTCTCCGACGTCGCCGTCGATCTGCGCGCCGGTGGCGTGTCCACGGTGACGGTGTCCAGCGCGACGCCGGTGGATGCGGCGCGGGTGCGGGAGGCGGTGGAGGAGGCCGGATACAGCCTCGCCTCAGTGTCATGACCACGACGACGACGGATGTTGATCTCGACATCACCGGGATGACCTGCGCGTCGTGCGCGACCAGGGTGGAGCGGAGGCTGAATAAACTGCCGGGGGTGGCGGCGACGGTCAATTTCGCCACCGAGAAAGCCCGCGTGCACGCCGAGTCCCCGGTGCCGCTGGAGGAGCTGATCTCGGCGGTCGAGCAGGCCGGGTACGGGGCCTCCGTCCCCGCCCCACCGGCCACCGAAGCCCCCGATGAACAGGCCACGGTGCCGCGGGATGCGGAGTTGGTGTCGTTGCGGCAGCGGCTGATCGTCTCGACGGTCCTGGCGGTGCCGGTGGCGGTGCTGTCGATGATCCCGGTGCTGCAGTTCACCTACTGGCAGTGGCTGACCCTGACCCTTGCGGCCCCGGTGGTGGTGTGGGGAGCGTGGCCGTTCCACCGTGCCGCGGCGATCAACGCCCGCCACGGTGCGGCGACGATGGACACCCTGATCAGCCTCGGCGTGCTCGCCGCGTTCGGCTGGTCCCTGTACGCCCTGTTCTTCGGCGGCGCCGGCACGCCCGGGATGCGGATGAGCGTCACCTTCGTCGGCACCCCGCAGTCCGGCGGTCACGAGGTGTATCTGGAGGTCGCCGCCCTGGTGACCGTGTTCATCCTCCTCGGCCGCTACCTGGAAACGCGCGCGAAGCGGCAATCCGGCGAAGCCCTCCGCGCCCTGCTGGAGCTGGGCGCGAAAGATGCCGTCGTCCTCCGCACAGGTAGCGAACAGCGCGTCCCCGTCGCCCAGCTGGTGCCCGGCGACATCGTGGTGGTGCGGCCCGGGGAGAAGATCCCCGCCGACGGTGTCGTCACCGAGGGTGTCTCCGCGGTGGACGAGTCGATGCTGACCGGCGAGTCCGTACCCGTCGAAGTCGCCCCCGGCTCGAAGGTGGTCGGCGCGACCGTGAACACCGGCGGCCGGCTGCTGGTAGAGCTCACCCGGGTCGGCGCGGACACGGAGCTGGCCCGGATGGCCAGGCTGGTGGAGGAGGCGCAGACCGGGAAGGCGCAGGTGCAGCGCCTCGCCGACCGGGTCTCCGCGATCTTCGTCCCCATCGTCATCGCCCTCGCCATCGTCGCGTTCACGGTATGGCTGCTGGTCGGCGCCTCCCCGGAGGTCGCGTTCACCGCCGCGGTGACGACGCTGATCATCGCGTGCCCCTGCGCGCTCGGGCTCGCGACCCCGACCGCGCTGCTGGTCGGCACCGGGCGAGGCGCGCAGCTGGGCATCCTCATCCGCGGCCCGCAGGTGCTGGAGCAGACCCGCCGCATCGACACCGTGGTGCTGGACAAGACCGGCACCATCACCGCCGGCACCATGACCGTCACCGCCACCCACCCCGCCGCAGGGACCGACGAGACGGAGCTGGTGCAGGTCGCCGGAGCGCTCGAGCACGGCTCCGAACACCCCATCGGCCGCGCCATCACCAACGCGGCCAGCGGCCCGCTCGCGGCAGTGGAATCGTTCCAAGCCGAGGCCGGGCAGGGCGTGCAGGGCATCGTCGACGGCCGGATGGTCGCCGCGGGCCGCGCCTCCTGGATCACCACCCAGTGGTCCCTCCCCATCCCCTCAGGCCTCGCCGACACCATCGCGGCGGACGAGGCTGCGGGAGCGACGGTCACGGTGGTGGCGTGGGACGGGCAGGTGCGCGGGGCGATCAGCGTCGCCGACACCATCAAACCCACCAGCCGTGAGGCGGTCGCACGGCTCCGAGAGCTCGGGTTGACCCCGATCCTGCTCACCGGCGACAACCCCGGCGCCGCCCGCGCGATCGCCAACCAGGCCGGGATCGAGGACGTCCGCGCCGGGGTCACCCCGCAGGGCAAGCTCGACACCATCCGCGACCTGCAGGCCGCGGGCCGGGTGGTCGCGATGGTCGGCGACGGCGTCAACGACGCCGCAGCCCTCGCCGCCGCCGACCTCGGGATCGCGATGGGCACCGGCACCGACGCGGCCATCACCGCCGCGGACCTGACCATCGTCTCCGGCGACCTGATGCTGGTCCCGGACGCGATCCGGCTGGCCCGCCGCACCCTGGGCACGATCAAGGGGAACCTGTTCTGGGCGTTCGCGTACAACGTCGCCGCGATCCCGGTCGCGATGCTCGCCCTGCTCAACCCCATCCTCGCCGCCGCGGCAATGGCGTTCAGCAGCGTGTTCGTCGTCACCAACAGCCTCCGCCTGCGCCGCTTCCGCCCCCTGCCCACCCCAACCCGTGCCGGCGCCCCCGCCACCCGAGAGCCCGCGCCCGTCCAGGCCTAGCCATCGCTCGAGAAGGAGACACACCATGTCCCACGACCACGACCACGACCACGACCACTCCGGGCACGACCACACGCACGGGCACGCCCATGGGGGACACGAGCATGGTGCGCACGAACATCACCATCACGAGCCGCCGGCGGGCGCGACGAACCTGGTGACCTGCCCGGTGATGCCCGGCAACCAGGTCGACCCGGCCTGGGCCGAGCAGCGCGGCCTGTTCCGCGACTACCAGGGCACCCGGTACTGGTTCTGCTGCGCCGACTGCGGGCCCCTGTTCGACGCCGACCCCGCCCGCTACACAAACGCCGCCTGACCGGCCAGATAACCCGGTCGGAGATAGAGGGTGGACACGGCGGTCGGGCTGGTGCAGGCGTACCTGCGGGTCAACGGCTACTTCACCGTCGCCGAATACCCCGTGCTGGACGCCACCGGTCCCGGCGGTCCCCGCACCATCACCGACCTGGACATCCTCGCCGTACGGCTGCACCGCGCACCGGGAGCGTCCGGGACCGTCGACGCACCGCTGGACCCGGCCCTGGGCGCCGGGGGCGGAGCGGACATGATCGTCGGCGAGGTCAAGGAAGGCCGCCCGCACCCCAACCCGGCGATGCGGGACCCGGCCGTGCTGGAAGCCGCGTTCACCCGGTTCGGGTGCTGCGCCCCGACCGATGCCGCCCGGCTGGTCGCCGAACTGCTGGAAACGGGACGGACGGTGGCGCCGGAAGGGCACACGATCCGCACGGTCGTGTTCGGCAACCCCACCTCCCCGCCCGGGGCGGGGGCGCCGTGGCACACCGTCCCGTTCGCCCGGGTGCTGCGCTACCTCGAAGACCACCTGAGCGCGCACTGGGGCATCCTCGGCCGCACCCAGATCAAGGACGACACCCTCGCCCTGCTGGCCCTGCGGGAGAAGGCCCACCGCGCCGCGACCGGCGCCTCCCGCCAGGGCACGGACCGGTAGGGCGGGTCATGGCGGGGGAGCGTGTGCACACGCAGGGGGAGCCGGTGTGGGTGCGCACCCGTGACGGGCGCGCCCTTTATGCGATGGTGCTGCCGGGTCCCGCCGGGGCCCCGGGGTGCCGACGGTGGTGTTCGAGGCGGGATCGGCGGCGACCCGCTCCACCTGGGCGTCGGTGCAGACCCGGGTCGCCGCGTTCACGCGGGCCGTGGTGTATGACCGGGCAGGGCTGGGCCGGTCCGCCCCGGATAGTGCAGGGCGCACCCTGGACCGGATGACCGACTACCTGAACGATCTGCTGGACGGCCTCGAGCCGAGCAGCGGGTTCGTGCAGGTGGGGCATTCCGCGGGCGGCCCGATGGTGCTGGTGGATCCGACCGACGAGGCAGCGACCCAGCAGTTCGGTGTGCCGTTCCGGGTCGGGGAGAAGATCGTGATCGCCGTGGAGTGGGTGCTGGCACGGGTGGGGTTGCTGGAGCGGTTCTTCCGGTTCCTCGGGGAGGGGATGCCCGAGGATGTGCGGGCGGATCTTCACCGGGAGGCGTTCCAGCCCGCGGTGGTGGTCACCCAGGGTCGGCAGGCGCGCACGTTCCTCACCGAGCTGCACGCCTGGCGCGGCGACCCGCCGGTGCTGCCCGATGTCCCGGTCACCGTCATCTCCGGCAGTCTCGCGGACGGGATGCCGCGACGGGTCCGGGATGCCGCGACCGCCGCCGGGCGGTATCGGGCCGCACGGTCCCGGCAGGGCCGGCACGTGGTCGCTGCCCGCTCCGGCCACTACATCCCCGCCACAGAACCGGACCTGATCGCTGCGGAGATCCGCCGCCTCGTCCTCCCGCCCGTCGGATAGCCCCGGGTTGTCTCGCGGGCATGCCTGGTCAGGCCACGGCAGGGGTGCGTCGCCGCCGGGCGATCGCACCGGTGAGGGCGAGACCACCCAGCCCACCCCACAGGGTGACAGTGGAAACGCCTTGCCCGATGAGGACGGCGGGGGTGAGCCCGGCGCGCAGGTCGGTGTCGGCGATCATCGCCCCGGCCTGTCCGGCGGGCAGACCGGTGAGGGTGCTGCCGTCGGGGCGGATGATCTGGCTGGTGCCGACGGTGGAGACGTTCACCACAGTGCGGCCGGTCTCCACCGCGCGGATCCGGGCGACCGCGAGCTGCTGCAGGTTCTCGTCCGTGCCGCGGAAGTCGGCATTGTTGGTCTGGAACACCAGCAGCTCCGCACCGGCGGTGACGCTCTCGGCGATGACCTCGTCGTAGATCACGTCGAAGCAGATCGCCAACCCCACCGGCACACCGCCGACGGTGACCAGCGGCACGTCCGTGCCGTGCGCGTAGTCGCGTTGCAGCAGCCCGACCAGGTCGGGAGCGAGCAGGGTGTAGAACGCCCGGTCGGGCACGTACTCGCCGAACGGCACCGGGTGGCGTTTCGCGTGCGTCTGCACCTGCTCCCGTCGTGGCGTGGCACCGGCGGTGGCCGGGTCCCACAGGAACGACGTGTTGTAGATGTTGCCACCCGACGTGGTGGCCGCGTTCGCCAGCAGCGGGGCCCCTGCCCGGGTGCTGATGCCGGTGAGATACTCCGCCAGCCACGGGGTCTGGAACGGGTCAGCATCCAGCCCTTCCGGCCACACCACCACATCCACATCCGCGTCGAGCACCGGGCCGGTCGCGTCCCCCTGCGCCCGGGCGATCGCCCCCACGGTGCGCTGGTCGAAGTACCCGGACGGGCCGTTGCCTTGCACCGCCCCGACCCGCATCGTCCCGGCCGGTGTCGTGGGAAACGCCGGGACCAAAACCAGCATCAGGGCGGTGACGGCGGGTACGGCGGCGGGGAACGGGCGACGCCACAGGCCGGTCCGGATCGTTTCGATCGCGGCGGCGACGGTGAAGACCATCAGGAAGGTGAGCCCGCTCACCCCGACCCAGGACACCGTCTGCACGAGGGGGCTGTCGGCTTGGGTGATCCCGAGCCGCGCCCACGGCAGCCCACCGTACGGCCAGGCGCCCAGCAGCACCTCCCGGCCCGTCCACAACGCGGCCACCAGGCCCGGCAGCAGGAGCAGGCGTCCGACCGGGCCGGGGGCGGCGCGCGGCACCCACCGGTAGGCGAGTGCCAGCGGGATGATCCCGACCGCGGTCAGGGTCCCTTCCACCACGGTCAGTGCCGCCCACGGCACCGGCCCGAGATACCGGGTCGTCCAGGACACCAGCAGCCCGAAGAACAGCAACCCGAACACCGCCCCGACCGCCACCCCCCCACACGCTCCGGCCGATCAGGGCGAGAAGCAGCAGCCCGGTCGCGGCGAACGCGGCCGGCCAGAATCCCACCTCCGGGTAGGCGAGATCCATCAGCACCGCCGCGGCCGCCGCGACCGGCAACGCCACCGCCAACGGCATCACCGCCCGGGCACGGCGATTCGGCGGGGTGGGTTGGGGGCGTCCGTGCGGGTCCTGGAGGGGCGTCGGCGTGGCGGTCATGGCCGGTCCGCGATGGTGCGGGCGATCACGGCGGCGTCCCGGGACACCCCGGCGAGGGTGTCCGCTCCGGGGCGGCTGTGGGCGGGGATCCCGGCGACGAACAAGCCCGGCAGCCCGGTCATCGCCGGTCGGGACCGGGCTGCTGTCGCCTCGGCGGGGAGCCAGTCGTCACCGGGGTCGTACCCGGTGGCGAGGATCACCGAGTCCGGGGCGAGGGTGCTGCCATCGGCGAACGTGACATGCCCGCCGTCCGCGCCGGTCACCGCCGGGGCGACCGCCACACCCGCGTGACGCAGCGCATGGTAGCTGTCGCCGAACACCGGCTGCACGGCGGGTGGGCGGCCCAGCCAGGACGAGCCTGCCCGGGCGTGGACGGGGAAGGTACGGGCGGGTCGGTGCGGGTGCCTGGTGCGGACCGCGAGGGTGACCTTGTGGGAGGCGGACAGCTCTCGCGCCAGCTGCACCCCGCTGTTCCCTCCGCCGACGATCAGCACCCGCCCGGTGGGCACCTGCCGGGGGAACTGGTAGTGGGCACTGTGCAGCACCACCCCGGGCACCCGCAGCTGCTGCGCCCACGCAGGGATGCGGGGGTGGGTGGCGGCGCCGGTCGCGCACACCACGTTGCGGGTCTGCACGTCGCCCTCCGCGGTCTGCAGCTGCAGCACCGACCCGTGACCGCGGCGTTCCACCCCGACCACACGCAACCCCCAGAACGGGTCCACCCCCAGGGTGTGCTGCACCTGGTCCAGGTAGTTCGCGATCTCATCGGCCCGGGGATGCTCGTGCGGGTCCAGCGGCAGCGGCCGGAGCGGAAGCGTGCTGTGGCGGGCGTCGGACAGCAGCCGCATCGAATGCCACCGGGACGCCCAACTGCGTTGCCGATCCGTGGCGGCGTCGACGACCACGAACTCCTGCTGCGGCCGCAACCCCAACCCGATCAGCGCGGCGGCCACCGCGAGCCCGGCCTGCCCGGCCCCGACGATGATCGCCCGCCGATGCGTCAACCCCGACCGCATCACCACCCCCTCCCCGCACAAGAGGGCCGGGGCGGGAACGGACGGAGGATGATCGCGCCGGCGCCGCGGCGGGACGGGGCCGGGTGGGCGGCGGTGACCGGCCGCAGCCGTCGGCACCGGACCGGCGACGGGGGCCGCCGTGATACGGGTCGTCAAGACATTCTCCAAACCTAGAAATCGGCATCACACAGCGCCCGCACACGGGCGGGCGGGAAGACGCCGCCCATGGGTGGGCGGCATGCCGGATCTCAGGTTCGGGAAATCGACAACAGCAGCAGTGAGGGCGCGGCCGGACGCCGCGACACGGGCACCAGCAGCGGCGCGCGCACCGGACGGGATACCCGCAGTATCCGCAGCCGGCTCTGTAACCGCAACCCCGTCACGGCCGCCAGTACCAGCAGCGTGCACACCACCCCGATCAGGCACCCCCACGCCCCGGACGCATCGACGGACACCCCCGCAGAGGACGACGCCGTCCGGCCCTCCACCGGTGCCCCGAGTCTGGGGTAGAGCCGGTCGCGACGGGGGAGCCCGCACTGGTGTCGGCGTGCGCGTCAGCCGTGGTGTGGGAGGTGGTCCAGCCGCCGATGATGAGCACAAGTGCCAGGCCCAGGATGGTCAGCAGCCGCCCCGACCACCACCCCGCCGCGATGACCCGGTCGGGCCGGGATCGGGGGTCGCGGGGCATAGTCCCTCACTATACCAATCCGACCTTTGCGTCTCCCGGATCCCGCCCGGCCGCAGGCCCTCCACGCCTTCGCCGACAGAGCAGCCACATCGCGTCCACCGGCACGTCGTTCTCGAACGACGTCCGTCTCCTGAGCGGAAGGATCAGTGCCCTCGGGGTGCCGTGGTGTCGGTGAAGGCGGGCAGCAGGATCGCCGTGACGCCGTCGAGGTCGAGTCTGCCGGTGCGGACTTCTTCGGCGGCGCCGTTGAGGACGGCACCGGGTCGCTGAACTCCGCCGCGATCGTCTCAGCTGCGTCAGGTTCGCCCCACCGGGCACGTGCACCCGTCGGCACCCGAGGCGGCGCCGATTGAAAAGAATACCCATAGGGGGTATAAGGTGTGGGGGAGTCGTGTGCGAGGGAGAGGCGGGCGAGGATGATTCAACCGATCGACTATTTCCTGGTCGCCTGGTTCGTGCTGGTCGCGATCAGCACGATCTGGGTCGGGGTGGACCAGTTCCGTCACAACCCGGAGCCGGCGGTGATGAAGTGGGGCTTCATCCTGGTCACCCTCTACCTGGGGCCGATCGGGGCGCTGCTGTATGTGCTCGCGGACAAGGAGCCGCGGCCGGGAGAGCATGAGGAGTTCACCCGGCCGCTGTGGAAGCAGGGCATCGGGTCGACCATTCACTGCGTCGCGGGCGATGCCACCGGCATCGTCATCATCGTGGACCGTCGGCGACATCACGCGCCGGCGGCGGCTCAGGCGGCGGGCGCGGGCGGGGTGCTGATCAGGTGCGGCTGATCGACAGCACGATCAGGGAGGGTCGCAGAAGAGGCGACCCGGACGTGAACGAGCCCGACCTGCCCGGGAGGGATCGCAGCCATGCCAGCAGCGACATCCACCCGTCCCGGGCCGGGAGCACCAGGATGAGCAGGGTCAGCAACGCGAGCAGACACGTCACGGCAGCGACAGCATGAGACGTCCCGCAGACCGTCTCATCGCACGAGGGCGTCACCACCCCGCTGACCAGGACATCAGCGGCGGCATCGGGGGCCGCAACGACTGCGGAGGCGGACACGACAGTGCCCGCCTGGTCCTCTTCCAGACTCAGCGAGTGCATCGCGAGCAGCCCTGCGATGATCGCGGTCACCGCGGACAGGTAGAACCACAGGGCACGCCGGGACCCGAGTGCCCGCCGTCGCGCCACCACCTGGTTCACCGTCGACGCCCCTTCCTCGATCACGCCCAGCATACCCCGGGCGGGTAGCCATCCCCGAAGCGATACCCATCCTGGATACCCCGGATGGGTATATGCTGAGTGGTAGGGCCCGCTCCCGTGCGTGGTGTTCTGACCGTGTCGCGGGGGCAGGGCACCGCTACCCTGGACGGGAAGGAGGTCGGTCGTGAACGTGATTCGCTCGCACGCGCGTCTGACCCCCGGGGTGCGCCGGTTCCTGCTGGCCGCTCCGATCGCCCTGGCGATCATCACCGGGCTGCTGTCCATGCACGTCCTGACCGGTTCCCACCAGCCCGCCCTGGCATCAGAGACCAGCGCGATGAGCACGCACAGCCAGGTCGGCTCCGCACCAGCCGCCGCCGACGATACGCCGATGACCGCAGCTGCGGCGGAGGGCGCTGGGGGGCATTGCCAGGACGGGTGCGGCAGCCCTGCGGGGATGCCGGATCATTCGTTGCTGATGATGGTGTGCGTGCTGGCGCTGCTGGCCGCGGTGATCGTCCTGCTCGCACCGACGTTCCGTGCCCTTCTCACATACGCCGTAGACCGCTCGCGCTCCCATACCCGGACTCTGCTGGCCGGATTGCCGCATCCCCGCCCGCCTTCACTGCTTGTCCTGTCCATCAGTCGCACCTGATTCCGCCTGAACCCCGGCGACCCTTGCCGGGGATGCTGCGCTCTGCCCTCCCGGGCACTGATCAGACCCTCACCGACTGACTAGATAAGGACACTCCTGATGCGTTTTCGTACTCTCACGCTGACCGCCGGCGCCCTGGCCACCGTGCTTGTGCTCGCCGGTTGCGCCCCCACCGACGGCACCATGCCCGGCATGGACCACGGACCCGGGGGATGACCAGCACCGCCCCCTCCCAGTCCGCCGCCGCGTTCAACGCCGCGGACGAGATGTTCGTGACCATGATGATCCCGCACCACCAGCAGGCCATCGAGATGGCCGATCAGATCCTCGCGAAAGACGGCATCGACGAGCGGGTCGTCTCCCTCGCCGAGCAGATCAAGGCCGCACAGGACCCGGAGATCCAGACCATGAAGGGCTGGCTTCAGGAGTGGGGCGTCCCGTACGACGACTCCATGTCCGGGATGGACGGCATGGACATGGGCGGCGGGATGATGTCGGAGGACGACATGGCCGCTCTGGATGCCGCGACCGGGGTCGAGGCGACCCGCCTGTTCCTGAACGGCATGATCGCTCACCACCAGGGCGCCGTGACGATGGCGCAGTCGGTGCTCACCGACGGACAGAACACGGACGTGGCCGCCCTCGCGCAGCAGATCATCGACGGGCAGACCGCCGAGATCACCACGATGCAGGACATCCTCGCCAGCCTCTGACCCGGTACCCCTCGGACGGGACCCGCGCTCCCGATGCCGGTCCCGTCCGAGGCCCCACCCTCGACCCCTGTGCGGTCACCGGTATCCGGCGTACCCGCACGGAAAGGCTCTCCGTTCATGATCTCTCCCACCACCCGCAGACTGGCGATCACGGCCACCGTCACCGTCGCGCTGCTGCTCACGGGCTGCAGCACCACCCCTGCGGAGCCCGATGCCCCCGCGAGCACCGCGGCCGGGTTCGGGCATGTGCACGGCATCGTCGACGCCGGTGACGGCACCGTGCTGCTGGGCACCCACACCGGCCTGTACACGCTGGGCGAGGACGGCACTGTCACCGGCCCGGTCGGTGGCATCGACCTGGACGCGATGGGACTGACCGCTACCGGTGACAACCTCTACGCGTCCGGGCACCCCGGCCCGTCCACCCCGGCGGAGCTCGGCGCCCCCAACCTCGGCATCATCCGCAGCCTCGACGCCGGCGCCTCGTGGGAACCGGTCGCGTTCACCGGGGAAGAGGACTTCCACGTCCTCACCGTCACCGGCGACGGCACCCTGTACGGGATCGGATCCTCCCGCCCGCTGCTGCGCACCAGCAGCGACGGCGGGCAGAGTTGGGCGGACGGTGCCGAGCTGCCCGCCGTCGACCTGGCCGCCGCGGCCGACGGCACCCTGTACGCCGCCACCCAGGACGGGCTGCAGCACAGCACCGACGGTGGCGCCACCTTCACCCCGGCGCCGGACGCGCCAGTGCTGTACCTGGTGGAGACCGACCCAACCGGTGGGGTGGTCGGAGTGGACACCGACGGGACGTTGCGACGCCTAGTCGGCACCGGCTGGGAGAACGTCGGCACCACCACGGGAACCGTCCAAGCCCTCGGGGTCACCGGGGACGGTGCGATCGTCCTGGTCGATGACCGCGGCGTGGTCTGGATCCGCGACACCACCGCCACCGTTCTCATCCCGGCGGCAACACCATGACCCCCGTCATTCGCACCTGGCGCGACCCGAGCGGCCGCGGATCGGAAGGAGACCGACCATGACCCCCACACCGGCACCCCCGCGTGGGCGCACCGCACCACTGATGCCACCGTCGAGCAGTTGGCGGCGGTGGATGCGTGGTGGCGGGCGGCGAACTATCTGAGCATCGGCCAGATCTACCTGCAGGGTAACCCGCTGCTGCGCCACCGCCTCAGCCGGGACGATATCAAGCCGCGGCTGCTGGGCCATTGGGGCACCACCCCGGGCCTGAACTTCCTCTACGCCCACCTGAACCGTGCCATCCGCGACCGCGACCTGAACACCCTGTACGTGACCGGGCCCGGGCACGGCGGACCCGGCATGGTCGCCAACGCCTACCTGGACGGCACCTACACCGAACGGTACCCGGGCATCGACCGCACCGAAGAGGGGCTGCGGGCGTTGTTCCGGCAGTTCTCCTTCCCCGGCGGGATCCCCTCGCACGCGTCCCCGGAGACGCCGGGGTCGATCAACGAGGGCGGCGAGCTCGGCTACTCCCTGGTGCACGCCTACGGGGCGGCGTTCGACAACCCCGACCTGCTGGTCGCCTGCGTGATCGGTGACGGGGAGGCAGAGACCGGGCCGTTGGCGACCGCGTGGCACGGCAACAAGTTCCTCAACCCCGCCCACGACGGGGTGGTGCTGCCGATCCTGCATCTGAACGGGTACAAGATCGCCAACCCGACCGTGCTGTCCCGCATCCCCGAGGAAGAGCTGGTCGCGCTGCTGCGCGGCTACGGCCACGACCCCCACGTCGTCACGGTCGGCTTCGATGGGGAAACCCGCGTGAGTCCCACGCGGCCTTCGCGGCAGTGCTGGATGCGGTACTGGATGAGATCGCGGACATCAAGGCCGCCGCGGCGGCGGGGACGTTGGAGGGGCGGCCGGCGTGGCCGGCGATCGTGCTGCGCAGCCCGAAGGGGTGGACCTGCCCGAAGATCGTCGACGGTCTGCCGGTGGAGGGCACCTGGCGGGCCCATCAGGTGCCGCTCGCCGAGGTCCGCGACAATCCGGAGCACCTGCGGATCCTCGAGGACTGGCTGGCGTCCTACCGTCCGCACGGGCTGTTCGACGTGATCGGCGCCCCGCGCGCGACCACGGTCGCGATCGCCCCGGACGGGGATCGGCGGATGAGCGCGAACCCGGCCGGCAACGGCGGACAACTCACGATCCCGCTGCGGCTCCCGGACTTCCGCGAGCACGCCCACCCCGTCGACCCCGCCGCGCGCGGGGCGTCGACCGGCGAAGCGACCCGGACGTTGGGGGATTGGCTGGCGGGGGTGATCCGGGACAATCCGGACAACTTCCGCATCTTCGGCCCGGACGAGACCGCCTCCAACCGACTCGCCCCACCCGTCTACTCGGCGACGGGCAAGCAGTGGAACGCGGCCGTGGAGCCCGTCGACGAGCACCTGGCCCCGACTGGGCGGGTGATGGAGGTGCTCAGCGAGCACCAGTGCCAGGGCTGGCTCGAGGGCTACGTCCTGACCGGCCGGCATGGGCTGTTCAACTGCTACGAGGCGTTCACCCACATCGTCGACTCGATGTTCAACCAGCACGCCAAATGGCTCGAAGCGGCCCGGGAGGTGTCGTGGCGGGACCCGATCCCGAGCTTCAACTACCTGCTCTCCAGCCACGTCTGGCGGCAGGACCACAACGGGTTCTCTCACCAGGACCCCGGGTTCATCGACCTCGCCCTGAACAAGAGCCCCGACATCGTCCGCGTCTACCTGCCGTTCGACGCGAACACGCTGCTGTCCACCTACGACCACTGCCTGCGCTCGGCCGGGTACATCAACGTCGTCGTCGCCGGGAAGCAGCCCGCCCCGCAGTGGCTGACGATGGACGAGGCGATCGAGCACTGCACCCGCGGGCTGGGCATCCTGCCGTGGGCGGGCACCGAAACCGAGGGCACCGAGCCGGACGTGGTGCTCGCCGCCGCCGGCGACGTGCCGACCCTGGAGACCCTCGCCGCGGCGGCGCTGCTGCGCGAGCACGTCCCCGACCTGAGAGTGCGGGTGGTGAACGTGGTCGACCTGACCCGGCTGCAGTCGGAGGATCAGCACCCGCACGGGCTGCCGGACCGGGAGTTCGATGCGATCTTCACTCCCGACAAGCCGGTGATCTTCGCCTACCACGGCTACCCGTGGCTGATCCACCGGCTCACCTACAAGCGCGCCGGGCATCAGAACTTGCACGTGCACGGCTTCCAGGAGCGCGGCACCACCACGACCCCGTTCGACATGGTCATGCTCAACGACCTCGACCGGTACCGGCTCGCGATCGACGTCCTCGACCGTGTCCCGGGCCTGGCCGCCCGCCACGCCGGCCTGCGGCAGGAGCTGCAGGACGCCCGCCTGCACGCCCGCGCCCACACCCGCGAGCACGGCACCGACATCCCCGCCGTCGCCGACTGGCACTGGCCCCACCCCGACACCACCGACCCCACCCTCGGAAAGGAACCGAAATGAGCGACACCAGAACCGTGACCCTGCAGGTCAGCGGCATGATCCGCGCGACCTCCAAGAACGTCACCGAAGCCCACCTGGGCCGACAACCCGGAGTGATCGCTGTCGACGCGAACCCGGTCTCACAGACCGCGACCGTCACCTACGACCCCGAGACCACCTCGGTCGCCCACCTCCAGCAATGGGTCATCGACTGCGGCTACCATTGCGCCGGCCAGTCCGTCCCCGACCACATCTGCCCTCCCACCGGCGACGCACACGACCACGGCGCCCACGACCACGCCGGCCCCTCAGCCGACGGCGCACAAGAACCGCAGGCGGGTCACGACGCGCGCCAAGGCCACACGGATCGCACAGGCCACGCAAACCACGAGGGTCACGCAGGCCATCACGACGACCCCGTCCACGATCACGCCGCTGGCCACGACCACACGCACGCCCCGTCGGCGACGGCGGATGACGGTGAGCATGCCGGTCACCACGTCGAGCACGCCGATCACGCCGCGGCTCCGGGCGGACACGACCACGGCGCGGCGTCGGGTCACAGTGCGCAGGAGATGATGGGCCACGGTGGGCATCACGGCGGGATGTCGATGGACGCGATGATCCGCGACATGCGCAACCGGTTCCTGGTCGCGCTGATCCTGTCGATCCCGATCACCCTGTGGTCTCCGATCGGGCGGGAGGTGATCGGATTCGAGGTGCCGGCACCGTTCGGGCTGCGCGATGACGTGTTCATGCTGATCCTGTCGCTGCCGGTGATCTTCTACTCGGCGTGGATCTTCTTCGACGGCGCCTACCGGGCGCTGCGCGCGAAGACCCTCGACATGATGGTGCTCGTCGCGGTCGGTGTCGGCGCCGGCTGGCTGTACTCCCTCGCGGTCACCCTCACCGGCGGCGGTGAAGTGTTCTACGAAGCCGCCACGGTGCTTGCCACCTTCGTGCTGCTGGGGCATTGGGTGGAGATGCGCGCCCGCGGCGGCGCGAACGACGCCATCCGCACCCTCCTGGAGCTCGCACCCTCGCAGGCGGTCGTGATCCGTGACGGGCAGGAGGTCGAGATCCCCACCAGCGAGGTCGTCCCGGGGATCTGATGCTGGTGCGGCCGGGGGCGAAGATCCCCACCGACGGTGTCGTGGAATCCGGAGAGTCCGAGGTGGACGAGTCGATGGTTACCGGCGAGTCCATGCCGGTGGACAAAGCGCCCGGGTCGGAGGTGATCGGAGCGACCGTGAACACCGTCGGCACCCTCCGCGTCACAGCCACCAAAGTCGGCTCGGACACGGCGTTGGCGCAGATCGTGAAGCTCGTGCAGGAGGCGCAGAACTCCAAAGCCCCGGGCAGCGCCTCGCCGACCGGGCAGCGTTCTGGCTCGTCCTGGTCGCCCTGATCGGCGGCACCCTCACCTTCCTGGTGTGGTTTCTTGCCGGGGCCGAACTGCCGATGGCGATCCTGTTCGCTATCACCGTCGTCGTCATCACCTGCCCCGACGCGCTCGGCCTCGCCACCCCGACGGCGATCATGGTCGGCACCGGGCTCGGCGCGAAACGGGGCGTGTTGTTCAAGAACGCCTCCGGGATCGAAACCGCCGCCCACATCGACACGGTCGTGTTCGACAAGACCGGCACCCTCACCAAGGGGGAGCCGGAGGTCACCGACTACATCCCCGTCGGCGGCGACGACCTCGAGACTCTCTCCCTCGCGGTCGCGTTGGAGCGGGAATCCGAGCATCCTCTGGCGAAAGCGATCGTGAATTACGCCGACGCCCGCGACATCCCCCGTCGCACCGCGACCGCGTTCCGAAACGTCACCGGGCAGGGCGCGATCGCCACCGTCGACGGTCGACAGGTCGTCCTCGGCAACCCGCGCCTTCTCACCGGGGAGGGGATCGACATCAGCGGGGTGCAGGCCGCTCAGCAGGACCTGGCTGGGTCCGGCCGCACCGCGATCCTGTTCGCCGTGGACGGGCAAGTCGCCGGGATCATCGGTCTCGCCGACGCACCCCGGGACACCGCAAAGACCGCGATCGACGCTCTCCACGAGCAGGGCGTCGAGGTCGCAATGCTCACCGGGGACAACAAGCCCACCGCCGACCGGATCGCCGCTCTCCTCGGCATCGACACCGTGATCGCGGATGTGCTCCCCGAGGACAAGTCCGCGAAGGTCGCCGAGCTGCAGAAGACGGGCAAGAAGGTCGCGATGGTCGGCGACGGCGTCAACGACGCCCCCGCCCTCGCCCAGGCCGACCTCGGCATCGCGATCGGCGCCGGCACCGACGTCGCCATCGAGACCGCCGACGTGGTCCTGATGCGCTCGGACCCGCTCGATGTTGCGATCGCACTCAAGATCGGCAAGGGCACACTGCGAAAGATGCGGCAGAACCTGGGCTGGGCCATCGGATACAACGCCGCCGCCCTCCCCATCGCCGCTGGCGTGTTCTACCCGGCGTTCGGGATCATGCTGTCCCCGGAGATCGCCGCCCTGTCGATGTCCGGTTCCTCCGTGATCGTCGCCGTCAACGCCCTCCTCCTCAAGCGGCTCCGCCTGCCCGCCCAGGCGCCCGCTGCGACGACCATGCAGAAGGAGCCCGAACATGCCTGACCGTCCGCTCTCTCCCACACCGTCCTCCCCGATGCTGCTGACCCGACGAGGTGTGCTCGGACTCGGACTGGGCGCCGTCGCGGCAGCCGTGCTCGCCTCCTGCACCCCCGCGCCGCAATGGGTGACACCCACCGGCGCAGCGGTGTCCGGCACGGAGAAGAACCGCGGCGGCACCGGCCGAGTCACCACCGTCGACCTCACCGCCGCCCCCACCACGCTCGACCTGGCCGGTACCGCCGCCGCCACCTGGGCGTTCGGAGGTATCCCGGCCCCGGTAATCCGGCTCACCGCAGGCGACACGCTGAAAGCGACCGTCCGCAACCAGCTCGACGCGGACACCTCCGTGCACTGGCACGGACTCGCCCTCCGCAACGACATGGATGGGGTCCCTCCGGTCACCCAAGCCCCCATCGCCCCGGGCGGACAGTTCGCATACGAGTTCGTCACCCCGCATCCGGGCACCTACTGGTTCCACCCCCACGTCGGCCCGCAACTGGACCACGGCCTCTACGGTGCGCTCATCATCGACGACCCGGACGAGAAGGTGACGTGGGACGACGAATGGGTGCTGATCCTCGACGACTGGCTCGACGGCGTCACCGCCACCCCGGACCAGGTCCTCACCGACCTCTCGAAGGGCATGGGAGACATGGGCGGGATGGGCGACATGTTCATGCGGATGGGGAACCTGCTGATGGGTGCCACCTCCGACCTGCTCGGCGGCGACGCCGGCGACGTCTACTACCCGCACTACCTCATCAACGGCAAACCCAAAGCCGACCCCGCCCAATTCACCGGCACTCCTGGTGCCCGGGTGCGGATCCGTGTCATCAACGCCGGCAGCGACACAGCGTTCCGGTTCGCGATCGGCGGCCACACCCTGACGATCACCCACACCGACGGGTTCCCGGTGGATCCGGTCGAGGTCGACAGTGTCCTGATCGGGATGGGCGAACGCTACGACGTGCTGGTCACCCTGGACGATGGGGTGTTCCCTGTCGTCGCCGACGCGGAAGGCAAGCAGGATCGCGCGTTCGCGCTCGTTCGCACCGCCGCTGGCACGGCTCCGGCCAGCGACGTCCCCGTCGCCGAGCTCGGCACCGGCAGGGTTGGCACCGCTGCCGGGCTGAGCGCGACCGCCTCCGTCACCCTGCACCAGGCATCCCCCGACCGGGTCGTGCACCTCGCGCTGACCGGGGGGATGGAGGCGTACGACTGGGGGATCAATGGGCGCCGGTTCGACATGAACGACCCGTTGCGGGACGCGCACGCGATCAGTAGGGGGGAGCGGGTGCAGTTGCGGATCCGCAATGACACCGAGATGTGGCATCCGTTCCACCTGCACGGCCACACCTACCAGCACGCGAACGGCGGCCCCCGGAAGGACACCTCCATCATCCTCCCGGGCCAGACCCTGACAGTCGACTTCGACGCCGACAACCCCGGCCAGTGGGTCGCGCACTGCCACAACATCTACCACGCCGAGACCGGCATGACCACGGTGCTCGGATACCAGTCATGAACCGCGCGTTCACCCCCAGCACGGGAGGATGATCGCGCGGGCAATCGGACGGCGGCGGCGGACGTCAAGTCTAAGTGGACTTCCTACTCTTATGTAGGGATCTGCCATTTCGCGCGGAATCCTGCTGACGAAACTGCTGCCAATTAGCGTGGAATCCCCGAGTTCTCCGCCACCTTGACCGGGAACCTACATGCTTGTAGGTTCTCGGCGAAGATGGCGGATTCTTAGATGAAGTGGCGGACAAGTGGCGGATCCGAAAGATTGGTGAGAACGATGCGTGTAAGTGCCGTGTCGGTTCCTATCCGAAATGACAGATTCCGCGGGTAGTTGGCATGCACCTAGCAGTCCTGCCATTGGCTGGGGGTGAAGGGTTACTCGCTCACTCGATTAGGGGCGAACCGGCTACATTCGACAGGCTTGTGCTCGTGTGCACAGCTGTGGAGTGGTGGGAGCGGCATCAGGTAGTGCTCTACCTCGCAGCGATCGCCGTGGGTGCGGTGGTCGGTCTACTCGTGCCGGCGGTGGCGGATCCGCTCGAGTCGGCGATCAATCCCGTGCTCGGGTTGTTGCTGTACGCGACGTTCCTGGGGGTGCCGTTCACGGCGATCGGCCGGGCCTTCACGGATTGGCGGTTCCTGGGCGTCGTGCTCGTCCTGAACTTCGTCGTCGTGCCGGTGGTCGTGTTCGGGTTGAGTCGCGCCGTGGCGGCTGATCAGGCGGTGCTCGTTGGGGTGTTGTTCGTGCTGCTGACGCCGTGTGTGGATTACGTGATTGTGTTCACTGGCCTGGCTGGCGGTGCACGTGCGCGGCTGCTTGCTGCCACGCCCCTGCTGATGCTTCTGCAGATCGTGTTGCTGCCGGTGTACCTGTGGCTGATGGCCGGCGCCGAGGTGGTGGGTGCGTTCGACCCGCATCCGTTCGTGGAGGCATTTCTGTTGTTGATCGTGCTGCCGCTCGTTCTCGCCGCCGCCACGCAGCTGCTGGCGAAACGGTTCCGTGCCGGCCGCGCGATCGAGGGCGTGGTGCTGGCGGCAATGGTGCCGCTGATGATGCTGACTCTCGCCGTGGTGATCGGCTCGCAGGTCTTCGGCGTGAGCAGCGCTCTCGGCCAGCTGCTAATCGCGGTTCCCGTGTTCGTCGTGTTCGTCCTAATCGTGGCACCACTCGGTGCGCTCCTCGGGAGCGCGGCACGCTTGGATGTTCCCAGCCGCCGGGCGGCCACGTTCAGCGGGGTCACCCGCAACTCGCTGGTCGTGCTCCCGCTCGCTCTCGCGCTGCCGGCATCTTTCGCTCTGACGCCGTTGGTTGTAGTGACTCAGACCTTGGTGGAGCTCGTCGCAATGGTGGTCATGGTCGCCGGGGTACCGCGACTCATCCGCCCTCGCATTAGTACAGCGGAGAATGTATAGTCAGCCTGTGCTGACTCTTACTTCTCGCCTCGATGTGATGAACCGGCTGGGTCGGGCGATGGCCGACCCGACCCGTTCCCGGATCCTCCTCACACTGCTGGACGCTCCCGGCTACCCGGCTGAGCTGGCACGAGATCTCGAGCTGACCCGCACGAACGTCTCGAATCATCTGACGTGCCTGCGGGGCTGCGGGTTGATCGTCGCCACACCGGAAGGTCGGCGCACCCGGTATGAGATCGCCGACCCGCATCTGACCCAGGGGTTGCGACAGCTGCTCGAGGCGGTCGTCGCCGTCGACGAGGGCGCCCCGTGCATGGACGATCAGTGCGAGTGCTGCGCATGAGCCTCATCGACCGTGACCTGCTGCCGGTGGCCTGCACGCTGACGCCCGGCGCTGGTGCTGCACAGCTAGCCGCGTGGCAGGAATTCAACGACGACTACCTCCTCGACATCGACAGGACGGCCGCCCAGATCACCGTCCACTACCCAAAGATCGACGACGCGACCGCCCGGCTGACGGAGCTGGTCCGCACCGAGCAGTCCTGCTGCGCGTTCGCGACTTGGGCGATCGACACGACCCACCCCGACCTGCGCCTTTCCGTTACCGGCACCGATGACGCACTGGCCGCGCTCACGTTCCTAGAGCAGACGCCCGCCCCCGCAACGAAGGAGAGCGTGCAGTGAGCGAAGAGTGTTGCGGCCCCAACGAGCCGCGCAAGCCCGGTACGGTCCGGCGCATCGAACTGTCCCGGCCGCTCTCGACCGGTGACGCCTGCTGCGCCGCGGAACCCTCCTCCAAGACCGCGGCGCCAAGCGCGGTGCACGATGCGGGCGATGCCTGCTGCGGCCCCGACCTCGCCACCACCCCCACCGAGGCGGACGAGGAGCCGGAGGTCCGCCCGCCCTGGTGGCGCGACTTCGCGTTGCTTCCCTCCGCGCTGTCCGGGCTGTTCCTCCTCGCCGGATACACGTTCGAGTGGACTGGTCTGCACATCCCGGCGCTGGTGCTGCAGTGGGCGGCGCTGCTCGCCGGCGCCTACACCTTCGTCCCCGGCGCGATCCGCCGCCTCATCCGCGGTCGCCTCGGGGTCGGGCTGCTGATGACCATCGCCGCGATCGGCGCGGTCCTGCTCGGCCACGTTGGCGAGGCCGCGACCCTGGCGTTCCTGTTCTCCCTGGCCGAGGCGCTTGAAGACCGGGCGATGGACCGCGCCAAGGAAGGCTTGCGCGCCCTTCTGTCCCTCATCCCCGACACTGTCCGCGTCTCCCGCCTAACCAGCGACGTCACGATCCCCGCCGCGGACGTGCGTGAGCTGGACATCCTCGTCATCGGTGCCGGCGATCGCATCGCCACAGACGGCGTGGTCGTGGAGGGTAGGTCGAGCCTGGACACGTCGGCGATCACGGGCGAGTCGATCCCGGTCGAGGTCGGCCCCGGCGATCCGGTCGCCGCCGGTTCGGTCAACGGGGCGGCGACGTTGCGGATCGAGGCAACTGCGGACGGCCGCGACAACTCCCTCACCCAGATCGTCGCCCTCGTGGAGCAGGCCCACGCCCGCAAGGGCAACCGGGCACGCCTCGCCGACCGGATCGCGAAGCCGCTCGTTCCCGTCGTCCTGATCGCCGCTGCCGTGGTCGCCCTGTTCGGGCTGCTGGTCGGCGACCCGTGGACCTGGATCGAACGCGCCCTCGTCGTCCTGGTTGCGGCATCCCCGTGCGCGCTGGCCATCGCGGTGCCCGTGACGGTGATCAGCGCGATCGGAGCGGCGTCAAAGTTCGGCGTCGTCATCAAGTCAGGTGAAGCGTTCGAGCAGCTCGGCACGATCCGCGCCGTCGCCCTCGACAAGACCGGCACCCTCACCCGCAACGAGCCCACCGTCGTCGACGTCCAGCCCGCACCCGGTATCACCCGCGACGACCTGCTCGCCTGGGCCGCCGCCGTGGAGGCCACCAGCACCCACCCCCTCGCCGCGGCCATCATCGCGGCCGCACCCGTCGCCAGCCCCGCAACGGAGGTGGTCGAGGAGGCCGGGCATGGCATCACCGGGACCGTCGACGGCCGAGACGGTCCGGATGCTGCAGTCGCAGGGCATTGAGACCATCATGCTCACCGGCGACAACACCCGCACCGCCCACGCCATCGCCGCCGAGGCGGGCGTAACCGACGTTCGCGCCGAGCAGCTGCCCGCCGACAAGGCCGCCGCGATTGAGGCGCTCGTCACGCAGCAACCGACCGCGATGGTCGGCGACGGCATCAACGACGCCCCGGCACTGGCGACGGCGACGGTCGGGATCGCGATGGGTGTGAAAGGCTCCGCGGCGGCGATCGAGTCCGCCGACGTCGCCTTCATCGGCCACGACCTCCGCCTCATCCCCGGCGCCCTCGCCCACGCCCGCCGCGGCCGACGCATCATGACCGCCAACATCGGTCTGGCTCTGGCGATCATCGTCGCGCTGTTCCCGCTCGCCCTGTTCGGCATCCTCGGGCTCGCCGGCGTCGTGCTGGTGCATGAGATCGCCGAGGTCGTCGTCATCCTCAATGGCGTCCGCGCCGCCCGTCGCCCCGCTGCGCTACGGCAACTCGCCACGGTGCCCGCTCGCCAGCCCGAACCCGCCCACGCCTGACCACCGACCCCTCGCCCCGCGGTGGCAGAACACCGCCCGACTTGGAACCGGCCCTTGTGAAGACCCCCATCAAAGCCACCTTCGCCACCGTTGCCGTCGTCATCGTCCTGGTTGACCGGCTAGCCGCGCCGGACCCGGCCGGCGCTGCCGGCGCTCCCGTGCTCGGGTGAACCGGGCTCCGAATGGGTTTAGGTGCGTACGGTAGGCTGTGGGCGATGGTCTCTTCGGCCCGGACTCCGCGCTCCACGACGCTGAATGAGCAATTGTTGATAATGAGGCTCATTACCAGCGTCGGTTTGGCGCTGCTGCTGATGTTGGGTCTGGCAGCGACGGGTCACACAGAGGCGGACGGTTCGACTCCTGTTCCGCTGGTGATTTCTGGGTTCATGGACCCCCACGTCGAGCCCGTGGCAGACGCCCCAGTCGAGCATGAGGCGGTCGCCGGTGGCGTCGTTTCTGGGCCGAACGCGTTGGTGGGCGCTGCGCTGTGCATGTTGGGCGTGTTGTGCGGGCTGACGTTCATGGTGGTGCTGCGGGGGTTGTGGCGTCGGCGGATGCCTCCGGTTCTCGGTGACGGGCCACGGATGCCTTCGCTGCTTCCGGCGCCGGCTGCCCGTGCTCACCCGATTGTCTTTTCGTTGACGCAGTTGGGTCTTTCCCGAACCTGACATTTGGCACGCCACCCTTTCCGGGTGGCGCTTCGTCCCGGGCTGCGTGCCCGGGTTCTGTCCTGTGCCGTGTCTTGGTTTGGAGTACCCGATGAAAACCCCTGTGAAGGCGACGCTCGTCACCATTGCCGTTGTGGTGGTGATGGTGATCGCCGCGTTGATCTATGTCCTTGTCAATCAGAGCCAGTCCGCTCCACCTTCATCTGGGGGCGGTGACGCATCCCCGCAGGTGGTGCGGGAGAGCTCGCATGTCCTCGACGACGGCGGGGAGGGCGCTGTCACCCTGGTGGAGTTCCTCGACTTCGAGTGCGAGGCGTGTGGCGCGTTCTTCCCGATCGTGGAGGATATGCGGGAGCAGTTCGCTGGGGAGATCACGTATGTGGTCCGCTACTTCCCGCTGCCCGGTCACTTCAATTCGAAGAACGCGGCGGTCGCGGCGGAAGCGGCCGCGCAGCAGGACCGGTTCGAGGACATGTATGTCCGGTTGTTCGAGACGCAGGCGGAGTGGGGTGAGGCGCAGGAGTCTCGCGCCGACCTGTTCCGTGGCTTCGCGGAGGAGATCGGTCTGGACATGGCCGCCTATGACGCCGCCGTGGCGGACCCGGCTACGGCGGAGCGGGTGGAGCTGGATTTCGAGGAGGGCCAGGCGCTCGGGGTGAGCAGCACGCCGACGTTCTTCCTCGACGGTGAGCTGCTCGAGCTGCAGGAGTGGGACGACCTCGAGAACGCCATCCAGGCTGCGGTGAACGGTGGCCGGTGATGCGGGCGGGTTTGACGCATCGGCGGGCGATCATCGTCGGCGCCGGGCAGTCTGGGCTCGCGGTTGCCGCGGCTCTGGCCGCGGAAGGGCTGCGGCCGCAGCACGAGTTTGTGGTGATCGACGCCGCCAGCACGGGGCAGCGTTCCTGGTCCTCACGGTGGCATTCGATGGAGCTTCTCAGCGACGCCCGGCATAGCGCGCTGTCTCCGCGGCGGCTGCTGGGTGACCAGCGCCGGCATCCGCGAGTGGACGAGATGGCGGACTACCTCACCTTCGTGGAAGCCGGGCTGGGCGTGGAGACGGTCTGGGGCATCCAGGCGACCGGGGTGGAGCATCGCGGGAACGGCTCGACTCTGCTGCTGTCGACGACGGCAGGGGAGGTGCAGACCCGCAACGTGATCTGCGCGACGGGCGCGGCCGCGCACCCGCGGATTCCGGAGTGGGCGTCTCTGCTGACGATGCCCGGGGTGGTGCTGCACAGCAGCGAGTACCTGTACCCGAAGCAGATCCCCGTCGGCGACGTGCTCATCGTGGGCGGCGGGAACAGCGGTGTGCAGCTGGCCCGCGAACTGTCCGCGTCGCACACCGTGACGCTGTCCGTGCGAACCCGGCGGCAGCATCGCCCCGCGATGAGCTATCCCGCCGCGGCGGGGGAGAGGGTGCCGCTGTTCTCGCGGGAGCGTCGCCCCGAGCCGATCTTCGGCGACAGCTATGAGCAGCTGCGCCGCGTCGGGGTCACGATCGCAGCTGCGGTGCAGGACGCGGCCGGCGCCGGGGTGACCTTCGCCGATGGCACGCAGGCATCCCCCCGCTCGGTGATCCTCGCCACCGGCTACACCCCTGGCGACGACTGGCTCCCGGAACCGGCCCGCGTCGACCGGCCGCGGCGCACCCTGACCGGCCTGCCCGGGCTGTTCGTGGCGGGGATGCCGCAGTACGGCGGCCGCGGCTCCGACACCCTCGCCGGGGTCTGGAAAGACGCGACGACGATCGCCCAGCACATCATCAACCGGCCCTGAAAGGACCACCGCCTTGACCACCGTCACCGACCACGAACACCCGCACCGATCCGGCTCACGGAGACGCATCCTCCTCCTGTCCACTCTGACGACGCTGCTGCTGGCCGCCGGGCTCCTGTTCGCCACCGCGGCGCCCGCAGCCGCGCACGATGAGATCGTCTCCTCCTCCCCGGAAGCCGGATCCACGGTCAGCGTGGTCCCGGAGGAGATTTCGCTGACGTTCAGCGGCGAGATCCTCACCGATTTCAGCGCCGTGATCATTGAGGTGGTCGCCCCGGACGGGCAGAACATCGCATCGGGGGATCCGGTCATCGACGGGACCACGGTCACCCAGGCGGTGACGCCTGGTCAGGCGGGCGTGTACACGGTGCGGTGGCGGGTCGTGTCCAGCGACGGGCACCCGATCAGCAACGAGTACCAGTACACCGTCGAAGCGGTCACCGTCCCCACCAGCGCCCCTACCCCCGAAGCGACCGAGGAGCAGACACCCGACCCGTCTCCCACATCTGCCGCCAATACGTCCGGAGAGGTTCACAACGGGCCATCCGGAGGTGGGGAACTCCTCCCCGTCCTTGCGGTCCTGAGTGGCGTAATCGTGCTGGGCGGCGCGCTGGTGGTCGTGCTCATGGTGGCCAGAGAGCGTCGTCGCCGCGACCGAGCAGCCGCGGCCGCGGCCGCCGCGGATGGTGGAACCGCCGACGACCAGCAACAGAAGGAGAACCCCTCATGAAATGTCCGGTCGACGGGACCGCCCTGCTGATCACGGAACGCTCCGGGGTCGAGATCGACTACTGCCCGCAGTGCCGGGGCGTCTGGCTGGACCGTGGCGAGCTCGACAAGATCATCGACCGCGCCGCCGACCTTGCCGGCGGCGGCCGGCAAACCAGCACCGCCCCCTATCCGCGCGAGGGCGACCACCGTTCTGACCGCGACAGGGATCATCACGGTCGCTCCGGGCGTCGGCGGAAGGAAGGGTTCCTCGGTGACCTCTTCGACTTCTGACACCAAAAACCTCTTCCTGATAGCCGGTCTGATGACCGGGTTATCATCGGCCCTCGCGAACGCAGGAGGAGCCGCTGATGGTTCGTGAGCAGACCCGGCGGTTCGCGGTCGCGTGCCTGGCCGCCGCTGTGGTGGTCCTGGTCGACCAGGCGACGAAGGCGGCCGCACTGGGAGGGTTGAGTCAGGAGGAGCGGATCCCGCTGCTGGGGGATCTGCTTGGGCTGCAGCTCGCGTTCAACCCCGGCGCGATCCTCTCCCTCGGAGCCGGGGTCACCGGGCTGCTCACTCTCCTCGGGGTCGGTGCCGTGGTGCTGCTGGTCGTCGCCGCCGCGCGGGCGCGGACCGGATGGTGGGCGATGGGGATCGGCCTGATCCTCGGGGGCGCGATCGGGAACCTGATCGACCGGCTGTTCTCCCCCCCTGGGTTCGGGGTCGGGCACGTCACCGACTTCCTCGCCTACGGGAACCTGTTCATCGGCAACCTCGCCGACGTCGCCCTCGGTGCCGGCGTCATCGTCCTCGGCCTGAGCCTGTGGACCCGACACCGCCGCTCCCGCGTCAGCGCGGACAGCGCGGCGCCTGCGACGGGCTCCGTGGTGAGCGGGTCATGATGGCGAAGCAGCGGACCTCGTCCGTATACCAGCGCAACGCGTTCGCGCCGGGGCTGCTCGCGGCGGCGGTGTTGTTCCTCGCGCCGGTACTGATGGGCGGGGACTGGTTCACCGTTGTGCTGTTCGTCGCCGCGATCTTCGCGGTCATCGTGGGGTGGTTCGCGATCCAGGCGCGGCAGTGGTGGTGGTTGCCTGTGTTCGTCGTGATCGCCGTGATTTGGAACCCGGTGTTCCCGTTCCCGTTCACCGGCCCGGTGTGGACTGCGGCGCAGCCGGTCGCCGCGGTCGTGTTCCTGGTCGCCGGCGCCCTGATCAAGGTCAAGCGCGCATGATCCGCCGCCGCGTCCTTGCCGCCATGACGCTGGTCGCGGCGCTGCTGCTGGCCGGGTGCACGTCCAGCGACTCGCTCGCGCAGCAGTACCGGGACGGAAGCGAGAAGGGCTACATCGCCGGTGACTTCCAGATCGTCGAGATCCCGGAT
Organism: Microbacterium sp. SW12; assembly: GCF_055391095.1. Lineage (NCBI taxonomy): Bacteria > Bacillati > Actinomycetota > Actinomycetes > Micrococcales > Microbacteriaceae > Microbacterium > Microbacterium sp. SW12. The sequence continues at coordinate 2,859,787 of NZ_AP024335.1, read as the reverse complement.
GCCGACCGCGGGGAGCCGGTGGTGTTCGAGGGCGTCACCGAGACCGGGGAGACGGTGTCCAGTGACGACTACCGCGGCGGGGTGCTGGTGGTGAACTTCTGGTACGCCGCGTGCGGGCCGTGCATCGTCGAAGCCCCGATGCTCGAGGAGGTCTGGCAGGAGTATCAGGACCAGGGCGTCGCGTTCCTCGGGGTGAACACCTACGACCAGCCAGCCACCGCACTGTCGTTCGCCCGTGACAACAACGTCACCTACCCGAGCGTGATCGACGTGAACGACGGACGGGTCAAGCTCGCGTTCGCGCAGGTCACTCCGATCCAGGCCACCCCCACCACCTTGGTCATCGACCAGGAGGGGCGGGTCGCGGCGCGGATCATCGGGCAGTTGGCCAGCGCGTCGATCCTGTCCACCCTGGTCGCCGACACCCTCGCCGAGGACACCTCATGAATCCGGGAGCGGTGATCGTCGACGGCGCCCTGTGGGTCGCGATCCCGGTCGCGATCCTCGCCGGGCTGGTGTCGTTCGTGTCCCCGTGCGTGCTGCCGCTGGTGCCTGGCTACCTCGGCTACCTCGGCAGCACCACCACGACGACCGCGGCCCCCACGCTGGACGGGGGGCGCACGGTGACGGCGGAGCGCGCGCGGCTGCTGCTGGGCGTGACATTGTTCATCGCCGGGTTCACCGTGGTGTTCGTCGCCGTCACGATCCTCGGCGGCACCTTCGGGTACCTGCTGCTGCAATACGCCAATGTGCTCACTCGCGTCTTCGGGGTCGTCATCATCGCCCTCGGCCTGGTGTTCCTCGGCTTCTTCGGCATTGCCCAGCGCACCCTCCGCCCTCGCGCCCAGGGTAGGACCGGGCTGATCGGGGCGCCGCTTCTCGGGTTCGCGCTCGGCGTCGGCTGGACCCCCTGTATCGGCCCGACGCTCGCAGCGATCATCTCTATGTCGTGGAACCTCGGTGACCCCGCCCGCGCGGGCCTGCTCGGGCTCGCGTACTCGCTGGGCCTGGGCATCCCGTTCCTGATCCTCGCGGCCGGATGGGGGTGGGCGTCCCGATCGGTGACGTTCCTGCGCCGCCACATCCGCGCCCTGAACATCATCGGCGGGGCCATGCTCATCGCCCTCGGCCTGCTGATGGTGACCGGGCTGTGGACGGCACTGATGTCGCAGCTGCAACAGGTGGTGATCAATGTCCCCCTCCCGCTCTGACACCGGCACCGACGTCACCGCCGACCCGCTACGCCCCGGCGACCACGCCGACAGCGAATCCGCGACGGAGATCACCCAGCCGGCGCTGGGCATCACCGGGTGGTTGCGGTGGGCATGGCGGCAGCTGACCAGCATGCGCACCGCATTGGTCCTGCTGCTGTTCCTCGCGATCGCCGCCGTCCCCGGGTCCCTGTTCCCGCAGCGCAGCGCCGACCCCAACGGTGTCATCCAGTGGGAGCGGGACAACCCCGACGTGTTCCCCCTCGCCGATGCGGTCGGCCTGTTCGACGTGTACCTGTCGCCGTGGTTCTCCGCGATCTATCTGCTGCTGTTCACCTCCCTGATCGGCTGCGTGATCCCGCGCGCCAAGCACCACTACAAGGCGCTCCGCTCCCGCCCCCCTCGCACCCCGGCCCGGCTGTCGCGGCTCTCGGAGTACCGGGAACTGACCTTGCCGAGAGAGGAAGGGAGGACCGACCCGGCCGCGCACGCGATCGACGTCGCGGCAGAGCAGCTGCGCAAGGCCGGATACCGGGTGGAGCGATACGACGCCCGCGGAGCCGCGTCGGTGTCGGCCGAGCGCGGCTACCTGCGCGAGACCGGCAACCTGATCTTCCACGTCGCCCTCGTCGGCGTGCTGGTCTCGGTCGCGATCGGCGGGTCGTTCGCGTATACCGGGCAGCGGGTGGTGGTGGAGGGCACCACGTTCGTGAACGCGCTCAGCGACTACTCCTCGTTCAACCCCGGCCGTTTCGTCGACGGCACGGGCCTTGCCCCCTACTCGCTCACCCTCGACGACTTCCAGGTCTCCTACCGGCTGCCCGGCACCCCCGGCGCAGGCCAGGCCGGAGACTTCTCCGCCGACATCACCATCCGCCAACCCGGGCAGGACGATCGGGCGCAGAGCGTGATCGTGAACTACCCGATCACCGTCGACGGCGATCGCATCTACCTGCTCGGCAACGGCTACGCCCCCACCCTCACGATCCGCGACGCCGCCGGCGAGGTGGTGTACAGCGAGTCGCAGCCGTTCCTGCCGCAGGACTCCAACATGACCTCGCTGGGCATCATCAAGATCCCGGACGGGCTGCCCGAACAGGTCGGGCTGGTCGGGTTCTTCTACCCCACCCAGGGGGTGTTGCCCTCCGGCGCGTTCACCTCCGTCTACCCGGACGTGGTCAATCCGGTGCTGACTCTCAACGTGTTCAGCGGGGATCTCGGCATCGACGACGGCACTCCGAGGTCGGTGTACACGCTCGAGGTCGACGGGCTCACCCAGCACACCGGCGGCGACACCGCCGCCGACTCCCTTGAGCTCACCCCCGGCGCCACCGTCGACCTGCCGAACGGGTGGGGCACGATCACCTGGGAGGAGGTCACGGCGGAGGAGCCGGTGAAGCGGTTCGCGTCGCTGCAGATCCAACGCGACCCCAGCAGCGGCTGGGTGCTCGCGTTCTCCGTGCTCGCCACCCTCGGCCTGTTCGCCGGCCTGTTCGTGCCCCGCCGCCGGCTCTGGGTGAAAGCCCGCACCACCCCGGATGGTGTGCACGTCGAGTACGCGGGACTGGCCCGCGGCGAAGACCCCGCTTTGGCGCGCGCCGTCGACGAGTTCGCGACCCGCCACGCGCACGCCCTCGGCGTAGACCAGCCTGCGAAGGACACACCGTGACGACCGTGTGGATCCCGGACGCCCCGCCGACCCTCGGCGGGTTCCTCACCCCGGCCCCGCTTCCGGCTCCGGTGCTACCGCTCCTCGCGGGACTCCTCGCGGTCGCCTACCTGGCCGGTGCGATCCGGATGTGGGTCCGCGGCCGCGGCTGGCCGGTGTGGCGGACGGTCAGCTTCCTGCTCGGCTGCGTCGCCCTCGCCGCGGTCACCGGCCTGGCGGTGGAGAACTTCGGGTACGCCCTGTTCTCGGTGTTCATGTTCCAGCAGCTCACCCTGATGATGGCGATCCCGCCGCTGCTGGTCCTCGGCTCTCCCGGCACCCTGCTGCTGCGCGCCACCCCGCACCACGGCCCAGGTCTCCTGGTGCTCCGCGCCGCGCACGCCGGGCTACGCAGTCGCACCGCACGGTGGCTGCTCAGCCCGTGGCTGGCGGTGCCGCTATACCTGGCCGCGTTTTACGGTCTGTACCTGGCGAACTTCGCCGATCCGATCCTGTCCACCGTCACCGGCCATACCCTCCTCGAGGTCGGGTTCCTGGTCGCCGGGATGCTGTTCACCATCCCGATCCTGTCGTCGGACCCGCTGCCGGTGCGGATGAGCCACGGCGGCCGCGCCCTGGACGTGTTCGCCGAGGCCGCCCTGCACGCCTTCTTCGGCGTCTTCCTGATGATGGCCACCACTACCCTCATCGACGGGTTCGCCGGCCCGACGAGCGCGCTGGGCATCGACCCGATCGAAGACCAGCGCCTCGCCGGCGGGCTGGCCTGGTCCTACGGCGAGGCCCCCACCTTGCTGATGCTCATCTACGTCATGCACCGCTGGTTCCGCGACGACACCGCCCAAGCGGTCGCCGCCGACCGTCGCGCCGACGCACACGGCGACCCTGAGCTCGACGCGTACAACGACTACCTCACCCGACTCCACCAGAAAGACACCTGACCGATGCGCACGCCTTTGCCGACACCCGCCCCGGCCGCCGCGCCGGAGCAGGAGACGCCGCGCCGCACCGTGGCGGCATGGTCGCTGCCGGTGTGGGCGGCGGTGCTGGCATCCGCGGCCGCCGGCCTGCTGCTGGACCTCGCCTCCGCACCGGTGGGGTGGTGGCCGTTGACGTTCGTGAGTGTCACGGTCGCCCTGGTGGCCCTGATCGGCCGCAGCATCGGCGGGGCGCTGCTGGTCGGCACTGTGTTCGGCGCCGTGTTCTACACGACCCATCTGGTGTGGGTGGGGGAGTTCCTCGGCCCGGTGCCGTGGCTTGCCCTCGCCGGGCTGGAAGCGGTCCTGTTCGGCGCGGGCGCGGTGCCGATCGCGCTCGCCTACCGGTGGACCGCCCGCTATCCGGCCCGCGGCCTCGTGCAGCTGCTCGCGGTACCGCCGCTGATCGGGGTTCTGTGGACGGCCCGTGAGGTGGTGATGGGTGCGTGGCCGTACTCCGGGTTCCCGTGGGCGCGCCTCGGGATGACCCAGGTGGGCGGCCCGCTCGCGGAGGCCGTGTCGTGGACGAGCGTGACCGGCCTGTCCCTGCTGATCGTCATTCTGTGCGCCTCTGTGGTGCAGTGGATCCGCGCCGGCGGCATCCGCTTCATGCTCGGGTTGCACCCTGCTGTGAGCGTCGCCGCTCTCCTGGTGATAGCGCCGCAGTTCCCCACCGCGCCGGCCGGGGAGTTCCGCGTGGGATGGGTGCAGGGCAACGGCCCCACCGGGTACTTCGACGACAAGGTGCCCGGCGACGTCCTGGCCGCGCAGACCGCCGCCACGGTGCCGCTGTACGGGCAGCCGATGGATCTGCTGGCCTGGCCGGAGGGCGGCGTCGACGCCGACCCGCTCAGTGATCCCGCCGCCGCCGAGGCGTTGGACCGGGTCGTGCGCTCGGCCGGGGCGCCGTTGCTGATGAACGCCGCCACCACCCGCGGCGACGATGTCTTCAACACGTCCCTGCTGTGGACCGCGGATCCCACGGGCCGGCAGTGGCACGACAAGGTCAACCCGGTCCCGTTCGGCGAGTACGTGCCGGACCGGTGGTTCTACGAGCTGATCGTCCCCGACCTGGTGGGCTTGATCCAACGCGAATACACCCCCGGCAGCAGCCCGCCGCTCGTGCAGGTCGGCGACGTCGGGGTGGGGTTGGCGATCTGCTTCGACGTGATCTACGACGCCGTGATCTGGGACGGTGCCCGCGCCGGCGCAGAGGTGTTCGTGTTCCAGACCAACAACGCCGACTTCCGCGGCACCGACGAGAACCTGCAGCAGCTCGCGTTCGCCCGGATGCGCGCCATCGAAACCGGCCGCGCGGTCGTCAACGTCTCCACGGTGGGCACCAGCCAGGTCATCACCCCGGACGGCACCACCGTCGACAGCATCGGCGTCGACACCGTTGACGCGTCGATCACCACCGTCCCGCTGCGCACCGGACTCACCCCGGCGGTGATCCTCGGTCCCTGGCTCACCGCTCTCATCGTCCTTGCTGCCGCCGGCGCTCTCACCGCGGCGGGGTTCTCCCACCGTGCCCGCACGCGTGCGGCCGCCGCAGATCGTTCGACTGATCCGGGGAGGCACCCATGAACACGCCACGGATGAGGCCTGCCGGAGGTCGACTGGCCTGGTCGCTGCGAACGCTGGCGACGGGCAGCGATCTCACCCTTCCTGGTGACCTGACGGCGGAGGAGTGTGGGTGCGCGCCCACGCCCGCGGAGAGCCGCGCATTCCGGGCCGGGGTGAGCCGGCGCACTCTGCTGACGGCGGGAACATTGAGCGCGGCAGCCGTCCTGGTCGCCGGCCCGCTGTTGCCGGCAGCGTTCGCGGCGACCTATCCGTCCTGGGAGGACGTGCAGGCCGCGAAAGCGAACGAGGCCACCAAAGCTGCCGAGGTGCAGCGGATCCAGGGCCTCATCCAAAGCCTGACCGGCGAGGTGGCGCGCACCCGCACCGCCGCCGAGCAGGCCGCCGGCGCGTTCTACACCGCCCAGCAGGAGTACTTCGACGCATCCATCCGCGCCGACACGTTGCAGTCCCAAGCCGACCTGGAAGCGCAGAACGCGACCGACGCGGCGAACAAGGCCGGCCGCATCGCCGCGCAGCTGTACCGCGACGGGGGCGACACCACCTCCCTCGAGCTGTTCCTCTCCGGGTCGGCCGCGACCGCGGACGATCTCCTGTCCCGGCTGGGCGTGATGGACAAGCTGCTGGAACGCAACCAGGCCGTCTACGCTGCGGCGCTCACCGCCCGCGATGCCGCGCAGAGCCTGACCGATCAGGCGGTGGTGGCCCGGGATGAGCGCGACCGGCTGCAGCAGGTCGCCGAGCAGAAGATGCTCGAGTCGCAGCAGGCCGCCGATGCTGCGCAGGCCGCGCTGGACGCGCAGACCCTCCACCTCGGCGAGCTGCAGGCCCAGCTCGCCGCCCTCGAGGACACCACCGCGAAGACCATCGCCGACTATCAGGCCGGGGTGGAGGCTGCCCGCATCGCCGAGGAGCAGCGGCGAGCGGCGGAGCGCGCCGAAGCGGAACGGCTCGCCGCCTCGGGAGGTGCTGGTGGGGGTGTGGTCAGCTCCGGGTGGGCACGGCCGACCTCCGGGCACCGCACCTCGGGGTTCGGGCCGCGCAGCTCCCAGTGTGGCAACGGGTACTGCTCGACCAGCTACCACTACGGCGTCGACCTCAGCGGCGGATGCGGCGCGGGGATCTACGCCGCCGCGGCCGGCACCGTCGTCTACGCCGGGTACAACGGCGGCTACGGCAACTACATCAAGATCGACCACGGCGGCGGGATCGGCACCGGATACGCCCACATCCGCCCCGGCGGCTTCTACGTCGGATACGGCCAACGCGTGAACGCCGGCGACCTGATCGGCAGCGAAGGCAACACCGGCAACGCGTTCGGCTGCAACCTGCACTTCGAGGCCTACGTGAACGGCTCCCCGGTCAACCCCATCCCCTTCCTCGCCGACCGCGGCGTGTCCATCTGATCCGAAACGAACCAGGACATCATGACTGACCAGACCACCCCACCCGGCGGCGGCGACCAGCCCCAGACGCCCCCCACGCGCCGCAGCCTCCGCCGCGCCGCAACCCCGCCAGTCACCAGCATCACCACCCGCCCCCACGGCGCCCGCCCGCAGAAACGTCCGCCCGTGGTCGGGTAATCGCGCTGCGCCCAGTGCGCTCCCTGGCGGTCCTGACGGTGGTCACCGGCCTGATCGCCACCTTCGCCCTCCCCGCGTATGCCGCCTGGCAGCCGGCGGACCTCGAGATCCCGACACTGCAGCAAGTCGCGTCCGAGGACGCGCAATCCTTGATCGTCGCCTCCGACGCGACTGGGACGCAGCTCACACGGGAGAGCTACTCGGCCACCACCCAGGCGGAGATCGACCAGAAGAAGGCGGCAGAAGCAGCCGCAGAACGTGCCCGCGCCTCCGCACAAGTCGCCTCGGTGCCCTTCGACTACAGCATCGTGCCCCAAGGCAGTGGAGCCGTGCGGTGGCCGGTGGGCGGTCCGTTCACCGTGACCGACCGCTTCGGTGCTCGAGGCGGCGCGCATATGGGCACCGACATGGTCGCTGCCGGCGGAACCCCCGTCTACGCGTCCGTCGACGGCGTCGTGCGGATCTCGCAGGACAGCTACGGCGGATACGGGGTGACCGTGGTGGTGGAGTCCGTGCTGAACGGGCAACAGGTGAGCACGGTGTACCCGCACATGCAGACCGGAAGCCGGCAGGTCGCCGCCGGGCAGACCGTCACGGCCGGGCAGCTGGTCGGACTCGTCGGCAGCACGGGACGCTCCACCGCGAACCATCTGCACTTCGAGGTCTACCTCGACGGAACCGCCGTGGACTCGCTGGCCTGGCTGGAAGCGAACGCGGGCTGACCGATGTGCACGGATCTACCGCGCCACCCCGCTCGCGGGCACCCCCTGACCGCAACGACGAAGAGGACGACCCTGCCATGACCGGAACCGACGCGCTCTCCCTCGACGGCATCTCACTGCTGCTGGTGTGGACGGCGATCGCCACCTACCTGCTCGCGTTCATCGCGTACACCATCGACCTGGCCGGGCGCTCCGTCCCCGCCAGCGTCCCGCAGCGGGAGCCGGTCCTGGCCGGCGCTCCCGCCCGGGCGGGCCAGCAGACGGACAACGCCCAGAGTGGGTCGGTGGACAGTGTTCGCACGCCGCCCGCGCAGCGTCAACGGCTGCTGTGGGCGCGGATCGGGACGTCGCTGACGGTCCTCGCGTTCCTGTTCCACCTGGCCGGCACCATCCTGCGCGGCATCGCCGCGGAGCGGGTGCCGTGGGCGAACATGTACGAGTTCGCGCTGACCGGCACGGTCTTGATCGTGGCCGTCTACCTGCTGGTGCTGCGCCGCTACGACCTCCGCTTCCTCGGTGCGTTCCTGATCGGCATGGTGGTGCTGCTGCTGGGTGGCGCGACGGTCTCGTTCTACGTCGAGGTCGTTCCGCTGATGGATCCGCTCAAGAGCGTGTGGCTGGTCATCCACGTCTTCGTCGCGTCCCTGGCCACCGCCCTGTTCGCGATCGCCTGCGGCATCTCCATCACCCAGCTCCTGCAGGCCCGCCGGGAGCGCCGCACCCGAGCATCCTCGGACACTGCCCGCGCCGACGGTCTTGGGTTTCTGCGCACTCTGCCCGCCGCCGACGTGCTCGAGTCCCTCGCGTACCGGTTCGCGATCGTGGGGTTCGTGTTCTGGACGTTCACCCTGATCGCCGGCGCGATCTGGGCCAACGACTCCTGGGGTCGCTACTGGGGCTTCGATGTCAAGGAGGTGTGGACGTTCGTGATCTGGGTGCTCTACGCCGGCTACATCCACGCCCGCGCGACCCGCGGCTGGCGCGGCACCCGCTCCGCCTGGCTGTCCATCATCGGGTTCGTCGCGGTGCTGTTCAACTTCACGATCGTGAACATGTTCTTCCAGGGCCTCCACTCCTACTCCGGGCTCACATGACCCCGCACCCCTGCCCCGCCCTCTTGCCCGAGCCGAAAGCACGCACATGACCCCGATACTCTCGATTCCCGCCACCACGGGTGCGGATGCCACTGAACGCGGACAGCGGTCACTCCGACCGCGACAGGATTGACTCCTCGCGTCTTGCGGGTCGCAGGGCCTGCGATCCTCGGCGGGGTCGCACTCATCGCCTTGGTCGGGGCGTTGTGGTTCGGTGGGGGTGCTGCGCAGATCCCACTCGGCGACGCCGGCCCTGTTGTGCGCTGGGGGCTTCCGGTCACGAAACTGGTCGTGAATCTCGCCGCCGCGGGCATGGTCGGTGTGCTCGTGACCGCCTTGTTCACGCTGCGGGCCGGTGAGCGCGAGTTCGACGTCGCCCTCGATACCGCGTCGATCTCTGCAGCCCTGTTCACCGTGGCCGCGGGCGCGACCGGGTTCCTCACGCTTCTCAGCGTGTTCAACCCGGCCATCGACGCAGGCCCCCAGTTCGGTGCCCAGCTCGGCCGGTTCCTCGTCGAGCTCGAGGTCGGCAGGACATGGCTGATCACGACGGTCGCCGGCGCCGCCCTCACCGTCCTGACATTCGCCGTGCGGTCCTGGGTCGGGACGCTTCTGGTCGCCCTGGTGGCGGTGGCCTCGCTCGTGCCGATGGGCACGCAGGGGCACTCCGGCGATGACGCCTTCCACCACGAGGCGATGATGGCGCTCATCCTGCACATCATCGGCGCCGCGGTGTGGCTCGGCGGGCTCCTGCTGCTCATCGCCGTCCGTCCAGCCCTCGACCGTCGCCGCATCCCCGATCTCGTCGCCCGCTACTCGAGCATCGCTCTGGCCGCGTTCGTGCTCGTCGCCGTGTCCGGCACGGTGCGCGCCGCCATCGGCCTGCAGGAGTGGTCCGATCTGCTCTCGCCCTATGGCGCGATCTTGGGCATCAAGGTCGTCGCGCTCGTCGGCCTCGGCCTCTTCGGGGCGTGGTACCGCACCCGCCTGATCGGCAGGATGCGCAGCTCCGACGCGGCATCCCGCCCTTTCTGGATGCTCATCGCGTTCGAGCTGGCACTGATGGGTGTGGCCAGCGGCGCCGCCGCAGCGCTGGCCCGCACTCCGCCACCGAACCCGGCCCCGCTTCCCGAGATCCCCTCGCCGGCAGAACGCCTCACCGGTGCCCCGCTGCCCCCGGAGCTCACGATCGAACGGTGGGTCACCGCGTGGAACGTGGACATGTTGTGGGCGGTGCTCGCCGGGTTCGCGATCTTCTTCTATCTCGCCGGGGTGTGGCGGCTGCGCCGGCGCGGCGACGCGTGGCCTGTGTATCGCACGATCATGTGGGTCGCCGGCATGGTGCTGCTGGTCTGGGTCACCGGCGGCGTCGTCAACGTCTACCAGGACTACCTGTTCAGCATGCACATGGTGGGGCACATGCTGCTCACGATGGCGATCCCGGTGCTGCTGGTCGCCGGCGCCCCGGTGACCCTCGCCGCCCGGGCGATCCGCAAACGCGACGACGGCACCCGCGGCGGGCGGGAGTGGATCCTGTGGGCGGTGCATTCGCCCGTCGCCCGCATCCTGACGAACCCGTTCGTCGCGGCCGCCCTGTTCATCGGCTCACTGTGGGTGTTCTATTACACCGACCTGTTCCGCTGGTCGCTGTACGACCACCTCGGCCACCAGTGGATGATCGCGCACTTCCTCATCACCGGCTACCTGTTCGCGCTCTCCCTGATCGGCATCGACCCGGTGCCGTGGCGGCTTCCCTACGCCGGCAGGCTGCTGCTGCTCATCGGTGTGATGGCGATGCACGCGTTCTTCGGCATCGCCATCATGATGCAGTCGGGGCTGATGGTCGCCGACTGGTTCGGGTCGATGGGTCGCACCTGGGGTGTCACACCGCTCGAGGATCAGTACACCGGCGGCGGTATCGCGTGGTCGATCGGTGAGATCCCCACCCTGATCCTCGCGATCACGGTCGCGATTCAGTGGAGTCGCAGCGACGACCGCGAGACCAAGCGGCGAGACCGGCACGCCGACCGCACCGGCGAAGCCGAGCTCGAGGCCTACAACGCACGCCTCACCGAGCTCGCCGACCGCGATGCTCGCAGCCGCAGATAGGGCGCACTACGTGACGACGAAAGAGGAGCTCGCCGACCGCTACGGTCGGGGACCGCGGCCCATCCGCCGCCGCGTGTTCTGGGTCACCGTCGCGACGGCGGCAATCCTGTCTGTCGCCGGGCTTTCGTGGCTGACTGTCTCGAACTCGCTCGACGACGTCGGATTCGACGAGACCGGATACGAGCTGGTCGATGCGCGCACCGTGACCGTATCCTTCCAAGCCACGCCACCCGCTGGGACGTCGTTCGCATGCGCGGTGCAGGCATTGGATGAGGACTTCGGCATCGTCGGTTGGCGGGTCATCGAGTACCCCGCGTCCGAGGAGATCACACGAGCACTCGTGGAGACCATCCCGACCGTCGCGCAGGCAACGACCGGCACCGTGCAATCCTGCTGGGCCACATAGCCGCGCAAGGGAGGCCGTCGCCTGCGCCGGCTGAGTCTCTCAAGCGGTGGGCCTGTCTTCGTGGTCGATGCCGTGGTGCTCTTTGCCGCGCTCGAAGTTGAGCAGGCGGAGTGCGTTGCCGACGACGATCAGGGTGGAGCCTTCGTGGATGAGTACGACCGCGCCGATGTTCAGGCCGAGGAAGGTGGCGAGGATGAGGAACGCGACGATCGCGAGGCTGGCGATGAGGTTCTGCCGGATGATGCGGCTGGTGGCGCGGCTGAGCCGCACGGCGAACGGGACGCGGCCGAGGTCGTCGCTCATCAGCGCGATGTCGCAGGTTTCCAACGCGACGGTGGAGCCGGCGGCGCCCATCGCGATGCCGACGTCGGCGCGGGCCATCGCGGGGGCGTCGTTGACGCCGTCGCCGACCATCGCGATCGGTCGGTGGGTTTCGGCGAGGCGGGTGATCTGAGCGACTTTGTCCTCGGGGAGCAGTTCGCCGATCGCGGTGTCGACGCCGACTTCCCGGCCGACCGCGTCGGCGACGCGCTGGTTGTCGCCGGAGATCATCACGAGCTGCCCCACGTTCGCGCCCCGGAGCGCGCTGAGCACCTGGGCGGACTCCGCGCGGGACGCATCCATCACGCCGACGATGCCGAGGAACCGGTCGCCACGGCGGATGATCATCAGCGTCTGCCCGGAGTCCCGCGCCTGCGTGTACGCGTCGGAGAGCGTGCCGGTCAGCGCGAGTTGCTGCTCGTCGAACATGCGCAGGTTGCCGACGTCGACCCGCTCGCCGTCGATCGTCGCCGTGACGCCACGCCCGACGACCGCGTTCAGGTCTGTCGCGGTGAGGCGCTCGGCCTGGGGGACGCGGGGCTCGAGGTCGCGGACGATCGCCTCGGCCAGCGGGTGATCGCTGAGCGCTTCGACAGCGACCAGAGTGCGGATCAGCTCGGACTCGGGCACGTCGGCGGCGGGGGTGACGGACGTCACCCGGGGGGCACCCCAGGTCAGGGTGCCGGTCTTGTCGAACGCCATCGCCTTGACCCGCCCGAGCGTCTCGAGCGGGGCGCCGCCCTTGACGAGCACCCCGGCACGCGCAGCACGGGCGACCCCTGCCAGCACCGCGGCCGGGGTTGCGATCGCGAGCGCGCAGGGGCTGGCGGCGACGAGCACGGTCATGGCGAGGTAGAACGCGTCGGGGAACGGTTGCGCGAACGCGAGCCAGGAGATCAGGAGGGTGACGGCGACCCCGAGGATCACGGCGGGCACGTACCAACGCTGGAACCGGTCGATGAACTGCTGTGTGGGGGAGGCGGCCTGGTCGGCGGAGCGGACGAGCTTGACGACCTTGCTGAGCGTCGAGTCCGCGGAGGTCGCGGTGACCTCGACCTCGAGCACGCCGGACCCGTTCACGGTGCCGGCGAACACACGGTTGGCGGCGGGCAGGGTGTCGACGGTGCGCATCGCCCGCTCCGGGTCGGCCACCGGCTCCTTCTCCACCGGAATCGACTCCCCGGTGACCGCGGACTGATCCACCGCGGACACCCCGGAGATCACGAACCCGTCTGAGGGAATGCGGGAGTTCGGGCGGATGACGACGATGTCCCCGACGACGATCTCCTCCACCGGCACCTCCACCGGCTCGTCCCCGCCGCGGCGCACCAGGGCGCTGCGGGGAGCGAGCTCGGCCAGGGACTCGATGGACTTGCTGGCACGGCTGAGGGCGTATTCCTCGAGCGCGTGGCCGAGGCTGAACAGGAACAGCAGCACCGCCCCTTCCGCCCACCGGCCGATGAGGGCGGCGCCGATCGCGGCCACCAGCATGAGGAAGTCGACCTCGAACTTCCCTCGCATCGTCGAGGCGATCGCGGTGCGGAACGTGAAGAACCCACCGAAGAAGTAGGTGGCGAGGAAGAACACCAACGGCCACCCGACCATCGGCAGCCCCAACGCGAACTCGGCGATCATCCCGCCGGCGTAGGTCACGCCCGCGGCGATCGCGAACCACAGCTCCCACCGGGCCGAACCGTGGGAATGGTCGTGCGTCTCCGCAGCGGGCGCGGTAGTCGTCGGGGAAGAAGCAGTCATGCGACCAGGATACATCACAAGATCATGATATATTGTAGTTGTGAATGATTATCGTGATCGGAGGGCACAATGGTGAGCATGGCCGGTACTGAGACGCGTCGGGAAGCAGGCACCCTGTCCGTAGCGGATGCTGAGCGTCTCGCCGAGATCATGCAGGCACTGGCGTCACCTGTGCGGCTGCGCATTCTGAGCGCGCTGAGTGTTCAGCCGAGCACCGTGACCGACCTCAGCGAACAGCTGCACATCGGACAGACGACCACATCGAACCATTTGCGGCTGCTGCGGCATCTGAGCCTGGTCCTTGGCACGCGCGACGGCCGGCACATCCACTACTCGCTCTTCGACGACCACGTCTCCGAACTGCTCGAGGAGGCCATCGGGCACCTCGAGCATCTGCCCGGCGGAGGATGACGCCTGCCGGAGCTCCCCGATTGACGAGAGTATTCCCGTTCACGTCGGGGGGCGCTGCTGCGGCCGGGGAGAGCGCGTCGCTGCCGGTTCGGACACGCTGCATGGTGTGTAGCCGATCGCCGCGACGGCCATGAGCTCTTGTAAGAATCCGCCACTACTCGCGGAATCCTGAACCCGAAACCCCAGCCAACTACCGTGGAATCGCGGCATTCCTCGCCATCTCGAGCGGGAACCTACAGCCACTGACCAATCCGTGCGGTGCTGCCTGCTGTCGCTTCACCGCATTTGCCCGGCGATCTCCGTCCCCCAAGTCACTGAAGGTTTCTGGGTGAGTCCGTGAATCGAATCGCTTGCTCTACATACGGTAGGGGGGTATGGTACTTGCCATGAATGGTTACACGGCGAGCAAGGATGACCTTCTGAAGCGGCTGCGTCGCGTGGAGGGTCAGGTTCGTGGGATCGCGCGGATGGTCGAGGAGGACAAGTACTGCATCGACATCCTCACGCAGGTCTCGGCGGCCACGAAGGCCCTTGAGTCCGTCGCGCTGTCTTTGTTGGGTGACCATCTTTCGCACTGTGTTGCCGAAGCCAGCGCCGAGGGTGGTGCCGTTGCGGACGAGAAGATCCGCGAAGCCAACGAGGCGATCGCCCGTCTGGTCCGTTCCTGACCCACCTGCCCACTCACGACGAGGAGACGATGATGAACACCGAGAACCGCAACGACCTGGGCTTGAAGGACACCGGCGCTGGTTGCGCCTGCTGCGCGACCGCATCAACCCCCGAGACCGCGGATGCGGCCACGGCGGCCGTGACGGCTGACGTGCTGGTGACGGGGATGACCTGCTCGCACTGCGTGTCGAGCGTCACCGAGGAGTTGTCCGCGATCGACGGGGTCGAGGGTGTGTCGGTGGACCTGAACGCGGGCGGCGCGTCGCGGGTGACGATCCGCAGCTCGACGGCGATCCCTGCTGCTGCCGTGGAGGCGGCGGTGGAGGAGGCTGGCTACGCCGTGGCCGGCAGCCCGTCATGAGCATGGTCGATGTCGAGCTCGACATCGCCGGGATGACCTGCGCGTCGTGTGCGACGCGGATCGAGCGGAAGCTCAACAAGCTGCCGGGTGTGGAAGCGACCGTCAACTACGCCACCGAGAAGGCTCGCGTGCGCGGTGAGGACGTCGATTCGGCCACATTGATCGCGGCGATCGAATCCGCCGGCTACCAAGCGGCGCTTCCTGCGCCGACGGTCGTCGAGGCTGCGGGTGAACCCGGTGCGCCGGTGGACCGCGATCTGGTTTCGCTGCGGCAGCGTCTGCTGATCAGCGCCGCTTTGTCGGTGCCGGTCGCGGTGCTGTCGATGATTCCCGCGCTGCAGTTCGAGTTCTGGCAGTGGCTGGCGCTCACCCTCACCGCCCCGGTGGCGGTGTGGGGCGCGTGGCCGTTTCACCGTGCTGCGGCGGTTAACGCCCGTCACGGTGCCGCCACGATGGACACGCTCATTAGCGTCGGGGTGATTGCCGCGTTCGGCTGGTCGCTGTATGCCCTGTTCTTTGGTGGCGCCGGTATGCCCGGGATGACGATGACGTTTACTCTCATCGGCACCCCGCGGGCGGGCGGGCATGAGATCTACCTCGAGGTCGCCGCGTTGGTGACGGTGTTCATCCTCGCGGGCCGGTACGCCGAGGCCCGCGCCCGCAAGTCGTCCTCTGAGGCGCTGCGCGCTTTGCTGGAGCTGGGAGCGAAAGACGCCGTCAAGCTCGTCGATGGTGTGGAACAGCGAGTCCCGGTCAGCCAGCTGATGGTGGGGGATGCCGTTCTGGTGCGGCCGGGGGAGAAGATCCCCTCCGATGGACTCGTCGTCGACGGGTCCTCGGCGATTGATGCGAGCATGCTCACGGGCGAATCGGCCCCGGTTGAGGTCGGTGCGGGTTCCCGTGTGGTGGGTGCGACGGTCAACGTCGGCGGCCGGCTTACGGTGGAGATCACCCGCGTGGGCGTGGACACCGAACTGTCGCGGATGCGGCGGCTGATGGAGGAGGCGCAGACCGGCAAAGCCCGCGTGCAGCGTCTCGCGGACCGGGTGTCCGGGATCTTCGTGCCCATCGTGATGATGCTGGCTATCGCCGCGTTCGCGGGCTGGCTGCTGGTCGGCGGGTCTGTGGAGCTGGCGTTCACCGCCGCGATCGCGACGCTCATCATCGCGTGCCCGTGCGCGCTCGGGCTGGCCACGCCGACCGCTCTGTTGGTGGGCACCGGTCGCGGCTCTCAGATGGGAATCCTCATCCGGGGACCGCAGGTACTGGAGCAAACCCGCACGGTCGACACGATCGTGCTGGACAAGACCGGCACCGTCACCACGGGAACCATGGCCGTCACAGCCGTCCACCCCGCACCCGGAGTCACCCGGGAGCAGCTGCTGGCCGCGGCCGCGGCGGTGGAGTTCGGGTCGGAGCATCCTGTTGCCCGCGCGATCGTCGCCGGAAGCGTCCCCGTCCCGCCGGCGGAGACGTTCGACTCTCACGCCGGGTTCGGGGTGCAGGGCATCGTCGCAGGCTCTCTCGTCGTCGCCGGCCGTCCGTCTTGGCTGCAGGAGCAGTGGAGCATTCACCCCACCGCGCAGCTGCAGCACGACGCCGACGAGCTGCAAACCGCGGGAGCGACCGTCGTCGCCATCGGTCGTGACGGCACCCACCTGGGCATCATCGCGGTCGCCGACACAGTCAAACCCACCAGCGCGGAGGCGGTCGCCCGGTTCCGGGCGTTGGGTATGACACCGGTGCTGCTCACCGGCGACAACGATGGCGCTGCACGGGAGATCGCTCGACAGGTCGGCATCGACCAGGTGCACGCCGGGGTAACCCCGGCCGGGAAGCTCGACGTGGTCCGCCAGCTACAGGGCGACGGGCGTGTGGTGGCGATGGTCGGTGACGGGGTCAACGACGCCGCTGCTCTCGCTGCCGCTGACCTCGGTCTCGCGATGGGCGGGGGAACGGATGCCGCGATCGCTGCGAGCGATATCACCGTGGTCTCGGGTGACCTGCTGGTCGTCGCTGACGCGATCCGGTTGGCACGCCGCACCCTGGGGACGATCAAGGGCAACCTGTTTTGGGCGTTCGCGTACAACGTCGCCGCGATCCCGGTCGCGATGGCCGGGTTGCTGAACCCGCTGGTTGCCGCGGCCGCGATGGCCTTGTCCTCGGTGTTCGTCGTCACGAACAGTCTGCGCCTGCGCGGGTTCCGCACCATCCCGGCGAGCTCGACGACCGCTACCCCTGAACCGGCCCGCGTTTCCGCCCGGGTCTGACCTGCATCTGCTGGATGTGAACAGTGGAAGGACGCTCATCATGAGCCAGCACGATCACCACGCACACCACCACCCCACGGCTACCGGCGCCGGCGGTGATGACACTGCGCAGGAGCTGCGCGAGACCGTCGCCGAATCCGACACCGTCGACAACCCGCACGCACACCACACCACGCAGAACAGCCCTGATGAGGGACACGGCGGCGCGCACGCGGGGATGCAGCACGGTGCTCATGGTGGGCATGCCGGGCACGGCGCGGACCATGTCGCACGGTTCCGTCGATTGTTCTGGATCAACCTGATCCTCGCCGTCCCGGTGGTGGCGTTCTCGGGCATGTTCTCGATGCTGCTCGGCTATTCCCTCCCCGACGCAGCGTTGGTGGGGTGGATCTCCCCGGTTCTCGGCACCGTCATGTATGTGTGGGGTGGTGCCCCGTTCCTGACCGGCGCGGTCAGCGAACTGCGTGCCCGTAAGCCCGGCATGATGCTGCTGATCGGGCTGGCGATCACCGTCGCGTTCGTCGCGTCATGGGGGGCGAGTCTCGGGCTGCTGGATCACGAGCTGGACTTCTGGTGGGAGCTGGCGCTGCTGATCGTCATCATGCTCCTTGGGCACTGGATCGAGATGCGGTCGCTCGCGCAGACCACCTCGGCACTGGACTCCCTCGCTGCGCTCCTCCCCGACGAGGCGGAGAAGGTCGACGGGGACACCACTGTCACCGTCGCGCCCGCGGATCTGCAGGTCGGTGACGTTGTAGTGGTCCGCCCTGGTGGGCGGGTTCCGGCTGACGGTCGGGTGGTGCAGGGTTCGGCGAGCATGGACGAGTCGATGATCACCGGCGAATCCAAGCCGGTCCGCCGCAGCGATGGGGACGCGGTCGTGGCCGGCACCGTCGCCACCGACTCCGGAATCCGTGTCGAGATCAGCGCGGTGGGGGAGGACACTGCCCTCGCCGGCATCCAACGCCTGGTTACCGAGGCGCAGAACTCGTCCTCGAAAGCGCAGCGTCTCGCCGACCGTGCCGCCGGGTGGCTGTTCTGGTTCGCGCTGATCGCCGCGGCCATCACCGCGGTCGTGTGGACGGTAGTCGGGCTCCCCGATGACGCGGTGATTCGCACTATCACGGTTCTGGTGATCGCCTGCCCGCACGCCCTGGGTCTGGCGATCCCGCTGGTGGTGTCCATCGCCACCGAGCGCGCTGCCCGGGGCGGGGTGTTGATCAAGGACCGTCTGGCGTTGGAGAGTATGCGCACCGTGAACACGGTGTTGTTCGACAAGACCGGCACTCTCACCAAGGGCGCTCCCGCCGTCACCGCGGTGGAACCGGTCGACGGGATGGATGCGGACCGGCTGATGGCTCTCGCGGCCGCTGCGGAGTCTGATTCCGAGCATCCGCTGGCCCGTGCCATCGTCACCGCCGCGCGGGAGAAGGACCTGTCCGTGCCCAGGTCGACGGACTTCGAGTCCTCACCCGCGGTCGGTGTCCGCGCGACCGTCGACGGCCAGGTGGTGCAGGTGGGCGGACCGTACCTGCTCGAGCAGACCGGTGGCCAGGAGCTGCCGATCGCGGACGCCTGGCGGGAGGAGGGTGCGATCATCCTGCACGTCCTCGTTGATGGGAAGGTCGCCGGCGCGCTCCGATTGGCCGATGAGATCCGTCCCGAGTCCCGGCAGGCGATCGACGCACTGCACGCCCGAAACGTGCAGGTCGTGATGATCACCGGCGACGCCGAGGCCGTCGCCGCGTCCGTGGCCGCTGAACTTGGCATCGACCGGTTCTTCGCGGGTGTGCGGCCGGAGGACAAGGCGTCCAAGGTGAAGCAGCTGCAGGATGAGGGCCGGAAGGTCGCGATGGTCGGCGACGGTGTGAATGACGCGCCCGCTCTCGCGCAGGCGGATGTCGGTATCGCCATCGGTGCCGGCACGGACGTGGCGATCGCGTCGGCCGGCGTCATCCTCGCGAGCGATGACCCCCGCTCGGTGCTGTCGGTGATCGAGCTGTCCCGCGCGAGCTACCGGAAGATGAAGCAGAACTTGTGGTGGGCTGCCGGGTACAACCTCATTTCGGTGCCGCTGGCCGCCGGCATCCTCGCCCCGATCGGGTTCGTGCTGCCGATGTCGGTGGGCGCGATCCTCATGTCGCTGTCCACGATCGTCGTCGCTCTCAACGCTCAGCTGCTGCGCCGGTTGGATCTCAGCCCCGACGCGGTCATCCGTCGCTGACCGGTCTGACGTAGCGTGTAAGGGAGGGAGGTGACATGTCGCTGATCGCACTGACGGACCGGGTCCACACCGGCCGCTCCATGGCTCGCACCCTCCTGCTGCTCGTCGCAGTCACCGGCGCGATCATCGTGGGCCTGCTGGCCATGCATTCCCTCAACACCCACACCGCCACCGACACCAGTCATCAGACCACCGCCACCGCTTCTGCCACGACAGGTGCCGGCGATCACCACGCCGGCACCACCGCAACTGATGAGCCGTGCGCGGATTGCGGCAACGGACACTCCACCATGCTCGCGATGGCGTGCGTGCTGGCATTGCTGGTGACCGTGCTGTTGCTGGTGCGGCCCGGCGCGGCCATGCGATGGTTGTCGATCCTCCCTCGACCAAGATCCTCGGTCGCGTCGGCGCTGTTTACCGGGCCGGCCCTGCGGCCTCCTTCACTCACCGTTCTCTGCATCAGCCGTACGTGATGCGTCCGGGGCCGGACCTTTGTGCTGGCTCTTGCACCCGCACGCCCGTCATCCTGACCGGCGCTGCTTCACGTACCCCTGTATTGGAGAACTCTGATGAAGATTCGTACCGCGGCAACCGCCGCACTCACCCTCGCCGCTGCGCTCACTCTCGCGGGCTGCGCCGGCGACTCCGGCTCAGAGTCCATGCCTGGCATGGACCACGGCAGCTCGGCCCCGTCGTCCTCCTCGTCTGCCGCGACGGCGGACTTCAATGACGCGGATGTGATGTTCGCGCAGATGATGATCCCGCACCACGAACAGGCCGTCGAGATGTCGGACATGGTCCTGGACAAGGAAGGCATCGACCCGGGTGTCCTCACCCTGGCCTCCGATATTAAAGCCGCCCAGCAGCCCGAGATCGACCAGCTGCAATCATGGCTGGAAGAGTGGGGTGCCGATAGCGACACCGGCTCCATGGAAGGCATGGACCACGGCGGCGGCATGATGAGCGGCGACGACATGGCGGCGCTGGAAGCGGCTACCGGAGCGGAGGCGTCGCGGCTGTTCCTCGAACAGATGACGATGCACCACGAAGGCGCCATCACTATGGCGCAGGATGAAGTCGATAACGGGCAGAATCCGGACGCGATCGCGATGGCGCAGACCATCATCGACACGCAGACCGCGGAGATCGCCACCATGCAGGAGCTGCTCGCGCAGCTCTGACCGCACCCGGTGAGGACGCCCCACCCGAGGGCGTCCTCACCCTGGACTCGAAAGGGTGCGTATGCGCATGCCCCTTCGCGCGACAACGAGTCTTGTCGCGCTTTCTGCTCTGACTCTCACCGGCTGTGCAGCTGCTGCACCGCCCTCCACCGGTGCCGAACACGCCCAGGTTGTTGCCCACGTGCACGCCATCGTTCCCGCACCTGACGGGGACGGGTTCCTCCTCGGCACCCACGAAGGCATCTTCACTGCCACCGCGGACGGCGAGATCGGTCCTCGTGTCGGCGGTAACGACTTCGACGCGATGGGGCTCACCGCGCTGAATGGGGATCTGATCGCTTCCGGCCACCCCGGCCGCAACACACCCGCCGAGCTGGGGGAGAGGAACCTCGGCATCATCCGCAGCCAAGACGGCGGCGAGACCTGGGAGCCGGTCGCGTTCACCGGAGAGAAAGACTTCCACGCCCTCACCGCCGGCCCGGACGGCACCCTTTATGGGCAAGACGCCGGAGACGGCGCCGTGCTCATCAGCACGGACGGCGGTGTCTCGTGGTCGCCCACCGGTAGCACCCTGCTCGCCTTCGGTCTGGAGGTGGATGCAGTCGGTCGGATCATCGCGGTCACTCCTGACGGCCCGCAGGTCAGCACGGACCGCGGTGAGAGCTTCGCGGCTCTCACCGACGCACCCAACCTGTTCCTCATGGCAGCCTCCCCGGACCGCCAGCGGTTGGTCGGCGTTGATGCCAACGACACGATCTGGACCGTCACGGGGGCTGGGTCATGGCAGGAGGTCGGCACCGTACACGGCACTGCCCAAGCCATCACGATCACCGACGAGGGCGACGTGCTCGTCGTCGACGACAGCGGACTCAGCCTGCTGCCCTCACCGCGTCAGTGAGGCACGCGGTCGTCTCATGGACAACTCAAGCCGGAGAGTGGAGGCGAATCGGCGGCCATCTGTCGCTGTAAATCCATCCCCGACACGGGCCACATGGACATCTTCCAGCGGTTCCTACAATAGGTCCGGGGTCTTTCGGCTGCGAGTCGGTAGCTCTGACGTATCCGGGCAGAACTTGGCCCATCGCTTCCCGCTATTGTTTCGCGGCGCAGATCGCTGACTCCCTCTTGCCTCGCCTCGAATCGATTCGATAAACTGAGCAACGGTGCCCTCAACGACACCGTCTTCCCCATCTCCGACGCAAGACTCGAGGGCACGAATGGCGCGCAGCCTGATCACCGGGCACCCGTGGCGGGTGATCCTTCTCTTTTCGGTGCCGCTGCTCATCGGCAACGTGGTGCAGCAGCTCTACCAGTTCGTCGATGCGATCGTTGTCGGGCGCCAGCTCGGCGTTGACGCGCTCGCGGCGGTCGGGGCGACGGGCAGCCTGCTGTTCCTCTTGCTCGGCTTTGCGTGGGGCATGACGACGGGGTTCGCGATCCCGACGGCGCAGGCGTTCGGCGCGCACGACGGCGCTGCAGTGCGCCGGTCCGTAGCTGTCGGGACGGTGCTCACGGCGGCAGCATCCGTTGTCCTGACCGTTGTCGCACCACTGGTCGCCGAACCGCTCCTCGTGCTGATGCAGACGCCCCCCGCTCTGATTCCGCAAGCAACGGTGTTCGCGCAGGTGAGCTTCCTCGGGTCGGGCGCGATCATGTTCTTCAACTACCTCTCGGCGATCATCCGGGCGATCGGCGATTCCCGCACGCCCCTGGTGTTCCTGAGCATCGCGTGCGCGCTCAACGTCGCCTTCGTCATCGTCACCGTCGGACCCCTCCAGTGGGGAGTCGCCGGAGCCGCGGCATCCACCGTCATCGCCCAGGCTCTCTCAGTGATCTGGTGCCTGGACTACGTGCGCCGGCGGGCTCCTGCTCTGCATGTGCACCGCGCCGACTGGCGACTTCGCCGCGCGGAGGTGCTCAACCACCTGCGGCTCGGTTTGCCGATGGGCTTCCAGGCGTCGATCATCGCGATCGGCACCCTGACGGTGCAGGTGCGCCTGAACGAGCTGGGCACCGCCGAAGTCGCCGCCTACACCGCTGCCTCGCGGGTCGATGGCCTCGCGGTGGCTCTTCTCCAGTCGCTAGGTCTCGCCGTGTCGATGTACGTCGCCCAGAACTTCGGCGCTCGGCGACCGGATCGCATCCTACGCGGCGTCAGGC
The DNA here is from genome assembly GCF_055391095.1 of Microbacterium sp. SW12. NCBI lineage: Bacteria > Bacillati > Actinomycetota > Actinomycetes > Micrococcales > Microbacteriaceae > Microbacterium > Microbacterium sp. SW12. Next base: position 2,837,083 of record NZ_AP024335.1, on the reverse strand, counting down.
AATCTCTGGTGATCTCGACGATCGCGTCTGTCGTGCTCGGCGTGGCGCTCGTCGCCTTCGGGAGGCAGATCATCGAGCTCTTCGTGGGCCGCGGGGTCGAGAACGTCGTCTCGATGGCCGCCACGATGCTCGTCGTCAACGCCTTCAGCTATGCCGCGCTCGGCATCCTGTTCGTGCTCCGCGGCGCCTTGCAGGGCCTGGGCCACGCCCTGATCCCGACCATCACGGGGATCGTCGAACTCGTCATGCGCGTGGGCGCAGCGATCGTGCTGGGCGCGATGTTCGGGTTCATCGGCATCGTCTGGAGCAACCCGCTCGCCTGGATCGGTGCCACGCTCGTGCTCGTGCCCGCGTACCTTTACGCACGGCGCGCACTCCTGCGGATGCCGGTCTCGCCGCTCGCACCGACCCCGACCACGCCCATCCCGATCGTCGGACCGACAAACGGATCACTGGCGGTTGATGCGATCGTGACTGCTCCTGTCCCGGTCGTCGTCCCCGAGCAGCGTCGGCGGCTGCTCGGGCGTCTTCCCTCGATACGCCCGCGTCGTCGGCGGATGCGTCGTTGACCACCGCTCGTAACTAGCGCCAGGTGCTAAGCGCGGCCGGCGTTCTTGCGCCGCCGGAGCTCGAACAGCTCGCCGGTCCGCACGATGCGCAGGAGCGTGACGAGCAAGACGCCGCCAGCCAGGTTCAGGAGGAGAACCGGCAGGAACCAGAGCAGCCAGTCGAGGTACGTGATCGGTGCTCCGCTGATGATCGCTCCGAAGGCGAACAGCGAGTCGAGGATCGAGTGGAACAGCTGAAAGCCGGCGAGGACGAAGCCGCCTGCCACGGCCGCCGCGATCTTCGCGGGCACGGATTCGGTGCCCGTCTGCATCCGCGTCATAAGAGTGATGACGGCACCGCCGAGAATTGCGAGGGCCGCAAACTCGAGGGTGAGAGGCGCCTCGATGAAGTGTTCGGCGGTCTCGGCGAGGACCGGGTGCCAGTCAGGAAAGGCGAGAACGATGATCGCCATGATCAGCCAGCCGCCGAGCAGATTGGATAGCAGCGTGCCTCCCCAGAGCTTGGCCAGGTCGAGCCATGTGCCTTCCCGCGCCACGAGCGCGGCGATCGGCAGCAGGAAGTTCTCGGTGAACAGCTCGCTGTGGGCGAGCAGGAGCGCGATCAGACCGATGCTGAATCCGAGGCCCGCGAGAAGCTGATCACCCGTCTGGTACAGGATGCCGAGGTAGACCAGCACCCCGATGCCGACTTCGACACCGCCCAGAAAGCCCGTGACCAGAGTCGCGCGAAGGGTACGGTGGAGCCGCTCGGCACCCTCGCCGACGACCTCTTCAAACTCGATCTCGATCTCTTCCTCGACGGCCTCGTCATTGGGGCCGTCCTGGCGCCGCTGCTCTGCCCGTGCTTCGCGCGAATCGCTCATCGTGCCATCCTCGCAGCCGGGAGCGCCATCGGGGCGGCTACGTCGAAAACCCCAGCTCCCAGCCCCTTCCCAGAGACAGGAACTGCGATTCCGGTATCGTCGCGCGTAACCAAGGGGAGTACTCCACCACGGTCGGCTCGTCATTACGGACGCTCTCGCGTCCCGGGTCACCGGTTCTCGGCGACGGGGATGGAGAAGACCTTGGCGTAGATCTGATCATCAACGCCAAGGCAGGAGTCCCTTGTGAACGTCACCCTGACGGTCTGGCTCATCACGATCGCGGTCACCATCGCGTTCTTCGTGTACGAGTTCTACGCGCACGTGCGAAAGCCCCACGAACCGACCCTGGGCGAATCCGCTCGCTGGTCGGCCTTCTACATCGGCCTCGCGTTGCTGTTCGGTGTCGGCATCGGCCTCGTCTCGGGCTGGGACTTCGGCGGCGAGTACTTCGCCGGCTACCTCACCGAGAAGGCTCTGTCAGTCGATAACCTGTTCGTCTTCCTCATCGTCATGACCGGCTTCGCGGTGCCGAAGATCTACCAGCAGAAAGTGCTGATGATCGGCATCGTCATCGCGCTCATCATGCGCGGGATCTTCATCGCGGTGGGCGCCGCGCTCATCGAGAACTTCTCGTGGATCTTCTGGGTCTTCGGCGCGCTGCTCCTCTACCTCGCCTACCGCCAAGCGTTCACCCACGGTGAGTCCGACCCAGCCAATGGCCGGTTCATGCGCTTCATGCGACGCATCCTGCCCGTGAGCAACGAGTACAACGGCGACAGGCTGACGGTGAAGAAAGACGGACGCCGCTTCGTCACCCCGATGCTGCTCGTCATCATCGCCATCGGGTTCATCGACCTCATCTTCGCCGTCGACTCGATTCCCGCGATCTATGGGCTCACGCAAGAGGCCTACATCGTTTTCACCGCGAACGCCTTTGCCCTGATGGGCCTGCGCCAGCTCTACTTCCTGATCGGCGGTCTCCTCGAGCGCCTCGTTTACCTCGCCCAGGGGCTCGCGGTCATCCTCGCCTTCATCGGCGTCAAGCTCCTCATCCACGCCCTGCACAAGAACGAGTTGCCGTTCCTGAACGGCGGCGAGCCGATCACGGTGATCCCCGAGATCCCGATCTGGGTCTCGCTCCTGTTCATCGCGGGCACGATCGCTGTGGCCACGGTCGCGAGCCTCGCGAAGACCCGCAAGGACCGTCGCGCCAGCGCTATCGCCGAGAAGGCGGACGATGCGGATGCCGCAGCCGACGCGATCTCCGAGGCGCGCAGCGACGCCCGGGACCGCTCGTGAACGCATCCGGCACCGACGCGCTCGGCGATAGACCCGGCGCCCGGGTGACCCTGGGCGGCAAGAACAGGACCGCGCGCGACGGGGTGACCCGCTGATGGCCGACCTGTGGTGGAACATCGCCCTGGTCGTGGTGTTCGTGCTCATCGGCGGCGTGTTCGCCGCGACCGAGATGGCGCTTGTAACTCTGCGCGAGAGCCAGCTCAACGCGATCGCCGCACGCGGGCGCCGCGGCGCGAAGGTCGCCGCGCTCGCACGGAACCCGAACACGTTCCTCTCCGCGGTCCAGATCGGCGTGACGGTCGCTGGCTTCGCCTCGGCCGCGTATGGCGCGGCATCCATCGCCCCCTCCGTCACCCCGCTGCTCGTGGAGATGGGACTTGCGGAGCCGGTCGCGGCGACTATGGCGACGATCGGGCTGACGCTCATGATCGCATACCTCTCGCTGGTGCTCGGGGAACTCGTTCCCAAGCGCCTCGCGATCCAGCGCAACGCACAGTTCGCCTATGCCGTCGCTCCCGTGCTCGACGGGTTCGCGGTGCTGATGCGACCGGTCATCTGGCTGCTGTCGGTGTCGACGAACGCGCTGGTGCGGCTTCTCGGCGGCGACCCGAACAAGACAGCCGACGAGCTCAGCGATGAGGAGATCCGTGACATCGTCACGTCCCATCAAGGCCTGCCCGAGGATGAGCGCCGCATCCTGGATGACGTGCTGTCGTTGCGTGGCCGGCAGGTGAGCGAGGTCATGCGGCCGCGACCCGAGGTCGTGGCTCTGGATGACGGCATCACGGTGGCTGAGGCCGTGGAGCGCATCCGCGACCTGCCCTACTCCCGCTACCCCGTCGCCGACACCTCCATCGACGACATCGTCGGCTTCGTGCACGTGCGCGACCTGTTCGATGCCGCCAGCGACGACGCCGGTAAGCCCGTTGCGCGTCTCGTGCGCGACATCCCGTACGTACCCGCTACCGCTCGAGTCCTGCCGACACTCACGAGCCTGCGTGCCCGCGGGCACCACATCGCGGTCGTCGTCGACGAGTACGGCGGAACCGACGGCATCGTGACTTTGGAAGACCTTGTCGAAGAGGTCGTGGGTGAGATCTTCGACGAGTACGACACCGCCGAGACCGTGGTGGTCGGAAGCGACACGATCGACGGCCGGTTGAACCTTCAGGAGTTCGAGGAGCGCACCGGAATCGAGTTGCCTCGCGGAAGCTCAGACACGATCGCCGGATATGTCATCGAGCAGCTCGGCCGCCTCGCCGTCGTCGGCGACACCGTCGACATCCCTGGCGCGACACTGCAGGTCACGTCGCTGGATCGACGGCGAATCGCGACGGTCCGACTTCTTGCCCGCGCCGAGGATGAAGCTGGGCAAGTGCGTTGACGACGGATGCGTGATGCGTGATGCTTGATGCATGCGCACGACCCTCACGATCGACGACGACGTTCTCGCCGCGGCGAAGCAGTTCGCCGACGCCCGGGGAATCACGCTCGGAGAGGCGGTTTCGCAGCTCGCTCGCGCCACTTTGACCGAACGCCGGCGCTTCGACAAGCGCAACGGCATCGTTCTGCTGCCGACCACGCCTGCGGCGGGTCGCGCGACCCTTGACGATGTCAACGCACTGCGAGATGACAACCAGTGACGCGCCATCTGCTGGACGTCAACGCGATCATCGCTCTGATCGACCCGTTGCACGTCCATCACGAACGCGCGCACGCCTGGTTCGCCGCGCGAGTGGTGCGGGACGGCGACGGCGCGTGGCACACGTGCCCGATCGTGCAGAACGGCGTCGTGCGGGTGGTCAGTCACCCGAAGTATCCGAACACTCAGCCGGTTCCTGTCGTGCTCGCGAGCCTCGCGAGCCTGACCGCGCGAGAGGACCACGTCTTTCTCGCTGATTCGGTGAGCCTGCTCGACACGTCGATTCACACCGAGCGACTGCTCGCCAGCTCACAGGTAACGGATACCTACCTGCTGCACCTCGCTGCGTCCCACGACGCGCTGCTGGCCACCTTCGACACCCGCCTCGTGACGGCCGCGGTTCCGGGCGGCAAGGCAGTGCTGTGCCCGATACCCTGACTCCCGTCGCCCGCATCGTCGCGTCGGCACTGTCTTGAGAGGTTCGCCCATGTCGTCATCCGCCCCCACCCTTGTTCTGGTCCATGGCGCCTGGGGAGGCGGCTGGGTCTGGCGGCGCGTGCTGGCGCCGCTGCGGGATGCCGGGTTCGAGGTCCACACCGTGACCCTGACCGGCGACGGCGAGCGGGCACACCTGCGCCGACCCGACATCGACCTGCACACGCACATCGCCGATGTCATCGGCCTGGTCGAGATGGAAGAGCTCGAGAACGTCGTGCTGGTCGGGCACAGCTACGGCGGCATGGTCATCACGGGCGCCGCCGTCGAACTCCAGCAGCGGCATCCGGGCGTGCTCTCGGGCCTGGTCTACGTCGACGCGATGTTCCCGCGCCCCGGAGACGGGTGGGGTGTTGCCCATTCGCCCGAGGTCGCCTCGGCGCGGCTGGCGGCAGCTGCAGAGAACGACAACTCGCTCCCGGCGCCCAACGCCGAATCAGGCTTCGACCTCACTCCCGAGGATGCAGCGTGGCTGAACCGCCGGCACGTGCCGCATCCGTTCGGGATGTACCGGCAGCCGCTCGACTACGACGCAGCCCTGCTCGAGGCGGTCCCACGCCTGTTCATTGACTGCACGGATCCCGCCTATCCGACGATCGAGCCGGTGCGGCGCCTCGTGCGCGAAGAGCCCGGATGGCAGGTCGTCGAGATCGCGACGGGGCACTTCCCGATGGTCACGACGCCGACGGAACTCATCGCTCACGTGCGCGGGTTCGCCGAGTCCTTGCGCTCTTGAGCGGCGGTCGCTGCCCTCCTGAGCGGGAGCCGCGGTGGCGGAGCACAATAGGACCATGACCGACTCACTGCCGAGCCTCGACACTCCATGGACGCGGCTTGACGCGGCATCCGTCGCTGACCTGCTCGCCGACACCGAGGCGCGCTGGTGGCTCTCGGGCGGGAGCGCCTATGACCAGTGGCGCGGCGAACCCCTGCGGGAGCGCGACCGCACCACGATCAGCACGGTGTACACCCAGCTCGATGACCTCGTCGGCTCGCTCCCCGACGGGATGAGCTGCTGGGCGCGGATCGGCGACGAGCTCGTCCGGTGGTCCGACCTGCCCGACGGTGCCGACATTCCGTCGGCCTGGATCTTCGACGCGGCGATGGATGCCTGGGTCCTGCAGATCAACCTCGAAGACGGAACCGCTGACCGCTGGGTCTACCGGCGCGATCCTCGCCTACAGCTCCCGTGGGAGAAGGCAGTCCTCGACATCGATGACATTCCCACCGGCGCGCCCGAGGTGCAGCTGGTCTGGAAGGCACTGCGGCCCTACCCCGACGACGAAGCCGACAAGGACGTCATCCTTCCCGCGCTTCCCGAAGAGGCGCGGACCTGGTGGGAGAAGGCGATCCTGTCGATTCACCCACATTCGACGTGGTCGATCCACGTCCGCAGCCCGTTCGCACCCGCCAAAGCGAGCTGGAACCGCACCCGACGCAGCTGAAACAAAGGGGCTTGCTTTCGGTCGCGCCTAAGTGTGGGTCTGCGCCGGGTGAACCCGCATCAAGGCGCGACTGAACGGAGGGCCGGGCTAGATCTCGGTGCCGGGCTCGACGACCGCGCCGTGGACGAGCCGTCGGAACCAGCGCTGTGCCGGTGTGAGGCTCGACTCGCGCCGTGTGAAGATCGCTACCGGGGTGCTCTGGCCCGGCCAGGGCAGGTCCGCGATGCGGAGCGCCGGGAACCAGCCGCAGAACACTTCAGCAACGTGACGGGGCAAGAACGTCACCAGATCGGTGTCTTGCAGCACCGCCGGGAGCGTGCCGTACTCCTCGACAGTCAGCGCGACCTGCGGCATGAGTCCGTGCTCGAGCAGCAGCTGTAGCGGGTAGGTGTGGCCGCCGCGGGATGACACGCGCACGAACCCGCGTCCGTCGAACATGTCAGGCCCCGGTGGGGGCAACGGATGCCGTCGCGAGGTGAGCGCCACGTACTCCACAGCGCGCACCGGCGTGCGCCAGAGGCGCGCGGCATCCATGAGTGCGACGGTGATGGCGAGGTCGAGGTGTCCCCGCACGAGCTCTTCCTCCACCTCGTCGGCATCCAACCGCTTCACCGCGAGGCGCGCGGTCGATCGCTCGCGCGCGAGGGCCGCCATGATCGGCGGCAGGAACGTCTGCTCACCGATCGAGGTCAGCCCGAGGGAGAGCTCTCCGGTGAATGCCGACGGATCAAAGGATGCCGTCTCGCTCACCGTCGACTCGATCTGCGCGAGTGCTTCGTGCAGCGGGCCGAACAGCTGGGTCGCGCGGGTCGTGGGCACCATGACGTGCCCCTCGCGCCGGAACAGATCGTCGCCGAAGCGCTCTCTCAGACGCGCGAGCGTGTAGCTCACCGTGGGCTGCGTGACATGCAGGAACTCCGCGGTCGCCGTGAGGCTGCGCAGTTCGTAGAGCACGACAAAGGTGCGCAGTTGGTTCAGATCCGGGATGGCCATGCATCGACTCCGTCTATGGAGAGGGACTCCGGAATCTATTGGACCATACCGAAGCCCCGACTTACTCTCGAAACAAGCACCCCTCGCGACAGCGCCAGTGACAGCGCCAATCCAGTGACAAGGACGACACTCGGTGATCATCGACATCCACGGCCACTACACCACCGCACCGGCCCAGCTCGGAGCGTGGCGTGACCTGCAGATTGCCTTCGCGAACGGCCAGGGCGAAGCCCCCGATCCCGCCGCGTTGCACATCAGCGACGACGACATCCGCGAAACCATAGAAGCCAACCAGCTGAAGCTCATGAATGAGCGTGGCTCCGACCTCACGGTCTTCAGCCCGCGGGCATCCTTCATGGCCCACCACATCGGCGACCTCGCGGTCAGCCAGACCTGGGCGCGCATCTGCAACGACCTCGTCGCGCGGGTCAGTGAGCTCTTCCCCGACCGCTTCATCATGGGCGCGATGCTCCCCCAATCGCCGGGAGAAGCCCCCGCCACATCAGTGCCGGAACTCGTGCGTGCGGTCGAAGAACTCGGCGCGGTCGAGATCAACCTCAACCCCGACCCGTCCGGTGGCCTGTGGACTGCACCCGCGCTCACCGACCGCTCCTGGTACCCCGTCTACGAGAAGCTCGTCGAGTACGAGATCCCCGCGATGATCCATGTGAGCACCTCGTGCAAGTCGCAGTTCCACACCACCGGCGATCACTACCTCGGCGCCGACACGACTGCCTTCATGCAGCTGCTCAAGGGGGATCTGTTCCGCGACTTCCCCGACCTGAAGTTCGTCATCCCGCACGGTGGCGGCGCCGTCCCCTACCACTGGGGCCGGTTCCGGGGACTCGCGATGGCCCTCGGCAAGCCCGAGCTCGAAGAGCACCTGCTGAACAACGTGTTCTTCGACACCTGCGTCTACCACCAGCCGGGCATCAACCTGCTCACTGAGGTCATCCCGACCGAGAACATCCTGTTCGCAAGCGAAATGATCGGGGCCGTGCGCGACATCGACCCGCGCACCGGCCACTACTTCGACGACACCAAGCGCTACGTCGACGCAACCCCGAACCTGACGGATGCCGAACGCGAGCTCGTCTTCGAGGGCAACGCCCGCCGGGTCTACCCGCGGCTGGATCGCGCACTTGCGGCGCAGGGGAAGTGAGAGGACCATCATGCGACTGAACAACCTCGGCATCGTCCGCACGAAGATCGAGCGGCCCGACCCCGCCGATGTCGCGCGCCTGTCACAGTTCGGTGTCGCGACGATCCATGAGGCGATGGGCCGCGTCGGACTGCTTCGCCCCTACATCCGTCCCGCCTACACCGGGGCGAAGCTGTGCGGACCGGCAGTGACAGTGCTGCTGCAGCCCGGTGACAACTGGATGTTCCATGTTGCTGCCGAGCAGGTGCAGGAGGGTGACGTGATCGTCGCGGGCTGCACGACCGAGAGTGAAGACGGCTTCTTCGGCGAGCTCCTGGCCACCTCCCTCACCGCTCGGGGTTGCAAGGGCCTGGTCATCGACGGCGGCGTTCGCGACGTTGCCGACCTCGAGAAGATGAACTTCCCGGTCTTCTCGCGCGCGATCAACTCCAAGGGCACCGTCAAGGCGACCCTCGGCTCCGTCAACGTCGATGTCGTCGTCGCGAACGCCCTGGTCCACCCCGGCGATGTCGTGGTCGCGGATGTCGACGGTGTCGTGGTCGTGCCTCGCGAGCTCGTCGGCGCAGTGGCCGATGCCAGCCAGAAGCGCGAAGACAACGAAGAGGCCAAGCGCCAGAAGTTCCGCGAGGGCGTGCTGGGCCTGGATATCTACGGCATGCGTGAGCCGCTTGCCGCCGCCGGCCTCGAGTACGTGGAGGACTGACGATGGCCCACGGAGACACGAGCGGCGGGTTCGAGAAGACCCCCGGATGGCTGGACTGGTACGACGGTCCCTCGACGCCGACATTCCGAGTGCCCGAGGGCGCGGTCGACGCGCACTGCCACGTGTTCGGACCCGGAGAGCAGTTCCCGTACGCCCCGGAGCGCAAGTACACACCGTGCGACGCCTCAGCCGACCAGCTCTTCGCGCTGCGTGATCAGCTCGGATTCGACCGGAACGTCATCGTGCAGGCCACCTGCCACGGCGCCGACAACCGCGCTCTCGTCGACGCGCTGCGCCGCAGCGAAGGCCGCGCTCGCGGGGTGGCCACGGTGCGCCGCGATGTGACGGATGCCGACCTCGCCGACCTGCACGCTGCCGGTGTGCGCGGGGTGCGCTTCAACTTCGTCAAGCGACTGGTCGACCGTGTGCCGACCGATTCGCTGCAGGAGATCGTCGAGAAGATCGCGCCGCTGGGATGGCACGTCGTCATCTACTTCGAGGCCGAGGACCTACCAGATCTCTACGAGTTCTTCTCGAGTATTCCCGCCGACGTCGTCGTCGACCACATGGGCCGGCCCGACGTCAGCAAGGATCCCGACGGTCCCGAGTTCGACCTCTTCCTGCGCTTCATGCGGGAGAACCCGAACGTGTGGACCAAGGTGTCGTGCCCGGAGCGGCTGAGCATCACCGGCCCCCGAGCTCTCGACGGTGAACAGCACGCCTACACCGATGTCGTGCCGTTTGCCCGACGCGTGGTCGAGGAATTCCCCGACCGCGTGCTGTGGGGAACAGATTGGCCCCACCCCAACCTCAAGGACCACATGCCCGATGATGGCTTGCTGGTCGATTACATCCCCCAGATTGCCACGACCGCCGAGTTGCAGCAGAAGCTGCTGGTCGACAACCCGCGGCGACTCTACTGGCCAGAAGGAGACTGACTATGGCACTCGACAAGCCCTACAAGAACGTTCCCGGCACGATCATTTTCGACGCCGAGCAGGCCCGCAAGGGCTACCAGATCAACCAGCTCTGCATGTCGTTCATGAAGCCGGAGAACCGCGAACGGTACCTCGCCGACCGTGAGGCCTACCTCGACGAATGGCAGCTGACACCCAAGGCGCGGCAGGCGATCCTCGACCTCGACCTCAACGCCGCGATGGAAGAAGGTGGCAACATCTACTTCCTCGCCAAGCTCGGAGCCACCCACGGTCTGAGCTTCCAGCAGATGGCCGGTTCCATGACCGGCATGAGCGAGGCCGCCTACCGCGACATGATGATCTCGGGCGGCCGCCGCCCCGAGGGCAACCGCATGAAGGACCTCGATGGCTGGACGCCGCCGCAGCCCGGCGAGAAGGCCGAGACGATGCGGCCGGATGCTCCCGCCAAGCTCACCTCGGCCTTGTACACCTCTCACGTGCCGGCAATCGGCGCGGCGATGGACCTCGGCAAGACCGAAGAGCCGTACTGGAAGAAGGTCTTCGACGGCTACACCTGGACCCGCAAGTGGGCCAAGGAGAACACGCCAGACGTCGTCATCCTGGTCTACAACGACCACGCCACGGCTTTCGACTCCTCGCTGATCCCGACGTTCGTGCTCGGTACGGGCGCTGAGTACCCCGTCGCCGACGAGGGCTACGGCCCCCGCCCGGTGCCCGACGTCAAGGGTTACCCGGAGTTCGCTGCCCACCTGGCACAGTCGGTCATCCAGGATGACTTCGACCTGACCCTCGTGAACGAGATGGTCGTCGACCACGGACTCACCGTGCCGCTCTCGCTCGTGTACGGCCAGGTCGAGGAATGGCCGGTCAAGGTCATCCCGCTCGCGGTCAACGTCGTGCAGTACCCGGTACCCTCGGGTCGCCGCTGCTACGAGCTCGGCAAGGCACTGCGCCGCGCCATCGACAAGTGGGACGGCCCCGAGCTGAACGTGCAGATCTGGGGCACCGGCGGCATGAGCCACCAGCTCCAGGGCCCGCGCGCCGGGCTCATCAACCAGGAATGGGACAACGCGTTCCTTGACATGCTGATCTCCGACCCGCTGGGCCTGACCGAATGGCCGCACATCGACTACGTCGACGAGGCCGGTTCGGAAGGCATCGAGCTGGTCATGTGGCTCATCGCCCGCGGCGCGATGGACGACCAGTTCGGTGGCGGCGCTCCCGAGGTGAACCACCGGTTCTACCACGTACCCGCCTCGAACACGGCTGTCGGTCACCTCGTCATCACCAACCCCGTCGCAGCCCCCACGGCCGACGCCGAGGTCGAAGAAGAGAAGGTTCCTGTCGGCGCAACGGCCTGACAGGCTGACCATAGACCCGCTCCGTGGGGATCGATCGCGCGATCCCCACGGAGCGCACCACGTTCGAAGGAGGACACCGAATGAGCAGTGACAAGGTCCGAATCGCCGTTGTCGGCGCGGCAGGCGCCTTCGGCATGAAGCACCTCGACGGCCTGGCCAACATCCCCGACGCAGAGGTGACGGTCGTCAGCGGCACCAAGCCCGAGGCCACGCAGGCCGTCGCCGAAAAGTACGGGGTTGCGAACGCCGTCGTCGGTTACGACGCCGTCCTCGAGCGCGATGACGTGGATGCCGTCATCCTCGCCACCCCCACCGGGATGCACGCGTCGCAGACGCAGGCAGCGCTCGCCGCAGGTAAGCACGTGCAGGTCGAGATTCCGCTGGCCGATTCACTTGCGGATGCCGAAGCCACCCTCGCCGCCGCCGAGGCATCCGATCGCGTCACCATGGTGGGACACACCCGCCGGTTCAATCCGTCGCACCAGTGGATCCACCAGCGCATCCAGAGCGACCAGTTCCACATCCAGCAGATGGATGTGCAGACCTACTTCTTCCGTCGCACCAACACGAACGCGAAGGGCGAGCCGCGGTCGTGGACCGACCACCTGCTGTGGCACCACGCCGCCCACACCGTCGACCTGTTCGCCTACCAGGCGGGGCGCATCGTCCAGGCCAATGCGATTCAGGGTCCCATCCACCCGGAGCTCGGGATCGCGATGGACATGTCGATCCAGCTCAAAGCTGAGACCGGCGCGATCTGCACCCTCTCGCTCTCGTTCAACAACGAGGGACCGTTCGGCACGTTCTTCCGCTACATCGGCGACACCGGCACCTACATCGCCCGCTACGACGACCTCGTGAACGGCAAGGAAGAGCCGATCGACGTGTCGCAGGTCGCGGTCAGCATGAACGGCATCGAACTGCAGGACCGCGAGTTCGTGGCTGCGATCCGCGAGGGACGCGAACCCAACTCGTCGGTGCGGCAGGTCTTCGACTGCTACCGCGTTCTCGGGATGCTGGAGGAGCAGCTCGCATGAACCTGCCCCGGTACGGGCTCGGATGCATGTCACTCAGTCACGCGTACGGGGTGGCGCCGCAGCCCGAGGAGGGCCTGCGGTTGTTGCAGACCGCGCTCGATGAAGGCGTCACGTTCTTCGACACCGCGACCCTGTACGGGGGCGGCCGCAACGAAGAACTCGTCGGGAAGGCCATTGCGGGCCGACGGGACGAGATCATCCTTGCCAGCAAGGGTGGGATGGCGATCGTCGACGGTTCACGCGTCATCGATGGTCGCCCTGAGACGCTGCGGGCGCAGGTGGATGCGTCGCTTCGCCGACTGGACGTCGACCACATCGACCTCTACTACCTGCACCGCTGGGACAAGTCGGTGCCGATCGCCGATAGCGTCGCGGCGCTCGCCGAAGCCGTTGATGCCGGCAAGATCGGTGCGATCGGACTCTCGGAGGTCTCGGTGGCCCGACTTCGGGAAGCGCAGCAGGTCGCGCCCATCGCCGCGGTGCAGAACGAATACTCCCTGTGGAGCCGGAATGCGGAGCTGGGCATGCTCGAGGCGACGAAGGCCGACGGCATCGCACTCGTGGCGTTCTCGCCGGTCGCGCGGGGGTTCCTCGCCGATGCCGTCCACAACCCCGAGGAGCTCGTGGCCAAAGACATCCGCCGCGGGATGCCGCGGTTCCAGTCGCCGCACTGGGAAGCCAATGCAGCGCTGCTGCCGGCATGGCGCGCCCTCGCTGCTGAGGCAGGGGTCAGCCCGGCCCAGCTCGCGCTCGCGTGGCTGTCGTCTCGAGGTGAGCATGTCGTGCCGATTCCCGGGACAACGAACATCGACCACCTGCGCGAGATCATCGCCGCTGCGCAGCTCGAGGTCACGCCCGACATTCTGCAGCGCGCCGGCGGGCTCATCGGCACTGAAACCGTGTCGGGTCCGCGCTACCCGGCGAACAACGCTGTCGAGGTCGACACCGAGACATTCGAGGATGCCGCGTGAAGGCCATTTCGTCGATGGCGACGCGGCTGCTGCTTGCCGACCTCATGGCGGCCGCCGACGATGCCGGGCTCGGGCACGTCGAGATCGAGTCGGTCGGTGGAGTCGACGCGGCTGACCGGGTCGCCGCCGGCGAAGAGTTCGACCTCGTCTTCCTTGCCGACGGTGCGCTAGCGAAGCTCGCCGCCGACGGGCACGTCGTGGCGGCATCCGTGGCGCCCCTCGTGCTGTCGCAGGTGGCAGTGGGCGCTCCGTCGGGCACTGACGCTCCGGCGACCGCGGTCTCCGATCCCGCATTCCCGGATGCCGCCGCTGTGCGGGAGGCGATTCGGGAGGCGAGGAAGATCGGCTACTCCACGGGGCCGAGCGGTACAGCGCTGGTGTCGATGATTGAGGACTGGGGCTTGAGCGCGGAAGTCGGTGATCGGCTGGTCCAGGCGAGGCCCGGCATCCCTGTCGCGCGCCTTCTCGCCGATGGCGACGTCGATCTCGGCTTTCAGCAGCTGAGCGAGCTCGTCGGCAGCCCGGGTGTCAGTGTGCTGGGCGTTTTGCCCCAGGACTGCGCGATCGACACCGTGTTCTCGGGTGCGATTGCCGCGACGTCGTCGGAGCCGGAGGGCGCGGCCGCAATCCTCGCCTTCCTGCGCACCGACGCTGCTCGCGACATCGCGCGCTCGCGCCACTTCGCGCCACCGCCCGCGCCGTAGCGCGCTGGCGGCGTCTTTCAGCTGGGCGCCCCGGCGATAAGAGCGCGGGCAACCCGGTCGCCGGAAACCAGCGCGCCCTGAATCGACGCGGTGTCGCGGTGATCGCCCGCGATGTAGACGCGTTCCGAGAGTCGCGCGCGCGTGACGGTTCGCAGCGGCACTGACTGCGCCGGCAGCGCGTGCGGGATGTCATCGCGTCGCAACAAGCGCCAGTCAGTGGCATCCGTACCCCAGATCTGAGAGGCGTGCCGCCGTACCTGCGCCTCGGTCGGAGAATCGAAGGAACCTCGGTGTGTCGCCGGCGGCAGCAGGCAGGTCGCCTGGACGAGGTGCATGCCCTTCGGCGCATACGAGGGCACGGCGTGCGACATCACCGCCGTGTTCACGACCGGTCCGGCGCGCGTGCCGTCCACCGCGATCATGCCGGATGCCGACGGCGCGGCATCCGTCGCGAACCACCACGTCTGCAGGCCGCGGGTCCTCGGCACGGGAATCGGCGCGAGTCCTGATGCCGCCTCCGGTCCGACGGCGACGATCACCGCGTCAGCGCTCACCGGGTCTGCCCCGGCAACAGCGACCTCGACGCCCGCGGCAGTCTCACGGAGGGCGGTCACGCGACGCTGCACGGCGATTTCGGCGCCGAGCGTCCGGGCGTAGGCGGCGAGCTGTTCGGGAAGGGCCTGGATGCCGCGCTCGGGCAGGCCCGGGCGGCCCAGCGCGAACATGCGAATCAGCAGCCGAACGAAGGCGTCGGAGGTCTCGAAGCTCCCGTCAGCGATGACGCCGGAAAGGAACGGCTCGAGCACCGCGGTTCTCAGCGGGCCGGTCAGTCCGGCACGATCCCACGCCTCATGCACCGGCAGATCGCGGCCGGCGGCGGCTTGGCGGATCACGCGCCGGGGAGCGCTGAGCGCCGTTGCGGCCCAACGCACCAGTCCGGCAACGTCCCGTGGCGCGAGAAGACCACTGCGAAGTGTCGCGGCGAGAATCGACGGATGCCGGCCCGGATCTGCCAGCGTCGCGAGGCCGCGCTCGCGCCGCACCTGCACCCCGACGGGGAACGGCTTCAGGCGTAGCGCCTGAATGTCCACCCAGCGCCGCACCGCGGGATAGGCGGGATTGAGCACTTGGAACCCGCGATCAAGCAGAAAGCCGTCGACGGCGTCAGTGCGCTGCCGGCCACCGACGGTGTCTGCAGCCTCGAGAACGACAACGTCGCGTCCGGCGTGTCCGAGCGTGATCGCTGCCCGAAGTCCTGCCAGCCCGGCACCGACAACGACCACATCATGCTGCGGCGTTCGTGCCATGACTGTCCTCCGGGCTCAGTACTACGACGCTACGGTGCCACGAGTCCCGCGGAACCCATGATCTTCTCGGGCCGCAGCTCGATCGCCACCCGGCGCGGATTGGGCTGCGGCTGCCGGTACCGCGCCGCATAGAGTTCCACGGCGCGCGCGACGGCATCCGGATCGCGCGACACCGTCGCGTGCCCCGCAATGCTCAGCCACTGAGGGCCCGCGATCTGCGCGACGGTAGCGCGACCATCCCGTTCGATGTTGCGCACCTTCTGGCTACCGTCCATCGTGATGATCCGCACCAGACCGTCTGCGAAGCTGAATCCGACCGCGACGACGTGGAGGAGCCCGGAGGGCGCGAGCGTCGACAGTGTTGCGAGGTGGTAGTCCGAGACGAAGCGCTGCCCGTCGTGGGTGAGAGCCGTGGCCATGCCCTCGATCCTGCCGCACCAGCGTCGACAGCGCGCGCCACATCGTGTGAGACTCGGGGCACCATGCCTCCGACTCCCGACGATCTTCGCGATCTCGCGCTCCTGCGCCGCGTCCGGGACCGCATCGACCGCGAGTACGCCGCGCCCCTGGATGTCGAGGAACTCGCCCGGGGCGCCCACATGTCAGCGGGGCACCTGAGCCGAAAGCTCAAGGCGGCCTTCGGCGAGAGCCCGTACTCGTACCTCATGACCCGCCGGATCGAGCGCGCCATGACACTGCTGCGACGGGGACATCTCAGCGTCACCGAGGTGTCGCTGGCGGTGGGTTGCGCGTCCCTCGGCACCTTCAGCACCCGGTTCACCGAGCTCGTCGGAATGCCGCCGAGTGCTTATCGGGCGCTCGCCGAACATGACGCGGCGGGCCTGATTCCCTGTGGCATTGATGCACACGTCGGTCTCGCCATCCCAATACGGCAGATCGTCGTACTCCCACCGAGCGTTCTCGCGCAGCTTCTCGGCCGTCCCGGCCAGGGCTGCGGCATCCAGTCCCCACTCGCGAAGCGTCGTGAGGGTCCAGGTCGTTGCGGTCCACGGCTGGCCTGGTCCCTCGCCCGTATACCCCGCCGGAAAGTAGGCGCCCCCAGCCCACTGGCCATCGGCATCCTGCAGCGCGAGCAGCCGCGCGGCGTCGCCTTCATGCGCCATGCTCGCCCGCGTCGCCTGCCACACCTCTTCGGGCGCACCCGTCAGATCGCGCTGCACCTGCCACCGCAGTGTGGGGTCGGAATCCAACAGCCACTGCTCGAGCTCGTCACGGTCCATGCCCGAAGGGTAAGTCACGCCGCCGACACGCGACAGTGGGTCGCGGGCGCCCCTATCGGTCACGAATCGAGAAGCGCACACCGGATTCGGCCACTACCGTGACGGGTATGCAGACCACTATTCACTCGAGCTTTCTTCCTCATCTCGAGCCCGAGCAGTCGCTCGCCTTCTACCGCGACGTTCTCGGGTACGAGGTGCGGCTGGATGTCGGGTACGAGGACCTGCGCTGGATCACGGTCGGTCCGGCAGGCCAGCCCGACACCGCGATCGTGCTGCATCCGCCGGCCGCTACCCCCGGACTGACCGACCAGGAGCGCACGACACTGCTGGAGCTGATCGCGAAGGGCTCGTACTTCGGGATCAACCTGGCAACCCGCGACCTCGACGCAACCTTCGCGGCTCTCGAGGCCGCCGGTGCCGAGATCGTGCAGGAGCCGATCGATCAGGACTACGGCGTGCGGGACTGCGCGGTGCGCGACCCCGCCGGCAACCTTATCCGCATTCAGCAGCTCACCGACTAACGCGTCGCACTCCCGGGCTGTAGATCACGCGAAGGCTGCCTCGACCGCCGCCTCGATGTGCAGGCGGGCGGTCGGGAACACCGGGACGGGGCAGTCCTCCCCCGTTACGAGCAGTTCGATCTCGGTGCAGCCCAGGATGATTCCCTCAGCACCATCGGCGACCAGGCCCTCGATGATCCGGCGGTACGAGGCGCGGGACTCGTCGCTGACAATGCCCATGGCGAGCTCGTCGAAGATCACGCGGTGCACGAGTTCGCGGTCCCTATCACCGGGGATGACGACGTCCAAGCCGTGTTCGGCCAGGCGTTCCCGGTAGAAGGGCTGCTCCATCGTGAATGCCGTGCCCAAGAGCCCGACCCGAGACAGTCCGGCGGTGTGGACCGCAGCCGCAGCGGCATCCGCGATGTGCAGCAGCGGAACATCGATCGCCGCAGAGACCTCTGGTGCGACCTTATGCATCGTGTTGGTGCAGATGAGTACCATCTCGGCGCCGGCATCCTGCAACCCGCGCGCGTGAGTCGCGAGAAGGTCGGCCGCATCGCCCCACCGATCCTCGCGTTGCATCAGACCGATCTCGGCGAAGTCGACGGAGTCGAGCAGGATCTTCGCGGAGTGCAGCCCGCCCATCCGATCGCGCACTGTCTGGTTCGCGATGCGGTAGTACTCCGCGGTGGATTCCCAGCTCATGCCGCCCAGCAGGCCGATGGTTTTCATGCTTCAACAAGACCACCGCGCGATACTTCAGC
The DNA here is from genome assembly GCF_055391095.1 of Microbacterium sp. SW12. Classification (NCBI taxonomy): domain Bacteria; kingdom Bacillati; phylum Actinomycetota; class Actinomycetes; order Micrococcales; family Microbacteriaceae; genus Microbacterium; species Microbacterium sp. SW12. The sequence goes on along the minus strand of NZ_AP024335.1, from coordinate 2,819,086 downwards.
ACAACGGCATACTTGTATGAAGAAACCAAAGCATTGCTAATGAATGGGGTGACATGGAACCGCACGAGACGCACGCCGACCTGGATGCGCCGCGCGCCCTGCCGGCGCTCGACCCCCGCAGCATCCTGATCTTCCGCGAGGTCGGACGCACCGGATCACTCACCGGCGCTGCTCAGGTGCTCGGCTGGACGCAGCCGGCGGTCAGCCAACACGTCCGGCGCCTCGAAGCGGTCGCCGGCGTTCCCCTCCTTGCGCGGGAGGGCCGCGGGGTGGTCGTGACGGATGCCGGGCGCGCCCTGCTGCGTCACGCCGACGCCCTCGCTGCAGCTCTGCATGACGCCGAGCACGAGCTCGCCGACCACGCTCACCTGCGCGCGGGCCGCGTGAGGATCGCATCCTTCCCGTCGGCCAGCGCCACGATCGCGGCGCGTGCCGTCAGCGACCTGGCCGAGAGGTTTCCGGGGATCGATCTGCGGCTGGAGCAGCTCGAACCACCCGAGGCCCTCCGCGCGCTCGAGGAGGGGGCGTGCGATATCGCCATCGTCTTCGAGTACGACGATGGGCACGTGTCGGTGCCGGTTGACGCTGACCGCACGCCGCTGGCCGTCGATCCGCTGCAGATCATCCTTCCCCCCGGGCATCCGCTGACGGCCCGAGCAGAGATCCGTCTCGACGATCTTGCCGACGAGCAGTGGGTTACCGGATGCATCAGCTGCCGCCGTCACCTGCTGACCTCGACCTCGGCCGCAGGGTTCACTCCCGACATCCGTCACAGCACCGATGACTACGTCGTCGTCCAGGCGCTGGTCGCGACGCGCATGGCAGTGGCAGTGCTTCCCTCCCTTGCCGTGCGGGCGAGCCGGAACCCGGACGTGACGGTCCACCCCCTCGCCGACCACGCCCCGCGCCGGGTCTCGGCGATCACCCGGCGAAGTGCCCGGTCAGTGCCGTCGGTCGGAGCAGCGCTCGCGGCGATTCAGCGGGCAGCACACGCACTCGACGCGCCGTGACTTTCGGCATCCGCCTCGCACCGTGCCCGGGCGGCGGAAGAATGGGCCCATGGATGCCGCACCGCGCCCGCTGACCGAAATGCCCGACCCGCAGTACGTCATGGTGGGCGAGGGGTACCGCATCGCCACGTACTCGTGGGGCGATCCCGACGCCGAGACTGTGCTCGCGGTCCACGGGTTCTCGTCGAGCTGCCGCGACAACTGGGTGAACACCGGCTGGGTCCGCGACCTCACTCGCGCCGGATTCCGCGTTCTCGGCGTGGATCAGCGCGGACACGGTGCGAGCGACAAGCCGCACGATCCTCGCGCGTACGAGATGCCCGCGTTCATCGACGACCTCGCAACAGTGCTCGACACGTACCTGATCGACTCCGCGCGCTACCTCGGCTATTCGCTCGGCGCTCGGGTTGGATGGCAGCTCGCTGTCGACCGCCCGCAGCTGGTGAGCCGTGCAGTTCTCGGCGGCATCCCCGACGGCACGCCGCTGGCACGCCTCCAGCTCGACCAGGCGAAGGCGTATGTCGCCGACGGCACTCCGGTGACCGACAAGGTCACCAACAACTACGTGACCCTGGCCGAGCGAGTCCCGGGCAACGATCTGACAGCTCTCGTCGCGCTCGCCGAGGGAATGCGTTTCGGTGAGGACGGCGACCCCGACCCCGACCGGCCTCCGCAACAGCCCGTGCTGTTTGCGACCGGCAGCGAAGACGCGATTCTTCCGCGGTCGCGGCGCCTTGCCGAGGCGACTCCGAACGGCACGTTCGTCGAGATCCCCGACCGGCACCACTTCAACACCCCAGGGTCCCGCGACTTCCGGGCCGCCGGCGTCGAGTTCTTCGCCACGAGTGATTGACTGAGCGCGTGAGCGAGCTTCTCGCGCAGTGGCAGATGATCCCCTTCGAGCACGAGGGGGTACGCCACGACGTCTACTACCGGGGCGACGGGCCGGGAGTCATCCTGGTCCCCGAGTTACCGGGAGCCACCCCCGAGGTGATCGCTCTCGGGGAGCGCCTGGTTGCGGCCGGTTTTCGGGTCGCGATGCCGTCGGTGATCGGCACGCCGGAGCGTCCCATCAGCGGCGGATACATCGCGGGCTCGGCGCTTCGTATGTGCGTCTCGCGGGAGTTCGCGGCCTTCGCGCGCCGCGCCGACCGGCCGATCGCCCATTATCTGCGGGCACTCGCCCGCCAACTGCATGCCGAATGCGGCGGGCCCGGTGTGGGCGTGATCGGGATGTGCTTCTCGGGCGGATTCGCGCTCGCCGCAGCAGCTGACGAGAGCGTGCTGGCCCCGGTGCTTTCGCAGCCGGCGATGCCGCCGCCGATCGGGGCAGGTAAGTCGGCGACGGGTCTGAGCGTTATCGAGGAGGCGGCGGTCAGCCGTCGCGCCGCGGACGGCCTGTGTGCGCTCGGGCTTCGATTCACACAGGACCGCAGCGTGCCACCGGAGCGCTTTGCCGCATTCGAGCGTCTGCTCGGCGACGGATGGCGCGCCTTCGAGATCGATTCGTCACCGGGCAATCCCGACGGCATCCCGGCGAACGCGCACTCGGTACTGACGGATGCCTCGGCAGACGTCCCCGCCCACCCGACCCATCGCGCGAACGAACTCCTGGTCGACTTCCTGCGCGAGCGCCTGACCGGTTAAGGCGTCGAGCCCTCAGATCGCGAGGTCGGCATCCTCCACCAATACCAAACGAGCCAGCACGCGCCGAACGAGCCGGCAGTGCGGGCTGGCTCAGCGGGATCGGGCTTGTTCGCGGGGGTTCGACGGGCGTCAGCCGCCTCCCGCGGGGCGGCGCATCGGTACGTGCGGGATGTCGTCCTCCGAGAACGCCGGACCCGATACCGCGAACCCGAAACGCGCGTACCAGTCAGCGAGCTGAGATTGTGCGTCGAGCACGATCGGCACCCCGGGTGCCAGCTCCTCGCATCGAGCGACGGCGCGACGCATGAGCTCTGCCGCGATGCCGCGCCCGCGGGCTGCGGCGTCAGTGGCAACCCGCCCGATGCGCATCTCGGTCGGGTCCTCGAGGATGCGCAGGGTGGACAGCACCTCATCGCCGTCGCTCGCCCACATCAGCTCTGCGCCCGGCTCGATGTCGCGGCCGTCGAGCTCCGGGTAGGCCGCGCGCTGCTCGACAACGAACACGCGAAGGCGAAGCCACAGCATCCGGTACAGCGTCTCGGGCGCGATCTCAGCGGCGGCGGCGCGGTGGTAGGTGACGGGCATGGCCATACCCTAGAGCCTTCCGCAGGCTGCTTCAGGGTCCGAGCGTCGGCGGTCGATGGCAGCATGGATGCATGCAGCAGCGACCCCTCGGAAGAACCGGCCGTCTCGTCTCAGCGATCGGCCTCGGTACCTGGCAGCTCGGCGCCGACTGGGGAGCGGTCGACGAGAACGACGCGCTGGCCGTGCTCGCGGCATCCGCCGATGCCGGCGTGACGCTCTTCGACACGGCGGATGTGTACGGCGACGGCAGGTCGGAGAAGCTGATCGGACGGTTCCTCGCCGAGCGACCCGACCACGGCATCACGGTCGCGACGAAGATGGGCCGGCGCGTCGACCAGTTGCGCGAGAACTACACCGATGAAGCGTTCCGGGGCTGGACGGAGCGTTCCCGCGAGAACCTCGGTGTCGAAACGCTCGACCTGGTGCAGCTGCACTGCCCACCGACCGAGGTCATTGCCGCCGACGACCTCTTCGATGCGCTTGACCGGCTCGTCGAAGACGGTCTCATCGGGGCGTACGGCGTCTCGGTGGAGACGTGCGAGCAAGCGCTCGCCGCCATTGCGCGCCCGGGCGTGACCAACGTGCAGATCATCGTCAATCCCTTCCGCCTGAAGCCCCTCGACGAGGTGCTTCCGGCGGCCGCCGCGGCAGAGGTCGCGATCTTCGCGCGGGTGCCGCTGGCATCCGGCCTGCTCTCGGGCAAGTACACGACAGCCACGACGTTCGCGAGCGATGACCACCGCTCGTACAACCGTCACGGCGAGGCCTTCGATCGTGGCGAGACCTTCTCGGGCGTCGACTTCGAGGCCGGGATCGCCGCGGCATCCGAGCTGGCTACAACGCTGCCCGACGGCGTCTCGCTGCCGGCCGCGAGCCTGGCCTGGATCGCCGCGCAACCGGGTGTCACCTCTGTGATCCCGGGCGCACGAACGCCCCAGCAGGCCGAAGCAAACGCCGCTGCGGGGGCACTGCTCGAACCCGGTTCCTTCGACCTCGACTCGTTCGACGCGGCAGTTCACGCCGTTTATGACCGTCACCTGCGAGAGGCGATCCACCCCCTCTGGTGACTCTGCGCCGCCGTCGGCGCGGGCCGCGGGTGTGACCGCGAAGCTCAGGCCCGCCGAGAAGGCCCGCATCGACGAATAGACTTGAGTGTTGTGACCAGCGCTGCACCCCTCCGCACCCTCGAGGTGAGGCATCTTCAGCTGGCGCGAGCCTTCTTCGCCGCGCTGGCGGCTGTCATGATCACCTTCTCCCCCGATCATTCCGCTGCCGTCGGCCTCGCCGTGTTCAGTGGCTTCGCGATCGCGACGGGTCTGGTGTGGTTCGCCGCGGTGTGGCTGATCTTCCCGAAGGGCGACCGGTGGGCAGCGGTGCTGCTCGGCATTCTCGCTCTCCTCGCCGGAATGGCAACCGGGATGCCGGGCCTTCGAACCGACACGATGTTCTTCGTCGCCGTGATCGCTTGGGCTGTGCTCAGCGGCATCGTCGAACTCGTCGCGGGTATCCGAGCGCGACGGATGACACACCTGCCGCGCTCGCAGAGTCGCGACGCGATCTTCGTCGGTGCCCTGGGCATCCTGCTCGGACTGGGGCTCGTCGCGGTGCCGGTGCAGTACGCCCTCACCTACACGATCGAAGAAGCAGGACAGACTTTCACCCTGACCGGAATCACCATCGCCGTCGGCATTTTCGGTGGTTACGCCGCGATCGTCGCCGTGTACCTCGGAATTGCTGCGTTCTCGCCGCGCCAGACGGATGCCGAGGCCGCGGCGGCGGTCACCGAAGCGACGGCCGAGAGGAAGCCATGACCGACAAGCCCTCGCGCCGGGAGATCATGCGCCCCGTCCAGCTCTTGGGGCTCGCCTTCGCTGCGGCCCTCTTCGCGGGAATCGTGACGCTCGTCTCGATGGGGTTCTTCCAGCAGATTCCCGCCGAAGACGTGCAGAACGCTTTGGTCGTTGCGCTCATCGTCGCGGGAGTGACCTTTGTGGTCACCCTCGTCGCGCTCGCACTCCTGCTGCTGGCGATCGACCCCGCGCAGGTGACCAAGACCATTGATCGGCCCGTGCTGCTGGACGACGAGCCCGACGGCGACGCGGCATCGGCGACCGCGCCCGATGACCGCGAGGCCGGCGGCTCCTCAGCACCAACCGCCTAAAGCTCAGCCGGGGCTCACTCGATCTCGGAGACGAGGTCCGATGCGAGACCCGTATACGAGGCGGGCGTGAGGGCGAGCAGGCGCTCCTTCGCGGCATCCCCGATGTCGAGACCGCGCACGAACTCCGCGAGCTCGGCGACGCCAACGCGCCGCCCCCGTGTGAGGTCCTTCAGCAGCGCGTAGGGGTCGCTGATCTGCGAGCGTCCGGCCACGATCTCAGCGCGCACCACGGTCTGGATCGCCTCGGCCAGGACCTCCCAGTTACCCTCGAGGTCGGCATCCAGCGCGGCTTGCGCGAGCGAGATCTCGGTGAGTCCCCGGGCGAGGTTGTCGAGCGCGAGCAGCGAGTGCCCCAGGGCGACGCCGATATTGCGCTGCGTCGTGGAATCGGTGAGGTCCCGCTGCAGCCGCGAGGTGACGAGTGTTTGCGCCAGCGTGGCCAGCAGTCCACCCGAGATCTCGAGGTTCGCCTCGGCGTTCTCGAAGCGGATCGGGTTGATCTTGTGCGGCATCGTCGACGAGCCGGTCGCGCCGGCCACCGGGATCTGCGAGAAGTACCCGAGCGAGATGTAGGTCCAGACATCGGTCGCGAGATTGTGCAGGATGCCGCCCGCGTGCCGGATCCGGTCGTAGAGCTCGACCTGCCAGTCGTGCGACTCGATCTGGGTCGTCAGGACGTTGAACCCGATCCCGAGCGACTCGATGAACTCGCGCGAGAGGGCCGGCCAGTCGGTGTCGGGCTCAGCGGCGAGGTGGGCTGACCAGGTTCCGGTGGCGCCCGAGAACTTTGCGAGGAACTCGGATGCCGCGATCTGCCGCTCGACCCGCTCGAGTCGCCACACGAAGACGGCGAGCTCCTTGCCCATCGTGGTGGGGGTCGCCGGCTGCCCATGGGTGCGCGAGAGCATGGGAGCGTCCCGGTGCTCGTGGGCGAGGGCGGCGAGCCGGTCGATCACGACGCGGAGTCGGGGCAGCCAGACCTGGACGACGGCGCGCTGCACCGTGAGTGCGTAGGAGGCCGAGTTGATGTCCTCGCTCGTGCACGCGAAGTGGGTCAGTTCGGCGATCTGCTCGAGTCCGAGCTCGCTGAGCCGGTCGCGAACGAGGTACTCGACGGCCTTCACGTCGTGGCGGGTCACTGACTCCTTCTCGGCGAGCCACGCGATCTCGTCGGCGCCGAAGCCGCGGTACAGCGCGCGAAGGCGTTCCTTCTGCGTCTCCTCGAGCGGTGCTGTGCCGAACAGGGAACGGTCGGTGAGGGCGATCAGCCACTCGACCTCGACCTCGACGCGGGCACGGTTGAGGCCGGCCTCCGAGAGATAGTCGCTCAGGGGTGCCACCGCGGCGCGGTACCGTCCGTCGAGGGGACTCAGCGGCTGATCGCCGAACGAGCTGGCGTCGTGCTCACGGGGCAGGGAGGTCACGGTACTCCTGTCGGATCTGCGGTCCGGGCTCCCGTCGCGCCGGGCGATGATCGCCTCAGGGCGCGGGGCGAAGCGCCGGCTCCAGCTGGCGGAAGAGTGCGCGGCTGGCGTTCTCGATCATACCGAGCACCTCGTCGAACATCGCCTCGTCGGCGTAGTACGGGTCGGGCACATCGAGGGTCGGGGCCCCGGCATCGAACGACATGAGCAGAGAGATCTTGTCGGCATCCGCGTCCGAGTGTGCCCAGCCGCGCAGGATCCGCTCATGGCTGCGATCGAGGGCAAGCACCAGGTCGCTGCGATCGAAATCGGCCCTGCCGAACTGCCGTGCGCGATGGCGCGCGCCGTCGTAGCCGCGCCGGGCCAGCGCCTCAATGGTGCGTTCGTCGGCGCGCTCGCCGACATGCCAGTCTCCGGTGCCGGCGCTGGTGGAGGGCACGCGGTCGCCGACGCCCGCACTGTCGGCCAGGGCGCGGAACACGACCTCGGCCATGGGAGACCGGCAGATGTTGCCGGTGCAGACGAAGACGACGCGAAACGGCTCGACGGCGTTCGCAGTCATGCGTTCATTCATACCCCTCCTGCCCGGCGATCGCATCAGTTCGTCGCCTCCTCCCCGGTTTCGCCGGGGGCCGAACCGTCGACAATACGTGACGGATGCCGCATCCCGCGCCCCGAGGGTCAGCGACCGTGGACGAATGGATGAGCTGTGTGCGTCACCGGCGGCCGGTGCCGTGCGGGCACAGCTCGCGGCGCTCGCGTCGTGGGCTGACGACCTCGCTGCCGACGCCGAGGCGATCGCGCGGGTCAGTGGCTGGGAGACGCCGGCCGTCGCCGAGTTCCAGACCGAGATGGCGGAGCTTGTGGCCGCGCTGCGCGGCCTGCGAGAGCGCGCCCTCGATCTGCGCGCCGACGTCGGAGCGCCGCATCCGTGGTCCATCGCGGGCGGGTACCCCGGCTTCGGTCTGGCCGGAGCTGGGGCGTGAGCGATCTGGAGATCCGCAGCGGCGGTGCGATCGCCGTCGACACCGAGCAGTTGCGAGCGGTCGCCGCGCGGTTGCGCGAGTTCGGCATCCGTCTGGGCGAATTCGCGGACCGGGCGCGCTGGGTGGCAACGGATGCCGCAGCCACCGCGACCCGGTTCGGCATTGACCTCGAGGCGCGGTGGCTCGCAAGCGGCGCTGACCGGGCTGCGGAGCAGCCGGCGGCGCTCGCGGCAGCCCTCGACGGGCTCGCTGCAGCGTATGAGCTCATCGAACTGCGGGCGCAGCACGCGGCAGCGGCCGCCGCCGGTGATGCCGATGCGGCGCGAGCGATCGAGTCGCGGATGACGGGGCTTGAGCAGGAGTACCCGGATGCCGCGCGCGCTGCCGACACCGCGGTGCGCGGGTGGCGCAGCGGCGGTCCGATCGAGATGGCCCGCCAGGCTGCGGCTGCGACGTGGTGGATTCCCGGGATGGCCCTTCCCCTGGCCGTCGGCACCGGTGTGCTCTGGGGCGGGGTGGCGCTCGCGGGTTTCGGCCGGATGTCGCGGGCGCCGGTCTCGCCGGGCGCTCCGGCGGCGGATGCCGCGGCCACGGCGCCCTCGACATCAGTGCCCGGGCATCGCGGCGGGACCCGGCACCCGCCCACGGCACCTCCAGCCACGCCGCCCGGAGCCCCTACCGCGCCGACTACCGTGCGCGCAGTAGCCCCAACCCCCTCATCAGCGTTGGCATCGGGGCCGTTGACGGGTTTGGCGGATGCCGCCCGCCGCGTGCCCGGCGCCGCTGAGGCCCGGGTGCGCGTCGAGCGTTACGCGATGCCCGGCGGTGGGTCGCAGGCGGCCGTCTACATCGCCGGGACACAGACCATCTCCGGCGGTTCGGGCGACCCGTTCGACATGCGCTCGAACCTCGAGCTGTACGGGGGTGAGAGATCGGCGTCCCTCGAGTCCGTCGAACTCGCCCTCCGCGAGGCAGGCGTGGCTCCCGGCGAGCCGGTCCACGTCTTCGGCCACTCGCAGGGAGCGATGCTCGCTTCTGCTCTCGCGATGGAGGGCACCTACGACGTGCAGACCCTCGTCACCTATGGCTCACCCGTCGAGGCAGCAGTGCCCGACAGCGTGCTCAGCGTCGGCATCCGTCACACCGACGATCCCGTCGCGGGGCTCGCCGGCGGCGGTCACGCCGAGACGGTGGGCGCGCCGGGAAGTTTCGTTGCGGAGCGGGTGGCCGACCCGACGGGCGGCGTGCAAGACCTGACCCTGGCAGCGCACGGCATCGAGCGGTACGCCGAGACGGCGGCGATGGTGGATGCCTCGAGTGACCCCCGCACTGCGGCGCTGCGGGAACTGTGGCGTGACCTCGGGTCGGCCGAGAGCGTGACCGTCACCGAATACGCCGCCGATCGAGGCGGCAACTGAGGCCGACTCAGTCGTTGTTGCGGCGGGGCCGGAGGAGGATCCCGATGAACCAGTTGATGATCGAGATCAGAAGGGCCGCGACCACACCCCACCAGAAGTCCTCGACTCGCAGACCCCAGTCCCACCACTGCGTGAACCAGGCGGTCAGCCACAGCAGGAAGCCGTTGATCACCAGCGAGATGAGCCCGAGCGTCAGGATGTAGATCGGGAAGGCGAGCACCTTGATTACCGTGCCGATGATGGTGTTCACAAGCGCGAAGATGAGCGCCACCAGCAGCAGCGTCAGCACCAACTGCAGCGTCTCCCCCGGTGCGAACGGGATGACAGTGACCCCGAGGGCAGGGATCAGGGTGACGATCCAGATCGAGAACGCGTTCACGACGATGCGGACGAGGAAACTCATGCCCGCAGTCTTTCACGAGGGTGCAGACAGGTAACAGCCCGGTCGCGCACTCGGGCCGGTCCTGAAACCGCCCCGGTCCTAAACTCATGGAGTGACCGAACCCGACCCGATCCCCGTTCGCGTACGCCCCGCGATCGCGGCGCTGCCCCCCTACAAGCAGGGCAGACAGGCGGCTCCAGACGCGTTCAAGCTCTCGAGCAACGAGAACCCGTACGACCCGCTCCCTGGCGTGATCGACGCGATGCGCGCGGTAACAGCGGTCAACCGCTACCCCGACGCGAGCGCTGCGCGGCTGCGGGATCGGATCGCCGCCGACTACGGTGTGAGCCCCGAGGCCGTGCACATCGGCGCCGGAAGCGTCTCGCTCATCGCGCAACTCATCTCGGCGACCGCAGGTCCCGGCGACGAGGTGATCTACGCGTGGCGCTCGTTCGAGGCCTACCCGTCGCTGGTCGAGGTGTCGGGCGCGGCATCCGTGCGTGTGCCGCTCACCGCCGACGCGCGCCACGATCTCGCCGCTATGGCGGATGCTGTCACCGACCGCACGCGCACGATCCTGGTGTGCAGCCCCAACAACCCCACCGGTCCGGTGGTCACGCAATCCGAGTTCGACGACTTCGTCGCCCGGGTCCCCCGCGACGTGCTGATCGTGCTCGACGAGGCGTACGCGGAGTTCGTCACGGCCCCGAATGCCGTCGACGGCGTGCGGGTGCTGCAGGCCGGGCATCCGAATGTCGTCGTGCTGCGCACCTTCTCCAAGGCTTACGGTCTCGCGGGACTCCGCGTCGGCTACGGCATCGGTCACCCGCGGGTATTGGATGCCGCGCGCAGCACCGCCATCCCGCTCTCTGTCACCGCCCACGCTGAAGAGGCGGCCCTGGCGAGCCTCGACGCACGCGACGAACTGCTCGAGCGGGTAGCCGAGATCGCCAAGCGCCGCGACGCGCTCGCGGCAGGCCTGCGGAACCAGGGATGGCGCGTCCCCGCGGCCCAGGGAAACTTCGTGTGGCTTGCCACCGGACCCGACACGCTGGCTGTGGCCGACGCCTTCCATGACGGCGGAATCGTCGTCCGGCCCTTCGCGGGAGAGGGTGTTCGCATATCCGTCGGAGAGCATGAGTCTGTGGACAGAGTGCTACGGATCGCGGGTTCCGTTGTAGAGGACCTCCCGGAAGGGCACCCCGCACGCGGGTAGCGTAGGGACCGTGACCCAGCCAGAAGAACCTGAGCTCGTCCGCATCCTCGCCGCTGACGGCTCCCTCGCGCCCAGTCCGGCAGCCGAGCCGTACCTCGAGCTCGTGAACGCGCTCGCCGACTCCGACCTCGAGATGCTGTACCGCGACATGGTCGTCATCCGTGCGATCGACCGGCAGGCAACCAACCTCCAGCGCCAGGGACAGCTCGCACTCTGGCCCCCGAGCCTCGGACAGGAGGCAGCACAGGTCGGTTCGGCCCGCGCCGCCCGCGCGCAGGATCACCTCTTCCCCTCCTATCGCGAGCACGTCGTCACCCGAATCCGGGGCGTGGATCCGATCGGGATCATCAAGCTCATGCGCGGACTCTCGCACGGCGGATGGGACCCGACAGACCCGGCCAACGGCAACACCCACATCTACACGCTGGTGCTCGGGGCCCAGACGCTGCACGCCACGGGCTACGGCATGGGCCTGGTCTTCGACGGACGCTGTGGCACCGGCGACCTAGAGCGTGACGAAGCCGTCATCGTCTACTACGGCGACGGCGCCTCCAGCCAGGGTGATGTGCACGAGGCAATGGTCTTCGCTGCCAGTTACCGCACGCCCGAAGTCTTCTTCCTGCAGAACAATCAGTGGGCCATTTCGGTGCCGGTCGCGACCCAGTCCCGCACGCCGCTCGTGCGTCGCGGCGAGGGGTACGGGATGCCGAGCATCCGCATCGACGGCAACGACGTACTCGCCAGTTACGCCGTCACCCGGCGTGCCCTCGACGAGGCGCGTAGTGGTGAGGGCCCCCGAGCGATCGAGGCGATGACCTACCGCGTCGGTGCCCACACCACCAGTGACGACCCGACCAAGTACCGCACCTCCGACGAGGAGCAGTTGTGGGCGCAGCGCGACCCGATCGCACGGATGCGGGCCTTCCTCGAGCATCGCGGAGCCCCCTTCACGCTCTTCGACGAGGTGGATGCCGAGGCCGCCGCCGCTGCCGATGATCTGCGCGTGCGCACGAATGAGCTCGGCGGACTGGAGCGCGACGCGATGTTCGCTCACGTCTACAGTGACCCGCACCCGCTCATGGACGAGCAGCGCCGCTGGCTCGCCGAGTACGAGGCATCCTTCGAGGGAGGCACCCGATGACCACCGTCTCGACCTCCACCGGCCAGGCTTCCGCGGCCGCCGCGGCTCCGGCATCCGGGCCCATGCCCTTGGGGCGCGCGCTCAACGCCGGTATGCGGCAGGCGTTGGCAACGAACGACCGCGTCCTGCTCATGGGTGAAGACATCGGTCGTCTCGGCGGCGTGTTCCGGGTGACCGAGGGGCTGCAGGCAGAATTCGGCGAGCAGCGGGTGCTCGACACGCCCCTTGCCGAGTCCGGCATCGTCGGTACCGCGATCGGGCTGGCCATGGCCGGGTTCCGCCCGGTGTGCGAGATCCAGTTCGACGGGTTCGTGTTCCCGGCGTTCGATCAGATCACCTCGCAGCTGGCGAAGATGACCAACCGCCTCGAGGGGGCAGTGTCGATGCCGGTCGTCATTCGCATCCCCTACGGCGGGCACATCGGCGCGATCGAGCACCACCAGGAGAGCCCCGAGGCCTACTTCACGCACACCCCGGGCCTGCGGGTTGTGAGCCCCGCCACCGCGGGAGACGCGTACTGGATGATCCAGGAGGCGATCGCCTCCAACGACCCAGTGATTTTCCTTGAGCCCAAGAGCGCGTACTGGCAGAAGGGCGAGGTGGACACGACTGCCCCTGCCCTGCCACTTCACGCCTCCCGCATCGTCCGCCGCGGCACCGACGTCACCCTTGTCGGCCACGGCGCCATGGTCGGCACACTGCTGCAGGCAGCGGCTCTCGCCGAGTCCGAGGGCACGAGCTGTGAGGTCGTCGACCTGCGTTCGCTCTCACCGGTCGACTACGGTCCGATCCTCGACTCCGTGCGCCGCACCGGCCGCATGGTCTATGCACAGGAGGCCCCGGGCTTCACGAGCCTGGGCAGCGAGATCGCCGCTACCGTGACCGAGCGCGCGTTCTTCTCGCTCGAGGCGCCGGTGCTGCGGGTGTCGGCGTTCGACACGCCGTTCCCGCCCGCCAAGCTCGAGGGCACCTACCTGCCGGATGCCGACCGCATCCTCGAAGCCGTCGACCGCGCCCTCGCCTACTGACACCCGATGGCGCTAACTCCTGCAATGTCGGCACGGACACGGCGATACTGAGGCACAGACCACCGAGGTGCAGGAGTTCGTGCACCGCGAAAGGACCGACATGAGCACGCAGACCTTTGTTCTCCCCGATGTGGGGGAGGGCCTGACCGAGGCCGAGATCGTCACCTGGAAGGTCGCGCCCGGCGACGCCGTGCAGGTCAACGACGTGCTCGTCGAGATCGAGACCGCCAAGTCCCTGGTCGAACTGCCCTCGCCGTTCACCGGCACGGTCGGCGAGACGCTCGTCGAGGAGGGCGTGACCATCGCCGTCGGAACCCCGATCGTGACGATCGAGACCGCTCCCGCCGCATCCGCTCCGCTGTCACAGACCGACGCTCCCGGGGGCGGCGACGCGCAATCTGAGACAGCGGAAGGTGGTGCTGAGGGCGGCGGCGCGGTGCTGGTCGGATACGGGACGGGTGGAGCTGTCACCTCGCGTCGCCGCAAGCCCGCTGAGCGGCCGGTGACGGCATCCGTCGGGGTCATCGCGAAGCCGCCGATCCGCAAGCTCGCGCGCGACCTCGGTGTGGACCTTGCCGCCGTGACCCCCTCGGGTGAGGCCGGCGAAGTCACCCGCGAGGACGTCGTGAAGCACGCGTCGCAGGCAAGCGTCTTCCGCAATATCGAGACTCCCGACTGGCCCGAAGTGCGCGAAGAGACCATCACCGTGACACCGGCAGCGGCACCAGCGCCTCCCGCCCCCAACGGCGTCGCCTCGCCGTTCGCGCAGGCGGCGGGCCGGGTCGAGTCGATCCCGGTCAAGGGTGTGCGCAAGGCCACCTCGACCGCGATGGTGCAGTCGGCGTACTCGGCACCGCACGTGTCGGTGTGGACGGATGTCGACGCGACCCGCACCATGGAGCTCGTCAAGCGACTCAAGGCATCCCCCGACTTCGCCGACGTCAAGGTCTCGCCGCTGCTGATCATGGCGCGCGCCGTCATCTGGGCGGTACGCCGCACGCCGATGGTGAACGCGGCGTGGGTCGACGGTGACGGCGGCGCCCAGATCAGCGTGCGGCACTACGTCAACCTGGGCATCGCCGCAGCTACCCCCCGCGGGCTTCTGGTTCCGAACGTCAAGGACGCCCAGGACCTCAACATGCGTGAGCTTGCGCGGGCTCTCGAAAAGCTCACCCTCACGGCGCGCGAGGGCAAGACCACGCCTGCCGACCAGCAGGGCGGCACCATCACGATCACCAACATCGGGGTGTTCGGAATGGATGCCGGCACCCCGATCATCAACCCCGGAGAGTCGGGCATCGTCGCGATGGGTACGATCCGGCAGAAGCCCTGGGTCGTGGACGGAGAGGTGCGCCCGCGCTACGTCACCACCGTCTCGGGCTCGTTCGACCACCGCGTCATCGACGGCGATGGGATGAGTCGCTTCATCGCCGACGTCGCGTCGATCCTCGAGGAACCCGCGCTGCTGCTCGACTGACCCGTCGCGCTCGGGAATGCCGGAATGTACCGGCCGCCCGTTTTGATAATGATTCTCACCGCCGTTATCATTGTCGACATGGCAACCCGACGACTTTCCACCCTGCTCGCGCTCGGCGCGGCATCCGCCCTCACGCTCACGGCCTGCGCCGGCACGGGTGGAACGCCGGCGACATCCTCCCCGGCCGAAGCAACCATCGGCGTCGTCGCGTCGACCAACGTCTACGGTCAGATCGCCGAAGAGATCGGGGGTGATGCCGTCACCGTCACCTCGATCATCACGTCGTCGGCTCAGGACCCGCACGAGTTCGAGCCGACGGCCCAGGACCAGCTCACGGTTTCGGAAGCCGATCTCATCATCGAGAACGGCGGCGGATACGACGGCTTCATGGATGCCATGATCGAGGCCAGCGGCACGACGGCGCCCGTCATCACCGCTGCCACCTTCAACCACGACTACCCCGCTGAGGGCGAAGTTGGGGAGGAAGGTCACGACCACGCCGATGAGGACGGTCACGACCACGCGCACATCGAGGGATTCAACGAGCACGTCTGGTACGACCCTCACACCATGGAGCACCTCGCCGAAGCCATCGCTGAGGAGCTCTCGACGCTCGACCCCGACAACGCCGACCTCTTCGAGACCAACGCTGCAGCCTTCATCGACCAGATCGCCGGGCTGGAGGCATCCCTCGACGAGATCTCGGCAGCTCACGCCGGCACCGGAGTCTTCGTCACCGAGCCCGTGCCCGTCTACCTGATCGTGGCAGCCGGGCTCGAGAACCTGACGCCCGAAGCGTTCAGCGAGGCAGTCGAGGAGGGGCAGGACGTGCCCCCCGCAACTCTGCTCGAGGCGCTGGGCATCGTCGAAGACGGCTCCGTCAAGGTCGTCATCGCCAACGCACAGACCGGCGGCGCCGAGACCACGCAGGTCATCGATGCCGCGACTGCGCAGTCAATCCCGGTGCTGGAGTTCACGGAGACCCTCCCGGAGGGCCAGACTTACATCTCGTGGATGCAGCAGAACATCGCGGAGCTCGCGGACGCGCTCGACGCGTGAGCTCCAGCGCGACCTCGGACGCCCAGCCGCCGCTCCGCATCCGCGGAGCGGCGCTGCGCCGTGGCGAGCGGGAACTGTGGGCCGGGCTCGACCTCGACGTCGAACCCGGCGAGTTCATCGCGGTTCTCGGACCCAGCGGCTCCGGCAAGACGACGCTGCTGCGCGCCATCCTCGGCCTCGAGCACCTGAGCGCTGGGATCATCGAGACGAGCGGTCGCCGGGTCGAGCGCCGGGGCAACCGGCACATCGGCTACGTACCCCAGCAGCGCCCCCTTCCGCCCGAAACCGCATTGCGCGGTCGCGACCTCGTGACCCTCGGTGTCACCGGCCACAAGTTCGGCTTCAGCCTTCCAAACCGGCGCGATCGCGAACGCGTCGATGTGCTGGTGGCAGACGTCGGCGCCGAGGGGTTCGCCGACCGGCCCGTGGGCGAACTCTCCGGCGGCGAGCAGCAGCGGCTGCGCATCGGGCAGGCGATCGCCGACGACCCCGGCCTGCTGTTGTGCGACGAGCCGCTCACGAGTCTCGACCTGGCCAACCAGCAGGCGATCGTGGCGCTCATCGACAGGCATCGCCGCCAGCGCGGCGCCGGGGTTCTCTTCGTCACGCACGACATCAACCCTGTCCTCGACGTCGTTGACCGCATCCTCTACATCGCCGGGGGGCGCTTCACGCTCGGAAGGCCCGATGAGGTCTTGCAGACGAGCGTTCTCAGTGACCTCTACGGCGCTCCCGTCGCTGTGCTGCGGGCAGGCGACCGCCTCGTGGTCGTGGGCGCGCCGGATGCCGAGGTCTCGCACCATCACCACGACGACGGCGACGAACCCGGTGGGGTGCACGCATGAACTGGTCTGACATCGGCGACGCGATGTTCGGGGGGATGGCCGACTACGGCGCGATCCTCGCGCTGGTCTCGAACTCGGTCATCGCGGGGGCAGTGCTGGGCCTGGTCGGCGGCCTCGTCGGCGTCTTCGTGATGCAGCGCGACATGGCTTTCGCCGTCCACGGCATCAGCGAACTCTCCTTCGCGGGAGCCGCATTCGCGCTCCTCATCGGCTGGGATGTCGTGACGGGGTCGATCGTGGGCTCGCTCATCGCCGCCGGGCTCATCGGATGGCTCGGTGCGCGGGCGCGGGACCGTAACTCGTTCATCGGCGTGCTCATGCCGTTCGGCCTCGGTCTCGGCATCCTGTTCCTCTCGCTCTACAGCGGTCGCAGCGCCAACCGGTTCAGCCTGCTGACGGGTCAGATCGTCTCGGTGCAGAACGCGCAGCTCGGGTGGTTGATCGCGATCAGCATCCTGGTTCTGCTCGGACTGCTCTTCATCTGGCGGCCGTTGCGCTTCGACTCCCTGGACCCGCAATCCGCTGCAGCGCGCGGCGTACCGGTCACGGCGGTCTCGCTCGGATTCATGCTGCTGCTCGGGCTGATCGTCGCCGTGGCGATCCACATCATCGGCGCGCTCCTGGTCATGGCCCTGCTCGTGACCCCCGCTGCTGCTGCCATGCGAATCGCATCCGGGCCCTGGAGCGTTCCGCTGCTGGCGGCCGGCTTCGGATTCGTCTCGGCAGTGGGCGGCATCCTGTTGGCCATCGCCGGCACGCTGCCGGTGAGCCCCTACATCACGACCATCTCATTCTTGATCTATCTCGTCTGCCGCCTCGTCGGCGGTCGGCGCGGTCGGGTGACTCGGGCGCGGTTCGCGTGAGGGCTCCCACGCGCTCCCAGCCGGCGCCGAAGGTAGGTCGATAGACTCCCGGCCATGGCGCAACGCAATACCTGGCAGCGCGAACGCGTGCGCACGGCGCTGGGCGACGCCCCCGGCTTCATCAGTGCCCAGTCACTTCACGCCGTTCTTCGTGATGAAGACACGGGGATCGGCCTCGCGACGGTCTACCGCGCCCTGGCAAGTCTCGCCGATGAGGGCGCGGCCGACACGCTGCACGGACCCGACGGCGAAAGCCTCTACCGTGCGTGCGAGACCTCGGGGCACCACCATCACCTGATCTGTCGGCCCTGCGGCGCGACCGTGGAGATCGCAGCGACCCCCGTCGAGCAGTGGGCCCGGTCGGTTGCGCAGCAGCACGGCTACACGGATGCCGAGCATGTCGTCGACATCTTCGGGCGCTGCCCCGAGTGCACGGCGCGCGCCCGCGCGGCATCCGGCGACGGGAACCGTGCGCGCTGACGCTCCGGCGACCGAAGGCGTCCGCTCCGAGGGTGCGACCCCGGGAGTACGGGCGGGAGTCGGCGTCGGAATCGGCATCCTCTTCATCGCGCTTCTTGTCGCGATTGATGCCCTCGCGCCCTCACTGTTCGCCTCACCGCTGTCGACTCGCGCACAGGATGGGCTGACCCTCGCGATCAGCGTTCTCATCGAGTCGCTCCCGTTCGTGGTGCTCGGTGTGGTGCTGTCGATCGTCGTGCAGGTGTGGATCCCGCCAGGAGTGCTCGAGCGATGGATGCCACGCACCCCGTGGCTGCGACGCGGCGTGCTATCCCTGCTCGGCATGTTCATTCCCGTGTGCGAGTGCGGCAACGTCCCGTTCGCCCGTGGCCTGCTGATGCGCGGGTTCACGGTGCCCGAGACCCTCACCTTCCTCATCGCGGCACCCATCGTGAACCCCATCGTGATCATCACGACGCACCAGGCGTTCGGGTTCAGCGACGGCATCCTGGTGGCGCGCCTGGTGGGCGGCTTCCTGATCGCAAACCTCCTCGGCTGGCTGTACAGCCGGCATCCGAGCCCCGACGCACTGCTGACCGACCGGTTCAGCGATACGTGCGAGCTCGTGACTCATGAGCCCGGCGGCAAGGGGCGCCGGAGCCTTGCCCAATTGGTCGTCGAGCTGCGCGCCGTCATGCCCGCGCTTATCATCGGATCCGCCATCGCCGGAGCCGTTCAGGTACTCATCCCACGAGACGTGCTGTTGGCGATCGGATCCAACCCGGCACTGTCGATCGTCGCCATGATCGCGCTCGCAATGGTCGTCTCGATCTGCTCCAACGTCGACTCGTTCTTCGCGCTCTCGTTCGCCTCGACCTTCACCCCCGGCTCGATCGTGGCGTTCCTTCTTGTCGGCCCGCTGGTGGATGTGAAGATGCTCGCCCTGCTGCGCACGACCTTCACGACCCGCACCCTCGTCGGCATCGTCGTGGTCGTCGTGCTGTCTGCCTTCGCGATGGGGACGGTGGTGAACCTTCTTGCCTAGGCTCAGCTCCCTCGGAACGCGCTGGCTCGGTGTCGGGCTGGCCACGGTGCTTGCTGTGCTCACGCTCGGGCTTGCCGTGACCGGCCGACTTTCTCTGTACATCAACCCGGAGTCAGCCTGGTTCGCGATCGGGATGTCGGTGATCGTGCTGATCGGCGCCGTTGCATCCTTCGCGCTGCCGTTGGGTGCCGAAAACGACCACGGACACGATCACGGTGACACCGGTTCGGCCCATCACACGGATGCCGACCGCGGCCGCGCCGCGACGGAGGGGACCGAGCAGGGCAATGCGCTTGCCCACGCGCGGCATCCGGTCGCCCTGGCCGGCACGGTTGTCGCAGGAGTGATAGCCAGTGCCGTCGTGGTCGGCGCGCTCGCCCTGCCACCCTCGTCGCTGTCGCCGCAGTTCGCCTCGACGAGCGCCTCGACCACGCCGGTGCTGTTCGGCGGCCGGGATGTCGTCACCCTGGCATCCACGGGCGATACGGCGACCTTCGGGGTGGGCGAGTGGGCGACGGTGTTCGCGACGGCGACAGACCCGGCATCCTTCGACGGCGACGCCGTCACTCTGACCGGTTTCGTCTCCCCGGGCGATGCCGGGGCCGGCTTCCTGCTGTCGCGGTTCGTCATCACCCACTGCGTCATCGACGCGCAACTGGCCGCGGTGCCGATCGCGTGGGGCGGCACGGCAGCGCCTGAGGGCGAGTGGGCTACCGTGACGGGCACGGTGCGCTCGGACTCCGACGGGCGGCTGCACATCGCTGCCGACTCGGTCGAGACCGTACCCGAGCCCGAGGACCCGTATGAGTACTGACGCGGGCCGTCGGCGCGACTCGGCTGCGCCGTCGCGCCGACAGCGAGCTGCCCGTCGACGACTGCGGGGATTCGTCCTCGGCTTCGTCGGGGTCGCTGCGGCCATCGGGCTCGTCGGCGCGCTCGGAGCCGCGGCCACCGTTCTCATGGGGCCGCGAGTGACCGCGGTGCAGGTCGACCCGTCAGCTGCCATCGCGGCATCCGGGTCCCGGCTCATCGTGACGACCTCGCAGTCGCTCGCCGACGTCGACCCGACCTCTGTCACGGTGACCCCCGCAACACCGTTCGACATCGACACCTCGGGTCGCAGCATCGGGGTGCGCTTCACGGTTCCGCTCGATGCCGACACCGAGTACACCGTCACGATCGACGGGGTGACCGGAGTGTCGGAAGGTCCGTCATCCACGATCACCGAGACGTTCACCACCCCGCCGAGCGAGGTGTTCCTGCTGCAGCGCGGGACTGTCGATGGCGACACGATCTTCCGCACCGACCTCACCGGTGAAGCCGCCGTAGCCGTGTTCGCCCACCCGCGCATCGAGGACTACCGTGCGACCCGCGATCACCTTGTCGTGCTCGTCGATGAAGACGGCGAAAGCGCGCTGATCGTGACCGACCTCGACGGGCAGAACCCGGTCGAACTGACACTGCCGGGCAGTGGATATATCGCTGATCTGCAGATCGCTGACCGGGGCGATCGGATTGGATACCTGTTCACCTCGTCGACGGTCGGGACGGGTTCGGGTGACGAATCGGCGCTGTACACGGCATCGCTCGACACCCCGACCGCCGAGCCCGCGAAGGTCGTCGTCGCGGGCGCCGACGAGCGCGTCGCGCAATGGTCGTTCGTGCCCGACACCGACAGTGTGTTGCTGGTCGCCTTCGACGGAAACCTGTTGCTGACCGACCCCGAGGGCTCGGCTCCGACCGCTCTCGGTACGGCGCTCGCGATCGATGGCATAGCTCCGGGAACCGCTCAGGCGATCGTCGAGCGCATCGATGGGCTCGTTGTACTCGACCTCCTGACCGGCGAGGAGACGCCGCTGGATGTCGGCACCGACCCGGCGGTGATCGGCAGCGTCATGCCGCTCCCGCGCGGGGGGACCCTGCGCACGACGTTCCCGATCGCCGATAGCGGGCTGCCGACCGGTGCGACATCCGTCGTCCTGGTCGATGACACCGGGGCGTCGAGGGAGGTGTTCTCGGCGCCGGATACCGACGCTGTCCTGCAGACCTGCGTGTCGCCGAGCGGTCAGTATGCGGCGATGCTCGTGGCGCCGGACCTGGCATCCAACCCCTACGACACCTACCAACTGCCCCTTCCTGCGACCGTCGAGACGCACATCGTCGAACTGCCGCGGGACGAGACTTCGGAAGCTCGCGAACTCGTGGCGCTCGCTGGCTCGTCGATCTCGTGGTGCCGACAGTCGGTGTCGTGGCGGTGACGGTTCCCGACGGTCTGCGTCCGGCAACGCGCGACGACCTCTCAGCCCTGCCGGTGGAAGTCGCACCGACACTCCTCGGAGCCCATCTGGTCGTCGAGGCCGGCGGTGAGCGCGTCGTCGCCCGACTCACCGAGGTCGAGGCCTACCACGGTGCCGGGACTGGCGATGTTCCCGACCCCGGCTCTCACGCGCGGTCGGGCCGAAGCCCGCGTAATGCCACGATGTGGGGCGAACCGGGTCACCTCTACGTCTACCTCAGTCACGGCATCCATTCGTGCGTCAACGTCGTGTGCGCGCCGGCGGGGGTCGCCGGTGGTGTGTTGCTGCGGGCTGCCGAGATCGTCGAGGGGACTGAGATCGCGACGCGGCGCCGGTTCGCGGCGCGGGAGCCTGGGCCCGTGCGCGACCTTGCACGCGGGCCCGGACGTCTCGGTCAGAGTCTCGGTCTGCGCCACGCCGAGCACGACGGCGTCGACGCCGTCACCGGTGCGGAACAGTCCGGTGCCGTGGCTCTCCTGCTTCTGCGCGAGCAACCGGTGACGTCCGTTGCTACCGGTCCTCGGGTCGGGGTCGCCGGAGTCGCGGGCACTGACGCCTACCCGTGGCGGTTCTGGATCCCGGGCGCCCCCACGGTCTCGGCCTTCCGCTGGGGGCGGGGAGCGCAAGGGGCGCGCGCAGCCGCCGTGCTAGACTGACTCTTTGTCTGCGCGCACTCCAGCACGCAGTTCGTACCCTTCCCTCATCATCCGGCCGGAAACGGCCTGTCGAGTGCGGGGTGCAGACAAGGGATCTTGGGTGGCACCGTCCGGTGTCACGGTACAGAAGGAGACATCACCATGGCTGCAGTGTGCCAGGTGACTGGAGCGGTTCCCGGCTTCGGTCACAACATCTCGCACTCGCACCGCCGGACGAAGCGCCGCTTCGACCCGAACGTGCAGAAGAAGACCTACTACGTGCCCTCGCTCGGTCGTAAGGTCACCCTGAACGTGTCCGCCAAGGGCATCAAGGTGATCGACGCGCGCGGCATCGAGTCGGTTGTGAAGGACCTCATCGCGAAGGGTGTGAAGCTCTAATGGCGAAGAAGGCTCAGGACGTTCGTCCGATCATCAAGCTGCGCTCGACCGCCGGCACGGGGTACACCTACGTGACGCGCAAGAACCGCCGCAACAACCCTGACCGCATCGTTCTCAAGAAGTACGACCCGGTCATCCGCAAGCACGTCGAATTCCGAGAGGAGCGCTGATCCATGGCTAAGAAGAGCAAGATCGCGCGCAACAAGCAGCGCCAGGAGGTCGTGGACCGCTACGCCGCCAAGCGCCTCGAGCTCAAGAAGCAGCTCGTGGACCCGAACGCGACCGACGAGCAGCGCGAAGCCGCTCGCGTCGGCCTGCAGAAGCTTCCCCGCAACGCGTCGCCGGTGCGTCTGCGCAGCCGTGACGCGATCGACGGTCGCCCCCGCGGCGTGCTGACCAAGTTCGGCATCTCGCGTGTGCGTTTCCGCGACATGGCCCACCGTGGCGAGCTGCCCGGTGTGACCAAGTCGAGCTGGTAAGCCAGCCCGCGAACAAGCACTGTCGAGCTGGTAAGCCAGCCCGCGAACAAGCACTGTCGAGCTGGTGAGCCAGCCCGCGAACGCAAGGCCCGGCATCCTCACGGATGTCGGGCCTTGCGCGTTCCTTCGCTCTGGCGTTCCCCCGCGAGAGGGGGGCGGACAGTCACGGGAGTCACACGCGTCACTTCCGTGACGCGACACGCCGCGAATCGGACGCCGATGCCCGCGAAATCCGCGGAATTCCGGGGTTCGTGGGTATATTCGAGGTCGGTCGGCAAGAGACCAGCCGAGAGCCACCTAGCTTTCGGTCCATGCACGAGGGCGGGGACTTCACCGCCTTGGAGGACAACCACAATGGCTGAAAAGTCCATCACCAAGACCGAGCTCGTCGCGAGCATCGCAAGCGCGACCGGTCAGAGCCAGGCCACCGTTTCGGGCGTCGTCGACGCGCTGTTCACCACTGTCGCCGAGGCCGTCGCCAAGGGCAGCAAGGTGTCGATCCCGGGCTGGGTCTCGTTCGAGCAGGTCGCCACCTCCGCTCGCACGGGCCGCAACCCGCAGACCGGTGAGGAGATCAAGATCCCCGCCGGCAAGCGCGTGAAGGTCTCGGCCGGCGCCAAGCTCAAGGCTGCCGCCAAGTAAGACCTATCGTCTTCACCTCGAAAGGGGAGCGTCCGTCCGCGGATGCTCCCCTTTCGCGCGCGTAGGCTGAGGGGATGGATTCCCGCCTGCTGCGGGCGATCGGCCCGGCGACGCTCGTGACGGTCGCCGTCGTCGTGATGGTGGCCTCCCTCGCGTACGGCGGCGGCGCCGCGCCGCTGGTGATCGCGGATGCCGGACCCGTGGTCCGCTGGGGTCTGCCGACCACGACGCTGATCTTCAACCTCGCGGCAGCCGGGCTGCTGGGATCACTGATCCTGGCCCTGTTCGCCCTGAAGGCCGGCGACAGGGCTTTCGATGTGGCCCTGGACGTGGCATCCGTCTCGGCAGCCGTCTTCACCGTCGCCGCCGGTGTCACGGGCTTCTTCACGTTCATCGACGCCTTCAACGCACAGGTCACGCTCGGCCCCGAGTTCGGGGCGCAGTTCGGCAAGTTCCTCACCGACACCGAACTCGGTCGCGCGTGGCTGCTCACCACGGTGTTCGGGGCACTGCTGACGGTGCTCACCTTCGCGGTCCGCTCGTGGACGGGAACCTTTCTGGTCGCTATCCTTGCGATCGCTGCCCTCGTCCCGGTGGGCACGCAGGGCCACTCGGGCGAGGAGGCCAACCACAACGCCGCGGTGATGGCCACGGTGCTCCACATCGAAGGAGCGGCTCTCTGGCTCGGGGGACTGCTGCTGCTCATCGTCATCCGGCCCCTGCTGCCCGCCGAGCGGATGACGACAGTGCTGCGCCGGTACTCGACCATCGCGATAGTGGCGTTCGTGGTCGTCGCGGCATCCGGGTACGTGCGCGGTGTCATCGGCGTCGTGACGTGGGAGGCGATGCTCTCGCCGTACGGCGCGATCCTCGCCCTGAAGATCGTCGCGCTCGTCGCCATTGGGCTGCTCGGGGCCTGGTACCGGCTTCGGCTGATCGATCGGATGCGCGAGAGTCGCGCATCCCGGTTCTTCTGGTGGCTGATCCTCGCTGAGATCGGGTTCATGGGACTTGCGAGCGGTGCCGCCGTCGCGCTCGCGCGCACCCCACCGCCGGTCGACACGTCGCTGCCCGAGCTGCGGACGCCGGCCGAGTTCCTCACGGGCGCGGCGCTACCGCCCGAGCTGACCCCGTGGCAGTGGGTGGCCGCGTGGGAGATCGACCTGCTGTGGGCGCTGCTGTGCGCATTCGCGGCGTTCTTCTATCTCGCCGGCGTCTGGCGCCTTCGTGCCCGCGGCGATCGGTGGTCGCTGTATCGCACGGTGCTGTTCCTCTCGGGCCTCGTCATGCTCGCCTGGATCACCAACGGTGCACACAACGTCTACCAGGAGTACCTGTTCAGCGTTCACATGTTCGGGCATATGGCGCTCACGATGGGCATCCCGCTGCTTCTGGTCGCGGGAGCCCCGGTCACCCTCGCACTGCGTGCTGTACGCAAGCGGGATGACGGCACGCGCGGTGGCCGCGAGTGGATCCTCTGGGCCATCCACACGCCGTTCGCGAAGGTCGTGACCAACCCGTTCTTCGCCGCCGGGAACTTCGTCCTCTCGCTCTGGCTGTTCTACTACACCGACCTGTTCCGCTGGAGTCTGTACGACCACCTCGGGCACGAGTGGATGATTTTCCACTTCCTGATCACGGGCTACCTGTTTGTGCTGTCGCTGATCGGCATCGATCCGGTGCCCTACCGCCTTCCCTACCCGTTCCGCCTGCTCATCCTCATCGGCGTCATGGCGATGCACGCCTTCTTCGGTATCGCGATCATGATGAACAGCGGGCTGATGGTGGCCGAGTGGTTCGGGGCGATGGGCCGCACGTGGGGGGCGACGCCGCTCGAGGACCAGTACATCGGCGGGGGCATCGCATGGTCGATCGGGGAGATCCCGACCCTCATCCTCGCGATCACCGTCGCCATTCAGTGGAGCCGCAGCGACGAACGCGCGCAGCGGCGCGAGGACCGGCAGGCCGAGCGCACGGCGGATGCCGAACTCGAGGAGTACAACGCTCGGCTGGCGCAGCTCGCCGAGCGCGACGCACGCGTGGGGCGCTGAGCTCGGCCGACCCTCACCCGAGCAGGATCGAGGCCGTGCCGTCGGGAAGGATGTCGATGGTGCCCGTGACCACGAACGGGACATCGACACTCACATCGCTCACGCTGCCGTCGAACAGGGAGCGAGAGCGAAGCTCGATGTGCGCCATGGCGGCTGCCTCAGCGATGCGCCACCCGGCGCCGTCGGCCACGAGCGACACCGTCGGGTCCTGCACGATCGACCACGTCGGCAGAGTGACGATTCGATCGGTGAGATCGAACCCGAACGGGCAGGCGGTGGGCTGCAGGACCTGCTGCAGCGTGCACTCCTCGAGGAAGGCATCCACCTTGTCTTGCACGAGGGTGACGAACTCGTCGGATGCCGTCGCGGTGACCGTGACCGGGACACTTGTGAACGGGACGTCGGAGAGCATCGCAACTCCCGGCGAGGTCGCGGTGGGGGTGTCGACGGTCACCGAGTAGATGCCGGGTGAGAACACGAGCAGGGGAATCGACGCTGACAGGTCGGCGGCGACTCCGTCGGGCGAGACCTGCCGCTTGTCCACGCTGAAGCCGTTCACCGCGAACTCCGCCGATCCGTTGACGGTGAGATCCATGACCGCGATGGGGCTCTGCGCGAACTCCCAGCGCGGGAAGATCCCGATCATGCCGTCCTGTACCACCGAGAACGTCGTGGATGCGTCGTGGCCGCCCGCGGAGTACGCGAGGGTCACCGCGACGGTGTCGCCGCTTCTCGTTTCAGACACGACACGGATGTCGCTGAGATCGCCGAGCGCGCTGGAGCGAAGGAAGTCCTCGGAAGCGTTGGCGGGGAGCCCAGCGGCCTCCAGGTCGGCTGACGAGACCGCGACCCCCGGCACGGCAAGCGCCTGGGTGGCATTGCCGTCAGCGAGCAGGTTTGCGTAGCGCACCACGAAGGCCGACGGGCTGTAGAACTGCGCGTAGAGGGTCGCTCCCGCGGCGATGAACGCGGCGATCAGCAGTAGGCCGACCGCCGAGAGGATGATGAGGTCGCCGGTGAGTGAGCGGCGCGCGTCCCGGCGGCCGCGGCGAGACGCGCGCTGCGCGGCGCCTGTCGCGAGTGGCGTCTCGGGCGCGATGGCAGCACCGCCCGACGCGTTCTCCCCCGTGGTGCTCACGGCACCAGTCTAGGAACGACGTGCTGTGAGGACGCCCTGCCGACTTGACTCATGTAAAAGGTCCGGGAACGGTGGCGTTTGCCTCAGATAGGAATGTCCGCGTAGTTCTCTGGCCGTGTGAGTCAGGAGTTGTCGATGGCCGCGCGCCGTGAGATCACGAAGAAGTTCGCCCGCGAGTATGTGCGGGCGGACAAGCATGCGAAGGGCGAGATCCTCGACGGGCTCGTCGCGGCGACCGGGTGGACGCGGGATCATGCGCGGCGGGCGATCCGATCCGCGAACGCCCGGACCGGTCCCGCGGGCCGGCAGCCCCGCAAACCGCGGGAGCGGAAGTACTCCTACGACGCGCTCGTGGTGTTGCAGGAGGTCTGGCGGCTGTCCGGTCAGCCCTCGGGCAAGTACCTCGCCGCGGTCATGGACGACACCTTGGAACGGCTCGTCCGGTTCGGTGAACTCGGCAAGGTCGGCCCTCGGGTCACCGACCTGGTGCTCGACGAACTGCGGTCGATGTCCGCGGCGACGATCGACCGGTACCTGAAACCGCACAAGGATGCCGCATACCCGGTCGCGCTGTCAGGCACGAAACCGTCGCACATCCTGCGGTCGTCGATCCCGCAGCGCACCGCGATGGATGCCCCGCTGACCGTGCCGGGGTTCTTGGAGCTGGACACCGTCGCGCACTGCGGCCACACCCTCAAGGGCGAGCACCTGTGGACGTTGAACGCGACCGACCCGGTGATCGGGTGGACGATGATGCGCACCGTCCGCAACAAGGCGTTCGTGCACGTGCACGAAGGGCTGAACTGGATCGCGAAGCACGCGCCGGTGCCGATCGCCGGGATGGACTTCGACAATGGATCCGAGTTCCTGAACTGGTCAGTGATCGCCTGGGCCGACAACCGCGACATCCCCCTGACCCGCGGACGACCGTACCAGCACAACGACAACGCGCACATCGAGCAACGCAACGGCGACTGGATCCGCAGACACGCGTTCCGCTACCGGTACGAGACCGACGCGGAAATGACGCTGCTGAACGAGCTATGGGACCTGGTGATGGCCCGCAAGAACCACCTGCTGCCCTGCGTGAAAGCGACCGGCTGGACCGCCACGAGATCCGGCCGAAAGAAGCGGATCTACGACACCCCCCGGACCCCGTACCAGCGACTCCTGGACAACGGCATCCTCGACGCCAAGACCAAGACGCGCCTCGAGCACGAGCATGCCAAGCTGAACCCGGCACGCATCACCCGACGGATCAACCAGATCCAGCAACAACTCATCGAACTGGCCTCAGCCCGCACCCAGGGAACCCGACCCGCCGCATGACCCACGCGGACATTTCACGTGAGGCAACCACGAATCACACCCGGACATCTTGACGTGAGGCAAGGCGCCTGCCGCGGCGCGCGCTGGGTAGCATGGCCCGGTGCAGGCGCCCGAACTCTCCGCAGAGCAAGAGGCGCTGTTCCGACTCATCGAGGACACGCGCGACCACGTGTTCGTGACCGGTCGGGCCGGAACCGGCAAGTCGACGCTCCTGCAGCACCTGTCCTACCGGACCAGCAAACAGATCGCCGTCTGTGCGCCCACCGGTGTCGCTGCCCTCAACGTCGAAGGCCAGACGATCCACTCTCTGCTGCGCTTGCCGATCGGTTTGATCGCGGACGCCGACCTCGAGCATCCGGATGCCACCCGCAAGCTGCTGAACGCCATCGACACCCTCGTGATCGACGAGATCTCGATGGTCAACGCCGACGTCATGGATGCCATCGATCGCTCCCTGCGGCAGGCCCGCGGTCGGCGTGCCGAACCGTTCGGCGGGGTGCAGATCGTCATGTTCGGGGACCCGTACCAGCTCGCACCAGTGCCGCCCCGGCACGGCGACGAGCAGCGGTACATCCGCGATCACTACCGGTCGTTCTGGTTCTTCGATGCGCGGGTATGGGCCGGGTCGGACGCGGCGCTTCCCGGATCGGAGGGGTCGTCGCTGCTGGATCTCGGGCGGTACGGCGCATCGCTCCAGATCCGCGAGCTCGCCGAGATCCATCGGCAATCCGATCCGGAGTTCCGCCGGATGCTGGGAGCCGTCCGCCACGGTCGGGTCACCGCCGACATCGCCCAGGTGCTCAACGACACTGGCGCTCGCACCCCGCCGGTGGGTGGGGCCGACGAACCTCCGATCATCACGCTTGCCACACGCAACGACATCGTCACCCGCATCAACCGTGCTCACCTGGATGCGCTGCCGGGTGCGACTCAGACGGCGCACGCCGAGATCAGCGGTGACTTCGGACGTGGGGATGCCGCGTATCCCGCCGACGCGGAACTGCAGCTCAAGGTGGGTGCTCAGGTCATGTTCTTGCGCAACGACGTGTCGACATTCGGCCAGCCGCCTCGGTGGGTGAACGGCACCATCGGAACTGTGACGCGGATCGCCGGCGGCACGGTGCGCGTCGAGGTCGACGGTGAACAGATGGATGTCGAGCCCGCCGTCTGGGAAAGGTTCCGGTACGCGTACAACTCGTCGACGCGGTCGATCTCGCGCGAGATCGTGGCGGAGTTCACCCAGTTCCCGCTGCGCCTGGCATGGGCGGTGACGATTCACAAGTCGCAGGGGAAGACGTACGACAGAGCCATCATCGACCTGGGCTCGGGTGCTTTCGCGCCCGGCCAGACCTACGTGGCGCTGAGCCGCCTGACCTCGCTTGACGGGCTGTACCTGACGCGCCCGTTGCGGCCCCGTGACATCCGGGTCGACCCCGATGTGCAGCGGTTCATGGCTGCCGTCCGCGGGCGAGCCTGAGGATCGCTCAGGCGATCTCGGCGATGCTGCCCGAAGCCTTGGCGGCGGCAAGGTCGACGAAGACATCGGTGTTGAACTGGTAGGCGCGGAGCACTTCGTCGATGACGCGCTCCTGTTCGTCGGCGTCCCAGGGAGCGGCATCCAGTTGCTCCCGATACACGTCCTTGAACGCGCGCGGGTCGGCGATGTCGTCGAAGACGTAGAAGCCGATGCCGTTGGTCTCGAAGCCGAATTGACGCGCCATGAGCTTGCCGATGAACTGGCCGCCCGAAAGGTCGCCGAGGTAGCGGGTGTAATGGTGGGCGACGAATCCCCCGGCCCAGGTGGAGCCGACCTCGTTGATCCGGTCGACGTAACGCTGGGTACTCGGGAGTGGGGCGATCCGGTCGCGCCAATCCGGTCCGATGAGGAACTCGAGGTCGGCCTCCAGCGCCGGAATGCGGGTGAGCTTCTCGCTGATGAAGGGCGCGGCGACGGGGTCGTGGCGCATCACCTCGGCAGCGCGCTCGATCGCGTCGTACATGAACCAGTGCTGGGCGACCAGCGCGATGTAGTCCTCGCGCGTGCCCTCGCCCTTCATGAGATCGCTCATGAAGCCGGCGTGTTCACTGCCCGAGTGGGCATTGCTCGAACGCTCGCGCAGGGCGGCCGAGAATGGGGTCACGGGTGTCATGGGCACCAGTGTACCTTCAGGTAAGCATAACCTGACAAGACCAAAGTCCCCGTGGTTGCGGGTCGGCGCCACTCACTCGTGCGGTCGGGGCTGGACTCCCAGACGCTCGCACGCCGCGTCATAGAGCTTCACGATCTCGGCCCGAATCTGCGGGCGCTCCGTGATGGGGCCCCCGGCCATGGCACGGACACGGTGACCGTCGCGCCATCGCCCATTTCGGCATCCCACACGCCGCCGTTGCCATCGAGATCCGACATGACCGCACTCACGGCATCCGCCTGCCCGAACGCCCTGACGATCAGAAGATTGTCGCCGCCGTGGTCGCCGTTCATGTGGGCAAGGACGCCGGTGCGGATGCTGTCGTCGAAGCGATACGTCATGGTCACAGCGTAGGGGCCGTGATCTTCGTGTGATGTTGATGTGTTTGAATGCTGAGTGCACGAACAACGGGGGTTGGGTATGGGTGCGACGATCCTCAGGAGGCGATGGAGCGCCCTCGGGATCGCGACGGTTGCCCTCGCGGCCACTCTGGTTGGGTGCGCTCCCACGGAAACCGTCGAGATCGACGTGCCCGCGCAGGTCGAGGGCGGCTTTCCCGCCGACACTCAGTCTCAACTGGATGCGGCGCTGGCCGAGGCCATGGCCGCGACCGGATCGTCGGGCGCCATCGTGGGCGTCTGGGCGCCCTGGAGCGGCTCCTGGGTCGCCGGCGTCGGGACGCAGTCTCCGTCGAGCTCGCAGGAGGTCACCTCCGACATGGAGTTCCGCGCAGCGCGCGTGACGCGGGCCATGACCTGCGACGTGCTCTACGCGCTCGTCGAGAAGGAGGTCGTCGCCCTCAGCGACAAGGTCTCAGACTACGTCGGGGGCGCATCCGGCCTGGAAGACGTGACCCTGGGTCAGCTGTGCGACAGCTCGTCGGGCCTCGGCGCATCAGCGCCCTCGCTCTGGAATGACTGGCTGAAGACCCCGAACCGCGAGTGGCCCCCGCTCGAACTCGCCGCCTACGGCATGGGGCGAGAGCGCACCACCGATCCCGGCGACGCCTTCGTCGACTCGGATGCCGGTTACTTCTTGCTCGGTCTCGCGCTCGAGACGGCGACGGCGACATCCCTGCCCGACCTCGTCGAGCAGTACGTCACGGAGCCTCTCGCTCTCGATTCCACGTGGCTACCCGGCCCGGAGCCGGCGACACCGTCCGGTGACAGCGACACGCCGTCGCTGCGCGGCAACAACTCTCTGCCGGGCGAGGACGGGCAGTTGCTGTGCGCCGACCCCCTCGATATCACCACGCTATCCGCGAGCATCGGCTACGCCGACTCGGGAGCGGTCTCGACGATCACCGATCTTGGTCGCTACGCGCAGGCGCTTGCCACCGGCGCACTGCTGGCAGATGACCAGACGCGGTTCGATAGCCCCCGCGCGGTGTACCCGGGCGCATCGACCTGGTACACCTATGACGGCGGAGCCTTCACCGCTGGGGGCCTGATCGGTCAGCACGGCGCGATTCCGGGGTACCTCACAGCTGCCTACGCCGACCCCGACACCGGCCTCACTGTGGCGGTCGTCCTCAACAACTCCGCGGCTCCCGCGGGGCTTGCCGCCAACCTCGCCTGGGAACTTGCCGCGATCGCCTCGAAGGCCCCCGCCGCGGCAGGCGAAACAGCCCCCGCGGCCGGGCTGCCGTGGACCGCCGAACAGCAGGCCGAGACCATCCGCGGCGCAGCGGTGTGCCCGCTGCCTCAGCCGTGACCACGGACGCGGGGTGAACGCACCGCGCGCCGTCCCCCTGTCGTCGCCGCCGTTCGCGGTCGGGATGGTCGTCACGGGTCTGGTGTGTCAGGAGCTCGGGGCATCGCTCGCCGTGCTCTTGTTCCCCGCCCTCGGGCCCCTCGGGATCGTCTTCCTGCGCCTCGGCTTCTCGGCCGTCATCCTCATGATCATCGCTCGGCCGAGCCTTCGCGGTCATACGCCGGCAGCCTGGCGATCGGTCATCGGGTTCGGTCTGGTCCTCGCCCTCATGAACTGCCTGTTCTATCTGGCGCTCGCACGACTTCCTCTCGGGGTCACCGTGACGATCGAGGTACTCGGACCGCTCGTGCTCTCGGTGATCGCCGCGCGTCGCGCCAGCGCCTGGCTGTGGGCGGGACTCGCGCTCGTCGGGGTCATCGCCCTGGCCGGCGGCGGCTGGGACCGATTGGATCCCCTCGGCGTACTGTTCGCCCTGGGAGCTGCCTCTAGTTGGGCGCTGTACATCCTCGCTTCTGCGCGGGTGGGGCGTGAGTTTCCGCGCCTCGATGGGCTCGCTCTCGCAATGGTCGTGGGGGCGCTTGCGGCACTGCCGTGGGGGTTGATCGCCGCCGGTGGCGCGCTCGTGCGCGTCGATCTGCTCGCGTTGGGCGCGGCAGTGGCAGTGCTGTCTTCGACCATCCCGTATGCACTCGAACTGTTGGCGCTGCGACGGCTGGCGGCATCCGCCTTCGCGATCTTGATGAGTCTCGCCCCGGCGACAGCGACCCTTGCCGGCTGGCTGCTGCTCGGTCAGGGCATGACGTGGCTCGAGATCGTCGGAGTCGCGTTGGTCATCGCCGCGAGCATCGGTGCGGTGCGTGCAGCATCAGCCCGAACGACAACCGGCGCGCACGGACCGGATGTCGCGCCAGCTGAGCCCTTGCCGTGAACCCGTGCCGCCTGCCGCGAGCTACCGCGCGGCCGCGTCGCCGAGGATCGTCGACACCAGGTGCGCGGTGAGGGTATCGGAGCCCTCGAAGAGCACCCGGGTCCGCACACCCTGGTGATCGCGAGGGCCGAGGCGCTGCCCGCGCATATCGACGACGGTCGAGCCGCGAGAGGGTCCGTCGGTCGTATCGATGACGACGGGAACTCGCAGGCCAGGGCCGATGCCCGGGGCGCCGGCCGCGGCCATCGCCGCCAGCGGGTCGTGGAGCGGGCTCAGCCGGGCGCCGAACTGAGGCACATAGAAGTCGAGGTAGTGATCGAGGATCTCGCCGACAGCGCGGGCGAACGGATCAGCGGAGGCGAGCAAGAGGCCGCGGTCGCTGTCGGTGAGGATGTGATTCATCGTGACGTCCAGGGGAACGAACGTCACATCCCAGTCGGCCCGCGCGAGGGCGTCGGCAGCCTCGGGGTCGTTGAAGATGTTCGCCTCCGCGACGGGGGCGATGTTGCCGGGGACGAGAGCTGCGCCACCCATCGTCGTGACACCGGCGATCCGCGACGGCAGCGAGGGGTCTCGCTCCAGAGCGATCGCGATGTTGGTGACGGGCCCGATAGTGAGGATGTGAAGCGCGCCAGCGTGAGCGTGGGACAGCTCGAGAAGAAGGTCTGCAGCGTCGCGATACGAGGCCGTGTTTCCTGCCTCGGGAAGGGCGACACCACCGATGCCGTTGGCGCCGTGCACGTGTGGCGCGCCGCCACTGTAGGGGTGGCTGAGGTGGTCGTGAGCGCCGACAGCGACGGGGATGTCGGGCGCGCCCGCCAGCGCCAGGAGGTCGAGGGTGTTGCGGGCCGCCTGCGCGGCATCCGTGTTGCCGCTGACCGTTCCGATGCCGACCAGCTCCACCAGGGGCGAGCGCAGCAGGTAGGCCAGGGCGACGGTGTCGTCGATACCGGTGTCGCAGTCGAGGTAGAGCGGAAGTGGCGCAGTCATGTCGCTCCCGAAGATGAGGTGAGCGGACGGCGCTGTCCGGGGCGCGTCGCGCACCCCTTCGGTTATATCGCGCGGTGACCCCTTGGTCGTAGCCGGGGTGATGCCGCGTGATGGAATGTAGACATGACATCCCCAGCCCCCGGTCCGCTCTGTGTGGTCGGAAGCATCAACGTCGACATTTCGGTCACCGTGGATCAGCTCCCGGTCCCCGGTGAGACGGTGCGTGGTGTCGGGCCGGTTCGGGGCGCCGGCGGCAAAGGGGCGAATCAGGCAGCTGCAGCCGCTCGACTGGGCGCGGCGGTACGGATGCTCGGGGCCGTTGGAGACGACGCCGACGGTCGGGCCATGCTCGAGAACCTGCGCCGCGCGGGAGTCGACACGTCAGGCATCCGTGTCGTCGCAGAACCGACGGGAACGGCAATCATCACGGTGGATGCCGCGGGCGAGAACACAATCGTGGTGTGCGCGGGCGCCAACGATACGGTCGATGGCGCGGGCCAGTTCACGCCCGACGAAGCCGTGCTCGCGCAGCTGGAGATCCCTCCGCACGCGATCGAGGCGCTCGCGGCATCCGTGCCCGGGTTCTTCGCGCTGAACGCAGCGCCGGCGCGGGACATCCCCGCATCGGTCCTGCAGCGTGCGGACCTCGTGATCGTCAACGACGCCGAGTTCGCCGCTCTGCCATCAGTCTCGGCGGCGCAGCTGGTCGTGGTCACACACGGCGCGCGCGGGGCGTCGCTGTGGCGAGAGGGGACGCGGGTGCTGACCGCTCCGTCACCCGTGGTCGACGCGGTGAGCGCCGTCGGCGCCGGGGATGCCTTCAGCGCGGCGATCACGCTCGCCGTGCACGCCGGATGGCCCGACGAGGTCGCGCTGGCTGCCGCGTGCGCGGTGGGCGCCGACGCGGTGACCCACGTCGGCGCCCAGCCTCCCCTTCGCTCGCTCGATCAGTACCGGTGATCCTCAGCCGGTGACATCGCGGGAGCGCAGCGCAAGGGCTGCAGCTCCGGTGAACACGATCGCGACGCCCCAGACCGCCGCGATGCCCCACCCGAGTCCCGATTCAAGCGGCGACTCGCTGTAGGCCCAGGAGTACGGCGACAGCCGTTCAACCCACGCGAGATCCTCGGACTGGTTCGCGACAGCCTGAAGTGCGTACCCGTAGACGGCGATTCCCGCACCGGCCGCGACCCCGGCGATCCGGCGACCGGAGATCGCTCCGGCCAGCAGCGCGGCTGTGGCAGACAGTGCCCCCAGCCCAGTGAGGGCTGCTGTGGCAGCGACGATTCCGGATGCTTCGAGCCCGAGTTCCGAGGGACCGTTGAGGACCCCGACCACCACGCCGATGACGACGCCGAGCGCGATGAGCTTGACGAGGATAGCCAGCGCGTTCTCGAGGACATAGGCAACGCGGCCGATGCCGTGGGCGAGGTCGAGTTCCAGGCGGCCGTTCTCTTCGGCGCCACCGATCGCGCTCGCTCCCCAGGCGGTGGTTGCGATGACGATGAGCGCGAAACCGATCAGACCGAAGAAGGTTGCTTGCGCATATCCCGAGCCGGTGCCGATCTGGTCATAGCCGAGCGCGTCGACCAACTCCGGGGGAAGGGTGGCGATGATCTCCTCGAGCGAGCCGTTGCTGCCGAACGATGGAAACAGGGGAAGGTACAGAGCAAGGGCCGCGGTCAGACCCAGCGCCCACGCGAGCAGCCCGCGCCAGGAGTCGCGCAGGTTCCGGCCTGCGACAGGAAGCACACCGGCCATGTCACTCGCCTCCCATCGCTGCGGAAGTATCGGCGCTCGCGGCGCCGTACAGGCGCAACACCGACTCTTCGAGGTCGGGCTCTTCGATCAGCAGCTCCGCCACGTGGAAACGGGCCAGTGCCTTCACGAGTGGGTCGATTTCACCCTCGATCGTGGCGTGCACGATCACCCGGTCATCCTGCGCGCGAACCTCGGGAGGCGCGGCCGGCGACAGCGGTGTGAGTGCGCCGCGGACCGCGTCGGGGTCGGCATCCGTCATCACAGCCCGGATGCGGCGCACGGCGCCGAGCCGGAGCTCGTCGACAGCACCCGCCGCGACCATCCGGCCCTGGCTGAGCACCGCGACGTCGTCAGCTGCCTGCTGGATCTCGCTGAGGACATGAGAGCTCAGCAGGACAGTCTGGCCGTTGTGTCGGGCCTCCTGCACAAGCCCGAGGAACTCGCGCTGCATGAGGGGGTCCAGTCCGCTCGTCGGCTCGTCGAGGATGAGCAGCGGTGGCTCGTGCATGAATGCCTGGATGAGCCCGAGCTTCTGTTTGTTGCCCTTCGAGAGGGTGCGGACGGGACGGGACAGATCGCACGAGAGACGCTCGGCCAGCTGCTCGATCCGTCCCTGGCGCACCGGCCCCGAGACGCTCGCGTAGAAGTCGAGGAGACGTCGTCCGGTGGCGCGTCCCTCCATCCGCAACTCACCGGGGACGTAACCGATGCGTCGCCGGAGCGCGGCCCCGCCGGTTCGCGGATCAGTTCCCAAGACGCGGGCGGTGCCGCTGGTCGGCCGGATGATGTCGACCAGCATCCGGAGAGTCGTGGTCTTGCCGGCCCCGTTGGGGCCGATCAGGCCGAACACCGTGCCCTGAGTTACCGTGAGGGTGAGGCCGTGAAGGGCGGTGCGCCGCCCGTATTGCTTGCGCAGGTCGTTCAGTTCAATGGCAGGGGTCATCCCCTGCTCCTTTCGTCGCTGGAGTGTTGATGGATGCCGGGGTCAGCCGGCCAGCGGCGGGTCGGGATCCTGGTGCGGGTCGTTCTCACCTTTGCCCGAGGGCGGGCCGAGGGGTCGCGCCAGCGCGTCCTGCGCGGCGGTCAGCAGCCGGTCGTCCGCGTAGATGCCGTGGGTGTAGAGCTCCAGGAGTGGCAGGGTGAGCCGGCGAAGAAGCGCCTCGGTCAGGCCGTCCTCACCGAGGCTGCGAGCGAGCTGGCGGCGCAGCAGCACCGGGGCGAGGCCGTACAGCGTCACTGCGGTGACGGTCGCGTCCATGTCGGACTGTGGGCGCATCATCCCGGCCGCGGCCTGTTGCTCGAGCAGGTCGCGCGTCGCGGCGGCCAAGGAGTCGAACAGATCGTCTGCCGCCGCGGTGTCGGATGTCAGCATCCGGGACATGTAGTCCAGCAGCGGCTCATAGCGCTGGCGGTCAGCGAGGGCCTCCCGCATCATCGCTGACGCACCGCCACCTGCGAGGCGCCCCTTGTCGGTGACCAGTGTCTGGACGACATGGGCGTCGCACTCTTCGCGCAGGCCTTCCTTCGAGCCGAAGTGGTGCACGATCAGAGCGGCACTGACGCCCGCCCGTTGTGCGATGTCGCGCAGGCTCGCTGCGTCGAAGCCGCGCTCTGCGAAGGCCGCGATTGCCGCATCGCGGATCCGATCACGGGTCGAAGCGTCGGGGGCTGAACGCATGTTCGACAGGCTAAACACCCGTTCAGCCTGTCGTCAAGGGCTAGCGGCTCTGTAGGGCTCGGGATGGGGAATCCCGACTGCCGGCGCGAACTATGGACGGTCGGGCCGGATCTTGCAACCCCCTGGGACATGGCAAAGAGACCAGCTACCTTCATGCATTGCGACATCACGTCGCGCTCTGCAGATGGAAGGAGACCCCATGGGATTCATGGACGATGCGAAGAAGAACATCGCTGAGGCTGCGGAGAACACCGCCGACGCCATCCAGGACGGAGTTGACCGAGCCAAGGACAAGGCCGAAGAGATGTCGGCTGAGGCCGACGTCAAGAAGGCGGAGGCCGAACGCGACGCCGTGAAGGCACGCAACGACGTCAAGGAAGCAACCCGCGACTGACGTCCCCTGAACCCGAAGGCCCGCGCAGAGTACTGCGTGGGCCTTCGATGTTCTCGGGCCATTGGAGGGGCTGACGGGAATCGTCCCCACCGCCACTCCGCCCGCCGCTGCGCGGCGGTCGGAGCCTCTGGCGGCGTGGGCCCACCCGCAGGCGAGCCGGTTCCTACGGCACCCACACGAATGCCCTCTCGCACGGCCTACGGCCGCACGTGAGGGCATTGGAGGGGCTGACGGGAATCGTCCCCACCGCCACTCCACGCGCCGCTGCGCGGCGCGCGGAGCCTCCGGCGGCGTGGGCCCACCCGCACGCGGAGATCGGTTCCTACGGCACCCACGCGAATGCCCTCTCGCACGGCCTACGGCCGCACGTGAGGGCATTGGAGGGGCTGACGGGAATCGAACCCGCGCTGTCTGCTTGGGAAGCAGAAGTTCTGCCATTGAACTACAGCCCCATGCGCCGAGGCGCCCCGCCAGCATACCAAGCAGCTCGCGAGGGGTCGTAGGCTGGGCTCGTGCTGCTCTCGGACCGCGACATCCGCCACGAAGTGTCCACTGGTCGGGTCGCGCTCGACCCATGGGATGCCGAGATGGTGCAGCCCTCGAGCGTAGACGTTCGCCTCGATCGCTACTTCCGGCTGTTCGACAACCATAAGTATCCGTTCATCGACCCCGCCGTCGACCAGCCCGATCTCACACGGCTGATCGAAGTGGCACCCGACGAACCGTTTATCCTGCACCCGGGCGAGTTCGCCCTGGGTTCGACGTTCGAGCAGGTGACGCTCCCCGACGACATCGCCGCGCGGCTCGAAGGCAAATCCTCGCTCGGGCGGCTCGGGCTGCTCACCCACTCCACTGCGGGGTTCATAGACCCTGGCTTCTCGGGCCACGTGACCCTCGAGCTGTCGAACGTCGCTACCCTGCCGATCACGCTCTGGCCCGGCATGAAGATCGGGCAGCTGTGCTTCTTCCGGCTGTCGTCTCCCGCCGAGAACCCCTACGGATCTGGCCCGTACGGCAACCGCTACCAAGGACAACGCGGACCGACGGCATCCCGTTCGCACCAGAATTTTCACCGCACGGATGTCGGAACCCGCGCCGCGGAGTAGTCCGGCGCTTAGTCATCCTGTCTCTGGCTCAGCGAGCCGCCAGCAACAGTTCGGTCGCGCCTTCTTGCGGGTTGACGTGAGCCGAACCCGCAAGACGACGCGACCGATAGGTGTGTTTGGGGTCGGAATGCCTCAGCTTGCCGCTGACTCGCGACCGCGCGTGAAGCCGGCGTCAAAGCCCCGCTCGTAGGCGCGCTCGCCGCGGCGGTGCTCGCCCCGGTGAGGCTTGCCGTGACGGTGACCCTGTCGGTGCGAGCCGTGGTCACGGCCGTCGTCGCAGTGGCGCGCATCGTTGTCGGCTTCGAACGCCGGACCGAACCCCGGACGGAAACCGGGGCCGAAGCCGCGTCCGAATCCGGGGTGGAACCCCGGTCCGAAGGGGCGACCGTGCCGCCCGCGGCCGCACCGGCCGAAGCCGAGGTCCGGGTCCAGGTCGTGCTCCTGCTCTCCGCCGAGTCCGCGGGCCATCGCCTGAAGTGACGCGATGGTCGTGGCGTAGTCCTCGGGTGAGACGGCGCCCGAGACGCTCTCACGGATGCCGGACACGGCCTCGGCGAGGCGTTCCTTCATCTCACGACCGGCGTCGGTGAGCGTCCAGTCGCCGGATCCGTTCTGCTCGATCCAGCCGCGATCCTCGAGGCGGCGCATCCGCTTGCCTCGAGGTGCTCGGGCCCAGGCGTGCGTGCCGTCGATGACGCCCAGCAGCATCCAATCGCGGCGGTCAGCGCCGCACTCGGCGAGGCGTGTGTCGAACTCGCGGCTGATCAGGGCCTCGACCAGGCGCAGCCAGTAGCCGAGCGGGCGGTCGCTCCCGGCGGGTGCGTCTTCGTGGTGTTCTTCGTGGGTGTACATGGGGAATCCTCTCTGGCGGGCAGAACCCGCGTCGTCTCCGGGCGCTCTTTTGCGTTGCTCCGGAATGCATGTATTAGTGCATGTACTTGCATGGTGACATGTAATCGATATCCATGTCAACTCGCATGTAAATTGGAGGGATGCCGATCACGCCGTCCGACCCCATCGATCAGATCGCGGCGGCACTCGTTCGCCTGCGAGGACGGCGCGGCCACCTGCCGTGGATGCCTCCAGGGCCGCACGACTCGCAGAACCACGGGACCGACGACGCGGACGGCCATCGTCGGCGCGGTCATCACCGAGGCGGCCCCGGCTTCGGTCCGGGCGCCGGCTGGGGCCCGTGGGTGGGACCGATGGGCTCGAAAGAACATCGCGGCGATGCCCGCATCTCGGGTCCGGCGCGGATGCGTGTGCTTGAAGTGCTGGCATCCAGCGACCATCCGCTCACTGTGAGCGAGCTCGGCGAAGCGATCGGCGTCGATCAGCCTCGCGCATCGCGCCTCGTGCAGCAGGGGGTCGAGTTCGGGCTCGTTCGCCGCGAGGCCGACCCCGACGATGCCCGCCGAACGCGGATCGTTCTCACCGAGAAGGGCGAGACCTTCGTCCGCGGCTTTCGCGATCAGCGACGCGATGCGATCACGACGGCCCTGGCATCCTTCACGGATGCCGAACGCACCGACCTCGCCCGTCTGCTGACCAAGCTCGCCGACGCCTGGCCCAGCTGACCCGCCTCGCTGCATCCCGTAGGTAGGAGTAATCACCCAGGTAGGACGGATGCCGCCCCAATACTCCTACGTAGGCGAGTTGTCCTACATCGCGGAGGCGAGCGCCGCGCTCAGACCGCCGAGCGCTTGGGCAGCCGCACGAGCAGCAGCAGGATGAGGCCGAGCAGGAGCACCAGTCCGATGCCGAGGACGCCGAAGATGGTCGAGCCGAAATACGCGATGAAGACGGTCCACATGGCCGGGGAGAGGAAGCTCGCGACGCGTCCGGTTGTGGCGTAGAGCCCGAAGATCTCACCCTGCATCCCGGTCGGGGTGACGCGAGCGAGCAGCGAGCGGGATGCTGCCTGCGCCGGCCCGACCATGGCCGAGAGGATGAGTCCGCCGATCCAGAAGATGACGGCACCCAGGTCGTGGAACGCGAAGACGACGAACGCGACGACCACGAGGGTGGTCAGGGCGACGACGATGACGGCCTTCGCGCCGAACCTGTCGTCGAACCGACCCGCGATGATCGTCGACAGCCCGGCCACGACATTGGCCGCGATCGCGAACAGGATGACGTCGGTCGGCCCGAATCCGAACGCGACGGCTGCGAGCACTCCGCCGAATGCAAAGACCCCGGCCAAACCGTCGCGGTACACGGCGCTGGCGATGAGGAACCAGAAGGTCGGACGGTGCTCCCGGAACAGGCGCGCGATGTCGTGCACGAGCACCACATAGCTGCGGAAGAAGCCCACGCTTTGGCCGGGCGCCGAGGGCGGGGGCTCGGGGACGTTCCGAAAGAGCGGGATGGAGAAAAGGATCGTCCACACACCGCATCCGACCGCGATCAGGCGATACGCGAGGCCGTCGGAGGTGTCCATCCCGAACCAGTCCGCGAACGTGAGAGCGACGACGATCACGAGGGCGACGATTCCGCCGATGTAGCCCATGCCCCAGCCGAGGCCGCTGACCTTGCCGACCGTCTTCGGCGTTGACACCTGGACGAGGAGCGCGTTGTAGTTGACGCCGGCGATCTCGGAGATGACCGCACCCACGGCCAGCACGGCCGCGCCGTACCAGAAGAAGACGGGCTGGGCGTAGACGAAGAACAACGCGAACTGCGTGAGCGCGAGGAGCATCGTGAACACGAAGAGCCAGCGCTTCTTGCTGCCCCGGCGATCGGCCTGTTGGCCGAGGACCGGCGCGAGAAACAGGATCAGCAGCCCCGCGATGGTGGTGACCAAGCCGTACCCGCTGGTGAGGTCGGCCAGCGCCGCCTCCTTTACAGGGGAATCATCGGGGAGCGAAGCGACGTCAGCGGGCAGGAAGCTGTCGGAGACGAGGTACAGGGCCGCGAAGACGAAGGTGAGGATGACGGAGTTGAAAGGCTGGGTCGCCCAGTCCCAGAACGCCCACGAGATCACCTGCTTGCGCGGGACGTGCCGCTCCTCGGTGGAGTCCTGGAAGAGCACCGCCAGGCTCTCGAGGGCATCGGTGTCGGTGGTCGGCGGAGGAGTCGGCACACCGGTTGCGTCGGGTGTCGGGGCCTGGGCCTCGCGGAGTTCGGGCTCGCTGTCGCTCACTCGCCATACGCTAGGGGTCCAGAGTGAACATTGGGTAGCCCTTTTGGTGGGAAGATGGGCGCATGCCCGTTCACGTGGAGCGCGCCGAGCTACCCGGCATCGGCATCCGTCACGACATCCTCACCGACGATGGTCGGCGTCTCTCGGTGGTGAACTTCCGCGAGGGCGGTCGAGAGATAGCGATCTCCGACGAGGACGACCCCGACCGCTGCGGTGACACCCTCGCGTTGACGGATGACGAGGCCACGGCGCTCTCGGAGGTGCTCGGCGGCTCGGTGATCCTCACCCAGCTGGCGGGCCTGCAGGAGGCCTTCGCCGGCCTGCAGATCGAGAAGATTCCCGTGCGGGCAGACTCCCCGTACGTCGGGCGACCCCTCGGCGACACGAAAGCGCGCACGCTCACGCGCTGCTCCGTCGTGGCCATTGTGCGCGAGTCGGGCGTGATCCCGGCGCCCGAGCCCTCCGACGCGCTGCGCGCCGGAGACACCCTGGTCGTCGTCGGCACCCGTGAGGGTCTTGAGCACCTGGTCCGGATCCTGAACGGCGCTTGATCGATGCATGATGGCGCGCTGCTCTTTCTCGAGATCGGCGCGCTGCTGTTCGGTATCGCGCTGTTGGGTCGCCTCGCGGGCCGCATCGGGATCTCCCCGATCCCGCTGATCCTCCTGGGCGGCCTCGCGTTCGGTGAGGGCGGCATCCTGCCGATCTCACAGGGCGAGGAGTTCATCGAGGTCGGCGCCGAGATCGGCGTCATCCTGCTGCTGGTGATGCTAGGCCTGGAGTACAACGCGAAAGAGCTGATGGGCAGCCTCAACCGGTCACGCATGGCCGGGGGATCGACATGGCCCTGAACGCCGTCCCCGGTGCCATCGCCGGGTTCGTCCTCGGCTGGGGGCAGATCGGTGCCCTGGTGCTCGCCGGGATCACGTGGATCTCATCATCGGGTGTCGTTGCGAAGTTGCTGCAGGATCTCGGGCGTCTCCCCAACCGTGAGACGCCGACGATCCTTTCGATCCTCGTGATCGAAGATCTGGCGATGGCGTTCTACCTTCCGATCCTGACGGCTGTTCTGGTCGGTATGGACCTCGCCGGTGGGACGATAAGCGTCACGATCGCGCTCGCCGCGGTGCTCGTCATCCTGTGGGTGGCACTGCGACACGGGCCGCTTGTCTCCAAGCTCGTCTGGTCCAAGCGCGCCGATGTGCTGCTGCTGTCGGTGTTGGGACTCACCCTGATCGTTGCGGGTCTTGCCGCAGAGGCTAACGTGTCTGCCGCGGTGGGCGCCTTCCTCGTGGGCATCGCCATCTCCGGCCCCGCCGCCGAGCACGCGACGCAGGTTCTCACTCCGCTCCGCGACCTGTTCGCGGCGGTCTTCTTCCTCTTCTTCGGCCTCTCGACCAACCCCGCCGACCTCCCTCCCGTTCTCATCCCCGCGCTCATCCTGGCGGTCGTCACCATGGGCACGAAGGTGCTGACCGGCTATCTTGCCGCCCGCAAGGCCGGAATCGCCGAACCGGGGCGCTGGCGTGCCGGCTTCGCTCTCACGCCCCGCGGGGAGTTCTCGA
The DNA here is from genome assembly GCF_055391095.1 of Microbacterium sp. SW12. Taxonomy (NCBI): domain Bacteria; kingdom Bacillati; phylum Actinomycetota; class Actinomycetes; order Micrococcales; family Microbacteriaceae; genus Microbacterium; species Microbacterium sp. SW12. Next base: position 2,775,904 of record NZ_AP024335.1, on the reverse strand, counting down.
TCGTCATCGCGGGGCTTGCGGTATCGGCTGGCGCCGATCGATCACTTGCCGCCCTAGCGACGGCTTATGTACTCATCACCATCGTGGTCGGGCCGCTCCTTGCCCGCATCCCCGACACCGCGCGCTTCGACGCCTGGGCCAAGGCGCGTCAAAAGGCACGGCGGATGCGACAGCGGGCGGCGGCCGAGAGCCGAGGAGAGACATCATGACTCCCGCATCTGCCGACGAAACCGCCGACGGTGCCCGCCCGAAGGACGCGCACGACCGGCCGGCCCCCGAGGGCGGTTCGTCGATGCAGCGGCGCTATGACCGCCTCTTCAACACCGGCGGCAGCCGGGCAGTCGGCGCCTATCTTCGCGAGCGGATCTACGCCACCTTCACAGGACTTGCCATCATCCTCGTGATCGCGGGTTCCGATCACGAGGATGCCGACCACGCCCTGCTTGCCCTGCTGTTCGGTGTGATCGGCATCACGATCGCGGGTCTGGTGTCAGACGTGGTTTCGCACCTCGCGGTGGAGGGGGAGTTTCCCCATGGCCGGGACTGGATCGTCCTGACCCGCGTCGCCGGCGGTGGCCTGTCGACGGTTGCCGTGCCGGGCGGACTGCTGTTTCTCGGATGGCTCGAGATCATCGACCTGTCCACGGCGATAAGCGCTGCCGCCATCGTCTACATCGTCACCCTCGCGCTGATCGGCTGGCTCGCCGTTCGCCGTTCGCACGCGAGGTGGTGGGAGAGGGTGCTCGCTCTCGGCATCCTCATCGGGCTCGGCCTTCTCGTGATTGCGCTGCAAACCCTCGCGAAGCTCGTGTGAATCACTCGCGGCACTCAGGCCCGAATGCGTCGATAGTCCTGCTCGAGGATCGCGTAGATCGCGGTGTCGACCCACTCGCCCTTCAGCCACATGTTCTCGCGCAGATGGGCCTCGTGACGCATTCCGAGCCGCGCACAGACTGCGGCTGACGCTTCGTTGCGGGGATCGAGTTCGGCGTAGATGCGGTGCAGCCCGAGCTCCTCGAATCCGACCCGCAGGAAGATGTCAGCGGACTCGGTCGCGTAGCCCTTGCCCCGCGCGGATGCCGACAGGAGCCATCCGATCTCTGCGGTGCGGTCATCAGTGCTGGCGAGCTTGAAATACAGCGTTCCCACCAGCTGGCCATCGGCATCCCGGATCGCCGGCTGAACGTAGTCACCGGCCTTCTCGAGGCGGTCGTGGGCGCTGTCGCGTTCGATCGCCGCTTCGACCTGGTCTCGCGACCTGGCTTCGTAGAGCATGTACCGCACGGTGGCGGGGTCTCCTTGGATCGCGCTCAGCGCCGCGAGGTCATCGGGGCGCAGCAGATCGAGAGTCACGCGCTCGCCGCGCAGCGGAGCGAAGTGCCACGGAAGATTCACGCGATCATTATCGCCCGCACAAAATTGATACGAGTGGACTCAACTCCAGTTGACACCGAGAGGGTGGGTGGCTACGCTTGAGTCATCGCGACTCAACCTCGTGCCTCAACCGTGCAAGGAGCCGCGAGTCGACTTTCAACCGGAACATCGCTTCCACGCAAAACAAGGAGAATCAGATGCCACGTGCAGTGGGAATCGACCTCGGAACCACCAACTCCGTCGTCAGCGTCCTCGAGGGCGGCGAGCCCAAGGTCATCGCCAACGCCGAGGGCTTCCGCACCACCCCGTCGGTGGTCGCCTTCACGAAAGACGGCGAGGTGCTCGTCGGCGAGACCGCCAAGCGTCAGGCCGTCACCAACGTCGACCGTACGGTTTCGTCGGTCAAGCGCCACATGGGAACCGACTGGACCTTCGACGTCGACGGCAAGAAGTACACGCCGCAGGAGATCTCGGCGCGCATCCTGGCCAAGCTCAAGCACGACGCCGAGCAGTACCTCGGTGACTCGGTGACCGATGCCGTCATCACCGTCCCCGCGTACTTCAACGACGCCGAGCGTCAGGCGACCAAAGAAGCCGGCGAGATCGCGGGCCTGAACGTCCTGCGCATCATCAACGAGCCCACCGCCGCCGCCCTCGCCTACGGCCTGGACCGCGGTAAGGAAGACGAACTCATCCTCGTCTTCGACCTCGGTGGTGGAACCTTCGACGTCTCCCTGCTGGAGGTGGGCAAGGATGACGACTTCTCGACGATCCAGGTGCGTTCGACCGCCGGTGACAACCGCCTCGGCGGTGACGACTGGGACCAGCGGATCGTCGACTACCTGATCAAGCAGTTCAAGGACACCACCGGTGTGGACGTCTCGGGTGACAAGATCGCCCTGCAGCGCCTCAAGGAGGCCGCGGAGCAGGCGAAGAAGGAGCTCTCGAGCTCGGCATCCACGAGCGTGAACCTTCCCTACCTGTCGCTGACGGAGAACGGCCCGGTGTCGCTGTCCGAGACGATCACGCGCGCGAAGTTCGAGGACCTCACGAAGGACCTGCTGGACCGCACGAAGAAGCCGTTCGAGGACGTCATCCGCGAAGCCGGCATCAAGGTCAGCGACATCGACCACGTCGTGCTCGTCGGTGGGTCGACCCGCATGCCCGCGGTGAGCGACCTGGTCAAGAAGGAGACCGGCGGCAAGGAGCCCAACAAGGGAGTCAACCCTGATGAGGTCGTCGCCGTCGGTGCGGCGCTTCAGGCCGGTGTCCTCAAGGGTGAGCGCAAGGACGTTCTGCTCATCGACGTCACCCCGCTGAGCCTCGGTATCGAGACCAAGGGCGGCATCATGACCAAGCTCATCGAGCGCAACACCGCCATCCCGACCAAGCGCAGCGAGACCTTCACGACCGCCGACGACAACCAGCCGTCCGTCGCGATCCAGGTCTTCCAGGGTGAGCGCGAGTTCACCCGCGACAACAAGCCGCTGGGAACCTTCGAACTCACCGGCATCGCGCCGGCCCCTCGCGGCATCCCGCAGGTCGAGGTGACCTTCGACATCGACGCGAACGGCATCGTGCACGTGTCCGCCAAGGACAAGGGCACCGGCAAGGAGCAGTCGATGACGATCACCGGTGGATCGTCGCTGCCCAAGGAAGACATCGAGCGCATGGTGCGCGAGGCCGAGGAACACGCCGCTGAAGACAAGAAGCGTCGCGAGTCGGCTGAGACCCGAAACCAGGCCGAGACCCTGTCGTACTCGATCGAGAAGCTGATCAAGGACAACGAAGACAAGCTGCCCGACGAGGTCAAGACCTCGGTGCAGGCTGATGTCGACGCCCTCAAGACCGCTCTTGCCGGCGAGGATGACGACGCGGTGAAGGCTGCGTTCGACAAGCTGAACCAGAGCCAGTCGCAGCTCGGTGAAGCCATCTACCAGGCAGGGCAGGCCGCCGGCGAGAACCCCGACCCCGCGGCGAGCGAGCCCGGCTCGGGTGAGGTCCCCAACCCCGACGAGGACGTCATCGACGCCGAGGTCGTCGAAGACGAAGACGACAAGAAGTAAACGGAAGAGATCATGGCACGCAAGGACGACGAAGAGCCCACACCTTCGGAGAAGGACTCCGGAGTCGGACCTGACGGCGCCCCTGACAGCGCGAGCGCTGACAACGGTGACGCGGCAGCGTCGGAGGACACCTCCTCCGGCGCCGCCGGTGCCGGGCAGGATGACCTCACGGTGGACGCCATTCTCGGGGCTGCGCAGTCGGCTGACGCCGCTGCGGCCGAGGATGTCGTGCTCGCCGACCTCGAGTCGGCGCTGTTGACCGACCTCAAGCGCCTTCAGGCGGAGTACGCCAACTACCGCCGCCGCACGGAGGAGCAGCGGGAGATCGAGATCGAACGCGCGAAAGGGGCTGTCGCGAAGGGCTTCATCCCCGTGCTCGACGACCTCGACCGGGCCGAGAAACACGGCGACCTCGAAGAGGGCTCTCCCTTCGCAGCGATCGCAGAGAAGATCCGCTCGGTCGCCGAGCGGCTCGGTGTCACCTCGTACGGCGAAGCCGGCGAGGTCTTCGATCCGCAGCAGCACGAGGCGATCTTCCAGCAGCCCACTCCCGGGGCTACCGAGACCACGATCTTGGAGGTCGTGGAAGTCGGCTATCGGCTCGGATCGATCGAGCTTCGCCCCGCGAAGGTCGTCGTCGCGGTGCCCGCTGAGTAGCACGGAGGACAATCGATGGCCAGTCAAGACTGGTTCGACAAGGACTTCTACAAGGTCCTCGGCGTCTCGAAGGAGGTGTCCGCGGCAGACCTGAAGAAGACGTACCGGAAGCTCGCCCGCCAGTACCACCCCGACTCCAACGCCGGCGATGCGAAGGCCGAAGCACGGTTCAAGGAGATCAGCGAGGCGTACGCCGTGCTCTCCGACCCCGAGCAGCGCGAGGAGTACGACCAGATCCGCGCGATGGGATCGGGCGCACGCTTCACGGCGGGCGGTCAGGGCGCGGGCGGATTCGAGGACGTCTTCAGCCGGTTCGGTCAGAGCCGCGGGGGCTACAGCTACGAGAGCGCTGACTTCGATGACATCTTCTCGATGTTCGGGCAGGGCGGTGGCAGCTCGTTCGGCTCGGGACGGTTCGGGCAGGCATCCGGCGGTTTCCGCGGCTACGGCGGGCCCACCCGTGGCGCCGACGTCACCGCCCGCGCGACGATCGACTTCGTGACCGCGACCAAGGGTGAGACCATCACCCTGCAGTCCGAAGACGGTCAGCCGTTCAAGGTGAAGATCCCTGCGGGTGTCGCCGACGGGCAGAAGATCAGGCTGCGCGGTCGTGGTCGGCCCTCGCCTGATGGCGGTGAGAGCGGCGATATCGTCGTGCAGGTGACGGTGCGGCCGCACCCGGTCTTCACCCGAGAAGGGCTGAACCTCCGCGTGGTCGTTCCCGTGAAGTACACCGAGGCCGTGTTCGGCGCGACTATCGAGGTCCCCACCCTCGGCGGCGACCCCGTGAAGCTGCGCGTTGCCCCCGGCACGCCGTCGGGGCGCGTACTGCGCGTGAAGGGACGTGGCGTGCAGACCCGGAAGGGCACCGGTGACCTGCTCGCCGAGGTCCAGATCGCCGTCCCCACCCACGTCGACGGCGCCGCACGGGAAGCGCTCGAGAAGTACCGCGAGGCCGAACCGAAAGAGAACCCGCGCGCCGAACTGCTGGCCCGCGCGGCAACCTGACCCCCATCGAGGACACACGGATGGCTGAACACGAGATCGACGACGAGGCCCCGATCCTGGCGATCGCGACAGCGGCCGAACTCACCGGCATGCATCCGCAGACCCTCCGGCAGTACGACCGCCTCGGTCTCGTCGTTCCGGCGCGTACACAGGGCGGTTCGCGCCGGTACTCGCTGCGCCACGTCGAGCAGCTGCGAGAGATCGCCCGGCTCTCGGGTGAGGGAATGAGCCTGCCGGGGATCGCGCGCATCATCGAGTTGGAGAACCGCGTGCGCGAGCTGCACACCCGGGTGCGCGACCTCGAGGCGCGCGTCGAAGCGGAGCTCGCCAGTAGGCCGGGCGCTCGGGTGTTCGCGGCGGGATCGAGCGGATCGGTCATCACCCTCCGACGTGGACGCCGCGTCCGTCGCGCCACGGAGATCGTGCTGTGGCGCCCGCGCCACGCGCTGCCACCGGCATCCGACACCCCGGCCGGCGACGACTGAGTCGCGGTGCGGTCGCTGCGCTACTCTCATGCCGTGACAGCGACACCATCACCTGAGACGCCCGCGGCGCAGGCCGACACGCGCCGCGCTCACCGCATCGTCGTCGCCGAGGATTCCGGGTCCGACCACGAGCGAGCTCTCGAGTCGCTCAGTCTAGGCGTCGGAGCCGTCGCGTTCGTCGTTGTCGCGCTGGTTGCGTTGGCCGTCTTCCGGTTTCAGAGCGCGCCGATATCCGGCCCCGGTTCGGTGGGCCAGTTCTCCGCGATCGTCTCGGGGGTCGCGGGCATCCTCGCCTTCGCGGCCGGCCGCTATGTGCTCCACGCCCGCCAGTCCGGCGCTCGCCGCCTCGGGGTGCTCGACTATCTGGATGCCGGGGCGCTTGCCTTCGCCCACGGCATCATCGCGCTGCTGTCGTGGACGCTGCTCGCGGTGATTCTTGAGGACGCCTTCATCGGCGCGGAAGTGTATGCGCTGCCGCTGCTCGCCCTGTCGGGTGCCGCGGCCTCGGTGACCGCGTACCTGGTCTTCTACTCGGCCACGCATATGGATCTGTCGCTGCTCGCCCTGATTCTCGCGGTGTTCCTCATCGAGGGAGTGCTGGCGGCGATGCTGACGGCCAGCGACCCGTACTGGTGGAGAGACAACCTTTCCGCGCTGGGAATGACGAACGACCTGTCGGCGATGACGTTCAACCTCACGCTCATCGTGGCGGGCTTCATCGTCACGACACTTGCGCGGTACGCGACCCGTGGCATCCCGACCTCGCACGCTCACGGCATCCGGTGGGTGCGGCTGTGCCTCATCCTGGTCGGGGTCTTCCTCGCCTTTGTCGGGGTCTTTCCGGTCAACGAGTTCTTCTTCATCCACACCGCGTTCGCCTCGGGCATGGCTGTCGTGTTCGGCGTGCTCGTGATCCGCCTTCCCGCCTGGATCCCCGGAATTCCTCGCCCGTTCGTCGCGCTCGGCTGGCTTTTCATCGCCGCGATCGTCGTGTTCGCGGTGTTCTTCGTGGTCCGCTACTACACCCTGACCGCGGTCGAACTGGTCGCGGGCATCCTCGTGTTCACGTGGATCATCCTCTTCATCCGCAACGCGGCAGCCTTGGAGACCGACATCAACGCGACGTGACAAGAGGCGTCGGGTGATCCTCGATGATCATCTCCGGTGCCCGCGCAACGACCAGCCAGGTCGGCAGGATCGCCACGCACATGATCGCGAGGATGCCGATGTCGCCGACCATCGCGACGGCGACGAACAGGGCGATCCAGCCGTCGCGGGCGATGGCAAGCGTGAACCCAAGCACCCCGCTGGCGATCGCGAGGCCGAATGGGATCGACGGCACGAGGGTATGGGCCAGCATCCCGAACGCGACGCCGAGAAAGATCGCCGGGAACACGCGACCACCGCGGAACCCGAAGGATGCGGCCACCACGAGTGCCGCAAGCTTGATCCCGACGACGGCGAGGAGCCCTGCCCAGCCGATCGTGCCGTCCAGCGCGATGAGTTGAGCGCTCTGCTCCAGGCCCTTGAAGAGGGTCAAGGGGCCACCGAGGGCGCCGAGCCCGCCGAGGAGCAGGCCCCCGGCGATGCTCAGAAGCAGCGGGTTCGGCATCCGTCGGCGCAGGAACGGATGTAGGGCCTTGAACGCAATGATCCCGACGAGCGCCACCGCGGCCCCGACTGCGGCGATGACGGATGCCGAGACCAGGTCGATGGCCTGTGGATCGGTGTACGGAGCGATGTTGGCGACGGCGCCCAGCCCGCCGCCGAGGACGAGAGAGGTGACTGTGCCGGTCGCGGCGGCGACGAGGGGAAGGAAGAGCTTGTCCCACAGCGCTCCTCCGCCGGAGGCGAGGGCGCCGGTGAAGACGAGCGCAGCTGCCACGGGAGTCCCGAACAGAGCGCCGATCGTGCCGGCAGCAGTCAGGATCACGACCAGCTGAGCAGGGATCGCGGGCCACAGGCGTGAGACGATCCACACCGCCAGGGCCGTGTTGATCGCGATGATCGGGCTCTCGGGGCCGAGGCTTACGCCGCCGATGAGCGTGAGCAGGATGACGACGATGATGCTCGGCACCGCACGGACCGGCTGCGGCGGTGCGATGAGCTCGACGGTCGCGGAGTCCTGGCCGCCGTGGCCCGGCATCTTCCAGACGACAAGCCCCACGAGGAATCCGGTGAGGGCTAGAACGCCGAAGATCCACCAGGGTGAGTCGCCGGTCGCGCCCAGAGACTCCGGCAGCGCCTCCCACACCCAGTGCACCCCAAGGTGCGCGACTTCATCGAGCGCCCACAGCATGACTCCCGACAGGATGCCGATGAGTGCGGCGGGGATCGACAGGGCTACGAGCGTGCGCGAGCTGGAAGCGAATGCCCACGGGTTCGGGTTCGTGACCATGCGGCTCACCCTAGTGCGAGGGAATGCTGCGCGATGCTTGGACTCTCGGCGAGCGCTCGCAGAGGTGGTTGTTCAGTTCAGTACGCTCGGCGACATGACCGAACAGCGTTGGCAGCGCATCACGTACTGGCCGCTGGTCATCGCCTCGCTCGCATTTCTCGTCGCGTACTCATGGCAGGTGATCGCGAACCTGCAGGGCGCGGAGTACGTCGTCATGCGCACAGTCATGGCTCTGACATGGGTGATCTTCGCTGTCGACTACCTCGTGCGGCTCGCGCTCGCCCCGCGGAAGGCTCCGTGGTTTCGTGGCCACCTGTTCGATCTCACAGTCGTAGTGCTGCCGGTGCTCAGACCACTCCGGCTGATCCAGGCGATGACCGAGATCCAGAAGATGTCCAAGGGTGACGCACTTCGCACGCAGGCCTCCATCCTCGCCGGCGGCACCGTCCTGATTCTGATCTGGATCTGTTCTCTGGGCGTCCTGGATGTCGAGAGGGCCGCGCCGGGGGCGAACATCCTGAACATCGGGGACGCGATCTGGTGGGCCTTCGTTACCGTGACGACTGTCGGTTACGGTGATTTCTACCCCGTAACCGTGGCGGGCCGCGTCATCGCCGTCGTATTGATGACAGTCGGTATCGGAGTCGTCGGAGTGGTGACGGCGACCACCGCATCGTGGTTCGTCGAACGTGCCGCTGCCGTCGGAGGCAACGACGATCAAGAGACAGCCACTCGGGGCCAGATCCGCGCCCTCTCGCGACAGCTCGAGGCGGCGGTGAAGGGTCTTCCGGCAGACGTTGAAAAAGTCATCCCCGGCCACAAGCACACCGAACCGCCGAAGGCGTGATCGCCAACAACCGATGCTCGAAGGCCCCGCGGTAGCCTGGCGCGGTGAGTTCCGCTCAGCCGTCTCCCGCGCCGCCCGCGCTGTCACCCATGCTCCGGGTGCTGGTGGGCCTCGCCGCGACGGTGATTGTCTTGGTCGGCCTCTCGTGGGCGCGCGAAATCGTCGGTCCGCTCGTACTCGCAGCCGTGATCGTGATCATCTGCCACCCACTGCACGGCGTGCTGCGCAGACGCGGATGGCCCCTGTGGACTGCCACCACGGCTGTCATCGTGCTTGCCTACGTCATCCTTACGGCGATGGCACTGCTCCTGTGGTTCGCCGGAAGCCAGTTCGCGCGTCTGGTCGTCGAGTATCTCGGGCAGTTGCAGGCAACGGTGACCGACATCGAGCAGTGGCTGGCCTCGATGGGCTGGGATCAGCGTGCCGCCGACACCGTGTCGTCCTTCCTTGAACCGACGAGGCTGCTGAGCGTCGCGACGTCGGTGTCGGGAATGGTCGTCGGAGTCGCGCTCGGTCTGTTCTTCGTGCTCGCCTACGTGATCTTCATGGCAGCCGACGCAGCTCGCTATCGGCGGCTGGGCGCGGTGTTCCAAGACTCCGTCACCGACACGCTTGCACGCATCCGCGCGTTCAATATCGGGACGCGGCGTTACTACATCGTCAACGCCATCTTCGGAGCGATCGTCGCAGTCATCGACGGGATAGCGCTCGCGGCCATCGGCGTGCCAGCTCCCGTAGTGTGGGCGATTCTCGCTTTCGTCACCAACTTCGTACCCAACATCGGGTTCGTCCTCGGACTCATCCCGCCGGCCGTGCTCGCCCTTGTCGTCGGGGGTTGGCCCCTGCTTCTGGCGGTGATCGCGATCTACAGCGTTGTCAACGTGGTGCTGCAGGTTCTCATCCAGCCGAAGTTCGTCGCTGACGCGGTGAGCCTCAGCCTCACGCTGAGTTTCTTCTCCGTCATCTTCTGGACGTTCATCATCGGGCCGCTCGGCGCGATCCTCTCCATCCCGTTGACGCTCTTGGTGCGCGCACTGATTCTCGAAGCCGATCCGAATGCCCAGGTTCTCCGGTGGTTGAGCGGTGATCGGGATGCGGCGCCAGAGAGCGCAGTCGGGCGAGATCGTCACGAAGACGAGCCCCCGGCCGCAGACAGCTCGACAGACGAAGGGTCGCCGGTCGAGCCCTCAGACCCGCCCAGCGACCCCTCGGACTGAGTTCAGGCGAGGAGCTTGGCCTTCGCCGCGGCGAACTCCTCGTCGGTGAGGACGCCGGCATCCTTGAGCGCAGCGAGCTTCTGAAGTTCGGCAACGACATCCACCGCGGGAGCCGCTGCCGGTGCGGGGGCTGCAGCCTGCTGCGCGGCGACGGCCTGCTGTGCCGCCTGCTGCATCGCCGCTTGCTGTTGCGCTGCCTCGTACTGTTCCTGCTCATACTGAGACTGTGCTTTGCGCTGCCTGTTGCCCGCCATCGCGCCCGAGACGGCGCTAGCTGTGCCGGCCACGACGGCGGTACGTGCGGCGAGGCCGATGAGGCCGGGTCGGCCGACTCGTCTAATCATGTCGATCTCCTGTTTCTCTCAGGCCTCTTCGGCCAGGTCCATGACGGCGTTGACGATGGGTGCAGGGATGCGCTCGGCGCTCAGGACCACTCCACCCGACGACGCGAGCTTGTCGGCGAGCCGGCGCGCGTAGACGAGTTCGAGGGCGACGATCGCCGCCGAGGTGCCCGGCTCGACGAGCTCGACAAGCTCCGCGATGTCTTCCTCACCGGTGATCCCGATCTCTGCGAAGTCGATACCACCGAAGCCGTACTCCTCGGTTTGCTCTTCGATCTCAATGACCTCCACCTCGCCTGATTCCGACTTCGACACGATCACGAAGTCGAGGAGACGAACGAGGCCGCCCTCAACGAGCTCGGCCAAGGCGGCTGCGGTATCGGGGCTCGGGCGATCGCCCTCGAAGCCGACGAGGTAGAGCTCGACCGGTCCGTAGCGGAACTCAGCCATGGTGGATCCTTTCGGGTTGATGACAGGGATGCAGGAGAAGTCAGAAGTACGCGAGTCCCTTGGCGATGACCACGACGCCGAGGATCAAGAGCACCACCCCCATGATGACGGCGTTCTCGCGTTCCAGCCAGGACCTGAGTGAGTCAAGCGGTCGGCGGAGGCGGTCGCGGGCCACAAGGAATCCGACGACGGGGACAACGATCGTCGAGGCCGCCAGGAGCACGTACACCGCGATCGCGCCCACGGCGTTGCCGACTGCCAGGTTCGAGGTGCCGATCACGACACCCGCAGCCGCACCCAGGACCAGGTTCTTCGGGTTCGCAGCGGCCAGCAGGATGCCGAGGCCGAGAGCGTCCCAGAACCCGAGTCGACCGATCCCCTGCATCCAGCGTGGAAGCTCCGGCGGCCGCCCGTGCGACCTCGCCTGCGACCGGAACTGATGAGCGGAGAGGCCAATGAGCGTGACACCGAGAAGGAGATGGATCCCGCCCTGTACGGGGCGAACGCCTCCCACGACAGGCGTCGAGATCACCGCAGCGCAGAGTAGGAAGACGATGACCGCGGTGAGGATGCCCAGAATCCACCCCGCGGCAAACCCGACTGAAGATGCTCGCGCCCGGGGTGAGAGCAGCAAGAGAATCGTCGCGATGATCGGGATCGGGCTGAGAGCGATGCCGAGTGCGAGAGGAAGCACCGCGCTGATCGCGTTGCCCATGTCGAACCTCCTGCGAGATGTTCCCGGCTCCATCATCGTCCATACGACACGCGATCCCTCGCCGGAGCACCCGGGAGCGCCTCCCGGGACAGCTCGGGTCGCTCAGGTACAGTTGTGTCGCCGCATCCCGCGGTGCGACCGCCGTTCAGCAAAGGCAGCCCCTCTGTGACTTCCCTCGACGCGTCCGACGGCTCGCCGACCGGCGACCATCCCGGTGGCGACGGCCGCCTCACCGTGCTCATCGGTGCTGACACCTTCTTTCCTGACGTCAACGGCGCCGCGCGTTTCGCGGAGCGGCTCGCGGCAGGTCTGGTTGCTCGCGGGCACGACGTTCACGTCATGGCCCCAAGCAAGACGTGGGCGCAGCACGGCGTGTTCCGTGAGGTGATCGAAGGTCAGGAGATGACCGTTCACCGCATTCGCTCGTACCGGTGGTATCCGCACGACTGGCTGCGTTTCGTGTGGCCATGGCGCGCCAAGCACTACTCCCGCATCGTGCTCGATGACGTGAAGCCGGATGTCGTCCACATTCAGTCGCACATCGTGATCGGTCGCGCGCTGACCCGGATCGCGCGCGAGCGTGGAATTCCCGTCGTCGCGACCAACCACGTCATGCCGGAGAACATCCTCGATTACTCGGCGATGCCGAAGTCGTGGAACGACACGATCATTCGGTGGGCGTGGGCAGACGCGAACCGAACGTTCCAACTCACCCGTGTCATCACCACTCCTACGCGCCGCGCTGCCGACTATCTGGAGCGGGCGACGGGGATCACCGGCGTCATCCCGATCTCGTGCGGCATCGACATGCACAACTACACGCCTGACTTCAGTGCCCGTCCCGACAAGCGCGTGTTGTTCGTCGGTCGACTCACCAACGAGAAGCAGATCGATGTCCTGCTGCGAGCCATGACCAAGCTCGACCCCGCACTGGGGGCGACCCTCGACATCGTCGGCGGCGGCGACCAGCGCAAGAGCCTGGAAGCGCTGACTACGGAGCTTGGTCTCGGGGATCGCGTGACCTTCCACGGTCACACCTCCGAGGAGGAGTTGCGGGCGCTGTACTCGCGGGCAACAGTCTTCGCTATCGCCTCGATCGCCGAGCTCCAGTCGATCGCCACAATGGAGGCGATGGCCTCGGGTCTTCCGATCGTCGCGGCCAATGCCGTGGCACTCCCGCACCTGGTGCACGACGGCGAGAACGGTTATCTCTTCACGCCGGGCGATGACGATGAGCTGGCAGCGCGCCTCACTGATGTGCTCACCGCGGAGTCTGAGGAGCGCCGCCGGATGCAGCAAGCCTCTCTCGATGCCGTCGCCATCCATGACATCAACCGCACACTCGACACTTTCGAAGCGCTGTACCGCGGCGAACCCGTCCCGGAGTAGCAATGCACGTCGTGATGTTCGGCGACCAGCACGCCGAAACGCTCGGCGGCGCACAGGTGTCGATGCGGCTACAGCGCCGGTTCCTCGAGAAAGCCGGTCACACCGTCACGATCGTCGCGCCCCGCAGACACGGCCGGCGCTCGGCCCAGCATTCTGAGGACCCGGGATACGCCGACCTTCCATCCATCCCAGTGACCCTCGATCGCGAGTACTCGATGACGTGGCCGAGTGCCAGGGCCGATCGCGCCGTCGACGCGGTGATGGCCGGGCGGCTACCGGTCGACATCGTGCACGTGCAGGGTGACTTTTGGGGCGCGTTCCTCGGCCTACGCTTTGCCCGGCGCCACGGTCTTCCCGTGGTGTTCACGTTCCACAACCGGGTCGATGTCGGCATCCGCGCGGTCGCCCCATTCCCGGACCTCGTGCTGCGCGTTCTGAACCGGTGGGGCCGTCGTGCGCTCTCGGAACCTGCGGATGCGGGCGCCGACGGCTGGGCGTACCTACGCATGCTGGCGGCGTCGGCGGATGCCGTCACGGCGCCCTCGGCCCACTTCGCGCGCCGCCTTGAGGCCCACCGCGTCGCCCCGCATGTCGATGTCGTTTGGAACGGCATCGACGACGACGAACTGGCCCTGGCACTCAGCTCCCCGCGCGGGCTTCCCGAGTCCAGGTCTCCGCGCCTGGTGTGGGTGGGGCGGATGAGTCCCGAGAAGCGTCTGATTCCGTTCTTGGAGGCGGTGGTCGCGTCGGGAATCGACGCCGACATCGAAGTGATCGGCAACGGCGCGCAACGGGCTGCCGCTCAGCGGGTGGCCGAGCGTGCCCGTGCGTCGGTGTTCTTCCTCGGGTCGTTGCCCTACCGTGAAACGCTGCGACGCATCCGGTCGGCCGACGCCCTCGTCCAGACCTCGATCGGGTTCGAGACGCAGGGAATGACGATCTTCGAGGCTGCGACACTCGGAACCCCATCGATCGTTTGCGACCCGGACCTCGTGGCAGAACTCGGCTCTGGTGTGTGGGCAGTTCCGGATGACGAGACCGCAACCCTCGCTGAGGTCTTGCGCAGCGCCGTCGCCGACATCCGCGACGGCGCAGCGCCAGTGCCCGACCCGTCGATCGCCGAGAGATTCCGCCAGTCGTCGCGGACCGCGGCCATGCTCGAGGTGTACGAGGCAGCGAGAGCCCGGCACGCCGAGCGCTGAACCCGCGCTGGCACCGTCACGGCAGGCGTCGATAGTCGGTGGGAACGCGGCGAAAGCCGTCGGTGCGGACGGCGCGGAGCGCGGAAACCACGCCCCACACGGCAATCGCTGACATGAAGAGGAGAATAATCATGTCAGAAAAGCTATGATCGAATAATTCCCGCCACGAGTGGCGGAATGAACATACGTCGTAGGATTCATGCCACCCTGGGTGCGCTGCCGAAAGTCGAGTCATCATGATCCGCACCGTTGCCACCGTCGTCCAGCCGGGCTTCGCGCCATTCGAATTCGGGCTGGCATGTGAGGCTTTCGGTCTCGACCGCTCCGGCGATGGCATCCGAGGGTTCGATTTCCGCATCGTGGCTGCGGAGCCGGGGCTCGTGCCGAGCAACCTCGGGTTCTCGATCACGGTCGACGAGGATCTATCGTTCGCGGAGACCGCTGATCTTGTGATCGTGACACCGGTGCCGCGCGAGAGGTGGCACGAGGCCGACACCCGGGTATCGGCCGTCGTTCGACGCGCAGCCGAGCGCGGCGCGTGGCTCATGAGTGTGTGCAGCGGGTCGTTCGTCCTGGCGGCGGCGGGAGTGCTCGACGGTCGTCGTGCCACCACCCACTGGATGTACGCCGAGACCATGGCTCGGATGTATCCCCAGATCGACGTGGACCCCGATGTCCTGTACGTCCAAGACGGCCGCATCATCACGAGCGCCGGGACGGCGGCGGGGCTGGATGCCTCCCTGCACCTCATGCGCCAGGAACTCGGCGCAGAGGCGACGAACCGCATCGCCCGGCGAATGGTGGTCGCACCGCAGCGGGACGGCGGCCAGGCGCAGTTCATCGACAAGCCGCTGCCGGTGGCGGCGTCTCACTCCCTTGCTCCGGTGACCGACTGGATGCTCGAGAACCTCCGCGCCGATCTGTCGGTGGAACAGCTCGCCGCGCGAGCGCACATGTCGCCTCGGACGTTTGCCCGGCGCTTCAAGGCGGACCTTGGCGCGACACCGGCGGCGTGGCTTGCCCGCCAGCGCATCATCCACGCGCAGCGGCTGCTCGAGCGCACCGACCTGGGCCTTGACCGGATTGCGTGGGAGAGCGGATTCGGTTCCGCAGCGGTACTGCGTCAGAACTTTGCGCGGGTCCTGGGGATCACCCCGACCGCGTACCGCGCGCGCTTCCCCTCGGTATCGCAGGACCTCGCTCCGACCGGCTGAGGCTGTCCTCGTCTGCGGACGCAACGATCGGGCAACGGCGCCCTGTGGCGTGCTGCGGCTCCGATACACTCTGGCCATGTCGAGGGCTGGGGGACAGATGGCCGCGTCGCGGATCTCGGTATGGGCCGGCGTTGCTGCGCTGAGCGTTGCTCTGGTCGGGTGCACCCCGGCTAGCCAGCCCGACCCGACGCCTTCGGCATCCGCATCGACGGAGCCGTCCCCGGATGCCACCTCCGACGGGCCACCGATGACAGAGGCGCCCGCCGAGGAGATCGACCTCGACGCTCTCGCGTGCACCGACCTGCTCGATCTGGCCGTCGCGCAGGCCCAGTTCGGGGCAGACGCGCAGTTCATCGCTGAACTCGGACCCACGGAATTCGCGGGCATCATGGCGGGCCCTGTCGCAGAGACCGCGCTGACCGAAGCGACACAGAAGATCGGATGCATCTGGGGGATTCCGCAGAGCGACGGAGCTTTCACCGTCGTTGTTGCCGCGCTGCCGCAGGCATCCCGCGACACCCTCACCACAGCCCTCGGTACCAGTGTCTTTACGGGCACCTTGATCGGTACAGCTCCGGCATACACGTGGGAGCGCGACGACGCCCTCGGGATGTTCACGACCGTCTACGCTTTCGCGTCCCCACTCTGGGTGACTGTCAACGGCGCAGGCACGACGAGTTCGCAAACCGAGATCACCGGTGACGTGCTCAGTCACCTCCGAACGCTGTACCCCAGCCTCGGCGACTGAGTCCGATCGGCTCCCGCCGCGTCAGTGGCGGCTGTCGTCAGCGGCGCGGCGCGGCTGACGCTGCCCTCCGTAAGGCCACAGCGTCGGAGCGGGAGAGGACGCGCTGTGCTCGCGCGCGAGCGTCGGTCGCGGCATCCGTGAACGGACGACCGCGCGCGGGACCGGCGAGGTCGGCGAGCGAGGCGAGGGTCTTCTGGAGCCGGATGCCGACCTCCACCACTCCGGCACCGTCGCGAGCGATCGGGCGGAACGCGTCCTCGACGAGGTCGCCGAGGGTGACGGGCTCGACGGTGACGTGGCCGTATGGTGTGTCGTCGTCGGCCTCGGTCTGCAGCATGTTCTCGAACACGCGACTGAGGGCAGCGAGGACGTCGATAGCGGTACCTGGGTCGTTGGTCGAGGGTGAGAGCGCGCGGCTCGCGATCTCAGATAGGGCGATCATCCCCAGTCGCGGGTCCTGGTCGTAGCTTCGGTGGGACTCGATGTGGAATGCGGTGGCGACTTTCGAACGGACCTCTTCATCAACGGTGCCGGCAACCAGCGCGAGGGGGCTGGCCGCGTCGACGACCGTCCCCGGCAGTGCGCGGACATGAATCGTGAGCTCTCGAGCTTCGGCCACCGCTTCCAGGCGGCCGAGGTCGATGTGCGTAACGTATCCCGCGCGCTCTGGCCTCACCGAGGCGCCGGTCACCGTTCGCGGGTCCTGCCGGCGGGCACCCAGGCTCGGACGATTCGCGTACTGGGACGTCGTGCGCTGGGCCGCCGATTCGACGCGGTCGATGATGTCCGACATACGCCCGAACGATCCGAGATGTGAGATCCACCGCAGGAGCACGACCACGACGATCACGATGACCACCAGCGTGCCCGTGAACAGAATCGCCTGGCCCTGGTCGCCGTAGTAGCCGGTTGAGATCGCGATGATTCCCACCATCGAGAAGACGAACGCGCCGATGAAGGTCGACAGCACGTTCTGCGACGTGGGGTCGGCAACCAGGAGCTGAGTTGCACGGGGCGTAGCTACCCGTGACGCCGAACCGTAGGCCGTGACCATCGCAGTCAGGGAGAACGTCGTGACGGCGAGCATCGAGCTCGCGACGATCTGCAGGATTTCGTCGACCGACCCCTGCCCCAGGTTGACGGCGAGATCGGGAAGCAGCGGCTCGAGGAACCCCGCCGCGAGGGCGAGCAGCACGGCGGCGAGGCTGAACAGCGAGGCCCGGAACCACACCGCGCGGGTCATCTGGGTCAGAAACACCCTCACGTTTGTCATCGTCGGCTCCGCATGAGAACCCACGCTATCCCGAGGCCCCGTTTATCGGCGAAGCTCTTCCCGAATCGACCACGCGGTGATAAAATTGAGTCAGAACGGCTCAAGTTTGAGCTCACGCAGATTTCGGCGGACGAACCGCCACCCACGTCGCCGCGCAGGAGGCATCATGCAGACCACCCCGATGGCCGACCAGGACGAGCAGCAGAGCGCGCTCGAACAGTTCGGTATCAACCTCACCGACCGTGCCCGCCAGGGCAAACTCGACCCCGTCATCGGGCGGGATGCCGAGATCCGGCGTATCAGCCAGGTCCTGACCCGCCGCACCAAGAACAATCCCGTCCTCATCGGCGAA
The DNA here is from genome assembly GCF_055391095.1 of Microbacterium sp. SW12. Lineage (NCBI taxonomy): Bacteria > Bacillati > Actinomycetota > Actinomycetes > Micrococcales > Microbacteriaceae > Microbacterium > Microbacterium sp. SW12. The sequence continues at coordinate 2,758,168 of NZ_AP024335.1, read as the reverse complement.
CCGGGCGTCGGCAAGACTGCCGTCGTCGAGGGTCTCGCTCAACGCATTGTGGCGGGGGATGTTGCCGAGAGCCTCCGGGGCAAGGAGCTCATCGCGCTCGATATCTCGGCGCTGGTCGCCGGCGCCATGTACCGCGGGCAGTTCGAAGACCGTCTCAAGAAGGTGCTTAAGGAGATCACCGACTCCGAAGGTCAGATCATCACCTTCATCGACGAACTCCACGTGCTCATGGGCGCGGGCGGTGGCGAAGGATCGGTCGCGGCATCCAACATGCTCAAGCCGATGCTCGCTCGCGGCGAGCTGCACATGATCGGGGCGACGACCCTCAACGAGTATCGCGAGTTCATCGAGAAGGATGCCGCGCTCGAGCGCCGCTTCCAGCAGGTTTACGTCGGCGAACCCAACGTCGAAGACACCGTCGCGATCCTTCGCGGACTCAAGGAGCGATACGAGGCACACCACAAGGTCGCGATCTCGGATAGCGCGCTGATCGCGGCGGCTGCCCTGTCGCACCGCTACATCCCGAGCAGGCAGTTGCCCGACAAGGCCATCGACCTCATCGACGAAGCAGCATCCCGGTTGCGGATGGAGATCGACTCGGCACCGCTGGAGATCGACGAGCTGCGCCGCCATGTCGACCGGCTCAAGCTTGAGGAGCTCGCTCTCAAGAAGGAGAAGGATGACGCGTCGCGCGAGCGCCTCGAGAAACTGCGCGCGGACCTGAAGCGCGAGCAGGACAAGCTCTCGGAGCTGCAGGCCAAGTGGGAGACCGAGCGCTCGATCCTCAACCGTGTCGGTGAACTGAAGACCCGCCTGGATGCGGCGCGCAGCGAGGCCGAGCGCGCTCAGCGCGAGGGTGACCTGGAGCGCGCGTCGCGGCTGCTCTATGCCGAGATCCCGGCGCTCGAGCGCGGGATCATCGAGGCCGAGAGCATGGAACCCAGCGAAGACCGGATGGTCAACGAGCAGGTCACCGAGGAAGACATCGCGGCTGTCATAGCCGGGTGGACCGGTATTCCGGTGGGGCGCCTGCTGCAGGGCGAGAGTGAGAAGCTCGTGCACCTCGAGGCCGAGCTCGGCAAGCGCCTGATCGGGCAGAAGGAGGCAGTGAAGGCGGTCGCCGATGCGGTGCGCCGATCGCGCGCCGGGATCAGCGACCCGAACCGACCGACAGGCTCGTTCCTGTTCCTCGGCCCCACGGGAGTCGGCAAGACCGAGCTCGCGAAGGCGCTCGCCGCATTCCTCTTCGACGACGAGCACGCCATGGTGCGCATCGACATGTCGGAGTACGGCGAGAAGCACTCGGTTGCCCGGTTGGTGGGTGCCCCTCCCGGATACATCGGTTACGAGCAGGGTGGACAGCTGACGGAGGCTGTACGGCGACGTCCGTACAGCGTCGTCCTGCTCGACGAGGTCGAGAAGGCGCATCCGGAAGTGTTCGACATCCTGCTGCAGGTGATGGATGACGGTCGCCTTACTGACGGCCAGGGTCGCACCGTGGACTTCACGAACGTCATCCTCATCTTGACCTCGAATCTCGGTTCGCCGATCCTCATCGACCCGACGATGCCGCTGGAGCAGAAGCGCTCACAGGTACTCGCTCTGGTGCGCCAGGCGTTCAAGCCCGAGTTCATCAACCGGCTCGATGACATCGTCATCTTCCAGGCGCTCTCGCAGGACGATCTGGCCCAGATCGTCGAACTGACGGTCGACCGACTGCAGCAGCGCCTTCACGAGCGTCGACTCACCCTCGCGGTCACCCCGGACGCACGAGGGTGGCTTGCCGAGCGGGGCTACGACCCGGTGTTCGGTGCTCGTCCGCTGCGCCGTCTCATCCAGTCCGAGATTCAGGATCGCCTGGCGATGGCGCTGCTGTCGGGCGGGGTACGTGACGGAGACCTCGTCCGGGTGGATGTTGCGGTCGACGGGGACTCGCTGGTCCTGACCAGTAATGGACCGGCCGCCGCCCCGACGCCGCGTCCGGGCGAGGATGACGACATCATCGAAGCCGAACTGATGGACGACTGACGCCGAGAAACACCGCGGGGCTCGAGATCAGATGATGACCTCGAGCCCCGCGCCTATGCCCCGTGCGATCAGGCGTCGACCAGAACTGTCTCCGACAGCGGCCGGCGGGTGCGTGGCGCGGCCTCGCGTTCGCGGACCGCCTCGTCTGCCGCGTCGAGATCGCCGAGGTTCCCGACGGCCATGACGGTGAGCGGGCGAACCGTCTCAGGGAGCGAGAACGCGGCAGCGATGGCGGCGCGATCGAACCCTCCCATCTGATGGGTCATCAGGCCGTCGGCGTGTGCCTGCACGGTGAAGTAAGCAGCGGCCTGGCCCGCGTCATACTCGGCCCACGGCAACTCCACGCCGTCGTGCTCGGTATCGGCAAGGAAGACCACGAAGGCTCCCGCCGTGACCGCCCAGACCCGGTTGAACCCCGTGAGCGCATCCGAGATCTGCGAGAACGTGTCAGTTCCGCGCCGTGCGACGATCATTCGCCATGGCTGGGTGTTTGCCGCCGACGGGGCCCAGCGCGCAGCCTCGAGGGCTGCCGACAACGCTGACTCGTCGACGGGGCGCTGATCGTCGAAGACCCGAGTGCTGCGGCGGTTCGCGAGGACATCGAGCAGGGCATTGGACGGGGCGATGGTGGTCATGATTTCTCCCGGTGTTGAGGAATGTGGGAACGGACCCCGTCGTCCTTTTCCGTCAACACCGAGTTCCGGTTGGTATTCCCCGCGCCGCGTCAGGCTCCGTTCATCCGGTCTCGCCACTCCAGCAGCGGCTTCACGGGGGAGAGGTCGTAGTCCGGCCCGTCAATCGACGGGATGATGAATCGCACCCCGAGCGGATGCAGCCGCTCCAGGGCATCCTGTTCCAGCAGCGGCCCGAATCCGCGCGGCGTGAAGCCCGTCGCGATCTCGATGTCGGCGGGATCCCGATTGACGCGGGCACACCAATCGTGAAGTACGTCGAGCTTGTGCGGGATCTTCTCAATCGGCGTGAACGTATGCCAGATGGCGGCGTGCTCGGCTACGAGCCGGAGTGTCTTCTGTTCGCCCTGTCCGCCGATGAGGATCGGGATGTCCCGCGTCGGGGCCGGATCCAACAACTCCCACCGGCGACGGATGCGGCCGAGGTCGTCGCGCAGATCGTTCAGCCGTGATCCGACAGTGCCGAACTCGTAGCCGTACTCGAGGTAGTCCTTCTCGGCCCAGCCGGAGCCCGTGCCGAAGATCAGCCGACCCGTCCCGCCTTTCGCACTGATGTGATCGACGGTGCGGGCCATGTCGGCCTGCAGGTCGGGGTTGCGGTACGAGCTGCAGTTGACCAGCGGGCCGAACTCCACGCGATCCGTGAGTTCGGCGATCGAGGCGAGCATCGTCCACGCCTCGTAGTGTGCGGCCTCCAGCGGTTCGGTGAGCGGGAAGAAGTGATCCCAGTTGAAGATCGCGTCGACTCCCAGATCTTCGGCGCGAAGGATGGCATCGCGGATCTGGGAGTAGGAGGCATGCTGGGGCGCGAGCTGCACGCCGACGCGCACGGGGCGATGCTTTGCGGGGTGGGTCGTCATCCTTCGAGTATCGTCCGATCCGGTCGTGACGGACCCGCGGTTGCGCCGCTCGGAAGTCTGCGGAATCTTTCCGGCTGCCGACCCACTCACCCGGCGATGCGCGCAGATACCGTCAGGGCATGACGATTGCAACAGCTGACCTGTTCGATGAACGCGGCGACGAGCTCGATTCGCTCGGCATCCAGCTGCAGGACATCGGCGGCCGGATCGAGTTCGACGGGCCCATCCGTACGGTCCGCTGCCATCGCGACAACGCCCTGGTGAAGGCGATCCTCGCAACCACAGGGCACGGAGCCGTGTTGGTCATCGACGGCGGAGGCTCGTTGGAGTCTGCGTTGGTCGGAGACCTCATCGCGGCGTCCGCTGTCGAGAACGGTTGGACCGGAGTCGTTGTTTACGGGGCGGTCCGCGATCGGGAGGCGATCGGCCAGCTCGACATCGGCCTCAAGGCGCTGGGCTCCAACCCACGTAAGAGCGCCAAGGACGGTGTCGGCGAGGTCGATGTTCCGGTCGAGATCGGCGGCGTAACGTTCACCCCGGGCAAACACGTGTGGGCGGATGCCGACGGCGTGCTTGTGGAGCGGTAGCGCGGCGATGCCTCAGTAGTCGTGGTCGGGCCAGCCGTCAGGCCCGTGCGAACCTGCCGCGTAGTCCTGCAGCGGGACATCACCGGCTGCCCAGGCGTCAAGCACCGGCTGCACGATGCGCCAGCACTGCTCGGCAGCATCCCCACGCACCGACAGGGTCGGATCCCCATCGAGAATCTCCGAGAGGACTTCGGCGTAGGCCAGAAGCGCCCCCTCGCCGAGATCGGCGCTGAGCTTTGCCCACGTGAGCGCGAACGGGTCGTCGCTTCCATTGACGTTCAGCCCCAGCGACATCCGGTCGGGCCCGAGCGTGAACCGCAGCCGCGACCCGTGGGTCGCGCCCGTGAATCCGTCAGGGAGGTGCCGAACCGGGCGGAAGCGGATCAAGATCTCCTTGACAGGGTCACCGACAGCCTTGCCAGAGCGCAACGTGATGGGCACGCCGGCCCAGCGGTTGTTGCGGACTTCGAGCACGACCTCAGCAAGGGTCTCGGTGTCGCGGTCGGGTACGACGCCTGGTTCGTCCACGTAGTCGGGGAGATCTCGCCCATCGATCGAGCCCGACGTGTAGCGGCCACGGCGAGATGACCCGACAGGGTCGTCGTTCCAGATGTGGGTGGCAAGAAGCGCCGACGTGGTAGCTCCGCGGAGGTCTTGCTCGCCGAGGGTTGCCGGCGGCTCCATCGTGACCAGGGCCATCAACTGCAGCAGGTGGCTCTGGATCATGTCGCGAAGCGCGCCGGCCTTGTCGTAGTACCCGGCGCGACCCTCGAGCCCCAGCTTCTCGTCATAGGTGATGTCGATCGACTCGATGTGCTCGGCAGACCACACCGGCTCGAGGACCCGATTCGCGAATCGTGCGCCGATGATGTTCAGCGACATCGACCGTCCCAAGAAGTGGTCGACCCGGAACACCTGGCTTTCGGGCACGAGGGCCGCGAGCTTCGCGTTCAGCTCGTGGGCGCTCGTTGCGTTGCTGCCGAAGGGCTTCTCGAGGGCCAGGATGAGGCCGGGCGGCAGGTCGACGGCCGACAGTGACTCGCACGCCTTCGCGGCGATCGCCGGGGGCACCGCGAAGTAGAGAGCGATGCGGCCCTCCGTTTCCGAGAGCAGCGCTGTGAGGTCATCGGGCGCGGTGATATCGGCCTTCGTGTAGGTAGTCTCGGCGACCTTCTCGAATGCCGCCGCAGAGTCGCTCGAGGCGAAGGCGTCGCGCACGACCTGCTGCCAGTGCGCGTCGGTCCAGTCATCCATGCCTGCGCCGCGAAGACGGACGCGCCGCTGCGGCTGCCTGGACAGAAGCTGTCCGAGCGCGGGAAGCAGCAGGCGGGAGGTGAGGTCGCCCGAGGCGCCGAGGATGAGGAGGGTCGTCGTCTGGTCGGCCATGCCGCCACCCTATCGACGCCTCGTGAACCGCGACCAGGGGCTGGTCCAACTCCGAGCGGATTCGTATCGAATCCTCGCTATACCGCGGGCAAGGCATCGCGGACTGACAGAATCGGGTCATGGCTGCCCCGATCGAGGACTACGCGATTCTGAGCAACTGCCGCACGGCTGCGCTTGTCTCCCGAGAGGGAAGCATCGACTGGCTGTGCCTGCCGAGATACGACTCTCCGTCGATCTTCGGAGCGCTGCTGGGCGAACAGAAGCACGGCCACTGGACCATCCGCGCTGCCGACCCCGACGCCACGGTGACCCGGTACTACGAAGACGACACGTTCGTGCTCGTCACCCGCTGGGAGACACCCACCGGTGTGGCTGAGGTGCGAGAGTTCATGCCGATCGACGGCGGTCGGGTGGAGCTCGTGCGTCGCGTCGAGGGCGTCTCCGGGCACGTTGACTTCACAACGGAGCTGCGGATGCGCTTCGACTATGCCCGTGCGCTGCCCTGGGTCCGCCAGGTGGGCAGCCATGTTGCGCCGGCACTGCTGGCCATCGCGGGCCCGGATGCCGTGCTGGTGCGCGGTGTCGAGATGAACCCCGACGACCATGTCCACCGCGGATCGTTCACGATCGAATCGGGCAGTGGCGTGGATCTGACCCTGACCTGGTTCCCGTCTCATCTCGAGGCGCCGGATCCCGCCGACGTCGACCGGATGCTCACCCACACGCTGCACTGGTGGCGCGAGTGGGCAGGCCGCGTCGACCACGACGGGCCCTTCGAAGACGAGGTGGTGCGCTCGCTCATGGTACTTCGGGCGCTCACGCACGAAGACACGGGCGGCATCGTCGCGGCGGCTACCACCTCCCTTCCCGAGGACTTTGGGGGAGTACGCAACTGGGACTACCGCTATGTATGGCTACGCGATGCGGCGTTGACGATCGAGGCCCTCATCTCGCACGGTTTCCTGCGGGTGACTGCCCGGTGGCGGCAGTGGCTGTTGCGGGCGATCGCGGGTGACCCGAAAGAACTGCAGATCATGTACGGGCTCGCAGGGGAACGCGATCTCACAGAACGTGAGCTGACCTCCCTTCCCGGGTACCAGGGCGCGGCCCCCGTGCGGATCGGCAACGGGGCACAGGTGCAGTACCAGGGTGATGTCATCGGAGAGGTGATGGTGGCCCTTGAGGCGGCGCGTGTCGCCGGGGTCGAAGAGACCGACTTCTCGTGGGCGCTGCAGAAGGCGATGCTCGCGTTCGCCGAGCGTCACCTCGACAAGCCTGACAACGGCATCTGGGAGATCCGTGGCGAGCCGCAATTGTTCACGCATTCGCGAGTCATGATCTGGGCGGCTTTCGACCGCGGCGCGCGCGCCGTGCGTGAGTTCGGGCTGTCGGGCGATCTCGAGAAGTGGGAGCGATTGCGCGATCGGATGCGGAACGAGATCGACGAGCGCGGCTTCGACGCCGAGCGCGGACACTTCGTGCAGCACTACGGCACGACAGAGGTGGATGCGTCGCTCCTGCTGCTCGCGCAGGTCGGATACGTGGCCCACGACGATCCGCGCATGCTCGGGACCGTGGCCGAGATGGAGCGCACGCTCATGGTGGATGGGCTGCTGCACCGCTATCGCACGGAAAGTGGTGTGGACGGACTCGCCGGCACCGAGCATCCGTTCCTGGCGTGCTCGTTCTGGCTCGTGGAGCAGTACGCGAACAGCGGCCGTGTCGATGACGCGATGGCGCTCATGACCCGGTTGTGCGGCTTCGCGAACGATGTCGGACTGCTCTCGGAGGAGTACGACGTGGACGGCAAGCGGCAGGCGGGGAACACGCCGCAGGCGCTCTCGCACCTCGCGCTCGTTCGCGCCGCCGATGCGCTGGCCGGCCACCACGGCCGCGCCGCTGACCGGGAGTAGTGCCGGGTCAGCGCGTTACGTGCGGCTCGGGCTCGATGACGCCGGCATCGCGCATCCGCACCGCCTGCTCGACGCGGAACAGTTTCATGAGCCCGGGCTGGGTTCGTGCGAAAGCTGTTTCGGCGATCGGGACCACCTCGATCCCGTCGACGCGGTGGCGCGCGCCGTCGATCCGCAGGACCGCCTCACCTGCGGCAATGGCGTTGCGCGCCCACGCGGTCTGCGGGCCGTAGACCAGAGCGGCGCTCCAGCCGTCGGCATCCGAACGCTGTCAGCAGGACGCTGAAGATCACCACGATGACGGCGGTTGCGCGCTTCATGAGGGTCCCTCGTGTGCGGTGATGTCCCGAGTGCCTCCACGCTAGCGCGGTTGGCCCCGCCCCGAAAGCCGAGGCGAGACCAACCGTGCGATACGAGACCGGTGGATCAGGGGGTCTTGAGCGCCTCGCGCCACGAGACGCGAGCGCCCATCCTCAGGATCGAGCGTTCGTAGATCTTCGCCGCCAACACGATCGCGGCGACGCAGGTGGCGATGAGGATGACCAGCGACAGGATCGGCTCCCACCACTGCGCCTCCCCGAGGTACAGGCGAAGCGGCATCCCGACCGGCGCCGAGAACGGCACATACGACATCACGGTCAGCACGACGGGGTTGTCGTTGAAGAAGATCACGAGGAAGTACGGGGCCATGATGAGCATCGTCAGCGGCGCGGTCGTCGAGCCGATGTCTTCCATCCGCGAGACGAGCGAACCCGCCGCCGCGAACAGCGACGCGAGGAGCACGAACCCGAAGAGGAAGAAGATCGCGAACCAGGCGATCGGGGCGCCAAGGCCCTGGAGGACCTCGCTCTGCCCGGTGACGATCAGGCCGACCACGGCGATCGTGGCCAGCAGCAAGATCTGCGCCATCGCCAAGATGGTGTTTCCGATGATCTTGCCCGCCAAGAGTGTTCGCGCCGGCATAGCGGACAGAAGCAGCTCCACGACGCGGGTCTGCTTCTCTTCGACGACGCTCTGGGCGATGGTTCCGCCGAACAAAGACGCCGCCAGCAGGAAGACGACTCCGAACCCGATCGAGACGAAGTACCGCAGGGCGAAGTCGACAGTCGCCGGGTCGAGCAGTTTGACTGACGGCGACTCCGACAGGCCCATCAGCAGCGACGTCGGTGGCGAGTCCTCGGTGATGACGACCAAGCCGGTGGGCGAGGAGGCGTCATCGACAACAGCCGCGCTGACCTCACCGCTGCGGACGAGTGCTTCCGCGGCATCCTGGTCGGCGACCTGCGTCACCTCAACCCCGGGAACCTTCTCCACTGCAGCCGCCGTCGAGGAGGTGACTGCGACCTTGGTGGCGGACGGATTGCCGGCAGAGAACCCACCCCAGATGACGGCGGCGAGCGCGATCAGCAGGGTGATGACCGTCGAGATCACGAAGGCGCGGCTGCGCAGCTTGGAGCCCACTTCGCGTTCGGCGACGAGCCAGACGTTCTGGAAGCCTCGGGGCGTGGATGTCGAAGCGGCGGTGTTCACTGGATGACCTCCTTGAAGATCTGCGCGAGCGTCGGGCGAACCGGGGCAAAGCTCTCGATGCTCGCCTCGCTCGCTGCGCGTTGCAAGATGCGCTGTGCGGCGGCGTCATCCGCCGCATCGAAAAGGGCGTTCCCGCCGTCGAACTCGACCACCGTGATGTCCGGCTGGTCGCGCAGCCAGCCGAGGTCGCCGGCGGTGCGCAGTTCGTAACGGTGTCCCGAGTGCTGCTGGCGCAGGTGTTCACTGCTGCCGGCGGCGCGGATCTCGCCTCCGGCGATGATGACGATGTCATCGCAGAGGCGCTCGACGACGTCGAGCTGGTGGGACGAGAACAGCACCGAGACGCCGGCAGCTGCCCGGCGGTGCAAGACGTCGGCTACCACGTCGACCGCGAGCGGGTCGAGCCCCGAGAAGGGCTCGTCGAGGATCAGCACGTCGGGCTCGTGCACCAGCGCCGCTGCGATCTGCGCCCGCTGCTGATTACCGAGCGAGAGCTTCTCGACAGTGTCGTTCAGGCGTTCCCCGAGTCCCAGCTGCTCGAGCAGAGCCGTAGCGCGGGTCTCCGCCTCGCCCTTGTCGAAGCCGTGCAACCGCGCCAGGTAGGTGATGTGCTCACCGACCTTCATCTTCGGGTAGAGCCCGCGCTCTTCGGGCATGTACCCGAAACGGCGTCGGTCGGCAGAGGTCAGCGCTGCACCATTGATGGTGACCGACCCCGCATCCTTGGCAAGCACCCCGAGGATGATGCGCATCGTCGTGGTCTTTCCCGCACCGTTCCCTCCCACGAAGCCGGTCAACCGGCCGGGCCTGACAGCGAACGACAGATCGTTCAGAACACGGTGCGCGCCATAACTCTTGGTCACGTGCGACAGCTCGAGCATGTTGCTCCTCTCACTCGGTTCTTCCAGGCTAGGAAGCTCCGCCTCGCCGCGCATCCGCCTCGAGGCGGGTTCGCGCCCTCCCTCGTACGGGGGATTCGACTCCGTTCAGGACAGCCCGTGGCGGTAGGCATAGACGACGGCGGCTACGCGGTCGCGGACGCCGAGCTTGAGCAACACATTGGAGACGTGGGTCTTCACCGTTGCCTCGCCGATGATCAGGTGCGCCGCGATCTCAGCGTTGCTCATCGCCTGGGCCATGAGGCGTAGGACCTCCGACTCGCGCTCGGTGAGCTCGGCGGCCACCGGTGGTGTCGGCGTCGGGGCTGCTGCGGCGAACCGGGCGATGACTCGGCGAGTCACCTCCGGGGCCAGGAGTGCGTCGCCTGCCGCCGCGACCCGCACGGCGGCCTGCAGCTCCTCGGGTGCTGCGTTCTTGAGCAGAAAGCCGCTGGCCCCCGCCTGCAGGGCTTCGAAGAGATAGTCATCTCGATCGAAGGTGGTCACGATCACGACGGCGCACTCGAGCTGGGGGTCGGCGACGATCTGGCGTGACGCTGCGAGACCTCCCATTCCGGGCATCTGTACGTCCATGCAGATGACGTCAGGCCTGAGATCGGATGCCGCCCGCACCGCCTCCTCTCCGCTGGCGGCCTCTCCGACGACCTCCAGGTCGGGAGCGCTGTCGAGGATGAGACGGAACCCGGCACGCATGAGCGCATGGTCGTCGACGAGCAGAACGCGGGTACTCACGCGCTCACCGCCTCGGGACGCGGCACGGTCAGGCGTACCCGGAACCCGCCCTCGCGGCGCGGTGAGATCTCGATCGAGCCGCCGGACGCGACGGCTCGCTCACGCATCCCGAGAAGTCCGAGTCCGCTCTGCGAGGTCAGGGCGGGCCTGCCCGAGTTCACGATCTCGACCTCGACGGCATCGGGCAGGTACCGGACGCGGACGTCGGCCTCGGCATCCGGGCCGCCGTGGCGGCGTGCGTTGGTCAGGGCCTCTTGCGCGATCCGGAAGGCATTGACCTGAACCGTCGGCGCCACCGGCCCCGGCTCGCCGATGATCGTCAGAGTCGTCGGCAGACCGTTCTCGCTGGCATGCGCGACAAGGGCAGGCAGGCCTTCCAGGCCCACCGTGGATGCGTCGCTGGGGTCATCGTCGACCGGAGTGCGAAGCGTCTCGAGCAATTGGCGCAGCTCCACGAGCGCATCCCGGGCTGCCTGCTCGATGTCGACCAGAGCGCGGCGCGCGGCATCCGGATCGGCGTCCCACACGGTCCGCGCAGCGCCCGCCTGCACGCCCATGGCGGAGACGTGGTGCGCGACCACATCATGCAGCTCCCGCGCGATGCGCACGCGGTCGAGGGCGACCGCCTGGGCCGCCGTTGTCTCGCGCTCCCGCTCGAGCTCGACGCTGCGCTCGGCGAGGATCTCGCGCTGTCGGCGGGACTCGAAGGTGCGATTGCCGAAGTAGTACGCGCCGCCGAAGAAAGCGACGTTGACGAGGAACTGGATGAGCATGAACGCGACGTAGGGCGAGAAGAGGCCCGCACGCGAGAGGCCCTCGTCGGTCGGCGCTGTGGCATCGATGAACATCGAGATGAGCAGCCACGTGAACATGCCAGCGATGATCGCGACACGGACGAGGAACGCTCGCCGTCGGTTGTCGACCCATGCCCCGACGGTGTAGAAGGCGATGAAAAGCGCGACATTCCCGACGTAAAGCTCCGGGACGCGGGCCATCATCCCGGCAAAGAACGCGACGGATACTGCCACCGCGACAGTGCAGGGCAGGCGTCGACGCCAGGCCAGCGGGGCGGTGAGACAGAGCGCGTAGAGCAGCGCGACCCGCAGGTCGATCTCGGTGGAGTTGTAGATTCCGGCGACTGCGCCGAGGGCGGTGCTCAGCACCGCCGTGACGAAGAGGGCTGCCGCCAACCAGACGTCCCCTCGGGTCGGAACCCACCGCGAGGTGGCGCGCGTCGGATCACTCACCCATCCACGCTACGTCGCTCGCACACCACGCCACATCCCTCTCGCGGGGGAGCCCCCCCGTCCGCCGGCCGCGGCCGGCGATGGTCCCGATTGCAGGATCAGCTGCCTCGGCAGGGGCGGTGGAGGGCAGCAGAGCGGGTTGATCCTGCGTTCGGCTCGCCGGGTGCGGTGTCGGGACGCGTACTGTGAGGGCATGGCGACCCGGCAGACTTCCCCGGGCACGACAGGTTTCGGGGGCCGGGTGCTCGCCCTGCTGGCGTGCTCGCATCCTGGGCCGACGGTGGTCGTCACGACTCTCGCCGGATTGCTCGCCGTGGGGGCGGCATCGGGGTGGGGCGCATTGTGCTGACAGTCGCGGCTGTGCTCTTCGGTCAACTGTCGGTCGGATGGTCCAACGACGCTATTGACGCTCAGCGGGACCTCGCCATCGGGCGCCGCGACAAGCCGATCGCTGCCGGCGTCATCTCGCGCCGAGCGGTAGCCGCCGCAGCCGGCGTCTCGCTGGTGATCGCGCTCATTATCTCGGCCATCATCGGGTGGGAGTTCTGTCTCGCCCACGGCATCGCCCTGGCCTCGGCGTGGGCGTACAACGCGTGGCTGAAGTTCACATGGGCATCGGGGATCCCGTTCGCGGTGAGTTTCGGCATCCTGCCCTCGCTCGCGACGCTGGCAGCTCCCGCGCCCGTCGTGGCTCCGTGGTGGCAGGGAGCCGCCGGCGCTCTGCTGGGCATCGCCGTCCACCTCACCAACCTGCTTCCCGATCTCGCCGACGACGAGGCGACGGGTGTGCGCGGGCTCGGTCACCGGATCGGCGCCACGCCGAGTGCGATAGTCGCGTTCGCTGCCGTCATCGCGGGGACTGTGGTCGTCGTCGTCGGATCGTTCGGCCAGGTGCCCTTCGCCGTGGCGCTCGCGGCGTCAGTGAGCGTTGCGGCGTGCGCGGTCGCGGGCCTGCTCCGCGCTCTCCGGAAGCCGGACCGCGTGGTCTTCCGCCTGGTGATGGCGTCGGGTCTGATCCTTGCTGCGCAGCTCGTTCTCACCGCGTTTGTGGCGTGAGGGGGCTTTCTTGCGCATCCGGATCGAAGCCCATCCCGTAGGCGTGTGCGAGGAGCCGCGCCGGGGCCAGACGGACGCCTGCGAGCCGCGTGACCGCGCCGACGCTGCCGTGACCACGCCCGGCGACGGTGTTCAGCGCGGCGATTCGCGCCGCGGTCGTCGCGGCCGACCTGCGTCGACGCTCCCACGCGGCCAGTGCGGCCGGCGGCTCTCCCGTGATGTCCCACTCTCGGAGCAGCGGCGCGAGCGTCGCCGCGTCGATAAGGCCGAGGTTGAGACCCTGCCCGCCGATGGGGCTCACCTCGTGGGCCGCGTCACCGATCGCGAGAACCCGTCCGCGCAGCATCCGGCGCGCGACGAATCGGCCTACCCCGAAGTTCGACGCCGTCGTGATCGTGTCGCCGGAAGATCCCGCACGCCGGCTGACAGCGTCACGCAGGGCGGTCGCGTCATTTGTGGAGCCCGCGCGGTGCCACGCGACGTATCGCCGCAGGCCGCCGGGTAGCGGAAACGACTCGAGGACGCCATCCGGATGCAGGTGGACGATGGCGCGAGGCCCTTCGTCGGTGTCATCGGGAACGTCGGCCATGACGTAACGGTCGGGGTACGCGCGGCGCCTCCCGTCGCGGATGAGGATACTGATGTGGCGCGAGCGAGACCCCGCCGCAATCACGACCGCATCGCCGTGCACGTCACCACTGTCGGTGATCACCCGACACGTCGCCCCTTCGTCGATCACGTCGAGCACCTGGACTCCGCGCTCCGGCGCGGGGGCGCCGTTGCTGGCGGCCGCGGCGGTGATCGCCGATTCGGTCGCTGCCTGCGGAAGGGTCGCGACGAACGGGAAGGATGCGAGCGAGCCGGCCCGCACAGCGTCGAACCGGATCGTGGTCACGGTCGCGGCGCCGACCCTGGCCTGGCCCTCCCGCACCTGCAGACAGGCGGAAAGAATGCGATCGGTCACCCCCGAGGCTGACATCGCCGTCAGCGCGGCGGAATGGATGCCGATGGCCCGGGACCCGGCGCCGGGAGCCTCACGCGCCTCGAGCGTGATGTGCTCCACACCCAGGCGGGCGAGTTCGCCGCCCAGCAGCATGCCGACGGGACCGGCGCCGATGATCACGACCCGCATGGCTCACCTGTCACCGGGTCCCTCGGGCCCGCGGGTCGCGAGGACGCGAAACGGCGCCGGCGGGGTCACTGTCCACCCCCGTGGGACCTCCCGCTCGAGCTCGGCGACGGTGTATGACCGGCGGATCGAGCGGAGCCCGTCAGTGAGGAGGAAGGTCCCGGGTGCGACCGGAAGGATGCCGACCGCGTAGAGACCCCACGCCGTCTTGCTGCGGGCGATGTCGTTGTGCAGCGCGAGCTCGGCGCCGAGCGCGTCGGTGTGGGTGAGCAGTTCGTGCAACTGATCGCGGCTGAGGTGGTGGAGGACATGGTTGGAGACGACGACGTCGAACTGTTCGCCGGCGTCGACGAGGTCTGCGGCATACGCGCCTCGAAACGTGACCCCGGGCTCGGGTGGCTGCGACGTCGCGATCGACAGGCACCGTGGGTCGGGGTCGATTCCGCAGATCTCCACCGCGAAGCCGTCGCTGTGAGCACGTCGCGCGAGGTCGCGTGTGACGTCGCCGCCGCCGCATCCGACGTCGAGAATCCGAACCGGCTCCTCACGCTGCGCGTCAGCTCGGGTGCGAAGGTAGGGACGCAGACGGGATCTGTAGATCGCGCCCCATCCCGCCACCGCCCGGTTCACCACTGTGAACCGGCGTACCGTGCGCAGCAGCGCCTGTTCGTCGCACTGCGGATCGTCCATCAGCTCGCGAAGAGTCTCGTCACGAACGCGCACTGTCCGCCTGCCCCACGCGCAAGCTTTCCGCCGCCGCTATCGGCTGGCGCGCTGCGATGCGAGCCGTTGCACTCTCTACCGCGAGGCCAGGACCGAACGCTGTGACGAGAACCTGCTCGCCCTCGGCCACCGTGGGATCACCGAGAAGGTCGGCGAGGATGAACAGCACGGTGGCAGATGACATATTGCCGTAGTCGCGCAGGATCGCTCGGGATCGCTGCAGAGCCGTTTCGTCGAGATCCATCGCCTGCTCAAACCTGTCCAGGATGCTGCGTCCGCCCGGGTGGACCACCCACTGGTCAATCGCACCGGTGCGCTCAAGCACCGGCGCGAGGGCTGCGCGGACTTCGCGTCCGACGATGCGGGGGACATTGCCGGTGAGTGTCATCTCGAAGCCGTGGTCGCCGATGATCCACGCCATGTCCTGCTCGCCGTCGGTCGTGAGGGCGGTGGTGAAGCCCGTCAACTCGAGCCCGCGAGACGGTGCAGCCAGTTCGCGGGGACCGCTGGATTCCGGCGACTTTGCGGTCACGACCGCCGCTGCCGCGCCGTCGGCGAAGACGGCGGAGGCGACGATCTGGTCGGGTTCGGATGATGAGCGAATGTGGATGGAGCACACCTCGGTGCACGTGACCAACACCGTTGCGGTGGGATCGGCGAGACAGATTCGCCATGCCGAGCGCAGCGCCGGGATTGCCGCGGCACACCCCATGAATCCGATGTGCTCGCGTTCGACCGTCGGAGCAAGCCCGATGTCGCGCACCAGCCGGTATTCGGGGCCGGGAGCGTAGAAGCCCGTGCAACTGGCAGTGACCACGTGGGTGATCTCGCCCGGATGTACGCCGGCGTTCTCGAGCGCACGCCGCGCGGCGGCCTCCGACAGTCTCGGGGCTTCGCGTGCGTAGATCTCGTTGCGGGCGGCTGTCCCGGGAGCGCGGATGACACGGCTCTCCGGGTCCAGGAAGGTCCCGCCGCCACCGGCGAAGTCTTCGATGACGGTGTGGCGCCGCTCGATCGCTGAGTTGTCGTAGGCGGCGCGGATGAGCCGAGCGGTGAGCGGCGCGAGATCCGGCTCCGCGAGGAACAGGTCGCGCACCTGAGCCTGCGAGAGCGCAAACTCCGGCACCGCGGTCCCAATGCCGATGAGCTGGACTGCCATGCACTCACCCTAGGCGCCGGGTGCGGCTCTGGGCCCGCCTCAGCCGAAGATCATGGGGCGGTCGTCGTCCTCTTCATCCGCGTCAGGGAACAGCCGCCCGCGGTCCAGGTCGACGACAACAGGCACGTGATCGCTCGGGGCCTCGCCCTTGCGTTCGTTGCGATGGATGGCGGCATCCGTCACTGCATCCGCGAGAGCGCGGGAGCCGAGGATGAAGTCGATCCGCAGTCCCTCGTTGCGGGGGAAGCGCAGCTGCTTGTAGTCCCAGTAAGTGAATCCGGTCGGAACCAGGGGCCTGACGACGTCGCTGAGCCCCGCCTGCTCGAGAGCGGTGAAGGCCTCGCGTTCGGGGGCGGAGACGTGCGTCGAGAATCCTTCAACGATCGCGGGGTCGCCGTTGTCGGCATCCGTCGGGGCGATGTTGAAGTCGCCGACCAGAGCCAGAGGCAGGTCGGGCGCTGCCGCGAGGGTGGTTGCGGTGTACTGGCGCAGCGCCTCGAGCCAGTGGAGCTTGTAGACGTAGTGGGGGTCCTCGAGGGCACGACCATTGGGGACGTAGAGGCTCCAGACGCGCACGCCGTCGATGGTCGCGCCGATCGCGCGGGCCTCCTGCGGGGCATCCGGGCCCTCGTGCCCCTTCGCGAAGCCGGGCATCCCGGGGAAGGCGGTCTCGACCTCGGTCGGACGCGAGCGGCTGGCGATCGCGACACCGTTCCACTGCGAGAAGCCGTGGGCTTCGACGTGGAACCCCGCCTGCTCGAACTGTTCGAACGGGAACTGCTCGACCTTGCACTTGATCTCTTGCATTGCCAACACGTCGATGTCTTCACGCACCGCGAAGTCGACGATCCGGTCGACCCGGGCGCGGACGGAGTTCACGTTCCAGGTGGCAAGGCGCATGGTCTCAGCCTAGAGTCGCCGGCCGACGTCGCCCGCTTCCTGACGCGGGCTCCGGGGCGGGGTGTGGCCAACTCCTGAGTTCCGGTGCCGAACCCCGGCCGTGTCGAGGTGAGGATGCCGTGCGGCCGTCGAGTGTGCGGAGTTAGCTGCGGTGGTGGCCTGGGGAGATAGGGGTGGTCGCGTGGTTCAATCTGGCGTCCGCGTTGCTCGGCATGGCCGGCCTCACCTTCGGTTTCATGCCCATTCCGACGGAGTGGATCGAGGGATCCGTTTTCACGTCGTACGTCTGGCCAGGTGTGATCCTCGGGGTCGTCGTGGGTGGATCGCAGGCGCTCGCGCTGGCGGCGCAGTACTGGCGCTTCCGCCTCGCGGCTGGACTACATGCGGCGGCCGGGCTCGTCATGATGATCTGGATCTTCGTCGAGATCGCCATCATGCTCGTCTGGTCGCCGCTCCACGGCATCTACTTCGCGACCGGCCTCGTTCAGACCGTCCTCGCGGTGCTCGCGCTCGGTGCCTGGCCGCATCCATTCCTGGCCCGAGACCCGCGCTGAACGCGGCGTCTGGGGCGGCTCGGATGTCGCGGCTAGAGCTCCCGCAGGATCTGCTCGACCTTCTCCTTGGCGTCACCGAAGAGCATCTGGGCGTTCTCGCGGAAGAACAGCGGGTTCTGCACGCCGGCATAGCCCGAGGCCATCGACCTCTTGAAGACGATGACGTTGTCGGCCTCCCACACCCGCAGCACCGGCATCCCGGCGATCGGGCTGCCCGGATCCTCGGCGGCGGCGGGGTTGACGGTGTCGTTCGCGCCGATGACCAGGACGACCGATGTCTCGCCGAAGTCGTCGTTGATCTCGTCCATCTCGAACACGATGTCGTACGGAACCTTGGCCTCGGCCAGCAGCACGTTCATGTGTCCGGGAAGGCGTCCGGCGACGGGATGGATGCCGAATCTGACATCCACGCCGCGCTCGCGCAGCTTCGCCGTCAGCTCCGCAACCGGGTACTGGGCCTGGGCGACCGCCATGCCGTAACCCGGCGTGATGATCACCCGGTCTGCCTCGGCGAGGAGCTCGGCGGCGCCCGTGACGTCGATCTCGCGGTGTTCGCCGGTCTCGTCATCCGTCGACCTGGGCGCCTCGATCCCGAACCCGCCGGCGATGACGGAGATGAATGATCGGTTCATGGCACGGCACATGATGTACGACAGGTAGGCACCCGAGGACCCGACGAGCGCGCCAGTCACAATGAGCAGGTCGTTGCTGAGGATGAAGCCTGCCGCCGCGGCGGCCCAACCGGAGTAGCTGTTGAGCATCGAGACGACCACCGGCATGTCGCCGCCGCCGATCGAGGCGACGAGGTGCCAGCCGAGCAGCAGCGCAAGGACCGTCACGACGATCAGCAACCACAGGTCGGGCGTGATGACGTACCAAACCGTCAGGCCGACGAAAGCGACCAGGGCGCCGAGGTTGAGGGCGTTCTTGCCCGGCAGCATGAGCGGCTTCGACGAGATGCGAGCCGACAGCTTCAGGAACGCGACGATCGACCCCGTGAAGGTCACGGCACCGATGAACACGCCGATGAAGACCTCCGCATGATGGATGCCGAGCAGAGCCCCGTCGATCTCGCCCGGGTCGAGCGCCCCGTTCCACCCCACGATGACCGCCGCGAGGCCGACGAAGCTGTGGAGGAGCGCAATTAGTTCGGGCATCCCGGTCATTTCGACAACGCGGGCGCGCCACAGCCCGATGGATCCGCCGATCAGCACCGCGACCACGAGCAGCGTCAGTCCAATCGTCGCCTGTGGCTGCCCCCACAGCTGCTCCACCGTGAGCCAGATCGTCGCGGCAATCGCGATGACCATGCCGCCGATACCGAACAGCACACCGCGGCGGGCTGTCTCGTGCTTGCTGAGCCCGTGCAGACTCAGGATGAACAGGAGCGCAGCGACGAGATACGCGGCCCCCGCGACGGATGCCGCAACTGACGCGCTCGCGGCAGATACTGACGCACCGCTGTGGAGAAGGATCGACGCGGCGCTCATCGGGCCTCACCCTTCGAGAACATCGCGAGCATTCGGCGGGTCACGGCGAAGCCTCCGAAGATGTTGATGCTTGCCAGGAGCACGGCGATTGCCGCGAGAATCTGGACGACGAGTACGCCGGATGCCAGCTGGAGCATCGCGCCGACGACGATGATGCCCGAGATGGCATTTGTCACGCTCATGAGCGGCGTGTGGAGGGCGTGATGCACCTTGCCGATCACGAAGAAGCCGATGATGATCGACAGGACCAGCACAGTGAAGTGCTGGGGGATCGGTGGCGGTGCGATCGCGGTCACGACGAACAGGAGAACCGCCGCGGCCCCGAGAAGCACCGGGGTCCGCCACGCGGGCGCCTTCTTCGGTTCTGGCTTCGGGGCAGGCTCCCCCGCGACCGGCTTCGGTGCGGCCGAGACCTGTACGGGCGGTGGTGGCCAGGTCGACTCGCCGTCGCGAACGATGGTGACACCACGCTGCACGATGTCGTCGAAGTCGATCGTGAGCTGCCCGTCCTTGCCGGGGGTGAGCAGCGCGACCAGGTTGTAGACGTTTGTGGAGTACAGCTGCGACGCCTGCGCGGGAAGTCTCCCCGCAAGATCCGTGTAGCCGAGGATCGTTACGCCGTTCTCGGTCACGATGCGCTCGCCCGCAACCGATCCCTCGACGTTGCCGCCCTGCGCCGCCGCCATATCGACGATGACACTCCCCGGCTTCATCTGCGCGACATCGGATGCCGTAATCAGCCGCGGCGCTGCGCGCCCGGGAATGAGCGCGGTGGTGATGATGATGTCGACATCCGCCGCCTGCTCGGTGTAGATCTCGGCGGCGCGCCGATCGTAGGCCTCGCTCGTCGCCTTGGCATACCCGTCGGAAGACTCCATGACCTCGTCGACCTCGACGGGAAGGTACTCTCCGCCCACCGACTTCACCTGGTCGGCGACCTCGGGCCGCGGGTCGGTGGCGCGCACGATAGCGCCCAGGCTCGCGGCCGTACCGATCGCCGCGAGTCCTGCGACGCCCGCGCCGGCGACCAGCACCTTCGCGGGCGGTACTTTCCCGGCGGCCGTGACCTGGCCGGTGAAGAAGCGCCCGAACTCGTGCGCTGCCTCGACAACGGCGCGATACCCCGAGATGTTGGCCATCGAACTCAGGACATCCATCGACTGCGCCCGAGATATGCGCGGAACGGCATCCAGTGATAGCGCCGTGATTCCGCGGGTCGCGAGCGACTCCCGAACCTCGGGCCGGAACGCGGGTGCGAGCATTCCGATCACTGTCGCGTCGTCCCGAAGCAGGGCCACGTCATCAGCGCTCGGAGCCGTCACCATCACGACGATGTCTGCACCCCAGGCGCCCACACGGTCGGTCACCTGGGCGCCGGCATCCGTGTACGCCGCATCGGGGAACGAGGATGCCGCGCCCGCTTCTGCCTCCACGACCACCTCGTACCCGAGCGTGATCAACCGAGCGACAGTGGGCGGGGTGAGAGCGACGCGGGTTTCGCCGCCGCGCTCCGCGACGATGCCGATGCGGGTCATGTGCGCACTCCCTTGCTTCTCGCGTGCGGGTTCCGCGAACGGGCCTGACTCTATCGGCGAGCTCGACGCGGCTTCGGGACCATCGTCCTCGCGATGAGGCGCGGCCCGAGCTACACCAATCTAGGAGCCGCCGCGGGGCTACGGTCCCAGATGACGCGGAAACATTGTGCGTTCTTTCCTAGACTCGGGCTGTGACCGCTTCCTCCACGCCCGAACTCGAAGCCGACCGCCAAGCCCTCATCGCCCTCATCGGCGCCGAAGCGGTCTTCCACGGCGACTTCACCCTGTCCAGCGGCAAGAAGGCGTCGTACTACGTCGATATGCGCAAGCTCACGCTCGATCACCGGGCGGCCCCCGCCATCGGGCGGATCATGCTCGACCTCGTTCGCACCGGGCTCGGGACGGATGCCGACACCGTCGTCGCCGTCGGAGGCCTCACCCTCGGCGCCGACCCCATCGCGAACGCCGTCATGCACGCGTCAGTCGACACCGAGCATCCGCTCGACGCCTTCGTCGTCCGCAAGGAGCCGAAAGACCACGGCCGCGGCCGTCAGGTCGAGGGAGCGGACGTCGTGGGTAAGCGCGTCGTCGTGCTCGAAGACACCTCGACGACGGGGCAGTCGGCGCTGAAGGCCGTCGAGGCGCTGCGCCGCGAGGGCGCGGAGCCGGTCGCCGTTGCCGTGATCGTCGACCGCAAAACCGGTGCGCAGCGGGCGATCGAGGATGCCGGGCTGCAGTGGCTCGCGGCGATCGACCTCGACGACCTGGGCCTCGCCCCGCAGTAACACCTCAGTCCTCGCCGCGGTCGCCGCGGCTGCGCCACCACTGCCACACCGCGACGACGAGGGCGCCGCTGATGATGATCAGCGACGTCCACAGCAGCAGCGACTGTTCGAGCTCGTTCACTGACGCTTTCCTTCGTCTGCGTCCCCGGCTTCGACGTGGTCGCCGTCGTCCAGGGCACCCATCACAGCACCTCGGGCATCTCCGACTCTTCAGACTCCGCGGGAAGCAGCGCGGCGATCGAGTCCAGGATCTCGTCGGGACGGAAGGGGAAGCGTTCGATCTCGGCGGGGTCGCTGATGCCGGTGAGGACGAGCACCGTGTGAAGGCCTGCCTCGATGCCCGCGACGATGTCGGTGTCCATCCGATCGCCGATCATCCCCGTGGATTCCGAGTGCGCACCGATGCGGTTCAGGGCTGAGCGGAACATCATCGGGTTCGGCTTGCCGACCACGTACGGCTCCTTGCCGGTGGCTTTCGTGATGAGCGCCGTGATGGCCCCCGTCGCTGGGAGTACGCCCTCGGCGGAGGGCCCGGTCGCGTCGGGGTTCGTGGCGATGAAGCGCGCGCCGGCTGAGATCGCGCGGATCGCCTTCGTGATGGCCTCGAACGAGTAGTTGCGGGTCTCGCCGACCACGACATAGTCGGGGTCGTTCTCGGTCATGATGAAGCCGGCTTCGTGTAGCGCCGTGGTCAGGCCCGCCTCGCCGATCACGAAAGCGGAAGCGCCGGGGGCCTGTCCGCGCAAGAAATCCGCCGTCGCCAGTGCCGAGGTCCAGATGGCCTCTTCGGGCACGACGAGCCCGGATGCCCGGAGCCGGGCGCTGAGGTCGCGTGGCGTGAAGATCGAGTTGTTCGTCAGCACGAGGAAGGGAACTCCCTGCTCGCGCCAGCGCTCGATCACCTCAGCCGCCCCGGGGACGGGGATGTTCTCGTGGACGAGCACGCCGTCCATGTCGGTGAGCCAGCATTCCACGTCTGCTCGGGTCCGCATGGGCACAGCGTATCCCGCTCGCGGAGGTCTAGTGTCGATCACGTGACGCGCAGGCGGTGGGATCCCGAGTCGCTGCCCGACCTTTCCGGGCAGTCGTACCTCGTGACGGGTTCCAACGCGGGCCTCGGCTACTTCGCGAGCGAGCAGCTGGCGCGCGCCGGAGCGCACGTCATCATGTCGGGCCGCAATCCCAAGCGCCTCTCCGCCGCTCGGTCAACGCTTGCCGGTCGCGTTCCGGGAGCCGACATCGAATCCCTCATCATCGACACCGCCAAGCCCGGGTCGATCAGGTCTGCGGCGGCTTCCCTGCGGACGCGTGGCCCGCTGGACGGGGTTCTCCTCAACGCCGGCATCGTGCATCCGCCCCGGCGTCGAGAAACGACGTCCGATGGAGCCGAGGTCGTGCTGGCCACCAACGCACTCGGGCACTTCGCGCTCGCGGGGGAGCTGCTCGTCCCGCTCGCCCGGTCGGGTGGCCGCATGGTGTGGCTCGGCAGCATGTCGATCTCGCTCACGCCGTACGACCCCATCGATCTGCAACTGGCCGAGGGCTACTCGGGATGGCGTGCGTACGTGCAATCGAAGGTGGTGACCACGGCCCTCGGGGTGGAAGCAGATCGGCGCCTGCGCGAGCACGGCGTTCCCGTCGACAGTGTCGTCGTGCACCCGGGGTACTCCGTGAGCGGACGCACACCGGGCCTCCACGGCGTGAACCAACCAAGCAAGATCACCCGGTTCGTCGACAACCTGCAGACCCCGTTCACCCAGTCCAAGGAGCACGGCGCGTGGCCGCTCGTGCGGGCGCTGGCCGACCCGTCGATCGCCGGTGGCCAGTTCTGGGGACCGCGCTACATCGTCAAGGGGGACCCGCGGCGGGCGCGAGCGCCGAAGATCATCCGCGACCCGGAGCGCCTCGCGCGGATCTGGGAAGCCTGCGAAGCGGCAACCCGCACCCGGTGGCCGTTCGCAGCGGCATCCGTGGCCCGCTGAGCCGACGGTATCCCGGTTCGGTCGCGCTGTCGTGTGGGTGCGGCGCGGCGTGACCCGCGTCAGCGCGCGACTGAGGCTGGGGTTACAGCGGACCCGACTCAGGCGCTCAGCCAGATAGCCTCGGGCGCCGTCGAGGGCAGGGTCACATCCCGTCCGTCGACCTTGAGGACGGCGGGTCCTCGGACGCACACGACGCTGCCGACGTCGACGGATGCCGCATCCAACGCCTCGAGCAGCCCCGGGACGCGGTCAGAGACGCGAAGAATCCGTCCACAGTGCCCCGGGGGAGCATCGGCGAGCAGCACGAATCGCTCACGGGTGACCGTGCCGTCGGCATCCGGGATGGCGTCGCCGTGGGGATCGAACCGGGGCCTCCCGAGGCGCTCATCGATGCCGTCGAGGAGCCGGTCGCTGATGGCGTGTTCGAGGATCTCTGCCTCCTCGTGCACATCGGCCCAGGTGTAGCCGAACTCGCGTACGAGCCAGGTCTCAATAAGGCGGTGGCGGCGGATGATGGCGGCTGCGCGGTGCTCGCCGGCTGTCGTGAGCGAGATCGGTCCGTACGGGCGATGGGTCACGAGCCCGGCCGCGGCGAGCTTGCGAACCATCTCGGTCACGCTCGAGGGCGCAAGTCCGAGCTCGGAAGCGAGTTGCGACGGCGTGATCCGTTCGGTCTGCCACTCCGTGTGATTGTAGATCGTCTTCAGATAGTCGTCGACGGCCGCGGAGGACATGCCGAAACCCTACCCGCCCCGGGTGGGCGCTCGATCACGTGCCGGTGAAGACCAGCCACAGCAGCACCAGGTTGAGAGTGATCAGCAGCGCCGCTGACACCACGCCCAGGACGGTCGTTGCGAGTCGGTTCCGGAACGGACCGAGGACGCTGCGCCGTGCGGTGATCCACACGAGCGGAACGAGGGCGAACGGGATGCCGAACGAGAGCACGACCTGGCTGAGGACGAGAGCGAAGGTCGGGTCAACGCCGAACCCGAGGATCAGCAGAGCGGGAACGAGCGTGACGAGGCGCCGGACCACGAGCGGCACCCGGATGCGCAGCAGGCCGCTCATGATCTCGGCGCCCGCGTACGCTCCGACGGCTGTGGAGGCCAGGCCGCTCGCGAGCAGTCCGACGGCGAACAGCGTCGCGATGATCGGTCCGAGCCCGTCACGCAGGGCGGCGTAGGCGCCCTCGAGCGAGTCGGTGCCGGGGACGCCCGCGAGGTTCGCTGCAGCAAGCAGCAGGATGCAGAGGTTCACGGTTCCGGCGATCACCATGGCGATCGTGACGTCCCAGCGCGTGGCGGTCAGGAGCCGCCTCGTCGACACTCCGCGCCCTGATTCGAGGCCGGCCGCCGCGGAGCCGAACGCGAACGGCCCGGCCGTGGTGGTCGGCGCGAACCGGTCGCGGCTGAGAGCCGAGTGCGCGTAGATCGCATGCGGCATGACGGTCGCGCCCAGGATGGATGCCGCCAGCAGCACGGAGTCAGCGCCTTCGAACCGGGGGACGAGACCGCCGACGATTCCGGCGGGGTCGGGCGGCGCGACGAAGACTCCGGCGGTGAACCCGACAGCAATGAGGACCACGAGCCCGATGACGATGACCTCGAAGGGCCTGGCCCCGCGCCTGGACTGCACGATCAGCAGGCCCAGGGAGACGACACCCGTGATCACCCCACCCCAGAGCAGGGGGATGCCGAACAGCAGGTTCAGGGCGACGGCACCGCCGATCACCTCGGCGACGTCGGTCGCCATCGCGACGAGCTCGGCTTGCAGCCAGTACAGGCGCCGCCCCCAGACGCTCCGGATTCGCCCTCCGAGTGCCTGGGGCAGGCTCTCGCCGGTGACCACGCCGAGCTTTGCCGAGAGGTACTGAATAAGCCAGGCCATCACGTTCGCGACGACGACGACCCACACCAGCAGATAGCCGTAGCGTGCGCCGGCTGTCATGTTGCTGGCAACGTTGCCGGGGTCGAGGTAGGCCACGCCGGCAACCATCGCCGGGCCGAGGAGCCACACCAACCGGGGTGCGCGCGCCGACGCTGAGACCGTGGCAGTGAGCGTCGGTGGAGACTTCGGCATATCGAAACCCTATCGATTTTTCGGTATACCGAAAAGATGCGCGGTGGGCACTCACCGTCCGGGCTCAGCGCGACCGTCAGATAGATTGCTCGACGTGCAGGACGAGACGGAGCCCGGGAGCGAGCCGGAACTCCCTCACGGAGTCGGACCCTGGCCGGGCGGTGAAGCTGAATGGCCGGATGATCCCCGACTTGACCCCGACCTCCTCGCCGCAGGTGACCGCCGCAACGTCGTCGACCGGTACCGATACTGGCGAATGGACGCGATCGTCGCGGACCTGGACGAGCGGCGGCATCCGTTTCATGTGGCGATCGAGAACTGGCAGCACGACCTCAACATCGGCTCCATCGTCCGCAGCGCGAACGCCTTCCTCGCAGCGGAAGTGCACATCATCGGGCGTCGCCGCTGGAACAAGCGCGGCGCGATGGTCACCGACCGCTATCAGCACGTGCGTCACCACGAGGATGTCGCGGCTTTCGCCGTGTGGGCGGATGCTGCGAACCTTCCTGTGATCGCGATCGACAACGTCGAGGGCTCCCGGCCGCTGCCCGAGGCGGACCTGCCCCAGGCGTGCGTTCTGTTGTTCGGTCAGGAAGGGCCGGGGCTCTCGGCAGAGGCGCTGGCCGCGGCATCCGGCAGCGTCGAGATCGCGCAGTACGGGTCGACCCGCTCGATCAATGCCGCCGCGGCTGCAGCTGTCGTGATGTATGAGTGGTGTCGACGCTGGGCGTGAGCTGGGCTCTGCTCGAGCAGGCCGCCGCGCGTTCACACCCTGAAAGGCACGCATATGCGTCCCCTCACCGACGCCCAGATCCGGGCATCGTTTCTCAACGCCTCGCGCAGCGAGCGCAAGAACCTCACCCTTCCCACCGACCTCGACACTCGCGACTGGGAGGCCCTGGACTATCTCGGCATCCGCGATTCGAAGCTGCCGAAGCTCGCGTCAGTCGTGATCGAACTCGACGACGAGCCCGTCGGCATCCTGCTGCGTCAGACCGATGCTCGCCCCCTGAGTCGTCCGCAATGTTCGTGGTGCAACGACGTCCAGCTCCCCAATGACGTCGTGATGTTCGCCGCCAAGCGAGCGGGCGACGCCGGACGGCGCGGCGATACCGTCGGCATCCTCGTCTGCGAGAACTTCGAGTGCTCGGTGAATGTTCGAAAGCTCCCGCCGTCGGCGTACCTCGGATTCGACCGTGAGTCGGCGCGCGATAGGCGCATCGAGGCCCTGCGCGCGAACGTCACCGAATTCGCCCGCAGCGTCCGCGACGGCGCGTAGCCGCCCTCAGGGCTGCATGATCTCGCGCAGTCGAGCCTCACGCTCGGCGGCGAGATCGTGCAGCCGCTGAGCGAAAGCAGCGACGGATGCCGCATCCGCAGCCCCTGCCGCGCGGGTCACCGGGGAACCTATCGGTGTGCCCGCGCGGACGGCGAGCGGCACGACACCCGCCCAAACGGTGTGGTCCTCGCCGTCGTCCTCAGTGTCGCCCACCCCGTCGAAGCGGACCTTGACGCTCGCCTGATCGAGCGGGACCTGCAGAACGTGAGTGGCGCGGACTTCTTTGCGGGTCATCTCCCGCACCTCGGCGCGGCGGCCCGGCATGAGGTGATCCGAGACCTGCCACAGCGCCCGCTCCCGCTGGTCTTCAGGCACAATGCGGGCGCGCCCGAAGACCACCGCGCTGCGGTAGTTCGCGGAGCTCTCGAACGTGGATGCCGCGAAGACGAGTCCGTCGACGTGGGTGACCGTGACCGAGACCGGGACGCCCTCGCCCGCGGCATCCAAGAACAGCCCGCCGCCGGTCGACCCGTGCAGCAGCAGAACGGGGCCTTCACCGAGATCGCCGACCCCGTAGAGGTAGGGCAACACGATCGGTGCGCCGTCCCGCACGAAGCCCACGTGGGCGACGATCCCCTCAGCCAGGATGCCGCGCAGCACGTCGGCGTCAGTGTTCTGCCGCTGCGGCTTGCGTCGCACCTGCAGCGAGGGGGAGGAGGGGCTCTCGGGGCTCATATGTTGAGGGTAGAGCCGAGCCACGTCTGGCCCCGCAACCGCCAGCCGAGCGTCGCGGCGCGCGCAAGCATGTAGACGCCGAAGAAGGCGACGGCAAGCCACGCGAGCCCAGCGGCGCCGCCGGGGTGGAAGATCGCGACGAGGGCCAGGGCGGGGAGGAACGGTACGAGATTCAGCGCGCCCGCGATCGCGAGATAGCGCGCGTCGCCGGCACCGATGAGCACGCCGTCCCAGACGAAGACGATGCCGCACAGCGGCTGCGCAACGGCGAGCACGAGCAGGGCGGGCTGCACGATGGCCGCAAGTTCCGGGTCGCCGGTGAAGAGGATGCCGATGACCCCGGATGCCGCCGCGACCCCCGCGCCGACGAGGATGCCGAACCACAGACCCCACGCGCTGGTGCGCTGCAGCACCTTACGCACTCTGGCATGGTCCTGCTCGCCGAGTGACTTGCCGATGAGCGCTTGGGCCGCGATCGCGAGGGCGTCCAGAGCGAACGCTGCTGCCGAGAAGATCGTGTACGCGACCTGCCAGCCGGCGAGCTCATCGGTGCCGAGCCCGGTGGCGACGGCCACCGTGGTCAGGAGGGCTATCCGCAGCGACACCGTGCGCAGGAATAGCCAGCCGCCGGTGCGGGCGGACCCGCGCACGCCGCGAGCCGACGGGCGGACCTGGGCCGAATGGCGCTGAGCCAGCCGACCGATGACACCGACGTAGGCGACGACCATGCCCCATTGGGCCAGCACGGTTCCCACCGCCGAGCCCGCGATCCCCCACCCGAGCCCGTAAATGAAGAGCGCGTTCAGCGCAGCATTCGCGCCGAAGCCGGCCGCGGCGATCCACAGCGGCGTGACGGTGTCTTGCATCCCGCGCAGCAGCCCTGTCGCGGCGAACACGATGAGCATTGCGGGAAGACCCCACATGGAGATCTGGAGGTAGGTCACCGCATCCGCCGCCACCTCCTGGGTGGCACCGAACAGCGAGACGAGGGGTGGTGTCGCGAGGGATCCGGCGAGGGCCAGAAGTGCGCCAAGCCCGAGCGCGAGCCAGAGGCCGTCGATGCCGACCGAAACCGCAGATTTCGCATCGCCGGCGCCGAAGCGTCGGGCGACTGCCGGTGTGGTCGAGTACGCGAGAAAGACCATGAGCCCGACGATCGTCTGCAGGATCGCCGAAGCGATCCCGAGGGCGGCCAGCGGCACGGTACCCAGGTGCCCGACCAGTGCCGAATCGACGATCAGGAACAGCGGCTCGGCGATGAGGGCGCCGAGGGCCGGCACCGCGAGCCGCAGGATGTCACGGTTCAGCGTCGTCGGTGCGTCGCCGGCGGGTCGAGAAGGCACGAGCCGAGCCTAGGGTTCACCGCCGCTGACACGGATGACGCGCGCCGCGCCACCGTACGGTGCTGGTCTGTTCGGTTGCCGCGACACGCCGTGCGTGGCATCCGTCGTCCGCGCTTCGCGGCAAACGAACCGCGCGGATGCCACGATGGGCAGTGCGGAAGAGGCGCCGCCGGGCGCCCGGGCAGGGGTGGGATGACGGGGAACACGTCGTCGACGACATCTCCGGATGCCGGCAGTGGGGCTGCCCGGCAGATCGCGATCCTCATGCTGCTGGCTGCCATCGCGGGTCTCGCCCTCGGACTCGTCGGCGGGGCCTTTCGCTGGTGCATCGACCAGGCCGAGCATATGCGCATCGAGGTCTTCGCGTTCGCGCACGACCAGCCCGCGTGGGGGTGGCTCATCGCTATCGCCGTCACCGCCACGGGCGCGACGCTGGCAGCACTTCTCGTGAAGTGGGTCCCGCAGGCGGCCGGGAGCGGCATCCAGTACGTCGAGGCTGTCGAGCGCGGGGAGGAGCCGCCGAGCGCTCTGGGCGTGCTTGTGGCGAAGTTCGTGGGCGGCGTGCTCTCGATCGGGTCGGGAATGGTGCTGGGTCGCGAGGGCCCCACGGTTCATATCGGGGCGGTGCTCGGCGCCGAGGCTGCTCGCCGCAGCCGCAGATCCGCGGCGGACGCGCGCACCCTTCACTCCGCCCTCTCTGGCGCTGGCCTAGCCGTCGCTTTCAACGCTCCGCTGGGCGGATCGCTCTTCGTCATCGAAGAGGTCGCCCAGTCGGTGCGCGCGCGTATCGTCCTCCCAACCCTGACCGGTGTCGCTGTGGCAGTTGCCACGGCGTGGATCGTCGTTGGCAATGCGCCGATCTTCCAGGTAGCGCCCGTCCCGCCGCCCGACCTCGCGCAAGTGGGCGTCTTCGCGGTGTTTGGCCTGCTCACCGGCATCCTCGGTGCGGGATACAACCGGCTGATCCTCGGGTTCCTGACGGCGGCCCGGGCAGCGCGCCGCGTGCCGCCGGTGGCCCAGGCGGCGATCATCGGCGGAGCAGTCGGCCTGCTGCTCTTCCTCGACCCGCTCGGTGCCGGCGGGGGCGATCCGATCTCGCAGGGCCTACTTCGCGGCGAGTCGCTCATCCCTATCGTGCTCGCCGCAACCCTCGTCATCCGGTTTCTGGCCGGTCCGCTCTCGTACGCGGCGGGAACCCCCGGGGCCTGTTCGCCCCGCTCCTGGCGATCGGTGCGCTGTGGGGAGCGCTCTGCGGATCCGTCGCGAAGCTGATTCTCCCGGAGGTGGCCGATACGACGGTCGTGGTGTTCGTCCTCGTCGGCATGACCTCGATGTTCGCTGCCACGATCCGGGCACCCCTGACCGGCATCGCCGTCGTGGTCGAGATGACGGCCGTTGCCACAGTGCTGGCGCCGATGCTCGCGGCATCCGTCTGCGCGATCCTCGTCGCCGCGGCTCTTCGCACCCGGCCCCTCTACGAAGACCTGCGCGAACGGATGCTGCATCCGCCAGCCGTTCGTTCGGTGTTCCCGCCTCGCAGGGATCGTCCATAGCGGAGGTGCTTATTCTGGAGGACATGACCGACGCCCTCGTCTCTGGCCTCCCGCTCGAAGAACTTTCTGCCGACATTCGCCCGCAAGACGACCTGTTCCGTCACGTCAACGGTGCGTGGATCGATCGCACCGAGATTCCGGACGACAAGGCTCGCTGGGGCTCGTTCCACCTGATCGCCGAACAGGCCGAGAAGGATGTGCGCGCCATCATCGAAGAGAGCACGGATGCCGAGCCCGGCACCGAAGCACGCAAGATCGGCGACCTGTACACGAGCTTCATGGACACCGAGCGCATCGCCGAGCTCGGCGCGACCCCGATCGCCGCTCAGCTGTCCGCTGTTGATGGGATCTCATCGATCCCGGAGCTGATGACGACTCTCGGCACCCTTGAGCGCGACGGCGTCTCGGGCCTGTTCGGCCTGTACGTGGAGCCCGACCCTGGCAACCCGCAGCGCTATGTCCCCTTCATCGTGCAGGGCGGGCTGTCGCTTCCCGACGAGAGCTACTACCGGCTCGAGAACTTCGACGAGACGCGCCGCGAGTTCCGGGCCCACGTCGAAAGGATGCTGACCCTCGCAGGTGCCGCGGATGCCGCGACGGACGCCGATCGCATCGTCGCCCTCGAGACCGAGCTGGCTTCCCACCACTGGGACAACGTGCGCAGCCGCGACGCGATGGCCACCTACAACCTGCGGACGTGGAGGCAGCTCCTGGAGTTGGCGGGGCTGGACCTTGCGCCGTGGCTGTCGGCGCTCGCGCCCGGAAAGGAGACGGCCTTCGACGAGGTCGTCGTGTACCAGCCGAGTTTCATCGAATCGCTGGGTGCGCTGCTGGTTTCCGAGCGACTCGATGACTGGAAGGCCTGGCTGCGGTTCGCCGTCATCCGCGGCGCCGCACCTCTCCTGTCGGACGAATTCGTCACCGAGAACTTCGCCTTCTACGGCACTCAACTCACCGGGGTGCCCACGATCCGAGAGCGCTGGAAGCGCGGAGTCAGCCTCGTCGAGGGCTCGATGGGTGAGGCAGTCGGACGCGTGTACGTCGAGCGGCACTTCCCGCCGGCTGCCAAGGAAGCGATGGACGAGCTGGTTGCGAACCTCATCGAGGCGTACCGCCGCAGCATCCGTTCGCTGGAGTGGATGAGCCCCGAGACCCGCGAACGGGCTCTCGCCAAGCTCGACGCGTTCACGCCGAAGATCGGCTACCCGACGACGTGGAAAGACTATTCAGCGCTTGAGATCGACGCCACGGATCTCGTCGGCAACGCGCGCCGTGCGCACCGGGTCGAACACGATCGCCAGCTCGCCAAGGTCGGGAAGCCGATCGATCGCGACGAGTGGTTCATGACACCACAGACGGTCAATGCGTACTACAACCCGCTCATGAACGAGATCGTCTTCCCCGCGGCGATCTTGCAGTATCCCTTCTTCGACGCCAGCCGCGACGCCGCGGCGAACTACGGCGGTATCGGCGCGGTCATCGGTCACGAGATCGGCCACGGATTCGACGACCAGGGCAGCCGTTTCGATGGTGACGGATCGCTGCGCGACTGGTGGACCGAGGCCGACCGTGAAGCGTTCGAGCAGCGCACCAAGACCCTCATCGAGCAGTACGACGCGTTGACCCCGCGAGGCCTTGACGAGAAGCATCACGTCAACGGCGCGCTCACGATCGGTGAGAACATCGGCGACCTCGGGGGCCTCGGTATCGCGATCAAGGCCTACGAAATCTCGCTCGGCGATGAGTCGGCTCCGGTCATCGACGGCTACACCGGCATCCAGCGACTCCTGCTGAGCTGGGGACAGATCTGGCAGCAGAAGGGACGGGATGCCGAGACCATCCGCCTGCTCACGGTCGACCCGCATTCGCCCAACGAGTTCCGTTGCAACCAGATCGTGCGCAACGTGGATGCCTTCTACGACGCGTTCGAGGTGACAGAGGCCGACGAGCTGTGGCTGGACCCCGCCGAGCGCGTCACTATCTGGTGAGGTCGATCACCCAGAATCCCCCCACCTGAACACGGGAAGGATCCCTCGGTGGGCACACCACCCAGCACGTCGCGCGCGGATCACCGCGCCGATTCTCGGCGGACTCGTCATGCCTCTGGGCGTGCGCGTTCCTTTGGCGCGACGATGCACGCTCTCGAACAGCTGGCCAGCACGGGTAGCCGTGTCTCGGTGTGTGTCACTGACCTTGATCGCGGGAAGGACCTCGTGCTGGGGGATGCGTTCGTCACGCTGCCGGTCGCCCAGCTTGGGGTCATACCTCTTCTGATCCAGGTGTCTGCAGCGATGGAGTCGGGCAAGGTGGATGCTGCGGCATCCGTTGCCCGGCAGCCCCTGGTCGACGGCTCGTCGGCCGGACTGTGGCGCCACTTCGCTGCCGTCGATCTGAAGCCGGTGGATCTTGCGGTCCTCACGGCGGCGGCAGCCGACCCGTTGGCGACCAACGCGCTCATCGATCTCGTCGGGCTCGACCCGGTTCGAGAGCGCATCGAGCACCTTGGGCTCACACGGACAGCACTACTCGACCGCGTCCGTGAGGACCGGGGGCCGGATGACGCTCCGCACTTCGCGCTGTCGACGACCCGTGATCTGACGACGATGTTCTCGGCGCTCATGAACGGCAGGGCAATATCTGCCGCGGTCAGTGCGGAGGTGGTCGGGTGGCTCGCGCTCAATGCCGATCTCGGACTCGCCGCTGGCGCGACGGGCCTCGACCCGCTCGCACACGCCGGCACCGGGAAGGAGCTGCTTCTCGTGAACAAGACCGGGCGCGACCGCGGCATCCGTGCCGAGGCCGGCGTGCTCGCCGGGCCCCGGGCAGGCGTCGCCTACGCGATGATCGTGCAGTTCACGGAGCACACTCCGCTCGATCGGTTGCGGGTGCAGGATGCGTTCCGGGTATTCGGCGCCGACCTGATGGAGTCCGTGCACTGAACCTGGTGCCCTCCGGGGCTCAGCTCAGACGTCGCCGTCGAGCTTGTCAACCAGATCCAGGCCGCGCTGTGCCCACGCGATCTCGCTCTTTGCCCGCTCGACAAGACCCTCGTACGCGAAGTGCTTGTACGCGACGATGCGCTCGTGTTCTTCGGCGGGGGAGGCTTTCAAGCGACGTTCGAGCATGGGGTTCGGTGGATCGATGTGATCGATCTTGCGGAGTTCGCCGTCCCACTGGGCGAGCTCGCCTTCCCACTGTTCGATGTGTCGACGAAAGAACTCTCTCGCGGCATCCGGCGACGCCGACTCCAAGTACGCGGCGCGCAGGTGGGCGGGGTCGCGTACGCGCTGATAGTCGAGCGGGGAGGCCATCCAGGCGAGGAAGGCACGGTCGCCGGCATCCGTGACGTGGTACATCCGCCGCGTGCCGCGCTCGCCCCGAGCTTGCTCTTCGGCTTCGATGAGGCCGTCGGCTTCCATCTTGCGTAGCTCGGGATAGATCTGCGAGTCCGGCGCGTGCCAGACATGACCCACGGACTGCGTGAACTGTTTGGCCAGCTCATACCCCGACAGCGGTCCGACCCGCAGCAGCGCCAACAGTGCGTAGCGAAGGCTCATCGCTGTGCTCCTTCCCTGCCGAGTCCGCTCCCGTGATGCTACCGATACGCCGCGAGACTGCCCCCGCGCCGCGAGACAGCGTGTTGCGTGTGCTGTCTCGCGGGCAGGATGCAGTCTCGCGGGTTTCTGAGGTGATCAGTCGTTCTTGTAGCCGGTGCGCCAGCCGCCCTGGTAGGTCTGGCGGGCGACCGTCGAGTAGGGCACGGGGCTCACGACGACGCGGACCTCGGTCTGCTCGTGCGGCTCGACCGATGCCTTCTTCGAGCCACCGTTCGGCTCGCCCCAGACGACCTTGAGCTCGGTGCCCTCGGGGACGTCGGGCGAGACGGTGGCCAGCGACAGGCCACGGCGCTCGTTGGACGAGTACCCGGTGAACATCGAGTAGCCGACGACCGTGCCATCGGCATCCACGACGGCGTCGTAGTTGGCCGAGCCGTAGTTCGCGAGCGGCAGGTCGAAGAACTTGTAGTTCGGGCCGTCGACGTTCAGGAGCGAGGTCCAGACCTTGCCGAGGTCATCGGCGTTCCAGGCCAGCGTGACCTTCTTGCGCTGGGCAGCCGGGTCCATCTTCTCGAGTGCGTTACGACCGATGAAGTCGTGGTCGAACTTCACGAACGAGCCGTAGCCGAGCTCCCAGGGCGTGAGGTAGTAGTCCTCGATGTTCTCGGACACGAACGATCCCGCAAGCGTGCCGGTGGCCTCGTACGAGTTGGCTGGCAGCCAGTCGCGGTAGGCCTGCTCTTCGGCGCCGGTGTAGATGGCGGGCAGGGGCGAGGGGATCCAGCCCGACTCGAGCGTGTTCGACGGGTAGGCCCGCGAGCCGACGGGAAGCAGCCCGAACTCGGCGCCAGCCTCGACGATCAGATCGCGGATCTTGTGGTGGTCGGCGTAGGGTCCCCAGATCTCGAGGCCCGGCGCGCCTGCCATACCGTGACGGAGGGTGCGGACATTCATGCCGCCGATCTTCATCTCCGACATGTTGAAGAAGCCGAGCTTCTCGAGCGGTCCGCCGTTGAGCTTCTCGATAACGGCCCAGGCGTTCGGGCCCTGAATCTGGAAGCGGTAGTACTTGCGCGAGACGGCGTCGCCGTAGGGGCGCGAGTTCGAGCGGCGGTCGACCTCGACATCCAGGTTCTGGTAGCCACCGGTCTCACCGTGGAACATGAGCCAGTTCGACGCGGGCGCGCGGCCGACGTAGACGTACTCGTCCTCGGCCTCGCGGAACAGGATGCCGTCGCCGATGACGTGGCCCGACGCCGTGGTCGGCACGTACTGCTTGGCCTTGTTGACAGCGAAGTTCGCGACCGAGTTGATCGCGGTGTCCGAGATCAGCTTGATGGCATCCGAGCCCTTGAGGAACACGTTGTCCATGTGGCGGGACTGGTCGTAGAGCACGGCCGTGTCGCGCCAGGCCTTCTGCTCCTTGATCCAGTTCGTGAAGTCGGCCGGCACGACGGGGTAGATGTACGAGCCGATCTGGGAGTTGCGCAGCAACTCGACGGGCGAGCCCGCCGCGTCGATGACCTGCTGCAGATTCTGAGGTGCCACGATGAACCTTTCTTCAGTGGTGCGGGCACATCCCGCGGTGGTGGGTGGGTAGGTCAGAAGACGACGGTGTGGTTGCCGTGTCGGATGACGCGGTCTTGTGCGTGCCACAGCACGGCGCGCGAGAGGACTGCCCGTTCGACGTCGGCGCCGCGGCGTTGCAGGTCGGCGGCGGAGTCGGCGTGGGTGACCCGTACGACGTCCTGCTCGATGATGGGTCCTTCGTCGAGGTCCTTGGTCACGTAGTGGCTCGTTGCGCCGATCAGCTTCACGCCGCGTTCCTTCGCCTTGCGGTAGGGACCAGCGCCGATGAAGGCGGGAAGGAACGAGTGGTGGATGTTGATGACCGGGACTGCGACGTCGTCAATGAAGTCCTCGGAGAGGATCTGCATGTACCGCGCGAGGACGACGAAGTCGACGTTGCCCGCGAGCAGCTTCACGATCTCGGCTTCGGCAGCCGACTTGTCCGGCCCCTGGGAGGGCACGTGGAAGAACGGGATGCCGAAGCTTCGGACGTCCTCGGCCATGTTGGTGTGATTGGAGATCACCATCGGGATCGATACGGGGAGCTCGCCGCGGCGGTGACGCCACAGCAGATCGAGAAGACAGTGGTCCGAGGTTGAGGCGAGCACTGCCATGCGTTTGGGAATCGACTGGTCGGTGAGTCGCCAGGTCATCCCGTACGGCTCGAGCGTCTCGGCGATGTCGCTTTCGATCTCTTCGAACGCCGCCGTCAAGTCCGGTCGGTGGAAGACGACGCGCTGGAAGAAGGCGCCGCCTTCGGGGTTGTCGGAGTACTGATCAAGACTCACGATGTTCGCCTTGTGGCGCGTGATCAGGCCGGTGACCGCCGCGACCAGGCCGGGCTGGTCAGGGCCGTGGACGATCAGGCAGGCGTGATCGCGCAGCGCTTCGTTGTGTACCGTCATGGCGTCAAGTCCTCCCCGCTCACTTCGCGATGAAGTCGCGGGCCCACGTCGCCGTAGCTTCCAGGCCACCGAACGTGTACATGTGCAGCTTCACGGCGCCGACCGAAGGGTCAGCGTCGAACAGCGCGGCGAGATCGGAAACGAACTTGTCAGGTCCCGC
Source organism: Microbacterium sp. SW12 (assembly GCF_055391095.1). Taxonomy (NCBI): domain Bacteria; kingdom Bacillati; phylum Actinomycetota; class Actinomycetes; order Micrococcales; family Microbacteriaceae; genus Microbacterium; species Microbacterium sp. SW12. The sequence continues at coordinate 2,721,801 of NZ_AP024335.1, read as the reverse complement.
GGAACCCATGAGGTTCGTCAGCGAGAAGCCGTACTTCTTTACGATCATCGCGTTGGCTCCCACGCCGAAGCGCGACGCGAACGAGATGAGGCGCTTGATGCCGGCGGGGCCGGGCGTGCCGAGGCGGATCTGGGTGTCGATGCCGCGGTCGCGAACACCCTTGATCCACGCCATCACCGGGTCGGTGTCGAAGCTGAACTGGGTGAGGATCACGGCATCCAGGCCGGCATCCTTCAGGGCGGCAGATTTGTCTTCGAGGTGCTGCCACAGGACGTCGGTGGCGATGTCGGGGTGGCCCTCGGGGTAGCCGGCGATCGACACCTCCTTGACGCCGTACTGCTGCAGGACTCCCGAACGGATCATCGTCAGCGCGTCGGGGTAGGGGCCCTCCGGCGTCGCGGGGTCGCCGCCGACCGCGAACACGTGCTCGGTGGCGCCGATCTCGGCAAGTGCGCTGAGGAATTCCTCGAGCTGCACCTGGGATGCGATGCGGCGCGCAGAGATGTGCGGGACGGGGACGAACCCGAGCTCTTTGACGGCCTTGGCTGCAGCTACCCGCATCGGCAGGTCTTCGTTCCCGAGGAAGGTCACGTTGACCTTCGTCCCGGCCGGGATGAGCGAGGCGGCCTCGGTGAGACCGACGACGTCCTTCTCTTTTCCGTTGATCTCGAGGGAGTAGCCCTCGACGAGACGTTTGGCCGACTCGGTCGTCGGTGTGGCGTGTGCCATGGCGAGTGGTCCTTTCCGCTGCCAGGAGTGCGTCGTTGCAGTCTGCAGCAATTTTACCTATGGGCATAGGCAATGTCTAGAGGTACGAAAGCGAGGAGGGGATACCCGACGCCCGGTCGGATATCCCCTCCTCGGGAAGGCGCCGCTCAGCGCGCTCGGCTCGCGGCGGTCTCGTTCTCGAGGATCTGCAGCTCGCGCGCGTCGACGAGCATCCGCTGCAGCAGAGCATTGAGGCTCGTGATCTCGTCGGGTGAGAGGTGGGCGAGGATGATGTCCTGGCCCCTCATCGAGATCGGGAGCATGTCGTCGTGCATCTCGACGCCGTCGCGTGTCAGATACATGGGCCGGGAACCCCGGGGGCCGTCCAGCAGGACGATCAGCCCCCTGCCGACGAGCGTGTTCACGCTCTTGGAGACCACTGCCTTGTTGACGCCGATGAACTCGGAGACCTCGGTCGCGGAGAATCCGGGGTTAAGCGCCAGGACCGAAATCACCCGCCAGTCGTTGGTGCCGAGGCCGAAACGGCGTCTCAGCTCGTTCGATTCTCGCCACACCAGAGCATTGGACAGCAGCGCGAGCAGGCGCGGCGTGAAGTTATCGGGGTCGACGGTGTTCTGAAGTGGTTCCCACTGGATGCGTTGATCGAGCCGGTCCATGTGGTCCTTCGCGCGTCGGGATCTGAGTCTGGTCGGGTTGGGAGTGACAGTAGTAGACGATCGGGGTCGCGCGAGGAATCTGCCCGACCCCGATCGTGTGAGGTGCTTCTTAGTGCGCCATCGCCGCGAGGGCTTCGGGGTCGATGGTTGCGATCGAGCGGGTGTCCTGGAACGCACGGATGCCTTCGATACCCTGCTCGCGACCGATGCCGGACTGCTTCATGCCGCCGAACGGAGCACGCAGGTCGAGGCGGGTGGCGCCGTGGTCGTTGACCCAGACGTATCCGCACTCGAGCGCGCCTCCCACCCGCTGAGCAGCTTCGGGGCTTCCCGTCCACACCGACCCGCACAGGCCTGCCCAGGTGTCGTTGGCCAGGCGGATGGCGTCTTCTTCGGTGTCGAAGGGGATGATCGGGATGACGGGGCCGAACTGCTCCATGGTGACAACGCGCAGGTTCGGGTCGGGGTCTACCACGATCGCCGGGCGCATGAAGTTGCCGCCCGCGAGCTCCCCACCGGGCAGCTCGCCGAACTCGCGCACGTCGGCGCCGGCATCCTTGGCCTCCTGGATGAGTTCCTCCACGAACGCTTTCTGCGCCGACGAGTGGAGCGGGCCCATCGTGGTCCCCTCATCGAGGCCGTACCCGATGACTGCCTTGCTCAGGCGGTCGGACAGACCGTTCACGACCTCGTCGAGGCGCGAGCGGTGTACGTAGACGCGCTTGGCGTTCATGCAGATCTGGCCGGTGGTGTCGTAGATCGCGGCGTACAGGCGGTCAAGGTGGGTGTCGTCGATGACGGCGTCTTCGAGGAAGATCGCCGCGTCGTTGCCGCCCAGTTCCAGGGTGACCCGAGTGAGCGTCTTCGAGGCCATCTCCATCATCCGCTTGCCGCCGTTCACCGATCCGGTGAAGCAAACCTTTGCGATGTCGGTGTTCTGAATCAGGCCCGACATGTTCTCGTCCTTGCCGGTGACGATGTTCAGCACCCCGGGCGGGAGCTTCTCTGCTACGCGCTGCACGAGCTTGGCGGTGGCAAGCGGCGCGGTCGGCGGCGGCTTGACGATCGCCGTGTTCCCGGCCAGCAGCGCGTGCGGAAGGGCTGCGCCCAGGATCGCGATCGGCCAGTTGAACGGGACGATGATCGTGGTCACACCCAGCGGCTGGTACGACACCTTCGTGTCGACGGGGATCGCGCCGGGCACCGCGGGGAGGGTGTGGTCGGTGTCGACCTCGTCGGCGAGCATGAGAGCAAGGTTCCAGCGGATCTCGAACACGAGTGCGTCGACCCACGCCTCGAAGCGGACCTTGCCGTTCTCTTGCGACAGGATCGCCGCGTCCTCGTCACGGTCATCCGCGATCCCGGCGATCGCCTCGGCCATCAGGCGTGCGCGCTCTTTCGCGCCCAGAGCCGCCCACGCCGGAAAAGCCTCTTTCGCGGCAGCAACCGCGTCGGCGACGTCCTGCGTCGAAGCGGACGCGGCCTCGCCGACAACCGCGCCCGGCTTTCCTGGGTCCGCGATCTTCAGCGTCTCGTCGGTGAACCGTTCGGTTCCCCCGATGAACAGACCGGTCCGTACACCAGCCTGCGTCAACGTGTCAGACATCCTGCACCTCTCTGTGTGTTGTCTTCCTGATTTCGGATGCCGTCGCACCCTCCCCGCGCCGGGCGGCGCGAGTCCATTGTGCAGCGCCGTCGTGGCGTTGGTAACCGTCTTCGGACAATTCCGGATGCCGCGGGAGACGTCCGACCATGCCGTGCACCCAATCACCAGGATGACGCTTCAACGAGTTTAGATGCATTCCTGTTTACTTGTAAATGAGTTTGTGTTAGCGTCACTGCGTCGCCCCGGCTGAGCCGGTGGCCACCCGAACGAGAGTCGATGATGACCCCCGCGGTCCGTCGCTCTCCTGTCATCGATGAGGAGGCATGTGATGGGTCGAACGTCCCCTGTAGCGCAGGAGCGTCGGAGCGTCGAGGAACTCGAGGATCTCGCTTTCGAGCTTCGTCAGAAGCTCCTGAACCTGTGCGGTACGTACGAGGGAGCAGTGCACATCGGCGGTGATCTGTCCTCTGCCGACATCTTCACCGTGCTGTTCGAGTACGGACTTAATGTCGACCCCACCAACCTCGCCAATCCGACCCGCGATCGGTTCGTCCTCAGCAAGGGTCACGCCGCTGTCGCGATGTACATCGCGATGGCGATCGATGAGGTACAGCGCGATCGGGTACACGCCCTGGTGATGGATGCCGTCGCAAGCGGCGCCGAGCTGCGCGCGGGCGGCACCTACGAGGACCTGTTCTACCGACCGACAGTGCTCGCGAACACGCCCGCAGAAGCGCCCGCCTACTGCGAAGAAGTCTTCGGACCCGTCGCGTCGGTGGTGAAGTTCTCGACCGACGAGGAGGCCGTGGCGCTCGCGTCGGCGACCGACTACGGCCTGTCCCTCGGCATCGTCACCAAGGACGCGCTCGCGGGGTGGGGCCTCGCACAGCAGATCCCGACCGGGATCGTGCACATCAACGATCAGACCGTGAACGACGAGGCCAACACGCCCTTCGGCGGAACCGGAGCATCCGGCACGGTCTCACGCCACGGAGGTGCCCAGGCCAACATCGATGCCTTAACCGAGACTCGGTGGATCACGATGCGCCGAGAGCCGTATCCTGTGCGCCCAGGCCGATCTTCTTCAGGGGGCCGCTGCGGGTGAACCCGGGCATCCCGTCCTCCGCGACGAGGAGGCTGAATCCGTCTCGACCGGCGTCGGCATCCGTTCGAGCGACGACGATCACGAAATCGGCGAGGAGACCGTTGGAGATGAAGGTCTTCGCTCCGTTGAGCACGAAGTCGTCACCGTCGGGTCGTGCGGTAGTCGCGATGGATGCCAGGTCTGAGCCGGTTCCGGGCTCTGTCATCGCGATAGCGCCGATCTTCTCGCCAGCCACCAGGGGAGTGAGCCACCTGTCGTTCTGCTCGTCGGAGCCGAAGGCGATGAGGTAGGGCGCGATGAGGTCATTGATGCCGCACAGCGACATCGACACCGCTGTCGCGCCGGCGGTAGCGAGCTCCTCGATCATGATCGCGTTGTAGCGGAAATCCTCGACGTCCCCGCCTCCGTTGCTAGCCGGGGCCGAGATTCCGAGCAGTCCGGTCTCGCCAGCCTTCGCGAAGAGGGTCCGATCGACGCGTCCGGCTTCTGTCCAGGCATCCAGGTGGGGCGACACCTCGCGCTGGACGAACCGGCGAACGGTGTCTCGGAAGTCGGCGTGGGACTCGTCGAAGATCGTGCGGGGTACGGCGACGCTGCTCATGGTGAGGATTGTGGCTGCGTCCTCAAATGATTGTCAAGTTCAACGATTGTGTTCGGCAGCGAATTGCTACAATCGCCGGGTGTCCACCGCAAACGATCAGGCACGAGCGGCAGAGCCCCTTGCCCGCTCGGAGAGATTGTGGCGCACACCGGTTGGGGACGACCTGGCATTTCTGCTGGCTCGCGCTAATGCGGTGTCGGTTTCGCGGGTGAATGCGGCGCTTCAGGCTGTCGATCTGCGGGTTCGCGCGTACTCGGTGCTGGCCATTGCCGCCAACAACGCCCGTCCCTCCCAGCGCGAGCTCTCGGAGTTTCTGCGGCTCGATCCGAGTCAGATCGTCGCTCTCATCGACGAGCTCCAGTCTCGCGGGCTCGTCGAGCGCGAGCCCGACCCCAATGACCGGCGCGCCAACGTCGTCGTAGCGACGCCGGCTGGCCGGGACCTGCTCGCCCGGGCCCAGGAGCTTGCGCGCGAGGTGGAGAGCGAGATGTTCGGTGCTCTCGACGGCTCCGAGCGCGAGGCACTCGCGCAAGCGCTGCGCGTGATGGCGGGAGCGGTCGAGGTTACTCCCGACCGCTGAGCGGCGCCCGGCTCCTTACGCGAACTGCCAGCCCGTGTAGGCCTCCGCGAGGTAGGTCTGGCCTGCTTCGGACTCGACGACCGAACGCAGCTCGCCGATCTGGCGGCGGCGATCGAAGTCGGATGCCTCGGGAGTCAGGTGCAGCATGCTCGTCATCCACCACGAGAAATGCTGAGCCTTCCAGATGCGCTGCAGGGCCGTCTCGGCGTAAGAATCCAGCAGGCGCTCGTCGCCGTCGTTGAGCAGCGCTCCGAGTGCCCGGTCGAGCAGTACGACGTCGGCGACGGCGAGGTTCATGCCCTTGGCTCCCGTCGGCGGAACGGTGTGGGCGGCATCCCCGACAAGGGCCGCGCGTCCGCGCCGCAGTTCGTAAGCGACGAAGCTGCGGAACCGCAGCACGTCCCGCTGGAAGATGGGCCCCTCCTGCAGCGTCGTGCCGGGAACGCACGATTGCAGGGTCTCCCAGATCTCGGCCTCGCCCATCGCGTTCGGATCGGTCTCGGGATCGCACTGGAAGTACATCCGCTGCACGGTGGCGCTGCGCTGGCTGATGAGAGCGAAGCCGCTCGGGGAGTTGCTGTAGATCAGCTCTTCCGAGCTTGGTGGCGCTTCGCACAGGATGCCGAACCAGGCGAACGGATACTCGCGGAAGTATCCGCCGGTCGACGATCCGGTGACGGCGGCGCGGACCAGGCTGCGGGAGCCGTCACCGCCCACGATGAAGTCGGCCTCAATCTCCAGCGGCGAGCCGTCAGGGTTCGTCGCGAACACGCGGGGTCGATCGGTCTCGATGTCTTCGACACGGTCGACGGTGACACCGAACCGAAGATCCTGCCCGGCAGCCAGGCGTACCGCGATCAGGTCGATGAGCACCTCGTGCTGCGGGAAGAGCCAGACACTGCGACCCGTGAGCGCGGGGAAGTCGATCCGATGCCCCTCGCCCTGGAACCGAAGCTCGATGCCGTCGTGGCGGTTTCCGACAGACTTCACGCGTGGGGAGGCGCCGGTCTCGTCGAGAAGCTGCACGGTGGGGTATTCCAGGATGCCGGCGCGGATCGTCTTCTCGATCTCCTCGCGGGTGCGCTGATCGAGCACGATCGAGTCGATGCCTCGGGCGGCAAGAAGGTGTGACAGCAGCAGCCCGGCGGGGCCGGCGCCGACAATGGCAACCTGAGTGCGGACGGTGGACATGGCGTCTCCTTCGACGGATGCGGGTCTTCGCCGAGTCTGCAACATCAGACCGGTTCGAACCGGCACTTTCCCATTGAACGGGACCAGATCGCGGTCAGAGTCGCTGGCGTCGAAGATCGCTCTCGATCGCTGCGACTGCATCCCGCAGCGCGGCGACTGCCGGCGTCGGGTCGGCATCCCGGGGAAGCACGACGGATAACGCGGCCACGACTTCGCCTTCGTGGCGAAGCGGAACCGCCACACCCGTGGACACCGACTGAATCGATCCGGGCGCGATAGCCACACCGTCGCGTCGGATCCCCGCAATCACGCGCTCGAGTGTCCGCGGGTCGGTGATGGTCTCGCCTGACACGGCGCGCAACGGGCCGCCCAGAACACTCGCGCGCACCGCCGCCGGCGCGTAGGCGAGCAGGACGAGGCCCGACGACGAGGCGTGCAGCGGAAGCCGACCAGCGATGCGGGTGATGTTGGCACCGGCATCCGGATGCGAGAGACGTTCGATGAACAGCGCTTCGTCCTTCTCGCGTACGGCGAGCTGCGTGTGCTCGCGGATCGTCGTTTGCACCGCCTCCATGTGAGGGAGGGCCGCCGTTCGCAGGCGTAGTGCCGAGGATCCGCGCAGGGCGAGTTCCCACAGGCGCATGCCCAGGCGGATCTGCGCATCCTCGTCCCGATCGAGCAGGCCGGCCGAAACGAGGTCATCCACGATGCGGTGGGCGCTGGAGGACGGGAGCCCCGACCGTCGACCGATCTCGGATGCCGACTGCACGGTCCGTTCGGACGTGAAGGTCTCCAGGACGCGCACGATGCGCTCTGTCATCGAGTCACCGGTGGGCGAGTTCGCCATGGCGACAGCTTGGCATGTGCCGATCGGCCACGCAGGCGCCGAGGTTTCCCGTGGGATTCATATAGCCCTGCTCGGTCCGCATCGGCGCCCGCCTCGCTACGCTCGAGGGTATGACCCGCGCAGCCATGTACAACGAAGTCGGAGGACCCGAGGTCCTGTTCGTGACCGAGGTCGAAGACCCTTCGCCGGGCGCACGGAAGGTGCTGGTCGCCGTCGAAGCTGCCGGGCTGAACCCCTACGACGCGAAGGCTCGCGGCGGATTCATCCCCTCGGACGCCCCGTTTCCGCGACGCATCGGTGGCGACTTCGCCGGCACCGTCATCGCGGTCGGCGAGGGGGCCGCCTATGCGGACGGGACGCCGGTCTCTGTCGGGGATGCCGTCATGGGCCGCGCCGCGGGCGCGATCGCCGATCAGGTGGTCGCGAACGCGGCAGAGATCGCACGGCGGCCCGAGGGGCTTGCGGTCGAGGTCGCCGGTGGGCTGCATGTTGCCGGCCTGACCGCGGTCTCGTGTTTGGCAACCGTCCCGGTCGACGAGGACGATGTCGTGCTGGTCGGTGGCGCGAGCGGCGCCGTCGGACTGGTGGCCTCGCAGCTCGCGATCGCACGCGGAGCGCGAGTGATCGGGTCGGCATCCGTCGCCAACCACGACTTCTTGCGATCGCTCGGCGTCGAGCCGGTCGAGTACGGCGACGGACTCGCCGACAGGGTGCGCGAACTCGGCGAGATCACGGCCGTCATGGATTGCCACGGCCGCGACGCGCTCGATGCCGGGGTCGCTCTGGGCGTTCCCGCCGACCGGATGGTCGCGATCGCCGCCTACGCGGCCCTCGACGAGCTGGGCGTACACAATGTCGAGCGGGAGGCCCGCACGCCGGAGAACCTGCGGGCCCTCGGCGAAGACATCGCCGCCGGCAGGATCGTCTTCCCGGTTGTGGCTACGTACCCGCTGGACGACGTGGTGGCGGCATTCCAGGCGCTCGAGTCGTCGCACGAGCCCGGCAAGATCGTCGTCCTTCCCTGACGGATGCGCCGAGCCCCTGCGGTTCGTTTGCCGCAAACTGTGCGCTCGGCATCCGTCGCGCGGCGTGTTGCGGCAAGCGAACCGGGCACACGTAGCCGGGGTGAACACCCTCAGTGGTCCGTGACCTCACTCGGCGCGCTCGCGGTAGATGGCGGTGCGGCGGGATCGATGGATGGTGCCGTCAGCCGGCGCGAGACGAACCCCGACAGACGGTCGAGAGCCACGACCGCAAGGGAGATCACCGCGAGCATCACGACGACCCGTAAGAGCGCCAGGAGCATTCCGTCGACGCCGTTGAGCGTCGGATCGAGGAACGGGTAGGGGTAGCGCACGTTGATCTCCGGCAGAAGCGCACCGCGCGCGATCATCACCACGCCATAGCCGATCGGGTAGAGCAGCCACAGCAGCGTGTCGCGCCAGCGGACGATGCCATGCGGCCCGAAGAGTGCCCAGTCCAGGAGGACGAGCCCCGGCGCCACGTAGTGCAGCAGGAAGAGCCCCCAGTTGTCGATCGCGAGCGCTGGGTCCGCGACGACGAGGCCGGGCAGCGGGCTCTCGCCCCGGTTGTTCAAGATGTGCGAGATCAGCGCCGTTGTCAGGAGCCAAAATGTGACGGCACCCCGAAGACGCGGCGCCGGAGGGGTGCTCGTGCGTCGCTGGATCGTCACAACCAGCGTCGTTACGACGTAGGCCAGCGCGATGATGCTGCTTTGACTCGTGAAGTACGGGAGCAGGCGCTCGCCGAGGAGCAGGCCTGTCGCGAGCGCCGCCACGATGGCGCTGCGGAGGATGAGTGGTCCCATGTGGTCGCGGCGATTCATGCGGGCTCTCTTCATCGAGTGCAGGCTTCTCGTTTGCCGCAAAGTGTGCGCTCGGCATCCGTCGGGCGGCGTGTTGCGGCAAACGAACGCGGGCGGCTAGGCGCGCCAGACTGTCTTCAGATTCATGAACTCTCGGATGCCTGCTGCGGCAAGCTCGCGGCCAACGCCCGAGTTCTTGATTCCGCCGAAGGGCAGCTCGGGGTGTGAGACCGTCATGCCGTTGACGAACACAGCGCCGGCTTCGAGGCGGTCGATGAACCAGTCGATCTCGTCGTCGTCGGAGCTCCACAGCGAGGATGACAGACCGAACGTCGTCGCGTTGGCGATCTCGACGGCCTCCTCGCGAGAGTCGACCCGGTAGACGGTAGCCACGGGGCCGAACGCCTCCTCCTGGAACAGGCGCATGTCCCGCGTGATGCCGGCGAGGACGGTCGGCGGGTAGAACCAGCCCGGGCGGTCGGGAACGGAGCCGCCCGTCAGCACCTGTGCGCCGCGCTCGATCGCATCGCCAACGAGTTCGGCAAGCTCATCCCGACCGCTCTCGGTCGCGACGGGGCCGACATCGGTTCCGTCCTCCAGAGGGTCGCCCACGCGCAGAGCCGCCGTCTTCTGCACGAAACGCCCCACGAAGTCGTCGTAGACGTCAGTGTGGACGATGAACCGCTTGGCAGCGATACACGACTGCCCGTTGTTCTGGTTTCGGGCGGTGACAGCGACGGATGCCGCAGCATCGAGGTCCGCCGTCGGCATCACGACGAACGGATCCGAGCCACCGAGCTCGAGCACGACGTGCTTGACCTCGCTGCCCGCGATGGAAGCGAGCGAGCGACCGGCGGGCTCCGAACCGGTCAGGGTCGCGGCCACGACCCGCGAGTCGCGGAGGACCCGCTCGACTCCGGATGCCGGGATGAGCAGCGTGTGGAAGGAGCCGACCGGGAATCCGGCGCGCTCGAAGAGAGTGTCAAGGTAGAGCGCGGAACGCGGAACGTTAGAGGCGTGCTTCAGTAGCCCCGTGTTGCCGGCCATGAGCGCCGGGGCAGCGAAGCGCATCACCTGCCACAGCGGGTAATTCCAGGGCATGACCGCAAGCACGACGCCCAGCGGTGCCCAGCGGGTCCCGGCGGCCGAGGCCTTCACCGACGAGGGGTCGGCAAGCTCCTCTGTGGCCAGGAAGTCCTCGGCGTTGTCGGCGTAGAACCGGCATCCGCGAGCGCACTTGAGCACCTCGGCTCGCGACTGGGCGAGGGGACGCCCCATCTCGATCGTGATGGTGCGCGCCATCTCGTCGACGTCAGCTTCCAGCAGCTCGGCAGCCTTGCGCATCCATCCGGCGCGCTCGGCGAACGTCGTATCGCGCAGCGCGACGAACGCCGACTGTGCGGCGGCAATGCGGCGCTCGACCTCGGCCTCATCGTGAGGCTCGAAGGTTTCGATGACTTCGCCGGTTGCAGGATTTGTCACTGCAATGGCCATGAGCTGCCTCTTCCTCGAGATAGGGGACTCCGCGAGCCTATCCGGCGCTTCGGTGTCGCGACAATGTGCCCCGTGGGACCGAGCGGTCAGAAGACGATGGTGTGGTTTCCGTGACGGATGACGCGATCTTGCGCGTGCCAGAGCACGGCGCGCGAAAGCACTGCACGTTCCACGTCAGCGCCACGTCGTTCGAGGTCTGCAGCAGTGTCGGCGTGGGTGACCCGCACGATGTCTTGCTCGATGATCGGCCCCTCGTCGAGGTCGGTGGTGACGTAGTGCGAGGTCGCTCCGATGAGCTTCACGCCGCGGGTCTTCGCCTGGCGGTAGGGCTGGGCGCCGACGAACGCTGGAAGGAACGAGTGGTGAATGTTGATCACGGGCACCCGCACGCTCTCGAGGAACTCGCCGCTCAGGATCTGCATGTAGCGGGCGAGAACCACGAAGTCGGCATCCGCGTCAGCCAGCACCTCGAGGATGCGGGCTTCACTGGCGCTCTTGTCGGGCCCGGCGACCGAAGGCACGTGCACGAAGGGGATGCCGAAACCGGTGACATCAGCCTCGGCATCCGTGTGATTCGAGATGACGACCGGGATCTCCACCGGCAGTTCGCCGCGACGATGACGCCACAGGAGGTCGAGCAGACAGTGGTCCTGCTTCGAGGCGAGGATCGCCATCCGCTTCGGAACCGACTGGTCGGTGATCGCCCACTGCAGATCGAACCCGTCGCCCAGGGTCGTGGCAAGGTCGTCTTCTATCGCGGGCAGCGCCTCGCGCAGGCCTGGCCGGTGGAAGACGACGCGCTGGAAGTAGGCGCCGCCGGCAGGGTTGTCGGAGTACTGGTCGAATTGCACGATGTTCGCGCCCTGCCGCGTGATCAGCGCCGAGACCGCCGCCACGATGCCGGGGGAGTCCGTGCCATGGACGATGAGGCAGGCGTAATCGACGGGAAGCTGGGCGGCGGGCATGGATCGATTCTGCCGGACGGGCCTCAGGAGGCGCCGATCGTGTCGCGCAGTCCGGAGTGGACGGCATCCAGCCAGGCGCCGACGTTTCGGCGGGCCTCCGGGGTGTCGGGGTAGCGGCAGCGCAGGTGCAGGCCTGTCTCGTTCGCGATGAACCAGATCATGACGCCGTCGGTGCGCACCACCGCCGACACGTATTGGATGTCGCGGAGCCTGCCCGGCGCGATCGGGAGCCGCCCCGTATCCAGCCACGAGACCGCGAACATCCCGGGGGTTGCCGGCATGCCGCCGTAGGGAGCAAGGATCGGGCCGAGCGGATGCGAGCCGAGGCCGATCGCTTCCTTCACCGCTTGGGCGCATGCGAGGGGCGAGGGGTCGGATGACTCGATCACGGCGTTCGTGATGAACCATCCGACCGAGTCGTGCCACTGCGGATCGTGCCGGCTGTGCACGGGGAACACCGCGCGCAGCGGCTGGTCACCCATCGCGAGGCTCACGCGCGTCATGACCGATACCGCGATAGCGATAGCGCGGACCCCCGCGGCGGCGGCGCGCTCGCAGAAGGCCTCGAACTCGGAGCCGTCGAAGACGTCGCGAACATCGACGATCTCCGATCGCGACCCCGCGACGTCGCCCAACGTCAGGGGGAACAGCGGCATCTGGCCGCCCTCGGCATCCAGGATCTCCGCCCATCGGGTCGTGATCGCTTCGGGCGCGGGAGCGCGGGCCGCAAGCTCTGCGGAGTGCTCGGCGAACGCTCGCGGTGCAGGCAGCGCCCCACCCGGCGTGCGATCCTCCCGCTCGTCGTCGACGACCTCGGCGAGATCCCGCGCGAGTACGAGAAGCGACCACATGTCGACGTGTGCGTGATCGGAGGCGATCACGATCGTCGGGTCGGCCCCGCCACCGGGTTCGATGAGGCACAGCCGGTGGGAGGGGGTGGCGAAGGGCCGGCATCCGTCGTCGAGCACTTCGCGCAGCACTTCGCGTGTCAGCCGCTCGGGCGGTGCCGGATGCGTCACCCACCGTCCGACTCCCAGTCGCGCCGGTCGTACCCGCACGGTCCCGTCATCGTCCCGTTCGAACACGGTACTGAGGGTGCCGTGCCTGTCGACGACGGTGGCCCACGCGTCAGCGATCTCGTCGGGGGCTGCCGGTGTGCGCAGGCGGAACGAGATCGCCATCCACGATCCGGGTCGATCTCCTTCGGAGACGTGCCGACCCTGGTCGAAGGACAGCGTCAGCGGCTCCGCGTCGGGCAGAGCCTCGGCGGGAAACACGAGGCTGCGGACTCGGCCTGGGGGCAGCGTCATTCGGGCGACGTTCGTCAAGCGCATCGCGCGTAGTCTAGGCGGCAACCGTTTCGCACAGAGGACGCCCGGGAGGGCACGTGAGCACGCTGCGGATTCGAGGCGCCACACTCGACTTCGATGTGACCGGTGATGACGGTCCGCTGGTCGTCCAATTGCACGGTCTGATGTCCAGCCGCAGCCGAGACAGCCACCTCGGTCTTGACCTCGGCCGGGCCCTTCGGGATCACCGCATCCTCCGCATCGACGCGCGCGGCCACGGTGGCTCGACGGGGACCGAGGATCCGCTCGACTACCGGTGGGACAACCTCGCCGACGACCTCCTGGCGGTGCTGGATGCCGTCGCTCCCGGTGAAGCGGTTCACGGCGTGGGGCCATCGATGGGGACCGGCACGATGCTGCACGCCGCACTCAAGGATCCGGTCCGCTTCGCGAGCTTGACCCTCATGGTTCCGCCGACGGCATGGGGTACCCGCCGCGCGCAGGCCGAGGTCTACCGAACGAACGCGGAGCTCATCGAACGCCACGGTGTCGAGGCTTTCGTGAAGCTCGGTTCCACCACGCCCGTCCCGCCGGCCCTCGCGGATGCTCCCGAGTCGCTTCCCGCGGTCGACGAGACACTCCTCCCGACGGTGCTGCGGGGAGCTGCGGCAGCTGACCTGCCGCCGAAGGAGGAGCTCGCGCGCATCGATGTGCCGACGCTGATCCTGGCGTGGACGGGTGACCCGACGCATCCGCTTCGCACCGCGACACGTCTCAACGAGCTCCTGCCGAACAGCCGCCTCATCGTTGCCCGCACGCCCTACGGGGTCATGGCCTGGCCGGGACTGTTCGCCGAACACGTCATCACGGCGGGGGTCGAACTCACCGCGACCGGCTCGATTCCCGTCGTCCGCGAACCGAGGGCCTCATGAGCGACACCGAATCGGCCCGGCTCAGCATCCGCGAGCTCGACACCGTGGCAGAGGTTTTCGAAGCCTCCGCGGTGCTGTCGGAGGTGTGGGGAGGGGACCGCACCGGCATGCCGCCGAACCTGCTGCGCGCCCTCGCCCATTCGGGCAACTACGCGGTCGGGTTCTTCGCGGACGAGCGGATGGTCGGGGCATCCGTCGCCTTCTTCGCCGAACCCGCAGCCCGATCCATGCACTCGCACATCACCGGCATCCTGCCGAGCGCCCAGGGCCAGGGCTTCGGACGGATGCTGAAGCAGCACCAGCGTGAGTGGGGGTTGCGCCGCGGCATCGGGCATGTGACGTGGACCTTCGACCCGCTCGTGTCGCGCAACGCCCACTTCAACCTGGCCGTGCTGGGCGCGCGCGTCACCGAGTACCTCGTGGACCACTACGGCGCGATGGATGACGGGGTCAACCGCGGCGACGAATCGGATCGGCTCATGGTGTCGTGGGCCCTGGCCGCGCCGCCGGTTCCGACCCCCACGGATGCCGAGGTCCGGGCATCCGTCGCGATTCCCCGCGACATCGAGTCCCTCCGGCGCCGCGAACCTGATGCCGCTGCCATCGAGCGACGGCGCGTCCGCGACGCCCTGCTCACCCACGTGAACGCGGGCCGCCGCATCGGTGGGTTCGACGAGCGTCGGGGCTATCTCATCGTCGACGCCTGAGTCGTGCGGGCCGGTTTCGGTCGCGCCTTCGTGTGGGGTGTGGGTTGGGTGACCCGCAATATGGCGCGACTGAACGATGGTGGCCTCCATTTCGGTCGCGCCTAACTGCGGGTGCCGGGTCGGTTGGCCCGCAATATGGCGCGACTGAACGATCTGGCCTAACGAGGATTAGCCTTGCCGCATGCCGATCGCACAGCCCGCTCCGACAGTGACGCTCGAGGGAATCGAGTTGCGGGTGCTGCACCTACCGCTCGTCTCGCCATTCACGACATCCTTCGGCACCGAGACGGTGCGCGAGGTCATCGTCGCGCGGGCGCTGACTGCCGATGGGGACGGCTGGGGTGAGATCGTCACGCAGGAGTCTCCGCTGTACTCGAGCGAGTACACGCAGGGCGCGTGGGACGTGTCGCTGCGCTTTCTCATCCCCGCGCTGTTGGATCGGCACACTCTCACCCCCGAAGACGTCGCCTCCGTCTTGGAACCCTTTGTCGGGCACCGGATGGCGAAAGCGGGGCTCGAACTCGCGATACTCGATGCCGCGCTGCGCGCCGAGGGGCGACCGTTCGGACAGTACCTCGGCGCGATCCGCGACCGCGTGCCCTCGGGTGTGAGCGTCGGCATCCAGCGCGACCCCGCCGCTCTGGTCGACACCGTCCGTGGATACCTCGACGAGGGGTACGTCCGCATCAAGATCAAGATCAAGCCCGGCCGCGACATCGCCGACACCGCCGCCGTTCGGGATGCCTTCGGCGATATCCCGCTGCAGGTGGACGCCAACTCCGCGTACACGCTCGCTGACGCCGACACCCTCGCCGAACTCGACAGGTTCGACCTGCTCCTGATCGAGCAGCCCCTGCAGGAGGACGACCTCGTCGACCATGCGACGCTCGCCCAGCGCCTGCGCACACCGGTGTGTCTGGACGAGTCGATCGTGTCGTCGAAGGCTGCAGCCGACGCTCTCGCGCTCGGGTCGGCATCCGTCATCAACATCAAGGCGGGGCGCGTGGGCGGCTACCTCGAGGCCGTGGGTATTCACGACCTGTGCCGAGTCGCCGGCGTGCCGGTGTGGTGCGGCGGGATGCTCGAGACGGGGATCGGTCGCGCCGCGAACGCTGCGCTGGCAGCCCTCCCCGGATTCACGCTGCCGGGCGATATCTCGGCATCCTCGCGGTTCTACGATCGCGACATCGTCACCGAGCCCGCCGTTCTCGAAGACGGCCACGTTCGGGTGCCCACGGGCCCCGGGCTGGGCATCGAGATCGACCCTGTCGCGCTGGAGGACATGACAGTTGCCCGCGAGGTGCTCCGCCGGTGACCGGCCCCGCCGGTACCTCGGGTCAGCGGCGACTCGTCGCCGTGATGCTGGGTGCTGCGCTGGTCCTCGGGATCGCCGCGTGTGCTTCCGCGGCCCCGAACGAGGATCTTCCCGAGGGGGTGAGTGTGCGGCTTGTGCAGCAGCGCTCGGATGTCGCGCTGCATCAGGCCCAGGTCGAGATCACCAACGGCACCGACTCACCGCTGAGTGTCGACGCCCTCTCAGTGGCTGACCCGCGTTTCGAGACGGATGCCGACCGCGTGCTCCAACGGACGAGTGTCATCGCTCCGGGCAGCACTGTCGGCATTCGTATCCAGCTCCCGAGGCCGGCCTGCGATGTTCCCGATGACGGGGCGTCCACCGTGGAGTTCGCGTGGCGTCTCGATGAGCGCTCGGGGATCGCGCGGGCAGACCTTCCCGACGTGCTCGAGTTCCTGCCGGCGATGCACGCGCGCGAGTGTGTCGCCGACGCGCTCGGCGACGCGGCGGCTGCCTCGTTCACGCACTTCGAACCTGGCGCGGGCGGAGGTGTCGGCATCCTCACCCTCGGGGTCCTGCCGACCGGAGCCGGTGGCGCGAGGATCGAGGCGATCCGCCCGACCAACCTCCTCGGTTTCGGCGACGCCGGCACCGGACCGGACGCCGCGCTACCGCTGCAGATCGAGCTCCCCGCCGGCGATACCGCTCGCCGCGAGGTGAACATCGTGCTCGAGCCGTTCCGCTGCGATGCCCATGCCGTGCAGGAAGACAAGCGCGGCACGATCTTCACGACGGATGTGACAGTCGGCGGCGAGAACGGCCAGATCGAGCTGGCGGCCCCGCCGGACATGCGCGCCGAGATCCTGAACGCCGTGGCCGACTACTGCGGGTTCGGTTCCTGAGGCCCACCGGGCTTGTCGGCTGCCTGCTCTAGCGTGGGTGCATGCGCTCACTCGGTGTCGTGTTCGAACCCGCCTTCCCGCCCGAACGTCTCCGGGAAGTGGCTCTCTCGGTCGAGGACGCCGGAGTACCCCAGCTGTGGCTGTGGGAGGACTGCTTTCGCGAGTCGGGTATCGCCTCGGCTGCCGCGGCTCTGGCCGCCACGACCGAGCTGACCGTCGCGATCGGTGTGCTGCCCATGCCGCTTCGCAACGTCGCGCTGACCGCCATGGAGCTCGCTACCCTCTCGCGGCTGTTTCCGGGGCGCATCATCGGCGGCGTCGGCCACGGGGTGCAGAGCTGGATGGCGCAGGTCGGCGCGCGGCACGCATCCCCCCTCACGCTGATGGCGGAGTACTTGCCGACACTGCGAGCGCTGCTTTCCGGGGAACGGGTCACGATCGACGGGCGGTACGTTCAGCTCGATGACGTGGCCCTGGACTGGCCGCCGACCGTCGCCGTTCCCGTCTTCGCCGCGGCAGAAGGACCCAAGACACTCGACAGAGCTGGGGCCCTCGCCGACGGAACGGTCATTCCCTCGGGCTGGAGCCCGAGCCGACTGCGTGCTGCGGCGAGCCGGGTACGAACTGCGGCAGCCGAGAGAGCTGACGACTACCCCGTCGTGGTGTACCTCCCGGCGCGGTTCACCGATGGGTCCGCGGCATCCGACGAGCCGGCGGGGCGCGAGCGCGCGCACGGCGACGTGGCAATGGTCGCCGAGACGGTCGAGGCATTCTTCGCCGCGGGTGCAACCACTGTTGTGCTCCAGCCTTATCCCGACGAGCAGGACCTCATCGGGTTCTCGCAGCGCAGCGGAGAGGTTGCTCGGATGCTGGGAGTTGCGCGGTCTTCGAGCGGCTCACCATCCGTGTGATCGCCGCCCCTTGCGGGGCGCACAGCGAGTCGCCACACTCAGAGGTGGGAGCCGACCATCGCCGGTGTTCGCGTCGGCGCGCGCTCCCAGGGGAGGAACACCAATGAAGACCCGAATCGTCGCTGCCGCGCTCATGCTCGGCGTCGGAGCCATTGCCCTGACCGGATGCGTGAACCCGGTCGAGCAGCTCATCAACAACACCGTCGAAGATGCCATCGAGGGCGCCACCGGCGTCGACATCGACACCGGTGACGGCGCGAGTGTGCCGGAGGGCTTCCCCTCCGACATCCCGCTCCCTTCCGGCTCACCACTCGTTGCGCTCGCGGTCGACGGTGGCTACACGGTCACCTACACACTGCCGAGCGTCGCCGACGGTGAGGGCATCATCGAGCAGCTGAAGGCCCGGTACACCGCAGACTCCGAGTCCGACTTCGGGGGGATGAAGATCTGGTCGTTCACCGGCTCTGACTACACCGTGGGCGTCACTCTGCTCGAGCAGGAAGACGGCACGGCGCAGCTGCTCTACGTGGTCGCGCCGATCACGCAATAGAGACGCCCGGGCCGCTCGCCGGCCGCTGGCTACAGTTCGCCGCGTTCGCGCAGTTCACGCCGCGTGAGCGCTTCCCCCTGCGTCGCAGCGGGTTCTGATTCGTGGGAAACCTCGGCCTGATCCTCCTCGGCCCAGGGCGCGTGGTGGGCGCGTTCGAGCTTGGCGCCTTCCACATCGACATTGGGAACGATGCGGTCGAGCCAGCGCGGCAGCCACCAGGCGGAGCGTCCCAGCAAGTGCATGAGGGCAGGCATGAGCAGCATCCGTACGACGAAGGCATCGAGCAGCACACCGAACGCGAGACCGAAGCCGATCGAGCGGATCATCGTCGATTCGGCGAAGATGAAGCCGCCGAACACCGAAACCATGATGAGCCCCGCCGCTGTCACTACCGCTCGCCCGGCCCGCAGGCCGCGCATGACGGCGACGCGCGCAGGCGTGCCGTGCACGTAGGCCTCCCGCATCCCCGACGACAGGAACAGCTGGTAGTCCATCGCGAGTCCGAACAGGATGCCGACCAGCAGCACCGGCAGGAAGCTCAGGATCGGACCCGTGCTGTGGAGGCCGAAGATCGGGGCTCCCCACCCCCACTGGAACACCGCGACAGTCGCGCCGTAGGTTGCGAACAACGACAGGATGAAGCCGCCCGTAGCGATCAGCGGCACCAGCAGCGACCGGAACACCACGATCATGATGAGAAGCGACAGGCCGACGACGACGCTGATGTAGAGCGGGAGGACTCCGGCGATGTTCTCGGAGATGTCGATGTTGATCGCCGCCTGCCCGGCTACGCCGAGCTCGTACTCCCCGTCAACGGGAGGCAGGGCTCGAAGGTCTCGGACCACTTGTTCGGTCGACTCTGCGCTGGGCCCTTCGGTCGGGATGACCTGGAACGCAGCGAGCGTGCCGTCATCCGATACCGCGATCGGCGCGACGGCCACCACGTTCTCGACCTCCGACAGGGCTGTCGCCACGTCGAGCTGAGCCTGCAGCTGAGCGGTGTCATCCAGGTCACCCGGCAGAGCCGCCGTCACCAGCAGCGTGCTGTTCGCGCCGGATCCGAACGCTTCCGCGGTCAGCTCGTATGCCCGATAGGCGTACGAGTCCTCCGGCTCACTCGATCCGTCGGGCAGGCCCACGCGCATCGACAGGGCAGGAATCGCGATGACCAGCAGCGCCACGATTGCGCCGACTGCCGTGAGCAGCGCACGCCAGGTCGGCATCGCGCGAGCTCGATCGTCAGCGTGGTGCACTGTCCCAACGCGCGCCCGGGCGCGCCGGCCCAGGACCCGCATCCCGACGAGCCGCAGGAGTGCAGGAGTCAGCGTGATGGCGATGAGGACCGCCACGAGAACAGCGAAGGCGCCGACGGTTCCCATGAGGCCGAGGAACGGGATGCCGGTGATATTCAGGGCAAGCAGCGCGATGATCACCGTCGACCCTGCGAACGTCACGGCGTTGCCGGCGGTGCCGTTGGCCAGGCCAATCGACTCGCGGAGGTCAGCGCCCTCAAGCAGCTGCTTGCGGTGACGGTTGATGATGAACAGCGAGTAGTCGATGCCCACGGCAAGTCCGAGCATCACCCCGAGGATCGGCGTGACAGAAGACGTGTCGATCACGCCCGACAAGGAGAGTGCCGCCAAGACCGCGATCCCCACTCCTACCAGCGCCGTGACGAGGGGCAGCGCGGCGGCAATGACGGTGCCGAGCATGACCAGCAGCACGATCGCGGCGATGACGACACCGGCGATCTCCCCGATACCGATCAGGTTCGGGAGGGACTGCGCGAGGGTCGTCGAGAAAGCGACCTCGACTCCGTCGATCGGGTGCGCCTCGACGTAGTCGATCACCGCTTGCTTCGCTTCGGCGTCGAGTTCGAGCAGCGGTACATCGAACGCGACGTTCAGGAGAGCGGTAGTGCCGTCGCTGGAGACCACTCCGATGCCCTCTGAGAGCTCGAGCAGGTCGGCACCGAGCTCGAGCTGCGTCTCGTTGGTGGCCAGTTCCTCACGAGAGGCATCGAGTTCCGCCTGTTGCGCCTCG
The DNA here is from genome assembly GCF_055391095.1 of Microbacterium sp. SW12. NCBI lineage: Bacteria > Bacillati > Actinomycetota > Actinomycetes > Micrococcales > Microbacteriaceae > Microbacterium > Microbacterium sp. SW12. The sequence goes on along the minus strand of NZ_AP024335.1, from coordinate 2,701,574 downwards.
AGCTGCTGGCTCGCGGCATCCAACTGTTGACGCTGGGCATCCAGCGGAGCCTGCTGCTGGTCGAGGGCCGCGAGTTGGGAGGCGGGGGCGCCGCCTGCCTCAGCCTGCGCGCGGGCGGCATCCAGTTGCTCCTGTGCGTCCTGGAGCTGAGCCTGTCCGCTCTCGACCTCGGCTCGGGCGGCGTCGAGCTGTGCCTGTCCGGACTCGAGCTGCGCGCGTCCTTGCTCGAGCTGGGCACGCCCGTCGGTGATCTCCTGCTGTCGGTCGGCTCGTTCCTGTTCGGCCTCGAACGGGTCGACGACCCGGGCGACGTCGGGCAAGTCGCGGATGCCTGCAGCAAGGTCAGCGACCTCCGCACGCTGTTCGTCGCTGAAAGGCTCGCCATCTTCGGTGTGCAGCACGATCTGACCCGAGGCCCCCGAATAGTTGGGGAGCTTCTGGGCGAGCTCGTCGGTTACCTCGCCCGATGCGGTTCCGGGAACGTCGAAACTCGTGGCCAGCGTGCCGGCGCCCAGGGCGAAGGCGCCGCCCGCGAGACCGAGAACCGCGACCCAGGCGACGATCACGATCCACGCGCGCTGGGCAGAAGCCTTGCCGAGCCGGTACAGCAGTTCAGCCATGGTCACCTTTCGGGCGGGACGCGGGGGAGAGCAACCGACAGCATACGATACGTACCGTCTCGCATGCTGAGTCGAAGACGGACACTGACTCGAGGATGGATACTGTGACCGACATGACCGAAGCCCTGCCCATCTCCACCGGGCGACGAGGTGGCCCCCCGCGCAGCGAAGAGGCGCGCCTGGCGATCCTGCGCGCGACAGCTCGCCTGTTCCTGGAGAGAGGGTTCGGCAACCTCAGCATTGAGGGGATCGCCGCCGAGGCGGGGGCCGGCAAGCAGACGATCTATCGGTGGTGGCCGGGAAAGAGCGACCTGGTCGCCGAGGCGCTCATCGAGGGCTTCCTGATGCCCGAACACTTCGCGCCCAGCTTCACGGGGACACTGCGAGACGATCTGGCGAGCTGGATGCGTATCGTCCTGGACTTCGTCGATGACCCCGGGCATGACGAGATGCTCCGGTCGCTGCTGGCAGCGGGAACGACCAACCCTGCGATCGGCGAGCGCATTCGCGAGCGACTCGGGGCTGACGGTGACCTCGTGCATCGGCTCGAAAAGGGCGTGACCGATGGCGAACTGCCGCCGACAGCACCCATCTCCTCGATCATCGAGCTTCTGGTCGGCGCGATCGTCCTACGCGTCTTCGCGCCCTCGAACGGGGACGACGGTGAGGCCGAGCGGCTCGTCGACGTCGTCCTCGGAACCCACACGGCACGCGGCCAGTGAGTCGCGACGGATAGAATCGACGGATGTCGCGGCATCCGCGATACCCTCGCGCGCAGCGCATCCCCGACCCAGGAGTTCCTCCGTGGCCGAGCAGTCCCGCCTCGACAAAGTGATCGCCCTTGCCCGCCACCGCGGGTTCGTCTTCCAAGCCGGCGAGATCTACGGGGGCTCCCGCTCCGCATGGGACTACGGTCCGCTCGGCACCGAGCTCAAAGAGAACATCCGCCGTCAGTGGTGGCAGACCTTCGTCCGCGGGCGCGGCGACATGGTCGGCCTCGATTCCTCGATCATCCTGCCCAAGCGCGTGTGGGAGGCATCCGGGCACGTCGCGACCTTCACCGACCCCCTCGTCGAGTGCCTGCAGTGCCACAAGCGGTTCCGCGCCGACAACCTCATCGAGGACTTCGAGGCGCGCAAGGGTCGCACCGCCGAGAACGGGCTGGCCGACGTGCCGTGCCCCAACTGCGGCACGAAGGGCCAGTACACCGAACCCCGCGCGTTCTCGGGTCTGGTCAAGACCTACCTCGGGGTCGTCGACGACGAGTCGGGCCTGTACTACCTCCGCCCCGAAACCGCGCAGGGCATCTTCGTGAACTTCACGAACGTGCTCACCGCGAGCCGCAAGAAGCCGCCCTTCGGGATCGGTCAGGTCGGCAAGGCGTTCCGCAACGAAATCACCCCCGGCAACTTCATCTTCCGAACCCGCGAGTTCGAGCAGATGGAGATCGAGTACTTCACTCCCCCGGCCGAGGCTCCGGAGTGGTTCGACCACTGGGTCGAGGCGTGCTGGGACTGGTTTACCGACCTCGGTATCGACCCAGCGAACATGCGGCGCTTCGATGTGCCCGAGGAGGATCGCGCCCACTACTCCGCCGGCACGATCGACGTCGAGTACCGCTTCGGGTTCCCGGGCAAGGAGTGGGGCGAGCTCATGGGGGTCGCCAACCGCACCGACTACGACCTGAAGAGCCATGCCGAGGCATCCGGGCAGAGCCTGACCTACTTCGACCAAGCCTCGGGCGAGAAGTACACCCCGTATGTCATCGAGCCCTCGTTCGGGCTTACTCGCGCCATGATGGCGTTCCTCGTCGACGCTTACCGCGAAGAAGAGGTTCCCAACGCGAAGGGTGGCACCGACACCCGGACCGTCTTGAAGCTTGACCCGCGCCTGGCGCCGGTCAAGGTCGCTGTGCTGCCGCTGTCGCGTAACGAGGCCCTGTCGCCGCTCGCCCGCGGACTGGCTGATCGCTTGCGCGGGCACTGGGCTGTCGATTTCGACGATGCAGGCGCGATCGGTCGCCGTTACCGCCGACAGGACGAGATCGGTACCCCGTTCTGCGTCACCGTCGACTTCGATTCCCTCGACGACAACGCCGTCACGGTGCGTGATCGCGACACGATGGCCCAAGAGCGTGTGCCGCTCGAGAACGTCGAAACCTACCTCGGCGAGCGCCTCACCGGCGCCTGACACAGGCTGCGGAATCGAGGGTGAGTATCAGCCCTTGGCGGCAGCCTTCATCGCCTTCTTGTGCTCTCGCACCTTCGCAAGGGACTCGGGGCTGGTGATGTCAGCGACGCTGCGGAACGAGCCTGCTTCGCCGTAGGGAGCCGAGGCCTCGCGCCATCCGTCCCCGTCGAAGCCGTACTGCTTCCCGAGCAGTGCGAGGAAGATCTTCGCCTTCTGCTCCCCGAACCCGGGCAGCTTCTTCAGTCGTCTCAACACCTCGGCGCCATCGGGATTGCCTTTCGTCCAGATGGCAGCGGCGTCGTCATCCCAGTCGGTCGCGACAGCCTCGCACAGCGCCTGCACCCGACCCGCCATCGATCCCGGAAACCGGTGCACGGCCGGGGTCTGGCGGAACACCTCGACGAATGCTTCGGGGGCGTATGCAGCGAGGGCGGATGCCGAAAGCTCTCCGGTGCGGTCTTTGATCTTCTTCGGGCCCGTGAACGCGGTCTCCATCGCGATCTGCTGATCCAGCAGCATCCCGATCAGGAGGGCCAGCGGGTCATGCGACAGCAGACGGTCAGCAGCCTCGTCGCCGGTGATGTGCAACTCCATGTCATCAGTGTTCCACGCACCTCCCTCCTTCAGCCCAGTTGTCCTTCGCTCAGCCGACTTGTCCTCCTTTCAGCCGACTTGTCCTTCCTTGAGTCGAGTTGTCCTTAGTTGCTCGATGTGGGTGAAGGACAACTCGCGCGGAGGAAGGACAACTCGCGCGGAGGAAGGACAACTCGCGCGGGTGAAGGACAACTCGGCTGGGATTGGGGCTCGCGCGGATGGTGGAGGATGGAGGAATGGCCGAATCCGCGTTCGAGAAGCTGGTCGAACACGCCAGATCCGAGCACGTCGTCGTTGTCGGTGCCGGGATCGCCGGACTGGTTGCCGCGCTGGAGTGCGCGAAGGTCGGGCTGCAGGTGACGCTGGTTGAAGCATCCGAGCGTCTCGGCGGTGCCATCGCGCGCGCCGAGGTCGCGGGTATCGCTGTCGACCTCGGCGCCACGGGCTGGGCTACCCGAAACGGTGCAGTCGACGCGCTCGTGGCGGAACTGGGTCTCGGCGATGAGGTGGTCGAGCCGGCGAACGCGGATGTCTGGGTCGCGGTTTCCGGTGGGGTCCAGCCCTACCCGGAGCAGACCGTGGCCGGCATACCGGCGAATCCGTGGGATCCGATGGTGCGCCGCGTGATCGGGTGGGCCGGCACCTGGCGGGCCTATCTCGACCGGCTGCGCCCGCCGCTGACCATCGGGAAAGAACGCAACCTCGGCACACTCGTTCGTCGTCGCATGGGCGGGCAGATTCTGGGCCGGCTCGTTGCCCCGCTGATGCGGGGCCGGTACGGACTGGTCCCCGACGCGGTGGATGTCGGCCTCATCGCGCCCGGACTGAGTTCGGCACTGACGCGAACCGGATCGCTCGCCGCCGCGGCTGGCGAATTGCTGGCGGTCGCCGACGACGAGTCAGGGGTTCCGCCGATCCATGGCCTGGTGGGCGGGCCGACACGTCTGGTCGATGCCCTGATCGCGCGCCTTGGCGACTACGGGGCTTCTGTCATCACCGGGGCGCGAGTATCCCAGCTCACGTCCTCGGGCGGTTCCTGGACCGTCACCCTGGATACCGTCGATGAGACGCAGACACTGGCCGCTGACGCCGTGATCGTCGCAACGGAAGCTGCCGACGCCACCCGCCTCGTGCCCTTCTCCGTCCCTGAGCTCCTGACGCGCGAACTCGTGCAGGATGTCGTCACGCTCGTCGCCTCCGCGCCGGCACCCGAGGAGCAGCACACCACCGTCTTCACGCTGAACCCCGCAACCGAACCGGTTGTCGCGTCGGACGAGACCGCGCGCTGGACCGGTACTGTCACCGGGGTGCGCGTGGCCCGCCTCACGTATGGTGACCTCGAGACCGCGCCCCCGACTGCCGCGCTCAGTGACGACGACGTTTTCGTCAAGGCGGCGCGTGAGGCTGAAGCCTTGCTCGGTCTACCCGCTGACGCGGTTGTCGAAGCGCGTCGAGACCGGTGGGTGCAGCCGCCGGCCGCCGTGATGCGGGGGCGAGACGAGGCAGCCCAGACGCTGCGAGAGCGGGTAGGCAAAGTGCGCGGGCTCGGCCTCGTGGGTGCGTGGGTGTCGGGCCCGGGCCTCGCGCGCGTCGTCGCGCACGCGCGCGAGGAGGCTGAGCGGCTCCGTGTCAACCTCCTGTGGGGGACACATGCCGATGGCGTTACGCTGGGTGAGGACCACCCGCTCGACAAGCGTGAGGAGACCCCATGAGGGGCAAAGCAGGACTCGTCGTCGGACTCGCCGTGGGCTACGTGCTCGGGTCGCGTGCCGGTCGGCAGAGATACGAGCAGATCAAGTCCCAGGCTCTGAAGGTCTGGAACATGGAGCCCGTGCAGAAGCAGGTGGGCAAAGCGAAGGACTTCGCGAAGTCCAGCGCGATGGCGTTGCCGAGCACCCTTTGGGACTCGGCGGTCAAGGTGACCAAGGCTGCCACCTCGAAGGGGACCGCGGGCGAGCGGCTCGACGCCGCGGTGAAGGCCGGGAAAGACTCCGTGGATGCCGTCAGCAGCGCAGCGGACACGTCCGCCGACGCTGTGAAGCAGGCAGCCGACGAGGCGATCGACGACATCGCCAAGGCAGCCGGCAAGGAGTGACATGAGCGCCCCTCGAGAATTCCGCGATCGGGCGAACGATTCCCTTCTCTCGCTCCTCGGCGAGCTTCCGGAACTGATACGGAACCTGATTGTCGCTGAGGTCGATGCCGCGAAGGCATGGGCGCGGCAGGCGGGGAAGGATGCCGGGATCGGCGTCGTCCTGTTCCTCGTCGCCCTGTTCGTGCTGTTCTGGTCGTTGCCGGTGTTCGGTACCTTCCTGATCGCCGGGCTCTCGTCGTGGTGGCCGGTGTGGCTGTCGGCGCTGGTCGTGTTCGCCGCCCTCCTGGTCGTGACTATCGTGTTCGCCCTGCTCGGCGTGCTGAGATTCCGGAAGCTCACCCGCAGGCGTAACCCCGCCCAGGCTGTCAGCCAAGACATCAAGGAGATCCGTGATGAGCTCTGAGACCGGCGTTCCCAAGACAGCGGTAGACCTGTCGCTCACGGACCCGGTCGAGAGGGCCCGGGCAGAGTTGAAGGCCGCGCTCGCTGCCATCGAAGACAAGACCAACGTTCCCAAGCAGGTCTCGAAGGCCACCGACAGCGCGGTGACGAAACTGCGCCGCTTCTCGCAAGAACACCCCGTCGCGACCGTCACTCTCGCCGTGGTGAAAGCGGCGGCCGTGGGTGCTTTGGTGTGGTGGGGCGTCAACTCCTACGTCAACAAGTAGCCCCGCAGCAGCCACGAGGTGACCATCTCGTGACCTTTTGACCGCGACATCCCCCGAGCGTGGGGGTTATGCTCGGACAACAGGCAGCGCGATGATGCGGAAGCTGCCGACGACGTAGTTGCCACCATCCTGTGACCCGAGGTGACACGTCGTTCGGCTGCTCGAACGTCGGGCGGTCGACTCCGCATCGATGAGTCGATCATGAACCGAGCACCGTCCAAGACCGCCGCCAAGCCACTGGCCGGGTGGCGTGTTCTGGTCCCCCGCGGGGGACCCTGGGGCGACTCCGTCGCCGCGACGCTGCGGCGCCAGGGCGCCGTACCTGTCATCGCGCCGCTGATCAATTTCGCGCCCACAACTGACCAGACAGAGCTCGAGTCGGCGCTAGCGGCCCTTGCGGCGGGCGATTTCGACTGGGTGACGCTCACGAGTGCGACCACCGTCGACGTCCTCTATGCCTACCGCGCCGTCATCCCCCGCAGACGAAGGTCGCCGCGGTCGGAGAAACCACGGCTGCAGCGCTGCAAGCCGTCGGGTACCGCGTGGATCTCGTACCGGACCTCGACAATTCAGCCGCGGGCCTGGCAGGCCAGATGATTGACCTCGAACCCGAGCCGCGCGACATCCTGACACTGCGCAGCGAGACGGCGAAGCCGGTGCTCACCGGAATGCTCACGGAAGCCGGCCACCGCGTGCGCAGCGTGGTCGCCTATCGGACGGTCGGGGTTCCGGTCACCGAGCGCATCGCGAACGACGTGCGTAGCGGTCGGATCAACGCGATCCTCGTCACAAGCGGATCGGTCGCCGAACAGGTGCGCGAGCAGTTCCCGCACATTCCGCCTTCGACCGTCGTGGCGGCGATCGGCCCGCGGACCGCCACTGACGCCCAGGCCGCCGGTCTCACTGTCGACGGTGTGGCCGATCGCCAGACCGTCGATGCGCTCATCGAGGTCGTTGCGCGCTTTCCGCTGCTTCATGCGACCGACGAAGCTGCGCCCTGACGCGATCTCCCTTCCAAGAGTGCGGCCGTGCGGATGCCGAGCCCGAGCTGGGCGGCTTCGTGGAGCTGATCGAGAGTGTCGACGTCTCGCCGTGCGCTCCAGGCCCCCGCTGCTGCCGGCCGGCCTCGATCTCGCGGGCGAGGTCGAGGAATCCTGCTGCCCGGTGGCGGGTGAAAGAGTCCTCACCGAATGCGGGGACGAGCTCGCCGGCCACCGTCCGCGTGATGAGGGTCGTGCCCGTCCCCTCCGCGTCCGGCAGCGCCGCGCTCTCGTACCGTGCTGCCGCCACGAGCACGGTCTCCAGGTCTGTGGCGCGAAGCGCGGGAAGGTCGCCGAGCATCGCGGCTCGCGGCTGGGCGGCATCCGTCACCGCGAGCCCGGCCCGCACCGCGTCGTTCAAGCCGGTTCCGGGGTCGGTGACGATGAGGCAGCCATCCGAGATCTCACGCGCGATCTCGGCATCCGCGGTCACGACCACCACTTGCGCGACAGCCGGGCACGCCTGCGCTGCGGCTATCGTGTCGAGCCCGATCGCGCGCGCCAGTGCTGCCCGATCGATATCCGGCACGACGAGGCGACTCTTTCCCGCGCCGCCGCGCACCGGGATGACAAGCGTCCAGCCGCTCACGGATCCAGACGTTCGCGCAGGCGGGGGAGGATGTCGCGGCTGTAGCGTTCCATGAACTCCGCCTGGTCGTGCCCGGGGTCGTGGAACACGAGGTGGCGAAAGCCGCGCTCGGCGACTTCGAGGATGCGGTCGACGTGCTCGTCGGGGTCGGACGAGACGATGAACCGCTTCGCGACGCGCTCGATAGGCAGTTCCGCCGCCCGCCGCTGCATCTCGATGGGGTCGTGGATGCCGACCTTCTCTTCGGGGCTGAGCGCGAGAGGGGCCCAGAACCGGGTGCGCTCGAGGGCCTCGGCAGGATCGGGGTGGTACGAGACCTTCACCTCGATGAGCGTGTCGATGTCATCACGCGTGCGCCCCGACTTCTCCAGCCCCTCATCAAGAGCCGGAAGGAGTGTGTCGGTGTACAGGGCAGGGTCCTTGCCGCTTGTCGTGATGAAGCCATCGGCGACGCGACCTGCGAGGCGCGTGGCGGCGGGCCCGGCGGCGCCGATGTAGACCGGGACGGGAGTATCGGGACGGTCGTAGATCGTCGCATCGCGAACCTGCCAGAACTCGCCGTCGAAACTGACGCGCTCGCCGGTCCACAGCTTGTTCAGGAGCGTGAGCGACTCCTTCAGGCGACGGAAACGTTCGGGCGGCTCGGGCCACGGGATGCCGAGGGTCACCTCGTTGAGGGATTCGCCGGTGCCGACCCCCAGGATGATGCGACCCGGATACATCACGCCGAGGGTCGCGAAGGCCTGCGCCACGACACCCGGGTGGTAGCGGAAGGTGGGGGTGAGCACCGACGTGCCGAGGAGGACCCGGGACGTTCGCGCCCCGACGGCGCCGAGCCACGGGATAGCCGCCGGCGCATGGCCACCCTCGTGCATCCAGGGCTGCAGGTGGTCGGAGACGAACACCGAGTCGAACCCGGCCTGCTCGGCGCCCACCGCGAAGTCTGCGAGCTCGTTTGGTCCGAACTGCTCGGCTGATGCCTTGTATCCCAGGCGCAGGGGGATCGTCATGGCGTGGTGCTCCTTTCGGTAGCGGGTTCAGTCAGGAATTCGCTGCCGTCGGCCCGGCGGAGCTGGTCGCGGAACTGTGTCACGGTGCCCGGCCACAGCAAGGTGAGGCGCCCGGACCGTTCGTCGACGTACCAGTTGCGGCATCCTCCGGAGACCCAGGCGGTGTCGCGCGAGCGTCGCACGATCATGCGGGTGTACTCCTGCTCGACGGCGGGGTCGGGGCGCAAGGTGGCCGTTGCCGGGGCCGCGGCGATCGTCCGCGCGGCGTACGCTGCCTGCTCCTCCAGCATGAGGATCGAGGAGTTGTGACCGAGGGACGCGTTGGGTCCGTTGAGGATGAACAGGTTCGGGAATCCGCTCACGACCGTCGACAGCGCTGATGACATTCCGCTTGCCCAGTGTTCGTCGAGGGAGATCCCGTCTTCACCCGTGACCAGCTCGGCGTAAGGCTGACGCGTCGCGCTGAACCCGGTAGCAAGAACGACGGCATCCACGGCATGGCGCCGCCCGCTCGCGGCGACGAGGGTACCGCCATCCGCCCGTGCCAGCGCCGAGGGCTCAAGGGTGACGGCGTCCGAGGCAACGGCAGGGTAGAAGTCGTCGGAGAGCAGCACCCGCTTGCAGCCGAACGCGTAGTCGGGGGTGAGCCATGCGCGCAGCGTCGGGTCGGATACCTGCGCGTGCAGATGCGCCTGTGCCTGGTCGGATGCCGCGGCAGCTGCAGCGGCGTCACCCGCGCGCGAGGCGTGGCGGGCTTCCCCCTCGCGGAAGAGATCCTCGCGCAGGGCGGCGAGCACCTCGGGGTGGGTCGCGAACCGCTCGCGTTCGGCATCCGTATAGGTTCTGCCGCCGCGGGGAAGGATCCAGGGCGCGGAACGCTGGAACAGCGTCACCTCGGCACCACGGCGCACGAGCTCCGGGACGAGCTGGACTCCGCTCGCGCCCGTGCCGACGACCGCGATGCGCTTACCGTCCAGGTCGAGCTGGGAATCCCACCGTGCGGAGTGCACGACCGGACCGGGGAAGGCAGCCAGCCCATGCACCTCGGGGAGCGACGGTTCGGTGAGCCGTCCGCACGCGAGGACGAGCATCCGTGCGCGCAGACTGCCGCCGGTGGTATGCAGGGTCCACGCGCCGTCGTCCCAGCGGGCGTCAAGCAGCGCGGTGTCGAACCGGATGCGGCGCTCGATCCCTGTGGTGGCGGCGACGCGTCGGAGGTACGCCTGGATCTCGGCTCCGGGCGCGAACTCCCGTGTCCAGTGCGGCCACGGATGACGCGCCAGAGCGTAGAGGTGGGCTGGAACATCGCAGGCGACGCCCGGGTAGGTGTTCTCGCGCCAGGTGCCTCCCACCTCTCTCGCTCGCTCTAGGATCACGACGTCGGTGACTCCGGCGGCTTCGAGTTCCATCGCGGCGGCGAGGCCCGCGAAACCCGCGCCGACGATCACCACCTCGTGTTCGGGTGTCATCGCGGCTCCCGGTTTCGGTCGCCCGTGCGAGCAGCGGGGCGCGCGTCCCGGTAGTCGGTCGTGCGCTGCCGGAGGGGCCGCAGCAGGTGCCGGGCGATGCGCTCAGCCTCAGACAGGGGGAGCTCGCGCCCGTGCTCCACACCGGTGCGGGGCAGGACCCGACCATCGAGCAGCGTGCCGCCGAGGTCGTCGGCACCCGAGCGCAGCAACACGGGAATGCTGGCGGCGTCGAGCCGAGGCCACGGCACCTGGATGTGTGAGATCGCGCCCGACAGCAGCAGCCGTGACACGGCGACCATGGCGCGATGCTCATCGATCGGTGACCTGTCCGCGACGAGCGGCACGCCGTATCCGGGCAGCGGGATCGGCACGAACTCGGTGAATCCACCGGTCTCGCGCTGCAGGTCGCGAAGGGTGCGCAGGTGCGCGACGCGGTCGGCGGCGCTTTCGACGTGGCTGTAGAAGAGCACGGATGTCGACCGCAGCCCCGCAGCATGTGCGGCGCGGATTGCGGTGAGCCACTGATCGACGGGAAGATCGGTGGCGGCCACCCGCTCGCGGATGCCGTCATCGAGAACCTTGACTCCGGTGCCCGGGACGGTATCGACGCCCGCAGCCCTGAGCTCGCGGTAGGCCTCGTCGATCGAGAGTCCGCTGCGGGTCGCGAAGTCCCAGACATCCTGCGGGCGGAAAGCGTGCAGGTGCAGCGTGGGCGCGGCATCCTTCACCGTGCGAGCAAGCTCGAGGTAGGCATCCGCCTCGATCGGGATGATGCCCTGCGCGCACAGCTCGCTCGCACCGAGGTCAGCCGCATCCCGAGCGATCTCGGCGACCTCGGCGATCGTGAACGTGTCGCGGTCCGCGTCGCCGACGGACACGCTCGGACGCAGCCCGGTCGTGGTGAGGTTGCGGTTGGCGACAACGCTGATGGCCTCGCCGACCGTGTAGCGGCGCACATCGTCGGCTGCGCGCGTGACTGCCTCGAGGTCCGCGTCCCGTGCCGACAGCAGCCGCCCCCAGTCCTCGTCGGCGAGAGACTCCGGGTCGGTCGCGGCATCCGTCACCAGCGTTTCGAACGAGTTGCCCCGGCCGGGCCGGGTCGCGCTCGCCGGGGCTGGTGCAGTGAACGTCGACAGTGCGAGCCCGGTGACCGGGTCGGCAAGGGCGGCCACGGCCGAGTGCAACTCGGGAGCGAGCCACGTCGCGGCGTCGCGGAGGTACTCCGGATGCACCGTGAGACGTTCACGCAACTCGAAACCCAACTCGGCCGTGCGGGCCGCCAGATCGTCGAGGTGGGGCCACGGACGCTCGGGATTGACATGGTCGGCTGTCACCGGCGAGACCCCGCCCCAGTCATCAGCACCGGCCCGCACGAGAAGGGCGAACTCGGTCGGGTCGCTGAGGTTCGGCGGAACCTGGATGCGTGCATTCGCGCCCATCGTCAGGCGCGCAGCCGCCACTGCGGCGACGTACTCCTCCAGCTCGGCATCCGCCGCGTCCCGCATCGCGGTCCCGGGCTTCGCGCGGAAGTTCTGCACGATGATCTCTTGCAGGTGTCCGTGGCGACGGTGCGCGTCCCGCAGAGCCAGCAGGGAGTCGGCGCGGTCGCTGATCGTCTCGCCGATCCCCACGAGGATGCCGGTCGTGAACGGAATGCGGTGGATGCCGGCTTCCTCGATCACCCGAAGCCTGACGTCGGGATCCTTGTCGGGGGACCCATAGTGCACCTGTCCCGGGGTCTCGAACAGCTCGCGCGACGTCGTCTCGAGCATCATGCCCATCGATGGTCCTGTCGGGCGCAACCGCTGAAGTTCGTCGGCGCTCATGACGCCGGGGTTCAGATGCGCGAGCATGCCGGTCGCGGCCGTGATGAGGCGGGCGACGTGCGCGACGTAGTCGAGGGTCGAGGCGAAACCGTGCTCGTCGAGCCAACGGCGAGCCTCGGGCCATCGTTCCTCGGGGCGGTCGCCGAGCGTGAGCAGAGCCTCCTTGCAGCCCTGGCGCTGGCCGGCGCGGGCGACGGCGAGCACCTGCTCGGGGCTCATGAACACCGGCTTGCCGGCGCGCTGCAGCTGTCCGGGGGTATCGACGAACACGCAGTAGTGGCAGCGGTCCCGGCAGAGGGTCGTGACCGGCACGAACACCTTGCGGGAGTAGGTGAAGATTCCCGGGCGTCCAGCCTCTCGCAGGCCGTGATCCCGCAGGTCGCCCGCAACATCGAGGACCGCGTCCAGGTCCGACCCGCGCGCCGAGAGCACCGCGATCAGATCGTCGCGGCTGAGGTCGTCGCCCGCCTCGGCTCGTGAGAGGGCATCGTCGAGGCTCACGGCAGCGGGGCGAGTCGGTGTTCGGTTGAGCGTGCCCACCACCCCAGTGTTGCACCGTCGGTGCAGGGCCCGGTCGTGTGTCGCGGTCGTGTACCCGCGTCCGGTAGATCAAGCGCTTGCGGACGCGCCGATGGCTTCACGGGGCTGCCGCGGAATTCCGGGTGCCGACTCGGTCGGTATCGCGCCTGACCAGGTGTCCATGGAACGATCGTCTTTCGGACGCCGGTCTGGCGAGAGGCCAGGCTTGTCCCCCTTATGGGGGACAGAGATCCGATGTCCGTAGGTAGCGTCGGCCTTGGCTCGTGAGCGCCCCGTGGGCATTTCCGTGTCGAGGGAGGCCTCTATGCAGGAAGCGCGGTCATTCGCTGACCGGTACTACGAAGTGACGCGAGACCTTGCCGAGGTTCTTGTGACGGCGCGACGCAGGCGCGGCCTCTCTCAAGAAGAGGTCGCGCACATGGCCGATGTATCTGTGCAGACGTATGCGGCGCTCGAGCGGGTCGGGCCTGGTGTCGGGACGGCTCCGAACCCCACGATGGTCACGGTCATTCGTGTTCTGTGGGCTCTGGAGCTGACACCTCACCCGCCGACGTAGCGTACCCGCCTATCTCATGTTTCCGCCTCTGAGTCCAGGGAACGTACTGCCTGGTTTCGTGTGAGTGCCATGGAGAGAGTGAGACATCGACACTCAACGATGACAGGAGGATTGATGAGACACCTGAAAGCCATCTCACTCGGCGGGGCAATCGCCGGGGCTTGTCAAGTCTTCTGTGTAAGCGGGTTGGTGTTGGTGGTTAGAGGTAGGGGGTGATGCGGTCGGGGTAGGCGAGTGCGAGTTGTTCGAGGGCTTGTTTCCAGTTCGTGGTCACGTTGCCCTCGATGAGTCGGCCGGAAGCTTTTCGCTGGCTGGAGGGGCGCCCGCGTTCCTTCTCGCGTTCTCGGGCGCGCTTGTCTTCGATGTCGCAGATCGCCAGCCAGAGCAGCTTGACCGCGGCGGCGTCGTTGGGAAAGTGACCCCGCGATTTCGTCACTTTCCGCAGCTGGTAGTTCAGCGACTCGATCGCGTTGGTGGTGTAGATCACGCGGCGCAGCTCGGGCGGGAACGCCAGGAACGGGGTGAACCGGTCCCAGGCGTCCTGGAACGTCTTCACCGCCGAGGGGTAGCGGCGGCCGAGCTCGGAGTCGCTGAACGCCTCGAGCGCTTCGAGCGCGGCGTCCTCGTTCACCGCGGTGTAAATCGGTTTCAGCGCGGCGGCGACGGCTTTGCGGTCTTTGTAGTTCACGAACCGCATCGCCGCGCGGATCAGGTGGACCACGCAGGTCTGCACGGTCGCTTGCGGCCACGTCGCCGCGACCGCCTCGGGAAATCCGGTGAGCCCGTCGGTGCAGACGATCAGCACGTCGCGGATGCCACGGTTGGCAAGCTCGGCGCAGACCGATGCCCAGAACTTCGCGCCTTCGGTGGCCTGCACCCAGATACCCAGGACGTGCTTGATCCCGTCCATGTCGACCCCGACGGCGATATGCGCGGCCTTGTTGCGCACGTGACCGCCGTCACGGATCTTCACGATGATCGCGTCGAGATAGATCACCGGATACAACGCTTCCAATGGGCGGGTCTGCCACGCGAGGACCTCGTCGGCGACCTGGTCGGTGATCTTCGAGATCGTCTCATGGCTGAGCTCGGTGCCGATCGTGTTCGCGAGATGATGCTGGATATCGCGGATGGTCATCCCGCCGGCATAGAGCGAGATGATCATCCCGTCCAGCCCATCCAGCCGGCGCTGCCCCTTCGGGACGAGCATCGGGGTGAACGACCCGTTCCGATCCCGCGGGACCGATAGGTCGATCTCACCGATCTCGGTCGACACCGTCTTCGGCGTCGTGCCGTTGCGGGAGTTCGGATACAGCGACGCTTCCGCATCACCACGCTCGTACCCGACGTGCTCGGTCAGCTCCGCGTCCAGGCCCCGCTCCAGCGCGGCCTTCAGCATGCCACCGAGCAGCCCCTGATCGCCCGTCAGCGGGGTGCCGGCATCGATCTTCGCGAAGATCTCATCCATCGCACCCGACGACTTCAACTGATCAGCGAGCTCCTTCTGCCGACGCCTGCGCTCCTCGCGCTCCGGACTGATAGCCATGGTCTCCATGATGTTCTCCTTCGAGGTGAACCCCACTCACACAGACCATCTGACACCCCCAATCGCCGCGGTGGTGCTCGCAATGACACCGGCCGCGGCAATTGCCGAATCGGGTAACCAGAGCCCCGTGAAGGAGCCCGTCGAGGAGCCCATCACACCGACGTTCTCCGAGATCTCCTTCGCGCACCCGGTCAGCCTGGAGTCCGCGACGACCGTCGCTCGGGCGGCTGGGCTGCCGGTAGAGGGTTACCGGTTCGAGAGCGATTCGATCGTTGGCGACTTCTGGGTCGACGGCGGACTGACGGTCGAGGAGTTCCTTGCCGAGGTCAGGAAGGAAACAGGCACCGCTCCGGAGATCGTCACAGCGTACGTCGACGGGGAGGCATTCACGGACAAGCGTGAGCAGTCCCGCGGACTGGGTGACGTGGTCCTCGGCGCAGATCTCCCCGTGTACGACGCCCCAGACGCTGTTGTTCCGACGGATCGCGGGCCCGCGGAGAGAAGTTCCACAGCGCAACTCTCCCCTGTTGTGGCGTCCTCGGCTGCCGCGGGGGACACGTGGCAGCCCAACGACGCTCAGGTGATGATCACGGACATGGGGCAGAACCTCTCGATCTCATCGCAGTACTCGTGGTGGTCACTAGACCCATACGCGTCCCCGTTGGTGATGGCAGATCATTGGGGCATGGAGTTCCAGGTCGACTTCTACACGAACAACAGGCCCTGGCCCCCGGAACACCGATTACATTCCCCGGGAAGGATCTGCGTCCGAATTGCTCCGGCGATGACTACAAGGATTGGGCTGCTGCGTCGAACCAGCCGTTCGACTGGTTCGGATGGGTCATCGACGGCGCGAACGTGGTCGCGGCACCAGGTGCCCTCGGGCTCTATGGTGACTACAACGATCTGTCCGACCCCTGCAACGTGTCGACCGTCGCGGTGGGAATGGCACAGCCCTGGGCCATGCCTTCAGGCACCTACGGCACGAACACTCTCATGATCTACTCCTACCCACTCCGGGGGCAGGAAACCCAGAGCAGGGTCGGATCAATCGTCCAACCCGTGACCCGACACCAATGTGAGAACCAACCCTGGATGCCTCTCACAGACTGCATGGGGGTAACCGCCCTTAGCTATCCCGGTCCCGGTACTGGCCAGAACAGGATGGTCCTCAACGCAGACAACAACAATCAGGCGCCCGACCTCTGCTGGTATTCCGGAGAGTTCGGCCTCGTCGCGGCACAGATCTGGTCATGCAACGGTCCGTACTGATCTGGTGTCGTCCTGTTTAGTAGATACATGAGCGCACAACCTCGACTGCACCAGTCCGGCCTTCTCGGGCTGGGCTGGTGCAGTCTGCTCGTCTCTCTTCTGATCCCGCTCTTCGTCTCCGCCGGCCACTACATGCAGCAACGCAGTCCGTACTGCCAAATCGGCTCCACGTTGAGCGCCGTGCCGCTGCTCTACAGCTGCGGCGAACCCTCCGACCAGCAATTGGTCATCGGCTGGATCGGTGCGATCGTCACGATCGTCCTGTTCGTGGTCGCGGTCGTCTCCGCCGCTCTCGCCCTATGGAAGGTGAGAAGCGCGCGGAGGCTGTCACCGGGACTATGGTCCACCTTCGCCTTCGCGATGACAACCCTCGCCGTGATGGCTGTCATCGCGTTGATGGTCCTCGCAGTCGATGGGGTCCGAACAGCCTCGTGGATCATCTACGCCTCATTCCTGGGTACCGTCGTCTACGTCGTCGGTGGCATCGTGGCCATCATCGTCAGCGTGAGAGCAGCGAATCTCGAGGAGAAGCTTCAGACGCAGGGTCGCTCCGAGTCGGGAACGTAGTCGACCGTGCGGGGCCTGATGATCCGCGCGGGCGCTGGGACGGTCGCTACCGGTAGCCCACCGCGGTGCCCAGCAGTGAGCCGATGCTGTGGGTGGCGGATCGGACGTGTCTCACAGAACGATCGTCTTTCGGACGCGGGGTCGCTGAGAGGCTTCATGGTCGTTGGCGAGAGGCGTCGTGCGAGGCCGGTCCTCTACGGCCTCCTGCGGCGTTCTGAGCGCCTCTAGGTGTACCCGGTCATGACGTTGGTTGCAGTCGGCTGATCGGGGGTTTGCCTCCGAGGGCTGAGTGGCGTCGTCCAGTGTTGTAGTGGTCGAGCCAGGGGTCAAGGGCTTCGGTGCGCTGCTGGTTCGAGGTGAAGGGCTGCCGGTAGGCCCATTCGGTCTGCAGGGTCCGGTTGAACCTCTCGACCTTGCCGTTCTGCCAGGGGCAATGCGGTTTGATGAACTTCTGCCGGATGCCGTGCGCAACGCAGACCTCGCGCAACGACCATCTGTACGCCCACGCGTTGTCGGTGATCAGCCGCTCGATGCGGGGGATGCCGTGCGCGGCGAAGTAGTCGATCGCACGTTCGAGGAACGCGGCGCAGGTGGGTCCCTTCTCGTCGCCGAGGACTTCGGAGTACGCGAGCCGGGAGTGGTCGTCGACGAGCGAGTGGACATAGTCGAACCCGATCTTGACGTTTCGGTGCCGGTCGACGACGTCGCGACCGAGAGCCCGCCATCCACCGCCGTCGGGGATGCGGCCGAGCTTCTTCACGTCCATGTGCACGAGCTCCCCGGGCCGCTCGCGCTCGTAACGAACCGTGGTGGTCTTGGATGCACGGATCCGTTCCCCGGTCATCGGATCCAACTCGGCCAGGCGAGGAAGCCCCGCACGAGCGATGATGCGCGACACGGTCCGGGCCGGCACTCCCGTCCGGGCTGCGACCTCGTCACGCCCCAGGCGCTCTGCTGTCCGCACCGCGACGACCGTGGCGATGACCTCGTCCGCAGTGCGGTTCGCGACATGGTGCGGACGCGACGATCGGTCATGAAGGCCGGCGTCGCCCTCGGCCCGATAGCGGTCAAGCCATCGCTTCACACAGCGACGAGATACCCCATCGCCGAGGCGATATGCGCCTGCTTCCACCCGGCGCGGGCACGTTCAACGATCAGCAGCCTGCCACGGACAGTCAGGCGCGCATTAGCGTGGGACATCGAGGACCTCCGGTCAGCAGAGACGTCAGATATCTCCACTAAGCCCGGAGGTCCTCCCCATTCACAAGGCCCGCACCGCCACCAACCTCATGGCCCGGTACATCTAGGGCGTTCTGGGCGGGTCTGTCAGATAAACGGTGGATCTGATCTGGCGCATGGTTAGTTGATGCGGCCTTCGAACGTGATCGCGAACGCGTTCAGCGCCGGCTTCCACCTGGTCACCCAGCGTGCCCTGCCACGGCCTGTGGGGTCAAGCGAGCGCGTCACCAGGTAGAGACACTTCAGTGCCGCGGCGTCGTTCGGGAAGTGCCCGCGGGCACGGACCGCGCGGCGGTAGCGGGCGTTGAGGGACTCGATCGCGTTCGTCGAGCAGATGATGCGGCGGATCTCGACGTCGTAGTCCAGGAACGGGATGAACTCGCTCCAGGCGTTCTCCCAGAGCTTGCGGATCGCTGGATACATGCTCGCCCACTTCTCCGCGAACTCCTCGAACCTCGCCTTCGCGGCAGCCTCGGTCGGGGCCGTGTAGACCGGCCGCAGGTCGCGGGCGATCTGATCCCAGTACTTCCGTGACGCGAACTTGAACGTGTTCCGGATCAGGTGGATGATGCACGTCTGCACCACCGCGAGCTCCCACGTGGTGGTGATCGACTCGGGCAGCCCCTTCAGTCCGTCGCAGACGACGATGCAGACGTCCTCGACGCCGCGGTTCTTCAGCTCGGTGAGCACGCCGAGCCAGAACTTCGCGCCCTCGCCGCCGTCGCCGGCCCAGATGCCCAGGATGTCGCGCTCCCCGGCCGTGGTGACGCCCACGGCCACGTAGAACGGTTTGTTGCGCACCTGCCCGTCGCGGACCTTCACCACGATCGCGTCGATGAACACCACCGGGTAGACGCGGTCCAACGGGCGGTTCTGCCACTCGGTCATCTCCTCGATGACCTTGTCGGTGATCTTCGAGATCGTGTCCTTCGACACCGACGCGCCGTAGACGTCGTCGAAGTGCGCCGCCACCTCACCGGTGGTGAGCCCCCGCGCTGTCAGCGACAGCACGATCTCGTCGATCCCATCCAGTCGGCGCTGCCTTTTGCGGACGATCTTCGGCTGGAACGACCCGTCCCGGTCCCGTGGCACGTCGATCTGCACAGCGCCAACCTCGGTGAGCACCGTCTTGGACCGGGTGCCGTTGCGAGCATTGTCGCCCTCGCTGGCGCCGTGCTTCTCGTAGCCGAGATGCTCGGTCATCTCCGCCTCGAGCGCGGTCTCCAAGACCGTCTTGGTGAGGTTCCCGAGCAGTCCCCCTGGGCCGACCAGGCTGACGCCCTGCTCCTTAGCCTGCGCGAGCAACTGCTCCGCGAGCTGTTGCTGATCGATGATCTCTCCGGTCACAGGATCGATCATCTCGATGACATCGGTCATCGCCTTTCCTTTCGGTCAGGCCAGACCAGATCCACCGTTATTCGGACAGTCCCTTCTGGGCATCCATGGTGGGGTGGGAGCGGCCTCGAGGGTGTCGTGTGTGGCCGGTAGCGTGTGGGCGTGGAGTCGCTTCAGCTGTCAGCGTGGGGCGATGAGAGCATGCGCGAGGTTGGCGGGATCTCTCACTACCTGCTGGGTGTGGTCGTTGCTGAGGACAGTCGGTGCGACGAGCTGCGGGAGCGGATGCGGGAGCTGCACACTCGCGGGCCGAAGCTTCATTGGCGTGATCTTGAGGGCGCCGAGCAGGCGCGGGTGATCGCGAGCATCGCGGCGTTCGATGCGTACCACGTGGTCGTGGTGGGGGCGCCGGTGAATCCCCGCAAGCAGGAGAGAGCGCGGGCGCTGTGCATCCAGCGGATGTTGTGGGAGCTCGAGCGGCAAGGCGTGACTCGGCTCACGCTCGAGTCGCGTGGTCGATCGCTGGACGGCGCCGATATGCGGACAGTGGAGCGGATGCGCGGGGCGCAGTCGCTGGGTCGGTCGCTGCGGGTGTTCCATGCGCTGCCCAGTGGTGAGCCGATGCTGTGGGTGGCTGACCAGACCCTCGGGGCGTACGGGGAGTCGATCGCGAACCGGAGTCAGTTCTTCGAGCCGATCCGTTCCGCGACCACGATCGTGGATATCCGGCTGTAGCAGCGCGAAAGCCGGGTCCCGTCAAACGGCGGGGGTCCCGGCTTCTACTTCCCTTCCCCCAGCAGGGGGCGGGCTGCGTCCAGTCTAGGACATATCCGTTCACTGTTGGCTGTATACGGCCGTAGCCGTCGCGCTCGGCCGCGGGACGGCTACGGGTGCTGTCATCACGCCGGGTCGCCCTCGGGCGCCTCGGTTAGTCGGATGGGGTGGTCGGGTTCGAGGTAGAACTCGTCGAACGTGTCGCCGTCTTCGTTGTCGGCGGGCCAGAGGCCGATGTTGATCTTGTGGCCATCGAAGGCGAGCCAGGCGATTTCGCGGGGTGGGATGCGGACGGGGAGGAGCAGGTTGGGGCTGGGGATTTCCCAGCTGATCCAGGCACCGACGTGGGGGTGCCCCAGTTCCCCCGCGATGGTGGGGTTCTGGGGCACCTGAGCATTGCCGGTCACAGGGTCTCGCCTTCGGTGAGGTAGAGGCCGGTGTCGATGTAGTGCTGGCAGAATGCCGAGCTTTCCCGGTCGAGGATGCCGGGTTCGATGAGCGCGATCCACCGGTTGACTTCGGTGACGAACTGGGGGTCGTTGCGGTCGTCCCAATCAGTGTCGTTACGCGCCCACCGGTAGATGATTTCGCCGGCGAGGCTGGAGTAGCCGCCTGCGTGAAGGACTTGGGCGATGGAGAGCGCTTCGACGTATTGGAGGCCACCGAAGACCTCGACGTCGCAGCGGGCGACGACTGACCAGGTTTCCGCGAGGATGCGTACCGCGTCGGTCATAGTGGGGCGTTCGGGGGTTGCCACGGCCGCGGTGGCGCCGTTGTGGTGGCGGGCGACGTGGAGGCTGAGTTGTTCGGTGAGTTCGGTGTCGGTGAAGGCGACGAGGGTTTCGGGGCACATGCTGCAGGCTTCGGTGAGAGCGCGCGGTTCGGGGGTGCTCATGGTGATCTCCGTTCGGGGTGGTGTGGTCAGTTGTGGTCGCTGAGGTCGAAGCCGCCGTAGGGGCTGTAGTCGGGGACGTGACGCATGCCGCTGCCGCCCCGGTCGGTGAGGATGGGTGCGCCGGGGACGCGGAAGTTCTCGGGGTAGTTCGCGTCGAACCAGGCTTCGAGCGCGGGGGTCATTTTCCGGGTGCCCATGTGCCCGCGGAGTTTGCTGGGCAGGGTGGGGAGGTCGCGCCATCCGGGCATGGCGTGGTCGTGCCAGGCTTCGACGGCGGTGTTCTCGTCGTCGGTGATCGCTTGCCAGGAGCAGACGCTGCAGACGCTCTTGTAGAGGAGTTCGCCTACGCACGAGCAGGCGTGATACTCGGCGCCGTGGTGGTCGCAGCGGAGGTCTGTGATCCAGGTGGTGAGGTTGTGGTGCTCGAGGTCGAGTGCCCCGGCTGCGGGGGCAGGGCGCCACAGGTGGCATCGACGCCAGGTGCCGGGTGTTTGTTCGGCTCGCCAACGCTCGAGCGCTGCGGCGAGTTCGTCGGGGGTGTGGTAGGCGCTGGTGTAGTGCAGGGGTGCGCCGTCCCAGGTGGGTAGTGCGGCGATTTCGGCTTCAACGATCAGCTGGTCGATGGCGCTTGTGAGGTCGAGCATTGTGGTCTTTCCCTTCCCGAACATTTCCCTGGGCCTTGGCGGCAAGGAGATCTCCGTGGTCGGTGGAGCCGACCTATGATCGGATGCCGGCAAGGGACCAGGAGTCAGTGGAGGCTGCGGAGGAGCTCGAGCTCCCGGTTGGGCGCTCGGGACGCTGCAGTCGCTGTCGAAGGAGCAGTTGATGCGGAGAGTGCACGTGCTGTCGATCGCGCCAGAGCGTCTGCCGTTGGAGGGAGGGTGCAGAGGGATCGTTGCGGGCTTGTAAGCAAACTCCCCGTAAGGGCGCGAACGCCGCTGGCAGACTAGGTTCATGGTCACCCTGCTGCTTGACTCCGCCCACCTGGAGGTGGCGTTGTCGGGGTCTGAGCGGCTGCTTGCATTCCGGCGGCAGAATGTAGACCTCCCGCGCGACACGATTGCAAAGGTTCAGCTCACCGACGACGTGTGGACCTGGCTTCGCGGCGTGCCGAGCCCCGGCACGCATGTGCGCGGTGTCGTCGCCATGGGAACCTGGAAGTCAGCCGGCAGCGAGGATTTCGTCCTGGTGCGCGGGCGGCGGCCCGGTGTCGTGATCGACCTTGAGGAGCATCCGGACTACGAACGCATCGTGCTCACGACGCGACACGGTCTGGCGCTGGTCCAGGCGCTCCGGCTGGATGTCGAGGGCCCAGCCGAAGACGTCGCCGACCTCGTCAGCTGACGTCGCGGCGCCAGTTGAGCGCGTAGCCGAGCACGAGCAGCACAAGCGCGTAGCCGAGCAGGACGGCGCCGCCAGCCCACCATTCGAGTCCGCTCGTGCTGGCTCCTGCGCCCGCCATCTGGAAGATGCTGGCTCCGACGAGGGCATCGCTTGCCGCGCCCGGCAGGTAGTTCGTGACGGTGTCGAGTCCCTCCACGAACGCGCCTGCCGTGCGGGCGATCGGTTCGAGGAACTGCGTGAAGACAAGCACTCCGACGACGGCGGCTACCTGGTTGCGCACCAGCGTGCCGACCCCGATCCCGACGACCACCCAGATCGTCAGCGCGAGCACGACCCGCGCGATCAGCGCCCAGGTCGACCCGGCTCCCAAGTCGGTATCGATACCGAACACCGTGAGAAACCCCGCCGCGGGCCCGACCGATGACAGCGCGCCGACGATCCCGAAGCCCACGCCGACCACAATGCCCGCGACGATCTTCGCCCACAGGACGGTGCCGCGGCGGGGGGTTGCAAGGAACGTTGCCGTCAGAGTCTTGTGCCGGAACTCGGTCGTAACGATGAGGGTGCCCAGGATGAGCGGGATGACATAGCCGACGCTCGCCGCCAGCGAATACAGCAGGGGGGCGACGCCCTCGGTCGGGACCGGCGCACCGTCTCCAGGAAGGGTTCCGTTGCTGACGGCCCCGAACACGAACGCAAGCGCGCCTGCCGTGGAGGCGATGTAGACCACGAGCACGAGCCCCAACACCCACCACAGGGATGTCGAAAAGAACTTGGTGAACTCCGACCGGGTAACGGTGGCGACGGTCATCGGTTCGCCCCTTCCTCGTCGGCTGACGCACCGACGGGCGTATCGGCCTCGGAATCCGACGCCGTCGTGACCTCAGGCTGCTCCTCGGTCTCGATCGGGACCTCTGGCTGAGGCTCGTCCGTCAGCAGCCGCGGCGGCCTCGTTCCGTTGACGTACTCGAGGAAGATCTCTTCGAGGGCCGGCCCCCGGTCGGTCAGTGCCGAGAGGGCGATGCCGGCAGAGGCAGCGATCGCGCCCACACGAGCGGCGTCGAGGCCCTCCACCTGGATGCCGGTGCGCAGGATTTCGAGCGGAACACCCGCAGCCTCCAGCGCCGTGACGAGTGCGCCGCGGTCGGGAGAGTCGACGAGGGTGACCGGAACCTCCTGGTACGCGAGGTCGGCGAGCGACCCCTCGAAGACGAGGCGTCCGCCCGAGATGATGAGCGCGGCATCCACCGTCTGCTGCACTTCGGCGAGAAGGTGAGACGACACCAGGATCGTCCGCCCCTCGCCGGCCAGAGTCCGCAGGAACGACCGCATCCAGCGGATGCCTTCGGGATCGAGGCCATTGGTGGGCTCGTCGAGCACGAGCACGCCGGGGTCACCGAGCAGCGCGAACGCAACCCCGAGCCGCTGGCGCATCCCGAGGGAGTAGCCGCCGACCTTGCGTCCCGCAGCGTGCGAGAGTCCGACCAGCTCCAGTACCTCATCGACGCGCGAACGCGGGATGCCGGCAGCTTGTGCATACACCGTGAGATGGGCTGCTCCCGTGCGGCCAGGATGAAACCCGGTCGCCTCGAGAACCGCACCGACCGAGTGCAGGGGATGGGTGAGTTCGTCGTAGCGGCGACCGCCGATGGTCGCCGAGCCGGAGGTGGGACGGATCAGACCCAGCAGCATCCGCAGCGTCGTGGTCTTGCCGGCCCCATTGGGTCCGAGAAACGCCGTGATGCGCCCCGGCTGGATGCTGCACGTGAGGTCGGCGACTGCCGAGATCGTCCCGAAGCGCTTGGTAAGCCCCGCGAACTCCAGAACCTGTCCGTCGGGCATGACGAGCCCCTCCCTGGGTGTGGATTGCGCACCAGTTTGGCCGACGCAGCCCTTACGGATGCGGCACCACGCCCGAGGGCGGTCGAAGACCCCCCTCCGTGGCGGTCCCTCGCTACCGTGGGACCGTGGAGAGTACACCGACGGTTGAGATCGAGCAGCGCGGCGAGATCGGCATCCTGACCCTGCAACGACCGCGGGCGCTGAACGCCCTCGATCTCGAGATGGTCGAGGTGCTTGCCGCGGCTCTTGAGCGGTGGGAGCGGGACGACAGCATCCGAGCTGTCGTTCTGCGCGGCGGCGGCGATCGCGGGTTCTGCGCCGGGGGCGATGTTCGCGGGCTGTACGAGACGCTGATCGGCGATCATCCCGAGCAGGTCGAGGCCTTCTTCCGCGCCGAGTACGCCCTCAACGCCCGGATCGCGGAGTATCGGCATCCGATCGTCGCGTTCGCCGACGGGATCACGATGGGCGGTGGAATCGGTCTTGCCGGCCATGCCTCGCACCGCATCGTCACCGAGCGATCGATGCTCGCGATGCCCGAAACGCGGATCGGCTTCACGCCGGATGTCGGCGGATCGTGGCTGCTCGGCCGTGCCCCCGGGCGGGTCGGCGAGTACCTGGCGCTCACCGGCAACACCGTCGGGCCGGCCGACGCCATAGCGGTGGGCCTTGCCGACCACCACGTCCCGAGCGTGCGGCTCGAAGGCCTGCTGTCGGCGCTCGAGGATGGGGCCGACCTCGACAGTGCGATCCAGGCCGTCGCGACAGAGCCAGCTCCCGGAACCCTGACCGGGGAGCGGGAGTGGATCGACGTCGCGTTCGCCCAACCCACCGTCGCCGAGATCGTCGAGGCACTGCGCGGACGGCCCGAGAATGCCGCGCGCGCGACTGCTGCGCACCTCGGGACGCTTCCGCCCACAGCGCTCGCGGTGACGCTCGAGGCGGTCCGACGCGCGCGCAAGCTCCCCGACCTGCGGGCGACGCTTGCCCAGGAGTACGGGCTTGTGCTGTGGTTCGGGACGACGCAGCCCGATCTCGTGGAGGGCATTCGCGCGCAACTCGTCGACAAAGACCGCTCACCGCGCTGGAACCCCGCCCCCGGCCAGGAGCTTCCCGCCGACCTTCTCGATCAGGCTTACGGGTTCACGCCGCCGACGCCCCTCTGGCGCTGAGACCGGGCCCGGGGCCTCAGTCGATCAGACCGAACAGCTGCAGCGGATGCGTCAAGCGCCACCATGGCGAGGGCTGCTCGATCTCGGCAGACACCGCGGCTTCGACGGTGGTGGAGTTCACCGGGCCGGTGAGGGTGAACGTGCCAGCCGGTGATCCGGCTTCCCAGTCGTCGACAGCGAGCGTGGATGACGAACTCGATGCCGCGCCGTTCCAGAGGATGACCGCGGCATCCGCAGTCGTGCGGATCTCTGGGTTCGATCCCCACGCGGTCTCCACTGTCCCGACGACCGTGCCGGCCGGGATGACGTACGGGGTCGTGAGCTCCGCCTCGAGCTGAGCAAGCAACGCCCGGGCCGAGCTGTCTCGCGACTCGTCGCTCGGCTGGGCCAGCACCGTCGCGTAGGTGCGGACCGTCGTGTCGCCGATCGTGAGGTCTCTCGCGGTGGCCAGGTCGTCGACCTCTCGGCCGTTGACGAAGAGCGAACCCGTCTTGATGCCGACGACGCCCGGATCCGCCAGCAGGTCGTTGGTGTTCGTGACCTCACCAGCGCCGGGCAGGTCCACCATCGGTGTCGCGACGATCTCGGCTATCACCGGGTTCTCGAGCGCCTTGCGGCCGAGCGCGATCACGCCCGCAGGAGTGCCGACATTGTCGGAGTCGATACCCGAGGGCTCCACGACCGTGATGCCGCTGATTCCGTGGGTTCTCAGCCAGTCGGCTGCGGCGCTCTCGAAGACCTCGTCCGTCGGCCAGAACTGGTCGGCCAGGCGGGCCGCATAGTTGTTCGCAGAGCCGATCAGTAGCCCCTGCAGCATCTGGTATTCGGTGAGGGACCCGCCGACAGGGACGTCGAGCGCCGACTCGCCGCGCCCGCGGTAGTTCCAGTAGGTGGAGCGATCGCGCGAGGTGAACGCATACTCTGGGCCGGTTTCGCCGAGCGCGAGGGGCTGGCGGTCGAGCACCATGAGCGCGGTCACGAGCTTCGTGATGCTCGCTAGCGGCGCCGCATCCGTCGTCGAGGTCAGCGTGTCCTCGGGAGACGTCGACTCGAACCCGTCGACGGCAACTGCAGCCGAACCCTCGGCGGGCCAGGCAGGAGCCGCAGCGGATGCCGTGAGCGGCGCCACATCGACGGACTGCGCCGTCGGCATCACCGCTGTCAACGGCCAGAGCAGGGTTACCGCGGCGTATGCCGCGACGACAGCGAGCACGATGAGCGTCGGACCGATGACGGTTCCGCGCAGCAGCGAGCGGCGCGGCATCCCGTCCAGGAGGTCGCCCTGGTCCGGGTCGTCGTGCATCCGGCGCGCGGCAGGTGCGCTAGCAGGGCGAGCCCACTGCAGTGCTGCAGTGTCGGCGCGCTCCACCGCTCCCCCCGCGGCCGCACTCGAAGCCTGGTCGGCGTCGGTCGGGTCGGGGGCGGTCGGCGCCTCCGTGTCAGTCATCCCGCCCAGATTATCCGTACCTGGCGCGTATACTCGGCACCACGAACCACGGGAGTCCGGTGTGCCGGGCTGAGAGGAAGCGAATCCACGCTTCGACCGTCGAACCTGATCTGGGTCATGCCAGCGCAGGAAGGAGAACAATGTCTGTTTCGTCGTCCACCCCCACAGCGACCACGCGCCGGTTCCGTTGGCGGATCGTCGACATCGTCGTCGCCAGCGTCATTGGTGTGGCATCCGGCCTGATCTTCCTGGCCTGGAACGTCGGTTACGTCGGCCCGAGCGCGCTGCTCGAGCCGCTGCTGCCGGGCCTGCAGGGTCTGCTTGACGGACCGTGGCTGTTCGCCGGAGTCCTGGGCGCTCTCGTCATCCGCAAGCCGGGTGCCGCGATCTACACCGAGCTGCTCGCTGCCGTCGTCTCGGCGCTGGTCGGCAATCAGTGGGGCGGGTTCCTGACGCTCGAGGCCGGCTTCGTGCAGGGGCTCGGCGCCGAGATCATCTTCCTGATCTTCGCTTACCGCGTCTGGACGCTTCCGGTCGCCATCCTCGCCGGAGCCGGCGCCGCGCTGGCCGGCGGCATCAACAATCTGATCCTCTGGTACGCGGGAGCCGACGTGACCTTCACGATCGTCTACCTGATCAGCACTGTCATCTCGGGTGCGGTGATCGCGGGTCTGCTCTCGTGGTTGTTGGTGCGGGCGCTTGCCGCGACGGGCGCACTCGATGCCTTCCCTGCCGGGCGTGAAGTCCGGCAGCGCGTCTGACGTGACGGCGCCGTCTTCTCGGACTTCTCCGGCCAGCCCTCGTCCCGTTGCTGTCAGGATCGACGGCTGGGGCTGGCGGCACGGCAGTCGACGGGCGTGGGCGCTAGGCGATATCGATCTGCGGATCAGCGCTGGCGAGAGAATGCTGCTGCTGGGAGCATCGGGGTCGGGCAAGTCGACGCTTGTGAGAGCGATCGCCGGAGTGCTCGGCACAGACGAGGGCGAGAGCGAAGGCTCAGTTCGCCTCGACGGGTCCCCACCGAGTGCGGCGCGGGGCAGTGCCGGTCTGGTCTTGCAGGACCCCGACTCTCAAGTCGTGCTCGCGCGGGTCGGCGATGAGGTCGCGTTCGGTTGCGAGAACCTCGGCGTCCCCCGCGAAGAGATCTGGTCGCGCGTGCGCGAGGCCCTCGACCTGGTGGGACTTGACGTGCCGCTGGATCACTCGACGACCGCTCTGTCGGGAGGGCAGAAGCAGCGGCTGGCGCTCGCCGCCATCGTCGCGATGCGGCCGGGGCTCATCATCCTTGACGAACCGACGGCCAATCTCGACCCCGACGGCGTCGAGCAGGTGCGGGATGCCGTCGCCCGCGTCGTCGACCAAACGGGAGCCACCCTCGTTGTCGTCGAGCATCGGATAGCGGCCTGGGAGTCGCTGGTCGATCGGGTCGTGGTCCTCGAGGCTGGCGTCGTCGTCGCCGACGGCTCGCCGGACGCGGTGCTGCGCGACCGAGGCGCCGATCTCGCCGCGGCCGGCGTCTGGGTCCCCGGCCATCGCCCGGCGTGGCCCCCGCGCGCCCTACACGCTCGGGGTTCGGTTCTGGTGTCGGCCCACGATCTGGTCGTCGCTCGGGTGCCGGGTCGGCCGGTTGCCGAGGTCCCGCGGCTCGACATCGTCGAAGCGGGTGTGACGGCGATCACCGGGCCGAACGGTGCCGGCAAATCGACCCTCGGGTTGACCCTTGCCGGTCTGATCCCGCCTGCCGCGGGCTCGGTTGTGGCCTCCGCGGCGCTTGCCGCGGGAGAGCGTGGGCATCCCCACCAGTGGCCCTCGCGAGCACTGCTCACCCGCCTTGGCATGGTGTTCCAAGATCCCGAGCATCAGTTGCTCGCACGAACGGTGCGCGGCGAGCTCGAGGTCGGTCCACGAGCGCTGGGTCTCGTGGAGTCCGAAATCGCGGCACGCGTCGATGAGCTGCTGCACCGGTTGCGGCTGGACAGGCTCGCCGATGCCAACCCTTACACGCTCTCGGGAGGCGAGAAGCGCAGGCTCACGGTCGCCGCGGCTCTCGCGACTCGACCCCGGGTCCTCATTCTCGACGAACCCACCTTCGGGCAGGACGCGCGCACCTGGGCCGAACTCGTCGCCCTCCTTGGCCGGGTGCGCGATGAGGGGTCGGCGGTCGTGACGATCACGCACGATCTCGACGTCGTCGAGGCACTGGGCGCCGACAGTTTCGTGCTCGGCGGGTCGTCGTGATCGACATCCAGACTGTCGCGCCCTCACGGGTGGCGCGACTGAATCCGGTCGCGAAGCTGCTTGCGATCGTGGCGCTCACTGTCCCGCTCGTACTGACCCTGGATGCGGTGTCGGCGGGGGTCGCGCTGGCGATCGAGCTCAGCCTCTTCCCGTTCGCGGGCCTCGGCTGGCGTCGGTTCTGGCGGCGTACGTGGATCGTGTGGCTGCTTGCGCCACTGACGGGTGTGACGATCGCGCTGTACGGCCAGGCGAGCGGACAGATCTACGCGGAGTGGTTCGTGGTGCGCATCAGCGAGGGATCGCTGACTCTGGCGCTTGCCACCATGCTTCGTGTGCTCGCGATAGCGCTGCCGTCCGTCGTACTGTTCGCCACCGTTGACCCGACCGATCTTGCCGACGGGCTCGCGCAGGTGCTTCGACTCCCGGCCCGGTTCGTCCTCGGCGGGCTCGCCGGTCTGCG
Source organism: Microbacterium sp. SW12 (assembly GCF_055391095.1). Classification (NCBI taxonomy): domain Bacteria; kingdom Bacillati; phylum Actinomycetota; class Actinomycetes; order Micrococcales; family Microbacteriaceae; genus Microbacterium; species Microbacterium sp. SW12. The sequence goes on along the minus strand of NZ_AP024335.1, from coordinate 2,672,246 downwards.
GATGGTCGGACTCTTCGTCGATGACTGGCGTGCGCTCGAGCTCGCGCGTCGCTCGCGCGGTGTGGCCGACCGCGGCCGTATCCGTCGGTTCCTCGGAATGGCTTTCGCGCTGCTCGTGCTCTCCATCCGCCGGGGCACCAAGCTCGCTGTCGCGATGGAGGCCCGCGGCTTCGGGGCGCCCGGCCCGCGCACGTGGGCGCGCGAGTCCCGGTTCGGACTGGCTGAGTGGTTGCTGGTACTCCTCGGTGCGGCAATCGCCGCGGTCGCCGTCACCGCCGCCGTCCTCACCGGCTCGTGGAACTTCATCCTCGGCCCGTCCTGAACCGCAGTCACCTCGGGGGTAGCCTGGAGCGCGACACGAAGGAGAGTCGGATGAAGGTCAGTGGTGCTGCAGCTCTCGTCACCGGCGGAGCGAGCGGTCTGGGGTTGGCGACGGCGGAGCGGCTCGCCGCTGCCGGGGCGCTGGTCACGATCATCGACCTGCCCGGCTCGCCCGGCGCAGACGTCGCGGCACGCCTCGGCGGCACCTTTGCTCCGGCGGATGTCACGGATTCCGAGGCCGTGCGCGACGCGGTCGCGGTCGCTGCGGCATCCGGCCCGCTTCGGGTCGTCGTGAACTGTGCAGGCATCGCGCCCCCCGCCAAGGTGCTCGATCGGGATGGAGAGCCCTCGTCGATCGCCGCGTTCGAGCGGATCGTCCGCATCAACCTGGTCGGGACGTACACGGTGCTCGCGCATGCCGCGGCAGTGATCGCCCGAACAGAACCGGATGCCGAGTCCGGCGACCGGGGCGTGATCATCAACACCGCCAGTGTCGCTGCCTTCGACGGCCAGATCGGCCAGCCAGGGTACGCCGCCAGCAAGGGCGGGGTGCACGCCATGACGCTGCCGATCGCGCGGGAGCTTGCCCGTCACGCGATCCGCGTCGCCACGATCGCTCCCGGGATCATGGAGACTCCGATGCTCGCCGCCCTGCCGCAGGCGGCGCAGGATTCGCTCGGTCAGCAGGTGCCGTACCCGGCGCGTCTGGGGCGGCCGCAGGAGTACGCGGCGCTCGCGATGAGCATCGTCGAGAACGGTTATCTCAACGGGGAGACGATCCGGCTCGACGGAGCTATCCGGATGGCGCCGCGCTAATCGAGTCAGCACGCCCGGCGTCGCGTCGTTCGCGGCGGCGGGAATAGGCAGCCGCGCTGCGGCTTGAGAGCGCCAGCAGGATCAAGACATCGAGACCGACAGCCAGGAGCGACGTTCGCAGGGTGATCTCCTGCTCCCGCAGGAACCACGTCGTGAACGCCGTGGATATCGAGACGACCGCGAAGACCATGACGACCAGACGAGCCCAGTTGCGTCCCCACCACAGCGAGAGCAGCACGCTCACCTGAACCGCGAGGCTCACGCCCATCAGGGCGATCACGATCCAGAGCGCGAATTGTTCTTCCTCCGCCGTGAGTACATCGCCGCCGACGGCCAGGTCGGCGCTGTCCATCACGTCGGGCCACTCCGCCCACAGGCCAATGATCAACAGGATGCCGGCGAGCACCCGCAACAACAGAAGGAGTGTCCCCGTCGTGATCGTCGCAGGGCGGCGCATGCCGGGGTCCCGGGTGAGCGGGGCGAACAGCGTCGTCGGCGGTTCGAAAGCCACGCGTTTACGCGGTAGGTTCTGTGGAGCCTCCGTCGCGGTCACTGCCGCTACCGTCGCGACCTCCTGGACGCCAGAGGCCGAGAGGGAGGCATCGGTCATATCGGTTGCGGCGTCGGTAGTGGCGGCCTCGGCTACCGCCACCGGCCGCAGGTCCAGGATCGGCAGGTCTCCGTCGGTGCGGATCGAGTCACCGCCGCCGTTACGAGCGTGGTAGCTCGTCGAGAAGTCCTCGATCACCTCGACACGGATGCCGGGGTCTGCCGCAAGCAGCGAACTGACGATGTGGTCGCGTTCGACATCCGTGTCGGCATCGATGCGGTGTGTGACCTGGAGCGTGAACAGCGACAAGCCGACGGAGCTGTCGAAGGTTCCCGCCGCGAGCCATTCGACTCGGCGGCCGCCGGGGAGTGGCCAGTCGTCGGGGCACCGCCAGAACCTGACGTGGTGACGCTGCGCGGGGTTGCCGTCGACCTCCTGCTGGTAGGCGAAGTCCTGCATCCGGCCGAAGAGGAACAGCGGACTGACGGGGGCTTGGTGATAGCTGCGACGGGTGAGCGTTGAGGTGACGATCCGGACGGATGACCGCAGCGTGACCGGATCGGCGAGGGTCCAGCCGGCCCGCTCCATCGCCTCGTGCAGCGCAGCCTCTTCACCCATTAAGGCAAGGTTGACCGGATCGCCGAGCAGGCCGTCGCTCGTTCGGGTGCGTCCGATGAAGTAGCCCGGCACGTAGATCGTCGTGAGGATGCGGTGGATGCGTGGCAGCACCAGGTACGCAAGCAGGGCCCAGAACGCGATAGCGACGAGCACGCCCCACCACCCGACGCGGAACGATTCGGTCAAGCTCAGGTAGGCGAGCCAGAGCGCCGATACCCCGGCGAACACGAAGAAGAACCAGTCGAGCGCTACCCCAATGGAGTAGCTGCGACGCCGTTCTCCGCTCACGCCGCAACCCTACCGCCGGTGCGCTCGGGAAGGGTCTCGTGGTTGCCGCCGGCATCGACCACCGATGGGACGCAGTGCCACGGATCGTGAAACGCGGGCTCGCGCGCGATGGTGGCCAGAGTAGAGTGACGGGAGGTTTCGAAGGGGAACGCCGTCTGGCCGCACCCTCACTGCTGAAGGAGGCCGAGATGAGCGATTCCATCCTGGTCGAGGTCGAGGACGGCCTCGCGCACGTCACCTTGAACCGTCCCGCGCGCCTGAACGCCGTGGACTTCGAGATGGGTCGCCGCTGGCGGGATGTGGCGGTCGAACTCACCGGCGATCCCACCGTGACGGCGATCTTGCTGGATGCCGCGGGTCCGGCGTTCTGCGCCGGCGGCGACGTGGTGGCGATGTCGGAGGCTGACCCCGGCGACGGGAGTGCCGGTGACGCCGTCACGGCGATGGCGAGAGTCATCCACGAGGGGATCCTCACGCTGGTGTGCTCGTCGACCCCGATCGTGGCGTCCGTGCAGGGCGCTGTCGCCGGCGGCGGTCTCGGGCTGATGCTGTGCGCCGACTACATCGTCGCCTCTGAAGCGGCCCGCTTCGTGAGCAAGTACGCCAACATCGGGCTCACCCCCGACCTTGGTGTCTCGACACTGCTCCCCGCCGCAATCGGCCAGCGCCGTGCACTGACGATGCTGCTGCAGGATCGGAGCCTCACTGCCGCCGAAGCTCTCGAGTGGGGTCTGGTGAACGAGGTTGTTCCGGCCGATCAGGTTGCTGCGCGCGCACGGGAGGTTGCTGATTTCTGGCAGTCGGGTGCTGTTGTGGCCTTCGGTGAAGCGAAGCGACTCGTGCGCTCAGGCGCGGGCCGCGCGTTCGCCCAGAACCTCGAAGACGAGGCGCAGACGATCGGGGAACGATTCGGCACCCACGACGCTCGGACGCGAATCGCCGCGTTCGCTGCGGCATCCCGTACCCAGAAGAGCGACACCCGAAAGGACCTCGCGTGACCGAGAAGAAGCTTGCCGGAAAGACCGTTCTGCTCTCCGGCGGTAGCCGCGGGATCGGGCTTGCGATCGCGCTGCGCTGTGCGGCCGACGGAGCGAACATCGCCATCCTCGCGAAGACCGACACCCCGCATCCGAAGCTCGAGGGCACCGTTCACACCGCGGCCGAGGCGATCGAGGCGGCGGGCGGGAGTGCGCTGCCCATCGTGGGTGACGTGCGCAACGATGACGATGTCACCGCGGCAGTGCTGAAGACCCAGGGCGAGTTCGGGGGAATCGACGTCGTGATCAACAACGCGAGCGTGATCGACCTGTCGGGCTCGCTCGATCTTTCCGCCAAGAAGTACGACCTGATGCAGGGCGTGAATGTGCGCGGCACGTTCATGCTCTCGCGAGCGGCTGTCCCGATCCTGCGCGAGGCAGAGAACCCGCACATCCTGTCGCTGTCGCCGCCCCTGAACCTCTCGCCGCGGTGGCTTGGCGGGCACACCGGCTACACGCTCGCAAAGTACGGGATGACGATGGCGACCCTCGGTATCGGCGCCGAGTTCGCGAAGGATGGCATCGCGGCCAACACGCTCTGGCCCCGGACCACGATCGCGACAGCGGCCGTGCAGTTCGCGCTCGGCGGCGACCAGATGATGAAGGTCAGTCGCACCCCCGAGATCTACGCGGATGCCGCGTACGAGGTGGTCACGAAACCCTCGCGGGACTACACCGGCCAGACACTGATCGTCGAAGACGTGCTCGAGGCTGCGGGTGTCACTGACTTCTCACGCTACGCGGCCGTTCCTGGCACCCCGGACGATCAGCTGTTCCCCGACATCTTCCTCGACTGACGCGCGGTTCGGGGCCTCGCCGCAACCGATCAGTCGAGTGTCTTGCGCAGGAACACCTGCTCGATGCCGGCATCTCCCGGCACGCGCTCGCTTTCGACGTAACCTTCGCGTTCGTACAGGCGCAGATTCGCCTCGGACAGTGACCCGGTGAACAGTTCGGCTGCCGTGGCGCCGGCATCCTTCCCCCGCTGCTCGACTGCTGCGAGCAGCGCCGTGCCGATTCCCCCGCCCTGCTGATCGGGGGCGATCGCGAGCCGCCCGATGAGCAGCAGCTCGCCGTCTTGTCGAGCGCGGACGGCTCCGACGATCCGGGGTCCGCGCAGCGCGACGCAGCCGAGGTTCTCGACCAGTTCGGCGGATATCTCCTCCAGTGTCTGTGTCAACGGGGGCATGTGCGGGGTCCCGTAGATGATCGCCTCCTGCACGAAGGCGGCGCGCTGCAACGTCAGCACCTCGCCGGCGTCGTCGGGAGTGATCGGGCGGATCTCGAGATCGTCGTGGGGCACGACCTCACGGTACTGGGCAGTAGCCTGCGCGGGCAGGGCTTTGACAGCGCCGACTAGGCTTCGCAGCGCCGACAGGGCTTCGCCGGTCGAGCAGGGTCGCGCGGCATCCGCTCGCTTACCCTGGAGTCATGGCTCGCGCGCTCCCTCCCACGTCCTCCGGCGCGCCTCAGGTGCGCCCTGCCACCGAAGGATGGCAACAGAAGAAGGATGCCGAGGGCCGGCCACTCTTGCAGTTCGCGAGCCCCAAACGCGGCAAGCCTCCCGTGCACCTGGCCGATCTGACTCCCGAACAGCGCGTCGAGAAGGCCAAGGAACTCGGTCTTCCGGGCTTTCGCGCCGGTCAGCTTGAGCGCCATTACCTGACCCGCTGGACGAGCGATCCGGCAGAGATGACCGATCTGCCGGCATCCGGTCGTGAGGAACTTGTCGCGGGGCTGCTGCCGCCGCTGCTGACTGAGGTGCGCCGGCTCGACACCGACAAGGGCGACACGATCAAGTTCCTCTGGAAACTGCACGACGGTGCGCTCGTCGAGTCGGTTCTCATGCGGTACCCGGGTCGGATCACCCTGTGCGTATCAAGCCAGGCCGGATGCGGAATGAACTGCCCGTTCTGCGCGACCGGCCAGGCGGGGCTCACCCGGAACATGTCGGCTGCCGAAATCATCGACCAGGTGGTGCGCGCCAATCAAGCGATCGCCCGAGGTGAGCTCGGCGGCAAGCGCAGCACCGATCAGTCGCTGGAGCGGGTGTCGAACATCGTCTTCATGGGGATGGGGGAGCCGCTTGCCAACTACGCCCGTGTCATGCAGGCGGTTCGGGTGATGACCGACAAGAAGCACGGCATGGGCATGAGCGCTCGTGGCATCACGGTGTCGACAGTGGGACTTGTGCCCGCGATCACCAAACTTGCCGCCGAAGACATCCCGGTCACCTTCGCCCTGTCTCTGCACGCTCCCGACGACGAACTGCGCGACGAACTCATCCCCGTGAACTCGCGGTGGAAGGTCGACGAGGCGCTGGATGCCGCCCGCGGATACTTCGAGCGGACCGGGCGGCGCGTATCGATCGAGTACGCCCTCATCAAAGACATGAACGACCATCCGTGGCGGGCCGACCTGCTGGCGGACAAACTCAACGCGCGCGGGCGCGGCTGGGTGCACGTGAACCCGATTCCGCTCAATCCGACGCCAGGGTCCATCTGGACGGCATCCGAACCGCACGTGCAGAACGAGTTCGTGCGCCGCCTGAATGCCGCCGGCATCCCGACGACCCTGCGCGACACCCGCGGCAAAGAGATCGACGGGGCGTGCGGGCAGCTGGTTGCGACCGAAGACGACCAGGCGGCGGCGTCAGTCTCGTAATTCTCGTCAGGATGCCGGGCTGAAGGCGTCCACGGCCGCAGCGCGCGGGAGCGGCAGCGTCCGCGAATCGACATCGAAGACGCGCACGCGGCGGCCGGGGGCGAATGGCTCCCATCCCGGGTCGCCGTCGCGAATCATCCGCACCCACGCGCCGTGCATTTCATCCGCGAGGCGCTGCGGCGGCGCATCCCCGGCCATTCGGATGCTGTCGGGATTGCTCACACCGTCGAAGACGAAGCCGAGTTCGAGAGCGTGCCCGGCGCCGAGGCCGTCGACCGGGCTCTGCCAGGCGAACTCGTAGACGAAGGTCGGCGCCGTTCGGCGATCCGCCACCTGGGTCATCGGCGCTCGCAGCATCGAGTCAGTGAGCGCTTGCCCGAGCCGGTCGCCAGTGCCGGCATCCGGGAACTGCGTGCGATACGCCCGCACCGCGGCCCGCGGGATTTTCAGTGCGAGATGGCCCAGAGCGGCCTGCCAGGGGGAGATCTTCGCGAGCGCGTCGGGGGTGAACCAGAGCCGGTACTCGTCGGTGTTGGTGCCGATGAGGATAGGGGCTGAGGCCGTGGCTAGCGCCGTGCGCGGGGACTCGGGGAGGCTCTCGGGGTCGCGGGCCAGCAGGAACCCGGGTGCGCCCCGCAGCGGCGAGCTGCCGGCAGCCTGGGCCGTTCGTGCCTCCAGCAGCTCGGCCGGCGACAGCGCGGCAAACGCCTCGCGCGTCGCCGGCACGCCGAGCCGTTTGGCGAGCGCGCGGGTGACCCGGCCCGCCCGCTTCGGGTCGACGGCATCCAGGGGCCCTGACTCGATGATCGCGCCCGAGATGAGGGGCGCGGTGTCGGGTCGGGAGAGGAGCGCGGCGACCAGCGCCCCGCCGGCAGACTCTCCCATGACCGTGATGCGCGAGGGGTCTCCACCGAACGCCGCGATCTCAGCGTGCGTCCAGCGAAGGGCCGCAGCGACGTCTTCGAGGCCGAGATTGCGCGGGGCATCCTCGAGCACCGAGAAACCCTCGGACCCGAGGCGGTAGTTCGCCGAGACGAACACGACGCCGCCCCGGGCAAAACTCGTCCCGTCGTACCCGGCGATCGAACTCCCGCCGCGCTCGAACGCGCCGCCGTGGATCCAGAGCACGACAGGCAGCGGCCCGGATGCCGGGTCGGTCGCGTCCGTCGGGGCCCAGACGTTGACGGTCAGGATGTCTTCGTTGGTCCCGTCGCTGGTCAGGCTCGGCAGGAGTTCTCCGATCCTGCCGCGGTAGGGCGTTTGCGGTGCCGAGGGCCCGAACTGCGTCGCATCGCGCACCCCGACCCAGGCATCCGGTGCCGCGGGCAGCCGGAACCGCCGCGGACCGAAGGGAGGGTCGGCGTACGGGATGCCGAGGAAGCGACGGATGCCGTCCGTCACGCTCCCGCGGAGTGTTCCGGTGCTGATGGTCGTTTCGATTGCTTCGGTGCCCACGCCCTCAGGGTAGGCCGTTCCATCACGGGCCGGCCCCGCTGTCGCGGCGCGGCGATAGCGTGGAGCAATGGTCAACTATCGCTATCTCGGCAACAGCGGCTTCAAAGTCACAGAGATCACCTACGGCAACTGGATCACCCACGGCTCGCAGGTCGAAAACGACGCAGCCATCGCGACAGTTCACCGAGCACTGGACCTCGGCATCACGAGCTTGGACACCGCCGACGTGTACGCGAACACGGTCGCCGAGCAGGTTCTCGGCGAGGCGCTGAAGGGCCAGCGTCGGGAGTCGCTCGAGATCTTCACGAAGGTCTACTGGCCCGTCGGGCCGGGCGGCGCCAATGACTCGGGTCTGTCGCGCAAGCACATCATGGACGGCATCCACGGCTCGCTCGAGCGGCTCGGAACCGACTACGTCGACCTCTACCAGGCGCACCGGTACGACTACGAAACCCCGCTGGAAGAGACGATGCAGGCCTTTGCCGACATCGTCCGGCAGGGCAAGGCGCTCTACATCGGCGTGAGCGAGTGGACGGCCGAGCAGCTGCGCGCCGGGCACGCGCTGGCCAAGGATCTCGGCATCCAGCTCGTTTCGAACCAGCCCCAGTACTCGGCGCTGTGGCGCGTCATCGAGGGGAAGGTCGTTCCGACCTCCGAGGAGCTCGGAATCTCGCAGATCGTCTGGTCGCCGATGGCGCAGGGCGTGCTCAGCGGCAAGTACCTGCCCGGTCAGCCGGCTCCCGCCGGTTCGCGGGCCACCGACGAGAAGAGCGGCGCGGGCTTCATCAAGCGGTTCATGACGGATGACGTGCTCAGCGCAGTGCAGAAGCTGCATCCGGTAGCCGAGCAGGCGGGTCTGACCCTGCCGCAGCTCGCGATCGCGTGGGTGCTTCAGAACCCCAACGTGTCGGCGGCTCTCGTCGGCGCCTCGCGTCCCGAGCAGCTCGACGACACCGTGAAGGCGTCCGGAGTGACCCTGGATGCCGACACGATGGCGGCGATCGACGCCGCTCTCGGCTCGGTGGCCGAGACCGATCCGGCGCTCACCGAAGAGTCCTCGCCACCGTCCCGCCCATAAGGGCGCGACGTCTGGCACCGTCCCGCCCGTGAGGGCGCGACGTCTGGCACCGTCCCGCCCATAAGGGCGCCACGGCTCAGGGGAAGGCGAGAACCTCGTCTCCCCAGCCGGTGCGCAACTCGTGATCGAGGTCGGGGACCACACGGTCCGCGGCCTCGATCACGAGCGTTGCGCGGGTATCGACATCGAATGCCGGCCACTCCACGGCGCCGTCGGCGTTCGGGGCCTCCCCCGTGGCGAACGCCGTCCATCGTTGCTGCATTCTCGCCGAGATCCGTTCGGCCTCATGGCGGCCGCCGAGTCGGAAGCTGATGTCGTGCGCGCGGCGGCCGAACGTGCCCCATACGTAGGGGAGCTCGGTCGCGTGCGTTGCGCCGATGCGCAGCAGGTGCAGCATCGGCGTCGCGTGGTCAAAGCGGTAGAGCCAGACCGGCGCGACGCGGGAATGGCCCTCGACGGCCCAGAGCGTCGGCATCCGGAATCCGATGTCACGGGCGATTCCCAGCCCGACCGCGTGGTGACGAACGCCCTCGTACGCTGAGAGCACCTGCGCCATCGACGGCAGGTCGATACCGGGGCGTTCGGTGCCGAGTTCGGCGAGCATCTGCTCGATCTGCTCCTCGCGGATGGGCATGAGCGGTGACTTCATCATCCGGAAGAGGGATGCCTCGTCCTTGTTTGTGCCGATCAACAGCGGTACCGGCAGACCACGCCCCTCGGCAAGGACTGTCGCCGGCGCCTCGGGCAGCAGGTCGCCGTCGATGACGGGACCGAACGCGATCGTTCCCGGATGCTGTGCCGGGACTTCCGCGAACACCGTCATCCCGGCTTCGACGATCGTGTCGACCGGCAGTGTTCGCAGATCTGCCGGGGCGGGATTACCGACCGCCGCCAAGAACAGGTCGGTGACGGTCTCGGCCCGGGCCGCGTCGTAGACGCTCGAGACCGGCGAGGATTCGGCGATCGCGCGCGAGAAGAGCCCCGCAGCGCTCGGGACGGCGAGCAGCGTCGTCACGAGGCCCGCGCCCGCGGACTCGCCGAAGACGGTCACGCGCTCGGGGTCGCCCCCGAACGCTGCGATGTTCCGCTGCACCCAGCGCAACGCCAGCATGACGTCCTTCAGGGCGAGGTTTCCGTCGAAGGGATGCTCCGGGGTGGACTTGCTCGACAGATCGAGGAATCCGAGCGCGCCGATGCGGTAGTTGATCGTCACTACGACCACGCCGTGGCCCGCGAGGGCTTCGCCGTCATAGACCGGCTGGCTGCTGGAGCCGAACGTGTAAGCCCCGCCGTGCAGCCACACCATGACCGGAGCCGGAGCATCAACATCCGCCCCGCTCCAGACGTTCAGGAAGAGGCAGTCCTCGTCGAAGATCGGGTCCGGCCCGAGGTCCATGGCCGGATTCGCCTTCTGCGGTGCGGCGGGCCCGAAGCTTGTCACCTCGACCGTCACGCCGGCATCCAGCGGCTCGGCCGGAACAGGGTCGCGCCAGCGGGCGTCGCCGGTCGGGGCCTGGGCATAGCGGATGCCGCGCCAGACGCGGATGCCGCCTGCAAGCTCCTCTCCGGCGAAGCGCCCGGCGGGTGCGGCTGCAACAGGGGTCTCGTCCATGGGGGCCTTCCGGGTCTGGTGAGAGGGCGGCGTCGCGAGACAGCGTAGACGGTGGCGCTATGCGGCCGGGTTTCGGTGCAGTTCGTGCGCCCGGATCATGCTGCTGACACAATCGGGACATGCCGATCTGGCTTGCTGTCCTTCTGCTCACTGCCGCCTTCGCTGCGCTGTCCGCATGGGTCAGCAGGCGACTCCTCGACGCCCAGATCGGATGGGTTCGCGCTCTCGTGACCTCCGCCGTGGTGTTCCTTGGCTCACTTCCGCTGACAGCGTGGGTGTTCGAGCAGGCCGACGTCATCGACGGTGATCGCGTCGTCGTCGAAAGCCCGATCGTGGTGGCCTTCGTCGCCCTCGTACTCGGCTGGATCTTCGCCGTCGTCGTCGTCATCCTCGTCACCCTGGAGTTCCTCTGGCCCAGTCGCCCGCTCGGAAATCCGGTGACGATCGTCCGGGAGGCGTTCCGTCGGCGCGATCGCGCCCGCCGATACGCGCAGATCGTTGCCATCGCCTCCCGGCACGGCCTGGGAATGTACCGCGGCCGATCGGATGCCGCGCGGGATGCCTTGCCCCAGGCGCTGGTGGCGGCCCTGGCCGAGGCCGGCGTCACCTTCGTCAAACTCGGCCAGGTGCTCTCGACGCGCGAGGACGTGCTGCCGCGAGACCTCATCGAAGCGCTCTCGACGCTGCAAATGGACTCGACCCCGATTCCCTGGCCGGAGGCCGAAGCGGCGATCCGTGCCGAACTCAGGCGGCCGATCACCGAGGTGTTCGCAGAGATCGAGTCGGAGCCGATGGCTGCGGCATCCGTCGCCCAGGTGCACGCCGCGACGCTGGTGTCGGGCGAGCGCGTCGTCGTGAAGATCCAGCGGCCCTCCGCACGCGCCCAAGTCACCACCGATCTCGACATCCTCGAGCGCCTCGCGCGTGATGCCGAACGTCGCACTGCGTGGGCAGCCGACTATGGTGCCGTCGCCCTTGTCGCCGAGTTCTCGCGCGCACTCACCGAGGAGCTCGACTATCGCATCGAGGTGGCCAACGCCGAGATGCTGCGGGGCGCCATCGCGAAGACGCACGCGATGCCGTTGCGGGTTCCCCGGGTCTTTCCGGATCTGTGCACCCAGCGAATGATCGTGCAAGAGCGCATCGAGGGGGTGCCCTTCGGCAAGCTCCCCGAGGGAGTGGTGGAGCCGGGCGCAGCCCGCGCGCTCGCCGACGGGGTCCTGGATGCCGTGTTCGAGCAGATCGCCGTGCGCGGGGTCTTCCACGCCGACCTGCATCCGGGAAACCTGATCCTCTGCGATGACGGAGAGGTAGCCCTGATCGATTTCGGCGCCGTGGGCATACTGGAGGCCAGTATGCGGCGCCTTCTCGTGCCGCTGCTGACAGCGATCGCCGCCGACGATGATCAGGCCGCCACCGATATCGTGCTGCTGCTGTGCGAACCCGACCCGGCGGGCGCCGATCAGGCAGCGCTGCAGCGTGATGTCGGAGCGATCATCACGCGGGTTCGCAACGCCCCCGCGGGCGAGGATGTCTTCCGGCTTCTGCTCGACACCCTCCGCCACCACCGACTGGCGATGCCCCCGTCTCTGCTGCTGGTATTCCGGACTCTCGGCTCGCTCGAGGGGAGCCTCCGCCGTGTCTATCCGGGCTACGACATGGTCGGTCAGGCGCTTACGCGGGCACCGCACTTCGCCCGCAGCATGCTGTCGCTGCGTGCCGCAGCGCTGTCGGCGCAGACGCAGCTCGTGCTCGCTCTGGAGCAGGTGCGCCGCGTGCCGCGGCGCCTGGAGAACATTTCGCGCTCCCTCGAACAGGGCACCTTCTCGGTGCGCCTTCGCTCGTTCGAGGGTGCGGGTGAGCGGCGATGGATCGAGGGAATGCTCGGCCAGGTGACGAGCACGCTCGTCGGTGTGACTCTGCTGGCCACGGGCATCGCCCTGGCGATTTCCTCGGGCGGACCGCAACTGACCGAGGACGTTCCCCTGTTCCCGTTCCTTGGCAGTGTCGTCGGCCTGGGCGGTCTGCTGCTGCTCGTGCGGAGCCTTCGCGCGGCGCTGCGGCGCCGAGACGGCGCCGGCTGATGCCGGTAACGAGCGCCGGCTTGCTGGTGTATCGCCTCGCTGTCTCCGCGTCGGGTGGCTCGAGCGCCCTCGAGGTACTCATCGCCCACAAGGGTGGACCGTTCTGGCAGCGCAAGGATGCCGGAGCCTGGACGATCCCCAAGGGCGAATATGACCCGGCGGAGGAGTCCCCACTTCAGGCCGCGCGGCGCGAGTTCCGTGAGGAGCTCGGGATCGATCCGCCGGATGGCCCTGTGGTCGAGCTCGGGTCTTTCGCGGCATCACGCAAGACGATCAGCGTCTTCGCCATTGAGGACACCGGGCTCGATATCTCGCGCCCGGTCTTCGGGGAGTTCGAGCTTGAGTGGCCGCCCCGCTCGGGGCGGATGGCCAGCTTCCCCGAGGTCGACCGCGTCGCCTGGATGCCGCAGGCCGTCGCTGCCGAGAAACTCACCGTGTCGCAGCGGCCCGCGCTCGCCGCGCTTGCTGAGACGCTCGGCAGCCGCAGCGCTAGTTGACGGGGTTCTGCGGGGCGGGGTCGACGAAGACGCCCACACGATCGCCCTGCAGCACGAACTGGAGCGCGGATCCTTCCCCGAAGCGTTCGAGAGCCTCTGCCGGCGCGTCGGACCCGAGCGGAACGGCGACAATCGGGGGAAAATCGCCTCCGCCACAGCCGTAGTATGTGGGGCCCCCGATGCTGCCAGCGTCAACATCCACGAGCTCCGTCTGGATCACGATCAGGCATTTCTGGACCGTGTCATAGGTGAGGTTGGAGACGCGCGCCAAGGTGAACCCGGCGAATTCGAATCCGGGTTCTTGCTCCGACGGATCCCCGAATGGCGGAACGGTGACCGACGGATCCGGAACGAGCGCCGCAATCTGCCGTGCTCCCGAGCCTTCGGCGATCACCGGAATCGATGCGAGGCCCCACGTGACGGTCGCCGCAAGCGTCGCTGCCGTTAGCACAGAGACGAGCCAGAGGGCGCGCGCAGGCGGGGGCACGCGGGTGAGTGGCGACCAGGTCGCTCGGCTCGCTGATTCCAGCGCCGGTTCGCCGCTGCTGGGTGCTGGCGCGCCCGCGGAATCTGGGGCGTCGGCGCTGGCCGAGGCGGACACGCCCGTCGACGGGGTGGCCTCTTCGGTGCCGGATGCCGCTGGCGGTGTATCTGTGAGCGCATCGCTGTGCTCCGGCGAGCGCTGCGCACTCCGCAGCTGCTCCTCGAGCTCGCGCAACCGCTCGTACGCTGCCGGGTCGCGGAGGATGTCGGCGTCGGGGCCGTATGCTCGCGCCCGAAGCGCGTGCAGTTCAGCGGCAGCATCCTCGTTCATCGCTTCATGCTCGCATGGCCCGCGCCCACCAACCTCCGCCTGGATCCTTGGGGTTGCACACGGTTGTCGCGTTCGTCTCGGAAGCTAGGCCGCGGTCGCGCCGCCGTCCCAGAAGACGCCGATCCGGTCACCCTGCAGAACGAACTGCAGCGCGCCGCCCTCGGGGAACTGCGCGCGCAAGCGCTCCGGCGCTGTGTCATCCAAGGGAACTTCGATCGTCGCGGGGAAGGCCCCGGCCCGGCATCCGTAGTAGAACGGCCCGTTCACGCCTTGACCATCGGCAGTCAGGTCGTCTTCGTCCAGCCCAATAAGACACTCGCTCTCCCCGTTCGGGCTCATGGCCGACGATTGCGCCATCAGAAGCCCGTAGTACTCGTAGGCGATGGCCTGCTCCGACGTCGTGCCGAAGAATCCCTCGGGTATCGCAACGTCGTCATCGATCTCGAGAGTGGCTACCTGACGGCTCGCGCTTGTCTGCGAGATCATGGGAAGAGACGCGAGTCCCCAGACGATGGATGCCGTCAACGCAATCGCCGCTGCGATCGACACGGCGACGATGGCGGTCGCGACAGGTGGCAGCCGCGAGGTCAGCATGCGCACCAGTGCCCACAGGCGGCGTGTCGCCGGGTCGTCTGCGGCTTCGGCGTCGAGGTCTGCGGCGGGCGCATCGGGCGATTGTGCCTCGGCGGCTGGGCCTGGCTCGCGGCCCGTTCCGGATGCGCTGGACGCCGTAGCCACCGGAGGCCGCTCTGCCTCGCGCTCCGCTCGAAGCTGTGCTTCAAGTTCCATCAGGCGCGAGCTGGCGGCGGGGTCCTCGAGCAGGTCGGCGTCGGGGCCGTATGCCCGGGCGCGGAGCCTCCGCAGTTCGGCAGCCGATGCGTCATCCATTGCCTCATCGTCGCACGGTGTGCATTGCAGGTTCGGCGTGACGAACGCCCTTGTCAGTGCCCCGCGCGACGATCAGACTTGCACCGTCGGGTGAGTCCCGGCTGCTCAGCGCTCATCGAGGAGAACGACATGGCACACGGTGACATCACGCACATCGACATTCCGGTCGCCGACATGGCGGCAGCGACAGCGTTCTACGAACGGCTCTTCGGGTGGCAGATCCGAGAGGCTCCCGGTTTCGAGGGCTACCCGATGTGGCAGGCGCCGAACCAGATCAGCGGTGGGGGCCTCGCCCCACGCAGTGAGGGCTTCACGCAGCCGCGGTCCTACGTCGAGGTGGATTCGATCGACGAGACTGTCGCGTCGGCGACGGATGCCGGTGGCGCCGTCTTGATGTCGAAGCAGCCGATCGATGACACGAGCTGGTGGGCGGTCATCAGCGACCCCGACGGGAATGTCATCGGCCTGTACGAGGGCTCGCCGGGAACGGACGGCTCCTAGCGAACCGTCGCTCTTTGTATACCTAGAGCTATCACAGGAACCAGTATTGATAGCTGGATAGCTTTTGTGTATACATGGAGGCGGGGAAGGGAGAGTCCATGCGAGCGAGCGATCGTGCGTACCGGACGCTCCTGACCGAGATCCAAGACGGCCTCCTACCCGCGGGTGCCGTGCTCGGCGAAGTCGAGCAGGCGGCCCGCCTCGGTGTGAGCCGTACGCCACTGCGTGAGGCGCTCGCGCGCCTGGCTGCAGACGGGCTCGTCGTGCAACAGTCGCCGAGGGTCACTGTCGTGTCGGACGTCGATGCTGATGACATCCGTGCCCTGTTCGAGTTCCGCCGGGCGCTCGAAGAAGCTGCGGCGCGCCTTGCCGCGACGCACGCCGACCCTGCCGCGTTCGCGGCGCTCGCCGCCGAGTTCGACCGCACGTCGCTTCGCGGCGAAGGGCGGGAGCACTACTACGACCTGATCGCTCGGTTCGATGCTGCCCTCGACGACGCCGTCGACAACGCCTACCTCAGCTCGGCGCTGCACACCATCCGCACTCACCTCGTGCGCGTCCGGCGCCTCGCCCGCGAGAATCCCGACCGTCTTTCCGCCTCCGTCGGCGAACACGCCCTGATTGCGCACGCGATCGCGGCGCAGGATGCCGACCTTGCCGCCCACGCAACTCACGTCCACCTCCACAACGCCCTCACCAGCATCCTCGCCTCCCTGTCGGAGGCCCGCACCGAATCCGGAGCAGCATGACCATCACGCATCACGTCCGCGTCCACCGCAGCGACGAGAACCTCGCCCGCGAGGGACAACTCGCCTGGCACATCGCGGAGGTTGCCGCCGACCCGGTAGCGGTCGAACCCGAGGTCGTCGACATGATCATCAACCGCGTGATCGACAACGCCGCGGTTGCGGCGGCATCCCTCACTCGCCGACCGGTGAGTGCTGCACGACAGCAGGCGCTCGACCACGCGGTGTCGGTCAGCGGTGCCGGATCGACGGTCTTCGGCTGCGCGAACGAGCGTCGCACGAGTCCGGAGTGGGCGGCGTGGGCAAACGGAGTCGCGGTGCGTGAGCTCGACTACCACGACACGTTCCTGGCTGCCGAGTACTCTCACCCGGGTGACAACATCCCGCCGATCCTGGCCGTCGCCCAGCACGTCGGGGCCGATGGTGCCGCGGTGGTGCGGGGTCTCGCGACGGGCTACGAGATCCAGATGGACCTCGTGCGCGCGATCTCGCTACACAAGCACAAGATCGACCACGTCGCACACCTCGGTCCGTCGGCAGCTGCCGGCATCGGCACCCTCCTGGGCCTGTCCGTCGAGACGATCTACCAGGCCGTCGGGCAGGCCCTGCACACGACCACCGCGACCCGCCAGTCCCGCAAGGGCGAGATCTCGACGTGGAAGGCCCACGCCCCTGCCTTCGCCGGCAAGATGGCAGTCGAAGCCGTGGACCGGGCGATGCGCGGTGAGACGAGCCCCAGCCCCATCTATGAGGGCGAGGACGGCGTGATCGCCTGGCTGCTCGATGGCAAGGATGCCGCCTACGAGGTGCCGCTTCCGGCGCCGGGCGAGTCCAAGCGGGCGATCCTCGACTCCTACACGAAGGAGCACTCGGCCGAGTACCAGGCGCAGGCGTGGATCGACTTGGCCCGCAAGCTCGGTACCGAGCGCCCCGAGCTGCGCGACCCCGCCAACATCGCGAGCATCGTGCTGCACACGAGCCACCACACGCACTACGTCATCGGCTCGGGGGCGAACGACCCGCAGAAGTACGACCCGCAGGCATCCCGCGAGACCCTCGATCACTCGATCCCGTACATTTTCGCGGTCGCGTTGCAGGACGGCGCGTGGCATCACGTCGACTCGTATCTTCCCGAACGTGCCGCACGGCCCGACACGGTGGAGCTCTGGCGCAAGATCACGACGGCCGAGGATGCCGAGTGGACGCGCCGCTACCACTCCGAGGACCCCGACGAGAAGGCCTTCGGGGGTCGCGTGGAGATCGTTATGGCCGACGGTTCCACCGTTGTCGACGAGATCGCTGTTGCCGACGCGCACCCGTTGGGCGCGCGGCCGTTCGCTCGCGAGGACTACGTTCGCAAGTTCCGGCTGCTTGCCGAGCCCGTGCTCGCTCCCGAAGAGATCGAACGGTTCCTCGACCTCGCCCAGCGCCTCCCTGAGCTCTCGGCAGACGAGGTCGGGCAGCTCAACATCGTCGCGAGAATCGGTGTTCTCGCCTCGGCGCCCGCGCCCAAGGGGCTCTTCTGATGCTCTACAGCCAGACATCCGCGGCCGAGAAGCGAAGGCTGTTTCGGGAGCGCCTTGCGTCGGGAGAGCTGTTGCGATTCCCGGGAGCCTTCAACCCGCTGTCGGCGCGCCTGATCGAGCGCAAGGGCTTCGAGGGGGTCTACATCTCCGGTGCCGTCCTTGCGGCCGACCTCGGGCTCCCCGACATCGGCCTGACGACCCTCACCGAGGTCGCGGGCCGCGGGCAGCAGATCGCCCGGATGACCGAGCTTCCGGCGATCATCGACGCCGACACCGGGTTCGGCGAGCCGATGAACGTGGCACGCACCATTCAGACCCTCGAAGACGCAGGCCTTGCGGGCACCCACATCGAGGATCAGATCAACCCCAAGCGGTGCGGTCACCTCGACGGGAAGGCCGTCGTCGATGCTGACACCGCGGTCAAACGCATCCGTGCCGCCGTCGACGCGCGTCGGGACGAGAACTTCCTCATCATGGCTCGCACCGACATCCGTGCCATCGAGGGACTGGATGCCGCGATCGACCGCGCGAAGGCGCTGGTGGATGCCGGTGCCGACGCGATCTTCCCCGAGGCGATGCGTGATCTCGGCGAGTTCGAGCGGATGCGTGCGGCGCTGGATGTGCCGGTGCTCGCGAACATGACCGAGTTCGGGAAGAGCGAGCTGTTCTCGACGGCGCAGTTGCGCTCGGCCGGGATCAACATTGTGATCTGGCCGGTCTCGCTGCTGCGGATCGCCATGGGCTCCGCGGGGCGTGCGCTCGATGAGTTGGAGACGAAGGGGCACCTGCGCGACAGGCTCGACGAGATGCAGCACCGCGCCGACCTCTACGACCTGATCGATTACGAGCAGTACAACCACTTCGACTCGAGCATCTTCAACTTCACTGTCTCTGCACCCATCACGAAGGAGTGAGCATGGCCGACACCGACATCAAGAAGGGGCTTGCCGGCGTCGTCGTCGACTACACGGCAGTCAGCAAGGTCAACCCCGACAGCAACAGCCTGCTCTACCGCGGATACCCGGTTCAGGAGCTCGCCGCCACACAGCCTGTCGAAGCCGTCGCGCACCTGCTGTGGACCGGCGAGCTGCCCTCAGACGAGCAGCTTGCCACTCTGCGCAAGACGGAGCGCGAGAACCGCGCACTGCAGCCCGACGTGAGGGCCGCGATCGATCTCATCCCGCTCGATGCTCATCCGATGGATGAGGTGCGCACAGCCGTCAGTGTCATCGGGGCGCGTGAGACCCGCGGCATCGTGAATGTCATGGACGCGGTGGGCACTCCGCAGCAGAACCTCGAGCGCAGCATCCGTCTCTTCGGCGAACTTCCGGCGATCGTCGCCTACGGGCAGCGGCGCCGCCACGGGCTCGAGCCGGTCGAAGCTCGCGACGATCTGGACTACGCCGCGAACTTCCTCTGGCTGACTTTCGGTGAAGAAGCGGACGAGGTCGTCGTCGAAGCGTTCAACCGCTCGATGATCCTGTACGCCGAGCACTCATTCAATGCGTCGACATTCACTGCCCGCGTCATCACCTCGACCCTCAGCGACCTTTACTCCGCAGTGGTAGGTGCGATCGGCGCGTTGAAGGGACCCCTGCACGGTGGCGCGAACGAGGCAGTGCTGCACATCTTCGACGAGATCGGCTCGGCCGAGAACGTGTCAGCGTGGCTCGACACGGCTCTCGCCGAGAAGCGCAAGATCATGGGCTTCGGGCATCGCGTGTACAAGCGCGGTGACTCGCGCGTTCCCACCATGAAGGCGGCGCTCGACACCCTTGTCGCCCACTACGACCGCCCGGATGTCGCAGCCCTCTACGACGCCCTCGAATCGGAGTTCGTGGCGCGTAAGGGCATCTACCCGAACCTCGACTACCCGTCGGGTCCGGCCTACAGCCTGATCGGCTTCGACACGCTGACCTTCACGCCGCTGTTCGTCGCTGCCCGCGTTGTGGGCTGGACCTCACACATCATGGAGCAGCAGGCCTCGAACGCGCTCATCCGGCCGCTGTCGGCGTACAACGGCCCCGATGAGCGCCACATCGAGGGCTACGTACCCGACACCTCCGCGATCAACGTGCAAGAGCGCCCGGAGGAGGCCGCCGAGTGACCACCGCCGTCATCGTCGACGTCGTCCGGACGCCCTCCGGTCGGGGCAAGCCCGGAGGCGCGCTCTCCGGTGTGCATCCCGTCGACCTCGCAGCCGGCACGCTGACCGCGATCCTCGAGCGCAACGGGCTCGAGTCGCGCCAGATCGATGACGTCCTGATGGGGTGCGTCAGTCAGGTCGGCGACCAGGCCGCCAACATCGCTCGTCAGGCTGTTCTTGCGGCGGGCTTCGACGAGTCGGTGCCGGCCGCGACGATCGACCGGCAGTGCGGCTCGAGCCAGCAGGCTGTGCACTTCGCGGCCCACGGGATCATTGCCGGTGCCTATGACGTCGTGATCGCGGCGGGCGTCGAGTCCATGAGCCGCGTTCCGCTGGGATCGGCTGGTGCCGGCGGTGCGGATGCCGACGGCATCCGTCGCCGCTACCCTGAGGGCCTCGTGAACCAGGGCGTCTCCGCGGAACTTATCGCGGCGCGGTGGGGCCTCGGACGAGATGAGCTCGACGCGTATGCTGCCCAGTCGCACCGACGGGCCGCCGAAGCCGCGGCGGCAGGCCGTTTCGCGGCTGACGTGCTGCCGGTCGTCACGCCGGGCGGGCTCGTGGACGCCGACGAGACGATTCGAGCCGGCACGTCCGCCGAACAGCTGGCGAGCCTTGCGCCGGCGTTCCGCACACCGGAACTCGCCGAGCGCTTTCCCGACGTCGACTGGCGGATCACCGCGGGAAACTCGTCGCCGCTGACGGATGCCGCCTCAGCAGCGCTCATTATGAGTGAGGAACGCGCGAATGCGCTGGGCCTGACGCCTCGCGCCCGCTTCCACGCCTTTGCCGCGGTCGGCGATGACCCGATCATGATGCTCACCGCACCGATCCCGGCAACCCGGAGGATCCTCGACCGGGCAGGGCTCACGATCGATGACCTCGACGCCTACGAGGTGAACGAGGCTTTCGCGTCAGTACCACTTGCGTGGCAGCGGGAACTCGGCGCCGATCCCGACAAACTCAACCCGTGGGGCGGCGCGATCGCGCTCGGGCATGCGGTCGGCGCATCCGGAACCCGCCTGCTCGGGACCCTCCTGGCTTCGCTCGAACACAGCGGCGGACGCTACGGACTGCAGACGATGTGCGAAGGCGGCGGGATGGCGAACGCCACCATCATCGAGCGGCTGTAGCCAACCGACAATCGGTTGGCGACACCGCCTGTGGATTCGGCAGGATCGATCCGGCCGGCACGCCCCAGCGACACCGAAGAAGGAGAGCGAACGTGACCGAGAACACCGGTGATTTCCAGACGATCTTGGTCGACACGCGCGGTCGCGTGGGCTGGATCCAGCTGAACAGGCCCGAGGCGCTCAATGCGCTGAACTCGACCCTCGCCACCGAGCTTGGCGCGGCAGTGGCAGCTCTCGATGCCGACGAGCAGATCGGATGCATCGTGCTGACCGGTTCGGAGCGCGCCTTTGCCGCGGGCGCCGACATTAAGGAGATGGCCGACAAGACGGTGCGCGACATGACAGTCGACAGCCCCTTTGTCGGCCTCGAGGCCCTTGGCCGGGCCCGCACACCGATCGTCGCCGCCGTTTCGGGCTTCGCACTCGGAGGCGGGTGCGAGCTCGCGATGAGTTGCGACATCATCCTCGCCGCCGACACCGCGAAGTTCGGGCAGCCGGAGATCACCCTGGGAGTCATTCCGGGCCTGGGCGGCACGCAGCGCCTGACCCGCGCGATCGGCTACTACAAGGCCGCCGAGCTTGTCCTGACGGGGCGCATGATGGATGCCGTCGAGGCCGAGCGCGCGGGCCTCGTATCCCGAGTGGTTGCGGCCGCAGATCTTGCCGACGAGGCGATGGCGGTCGCCGAGTCGATCGCCGCGAAGTCACTGCCCGTGGCCTACGCGGCCAAGGAAGCCCTGCGCGCCTCACAGGAGAGCGGACTTGCCGAGGGGCTGAGGTTCGAACGGCAGGCGTTTGCCGCACTGTTCGCCCTCGACGACCAGAAGGAAGGGATGGCCGCTTTCCGCGAGAAGCGCGCCCCCCGATTCACCGGCCGGTGACCGATTCACCCGCACGGATTCGCCCTGGGCTGGCGCGACCATAGACTCGATGCAAGAAGGAGGAGCGCGATGAGGATTCTCGTCCTGGTGAAAGAGGTCCCCGACACGTGGGGGGATCGAGTACTGAATCTCGAGACGGGACTGGCCGATCGAGGCGCAAGCGATGCCGTCATCGACGAGATCGGTGAGCGCTCGCTCGAGGTCGCGCTCTCGTACGCGGACGCCAACCCCGGCACCGAGGTCGTCGTCGTGATGATGGCGCCGGAGTCGGCAACCGGATCGGTGCGCAAGGCGCTCGCTATGGGGGCAGCATCCGCCGTGCACGTCGTCGATGACGCGCTG
Organism: Microbacterium sp. SW12; assembly: GCF_055391095.1. Taxonomy (NCBI): domain Bacteria; kingdom Bacillati; phylum Actinomycetota; class Actinomycetes; order Micrococcales; family Microbacteriaceae; genus Microbacterium; species Microbacterium sp. SW12. Next base: position 2,650,249 of record NZ_AP024335.1, on the reverse strand, counting down.
CTGGGTGCCGATCTGGGGCTCACCGCACAGACCCTGGCCGCCGCGATCTCACGGGCCGGGTTCGACCTCGTGATCACGGGAAACCAGTCCACCGACGGATCGGGTGGGGTCATGGCGGCGATGCTCGCCGAACTGCTGGATGTGCCGAGCATCACGAGCATGAACTCCGTGACCATCACCGAATCTGAGGTCTCGGGTGAGCGGTCGGTCGACGGTGGGTCGATGACGGCATCCGCTGCTCTTCCCGCCGTGATCTCGATCACCGAACGGCTGCCCGATGCGCGGTTCCCGAACTTCAAGGGGATCATGGCGGCCAAGAAGAAGCCGGTCGACACGGTCTCGCTCGCCGATCTCGGCGTCACCGCCGATGACCCGGATGCCGCTCGCTCGATCATGATCGCGGTGGCACAGAAGCCGCCGCGGGCGGCGGGCGTGAAGGTCGTCGACGAGGGCGATGCGGGCGTGAAGCTCGCCGAGTTCCTGATCTCGAACCGGTTGGTCTAAGGGGCAGATGATGGTGGATATTGCAGCTGACGCTGTTCTGGTCGTTCTCGATGTCACGCCCGGTGGCACGCTCGCCCCAAGCGCCGCGGGCCTGCTGGGTGCTGCGGCCGGCGTGGGAACCCCCGTCGCTCTGATCGTCGGCGAGCACGCCGAGACCCTCGCGCCCACGGCCGCTGAACTCGGCGCCGCGCTGGTGCTCACCGCCACGCCAGAGGGCCAGGGGGCGGCGCTGGGTGTGCCGGCGACCGATGCGGTGGCTGCCGCCGCGGCGCTCGTGAATCCTGACGCCGTGCTGCTGTCGCACTCGATCGAGTCGCGCGAGACCGCGGGCCGGTACGCTGCCCGGTCTCGTTCGGCGCTCTGCGTGGATGCTGTCGGCGTGACCCGCGACGACGAGGGAATCGTGGCGCACCACTCCGTGTATGGCGGCGCTTACAACGTCGAGGCAGCGGCTACCTTCGGTGCTCCCGTCATCACGGTGCGCCAGGGCTCGATCGATGCGCGAGCGGAGGCTCAGCCGCTTGTCGCCGAGAAGCTCGAGGTGGCGGCATCCGGGCGCAAGGCCGCGACCGTCGGGTCTGTCGAAGAGGTCGTGGTGACCTCGGCGCGGCCTGAGCTGCGCGGCGCCGCCAAGGTCGTCTCGGGCGGGCGTGGCCTCGGCTCGGAGGAGAAGTTCGCCCTCGTCGAGGAACTCGCCGATGTGCTCGGCGCCGCCGTCGGTGCATCGCGTGCTGCGGTCGACGCCGGCTACATCGCCCAGTCCGCGCAGGTCGGTCAGACCGGTGTCTCGGTTGCTCCGCAGCTGTATGTCGCGCTCGGCATCTCCGGAGCGATCCAGCACAAGGCCGGCATGCAGACGGCCAAGACGATCGTCGCGATCAACAAGGATGCCGACGCCCCGATCTTCGAGATCGCCGATTTCGGCGTCGTCGGAGACCTCTTCACCGTCGTGCCGCAGTTGATCGAGACGCTGCAGACGAAGAAGGCCTGACCCCATGGCGACCTACGCGCGCACCCTGCGGCGCGGGCTGCCCCGCATCCCGGGCGGCGACCCCTGGCCGCCCGCCGGAGAGACGCCCGGCGGGGCGGCCGCGGAGTCCGCGGAAGCACCCGCACCCTCCGCGGCCACGCCGGCTGCGGCATCCGTGCCTGCCGGCGGCTCACACGAGAGCGGCAGTTCTGCGCAGGAGCTGCGGACAGATGCGCCGCAGTCGCACGAAACTGCCGCACCCGCAGGGGTCGCCGCAGCGACGGATGCCGCCACAGTCGCGCCGGCTTCACGGGCTGTGCGCCGGGGTCTGCCCCGCGTCCCCGGCGGCGAGCCGTGGCCGCCGGCCGCGCCGTCCCCCGAGCGCGGCACTTCTGTGCAAGCGCTGCGGGAAGATGCACAGCAGTCGCACGAAACTGCAGCACACACGGGAGTGACCGCCACGGCGGTGACGGATGCGGCATCCGGCGCCCCTGAGTCTCGCTTGCCGCAACACGCCGCGTCGGCGACGGACGAAGCGCGGTTTGCGGCAAACGAAGGTGCCGCGCGCCCCGTACGTCGGGGCCTGCCTCGTGTTCCGGGTGGCGAGCCGTGGCCGACCGCCGAGATGGTCGCGGCGATTGCAGCATCCAGCGCCGAGGCTCGGTTGCCCGAAAACGCCGGCTCCGACGACGACGCACGGCGTGTTGCGGCAAGCGAAGCGCACCCGGATGCCGCCCCTGCCGAGACCTCAGTGGTCAGTGCTCCGGCACATGACGTCAGCGTGCCGCTCCCGTTCACGCCGACGGTCTGGGAGGGGGCATCAGCCCGCACGCGCCCCGCGCCGCGGCCAGAGCCCGCCCGCGTCGGCCCGTTCACACGCACGCAGTGGGCAGGCGCCGTCATCGTGGGCGGCCTCGGGCTGCTCTTCGCTGCGGGCATGGCGGTGCTTGCGGTGCGCTGGCTGCTCTCGCTTGATGGGATGCAGGACTTCCTTACGACCTACCCCGGCGAGTACCACCTGCCCGAGGGTGCGCCGGTGGGCTTCCCGGCGTGGCTCGGATGGCAGCACTTCTTCAACGTGTTCCTGATGGTGCTGATCATCCGGTCCGGCCTCACCATCCGCACCGAGAAGCGCCCGAGCGTGTTCTGGGCGCCGCGGAACAAGCCCAAGGGCAAGGTCAGCCTGACGATCTGGTTCCACCAAGCCCTCGACATCCTGTGGATCGTGAACGGCCTCATCTTCGTGGTGCTGCTGTTCGTGACCGGACAGTGGATGCGGATCGTTCCCACAAGCTGGGAAGTGTTCCCCAATGCCCTGTCGGCGGCGCTGCAGTACGTGTCGCTGGATTGGCCGACCGAGAACGGATGGGTCAACTACAACTCGCTGCAGCAGCTCGCATACTTCACGACGGTGTTCATCGCGGCTCCGCTGGCGATCATCACCGGCGTGCGGATGAGCGGGATCTGGCCGAAGAACGCGAAGGCGCTGAACCGGGCCTACCCGGTCGAGTGGGCACGCACGGTGCACTTCCCCGTGATGCTGTACTTCGTCGCGTTCATCATCGTCCACGTCATCCTGGTCTTTGCGACCGGGGCCCTGCGCAACCTCAACCACATGTACGCAGCCACTGACGCCGAGAACTGGGTCGGTTTCTGGCTGTTCGTCCTGTCGATGATCGTGATTGCGGCAGCGTGGGTTGCGGCGCGCCCGCTCGTACTGGCGCCGATCGCGCGCCTGTTCGGCACGGTGTCCAGCCGCTGACGGGGTCGGGTTCGGGCGGCATCCGTCAGGACCCGGCGAGCCCGGCCGGATGTCGGGGGTTATCCCCCCGTGATTCGACCGGCTGGCAGGGACGCGGAAAGCGGATGCCGGAACCTACCGTGGAGGCATGACGACAACGTATTCGCCACCTCGGCCCGTCGCGACGCCCGCGCGCGTGGCTGGCGCGATCGCCCAGCTCGCCGCGCTCGGTGTGATCGGCCCCGGGGTGTTCGCCATTCTCATGACGCTTCTGGGTCTCGGCCTCGGGCTTCTGCCCGTGATCGGGATCGGGCTCCTCTTCCTGCTGGCCTTCGTGTACGTGCTGTTCGCGCTGAGTTGGCTCGAGAACGCGCGCATCGACGGGCTCTACCGCTTCGGACTTCCTGCGCGTCGCCCCCGCCGCAGCCCCAAGCCGGGATTCGGTGGCTTCCTCCACACGATTTGGCTGCAGTTCATCGACCCGGGCATGTGGCGCGCTGTGGCAAACGGCGCGATCGCCACCATCCTCGGCTGGATCGTGCTGAGCCTCGTCGGCGTCACGGCATCCGGTGTCGCGCTCGCGTTCTCGCCCCTGTACGCCGGAACAGCGGATGCCGTTCGCCTCGGCAGCACGTGGATCGATGTGTCCACGGCGTGGGCGGTCCCGGTCGGCATCGTCGTGTCGCTGCTGGCGCTGGCGACCATCGTGGGTCTTGCCATCTTGCACGGTGTGCTGGCCCGCGCGATCATGATCCCCTCGCGGGAAGCGCTTCTGGCTGAGCAGGCCCGGCAGTCCCAGGCGCAGCGTGCCGGGGCTGTGCGCGCCGCCGACGTCGAGCGCACCCGGATCGAACGTGACCTCCACGATGGCGTGCAGCCGCGGCTCGTGTCGGTGGGGATGACCCTGGGGCTGGCGCAGCAGAAGATCGATTCCGATCCCGCAGCCGCGAAGGAACTCATCTCCGAGGCCCACACGTCGACGAAGGCGGCGATCACGGAACTGCGGCAGCTGGCGCGCGGCATCCACACCTCCGTGCTCGACGACCGCGGACTGGATGCTGCGCTATCCGCCCTGGCTGCCCGGTCGCCCGTGCCCGTTGTGCTCGACGTGAGGATCACCGAGCGCTGCGCACCGACAGCGGAGGCCGCCGCCTACTTCGTGATCGCGGAAGCGCTCACCAACGCGGCAAAGCACTCGCGTGCGACCGAAGCGCGGGTGCTGGTGCGCCAGCGCGAGGGAGGAGTGCTCTGGGCCCGCGTCGAAGACAACGGCATCGGCGGTGCCCAGGTCATTCCCGGCGGGGGACTGGACGGCATTTCGAACCGTGCTCTCGGCGCCGGCGGCACCTTCTCCGTTGACAGTCCCGTCGGCGGCCCGACGACCGTGGAAGTGAGCCTGCCATGCGCATCGTGATCTGCGAAGACTCCGTCCTGCTGCGGGAGGGTCTGGTCCGCCTGCTCGAGGATGCCGGGCACGAGGTGGTCGCCGCTCTCGGCGACACCGACGGCCTGACCGACGCGGTAGCTGACCTCGACCCTCAGCTGTGCATCCTGGACGTTCGCCTTCCCCCGACCCGCACCGATGAAGGCATCCGTGCTGCAGTCAGCCTTCGCGCGTCGCGCCCCGATCTTCCCGTCCTGGTGCTCTCGCAGTATGTGGAGGAACGGTACGCGAGCGAGCTCATCGCCGGACGCGGCGGCGCCCTCGGCTATCTGCTGAAAGACCGGGTAGCCGACGTGGCCGAGTTCCTCGAGTCCGTCGACGACATCGCGGCAGGAGGGACTGTCTTCGACCCCGAGGTCGTCGCCCAGTTGCTGGGCAGGCGAGCCCGGGATGAGCGGATGCAGCGGCTGACCGACCGCGAGGCCACGGTGCTCGCACTCATCGCCGAAGGCGAGTCCAACCAGGCCATCGGGCGCACCCTCCACATCAGCGAGGGCAGCGTCGAAAAACACATCACGGCGGTTTTCCAGAAGCTCGAACTCGAGCAGGACGACTCCGGCAACCGGCGGGTGCTCGCGGCCCTCGCCCACATCGCTCACGGCGGGATGCCGCCCCAGACGGGAGAATTGTCATGACCACGAACCTCACACCGCCACCCGCTCCGGCGCCGTCGGCACCCGAGCCGCAGCACCCGGATGCTGCTACCACTCGCGGATCCTCGACCGTGGTCGCCGTGCTGCTGATCGTCTTCGGCGCGCTCATCGTCCTCGTCACGATCGTGGGGGCGGTGTTCAGCACCATCCGCGCCGCGGCCGTATCAACCGAATCGCGGACGGTAGCCGTCGCGGGTGTCGACGCGCTCGCCGTCGAACTGAACGCCGGATCGCTGACGGTTGAGTACGCGGATGTCGATGAGGCACAGCTCGAGGTCACGGCGCCGTTCGGTGGCGACCGCTGGACCCTCGAGCGCGACGGTGACACCCTGACTGTTGCCTCGCCGCGCTGGGAGTGGGGCATGGGATGGGTCTTCGGGGGCAGCGGGCGGGCTGTGCTCGTGCTGCCCGAGAACCTCGAAGGTCTGGACGCCGAGCTGCAGATGGGTGCGGGGTCGTTCCACGCCGATGGTGACTTTGGCGTCGTCGGGCTTTCGGTCGGTGCGGGCGAGGTCGATCTCGCCGGCTCAGCCGACGAGATCACCGTCGATCTGTCGGCCGGACGTGCAACACTCGACCTTGCCGACATCGATACGGCGGACCTCACGGTCAGCGCCGGGTCGATGGATGCCGCCTTCACCGGAGCACCGCCGAGCGACATCCGTGCCGAGGTCAGCGCCGGCTCGCTGAACCTCGTCGTGCCCGACGGCCGCTATGACGTCACCTCCGATGTATCAGCGGGGAACTTCCGAAACGCTCTCGGCAGTGATCCCGGTGCCGACAGCACGATCTCGGTCAGCGTCTCGGCGGGGCAGGTGTCGCTGCGCTCGGCGCGCTGATCAGTCTCTAAACGCGGCGGCGGGTCGGTAGCTCAGGTAGCTGCCGGCCCGCCGCTCGCGTCTGTGTCGGTCTGGTCTGCGCGACCCCGGGCGTACCCGTCCGCGTAGGACTCGGCAGCGCCGGTGTGGAACATGTCGTGCTCGCGCGCCCGGATGATCGTCCGTGCGCCGGGAAGGTCGAGGGATCCGACAAGGTCGCCGCGGCCACGGACGACGGCGACCGGTGTCCGCCCCGTCTTGCCCTTCACAAGATCGGCCGCGGCTGCGAGCTCGTCGGCCACGCACGGCATTGTCACGACAAGCGGCCGCCCCTCGGCATCCGTGCCGCCGCGCAGGTCTTCGAACACGTGGATGCCGGCCGCGCCGATCGCGACATCAGTCTGACCCTCGCGCCACGCGCGCCCGAGGGTGTCGCTGATGATCACGCCGACCTCGGCTCCGGTTGCCTCGCGCAGCCCCGCAGCCAGGGCGCGAGCTGATGCATCCGGGTCGAGGGGAAGCAATAGCACCGTGCCCTCGGGAGTGTTCGAGGCATCCACGCCGGCGGCCGCCGCGATGATGCCGAGGCGGTTCTCGACGATGCGGGTGGCATGGCCGGATGCCGTCACCCGTGTCGCGACAACTCGCACCGTTTCGGCGGTGATGGTCTCTTCCCGGTCGGTTGCGGCAACGAAGCGCCCCTCGGCCTTGGAGACGATCTTCGAGGTCACCACGAGAATGTCGCCGTCCGTGAGCGAGTCGCCGGCTGCCGCTGCGATCAGGCGGGTGAGGTCATCGCCGGCGACGACCTCGGGGATACCGTCGAGCGCCCAGACCTGCAGTGCCGTCACGGCTGGCCCATTCGGGCCGACCCGTCACGCTCGACGGAGCGGGACGGTGTCACCGGACGAAGCGGACCTCGGTGAGCGTCTCGCCGAGGAAGGTCTCGTCGTGCGTGGCGCCGTCGAGGGCAAAGCCGTTGCGTGCATAGAACCGATGAGCGCGCGGGTTGTCGGCAGCCACCCACAGGTAGAGCCCCTCGCCCTCATCGACGGCGGCGTCGAACAGCTGCTGGCCGACGCCCGTGCCGTGGAAGGGGTCGAGGAGGTAGATGAAATACAGCTCGCGCTCGCGCGGAGCATCTTCGTCTCGCGCCGGGCCGGAGCCGACGAAGCCGATGATCTCGCCGTCGACGAGGGCCGCGCTCATGCGGTACTCCTCGCCCTGGGCTGCCCAATGGGTCCACAGCTCGGCCAGTCTCTTCGGTGAGACGTTCTCGAGTGCTGCCTTGCTGATGAGGTGGTCGTAGGTCTCGTGCCAGCACGTCGCGTGGACGCGACCGAGTTCCTGTGCGTCGACATCACGCACGGGTCTGACGATGACGTCCGTCTGCGTTTCGGCGTTCATGGCCAGACTCTACGCGGGCGATCACGGGGAGAGAAATCGGCGCAAAGCCGGGGCGGATGCGGCGGGTTCGTGCTGTGGGAATCCCACAACCGGGTGCCCCGTCGAGGCGTTCTCCCCTAGCATCGCCCCTCGTGAACGTGATGTGGCGAACGATGCTGGTGATCTGGCGGGCGCGGTGGCGGAAGCACCGCGAAGGGCTGGTCTCACCAACCGGCATTGGGCGGATTCGCCTCACGACCATGCCTACCGATATCGACATCCTGCGCCATATGAACAACGGGCGATACCTGTCGCTGTTCGATCTCGGCCGGTGGGATCTGCTGGTTCGCTCAGGCCTGCTCGACGCGATGCGCGAGCAGGGCTGGTACGCCGTGGTCTCGAGCGAGACCATCTCGTTTCGCAAGTCGCTTCAGCTCTGGCAGCGCTTCGACGTCGAGTCGCGCTTCATCGGCCACGACGATAAGGCGCTGTACCTGGAGCACCGAGCTGTGGTGAACGGTGAGATTTTTGCGCGAGCAATCATCCGCTCGCGGATGCTCAAGCGCGCCGGGGGCACGGTCACTCACGACGAGTTCTTCGCCGCCGTTGGGCGGCCTGACGACACCCCGGATGTGTCGGCCTGGATCCACGACTGGGCCGCGGCATCCGCCCTTCCGCCCACCAAGGCCGAGGCGCCCAGCATCTGGGCCTGATCGGGTCCGGTTCACCCGCCGCTGACTCCTCAAGTCCGCGGATGTGAGGAGTTAGCCACGTCCCGAGAAGACCGCCCCGCGCAATCTCTTCCGCGGGCCGGCCGGACGTAGGCTGATCGCATGCAGGAGACCCCCGACACGGCGCCATCCGCGCCGTCGGGCGACCTGGCGCCGCGCGCGATCGACCTCGCCGCACGCTGGGTCGCCGAAGCCGCCGAGTTCCCCGCGGATGCCTCGGCGCAGCGCCTCGCCGGAGTCCTCAAGGATCCGAACGGTCTGCCCTTCACGATTGGGTTTGTCGACGGCGTCATGCGCCCTGAGAGTCTGACGGCGGCGGCATCCACGCTGTCGCGGATCGCCCCGCTCGCGCCGGAGTTCCTGCCGTGGTACCTGCGCGGCGCCGTCAAGGTCGGTGGGGCAGTGGCGCCCGTGCTCCCTTCCCCCGTCGTGCCGATAGCCCGCCGCGCCCTGCGCGAGATGGTCTCGCACCTCGTCGTCGACGCACGGCCCGACAAGCTCGGCCCCGCAATAGCAGCGCTCCGCGAGGGCGGCGCCAAGCTGAACCTCAACCTGCTGGGCGAGGCAGTGCTCGGTGAGCGCGAGGCGCTGCGCCGACTCGAGGGCATCCACGACCTCATCCGTCGGCCCGACGTCGACTACGTCTCGGTGAAGGTCTCGGCGATCGCGAGTCACATCTCGATGTGGGCCTTCGATGAGATCGTGGATGCCGTCGTCGAGCGTCTTACGCCGCTGTACCTCACCGCGGCGGCGGGACTGCCCGAGAACGGCGGCCGCACCTTCATCAACCTCGACATGGAGGAGTACCGCGACCTCGACCTCACGATCGCGGTGTTCACTCGGATCCTCGAAGATGAGCGGCTCCGCGATCTCGAGGCGGGGATCGTGCTGCAGGCCTATCTGCCCGATGCCCTGCCGGCACTGCGAGAGCTGACCGCGTGGGCGCGCCAGCGGGTGGCTGATGGTGGTGCTCGCATCAAGATCCGGCTCGTCAAGGGCGCGAACCTCGCGATGGAGCGCGTCGATGCGATCATGCATGACTGGTCGCTGGCAACCTACGACCGCAAGGTCGACGCCGACGCGAACTATCTGTGCTGCCTCGACGAGGCGCTGCAGCCGAAGAACACGGATGCCGTGAGGCTCGGCGTCGCAGGGCACAACCTGTTCGACATCGCCTACGCGTGGCTGCTCGCGGGCGAGCGCGGAGTACGCGAGGACATCGAGATCGAGATGCTCCTCGGCATGGCGCAGGGCCAGGTCGCGGCGATCTCCCGCGAGGTCGGACACGTGCTCCTGTACGTGCCGGTCGTGCACCCGCAGGAGTTCGATGTCGCGATTAGCTATCTCGTGCGCCGGCTCGAAGAGAACGCGTCGAGTGAGAACTTCTTGTCGGCAGCGTTCGACCTCGCCGACGATCCTGCGCTGTTCGAGCGGGAGCGGGATCGTTTCGTCGCATCCCTCGAGCGCGCCGCCGATCCCGGGCTTCCGACCGGACCCAACCGCCGCCAGAACCGCGCGGACGAGCAAGCCGCAGACGGGGCCGCCGAACCGCGTATTCTTCGCGACTCCCCGCCGCCCCAGGTCGGGGGTTTGACCCAGGCCGTGCTCGGGATCGCCAGCTCCGCGGCATCTGACGATGGCATCGCCCGCTTCGGTGGCGTTGAGTACGTCGAGACGGCGATCTATTCCGCGACCGAGTCTGACGGAGTCGCAGCCGGCGCGCCGGGGTTCCGAAACGCGCGTGACACCGACCCGGCACTCCCGGCGAACCGCGAGTGGGCCAGGCAGGTTCTCGAGCGCATGGCGGTCTCGACGGCGGGGGATGACACGATCGAGGCATCCCGGGTCACGGATGCCGAGCGGCTCGAAGAGATCATTGCGGGTGTTCGCGACGCGGCGCCTCGGTGGGGCGCGATGCCGGCAGCAGACCGGTCGGCGGTGCTGCAGGCGGCGGCCCGGGCGCTGGAGGTCCGGCGCGGTGAGCTGATCGAGGTCGCCGGATCCGAGACGGGCAAGGTGTTCGCCGAGGCTGATGTCGAGGTGAGCGAGGCTGTCGACTTCGCCAACTACTACGCCGCGACGGCGAGGGAACTCGATCGGGTGAGCGGTGCGGTCTTCGTGCCCGCGCGGGTGACCGTCGTCACCCCGCCGTGGAACTTCCCGATCGCGATTCCCGCGGGCGGAGCGCTTGCTGCGCTCGCCGCGGGCTCCGGAGTGATCTTCAAGCCGGCGCCGCAGGCGAGGCGCTGTGCGGCAGTAGTAGCCGAGGCGCTGTGGTCGGCAGGCGTTCCGCGTGACGTCCTCGCCCTGGTCGACATCGACGAGGGCGGCCTCGGGCAGCAGCTGGTCTCGCACCCGGATGTCGATCGCGTCATCCTGACCGGCTCCTTCGAGACGGCATCTCTCTTCCGCTCCTGGCGCCCCGACCTGCCGCTGCTCGCTGAAACGAGCGGCAAGAACGCGATGGTGATCATGCCGTCTGCGGATCTGGACATCGCGGCATCCGATCTCATCAAGAGCGCCTTCGGACACGCGGGTCAGAAGTGCTCCGCGGCGTCGCTCGCGATCCTCGTCGGCCCCGTCGGGCGCTCGGAGCGCTTCGCGCGTCAGCTCGTGGATGCCGCGACGTCGCTGCGGGTAGGACCGCCGACCGATCCGCGCTCCGAGATGGGGCCGGTCATCGAACCGCCACGCGGAAAGCTGCAGTGGGCTCTGACCACCCTCGACGAGGGCGAGCAGTGGCTCGTCAGGCCCGAGCCGCTGGATGTCGGGCCTGAGTATGCCGGCCGGTTCTTCCGTCCCGGCATCCGTGTCGGGGTGCAGCCCGGGTCGCGCGTGCACCTGGAGGAGTTTTTCGGGCCCGTGCTCGGGATCATGCACGCGAACTCCCTCGGGCACGCGATCGAACTCCAGAACGCCGTCGCGTACGGACTCACGGCGGGTCTGTATACCCAGAACCCCGACGACCTCGCGATGTGGCTCGACCGCGTCGAGGCGGGCAACCTCTATGTGAACCGCGGGATCACGGGCGCGATCGTGCAGCGGCAGCCGTTCGGTGGCTGGAAGCGCTCGTCGGTCGGTCCCGGCACGAAGGCCGGCGGACCGAATTACCTCATCGGCCTCGGGAAGTGGCGGGGGACGGATGCCGGTGCCCCCTCGTCCACGCTGCACTTGCGTGGTCTCGATTCGCGCATCACGACGGTGATCGAGGCTGCCCAGGCATCACTCGATTACCCCGCGTTCGAGTGGCTTCGCCGCGCCGCGCTCTCGGACGCGGTCGCCTGGAACGAGGAGTTCGGGCGGGTGACGGATGTCTCGCGGCTGGGCGTGGAGCGCAACCTCTTCCGCTACCGGCCCGTCGAGGTCGCGATCCGGGCGACGGGGGATGCGACGTGGCAGGCGCTGCTGCGCGTCATCCTTGCCGGCATCCGCACCGGGTCGGCGACCACCGTCAGTGCTCCTGTCGGCCTGCCCGCGGCGGTGCGTCGAGCGCTCAGCGACCAGGACGTGAACATCTTCGTCGAGACCGAGGACGAGTGGCTCGACCGCGTCGCTCGTCCCGAGCAGGATGTCGCGGATGCCGTCGCCGGCGAGCCCAGGCCGACCCGCCCGCCCCGGGTGCGCTTGGTCGGCGGCGCCGTCGCCGTCGCGGCATTGCATTCCGCGCTCGCCGAGGCCGTCGGCGGAGACCCGGATGTCGCGATCTATGACAACGAGGTGACAACGGCGGGCCGCATCGAGCTGCTCCCGTTCCTGCACGAGCAGTCGATCACCATTACCGCCCACCGCTTCGGCAACCCCGACGCGTGGTCGGCGGACGTCATCTGAGGGGCGATGGTGGTCGCAACGGCGCAGATTCTGCGTAACGCGGCGCCGTTGCGAACGCGACATCACTCGAGCGGGTAGCGACGCCGCAGAACCCAGCGCTGGCCGAGCGTCCAAGTGACTGTCACGGCGAGATAGAGCGCGGCGGCCAGTGGCACGAACGCCGCGAACACGACGGACAGGTACGGCAAGAACCCGAGCGCACGCTGCACGCCGCCGGATGCCAAGGGCGAGGCATCCGGCTCTGCGGGAACCGCCGGGCGGAAAATGCGCCGCGTGACCTCGGCGACTGCTGCCATCAGCACCATGAGGGTGCCGAACACGACAGCCGTCTCGACCGAGAAGACGCCGGCGGACCCCACGAGGCTCGTACCGAGAGGTACCCCGAGGACGTGTTCGGTCAGCAGGTCGTTCGGGTGATCGGCGACGGTCGTGCGCAAAAACACGGCGTAGATCAGACCGACGATCGGAGCCTGGATCAGGGCGGGCAGGATGCCGGCAAGCGGTGAGGTGTTCTCATCGCGGTAGAGCTGCATCATCTCCCGCTGCATCCGTTCGGGGTTCTTTCGGAACCGCTTCTGTATCTCGCGCAGTCGGGGAGCGATTCGCATGCGCACCTGCTCGGAGCGGGCCTGGGCTATGCCGGCGGGAATGAGCGCGGCGCGGACGAAGAGGGTGATGATGACGATCGCGAGGGCTGCGGCGGCGGTGCCCGCGAGAGGGGTGAGTAGGTCAGACAGGCCCATCAGGGTTCGGTAGGTGGTGTCGAGAAGAAAGGCGAACGGAGGAAAGGCGAACAGGTCCACGGCGGACTCCCGGTAAGTCGATGACGGATGCGGGTGCGTCTGGCCGCAGGGTCATCGAACGTCCGGGTGCACGCCATAAGGGGGCGTGCGTAAACTCCGGAAAAGGCGAACGAACGGGTGCGGCCTAGGCCGCGAGCCCCGGGGCCCTCGGGCGGGCGTGGCCCTCGGCATCCGGGTCGCTCTGCTCCACGAGCGCGGAGGGATCGATCTCTCCGCCGGCTCGGGTAAGCCGTTGCCGGGCCGAGCTCGGGCGGGCGATCGCGTGGAGGGCGAGGACCGCGAGCGCGATGGTGGTGACGACGACAACCGCGAGCGTCACGGTGTTCGCATCGGCGAGCGTCAGCAGGCCGAGCGTTGAGAGGATGAGCGCGAGCAGCGCAGCGGTCGCGTTACGCATCTGTCGGCCTCCTCTCGCCAGTGACACGCTAACACCGCGCTGCGTGGCATGCGCGTGCTGGAATGGGGGCATGGCCGAAAAGAACTGGGCGGGGAATCTCACGTATCGGGCGGCGGCGGTGCGGGAGCCCGCGAGCCTCCGCGAGCTCTCCGACATCGTTGCCCGGACCCCGCGGGTTCGGCCGCTCGGTAGCCGCCACTCGTTCAGTCCGATTGCCGACACCGATGGCACGCTCGTGTCGCTCGCGAGGATGCCACGCGAGATCGAGATCGATACGGATGCCGGGACAGCCCGGGTATCGGCGGGGCTTCGGCACGGCGACCTGGTGCCGGCCCTCGATGCCGCCGGGTTCGCGCTTGCCAACCTCGCCTCGCTGCCGCATATCTCGGTCGCCGGCGCCGTGCAGACCGGGACGCACGGTTCGGGAGATCGGATCGGGTCGCTTGCCACCCAGGTGCTCGGCGTCGAGATGGTAACCGCCGACGGCGAGGCGCTGACCCTGCGGCGCGGTGATCCGCAGTTCGACGGAGCGGTCGTGGCACTCGGAGCGCTCGGTATCGTCACGCATCTGACACTCCAGCTCGAACCGGCATACGAGATCGCGCAGACCGTCTACGACGGCGCCCGGTGGGACGACGTTCTCGCCCGGTTCGATGCGGTCACGGGCGCGGGAGACAGCGTCAGCCTGTTCACGACGTGGCAGGATGCCGACACGATCGACCAGGTCTGGGTCAAGGCGCGTCCGGGGCGAGCTAATGCCGACGCCGTGCTCGCAGCGGGTGGACGCGAGGCGGACGGGCCGCGGCATCCTGTGCCCGGCGTGGGGCCCGAGCCCTGCACGGTGCAGGGCGGAGTGCCCGGTCCGTGGCACTCCCGGCTGCCGCACTTCCGGCTCGAGTTCACGCCATCGGCTGGCGCGGAACTGCAGAGCGAATACCTCATCGACCGGCGCGATGTTCTCGCCGCGATCGAGGCGCTGCGGGCACTCGCGCCGGCGATCGCCCCGCTGCTCTATGTCTGCGAAGTGCGCGAGATGGCGGCTGACGACCTGTGGCTGAGTCCCGCGTTCGGGCGGGAGACCGTCGGTCTTCACTTCACGTGGCGACCTGACGTAGCGGGGGTCGAAGGGCTCCTACCCCGAATCGAAGACGCTCTACCCGAGTCGGCGCGGCCACACTGGGGCAAGGTCTTCACGATGGATGCTGACCGCATCCGCAGTCGGTACCCGCGGTGGGACGAGTTCGCGGCGCTGCGTGCGCGGATGGACCCCCGCGGCAGGTTCACCAACGACTACCTCTCGCGCCTCGGCTTAGCCTGACACGTGAGCGCCAGCGATATGTAAAGAACACTTGACACGGATGCCTCGCGACTCTACGCTCGGAGATGTCAAACATTCTATACATTCAAGCTCGAGGAGTCGACATGGGATACGTCGAGAGAAATACCTGGTCGCAACTGATTGCAAGTGCTGCGGGAACCGCTGTGTACCTGGTGCTGGTGCTGCCCCAGCTAGGGACCACCCCCATAGGAGAGATCGCCTGGCAGTGGCCGATGGTCTGGACGATCGCCGGTGCCATCGTGGTTTCGATCCTGATCAGCATCCTGTGGGGTATCGGCGCGGGCATGCACGACCCCGACGAGGAGCACCGCGCCGACCAGCGTGACCGGGAGATCGAGCACCTCGGCGACCGCGTCGGACAGGCCTTTCTGGTCATCGGTGGGCTGGCAGCGCTCATCCTGGCGATGGTGCAGGCCGAGTGGTTCTGGATCGGCAACGCGGTCTTCTTCGGCTTTTTCCTGTCCGCGTTCATCGGCGGCATCGCCCGCATCGTCGTTTACCGCCGAGGGATGCCGTAATGGTCAAGCCGACAAGAATCACCAACACGATTCGCGCGACGCGGGAAGCTGCCGGGATGACTCAGGCCGAGGTGGCCCGCCACATCGGAGTCACCCGCCAGACGCTCATCGCGATCGAGCAGGGCAAGTACTCCCCGTCGCTCGAACTCGCCTTTCAGCTCTCGCGGCTGTTTGGCATGACGATCGACGATCTCTTCGAGTACCCGACGGATGCCCCGGACGGAGTGTCAGCATGACGACGAACCCTCCCATGGCCGAATCGGCGGCACCCCACGTGCCGAACGAGACGATGCGGGCCTGGGCCCAGCAGCGCTACGGCGGTCCGGAGACCGTTGAACCTGTCCGGGTCCCGGTGCCGACGCCCGGTCCCGCGGACCTCCTCCTGCGGGTGCGCGCGTGCGGCATCCATGCCGGCGACGCACGACTGATGCGTGGCGACCCCGCACTCGTGCGGCTCGCTTTCGGCATCCGTCGCCCGCGGACTGCCACGCGAGGGATAGATGTCGCAGGCACGGTGGTCGCGATGGGAGCGGCCGTGACGGGCTTTCGGATCGGTGACGAGGTGGTGGCCGAGATCGGTGTGGGTGGGGGCCTCGCCGAGTATGCGATCATACCCGCCGCCCGCGCGGTCAGCCGCCCCGCCCGGATCTCGCCGGCGGTCGCGGCCGCGCTCCCGGTTTCGGGCGGTACGGCCTGGCAGGCGCTGGATGCCGCCGGCGTCCACTCAGGAAGCCGCGTCCTGGTGATCGGGGCGTCGGGAGGCGTCGGCACGTACACCGTGCAGCTTGCCGCCGAGCGCGGCGCCGAGGTGTGGGCTCTCGCCGGCGAGCGAGCGCTCGGCCTCGTGACCGGCCTCGGCGCGGCCCACACGTTCGACTACCGACAGGTGCAGCCCGGCGCGCCCGAGCTCCCCCCGGCGAGCTTCGACGCGGTCATCGACATCGCCGGCACCGCTCCGCTCGCCACGTTGCGCGGTCTGCTCCGGGAGGGCGGGACCGTCGTGCTCGTCTCGGGCGCTGGGGGGAAGATCCTCGGACCCATGGGGCGGATGCTGAAAGCTGCCTTCCTGTCGCGGCGCCGCCGCCGCATCCGTTCCCTCGCCGCCACCGCGAGACCTGAGATCCTGGCGCAGCTGCTGGAGCTGACTGATCGTGGCAGCATCCGTCCCGTGATCGAACGGACGTACTCGTTGGACGCGGCACGCGACGCGCTCGCGCACGTGGACGCGGGACACGCTGTGGGCAAGGTTGTCGTCACGGTCGAGTGACCCGCCGAGGTTCTCGGCCGATCGCGACGATCGTGCGAGAATAGAGCCCGGCGTGCCCGTGTCGCCGGCATCTTTCTGCTCCGTCGGGCCTCTGGACAGCGTCCGCCAGCCGCACTCTCTTGGAGAACGACGTGACGACTACGACGCCCGCACACAATGCAGCAACGACTCGCACGGCTCAGCACCGCCGCTACCTGATGTGCCGTCCCGAGCACTTCACGGTCAGCTACACGATCAACCCGTGGATGGAGCCCGCGAAGCCCACCGACACCGCCAAGGCTGTCGCGCAGTGGCAGGTGCTCTACGACACCTACCTGCAGCTCGGCCACGAGGTCGAGCTGATCGACCCCGCCGAGGGGCTGCCCGACATGGTCTACACGGCCAACGGCGGCTTCATCATCGATGGCATCGCGTACGCGCCGAAGTTCCGCTTCGCCGAGCGCGCCGGCGAAGAGCGCCACTTCATCGACTGGTTCCGTGCCGCAGGGTTCGACACGGTCATCCCCGAGGAAGTCAACGAGGGCGAGGGTGACTTCCTGCTCGCGGGCGATGTGATCTTGGCCGGCACCGGCTTCCGCTCGACCGGCGACAGCCACCGCGAGGTCGGTGAGGTTTTCGGCAGGGAGGTCATCTCGCTGACCCTCACCGACCCGCGCTTCTACCACCTCGACACGGCGATCTCGGTGCTTGATCCCGTCGTCGGCGCTGCCCAGGGCGGGCCGGATGCCGCGAACATCGCCTACCTTCCGGGCGCCTTCGACCAGGCCAGCCAGCGGATCCTCGCCGAGCGCTTCCCCGACGCCATACGCGTCTCGGATGCCGACGGCGCCGTGTTCGGCCTGAACTCCGCAAGCGACGGCTACAACGTGTTCATCTCGCCGCGGGCTACCGGTTTCGAGGCGCAGTTGCGAGAGCGCGGCTATAACCCGGTGCTCATCGACCTGTCCGAGCTGCTGCTCGGCGGCGGCGGGATCAAGTGCTGCACCCTCGAGCTGCGGGCGAAGCGGGACGAGTCATGAGCGCCGACCAGATCTCCGTCGACGCGACCACGCTCGAGATCATCCGGGCAGAAGACGAGCACCTCGCCCACAACTACCACCCCCTGCCGGTCGTGATCTCCCGCGGCGAGGGAGTGTGGGTGACGGATGTCGAGGGCAAGCGCTACCTGGACCTGCTGTCGGCGTACTCGGCGTTGAACTTCGGGCACGGGCACCCGGCTCTGCTCGCCGTTGCCCGGGAGCAGTTGGAACGGTTGACCCTCACGAGCCGGGCGTACCACAACGACAAGCTCGGAACCTTCGCTGCTGCGCTCGCGAAGCTCGCCGGCAAAGACATTGTGCTGCCGATGAACACCGGCGCCGAGGCCGTCGAGACCGGCATCAAGGTCGCGCGCGCCTGGGGTATCGGGTCAAGGGCATCCCCGCGGACGCAGCACGCGTGATCGTCGCGGGCGGGAACTTCCACGGCCGCACCATCACGATCGTCGGGTTCTCCGACGACCCCTCGGCGCGGGATGCTTTCGGGCCGTACAGTGGCGGCTTCGCGCAGGTTCCGTTCGGGGATGCCGCAGCCATCGAGGCGGCGATCGACGAGAACACCGCCGCAGTCCTTCTTGAGCCGATCCAGGGTGAGGCCGGCGTCATTGTTCCGCCGGATGGCTACCTGCGATCGGTGAGCGAGATCTGCGACCGCCACAACGTTCTGCTTATCGCCGACGAGATCCAGTCAGGTCTCGGCCGGGTGGGCGAGACCTTCGCGTGCGATCGCGAACAGGTCGTGCCCGACATGTACCTCCTCGGCAAGGCGCTCGGTGGCGGCATTCTGCCCCTGTCGGCGGTCGTGGCGAACGCTGACGTTCTCGGCGTCATTCGCCCCGGTGAACACGGGTCGACCTTCGGCGGAAACCCGCTGGCCGCCGCGATCGGTGAGCGCGTCGTCGAGATGCTCTCGACCGGAGAGTTCCAGGAGCGAGCTCGCGCACTCGGGGAGCACCTCGAGTCGCGCCTTTCGGACCTCGTCGGGCACGGGGTGACCGCGATCCGCGTCGCGGGGCTCTGGGCGGGCATCGACATCGATCCGAAGGTCGGTACCGGACGCGAGGTCGCCGAACGGCTCCTCTCCCGCGGCGTGCTCGTCAAGGACACGCACGGCCAGACCATCCGGATCGCACCGCCCCTCGTCATCCGTGCCACCGAGATCGACTGGGCCGTCGAGCAACTCAAACTCGTCCTCGCTGCGTGACCCCAGCGCCCGGCCTGTCCCGAGGCGCGAACCCACAGCATCCTGCCCAAACCCACACGTTCTGGCGCGCGGAAGGTGTGGGTTCGGCGCGGAAGGTGTGGGTTCGGCAGAAGATGGGGTGGAGGCGGGAAGCGGCGGCTCAGGCGACGTTGGCGATGATGGTGTGCCAACCGGTCGCACCGTTCGGAGCCGGCGGGGCCTGATCGGATGTCTGCGTTTCGCCGTTGACGTTCGTGGCGCGGCACCGTATGGTGTGCTGGCCGGCATCGGTCGCGTTCCACGGGATGCTCCACTGCACCCAGGTGTCGTCCGAGATCGCGGTCGCAAGCTCGGCCTGCTGCCACGGGCCGTCATCGATCTTCACCTCGACGCCGGCGACCCCGACATGCTGCTGCCACGCCACCCCCGCGATGACCGTCTCACCGGCTGGCACCGTGACGCCCGAGCGAGGCACGTCGATGCGGGACTGCAGCTTGATAGGCCCGAGTTCCGACCAGCCGCGCGGAGTCCAGTAACCCTCGGCCTGATCGAACCGCGTGACCTCGAGATCGACGACCCACTTGGTGGCCGATACGTATCCGTAGAGCCCGGGTACGACCATCCGCACCGGAAAGCCGTGCTCGGGCGGAAGGGGCTCGCCGTTCATGCCGATGGCGAGAATCGCATTGCGATCGTCAGTGAGCGCCTCCAGTGGCGTCCCCGCGGTGAACCCATCGACCGACGTCGACAGCACCATGTCGGCATCCGCCGTCGGGCGAGCCCGGGCGAGCAGCTCGCGGATGGGGTAACCCAGCCATACCGCGTTGCCGACGAGGTCACCGCCGACGTTGTTCGAGACGCACGTGAGTGTCGTCGTGCTCTCATCCAGCGGCAGCGCGAGCAGTTCGTCCCAGGTGAGTTCGACCTCTTCCTCGACCATGCCGTGGATGCGAAGACTCCACGTCGCAGGATCGACCTGCGGAACCACCAGGGCAGTGTCGATGCGGTAGAAGTCGGCGTTCGGCGTGATGAGGGGCGTGATCCCCTGGATGTCGAGCTCGGCGCCCGCGGGTATTGGCGGGGCGGTCGTCGCGGGCGCAGGCAGCTTCAACGCGTCGCGCACGGTCGTCACCGCTCGCGCCCCGCCGCGTGCGATGTTTCCGGCGACTGCCGCAATAACGCCGACCGCGGTTGCGCCGCCCATCCACACGAGTGCCTGGCGGCGGCTCGGTCGAGTGTCGGCATCCGTGTCGGTGGCCTCGTCATCGCGCGCCGCACTGCGCCGCAGTACCCGGATGAGGTAGTGCAGCGCAAGGACCGAAACGACGCCTGCGATGACCGAGGGAAGCCAAGCGATCCCGCTGGCATCGCTGCGAGTGAGGGCGACGACAGCGCCCACGACACCGAACGCGCCGAGAATGACCAGGCCCCACGGGGGCTTGCGCAGCTGCAGGATGCCGGCCACTCCCGCCAGCAGCACGAGGACGATTCCGATGCCCGTCAGCAGAGCGATCTTGTCGTTCGTCCCGAACAGGGCGATCGCGAGGTCCTTGCCCCACGGCGGCGCGGCATCGATGATCGCCCCGCCGATGACGGCGAACGGGCTGGATGCCGGAGCGAACAAGACCGCCGAGAGTTCTCCCAGGCCCGCACCGAGGATCGCCGCGGCGGCTCCTGCGAGAGCGGCGACGGCGGTGTCTTGCCTGCGTCGGGTGTCACCCACGTTCCCGAGGCTAACCGCGTTCGGAGGGGGTGCGGCCCGTCCGTAAGGAATCCGAAAGAAGGAAACACCCGTGCAACACGGCCGCGACTAGGCTCGACCCATGGGTGACCTGTTCGACGGATACGGCTCCACCGCATCGACGCGGAAGACATCGTCGGGCGTCCCGCCCTTCGATGAGATGTTCGCGTCAGCGCCGGCAAAGGATGGGTCGGCCGAGTCGCGGCGGGCGTACCGCGAGCTCTACCAGGCGCTCGCGCAGATGACCCAAGAGGAGCTGCGCGGCCGCACCGATTCGCTTGCGAGTTCGTACCTCGCGCAAGGCGTCACGTTCGATTTCGCGGGTGAGGAACGCCCCTTCCCGCTGGATGCTGTGCCCCGTGTCATCCCCTACGACGAGTGGTCGCGTGTGGAGGCTGGAGTCTCGCAGCGCGTCCGGGCCCTCGAAGCGTTCCTCGATGACGCGTACGGTCGGCAGCACTGCGTGCGTGACGGAGTGCTGCCAGCCGCGCTCATCGCGTCCTCGCAGTACTACTACCGGCAGGCTGCCGGGATTCACAGTGCCAACGGAGTGCGCATCCAGGTCTCGGGGATCGACCTCATCCGTGATGAGCACGGCGAGATGCGCGTGCTCGAAGACAACGTTCGTGTGCCATCCGGCGTGAGCTACGTCATCTCGAACCGGCGGGTGATGGCCCAGACGCTGCCCGAGCTGTTCGTGTCGATGCGGGTGCGCCCGGTCGGTGACTATCCGAACAAGCTGCTGGGCGCGCTTCGTGCCTCGGCGCCCCCGGGCATCGAGGACCCGAACGTCGTCGTCCTCACCCCCGGTGTCTACAACTCGGCGTACTTCGAGCACACCCTGCTTGCCCGGCTCATGGGCGTCGAGCTCGTCGAAGGCCGGGATCTCGTATGCATCGGCGGCAAGGTCTTCATGCGCACGACCCGTGGACCGCAGCGCGTCGACGTGATCTACCGTCGGGTCGACGACGACTTCCTCGATCCGCTGCAGTTTCGCGCCGACTCCATGCTCGGAGCTCCCGGCCTGCTGCTGGCGGCGCGCCTGGGCAACGTCACGATCGCCAACGCCGTGGGCAACGGCGTCGCCGACGACAAACTGCTCTACACCTACGTGCCCGACCTGATCCGGTACTACCTCGCCGAAGAGCCGATCCTCAAGAACGTGGACACGTGGCGCCTCGAGGATCCGAACGCTCTCGAGGAGGTTCTCGATCGCCTCGACGAGCTCGTCGTGAAGCCGGTCGATGGCTCGGGCGGTAAGGGTCTGGTCGTCGGCCCGGATGCCTCGCCGGCCGAACTCGAGAAGCTCCGGAAGCGCCTGCTTGCCGACCCGCGCGGCTGGATCGCGCAGCCGGTTGTCATGCTCTCGACCATCCCGACTCTCGTGGAGGACGGGGTGCGGCCGCGGCACGCAGACCTGCGTCCGTTCGCCGTCAACAACGGCGACGAGGTGTGGGTGCTCCCGGGTGGTCTCACCCGCGTGGCGCTGCCGGAGGGGCAGCTCGTCGTCAACTCGAGCCAGGGCGGTGGATCGAAGGACACGTGGATCGTCGGCGGCGATGCTCCGCCGCACGTCGAGTACGGGCAGGGTCACGGTCTAGCCGGGCTCGTCGCCGATCAGGCGTCCGTCACCGAGGCGATCCCGATCATCTATCCCGAGCAGACCGAGCCGACGCACTCGCCACAGGATCGTCCCCGCACGCACACCGAGCAGCAAGAGCAACAGCAGCAGCAGGCCCAGGATGGTGCGCCATGCTGAGCCGCATCGCCGAGAGCCTCTTCTGGATCGGACGCTACATCGAGCGCTCGGACGGCACTGCCCGCATCCTCGACGTGCACCTCCAGCTCCTGCTGGAGGATCCCTGGATCGACGAAGACACCGCGTGCCGGTCGCTCCTGAGCGTCATGGGCTCCGTTCCGCCGGACGGCCTCGAGGTCGTCGGGCGTAACGACGTCCTGCAGCGGCTCGCTGTCGACCGCATGAACCCGTCGAGCATCGCCTACTCGGTGGCATCGGCCCGTGAGAACGCTCGTCGGGCACGTGAGATCGTCTCAACCGAACTCTGGGAGTGCCTCAACACCACCAATTCCCGGATGCCGCGACGCCTGCAGACCGACAAGGTGCACGACTTCTTCCAGTGGGCTCGCGAGCGCGCCGCGCTCGCGGTCGGAGTCGTGGACTCGTCGACGAGCCGGGATGAGTCGTGGCAGTTCTTCACACTCGGGCGCAGCATCGAGCGGGCCGACATGACCGCTCGGCTCCTTGCCACGCGGTCGCTGACCGAGGCATCCGGTCCGTCCTGGACGACGATTCTGCGCTCGTGCGGCGCCTACGAGGCATACCTGCGCACCTACCGCGGCATCCCGAGCGCGCGCAATGCCGCCGAGTTCCTGCTCTTGGATCGCCTGTTCCCGCGCTCGATCATCTACTCGATCCAGCAGGCGGAGGGGTGCATGTCGGCCATCGATCCGCGTGCCGACCGCGTCGGGCACTCCAACAGCGTGCTGCGGACCCTCGGCCGGATCCGCAACGAACTCGAGTACAAGCCCGTCGCCGACATCCTCAGCGATCTTCCCGAGGAGATGGAGCGCGTGCAGGTCGTCACCCGCGAGGCGTCGGAGGCGATCCGCCAGCGCTTCTTCCCGACGCAGGCTGAGCCGAGCTGGATCGGAGAGATCTCATGAAGCGCCTGCGCATCGAACATCAGACGGCCTTCGCCTACCAGGGGGATGTCTCGGCTTCCTACAACGAGGCGCGGATGCTGCCGGGTTCCACCGACAGCCAGTTCGTGCTGAGCGCATCGCTCGATATCGAACCGTCGACGTCGGTCAATCAGTACGTGGATTACTTCGGTACGCGCGTGACCTCGTTCGACATCCTGTCGCCTCACGCCTCGCTGACCCTCACCGCTCGCTCCCTCGTGGAGGTGCGCCCGCGTCCACTCGAGCACGCAGACATGACCTGGGATCAGCTGCGCCGGGAGGCAGCGCGTTCGGTGGAGGTCGTCGAGCAGCTCGGGCAGACCTCGCGCACCAAGCCGCATCCGGAGGTTGCGGAGATAGCCCGGGCAGTTGCTGCGCAGCACGATCAGCCGGGCCAGGCCGCCCACGCTATAGCGATGGCTATCGGGGATGCCGTCGAGTACGTCCACGGCGTGACGGGCGTCCACTCCACCGGGGCTGAAGCGTGGGAGGCGCGCAAGGGCGTCTGCCAGGACATCGCGCACATCGTGTTGGGGGCGCTGCGTGAGGTCGGCATCCCCGCCCGTTACGTCTCGGGATACCTGCACCCGAATGCCAACGCCGAGGTCGGGGTGCCCGTCGAGGGAGAGTCGCACGCCTGGGTGGAGTGGTTCTCGGGATCGTGGGAGGGCTTCGACCCGACCAACAACACCGAGATCGGAGACCGTCACGTGCTCGTAGGACGCGGCCGCGACTACAACGACGTGCCGCCTGTGCGGGGCGTGTACGCGGGACCGTTCAAGAGCGACATGTCGGTGAAGGTGACGATCACCCGCGAGGCGTGACCTGGGTGACGGAGTGTTGCGTCGCGTGACGGCGGCTGACGCGGTGTGACGCTGTGTGACCTCGTGTGACCCTTCGTGTCGGACTGAGTTCGCTGGATGCGCTCACGGGCCTACCGTCGCGTCATGACAACTCTCGCCCCCACCTCCGAAGACCTTGCTGTCGAGCGCGCGTCCCGCCTGGATGCTGCAGCATCCGCCTGGGGATCGCGGATCGACGCCGACCGCACGGCCGCCCACCTCACCTATCGCGTCCGCGGCACCGGCGAGGGAGCCGTTGCGACCCGCATCCGTGCCGGCGGACACGAGTTCGTCATCGACGAACCTGCCGCGCTTGCCGGTGACGATTCAGCTGCCAGCCCCGTCGAGTACGCGCTCGGCGCGATCGCCGCGTGTCAGGTGGTCGTTTTTCGCCTCTACGCTCACGCGCTCGGCATCGCGCTCGATCACATCGAGGTGACGGCCGAGGGAGATCTCGATGCGGCCCGATTGTTCGGCAAGGACGAGACAGTCCGCCCCGGTTTCTCCGAGGTGCGCGTTTCGATCGAGGTGAGCGGCGACGCGAGCGCAGCCGAATACGAGCGGCTGCGCCAGGTCGTCGACGCGCACTGCCCCGTCCTCGACCTGTTCGCGAATCCCACGCCGGTCACGACATCCGTGACGGTTCGCTGACCGACCTCCTCAGGACTCGGCCCGGTCGACCTGTTCGCGCAGGTCCTCCGGGTCGAGGTTTGCCCGAGCGAACTCGGGGGTGCGGGGGAGCTCAAGATGCAGATCCGTGCCGACGCACACCTGCACCCTGCCGCGGAGTATGACGTGATCGAGCACATGTCCGCCGCTGCGGCGCTCATCGAGCAGCACGTGCGCGTGGTAGCCAGGAACTGACAGACCTTCCTCGAACGCCGGCGTTCGAAAGCCCACGACGGTGCCCGAGACATCGCTGAACTCCGTCACCTTCTGCTCTGCCGTTGCCTGCACGAGAGGGCGGTACGGCTGCTGCTGCACGTGGACGGCACGCACCGTCATCCGCTCGTAGACGCCGTCCACCCGCACCGCGTACATGTAGTTGGCAGAGCCGAGCCTCTCGTCGATGAGCGCCGTGAACTCTGCCCGCGTGTTCCGCCCGGTGATCTCGAAGCTCAGGTGAGGCTCGAAGCGCGTGACGACGGCGTAGGGCACCCCTTCGCCGTCGTCTGCCACCGTAGCCGTGCCGTCATCTCGGATGCGGTAGCAGATGTCGTCGAGAAGGATGAGTTCGCCGTCGAGGCCTTCGAAGGTGCCGATTCCGAAGTCACCGCGGCGGCGGAGGCTGCCGACGGTGGTCTCGCCGTCGTAGACGCCGTCAAGAAGCGCGGCGATGACGCTCGTCTGATGGATGGTGTGGCGCGCGGTGGTCACGCCTCGAGGCTATCGGCGGGAGGTGCCGCTGGTGTGGGTTGCGGCGCGCAGCTACCGCGCTCGCGAAGATCCGTAGACTCGCGGCGTGACCGTGAAACGGCGCATTGTGATCGCGCCCGACAGCTTCAAGGGGTCGGTATCGGCGCGGCGTGCAGCTGACGCGTTGGCGCGGGGCTGGGGCCGGGCAAGGCCCGACGATGAGGTGATTGTTCGTCCGATGGCTGACGGCGGCGAAGGGACGCTCGACGCGTTCTTGGCGGCGATCCCCGGCGCCACGCTGCGGCCGATGCGGGCGACAGGCGCTGACGGTGAGCGCCATGACAGCGCGTGGGTGCTCGTGCCTCCGGAGGGTTCGTGGGGCGGCACTACCGCAGTCATCGAGTTGGCGTCGACCTCGGGAATCGAAGCGCTACAGGGTCGTCTGCGTCCCTGGGATGCTGACACCACGGGGGTGGGCGAGGCGATCGTCGATGCGCTGCGAGCCGGCGTATCCCGCATCATGGTCGGTCTCGGTTCGAGTGCCTCCACGGACGGCGGGGCCGGGATCCTCCGCGCCCTGGGTGCACGCATCCTTGATGCTGATGGCGAGCCGATCGCGCCGGGCCTTCGCGGCCTCAGGGATGTCACAAGCGTCGACCTGTCAGGGCTCGCCTCCCTGCCCTCGGGCGGCGTGATGGTGCTCGCCGACGTCGACACTCCGCTGTGCGGTCCTCGGGGAGCTGCTGCCGTGTTCGGTCCCCAGAAGGGGCTGCGTGTCCACGAGATCGCCGGGGCTGATGCGGCGCTCGCGGCGTGGGCTGCGAAGATGGGGACGCCGCCGGACGTGCCGGGCGCGGGAGCCGCCGGTGGAGCCGGGTTCGCTATGCATGTCTGGGGTGCGAAGATCGTGTCCGGCGCCCGCTATGTGGCCGAACTCATTGGCCTGCCCAGGCTCCTTACGCCCGACACGATCGTGGTGACGGGTGAAGGCGCTTATGATCGGGCGACAACGGCTGGGAAGGTGCCGGAGGTCGTCGCGCGGCTGGCGCAACGCACCGGAGCACGTGCGGCGCTTGTCGCGGGCCGCGTCGACGGCGCTGCCGACACTCACGCATTCGCTGCGGCACTCTCGCTCGCCGAAATTGCGGGGGATCCGGCTGCCGCGTTGGCCAGTCCGGAGCGCTACCTCGAGGCCGCTGGATCCGTGCTCGCGTCACGGCTTGCGGAGCCGGCCTGACCTCAGTTCGACGCGGAAGCCTTGGCTATCGGCTGTGTGATGACCGAGAGGGGGCGCGTCTCGTCAAGTCGAAGCCGGAGCCTGCCACCCCGGTGCACTCGCCCCGACCAGACGAGCCAGGTGATGGCTATGGCCGCGGCGATCAGGGACGCGAGGGTTCCTAGCTGGATGGCGGCGCGAGGCCCGAGCTCGTCCGCAACCCAGCCGACGATCGGTGCCCCCACCGGGGTGCCTCCGAGCAGAATGGCGACGTAGATCGCCAGGACGCGCCCGCGCAGGTGAGCGTCAGTCGTTGCCTGGACGTATCCGTTGGCCGTCGAGAGGATCGTGACGACGGTGAATCCGGTGAACACCAGCGTTACGGCATACAGCGCGTACGTCGGCATGACAGACGAGATCGCTGACGCCACCGCGAATCCGAGGACCCCGGCGATCACGACCCGAACCCGCGCGCGGTCGCGCCTGGCGGCAAGCAGGGCGCCCGTGAGCGACCCGATCGCGAGCACGGAATTCAGCAGGCCGAATCCGTCGGCTCCAGCGCCGAACTCGAGAGCCATCGTGGAGGCGTAGATCGGAAAGTTCATGCCGAACGCGCCCAGCAGGAACACGACGATGAAGACCACGATCAGGTCGGGTCGGGTGGCGACATAGCGAAATCCGTCGGAGAGGCGGGAACGACCGTGGGTGACAGCGCGGGGGGTGAGCTCGTGCCGGCGCATCGCGAGCAGGGCGCCGATCGTTGCGAGGAAGGTGAACGCGTTCACGATGAACATCCATCCGGTCCCGACCAGAACGATGAACAGGCCCGCCACTGCGGGTCCGATCATCCGCGCCGCGTTGAAGGATGCCGAGTTCAGCGCCACAGCGTTGCTGGTGTTCTCCTTCGTCACCAAGTCCGAGACGAAGGCCTGGCGCGCCGGATTGTCGAAGGCGGCGACCAGGCCCAGCCCCAGGGCGAACGCATACATGAGGGGGAGCGTCATGGCGCCGGTGAGGATGAGGATGCCGATCGCCGTGGCAAGCAGCAGTGAAACGCCCTGCGTCGCGAGCAGGATGTGGCGTCGCTCGAACCGGTCAGTTGCCCACCCCGTCAGGCCCACGAGCAGGAGGGGCGGCCCGAACTGGAGGGCCATCGTGACCCCGACGGCACCCGCATCACCAGGAGTCAGCTCGGTGAGGACCACCCAGTTCTGGGCTGTCGACTGCATCCAGGCGCCGACGTTCGACACGAGAGCGCCGATGAACCAGACACGGTAATTGAAGATCCCGAGGGACCGGAACATTGTGCTCACTGCGCTGCCAGCCGCTGCAGGATCTCCGCGGCCGCAGCCAGCGTCATCCGCTCTTGTTCGCTGACGTCAGCAAGCACTGTCTCGACCCATGCATCGCGGCGTCGAGTCGTCTCGTCGACAACGGCTCGCCCGGCATCGGTGATCGTGATGACGACCTTGCGACCATCGCTGTCATCTGCTGACCGCTCGACATATCCGGCATCCTGCAGACAGTTGACCGTTCGGTTCATCGACGGCGGCGAGACCCGCTCGCGCTCCGCGAGCTGGCCGAGCGTGCGCGGTCCGTGCAGGTAAAGGCCCGCGAGAACCGCGAACTGACCATCGCTCATCGAGTCGACTGAGCGCTCCGTGCGCATCCGCCTCGCAAACCGGAAGACGCCTATGCGCAACTGCGAGGCGTCGCCGGCGAGGGGATGCGAATCAGGAGGTGATGTGGGTTCGGTCACGGTTTCTTTAGCATAGCTCATTAGTCATGCTAAGGAACTTGCGCGTCCTACTTCCGTGGACCCGGGGCAGCACCGCGCGGCCGGGGATCAGTCAGTCGCGGTCTTCGGTGCGTTCTCGCTGTGGTCGCTCTCGGTCGCCTCTTCCGGGCGTCGGGAGGGGAGAGCGAGTGTGGCGACCAGCCCGATGGCCAAGAACCCGGCAGCGGTGAACGCCGCGTAGCGGGTGCCGTCTGAAAAGGCGGTCTTGGCGGCATCCGCGGCAGCCGACGTCGCCGGCGACTGCTCGAGCTGCGCGATGGCACCGCCGGCGCTTTGAACGACTGCCGTCACGATCTGATCGGCCTGGTCGCTGGCCATTCCTTGGTCTTCGAGGTTCGAGGCGAGGATGCCGGCGGTGCTCGTGAATAGGACGGTGCCGAGGATGGCGATGCCCAGTGCCGATCCGATTTGCCGAGCTGTCGACTGCGTGCCAGAGCCCTGGCCGCTTCGCTCGACGGGAACGTCCACCAGAATGACGCCGGTCAGCTGCGCGGTGGCAAGGCCGACCCCGAATCCGTAGATGAACAGGGCGGGGATGAGCCAGCCCCACGCGGCATCCGGTGCGATGACCAGCCCGACCCACACCACGCCGATGATCTCGGCGGCAAGACCCACGCGCACGACCCAGACCGCCGGGATACGCGAGCTCGCGCCGGCTGCCGCGCCGCTGGCGACGAACGACCCGCCAGCGAGGGCCAGCAAGATGAGCCCGGTCTGCAGGGCGTCGAACCCGAGAACGAACTGCAGCCAGAGGGGGAGCGAAAGGATGATGCCGAACTCGCCGAGCGAAACGAGCATCGCCGCGATGTTCCCGTTTCGGAAGGTACCGATGCGGAAGAGGCTGAACGAGAGCAGCGAGACCCGACCCGTACGCTCGCGGTGGATGCCCCACGCGATGAAGGCGACGGCGCCGAGGATTGCGATGAGGAACGCGACGGGGACGGGAGAGAGCGCCCACGGCCAGGTCCAGGACCCGATCGTGAAGTCGCCCTCGGTGGCCCACCACCCCAGGGTCCGCCCCTCGATGAGGCCGAAGACAAGTGCGCCGAACGTGATGAACGAGAGCGCGCCGCCCATGATGTCGATCGAGCGGGTGTTCTCATCGCGCGACTCGGCAACCGTCAGCAGCACCCCGATGATGATGAGGATGCCGAGCGGGATGTTGATCCCGAACGCCCATCGCCACGAGAACGCGGTAGTGAGCCATCCGCCCAGCAGCGGCCCGACCGCCGCCATGCCGCCAATTGTCGAACCCCAGACAGCGAACGCGATTCCGCGCTCGCGGCCACGGAAAGTCGCGTTGATCAGCGACAGGGTGGTCGGCAGGATCATCGCACCGCCGATGCCCTGGATCAGCCGCGCAAGGATCATCAGGTCTCCGGTGGGCGCGAAGGCTGCCGCGATGGACGAGAGCACGAAGATCACGACGCCGAGCAGCATGATGCGGCGGCGGCCGCAGCGGTCTGCCAGTGATCCGAACACGAGTAGGAGCGACGCGAAGACCAGTGTGTAGGCCTCCTGCACCCACTGCACCTGCGTCGAGGTGATCCCGAGATCGTCGACGATCGCCGGAATAGCCACGTTGACGATCGTCGAGTCGACGATGATCAGCGAAACGGCGATGCTGATGAACACGAGGCCGAGCCAGCGACGATTTTGCACGTCGCTAGCTTATCTAGCTAAATACTCGCTTCAAGAGGCATCTCGCATCAGCCTCTGCCCGGCGCGCTAAGCTTCCGGCATGCCCGAGTACACCGACGTGCACGGTGTCGAGATCGTCTACGACCTCGCCACTCCCGTGACCACTCCCCGCGGCGTCATCCATCTCCTCCACGGCGTGGGCGAGCACGCCGGCCGCTATGGCGCGGTGATCGGTGCGCTGAAGGATGCCGGGTTCATCGTCTACGCCGACGATCATCGCGGTCACGGCCGCACCGGGATGCGCCAGCACGGCAGCAGCGAGCGCCTCGGTCGCCTCGGCCCCGGCGGCTTGCGTGCGACGATCGACGCGGTCTGGCAGTTGAGCGAGATGGCTAGGGCGGAGCATCCGGATCTTCCCTTCATCCTGCTCGGTCACTCGTGGGGATCCTTCGTCGCGCAGATCCTCGTGAACCGTCATTCGGCGGCGATCGATGGACTGATCCTCAGCGGGTCGGCGTTGCGCTGGCCGGGATCGCTGAACTCGGGTGATCTGAACGCGCCGTGGCAGGGCCCGAACGCCAACGGCATGGAATGGCTCTCGACCGATCCGGCAGTTGCCGAAGCGTTCCTCGCCGATCCGCTCACGACCTCGACTCCGCTGGCCAAGCTCTTCGGGCCCGTCGATACGCTCCGACTGATCGGCAAACCCGGTCGTCATCTCGAGCACGACGTGCCGACCCTCATCATGGTGGGGCGCGAGGACACCGTCGGCGGCCCGCGCAGCAACCATTTGCTGGCGGATGCCTATCGCACGCGTTCGGGGTTCACCGATGTCACCACGCTCGTCTACCCGGGAGCGCGGCACGAGATCTTCAACGAGGCCCAGCAGGCCGAGGTCCGCGCTGACCTCCTGGCGTGGCTCGATGCCCGCTTCCCGGTCCGCGACTGACGGTCCGCGCCTCGGTGCGCAGCTCCTCTTAGGCTGGTGCCATGCACGCTGAGTACAAGGTCCCGGGCGGAAAGCTCGTCGTCGTCGACCTGGATGTCGAAGCCGGGCGCTTGGCGAATGTGCGACTCGCTGGCGATTTCTTCCTCGAGCCCGACGATGCCCTCGGCGCGATCAACGCGGCGGTGTCGGGCCTTCCCTCCGAAGCCGACGTGCCCACGATCGCTGCGGCCGTACGTGCGGCGCTCCCTGACGGTGCACAACTTCTGGGGTTCACGCCCGAGGCCGTGGGCACCGTGGTGCGCCGGGCGCTCGTGACCGCATCCGGCTGGAAAGACTTCTCATGGCAGATCGTCCACGACCGCCCGGTCTCGCCGCGCATGAACCTCGCGCTCGACGAAGTACTCACGACCCGTGTGGGCGACGGGCGACGGATGCCGACCCTGCGCCTGTGGGAATGGAATGAGTCGGCGGTCGTCATCGGATCGTTCCAGTCGTACCGCAATGAGGTGGACCCGGAGGGTGCCCGCCGTCATGGCTACGACGTCGTCAGGCGAATCTCGGGCGGCGGCGCGATGCTCATGGGCGCCGATGCGATCATCACGTACTCGCTCTCGGTTCCCGCGTCGCTGGTGGCGGGCATGACCTTCGCCGACTCCTACGCGTTCCTCGACGACTGGGTTCTGCAGGCGCTGCGCTCGCTGGGAATCGATGCGACGTACCAGCCGCTCAATGACATCGCGAGCCCGGAGGGCAAGATCGGCGGCGCCGCGCAGAAGCGGTTGGCCAATGGTGGTGTGCTGCATCACGCGACGCTCAGCTACGACATGGACGGTGAGGTGCTCACCGACGTGCTCCGCATCGGCCGGG
This sequence comes from Microbacterium sp. SW12, assembly GCF_055391095.1. NCBI lineage: Bacteria > Bacillati > Actinomycetota > Actinomycetes > Micrococcales > Microbacteriaceae > Microbacterium > Microbacterium sp. SW12. Next base: position 2,618,517 of record NZ_AP024335.1, on the reverse strand, counting down.
AGAAGCTCAGCGACAAGGGGACGACCTCGGCCGCCAAACGCGTCGACCCGCTGCGGCGGCAGACGGGACTGCCTCGCGAGGCGATCATCCAGGCCTTCGCCGACACATTCACCACGCTCTACGGCGCCGAGGTCGGGCATATCACCGAAGAGGAATACGCCGAAGCAGAGGCTCTCGTCGCGTCGAAGTTCGCCACCGACGCGTGGCTGCATCGGGTTCCGTGACCGTCACGATCCATCACGGCGACAATCTGTCCGTGATGCGCGGACTGCCGGATGCGTCCTTCGGTCTGGTCTACCTCGACCCCCCGTTCAACACCGGGCGCCTCCGGGAGCGGGCAGTCGAATCAGCCAGCACGCCCCGGGATGAGCGGCTTCCGGGCGCTGTGACCCGGCGCGGATTCCACGGTCGCGACTACGAACGGCTGCGGGGAGACCTGCGTGTGTACGACGACCGGTTCGACGACTACTGGGGCTTTCTCGAACCGCGAGTGCTCGAGGCGTGGCGACTGCTTGCCGACTCCGGCACTCTGTACCTTCACCTCGATTACCGCGAGGCGCATTACGCGAAGGTGCTCCTGGATGCAGTGTTCGGTCGCGACCACTTCCTCAACGAGATCATCTGGTCGTACGACTACGGTGCGAAGACCCGCAAACGGTGGCCCACCAAGCACGACACGATTCTCGTCTACGTGAAAGATCCAGCGCTGTACTGGTTCGATTCCGAGGCCGTTGATCGCGAGCCGTACATGGCGCCGGGGCTCGTGACCGCTGAGAAAGCGGCCCGCGGCAAGCTCCCGACAGATGTGTGGTGGCACACGATCGTCCCGACGGCGGGGCGCGAGAAGACCGGATATCCCACTCAAAAGCCCGAGGGTGTGCTGCGGCGAATCGTTCAGGCATCCTCTCGCCCGGGCGAGGCTGTCCTCGACCCGTTCGCCGGGTCGGGAACGACAGGTGCTGTCGCCCAGGCGGTGGGGCGCGACGCCGTGCTCATCGACGCGAATCCCGAAGCGATAGCGGTGATGCGGACCAGGATGCCGCTCGCGATGATCGTCGAAAACTGACCCGTGCTTCGGCTACGCGAGCCTAGGCTGACGCTATGCGATTCGGAATCTTCATCCCCCAAGGCTGGCGACTCGACCTCGTGGGAATCGATCCCGCGCAGCAGTGGGAAGCGATGAACGGACTGGCTCAGCGCGCCGATGCAGGGCCCTGGGAATCCCTCTGGGTCTACGACCACTTCCACACGGTGCCCGTCGCGACCCAGGAGGCGACACACGAGGCGTGGACGCTGATGTCAGCGTTCGCAGCGTCGACCAGCCGCATCCGTCTCGGCCAGATGTGCACCTGCATGGGCTATCGAAACCCGGCCTACCTCGCGAAGGTCGCCGCAACGGTCGACATCATCTCGGGTGGCCGCGCCGAAATGGGTATCGGTGGCGGATGGTACGAGCACGAGTGGCGGGCCTACGGGTACGGCTTCCCGGAGGTACGCGATCGCCTCGCGATGCTGCGCGAGGGAGTGGAGATCATGCACCAGGCCTGGACGACGGGCTCGGCATCTCTTGACGGGAAGTACTACCAGGTCGACGGCGCGATTGTGCAGCCCCAGCCGCTGCAAGCAACACAGCCGCTGCAGCGCCCGGGGATTCCCTTCTGGATCGCTGGTGGCGGCGAGAAGGTCACGCTGAAGATCGCAGCGAAGTACGCGTCGTACACGAACTTCGCCGGCAGCGTCGAGGAGTTCGATCACAAGCTGTCGGTCGTGCGCGAGCACTGCGCGACGCTCGGTCGCGACCCGGGCGAGATCACCGCGTCGTCGAACGTCAACACGATCGTGGGTGCGACCGAGGCAGAGGCAGAGGAACGCCTGCGTGCGGTCCTGGGGCGCCTCGCGCCGTTCGTCGGTGACGAGCGACTTGCCGGCATCGAGGCCGAGTACCGCGGGTCGCTCGGTTTCGGCACTCCCGAGCAGGTGGCCGAGCGGCTGCAGGAGCGCGCGAGTCACGGACTCGGGTACGCGATCCACTACTTTCCCGAAGCGGCATACGACACGAGCGGCATCGAACTGTTCGAGGCGGAGGTCGTGCCGGCGCTTGCGTGAGCCGGCCGGCGCGGGTCAGAGCAGGGCTCGGACGCTGGCGTAGCCGTCCGCGATGGTTCCGGGGCCAGTGGCGTCGAAGATCCGCGTGCGACCGGGCTCGGCCGACCATTTCTCCCACCCCGGATCGCCAACCCGCACGAAGGCTGACGCAGCACCGTGCACCGCATCCGCCAGGAGTTGAGGCGGGTCGTCGCCGGTGAGTGCGTCAACCCGCTCCCGGTCGAGCACGTCGAACCAAAACGGCACGTCGACGCAGTGGCACGCCCAGCCGATGCGCGTCGAGGCCCACGAGAAGCGGTACACCCAGGTCGGCGCTTCGCCACGGGCCGCCGCAATCCGTACGACGCCGCTGCGGAACACCTTGTCGGAAACGTAGCGGCCGAGCAGGGCTGCCGTACCGAGCCGGTGCTGCTCCGCATTGTCGGAAAGATAGCCGCGCCGCATCGGCCGACCCACACCGAGCGCACCAAGCGCGACTGTGGCCGGAACGAAGCGGAGCTTACCGCGGGCGTCGTCAGTGATCATCGTGAATTCGTCGTCGGTTGATCCCACGACCAGCGGCTTGTTCGCGCCAACCCCCGATGCGATCGATTCCGGCGTCGTGGTCGTCAGCAGATCACCGTCGACGAGGGGACCCCACGGCAGACCGTCGTCGAGCAGCGAGCGAATTCCCGACAGTCGGGCTCCGCCACGCTCGCTGACCGTCTGCTGCAGCCCGATCAGCGCATCCGGATCGACGGATGCGAATCCGTCGCGCGTGGCAGGGACCCCGGCGAGTTCAGCGAGCTGCGCCGCAATGTTCTCGGCGCGCGCGAGCGAGACATCGCCGAGCGCCGGGGAGAGCGCCCAGACCCGCTCGAAGAGGTGCTGGGCAGCCGGCATCCCGAGCAGCGTCAGCACGGCGCCACCGCCAGCGGATTGCCCGGCGATCGTGACAGCATCCGGGTCTCCGCCGAACGCCGTGATCTCGCGCTGGACCCATTCGAGCGCCGCCAGCCAGTCGCGCACGCCGCGATTGCTCGGGGCTCCCTCGATGAGGCCGAACCCGTCGAAACCGAGCCGGTAGGACACGACGACAGTGACGACTCCGCGGCGCGCGAACGACTCGCCGTCGTACCAGGGGCTTGCCGGCGATCCCGAAACGTAGCCGCCGCCGTGGATGTAGACCAGTACCGGCATCCGTGCTGACGGGTCGCCGGGTCGGGGCGTGAACACGTTGACGTTCAGGGTCGAGTCTCCGGGAACCGACGGCTCGGGGATGAGGGTGACCTCGGCGACGGGGCCGCGTTGTGGTGTCGCGCCGAAGCTCGTAGCATCCCGAACGCCGGTCCACGGCTCGATGGGAACCGGCGCCGCGAACCGTAGTTCACCGACCGGTGGCCGGGCGAACGGGATGCCGAGGAAGGCGGCAGACCGAGCCTCACCGCTGGTGCGCCACAGGCCCCGCACTGCGCCGGAGGTGGTTTCGACGACGGGTGCCTCTCGGCTTGGTAGCGGTGTGGGATTGGTCACGGTGTCGCGGCGGGCTTCTGCTCTAGGGCGGCGAGGAGCTGGTCGATGATACCCGCCATGTCAACGGTGGGGTCGACGAGCCACTGGAGCTGCAGGCCGTCAGCGACTGCCTGCAGAATCCGGGCATAGACATCGGGTGGCAGGCTGTCGGACGCTGCAGTCAGCTCGAAGGCTCCCCGCACTGTTTCGCCCCGCTCGAGAAAGTAGTCGTGGGCGGGATGCTCGGGGTTCGCGGCCTCGACGGCCAAGCGCGAGAAAAGCTCGACGAGACCTGGAACTTCGCTGTTGTGGCGGATGACGCGAATCACGCTGTCGCGGATCACGGCGGGGTCGACCGGATCGGCGTCCTTCGACCTGTCATCGGGCAGACCGAACTGTTCACCGTCGTGTTCGTCACGCTTGCGCAGGACCTCGGTGAACAGCTCCTCTTTGCTGTCGAAGTAGTGCAGCAAGCCCGCCTGGCTGAGCCCAACGGCCTCCGCGATGCGCTTGACGCTCGCGCCGTCGTAGCCCTCGGTCGCGATCACATCGAGTGCACGTTCGAGGATCTCTTCGCGCTTGGCTACGCCCTTCGCGTACGACCCTCGTTGTGCCATGAGACGAGTGTGCCCAATGATGCTTGTTTTTCAAAACCTAGTGTCATAAGGTTTTCGTCGAGTCTGCTGTTGGAAGGAAATCCATGACTGACAATGACGTCACAGCCACTGTCGCTGATCTGACCCTGGAAGAGAAGGCGTCGCTGACCAGCGGGCTGAACTTCTGGCACACCAAGCCGGTCGAGCGGGTAGGCATCCCGTCGATCATGATGACCGACGGACCGCACGGCCTTCGTAAGCAGGCGGGTGCCGGTGACCACCTGGGCGTCGGATCGAGTGTGCCGGCTACCTGTTTCCCGCCGGCCGTCGGGCTTGGGTCGTCGTGGGACGTCGAGTTGCTCGATCGGGTCGGCCGGGCCCTCGGCGCCGAGACGTCGATCGAGGGTGTCGCCGTGCTCCTCGGACCCGGCATCAACATCAAGCGCTCGCCGCTGTGCGGTCGCAACTTCGAGTACTTCTCCGAAGACCCCTTGATCTCTGGCGTGCTCGGCGCCGCATTCGTCACGGGCGTCCAGTCGCAGGGCGTCGGTACCTCGCTCAAGCACTTCGCCGCGAACAATCAAGAGACCGATCGGATGCGAGCGAGCTCCGACATCGACCCGCGGCCACTACGCGAGATCTACCTGCGCGGGTTCGAACGGGTCGTGCGCGATGCTCAGCCGTGGACGGTCATGTGCTCGTACAACAAGATCAATGGGGTCTACGCATCCGAGGACCCCTGGCTGCTCACGCGTGTGCTGCGCGACGAGTGGGGCTTCGAGGGTCTTGTCGTCTCGGACTGGGGAGCGGTCAACGAACGCGTGAAGGGTCTTCCCGCCGGACTCGATCTGGAGATGCCCTCCTCGAGCGGGCGCACTGATGCTGAGCTCGTCGCGGCAGTCCGTGCCGGAGACCTCGATGAGTCGGCTCTCGATGTCGCAGCGGGCCGTGTCATCGACCTTGTCCGCAAGGCCCAGGCCGGGGCCGGCGCGGTGGCAGGACTGCTCGACGTCGACGCACACCATGCCCTCGCCCGCGAGGCTGCCGGCCGCTCGATCGTGCTCCTGAAGAACGAGGGCGACATCCTGCCCCTGGCCAAGGACGCGAACCTTGCCGTCATCGGAGCGTTCGCCGAGAAGCCGCGCTACCAGGGCGCCGGCTCGTCGTTGATCAATCCGACCCGCCTCGACACGGCGCTCGAGGAGATCCGCGCGCTCGCGTCCGGCGAGGTCGCCTATGCGCCCGGATTCTCGCTGGCTGCCGATGTCGCCGAATCCGAGGCGGCTCAGTTGCGTGATGAGGCTGCGGCTGCGGCATCCGCCGCCGAGGTTGTCGTGCTGTTCCTCGGGCTGCCCGCGCGCCTCGAGTCCGAAGGCTACGACCGCGACGACATCGACCTGCCGGCGGAGCAGCTCGCGGTGTTGGATGCCGTCCGTGCCGCGAACCCGAACGTCGTCGTCGTGCTCTCCAACGGTGGGGTCGTCGCGCTTCCCTTCGCGCGCGACGTCCCCGCAATTCTCGAAGGATGGCTCCTCGGTCAGGCCGGGGGTGGGGCGACGGCCGACGTACTCTTCGGTGACGTGAACCCGTCGGCCAAGCTCACCGAGACGATTCCGCTGCGGCTCTCGGACACCCCTGCCTACCTGGACTTCCCGGGTGAGTTCGGCCACGTCCGTTACGGCGAGGGTCTGTTCGTCGGCTACCGCTGGTACGACGCGCGGAACCTCGAGGTTGCCTATCCCTTCGGTCACGGCCTGTCGTACACGACGTTCTCGCACACGGATGCCGCGGTCCGCGTCACCGACAGCGGCGACCTTGAAGTCACGGTCACCGTGACCAACACGGGTCAGCGCGACGGCCGCGAGATCGTGCAGGTCTACACCTCGCTGCCGGGGTCGACGGTGCAGCGCCCGGTGCGCGAGCTCAAGGGCTTCGCGTCAGTGGCTCTGACTGCGGGTCAGTCCCGGGAGGTTGCGGTGACGGTGCGCCGTGCGGACCTCGCCTACTGGGACATCCGTGTCGACGATTGGATCGTCGAGGGCGGGGAATACACGGTCGAGGTCGGGGCATCCAGCCGCGACATCCGCAGCTCGGTGACCGTAGCCGTCGAGGGGGACCCGGTGGCGATTCCGCTGACCCGCGAGTCCTCGCTCGCTGAAGCGATTGCTCACCCGGTTGTCGGCGAAATGGTGCAGGGCGCTTTGCGGCAGATGATGGCCACTGTGGAAGGCCTCGAGTCCGTGATGCCCGAGGGCGTCTCGATGGACAGGATGATGATGTCATTCCCCATCGGCCGGATGTCGATGATGACCGGAGATCAGGTCAGCCCCGAGATGATCGACGGCCTTATCGCGATGGCGAACGCCCCACAGCAGTAGGCGACGGGCTTACGCCGCAGGAGCGTAGGCGAAATCCCCGGGGTAGGACGTTTGGTAAACCATTCGTCCTACCCCGGGGATTTGTCCTACCTCGGTGAGATGGGCGAGAAGGGGTGTGGCGGGGATCGCGAGCGAAATCAGCTGTCGCGGTGCGCGCCGGCTGAGGGCTGCACCGTGAAGATGCGGGGTGCTCGGAACCCGGATGCCGAGAATGCCGCGGTCACGGCATCCGTCACCGCAGTCAGGGTGTCGCGCGCGACGAGGGCGATCGCCGCGCCCCCGAAACCGCCGCCGGTCATGCGCGCGCCGATCGCGCCGCCCGACATCGCCGCCTCGACAGCAGTATCCAGCTCCGGCACCGAGATCTCGAAGTCGTCGCGCATCGACGCATGCGAAGCGAGCAGAAGCTCGCCGATGGCCCGCGGGCCGGACTCGCGCAGCACGCGCACGGTCTCGAGCACGCGCTCGTTCTCGGTGACGACGTGCCGCACGCGGCGGAAGGTGACCTCATCCATGACGGATGCCGCCCGCTCGAGGTCATGGACCGAGAGATCACGCAGTGACTCGGCGCCCATCGCCGCCGCGCCCCGTTCGCAGGATGCCCGGCGCTCGCGGTATCCGCCGGTGGAGTGGGCGTGGGTGACGAGCGTGTCGATGACGAGGACGTCCAGGCCTGCGGTCTGCAGGCCCAGGGGGACGACCTCGGTAGCGAGCGTGCGGCAGTCGAGGAACACCGCGGCATCGGTCTGGCCGAGCATCGACGCTGTCTGGTCCATGATGCCCGTGGGCGCGCCGACCGCGTCGTTCTCGGCGGTGCGACCCACCCGCGTGAGGTCCTTCGCGCTCAGGTCGGCGCCCCACAGCTCGTTCAGCGCCATGGCGACGGCGCATTCGATGGCGGCGGATGACGAGAGCCCGGCGCCCACGGGAACCGATGAGGCGATCGCGAGGTCCAGCCCTGCGGCTGTCGCGGCGTCGCCGGCCGCCCGCAGCAGCGCCCACGCCACTCCGAGCGGGTAGGTCGTCCACTCGGGAACCGAGGTCGGTGCGGGGCTCGCGAACAGCTCATCGAGGTCGGCGATAGCGACGGATGCCTCGGAGTCATCGAAGCTCGAACGAACCCGCAGCAGCCGGTCTGTGCGTGGGGCGACGGCAACAGCGGTGCGCGCATCGATGGCGAACGGCAAGACGAAGCCGTCGTTGTAGTCGGTGTGCTCGCCGATGAGGTTCACGCGCCCGGGAGCGGACCAGACGCCCAGGGGAGCGGCATCCGTCATCTCGCTCAGCAGGGCGAGGGCGAGCGGGCGGGGATCGGAGGCGCTCACAGCTGCACTCCCTCGACCGCGTCGCGCAGGCGTGCTGCGGCATCCTCGGGAGGGATGTCGCCGATCCAGGCGCCCATCGCCGCCTCGGACCCGGCGAGGAACTTCAGCTTGTCGGCAGCTCGCCTGGGAGAGGTGATCTCGAGGTGCATCCGCACGGTGTCCCGCGCGACGTTCACGGGCGCCTGGTGCCAGGCGGCGATGTAGGGAGTGGGGGTGTCGTACAGGGCGTCGATGCCGCGCAGCAAACGCAGATACAGCCCGGCGAGTTCGTCGCGTTCGGCATCCGTCGCCTCGGCGAAGTCCGGGACGTGGCGGTGCGGCATGAGGTGCACCTCGATTGGCCAGCGGGCAGCGAACGGGACGTAGGCCGTCCAGTGCTCGCCGGCGAGGATGACGCGGCTTCCGTCTTGTTCGAAGTCGAGCACGCGCTGCATCAAATCGGGAGAGGTACGCGAGATGTTCTCGACCAGCCGCCGCGTGCGCGGCGTGACGTACGGGTAGGCGTAGATCTGGCCGTGCGGGTGGGGGAGGGTTACCCCGATCGCCTCACCGCGGTTCTCGAACGGGAACACCTGCTCGACACCCGGCAGGGCCGACAGTGCTGCCGTGCGGTCGGCCCACGCTTCGATGACCGTACGTGCCCGGGTGACGGACTGGGTGCCGAAGGATCCGGTGTGCTCAGGGCTGAAGCAGACGACCTCGCACCGGCCCACGGAGGTCCGAACGCTGCCGAGGCCCAGCGCGTCGAGATCGTCGAGACCGCGCGGCGGGTTCGGTGCCTCGGGGGCATCGCCGTGCGCTGCGGACAGGGCCGGGCCGAAGGAGGGCGACCGATTCTCGAAGACCGCGACGTCGTAGCGCGACGGGATCTCGGAGGGGTTGGTCGGCGTCTGCGGAGACAGCGGGTCAAGCTCCGCGGGCGGCAGGAAGGCGCGGTTCTGCCGCGCTGCCGCAATCGAGATCCAGTCGCCGGTCAGGATGTCTTGGCGCATCGTCGCCGTGGCCGGGCGCGGGTCGAGCGCTCGCTGATCGATCCCGCGTTCGGCGCCGAGCGTTGTGTCGGGATCGTCGTAGTAGAAGAGGTCTCGTCCGTCGGCGAGGGCGGTGTCGCGTCTGATGACGCCGGCGCCAAGCACTACCGGTTCCCGAAGCATGTTCACGATAACACGCTAATGCCCGGGCGTGATATCGTCAACATCGGAGGGCCCAATGACCCAGCACCGACGCGCATCCATGGCCGATGTCGCAGAACTGGCAGGCGTGTCCACGCAGACCGTGTCACGGGTTGCCAACGGGAGCCCCCGCGTGGACCCAGCAACGCGTGCTCGTGTCGAGGCCGCGATGGCCCAGGCCGGCTATCGAGTCCACCGGGCGGCCCGGGCCCTGCGCACGGGTCGCACGGGAGTCGTCGGGGCTGTTGTTTCGACCCTTGCCACGGTCGGTAACTCGATGCTGCTCGAGGCCGTCGTCGACGAGGCATCCGCGCGCGGCTATGCCGTCGCGGTCGCCCGCATCGGCGAGGGCGGCCCGGCCGAGGCGTTCGAGCGGCTGCGCGATCAGGGCGTGGACGGTGCGATCGTTGTCAACGAGGCGTCAGCGCTACTGCGTCACACCGAGCTGCCCACCGACCTGCGTCTTGCTGTGGTCGACTCACCGCCCGACGACCGATACGCGGGTGTCGAGACCGCGCACGCCGCCGGCTCGGCTGCCGCGACGGCACACCTCCGCGAACTCGGGCACCGCGTCATCGCCCACATCGCAGGTCCGGAATCGTCGTACGCCGCCGCCGAACGTGAGCGCGGATGGCGCGAGACTCTCGCGGAAGCGCGCTTCCGGCACGGTGTGCTGTTGCGTGGTGCATGGGATTCGGCGTCCGGCTATCGAGCGGGCCTGGAGCTTCTGACGAACATCGACGCCAGTGATCCCGTGACGGCTGTCGTCGTCGCGAACGATCAGATGGCGCTCGGCGTCCTGCGAGCAGCATCCGAGCTCGGCATCCTCGTCCCCGAACAGCTGAGTGTGGTCGGGTTCGACGACGTCGCGGATGCCGCGAACTTCACTCCCGCGCTCACGACGGTGCGTCAGCGATTCGACCTGCTCGGACAGCGCGCGGTAGCCGCCGTACTCGACGGCGCAGAGGCGGGATCGCGAGAGGTGATCGATGCGCCGCTGGTTGTTCGCGGCAGCAGCGCAGCGCCCTTCGTGCAGCCTGCCTGATCGTTTCGCGACCGCGACCGCTCAGAGCGCGTTCTGGCGCGCTTCCCACCCGGTGCGCACCATCTCGTCGATCGAGTAGCGCATCTGCCAGTCGAGGTCGCGGGCAGCGAGTTCTCCCGTCGCGACGATTCGGTCGGGGTCGCCAGGGCGACGCGGCCCGACCTCGGGAGTGAACGCGATCCCGGTGACCCGAGCCATGGCATCCATGATCTCGCGCACCGACAGCCCGTTCTGCGACCCGAGGTTGTAGGCGGCCTCGATCGGCTCGCCCGCGATCAGCCGCTGTGCAGCGGCGACATGGGCTGCGGCGATGTCGCCGACGTGCACGTAGTCGCGCACGTTGGTGCCGTCGGGGGTGTCGTAGTCGTCGCCGTTGATGCGTGGTGTCTCGCCCGCAATCAGCTTCTCGAAAACGATCGGGAAGAGGTTGTGCGGGCTCGTGTCGTAGACGCTCGGGTCAGCCGACCCGACGACGTTGAAGTAGCGCAGCGACGTGTGACGAAGGGGCGCCTCGGTGTCCGCGGTGGCCCGGGCCTGGTCGGCGATGAGCCACTCCCCGATGAGCTTGGACTCGCCATAGGGGGAGGCTGGGCGCTTGGGAAGGTCCTCGACCACGAGCGGCACATCCGGGGTCCCGTACACCGCGGCGCTGGACGAGAACACGATCTTGGTCACTCCCGCCGCCGCCATCGCCTCGAGCACGATCCGGGTGCCCTCGACGTTCTGGTGGTACGTGTGCAGGGGCCGGGTGACCGAGACGCCGGCGTACTTGTAGCCGGCGACATGGATGACGCCCTCGACCTCATGCTCGCGCAGCGTTTCTTCGACGAGCTCGCGGTTGAGGATGGAGCCGCGCACGAACGGCACTCCCGCCGGCACGAAGCCGTCGTGTCCGCTGGACAGGTCATCGATGACGACCGGGGCGATCCCCGCGGCGGACAGCGCGCGGACGACGTGGGCACCGATGTATCCGGCACCGCCGGTGACAAGCCAGCTCATGGCTTCCATCCTGTCAGGTCGGGGATCACTCTTCGGTCGGGCCGAGGAGTGCGGAGGGGACGAAGCGTGCGGTCGCCGAGCTCGCGGCATCCAGAGTCAGCACGACGATCTCATTGGTCCCGGCGCGCGTCACCGGCGCTGGGACGTAGAGCGTGCGCTGGGGGCCTGCGCTCCAGAAGCGGCCCAGGAGGAACCCGTTGATCAGGGCGAAGTTCGGAATCGAGCTTGTCGTCGCTCGCAACTATGCGCTCGCGCTCGTGCTGATCACGCCCCTGGTCCTCGTCCTGACAGGCGCGGCAGCCGGAGAGTTCGGCTCGGTGGCGATCGCCGGCGAGCGTGTCGTCGACACGATCGTCGGGTCAGCGCTGGCGGTTGCCGTCAGCTTCGTTCCGCTTCGGGCGTACCGCAGGCCGGCCTAGGAACCGAGAGCCGCGGAAACGACGGCGCGCGCCTGCTCCTGCACCTCGCGCAGGTGCTCTTCGCCCTTGAGTGATTCGGCGTAGAGCTTGTAGACGTCTTCCGTGCCCGACGGCCGTGCAGCAAACCACGCGCTCTCGGTCTGCACCTTGAGGCCGCCGATCGCTGCGCCGTTGCCGGGCGCGTGCGAGAGCTTCGCGGTGATCGGTTCGCCGGCAAGCTCGGTAGCTGTCACCGACTCGGGGGAGAGCTTCGAGAGCGTCGCCTTCTGCGCGGGAGTGGCCGGCGCATCAACCCGCTGGTAGGCGGATGACCCGAACTGTTCCTCGAGCTCGGCATAGCGCTGCGAGGGTGTTTTGCCGGTGACGGCGAGGATTTCAGCGGCGAGCAGGCACAGCAGGATGCCGTCCTTGTCGGTTGTCCACACCGACCCGTCCTTGCGGAGGAAGGCCGCGCCGGCCGACTCTTCACCGCCGAACGCGACAGATCCATCGAGCAGACCTGGCACGAACCATTTGAATCCAACCGGCACCTCGTAGAGGTCCCTGCCCAGGGCCGCGACGACGCGGTCGATGATCATCGACGAGACCAGGGTCTTGCCGACCGCGGCATCCGATTCCCATCCGTCGCGGTGCGTGAAGAGGTAGTCGATCGCGACGGCGAGGTAGTGGTTGGGGTTCATGAGTCCGGCATCCGGGGTGACGATGCCGTGGCGGTCGGCGTCGGCGTCGTTGCCGGTGAGGATGTCGAACTCGTGGCGGCGGGCGACCAGCGATGCCATCGCGGAGGGGGAGGAGGGATCCATGCGGATCTTCTCGTCCCAGTCCAGCGTCATGAATCGCCAGGTCGGGTCGACGTCGGGGTTCACGACGGTAAGGTCCAAGCCGTAGACCTCGGCGATGTAGGCCCAGTACTCGACTGACGCACCGCCGAGCGGGTCGGCGCCGATCCGGATGCCGGCGCGGGCGATCGCGTTGACGTCGATGATGTTCTCGAGGTCGCGCACGTAGGCGTCACGGAAGTCGTAGGAACCGATGCGCTCGCCGTCCATATCGGCGAAGCGCACCCGCTTCACACCCTCGAGACCTGCCGCGATGAGCTCGTTGGCCCGGTTCGCAATCCAGCCCGTCGCGTCGGTGTCGGCGGGACCACCGTGGGGCGGGTTGTACTTGAAGCCGCCGTCCCGGGGCGGGTTGTGCGATGGGGTGACGACGATGCCGTCGGCACGCGTCGGGTCGTCGCCGGCCTTGCCGCGGTTGAAGGTCAGGATCGCGTGGCTGAGCGCCGGGGTCGGTACCCAGGAGTCACGCGAGTCGACGCGCACGCCGACGCCGTTGGCCACCAGCACTTCGATGGCGCTGCGCTCGGCCGGTCGGGAGAGCCCGTGGGTGTCGCGGCCCAGGAACAGGGGACCGGCGATGCCATTAGCCGTGCGGTAGTCGACGATCGCCTGCGTCGTGGCGAGGATGTGCACCTCGTTGAAGCTCGTCGACAGCGATGAACCGCGGTGACCGCTCGTTCCGAACGCGACGCGCTGCTCCGGCACCGCCGGATCGGGGACCCGTTCGTAATACGCGGCGATCAGTTCGTCGATGTCGATGAGGTCGGATTCTTCGGCTGGCAGACCTGCGCGGCTCATGAACACAGTCTGTCACCCGAGCGAGCGCACGCAATCCCGCGTGGCCTCTCGATGCCGATGCCCCCTGCTCTGGGGGCTGAACTGCGTGGGGTCGAGCCGCAGGTCTAGGCTGGGTTGCCGTGAGCGACGAGCCCGAAGCTACCCGCCGGACCTATAGCTATCTCGGACCCGCGGGGACCTTTACCGAAGCGGCTCTGGCGCAGGTGCCGGAGGCCCGCGGGCAGATCTGGCGCCCCGTCCGCAATGTCGGCGAGGCGCTCGCCGATGTCGTCGAGGGTCGATCGGATGCCGCGATGATCGCGATCGAGAACTCGGTCGACGGTGGGGTTTCGACCGCGCAAGACGCCCTCGCGACGATGCCCGGACTGCGCATCGTCGGCGAGTACCTCGTTCCGGTCGAGTTCGTCCTCGTCGGGCGGCCCGGCACACGGCTTGAGGACGTGTCGCTGGTGGCTGCGCATCCCGTCGCCTACGCCCAGTGCCTGCGGTGGCTTACCGGCACTCTTCCCGCCCACGCCCATATCCCGGCGGCGTCGAACGTCGCGAGCGCTGTCGGGCTGATCGACGGTACCTCGGATGCCGATGCCGCGATCGCTGCCCCCGGCATCCTGGAGCACCTCGATGTCGAGCTGCTGGCCGAGGGTATCGGTGACAACGCCGAGGCTGTCACGCGGTTCGTGCTGGTCAGTCGGACCGTCGCGCCACCTGAGCCGACCGGTGCCGACAAGACATCGCTCATCGCCGAGCTGCCCGATGATCACCCCGGGGCCCTTCTGGAGATGCTCGAGCAGTTCGCAACGCGCGGGATCAACCTGAGTCTGCTTGCATCGCGGCCGATCGGCGATGCGCTGGGTCGCTACCGATTCGTCATCGACGCCGACGGGCACATCAAGGACGAACGTATGGCCGATGCGCTCTTGGGGCTGCGGCGTTTCAGTCCCAAGGTCATCTTCCTCGGTTCCTATCCCCGCGCCGACCACGCGGTCGTCCGCTACCCCGACCGGTACTCCGACGATGTGTTCGTCGAGGCTCGAGACTGGTTGCGCGGCCTGCTCTCGGGTGAACCCGACCGCTGAGGCCTGCGATGGAAACTCTGGCGGTGGTTGCGGCATGGGTCGCGGTGGTCCTGCTCCTTGTGCTCGTCGGATTTCAGGTAGCGCTCGCGGCCGGGGTGTCGTGGGGGAAAGCGGCGTACGGCGGCGCAGCCGCGACGCTCGCACCGGCGCAGCGGGTCTCAAGCGGCGTCGCTGCAGTGATCTGGGCGCTGGTGGCGTGGTTCTTCCTGTCCCTTGCCATCCCCGCTCTCCCGGGCACCGTGCCCGCGTCGTGGCACATTGTCGTGCTGTGGGTGCTCGTCGCGCCCTTCGCGATCGCCACGGTGATGAACGGGATCTCGCGGAGTCGCATCGAGCGCGCCATCTGGACGCCGGTGTCCGCCGTGCTCCTCGTGTGCGCGCTGGTGAACGTCTTGCAGGCCATCGCGCTCTCAGGCGTCGCCGGTTAGTCAGCGCGAGTTCTTGACCGCCTCGTAGGCGGCCAGGGCCGCGTCCCGGGTCGCCTTCAGGTCAACGATCGGTTCCGGAGCCTCGTCCCCCGCGTACTCAGGAGCCCACTGACGAACGTATGTCCCGTCGGGGTCGAATTTCGCCGCTTGCAGCTCCGGGTTGAAGATACGGAAGTAGGGCGCCGCGTCGGCGCCGGAGCCGGCCACCCACTGCCAGCTGAACGGGTTGGATGCGGCATCCGCATCGACGAGGGTGTCCCAGAACCACTGCTCGCCCTTGCGCCAGTCGATCATGAGGTTCTTCGTGAGGAAGGATGCCGTCACCATCCGGACTCGGTTGTGCATCGTTCCCGTGTGCCAGAGTTCCCGCATCCCGGCATCCACCAGCGCGACCCCGGTACGCCCGCGTTGCCATGCCTCCAGTCGGGCGGGGTTCAGGCGCGGCCATGGGAACGCATCGAACTCGGACCGCCAGTTCCTTGTCGCCAGCTCCGGGAAGTGGAAGAGGATGTGCCACGCGAACTCGCGCCATCCGACCTCGGCGAGGAACTTCTGTGCCGCGTTCGCGTGGGCTCCCTCCGCGTGGCGGGCCAGTGTCTGATGCCATACCTCGTGTGGGCTGATCTCTCCCCACCGCAGGTGTGGGGACAGGCGGGAGGTCACGGCGCGGTCGGGTCGATCGCGTTCTGCCGCGTAGTCGGGCAGGTCCTCGGCGAGGAACGCCTCGAGGCGGGCGTGCGCCGATGCCTCGCCGGGCTCCCAGGTTTCGCGAAGACCCGCGGCCCAGTCGGGGTCGGTGGGCAGGAGCTGCCAGTCGCGAAGGTCATCGCTGTCGACGCCGGGTCGGGCGCCGCGTGCCTCAGTGGGAGCGGGGAGCGGCTCGCGCGGTTCAGGAAGTGCCAGGCACGCTTTCCAGAACGGCGTGAAGACACCGTAGGGAGTGCCTGACCCGGTGCGGACCGTCCAGGGCTCAAACAGCAGGTTCGCGTCGAACGAGCGGACAGCAAGCCCGGCATCCCGCAGATCGGACTTCAGTCGTGCGTCGATGTCGCGTTCGGGGAGGGCGTAGCGCCGATTCCAGTAGACGGCGTCGGCGTCTGTCTCGGTGACCAGCTCTCGGATGACCTCGCCCGCGGCACCTTTCCTCAACACCAGGCTGATGCCGAGGTGGTTCAGGTCGCGCGTCAGGGCGGCCAGGCTGTGGTGGAGCCACCAGCGGCTGGCGGCGCCGAGCGGACGGATGCCGGGGGTGTGCTCGTCGAGGACGAAGACCGCGACGATCGGCTCTCCCCGGTTCACAGCTTCGTGAAGGGCGGGGTTGTCGCCGATCCGCAGGTCGTCTCGGAACCAGACGATCGTGCGAGAGGTCACGTTGGGATGCTAACGCCCGCTGACACACCCGAGGGCGGAAGCCGCGGATCTGGCAGGGTAGGTTCTCATACAGTGGCCGCCGGACCCCGAGGGATCTGCCGCGGAAGGAGCCCCGATGAGCCCTGCCCGACCCCGTTCTCTTCACAGTGCCGCACCGCCATCTACTCGCCCCTCCGCGCGGGTCCGCACCTCGCTGACTGCCTCGGTGGTCGCCGTGACCATGTTGTTGTCGGGATGCGGCGGGGTCGCCGACGACCGGACGACTGTCATCGCGGGTGAGGATGCCGGCCTCCTCCGTGTCGCCGTCGAGAACGCGATCGAACAGATCGGCGCGGAGGCAGCGATCGTACGGGTTACGCGCGGGGACGACGTGCTTCTCACCCAGGCGTGGGGGGAGTCGATGGCAGGGGTCCCCGCCACGGTCGACATGCATTTCCGAAACGGCGCAGTGGCGATCCCGCAGGTCGCGACGGTGCTGCTGCAGCTCGTCGACGAGGGCGTCGTGAGCCTCGACGATCGGCTCTCGACGTGGCTGCCGAACGTGGCGTACGCCGACGAGGTGGGGCTCGGCCAGCTCGCGCAGATGACGTCGGGGTACGCCGACTACCTGTGGAGTGATCAGTTCCGCGCGGCGTTCTCGGCTGACCCGTTCCGGCAGTGGACACCCGAGGAGCTCGTCGCGATGGCGACTGTGCGACCGCTCGTGTACCCGCCGGGGACCAACTGGAACTACTCGCACACGAACTACGTCATCCTCGGGCTTGCGCTCGAAGAGATCACCGGCAGGCCGTTGGACGAGCTGATCAGCGAGCGCATCCTGGATCCGCTCGGGATGACCCAGACTGCCGACCCCGGGACGCCAGCGCTGTTGCAGCCCGCCCTTCACGCCTACAGCCAGGAGCGCCGCGTCGACCTGGGGATCGCTCAGGGGGTCTCGTTCACCGAGGAGTCGACGTCGTGGAATCCGTCTTGGACGTTGGCGCGGGGCGCGATCCAGAACACCGACATCACCGACATGGCGACCGTCATCCGCGCGGTCGGGCGGGGCGATCTGCTGACCGCGCAAAGCCATGAGTTGCAGGTCGCCCCGACCCTTCGCGTACGCACGACGCCGGTCGAGGGGTGTCCGACCTGTTTCGTGCAGGGCGAGGGATACACGTTCGGCTACGGCATCGTGCTCACCGGTGACTGGCTCATGCAGAACCCTCTGTTCCACGGCTATGCCGGGGTGGCTGCATACCTGCCGGACGAGGATCTGGCGATCGCGATCGCGGCAACCTACGGACCCGACGCGTTCGATGAGGACGGCGAACCTCGCGGGAACATCGCGATGACGATCTTCCGTGACGTCGCTGCGGCCCTCGCGCCCGATCACCAGGTTCCGTCCCGCTCCTGATTCCGGGGCGGGGCAGTGCCGGACGAGCGCCCTCAGGCAGCTGTCGCGAGATTCTCGAGAGTCCGCAGTCGTGCGGGTGCAGCATCCATCGGATCGCTGTCGCGGGCCGCGGCGACCGGCGAAATCATGACCTCGTCGACCTGCCAGCGCTCAGCGAACTCCCGCAGTCGTTCGGTCACGGCAGCGGGCGTGCCGATGAACCAGCGCTCCGCCGCCCAGGAGGCGAGGGGTGTCGCGAGGCCGTCGGATGCCTCGGCGCTGTGCGCCTGCTCGACGGTCTCGAGCGCCGTCAGGGGCCGGCCGCCGCGAAGCCGCGCCATCATGCGCAGCTGCGGAAGGGCGAGAGCGTGGGCTTCGGCATCCGTGTCGCCGACGACGACGTTCGCCGTGAGGAAGGTGCTTGGGGTGTCGCCGTCGGTGGCCGGGCGGAACTGGGAGCGGTAGAGGCCGAGCGCGCGCTCGAGTCCGTCTCCCGAGAAGTGGTTTGCGAAGACGTAGGGGAGCCCCATCGATGCGGCGAGCTGCGCCGAGTAATCGCTGGAGCCGAGCAGCCACACGGCGGGGGGCGTGGCCGCCGCGGGCGTGGCCCGCACCGCGTATTCCTGTCCGGAGGTGAAGCGCAGGCTCGCGCCCTCGGGGGAAGAGAGGGCGAGGATGTCGCGGATGTTGTCGGGGAAGCGATCGACGTCGCTGGTGGTCCCGGACTGCCGCAGGAGTTGCGTGATGACGGGATCGCTGCCCGGTGCTCGACCGATGCCGAGGTCGATGCGTCCCGGGGCGATCGCTTCGAGCGCGGCGAACTGTTCGGCGACGACGAGCGGCGAATGGTTGGGGAGCATGACGCCTCCCGAGCCGAGGCGGATGCGGGAGGTCCGCGCAGCGGCCGCAGCCACGAGGACTGGCGGTGTCGTCGAGGCGACCGCCGGCATGTTGTGGTGCTCAGCGAACCAGTAGCGCCGGTACCCGAGTCGGTCGGCCGCGTCAGCGGTGGCGAGGGAAGCGGCGATCGCCTGGGCGCTGGTCTGGCCCGTGCGTACCGGGACGAGATCGAGGACGGAGAGGGCGAGCGGTGCGGCAGACATCGTTTCACACAACGCCGAGTGGCTCGATCCCATTCCGGCGCATCAGATCCGGCGTATCAGAAAGGTGCGGGGTCGTCCGGACCGTCTGGTGTGAAGTGCACGGAGACTGGCGGTGGATGGTCTATGTAGATCCGGCCTGTGGGTGAGGTGAACTGGATGACTCCGCCGTCGAGTTGCTGTACCTGCCAGGCGGTGAATTGCTTCATCGAGTGATGTCGCTGACAGAAGTGACACAGGTTCGAATGCTCGGTCTTCCCGCCCTTGGCGTAGTCGTCGTTGTGGTCGACCTCGCAGTTGATCGCGGGGGTGCGGCACCCGATCGTTCGGCAGTGTTGGTCGCGGGCCCGAAGCCAGCGGTCGAGCGCCGCGGGCCTGGCATACCCGTCCGCCGCCAGCACGGTGCCGGTGACCGGGTGGGTGACCAGTCGTTCCCACCAGGTCGCGCCGGCTGCGAGCTCACGTGCCGTTCCGGGATCGATGGGTGAGTGTCCGATCAGGTCCGCGGGTCCAGCGGTTTCGATGGTGTCGGTACCGGCCAGGGCGAGCGCGGGAATGACGACCTGCACCTTCGCGCGGATTGCGCCGAGAGGGCCAGGTCCGTCTCCGGCGGCGGGGTCGACGACGGGTGAACCAGCGAGCAGCAGCTGCGCGAACAGGTCAGCTCGGATCTGATCCATCGTGCGGGTATCGCCGGTGAAGACGTTTCCCTGAACGTCTGTCCCTTTTTCGGGGGCGCCCGGGCTCGGGCGGGAATCGATGACTGCGTGCGCCATCTGGGTCAGTCGGTCGTCGATGCCGACAGCGATCACCGTCGGCACCGCGCGCAGACCTCGCTCATCCCGTCGGATAGCGGCCGGATCCGCACCGCGCGCCCTTCGCGTGCTTCCTGATGGCGCTGCTGCGGGGTGCGAGGGTGCATGCGCTCGGCGAGGATCATGACCGAGGCGCGAACCCGGTTTGCCGAGTTGGTCAGGCATCGCTCGGTGGCGAGCCGGTCGAACTCGGCGCGGACTTCGGGAGGCAAAGGGGCGCCGGCCTCCACGACGAGGGTGACGTGCTGACGGGTGATCGCGCCGGTCTCGCGCGCCTCCAGCAACGCGGGGTAGTCCTCGACAAGCTGGACAGCGTCATTGATCTGGCGCTGCATCGACCTGTCACTCACCCGCGAAGCAGCGCCGAGCTCGAGCGCTATCGACCGCAGCGCCATGTCGTGCGCACGAACCTTGGCCGTCTGGCCCGCGGCTTGCTTCCGCGCTAGCTGGCCCGCGCGAGCGAGGACCCGCACGCGCGCTACTTCTTCGCGCGCGGCCCGAACCTCCGCGTCTTCGAAATCGGCGAGGATCTGGCACAGGGCGCCGAGGTCGGCATCCGTGTACCCGATCACCGGTCCGATCGACCGGTCACCCTTCCCAACATTCGAAGACATGTTCTAATCATGACAGGGGCCTCCGACATTGAACCGGTTGCCCAGCTGCCCCCGGAACATCCACGCGAAACTTCAGGCTGGGGGGGAGGGCAGCGGGCACTCACTTCGAGTGAGCACGTCCGGGTGTGATCGCGACGCTCTGCGCCCTACGCGCCGGTGATGTCGTGGCCGGAGGGGATCGCGATGACGAGGCCCTTCTGCTCGACGCGGCATTCGATCCGCACAGCCTCGCCGAATTCGTCTCCGTCGAGCTGCACGGGTTGCGCTGCCTCGGGCATGATCTCCACGGTCGTGCCGCGGGAATAGACGATCGCGTTGTCCGCGGTCCGCAGCTTCAGGAATGCCTTACTGCGGTGTAGCCGCCGGCGCAGGAACCCGTTGATCCACGCAACCCGACGCCACACGAAGAACCAGCCGAAGAACCCCTTGGGTTGGATGACCGCGACATCCAGCTGCCCATCGGCGACCGACGCCTCGGGAATGAGCGTCAAGCCGGCCGGCAGCGACCCACAGTTGGCAAAAAGCACGCTCTGCACGCGGGAGGTCCGCATCCGCTGGCCTGACACCTCGTACAGGATGCGGAACGGCTTGGCGGTCCAGAGAGAGCGGGCTGCTCCGTCGACGTAAGCGATCCAGCCGAGGCGCTTCTTGAGGTCGCTGTTCGTGTTGGCGATCATCGCGGCATCCATGCCCATGCCGCCCATAACGACGAAAGCGTGCTCGTGACGCGAGCCGTCGGCACGCCGCAGCTCGGCCATGCCCACGTCGATGGTCTCGTGATCGCCCGAGAACGTCGCGGTCACCATCGCGTCGGGCGGTGACAGCGGCAGTTGGAGGTTGCGGGCAAGGAGGTTCCCGGTTCCCGAGGGAACGATCGTCAGGGGCACGCCGGTCCCTGTGAGCGCTTCGGCTACCGCGCGGACGGTACCGTCACCACCGGCGACGAGCACGGCATCCGCACCGGCGTCGAGCGCTTCTTGCGTCGCAAGCTGACCCAGGTCATCGACTGTCGTCTCGAAAAACAGCGGGGTCCCCAGCCCGCGGCCGACGATTCGCGCTCGACCGAGGCGCGGATGGCATTCTGATCGACCTTGATCGGGTTGTAGACGAGGGCTGCGCGCTTGGCATCCCCCGGCTGAGCCTCGTGGCCGGTGACATCGACCGGCGAATCAGTGCCGGGGTCATTGGTCGACGCGGCTTCCTCGTCGGATGCGGAAGCGTGCGTCATGCACACACGATAACCCTCCCAGGCCGAGGAGCCGGTTCCGGGCGCTGTGACAGACTTATCGGGTGATCGATCCCGTGCTTCTTCGTGAGAACCCCGAGCTGGTCAAGCGCTCGCAGGAAGCTCGCGGGCACTCGTCCGAGACGGTGGATGCCGCCCTCGACGCAGACCGCGAGCGCCGCGCCGCAATCACGGCCTTCGAGGAGCTCCGTGCCGCGCAGAACGCCCACGGCAAGCGGGTCGCGCAGGCACCGAAGGATGAGAAGGCTGCACTCGTCGCCGAGGCCAAGGAGCTCAGCGCGCAGGTCAAGCAGGCCCAGCAGCGCGTGACGCTCGCCGAAGAAGCAGCAGAAGCCGCACTCTCACGCATCGAGAACATCGTCATCGACGGGGTTCCGGCTGGCGGCGAGGCCGACTTCGTGACGCTCCGCACACACGGCGAGCCCCGCACCTTCGATTTCGCACCGCGCGACCACCTCGAGATCGGTGAGATCCTCGGCGCCATCGACATGGAGCGCGGCACGAAGGTGTCGGGCAGCCGCTTCTACTTCCTCACCGGCATCGGTGCGCGCCTCGAACTGGCGATCATGCACCTCGCGCTCGACCGCGCCCTCCAGGCCGGGTTCACCCCCGTCATCCCGCCGACCCTCGTTCGGCCCGAGGTCATGCGCGGCACCGGATTCCTCGGCGCGCACGCCGACGAGATATACCACCTCGAGGAGGACGACCTCTTCCTCGTCGGCACCAGCGAGGTGCCGCTCGCCGGCTACCACATGGACGAGATCATCGATTTCGCCAAGGGGCCCAAGCGCTACGCCGGCTGGTCGACGTGCTACCGGCGCGAGGCGGGTTCGTATGGCAAAGACACTCGCGGCATCATCCGAGTGCACCAGTTCAACAAGCTCGAGATGTTCGTCTACACGAGCCTCGAGGATGCCGAGACCGAGCACCTGCGCCTCGTCGAGATGCAGGAGCGGATGCTGCAAGACCTCGGCCTCGCATACCGCGTCATCGACGTCGCCGCCGGCGACCTCGGGTCGAGCGCAGCTCGCAAGTACGACGTCGAGGCGTGGGTCCCGACCCAGGATGCCTATCGCGAGCTCACCAGCACGAGTAACTGCACGACCTTCCAGGCGCGTCGGCTCGACATCCGTCACCGCCCCGACGGAGGGAAGACGCAGCACGTGGCAACGCTCAACGGGACGCTCGCGACCACGCGCTGGATCGTCGCGCTGCTCGAGACGCACCAGCGTGAGGATGGATCCGTGACGGTGCCTGAGGTACTGCGCCCGTACCTGGGTGGGACGGAGATCCTGGAGCCGGTCGCGTGACGGATGCCGTGGTGCCGCACACCGGTGAGGTCGAGGCGGTTCCCGAGGAGGATGCCGCCGAGATCGTCGAGGAACTCGCCGAAGAGACCGAACACCACCCCGGGAGCACGCCGCGGCTGCTCATCGCGCTAGATATCGATGGCACCGTGCTGCTCGAGGATGAGACCCTGAGTCCCGGCGTCGTCGAGGCTGTCGAGCATGCTCGCCGCGCGGGGCACGAGGTCATGCTCGCGACCGGTCGCTCGTGGGCGAGCACGCGTGGAGTCGTGCGCGTCCTCGAGATCGAACCCGACTACGTCGTGTGCTCGAACGGCACCGTCATCCTCAAGAAGATCGAGGGGGATGAGGTCCGCTACGAGCAGGTGCACACCGAGACTTTCGACGCGACAGAGGTCGTCACGCTGCTGCGTGAGCACCTGCCCGACGCGAAGTACATGGTCGAGCTCGAGGACGGCAGCCGCCTCTATACCGAGGAGCTCGATGACTGGAACCTGCTCGGTGCTCGCCGCGTCGCGTTCGATGAGCTCACCCGTGAGCCGGTGTGCCGCGTCGTTGTCGTCTCGCCCGATCACGCTGAGGGGGACTTCGTCGACCTCGTTGCGCAGGTCGGCCTGAACGAGGTCTCGTACGCGATCGGGTGGACCGCCTGGCTCGACATCGCCCCGCCCGGCATCGACAAGTCGACGGCGCTGGAGATGGTGCGCGAGTGGCTCGGCTTCGACCCGCATGAGGTGCTCGTCATCGGTGACGGCCGCAACGACCTGGGCATGTTCGCCTGGGCCCTGGAGAACGGCGGTCGCGCGATCGCGATGGCGCAGGGTCCGCAGGAAGTGCTCGACGCGGCCGGAGAGATCACGTCATCCGTTCACGAGGGCGGAGTCGCGGCGATTCTTCGCGCGCTCTGAACCTTCGCGGCGAGAACGTCGTCGGGGTGGTCGGATAGAGTGGACGCCGTTCGCTGGATGCCGCGTGCGGCGTCATCGGGAGGGTTGTCCGAGCGGCCGATGGACCTGGTCTTGAAAACCAGTGGGCAGCAATGTCCCGTGGGTTCGAATCCCACACCCTCCGCCATCGGAAGAGGCGTCGCCCGGAGGGCGGCGCCTCTTCCGATTCTCGGGCGCGGCGGGTTCGAGCCCTTGGGTGGGCCGCCGGCCGAGAAGTGGGCGCGTTCTGCCGCATCCTGCACCAATAGCGACCATGTGCGCCAATCTTCAGCATGGTTGCCGACGATATGCGCCCACCTTCGCCAGGGCGTGAGCGCGTGAGGCGCGGCGGGGTCAGCCGATCTTCGACAGGGAGATGTTCGTCGAGCCTTCGGGGCTGGCGAACAGGCTCGCGCAGTTCGCATCCACTGTGACCTGGGTGTCGTTCGCGCCCGGAGTGTGACGCAACTGCAGCGGACCGAGGGGTCCGTCGGGGAGCTGGACCTCGTACGACACCGTGCGCGACTTGCCCATCGGTAGGAGCAGGGTGCGACTCAGCCCCTCGTTTCCGTGGTCGACTCCCGAGCGATCGTGGAACGTGCCATCCTGCCGGTCGCCCCGCTTCGGGTCGGTCCAGAGGATCTCGCCGCCGGGCGGGGCGAAGAAAAGCACGTCGAGCATCATGGTGCGTCGGTCGAGACCGCGACCGATGTTGCGCAGGCCCAGCGTGTAGTTGCTTGAGATGTCCGGCGGAACGCTGCTGTGCAGGTTCATGGTGACTGTGATCGTGCGCTCGTCGACGTTGCACGTTGCGTGCTGGTCGTATGACAGGTGGTAGTTGAGCTTGCCGATCGAGTAGTCGTTGAAGTAGATGCCGAGCTGCGTGGCATCCGTGTTGTCTTCGCGGAGTGTCGCATCGAGGCCGTACTCCGTCGCGAACGCTTCGAGGCCGGGGTCGTCGAACCACATCTGAATGCGACCCTCGCTGGCGCTACGAACGAGCTGATCCCACATCGCGCCGAACTCCCAGTTGCCGCTGGTGAGGGCGCTGAACATCTTCGAGGTCACCTCGTTGAAGAACGCGTCCATCGCGGCGTTGTTGTCGCCGTATCGCTCGTACGGCTCGCTCATCAGGAGCGCACCCGTGTTCTCAGGGGTGACTTGCTCTCCCGAATCGAGGGTGAGGGGACCGGTCGCCTCCAGAAGGTGGGCAAGCACGATCGGGTCGATGGAGATCGCACCATCGAACGTCGGCAGGTCCTCCCACTCGCGGGTCGCCTGGAAGAGGTCAACGGCGCGCGGGAAATCCGGGGTCATCGTGAAGTTAGACGACCAGTTGTCGAGCTCCGGAGGGTAGAGCGATCGAACCGTCCGAGGGAAGGTGATGAGGGAGCCGTTCTCAGTGTCGAAACCCAGCGACGGAAGCCGCGAGTACATTAGATCGACGCCGTTGTCTTGGCCGACGAGTTCGGCCTGCCCGTTGTCCACTTTGAAAATCAGCCAGTGGGCGACCCCGCCGCCGGTCGCACGGATCTCGGCGGGGGTTTGGATCATGACTTGATACAGCATCGGCCCATTGGCGCCGGCCGCCTGCAGCAGCGCAGGAAGGTTCTCTTGCGCGACCTTGAGGATCGGCACTGCCTGGTCGAGAAGCCCAACCATCTCGTCCATCGGCTCGTAGACGGCGGGTAGGACATCCGTGCGATCCATGCTCGCAGCGATCGCTGCGGCATCCTCGAACGACGAAATGATGGTCGGCAGCACCGTCTCGGCCTCGAGGAACGGTTGCAGGTTGATGCCGAGGCTTCCCTCGGCGCGCTGCTCATCGACGTTCGCGGCAGCGACCATGTTCACGACGGGTGGGATCGACTGGCTCGCGATCGTGTTGACCGCTTCGGCAACCGTGCGCACCGCAAGGACGTTGTTCCCGATGCGGGAGAGCGTGGATGCCAGATCCCAGAGTGGACCGTTCGCGGTCTCGGACGCGCGCTGGGTGCGAGCGACG
This sequence comes from Microbacterium sp. SW12, assembly GCF_055391095.1. Lineage (NCBI taxonomy): Bacteria > Bacillati > Actinomycetota > Actinomycetes > Micrococcales > Microbacteriaceae > Microbacterium > Microbacterium sp. SW12. The sequence continues at coordinate 2,593,086 of NZ_AP024335.1, read as the reverse complement.
ATCTCATCGCCAGCATGCTGGAGGGTGTCGGTGTTGCCCGACACGGCGGCCTCTGCCAGTCCACCCAGCTGCGACTTGACGGTTTCGAGGTCATCGCGCACCTCGAGCACCTGGAGTGCGAAGACGCCGCCGACGATGACGGAGCCGACCAGGACCAGGCCGAGGGGGCTCAGGGCGATCCAGAACGTCCGCCATCCGCGGCGCCGGCGCGACGCCCCGGATTCGGGCGCGGCGTGACGGGCAAGCGGCCTCGCCGGACTTCTCCGCGTCCGTGCGTCTCGCCGGGTCATCGGGGCCGAGGGGGCGACGGATGACGCACTCGACCGGGTTCGCGGTAGGACGCCCTGCGGGTCTGACGAACGGCGCGCACGCAGGGCAGGCGCGTTGCTTGAGGAGGGCTCGCCTTCCGGGACGGAATCGGCCTGCCGGTCGCCGTCAACGGTGGTCACGGCGCTGATGTTACCGGTGCAGCCTTGCGTAAAAGCCGAGCGCAGCCCGTGAAAGCCGGAAAGGATGCTGTGCATCGCATATGTGTCTCAGAATCGCCGCTGAGCATGCCCACAGTGCATGCTCAGCGGGCATGGCATAACCTACCTTTCTTAAGGCATCCGTTCTTCGGCTTCGCTAACACCCGACGTCCTCCAGGACAACAACCCGTGACCGGACGGCGTCGCGCAGAGCCGAGGCGCAGCCTTGCGCGGCCCACCCCGCCGACTGGGTGCGTTGCGATCGTCGTCGGAAGGGAACTTTGTGAGCAAGACAGCACCGCAGCGCGGCCGCCACACGGTGGCCCGTCATGGGGCGCTGAAGTCGCCGCATCCGTTCTCGGTCTTCATGAAGGCACTCGGCATTGTCGTTGCCGTCGTCCTCGTTTCGGGTACAGGGGTTGCCGCCTACACGGTCTACGACCTGGCCGCCAGCTACGCCACCGAGAACACGGTCGAGCTCGAAGAGCAGGTCGTCGTTCCGCCCGACATTGGCGCGATCGAGGGCGGCGTGAACCTCTTCGTTGCAGGCACTGACGCCTGTGAGCCGGAGTTCGCGGCGATCTTCGGCGACCGCTGCTCGGGTTCCGATTCCGAGGGCGAGCTCAACGACGTCAACATGCTCGTGCACATATCGGATGCTCCGCGCCGGGTCACCGTGATCTCTTTCCCTCGCGATCTCATGATCCCGATTCCCTCGTGCGATCGGGGCGACGGATCGACGTCCTCGGCAATGAGCAAGCAGCCCCTGAACTCGGCGTTCTACGCGGGCGGTGGCGCGGACGGCGGCGGCCTCTCGTGCGTCGTCAAGACCATTTCGCAATTGAGTGGTCAGAGCATCCCGTTCGCTGCGAAGGTCACCTGGGGTGGCGTGATCAACATCACCGACGCGATCGGTGGGGTCGACGTTTGCGTCCAAGGTGGCATCAGCGACCCGCTCGCCGGCCTCTACCTGCCCGACGGAATCTCGACAGTCTCGGGAACCCAGGCACTCGCTTTCCTCCGGACCCGCAAAGGCGTCGGTGACGGATCGGATCTCGGCCGGATCAGCAACCAGCAGCAGTACATGTCGAGCCTTGCCAAGAAGCTCGTCAGCGAGAACGTGCTCTCGGACCCGGCGACGCTTTACCGCCTCGCGACCGTGGCGATCGACAACATTACGAAGAGCTCGAGCCTCACCAACCCCCTGACGCTCGTGCAGATCGCGCTTGCGATCAAGGATGTTCCGTTCTCGGACATTGTCTTCGTTCAGTACCCCGTGAACGGCGACCCGGACGACCCGAACAAGGTCGTGCCGAACTACGCCGCGGCAGACCAGCTGTGGGCAGCACTCGAGGCCAACGCGCCGCTCGAGCTCACCGGCAAGGCTGGAGCGAACGGGAGCGTTGTCGATGTCACGCCGACCGAGGAGCCCGCGCCTGAGCCCACCGCGGATCCGAACGCCACGGCCGCGCCCACGGAAGCGCCGGCTCAAGACGCCGCGGTTCTTCCGAACTCGATCAGCGGCTCGACGGCTGCGCAGACCACCTGCTCGGTCGGAAACCTCGGCTGACGGCATCCATTCGTCGCGGCGGACCGCAGCGGTTAGTATTGACGAGGTCATCCGCCCGATTCGGGCACGGATGCCTGGAGACGTCGCATAGTCAGGCCTAGTGCACCACCCTGCTAAGGTGGAGTCCCCTCACGGGGACCGAGGGTTCAAATCCCTCCGTCTCCGCCACTTTTCCTGAACGTAGCTGAGCTGATCTCTTCTCGAAGCGGCATGCGGGCACGATGGAGCATGTGACACATCATCCTCGAGCCGACGAGTGGATTGAGCGGCTGGGACTGCGCGTGCTCGAGGGTGAATCGGGGTGGTGGGCTCCCGCCTTCCGTTCGGATGTGGAAGTCCGAACTGCCGACGGCGCGGCGTCTCCAGCCGCGAACGCAATCTATTACCTGCTCGACCCTCGTCGCCCCATCAACGCGTGGCATTGGCTTGCTGTCGATGACACCCACGTCATCGTCGACGGTGGTCCGGTCGAGTACGTGGTTGTGGATAGCGACGGTGCGGTGACCAGGTCGGTGGTGTCTCGGGAGACGCGGCCGATGATCACTGTCCCGGCCGGATCCTACAAAGCACTTCGACTCGTCGACTCCGCGGGCTTTGCGTTGATCTGTTCAGTTGTCACGCCGGCCTGGACTCCCGAAAGGGTCCGAATCGAACCGCCGGCGCAAATCATGCGGCCCTCATGGCTCGACGACCTCACGATGTCTGAGCTGACGACCGGGAACGTGAGTGCTCCGGGGCGTCCTGACCGGCCGCTGACCTGATCAGGGGTACAAGCCTTCGGCCCGGCGAACTTCAGTCACGTCGCGACATCATCGGCTGTCCGACTCATCAATGCCTCCTCGAGCCGATCGACGAGCAGGACGAAGGCGTCAGCGCCACGCTGCTCTTCGGTGCGTTTGTTGCGTGTTCCTCCGGGGAGGAAGCTGCGCATGTCCTCGGCGTGCAGCTCGGCCGTTATCCGTCCGAGCGCGTGCACGAGCGCCGCGCCGCTATCGCCTGCCAGTTTGCCTCCAAAGCTGGTCATGCCGGCGGACTCTTCGGAGTTCTCCATCAGGGCCGTGATCGCTTCGAGAAGCAGTTCGGCGGGTTCGTCTTCCACAAGGACATCAGTGATCGTCATGACGGCACGCTATGTCGTGCCGGAAAGTGTCAAGGCGGGTGAGACAGATTCCGTCAGGCGGTCTGTATGAGGGCCTCCTGTGAGGGCTGGTTGATCCAGGCGGCCTCGGGCAGCTTGGGCGCCTGGGGTCGGCGGTGGCCGAAGCGCTCGGGACGGGCGGCGTAGGCCGCGTCCAGGGTGGCCTGGCGCTGGGCGCGGACCTGCCCGGCGGTGCCGAAGTGGACGCTGGCGGGGGTGTGCAGCCCGATCCCGCAGTGGCGGTGCTCGTGGTTGTAGTAGGCGAAGAACTGCTCGGCGAACGCGCCGGCGTCGGCCAGGGACCCGAAGCGCTCGGGGAAGACCGGGGCGTACTTCAGCGTCTTGAACGCCGCCTCGCTGTAAGGGTTGTCGTTCGACACGTGCGGGCGGGAGTGCGACCTGGCCACCCCGAGGTCGACGAGCAGCTGAGCGACCGGTTTGGAGGTCATCGAGGTCCCGCGGTCGGCGTGGATCGCCTCCGGCACGCCATGGATGCCCATGGCGTGCTCGAGCAGGTTCTTGGCGGGGGGTGTCAGATGGTCTGTGTGAGTGGGGTTCACCTCGAAGGAGAACATCATGGAGACCATGGCTATCAGTCCGGAGCGCGAGGAGCGCAGGCGTCGGCAGAAGGAGCTCGCTGATCAGTTGAAGTCGTCGGGTGCGATGGATGAGATCTTCGCGAAGATCGATGCCGGCACCCCGCTGACGGGCGATCAGGGGCTGCTCGGTGGCATGCTGAAGGCCGCGCTGGAGCGGGGCCTGGACGCGGAGCTGACCGAGCACGTCGGGTACGAGCGTGGTGATGCGGAAGCGTCGCTGTATCCGAACTCCCGCAACGGCACGACGCCGAAGACGGTGTCGACCGAGATCGGTGAGATCGACCTATCGGTCCCGCGGGATCGGAACGGGTCGTTCACCCCGATGCTCGTCCCGAAGGGGCAGCGCCGGCTGGATGGGCTGGACGGGATGATCATCTCGCTCTATGCCGGCGGGATGACCATCCGCGATATCCAGCATCATCTCGCGAACACGATCGGCACCGAGCTCAGCCATGAGACGATCTCGAAGATCACCGACCAGGTCGCCGACGAGGTCCTCGCGTGGCAGACCCGCCCATTGGAAGCGTTGTATCCGGTGATCTATCTCGACGCGATCATCGTGAAGATCCGTGACGGCGGTCACGTGCGCAACAAGGCCGCGCATATCGCCGTCGGGGTCGACATGGACGGGATCAAGCACGTCCTGGGTATCTGGGTGCAGGCCACCGAAGGCGCGAAGTTCTGGGCATCGGTCTGCGCCGAGCTTGCCAACCGTGGCATCCGCGACGTGCTGATCGTCTGCACCGACGGGCTCACCGGATTTCCCGAGGCGGTCGCGGCGACGTGGCCGCAAGCGACCGTGCAGACCTGCGTGGTCCACCTGATCCGCGCGGCGATGCGGTTCGTGAACTACAAAGACCGCAAAGCCGTCGCCGCCGCGCTGAAACCGATTTACACCGCGGTGAACGAGGACGCCGCGCTCGAAGCGCTCGAGGCGTTCAGCGACTCCGAGCTCGGCCGCCGCTACCCCTCGGCGGTGAAGACGTTCCAGGACGCCTGGGACCGGTTCACCCCGTTCCTGGCGTTCCCGCCCGAGCTGCGCCGCGTGATCTACACCACCAACGCGATCGAGTCGCTGAACTACCAGCTGCGGAAAGTGACGAAATCGCGGGGTCACTTTCCCAACGACGCCGCCGCGGTCAAGCTGCTCTGGCTGGCGATCTGCGACATCGAAGACAAGCGCGCCCGAGAACGCGAGAAGGAACGCGGGCGCCCCTCCAGCCAGCGAAAAGCTTCCGGCCGACTCATCGAGGGCAACGTGACCACGAACTGGAAACAAGCCCTCGAACAACTCGCACTCGCCTACCCCGACCGCATCACCCCCTACCTCTAACCACCAACACCAACCCGCTTACACAGAAGACTTGACAAGCCCTCTTGGCGATCTCGGCGTCCTCGCGGGCCGCGATGGTCCAGCCCACGACGAACCTGGAGAAGATGTCGAGCACGACGTACAGGTCGTAGTACACGCCCCGCTCCGGCCCCTTGAGCTTTGTGATGTCCCAACTCCACACCTGCCCCGGCGCCGTCGCGACGAGCTCGGGCCGGGTCCGGGGCGGGTGGCTCGCCTGCCGGCGCCGTTCCCCGGCCATGTCGTGCTCGCGCAGGATCCGGTGCATCGTGGACATCGAGCACAGGTAGGTGCCCTCGTCCAGCAGCGTGGCCCAGACCTGGGCGACCGACTTGTCCGCGAACCGCTGGCTGGTCAACACGGCCAGCACGTGGGCCCGCTCGGCGGCGGACAGCTTGTTCGCCGGTGCCGGCCGCGGTGTCCGTGGACGTGGCGGTGGCGGGTTCTTGGCCCGGTAGTGACTGGCGCGGGAGCGACCCAGCAGCGCGCACGCAGCCGCGGTGCCGACGTGCTCGGCCAGCCCGTCGACGGCCGGGTTGATCACCGCGGCGACCGCGGCGGCTTGTCCGCGCTCTCGGAGAGCGTCTCCAAGAGCGCGTGTGCTTTTCCCATCAGGTCCAGCGCCGCCCTGGTCTTGGCCAGCTCGGCCTCGGCCTTCTCCGCCCGGGCCCGTAGCGCCTGCAGCTCCCGCTCGCGCCGGTCCCGCGGCTTGCTGCCCAGCCCGGACAGCGAGCCGGCGGCCGCGGCCTTGCGCCACTCGATGATGTGGGAGGTGTACAGGCCCTCCCGGCGCAGGATCTCCCCACGCCCAGAGCGGTCCGCGGCGTCGTACTCGGCCAGGATCGCCGCTTTGAACTCGGCGGTGAACGTCCGCCTCTTGGGCCGGTCAGCACGAGGAGCCATAGCCCCATCATCGGTGCCGACGTCAGCAACCGTCATCGTCATCTCAGTATTGGTCCGTTCTCGCCCCGTGCAGTGCGAAGGTCAGCAGTGCTGGTGTCTCACCCCATCCTGACGCACAGGGTGCATCCGACAGCGATAGAGTTCTTCAGTTTCTGAACACGTTCAGAAAAGCGCTATCGTCGATGTATGGACACCGAGAGGCGGCAGGTCGCCGTGATCGCCGGCGGCAGCGGCTTCGTCGGACGAGCCGTTGTTCAGGCGCTCGCCGAAGACGGCTACGCGGTCCGTCAGATCGGGCGAACTGCGCCGGTCCAGTGGCACGATGCCGCGGCCCTGGCGCGCGCGGTCGACGGTGCAGACGTGGTCATCAACCTCGCGGGTAAGTCCGTGAACTGTCGCTACACGGACCGCAATCGCGCCGGCATCCTGAACTCGCGGGTCGAGACGACGCGAGCGCTGCGCGAGGCCATTGCGACGGCGGAGCGACCGCCGCGGGTCTGGATGAATGCCTCCACGGCGACGATCTACCGTCACTCCACCGATCGACCAAACGCCGAGTCGGACGGTGAGATCGGCTCGGGGTTCTCGGTAGATGTCGCAACGTCGTGGGAGCGCGAGCTCTTCGCCGGCTCGCTTCCCGACACACGCCGGGTTGCGCTGCGGATGGCGATCGTCATCGGCGACGGTCCGGCGACCCGGATGCTGCTGAACCTCGCCCGGTGGGGGCTGGGCGGCACGCAGTTCGACGGATGGTGCCCCCGCACCACCGCTACCGCGGCATCGGTGACCAAACGACCGGCCCGGCGCGGGCGCCCTGGTACCGCACTCGCGGACGCCAGAGATTCAGTTGGGTGCACATCGACGATGTCGTTGCGGCCGTGCGCTTCATCCGTGACGACCCGCGCATGTCGGGTCCCGTGAACGTCGCCTCGCCCCATCCGAGCGACAATCGCACCCTCATGCGAACGCTGCGCAGCGTGGTCGGTGCGCCGGTCGGGCTGCCCGCCCAGCGCTGGATGCTGGAAGCCGCGATGTGGGTGCTGCGCACCGAGCCCGAGCTGGTCCTGAAGAGTCGGTGGGTCGTGCCGCAGGCCCTGAGCGATGCCGGCTTCACATTCGGGCACACCGACCTGCGAGCAGCGCTCGTCGACGCGAAGGAGGCGATCGATGCCAGCTGAGGTTCGACACACGAAGGGTGAGCGCACCCGTGAGCGCATCCGCTCCGCGGCGCTGCGATCATTTCGCGAGAACGGGTACGACGCGACGACGATCCGGGGGCTGGCCGACGAGCTGGGGATGTCGGTGGGGGCGACGAACTACCACTTCGCGTCGAAGAATCACCTCATCCAGGAGCTGTACCTCGACGTGCAGGAGCGGCACCGGGCCGCGGCTCAGCCGCTCCTCGCCGACGCGACCGACCTGATCGAGCGTCTGCGGATCGTCTTCGAGACCGGACTCGATCAGCTCGAGCCCTACCACGCCCACGCGGGAGAGTTCCTCTCGGCGGCGGTCTCGCCGCGGTCGCCCATCAATCCGCTGTCCGTGGAATCGGCCCCAGCCTTAGCAATCGTCGAGGGGTTGTTCGCGGAGGCGATCGATGGCGCGGCACCGACGCGGCTAACCAACGACGTGCGGCAGCGGATGCCGGACGCGCTCGTTCTCGCGCACCTGCTGCTCGCGCTGTTCTGGGTCTACGACACCTCGGAGGGCCGCCAGCGCACGATGCTCCTGCTCGATCGAGCGTTGAGGCTGCTCTCGGCGGTGCTGCCGCTTGCTCGCCTTCCACTCGTTCGCGGCGCGGTAGCAGAGGTGCTCGCCCTCGTCGGCAGCATCCGCGCCTGAGGGCCCGCCGTCGGTGGCGCGAGCTATCGTGGGAGCGGCCACGAGCAGGAAGAGCGCGCAATGACCGACTTCGCCCGGCGCATGGACGCCATCACGATCGAGCAGCTTCGCGCGACGGGCGCGACGAAGTGGTCGGCGACGGATGGCTCCATCGGCGCCTTCGTTGCCGAGATGGATTTCGGCATCGCCCCCGCCATCACCGCCGCCCTTCACGCTGCGGTCGATGAGGGCGCCTTCGGGTACATGCCGCAGCGCATCGCCGCTGACCTCTCGGATGCGACAGCAGAGTTCCTCGAGCGCCGCTACGGCTGGAGTGTGCCCGCGAGCGACGTGTGGGGCATCCCGGATGTCATCATGGGCCTCGAACTCGCGATGCAGCACTGCTCGGTGCCGGGCTCCAAGATCATCGTTCCCACTCCCTCTTACATGCCGTTCCTCATGGTGCCGCCAATGCGCGGCCGCGAGGTCATCGAGATGCCGCTCGCGATTCGCGACGGACGCTACGAATTCGACCTCGACGCGCTGCAGCGGGCGTTCGACGAGGGAGGCAACCTGCTGCTCCTGTGCAACCCGTACAACCCGGTGGGTCGCGTGTTCGCGAGAGACGAACTGATCGGGATCGCCGAGGTCGTCGACCGAAACGGCGGGCGCGTCTTCTCGGACGAGATCTGGGCGCCGCTCGTCTTCTCAGGCGCCACCCATATCCCGTACGCGACGGTGACACCGGCTGCTGCCGAGCACACCATCACTGCCATGAGCGCCTCGAAAGCCTGGAATCTCCCCGGTCTGAAGTGCGCGGAACTCGTGCTCACGAGCGACCGTGACCGCGAGACGTGGGAGCGCATCGGGCGGTTCTCGGGGCACGGCACGAGCAACCTCGGCGCGATCGCCAACGCCGTCGCTTTCCGCAGCGGGGATGCGTGGCTTGCCGACCTCGTGCCCTACCTCGAGGGCAATCGTGATCGGCTGCTCTCGCTCCTTGCCGAGCATCTTCCGGGGGCATGGATGCCGAAACCGGAAGGCACGTACGTCGGGTGGATCGACTTCCGCGGCGCCGGAATCGACGACCTGCCCGCGGAGTACTTCGCGCGGGAAGCCTCCGTCACTCTCACTGAGGGGACGATGTGCGGCCAAGCCGGGGCAGGGTTCGCGCGCCTCATCTTCGCGACCCCCACGCCCGTGCTCGATGAGATCGTTCGCAGGCTCGCCGCAGCGACGCCAGCGCGCTAGACCGGCTCGGGAGTGACCGCTCCGAGACCCCGATGCTGATCCCGGAGGTACGCCGCATAGCCGCCGGGAGTACGTCCGACGAACCGCCCAGAGGTGATGACCTCGGCCCCGTCGCTGGCGACGACGTGCGCTCCCGCCGCGCGGCAGCGATCGACCAGCATCACGTCTTCGTGCTCCGAGGCATCGCTGAAGCCTCCGGCCGCACGATAGACATCGGCCCGCACACCGAGGTTCGCCCCGTGCACGTGCCCGTTCGGACGGCCCGGCTCATGTGTGTCGAGCCACAGCTGCCGGTGCTGCGGGGTGAGGTCGGCGAAGTCCGGCCGCACGGTGCCGATGACCAGGTCGGCACCCTCGCGGGCAAGGTCAAGCTGAAGGGTGAGCCAGTTCGGTGGCACGACCGAGTCCGCGTCGGTGTTGGCGATCCAGGTGTGCCGGTCGATGGCTGGCGCCAGGCTTGTGAGCGCGGCGGTGACCCCGACCGAGCGGGCGGCGCCAACGGAGCCCGCTCCGATCTCGATGACGGCGAACGGATGCCGCCGCGCGACCGCTACCGACCCGTCGGTGCTGGCATCGATCACGACGACGACCGCGCACGGCACGCGGACCCGCGCGACGGCGGCTTCCAGCGCGTGCAGACACCGGGACAGAAGCTGTTCTTCGTTGTGGACCGGGATGACGACGGCAAGTGCGCGGATGCTGGAGCCGATCACGCCAGCCCCTCCCGCGCGGCCACCGACTCGACATCCGCGCCGCCGAAGACCTCGAGTACGAAGTCGTCCTCTTCGTGGAGCACGATCCTGCGCCATCCGGGCACCCGTCGCAGGGTGTGGTGCACACGATCGCCGGTGGACGGGTATTCCGCGACCGGATGCCGCCAGTGGCACGCGACGACGATGCCGTCCGCGGTGAGCGCAGCGTCGATTCGACGGATGAGCGTATCCAGATCGGCCGCGTCGAAGTAGTAGCCGACTTCGGAGAGCACGACGGTGTCGAACTCTCCCTCCGGCCACTCTGTCGGCACATGCGCGCGCGAGATCGTCACGTGATCCGCGCCGGCCAACCGGCGGCTCGCGCGATCGACCGCGCGGGCTGACGCGTCAACGGCGATGACCCGGTCGGAGCGAGCCGCAAGCGACGCGGTCAACAGACCCGTGGCGCATCCGATCTCAAGAACACTGCCGAGGTTCGGGGCCGGCAGCGCTGCAAGCAGGACTGCGCGCTTTCGCTCCTCGTACCACCGTGTCTCGAAACCCCACGGGTCGTCGTGACGCGCGTAGAAGTCCTCGAAGAACCTCGACCGGAGAGTTGCCCGGTCGCCGGGGTCCTCGGCGAGGAAGACCTCTCGGTCGCGGGTGAAGTGAGCGTGGAATCTCGGCGGCACGATTGCCTCGTCGCCCGGCTCGTTTGAGAGGGCCTTCACCTGAGACGTGTGAGCTCGCAGGGCAGCACCCTTACGTGTCAGTTCGTCCTCGGTCAGCTGCACCGCGAGCGCCAGAGACCAGGGAACATCCTCGGGAGTGCCCCAATGCCACATCCAGATCGGATACCCGAGCTGACGCACACCGCGAACTGACGCGACGTTGCGCACGGCACCGGCAGCTTCCCGGTGATCGCGGTGTCCGTCTCCCGACCAGGGGGCGACGACCAGCGTCTGGGCCGGCGCGGCATCCGTCGCATCCAGCGCCGCCGCGACGGCATCCTCGACGACGCTCGCGTGCGTGCCCACCTCGCCATCGGGGATCGACAGGAACTGCACGCGTGCTCCAGGAGCCAGAAGCGATAGCGCTTCGATGACCTCGAGACGCCGCTTTGCGCGGAGGGAATCGGGGGAGTGCGTTCTCGATCCCGGGTGAGAGCCCTCACCGTCGGTGGCGACGATGACACTCACCCGGCCTCCCTGGCCTGCAACGCGGGATATCAGTCCCCCGGCGCCGAGGGTCTCGTCGTCGGGGTGGGCGGCGATAACGACCAGCTCGTCGGGGAGGGACTCCAGCGGCGGCGCGGAGATCAGGCGAGTATCGGCGAGCCACCGTTCCTCGGCGGTGCCATCGTCGAGGTGGCTGAAGGTCACCACGCGGCACGCTGCCGAGCTGCTTCGCGACCGATCCGCGCCACATCGCGGAGCCCGTGATGCTGCTGGATGTAGAGGTGAAGGTCGGCGCTTGACCGGGCGAACTGCTCGTCACGGGTGAGGGGGCTCGGACCGAGAGCCTCGGCGGATTCGGTGAGGGTGAGAGCGGCGGCATCGACCACGACGGCGCGCACGCGTTCACTCAACAGTCGCTCGCCCACTCGGGTCGAGCGGCCATCGTCCAGGAGCTCGGCTGCTTCGGCGAGCACGGCGCGGGCCGTCCAGAGGGACGCATCGACGCGGCCGAGATGGACGAGTGCGAGCTGGTCGGCATCCGCCGATTGTGCGGGAGTCAGGAGCCGTCGGGCGATGCCGGACGCCGCCCCCCACCAGCACGCCGCTACGGACATCCCGCCCCAGGCGAAGCCCGGGCGCTCCAGATACCAGCCCGGTGGTCCGATGGGGACAGCCGGAGCATCGTCGAAGTCGACGGGTGCGCTCACGACCTGAGTCAGCCCGCGCGCCACCCACGGCCCGTCGTGGGCTCGAACACCATCCGCGCGAAGGTCGACCGCGAACAGTGCGCGTCGCCCGTCGTCGAGGGATGCCGTCACGAGCGCGCGGGACAGGTGTGACGCGAGCGAGCACCACGGCTTAGAGCCCCGCAGGGTCCACCGTGCCGCTGACTCCTCGGCGCGGAGGCGATGATCGGGGCTCTCGGCCGCGAACACTCCCCACGTGTCCTCGGGTCGGACCAGATCTGACCTGTCGGCCTGATTCAGGATGGTCAGTGCGTCCAGGTGCGGCTCCAGAATGCGCGCCGCGCCCACGTCTATCGCAGCGGTGGCGGCAAGAAGCTCCCACAGCTCTGCCGTACGCCCCTCGCCGACGCGCGGCGCCCACTCCCCGACGTCCACGCACCAGTCGAGAGTCTCGTCGAGGTCCATGCCGAACCCACTGATCTCGGCCGCCGACGCGAGAGCACGACCAACCTGCGCGGTCGTTGCGCTCGGGTGCGGACTGAGAGTCACGTGCCGGACGTCGCCCGAGCGCGCGACCGGGTGAGTCGCGATGTCCGAATCGATGATGATGGTCAACCTCCAGCGGGGAGCCTAGACGGGATGCCTGCCCGGCGAACGAGGCTTGACATCGGATGACGCGAACGGAATGTGTTCCGACGAATGCGGTCGGCGACTTCGCGAAGCTCGCGAATGCGACACAGCGACGGGGCCCGTCCGTCTGGACAGGCCCCGTCGGATGTTGGCGCAGAGCGTCAGGACAGCGCATCCTTTGTCTTCTCGCCAGCCTGCTTGACGTCGGCCTTGGCCTGGTCGGCCTTGCCTTCGGCCTCGAGGCTCTCGTTGTCAGTCGCGTCGCCGACGGTCTCCTTGACCTTGCCCTTGGCTTCTTCCGCAGCGTTCTTGATCTTGTCGTCCATACCCATGATGGCTCTCCTCACATAGATTGCTGGGTGGTTGTCGGCAAAGTTAGGCGCATGACGCGAACTCGACAAAGGGGCTTGACGAGTCGCCAGTCGCCTGTCTACTCGGGCTGGTTGAACGGTTCATGCCGCTGAGAGGCCGCGGTCGAGCAATCGACGGTGGTGGCGACGGACGGCCAGCATGTCAGCGAACCCGCCGAATCCAATGAGTCGGGAGCGCGGCACGAGCCCTACGCCGTGCTCGCGTGGCGTCGCCGGCAGCGGGCGCGTGCTCCGCCGGTTCGAGATTGTGGGAAGCGGTTCAGTCTGCGGGAGCGGCTCGTTTGACGGTCTGGCACCGGTAGCAGTGGTCACGTTTTACCTCCAATGTCAGGAGAAATCTCAGGATGTGTCTCAGTTGCTATAAAGCACAGTAACGAAATAGTACAGCAAGTGTGCAATATGGTGTGTGGCACAGAACGTGTTGGGTATCATGAGACGGAAGCACAATGGAAGTGATCGAGACCTCGTCGGCACTGACGGTGGAAACTCTGGGGACTGCGCGCGCGAACACCGCGGTGTGGTACGAAGTCGACCGGGGATTCTGGGTGGGTAGCGCCGTCGGCGAGTTTCTCGGCACGATCGAGCGACGTGCACGTGACTCGTTCGTTGCCAGGGGCGCCACAGGATCTCACGTCGGGCAATACGAAACGATGGATGCCGCACGGGCCGCCATCACAGGAACAAAGCGCTACGAAGTCATCGGAGGTAGGCATGCCCAGGACGGTGGTTCACCACGAGGGTGAACACCTCTACGCAACACAGCCGTCGTCCGACGCGGGGAGACGGCTAAGCAGCGCCGTGCTGCACCTTCGTCGAAGCGAGCGAATCCAGGCCGACCGCGCGGTGCGGTGCTCCGGTCTTTCAAGCCTCGACCTTGGCGCGCTGCGATACCTCGTTCAGGCACGGCGCGACGATCGCAAACTCAGCCCCAAAGACCTCATCGTGATGCTCGACACCTCGAGCGCGACAGTGACGAACGTCGTCGAGCGGCTTGTCACACGCGGTTACCTCGTGCGCGAGGAGCATCCGACTGACCGGCGCGCTCACTATCTCTTGCCGACGGATGCAGCCATCGAGAGGGTTGACTCTGCCTACGCCTCCCGGGATGGGGCTGTGGTCAGCGTGATCGACGGTCTGTCCGAGGGCGAGGCTGAGGTGGCAGCCCTCGTCATCGACCGACTCGCGCGGGCTCTCGATGCTCTCGAAGCTGCGAGCCAGGAGCGGTAAAACTCCCCGAGCCCGGTCAGGGCTCGGAGTCTGTCCGGCCCTGCAGGTACTGACAGAGCAGGGAGAGCAACGTCAGATCCGCAGCCAACGCTTCGGTCTGTTCACCGTCGAGATCAAGCCCCTCCTCGCGCGGATCGAAGTGGACCCGCCAGGTAGGAGCACCGTCCTCCACGACCGGTTGAATCGATGTCACGGTGGTCGCCGTGCGCAACTGTACGACGACCAGGCCCGAATCGGGCCCCTCGGCGTAGTACTGATCCACGACGGAGATCTGAGGCGAGACCCCAGGGTGACTGTTCGCGAAGTCCGTCACCCACGACTGAACCTTCGCCTGATCTCGGTATGACATTGTGCTCCGCATCTTCGTGATGCGTGTGCATCTGTGAGGATTCTATCTTCGGCCGGGGCGGATGAGCCGGGCCATCCGCACTCACGGCTATGGCGTAGTCGGTGCAGAGTCAACAGATGACCCGGCCAGCCGCATCCAGGTCTCAACGACCGTGTCGGGGTTCAGGGAGATCGATTCGACACCCTGCGCGAGCAGCCACTCGGCAAGGTCAGGATGATCGCTCGGCCCCTGACCGCAGATGCCGACGTACTTGCCCTGCGCGCGGCACGCCTGAATGGCCATCGACATGAGCTGCAGCACGGCGGGATCGCGCTCGTCGAAGGTGTTGGCGACAAGGCCGCTGTCGCGATCGAGTCCCAGGGTCAGCTGGGTCATGTCGTTCGAGCCGATCGAGAAGCCGTCGAAGAATTCCAGGTACTGATCGGCCAGCAGTGCGTTGGTCGGCAGCTCGCACATCATGATGATCTTCAGGTCGTTGACGCCGCGGCGCAGGCCGTTCTCGGCGAGCATCTCGACCACGGCATGACCCTCGCCGACGGTGCGGACAAAGGGGATCATCACCTGGACGTTCGTGAATCCCATCTCGTCGCGCACGTACCGCAGCGCCTCGCACTCCATATCGAAGCAGGCCCGGAAGTCGGGGGAGATGTAGCGGGACGCCCCGCGGTAGCCGAGCATCGGGTTCTCTTCGTGCGGCTCGTAGCGTTCGCCGCCGATGAGGTTTGCGTATTCGTTCGATTTGAAGTCGCTCATCCGGACGATGACCGGTTCGGGTGCGAACGCGGCGGCGATCATCGAGATACCCTCCGCGACGCGCTGCACGAAGAAGTCACGCGGCGACGGGTAGGCGGCGACCCGCTCGTCGATCTGGGCTTGCAGCTCGGCGGGTAGGTCGCCCTCGAGGAGCGCGCGGGGATGGATGCCGATCTGCCGGTTGATGATGAACTCGAGCCGCGCCAGCCCGACCCCCCGGTGGGGAAGGCGCGAGAACGAGAACACCTGGTCGGGCGTGCCGACGTTCATCATGATCTTGACGGGCAGTTCCGGCATCCGATCGAGGTGCGTCTCCTCCTCGGCGAATTCCAGCAGGCCCTCGTAGACGAACCCGGTGTCGCCCTCGGCGCACGAGACTGTGACGTCTTGTCCATCGCTCAGGATGCGGGTGGCATCGCCTGCACCGACGACGGCCGGGATGCCGAGCTCGCGCGCGATGATCGCCGCGTGACAGGTGCGTCCACCGCGGTTGGTGACGATCGCTGCGGCCCTCTTCATGATCGGCTCCCAGTCGGGGTCGGTCATGTCGGCCACCAGAACATCGCCCGCGCGGAACGAGTCCATCTGAGCCAGATCGCTCAGCACCCGCACGGAACCCGAGCCGATGCGCTGGCCGATGGCGCGACCTGCCGCCAGGACCGTCCCCGATTCGTGCAGGCGGAAGCGGCGGATGACGTTCGCCGACGCGCGAGAGACGACAGTCTCGGGCCGGGCCTGCAGGATGTAGAGCCGCCCGTCGACGCCGTCCTTACCCCATTCGATATCCATCGCCCGGCCGTAGTGCTCTTCGATGACGAGAGCCTGCCTGGCCAGTTCCTCGAGTTCGGCATCCGTCAGCGAGAACCTGGCGCGATCGGCGAGTGGAACATCGACGAAGGCCGTGCTCGCGCCCGCGGCACGACTGTCGGTGTAGCGCATCGCCACCGCTTTCTCGCCGACCGACCGCTTTAGCACCGCCGGGCGCCCCGCGCGCAAAGCCGGCTTCGAGACATAGAACTCGTCGGGGTTGACGGCTCCCTGCACGACAGCTTCGCCGAGCCCGTACGAACTCGTGAGGAACACCGCCTGATCGAACCCCGACTCCGTGTCGACGGTGAACATGACGCCGGCGGCACCCACATCCGAGCGCACCATGCGCTGCACGCCGGCAGACAGCGCAACCTCGGTGTGATCGAATCCCTGATGCACGCGGTACGCGATCGCGCGGTCGTTGTAGAGCGAGGCGAAGACCCGACGGATCGCGGTCAGGATGTTCTCGATTCCCCCGATGTTGAGGAACGTCTCCTGCTGCCCCGCGAAGGAGGCGTCGGGCAGGTCCTCGGCCGTCGCCGACGACCGGACCGCCCAGGTCACGGCATCCGGATCGGCGTCGTCGTGCAGCAGCCGGTCGTAGGCGGTGCGGATGTCGATCTCGAGGTCCTCGGGCAGCGGGTGCCGCTCGATGCTGGCGCGGATCTCGCCGCCGACGCGCGTGAGGGCTGCGACGTCGTCGGTGTCGAGATCGCGCAAGAGGGCTGCGATCTGGTCGCCGAGACCGTCGTGGGCCAAGAAGCGGCGGTAGGCGTCGGCTGTGGTGGCAAACCCGCCGGGAACCCGCACGCCGAGCGCTGACAGATGAGAGACCATCTCGCCGAGCGAGGCGTTCTTGCCGCCGACGGCTGGCAGATCGGTCATGCCGATCTCGTCGAACCAGAGGACGTTCTTCATGGGTGCTCCTTTGTGAGGGCCGGGAAGGGCTGGGGTGTCAGGCGCGAAGCTTCAAGGTCTGCAGGATGATTGCCGACATCTCCTCGACGCTCTTGGTCGAGGAGTTCAGGAACGGCACGCGCGTGCGGCGATACAGCTCTTCGGCGCGTCGCAGCTCGAGGGTGCATTGCGCGAGGCTCGCGTAGCGCGAATCCGGGCGTCGCTCGTGGCGCACCTGGCTCAGGCGCAGGGGCGTCGTGGTGAGGCCGAAGCAGCGCTCGGCGTGCGGGGCGACGAGCCGCGGGAGTCCATCGGTGGGAAAGTCCTCGTCGGTGAGCGGGTAATTCGCGACCAGGAGGCCGTACTGCAGCGCGAGGTACATGGTCGTCGGGGTCTTGCCGCAGCGCGAGGGGGCAATGATGATGACGTCGGCGAACTCGAGCGCCCGCGAGCTCTGCCCGTCGTCATGCTCGATGGCGTACTCCACAGCGCGCATCCGCGCGAAGTAGGCCTCGGTGTCACCGAGGGTATGGAATTGCCCGAGCTGTTCGGATGCCGTCGTGCCGAGCGTTCGCTCCAGATCAGTGAGGTGGCCACCGAGAAGGTCGATGCGCGGCGCCGGCGCGGTATCGAGCACGCGTCCGACAGTCGCGTTCTTCATCGTCGAGAAGACAATGGGCGCCAGGCCCGCGGCATCCGCACCGGTGATCGTCTGCACCACCGCCGCTGCCGCTTCGGCGGTGTCGACGAACGGAATCGTGTGGCGATCGAACCGGAATCCGGGAAAGTTCGCCAGGAGCGCGTTGCCCAGGGTTTCGGCAGTGATGCCGGTGCTGTCTGAGACGAAGAACACGGCGCGGCTCGGGAGCGCGTGGTCGCTCAGGGCAGGATGCATGCCTCGAGGTTAGGGAGATTTACCCCTGCTTTTCGCCGAAGAGTGCGTCAAGATTCAGGCTTCTTTACGCATGGGCAAGCATCGTGATGCCGGCCTCGCTCACCCGGCGAGCTGGTCGAGGTCGCGGAGGTGACGGTAGGAACCCTTGAAATAGAGCAGCGGTTCCTCGCGGTGCCACTCGGCCGGACTCATCCCCACAACCGACCCGATGACGATCAGGTGGTCACCGGCCTCGTGCTCTGCCCACGCTTCGCAATCGACCCACATGAGGGTGTCGGCGATGATCGGGTTACCGGAGGCTGCGGGGTTCCAGGCGACGCCCGCCCACTTGTCGGTGCCCCGCCGGGCGAACTGGTTGGCGATCTCGTGCTGGTCGTGGGCCAGGACGTTCACGGCGAACCTGCCGGTGGCGGCTATCCGGGGGTACGTCGTCGAGGTCTTCATGACGCTGAACGAGATCAGTGGCGGCTCGATGGACACCGAGAAGAACGACTGGCACGTGAAGCCGATGGGTTCGCCATCGTCGATGCCCGACACGATCGTGATCCCCGATGCGTAGTGCCCGAGGGTGTCACGGAACTGACGGGGAGAGAGGGGCACATCGGGTGCCGAGTACTGAGACATGGGTTCGCTTTCTCTTCGCCGTCGGTTCAGGATGCCGGGACGCCGGCGCGGAGGGCGCCGGCCAGGGACGCGACCTGTCGGATGTTGGTGGCATACTCGGCGACCGCCGCGTCAAGGACCTCGTCCACGCGCTCCAGTTGGCTGAGGGCCAGATAGAAGCCGCGTCCTGGCACTGTCGCCCCGAGTTCCACCAGGAGGGGAGACAGCGTGAAGGTCGGTCCCATCGAGTGGGTGAAGTCGGCGCCCGTGTGAACCGGGATCGCGGTGACACCGGCGAGCCCGTTGGCCGGATACCGGTCGAGGAAGGCTTTCAGCAGCCCCGTGTAGGTGGCCTTGTAGGTCGGTGACGCGAAGATCGCGAGGTCGCTGTCGGCGACCACGGCGTTCAGCGACCCCATGACCTCCGACGGCCAGGCGAAGATCTCGTTCGTGTAGTCGGCCAGGTCGATCACCTGGGCCTCGTAGGTTCCCTGGTCGAGAAGCTTCTCGACCAGGAGCTCGGCGATCTTGCGGGTGCGCGATGCCGGCTTCGGGTTGCCGACGACAACCGCGACTTTGAGTGACATGACTCTCTCACTTCCATACCGATGAACAGGAAGGGATGAGTCGCCGCACCACACCGCGAGAGGGACGTGGAGCGAACGACATCTCCACACGCCCCGGGGTCTTGTGGCCCAGTGCGCCCGCAACGGCTTACGCTGCACACCCATTGTGCACACGCTCGTGTTTCGGTCGCGTAAACCGCGGCTCAGAGCGCTCGGGTGAGCCGATCCTGGGGCGCCATGAACCACGTCACGGCGTCCGGGAGAACCGGCCCCCGTCGGAGTGAGCCTGATCACCTCAGAAGGTTGCGGCAGCTTCCTCGACCTTCGCGAACGCGGCGGCCATGATCTCATCCGAGCGGGCCGGGTCGTGGTCCATGCCCTCGGCGGCGATCTCCGTGTAGTCGTCGATGCCGATGAATCCGAGCATCGTGCGCAGGTACTGGCTCGCGGGATCCTGGGAGTTGAACACTCCGCCGGCGGCCTGGATGTGCAGCGCCTTCTTGCCGTGCACGAGGCCGACCGCCTCGCCCTGTTCGTTGTAGCGGAAGGTCTTGCCCGCCACACAGATGCAGTCGATCCACGCCTTCAGTCGGGTGGGTACCTGGAGGTTCCACAGCGGGTTGGCGATCACGATCTTGTCCATGTTGAGGAACTGGGTCGTGTAGCCCTCAAAGAGGGTGAGCTTGCTCTGCTCGGCCTCGTGGAGGCGGACGAACGGCATGCCTTCGCGCAGCTTCCCCCATGCGCTGAACAGATCCAGATCGATCTCGGGGATCGCGATGTTGTACAGGTTCTGGTCGATGACGTCGTCGTCGGGGTGCGTCTCGACGTACGTCTTGAGGAACGCATCCGTGAGTCGCATCGACTTCGAGTTCTCTGAGGTCAGAGGGTGGGCGCGGATAACCAGCAGCTTGGACACGAGGTCCCCTTCTTCATCGTGTCGGAATGTCCGACCCCTCAACTGTGCGCCGGATCCGACCGTCGGCGGCAGGGACCAAAGACCCTCACTGTGGCGGCCGACGGGGCTGACCGCCCGCTGCATCCCGTGCAAGACTGGCCAGTCATGGGCATCCTGGCAACTGTCGTGAACGTCTTCGTCGATGAAGCCGGCGAGCACGGCAATCCGCTCGGAATCGTGTGGGCGTCGACCGCCACTCGCGGGCATGAGCAAGACATCGCCGCTGACCTCGGGTTCAGCGAGACGGTGTTCATCGACGAGGTGGACGGGCGCACTGTTCGGGCGCGGATCTTCACCCCGAAGCAGGAGCTGCGCTTTGCCGGGCATCCCACGGTGGGACTGGCAGCCTGGCTGCGCGCGGCAGGCGACGACATCCGGCACGTCGTCGTGCCGGCGGGCTCGGCCCGGGTCCGTGCCGACGGCGACCTCACGTGGATCAGTGCCGACGTCGATTGGGCCCCGGAGTTCGAACTCGAACGACTCGACTCCCCGGTGAGGTCGACGCCGTCGATCCGGATGCCTACACCGAGGGCATGCACTACGTCTGGGCGTGGCTCGACGAAGAAGCGGGAAGGGTGCGCACGCGGATGTTCGCGCCGGGCCTCGGGATCCGCACCGACGAGGCGACCGGGTCAGCAGCAATCCGGCTGACCGCCGCACTTGGCCGAGATCTGCAGATCGAACAGGGAGCAGGGTCGAGGCTGGTCACGCACCGCCGGAACCTCGGCCGGGAGGTCGAGATCGGCGGCCGTACGACCCCGGGGCGCGACGTCGAGCTGGCGTGAGCTTTCAGTACAACTGGAACAGTTCAGACGCGATCGCGCCCAGATCGGTGTTGGCCTGGATGACCGCTTGCACCTCGGTGATCGGTACGTCATTGACGAACACCGCGAAGGCGAGACGCCGGCCGGATGCGGCATCCAGAAATCCGGCGAGCGCCTTCGTCTCGAGCACGTAGGGGGTGTCGGTTCCCGGACCGACGAGCGTGCCGGTCTTCGCGTGGGCAGAACCGATCGCGGGGTCACCGTCGGGCAGCACGGTTGCCAGGGACCCGTCCACCCCGAGGATCGGTGTGGATTCGAGGAAGGTCTCGAAGTACGGGGCGTCCGTCAGCGACACCAGGTAGGAGGTCATCGCTGCCGGAGTGATGCGGTTCCCCGGCAGCCCTTGACCATCGGTGATCACGACGTCGTCGGGCCCGAGTCCCGCCGCTTCGAGCACGCTCATCTGTCTCGCCAGCCCGGCGTCGAGGGTTCGCTCACCCGCCTGCGCCGCCAGCAGCAGCGGCAGTTGATTGGCGCCGAGGTTGTGGCTGACCTTGTTGATCAGCCGGGCGGTCTCCGAGAACGGCGGGGAGGTGAACGTGGCGACCGGGATCGCGCCGTCGAGGTCCGCCACCGGCGGCAGCTCGCTCGAGCTCGGCGTCCGCGGGTCCGCCGTGACGGTGACGCCCGCGCGCTCGAGCGCCTCGATGAACAGGATGCGGGCCCACGCTGCCGGATCAGGGACCTGATAGGTCTGCACCACCGGTTCGGCGCCCAGAGGGATCGTTCCGGTGGCGGTGAGGATGCCGCCTTGCTCGGTGATCGTGACGTCGAACCCGCTGTCGGCATCCGCTGTGCTCACCAGATTCTCGACGGTGTACGCCGAGCTCTGCGGCCGCCAGCTCGCGGTCGTGGGGTCGCCGACCGCCGCGCCGGGGGTGATGACGATGTCCACCAGGTTGTCGTTGACCACGATCGGTGAAATCGGTTCGCCGTCCAGGACGACGGGATCCCAGAGCCTGTCGTCGACGAGGACGTCCCCGCCCACCGTGTGGATTCCGGATGCGGCGACCTGCTGAGCGAGATCATCGAGGCCGGTCAGCGGATCCTCGGGAGTGAGCGTCGCCAGGCCCGGGAGGACGTTCGCGTCGTAGTGGTCGAAGATCGGCACATCGAGGGTGCCATCGGGCATCGTTCGACCGCCGAGGGTGAGGTCTCCCGAGCCGCGCAGAATGAGATCTCCCTCGAGGGTGCCGTTCGA
Source organism: Microbacterium sp. SW12 (assembly GCF_055391095.1). NCBI lineage: Bacteria > Bacillati > Actinomycetota > Actinomycetes > Micrococcales > Microbacteriaceae > Microbacterium > Microbacterium sp. SW12. The sequence goes on along the minus strand of NZ_AP024335.1, from coordinate 2,571,346 downwards.
GACCTCGCCGACGGCGACGACCGGGGTCGTGAACGTCGCATCCGCGCCGAGCAGGTCGAGGGCTGCGGTGACAGAGAGGATCTTCGCCGTGGACCCGGTGAGGAACTGCTCGTCGGGGTTGACGGCGATGAGGGTCTCGCCGCTGTCGATGTCGATCACCGACATCCCCCAGCGGCCGCCCTCGTAGGTGGGCTGGTCCATGATGGCCGCGATCGTGGGTGGCACATCAGTGGGCGGACCGGGCGGGGCGGCGGTGCACGAGATCAATCCCGCTGACGCAGCGATGATCGCTGCAATGGTCACCGGTCGTCGGGTGCGGCGGAGCATGGGACGGAGTCTAGTGAGGCGCCCTCTGTGCCTCGGCCCGCAGGCCGTGCGGGGAAGGTACGATTTACATGTACTAAGACATGGAAAACGTCGGACGGGAGAGCGCGGATGAGCATGGTGCGCGGAGGCTTCGGCGGGGGGCTCACTCGAGGGGCCGACGAACGGACGCAGCGTGAGCGGAACGCGGAGGCGCCCCACATCCCTCACCTCGGGCGCCGCATCGTCGCGCTGTTCTCGCCGTACCGTGGGCGGCTCGCGGTCACCGCGGTTCTCGTCGTCCTGAGTGCGGCGCTCGGCGTCGTGCCCGCGCTGTTGGTCGAGCAGGTCTTCGACCTCGCCCTGTTCCCGGCATCCGGGTCCCCGGACATCCCGCTTCTGATCGAACTCGTCGCGCTGATGATCGGACTGTTCGTGGCATCCGCGGGACTGAACGTGCTCCAGACGTGGCTGACCTCGTCAGTGGGTAACCGTGTCACCGGTGATCTGCGGGTTCGGCTCTTTCGGCACCTCCAGTCGATGGAGCTCGCGTTCTTCACACGCACGAAGACGGGAGTGATCCAGTCCCGCCTCCAGAACGACGTGGGCGGGGTCGCGAGCGTGCTCACCAACACGTTCACCTCGATCCTCGGCAACAGCGTCACCGTTGTCGCGTCGCTCGTGGCGATGGTCATCATCGACTGGCGGCTGACCCTCGTGGCGATCGTCATGCTTCCGGTGCTCGTGGTGATCCAGCGCCGCGTCGGGCAAGTGCGTGCCCGGATCGCCGCGCAGGCCCAGGAGTCCCTGTCGACCCTCACCGCCATGACCCAGGAGTCGCTCTCGGTGTCGGGCATCATGCTCACGAGTTCGTTCAACCGCTCGGATTACGAGACAGGTCGCTACGCCGAAGAGACCAGCCGTCAGGTGTCGCTGCAGATCCGGCAGGCCATGAGTGGCCAGGGCTTCTTCGCGGTCGTGGGCGTCATCATGTCTGCGGTACCGGCCATCATCTACCTGCTTGCCGGAGTATTCATCACGGGTGGTGTCGACATCACCGCTGGTGCGATCGTGGCCTTCACCGCGGTCCAGGGGCGACTGCTCTTCCCGCTCATGGCACTCATGAGGGTTGCTCTCGACGTGCAAACCTCGATGGCGCTGTTCGCCCGCATCTTCGAGTACCTGGATCTGACACCCGCGATCGTCGACTCGCCGGATGCGGTCGACGTCGCCGATGCCCCGGGACCGGTCGGTCGGATCGAGTTCCGCGATGTGTCGTTCCGCTACCCCGGGGCGGGAGAGGATGCTGCGACCCTCCGGGGCGTCTCGTTCGTCGCCGAGCCCGGTCAGCACATCGCGTTCGTCGGTTCCAGCGGAGCCGGCAAGACGACGATCCTCTATCTCGCCCCACGGATGTACGAGGCCTCGTCGGGCGCCGTGCTCTTCGCCGGTGCCGACGTCCGCGATCTCCGCCGCGCGTCCCTCCTCGAGGGTGTCGGGATCGTTTCGCAAGAGACCTACCTCTTCCACGCGTCGATTCGAGAGAACCTGCTGTATGCGAAGCCGGATGCCTCGCCGGAAGAGATCGAGCACGCGTGCCGCGGCGCGCACATCCACCACGTCATCGAGTCCTTCCCCGAGGGATACGACACCGTCGTCGGTGAGCGTGGCTACCGCCTCTCAGGCGGGGAGAAGCAACGGATCGCTATCGCGCGGGTGCTGCTGAAGAACCCGCCGGTCCTGCTGTTGGACGAGGCGACCAGCGCGCTCGACACGGTCTCGGAGAGAACCGTGCAGCAGGCACTTGATACGGCAGCCCAGGGGCGGACGACGCTGACGATCGCGCACCGTATCTCCACGATCGTCGGAGCCGACGTCATCCACGTCGTGGAGGCTGGACGCATCGTCGAAAGCGGCACGCACGCCCAGCTCCTCGCGGCGGGCGGCGCGTATGCCCGCCTTGTCGCACACCAGCAGGAGACCGCTCTTTCAGCGATCTGACGGTTGCTGCCGGCGGCCGCCGCTGGGAAGCTGAGAGCGCGCGCGTTTGGATGCGCGCCTCGCCAATGGAGGAACACACGATGGCTGGCAAGTTCGATCTGAACACGACCACTCTCGGGCAGTTGCTCGACGACCCGGAGGCGCGGGCGATCATCGACGAGCTGGTTCCCGAGCTTCCGACCCATCCCATGGTCGGAATGGCGAAGGGCATGCCTGTGAACACCGTGCTGACCTTCGCGGGCGGCCAGGTCGACCCCGAGATCGTGGCGCAACTGAAAGCGCGGATCAGCGTACTCTGACCGCCCCGACGCTCGTCGTCGCTGGGCGCAGCGCAGCAGTACGCTGAGGGCCCATGAGCGATGTCACCCGTCCGGCGCGTCCTGCCGGGGTGCGCGAGGTCGCCCACCTGGCGGGGGTGTCGACCCAGACAGTGTCGCGGGTCATCAACAACTATCCGAACATCCGACCAGAGACACGGATGCGTGTGCTCGAGGCCATGCGAGCGCTCGACTACCGGGTCAACAACGCCGCACGAGCGCTCGGCACGGCATCCACGCGCACCATCGGTGTCATCGCGACGGATGCCACCCTCTACGGCCCCACGGTCGGAATCGCGGCCCTCGCTGAAGCCGCGCGGGAGGCGGGCCTGTGGATCGCGACTGCTTACGCGGATGCCGGCGATCCGGCCGCGATCGACGGATCGATAGCCCACGTTCTCGCACAAGGCATCGACGGGCTGGTGCTCGTCGCACCGCACGCCCGCACGATCGAACGGGTCCGGCAGAGCGCGGCGGATGTTCCCGTCGCATCGCTGCACGCCGATGAGGGGGCCGAAGCCCAGCGCGCCGGGGCGGCCCTGGCCGTCGCGCACGTGATCGAACGCGGGCACACCCGTATCGCCCGACTCGCGGGACCCGAGGACTGGCTCGAAGAAGCCGCGCGCGCCGAGGGCACGACGCGCGCGCTGACGGCTGCGGGGCTGCAGGAGACGCGGCGGTGGCGTGGTGACTGGTCTGCCCGATCCGGCTACGCCGCTGCGGCGGAGATCGCCGCGGCGGTCCGCGCCGGTGAGGTCACGGCGATCCTCGCGGCCAACGACCAGATGGCCCTGGGGTTGATGGCGGGGCTCGATGCCGCCGCCATCCGTGTCCCCGATGACCTCGTCGTCGTCGGTTTTGATGACAACCCCGACGCAGCCTTTTATGCCCCGGCGCTGACGAGTGTGCGCGTGGACGTCCTCGGCGATGCCCGGAGGTGCGTGGCAGCCGTGGTCGGGGCGCCATCCTCCGCGGATGCTGCGGTGGGGGCCTCCGCTCCGCAGATCATCGTGCGGGCGTCTTCCCAGCCGGCTTCTGCCTAGGGCGGGAGCTTCTCACCCGCCGCCCTGCGTCGGATCGATCGGGTCGAAGTCGTCGTACACGCGCAACGCCAGGGCGATCTGCAGCGCGTCCCCGCGGAACCCCGCCCGGTCGTTCTCGTGTTTCGCGATGCGTTGACGCACGGTGTTGCGGTGAAGCCCCAGCGCTTCCGCCGTACGCACCGCGTTCTCGCCCTGGGCGTAGTAGGTCGCGAGCGTCTCGCGGGCGATGCGGTTCTGCTCGCCCGCGTCGGCCAGCGGGCCGAGCACCTCCCGGATCCAGATCCGGGTCGCGGCGGCATCCTTCAGCAGGAGGGCGACGAGGGCGATGTGCGGGTCGGCGTGGGACACCACTGCTGTGCCACGGTAGCGAGGGGAAGTCAAGGCCACCAGGCGGGCGGTGACAGCCTGCTCGTGCGAGCGCCGGAACCCGTCCCAGCCCGCACCGGTGTCGCCCAGGGCGAGGCGCACCCCGGGATGGGAGGCCACCAGGGCCGCGATATCGGCGTATGACTGCTCCGTCATGACCGGAGCGGCGACCCACGCCCAGGCGGTGGATCGGTCGGCGGCGGCGACCAGCGGCGGCGCCGAGGAGTGGAGCAGCGCCGCGACCTTGCGGAGCAGCTGGTCGATTCCGCGCTGCTGATCCTGGTCGTCGGAGGAACTGTCGGTCCAAGCGACCAGGGCGACGTGCGTCTGCGTGAGGCTGTACCCGGTCTCCGACTCGAAACCACGCGCGGGGAGCGTGTCCCCGCGCAGCACCTTGAGGATGATGCCGGCGTTCAGGCTGGCGCGGTTGTTCCACCAGCGCCGCCGCTCCTGATCGTGGACGCTCGTCACGAACTGCAGAATCCAGTCGATGTAACGGTGCACGACGTCGGCGATGGCACGCACGACGTCGATGCGGATGCCGTCGGGGATGTCCAGACGCTCGATCTCGTCCATGCCCAGCCGCAGGAACATGCTCTGCCCGAGGTAGTAGGCCCGTGTGAGAGCGGCGAGGGGCACATCCCGCTGCGCCAGCCGGGCCGCGTACTCGACGGCAGCGGTGGTGGGTTGGAGGCTGTCCAGATCGATGTCGTTGGCCAGGATGTGGCAGATCGTGGTGACGTTTCCCTCGATGCTGGCTTGCAGCATTTCCACCAGGTGGGGGTCGCCGCCCAGGTCGGTGATCCGCGAGGCGAGCAGGTCGCGCATCTCCCGCACGATCTCGGGGATGCGCACATCGAGGTGCCGCGCGACGAGGGCGAGCAGCTCGCTGATATCGAACTCGGGTTCGGACGCTTTCACGCGGCGGCATCCTGGTGTGGGCGTCGCCGCGATCTCTCGACGTGCAGCGCTCGCTGTGCCGCGTTCACACCGCACATGCCGTGCACGCCGGGTCCGGGCGGCGTCGCCGCGGAACAGATGTAGGAGCCCGGCACTCCCGTGTCGTAGGGGCGTGCGCTCAGGCGCGGCCCCAGGGTGAACTGCAGGGGCGACTTCGCGCCGGTGAGGATGTCACCGCCGACGAAGTTGGGGTTCGTACGGCTCAGCTCGGTGGAGGTCACGACACGCATCGTATGGATGCGATCGCGGAAGCCGGGCGCGAACCGCTCGAACTGCGCGATGATCGCCTCGGTGGCGTCGCCGCGGAACCCGCCCGGCACGTGCGCGTACGCGTACACCGGGCGGATGTCTCCGGCGGATCGTTGCGGGTCGGCGACATACTGCTGTCCGACGAGCACGAAGGGGCGCTCGGGCATGCGGCCGGCGACGATCTCACGTTCGGCGGCCACGATCTCGGCTGCCGCACCGCCGAGATGCACGGTCCCGGCGCGGGAGACACCCTCGGCGAGCCAGGGCACACCGCCGTCGACGGCGAACTCGACCTTGAAGGCGGCGGGACCGGGACGGAAACGGGTGAAGGCGCGGCGGGAGCGTGCGGGCAGCGCGTCGCCGAGAATCCGGGCGACTTGGTGCGGATGCAGGTCGAACATCGCGATGTCGTGGGCGGGAAGTTCCCGTCGCTGCGTGATCATCCGACCGGTTTCGAAGGTGACACCGCGAGCGCGCAGACGCTCGATGACCGCCGAGGTCAGGGTGCCGGTGCCGCCGGCGACGACGGGCCAGCCGACGGCGTGACCGGCCGTGATGATGCCCGCACCGATGCCGGTGACCAGGGGGATGTCCAGGCGCTGGAAGGCATGTGCCGCGACGCCGAGGAAGAGTGCTCGGGTGCGTTCGCTGGCGAAGGCATGGGCAACCCAGGTGGGAGGTAGCGCCGCCACCGCCCCGAAACGGGCGAGCGTGAGCGGATGCCGCGGCATCCCGATCAGCGGCCGCATGATGTCTTCCGACAGTGCCGAGAACCGCCGTGACGGAGCGCCGAACAGTGCCGCCCACCGTCGCCCGTCGTCGCCGAGGTCCTCCGCGGTGCGGTCGATCGACTGGCTCAGCAGCGCGGCGTCGCCCCCGTCGAGCGGGTGCGCGCAGTCGATCTCGGCGCGGGCCCACGTGACACCAGGAAGGTCCAGCCCCGTCAGGTACGGGGAGCCGGCCGCCATCGGATGCACCGCGGCGCAGTGGTCTTGCACGAGCCCCGGCAGGAGGGGCGCGCTGTTGCGCGCCCCTCCGCCGAGTTCATCGGATGCCTCGATGACATGCACCTGGACACCGGCGGCGGACAGTTCGGCGGCCGCAGCCAGCCCGTTCGGTCCGCTGCCGACGACGACGGCGCGTGTCACCGGGGGACCTTCCGCGTTCGTGACGAGGCGACGGTGCGCAGGTCGTTCGTGACGGCAGTGTCGGAGCCTCCGGGAGAGGCCTTCCAGAACACGTCGAGCGGGATCGGACCATCCGGCAGCCAGGGCTGGGCGGCGACGGCATCCGCGACACGCCACCGGCCACGTTCGATCACGCCGAGAGCTGCATCGACCACCTTGTACTCCTGCGTCGCCTTGTGAATGGGTTGCGATTCCACCCAGACCACCACGAACTCCCCAGGCGCGAAGTGACAACGCGCCTGGAGTGCCCGGATGAGGTCTTCATTGTGCAGGTGTCCGTCGCCGAAGTTGAAGCCGATGACCGAGTTGCAGGCGAACTCCGCTTCCCGGATGGTGCGGGTCTCCAGGTCGGGCAGTGACCGGTAGAGCACCGAGAACAGGCCCCGGCCCTGGCTGTGCATCGACCGCCAGGCGAGCGTCTGCTGCATCGTGATCTCGGCCACCTCCGCCGGGTAGCCCATCTGCTGGAGCTGGTCGACCTGGTTGCGGGTGGGGCGCACGACGGCGTTGAGCTTCGCTTCAGCGCCCGGGGTGAAGGTCCACAGTGCCGAGGCCCAGTTGCCGGCGTACTGCCGCATCGACGGCAGGAACGACACCTTGTCGGGGCGCAGGTTGCCCAGCACCGGGAAGAAGATCAGCGCCGCGATGACGGCGGCGAGAACCCAGCCGGTGGCGATGTCGGTCAGGGCGTAGCCATCCCAGCCGGGGAAACCGAGGAAAAGGAAGATCGCTCCGTAGCAGAAGAGCAGGTTCCACTCCAACGGCACCGCGAGGGGGAAGGTCGAGACGATGAACAGGTGGAACCCGACGATCAGGACGACGCACGCCAGCGTCAGCCAGATGTTCTGCGAGAACAGCAGCACCAGCGGAGCGACGATCTCGACAGTGGTACCCATGACGTGCGCCATGAAGTGCGCGAACCGCGACGGCCGAATGTCTTCGGGGAAGCTTCGGTACATCGAGCGCTTGAACCACCGCGGCGGCCAGAAGGGAGTGTTGCTGAGCATCGGGGGGATGACGTTGACGAAGTGTCGACCGAGCTTGGAGACGCCCGCGCCGACCCACACCACGACGATGAGCAGCTTGAGCGCGATGATCATGTCGATGAACGGCAGCGCCACGAAGAACACCAGGGCTGGCAGGTACTGCTCGATCCGGGCGGCGATCGCGACGGTCTTGTCACGCAAGCCCGCGAGGATGAGGAACACGATGGCGGCGATGACCGGTGCCGGCTGCACGAGGCCGCTGGTGTTACCCGGGAGAGCGACGGCCAGCGAGGTCGAGACCGCGCCGGGAAGAACCAGGGCGAGGGTCAGGGAGACGAGCAGACCCAGGTAGAGCACCACATCGAACACCGTGCGGGTGTCGCCTGCGGTGCCGGGAACCCAGCTCCACGGGCGCAGCCGGATGGTTCCGGGACGGGCCCAGAACAGGATGCCGCCGGTCATCGGCTTGAACTTGCCGGCGATCGGACCCCACGAGCCCGCGAGGCCGATCGCCTCGAGCAGCATGGTCCACACGATGGCCTTCTGATACACGATCGGCTGGTTCCACCACTGATCCACCTGCCAGAACCATCCGACACCGCTGGTCGCGGTGATGATGAATGCGCCGACGAGAAGCCACAGCAGGGCGACTTTCAGGACGTAGGTCGTCGCGATGATGCGCGGTGACCCAAAGCCGTAATCGACCCAGTGCAGGGCGAGCGCTTTGACGCGTTCCCGCAGGGGGAGATGCAGGAAGGTCTGCGTATCGACGGGAGGAAAGTCTCCGGTGGTGAATCCCATGACAGCTCCTTTGGTGATGGGGTGGCGGTGAGCGCGCGTGCGCTCGGTCGTCGTCGACGCGGCGCCGACGCGACAGCTGGGGTGGTGTGGGTTACGCCGCGGGCGGCGGGTTGTCAGCGAGTGCGCGACGCATGGCCGGCTTGTCGACCTTCCCGACCGGGTTGCGCAGCAGAGCCTCGACGATGTGGATCTCGGCGGGGATCTTGATCTTGGTCAGGCCGGATCGGCAGTGTTCGGTCAGCTCGTCGGTGGTGACCTCGCTGTCGGGGTGCACGACGACATGGGCGATGGGGACTTCGCCGTAGACCGGGTGGGGTCGACCGACGACGGCCGACTCGAGCACGGCCGGGTGGGCGCCGAGATACGACTCGATCTCCTTGGGGTAGAGGTTCTCGCCCCCGCGGATGATCATGTCCTTGCTGCGGTCGACCAGGGTGAGGTAGGCATCCTCGTCGAGGAACCCGATGTCTCCCGTGCGCAGCCAGCCGTCGCGCAACGCTTCGGCGGTCGCTTCCGGCCGGCCGAGGTAGCCGCGCATGACGGTGGGGCCCGCGATGGCCACCTCGCCGAGGGTGCCGGGAGGGACCAGGGCGCCGTTTTCGTCGAGGATGGCGATCTGCTGGCGGGGCAGGGCCCGCCCGACGGTCCCCGGCTTGCGCACACCCCACAGGGGGTTGCAGGAGGAGGCGCAGGTGGCTTCCGTCAGTCCGTAGCCTTCGATGATCGGGATGCCGAGCCGCTCCTCCGAGAGGGCGAGCAGCTCGCTGGTCGCCGGTGCGGCACCGCAGATGGCGAACCGCAGCGCGGTACCGTGCGGCATCCGTTCGGCCGGGAGTTCAGCCAGCCGCGCGAAGATCGCCGGAACGGCAGAGAAGTACGTCGGCCGGTAGTGCTCGATCGCGGCCAGGAAGGTGTCGGGTGCGAACCGTTCGAGGATCGACACGCTGCCCCCGGCGCTGATCGGTGCGAGGAAGCTCACGCACAGCGAGTTGACGTGGAACAGCGGCAGCACGAGCAGTGCCTGGTCATTGACCCCCATGCCGACGTGCGTGACGAGGGAGGATGCCATGGCGCTGAGGTTCGCGTGATCGAGCATCACACCCTTGGGCTGCCCCGTGGAGCCGCTGGTGTAGACCAGCAGGGCGATCGCATCGGGCCGGATGTCGGGGGTGGTGATCTCCGCCGCGGGCGTGGTCACGAACTCGCTCGGGCGCAGCTGGGGCAGGTCGTGCGCGGGGGCGTCGGCGGCGATCAGCAGAGCAGCACCGGAGTCGGAGAGCTGATAGGCGAGCTCGCGTGCGGTGAAGGTGGGGTTGATGGGGGTGACAGCGGCGCCGATACGCCAGGCGGCGAGCATCGCGACGAGCAGGGGGACGGAGTTGGGCAGCATGATCGCGATAACATCGCCGGCCCGGATGCCGAGAGCGCTCAACTGCTCCGCGCAGGCCGCTGCCCGGCGCTCGAGGGCGAGGTAGGTCAGCTGGACGTTGCTGTCGCGCACGCACGGTGCGAAGGAGCCCGCGGAGGGGCTCGTCCAGGGCAGATGCGTCAGGTCCGCGGCAGCATTCCTGCCCGCCTGGGTCTGCGTCACCCGGATGTTCGTATCGGTGCCAGACATCGTCACTCCACTTCTGCGCCCGCCGTCAGGGGGCGCACGACTTCTCTGTCGTCGAGTGCGGCGTGGTGCCGCCGCGCTGGACCCACGCTAGAAACCCGGATCACGGGAGACAGTGTTCGAGATGATGAACTTCCGGACCGCGTATGTGCACTCTGCATCGCGGTGACCCGAGGGGGATGTGTGCTCCGGACGCCTTCAATGACGACAGCTACCCGTTCGACACGGGGCTCGGTGTGATCGCACCGGGTGACGCGCACAAGGCGTCGTGGCGGATCGCTGCGGTTTCCTGAGAGTTAGCTGGAAGAGCGGGTCGCTTTCGCCCTAGGCTGTGGCCATGCTCGCAACCTCCATCACCGACCAGGCCAGTGTGTCGTCCCTGTGGACGACGTCGATCTTCGGGCTGGTGATCTACGTCATCGTCGTCGTTGCCCTGTGGCGGGTCTTCGCAAAGGCGGGGTGGCCCGGCATCCTGGCGATCATCCCGATCGTGAACATGTTCATCCTCGTGAAGATCGCCGGATACTCCGCTTGGCTCGGGCTGCTCTACTTCATCCCCATCGCCAACTTGGTGCTGGCCATCATCGTGGCGATCAAGGTCGGTGAGAGATTCGGCAAGGGGGGCGCGTTCTCCTTCTTCCTGCTGTTCCTCTTCCCCTTCATCGGATACCTCATCCTCGGCTTCGGTGACGCCAGGTACGCCAAGCGCGCCTGAATCTGATCCCATCACCCTCGCGGGCGCCGGCCATGGGTCGGCGCCCGCTCTCATGCCCCGATACCCTCTACCCAGGAGGTTGCGGATGGGCAGGACGGCCGATGCGATCGCTGAGGGCGTCATCATCGCCATCGCGGCGGCGCGTCTGAGCATCCGAAACCGGATTCTGGTCGACGCGATTCGCAACGACAGCGCCTTCTCGGTTGACGCCGTGAAGCCGTTCGCCCGGCAGACTCTCGAAGCGCTCGCCGATGAGCAGTCGGCAGCTGCAGATCGCGCCCGGGCCGACTGGCGCCGCGCGTGGGGGAGGCAATCCGACCCGAGCGGGACGCACGACTACCGAGGGCGTGACTCCCGGAATCTGCGGCGGCGCGCCCGACAGTACACGGGGGTTGCCAAGGAGCTCCGTGAGAGGGCAACCGACGACGCGGCACTCGAGCAGCTGATCGAGCAAGCGCGCGATGCCGCGTGGGGCGATGTCGAATCGAACCTCGAGCGGCGCCTGATCGTTGAGGCGATGCGACCGGATCTGGATCCCGACTACGCGTCGATGCGCGCAGCGCGGATGCAGTCGATCAGGCTCATCGACCTGCCGCGCCTCGCATCGCACCAGCGCAGACTGAGCAGCCCGGCGGCGGCGGCGCCGATCGTTGATACCGACGACTCCGGTCCGGTTCCCGACGGTGAGAGACCCGAGGGAGGGTGAGTCTCGGTGCGGTCTCCCGCGATTCGCTGTCTGAGGCATTCGTGGGGTAATCTGGACGCTGGTTTGCTCGCGGAAATGAGCGGACCATGCGCCCGTAGCTCAATGGATAGAGCATCTGACTACGGATCAGAAGGTTAGGGGTTCGAGTCCCTTCGGGCGCGCACTGTGTTGAGACAGTGATGAGGTCCCTGAGCCCTACGGCTCGGGGACCTTCTTCGTTTCCCGACGTCCAGGGAACTCCCTCGGTAGGGTTGTCTCACTCTCACCGGGAAGAGCGAGGAAGCGGATGCCTGGTCCGATGCCCCTGGACGGCGTCGTCGTCGCCGACTTCAGTCGCGTGCTCGCAGGACCGTTGGCGGCATCCACTCTCGCCGACCTCGGTGCCGACGTGATCAAGGTGGAGCGCGCCGGATCCGGAGACGATACTCGGCGGTGGGGCCCGCCGTGGACCGCTAACTCCTCCTCCTACTTCGAGTCGGCCAACCGCGGGAAGCGCTCCATCGCGCTCGACTTCGGCGACCCCGCGGATCTCGACCTGGCGTGCCGACTGGTCTCACGCGCAGACGTCGTCGTCGAGAATTTCTTGCCCGGCACCCTCGAGCGGTTCGGGCTCGACTACGAGAGTGCGCGTGCGCGCAATCCCGCCATCGTCTATGCGTCGATCACGGGGTTCGGTAGCAAGGCCGGCGCCCACGCGGCTGGCTACGACTTTCTCGTGCAAGCGGTGGGCGGTCTCATGGACATCACCGGGCCGCCCGGATCCCCATCCAAGGTCGGCGTTGCGATCGTCGATGTGCTGACGGCTAAGGATGCCACGGTCGCCATCCTCGCTGCCCTGCACGAGCGTTCCCGGAGCGGGCTCGGGCAGCACGTCGAGGTCGCTCTTCTCTCGAGCCTGCTCGCGGCGCTGGTGAACCAGGCCTCGGGGTTCCTCGCGACGGGCCACTCTCCGCGCTCGCTCGGTAATCGGCATCCGTCGATCGCGCCCTACGAAGCTCTCGACACCGGCGACGGCGTTCTCGCGCTCGCCGTAGGAAACGACCGGCAGTTCGCGCGGCTGTGCGAGGTTGTGGGAGCCCCCGACCTGGCGACCGATCCGCGCTTCGTCACCAACGCGCAGCGCGTTGCCCACCGGGATGAACTGGCGGCAGCACTCGAGGCGCGCCTGCAAGCCGACGCCGCGGCATCGTGGACGACGCGGCTGATGGATGCCGGGGTGCCGGCCGGCACGATCGGCAGCGTCGCCGACGGCTTCGCTCTGGCAGAGCGGCTCGGCCTTGAGCCTCGGGTGCCGGTCGAAGGCGGTACCGACCAGATTCGATCTCCGTTGCGGTTCACGCGGACACCGATCCGCGGGTACGAACGCCCGCCGCGGCTCGATGAGCACGGTGACGAGATCCGCCGGTGGCTTGCCGGCCCCGATCCGACCGGTCGCGCGAGTGACCTGCCCCAAGGAGAAGCCCGTGGCATCCAGTGATGACGTGATCGACGTCGCCGACATCGACGCGCTGCTCAGCGACGACGAGCGCGCCACGCGTGATGCGGTCCGCGCCTTCGTCGAGCGGCGCGTGATTCCGCACGTCGGTGACTGGTTCGAGCGGGGCGAGATCGATGATCTGCGGGGCCTCGCGAAAGACCTCGGTCAGCTCGGGGTGCTCGGCATGCACCTCGAGGGATACGGGTGCGCGGCTATGTCGGCCACCGAGTACGGCCTGGCATGCCTCGAGCTCGAGGCTGCGGACTCTGGCATCCGTTCGCTCGTCTCGGTGCAGGGGTCGCTCGCGATGTACGCGATCTGGCGGTGGGGGAGCGAAGAGCAGAAGAATCAGTGGCTGCCCGGGATGGCGGCGGGGGAGATCGTCGGATGCTTCGGTCTGACCGAACCGGATGCCGGGTCCGACCCCGCGAGCATGCGAACGCGAGCCCGACGCGATGGTGACGATTGGGTGCTCGAGGGTCGCAAGATGTGGATCACGAATGGGTCGGTCGCGGATGTCGCTGTCGTTTGGGCGCAGACCGAGGGTGGCATCCGGGGGTTTCTGGTTCCGACTGACTCCGCGGGGTTCTCAGCGCCGCAGATCCAGCACAAGCTGTCGCTGCGCGCATCCGTGACTTCCGAACTGGTGCTGGATGCGGTGCGCCTGCCCGCGGATGCCGTGCTCCCGGAGGTCCAGGGACTTCGGGGTCCGCTCAGCTGTCTGAACGAGGCGCGATACGGTATCGCCTGGGGCGCGCTGGGTGCAGCGCGATCGGCACTGACCGCCGCCCTGACCTACGCCGCGGAACGGACGCAGTTCGGCAAGCCGATCGCGGCGTTCCAGCTCACGCAGCAGAAGCTCGTCGACAGCGTGGTCGAGTACGAAAAGGGGCTGCTGCTCGCGCTTCACCTTGGTCGCCGCAAGGATGCCGGCGAGCTCACACCGCAGCAGGTGAGCCTGGGCAAGCTCAACAATGTACGGGAGGCGCTGGAGATCTGCCGCACCGCCCGCACGATCCTCGGCGCAAACGGAATCTCCCTCGAGTACCCCGTCATCCGTCACGCCGCGAACCTCGAATCAGTGCTGACATATGAGGGCACCGTCGAGATGCACACGCTCGTGCTTGGCCAGGCGATCACGGGCATCCCGGCCTTCCGCTGAGACGTTCTTCGTGTTCGCCGAGAGCGAGCCTCTCGTGCGCTCGGATATCTGGCACTCGAATGGTGAGAGTGCTAATCTGAGATCAGTTGAGTCGAGGTGACTCAACTTCTAGAACTCGGTCGGATGCCGCATCCGGCCCCGCTCATGAAGGAGACGAGATGGCAAACTATGACCCGCTCCGCGAGATGGAGCGATTCGCGAACGCACTCTTCGACGGCAACCGGCGCGGACCGCGCCAGATGCCGATGGACCTCTACCGTGACGGCGACCACTACGTCCTCTCGGCCGACCTTCCGGGCATCGACCCGGGCTCGGTCGACGTGGATGTCGACGGTCAGCTGCTGACGATCCGCGCCGAGCGCACACTGACGTCGCAGGAAGGCGTCAAGTGGATCACGCGCGAGCGTGAGGCCGGCAGCTTCCTGCGTCAGCTGAGCCTCGGTCAGGGGATCGACACCGAAGGCATCGCCGCCAGCTACGCGCACGGCGTGCTGACGGTCACGATTCCGGTGAGCCCCAAGGCCAAGCCGCGCAAGATTGACATCGCGACCGACGCGCCCTCGACGATCACGGTCGACGAGTCCCACAGTGAGATCCAGGAGGCCGGCGCCAGCGCCTGACCTGCTCTCCAGAAGCCCCCGGCCCGAGAACGGACCGGGGGCTTCTGCGTGCTCGCTCGGGCGCGAGGATGAATAGTCCCGCATCTAGGCTGGAGCGCGTGTCGACGACGACTCGTTTCCCCAAACAAGACTCTCGCAGTGAGATCACGGCTCCGGTCGAGCTCACCCTTCCCGACGGTCGCCTGAACCCCGCGGCTCTCGGCTGGGCGCGCTCCCCACTGATCCGGACCGGCGGGATTGGGCCGCGCCGGTTCTGGGGGCGCAATAAGCGCTGGGAGTACTGGAACATCATGACGCCGCGATACATCGTGGGTCTCACCGTGTCAGCCATCGACTACGCCGCGGTGCACGAGGTGTGGATCTTCAATCGCGACACCCGCGAGGCTGTTCATCGCGCGGCCACCGTGCTTCCCGCTCGCGGGGTCAGCCTGCCGCCAACGCTGGGTCAGGGTCCCGCTTCTGCCCGGGCCAAGGATCTTCGGATCGAGGTCACGGAGGAGCCAGACGGCGTTCGGATGCGAGTCGAGGTCCCACGCGCATCCGTCGATGTTCTCGCCGAGAAGCCTGCGGGGCACGAAAGTCTGGCCGTCGTCGTGCCCTGGACTAAGCGGCGCTTCCAATACACGGTCAAGGATGTCGCGCGTCCCGCACGTGGCACGGTGACGGTCGACGGCACGGTGTACGACCTGCCGGCTGGCGAGTCGTGGGCGGTGCTGGACCACGGTCGCGGGCGATGGCCGTACGACATCACCTGGAACTGGGGCGCGGGATCGGGCCGCTACCAGGGCAGCGTGATCGGGATCCAGGTCGGCGGAAAGTGGACCGACGGCACCGGCGCCACCGAGAACGCGTTTTTCATTGATGGACGGATGCACAAGATTCACGAGGACCTGACCTGGGAGTACGACCAGGCAGACTTCCTGCGTCCGTGGTCAGTGCGCGGCGGCGGTCTTGACGCCCGATTCGTCCCGTTCTATGACCGTGTCGCGCGAACGAACCTCGGCATCATTGCGGCGGCGACGGATCAGTGCTTCGGCGTGTGGTCAGGGGCTTTCACGACGGCTGGCGGCGAAGTCATCCCGTTCGACGGTGTCGAGGGGTGGGCAGAACACGTCCACAACCGTTGGTAGCGGATCACGCCCGGGATCGCCTGCCGCGCCGTTTGCAGGATGAACTGGCGCCGAGGTCTAGAAGAGAGTCGAGACTCCGGGTCTCGTCCTGCGTTCGGCCCGGATGCAGGCTTCAGCAGTCTGACGCGCGGGGGCCGCGGAGCTTCGAGGTGAGCGTGCGGAGCTGTTCGAGTTCGGTGTCGCTCAGGGTTGACATCCGTTCGGCGATGGACCTGCCGTGAGCTGAGGCGACCTTGCGAAAGAGACCGGCACCCCGATCGGTCGCGGTGACCACCGCGCCGCGGCCGTCGTCCGGATCCGAGCACTTGGTCAGCAACCCCGAGGCGACCATCCTGTCGACCAGGCGCGAGACACTCGGCTGGCTGATCAGCATGTTGGATGTCACATCGCGCAGGCGCGCCGACATCCCCGGCGCGCGGGTGACGGTGAGCAGGACGTCGTACTCGCCCTGCGTCAGTTCGCCGACGATGAAGTCGCCACTGATCTCGGCGAGCACTTCGTGTTGCGCGCGGAACAGACTCTCCCAGGCGTCGATCGCCAGTCGCCGGTCCGTCATGCACACCAGAGTACGACCATGCCGGCGCCCGTAGGCTGATCACATGTCAGCTCGGATCCTGACGCGGCGGGCCGTCGGCGCCGCCGCGGCCGCCGCCCTTGCTCTCGTCGCCCTGGTCGCGTGTTCGGTGAGCGTGTCGTTCGGCGACGAGGCTGCCGCTGTGTCGACAGACGTCAACGACTTCGTCTTCGAGAGCATGGCTGCCGACTACACCCTGGGCCGTGCGGACGATGGAACCAGCACGATGACCGTCGTCGAGACATTCGTCGCGGTCTTCCCGGAGTACGACCAGAACCGCGGGATGCGCCGCATCCTGCCCGACTCGTACCTTGGTGCCCCGCTGCACCCTCAGCTCGTGTCGATCACCGACGCCGAGGGAGCCCCGCGGCCCGCCGAGGTCGAGAGCGAGGACGGGGTCTACGTCATGACCTCGCGCGCCGACGACTACGTGCATGGCGCGCAGACCTACGTCTTCACCTACACGCTCGAGAACGTCGCCCGCTTCTTCGACGACACCGGGGTGGACGAGCTCTACTGGAACGTCAATGGTGTCGACTGGGCCCAGCCCTTCGGGTCGGTCTCGGCGACGCTGCATGTGCCGGCAGAACTCGCATCCGCACTCACGGGGGCGGAGTCCTGTTACGTCGGTGCGGCAGGCGCTACCGACCAGTGCCCGATCGCCTCGACGACGGATGCCGACGGCGGCGTGACAGTCACGGCATCCGCCACCGACGTGCTGGCCTACGAGACCGTTACGATCGCCGTGGCCTTCGACGCCGACACCTTTGCGTCCTTCGACAGCTCGTACGTCGCGTCGCCGTTCGGATGGCTGCAGGCTCTCGCGTTTCTCGGCGTGATCGGTTCGTTCGTATGGGCGATCGTCTTCCGGACCAGGATGCTGCGTGACGAGCCCGGGCGGCCGACGATCATCGCCGAGTTCAACCCGCCGCCGCGGATCGACGCGCTGGAAAGCGCGGTGCTGCTGGGAAAGACGACCAAGGCGATCCCGGCTGAAGTGCTCGAACAGGCGGTCGTCGGCAGCATCCGTATCGAGGAAGCCGGTCGCAAACTGTTCGGCGGTCTGAAGCTCAAGGCGGTGCTGCTGGACCCCGCGCGCGCGGACGGTGACGGCTTCCTGCTGCTCCAGGGACTGTTCCCGCACATGACACCCGGCGAGGAGTACGAGTTCGGATCGAACGACACGCGGCTCTCTTCCGCTGCGCGCCGCATCATCAAGGCCGCCGAACGGGAACTCGACACCCGAGGACTTCGGCGTGCGGTTCCCAGCGGCTCGCGGTTCTGGCCGATGTTCGGGTCGATCGTGTTCGGCATCCTGACGATCGTGTTCGGGTTCTTCGCGCTCGGCGCGTTCGTGGACGCCACCATCCCTGTGCTCCTCATGATTCCGACGTTCGTCATGATCTTCGTGGTCGCACTCCTCGTGTCCCGGAAGCCTCTGACCGCTGCCGGCGCCGAGACCCGCGATCATCTGAAGGGCCTGCGGATGTTCATCGAGTGGGCCGAGGCTGACCGGATCCGGATGCTGCAGTCGCCGCAGGGTGCCGAGCGGTTCGCTGTGGACGAGGCCGGCGCGCGTGTGGATCCCGCGAATCCTCGTCAGATGCTGCGGATCTACGAGACCTTGTTGCCGTATGCCGTGGTCTTCGGCCAGGAGGAGGAATGGGCAGAGCATCTCGCTGTGCTGTATGACCAGACCGGTGTTCCCGGCTGGTACGTCGGCACGGCGGGATTCAACGCAGCGGCGTTCTCTTCGGGCATCTCCACCCTCTCGACGACGACCACCTCGTCCACCTCGGGTGGTTCCAGCGGTGGCGGGAGCGCCGGCGGTGGTGGCGGCGGTGGTGGCGGCGGCGGAGTCTGATTCGCTCCGCGCCGGGGTTCAGGGCAACATGGACGAAATCCTCCGCTGATAGAGTCCGACCCACAACAGTTCATCAGCGGGCGGGCGACGTCATCCGGGTCGGGGGATGCGTCGGAAAGAGATTCCGTCTGTGACCGATCCGTCGTCGGGGCGTTCTGCCCTTGCCGCCTACCGCGCCCTGCCATCTCTCGCCGGCTGGGGCTATCTCATTGCGACGTCATTCGGACGCCTCCCGGTGTCCATGGTGCCGCTTGCCATCCTGACCCTCGCGACCTCGGCGACCGGTTCAATCGCGGTCGGAGGAGTCGCCGCCGCCGCGACGGCGCTCGGGGAAGCGGTCGGAGCCCCCGTCGGCGGCGCCCTCTCTGACCGGTGGGGTCAGCGCCGCGTCCTCATGATCGGCGTCGTCGTCAATGTCGCATCCGCCGTGGCCTTCGTCCTCACCATCGGGAACGTGCCCGACGGTGTCGCTGTCGCGCTCGCGGGATTGGCTGGTCTCTCCCTGCCGCAGGTCGGACCTCTCTCGCGGGTGCGCTGGCTCGCGATGTCGCGCGAAGACGTCTCGGCGGCGTTCGCGTTCGAGGGCGTCGTCGATGAGGTCGTCTACATCATCGGTCCGGCGCTGGTGGGGATCGTCGCGGTGGCGCTGTCCCCGCAGGTCTCGCTGCTGGCGGCGGCAGCGCTGATCGCGGTGTTCGTGACGCAGTTCGCTCTCCACCGCACCGCCGCACTGGTGCCGCGCCGCGACACGAAGCCGGATGCCGAAGCCGTAGAGGTGGCAGAACCTGGCCGCGCTCGCTGGGCGATGGCGGCCCTCGTGCTCGGAGGCATGCTCGCGATGGGCGTGTTCTTCGGGGCGAGCCAGGCGGGGCTCACGGCGTTCGCGCAGGCTCAGGGGATGCCTGATGCGGGTGCGCTCTTCTATGCCGTGATGGCAGTCGGTTCAGCGGTCACGACGTTGGCGATGGTCGCCCTCCCGCCCTCGATCGGGCCCTGGACGCGATGGATCGGCGCAGCCGTCGGCATGGCGCTCGGTGGCGTCGGCATGACCCTTGCCCCGACCGTCCCGATCGTGCTGCTGTTCGCGGTGTTCGCCGGCGCCTTCCAGGGGCCGGCGCTGCTCACGCTCTACGGCGTCGCGGGCTCCATCGTCGAGCGCGGCCGGGCGGGAGTTCTCATGACACTCACCGGCAGTGGGGTGGTGTTGGGTGTCGGCATCGGTACCGCGGCCGGTGGCGCCGGAGCCGCGACCGGGGGCGCCGCGGTCGCGTTCAGCCTTGTCGTGGCGGCATCCGTACTGCTTGCCCTGCTCGGCGCTGTCGGGCGGCTCGTGCGTCGCTGACTGAGCTGGCGCCGGGGCGTCGCGCAGGCACAAGTAAGGGCCGGTCGGAGAGGCTTCCGACCGGCCCTTGTCCCTTGCACCAAGAGTGTCCTGCAATCACATGCCGGTAGCTGCCACAGCAAAACAACTACCGTGCAAGCACTCTATAACGGTGAGGTAACGGAAGGGAAGACCTCGCCGTTATCTTTTTGTGATTCATAGCTGACGCATGATTCGGTCAGGCTTCGTGGAGCTTTCGTTCAGGATCAGCACCCAGACTCGGAAACTTGTGTGCCGTCCCGAGGCACTCTCTTTCCGGGCCCACTGGTGCTGCCCGCTTGATTCTCCGATCAGGAAGCCACTGAATTCGTGCGTCAACGCTCATCGTCAACTCCTTTCCTCTCCCGCCCTCGTGCCCGTGCTCTGACTGCAGCTGCCATGGGTGTGACCCTGCTGCTGGGTGCCTCATCGACGGCCGCATTCGCGGACACACCCGCCCCCGCGAGTGCGTCGACACTCGGCGGTGAAGCGCCCCCGCTTCCCGCATCCATCCAGACGGAGGCATCCTCTGTTCAGTCCCTGACCTCGGATGCCGAGGCGGCTCTTGCCGCCGCCGCGACGGTGGTTGCTGACGCCGATGCTCTGAACGAGGAGGTTGCGGCATCCGGGCTGACGGTCGAAGCTCCGACAGCCGTGTCGGTATCGGCGGTGGACGTGGCAACCGCCGATCTCGAGGGCCTGGATCTTCTGCCGGTCGTGCTGCTGCCCTCGCTCACCTCCGCGGTGACGGATGCTGTTGCCGATGCGCAGGCGGACATCGACGCACTGCGTGAGCGACTCGCTGCTGCCGTCGCCGCCGAAGAGGCGCGCCGGGCTGCGGAGGAAGCCGCCGCCAAGGCCGCGGCTGAAGAGGCCGCGCGCGTCGCAGCCGAGGAGGCTCGCCGAGCCGCTGCCGCTGCTGCTCCGGCCGTATCCGGTCCGGTCGCTTCGACCGGTGACAACTCCCCGGGTGCGGCGCAGGCCGCTGCCCGTGACATCATGGCGTCGCAGTACGGCTGGGGTGACGGTGAGTTCTCGTGCCTCGTGTCGCTGTGGAACAAGGAGTCTGGCTGGAACTACGCCGCCTACAACGGTTCCAGCGGCGCAACCGGTATCCCGCAGGCGCTGCCGGGCAGCAAGATGGCGTCAGCCGGTGGCGACTGGGCCACTAACGCCGTCACGCAGGTGCGTTGGGGCCTTGGTTACATCGCCGGACGCTACGGCTCGCCGTGCAACGCGTGGGGTCACTCGCAGTCAGTCGGCTGGTACTGACTACGGGGCACAAGTAAGGGCCGGTCGGAGAGGCTTCCGACCGGCCCTTGTCCCTTGCACCAAGAGTGTCCTGCAATCACATGCCGGTAGCTGCCACAGCAAAACAACTACCGTGCAAGCACTCTATAACGGTGAGGTAACGGAAGGGAAGACCTCGCCGTTATCTTTTTGTGATTCATAGCTGGTGCACGATCCGCGATGCGGAAACATCAGTAATCCCCGCCATGATCGGTCCGGTCTGGAGTGTCAAAGCGCTGGAGATGTATTCGCCGAGCAAGCCGGATGCTCGGCCGAATGAGCAGCTGGACGCTGCCGACGATGAAGAACCACGTGCCGACTGTCGAGGTGGACTCCGAGAGGAAAAGGACGCTTCCGACAACGAACATCACGCCGATGAGGAAGTCGTTGGCGGTGCTGAGGGTCTCGTAACGGTTCCGGATAACGAGCTCGTCGTGTCCAACAGGAATATTGAGGTCGGTCGGATCTTGGTTGTTCTCAGAATCGGCCATCGCGACATCGTGCCAGACCGCCCGCCGCGACCGCGACCCCGGCCGTGTTCGTATCGACGTATGCCCGGCGGGACGTATGGGCCTCCGTAGACTGGCGCGCGCTGCCGATCAGAAACGAGACGATGAGCATCCCGAACCCGTCTGAGCACTCGTCGCCGCTGGCCCACCGCCCGTGGCTTGCCGCCTACGCCGACGGGGTGCCCGCGGACATCGACCCGGTCGACCAAACGCTCGTCGACATGCTTTCGGCATCCGTCGACCGCTACCGCAAGGACGTTGCCCTCGAGTTCTTCGGCGAAACGACCACCTACGGCGAACTGGGGGAGCAGGTCGAGCGGGTCGCGAACGGATTGCGCAAGCAGGGGGTCGTCGCGGGTGACCGGGTAGCGCTCGTGCTGCCGAACTGCCCGCAGCACGTCGTGGCGTTCTACGCGATCCTGCGCCTGGGCGCCATCGTCGTCGAGCACAACCCGCTGTACACGGCTCGCGAACTGCGCCACCAGTTCGAGGTGCACGGCGCGGTAGCCGCGATCGTGTGGGACAAGGTTGCCGACACGGTCGCCGAGATGCCCTCAGACGTCAGGCCGCGAACGATCGTGTCGGTTCGGATGCCGGACGCGCTGCCCCTGGGCAAGCGACTTGCCCTGAAGCTCCCGGTCCCCGCCGCGCGGGAGACCCGCACCGCGATGACGGCGACACCGACCGCGAGGAAGCTCGTGGCGTGGAAGACGTTGACGACTGCCCGCCGTCTTCCCAAGAAGACCGCGAAGCCGGCGCTCGATGACATCGCGCTGCTGCAGTCGACCAGCGGAACGACCGGAACACCGAAGGCCGCCATCCTCAGCCACCGCAATCTGCGCTCGAACGCGGCGCAGGGCCGGGCATGGGTGCCGGGCCTGAAGGAAGGCGCCGAAACGTTCTATGCGGTGCTTCCTCTGTTCCACGCGTACGGCCTCACCCTGTGCCTGACCTTCGCGATCTCGATCGGGGCGCGTATCGTGCTGTTCCCCCGGTTCGATGTCGACGCGGTCGTCACTGCCGCGAAGCACTCGCCGCCGACCTTCCTACCGGCCGTCCCGCCGGTCTACGACGCCCTCGCCCGGGCGGCTGCCCATCGGCGGATCGACCTGCGCAGCATCCGGTTCGCGATCTCGGGGGCCATGAGCCTGCCGATTCCCACTGTGACGCGGTGGGAGGAAGCCGGCGAAGGCCTCCTGGTCGAGGGATACGGGATGACCGAGTCCTCACCCGTCGCACTCGGAAATCCCATCGGTCCCACGCGGCGCCCCGGGACGGTCGGGGTCCCGTTTCCGAGCACCGAGATCCGCGTCGTCGACCCCGATAGCCCGACCGTTGATCGCGCCATCGGGGAGGCGGGGGAGCTGCTCATCCGCGGACCCCAGGTCTTTCAGGGGTATTGGGAGCGCCCTGAGGAGACAGCCGTAGCCCTGCTTCCGGGCGGCTGGCTGCGCACTGGCGATATCGTGACCGTCGCTGAGGACGGTTTCGTCACGGTGATCGATCGCGTGAAAGAACTCATCATCACAGGTGGCTACAACGTGAGCCCGAGCGAGGTCGAGCAGGTGCTCATGCTGCATCCGGATGTCGATGCCGCGGCCGTCGTCGGCGTCCCGCGCTCCTCGGGGGGCGAGGATGTCGTGGCAGCCGTCGTCATGCGGGACGGTGCCCACTTCGACTTCACGGGACTGCGGGACTTCGCACGTCAGCATCTCGCCGGCTACAAGGTCCCGAAGCGCATCGTTGACGTTCCCGACTTGCCGCGCTCGCAGATCGGCAAGGTGCTGCGCCGCTCGGTGCGCGAGAGTCTCACCCGAGGCTGAGGCCCTCCCCCCAACCCGCGCCCCCGCGGTGCAACTGACCCACAGGTGCGGCAGTTTCGTGCATCCGCTATACATCGATGCGCCGCGGATGCGCACAACTGCCGCACTCGTGTGACGTTGAGCCGGACGCGGCGCAGCACCTGTGAGGTCGAATCGAGGCGACGTAACGCAGGCGAAACGCCTCGCGCGTATCGTGACGCGTAACGCTCATGAAAGCGAAAGCCCGCACCCCGCGGGTGAGTGGAAAGCGTGAAGCGGCTCGAGAAGGAGTTGCTATGACATTCCAGGTCCCCCTCGTGGACATCACCGCATACGTGACCGACGGGACACCCACCGCCAAAGCCGATGTTGCTCGCCGTATCGACGACGCGTGTCGCACCGTCGGGTTCATCCAGATCACCGGTCACGGCATCCCGGATGCCGTGATCCACGGCCTCACCGAGGCTATGGATGCCTTCTTCGCCCTGGACCTCGAGACGAAGAAGACCTACCGGACCCCGCCGCAGATCAACCGCGGGTACAGTCCGCCGAAGTCGGAGTCGCTGAGTCTCAGCCTCGGCGTCGAACAGGCGAGTCGCATGAACGACTTCTTCGAGGCGTTCAATATCGGAGCATCAGCCGCCACCTATCCGCACATGGCGGAGCTTCCACAGCCCGACTACGCCGAGAACATCTGGCCCACGGTCGACGGGTTCCAGGCGCAGGTCGAGGCGTACTTCGCCGAGGCTGCCCGCGTCGCCCGGGTTATGACGCGGATCTTCGCCGACGCGCTGGGACTCGACCCGGAGTTCTTCGTCTCCCGCACCGATCACTCGCTGGACGTCATGCGGATGAACAACTACGCGCTCCCGCCGGGGACCGACGTGACCCTGGACGGCGACCTCATCGGCATGGGCGAGCACACCGACTACGGGATCGTCACCATCCTGTGGGCCGATCAGGTGAAGGGCCTGCAGGTGCTCGGAGCTGACGGCTCGTGGAACGACGTATCGCCGGCTGACGACGCCCTCCTGATCAACCTCGGCGACGTCACCGCCCGCTGGACCAACGAGCGCTGGATGTCGACACTGCACCGCGTGAAGCCACCCGTGATCAATGGCACCATCGAGCGACGCCGGTCGGCGGCGTTCTTCCACGATGGAAACGTGGATGCCCTGATCGAAACACTGCCCTCGTGCGTGGACGCCGATCATCCCGACCTGTACGAGCCGGTCACCGTCGGTGAGCACATCGCCGCGAAGCTTGCCGGATCGCGCGCTGGCGTGCGCAATGCGTCTGCTCAGCGGGAGTCGGCGCGCGTCCTCGCCAGCCAGCGCTACTGAGGATCTCGGCGTCCGAGGCGCGCATCGAGACCGTCGAGCAGAAGCATCAGACCGAAGTCGAATCCTGACCCCTGCTCAGAGGCGTGAAGGTTCACGTGCTCGATGAGATGAGTGTGTCCGACCTGTTCGAGATAGGCCAGGGCGGCGTCGCGTTGCTCCAGTTCGGTGGCGGCATCCGTCGGCGCGAAATCGAGGGCTTGAATGACGTACCCCTGGATGTAGGCCTCGAGCACGTGATGGGCGTGAAAGGCCTGTTCGGGCGTGAATCCAGCGCTGCGCAGGTGCCCGAGGGATGCGTCGATATATGCCATCCGCGCCGGACCGCCACTGGTCGCACGAATCCGGTTTGCCCACGGGTGGTGCAGCAGCGTAGTGAACGCTGATCGGGCAGTCCGGCGTACCGCCGTGCGCCAGTCGCGCGCGTCGCCGGTCAGGGTGACCTCGGCCCAGACGAGATCCACGATCCCGTCGATGACGGCCTGCTTCGACGGCAGATGGTGGTAGATCGACATCGCCTCGACGCCGAGCCGGGCCCCGAGCGCTCGCATGGTGAGCGACTCGAGCCCCTCGGCGTCGACGAGTTCGAGCGCCGCGGCGAGGATGCTGTCGCGACTGAGTGGTCGGCGAGTCGCGTCGTGGGCTCCGTCGGATTTCGTCATCTGACGACCTTCCCGCACCTTGACGAACTTGCGGTGTAAGACTAGCCTGATCCTTAGCCATACGGCGTAAGGCTGTACTCGTTCACCTCAGGAGGGCCACCATGCGCGCTATCCGCCGCTCCCGCTACGGCGGACCGGAGACGCTCGAGATCGCTGACGTCGAGGATGAGCCGCTGGAGGAGGGACGAGTCCGGCTGAGGGTGGCCGCTGCATCGCTGAACCCGTTCGAGTGGCATCACCTGCGTGGCCTGCCCTGGTTGATGCGCCCAACATCCGGATGGCGACATCCGCGCAATCCCGGACTCGGTGTGGACGTCGCCGGCGTCGTTACTGAGGTCGCGGATGACGTCGCTGATCTGCGGGTGGGGGATGCCGTGTTCGGCGTCGCGCGAAACTCGCTGGCGGAATCGGCGACGGCGCGCGCGGAGTATCTCGTGCGGATTCCCGACGGCGTGGAGCCGGAGGCCGCGGCTGCCGTGCCGCTTGCCGGTCTGACGGCGCTGCAGGCGCTGCGTGATCAGGGGCAGATGACCGCGGGCTCTCGCGTGCTGATCCTCGGTGCCGCGGGCGGCGTGGGGCATTACGCCGTGCAGGTTGCCCGTGCCCTCGATGCTGGTCGGGTTGTGGCCAGTTGCAGCGGGCGCAACGCCTCGTGGGTCGAGGGGCTGGGCGCGGACCGCGTTCTGGACTACACGCGGGGCGAGGTCGACGACATCGACGAGCGGTTCGACGTCATTCTCGACATCGCCGGCGGGGCGCGAATCGCCTATCTGCGATCCCTCCTTGCGCCCGGCGGGTCGCTCGTACTCGTGGGCGGGCCCGGCGATGGCATGTTGCTCGGCCCGGCGACCCGGATCTTCGGCGGATTGATCGCGAGTCGGTTCCGCCGTGAGCGGGTCGTCGGGGTCAACGCGACGTGGTCGGGACCCGACCTCGCCATCCTCGCGGCGATGCTCCGTGACGGTTGCGTGCGCACCGTCATCCACCGCATCGTCGGGCTTGCTGACGTGCCCACGGCGATCGCAGAACTAGAAGATGGTCATGTTCCGGGGAAGTTCGTTGTTCGTCCCATGAGCGATGAAGGAACGCGCGAACCGAACAACGCCCCCTCGTGGAGCGGGTTAAATCCCCGTCAGCGGTACTGATCCGGCTTCGCGGACCGAAGCAGCTCCGCGCGACGCCGACGCTTTCCGGCGACCGATGCCAAGGCCGCACCGGCCAGCACGATCACTGCCGCCGCGGGAAGAAGAACCGCCGGGCTCTCGGTCGGCCCGGTCGCGCTGAGCGTGCCCCGGTTCTGGGCGACGGATGCGGGGACCGCGGCATCCGCTGCGACGCTCAGGCCTGTCCAGCCGAGAACGGTGCCATCGGCTGCGAGGACGACGAGCCGGTGTGCCCCACCCGGAACTGACGCGGGAATCGTGAAGCTTGCCGTGCCGGCGGCTCCGGTCCAGGCCCAACCGAGCGAGA
Organism: Microbacterium sp. SW12; assembly: GCF_055391095.1. NCBI lineage: Bacteria > Bacillati > Actinomycetota > Actinomycetes > Micrococcales > Microbacteriaceae > Microbacterium > Microbacterium sp. SW12. The sequence continues at coordinate 2,544,837 of NZ_AP024335.1, read as the reverse complement.
CCGGCGTCGAGTACAGGTACCCCGCGACCCACGACAGGGGTGGCAGGCCTGTGATGGCCACGGTTCCGCCGTCGGCGGGAAGACCGGTGGGTGATGCCGTGATGCCGCCTGCGGCATCCGGGGTCAGTGTGTCCGGCGATGGTGGGGCTGGTAGCGGCGACGGCTGGGGCGGGACCGGCGTCCGGACGGATGTTGCGACTGCCGTTCCGGCGTCGCCCTCGCCATCGAGCACCGAAACGCTCACGGTGTAGGCGGTGTCCGGATCGAGATCGACATAGGTCGGAGCGGTTTCATCGTCGGCGAGGGTGGCCGTATCGATTAGGTCGTCGTCGGCGCGCAGCTCGACGAGATAGCCGCTGGCCGTGGAAACCGGATCCCAACTCGCGGCGATGCTCGTAGCCGACAGCGCCTCAGCGATCAGCCCATCGACCGTGGGTGTGGGAAGGATCGCGAGGGCGCCGTAGGCGTCGGCAAGACCCGCGCCGAACACGTCAGCATCGTCGAGGTATGCGGGGTACGGATTGGTCATGCCCGCCGCGGAGTCGAGGATGGCTGCCGTGATCTCATCGGCGCTGGCCTCCGGGGCATACTGCGCGGCCAGAGCGTGGATCGCGGCGACGTGCGGAGCTGCCGCCGACGTTCCCGAGAAACGGTGCGCGCCGTCTGTCGTGTCGATCGGGAAGAAGCTCGTCTGCGTGTCGTCGACGCCCGCGATGGACGGCGTTGCCACCCTGACGAACTCGTCGTACTCCTCGGACGGTTCACCGGATGCCGGATCGACGGGCGCGAAACGCAAGAACGACGGGCCGGGAGAGGTGAACGCCTCGGGTGAGCCCGCCGAATCCCATGGCGCCGCCGCAACCCCGACAGCCTCTCCGTGCCCCGAATGGCCGTAGGTCACGTGTCCGACGAGGTCGGTTCCGTCACTCTCGTCGTACTCGAGCCAAGCGAGATTCTGGATGCCGGTGAAGAACGTGATCCACACCGCAGGTGAGGTGATCTCATCCTCGGGGATTCCCGTAAGGTCGCGAAATAACACCATCTGGTAGTCGGCCATCTCGGCATCCTCGGTGAAGCCCGATGCCTGCACTGGCAGCGCGGGGTCCAGGTTGCTCGGCTGGCTCACCGCCGTGGGCTCGGCATCCGTCGTATACGCCACCAGCGCGAAGTCCGTCGTCACCCCATACTGCGGCTCGGCCCAGCTCATAAGAAGGACGGGCGGGTCGCTCTCGAACATGCCGAACGTGAGCGTCGGGTCGGCGTCGGGGCCCGGGTCGAAGTCGAGGCAGTCGTAGGCCTCGACGTCGTCGCCGGGGTCTGCCCACTCCGGGCACGCCGTCCCGCGATACGCCAGCGTTTGCCAGGACGAGATCGGTTTGTCTTCGCTCTGGGTTCCCTCGGCGCCCGGTAGCCCGCTGTTACCGGCGGAACTGTAGTACGCGACGCCCTGGTCGCGGACCTGCGTGATCGCCAGCGAGATGACGCTTTGCTGGTAGTAGGGCTCGTCAGCAAAGCCGAGGTCGTCGACGATGATGTCGGCGCCAGCATCCGCGAGATCGAGGATGGCATCGGCTGTCGCGTCCCGGCCGGCGTACCCCGTGGCAAAGACGATCTCGGCCCCAGGCGCGATCCCGTGCACCAGCTGTGCCATCGCCCGGCCCTCGTCCGTGCCCGGCTGCGAATCATCGAGCACGCGGACCGGCGTGGTGTAGCCGCACGGGTTGCCGGGTCCGGGAAGGAGGCCGGCGGCGATGTCTTCCTCGGGCGTCGTGACGTCGGTGAAGCGCGCGTACGAGTCGGAAATGATGCCGATGGTGATGCCAGTGCCGTCCACGCGATAGACCTCGCGAGCGAGGTCGGAGCGGTGAGGTCCGTCGGCTTCGACGGGGAGGTTGCGGCAGGATGCTCCGCCCGGGGCCATCGGCACGCCACGCGCGGTGCCGACCGGGGCGGCAGTGCCGAGACCGCGTGACGCGCCGCCAGCCATCTCGCGGCCGGTGATCGGCCTGATGGCAGGCACGACGGAGGTCACCCCCGGCACCGCTGTCAGCGCATCGAGGTCCTGCGTATCCACGGAGACATCGACGGTTGGGCTCAGCCGGTGGACGCGGTTCACGGCGCCGATGGCCTCGAGTGCGGCAAGGTCGGCATCCGTCGGGCGGGAGGAGAAGGTGACGATCACCGAGAGGCGGCCGTCGGCATCCGTTGCGAGGCTGCCCGCTCCGTCCTGCGGAAGGGCGACGGCGTCAGCGAGTTCCTCGGGGGAGGTGGCGCCGGTTCGGGTCGCGTCGGTGATCTTGTCCAGGATGCTGGAGGCCGCCGTGTCGGGCTGGGTGGTGTTGGTCTCGTCAGGCTCCGCGGGGCTCGCCGTGGCGGCGGCTGGATGAGCTGCCCAGGCGCTCGCGGCGAGAACGAGAGTGATGGTGGTGGCCCCCAGTGCGCGCACAGCACGATGCATGACGTTGTCCCCCGAGAGTGTCTGCAGGCACACTCTCCCACAACATCGCGTCACGTCGCGAACCTGCGGGCAGCGGCGGGGATTCGACGCGGTGGGACCTACGCCCCTACATGTGGCCTGACCACATCGCTAGCGTGGCGATGTGCGCACGATCGAAGACACCCTCGACGTCCAGGCCGATGCGGCGATCCACAAGATCGAGGGGATGCGGCATCCGCTGCGGTTCGCCATCTCAGGAATGCTCGCCGGCGCCTACGTCGGCATCGCCGTCGTCCTGATGCTCAACGCTGCAGGCCCGCTCGCCGCCGCGGATGGCGGGTGGGCGAAGCTCGTGAGCGGACTCGTGTTCGGCGTTGCCCTCACCCTCGTCGTGTTCGCCGGTGCCGAGCTGGTCACGTCCTCGATGATGACGCTCACGCAGGGCACGCTCATGCGGGCCACCGCTGCCGGCCCGGCCACGGGCGCGCTCGGGTTCACGTTCGTCGCGAACCTCGGGGGATCAGCAGTCTTCGGGCTCTTCGTTGCCGCCTCGGGAGTGCTGCACGCCAACCCGGCAGCCGGCGAGATGCTCGAGGCGATGCTCGATGCCAAAGCCCACGAGTCCCCGCTCGAGCTGTTCGTGCGCGGCATCCTGTGCAATGTCCTTGTCTGCCTCGCGATCTGGATGGTGGCACGATCGACCACGGACGGCCCGAAGTTCGTCGTGATCTTCTGGGCGCTCCTGGCCTTCATCACCTCGGGATTCGAGCACGTGGTGGCGAACATGACGACCTTCACTCTCGGCCTCGCTACCGGGGTTCCGAGCGCCACCTGGCTTTCGTTCGGCACAAACATGCTGTGGGTCGGGCTCGGAAACCTCGTCGGCGGCGCGGTTGTCGTCGGGCTCGCCTACTGGGTTATCGGCGGATCGCCCCGGTGGCCGCAGGCGCACACGCTCACGCCTGAGGAGGCGCAGGCGTCGGTGTGACGGATACCGCCAGTTGCGTCATCCGGCGCTGGCGCATCGCCAGAAACAGCGGGAAGGTGAACGCGAACGCCGTCAAGCCCGAGCCGAGGATGTAGAGCCACGCGAAGCGTATGCCGAGCCGCCGCGCCTCGACCACGATGAACACGCACCCCGCGACGGCGACGACCACCAGGTCGACCGTGATCGATGAGACCGCCGGGCCGCTCGTGACGAGATCGCCGATGAAGTCGCGGAGCTGGATAATCGCGAGGGCGTTGAACCACCATGTGCCCACGAGGCCCGCGAAGGCCAAGGCGAGATAGGTGACGGCCAGGGGGCTCCAATGGCGACTCATGCCTCGATCTTGGCCGCTCGCGCAGCATCCGTCAGTTTTTCTTGTCAATCCGTGTCGATCTCATCGAGCCGCTGCGTCATTCCAGTGAGGGCGAGAAGGCCTCGGCCTCGGAAAGGCAGATGATGGTGCTCGACATCCTTGTCATGAGCGTCATCATCGGCCTGTTCGGCAACTGAAGTGCGGCCGCTGGCATACGCCCCGCGGTGACCCGGGAGGCGCTCACTCGGCTGGCTCGCGAGGAGAGCGGGCGAATCATCGCTCTCCTCGCGAGCCGGTTCGGGCTGGATGCCGCCGATGAGGCCGTGCAGGACGCGCTCGTTGAGGCGCTGAATTGGGCATCCGTTCCCGACAACCCCGCGGCCTGGCTCCACACGGTGGCCCGCAATCGCGCTATCGACCGGATCCGCCGTGAGCAGGCTGCGCTCCGGCGCACCCGGGATGCTGCAGCCGACCTCGCGGTGCTGACCCCGAAAGTCATGATCCCTTCGGCGACACGGGTGAGGAGGAGGTGGATGCCGTGGTTGAACTCGGACGCGTCGGTGACGAACGGCTGCGGCTCATCCTGCTCTGCTGTCACCCGGCGCTGGCAGCCGAGGCGCAGGTCGCGCTCACGCTGCGCCTGGTGTGCGGCCTGACGACCGACGAGATCGCCGCGGCCCTGCTGATCCCCGAGCCGACCGTCGCGCAGCGGATCGTGCGCGCGAAGCGCAAGATTCGGGATGCCCGCATCCCCTTGTCGGTCCCCGAGAATCTGGGCGAGCGCCTCGATGTGGTTCTCGGTGTCGTCTATCTGGTGTTCAACGAGGGCTACCTTTCCCGCGGTCGCCGCTCCGGCGCGCGCGTGGACCTCGTCGATGAGGCGTTGCGGTTGACCCTCGCCGTTCTAGCCGAGGTGCCCGGCGACCCCGAGATCGAAGGACTGCTCGCGCTCGAGCTGTATGCGAAGTCGCGGCTGGCGACCCGGTTCAGCAGCGGAATCCTCGTGCTGCTGGAAGATCAGGATCGCACTCGCTGGGATCTCGCTCTGATCGAGGAAGCCAACCTCATCCTGGATGCCGCGATGCGCCGTCTCGCGCCGGGGCGGTTTCAACTGCAGGCCGTGATCGCCCGCTATCACGCCAACGCCCGTACCTACGCCGATCCGACTGGACCGCGATCGCTGCGGTCTATGCGCGACTCGCCGACATCGACCCGTCGCCCGTCGTCGCGCTCAACCGCGCCGTGGCCGTGGCGATGGCTGACGGGCCGCGCGCCGGTCTCGCGTTGCTGGACGGCATCCGGGGCCTGGAGCGCTATCACCTGTGGTGGGCCACCCAGGGGGAACTGCTCGCCCGCGCTGGAGAACAGCGTGCCGCGATCGGCGCGTTCGGGCGGGCCCGCGAGCTTGCCACCAACCCCGCAGAGCTCGCGCATCTGCAGCGGCGGCTCGACGAGGTGCGCGCCTCGGGCAGGATGGATGAGTGACCGATGACTCCCCGCACGGATCGCCCGATCTTCCTGTCGACCCCGACGCTCTTGCCGGCCGGGCAAGTGAGATCCGTCTGATCGCGGCCGATATGGACGGCACTCTGCTCGATGGGCAGGGCGCCGTACCTCCCGCGCTGTGGCCGATGCTCGATCGCCTCCGCGACGCGGGGATCGCGTTCGCCCCCGCGAGCGGCCGGCAGCACGCGACGCTGCGGCGGGAGTTCGGCGCGCACGGCGACGATCTCGTCTTCATCGCTGAGAACGGCACGTTCGTGACGCGCGGCGATGAGGAGCTCAGCTCCGACACCATGGACCGCGCCTTCGTCGACAGTCTTATCGCCGAGATCCGGGGCTTCCGTCACGACGTCGGCGTCGTGCTGTGCGGCAAGGCTTCGGCCTACATCGAGCGAACGGATGCCGCCTTCCGCGACCAGGCCGAGAAGTACTACGCCCGTCTCGCGGATGTCGCGGACCTGACCGCCGTGGACGACGACATCCTCAAGATCGCCGTCTTCGACGTCGAGGACGGAGAGAAGAACACGGCACCGGCGCTGGAGCGACACCGCCTGACGCACCAGGTCGTCGTGTCGGGGCATCACTGGGTCGATGTCATGAATCAGGGCGTCTCCAAGGGCAAGGCGTTGCGTGCGATCCAGAACCTGTTGGATGTCACACCCGAGCAGACCGCCGTGTTCGGGGATTACCTCAATGATCTCGACATGATGGATGCCGCAGATTTCTCCTTTGCGATGGCGAACGCGCATCCGGATGTTGCAGCCGCCGCCCGCTACCGGGCGCCGTCGAACGTCGACCACGGAGTCATTCAGGTCTTGGAGCGCCTTCTGGGCTGACGGCCCCGACCGCGGAAACAGCGGGGGAGGATGGAACCATGATCTCCATACCCACTCTGACCCTGGCTGATGGCACGACGTTCGCCGAACTCGGTTTCGGCACCTATGGACTGCGCGGCACCGACGGCACGGACGCCATCGTCTCGGCCATCCAGGCCGGCTACCGCCTCCTGGACTCGGCCGTGAACTACGAGAACGAGTCCGAGGTGGGCGAGGCCGTGCGCCGCAGCGGCCTGGAGCGCGACGAGCTGATCGTCACGACGAAGATTCCCGGCCGTGACCACGGGTACGACGAGACCCGCCGCAGTGCGCGGGAGTCGCTCGACCGCCTCGGGCTCGATCGCATAGACCTGTACCTCATCCACTGGCCGAACCCCAGCGTCGACAAGTATGTCGACACGTGGCGAGCGATGATCGACCTCCGGACGGAGGGCCTCGTGCGCTCGATTGGCGTGTCGAACTTCACCGAGGCGATGCTCGATCGCTTGCACGCCGAGACGGGCGTCACGCCCGTGGTGAACCAGGTCGAGCTGCACCCCTATTTCCCGCAGGCATCGCTGCGGGCCTATCACGCTGAGCACGGCATCCGCACCGAGAGCTGGAGCCCGCTCGCGCGCCGCAGTGAGCTGCTGAACGAATCCGTGATCACCGACCTCGCGGAGCAGCTGGGCGTTAGCCCCACGCAGGTCGTGCTGCGCTGGCACGTGCAGATCGGGTCCACGCCCATTCCGAAGTCCGGTCACGCGGGTCGCCAGCGCGAGAATGCGGACGTGTTCGGGTTCTCGCTGAGCGACGAGCAGGTCGAGGCCATCTCCGCCCTCGAGCGCGGGCGCCTGTGGGACGGCGACCCGAACACGCACGAGGAGATGTGACGCCGAGCCACCGCGAACACCGGCTGGGCTGTCAAGTCCCTCGCCGGGCGGGCCCCGAAGCGGGAGCCTGACCCGTACCCGCCGCGCAGGCTGCGCGGCTCACGGCGAAAGGAACTCGACATGACTGACAGCGCACGCGATCCCCTGGAAGAGGCCGACACCGTCGAGCAGATCCCGCCGATCGAAGGTGCGGAGTCCACCGTGGACCCGCAGCGTCCGTCCGAGGACGGGTCGGTCGAGGATGCCGCCGTCGACATCGACCCTGACATCCAGCCCGACGCCGAACGCCCGGCCGACCCGGCAGCCGACCAGCACAACCCAGCCGCCCAGCCCGGGGCTGCACCCGCGTCCGAGGTTCAGCCCGAGACGCAGGGCGGTGAGCCGCTCAGCGCCGACCTCGGCGAAGAGGGGCAGGGAGATCTCGCCCCCGAAGACGAATGAACGGGCCGGTGTCAGCGGGAGCGGTGGTCTTCGGGATGAAGGCGCGCACCGCGTCGCGGTTCTCGGGGGCCGCCCGCTCCCAAGAGCCGGATGACGCGCTGGCGGTGGCCCGCCCAGGGCGAAAGGAGTTCGAGCATCCCGTCGTCATCGGTGCGTGAGCCGGTCAGGGCGTAGCCGACCTCGTGGGCGAGGTGGTAGTCGCCGACACTCACTGCGTCCGGGTCGCCGAAAGCCTTGATGCGTGTCTCGGCTGAGCTCCACGGCCCGATACCGGGCTGATCGAGCAGGACGCGCTCCACGTTCTCCGCGTCGGAGGCGGCAAGAACGGCGCGGACGATCGAAGCCCCTCGTGCTGCGAGCTGCACGATCGTGCGAGCCTGCGGGGGCTCGAGCCCCGCGCGGTGCCAGTCCCAGGACGGGATGCGGTGCCAGCCGTCAACCGATGGTGGGGCGAACATCGGCCTGGGGGTTGGTCCCGGAGCGCGCGTTCCGTGGGTGGTCACCACCCTTCGCCAGGCGCCGAACGCCTGAAGACCGGTGATCTTCTGCTCGAACACCGAGCTGACCAGGGCATCGAAGACGAGGTCGGTGCGGCTCAGGCGCAGCCCGGGGTGACGATGCGCGAGTTCAGCGATCAACGGATGCATCGAGGGGTCGAACCCGCTGCTGTCGTCGCTGGCTCCGCACAGCGCAGGCATCTGATCAAGGGCCCATTCAGCGCCCTCGCCCCATGCCGCAGCGCGCACGGAGCCATCCGCGCTGCCACGAAGAGCGAGCGTCGCCACACCCAGGGGAGTGCGGCTCGCACGCCAGATGACCGATCCGGCCGTCGCCATCGTCGGGTCGTGGGCACCGCGTCGCTGGAACAGCACAGTGGCGGCGAGGTGCAGCGGATGCCGGGGGCGGTAGACCGTCTCGATCGGGTGTGAGGATCGCGCGAGGTCGGATGATCCGCGCTCGCTCGCCACCGGGGGCTCGGTCGCCGCCGTCACCACACGTGGCGACGGTGCGAGCGAGGTCATGCGATTACGATACGTGCGCCAACCGACACCCGGGCGGTGTCCCGATGGTTCGGTCGCGCCGTTGTGTGGGTGTGGGGCGGCGCGACCCGCATCAGGGCGCGACCGAACGATGGTCAGGGGCGTGACGCGCCGCAGGATGCCGAGAGAAGCGTCGCTGCGGGCTCAGAACCGGTCGGGCGAGGGGGTGCCGTGGCCGTAACGGATGACGACGTCGGCGTGACGGTCGAACCGGTAGCCGACGCCGCGCACCGTGCGCACGATGTCTTCGTAGCGGCCGAGCTTCGAGCGCAGGCGGCGCACGTGCACATCGATCGTGCGCTCGCCGGGAACCTCACCGTCATCGTCGCTCTGCCACAGCGAGGTGACGAGCTCGGACCGCTCGATGGTGCGACCCTCGCGCAGCACGAGGTACTGCAGCAGCTCGAACTCGGTGAACGTGAACGGAGCCGTCTCACCGTCGATGACGACGCGCTTGCGTGAGATGTCGAAGACGACGCCGCGTGCCGAGCGATCGGTGTCTTCGGGCTCCGTGGTAGCGGTCACCGCAGCGATGGCCGAGGGTTCGCGCAGGGCGCGGCGCACGACATCGACGTCGCGGCCACCTGCGCCGCGAGGTGCGAGAGCCACAGTGGCGTAGGTTTCGGCATCCGGAGCGAGCTCGGCCAGCGTCCGTCGGAGCGCGTCGACGAGGACGGGGAGCGAAACGCCGGCGGCGGCTGCCTTGGCCTCATCGAGTCCGACGTAGAGGGCGAAGCCGCGGGGAGTGCGCGTAGACGGCTCGTCGGCAATGGGCGGCACGGCGTGCAGGTGACGAGCGGGCGCGGGGCGAGTGAGGAGGGCGGTGTTCGACATGGGGATGATGGTCCTTGCGGAGGGCCCGGATGTTTCGGGCAAGAGTGTTGCGGTGACCCGGCGGTCGGTGTCGAGCGCGGACTGGATGGGTGCGCTCTGCGAGAGGGCTAGGGGGCAGTGCGATCTGGATCGCAGAACGAGCCCCGCTGAGGTGTCGTCAGCGACACATTCGACAACACATGACTGAGCGGCCGGCCATCATCATGCCGGCAGTTCCGTTCGCCTCCCAGGCGGACAGAACATGCGCGTTGTCAGTCATGCGGCCGATTATGACCGACCGTGTCGAACTGCGTCAAATCACGGTCATCGCGCCCGACACCCCTGGTTCCTGCCGCGCAATCTGCTCAGTCGGAGAGGAGTCGCCTTGCCACTTCTTCAGCCACTCGCTCCGGTCTTCACGGCTACCGGCGAGGTGACGTTCTATCTCCCGCCCGGCACGTGGACGCACCTTCTGACGGGGGAGCGCGTCGCGGGCGGCGCATGGCGGACCGAGGTCCACGGGTTCGACAGTCTGCCGCTGTACGTCCGGCCCGGAGCCGTGCTCCCCTGGGGTGCGCGCGAGGACCGCCCCGACTACGACTATCTCGACGAACTCGCGCTGCGTGTCTTCCCGGGGGGAGCGGGGATTGCTAGCGTCACGGTGACCACCCCCGACGGGCGAGTCGATACCTTCGAGGTCGACCGCGCCGCGGTAACCGAAGAGGAATGATCCAGAGTGAGTGAGCAATGACCGGTTCGCGTGATTACCGTGACTCCGGCCTCGTCTTTCCCGACGACTTCACGTTCGGTTCGGCGACCGCGTCGTATCAGGTGGAGGGCGCGTTTGATGAGGACGGGCGTGGACCCTCGATCTGGGACACGTTCAGCAAGACGTCGGGCAAGGTCTGGAACGGCGACACCGGGGATGTCGCGTGCGACCACTACCACCGCTGGGAGAGCGATCTCGACCTCATGGCGGAGTTGGGTCTGGACGCCTATCGGTTCTCGATCGCGTGGCCCCGCATCGTGCCAGCGGGCCGCGGTGCGGTCAACCAGGCGGGGCTCGACTTCTATTCGCGCCTCATCGACGGTCTGCTCGCTCGGGGGATCAAGCCGGTAGCGACGCTGTATCACTGGGATCTGCCGCAGCCGCTGGAGGATGCCGGCGGTTGGGTGAACCGCGCGACCGTGGATGCGTTCGAGGAGTACGCGCGGATTGTGGGCGCGGCGTTCGGTGACCGGGTCCACACCTGGACGACGCTGAACGAGCCGTGGTGCTCCGCGTACCTCGGGCACGGCCAGGGCGGTCACGCGCCGGGCAGGCATGAGCCGGCTGCTGCGCTCGCGGCGGTCCACCACCTGAATCTTGCGCACGGCCGGGCGGTGCAGGCGCTGCGGGCGACATCGGCCGGGAACCCGCAGTACTCGGTGACGTTGAACTTCCACGTGCTGCGCGGTCAGGGTGATGGTGCAGCGGAGGCGATGCGCCGCATCGATGCGCTCGCGAACCGCGCGTTCACGGGGCCGATGCTGCGGGGGGAGTACCCGTCCGACCTGCTGGAGGACACGGCATCGGTGACCGACTGGTCGTTCATCCGTGACGGGGATCTTGCCGACATCCATCAGCCGATCGACGTGCTGGGCGTGAACTACTACTCGACCGCGACGGTGCGGATGTGGGACGGGGTCTCTCCGAAACAGCAGAACGATGGTCACAAGGGCGCCGAGGGCGGCACCGCGTGGCCTGGCAGCGACCAGGTCGTGGAGTTCGTGGAGCAGCCCGGCCCGTACACGGCGATGGGGTGGAACATCGCGCCCGAAGGACTCGAGGAACTTCTCGTATCGCTGCACGACCAGTTCCCGGGCCAGGCGCTCATGGTCACCGAGAACGGTGCTGCCTTCGACGACGTCGTGGCAGCAGACGGTTCGGTCCCGGACCCGGAGCGGCTGGACTATCTGCGCCGGCACTTCACGGCGGCCCACCGTGCCATGGCTCGCGGTGTCGACCTGCGCGGCTACTTCGTCTGGTCCCTGCTCGACAATTTCGAATGGGGGTACGGGTACGCCAAACGCTTCGGCATCGTTCGCGTCGACTTCAACACGCTCGAACGCACCGTCAAAGACAGTGGCAGGTGGTACCAGCAGCTGGTCGCAACCCACCGGATTCCCGCGTAACCCTCAGGCGCGACATCCGCCGCAACGCCGGAGCCGTCTTTCGCGCGCGAGCGTACCCTGGAGGAATGAGCGAGACGCGGTTCGCCGACCAGAAGGATGCCTCCCGGTACACCCTGCACGTGGGGGATGACCTGGTCAGCGCGCTCGACTACAACGACGACGGTCGATCCGTCGCGATGACCCGGGCCTTCACGCCGCCGCCGTTTCGCGGCAAGGGCTACGCGGCCGAGATCGTGGCGCGCGCCGTCGCGGAACTAGAAGAGCGCGGCGACCGCGAAATCATCCCGGTCTGCTGGTACGTCGCTGAATGGTTCGAGCGGCACCCCGAGCACGCCGGCATCCTCAAAGCTCGCGCCTGAGCACCCGCGTCAGCGGGATGCTGGCGCAGATTGTTGGCGCATACGGTCGTCTCGCCGAGAGGCGGCGACCATATGCGCCATCTTTTTCGACGAACGCGGCAGTATTCGGCAGTTTGCTTGCAACGCCGCGGCGAAGCGTCCGTAACGGGCGCGCTCTAGGATGCTGCGAACGAAGGAGGAACGCCGTGAAGTCGAAGCGCGTAACCCTCGCCGATGTCGCCGCTGCCGCCGGTGTCTCGCGGACGACCGCCTCACTCGTGCTCTCGGATCGAGGCGACGAGCTGCGGATCTCGGAGGCGGCGCAGCAACGCGTGCGTCGCGTGGCCGCCGAACTCGCGTATCGCCCGAACATCCTCTCGTCAGCGTTGCGCCGCGGATCGAGCCGGACGATCGGTTTCGTCTCCGACACGGTGGCGACCTCGCAGCTGGCCGGAGACCTCATCAAGGGTGCCCTCGAACACGCACATCGCAACGGGTACATGCTCTTCATCGGTGAGACCGAAGGCGCCCCCGACGAAGAGAGGCGCCTCGTGCAGGGCATGATCGACCGCCAGGTCGACGGGCTCATCATCGCGTCGATGTTCACGCGTGTGCGTGCGGTGCCCGCGGGAATCGATCCTCGCAGCGTCGTGCTGCTGAACGCGCTTCCCGAAGACAGTGCGGTCGGAACCGTACCCTCGATCGTGCCCGATGAGTACTCCGCGGGGCGAGCGGCGGTCGAAGTGCTCCGTGCCGCGGGGCACTCCCGCATCCACCTCCTCGGTGCCGGTCCCGGGCCCGACGATGTCCCGGTCCAGACCGTCGCGGGGTCCGAGCGACTGCGCGGCATCCTCGACGCCCTGGCAGAAGACGGACTCGAGCCAGCCAGCGCGCGGCTGTGCTCGGTGTGGCTGCCCGAGGACGGATGGGCGGCGGCACGCTCGCTGTTGGAGACCGGCGTGCGCGGTGAGGCCATCATCACGTTCAACGATCGTCTCGCGTTCGGTGCGTATCAGGCGATCCAGGAGGCGGGACTGTCGATCCCGGGCGACTTCTCGATCGTGTCGTTCGACGATCATCAGCTCGCGAGCTGGTTGCGGCCGCGTCTGACGACCTTCGCGCTGCCCCACTACGAGTTGGGGGCGCTCGCGCTGCAAGTGCTGCTGGAAGACGACGCCCCGGACTGGGGGACTGTCCGGCGAGTACCGATGCCGCTGCGCATGCGCGAGTCGGTGGCGGGCCCCGGAGGCGCGCCGACGGGTGCCGGGCGCCGCTCGGCGGCATCCCCATCGCGCGAGGCTGCGGTATCTCCGTGAGCCTCGGACCCGATGTCGGGAGCCCGCCGTAGCGTGAGGGCATGCGCATCCTCCACACCTCCGACTGGCACATCGGGAGGTCGTTCCACGGCCACTCGACGCTGCCAGCGCTGCGGGAGGTGCTCGATGCGCTCACCGACCAGGTTCGAGACAACTCCGTCGATCTCGTGATCGTCGCGGGCGATGTCTTCGACTCATCGACGCCGCCGGCCGAGTGCTACACGCTGCTCACCGACACGCTCTCGGGGCTCGCTGACGCCGGTGCTGCCGTGGTCGTGACCAGCGGCAACCACGATTCGGCGGCCCGCCTGGGATTCCAATCCGGCCTTCTGCGGTCGGGGATTCACGTTCTGACCGACCCGGCGACGCTCGACGCGCCGATCACGCTGACCGACGCGCACGGGCCCGTCCACGTATACGGCATCCCCTACCTCGAACCGGCACTGCTGCGCCGGACCTGGCCCGGCGAGAAGCTCCGCACGCAGCACGACGCCATCGCTCACGCGATGGGACTCATTCGCGCAGACCGTGCTACGCGGGGTGGTCGCTCGATCGTCGTGTCGCACTGTTTCGCCGCGGGGGTCGATCCCACACCCGGCCTCGAACGAGACATCCAGCAGGGCGGACTCGACGTCGTCCCCCTCGCCGAATTCGAGGGCATCGACTACGTCGCACTCGGACACATCCACGGTCGTCAGCAGCTGGCCCCCGCGGTGCGGTACGCGGGAGCACCGTTGCACTACAGCTTCGGCGAGGCAGACAAGCCGCGCGGCTCCTGGCTTGTCGATCTCTCGGCAACCGGCGAGGCCTCTGTCGCCTGGCTCGATCTGCCGATACCCCGCCGCCTCGTCACAATTCGCGGGACGCTCGATGACCTGTGCTCCGGCGCCGACCACGAGCACGCCGCGAATGCGTGGGTGCGGGCCGAATACACGGATGCGACGCCGCAACGGGATCCGCTGCGCCGCCTGCAAGAGCGCTTCCCCTTCTGCGCCGCCGTCGTGCACGCTCCCGAGAAGCGGCACGACCGCGACGAGCAGACCTACGCGGGCCGCGTCCGGACAGCCCAGACCCACGTCGAACTGATCGATGCGTTCCTTGCCCACGTCCGCGAGGGCGAGGGAGCGAGCGAAGCCGAGGCCGCGCTCATCGCTGACGTGCTCGCCGATCGCGCGGTCGCGGAGGCCCTCGCGTGAGGATCCACAGGGTCCAGATCGAGGGGTTCGGTCCGTTCCGCGAACGGCAGGATGTCGACCTCGACGCACTGGCCCCGTCGGGGGTGTTCGTGATCGCCGGTCGCACCGGAGCGGGCAAGTCCAGCATCCTCGATGCGATCTGCTTCGCCCTCTACGGCACGGTCCCGCGCTATGACGGCGTCGATCGTCGCCTGCGCAGCGATCACGGCGGCCCCGACGATCCGACGCAGGTCACGCTGGAGTTCAGCACCGGAAGTGACCGGTGGCGCATCTCGCGGTCGCCGGACTACGAACGCCCCAAGCGCCGCGGCACCGGCATGACAGTCGTCGCCGCCGACGCGCTGCTGGAGCGGCTGGAGACGGACGCGGATGGCGGCGAGCGGTGGGTAGGTTATGCGGCGGGTCCGCGCGACGTGGGCCACGCGATCGACGAGGTCGTCGGCCTTTCCCACCAGCAGTTCCTGCAGGTGATCCTGCTCGCCCAGAACCGTTTCTCGCAGTTCCTGCTGGCCGGAAACACCGACCGGCAGCGGGTGCTCCGAACGCTGTTCGGCACCCAGATCTACGAGGACTACGAGAAGCGGCTCGACGAACGCCGCCGCGAGTCCGAGCGCGAACAGGAGCGCGACACCGGGCACCTGCAAAGCCTGCAGAGTGACATCGAAACGCTCGCACGAGAGGCCGGATGGCTCGTTCCCGACGAGACGGTCGACCTCGAGCGGCTGGCCGCCCGCGCCGGGTACGACCTGCAAACCCGCGCCGACGCCGTTGACCGGGCCGAGGAGGCTCTCGCCGCCGCGGAGGGCGAGCACACCCGCGTGCGCCAGTTGCGCGAGCAGCAACAACAGCGCAACGCCGCGCGCGAGCATCTGGCAGCGATCGAGATCGAATCCGAGAGACTCGGGCCGGATCGAGTGCTCCTCGAGAGAGCCCGCGCTGCGGAGCCGCTGCGCGCCGCGATCGAAGCGGCGGGCCGTGCTCACGCCGACGTCGAGGCGACGGGCAAGAGCGAGGCGTCGATACTCGCTGACGCTGTCGCGGGGGTAGACACCGCCCTCACTGTCGACGAGTTGTTCGCCGCGGCTCAGGCTCTTACGGGCGACATCGCGCGATGGCAGGATGCCGAAGATGCCGAGCAGCAGCTCGCTATGTACCGCGCCGATCTGAACCGCGCAACCACCCAAGCGGAGGCGGTTCGGGCGGTTCTTGCGGTGACACGCGACGCGCTCACCGTGGCTGAGCAGGAGCGGGCGCGGCTCGGCGACGAGATCGAAAAACTGTCCATCGCTGCGGCTGGACTCGATGCCGCCCGCGCCGAGAGCGAAGACCTAGCCATGCGCCTGGTCGCCGCGCGAGAGGCTGAAACCGCGGCAGGTGAGCTTGTCGACGCGAGCGCTGACCGGCTCACGGCGTCGCGTGCCGTCGAGGAAGCTGTGGCAGCGTGGGGACAGCTGATGCGTCGGCGCCTGGCCGGGTTCGCCGCGGAGCTTGCCGACGGGCTCACGGATGACGATCCCTGCCCCGTGTGCGGGTCGCTGGATCACCCCGAGCCCGCTCCGAGCAACCACGATCCCGTCACGGATGCCGTCCTCGCGGCCGCCGAAGAGGATCGCGACCGCGCCCTGGCGGCGGATCGCGAGAGCGCCGCACGTCACACCGCGGTCACCGCGCGCGTCGACGCCGCGCGTGCTCGGGCGCGAGGTTCGGTCGACGAACTTCATGCGCGTCAACGCGAGAGCCAGTCCCGGCTCGAGCTCGCCGAGCGCGCAACCGAGGCGCTCGATCGCGCCCGTCGTCTGCGAGGCGAACTCGAGGCACGCGAGAACGAACTGCGGCGAGAGCTGGACGAGGCTGCCGCTCGCCTGACAGAACTCGACACGGCCCGCACCGTACTGGGCGGGCGGATCACGGAGGCCGAGGAAGCCGTCGCTACTGCGCGCGGTCCTTTCCCCAGCGTTCACGCACGGATCGCCGACGCCGAGGCTCGGCGACGAATGGCGCAGTCGCTCGCGGAGGCTCGCCGTGCCCACGAGCTCGCGCTCGAACGGGTACGGGATGCCGATCGCGAGCTCGACGCGGGAGTCGCGGCGTCCTCGTTCCCTGATGCGCCGTCAGCACGTGCCGCGCTGCTCACACCGATGCAGCTCGAAGACCTTTCGTCGCGGCTGAGCGATCACGACGCCGCCAAGCGCATCGCGAAGGAGCGCCTGCTCGAGCTCGAACTGCAGCTCGCCGATGCCCCCGATGACCTCATCGACACTGACGCGTCGCTCCGCGAGGCAACGGCAGCCCGGGAGACGTGGCAGCGTGCCGTCGCCGAACTGGCAGCGGTCCGCGAACGCGTTGCACGTTTCGGCGACGTGCGCGCGGCAATCGAGAGGCTCAACCAGGACGGCGAGCAGCGGCGCGAGCGGCACCGGATGCTCGTCCGTCTGGCCGACACACTCGCCGGGCGCGCCCCGAACACCATGCGCATGACGCTCGAGACGTTCGTGCTCGCCGCCGAACTCGAAGAGATCGTCGCAGCCGCGAACCTGCGCCTCGCCGATATGTCCGACGGGCGCTATCGCCTGGAACACACCGACGCACTTGCGCGGCGAGGTGCAGCTTCGGGTCTCGGGCTACAGGTCCACGACGCGTACACGGGACGATCGCGTCCGCCCCAGTCACTCTCCGGTGGCGAGACCTTCCTTGCCTCACTCGCTCTTGCCCTGGGCCTGGCAGAGGTCGTCACGAGCCGCGCGGGCGGCATCCGGCTTGACACGCTGTTCATCGATGAGGGGTTCGGATCGCTGGATGCCGAGACCCTCGAGCTCGCGCTGCGGACCCTCGACGACCTGCGCTCGGGTGGCCGCACGATCGGCGTCATCAGCCACGTCGAGGCGATGAAAGAGCAGCTGCCGATCGGCATCCTTGTCGAAGCGTCGCCGCACGGCTCAAGGGTGATCACGGAGGCCGCGCCCAGCCTGCTCTGATCGAGATCCTGCTGACCCGAGCGGGCCCTCGCCCCACCGCCCGGGCATACGCTGGCAGAGTGAGTGCGGATTCGACAGCTTCGTCCCAGCCGCGCACCACCGACATCCCCCTCACCAATGCCGCCCGGTGGCGAGCGTTCGCTGTCGCTGCCGGCGTCGCCGCCATCACGATCCTCGACTTATCGAAGGTCAACGTTGCACTGCCTTCGATCGAACAGGCTCTGGGCGCCGGTTCCACCGAGCTTCAGCTGATCGTCTCGGGCTACGTCCTGACCTTCGGTCTGTTCCTGGTTCCCATGGGGCGCCTCGGCGACCAGCGATCGCGTCGTGCACTGTTCCTCGTGGGCCTGATCCTGTTCACGCTCTCGAGCTTCGCATGCGCGCTGGCCCCAAACATCATCGTGCTCATGGTCTTCCGGCTGTTGCAGGGAGTGGCTGCCGGCATCCAGATGCCGCAGGTGCTCGGCCTGATTCAGCAGATCTTCCAGGGAGCAGAACGCGGGCGTGCGTTCGGCTTGTTCGGAGCGACGATCGGGCTGGCAACGGCATTCGGCCCGACGCTCGGAGGGCTCATGATCGCCCTGGGCGGTCCGAATGACGGCTGGCGCTGGATCTTCTGGATGAACGTTCCGTTGGGAATCGCCGCCATCGCCGCGGCGGTCTGGGTGCTGCCCACCACTCGCGTCCCAACCGGGCGTCGCATCGCGCTCGATCCGGTCGGCGTGGTCCTTTTCGGTATCACGGTGCTCGCGTTGATGTGGCCGTTCCTGTTCACCACCGGTTCGCCCGACGATGACCCGCGCCGGTGGTGGCTGCTGACCGTCTTCCTCGTGTTCGCAGCGCTGTTCGTCGCCTGGGAGCGGCGGTACGCTGCCCGCGGGCACGCGCCGCTGATCCCGTTCACGCTGTTTCGGATCGCGTCGTACCGCAACGGCACCCTGTTGGCTACCTCGTATTTCGCCGCACTGCCGGCGCTGTTCCTGCTGACCACCCTGTACCTGCAGACGGGGCTCGAGCTCGAGCCGGTTTTCGCCGGTATGGTCACCATCGGCTTCGCGCTCCCCAGCGCGCTGGCCTCGTGGGTCGGCGGCAACCTCGTGACCCGCATTGGCCGCCCGCTGGTCGTCGGTGGACTCATCATGGTCCTGGTGTCGGCGGTCGGTCTCGTGATCGTCGCCGTCTTCGCGAGCCCGGAGCTGACCCCGTGGTTGATGGGAACCGTCATGATCCTCGGAGGCCTGGGTGGCGGGCTGGTGATCTCGCCGAACCAGACCCTCGCCCTTGCGGATGTGCCGGTGTCAGAAGGCGGTCTTGCGGGGTCGGTCGGCCAGCTCGGTCAACGAATCGGCACGGCTGTCGGGACGGCGGTAGCTCTTGCCCTGTTCTACGCCACGATCTATCGCGAAACCGGCAGCCGAGATTCGCTCGTCGTCTACCACGACGCCTATCTGATCGGGATGTCGTCGGTTGCCGTGTTCATCGCGCTGTCGTTCATCGTGTCGATCGTCGACCTTTCGCGGCGCCGGGCCGCAGCGCGCGATGCCGAATCCGACGAGTCCGACGAGCATCGCGCCGGCCCCACCTGACCCGCCTTTCACGCGAGTTGTCCCTGCTTCAGCCGAGTTGTCCCTGCTTCAGCCGAGTTGTCCCTGCTTCAGCCGAGTTGTCCTTTCTCGCGCCGAGTTGTCCTTCGTTCAGCCGAGTTGTCCAGTCCGGCTAGCTACAGACCGTAGTCGCTGCGCACGCGTTCCAAGAGCAGCACGCTGCAGGCATCCGTCGCCTCGCCCCAGTCGCTGAGGGCACCGTTCTGCGCCCGATCCGAGACCGCCTTGAGAACGCGAATGGGAACGTCGTACTGCTGCGCTACCCACACGTAGGCGTACACCTCCATGTCGACGAGGGTTGCGCCGAGGTCACGGATGCCTGCGGCGACGTCTGCGTCGTCGACGAAGTGGTCGCCGGTAGCGATCGTGTGGCCGCTCCCGCCAAAGGAGAGCATCGCCGGCAGCGATACGTGCTGCCCCACGACGTTGTCGAGGTCGGTGACGTCGTGCTGGATCGCGGCAGTGACTTCGTGCACGGTGGCCTCGACATCCTCGTGGATGGCACCGGCGGTTCCGACAACAACGATCTCGTCGTAGCTGCTGCGTTCGAGGGCGCGGGTCAGTGCATGAGTCGCCTGGAGCTTGCCGGGGCCCGTGACGAGACGGTCGAAACCCGGGAGATCGTCGGGAAAGGCAACGAGCTCGCGGTCGAGGGCAGCAACGAGAAGTCTCATGCCTTCATTTTGCCCGGCGTCGCCAGGTGGAAGCTTTCGTGCTGAGCGGCGAAGATGGAGGCGACGACAGGAGGACGTGAGTGAAGTCTGTGGTGCTGGAGACGCCCGACGGGATCGACGTGAGACTCGGCTGGGACCCGTCGATGAGCGAGCACGACCGGAAGCGGGTACTGGCCAAGGAACTCGTCGCCGCCAAGCTCAAGCTCGACCCGAAAGACGTCAGGGTCGAGCGCGAGGCTCCCGCGCAATTCGGGTTCCACACGCAGCTGTTCGCCAGCGTCGATGGAAAGGAGCTCTCGTTGCAGATCCGCAATGCGAGCTTCCGCGCGGCAACCGTCGTGGCGCTGACCGATCGGCCGTACACGATCGGGCTCGACATCCGCGACCTGCATCCCGATGACGCAACGATCCACGAGATGCAGCGTCACTCGCACCTGTTCGATGAGACCAACATCCTGAACCTCATCGACCACTGGACCCGCGTGCAGGCCGTGCGCGAAGCCGACGGTCGCGGGGCGCGCGTCGTGCCGGACGTGGTCAAACTCGACGCGACCCGGCAGCGCGGGTGGGTGCCTGATCGCAGGGCGCAGTACACGATCCTCGACCTCTCCCGCGACGGCTTCGTCGTGACGCTTGCCTTCGCTGACGCCGAAGACGCCCGCACGCCGGTGTGACGCTGACCCCGTGAGACGGATCAGGCGTCGGATGCCGGGCTGAGCGCGGCATCCAGCTCGGCGAGCCAGGCCCTGGCGTTGCCATCGGATGGCGCGCGCCAGTCTCCGCGCGGCGAGAGGGACCCCGCCGGAGACACCTTGGGACCGTTCGGGATGGCAGACCGCTTGAACTGTGCGAACCCGAAGAAGCGCTGCAGGAATACCCGCAGCCAGCGCACGACGGTCTCGCGGTCGTACGCGTAGCGCTCATCGAGGGGGAATCCGGGGGCCACGCGCCGGCGTCAGCTTCTCGCCACGCCCGCTCGGCGAGGAAGGCGATCTTCGAGGGACGGATGCCGTAGCGCAGCACGTGGAAGAGGGTGAAGTCGTGCAGCGCGTAGGGTCCGATG
Source organism: Microbacterium sp. SW12 (assembly GCF_055391095.1). Classification (NCBI taxonomy): domain Bacteria; kingdom Bacillati; phylum Actinomycetota; class Actinomycetes; order Micrococcales; family Microbacteriaceae; genus Microbacterium; species Microbacterium sp. SW12. The sequence continues at coordinate 2,524,253 of NZ_AP024335.1, read as the reverse complement.
CGATCCTGCGTCGATTGGAGCTTGCCGTCCTCGTCGGCGGGAACCAGCTCGGGGCTGATCTCGGTGTCGAGCACCGACTGCAGCACGGTGTTCGCTTCGGATGTGAGGGCAGCGGCTCCCTGATCCTCGCCGTGCGCGATGACCCACCGGATGAGGTGCTGAATGAGGGTCTTGGGAACCCCGGTGTTCACGGCGTAGTGGCTCATGTGGTCGCCGACGCCGTAGGTCGCCCAGCCGAGCGCGAGCTCCGACATGTCGGAGGTTCCGATGACGATGCCGCCGTTCTGGTTCGCGAGACGGAACAGCAGATCGGTGCGCACCCCCGCCTGCACGTTCTCGAACGTCACGTCGTAGATCGGCTGGCCCTGGCTGAACGCGTGTCCGATGCTGCGGAGGATCTCGGATGCCGTGGCGCGGATGTCGATCGTCTCGATCGAGGCGCCGATCGCTGTCGCCAGGGCTACCGCGTTCGACTTCGTGTGGTCGCTGGTCGCGAAGCCGGGGAGGGTGTACGCCAGGATGTCGGAGCGCGGCCGCCCCATCCTGTCCATTGCCCGTGCGACGACCAGCAGGGCGTGCGTCGAGTCCAGCCCGCCGCTGACGCCGATGACGGGTCTCGGGTCGCCGATCGCCCGCATCCGCTGCACGAGGCCCTCGACCTGGATGTTGAAAGCCTCGTAGCAGTCCTGGGCGAGGCGGGCGGGGTCGTCGGGCACGAACGGGAACCGATCGAGGTGCCGGCGAAGACCGACATCCGTCGCCGGCGGATCCAGGACGAACTCGATAGTGAGGAAGTCATCTCCTCCGAGCGCGCCGCGGTTGTCGTCGAACGTCCCCTGACGGATCCGGTCTTGCCGCAGCCGATCGAGATCGACGTCGGCGATGCTGCGGCGGGGGCCGTCGGGGAACCGTTCGGTCTCGGCCAGCAGGGTGCCGGCCTCGTAGATCATCGTCTGGCCGTCCCACGACACATCGTTGGTCGATTCGCCGAGGCCCGCTGCCGCGTAGACGTATGCGCTCAGGCACCGCAGCGACTGGGATTGCACGAGGATGCGGCGATCGTCGGCGCGCGCAATGGTGATCGGACTTCCCGAGAGGTTCGCGATCACGCTCGCGCCGGTTAGCGCTGCTCGGGACGACGGCGGGACGGGCACCCACATGTCCTCGCACACCTCGACGTGCAGGGTGAGGCCCTCGACATCGCGGGCCTCGAAGAGCAGGTTCGTGCCGATGACGGTCTCGAGCGCGCCGATCCGGATCGCCTCGCCCGACCACGCCTCGCCCGGCGCATACCAGCGCCGCTCGTAGAATTCGCGGTAGGTGGGCAGGTACGCCTTCGGCACGACGCCGAGCACCTCACCACGGTGGATGACGACCGCGCAGTTGTAGAGCCGGTTGCGGTGGTGCAGCGGGGCGCCGACCACGAGCACGGGGAAGAGGTCGACGGATGCTGCCACGATCCGCTCGATCGCGCTGGCCACACCGTCCAAAAGCGCGTCCTGCATGACGAGGTCATCGATGGCGTAGCCCGACAGGCAGAGCTCGGGGAACACGGCGATAGCGACGGCATCCGCATCGCATTCGCGCGCTGCCGCGAGGACCGCTTCGGCGTTCGTGGCGGGGTCGGCTACCGCGACGGGGATCGTGCACGCCGCGACGCGCGCGAACCCGTGACGGTAGGCGCTTTCGAACGGCAGGCTCGTGCTCACGCCTCCAGTCTCGCACTTCGCGTGTGCGCACGCGGTCTCGTCGAGGTATCGGCGACAACCGCGCATCCCGGCTGGGTCGTGTCGGATACCCCGGCTATCGTCGGGAGCGGAAAGGCATCATGCGATACATCGAGAGCGAGCGTCGGTTCGTCTGGAGTGCGAGCGACCTCAAGGCCGCCGCCGAGTGCGAGTTCGCCTGGGTGCGCGCCATCGACGCGAAGCTCGGTCGTATCGATCCGGTCGAGGATCCGGTAGATCTCACCCTGGAACGTGCCGGACGCTTGGGTGGCGTGCACGAACGCCGAACTCTCGAGGCTTACCGCGAACGCTTCGGCGGCGCGGTCGTCGAGATTCCCGAGACCGCCTCCTCGGATGCCGAAGCCCTTGCCCGTGCCGTCGCGCTCACCAACGAAGCACTGCTGTCGGATGACGCGGTCGTGATCTATCAGGCCAGCTTCGCCGACGACGAGTTCGTGGGCTTCGCGGACTTCCTTCTGCGGGATTCGGACGGGCGCTGGATCGTTCAGGACACGAAGCTCGCCCGTCACGCGCGTGTCACCGCCCTCATGCAGCTGGCGGCATACGTCGATCGCCTCGACCAGCTCCGAGTGCCCCGGGCGGACGAGGTCCAGCTGCTGCTCGGCGACGGATCGACCAGCACTCACCGCGTCGACGACCTCCTTCCGGTCTATGCGCTGCGCCGCCAGCGGCTGCGTGCGCTTCTGGAAGACCGGCTCTCGGCATCCGTGCCGATCGCGTGGGATGACCCGCGCGGCGAGCTTGGGGTCCTCGCGTGCGGCAGGTGCCCGACGTGCGAGATCGAGGTCGTCGCGACCCGGGATCTGCTGCTGGTGGCCGGCATCCGACCCGTGCAACGCGAACGGATGCAGGCAGCCGGCATCCGCACAATCGATGATCTGGTCGGCGCGAGCGCGACACCGGCGGGGATGAACCCCGATACCTTCGCGATGCTGCAGACCCAGGCGAGACTGCAGCTGCGAACGGCCGCCGGGGTGGGCGCCTTCGACTCGTCGGCCGCGGTGGATGCCGTACCCGGTGCCCCTGCCGCGCCACAGCCACCGCCGTTCGAGGTCGTCGCACCGGCTGCCCTGGCCGCTCTGCCGAGGCCCGACCACGGTGACCTGTTCTTCGACTTCGAGGGCGACCCGCTCTACACCGAGTCGGTCGCTGGCGACGCGAGCGGGCGCGAACAGACGATCTCGTGGGGCTTGGATTATCTATTCGGCTGGGTCGATGACCGCGAACAGTACAACGCGCTGTGGGCCCACTCCTTTGCCGACGAGCGCGCTGCCCTCGAGACCTTTCTCGACATGGTCGAGGTACGCCGGCGGGCCCACCCTGGGATGCACATCTACCACTACGCGCCCTATGAACCCACCCACCTGTTGCAAATGGCCGCGCGGTACGGCGTGCGTGAGGCGGAGGTCGACCGCCTGCTGCGCGACGGCGTCTTCGTTGACCTTTACCCCGTGGTCAGGCGCGCCCTGCGGGTAGGGTCGCGGTCCTATTCGATCAAGAAGCTCGAGCCGCTCTACATGGGCGACGAGGTCCGCACGAGTGACGTGCAGCGCGGCGATGACTCGATCGTGCGTTACGTCGAGGCGCGGGCGCTCGCCGAAGACGGTGACGCGGATGCCGCACAGCTCATCCTCGATGACATCGCCGACTACAACCGCTACGACTGCGTCTCGACCCGGCGCCTGCGTGACTGGCTCGTGGACCGCGCCCGCGAGACGGGTCGGCGCCCGGCAGCGAATCCGGAACCGAGCGAAACCGGCTATGAACCCTCGCCGCAGGCGACGACTCTGCTGCGCCTTGCCGGCGAGACGCCCGATGCTGCCGACGCGCAGGCGCTGCGCCTGGCCGCCGCCGCGATCGACTATTACCCGCGTGAGGCGAAGTCGTTCTGGGCCACTCACTATCTGCGGCTTCGTGAGCCGATGTCTCTCTGGGAAGACACGCGAGACGTCATCGCGGTGGATCCGGCGCGTTCGCGCATCCGTGAGGACTGGCACAGGCCCGAGGGTTCCCGAGCCGATCGACGCGTCGTCGAGGTGCGGGGTGAGCTCGCTCCCGGCACGCGACTGCGCCCCGGCGCGGATCCCTTCGCGATCTACGAACTGCCCGCGCCCTTCCCGTTCGACGCTTCCCCGCGATGGATCCACGCCGATCATCGGGTCACCGTGATCGAGGAGCTCGAGGACGGCGTGGTCATCGAAGAGCGAGCGGTCGAAGGCTTCACATGGCAGGAGCTGCCGATCGCGTTGACGCCCGCCGCTCCGCCACGCGCCGCAAGCCAGCAGACCGCCATCGACGCGTGGGCGGCTGGGGTCATCGAGGCCCATCCGGATCTCCCGAAGGACCCGGCATCCGACATTCTGCGGCGGCGCCCCGCTCGGTTGCTTGCGAGCGAACCGGTTGCAACCGCTGAGAACTCGGACGACGTTGAGGCGCTCGTCGAGGCCGTGCTGCGGCTCGACCACAGTGCGCTGTCGGTGCAGGGTCCGCCGGGTACCGGAAAGACCTACGTCGGTTCGCACGTGGTTCAGCGGCTCGTCACCGATCACGGGTTCCGCGTGGGAGTCGTCGCCCAATCGCACGCGGTGGTCGAGCACATGCTCGGTCGTGTCATTGCGGCGGGGGTGCCCGCTTCGCGAGTCGGCAAGGCGCCCAAGGATGCTTACGCCGAGGTGCCGTTCACGGTGATCCCCAAGAACGGCGTTGCGGCGTTCGCGGCCGAGAACGCTGCAACGGGATTCGTCGTCGGCGGGACGGCGTGGGACTTCAGCCACGAAGGGCGGGTGCCGCGCGCGAGCCTCGACCTGCTCGTGATCGACGAGGCCGGTCAGTTCTCGCTCGCCTCGACGATCGCTGTCGCGCTCGCAGCGCCCCGGCTGCTGCTCATCGGCGACCCCCAGCAGCTTCCGCAGGTGAGTCAGGGGACGCATCCGGAGCCGGTCGACACGTCGGCTCTCGGGTGGATCATGGACGGCGAAGACGTCATCCCGCCGAACTTCGGGCGCTTCCTCGCGGCGTCGCGGCGGATGCATCCGGCGGTCACTGCCCCCGTCTCTGACCTGTCGTACCGTGGCGCGCTGCGCGCTCACCCCAGTACCGCGCTCCGGCGCCTCGAGGGTGTGGAAGCCGGCGTCATTCCTCTCCCGGTCCGTCATCACGGCCGGGCTACCCAGTCGCCTGAAGAGGCAGATGCCGTCGTCGCGCTCGTGCGCGATCTCGTCGGGCGCTCGTGGACGGATGTCGTTGTTGACGACAGCGACGGCTCGGCAACCAGCGCGACAACCCGGCCGCTGCAGGCTTCCGACATCATCGTCGTGACGCCCTACAACGCGCAGCAGGTTCTCGTGGAGTCAGCGCTCGCGGCCGCAGGCTTTCCCGAGGTTCCGGTCGGGACGGTCGACCGCTTTCAGGGCCAGGAGGCGGCTGTCGCGATCGTGTCGCTCGCGGCATCCTCGGGTCGAGACGCGCCTCGAGGGCTGGAGTTCCTGCTGCTGCGCAACCGCCTGAACGTCGCCATCTCGCGGGCGATGCACACCGCCTACATCGTCTACTCGCCGGGGCTGCTCGACGATCTTCCGCGCACCCCCGACGGGGTGGCCCGCCTCAGTGGATTCGCGCGCTTGGTCGGCGCCGTACCCGCCGAGCCGGGCAGAACGACGGATGCCGGTTCGGCGGTCCGTGCGATGAGTGCGATGGTTCCCGGCGGGGATACCCCCGTCGGCTAGTATCCGGCCGAGGCTCGCTCGCGCCTCGGATCTCGGGAGTACATCATGCCGGTCATCGACAACGCCATCTATGTCGACGGGGTTCGGGTCGAAAGCCCGACATCGCTGGAGGAGGCCTATCGGCTGCGGCAAGAGCTCCATGGCTTCGCCTGGATCGGGCTGTACCGCCCCACGCCCGAGGAGTGGGACTCGGTGTCGCGAGAGTTCGACCTCCACCCGCTCGCGGTGGAGGACGGCTCGACAGGGCACCAGCGGGCCAAAGTGGAACGATACGACCGCACGCTGTTCGTCGTGCTGCGGCCCGCCCGCTACGACGATGCCCGAGAGCGGGTGGAGTTCGGCGAGGTTCACCTCTTCGTGGGACACGGCTTCGTGATCAGCATCCGCCTCGCCGAGTCTCCCGACCTTGCCGCAGTGCGGCAGCGCCTCGAGAGCACACCCGAGCTGCTACGGCTTGGGTCAGAGGCGGTTCTCTACGCGGTCCTCGACCGGGTCGTCGATGATTACGAGCCGGTCATCGCGGGAATCGAGAACGACATCGATGAGATCGAAGACCAGCTCTTCGGAGACGCCAACGACGAGTTTCTCTCCCGGCGCATCTACGAGCTATACGGTGAGGCCGCCGCGTTCGGCCGAGCGGTCCACCCGCTGATCGGAATGATCGAGCGCCTGCGGCGGGGCTACGAGAAGTTCGACGTCGATCTGGAACTGCGACGCCATATGCGGGACGTCCTCGACAATGTCACCCGGGTGAGCGAGCGGGTGCAGGCGTCGCAAGCGCTGCTCGACAAGGCACTGACGGTTCACTCGGCGCTCGTCGCCCGTCACCACACCGAAGTATCGATGCGTCAGGACGAGCAGGTCAAGAAGATCTCGGGATGGGCGGCGATCATCTTCGCGCCGAGTCTTATCGCCGGCATCTACGGGATGAACTTCGACGACATGCCCGAGCTTCACTGGCCGTGGGGTTACCCCATGGCGATCGGGATGATGCTCGCCTTTGCGGGCGGTCTGTACGCGATCTTCCGCGCGCGCAAGTGGCTTTAGGGGCGCATCGCCCCGCCCACCACGGTACTGTCCGGGGCTATCAGACCGTGCCGTAGAGGCGGTCGCCGGCGTCGCCCAGGCCCGGCACGATGTAACCGCGCTCGTTGAGACGCTCGTCCACGGCGCCGAGCACAAGCGTCACATCTCGACCGTCGACCTGCTTCTCGATCGCGGCCACCCCTTCAGGGGCTCCGAGCAGGCAGATCGCGGTGACGTCCTGGGCGCCGCGGTCGAAGAGGAAATCGATAGCCATCCCCAGGGAGCCGCCGGTCGCGAGCATCGGGTCCAGCACGAAGCACTGCCGGTCGCTCAGATCAGCCGGCAGGCGCTCGGCGTATGTCGTGGGCTCCAGGGTCTCTTCGTTGCGCACCATGCCGAGGAACCCGACTTCAGCGGTGGGGAGGAGCTTCACCATCCCGTCGAGCATCCCCAGGCCCGCGCGCAGGATCGGAACGACGATCGGGCGCGGCTCGCTGATCTTCACACCGGTCGTCTCGGTCACGGGGGTTCGGATGCTGATCTCGGACACCCGGACGTTGCGGGTCGCTTCGTAGGCCAGCAGAGGCACAAGCTCTTCGGTCAATTGCCGGAAGACCGGGGAGGGTGTGCGCTCGTCCCGGAGGACGGTGAGCTTGTGCGTGATGAGCGGGTGATCGGCGACGTGCAAGCGCATACGCCTCAGAGTAGTCCTAGGCTCGTGGCGTGACCCACGCTGACACCGACCGCTCCGCGATGGGCCGCGCGCTCGAGCTGGCCCGGGAGGCCGGGCACACGGGCGAGGTTCCGGTCGGTGCGGTGGTCATCGACGAGACCGGGGCGATCATCGGGGAGGGTCGAAATCGCCGCGAGGCGACGACCGATCCGACAGCTCATGCCGAGGTCGTCGCGTTGCGCGCTGCAGCCCGGGCACGCGGGTCCTGGAACCTCGAGGGATGCACCCTCGTGGTGACGCTCGAGCCGTGTCTCATGTGTGCTGGAGCCCTGCTCCAGGCGCATGTCTCCCGGCTGGTCTTCGGCGCATGGGACGACAAGGCGGGAGCTGCCGGCTCGCTCTACGACGTCGTGCGGGATCGCCGGCTGCCGGTGCGCGCTGAAGTGGTCGCGGGGGTCGAGGCTGATGCGGCGGCATCCGTGCTGCGCGACTTCTTCGCCGTTCGCCGCGACTCCTGACCCGGCTTCGGCGTCGCTAACTCCTCAATTTTGGTCGGGCTCGCCCGAAGCAGACCGTTCTTTGAGGAGTTCGCGACGGTGGGCGCGGGCGAGGCTAGCGGGGCAGGTGAGGGAGGATCTCGGTTCCGAGCTCGTCGAGCTGGTCGAGGTCGGTCAGATCGACCTGCTGGAAGTAGATGCGGCTTGCCCCCAGTGCGGCAAGGCGCTCGACTTTCGGGATGATCTCTTCCGCACCGCCGAAGAACATCGCCGCGCCCTCGTTGCCGTCCCTCTCCCGGCCGATCGCGGCCAGACGTCGGTCGAGAGTGGCGTCGTCGCGGCCGACCACGGTGGGAAGTGCCACCGAGAGCTTGAGTGAATCCGGCTGCCGCCCGGCGTCGACGCACGCCTGACGCACGCGTTCGAACGCGTCGGCAACCTTATCCTCGGGTTGGAAACCGATGTTGAACTCGGTGGCGAACCGTGCGGCCAGGGCGGGGGTGCGCCGTTGCCCGCCACCGCCGATGATCACGGGCACCTGCGGTTGCACGGGCTTGGGAAGTGCCGGCGACTGGGTCAGACGGTAGGCGGTGCCCTGGTGGTCGAACGTCTGCCCCTCGGCTGTTGCCCACAGGCCGGTCATCACCTCGAGTTGCTCTTCGAACAGGTCGAAGCGCCTCGGTGGGAACGGGATGCCGTAGGCCTCGTGCTCGCGCTCGAACCATCCGGCTCCGAGTCCGAGCTCGGCGCGGCCTCCCGACATCTCGTCGACCTGTGCGACCTGAATCGCGAGGATGCCGGGGTGACGGAAGGTCACCGGCGAGACGAGCGTGCCCAGGCGTACCCTCTCGGTCTCCCGAGCGAGCCCAGCAAGGGTAGTCCAGGCATCCGTCGGGCCGGGAAGCGGGTCGCCGGCGCCCATCGCGAGGTAGTGGTCGGAGCGGAACCACCCGGCGAATCCGAGCCGCTCTGTGGCCTGGGCGCTCGCCAGCTGCTGCGCATACGAGAAGCCCTGTTGTGGTTCGGTGAAGACGCAGTACTCCATGGTGTCCTTTCTCAACGGCGGGCGTCGTTCGCGTCGGATGCGGACACCCCTGCCGTCCCGGCATCCGTGTCGGTTTCGGTCGGGACATGGTAGATGTCGGGCTCGAGGTAGATCACACGGGCGATCGGGACGACGTCGCGGATCCGAGCCTCAATGGCGTCGATGTCGGCAGCTACCTCGCCGAGCGTCTTGTCGGAAGCGAACCCGAGCTTGCCCGCGACCATGAGTTCATCGGGGCCGAGGTAGAGGGTTTTCAGGTGGATGAGCCGTTCGATCTCGTCGCCGCCCTCGATCGCGGTGACGATGCGGTCTCGATCCGCGCGCGTGGCGCCTTCGCCGACGAGCAGGCTCTTCGTCTCGATGCCGAGCGTGACAGCGACCAGGATCAGGAGCGTGCCGATCATGAGCGTGCCGATGGCGTCGTAGACCGGATTGCCGGTCAGCCATGACATCCCGACTCCGAAGAGGGCGAAGACGAGGCCGGTCAATGCCGCCACGTCCTCGAGCAGCACGACCGGCAGCTCCGGAGCCTTCGCATGGCGAACGAACGAGACCCAGGACTGCCCCTTGGTGCGCACGAGGTTGCTCTCGTGAATCGCCGTGCGCAGCGAGTACGACTCGAGGCCGATTGCGATGAACAGAACGAGAACGGGCAGCCAGACGTTCTCGAGTTCGTGGGGATGCGTGAGCTTGTCGACGCCTTCGTAGATCGAGAAGAGTCCACCGACCGAGAACAGGATGATCGAGACGACGAAGGCGTACACGTAGCGCTCGCGGCCGTAGCCGAACGGATGCTCGGCGTCGGCTGCTCGTCGGGACTGGCGACCCCCGAGCAGGAGCAAGAGTTGGTTGCCCGAATCGGCTACCGAGTGGATCGCTTCGGCGAGCATCGAGGCCGATCCCGAGAAGAACCACGCCGCGAACTTCGACAGGGCGATCCCCATGTTCGCGAGGAACGCCGCAATGATGGCGCGATTGCCGCCCGATGCACTCATGAGCGGGAGTCTAGGCCCGCTCGGTGTCGGGTTAGCGCGGCTCAGTCGGCCGAGCGCAGGATGATCGTCTCGGTTGCAGGGAGCGAGGTCGGGGGCTGCCCGATGTAGCCGATGACCTGCAGCAGTGCATGGCGGAACTCCACCGGACGCTCCAGGTGGGGCGAGTGGCCCACGCCCTCCAGGCTCAGCTCTTCGACGTGGCCGCCGGCTGCGGCGTAAGCCTCGAGCACGTCCCGGGTCTGCGAGACCATCTGTTGGGCGGGGGCGACATCCTCCCCGGGCCATCCCGGGATGATGCCGAGAGCGCCGAGGTGGTTGAGGTCGTAGAACGAGGCATCCGACACGATGGCGTCAGCGGTGCCGTGCACCCAGAGGATCGGCGGTTTGGGTTCGAGCTCCACGATCGACGCGGTGTTGAAGTACTTCGGTGCCATCGTGTTGAGAACGCCCACGGTTCCAGCGGCGAAGCCGGGCCAGTTCTCGCTCGGCACGCCGTCGCCGGGGTAGTTGCCGGATGCCGTGGATGTCGTGAGCATCGAGGCAACCCAGACATCCTCGTTCTCGCTGCTGTACCCGGGGGCGACGTAGCCCGAGCGGAAGACGCTGCGGGGCGAGGTCTGTGCCTCGTCGCTCGTGTCGCCCGCGTTGAGCCGCTCGACGAAGTCCGGGTTGCCCCCTCCGCCGCCGGTGCCGGCGTCGTCGTCGGTCAGGCGGCTGCCATCGCGGCGGGTGCCGCCGAAGCCGTAGGGCGAGACCGGGGCCTGCAGCGTGAGACTGAGGACAGGGTGGTCTAGCGCGTATTGCATCACGACCCCGCCGCCCATCGACCAGCCCACGAAGTGTGCGGTCGGAAGACCCAGAGCCTCCATCGTCGCGAAGACGTCGTCGCTGAAATCGCGGACGCCGCGGGTGGCATCCACCGGCAGGTTCTCGGTGCCCCCGAAGCCGCGCAGATCGATGGCGATGACGCGGAGGTCAGACGGCAGATCCTGCATGATCTCCTGCCAGAACAGGGCCGAAGACACATTGCCGTGCACGAACACGACGGTTCGATCGGTGGGTGTCGCGGGGTCGTCCCCGCTGCGTTCCAGGATGTTCACGGCGAGTCGGGGAGTCTCGATCGTGCGGGAGACGATGCCGTCGAAAAGGGTCATATCGGATCCTTGGTTCTCGAGTGACTCTGGTTCGGGAGTGACCCAGGCCGGTGGGACGCGGACGTTGCGCCGACTCCTCCGACGATAGCTCGCTCTCACCACGGGGAGGGATACGCCGAGCGTGAAAATTGGCAGAACGTGCGCGCCTAGGATGACGCCATGGCCTCCTCTGCACCTTCTCTCGTCGTCGCCGTCCTCGGAGCTGGTTCGATGGGGGGTGCGGTCGCGCGCGGCGTCGCCGCATCCGGCACAGCAGGCGTCATCGCGACCAACCGCTCGGGGCAGAAAGCCGCCCTTCTCTCCGACGTCCCGGGTATCCGCAGCTACGCGCTTGATGAGTACCCGGAGCGCAACCGCCTGTCGGCCGCCGAAGCCGACGTGATCCTCATCGGCGTCAAGCCCGCGATGGTCCCCGACCTGCTCCGCGAGATCGCTCCCTCGCTGCGCCCCGGGGCGATCGTCGTGAGTCTGGCGGCAGGGGTGACGACAGCGACCTACGAGGCGCTTCTTCCCGAAGGGGTTGCTGTGCTGCGATCCATGCCGAACACGCCGGCGCTGGTGGGTCAGGCAGTCACGGGACTCGCGGTCGGCTCGCGCGCGAGCGACGCGGACCGCGCGACAGTGCGTGCCCTGTTCGAAACCGTCGGCGTCGTCGTAGACCTTGACGAGGAGCAGATCGACGCGCTGGGCACCATCTCGGGGTCGGGGCCGGCGTACGTGTACCTCCTCATCGAGGAACTCGCCCGTGCAGCCGAGAGCAAGGGCTTCTCTTCCGACCAGGCGCGGCTGCTCGTTGAACAGACCTTCATCGGCGCGTGCGCGCTGCTCGAGGCATCCGGCGAGGACCCGAGGGAGTTGCGCCGCCAGGTGACCAGCCCGAATGGCACGACAGAGCGGGCGATCGCCGTGCTCCAGGATGCCGACCTGGGTGCGCTCTTCGGACGGGCGACGGATGCCGCGCTCGTGCGCTCGCGGGAACTCGCCGCCGGAGCTTCCTGACACCGCGGTCCCGACAAGAACGGGTGTACCGGGGCAATCCCGCGCGGCGGGTGTGGCACCGGCGTATGCTTCTCGTTCGTGACTTCCCGCGCGGCGTTGACGTCGTCGACGCGACGAGGCTGGTGGCGACCCCACCCGGCCCAGGCGATCGTGTTCGGCTTTGCCGGTGCGATCCTTGCCGGCACGGCTCTGCTGCTTCTGCCGTTCTCGGCGGCTGACGGCCGGTCCACGGGCATCGTCGACGCCCTGTTCACCGCCACCTCAGCGGTGTGTGTGACCGGACTCACCGTCCTCGACACCGCCACACATTGGAGCGGCTTCGGCCTCGCCGTGATCATGCTGCTCATCCAGCTGGGTGGCCTCGGGATCATGATCTTCGCCTCGCTCGTCGGACTGCTCATCGCGCGGAGATTCAGCATGCGCGCGCGGATGACGGCGGCGGTCGAAGCGCGAGCCCTCTCGACCCGGGACGTGAAGGGGCTGGTCCGCGGGATCGTGCTCATGTCCCTGACGATCGAAGCCGTTGTGTTCGCGTTCCTGTTCCCGCGGTTTCTGTTCGAGTACGACTACGGAATCGGGGAGGCAGCCTGGCACGCCCTTTTCCACTCGGTCTCATCGTTCAACAACGCCGGATTCGCCCTCTACAGTGACAATCTGATCCCGTTCGCCGCTGACCCTTTCATCGTGCTGCCGATCTGCGGCGCCGTGATCCTGGGGGGTCTCGGCTTCCCCGTTCTGCTGCAGCTGCGCAAGGAATTCCGAAAGCCCCTGCACTGGAGCATGAACACGCGGATCATGCTGTGGGGCACCGTCGTCCTTCTCGTGGCGGGGACCGTCTACATCACCGCGCTGGAATGGTCCAACGACCGAACCTTCGGCACCTACCCGCCGGCCGATCGCATCCTCATGGGGTTCTTCCACGCCGTTCAAACCCGCACCGCCGGATTCAACTCCGTGGACATCGGCCAGATGCACGATGAGACCTGGCTCGGGATGGACGTCTTGATGTTCATCGGAGGCGGGCCTGCCGGCACCGCGGGTGGCATCAAGGTGACGACCTTCGCGGTGTTGTTCTTCATCATGTGGACCGAGCTGCGCGGCGAGGCGGCAGTCAACATCTTCGGCAAGCGCCTCTCGCGCGCCGTGCACCGGCAGGCGATCACGGTGGTGCTCGTCGCGCTCGGTGCTGTCATGACCGGCACCATCACCCTCATGATCATGACGGGCGACGGCCTCGATGAGGTCCTCTTCGAATCGATCTCCGCTTTCGCCACGGTGGGGCTCAGTACCGGGATCACCGCCGACCTCCCGCCCGGCGGCGATATCGTCCTCATCATCCTCATGTTCCTCGGTCGCCTCGGCCCGCTCACCCTCGGATCGGCGCTCGCGCTGCGCGAGCGGCGCATCCTGTACGAACTCCCCAAGGAAAGGCCTGCAATTGGCTAGGTTCGCTCTGTTCGCCGATTCGTCCCGCCGCATCGCCGAGGCAGACTCGGTGGCGGTCATCGGCCTCGGTCGTTTCGGCAGCTCGCTCGCGAAGGAACTGATGGCGGCCGGAACCGAGGTACTCGGCATCGACACGGATGAGGATCTCGTCCAATCCCACAACGGTGAGCTCACCCAGGTCGTGCGTGCTGACTCGACCAAAGAGGAGGTGCTGCGCCAGCTTGCCGTCGACGAGTTCGATCGCGTTGTGATCGCGATCGGTCAGGACCTCAAGGCATCCATCCTCACGGCATCCCTACTCATCCAGCTCAAGGTCCCGGTGATCTGGGCCAAGGCCGTTGACGACCAGCACGGCCGCATCCTGGAGCAACTCGGCGTGCACCGGGTCATCTATCCCGAAAAGGACATGGGCAGGCGCGTGGCCCACCTCGTTCGCGGAGCCGCCAAGGACTACCTCGAAATCGAGCCGGGCTATTCACTCGCCAAGATCACGACGCCCGATCTGATCGTGGGCATCCCGCTCGGCCAGACAGTTCTTCGTCGCAAGCACGGCGTAACCGTGACCGCCTTCAAGCACGCCGGGGAAACGTGGCTCAACGCCGACAACGAGACGGTGCTCGCTCACGGAGACAGCATCCTGATCGTCGGACCGACCGACCGGGTCGAGGCCTTCGCCCAGCTGCGCTAAGTCCTCGGGCGCGCAGTGTTCTGGTGCGGATGCGCAGGTCTAGCGGTCGAGGGCGGCGAAGCGCTCGATGTCGCTGTTCGTGCCCGACACGATGATGAGGTCGTGGTTGGTCACCACCGTGTTCGCCTCCGCGTAACGGAAGGGCTTGCCGGGGCTCTTCACGCCGACCACCGTGACGTTGTACTTCGAGCGCACTCCCGACTCGTTGAGACCTACGCCGCGGATGAACTTCGGCGGGTACATCTTGGCGAGCACGAAATCGTCGTCGAAACGGATGAAGTCCAGCATCCGTCCGCTCACGAGGTGGGCGACGCGCTCGCCGGCCTCCCGCTCGGGATAGATGACGTGGTTCGCTCCCACACGAGCGAGGATCTTGCCGTGCGACTGGGATACCGCTTTCGCCCAGATCTGCGGCACCTTCAGGTCGACGAGGTTAGCGGTGATGAGCACTGACGCCTCGATCGAGGAACCCACGGCGACGACCGCCACCTGAAACTCCTGGGCGCCGATCTGCTTGAGTGCGTCGATGTTGCGCGCATCTGCCTGCACGGTGTGTGTGACCCGCTCCGACCACTTCTGGACGAGCTCGAGGCTCTCGTCGATCGCGAGGACCTCGCGCTCGAGACGGTCGAGCTCGCCGGCGCAGGCGGCGCCGAACCGTCCGAGCCCGATGACGAGGACGGGGGAGTCGCTTCGGATGCGCTCAACCAACGATGGGCCTTTCCACGGGCAGCGAATACAGCTGCGAACGGGATGTCGCGGCCACGGCCGCGGCGAGTGTCACTGTACCAACGCGCCCCATGACGATCGTCACGGCCAACACGTATTTCGCGGAGTCGGGCAGCTGTTCGGTGAGTCCGGTCGACAGGCCGACCGTTGCAAAGCCCGAGATGACGTCGAATAGCACGGAGGCGACGTCAGCCTTCGTGATCTGCAGGATGATCACCGTCGAGAGGGCGACGATCGTCGATCCCCACGCGAGAACCGACAGCGCGACCCGCAGCACGTCGCTCGGGATGCGGCGGCGGAACACCTGGGTCGAACTGCGGCCCTTGGCTTCCGACCATACGGCCAGCGCAATGACCGCCAGCGTGGTCACCTTGATCCCGCCTGCCGTGGAGGCGGAGCCGCCGCCGACGAACATCAGCATCATCGCCACGATCTGGCTCGAGCCGTTCAGCTCCGACATGTCGAGAACCGCGAACCCGCCTGAACGGGTCATGGCCGAGAGGAAGAACGACTGCATCGTCGTATCAGCGGCATCCAGGCTTCCGAGCGTCGCCGGGTTGTTGAACTCCAAGCCGAGGAACACGAATCCGCCCAGAAAGAAGAGCGTCGTCGTCGTGATCAGCGTGAGCTTGGTGTGCAGGGACCACCGGCGGATGTGCCAGAGCTCGCGGCGCAGCGCGAAGATGACCGGAAACCCGATCGATCCGAGGAAGACCCCACCCATCAGGACGGTGAGGACCCAGTAGTTGTCGGCGAATGCGCCGACACCCTCGACGTTGGGGGTGAAGCCGGTGTTCGTGAACGCCATGGCCGCGTAGAACGGAGCCTCCCAGAGCGCAACGTTCCATTCGATGCCCGATGCAAGCATCCCGGGATAGAGCAGGATGGCGACGACGAGTTCGATGACCAGGGTCGACAGCGCGACAACCCGCAGCAGCGATCCGATCTCGCCCAGCCGCACCGTCTGGCTCTCGTTGACCGGTCCGCCGTGGCTGCGGAGTGGGTTCGTGTCACCGGCGGCGAGCAGTTTCGCGCGCAGTCCGAGCCGCCGCGAGATCACGAGCCCGAGGATCGAGGCCAGGGTGAGGACTCCCATCGCGCCGATCTGAACGCCGATGAAGATCACCACGTGTCCGAACGGAGACCACTGTGTGGCCATGTTCACTGTGGAAAGCCCGGTCACGCAGATCGTGGAGACCGCTGTGAACAGGGCGTCAGCGAACGCTGTGACCTCACCTGTCGCCGAGGCGATCGGCAGCGAGAAGAGCCCCGTGAAGATGAGGATCAGGCCCACGAACACGAAGATCGCGAACCGCGACGGCGAGTTCTGTGCGACGGTGCGAAACAGCTCGAACAGGCGGTGCCCGAGGGTGCGCAGGGGGTGCGGCGTCGCACGTACGCCTTCGGACATCCCCACCCTCCCTGGTGTCTCGCTCGGTGGCTATCCCGGCGGCCCTGTCGGCCGGATCGCTCCCTCATGCTACTGCCGGGCGCGCACGCGACTACCCTGAACACATGGCGGACATCTTCGACGTGATCGCAGACGGAACTCGGCGCGACATCCTGCGGCTGTTGCTCGACCGCGAGTCCGAGTCCGACTCGGGCACGAGTGTGTCCCAGATCGTGAGCGAGCTCGGGGTCAGCCAACCCACGGTCTCCAAGCACCTCAAGGTGCTGCGGGATGCCCACCTCGTGTCGGTTCGGGAGGAAGGGCAGCACCGCTACTACAGCCTGTCACCCGAACCCCTCGACGAAGTCGACGATTGGCTGGTGCCGTTCCTGACGACCGAAGATGACCTCGAGATCGAGCTGCCGGCGGCGCTGTCGGAGTCGGCGGCGCACGCGGCCGAGGCGGTGGGCCGCGCCGCGGCATCCGCCCGGTACGCCGTCACCAACGCCTGGCGGAAGCTTCCTGGCCGGTAACCACTCACGTCACACGGGTCACACCGGTTTACACGCGTCTCGCGCAGGCTCTAGAGTGTTCGCTACCGCCGGTTTGTGATGCCGGCGGGCTGGGCATTGGAAGGGGAGGCCATGGCAGAGCTGCCAGACGTGCGCTTCCTGACGGTCGCGGAAGTCGCCGACCTGATGCGGGTATCGAAGATGACCGTCTACCGGCTGGTGCACAGTGGCGAGCTGCCGGCTGTTCGGTTCGGACGCAGCTATCGCGTGCCGGAGTCCGCGGTGACAGCAGCCCTTCAGCGGCCCATCGCCGACGTCGGCTAGACTGATCCGAGGCATTTTTCCATTCATGCCCGTTCCCGGGCGAGAACGCACGCCGCGTTCGACGCCCAGACCCCGACATTGTGAGGTTTTCCGTGGGTTCTGTCATCAAGAAGCGCCGCAAGCGCATGGCGAAGAAGAAGCACCGCAAGCTGCTTCGCAAGACTCGCCACCAGCGCCGCAACAAAAAGTAAGTTGCGGCAGCCACACCAAGCGCCTGTCCAATGGACGGGCGCTTCGTGTTTGTGCTCACGCCGCTGACGGCATCCGTTCGCCCGCGCACGCCCGCGCTGAGGACCGCACCGAGGTAGGACTTTTCGTCGAGGTCGGCCGATTCGCGGCTGAATCGTCCTACCTTGCTGATTTCTCCTACTTCGGCGACCCGCTGCGGGCGTCCTCCGAGTCCTCGTCGGGACCGTCATCCTGCACCGGAATCGCGTTGGTGTACTGGGCGGCACGGGCCTCTCCCTGCGCGCTCCCCGAGAACAGACCTTCCACGGCGCCGGTGTTCGTTCCCTCGGCTTCGGTCTCCTCGGCAGGCTGCGTGACCAAGACGCGCTGCACCGGAAGGGCGTCGGGATTCGTGCGGCGCACCCAGGCGACCATCTCTTCGCGCACCAGGCACCGCAGGTCGAAGAGCGTTCCCGCGTTCGCAGCGGTGACCAGGATGCGGACCCGCACCATTCCGCCGGTGGCTTCTGTCACCTGGAGCACCGCGGTGCGGCCGTCCCACAGCTCGGTCTCGCCGACGACGCGCTGCAGGTGTTCACGCATGCGGGCTGTGGAGATGCGCCAGTCGACGTCGAGCTCAACGGCTCCGAGCAGCTCGCTGCCCTTGCGGGTCCAGTTCTCGAACGGCGTCGTGGTGAAGTATGTGCACGGCAGCACGAGACGGCGGTCATCCCAGAGGTCGAGGACGACATAGCTGAGGGTGATCTCGCCGACACGTCCCCACTGGCCGTCCGCGACGACGACATCATCGACACGCAAGGCCTCACTGAAGACCAGCTGGATGCCGGCGAACATGTTCGCGAGCACCGACTGAGCGGCAAGACCGGCGACGATGGAGGCGATCCCGGCGGATGCCAGCACGCTGGCTCCGAACGCCTGGATCGCGGGGAAGGTGAGCAGCGCCGCACCGATGGCGATGATCACGATGATCACCACGGCCACGCGGCGCAGGATCAGCACCTGGGTGCGGATGCGTCGAGCGATGCGGTTGTCGGGCACATCGATCCGGTAGTGGCCGAGCGCCATCTCGGTGGCGAATCGCACGAGTTCGATCAGCAGCCATGCTGCAGCCGCGATAGAACCGATCGCCGCGACGCGGTCGATGACGGCATCCCAGGCTGTGTTGGTTGCCGCGTCCCCGCCGGCAAGTCCCAGCGGGAAGAATCTATCGATCGCGATCCACAGGGCGATGATCAGGACGATGGTGCGAAACGGCCGCCGCGCATGGCGAACGAAACTCTGACCCCATGAGCGCCGCCGAAGCGCGAGCTTGACGATCCCCGAAACGATCGTGGTCAGCACCAGGGCTGACACGACCGCGACGACCACGGCGATCGCGAATGTCATCCACGGTCCAAGGGTCGCTGTCGTCGCATCGACAACGTCCGTCGCGCGCCGCCAGTCGTGCGGGCGTAGGTCAAGCATCCGTTCTCCCTCCGGGGCCTTCCTCCACGCTACGGGGAACACCGGGTGCGCCCGCAAACCGGGAGCGAAGCGCACAGCAGCCTCGGAGGATCCCGCCCCCGTACGATGGCACCGTGACGACAGTGACTCTCATCGGCCGCGACGGGTGCCACCTGTGCGATGTCGCGCGTGGCGTCATCGACCACGTCCTCGCCGACCTCCCCGACGACCAGGCCGACGCGGTAACTGTCGAGGAGCTCTCGATCCAAGACGATCCGGTCCTCTCAGAGCTGTGGTGGGAGAAGATCCCGGTCGTGCTCATCGACGGCGACCTGCACGCGCATTGGCGTCTGGACGCTGCACGGCTGTCCGCCGCGCTGCGCGATGCGGATGCCGCATCGCGAGCCCAGGAGGTGTCGCGATGACCCTGCGCCACGTGGTCATGTGGACGATGGCTGCAGGCGATGCTGCCACGCGCGCCGAGCACGCCGGCGAGGTCGCGCGGCGGCTGAGCGCCCTAGTCGGTGTCGTTCCCGAGATCCGCTCGCTATCGGCCGGTGCCAACAGCGAGTATCCGGACGTCAACGCGGACGTCGTGCTCATCATGGATGTCGATGATCTCGACTCACTCGAGGCCTACCAGGTGCATCCGGCGCACCAGGAGGTGGCAGCCTACATCCGCAGCGTCGTGGCTTCCCGCCACGCCGTCGACTTCGTCATCTAGGCGCGGCGCTCACGGCCTCAGACCAGGCGCCGCCGCAGGGCGTCGAGTTCGGCATCCGTCAGCCCGCCTGAGCGTAGGTAGCCTGCCGCGCCGCCATGGGTGGAATCCACCCACTCCAGGGCGGTGACGATCGCTGCGGGCGGTGTCGCGGCGACGAGATCGTCGAGAGGGGGCGTGCGCGGAATGCCCATCGCCTGCAGCATCCCGAACATGCGCTCGGTCCAGGGGCCGGCGAGGTTACGCTCCGACGACGCATAGTCCTCGACGATCGCCGGGCGCTCGACTCCGACCGCCTCGAGGATCAGCGCGATCGCGACGCCGGTGCGATCCTTGCCGGCGGTGCAGTGGACGAGGACTGCTGCCTCAGACTGCGCTACCGCCCGGGCAGTCTCGGCGAAAGCGCTCGCGCCGTGTTGCAGCATCGAGACGTACAGTTCCGGCAGCGAGGGGATCTGGGCTAGCGCTCGTTCGATGATGCGGGATACCGCCTCCGGGTCGCTCGCTTGCGAGGCGGACTTCATGACCTCTTGAGCCATCCCGGCCATTGCGCCTTCGAGCACGCCCAGTTGCACAACGCCCGGCGGCGGCGATGCGGGAAGCCGGTCGGGCGCCATCTGCCTCTCGGTGTCGGTACGGAAGTCGATGACGACCTCGATGTCGCTCGCGGCCAGTTGATCCAGGCCGCGAGGCGTCAGGTCGCTCAGGGCATCCGACCTGTAGAGAACCCCGACGCGCGTACGATCGCCCGACATGACGGGCAGACCGCCGACGTCGCGAAAGTTGTGGGTCCCCTCGGGGCTCGAGGGAGTGAGCTCGGATGCCGAAGCCGCGGTCATGTCTCCAGCGTAGGCGTGACCGGTGACCGGCTCAGGGCGCGAGGCGCGTGGGGCCGCGGAAGAGGAAGGTCACTTCGCGGATGGAGGATTCGCCCAGCAGCAGCATGAGAAGGCGCGCGAGCCCCATCCCGAAACCACCGTGCGGGGGAACGCCGTAGCGGAAGAAGTCGAGATAGTGCTCGAGCCCCGCGACATCCAGGCCCTTCTCGGTGGCCTGCGCCTCGAGGACCTCGACGCGGTGCTCGCGCTGCGCGCCGGTGGTGATCTCGGTGCCGCGGTAGAGCAGGTCGTAGCTCTTGGTCATCCCGGTCCTGGGATCGCGCATGTGGTAGAACGGCCGGATCTCGGGGTGGTAGTCGGTGACGAACACGAAGTCGTGGTCGTACGTTTCCTTCACGTACGCCGACAGCTGGCGTTCGCCCTCGGGGTCGAGGTCGCCGTCAGCGCGGGGGATCTCGTAGCCGCGGGATGCGACGATCGACCGGGCCTCGGCAAGCGGAATGCGTGGGAACGGCAGGGTCGGAACCGTGACCTCGAGTCCGAAGAGCTCCTCGATCTCGGCGCCGTGCTTCTCTTTGACGGCGGCGATCGCGGTCTGAAGCAGCTCTTCTTGCATCCGCGCGACGTCTTCGTGGGACTCGACCCAGCTGATCTCCGCGTCGATGGAGGTGAACTCGGTGGCGTGGCGGCTCGTGAAGCTGGGGTCGGCGCGGAAGGCGTCGGCGATCTCGAACACCTTGCCAAAGCCCGCGGCCTGCGCCATCTGCTTGAAGTGTTGGGGGCTCTGCGCGAGGTAGGCGGTCTGGTCTCCGAAGTACTCCAGCTGGAACAGCTCCGCACGCGATTCGGCGGGGCTCGACATGAGCTTGGGGGAGTGGATCTCGATGTAGTCGCGCTCGATCCAGTAGCTGCGCATCGCGTGCTCGAGGGTGGTCTGCACGCGGAAGATCAGGTTGTTGCGGGCCTGACGCAGATCGATGAAGCGCCAGTCCATGCGCTTGTCGAGTCCGCTGTCGGCGGCGATGGGTGTCTCGGGGTCGGATGCCGCGGCGATCTCGAGAGTGTGGATCTTGATCTCGACACCTCCGAGCTTGACGCGTTCGTCGTGCTTGAGTTCCCCGGTGACGGTGAGGAAGGTGCCGGTCGAGAGAGCCGAGATGGTCTCCGTCAACGCAAGCGCCGCGTGAGCCGTATCGTCGGCATCCTCGGGAAGTTCGCGGGTCGCGGGATTGACCAACTGGACGGCGCCTGTCTCATCGCGCAGGATGACGAACTGCACCTTCTTCTGGTCGCGCACCGTCTCGACCCATCCGGAAACGGAGACGGAGCCCGCGGGCAGTTGCTTCAGCTGGTTCACCAGGACGCGTTCACTCACGAGCGCCCAGTCTACGGGCCGGTGCGGCCGGAACCCCCTGCGCCCTAGGATGGGCCCGTGAGCGACCCGAAAGATCCCGTCTTCCGCATGGATCCCAGCACGTTCCGCGTGCAGGAGCCCCCGCGGGCAGAGCACGCCGACGTGCCGGGCGAGACGGACACCGCGTCCGAGGCGCCGGAGGGCGACGCGGCAGAGTCCGAGGCGCCGGTCGCGCCTCGCCCCCGCAAGCCGCGCCGCCCCCTGCGCTGGGCGGATCTGATCGTCTCGATCGTGCTGTTTCTTCTCTTGGCTGCAGCGGCGGTGACGGCATCCATTTTCGGGGCGTTCCTGACCTTTGCGTCGGACTCGTGCTCGGCGACCGGGTGCAATTTCAACGTCATGACCATCGGTATCTGGGTCGCGGTGCTCTCCCCGTGGGTCGTCTTCCTCGTCGCGCTCGCCGGCTCGATCGTCATGATCGTGCTGCGCCGGATCTCGTTCTGGATTCCGATCACGGCGTTCGTCCTGATCGTTGCGCTGTGGCTGATCGGTGCCGTTCTGGTCTGGGCGGGCACCTGACCCGAGCCGCCCTACACAGGCGGCGTCCAGCCCGCTGTAACCTCGCGGCCGTACCGTGGTGGGGTGCACACCGCGACACCAGACGGCTCCTGGATGACGCACCTCATCGACTGGTCGGTCTCGCTCATGGAGATCATCGGGCCCGCAGGTGCAGGTCTTGCGATCGCGCTCGAGAACATCTTCCCGCCGCTGCCGAGCGAGGTGATCCTGCCGATGGCGGGTCTCTCGGCCAGCCGCGGGTCGTTCTCTCTTGCGGAGGCCCTGATCTGGACGACCCTCGGCTCGGTCATGGGGGCCTTCCTGCTCTACGGGATCGGCGCCTGGCTCGGCGTGGACAGACTGCGCACGATCGCGGCCAAGGTCCCGCTACTGCGTCCGGATGACATTGATCGCACTGTCGCGTGGTTTCACCGTCACGGTGGCAAGGCGGTCTTCTTCGGGCGGATGGTGCCGATCTTCCGCAGTCTGATCTCGATCCCGGCGGGCGTGACCCGCATGCCGCTGTGGAAGTTCGGCCTGCTGACGTTCGCCGGTAGCGCGCTGTGGAACACCATCTTCGTGCTTGCCGGTTTCCTCCTCGGCGAGGCCTGGCCTGTCATCGAGCGGTACGCCGACATCCTCCAGTACGTCGTCATCGCCGCCGTAGTGGTCGGGATTGCATGGTTCCTCGTCGTTCGCATCCGTACGCTTGTGGCCGACCGGCGCGCAGGGGATCCCAAGCCCTCCGCGGACTGAGCCCTCGGTCGCAGAGCAGCGAGCGCTCTCAGCCCGCGCAAAGCGAACCCCCACGTAGACTGGGGGAGTGCCCGCTGACCGTGTCCATCTCGTGCGTCACGGGGAGGTCTTCAACCCGAATCGGGTCCTGTACGGACGTCTCCCCGGGTACGGGCTGAGCGACGACGGGCGCCAGATGGCCGAGCAGGCTGCGGCCTGGATCGGCGGGCTCGAGCGCCCGCTGGCATCCCTCATCGTGTCCCCGCTGCAGCGGGCGCAGGAGTCGGCCCAGCCCTTCATCGACCGTTTCGGTCTGCGGGCCACCACCGACGAGCGCGTCATCGAGCCGACCAACGTCTTCGAGGGCAAGCGCATGAAGCGCGCCCTGATGAACCCGCTGAACTGGCGGTACCTCGCTCGCCCCGCGGTGCCCAGCTGGGGTGAGCCCTACGCGCAGGTCGTCGCCCGTATGGATGCCGCGATGACGGATGCCTGGGGTGAGGCAGACGACGGCGACGTGGTCGTGGTCTCCCATCAGCTCCCTATCTGGGTGACCCACCTTGCAGTTGCCGGGCTTCCGACGCAGCACGATCCGCGGCACCGCCGGTGCGCGCTGTCGAGCGTGACGAGTTTCGAGCGGTCAGCCGACGGGTGGGTCGAGGTCGACTATGTCGAGCCCGCAGCGACATCGGGCGCCATCGACGTCGGGGCGGTGTGACGTGACGATTCGCCGTGGCCGCAGGTCGGCATCCGTCGCTCTCGCGCTGGTTGGCGTCCTCGCGGTGGGCGGAGTGCTCGCCGGGTGCACCGCCGATCCGCTCGCCGACCAGTACCGGGCGGGTGACAACAAGGGCTTCATCGCGCAGAACGGAATGGAAGCCGTCGCGATTCCCATCGACCAACGCTCCGCGCCGCTGAACTTCTCGGGCGTCACCGATACCGGCGAGACGGTGACCAGCGAGGACTACCGCGGTCAGGTGCTCGTGGTGAACTTCTGGTACGCCGCATGCGCGCCGTGCATCGTCGAGGCGCCCGAACTCGAGGCCGCCTACGAGGAGGTCGGCGGGGCCGATGTCGCGTTCCTCGGTCTGAACACTGCCGACGAGGCGCCGACGGCGCGATCGTTCGCCGAAGACAACGGCGTCAGCTATCCGAGCCTCATCTCGGTCGGCGACCGCGAACTCAAGCTCGCGTTCGCGGACGCGACCCCCTTGAACGCGACCCCCGTCACGCTTGTCATCGACCCCGAAGGCCGCGTCGCTGCTCGGGTCATCGGCGCGCTCTCGAGCTCGTCCATCCTCACGACTCTCGTGAAGGAAACGCTCGCGGAGAACGGATGAACGTCACCGACCTGATCGGAGGGGGAGCCCTCTGGGTTGCCGTCCCGATCGCGTTGGCGGCGGGCGTCCTATCCTTTCTCTCGCCCTGCGTCCTTCCCCTCGTCCCCGGCTACCTCGGGTTCATCGGTGGCTCAGTCACCTCGACCCGCAACGACCAGGGGATCGCGGTCCCGAGCCGGGCGCGTCTCCTCGGCGGGGTTTCGCTGTTCATCGCAGGCTTCACCGTCGTATTCATGGCGATCACGATCCTCGGTGGTGCGCTCGGCCAGTTCTTCCTCCGGTATGGCGACCTCATCACCCGCATCCTCGGTGGTGTCATCATCCTGCTCGGCCTCGTCTTCATCGGGCTGTTCGGCTTCGCGCAGCGCACGATCAAACCGCAGGTACGCGGCAATATCGGCCTCATCGGCGCCCCCCTGCTGGGTCTCGCGCTCGGCCTCGGCTGGGCTCCGTGCATCGGCCCGACCCTGGCCGCGATCACCGCGCTGTCCTGGAATTTCGGCGACCCCGGGCGCGCAGCCCTCCTCGGCCTCACGTACTCGCTCGGACTCGGCATCCCCTTCGTGCTGCTCGCACTCGGCCTCGGCTGGGCAACCACGGCAGTCGCGTTCCTGCGACGCCACATCCGCGCGATCAACATCGCCGGCGGCATCCTGCTGGTGCTGCTCGGCATCCTCATGCTCACCGGCGTCTGGACGACGCTCATGATCTCGCTCCAGGGGGTGCTCATCAATGTCCCCCTCCCGCTCTGATGACGTGACCGTCGATCCGCTTCGCCCCGCCGATCACGCCGATGCTGCGGCCGACGGCACGGATGCCGGTGGTCCGGCCCCCGCCAACACCGTCAACTCGCCCGCGCTCGGCGTCGTCGGATGGGCGCGGTGGGGATGGCGCCAGCTCACCAGCATGCGCACGGCGCTGCTCCTGCTTCTGCTGCTCGCAATCGCGGCGATCCCGGGGTCGCTCGTACCCCAGCGCAGTGCCGATCCCAACGGCGTGACGCAGTACTTCACCGACAACCCCGACCTCGCGCCGATCCTCGACGGGCTCCAACTGTTCGACGTGTACACGTCGGCCTGGTTCTCGGCGATCTACATCCTGTTGTTCATCTCGCTCATCGGATGTGTCATCCCGCGCACGCAGCACCACTGGAAGGCGCTGCGGGCCCGGCCCCCGCGCACTCCTGCACGTCTCGAGCGGCTCTCGACGTATCGCGAGACGTTGATCGAAGGGGCGGATGCCGACCCCGCAGCCTATGCGGCCGCCGCTGTGGCTCTCGCCGAGCAGCAGCTGCGCCGCGGTGGTTACCGCACCGAGCGGTACGACACCGATCGTCGGGGCGCCTCGAGCTTCAGTGTCTCGGCAGAGCGCGGCTACCTGAAAGAGACCGGGAACCTCATCTTCCACGGCGCGCTCGTGGGCGTTCTCATCGCGGTCGGAGTCGGCGGAGGCTTCACCTACACCGGCCAGACCGTCATCATCCAGGGTGACACGTTCACGAACGCGCTCGTTGATTACTCCTCGTTCAACCCCGGCCGCTTCGTCGACGAGAACTCCCTCGTTCCCTATGCGATAACGCTCGACGAGTTCAGCGTCAGCTACGTCGCTCCCGACGAAAGCGGCGCCGGTCAGGCCGGAGACTTCGTCGCGCGACTCACCACCCAACGCGCAGGCGAGGACCCGACAGCCGGAGAGGTGCGGGTGAACCATCCGCTCGATGTCGCGGGCGATCGAATCTTCCTCATGGGCAACGGATACGCGCCGACCATCACGGTTCGCGCTCCCGACGGCGAGGTCGTCTACTCGGCATCCGTTCCCTTCCTGCCGCAGGACCGGAACCTCACCTCGCTCGGCGTCGTCAAGGTGCCCGACGGACTACCTGAGCAGCTCGGGCTCGTCGGCTTCTTCTACCCGACGGTCGCGGAGCTCGAGACCGGGGCCCTCACCTCGGGATGGCCAGCACTGGTCTACCCGGAGTTGACCTTCAACGTGTTCGAGGGGGATCTCGGCATCGACGGCGGCATCCCGCGCTCGGTGTACGCCCTCGACACGACGGACATGACACAGCTCACCGGCGGAACCACCGGTGTCGACTCGATCCGGCTGCTGCCGGGCGAAACCGCAGAGATCCCCGGCGGCCGCGGAACCGTCACCTTCGAAGACGATTCCGCCGTGACCCCCACGGGCGAGCCGGTCAAGCGGTTCGTCTCGCTGTCGATCCACCGAGACGCCGGGGCGACGTGGGTTCTCGTGTTCGCTTCGATCGCCGTCGCGGGGCTGCTCGCTGCCCTGTTCGTGCCCCGCCGCCGCATGTGGGTGAAGGCGACAGTTCAAGGCCCCAACGTGAGGATCGAGTACGCGGGACTCGCCCGTGGTGAGGATCCGACGCTGGATGCCACGGTCGAGCGCTTCGCCGGCGACCACGGTGCCTCCCTCGCGGGGCGCGGCGCCAGCAAGCCCACGTAAACTGGCCCCATGCCCGTCGATTCCGCGCTGTCCCTCGAGTCGGTCTCGTTTCTGCTGGTGTGGACCGCCATCGCGATCTACGCACTCGCGTTCATCGCCTACGTCGTCGACCTCTCACGCCGTTCGGCGGTAGCGGTCGACCGCTCCGCTCAGCGGGAGCTCGTGTCGGTCGGTGCAGGAGCGGCATCCGTCGATGGCGCGGCGGGTCCTGCATCCGCTGTCGAGGAGCTTCGCGCCGAGGGTCGGGCTGCCGAAGAGAACCTCAACGCTGCGCCCGGTCGCCGCACGCGTCTACTGTGGGCGCGTATCGGCACGAGCCTGACGTGGCTCGCCTTCCTCTTCCACCTCGGGGGCGTCATCACGCGCGGCATCGTCGCCGGTCACGTGCCCTGGTCGAACATGTACGAGTTCGCCCTCACGGGCACGGTGCTGATCGTCGCCGTCTACCTCGGGGTGCTCTTCCGCTACGACCTCCGTTTCCTCGGATCGCTCATCACAGGCATGGTCGTCCTCATGCTCGGCGGCGCCTCGCTGCCGTTCACGTTCTATGTCGAGGTCGTGCCGCTGGCCGACCCGCTCAAGAGCGTCTGGCTCGTCATCCACGTGTTCGTCGCCTCGCTGGCTACCGCGCTGTTCGCTATCGCGTTCGGCCTGTCGGTGCTCCAGCTCATGCAGGCGCGCCGCGAACAGCGGGCGATTGCCGCCGTCGGCACCGGTGCGACGATGCGATCCGGCCCGGGCTTCCTGCGTACCCTTCCCGGCGCGGAAGCACTCGAATCGCTGGCCTACCGCTTTGCGATCATGGGCTTCGTCTTCTGGACCTTCACGCTGATCGCCGGATCGATCTGGGCCAACGACGCGTGGGGCCGCTACTGGGGCTTTGACACGAAGGAAGTCTGGACCTTCGTGATCTGGGTCCTCTACGCCGGTTACATCCACGCCCGGGCGACGCGCGGGTGGCGCGGCGCCCGCTCAGCGTGGCTGTCGATCGTCGGATTCGCGGCAGTGATCTTCAACTTCACGATCGTGAACATGTTCTTCAAGGGACTGCACGCCTACAGCGGCCTCAGCTGAGGCTTTGGCCGGCTCTCGTCATCCGGGCCGGTTCCGCGTCTGGCCCCATCTTTCGGTCGCGCCTTCCTGCGGGCTGCAGGCACCCATACCCACACCAAGGCGCGACTGAGCTGCTCTTCAGGGACGCTCTGGGTCTGACGAAAGATCTCGGTCGCGCCTAGATGCGGGTGGAGGCGGGGAAGACCCACACCAAGGCGCGACTGAGCTGCTCGGTACGGGTGCGAGGGCGCGACGGATGCTGCGGCGTGCACACGGCTCGTCATCCTTCGGTCGCGCCTTGACGTGGGTGTGGGGTCGTGAGACCCGCGCGAGGGCGCGACCGAAGGGGATGTGCGCGTCAGCGCGGCTAGTTTGTGGCGGGGGCGGCGAGGATGGCGCGGGCCGTGGTCGTCCGCTTCGCGGCCACCGCGAGGATGGTCGCGATGAAGGCGAGGCCGCTCCAGATCAGGAGACCCGCGATCCCCGCGCTGACGCCGCCCGACCCGGTCAGGGCGCCGAGCATCGCGTTGTACGCGGGCGAGACCGGCATGACCGCGTCGATCGCCGTCAGCACACCGGGAACCGTGGACACAATTCCGGTTGCAACGGCGAGTACGCCGATCAGGGCGGCCGCCCAGCGGCCGGCGCCACCGAAGACGGCAACGAGTGCCTGGTTCACTGCAGCGAACGCGATACCGGCCAGGATGCTGACCCCGGCGAAGATCGACCAGTCTCCCCAGTCATAGCCAGCAGAGATCTGGACGATCCCAGCCACGAGCAGACCCTGGACGGCGCCGATCGCCGCGGCGGGGGCCAGCGAGCGCAGGGCGAGCAGCACGGACGGCGACCGGGAGGCGAGCGTGCGAGCCGGGAAGGCCCGGAGCACGACGAACGAACCAAGTGCGCCGAACCACAGGGCGAGCGCGGTCAACAGCGGAATCGCTGACGCGCCGAACAGGTCGGAGCCGACACCTTCCGCCGCCACGGGATCGGCCACGACCTCCGCGAGGCTCGCGGCCTCGGCATCCGTATACGACGGGAGCTGCTCGACCGCCGTGTGGAGCCCATCCGCGAGGGAGGTCGTGCCATCGGCGAGCTGTCTCAGCCCGTCGCTCAGGGTCGTGGCACCGGTAGCGGCGTCACCGACACCGGTGGCGAGACCCGATGCGCCCGACGCGAGCTGTGCGCTGCCGGCAGCGAGGTCGTTTGCGCTCGCTGCGAGCTGATGGACGCCCGCGGCCGCCTCGTTCGCACCACCGGCCAGTCCCGTGATGCCGGAAGTGACCTGTGAGCTCCCGCCCGCGAGTTGAGTCACGCCGGCTGTCAGGTCGGGTCCGAGCGTTGACAGGTCGTCGACCCCGGCAGCGATCGTATCGGCGTTGTCGAGAATGTCGTTGACCGCAGGCAACGCGGCGTTGGCCTCATCGGCGATCTGGGTGAGTGTCTGACAGACCGGGCCCGGGAGGCCAAGATCCGTACACGTCGCGACGAGCTGGTTGAGGTCGTCGACAGCTCCATTCACCGAGGCGCTGATCTGCTCGCTGTTGGCAGCGAGCTCGTATGCGGCATCGACAACGTCTTGCGGGAGGGTTGGAATTTGGGCGGTCTGCGCCGCCAGCTGATTCAGGCCGTCGGTGACCTGCTGTGAACCGCTGGCTACGGCTCCGGCTCCCGCGGCCCACGAGTCCAGGCCGTTCGCGGCGTTCGTCGCCCCGGCTGACCAGGCGGTCAGGCCGCCACTGAGTCGGCTCGTTCCGGCGGAGAGTTGCGAAGCTCCCGATGCAGCGTCCTGCAGCCCGCTCGCAAGTTCGGCCGACCCGTCAGCCGATTGCTTCATCCCGTCGGCGAGCTGGTCGGCGCCATCGGCTGCCTCGCCGAGCTGGTCACCGAGGGTCGTGAAGCCGAGGAACACGTTCTCGAGGTAGGCGGTCGAGATCTGCTCGCCGGTCAGCGTTGCCGCGGTCGAGGTGATCTGAGCGGTAATGGCGTCGTCGACGATGAGGCTGTCGGGCGGCGTCGTGACCTCGATGGTGGCGCGCTCCGGAGTTTCGCCGGGGCGGGTCGATGTCGCTGCGGCCGAGAAATTCTCGGGAATCGTCACGACTGCGGCGTAGGTGCCGTCGGCGAGGCCCGTGGCCGCGTCGACGGCGTTCGAGATCGTCCAGGTCAGGTTGCTCTCGCTATCCCCGGAGCCTTCCACGAGGCCGGCTGTGAGCTGGCGTCCGAGTGGGACGTACTGACCATCGATCGTGACAGCCTGATCGTTGTTCACAATCGCGGCGTTCATCGTGTCAAGCCGCGACGCGGGGTTGTACAGGGCGACCACCAGGATGCCGCCGATGACGGCGGGCAGCAGGATGACGCCAAGGATCGTCAGCCACGTGATGGGCCGGCGGGTGCGAGCTCGTTCGACAGAAATGCTCATGCGTGCTCCTCAGCGGAAGCGGGAACGGGTGTGTGAAGACGTGTGGGAAGCGCCAGTGAGTGCACGCCCGCACGGTGGGCGTCGGCCATGAGGCTGAGCGCCGAGCCCTCATGCTGGGTCGAGGCCAGGATCGTGAGTGGCGAGTGCGCGTCATCGAAACGCTCGCGACGTGCGACTGCCGCATCACGCAGGAGCGCCGCAGCCTGATCTCGCGTAGCTTGGCCTTCGAGTCGGCCGAGACCATCGATGACGACGATCAGCGCGGATCCGCGCAGGGCGCGCGCGAGCTCCGCGAGGGGATCGTCGGCATCCGCGAGGAGTGCAACTCCGACCTGTGAACGCACCCATGCGGCACGCTCGGGAAGCAGGTGCCCGGCAACTCGCAGGCGGCCGCCGGTCGGGGCGAGGCGGCCGGCGATCGTCAACAGCAGGGCGCGTGAGGCGCGCGGGTCGCCGGTGACGATGACCGTGTCGCCGAACTCGACGCTGGTTGTCACCCCGGCGAATACGTCGACATCACCGCCGTGCGCCGACCCGTAGGCCAGCAGATCGAGATCCTCGGCGGCCACGGCTGCGATGCGGTCGGACTTAGGCCAGTCCTTGAGCGAGAGCTCTCGCTCCACGGCTTCGCCCTCGACGTCGAAGTGCGGCAGCACACGGTGCATCCACCGCGGCATCCACCACGCGTGCTGACCCAGAAGAGTCATCACGGCGGGAACCAGCGTCATTCGCACGAGGAACGCGTCGATCGCGATGCCCGCCGCAAGTCCCAGCGCGATGGGTTTGATGTTGATGTCACCCTCCGGAACGAACGCCGCGAACACCGCAAACATGATGACCGCGGCTGCGGTCACGACGCGGGCGGATGCCGTGAACCCCGACCGGACAGCGCTGATTGCCGTCGCGCGGTCGGCGCGGCCCCCGCGGGCGCGCCGCAGGTGGACGTAGTCCTCGCGCATCCGTGAGACCAGGAAGACCTCGTAGTCCATCGCGAGGCCGAAGAGGACTCCCATGAGGATGATCGGCATGAAGCTGATGACGGGTCCGGTCTTGGACACGTGGAGCATGTCGGCGACCACTCCCCACTCGAAGACGAGGGCGACGATCCCGAACGCTGCGGCGACCGAGAGGAGGTAACCGGCGGCTGCCTTGAGGGGAACCCAGATGGATCGGAAGACGATCGTGAGCAGCACGAGCGAAAGCCCGACCACGAAGATGCCGAACGGCAGGAGTGCGCCGCCCAGCCTGTCGGAGATGTCGATGGCGACGGCGGTGAAGCCGGTCACTTTGAGGTCGACGCCGTACTCGTCGAGAAGCCTGTCGTGTTGTGAGCGCAGTTCGCGCACGAGTTCGGCCGTGGCGGGGTCATCCGGTGCGGTCTCGGGCACGATCTGCACGATTCCGGTATCGGCCGTGCGGTTGGGGGTTGCGAGTGCTACCTCTTTCACGCCGGGTATCGTCGCGATGTCATCGCCGAGGTCCTGCATCAGAGTCAGCGGATCGGTCGAGGTGACGATCGTGCCAGTCATGATGAGCGGCCCGTTGGCTCCGGCCCCGAAGTGCTCGGCCACGAGGTCGTAGCTCTGCCTTGCCTCGTTGTCTTCGGGCAGCATCCCGGCGTTGGGAAGAGCCAACGCGAGGCTGCCGGCGGGGATCGCGAGCGCCCCGAGAAGCGCCACGACCGACACCGTGGTGACGACCGGATGCCGGGTCACGAGCTTCACCCACGGGTTCGTCTTCTTGCGGTGTGCGGTTGCAGGTGCGGGCTCAGCCTCGGGTTCGGCATCAGCCTCGGATGCGGCCTCAGCCAGTGCCGCGGCATCCTCGCGTGCAGATGTGCCACGCCGTCGTCTGGTGACCTTTCGGCGTCGGGGCCATCCGGCAACCCGGCCTTTGACGAAGCCGAGGAAGGCGGGCGTGAGGGTCACGGCAATGGCAACGGCGATGGCGACCGCGACCGATGCGGCGATCCCCATGGTGGTGAGGAAGGGGATGTTGGCAAAAGAGAGGCCGATGAGCGCGATCAGCACTGTCGCGCCGGCGAACACGACAGCGGAGCCGGCCGTTCCTGTCGCTCGGGCTGCAGCCTCTTCGGGGTCGACGCCGTCACGGACGGCATCCTGCTGGCGGGAGATGATGAACAGCGCGTAGTCGATGCCGACTGCGAGCCCCAGCATGAGCGCGAGCATCGGCGTCGTCGACGAGATCGTCGCAAAGGCCGTCGAGATGAAGATGAGCGCCATCGACAGGCCGACGCCGACGAGGGCAGTGATGAGAGGGAGGCCCGCGACGACGAACGATCGGAACGTCACGATGAGAACCGCCAGAGCGAGGACCACGCCGAACAGTTCGACGATCGACAGCGTCGGCAGTGACTGGGAGAAGAGGTCTCCGCCGAGCGCCACCGTCGTTCCGGCGGGAAGCTCGGCCTGCAGGGCATCGGTGATCTCGAAAAGCTCATCCTTCGTTTCGGACGAGACCGACGAGGCCTGCCCTTCGAACTGGAAGCGCACAAGGACCGCCGACCCACCGTCGGAGATCAGGCCCGAAATCGACTCGTCGTACGGGTCGCTGACGGCGAGGACCCCGTCAATGCCCTCGATCTCGTCGATCGTCTGGGCGATGTCTTCGGGGAACGGTGCGTCCTCAACAGTCATGCCCTCGGGGGCGACGACGATGAACTGCGCACTGGTTCCCGAGACTTCAGGAAAGGTCCGCTGCAGCTCCTCGAGGCCCGCCTGTGACTCGGTTCCGGGAATCGAGAAGGTGTTGTCGGTGCCCTGCTGGAAGAGCACAGCTCCGCCGCCCGCGAGGACCAGCACGAGAAGCCAAGACGCGAGCACCCGCCACGGGTGCCGATACGCCCATCGTCCGAGGGCATAGAGAACGGTGGACACGGGTCTTCCTCCGGGAGTCGTCAAGGGGAGTCTCGATACACCGGTGTATCCGATACGCATGTGTATCGTAGACGATTGCTGAGACCAGCAGGCTGAAGGCGCGGTGTGAACACCGGTGAGGGGAGGGCGTGATGTCGGCAGATGACGCTGACGCCACCCGGTATGTGCTGCAGGCGATCGACGGCATCACCCCTGACGGGGCGCGTGGTCGCGAGCGCACTAAAGCGCGGCTGATGCGCGCCGCCTACGAGGTGTTTGCCGAAGTCGGGCTCGACGGAGCCTCGGTCGAGGCGATCTGCGAACGTGCCGGATACACGCGCGGTGCGTTCTATTCCAACTTCTCCACAAAGGAAGAGCTGTTCTTCGAGCTGGTGCGCGCGGTGACCGACCGCAAGCTTGAAGCTGTCTCCGAACGCGTGGACGGCTTGCGTGCCCAGGATGCCGCGTTGACGCCCAACGAGCTGGTGCAGAGCGTGCTCGATGGCACCGTCGAAGGGCTCCTCGATGTCGTCCTCATGAGCGAGATCCGGTTGCGCGCGATGCGCGACGACGAGACGGCGCGGGCGTACCTTGCGTGGGCTTCGAGCCTCATCGATCGGGTGCAGCGGATGATCGAATCGCTTGTCACCTCCTACGGTCTGCGGCTGCGCCTCCCAGCCCGCGACGTAGCTCGCCTCGTCTTGACAGTCTGGGAAGACGCGCTCATCACGGCAGCGATCGAGCGGATCGATGACGACGGGCTGCGTCGACGCGCAGAGTCGCAGACGCAACAGCTCGCGCTCGCGCTCGTCGACGCGGCATCCTGATCGCGCGCTAGGCCCAGCGCGACCGTTTCAGCCCTGGGACACCGCCAGGAGGGCGTGGCACCTGGTTAGTCGCTCGCGCCACCACCGTCTGCGGTCCGGCGGTGCTGCCTGGAATTCAAGCGCTGACTCGTCGACCGCGGGTCTGCGAACAGGAATGGTGCCGTGCTCCGGCCGCACCGGCTGCGTCGTGACGTCGGCAGCCAGCAAAGAAGCGGTGCCCAGGCCGCAGTCGTAGTCGAGATCGGGAAGGGCCGCGGCCAGCGCAGCGCCCATTGCCAGCCCCACCGAAGTGTCAAGCGCGCTCGAGACGACGACGGGCAGCCCCGCCTCGGCGACGATCGCGAGGGCCCGGTGGACGCCGCCCAGGGGCTGCGCCTTGATCACCAGCAGATCTGCGGCGCCGGAACGTGCCACAGCGAGCGGGTCTTCGGCCTTGCGTACACTCTCGTCGGCGGCAACCGGAACACCCATGTACCGGATGCGGCGCCGCAGCTCCCGGAGCTCCTCCAGGCTTCCGCAGGGTTGTTCGACGTACTCCAGATCGAACTCGGCGAGCGCACGCACCGCGTGCTCCGCCTCGTCCAGGTTCCACGCTCCGTTTGCGTCGA
This sequence comes from Microbacterium sp. SW12, assembly GCF_055391095.1. Taxonomy (NCBI): domain Bacteria; kingdom Bacillati; phylum Actinomycetota; class Actinomycetes; order Micrococcales; family Microbacteriaceae; genus Microbacterium; species Microbacterium sp. SW12. The sequence continues at coordinate 2,489,868 of NZ_AP024335.1, read as the reverse complement.
CCCGGATGCGGCCGAGCGGCCCCATGGCCTCCCGGACCGCTCGCACGCGGGCCACATCATCGGCGAGTGTCCCGCCGGACTCTGCCACCTTGACCTTCACCGTGCGGCATCCATCGAAACGGGCGAGCACGTCGGATACGGCATCCGGTGCAACCGCGGGAACTGTCGCGTTCACGCGGATCTCGCTGCGACGGGCCGCGGGGGTGCTGTGCCAGCCGAAGTCGATGGCTGCGGCAAGCCAGGTGCTCGCCTCGGCGTCGTCGTACTCGAGGAACGGTGAGAACTCCGTCCATCCCGCGGGCCCGCGCAGCAGCATCGCTTCTCGGTGCTCGATGCCGCGGAACCGTGTTGCGAGCGGTAGTGCGACAACGTGGGCGCTCTCGAGGAGTTCGTCCAGGGGCGGGAGTGACGGCAGGTGCAAGGCGGCGACCATGCTCTCATCCTGCCCGCCGCACTGCCGCTCGGCATCCCGGCGCGCGGGCCCTGGGGGTGTGGACGTCCGTAGGCTGAAGACATGGTTCTTCTCGATACTCTCGTCCGACTCGGCGTGCAGGTGCGCCCCCAGCACGTGAGCTATCCCCAGATCCGTGAGGCAGTGCTCTGGCTCGAGGACTTCGGCGTCGACATCGCCTTCAACTGGGATCATTTCTACCCGCTCAGCGGTGACCCGGATGGCGCGCACTTCGAGTCGTGGACGATGCTCGGCGCGTGGGCTGAGCAGACCGAGCGCATCGAGTTCGGCGCTCTTGTCAACTGCAACAGCTACCGCAACGCCGACCTGCAGGCAGATATGGCGCGGACGGTCGACCACATCAGCGCCAAGGGCGGCGCTGCCGGCCGGTTCATCTTCGGCACCGGCTCGGGGTGGTTCGAGAAGGACTACGTCGAATACGGCTATGAGTTCGGTACCGCGGGTTCTCGGCTGGATGACCTGGCCGAAGGGCTCCGCCGGGTCGAGGCCCGGTGGGAGCAGCTCAATCCGGCGCCGACGCGCAAGATCCCCGTCATGATCGGCGGCGCGGGCGAACAGAAGACCCTGCGTCTGGTTGCCCGCCACGCCGACATCTGGCACAGCTTCGTGAAGCCGGATGCCGTCACCAGCAAGCTCGACGTTCTCGAGCGGTGGGCGCAGAAGGAAGAGCGGGACCTGTCGAACCTCGTGGTCTCGAACGAGATCGGGGCGCGAAACGTCGACGAGGTCGAGGCGCTCTATGGCGCGGGAGTGCGGCTGTTCACGCTGGGGATCGATGGCCCCGACTGGAACTTCGACGCCGTCAAGCAGTGGGTGGCGTGGCGCGACGCCAAGAACGCGGCGTGATGGTCGCGCGCGGACCGGTCAGCTGACCGATTCGCCGCAGACACCGCAGATGCCGCTCGTCGGGACCTCGACGAAGCAGTTCGGGCACACCGCTGCGACCCGCTCGGGCTTCGACGGCGTTGGGCGGGATGTACGGGGTGCGCGGGGCGTCGTGCTCTTGCGTGCCCGGGCAGCCGGGGGAGCCGAGACCGGAGGGAGCGGTGCGACGGCCGGGCGGTGTTCGAGGCAGTAGAGGCGCACGAACCCGGCGTGGTTGTTCGGGTGCCGGTGCTTGACCGCCCACAGCTCGGTCCGCTCTTTCAGCGGCTCGTCTGCAGGGCATCGGGCGCAGCGACTCGCCTCACCGGGCATCGCCTCGGAGGCCAGGACGGGGGTCTCGAACGGGAGCGCGTCCCGCCAGTCCGACGATGTCCTGATCTGCATCCGTATATCTCCCTGTCCTCTCCTCCAGGCTACCCGCGCCGAGTTGTCCCTCTCTCCGCCGAGTTGTCCTTCCTCCCGCCGAGTTGTCCCTCTCCCCGCCGAGTTGTCCTTCGTTGTGCTGAGTTGTCCCTTGCTGCGTCGAGTTGTCCCTTGCGCTAGGCAAGGACAACTCGCGCCGGGCAAGGACAACTCGCGTGAAGGAGGGACAACTCGCGTGAAGGTGTGGCCCGCCAGACGGGCTAAGCGCCCGCGTAGGCTGGTGCCGTGAGCGTTTCCGAGCTGTTCGATCCGGATGCCTGGGTTCTTGCCCCCGGTGCTGAGGGGTACACCGACATCACCTCCCACGTCTCGCCGGACGGCCGGATCGCCCGGATCGCGTTCGACCGGCCCGAGGTTCGCAACGCGTTCCGCCCACACACCGTCGACGAGCTGTACCGCGCCCTCGACATCGCACGGCAGGACTCGAAGATCGGCGTCGTGCTCCTGACCGGCAACGGCCCGAGTCCGAAGGACGGCGGCTGGGCGTTCTGCTCCGGCGGCGACCAGCGCATCCGTGGTCGCGATGGCTACACCTATGCGGCCGACGACGCGACGGCACCGGACCCGGCCCGCTCGGGGCGCCTGCACATCCTTGAGGTGCAACGGCTCATCCGGTTCATGCCGAAGGTCGTGATCGCGGTGATCCCGGGCTGGGCTGCGGGCGGCGGACACTCGCTGCACGTCGTGTGCGACCTGTCGATCGCGAGCCGCGAGCACGGCAGGTTCAAACAGACGGATGCCGACGTCGGCTCCTTCGACGCGGGCTACGGCTCGGCGTACTTCGCCCGCCAGATCGGCCAGAAGTTCGCGCGCGAGGTGTTCTTCCTCGCGGAGGAGTACGCGGCGCAGCGGGCGTACGAGATGGGCGCGGTCAACCGCGTCGTCGAGCATGCGCAGCTCGAGCGCGAGGCCATCGCGATGGCCCGCACGATCCTCACCAAGTCGCCGACCGCGATCCGGATGCTGAAGTTCGCGTTCAACGCCGTCGATGACGGGCTCGTGGGCCAGCAGGTGTTCGCGGGGGAAGCGACCCGGCTCGCATACGGCACCGATGAGGCCGTCGAGGGCAAGGACGCGTTCCTGCAGAAGCGTGACCCCGACTGGTCGCCGTATCCCTGGCACTACTGAACCCGGGCCCGGACCGCCGTCGTGACGAACCGATTGCAGGATGACACGCCGCAGCCGACGCCCTGGCGGCTCATCCGGCTGAGTTCCTCCTGCAATCGGGACGCGCAGGCGCTCGTGGAAACAGTGCGCGACGCGCTCGCCGAGGTTCCGGGGTCAGATCTCGAGCCGGCGGTGATCGTCGAGACCTCCGGCTCGTCGGGCTACCCCAAGTCGGTCGTGCTTCCGATCGGCGCGCTGCGCGCCAGCGCCACAGCGACGGCAGAACGGATCGGGTCCGGGTCCTGGGTGCTCGCGCTCGAACCGACGTATGTCGCCGGTCTCCAGGTGCTCGTGCGCAGCATCCTGGCGGGGACCGACCCGGCCGTCATCCCTGCCTCGTTCACGCCCGAGCAGTTCTTCGAGGCCGCCGCGGGACTCGACGCTCCCCGGTACACGTCGCTCGTGCCCGCCCAACTCACCCGGCTCCTGGATGCCGCAGCCCGCGATCCCGCGGTCGCAGACTGCCTGCGCGGGTTCGAAGCGATCCTCGTCGGCGGCCAAGCGCTGCCAGCGGCGGAGTTGCAGCGTAGCGCCGCTCTCGGCATCCGGATCGTGCGCACGTACGGCTCCAGCGAGACCAGCGGCGGATGTGTGTACGACGGCGTGCCGCTGGCCGGAGTGAGCATACGTGTCGAGGGCGGCGAGGTGCAGATCGCGGGACCGGTTCTCGCGTCCGGGTACCTCGACGATGACGAGCGAACCGCGAAGGCCTTCGTCACGGATGCCGACGGCACCCGCTGGTACCGCACCGGCGATACGGGCACGTTCGACGGCACCCTCCGGGTGACCGGGCGCCGCGACAACGTCATTGTCAGCGGTGGCATCAACGTGTCGCTCGACCGCGTGGAGCGCGTCGTGCGCACAGTCCCGGGACTCGAAGCTGCGGTGGTGGTTCCCGTGACGGATGCCCGCTGGGGACAGGCCTCCGTCATCGTCGTCGAAGGGAGCGGCGCGGCCGTGGATGACGCGCTCGCCGAGGCACGCACGCGGGTGGAGTGCGAGATCGGTGCCCCGGCGCGGCCCCGCGCCATCGTCAGGGTCGAACGGATGCCGCTCCTGCCCTCGGGCAAGCCTGACCGCGTCCGGCTCCGCGAGCAGATCACGACGCTCTAGGATTGCTCCCCGTGGCAGCACCCTCCAAGAAGAAGCGCTCGCGGTCTCGCACGAAGCCGCATCCGGGTTCGACCAATCACGCTCGTCGCGACCACCGTTCGCCCGTCGCCGCCCCCAAGCCTGCGACGCTGCGTGACTGGATCGGTGCAGCCCGCCTGCGGACGCTCCCGCTGGCAGTCACCCCGATCCTCATCGGCACAGGAGCAGCACTTCTGATCGAGCGTCCGATGCACTGGGTCATCGCTCTGGCGTGCCTCGTGGTGTCGGTGAGCCTGCAGATCGGGGTGAACTACGCCAATGACTACAGCGATGGCGTGCGCGGCACGGATGCCTACCGGGTGGGGCCGGCTCGCCTGACCGGAGCCGGCAAGGCGAAGCCCCGGACGGTGCTGATCGTCGCGCTCGTGTACTTCGCGATTGCCGGTCTTGCGGGCCTCGCCATCACGATCCGCACCGAACAGTGGTGGTTCCTCGCGGTCGGTACCGCCTGCATCCTCGCTGCTTGGTTCTACACGGGCGGCAAGCGCCCCTATGGCTATGCGGGCCTCGGTGAACTGTTCGTGTTCGTCTTCTTCGGCCTCGTAGCAACGCTCGGCACGACGTGGGTGCAGGTGTTCGCGCTGCCGCAGGAGGCCTGGTTCGGTGCGGTCGGGGCGGGCCTGCTCGCGTGCGCCGTGCTGCTCGCAAACAACCTGCGCGACATCGATCAGGATCGCGTCGCCGGTAAGCGCACGCTCAGTGTTCTGATCGGGCGCCGCGCCACGCAGGTGCTGTACACCGTGTTCGTGCTGGTCCCGTTCGGGATCGCGGGCTACCTTGCGGTCTTCTACCCGATCGCGTGGTTGACCGCGATGGCGTTGCTGCTCGCGCTTCCCGCGATCCTCATCGTGTGGACCTACCGGCAGCCGCGCGAGCTCGTCATCGCCCTGGCGTTGACGTCAGGAACGTCGCTCGCTTTCGGAGCTTTCCTCTTCTGGGCCTTCGCCGGCTGACGGCGCGGGTGCTTCGTCGGCAGCCGGTGCGTCTTCGAGGGTGGCATCCTCAACCTGCTCGTCGGTCGGGTCAGTACGGCGCGCCCTGCGCTCGGCAAGCGATGCCGACACCTCATCGAGGGGGCGGCGCAGGAAGATCACCGAGAGGCTCAGTCCGATGAGCGCGGCGAAGATCGCCGACAGCCAGTAGAACTCGCGGCCGATGGGCAACAGCATCAGGATGCCGAACGGGACGAGGAAGAACAGGATGCGCAGCACCGTATAGAGCCAGAAGGAGCGCGCGTTCACCCCTCCATCGTAGGCGTCGGGCGCCCTGCCGCCGTCCGCCCCGGTCAGCGCCCGCAACCAGCCCCGGCGTGTCGAACCGACCTAGGATGGAGGTGTGCCCCGCGTGCTGTTGATTCTGGCGTTGGTGGCGACCGCGTTCTGGGTCTACACCATCGTCGATTGCGCTGTGCAGCCGCCGACGCGGCACCGCGGCGTGAGCAAGCCGCTGTGGATCGTCATCGTCCTCGTGCTTCCCGTGATCGGCGGGGTGCTGTGGTTGCTGGTCGGTCGCGCACGACGGTCCGCGGTTCACGCCACGCGCGCCCCGGATGATGACCCCGAGTTCCTGGGCCGCATCGGCACGATCTCGGATCAAGACGAACGAATTCGCCGGCTCGAGGAAGAGCTCGCACTGCTGGATGCCGAAGATGCGTTGGACGGTCCGACGGATGCTGACACCGTGACCGATCACGAAGCGGCATCCGCGCCCCGCGATGACGACGACGAGCCCCGCGGGTCTCGCGGCGCCGCCTGACGGGCATCCCGTGAGCGACCTGGTCGGTGGGGGCACCCGTTCGCCCGCGACGGATGCTGCAGCGGCCCTGCTCGATCAGCTGATCGCGCGGGGAGTGCGCGATGTCGTTCTCAGCCCGGGTTCGCGCTCGCAGGCTCTGGCGCTCGCCGTTGCCGACGCCGAGGAACGGGGCCTCCTGCGGTTGCACGTGCGCATCGACGAGCGGGTCGCCGGGTTCACCGCCCTGGGAATCGGTCGCGAGACACGGATGCCGGCAGCTATCGTCTGCACCTCCGGCACTGCGGTGGCAAACCTCGCGCCCGCCGTCCTTGAGGCCCACCACTCCGGGGTGCCCCTGCTTCTGCTGACCGCCGACCGACCCCCGGAGCTGCGGGGAGTCGGGGCGAACCAGACGACGCGTCAACCTGGCATCTTCGCCCCCAACACGCGGTTCGAGCTCGACGTGCCGACGCCGACCGAGATCGACGACACCGGTGAGGGCGACCAATCCGTGATGCTGCGCGATATCGCCGACCAGGCAGTGAGCGCGGCGCTCGGTGACGCGGTGCGTCCGGCCGGTCCCGTCCATCTCAACCTGCCGTTTCGCGAGCCGCTGGCCGGATCGCTCCCGCCGTGGTGGGGCGCGGATGCCGGAGAGGGAGCCCACACGGTCGATGCGCCGCTCGAGAACGACCAGTCGGGCGCGCTGTATCAGGGCGGGGGCGGCATCGGTGATGCCGACGAGGCTCTCGCAGCCGACGAGGAGCCGCTCGTGCTGCCTCGCGGCATCCGGACGATCGTTCTGGCAGGCGAAGGAGCGGGGCCACGCGCCGAGGCGCTGGCGTGGGAGGGCGGATGGCCGCTTGTCGCTGAGATCGTCAGTGGCGCCCGTTTCGGCCGTCAACTCGTCCATTCCTACCGGGAGCTGCTGCGTCGGCCGGAGCTCAGCGACCCGATCGAGCGCGTCGTCGTGCTGGGTCACCCCACGCTCGCGCGCGAGACCAGCGCGCTTCTCTCCCGCGACGACGTCGAGGTGATTGCGCTGCGCGGTCCCGGAGAGACGGTCAACCTCAACGGCGCGACAGTCGCCGTTGCAGCCGTGGCCCCGGCCCCAACCGCCGCGTCGACGACAGAGGCGATCGCGGCTGATCGCGCATGGCTCGGAGAATGGATGCGGGCCTCGCGTGCGGCATCCGTCGACCTGTCAGTGCCGGCTCCCGACGGTGAGGCGCTCGCGTCGGCCGACCCGCAGACGCGGCTGGGGGCGATCTCGGCGGAGCTTGCGGTGCTGCGAGAGAAGCTCGACCGCGTGGCTCTCGTCGATGCGGCGTGGCGGGCGACGTGGCCACACGACCGGCTCGTGTTCGGCTCTTCGCGCCTGGTTCGGGTGGCCGACGCCGTGCTGCCGGGCAAGAAGGTGACCGTGCACGCCAATCGGGGTTTGGCTGGAATCGACGGAACAGTGGCGACGGCCTTCGGGGTCGCCATCGCGAGCCAGGCCGAGGGTGCTGCAGGAGTGACCCGCGTGCTGCTGGGTGATCTGGCCTTGCTGCACGACGTCGGAGCCCTGTTGCTCGCGCCGGGGGAGACGGCGCCGCGGATCCAGGTGATCGTCGGGAACGATTCCGGCGGCACGATCTTCGACGGCCTTGAGGTCGCCGCGCTCGGCTCCTCGCAGCAGCGCGATCGCGTGCTCTACACACCCCAGGATGCCGATTTCGAGGCGCTGGCGACCGCCTACGGCTGGACCTATGCGCGCATCGAGACCCGAGCCGCGCTCGACCAAGCGCTCACCTCGCCGGTGGTGGGCCCGCAACTGATCGAAGTGCCGCTCCCGCGCTGAGCGACGGGCCGGGTCCATGATGGACGGGTGACCGCGAGAAGTCAGACCTATTGGACCGGCGACGTTGCCGAACTCCTGCGAGTCCGGGAGGGCTTCGTCCTTTCGGGGGTCGACCCCGGCTCGACACCCGGCTATGGCAGCGACAAGCAGCAGGCAGCGCAGGACCTTGCTGCGGGCGTTGCGGAGCTCGACCTCTTGCAAGAGAAGCTTTTCGCCCAGAGCCGGGTGGGCGCCACGGACGCTTCGGTGCTACTTGTCCTGCAAGGGATGGACTCGTCGGGCAAGGGCGGGATCGTGCGTCACGTCGTCGGCTCGGTCGACCCGCAGGGTGTTTCGCTCGCATCCTTCGGCGCGCCGACCGAGGAGGAGCGCTCGCAAGACTTCCTGTGGCGCATCCAGCGCAAGCTGCCGGCCGCCGGCCGGATCGGTGTGTTCGACCGGTCGCACTACGAGGACGTTCTGATCGGACGGGTCCGGGAGCTCGCGGATGCCGATGAGATCGAGCGCAGGTATGGAGCGATCAACGAGTTCGAGCGTCAGGTCGCGGCATCCGGAACGCGGATCATCAAGGTCATGCTGCACATCTCGTACGCCGAGCAGAAGGCGCGGCTCATGGAGCGCTTGGATCGCCCCGAGAAGCACTGGAAGTTCACGCCCAGTGATGTCGACGAGCGGATGCGCTGGCCGCACTACATGGCCGCGTATCAGACGGTCTTCGAGCGGACGTCCACCGAGCATGCACCGTGGTACGTGGTGCCCGCCAATCGCAAGTGGTACGCCCGACTGGCGATCCAGCACCTGCTTCTGGAAGCGCTGGAGAACATTGATCCCCAGTGGCCCACCGCCAGCTACGACGTCGCCCTCGAACGCGAACGCCTCGCCGCAACCTGACCCCCTCCGCCGAGTTGTCCTCCCCTCAGCCGAGTTGTCCCTGGTTCAGCCGAGTTGTCCTTGGTTCAGCCGAGTTGTCCTTGGTTCAGCCGAGTTGTCCTTGGTTTAGCCGAGTTGTCCTCCCCGTCGACCGCGCGGTGAGTGTTAACTGACGCGCCCCCACCGTCTGCAAGGATGCGCTCCATGGATGACGAGTTTGAGGGATTCCTCGAGACAGTGACTCCGCTTCTGCGGGACCGCCGGCTCGATGAGCTGCGCGAGTTGCTGGCCGAGCAGGATGCCGCCGATATCGCTCAGCTCCTGGAGCGGGAGGATGCGCGCGACCGCGCGGTGCTGTATCGACTGCTGCGCCGCGACCAGGCGCTCGAGGCCTTCGAACTGCTCGATCCGGGGATGCGGGCTGAGCTCATCGGCGGCCTGCGGGAGGACGACGTCGCGAAGGTCTTCGAGGAACTCGACCCCGACGATCGTGCGCAGCTGATCGACGAACTCCCGGCGGGCGTCGCACGGCAGCTCATGCGGGGCCTCTCACCCGCCGAGCGCGAGCTGACGGCCCCGATGCTCGGGTACCCGAAGAACAGCGTGGGCCGCTTCATGAGCACGGAGTATGTCCGGCTTTCGCCCCAGCTCACGGTCGGGGACGCGCTCAGCCACGTGCGTCACCGCGGTGTGGATGCCGAGACCGTCTACATGCTCCCGGTGACCTCACCGCACCGTCGCTTGCTGGGCGTCGTCGGTTTGCGGGAGCTCGTGATGGGGCGCTCCGACGTCACGGTCGAGGAGCTCATGACCGAGGCGCGGACTGCTCGGGCAACGGATGCCGCAGAGACCGCCGCGCGATCGCTGGTCGACTCCGGACTGCTCGCCATGCCGATCGTCGACAGCGAAGACCGCCTGCTCGGCATCCTCACCGTTGATGACGCAGCTCGCATCCTGGAGCAGGCTGAAGACACGGATGCCGCCCGCCAGGGCGCCTCGGAGCCGCTGGGCCGCCCCTACCTCACAACGCCCGTGCTGCGGATTGTGCGCGCCCGTGTGGTGTGGCTCCTGGTGCTCGCCGTCTCGGCGCTGCTCACGGTTCAGGTGCTCGGGATCTTCGAGGCAACACTCGAGCAGGTCGTGACCCTCGCCCTGTTCATTCCGCTGCTGACCGGCACAGCGGGTAACACCGGTTCGCAGGCGGCGACCACCGTCACCCGCGCCCTCGCGATGGGGGAGGTGCGAAAACGCGACGCGCTCACGGTGATGTGGCGCGAGGTGCGCGTCGGGGCGTTTCTCGGTGGCCTTCTGGGCATCCTCGGCTTCGCTTTGGCGAGCCTCGTGTTCGATCTCGCCCTGGGGGCCGTGATCGGCCTGACGCTGCTGTTCATCTGCACGCTCGCAGCGACGGTGGGTGGTCTCATGCCGATCCTTGCGATGGCGGTGCGGGCAGATCCGGCGGTGTTCAGCACGCCGTTCATCTCGACGTTCTGCGACGCGACGAGCCTCATCATCTACTTCCTCGTCGCGACCTGGATCCTGCAGTTGGGCTGAGTCCGCCCGCAGGGCTCAGGCGAGGGCGTCGACGATGGGCCGGAACTTCACGCGCGTCTCGAGAAGCTCGGCCTCGGGGTCGCTTGCTGCCACGATGCCGGCGCCAGCGTGCGCGATGACCGGAATCGTGTCGCTGTATCTGGCGGCGTCCCGCTGCGGCTCGGCGCCGATCTGGGCGCAGCGCAGGGCGATCGCCCACTCGCCGTCGCCGTTGGCGTCGATCCAGCCGACGGGTCCGGCGTACCGGCCCCTGTCGAACGGCTCGAGTCGACGGATGACGTCGAGTGCGGCATCCGTCGGGGTGCCCGCGACCGCAGCCGTCGGATGCAGCACCGTGACGAGGTCGAGCGCGGAAGCCCCGTTCGATAGCCGACCCGAGACGTCGGTGGCAAGGTGCCAGAGATTCGGAAGCTCGAGCAGGTGCGGCTCGCCGGGAGCGACGAGGTCACGGGTGAGCGGTGCCAGTGCGTCAACCACGCTCGTGACCGCGAACCGGTGCTCGTCGAGGTCTTTGCGGCTGGCCTCGAGTGCGTGCGCCGCGGCGGCATCCTCGTCGGCATCCGCGCCGCGCGCCGTGGTTCCCGCGAGCACGCGCGCCGTCACGCTGCCCCGGTCGACCGTGATGAGGGTTTCGGGGCTCGCGCCGATGAGGCCGTCGACGGCGAAGGTCCAGGTGTCGGGGTAGCTCGTGGCAAGTGCGCGCACCAGCCGACGCAGATCTGCGCCCGCCGGAATCGTCCCGACGAGGTCCCGTGCGAGAACGACCTTCTCGACCTCGCCCGCCGTGATCGCCTCGATCCCGGAGCGCACAGCGTGTTGGTAACCGTCGGGGTCGAGCGAGCCGGGTCCGAGCGTTGCGGACCAGTGGGGGCCGTGGGGAACGGACGTAGGCTGCGGCGGCTCAGGATCGCTCTCGTGACGGATCGTTGTGACCCACGCCCGTCCGTCGTGCACGCCGGTGATCGTCTGCGGAACGACCAGGAACGGCGGCGCCGTCGAGGCCGGGTCGAACCCGAGCGCGCCGAACGCGACCAGCCCGGTGCCGGGCAGTTGCACGGGATCGGACACTCGAGCGTTTGCCGCCAGGTCGCGCCAGATTGCGGCAATCGGCCGGGACAGCGGGGGCGAACCCGGCCCGCCGATCGTTACGACCGCCGCGCCGGAGCCGACGATGCCCTCACCCCGACGCAACCACGCCAGCGGATTATGCGGATCGGTCAGCGACAGCAGGTCGTCGACCGGTTCGATGTCCCTGGTCTCGACCACCAGCGGTGGGAGACGGGGAGTGCGGGTCACCTCACCAGCCTAGACTTCCGGCGTGGATGCGGATCGACTCGGGCGCCCGGTGCCCGGCACTGTTACCCAGTTCCGGTGGCGCAAGTGGGACGACGGCGTCCATTGGGTGCACGACTGCGTCTATCTCGGCCACGACAGCTGGGGCGAGTGGTTCGGGCAGCCGGCGGGATGGCGCAGCATCCGTCCCGGCCGGAACGTCGTGACCGCCGGCCCCAACGTCACCCTCATGCCCCCGAGCGGCGAGTACGCGATGACGGTGAACGCAGCACCGTCGCGGACCCGCATCTATATCGACCTCGGCTGGGACATCGGCTGGTCGCAGAGCGCTCCCGGCGTCGCGGAGGGCATCGACATGGATCTAGATGTCGTGCGAGCCCTCGACGAGCGCGGGATCTGGATCGACGACCGCGACGAGTGGGACGAGCACCGCGTCCACTACGGCTACCCGCGCGAGGTGGTCGAGCGGCTCGAAACGTTGGCTGTCGACCTGGAACGGCGGGTGCGCGCCGCGGAGGCTCCCTTCAACGACGCCACGGCGGATGCCTGGCTTAAGCGCCTCGCCGCCCGTGGACTGGCCCCCCAGGGTCTTGATCGTTGAGCGAGCGCAGCGAGTCGAAACGCCCCGGACTCGCCCCTCACGTGGCGTCCTAGACTCGACGCGTGACCCAGTCCCATCGCGCAGATCTCCAGAAGGACCCGGCCCGCGTCAGCGGAATGTTCGACGAGGTCGCGGCAGGCTACGACCGGACGAACACCATCCTGAGCGTCGGTAACGACCGTCTGTGGCGACGTGCGACGACCCGCGCGCTGTCACCGCGCCCGGGGCAGCGCATCCTCGATCTCGCGGCAGGGACCGGCACCTCGAGCGTCGCGATCGCGCGCACGGGCGCCGACGTCGTCGCCGCTGACTTCTCCCCGGGCATGATCGCCGAGGGGCGCCGTCGCCACGCCGGGGTCTCTGGCGTGAGCTTCGTGGAAGCAGACGCAACGGCACTGCCGTTCGAGGACGAAGAGTTCGACGCCGTCACGATCTCGTTCGGACTTCGGAACGTCCAGGATGCCGACGCCGGCCTGCGCGAAATGCTGCGGGTGACCAAACCGGGTGGGCGACTGGTGATCTGCGAGTTCTCGCACCCGACCTCTCCGGCTATCTCCGCTCTGTATCGGTTCTACAACGACCGCATCCTCCCCCCGGTCGCGCGGCTGGTCAGTTCGAACGGCGACGCGTACGACTACCTCAACGAATCAATCCGCGCGTGGTCGGATCAACCGGCCCTTGCGGGGCGCATTCGGGCTGCGGGATGGACGGATGTGGCGTGGCGAAACCTGACGCTCGGCGTCGTGGCGCTGCACCGGGCGCGCAAGCCCGTCGGGGATGGTGGCTCCCAGCCCCGGTAGGCTTGTGGTGTGACCCCCTCCGCGTCAAGTTCCCGAATAGCGAGCCAGCTGGGTCTCGCGGAACGGATCTTCGCGGGCCCTCGTGCGCGCCGTCTCATCGACGGTGTCGAAGCCGGGCTGGATCGGGTCGATGCAAATCTCGAGCGGGAGCTTCACATCTCGGACGCGCTGGCTGATGCGACAAGCCGGTACCTGTTCGATGCCGGCGGCAAGCGGGTGCGTCCGATGCTTGCTCTGCTGACCGCACACCTCGGTGACGGCGTCACGGAGGACGTTGTCGAAGCTGCCACGGCGCTCGAGCTCACCCACCTCGGTTCGCTTTACCACGACGACGTGATGGATGATGCCGACAAGCGTCGCGGGGTGCCGAGCGCTCACTCGGTGTGGGGCAACAACATCGCCATCCTGACCGGCGACCTCCTCTTCGCTCGTGCGAGCCAGATCATGGCGCGGCTGGGAGAGGGAGCGATCCGACTGCAGGCGAACACCTTCGAGCGGCTCGTCCTCGGTCAGATGCACGAGACTGTCGGGCCGACGGATGCTGATGACCGCGTCGCGTTCTACCTGCAGGTTCTCGCAGACAAGACCGGATCGCTCATCGCCGCGGCAGCGCAGTCCGGCATCATCTTCAGCAACGCTCCCACCGAGTACGAAGAGCCGGTGCGAACCTTCGGTGAGGCGGCCGGCGTTGCTTTCCAGCTGCTGGATGACGTCATCGATCTCTCGGCAGATCCCGATGAGACCGGCAAGGTGCCGGGGACGGACCTCCGCGCTGGCGTCCCGACGATGCCCTATCTGCTTCTCGCGCGCCGTGACGACCCCGAGGCTCGCGCTCTTCGTGACCGGATCGACGAGGGCGTCGCCCGGATCGCTGACGGCGAGGACCCCGCGTTGCTGGACGAGCCTCTTGCGATGCTTCGCTCTGACAGGTCAACGCGCGAGACTGTGGAACTCGCCAACGCTTGGTCGCGTGATGCGATCGCGGCACTCGATCCCATCCCTGACGGCCCGGTCCGCGAAGCCCTCACGAGGTTTGCGCAGGCCGTCGCCGACCGCTCGAGCTGAGGCCGTCCCGGCGCTCTTGCGCCGAATCACCGTGCTCTCGCGTCCCGAAAGGAACACATGACCACTCTGAGGTTGGCCATCGTCGGCGCAGGCCCGGCGGGCATCTACGCTGCTGACATCCTGCTGAAGGCGGAGCGCGCGTTCGACGTGTCGATCGACCTGTTCGAGCAGCTGCCTGCGCCGTACGGCCTCGTCCGATACGGTGTAGCTCCCGATCACCCTCGCATCAAGGGCGTCATCACGGCCCTGCGCGAAGTGCTCGACAGGGGCGACATCCGCATCTTCGGCAACGTCGAGTTCGGTCGCGACATCACCCTCGACGACCTCAAGCGCCACTACAACGCCGTCATCTTCGCCACCGGCGCTGTCCGCGACGCGACCCTCGACATCCCGGGAATCGACGCCGAGGGGTCCTACGGTGCTGCCGACTTCGTGAGCTGGTTCGACGGGCACCCCGACGTGCCCCGCACCTGGCCGCTGACCGCGCAGTCGGTAGCCGTCGTCGGCAACGGCAACGTCGCGCTCGACATCACCCGCATCCTCGCCAAGCACGCCGATGATCTGCTGCCCACCGAGATTCCCGCGAACGTCTATGAGGGGCTCAAGGCCTCGCCCGTGACCGACGTCCACGTCTTCGGCCGTCGCGGGCCCGCGCAGGTCAAGTTCACGCCGCTCGAGCTGCGCGAGCTCGGTGAACTGCGGGATGTCGACATGGTCGTCTACGACGAGGACTTCGACTACGACGAGGCATCCCGGACGGCGATCGAGAGCAACAAGCAGGTCAAGGTCATCGACCGCGTGCTGCAGGAATGGCGGACCCGGCCCGGTGTGAACAACGCGGGCGGGACGGCATCCCGTCGCCTGCACCTGCACTTCTGGGCTCGGCCCGTCGAGGTGAAGGTCGATGACCGCGGCCACGTGTCGGGCTTCGTGTACGAGCGCACGCGCCCCGACGGGCAGGGTGGTGTCGCCGGAACCGGTGAGTTCCGCGAGGTTCCCGTCCAGGCCGTCTACCGTGCCGTCGGCTACTTCGGATCACCGCTTCCCGAGGTGCCGTTCGATGAACGGCACGGTGTGATCCCCAACCACGAGGGCCAGGTTCTGCGCGCCGATTCCAATGAGCGCGCACCTGGGCTGTACGCGACCGGATGGATCAAGCGTGGCCCGGTCGGCCTGATCGGTCACACCAAGTCCGACGCGATGGAGACCGTGCGCCACCTCATCAACGATCAGGGTTCGTGGTGGCAGCCTGAGGACCCGTCGGAGGCGGCGATCCCCGCACTCCTGGCCGAGCGCGGTGTCGCCTGGACCGACCTGGAAGGCTGGCACCGTCTCGATCAGCACGAGATCGGTCTGGGTGAGCCTGAGGGGCGTGCCCGTATCAAGGTGGTGCCTCGCGACGAGATGGTTGCCATCTCTCGAGGCGAGTGAGTTCCTCGCGGAGGCTGTCGCCGGGGCTGATCGCAGCTCTCGGCTTCGTCTCCGCTGTCGGTCCGTTCGCGACCGACATGTACCTCGCATCCTTCACCGACATCGCGGGCGACCTCGGCGTTGACGCCGCGGCCGTGCAACTGACGCTCACCTCATTCCTCGTGGGTGTCGCGGTGGGTCAACTCGTACTCGGTCCCTGGTCCGATCGCGTCGGGCGACGCCCCGTCCTCGTCGTCGGCGGAGTGATCTTCGCTCTGTCCAGCATTGCGCTGGTGTTTGCCCCGACGATCGCCGTGTTCGTCATCCTGCGATTCGTGCAGGGTTTCTCGGGGTCTGCGGGGATGGTGTTGGGGCGCACCGTCGCTGTCGATCTCAGCCCCAAAGAGACTGCGGTGCGCGCTCTCAGCCTCATCGTGGTCGTTGTCGGGGTTGCGCCGCTGGTCGCACCACCGATCGGCGGTCTGCTGAGCGAGGTCGTCGGCTGGCGCGGCGTGATGGCGGCGCTCGCGGTCGTCGCGGTGGTGATGCTGGTCGTGTCGCTGGCCGTGGTTCCGGAATCCCTCTCCATCGAGCATCGCCATACTGCCGGGATGTCGCAGACGCTCGGCGCCTTCCGCGGATTGCTCGCCGACCGCGCTTTTCCCCTCTATACGGGTGCCTACGCGCTCACGTTCGGCGCGATCATGGCGTACGTGTCGGCGTCGCCGTTCGTGGGCCAGGTCGTGCTCGGGATGTCGCCGACGGTGTACTCGATCTCGTTCGCGGTTGCAGCCAGCGGCGTCATCCTCTCGAACATCGTGAACGCCCGGGTCGCGGTGCGGTTCGGGCCGAGACGGATGCTGGGCGTTGGCCTCGGCGCCACGACCGGCGCCGCTGCGCTTCTGCTGGCACTCACGCTGACCGGTACCCTCACGATCCCGGGGTTCGTGGCCTGTGCGTTTCTGCTCACTCTCGGACTCGGATTCACGATGTCCAATGCCAGCGCTTTGGGCCTTGCCCGCGCCGATCACGCTCGCGGTGCGGGCTCAGCAATCATGGGAACATCGCAGTTCGTCATCGGTGCTGTGGCGTCACCGCTCGTGGGGTTGGCGGGAGAGGACACGGCTGTGCCGATGGCAGTCGTGATCGCGGCGATGATGGCGCTCTCGCTGCTGCTCGGCATCCTGGCCCTGCGGACGACCCGCCGCGGCCGCCGCTGAGCCGGCTGGCGCGGCGCGCGGCTCTTGTGCCTTACATTGAGGTGTCCAGAGTGCGTGGGTGAGGTGGTCGCCCGCGCACCGAATCGAGGAGTCACTATGTCCCGGTCCCGCTTTGTCCCTGCCGTCGCCGTCGTCGGTATCCTGCTGCTCGCTGGTTGTGCACCGACCCCCGAGCCTTCGTCCACGCCAACCTCTGAGGCAACGCAGAACGACACGCCCAGCACCGAGCCGACGCAGGAGCCGCAGTCGTTCGTCGCGAACGTTCCCACGGACTGCGCAGCGGTCGGCACGGCCGAGAGCCGCGCCGACAGCGTCGATCAGCTGAACCTTCAGGGTGACGGCGCCGACTTCGTTCGCCCGGTTCCCGAGGGCTCCACGCTGCTGCTCGGCTGCGACTGGTTCGCTGGCGACAGCCAGGGCGTGCTGCTGCTGATCAGCGAGGTCGACCCCGCGGCCGCCGAGGCATATGTCGCAACCCTTCCCGGTGAGGGGTACACCTGCGTCACGGGGGATGCCGGAAACCCGGTGTGTCAGATGGTCACCCCGAACGCCGAGTTCCCGGTCGACACTGTCGAGACGATCACGAGCCGCGAGGACATCTGGATCTACTCGTCGGTGACGAACGTGGACGCCGAGATGCTGCTGGGCGATCTGAACCTGCAGATCTGGGGCAACTGATCCCGTTCGTGTCGGTCCTGACACGGTTGGCCCTCACTGGCGGCCGTGTCAGGATCGATGCGTGAGCATCAACAACCCGAGCGACAAGACCCCCATGAGTCGCCGAGGACTTCTCGCGTCAGCACTGGCTGCGGGAACTGTCGGTGCACTCGCGGGTTCCGCGGCGCCGGCGGCGGCCGCGGCTGAGGATCCCCGCGGTCCGAACGAGGTTTGGCTCAAAGGGTCGGGCCTGAAAGTCACCAGCGATGAATGGCAGCCGCTTCCAGAGGGCTACTCGTGGGGTCCCGGGAGAATCCTCTATTACTCGGTCGTCATGGAACAGCAGACGGAGGCGCGGCGTGTATGGGCCGTCGTCCTTCCGGACGGGACTCAGCGCACATTCCCGGAGTCGGCATATATGTCGCAACTCCGCATGGCCTTCGCCGAACGCGGCTGGCGCTGGACCACCACTAATCACCCCGCGGCATCCCACGTCGTTGTGTACCTGGAGCCAGCTGATTTCTTCGCTGCTGGGCTCGGCGACGCTCCCCCGATCAGGTAGCTTCGGTCTCTTCGCGTCCCGCACGAGAACGGGCCGCGATAGTCTCAACTCGTGGAAGAGGTGTGGCTTCCTGACCTGCTCGGCGGTCGCTTTCGGCAGCGCACGCTGAGTCTGGGCAGCGACGCCGAGGGCGAGATCGTCGCCACGCTCGTGCGGCTGCTGCCGTCGTGGCCTGCCTCGTGGACGGGCCGTCTTCGCGACGTCGACGTTCTCTACGTCCATGGGTGGTCGGACTACTTCTTCCAGACGAGACTCGCGCAGTGGTGGGCTGATCGGGGCGCCCGGTTCTACGCGCTCGACCTGCGCAAGTACGGTCGGAGCCTGCGGGCTGGCCAGACGCCGGGTTACGTCTCATCGCTGGCCGAGTACGACGCAGACATCGCGGCGGCACTCTCGGCGATGGGGCGGGAGGATAGGCCGGGGCGGCGCCTCGTGCTGTTGGGCCACTCCACGGGCGGGCTCACGCTCTCGCTGTGGGCGGCGCGGCATCCGGGGGTTGCGTCAGCGCTTGTGCTCAACAGTCCGTGGCTGGAGTTCCAGACGGGGGCCTGGGGCCGAGAAGCGCTCACGCCCCTCGTCGCGGCCCGAGCTCGGTGGGACCCGTTGGGGATGCATCCGGTCGTCGATCTCGGCTTTTACACCCGAGCGCAGCAGGAGGTCGGGACTCTGCCGGAGGCGCCGGAAGGATGGCGGCCTGAGCGTGGGTTTCCGACCACTCCGGGCTGGCTCAAGGCGGTGCTCGACGGCCACGACACCGTTGCGCGAGGGATCGACGTGGCATGCCCCGCGCTCGTGCTGCTGTCGCAGCGGTCGAGCTCGCCGCTGGTGTGGCGCCCCGACATGCTCGAGACCGATTCCGTTCTCGTCGTCGATGACATAGCGAAGGCGGCGACCCGCCTGGGCCGGCTCGTCACGATCGCACGAATAGACGGCGCGCTCCACGACGTGTTCCTCTCCCGCGCAGCCGTGCGGGAGAAGGCCTACCGCGTGCTGGGGGAGTGGATGCAGTCGCAGACGCTTCGCTAGCCTGCGGAGGGTGCTCGACCGTCTCCGACGGCCCGCCCCTCTCGCAGATTGCGGACGAAGCTGCTCATCGAATCGTGCAGTTCGGGATGAGCCGAGTCAAGCGGAACCTCTTCGGCTACAGCAGCGGACAACTCATCGAGCGCATCCGAGACCGCCGCTGCTGCTCGACGAAGCTGCCACGACTCGAACTCGCTGACGAGGTCGTCGCGCGTGATCTCGGCATGCCGGTACTTCCGGTTCACGGCGAGCGCCAGTCGACCATCTCCTCCGGAAGCGTGGGCGAGGGGCACCTGGTCATATGCCGGAGCGAGTGCCGGCACGTCGTGGGCGGGATGCAGCAACCCGAGGTTCTTCGTGTGCATGTCGAGATTGCCGATACCGACGGCGAGAATGGTCGTCCGCGCGAGGCGGAGCACATCTTCGGACCCGGCATACTGCGACAGTGCACCGGCGACGCGGGCGAGCGAGACCACGCCTCCGAGCTCCTGGTACTTCTGATTGGCGCTCGCGCCCAGCACCTGGTTGAAATCCTCCTGGTGGATGCGCGCGCCACCGGCTCGATCAAAACGTTCGATCACGAGCGTCGGCAGTCCGTCGAACTCCTCGACCCGGGTATCGAAAGCCGCGAGTCCGAGGCGACGTGCGAGGCGCGCGCCGTACTCCTCATCGAAGATGACAGTTGGTCGTGTGGGCAGTTGAGGCTTCAGGATGTGCGTCGACGGGAAGCCGTCGAGTGCTTGGTTCCACCTGGCTCCGGTTCGCGCCAAGACGATCTTCGGCTGGACGCCGCCCAGTGAGGTCCGCCCAGAGTCCGTCGCGTTCCCGAGCGGAGCGCCGATCGGATCCTCCAGGAGGCGTCGGATCCCCTCAGCGTCGATCGGGATCACCTCGGGAGTTCGTGGTTCCGATGGGTCGTCGACATCCCAGATCTGCAACGCACCCGCGACGTCACGGCCGTACCGCGCCAGAAACGCGGGTATGTCGCCGCGCCGCACGCCACCCTGCGTGAGCATGTAGTCGAGTTGGTCGCCTTCGGGCAGGAGCTCCGCGAACCAATTTCGGCGACGCCCCCCATGTTGCCTTGGCATCGAAGCCAGCAATGGAATCGCAACCGACATCACCCGGCTGTTTACCCCGAATGTCTCCCGTGCCTCATCGGTGATCTCGACGTCGAACGAGCGTGCATCAGGGCCGTGGATGTGTCCGATGATCGTGCCATAGAGCTCGACGGCGAGTCTCATGGCCGGGCTTCACTATCCCACATCGCCGATAGCTCGACCCCGGTCGCCCGCATGAGGTCGAACATTCGACGAGCCCAGATCGTGGGCTTTCCGGATTCGAGCTCACTGACAGACCGCTGCGAGATGCCGAGCTGGTCGGCCAACTCCACCTGTGTCAGTCCTCTTGCGAGCCTCGCCTGTTGGATCGCAAGCCCGATGTCGGCTGGGGAGCGCAGCTTTGCTTCGTACGATGTCATGGCCGTCCCTACTACGAAATCCGGATAGCGCAAGTCTATTACGAAATCCGTATGGGGAAAGTTCATTACGAAATCCGGATACGGCGAGTTGTCGTGAGATTTCACGGGGGCGCGACGAAGCCGTCTGTTGTCGTCGGGTCTGCTGGCTGCGCTCCATTAGCGTGGAGGGGTTGCACGGATCGAGGGGGCACAGCGTGGTCACGGGTGAGCTCAGACGCCAGGTCGACAAGGTCTGGGATGCCTTCTGGTCGGGCGGCATCGCCAATCCCGTCGAGGTGATCGAGCAGATCACGTATCTGCTGTTCATCCGGCGGCTTGACGATCTGCAGTTGCTCGCTGAGAAGAAGGCAGCCCGCTTCGGCGAGGAGGTCGAGAACCCGGTCTTTCCCGAGGGGTACGACAATGATCTGCCGAGCCGCCGGCCGTACCGCGATCTGCGGTGGAGCGTGTTCACGAACTTCGCGCCCGCCGAGATGTTCGAGGTCGTCTCCGAGCATGTGTTCCCGTGGTTGCGCCGGCTGGGTGCCGAGGGGTCGAGCTATGCGCGGAACATGCGCGATGCCCGGTTCACGATCCCGACGCCGGCGCTGCTGACGAAGGTCGTCGACCTCCTGCACGAGATCCCGATGGAGGATCGCGATACCAAGGGCGACATCTACGAGTACATGCTCTCGAAGCTTGCGACCAGCGGCACGAATGGGCAGTTCCGCACGGCCCGGCACATCATCAAGCTCATGGTCGACCTGACGGCTCCGCGCCCCGACGACCTCATCATCGATCCGGCCGTCGGCACCGCGGGGTTCCTGGTTGCCGCCGAGGAGTACCTGCGCGAGCACCACCCCGAGCTGTGGGCGGATGCCGCCAGTCGCGCCCACTTCAACGGCCCGATGTTCACGGGGTACGACTCCGATGCCGCCATGGCCCGCATCGCCAGCATGAACATGCTGCTGCACGGCGTCGAGAACCCGACGATCGAGCGCGCGGATTCGCTGTCGGAGGGGCATCCGGGCGATGACCGCTACACGCTCGTGCTCGCCAATCCGCCGTTTGCCGGGTCGCTCGATCAAGAGACCGTCTCGAAGGATCTGCAGAAGCTCGTCAAGACCCGCAAGACCGAGCTGCTCTTCCTCGTGCTCATGATCCGGATGCTGCGCAACGGCGGACGTGCCGCGGTCATCGTGCCCGAGGGCGTGCTGTTCGGGTCGAGCAACGCCCATAAGGCGGTGCGCAAGCTGCTGATCGATGACCACAAATTGGATGCCGTCATCAAGCTCCCCTCGGGAACGTTCAAGCCCTACACCGGGGTCTCGACCGCCATCCTGCTCTTCACGAAGACCTCATCGGGCGGCACCGACCGGGTGTGGTTCTACGACGTGCGCGCCGACGGTATGACCCTGGACGACAAGCGCACCCCCATCGAGGCGAACGATCTTCCCGACGTGCTCGCGCGGTGGCAGAACCTGGATGCCGAGACTGCCCGGCTCCGTACCGACCAGAGCTTCTTCGTGCCGAAGCAAGAGATCGTCGACAACGGCTACGACCTGAGCCTCAACCGCTACAAGGAGATCGAGATCGAGGAGGTCGAGCACCGGTCCCCGGTGGAGATTCTCGACGAACTCGATGCGCTTGAAATCGAGATTCAGGACGGACTCAAACGCCTGCGGGAGATGCTCGCGTGAGGTGGGAGACCGTGCCGCTGGGGGACGTTGTCTCACCTGTGTCCAGCCGAGCCGGGGCGCGGAAGCTACCCGTCTACTCAGTGACAAAGCACAGCGGGTTCGTGCCGTCAACTGACTACTTCAAGAAGCAGGTGTTTTCGCAGGACCTATCGACCTACAAAGTCGTAGAGAAGGGACAGTTCGCGTACGCCACGATTCACCTCGACGAGGGGTCGATTGGCGTTGCGCCGGAAGCTTGCATCATCAGCCCGATGTACACCGTCTTCTCTGTGGATCAGAGCCGAGTGGATGCCGGCTATCTCATTCGACTGATGAAGTCCCCCACAGCGGTGGCTCAGTATTCGCGACTCGGGCGCGGTACGGCCGAGCGACGTAAGTCGATTTCGCTCGAAGCGTTGGGTCGGCTTGGGGTGCACCTGCCGCCTCTCCCCGAGCAGCGCCGCATCGCCGCAATCCTCGACGACGCCGATGCCCTCCGCTCGACGTGGGGAGAGACACGGGAATCCGCCCGGCGTGCGATCAGTAGCCGCATCAGTGCGCTCCTCTCGAAGTCCACTGATATCAAGCCCCTCGCGCAGTTGCTGGCCGAGCCGATGCGGAATGGAATCTCGCCGTCGCGTGGTGGTCGGTATGAGGGCGAGGTCCTGACGTTGTCTGCGATCACGAGGGGTGCCTTCGACCTGCGCCAGCGCAAGTCTGACCTGTTTGCTGCGCCTCACGCGGCGGACAAGCTCGCGATCGAGGGCCTGCACCTGATCTGCCGTGGTAACGGAAATGCTGAGCTGGTCGGGGCGATGGTCGCTGTCACTGATCAGCTTGACGGCGTTGCATTCCCCGACACGATGATCGGTTTCAGGCCGTCGTCTGAGATCAACTCGCCGACATTAGTGGCAGCCTGGCGGCACCCGACCGTACGCGATCAGCTCCGCCGGGCGGCTCGAACGACCAACGGAACCTACAAGGTCAATCAGCAGAGTCTGTCCTCGATCATGGTCCCGGTGCCACGACGCGAGGATCAAGAGCAGATTGCGGCGCTAGATGCAGAACGAGCCAGACTCGACTCGCAGCTGGCTCGAGGTCTCGTTAGCCTCGACGAACTCTTCGCATCCCTCCAGCACCGAGCGTTTCGCGGCGAGCTGTGAGCTGCTCCGCGGTGCTGTGAGGGTCGTCGCCTGACCCTTGATTCTGATACCCGAGTCGTAAAGAATAGCTCTGTTCGAGAGAAATAGAGCTGAAATGTCTGACTCAGAGCTGAACGAGCCGCAGGTTCCCATCAGTGTCTTCAAGGCGAACCCGATCGCGTACGCGACGACGGGTGCTGTGGTGATGGTGCATAACAAGCCGCGGCTGCGCGTCGTGCCTATCGACGCCGATCCCGGCGCGACCCTCGCCGAGGTCAAGGCGCGGCTGCGCGTGCTCAATGCCCTCATCGATCAGGCGGACGCCGATGACGAGCGTCGCGCGCTCGCGGCTGAGCGTGACGCTGACCTTCTTGAGGATGCGCAGTGACGGGGCTTCTCGACACGAGTGTGCTCATCGGTCCGATACCCGCGGCCGTCATTGAGAGCATCGAACGGTACGTAGCGCCGTACCTCGTGCGGGCCGAGCTTCTTCGCGGTCAACGCCGATTCGAGTTGTCGCCGAACATGCGCCAGCGCGCGGCGGCGCGAGCGCAGTTGATCGCGGCGCTGGACGATCTACACGGGTTCTGGCGACCCTTCGGGTCCGCGGAGTCCGACGCATATGCTCAGCTGCGCGCCTCGAGCGAGCAAGCCGTGCGGTCCAAAGATGCCATCATTGCAGCGCACGCGATCGCTGCGGGCCAGACGCTCGTCACCGCAGACCGCGGTTTCACCAGATTCCAGGGCCTCGAGGTCGACCTCATCTGACGGTGGCTCGAACGCCGAGCTGCATCCAGTGGAACGGGTGTGGATGCCGGCGCGCGACATCCACACCCGGAGATCACTCGACGATCTCGAAGATGATGTCGAGCCCGTCGTCGGGGTGATAGCTCCAGCTGGCCGAGATGTCGTCCCACTCTCCCGATTGACGTCCATCGAGCGATCGCGTGGAGTACATGAGCTCCTTCACCGATGCCGGCGCTCCGACAGCTTCGATGATGCAGTCCAGGTCGCTGAACGAGACATCACCGCTGCCGAAATCCTCGCCTTCGCCGTCGACGATCATCGTCCTGCCCTGATCGGCGATCTCGACAACGCCGTCCAGGTTGCACTGGGTGGCAGCATCCGAGAAGAACTCGCTCTTCGCTTGCTCGGCGGCTTCGGCCATCGCGGCTGCATCGGCGCGCTGCGCAGCACCGATGACAACCGCGGTCACAGCGGAACCGGCGGCGGCACCGACCAGCAGCGAGACGACACCGACCACGATCGGTACCACCCACCTGCTGCCTGCAGGTGCGGGCATTGCGGCGGTTGGCGGCGGTGTCTCAGGCTGGGCCACGGGTTGTTCGTTCATGTTAGACATGCGTCTTCCTCCCTTCTCAGTAGCCGACGGCCGTCAGGGCGTACTCGGCCTGCTCGGGAGTGAACTGCTCGCCATACTCGCTCGTCAGCTGGTCGTACAGGCCCTGTCGTGAGAAGGACGTGAAGTCCAGGTATGACTGCGCGGACTCGGCAGCCTCGGCGTTCCAGTCCACGAGTCCGTTCTGTTCGAGATGAGCGATGGCGAACTCGGCATCCGCAGCCTCGAATCCCTCGCCGTATTCGCTCGTGAGCTGCTCGAACAGGCCCGCGCGTGAGAAGGCGGTGAAATCCAGATACGACTGCGCAGATCTGATCGCGTTTTGCTGACCGAGCGTCAGCTGCGGCTTCTCCTCCAGGGTCAGGGTGACGGTCGCGCCTTCCTCGATCTGAGCGCCCTCTGCGACATCCTGCGCGATCACCGGCATCGACTCGTCGCCGTCGGCAGAAACACGGATGCCGAGTGCCTCGAGAGCC
This sequence comes from Microbacterium sp. SW12, assembly GCF_055391095.1. Lineage (NCBI taxonomy): Bacteria > Bacillati > Actinomycetota > Actinomycetes > Micrococcales > Microbacteriaceae > Microbacterium > Microbacterium sp. SW12. The sequence continues at coordinate 2,465,021 of NZ_AP024335.1, read as the reverse complement.
GCGCGAGCCGATGCGCCGTCCATTCCGACCACGTTCGGCACGACGATCAGCACCGGATCGGGTTCGGGCTCGACGGTGGCTGCCGCCGGTTCGGTCGTGCGCACCGGTGCGGCGGGTGCGGCATCCGAGGTCGATCGCCCGCCTCCCAGCGCGCTGCCGATCCCGCCGATGACGACCAGGCCGACGACGACTGCGGCCGGAATGATGACCGCCTTGCGCGTGTACCACGGCCGCTTCGAGGGAGCGGCGACGGCGGCATCCACGGGGACGGCGGCATCCGTTGCGCCGGGCTGGCGCACGAGGTCGGTGCGCCAGGTGGTTCCATCCCAGTACATTTCGGAGCCGGGCGCGGCCTCGGCGCCCGGATGCGGGTACCAGCCTGCCGGAGTGGACGATGGTGTGGTGTTGCTGTTCTCATCCATGAGAACGCCCTTCGGGTCGGATTAGGCGCGCACCCCCCGGCGCGCGTCACTAGCCGTTGGCCAGTGGAACAGGACATACCACCCCTCCGACATTGCGCGCGGCGACACCGGCCGGATCAATGTCGGACCCCCCTCGTAGTGTCGGGGTATGGAAGCAGTCGGTGCGGGTGATTCGGGGCGGTGGCCCGAGGGTCCGGATGCTGACGTGTTCCTGGGCCAGGGTGATGTGCGTGAGTGGGATGCCGAGGTGGCGGGGTGGGTGCCGCCGCGTCCGGACGCTGTCGCTCTGGTGCTGGAGGCTGCTGATTTGGAGGCGGTGTTCGCTGCGCAGCGGTTCGCCCGGGTCGATGACCTGCGCCTGGAAGCCCTCGACGACGTCACCCGGTATGGGGGTGGGTCCCGGGAACTGGTGATGCGCTCCCTCCGGCTGGAGCTCGCCGCAGCGTTGCGGGTGACGGAGAACGCCGCAGGGATGATGCTTGCCCGCGCCGAGTCCCTGGTCCACTCCTACCCGGCCGTGTTGGAGTCGCTCTCGCGTGCGGGGGTGACGGTCCGGCACGCGGAGATCCTCGTCGATGACCTCGACGTGCTCCACCCCGATGTCGCCGCGGGCCTGGTGGGTCGGGCGTTGGGGTTGGCGGAGTCTCTGCCGGTGGGGTCGTTCCGGCGCGCGTTGCGCCGCCTGATTGACCGGGAAACCGCCCCGACGTTGACAGAGCGGCATGAGGTGGCGGTGCGGGGGCGTCGGATCCTGGTGGAGCCGGCGGGGGATGCGATGTCGTGGGTTCACGCTCTGGTCCCGTCGGTGGAAGCCCACGCGATCTACGGGCGGGTCACCCAGAAGGCTGTGGTGATCCGTGACCATGACCGCGGCAGCACCCGGGGAGGGGAGCGGGGGGATGGGTCGGAGCGGAGTCTGGATGAGATCCGGGCTGACGTGTTCTGCGACCTGTTAATCGACGGGACCGTTCCCCAGCACCCGAAGCAGGCGCGGGGGATCCGCGCGACCGTTGTCGTCACCGTCCCCGCCCTCGCGCTCCTCGGCGTCGACGGGGTGACCGACCCGGCGGAGGTGGAGGGCGTCGGTCCGATCCCGATCGAACGGGCCCGGGAACTGGCCGGTAACGCGTCAGGGTGGATGCGGGTACTGACCCACCCCGAAACCGGGGCCGTCATCAGTGTCGGACGCACGAAGTACCGGCCACCACCGGAGCTCGCGAAGCTCGTGAAGTGGCGGGCTGACCGGTGCATGGGACCGGGATGCTCGAAACCAGCATCGCAGTGTCAGATCGACCATTCGGTCGCGTGGGCCGACGGCGGGGAAACCTCCGTGACGAACACGGCACCGTTCTGCCAGGGACACCACACCGTGAAGCATCACGGCGGGTGGGTCATCACCCACCTGGGTGACGGGTCCCTGGAATGGGTGTCCCCACACGGGCGCCGGTACATCGTGAAGCCCGAACGACACCTCCCCACCTTCTACCCCAACGCGGCTTGACGGTCCCAGTAGCATCGGCTCAAGGGGTCGGCCGGCGACTCCTGACAGAGGAGCCGTTCGGTGGGGAACTTCGACTTCGTCGCGCAGGCGTGGCCGCAGGTCGGTGACGCCGCTGCGCGCGCCGAAGCCTATCTACGCGCCGACCCGCGGGCATCCGCCACGTACGCTCGACGCGCTGCCGAACTCTTCACCGCCTGGATCTACTCCGCCGAGAACCTCGAGCGCCCCTACGACGACACCTTCGCTAACCTGACCGCGCAGAGGGCGTTCCGCGACACCGTCGGCGACTCGATCTGCGGCAGCCTCAAGATCATCCGTCTCGTCGGCAACGACGCCGTCCACAAGGATGACGAGATGCCGCTCGCGCGGGCGCGCGGCTCCCTCGAGCAGCTGCACCGCGTGTGCCTCTGGCTTCACCATTGCTATGGTGACCCGGCAGCACCGCAGCCGGCACCATTCGCGTTCGACCGCGTGCCACCGGCACCCGAGTCAGTCGTACGACAAGCACGTAGCGAACTCCTCAAAATCCAAGCCGAGTTCGACAACGCCCGCGCGCAATTGAGCGAAGCGGCGGCGCTCGGCGCCAAAGCGCAGGCCGAAATTGAGGAGTTACGCGCAGACATCGCGCGGCTCAAGGCCGAGAACGCCCAACGCAGCACCACGCACAAAATCGCGGATCCGACCGACGCGACCGAGGCCCAGACCCGCGAACAGCTCATCGACCTGCTGCTCCACGAAGCGGGCTGGCCGCTCGATGATGCCCGCGACCGCGAGTGGCCGGTGACCGGCATCCCGAGCCCGTCGGGCGCTGGCAAAGTCGACTACGTACTGTGGGGCGACGACGGAAAGCCGCTCGCCGTCGTCGAAGCGAAGCGCACCTCGAAGAGCGCGAAAGAGGGCCGCGAGCAAGCCGCGATCTACGCGGATGCCCTCGAACGCGACACCGGCCAGCGCCCGCTCATCTTCTACACGAACGGGTACGACACCTGGTACTGGGATGACCGACGCTACCCTCCACGCAAGGTCGCGGGATTCCTCACGAAAGACGAACTGTTGCTGGCCGTGCAGCGGCGCACGATGCTCAGACCCCTCGAGACCGTCGCGGTCGATCGGGGAATCGTCGAGCGGTCCTACCAGCTGCGCGCCATTCGGGCAGTGAGCGATGCATTCGAGCACAAGCGGCGCCGAGCGCTGCTGGTCATGGCCACCGGTACCGGCAAGACCCGCACCGTGATCGCGCTGGTCGACGTGTTGCAGCGCGCGAACTGGGTCAAGCGGGTGCTGTTCCTCGCCGACCGCACCGCGCTCGTGAACCAGGCGGTCGGCGCCTTCAAGACGCACCTGCCCGACAGTGCACCCGTGAACCTGCTCACCGACCGCGACAGCGAGGGCCGTGTCTTCGTCTCCACGTACGCGACGGTGATGAACCTCATCGACGCGGGAGACGACAACCTGCGCCGCTTCGGCCCCGGCTACTTCGATCTCATCGTGGTCGACGAGGCACACCGATCGATCTACAACCGGTACGGCGAGATCTTCGACTACTTCGACGCGCTCGTCGTCGGTCTCACCGCAACACCCCGAGCCGACATCGACCACAACACGTATCGACTCTTCGAGCTCGACGATGGAGTACCCACCGACGCTTTCGAACTCGACGACGCGATCGCGGGAGGTTTCCTCGTGCCGCCGAGAGCTCGCGTCATCGACCTCGGGTTCATGAGTCGCGGCATCCGCTACGCCGACCTCAGCGACGAGGAACGCGAGCAGTGGGACGCCCTCGAATGGCAGGACGGCGACATCCCCGACGAGGTGGATGCCGCAGTCCTGAACCGCTGGCTGTTCAACGAAGACACCGTCGACAAGGTCCTCGAGATCCTCGTCGATGAGGGACAGTACGTCCAGGGCGGCGACGTGCTCGGCAAGACGATCATCTTCGCGAAGAACCAGAAGCACGCCGAGTTCATCCAGGAACGCTTCGACGCGAACTTCCCCGAGCAACGCGGCCAGACGGCGGCGATCATCACGCACGCCTCGGGGCCCTACGTTCAGGACCTCATCGACAGGTTCTCGACCCCGGGCGCGAAGCCCCACATCGCCATCTCCGTCGACATGCTCGACACCGGCATCGACATCCCGGATGTCGTCAACCTCGTATTCTTCAAGCCGGTGCATTCGCAGACGAAGTACTGGCAGATGGTCGGACGCGGCACCCGACTGCGTCCCGACCTGTACGGGCCCGGCAAGCCGAAGACTGACTTCATCATCTTCGACGTGTGCGGCAACATCGAGTACTTCAACGCCGACATTCCCGAGGCTTCCGGTCATCGAACGGTATCCGTCTCGGAGCGCGCGTTCCTCGCACGCCTGCGACTGCTGGGACTGCTCGCGGGTCGCGACGACACGGATGCTGCGCCGCTGCGTGACCAGCTCGCGACGCGCCTTCACGCCGCGGTGGGAGGCATGAACCGCCAGAACTTCCTCGTTCGCAAGCATCTGCGCGCCGTCGACCGTTTCACCCCCGCCCAGGCGTGGCAGCACTTCACTCCCGCCGACGTGGATGGCGCCGCCGCCCTCGCGGGACTACCGACGGCCTCCGAAACCGACACCGACGAAGCGGCGAAGAGGTTCGACCTGCTGCTGCTCGAGGCGCAGGTCGCCGTTGCCGGCGGCGACCCGGTGCCGCAGCTGATCGTTGCACGGGTCGGCGACGTCGCTGCCGCGTTGCTTCAGCGCCGCGGCATCCCGGCCGTTGATCAGCAGGCTGCGCTGCTCAGCGCCATCACCGATCCAGAGTGGTGGGATGCCGCGAGCCTCACCTATCTGGAGTCTGTCCGCATAGGCCTGCGCGGGCTCGTGCGTCTGATCGATGCCAGCGGCCAGCATCCGATGTACACGGACTTCGCCGACACGATCGCCGAGCGCCGCGACGTCGACATCGCGCGGGTCATGCCGGGGCTGGACCGTCGCGCTTTTCGCGAGAAGATCCTCGGATTCCTCGTGGCGCATCGCGACAACCTCGCGCTGCGCAAGCTTCGGACCGGACGCGAACTCACCGCCGTCGATCTCGCCGAACTCGAGGCGATCCTCATCAGCGTCGGGGGAGTGGATGCCGAGCAGCTGCGCGCTCAGGCCGACGAAGCACGCGGCCTCGGGCGACTCATCCGTTCGATCGTCGGGCTCGATCGTTCAGCGGCCGAAGCCGCGCTCAGTGACTTCGTGGCGGCATCCGGTTTCACACACCGCCAGCACGTGTTCGTCGATCTCATCGTCGAGCAGCTCACGATCGCGGGCCACCTCGACCCGCGTCGACTCTACGAAGACCCATTCACGGGAGTCGCTTCCGAGGGGCCGGATGCCCTGTTCACGGAGGCGCAGGTCACCGACCTCATCGAACGCCTGCGTCAGCTCGACGAGTCGGCCGAGCCCCACGACTCGGCATCCGCCTAGCCGCCACCACGGAGGTGTTCGGGGCGGATCAGCGGTAGTTGACGAACTGCTCCCTGGGTGATGCCTGGTGTTGGGAGTCGACGTGAACCCCGGAATTACGCGGTTTGCCTGATGTGAGTTGTTGGCGCTGACGGTGCTGGAATGCGGATTCTGCGGACTCGCTGCGGACTGAGGGAGCACCGGTGAGCGCGCTGCCAGATGAACGTCGTCTGTACTCGTACCGGGACGCGGCGAAGCGGATCGGGAGGGACGTCAGGACGATCAAGCGGTGGCGCCGGCAGGGCATGCCGACGGTCCTGATCGACGGGACGCGGTTCGTCCGTGGGACCGTGCTATTTGCGTGGTTTCGGTCGACGCTCGCAGCGTCACCGGTTCACAGGGCGCGGATGTTGAGCCTTCACGGCGTCACACTCGAACCCGAGCCCCGGCCGATCGATCCCAACTATGTGCCGCCGGGCTCAGGTGTGTCAGTTGACACAGGTGAGTCAACTCGCACACCTGCGGTTCCGGTTGAAGACCTCATTGAGGCGGTCAGGATCCGTCACGGTGGACCCGAGTACACCGCCCTCCGCAGGGCAATGGCAGAACACCCGCCAGAATGCGCCGGAAACGACCTCTACACGGCCGAGAAAGTGGACCCGGGCACTCAGGCAGTAATGGCGTCGGTTTGCTCACGGTGCATACTCAGCGCGCTCTGCGAACAGTTCGCGACCGTGCACAAGCCTGCATCCGGGTTCTGGGCGGGGAAGCCCGCGAAGCTGTACTGAACAGCTGTCACCAGCGATGTAGGACACCAGGTCCCTCGTCCCGCGGGTCGGCAGGAGGCTCAACTTTCCATCCATGGCCACGAAGCACATCAGCAGCTTCGTCCTGCAGATCACGGACCGTTGATCGGAACTGCATTCGGCGCCACTTCGCCCGCCCAGCGCGAATCGCGTCCTGCCAGCGATCGTTGTGGTCGATACCGAACTCCCTGACGAGGAACTCGAGCACGTCCTCCATGCACGGGCGAAATCGCTCTCCACCGACAGGAAAATGCAGCGACGACATGTCGTGAGGCTTCCTCACGACATCCGGCCGAACCGCGTGCGCTCGTCCGAGCAGATGGGACAGCGCACCTCGGTCGGCGTGAACGTGCCAGTGAGCTAATGGTGCACTCTCGGAAATCAACGCGTCGAACTCCTGCCGAACGAGAGGCGTTCGGTCGAGCGTCGAGTGCACAGCGATCTTTGACCGCCATGCCTTCAGGTAGTTCCCGGAACTGTCGAGCCCGAGATAAACCTGGACCCCAAGCATCGCGAGCTGCTCACCGTCAACGAACAGGGGTATGTGCTGCTTCGAGGCTTCATCTCCCGCGGGCCTCACAACAAAGCGTCCGCCGTGCGAGATCGAAACGATCTGGAAGTCCCCTGGCAGCACCGCCGATATGGTGTCCTGCACCTGCTGCGCGAACTCGGCCGCGCGAGCGTGCAGGTCGATCATGAGGGCTCAGTCGTCGGCGCCGAGGAGAAACTCAATCTCCTCAAGCTCTTCCTTTGCTTCCCACTCTTCGCTGGACAGGCTGCGAGTGGCGCGTGCCTCCGCAAAATCCCTCTCGTCCAGCTCTATACGACGCAGGATCGCGGCGCGGCGAGCAAGCAGATCCTCGCGTGTGACGTCAATCACCGGTGCCATGGCATCCTCCTGTGCTCTTGGAGCCACAGTAAACCACGAAACTACGACATTGGATGTGCGCGCGAACGAACGATCTATTGCGCGTCTAGAACGCGACTAATTTCTCAACGTCACCGAGCTCTAACGAAGCTTCCAAGTGGATCCGAACGATGTGGGAGGTCGACGAGTTCGCGACTCGCGGCTGCGGGATCACCTCGACAGCTCCAGAGTCGCTGAGGCGTAGGTCACCTTGCACGAACCCGAACTTCTTCGCGAGGTAGTCGAGAACCTTATCGTCACTGACCGGGACTGAGATGTTTGCCATGGCGTGATGCTAGCGAGCCGCTCAGACCAACGAAACGAGACGTGACGCTCTCGTAACGTCCGCGGACGTCCGCAGCGTCACGCGATCAAGAGCGTGAGAGTCCCGCAATATCAGGCGAAACCGGCTATCCAGGGGACTCGGTGCGTAACGCGTGACGCGCGCTCCTGATTCGTTTTCGACCTGGATGGGGAAATCACTTGCCGGAGAAGTGGTTTGGGGGCGAGGTGCGCAGAGATTGGGACGCCCTTACCCCTGGGAGGTGAGTCCGGCAGCCGTTGAAAGGACCAGCTGCCGGACTCGTGTCACGCGCCCGGGAACAGGGCAGGCGCGTGAGCCTTGAGTGAGGATCACTCCTCGGGTTCGATGGTCTCGACCTGGACGAACGCTCCGGGCTTCTTGACGCGGAAGCCGTAGCGGCCTTCGTGCATGAGCAGGAACGTGTTGTTCGTGGTGCGCTTGCCGGTGTCGACCACGAGCTCGTCGTCGCCGAGCGGGATGATCTCTGCCTGGGTGAAGTCGCCCACGAGAGCGTTGCCTGTCGGCATGCCGGCGCTGGTGGCGACGGGCCCGCCGAGCCAGTCCTCGATCGCAGAGCGTCCGCTGAACAGGAACGGTCCTGTCGCGCCGTCCTCGCGCATCAGCTCGAGGGTCTGCAGGTCGGTCGGGTTCAGCACCCATCCGTTGAACGGCAGCTCCTGCGCGATGAACTTGTGCTTCGCGTTCGACAGCGTCGTGAGCAGGTCGGTCGCCCATACCTGCACCTGGATGCCGGCGGTCTCGAGGATCCCGACGAAAGCGTCGGTGCCTTCGATCTCGTCGGGGCCTTCGCCGGAGAGGATGTCCTGCTCGATGGCGACCATCATGTCCTCGGCGAGCTGCTGCTCGACGACGTCCATGAGGCGTTCGTAGTCGGCGAGGTAGCGGTACGGGAGGTCTTCGGTCTTGTTGACGTACGTGCGGTAGTGGTCGGTGACCTCACCGAACGTGTAGATCGAGGTGGGCTTGTCCTCGCCGTCGGCGATCGCTGCCGCGTTGTTCGTGCGGGTCGTCTGCCGCATGTACGAGAATTCGTTGCCGACCCGGCCGTCACGTGGGCTTCCGCGGCCGATCAGATCCAGCAGGGTGCGGCGGGGCGCGTGGATCTCGACAGGGTCGCCGGCGTCCAGAAGGTTCGGAACCGAGATCGATCCCGATACGAGAGCCTTGACGCCGTCGGGGGATCCGGCGTGTACGAGCCCGCGTTCCTGCAGGGCCGTCATCGCCTTCTCGGCCCACTCACTGCGGCGTGTGCCCTTGCCCCAGCTCTTCGCCGGCGCAGCACCCTCAACGAAGCCCCGGCTGGAAGCCGATCGCCCCGAGCCGACGCTTGATCTCGTCGCTCTCAACACCCTTCGCGTAGAGGGCCTTGAGGCGTTCGTACTCGGCCAGATGCTGCTGGGCGAGCTTCACCTCAGGTTCTGTCATTTCACGGCCGGCGGTCTTCGCGCCGTCGGCGATCTTCTTGGCTTTTGCGAGAGTGTCTCGCATCTGCTCCTTGAGGTCCATGGGACCACTCCTTCGAATGCAAGTGCGCACCGGCACGAATACGCCGTGCGCGCGTGAACAGTGGACCTGCAGCGGCCTATGTGACCTCAACCACGTGATGCGCGGGAGGCGGGTTCAACCTGAGGCTGCAGTTCGCTCGTGTCCGGAGGTTCCTCGACCGGCGCCCCGTCAGGCTACCCAGTCTTGACCACTCGCATTCGCAACGGATCCGCTTCCCGCTTCGGCTCCTCGACCTTGGCCCCGGCGGGCTCCTCGGTCTTGGCTTTCACGAGTCGGACTGGCTGCGACGCCATCCACTTACTGATCTGATTCTACCCGCGCCCCTCCGACAGCGCCCTCGGACACGCCCGCCAGCCAGGCGACCTCCACAGACGCCGGCAGGAACCCATTCGGATCACGCAGCGACGACGGCGGCCGCACGAACGGCGCCGATCCCGCCCCGTCATCCTGCGGCGCCCACGGACCCGGCCCCACACCTCGACGACGACTCACGACCGCGCCCGCTCGATCGCCGCAGCCCGACTATCCAGCCGCCCGCGAGCCTTCCTCACATCACCGGCCTCTAGATCCCGGTGCACCTGATTCAACGTCGACCGTGCGCTCTTCGCGCGCCGCTGAGACGCCGTCAACAGACCCTCCATACGGCGCACGTCACCCTCAAGATCCTCGATCAGCTTGTACGCCTGCCCGAGCGTCTGCCGGAGGTCGCCGGCGTACTCGCGCCATGCTGCCTCACCGTCCCCACGTGCTGGCTGCGGGATCACTCGTCCACCTCGGCGAGCAGCTGCGCGAGGTAGCGGCGTGCGAACTCCGCGGCGTTCTGCTCGCCCGACGCTGCGACCATCAACGACGCGACGTCCTCGCTCAGGGCTCGGATCACGTTGATCAGCGACCCACATTCACCGAACCCCCAGTCATCCGCGAAGGTGTCCTGCACTGCGGCCGAGATCATCTCGTCGTCCCGCGTCACCTGGCCGCAGACGATCTGCGCCGCCCGCGCACGGTCGATCGGCCGAATCGGATCGAGTTCTGCTGTGGTGCTCATGCTGCTCCCTTCGACCCGACCGGCTCCCACCGGCCTGGCTCTGTTTCCATCCACGAATCCGGCTCCCCCGGAACACGAGTCGCCCAGTCGGCGATCTCGCCCGTCGTTGGATCTGCTTCGACTTCGTCGTTCTCCTTGCCTGTCTCTTGCCTTGCCTGGCCTTGCCTTGCCTTGCCTGTCATGTCCCCCGGGACGTTCCCCGGGGACTGTCCCCCGGGACTCTCCTTCGCTTTCGCTCGCTGCCGGGCTTTCTTCTCCCGATCGCGGCGACGCGCGTTGTCGAGCACCTCGAACTCCGACCGCGTGGTCTGCCATCGCGCATAGTCCGCAATCCGCCACGCGTCGGCACCGTCCACGACCCAGCATTCCCAGCGCACGAGACCCGGGATCGCTGCGGGCGCGAACGTCGGGATGAGCGGTAGGTCTCCTCGCTCGATCCGCCCGTCTGTGCGGTTTGAGATTGACCAGACCAGCGCCATGAAGAAGCTGGATCGTTCTGAGTCCGTCAGCCGCAGGATCCTCTTGTCGGTGAGGTACTGCTCCGGGATGCGCGCATCAGCCATCTCGCTCCCTGAGTAGTTCGTCCACCCGCCCGGATCGCATCAGCAGCCGCCCTGCGCCGTGATCTGATGTGTCCCTGGGCTCTACCCACGCCTCAGCCCTCGAAAGGCGTCCGGTACGCGTTCGCCAGCCTTTCTGTCGAGGAACCGGCCAGCCAGCGATAATCGGCGCACACTCGTCACACGGAGGGTGAACCGTCGAGAAGCCGTTCTGCACACCCCAGGCGAGCTGCGCCGCGCACGTCGCGCAGAGCCCTGCCGTGCGGGCGTGGTCAACGACACGCTGCCAGGCCCGCGCCGCACCTTCCGTCTCCGGCGCCTCGCTCACACCGGCACCGCCGATTCCCGAATCCCTTCGAGCACATGCGCAGCAGCGCGCAAGGACTCGGCGTAGGCGAGCGCGGCGCTCGCCTCGTAGAGCTCCTCGGCCGGCGTGAGCACGATGCTTGGCGAGTCAGTGAACCAGATCACGTTACCCACGTCGCGCGTGTCTTCTGGCCGCTTCACGCTTCCGACAACGACGTGAACGCCCCAACACACGCGGACGTCGGAGTCCGAGCTGTTGAACCACACGGTCACCTCTTCGCCCATCTCCTCGAACTCGACATGCGATGCCCATTCCGGGACGACGGGGAACGGCGACACTCGATCGTGAAGGTGGCTGCCGACGGCAAGGTTGAACGCGACACCGGGGTAGGTCTGCTCGTTCACCCATGCCGTGAACGCCTCATCGGCCTCGAGATCCCTGACGATTGCCGCGCGCGTTGCGCGGTACTCGTCGACCCAAGCACGAATCTTCTGGAGGTTGTCGGGGGTGTCGTAGATACTGGTCATGATCGTTTCCTCTCTCTGGGGTGATTCGATTCCGGCCCCGGCGGCTCCGCCCGACCGGGGCATCTCTTCTCTTACAGCGCCCTGCTCGGCAAGCAAGGCACGCAGCGCATCCACCGCATCGGCCGGCTGATCGAGATCGATCGTCCCGACACGACCCGAGGGCATCCGCCACGTCTCGACGGCCATCAGACCGCGGCCGCCGTGCTCGTGCGCTCCGAGGAGCTGCCGGCGAAGAACTCAGCCAGGTCCTCCGCAGTGCTGACGCGGCGCCCGCCGACGATTCGCGATTTCAGTGCTCCCGTTGACCACAGCCATCGGACGGCTGCCTCGGTTCGGCGGAGTTCCGTTGCCACCTCGGGGCAGAAGTAGAACTTGGGCAGCCCTGGTGCATCCTTAGTCATCTCTTCTCCGTTTCTATTTCGGCGAAGATACGCCGATACAGAAATATCATGCATGGCGTTTGCGGGGGCGTCAAGTATCGGCGTAGATTCGCCGATATGGAAAATTCCCAGCCCGCCACGAGCGTCACTCTCGGCCCGAGCGGGCAGACCTTTCGCGAGAACGTCCGCCGTGTGCGGCAGCAGCGCGGATGGACGCTGAAGGAGCTGTCAGCCGCCCTCGCGGCTAACGCTCATCCGATCTCGCAGTCGGCCCTGAGCAAGATCGAGAACGGTACTCGTCGTGTTGACGTCGACGATGCGATCGCCTTGTCGGCGGCGCTCGGAGTCCCGCCTAATGCCCTACTGATGCCCTCCACGTCGGATCCTCGAGCCACCGTGCAACTCACGGGGTGGGGTGAGGAGCGAGCTTTCGAAGTGTGGAGGTGGGCGATTGAGGCGGTGCCCTTGGCTGGCGATGGCAAGGAGGCTGAATCACCCGGGCTGCCGTGGTGGCTAGAAGTCTCCTCTCGATTCGCGCTCGCGAATCTTCTTCCGTCGTCGAGCCCACCTCGGAAGGGGCAGATAACCAGGACCGTGAAGTTCACTCTTGAGGAGGACGACCCACGCATCCCCTTCATTGTGAGCGGCGAGACATTAGCCGACAGCTATCAGGAGACCCCTGCCGGTCAGAAGCTGCAGTACGGCGACATGGCCGGCGTCAACCAGGCGGCTCTCGAGCGGGCGCTGCGGGATGCTCAATCGGAACGGGCATCCAGAGAAGAAGACGACGAGCATGGCGAGCATCAAGCAGAGGGCTGATGGGGTGTGGCGGGCCCGATACCGGGACGCCGATGGCCGGGAGCACGCCCGGCACTTCAAGCTCAAGCGAGACGCGCAACGTTGGCTCGATGAAGTCACGACATCGGTCATCACCGGTCAATACGTTGACCCTCGGGCTGGCGAAGCAACGTGGGGCGAGTTCACACGGGCGTGGATGGACCGGCAGACGTGGACCGCAGGCACCCGTGAGGCGGCGCAGACGGCGATTCAGAGTGTCCCCTGGAAGGGGGAGGGTATCGGCACTGTCCGACCGTCCGCGGTGCAATCCTGGGTGACGGGCGAGACGAAACGCGGACTCGCGCCGACGACCGTCCGCACCCGGCTGAACTACGTCCAGATGGCGTTCCGCGCCGCAGTGCTCGACAAGGTCATTCCCTCGAGCCCCGCCATCGGGATCAAACCGCCGCGGGTCCGCAAGGCCGAGGCGACGATGAAGATCCTCACTGTCGACCAGATCCGCGCCGTCCTCGATGCTGCCGGTGACTTCCGCCCCTTCGTCGAGGTCTGCCTGTTCGCCGGCCTGCGCCTCGGGGAAGCTGCCGGTCTGCAGCTCGGTGATGTGAACTTCTTGGCCCGCACGATCGATGTGCGCCGGCAGGTGCAAGGGTCGACGATTGCCACGACGACGGTCGTGCTCCCGAAGTACGGCAGCGAGCGCACCGTCTATGTCCCCAGCGAGCTCATGACCGTGCTCTCAGCGCACGTCGCAGCGCACGGACTCACGGAGCCCGACGAGCCGCTGATCACGACGCCGCTCGGCCGCCTGTACAACCGCAACACTGCGGGGGAGGAGTGGCGCCGGATCCGTGAGGCAACCGGACTCCCGGCAGAGCTCACCCTCCACACGCTGCGGCACACGTTCGCATCGAATCTGATCGCGTCAGGGTGCGACGTCGTCACCGTGCAGCGCGCGCTGGGGCACGCGCAGCCCTCGATCACTCTCAACACCTACAGTCATCTGTGGCCCTCCGCGGAGGACCGCACGAGGAGCGCGACGGCCGAGTTCATGGCGACGATTCTGGACGCGGGGGAGAGTGCTGAGCGATCGAGGAGCGGGCCATGAGCTGGGCGGTGTCCCCGGACTCCGCGAGTGGGCCCGAGCAGGCCGCGCGGGCAAGATGGCCGGGCCGCTCACCTGGAGAGCCGCGCTTTGGCGACTACGTCGTGTACGTGGACGAGAGCGGCGACCACAGCCTCACGCAGATCAACCCCGACTATCCGGTCTTCGTTCTCGCGTTCTGCATCTTTCACGTGCCGACCTACGTGGGTCAGATCGTGCCCGACGTCGAGCGTCTCAAGTTCAAGTACTTCGGCCACGACATGGTCGTCCTGCACGAGATGGACATCCGTAAGTCCAAACCCCCCTTCGACATCCTGCGTGACTCTGCCGTTCGGGGTGAGTTCATGACGGATCTGAATGACCTGCTCATTCGAGCCCCGTTCGCTGTCACAGCGAGCGTGATCCTGAAAGAGCAGTACCTCGAGCGGCGCGGTGAGAGTACCAACCCGTACCATGTCGCCCTTGAGTTCGGCCTTGAACGCGTCTTCTTGCACCTGCAAACACTTGGGCAGCGAGGCCGACCCACCCGCGTGATCTTCGAGAGCCGAGGCAAGAAGGAAGACGCTGACCTCGAACTCGAGTTCCGACGCATCATGGACCGGACATCGATGCAGGGGATGGCAAGCACCCTCGACTTCCTCTGCGTGAGCAAGCAAGCCAACAGCTCGGGACTCCAGGTAGCCGACATGGTCGCACGACCGATCGGACTCCATGTGCTCCGACCTGAGCAAGAGAACCGGGCATGGGACATCATCTTCCCCAAGCTGAGGAAGTCGGCGAGGGGCGACATTCACGGCTACGGTCTGAAGATTCACTACTGAAAGCGAAAGGCCCCCGGTAATCCGGAGGCCAGGCGCCGATCGGGTATGCCCAATCCACTTAGACAGAACGATAGAGCACAACCTTGTGTTCCCGCTATAGGTGGGCCGTGTGTGTCGCCGCCTGAACGGCAGATCCAGAATTCTGCGGACTCCCTGCGGACTGAAACCGGAAAATCCCAGGTCAGAAGCTACCCTTACCGGTAGTTGACGAACTGCAGGTCGACGTCGAGGTCGGCTGCCTTCAGGATCCGGATGACTTCCTGCAGGTCATCCCTGCTCTTGGACTGCACGCGCAGCTCATCGCCCTGGATCTGTGACTTCACCGACTTGGGGCCCTCGTCGCGGATGATCTTGCCGATCTTCTTCGCGTTCTCCTGAGAGATCCCGTCCTTCAGGCTCGAGACGATGCGGTATTCCTTGCCGCTGGCCGTCGGTTCACCCGTGTCGAGGCTCTTCAGGGAGATCCCGCGCTTGATCAGCTTCGACTGGAACACGTCGAGCACGGCCTTCGCGCGCTCCTCGGAGTTGGCCTTGATGAGGATCTGCTCACCGCTCCAGGCGATCGAGGCGTCGGTGCCTTTGAAGTCGTAGCGCTGCTCGACCTCTTTGCGGGCCTGGTTGAGGGCGTTGTCGGCCTCCTGGTGGTCGACCTTGCTCACGATGTCGAAGGATGAATCAGCCATGTGGAAAGTCTACGGGGGCTAGGGCATGGAAGCGCTTCCACCGTTGTGGGAAGTCACGAACTGATATCGATGACCAACCGTCTTCTCGCATTATTGTCACGCGGATGATACAAATGTAAGCGCTTGCAGAACCCGTGAGCACACTGGTTCGACGCGGAACACTCGCGACGGCCGATCCCATCAGCACTCAAGAGAGGCACACACCAATGAAGGTGAACACGAGGAGCATCGTCGCCCTGGGCGCGATCGCTGCGATTTCATCTCTGACCCTCGCCGGTTGCGCGGGCAGCTCAGACAGTGGCGAGACCACGGCGCCGGACATGTCCGGCTCCATCACCGTGTGGGTCGACGCCGACCGTGCAGGCGTGCTCGAGGCGGCGGCTGCCGACTTCACCGAGCAGACCGGCGTCGAGGTCACGCTCGTCCAGAAGGAGTTCGGCGAGATCCGCGACCAGTTCGTCCAGCAGGTTCCGACCGGTGAAGGCCCCGACATCGCGGTGGGCGCGCACGACTGGCTGGGAACCCTCGTGACCAACGGTGTCGTGGCACCGGTCGAGCTCGGCGACAAGGCGGGCGACTTCGAGGATGTCGCCATCAACGCCTGGGCCTACGACGGCCAGACCTACGCCGTTCCCTACGCGATCGAAAACATCGCCCTCATCCGCAACACGGATCTCGTGTCCGAGGCTGCAACCGACTACAACGACATGATCGCCAAGGGTCAGGCCGCCGGTACCGAGTACCCCTTCCTCGTGGGCCTTGACCCCGAAGCCGCCGACCCGTACCACCTGTACCCCTTCCAGACCTCGTTCGGTGCGCCAGTGTTCGGTCAGAACGCCGACGGCAGCTACAACGCCGACGACCTGCAGATCGGCAACGAAGGTGGCGTCGAGTTCGCGAACTGGCTAGGCGAGCAGGGTGCTGCCGGCATCCTGAACACCAACATCACCGGTGACCTCGCTCTGGAGAACTTCACCTCGGGCAAGTCGCCGTTCTTCCTGACCGGCCCGTGGAACGTCCCGGCGATCGAAGAGGCGGGGATCAACTTCTCCGTCGACGCGATCCCCTCGGCCGGTGGCCAGGACGCTCAGCCGTTCGCCGGCGTGCAGGGCTTCTTCCTGAGCTCGGAGAGCGAGAACACCCTCGCTGCCAACGAGTTCCTCGTCAACTACGTCGGTAGCGAAGACGTGCAGATTGCCCTCTACGAGGTCGGCGGCCGCGCCCCGGCGCTGACGGCCGCTTTCGATCAGGTCGAAGCGAGCGACCCCGTGGTCGCCGGGTTCGGCCAGGTCGGCGCCAACGCCGTGCCGATGCCGAGCATCCCCGAGATGGGCTCGGTCTGGCAGTACTGGGGCGTGACCGAGGCTGCGATCATCAACGGCGGCGACGCGCCGGCGCTGTGGACGCAGATGGCGGCCGACGTCCAGGCAGCGATCGAGTAATCCGATCCACGCAGGTGGGGTGGTGCGTAAGCGCCACCCCACCTTGTACCCTGCTCAGGAAGAGGGATGAGGATGTCTGCTCCGACCACCGAGAACCGCGACCCCGCGATCGACCCGCGGCGTGAGAAGCGCTCACAGCGCGCCCGCCGCATCGCCGAGACTGCCGGCGTCGGCTGGAAAGTCCTGCTGCTGAAGATCGTCGCGATGGCGATCATCGACGCGCTCGCGCTCTACTCCGTGCTCGTGCTCATGCAAAGCGAGCAGTGGGTTCCGATCGTCGTCATCCTGCTCATCACGGGCTTCGCGAACTACATCTACTTCAGCCGCGGAAACCTGCCCGCGAAGTACCTGATTCCCGGGCTCATCTTCCTCTTCGTCTTCCAGATCTTCGCGGCCGGCTACACCGCCTACGTCGCCTTCACCAACTACGGCACCGGTCACAACAGTGACAAGGACGCCGCCGTCAACGCGCTCCTCCTCCAAGCGCAGGAGCGGGTGCCGGATTCCCCCGCCTACAAGCTCACGATCGTCGAGCAGCTCGGGGAGCTCTCGTTCCTGGTCACCGACCCTGACGGGGGCGTCGAGATCGGAAATGACGAGAACCCGCTCGAGCCGGTCGAGAACGCCCAGATGGACGGCGGCAAGGCTGTCGGTCTCGACGGCTACAACAGCTTCACGTTCGCCGACATCGTCGCGAACCAGCAGCAGATCGCCGCGATGGCGGTGCAGATCAGCGAAGACCCCAACGACGGGTCGCTGCGCACCCCCGACGGCTCCAGCGCGTACGTCTACCTGTCCAAGCTCGTGTACGACGAGCAGGCAGATACGATGACCGACACCCGGACGGGCACGGTCTACTACGACATCGGTACCGGGGCCTTCACCGCCGAGGACGGCACGGAACTGCTTCCCGGCTGGCAGATCTTCGTCGGCTTCGACAACTTCACGCGCGCCTTCACCGAAGAGTCCATTCGCGGACCGTTCTTCTCGGTACTCATCTGGACGTTCGTCTTCGCCTTCCTCTCGGTGGCGACGACCTTTGTGCTGGGACTGTTCCTCGCGATCGTCTTCAACGATCCGCGAATGAAGTCCAAGAAGTACTACCGGGTCCTCATGATCCTCCCGTACGCGTTCCCCGGGTTCCTCTCGGCGCTCGTCTGGGCGGGCATGATGAACCAGGAGTTCGGCTTCATCAACGTCGTCCTGTTCGGCGGCGCCGACATCCCTTGGCTCACGAACGAGTGGCTGGCCAAGTTCAGCATCATCCTGGTGAATCTCTGGCTCGGATTCCCGTACATGTTCCTCATCTGCACGGGCGCGCTGCAGTCAATCCCTGATGACCTGCAGGAAGCTGCCCGGGTCGACGGGGCCAACGCGTGGCAGGTCTTCCGCAGCATCAAGTTCCCACTGCTGCTGGTTGCCGTGGCACCGCTGCTGATCGCCTCGTTCGCCTACAACTTCAACAACTTCAGCCTCATCTATATGCTCACCGGCGGTGGGCCCCGGGATGCGACAGCCGGCGTCAACGTCGGCGCCACCGACATCCTGATCACGATGGTCTACAAGGTCGCCTTCGTCGGTTCGACTGCCGACTACGGGTTGGCGAGCGCGTTCTCGATCATCATCTTCCTCATCGTCGGCACGATCTCGATCATCGCGTTCCGACAGACCAAGGCACTTGAGGAGTTGAACTGACATGAGCGACTTCCGTCCCGGCGCCCCGGCCGCCAAGGGCCTTCTCGAGAAGGTCGCCGACGAAGACACCGAGATCACCTCGAGCCGCGACGGCGGCAGCGGGGGAGCCGGCGTCCCCGGCGGTGCCCCCGCGCCCAAACGGCCGTTCCGCCGCTACTTCCGCGAGACCGGATGGCGCCACCTCATCGGCATCCTGGTGGGGATCTTCGCGATCTTCCCGCTGCTGTACGTCATCTCGGCATCCTTCAACCCCAACGGCACGCTGCTGACGGCCAACGGCCTCTTCCAGCGCCTGAGTCTCGACAGCTATGTCTCGCTGTTCACCAGTGCCCAGCATCCCTACGGCGCGTGGTTTGTGAACACGCTCGTGATCGGGCTGATCACTGCCGCAGGAAC
Source organism: Microbacterium sp. SW12 (assembly GCF_055391095.1). Lineage (NCBI taxonomy): Bacteria > Bacillati > Actinomycetota > Actinomycetes > Micrococcales > Microbacteriaceae > Microbacterium > Microbacterium sp. SW12. The sequence goes on along the minus strand of NZ_AP024335.1, from coordinate 2,446,369 downwards.
GGTGTTCCTCGGCGCGCTCGCGGCGTATTCCTTCTCGCGCATGCGGTTCACGGGGCGTCGCGTGGGCCTCACCACGCTTCTGGTGGTGCAGATGTTCCCGCAGCTGCTCGCCGTCGTCGCGATCTTCCTGCTGATGGTGGCGATCGGTGACATCTTCCCGGCGATCGGGCTGAACTCCCAGATCGGGCTGATCATGGTGTATCTCGGCGGCGCGCTCGGGGTGAACACCTATCTCATGTACGGGTTCTTCAACACGGTTCCGTCGTCGATCGACGAGGCCGCGAAGATCGATGGTGCGGGGCACGCGCGGATCTTCTTCACGATCATCCTGCGCCTGGTCGCTCCGATCCTTGCGGTGGTCGGGCTGCTGTCGTTCATCGGAACTTCGAGCGAATTCGTGCTCGCGAGCGTCATCCTGATCGATCCCGATAAGCAGACGCTCGCCGTCGGCCTGTACAAGTTCATCTCGGACGAGTTCTCGAAGAACTGGTCGGTGTTCGCCGCCGGTGCGGTGCTGGCCGCCATCCTGCCCGTTGCCCTGTTCCTCGCGCTGCAGCGTTACATCGTCGGGGGCCTGACTGCGGGAAGTGTGAAGTAACGGATGCCGGGCCTTCGCGCCCGCGCCGGGGCGGTGGTCGCCGCCGTCTCGGCCGCGGTGCTTCTGCTCGCCGGCTGCACGCAGGCCTCGATCGAGGTCCCCGAGCCTGCCGCACCGGATGTCGGCATCCAGCTCTTCCAGCTGCCGTGGACCTCTGTGGCCAAGGAGTGTGAGACAACGCTCGCGCCCGCCGGGATCGCGTGGGTGCTGCTCTCGCCAGCGCAGGAGCACATCGCCGCCGACGAGTGGTGGGCGTCGTACCAGCCCGTGAGCTACCAGCTCGAGTCGCGCCTGGGAACCCGGGACGAGTTCGCCGACATGGTGCAGCGCTGCAACGCCGCCGGTGTCGAGGTGATCGCGGATGCCGTCATCAACCACATGACCGGCCAGGACGAACCCGGCGCTGGGTACGCCGGCACAGCGTACGCGCACTACGACTACCCGGGGCTGTACACGGAGTCCGACTTCCACCGCTGCGGGCTGACAGCGAACGACGACATCCAGCTCTATAAGAACCGCGAGCAGGTGCAGAACTGTGAACTGGTGAACCTCGCGGATCTCGACACCGCGAGCCCCACGGTGCGTGCGACGATCGGCGCCTACCTCGAGGATCTGCTCTCGCTCGGGGTGTCGGGATTCCGGATCGACGCCGCCAAACACATTCCCGCGACGGATGTCGAGGCCATCGTCTCGCAGCTGCCGCAGGGCACCCGCATCATGAGCGAGGTCATCCGCGGGGCCGGTGAACCGATCGCGCCTGAAGAGTACGAAGGATTCGGGGAGGTCTTCGAATTCACGTACGCCCGCGAGCTCACCCCGCCCCTCGAGAACGGGGTCTTCTCGGATCCCGTTCTCTCCGATGACCGCCCGCAACAGGTTCCCTCGGAGGCGGCCATCGTGTTCGTCGACAATCACGACACCGAGCGGGGCGAAGCGAACGTCACAGCGCGCGATCCGCAGCTCTACATCATCGCGAACGCGCTCATGCTCGCCGACGACTACGGCACCCCCGTCCTCTATTCGGGGTACGCCTTCAGTGACCGGGATGCCGGAGCACCCACGGATGCCGACGGCCGCGTCCTTGATGCGAGCTGTGCGGACACGACGGGCCCCGTATCCGATCTCGCCGACGGTGAGCGCACGTGCGTGCAGAGCTGGCCGGCGATCCGCGGCATGCTCGAGTTCCGCGCGATGGCGGGGGACGCGCCCCGGATGCCGGGAGTCGACTCCGGCGACGCCTACGGTTTCGAGCGCGAAGGTCGCGGCGTCGTCGCCGTGAACGTCGGCGACGACATCCAGAGCATCGAGGTCCCCACGACGATGCCCGACGGTGCCTACTGTGATGTCATCACCGGGGGACCGGATGCCGCCGGCGACGGCGGGTGCGCCGGAAGTGAGTACTCCGTCTCCGGTGGCATCGCTGTGTTCGCCCTGGACCCGGGCGCCGCTGCCGCCATCCATCTCGGCTCGAGGCGCTGACCCGCAAGAACCCGACTCCATAACTGAAGAACAATCTGAGGGCTCTGTCATGGCCGCGGCCGTGCAACCACGATTCCCCGACCGACGGTGCACCGCGCCGACCTCTCGAAACGGACCGATCATGACCACGCCCACCCTGCTGCCACACCACGACGGATCGCCCCTCCACGTCTCCACCCAGACGCCCGCGCTCGGTGAGCTCGTTCGCGTTCGACTGCGTGTTCCCGCCGACTATCCCGCGCTGCGGGCAGTACGCACTCTTTCCAATCCCGACCACGAACCCGCCTGGACTGAGGCGACCGAACTCGGGACCGCCGACGGCTGGAGCTGGTGGGAGGCCCCGATCGTCGTGCGTAACCGCCGGCACGGCTACCGCTGGCTGCTCGTCCACGAGTCCGGCCGCGTGGAGTGGCTCAACCAGGCCGGCCTGTCCGATCTCGAAACCCGCGACGCCGACGACTTCGCCCTGGTCGCTCACCCCGCCCCGCCGGAGTGGATGTACGACGCCGTCATGTATCAGGTCTTCCCCGACCGGTTCGCCCGCTCGGAGGCGGCGGATCGGCATCCGACCCCCGATTGGGCGATCCCCGCGAGATGGGACGAGCCGGTCGATCCCGTCATGCCGGGCCGTTCGCAACAGTTCTACGGCGGTGACCTGGACGGCATCCGTGAACGCCTCGACCACCTCGCCGACCTCGGCGTGAACCTGCTCTACCTCACCCCCTTCTTTCCGGCAGCCTCGAATCACCGCTACGACGCGTCGAGTTTCACGCGCGTCGACCCGCTCCTCGGCGGAGACGAAGCGCTGATCCGTCTCGTTGAGGCTGCGCATGAGCGCGGCATCCGTGTCATCGGCGACCTCACCACGAACCACTCCGGCGACCGGCATGAATGGTTCCAGGCGGCGCTCGGGAATCCCGAAGCGCCCGAGGGCGAGTTCTACTACTTCACGGATGCCGAGCGCACCCGCTACGAGTCGTGGCTGGGCACCCCCACCCTGCCGAAGTTCAACTGGGCCTCGTCGGAGCTGCGTCGCCGATTCGTCGAAGGGCCGGATTCGGTCGTTGCGCAGTGGCTCAACCCCCCGTTCTCGCTCGATGGCTGGCGGATCGACGTCGCCAACATGACCGGGCGGCTCGGAGATGTCGACCTGAACGCCGAGGTCCGGCAGCTCACCCGGCAGACGATGATCGAGACGAATCCCGACACGATCCTCATCGCCGAGATCACCAACGACGCCTCGGGTGATCTCACCGGCGACGGCTGGCACGGTGCGATGACCTATCCCTCCTTCGCGAGGCCGCTGTGGGCGTGGCTGTGCGAGCCGACGGGGACGCCCTACCTCACCGGCGACGGGCAGGAGCGCACCGAGCCGTGGTTCTTCGGGCAACCGGTCGGCGGCATCCCCCGCTATGACGCGAGACAGTTCGTCGGCGCCGTCACCCGGTTCACGGCGGGCATCCCGTGGCGCGTGCGGCTGGGAAACATGCAGACCCTCGACAGTCACGACACCGCCCGCTTCGCAACCAACGCACCGGCGGAGGCCATTCCGCTGGCCGTCGGCCTGTCGATGACACTGCCGGGGATGCCAGTGCTGTTTGCCGGCGACGAGTTCGGCCTCGTCGGCGCCGACGGTGAAGCGAGCCGCACCCCGATGCCGTGGGGCACGGAATCAGAGCCCGCGGCTGCCGCGCGGCTCGACCTCTACCGGCAGTTGATCGCGCTTCGCCGCCGGCATCCTGCGTTGGCAACCGGCGGGCTGCGCTGGGTCCATGTCGACGAAAACGCGGTCATGTTCGTGCGCGAGAGCGCACAGGAATCAATCCTCGTGTTGGCGGCCACGACGGATGCTGACATTCTCCTTCACGCCGGCGCGGTCATCGCTGCCGACCGTGCGGAGGCACTCTTCGGTGATGCGGCGCTGGCAGCCGCAGCGGACGGCAGAGTCGGCATCCGGTCGACGGGCCCCACGTTTGCAGCCTGGGCCCTCCCGGGCGTCGATGTGCCGGAGTCTCGGGAAGGATCGGGCGATGGCGACGCCTGAGCGTTTCGACGAGCTCAGTCGCGGGCTCGTGGACGGCGTTGCGCGGCATCCCGACCTCGTCGGCCTCGCGCTGCTCGGATCGGCATCCGACCAAGCCCGTGACCGCCGTGATGAGTGGTCGGATCACGACTTCTTGGCCATCGTCGCGCCGGGTCGGGGCCAGGCCCTGCGCCCTGACCTCGGCTGGCTTCCCGACCCGGATTCGCTCGCGCTGACGGCCCGTGAGGGTGAGATCGGCTTCGTCGCCGTCTACGACGACGGCCACGTGATGGAGTTTGCGGTGGCCGAAGCATCCGAGTTATCCGGCGCCGTCGCCGGGGACGCGACGGTAGCCCTGGACGACGAATCCGACACGGTGACCGACCTCATCGACGATGCGCGCGAGCGGGCAACACTCGCTGACCGCTTCGATCCCGCCCAGGACGCTCGACTCGTGCTCGTGAAGATCCTCATCGGTGTCGGCCGCGCTCGCCGCGGAGAGGTGCTCGTGGCTGGGCAGTTCGTCAGGACCTGGGCCGTGCAGCTGCTTGTGCGGACGATCCGTGGACGGTTTCCCGACCGGTGCGGACCGACGCGGGATCGGATCGATCCGCTACGTCGGTTCGAAGCCGACTTCCCGGAGCTGGCCGAGCAGATCGCGCGCGCCGTCGCGCAGGAGGTCGAGCCGGCGGCGCGGGCGCTGTTCGACATCCTCTGTGGGCTCGAGCGCGGCTGGGTGGACTTCCCGCGTCGTGCGGCCGACGCGGTAGCAGCTCGACTCGGATGGACCGGAGACTGATCAGACCCTGCTCCGTGAGCTGCCACCTTCGTAGGATGTCGGGGGAGGAGGTGGCATGCGTCCGCTTACCGAAGAGGAACTTCGCGCGTCGTTCGTCAACGCTGCACCCGACGAGCTTCGCGTTATCGAGGTTCCGCTGAGTGCCCGCACGACCGACTGGTATCACTTCGACTTTCTCGCCTGGCGCGACCCCGAGTTCCGGGGCCGCGGATACCTCGTTGCCGAAGTCGATGGAGAGCCGCGGGGAGTCGTGCTTCGCGCATCCGACAGTTCGTCGCGGTCGCGAGCGGCGATGTGCAACCTGTGCCACACGATGCAGCCCGGCAACCAGGTCTCACTGTTCACCGCGCGACGCGCCGGGGACGCTGGCGCTCACGGTGACAGCGTCGGCACCTACATCTGCACCGACCTCTCGTGCCACGACAACGTGCGGCTGGCCGCGCCGCTCGCGCCCAGTGAGATGCGCGGTAGCGTCGACCTGAAAATTGATGGCACACGGCGCCGCACCGAAGCGTTCGTCGCGCGTGTGCTCGAGAACGGAGAGGCCCCGGCATGAGCTCGGTGGTAGTGATCGGCGATGCGCTGATCGACGAGTTGCGCGACGACGCCGGCGTGAAGGAGTTCGTCGGGGGAGCGGCACTGAATGTGGCTGTTGGCCTGTCGCGACTGGGCGTGCCGACAACGCTGATTGCCATGGTCGGAGACGACGAGGCCGGTGCCAAGATCCGGGCCTACCTCGACGACTACGGCGTGCAACTACTCGCCTCTCCCTCACCGCTCGGAAGCTCGCGAGCCGTGAGCGTGCGGGTCGACGGTGAACCGACCTACGTTTTCAACGACGCGGCCCAGGCCCGTCATCTCACGTTCGATGAAGCCCAGCGAGCTGCTATCGCGGATGCCGATCGCATCGTCGTCAGCTGCTACCCGTTCGACGACGCCGAACAGACCGCGGCGCTCATCGACGCTGTGGGCGAGGCATCCGATCGCCTCGTGATCGACCCGAACCCTCGCACCGGCATGATGAAGGACCTCGACGAGTTCCGCCGCGGGTTCGAAGCGCTCGCCGACGGGGCGGGTGTCGTGAAGATCGGTGACGACGACGCGACGCTCCTCTACGAGACGGACCTGGATGCCGCGGTCACCCGGATGCGAGAGCTTGGCGTGCCGACCGTTCTTGCCACCCGGGGTGCCGCAGGAGCGACGCTGGTCACCGATCCGGCAACAGTGACCAAGCCCGTCTCGTCCCTTCCCGGGGCGGTGACCGACACCATGGGCGCGGGGGATGCATCCCTCGCCGCCCTCGTCGCCGGGATTGTGCAGAAAGACCCCACGACCGCGGACGAGTGGACTGACGTGCTCGGCACCGCAATGGACATCGCCGCGGCGACCTGCCGCTTCCACGGTGCCCTGCTGCGAACCCCGGATGCACTTGCCGACGACCACATGGATCCCATCGGCACCTGAGACCGCAATGCCCAGAATTGTTCAAGGGCCCCCGCTTCGCGAGAGCCCTTGAACAATGAGTGGCAGGTGAGGGATTCGTCCCCACCGCCTGTCCACGCGCCGCTGTGCAGCGCGGGGAGCCTCGGGCGGCGTGGGCCCACCCGAGGGTTCGAACCCGCAATGCCCACAATTGTTCAAGGGCCCCCGCTTCGCGAGAGCCCTTGAACAATGAGTGGCAGGTGAGGGATTCGAACCCCCGAAGGCTATGCCGGCTGATTTACAGTCAGATCCCTTTGGCCGCTTGGGTAACCTGCCAAGTGCGCACCCGCCCAGCTTGTACAGTCGACCGGAGGCGCGACTAGCAATATTACAGCGAGTGACGGGCTCTCAGAAATCGTGCCCCTCCCAACCCTCGCCCTCAGCCAGCGCGTCCACAACTGAGGCGAATTGGGGGTTTCGATCTGAGGTTCGCGTGCGAGGATGACAGCGACATCGATCCTCGGGAGGATTCATGACCACGCCGTCGCCTGACGCCCCAGCGCCGCACGTTCCGTCGCCGCCGCCAGCTGCCGAAACCCCCGACCAATCCTTCGCTGCGCGGTCGCCCTATGCCCGGGCGGCGATCTGGGTCGCAGTCGGCGCGCTCGTCGCAGCGGCCCTCATCTGCGTCGTCTGGGTGCTTGTCGGCCCGCAGGCCGGTTCCATCTTCCGCGCATTCGTAACCGTGCTGCTGTTCGCCGGTTTCGCCGGTATCGCGATCATGGAAGCTCGGCTCGCGCCGCGCCGTCCGGCGTGGTTCGCCATCGCCAGCATCGCGACCTGGGTCGTCGCACTGCTTGCGGGAATCATCCTGATCTGGATGCCCGAGCCGTGGTCGTTCTACGAATGGGGTTTCGTCGGCCCCGAACGGTTCCTCCGCTTCCTCCTCGTGGTCCTCGTGCTTCAGCTCGCTCTGCTCCACGCGCGGTTCTTCCTGCGGGCTGCGTTGCGTCAGATCACGCCAATGAACCGCATCCTTGCTCCCGTCACGGTCGGGCTGGTCGCGGTGCTTGCACTGCTGCTGCTGACGCCCCTGGTCTTCAGCGACTGGATCTACTTCACGGAGTTCTACTGGCGCGTGGTCGTGGCGGTCGTGATTCTCGCCGCGGTCGGCACGGCACTGGTGCCCCTGCTCAATCTGCTCTTCGCTCCCCGGCCGATGGGCGGGGTGCCGGCTGCTTCGGTGGCGCCCGCGCCCGCTGCGCCAGCGCGCACTCAACAAGAGTTGCTTCCGTGGCCGATGTACATCGACGGCGTCACGCCCCTGCCGATGCTGCCCGATGGTTCGCCCGACTGGAACGCCTACTACACGGGGCGCCCTACGCCCGGCGCTCAGATCTTCGCGCCGGTCTCACCGACCCCCGCGCCGAGCGCTGCTGCGCCGACTCCCGAAGCCGAACCATCCGCGTCGACGGCCGCTGACGCTGCCCCCGAATCTTCGGTGTCGGTCGATTCGGACACGAGTTCCGACGCTGTGGCGGAGTCGGCCGCGGATGGACCCGCCGACGACTCTGCGGACCCGCCGCGGCAATCGTGATCGGGCGCTAGCGTGAAGAGGTGAACCACCCCGACCCGCGAGAACTTGAAAGTATCGCTGTAGGCCTCGCTCGCGAAGCGGGAGATCTGGCGCGACAGCGACGTAGCGAGGGCGTCTCGATCGCGGCCACCAAGTCCGCCCTCGCCGACATCGTCACGGAAGCCGACCGCGAGGTCGAAGCGCTGATCCGCTCGCGGCTGCGAGCGCTTCGACCGGCTGACGGTTTTCTCGGTGAGGAGTCTGAAGCCGACCCGGGATCCAGCGGCGTCACGTGGGTCGTCGACCCGATCGACGGCACCGTCAATTACGCGTACGGCATCCCGTTCTACGCCGTGAGCATCGCAGCAGTGCAAGGCAGCGCTGCCCCGGAGTCGTGGACGGCTCTCGCCGCGGCCGTGTACGTGCCGTCGCTGGATGAGATGTTCCACGCGGCCCGGGGCGCGGGGGCGTGGTTGGATGAGCGGCGGCTCCATGTTGAGGCTGATGCTTCCGACGCCGGCGCGTTGCTGGCGACGGGTTTCGGGTACGACCCCGCCACCCACGCGGGCGATCTGGGCCGCGTTGCCCGCGTGATGCCGATCGCTCGCGATATTCGCCGCATGGGTGCGGCATCCATCGACCTCTGCTCGGTAGCGGCCGGCCGGGTCGACGGGTACTTCGAGCGGGGGCTCAAGCCTTGGGACCACGCCGCGGCGGCCCTGATCGTGACCGAAGCTGGGGGACGCTTCGAGCTTTTTCCGGCGGACGACACCGGTCGCGTTCTGGTGATCGCCGCGATTCCCGGGATCTTCGAGCGCCTGTCTACACTCGCGCAACCCTGACAACGGATCTGCGGATACCACTGTGGAATCCGCAGAATGGGCGCCGCCCATGGCTTTCTCAGGTGGGAGCGGGTAGCGTTTACCGTATCGTTACCTTCTTTGCGCACCGGTGAAATCCGCGCGGAGCAGGGTGAGAACCATTCGAAACACCCGCGTCGTACCCGAACGACCGAGAGCGAGATCCGTGACCCCCGATATTCCTGCGCTTGACGCAGCGCCAACGCGCCGCTCCAGTCGCACAACCCCCACGCCTGTGCAGGCGTCGGAGGCATCGGGCTCTTCTCGCGCAGACCTGCGCCGCGGACGCCGAGTCGATCCACAAGCCGCAGCCGCGGGCCCCGACACGTCGGCCGGTTCGCTCGCTCCGAGGCCGGCAGGACTGCGGTCGAGGCCGCACAACGTTCCGCTGACGGATGCCGAAGCTGACGCCCTTTCGGGTGCCGGACTCGATTCTCCCCGCCCGACTGAGCAGGCGACCGCCGCTGCGGAGGTCACTGTGCCGGCCGCGCCGCTGACACGTCGCGCGCGCCGTGCTAGCGCCGTCCCCAGCTCTCCGGTTTCCGAGCCGGTCGAATCTGACGCGGTGATCGGATTCGTCTCGGTCGGCGACGTTCCCGAGGAAGCTGCAGCAGCGCCCGCTTCTGTCGATGCTGACACCGCCATTTCTGGCAACGATGGCGCGACGGTAGCGGAAGTGTCCGACCAGGCCGCTGCGGAGCAGCCCTCGTTCGCCGATGAGTCGGCTGCGCCGGCGGCCGGCGGCAACGGTGACCTCTTCGACGAAGTCGTGCGCACGTTCGGCGCTACGGGGGAGACACCTACGCTTGCGCGGGAGACGTCAGCGGCAGCGGATTCGTCGCCCGCAGATGAGTCCGAGGCCGTTGAGCCCGATCATGTGGCTCGCCGTCGTCCCCGCCTCGGATCCGTGCGCAAGCTCGCAACCACATCGTTCTCGGTCGGCGTCATGGGCATCGTCGGACTGCTCGCCGTCGGCATGACCACGCCTGTTGAGGCTGTCGCAGCTGCCGGCGGCGGCGAAGGCCCCACAGCCTCTATCGTCGCGCTGGCCGACGTCGAACCGACCGCGACGCCCGAAGAGGACATTCAGGCGTACGTTGCGCCAGCCGAAGCATCCACCACTGCTCTCAGCCGTGAGGAAGGCTATTCGGCTGTGTCCATGGCTGAGCTCGCGGTCGAGGCTGGCGTGCGAGAGATCGCGTCGACGTACGTAAACAACGCCGCGGCTGCCGTGCAGTACCCCTTCACGGTCGGAGTTCCGATCAGCTCTCCGTACGGCATGCGGTGGGGCCGGATGCACGAGGGAGTCGACTTCGCGCCCGGTGGGCAGGGCGCTGAGATCCACGCTGTCGCCGACGGTATCGTCCGTATCGCTACCGAGGCCGGAGGTGCCTACGGCGCCCGCGTCGTCATCGACAGCATCGTGGACGGCGAGCTTATTTCCACGAACTATGCGCACATGCAGTACGGCTCGCTCCGCGTTCAGCCGGGTCAGGTCATCAGGCTCGGCGACGTCGTCGGAACCGTGGGTACCACGGGTCGCTCGACGGGTCCGCACCTGCACTTCGAAGTTCTACTGAACGGCAAGACCCCGACAGAGCCGATGGCCTGGCTGGCGGCGCACAACGTGGCATCGACGGTCGTGACCGTGCCCGATGCCCCCGCTGTCGTCAACCAGTAATCACCACAGGAGCGGATTCTCTCCGACGACAGCGCTCTGATATTCTCTTCTAGTTGCCCGCGCGCCGGGCTTCGCCCCGATAGCTCAGTGGCAGAGCACTTCCATGGTAAGGAAGGGGTCGTCAGTTCAATCCTGACTCGGGGCTCGCAGCATCCATCTCGTGACCGACGGATGCCGTGCGGCAGGGTAGCTCAGTTGGTGAGAGCGCACGACTCATAATCGTGAGGTCGCGGGTTCGAGCCCCGCTCCTGCTACCAAACTAGTCTTACTCGAACAAATGACCTTGAGATATTGGTTTGAGTGTTCGACAGAGGAAGCGTCGGAGATTTCTCCGGCGCTTTTCTTGTTGGCCGAGCGTGGGTGGAGCGCGGCATCGCGGGTGTCGGCGACGATCGGCTGGAACTCGCGCTCGACGGTCAGGAGGTGGCCATCGTCGTCGATCCAGATGCTGGTGAAGAACGCGGCGAGCAGCTTTCGCTTGATCGGTCCGCTGGCGGCGGCGAACAGTGCGTCGGGGCGGCTCATGAGGTCGAGGTAGCTAAGCACGGTGCTGGTGCGCTCCTCGAGCGCGTGAGACGTCGTGTCCAGACTGGAGCGCACCTGATGCTTCTTGACCTGGATGTCGCGGAGGCGGCGCTTGAGTGCGTCTGTAGCAAGCGATCCGTCCGCGGCGAGATCGATGAGGCGTTCCTCCTTGCCGTCCAGCTTCTTGAGTTCTTTAGCGAGCCGGGCCTTCTCTTCCTTCTGCCCCGCGAGGACTTCCTGCAATGCCGCCGCGACTTCGGTCTTGGCTTCGTCGATGGTCTCGGGGGAGAGGCCGAGGAGTCTGAACTCGCGAGTCAGGGCCCGCTCGATCTCTTCGGTGGGTAAATAAGGCAGATCGCAGACGCCGTCCTGCCGCCCGCGGCAGAGATAGTACGAGTAGAGCTCTCCGGCATGGTTCTTCGCCTCGGTGTAGATGAGGCGGTGCTCGCGTCCGACTTCGTGACAGCGGCCGCAGTGGAGCATGCCGCGTGCGAAGTGATTGTGGACGCGGTCGCGCTGTCCCCGCTTCACACGGGCATCAATCACCATCTGCACGCGTTCGAAGAGCTCCGGGGTGACCAGCGGTTCGTGGCGTCCGGGATAGACGTTGCCTTTGAAGGTCACCATGCCGAGGTAGTACGGGTCGCGCAGGATCTGACCCAGCTGGCTGCGCGACAAGGGGCGCTCCGGCCACTTCGAAGACTTGCGTGTGGTGAGCCCTTGCTCGGCGAGCATCTGGGCGAGCTTGATCATGCTGTACTCACCCGTCGCGTATTGCTCGAAGGCCCAGGTGATGAGCGGGGCGCGCTGCGGGTCGATGGCGATGGTGTTGACGAGCCGTCCGTCGAAGTCTTTGCGGTCGTTGATGTAGCCGAGCTTGGCGCGTCCGGTGGTGCCGCCGCTCTTGGCCTTGTGGAGGAGCTTCTGCTTGATGTCTTCGCCGGACTGGCGCACCTGCATCTCGTTGAAGACGTCGACCATGGCTTCCATGGCGTCACCCATGTAGCCCTCTCCGAAGTCCTCTTTGGCGGAAACGAGCTTGACGCCCATGGCCGAGAGAACGCGCTTGGTGAGGGCGGCATCGGTGAGGTTGCGGAACGCCCGCGAGCGCATGTAGATCACGACGTGGGTGATCTCTGGGTGTTCCTCGATGTAGCGCAGCATTGAACGAAAGACAGGGCGCTTGCCGATGGACTGCGCAGAGTTTCCGGGCTCGACGAACTCCGCGGCGATGGGTGCGCCGGCCTGCCTGGCGCGAACGATGCACGCCTCACGCTGGGTGGCAATCGAGTTGCCGTCAGCGTCGATATCGATCGCCGTGAGCATCTGGCGAGGCGTCGAGACGCGGAGGTAGACGACTGCCTGGTTTTCTGCGGCGGTCGTCGGCAGTGCGGTGCTTTCCACCGCCAGGATCTTCTCCCAGTCCGTAAAGGTTGTGCGGCGGGCTCCCTGAGTCGGGGTTCTGGTCGTGTCAGTCATGGGGCTCTTCCCTGCTCTACTTGTCGGCCTGATCAGCGACGGATGCTGCGGCCCCGGCGCGTGCTTCGGCTTCTCGGCGGGCTTTAGCGCGGGCCTTGCCCTCGCGCACGAGGCGACCATGCTCTTCGCTCTGTGCGCGCCAGAACTCGTGTAGGGCATGTGCAATGGGATTCTCCGTCGCAAACTTGGCCCGAGCGCGCCTCACCCGCTCGTCGGTGTGTGGTTGGTGTTGGTTCATAAGGGTGTTTCCCTCCTTTCTGCCGGGTCCCGCTTTGAGTCGGCGGGTGGCCTTCGGATTAACGCTTAACTCGTGGGTTAAGTCCAGATGTTTGGTGATGTGGAATTGTCAACTGATCTGGGATTTATATGTCATGCATCGGTGCTCTCGTGGGGTAGCAGAGTGGTCAGGAAGCGATCAGGTGTGGTCGTGACAAACAGGCGGTCGGTGAGCGTGGTGTCGGCAGCGATCGCCTTCCGGAGGCTCTCCGCGCGCTTCTCGGTCGGCACGATCCACAGCACTCGGGGGAAGACGCCGTGCTCGGCTTGGGCGCGTCCGGTACGCCGGTACTCCTCATAGGCGTGGCACTTGGCGACGAGAGTTGGCATCGACTCGGTTCCACGATCGACCTCGAGATACCAGTGGTCGTCGTAATCGCTTGTGCTGAGGGTGATGAAGAGGTCCGGCCGCAGAACACGGGTTCCTCCTGTGGAGGCCGCGAAGGTGCGCGACGCTTCCGCCTCCACCTGGACGTTGGTCAGGGCGTATGGCCCTGTTCGTGTCGCTTCGAGGAGGTGGACGTGGGTGTCGGTGACTTCGAGAGTGTGGTCGAGGAAGGTCGTGGATGGGTCGCCGAGGCGGCGGCGGGTGGCGCCGGGCGTTCGGGTGAGGCGTTCCCCTGCAACGTCGAGGTGCCAGATGTAAGCGGCAGATCCGTGGTGTTGCCCGCCGATGCGACGTTCAAGCCTGCCGATGAGTCGGTTGGTGAGGAGCCTGTCGAGGACTCGGACGGTAGCCCTGGTTGCGGCCGTGAGCGTTGCGTGGTCGGTGAAGTAGACGCGCCTCAGGTGGACGGTTGTCGCGTATCGGTGGCGCGCGAGGAATTGGAGGATGTCGCGGTCGCGATCGGAGAGTTCGCCGCGGAGGTGACGTAGCCGAGAGGCGCTGATCCGCGAAGTGCTGGAATCTGTCATCGCGCGCCTCCGTACTCGTCTCGGGCGGTGAGGGATCCCGCCAAGGGCGGGATAGTCGTTTCCCGTACGGAGGGGGCATTGGCGGAAAGTCGTGGGAATTGGGCGGTGGAAGTGTTAGTGAACAGACGTCCGAACGGACACTGCTGTACCTCTGCTGTAGTTCTCATGAGTGGCTCCGTTTCCGGCGTCCGAGTGGCTCGTCGTCGTGGAAGTCCAGCGGGAGCTTCAGCTGCACGGGAGGGGTCTCGATCCGCCCGTACCGGGCTTGGCTCTCGGCGATGACCGCGTCGGTGGAAGCGACCATCTTGGGTGGTGGGAGGACGCGGGCAGAGAACCAGCCCGTGCGGCGGCCCTTGTTCTGGAGGCTGGTGTAGATCTCGTAGGGCGGGAGGCGGGAGAAGTCCTCGGCGGATAGGCCGGTGGTCCGAGCGGCTTGGTGGGCGTGTTCGTCTTCGAGACCGAAGATGATCTTGTTCCTCGCGTTCGCGTCGATTCCCTTCAGGAGCTTGTCGGGGAACTGGGCCCGATGCTGGTGCGCCAGGTGCCAGGCGGCACCGAGCGAGCGGGATTGCTCGAGGGCTTCGCCGAGGTCGGAGTCGAGGTGCAGGAACGATTGGGCTTCGTCGAGGTAGATCGAGATCGGGGTCCGCTCGCTCTGCGGGACGGAGGCCCGGCGCAGGATCAGCTGCCACAGCTGCGACACCACCAGCGACCCGAGAAGCTCGGCTGCCTTCGGGCCGAGTACGCCTTTGTTGAGGGTGACGACGACGATGCGGGGCTTGGTCACGATGTCTTCGAGCGCGAACCGCGGCTCGGGCTGATCGAGCACAGCACGCAGGCCTGGGCGGAGAATGAACTGCCGCAGCCGGGTCAGTACCGGTGAGATCGCAGCGGCTTGTTGTCCGCTGCTCTTGGCGTCGAACTGGGCCCAGAAGCCTTGGAGTACCGGATCGTCGACGGCCCGCAGGGCATTCCGCCGGAAGGTCGGGTCGGTCAGGAGCGACGGCAGATCAGTCAGGGCCGAGCCGGGGTTGGCGGCGAGAGTCAGGAGTGACGCGTGCAGCGTGTCCGAGGTGAGTGGTCCGAACTCTGACGGGAACAGGCCCTTGAAGATCGCGAGGACGTTGTCGGCAACCAGCGCGGCGTCATCACCGGCGTTGGCGATCGGATTCACGCCTACGGGGTTGGGCAGCGTCGGATCGATGACGACAACATCGCCGTGCCGGTCTTCCGGGACAAGGGTGAGGACGTCGGTGCCGAGATCCCGCTTGGGGTCGATCACGACCACGCTCCGGCCCGCCTGGATGTCGGCGGCGATGAGGTGCAGCATGAGGGTGCTTTTGCCGGCCCCTGTAGGTCCGTAGATATGGGTGTGGCGGAGGCTGTCCTCAATCCCAATGCCGACGCAGGTCTCCGGCCCAGGTGCGGTGCTGAGCGCGAAGACCCGTTCCTTCGGCACCTTGTAGATCTTGGGTGGCGAGATCAGGCGCGGGTGCGCCGGGGGTAGTCCCGGCAGGTCCGCTTCCCCGACCGGCCAGGCCAGCAGGGCGAGCGCTTCCTCGGGCGTGAGGCGCAGCGGCTGACGCAGCGGGACGCGGGCGGTGTCGAGGTTCTCTGGTTTCTTGCTGGCCAGTGAGATGGTGGTGCCGCTGCTCTGGAGCGTCCGGAGTGCGGCGAGCGCGCTGTGGACGAGGAGGCGGCGGCGTACGGGTGAGGTCGACGAGATCCCGATGCGGGCGACGGCGCGGAATCGGTACTGTGCCAGTTTCCCCTCCAGCCGCGCCCGCGAAAAGCTGGTCGCCTTCCTCGGTCCGGTCGTGAGCAGATCCATCCAGGATGTCGAAGGGTCGGCAGCGTTCGGCGGCAGGATCTCTGGGGCCTGGCCGCGACCCAGCATCACCTGTACGACCAGGACGTCGTCCTTGCCGGTCGCTCCTGACAGAGCAGCGAGCAGCGCCCGGAGGCTCTCGTCGCTGGTCTCGAGGGAGAGGTTCAGACTCGGGCGGCGGATCTGCACCCGCCCGGCTCGCTCCACCTCCTGCCGTGGTTCCACCAGGTCGGTGATCGCCACGTCGGGGATGAGGCGACGGATCAGGGAGAGCGTGCCAGACAGGTCGGTTCCTTCGGCACCGAGCAGATGCCGAGTGTGCCCTGCCTCGGTGCGGGCTTCCCAGATGAGTGGCCCCCGGTGGTCATCGGCAGCCAGCGCCCGGAGCAGCCCGAGGGCTGCTGGGGCTGCGAGGGGTCGGGGCCAGTGCAGTTCACGCCACTCCATCACTCGCCTCCTTCGCGCTCAGGGACGTCGCTGGTGTCCCGCGCCTGAGATGAGGTCTCGCCTTCCCTGCGGGCTGCGTCTTCGATGGCGGCGTGCTCGAGCAGCGCCCGGGCGAGCTTCGGGTAGTCGATCGGGAGGCGACGCTCGGCCCGGACACGGATCCGGTACTCGCGGCGCGGCCTTCCCCTCTTGCGGCTCACCATGCACCTCCCCAGGCCGTTACCAGCGGTCTCGGCGCAGCCGCAGCGCGACCACGACGACCCAGACGAGTCCGGCAGCGAGCAGGCCGATGAGCAACCAGACCCAGATGGCCTGGATGATCGTGACCGCGACCCACAGCAGGACGCAGATAACGCACAGCAAGAAGACGGCGGACAGCAGGGCGTTCAGCGGACCCTTCTCGGGATTCGACATGGCCAGGTTCCTTTCGGGTGGTGGGATTCGGGATTGAAACGGGAGGGTTAGACATCGGCGACCTCCTCGAAGCGGGCATCGCTCGGTACGGGGTAGCCAAGGACGCGGATATCCGAGGTGACCTCGTTGCCCCAGACGTGCCAACCCGGGAACGGCCGGCGGGCGAAGAGCTCCAGATATGGGCCGGGGCTACAGCGCTGGATCATGATGTGGACCTCTTCCGGCTTGTGGGAGTGGTCCTGACGCGGCAGCATCGCGAACGAGCGTTGCCCGTGGAATCGGAACGTGAGCTTGCCTTTCACGCCGAGCAGGAGTGTCTCGTGGGCGTGGCGGAAGTACTGGCCGAGGCCCATCTGGTCTTTGCCCCAGACGAACTCGTCCTTGAATTCGAAGCCCCAGCCGCGCATGATTTCCTCGGCGAGTGCGCGGGTTGCTGGGTAGCACCACATGTAGAGGTGCGCGTTCTCTGCCATGAGGTCCGGGATGGGGAGGCCACGGATCTGCTCGATGGTCATCAGCGGGTAGTGGCGCCCTGCTCCGAGCGTGCCTCGCTGGCCTGTCGGCCAAGGTGCGTCGAGAATCGCCGTGGAATACCGCAGCGCCGTCTTCGCTGACGTCTCGGCGCCCTTGTTCGTGTTGATGGTGGTGTTCATGTGTGTGTTCCCTCCCTTCGTGAATCCGCGGATGATGTGGCGCGGTTACCGTCACTGGTTATGACGGCGAAAGATGAAATCTTCTAGTGTCCGATCGCTCAATCCGTGCGCTACATGTGGACGCGAGGTCGGACCCGGAGACTCGCGCCAGAGGTCAGGAGACGAATCTGACTGACGGTCGTGGTGTGGATTTCACAACGCCTAGAGATGAAGAGGGCTCGGCGGGAGCGCCGCCATATGCGCTGCCGCCGAGCCCTCACCGTTGCTACTCGTCGTCCGGGATGCGGCCGGAGGCCATGAACGACTCGCGGATGAGGGCCTTACGGGCCTCAAGCGCGTCGCCGTTCAGTTCCGCCGCTAGCCGCAGGATCGTGGCGCGAAGCTGAGCCTGCTTCCGGTCGAGCTCTGCCTCGATCTGAGCTCGCTTGCGGGCCTTCCGGTCGCGGAGCTTGCCGACGGCCCACTCACCGCCCACCACCGCACCGTTGATCGCGGCACCGGCCGCGAATACGGGCAGCAGGAGCGCGGCCAGGAGAGTCATCGCTCACCACCTCGCAATGGCCGAGGCAGCGCCCATCGCGTAGGCGTCGACGATGTGCCGGTAGCGGGACTCGCCCAGCGGCGCGACCGTGATTAGGTGCTGCTCTAGGGCTGTGAGCGCGCCGACGTTCTGCAGCGCAGTGTTGGCGATGAACGCCCGCCCCTGCTCCTGCGTCTCCGCTACCAGCGCGCGAGCCTGCACCCGCTCCACCTCGCGGCTGGCTTGCCGTTGCATGTTCCAGCTCATCTGAGCCAGACCATTCGAACTAAACGCTCCACCCAACGGGGCGAGGTCCTTCTTGGGATCCAACATGTCGGTTCCTTCCTGTCGCAATCGGTTAGGTGACATCGACGGTAGAAACCGAACTCGCGTCCGATCGGAAGTGGTGAAAAAGTTGGAATCACGCGACGGAAGGGGGCGACATCGTGACCCAAGATGAACTCGATGTGGCGAAGCTTCGTGGAGATGATCTCGCCGCCGAGCTCGAGTTCATGCGTAAGAACGAAGGCTTCACCGAGCGCAGACTCAATCCCACGGGCATGCTCGCCGAGGTGCTCCGTGAAAAGCCCGATGACTCCTTCGAGCGGGTCCGTAGCCGGTTCCTCTCAGCCATCCACGCGGGGAGCAACGAGGACCAAGCTCTCCTGCTCGATGTCTTCGCTCTCAGTCCGGGGACCACGGGTTCACCTCGGCTCATGGAGCGTCGCAGGGTTCACGGAAACCGCATCGGGCGTAGCGCCGAGACGGTCGCCGACCGCGAGCGACCCGCGCTTGAGAGACTCTTCACTCGTCTCGTGACGGGGCGCTACCCCCAGTCACCGGTCTTGCTGGAAGTGCCCGAGATGCACAACGGCATCATTTACCAGACCACCAGCACCCTGATCGTCGTCGAGAACCGTATGTGGAAAGAAACGCGGGAGCACTACCGCTTCATCGCGACCTTCGACGAGATGGACTACCTCACCATCACTCGCTCGTACGACGGCATCACCAGAGCTGAGCCCGGTGGCGCGTTCAAGGTCAACTCGCGACGGGTGCCAGGAGCAGGCTGGAACGACCACTTCTGGCACCTAAACCTTCAGCGCACCGAGCCATCACCGATGAGGCGAGGTGAGGTTTATGACTTGCGGTTCACGATTAGGCCGCCAGAAGGCGCGGGCGAGCAGGAGCCGATCACGCTGGCAAGTCGCGCGTTCCACGAGCGATCGCTGCTCGCGTCGATACAGGTTGCGTTCATTGGCGAGAAACCGCGCGAGGTTTGGAAGTTCGAGGCCGTTAGTCCCTATGCGCGGCCAGCCACGGCCAACTCCTACAACCTGACAGAGTTGCGCAAGGGTATAGCCTCGCTGCGGATCCGTGACGCCCACGGAGGTCTATTTAGCGGGCTCGGGTGGCGTTGGCGAACCACATGACTTGAAGGATTTCGTTGGCACCAATACCATCACGGGCCCTCAACGTGAGACTCCACCTGAGGGAACTTCCGGATCACGCCGGGGCAGCGTGTGCAGCGTCCCGAGCGCGCGCCGGACTGCGTGCCACGGCTGGGAGAGGGTCGCTGCTACGATCTCGCCATGATCGATGCGCTAGTTGGACTCGCTGAGCCCTTCTTTCACGATCGCTCAACTCACAACGCGATCGACGAGATGGCGCGTCTCGAGAACGTGACGATATTTGTGGGCGCAGGAGCATCAATCGAGCGAACGGGACTCACCTGGGCGGGCATGTCTGCCCATTTGCTCGACAAAGACCTTGGCAGTTACGCCGAGCGGATATCAATTGTCAGGACCATCGGTGAACTCGCAGCCGCATCCGCCATTGAACGACAGTTCCAGAAGCGCTTTGCCGACGAGCCGAAGCGCGCTCTCACTCGTGCGATCCACGAGCTTCTCTACGGAGGATCCCAGGTCGAGCCAAGCTACTTCAATGAGCGAGTCGTCGCCCTTGCAAACGACTTCGTTGGTGCCTCCCAGAGCGTAGTCGTCGTAACACCCAACTATGACGACTTTCTTCTTGGGGAGCTCTCGAACCTTCTACGGGATGGGGATGCTTCGTTTCAAGGTGTGGATGTATTCGCGTTCGGAGTAACCGCAGATGGCGAAGCCACCACGCTCACGGATGAGAAGCGCGAGAGACTCGTTGCCTCTGCTGCGGATAAGACACGCATAACGCTCGTACACGTACATGGGCTTGAGCAGCGCGAACTACACGCGGATTCGCAACCGGACGGCGACCAAGTCACGATCGTTCTTCCAGACGAGCACGCGTACCCCGTCTTCAGCGAGGGAGACTACGTCGCAACGCGGACAAACACGGAAGAAATTCTCGGACTGCTCTTTCGCGAGCGCGACATTATGGTTGTCGGATCGAGCCTCACTGACCCTCCACTTCTCCACGCACTGACCGAGCGCGCCCGCGCGTTTCACGACCGTAAGTGCTATGCAGTTCGTCCCCTCCAGGGACTAGATCTGAGCAGGCTCAGCGACGAAGTTGCAGCATCGTTCGTGGAAGTCGAACGTGATCGCGCGTCGGCGCTCGGAATGAATCTTGTTAGCCCTCCCTTCTATTTTCAGGCACCGCAGTTGCTAGAGGAGGTTCGTGTTGCCCTCAAGCTCCATAGGCCCCCAAAGGGAACGCGGAAGCGCGACTATGCCGGCCCAGGATCGTCGCCTAGGTATGGATCGCGACTTGAGTCGTGGTGGCGAGCTTGGCGCGACGATGAGACCATCTCGGTACCCGAGATGCAGTCGTACGCTCATTCTTTGCTCGCGTTGGCGGTCCTTCCGGTCGTGAGGGAGGTGCTCGACAGCGACGAAGACGAGGACATGCGCCTTGAAGCGTGGGTTAGGTGGGAACCGCAGTCGCGGGAACTTCGCCTGTGGGCGTCGTCTACCGGGGACTGGCCCGAGATGGACATGGCGCGCCGTGAGCGCATCGGCATCGGAGCGAACTATCCCGCGACGACCGCCTTCATCAATGGCGCACCAACTTACGCGACGGGGCCGACCCAACGGACTCGATGGCATTCCTTCTTATCAAAGCCGGTTCGCTACATGCAGCCGGAGGAAGAGAAATACGGGGGATGCCACATTCAGGTCGGTGTGTTGTCGCTCTCATCGATGAGGTCAGAATCGACAAGCTCTCTAAATCCGCGTGTGAAGGAGAACGCGGGCATCCTCTTCAACATGCTCGACGCGGCAGGTAGGGCACTGTTCGCGCCTGAGGAGCGCGGCGTCATGATCGAGTCGATAGCTCGAGGAGAGGTTACGTTCTCGTACTAGTGTCCCGCCACCCCGCTAACGCGACTTGCGCTTGACATGGACGCTCAGCTTGCTTTCGTGGGACGGCTTGCTAGGTATGGGCACCACTACCCGCTTGACAGGGTAGCGGCCATACTCGACTGCTTTCATCCGCACATCCCTGATTGACGCCACAGATCCTTCTTGCTTGTGAGACTCCGCGACGAGATTCTGGTCGACAGTCACGGGACTGTGGTCAACTGCAGACGGCTGCTCAACAGATGATCGCCGACTACTAGTGCGACTACTTACGTCAGGCAAAATCCACCTCGGCAATCTTAAAAGCTGCCTCGGAGGCGGTGGCAGGTCGAGCTCGTTCCCGCAGCGAGGGCATCTGTCGACCGGATGAAATTGTTCTGGCGTAAGGCGCTCCATGTACACCCTTGGTATACATCATTCCCCGGTCGCGGTCAACAAGAATCAGGTGAGAAGCCCTCGGGGGCCTCTCCCGGACGCCTAGCAGTCCGGAGGTAGTCAGCGTATCAGCGCCCACGGCGTGTCGCATACTCAATGCCAGACTTCGTAGCTTCACGCCGCCAGTGTCACGCAATTGACGGTTTTTTGCTTTGCGCCGCGCCGACATGCCGCGAAATCCTCGTTGCCTCTATTGCCTGGGCCCACCTGCCATCGTAATGTCAGGTCAGGAGGCGAGGGAGAAGTGTCGGATCAGTCGCGAGATGGCGTGTCCGAGTACAAGCTCGACCCCGAACGACTAGAGCTTGCGAAGCATCTTGCTCAAG
The DNA here is from genome assembly GCF_055391095.1 of Microbacterium sp. SW12. Classification (NCBI taxonomy): domain Bacteria; kingdom Bacillati; phylum Actinomycetota; class Actinomycetes; order Micrococcales; family Microbacteriaceae; genus Microbacterium; species Microbacterium sp. SW12. The sequence goes on along the minus strand of NZ_AP024335.1, from coordinate 2,424,817 downwards.
TACCTTTCGCGGCCGATTTGGCGTCCCGCGTGGGGCGCACACCGGGCACGGTGCTTAACTGGGAACAGGGCCGAACAAACCCTCCACTCAGCACTTTGACTCGTCTCGCGGATGAGTTGCAGACAGACGTCAGGTTCCTGACCGATTCGCGCCCCGTTCCGGAATTGCAGGATGCGTTCTTTCGTCAACCTCGGAGAAACGCAGGATGGGCGCTCGAGCGCTTCGGCGCCTATGCCCGACTGTTTGCGCGGTTCGTTGAGCACCTAGGAACACATGAGTGGTCCGCCGAGCTTGAACGCATACGGCGACACAACGCAGGCAACGCTCCTACCGTCGCAGCCATGAACACACGCGACGGCCTGGGATTGCCGAGAACGTCACCCATCAAGGACACTGTTCAGGTAGCACGTGACCTCGGAATCGTAGTCGGTTACGGACCCGTTGCCTCGGCTGGCCTGTCCGCCTTCTCAGCAAGAGCTGGTCGCCTGCCACTCGTCGTGCTAAACCCGGCAGGGGGTGATCACCTTCGCCAGCGCTTTTCAGTGTTGCATGAGGTTGGGCATCTTGTGATGCATGGCGCAGACGACGGCATGACTCTTGGTGAGCGGGAGAAGGAAGCGCATCGCTTCGCCGCCGCCATGCTCTACCCTCCTACGAATGCGAACATGGGAGCTTTGGCCGCCGCGGTCGCTGATGCAAGCTTCGATTCACTCATCGAAATAAGTCGAGCATGGCGAATCAGCGTAGAGGCACTGGTGGAACTTGCTTGCGCCGAACTGCGCGGATCTGCTCGGACGTCAGCGTTCGAGCGTCGGAAGAGTCTCGCGGACCGTCCAGGAGCTATTCAATCTCACTACAGCGCTCCCGAGAGAGTCACAGAGATTCCTGATGCACTCGATGCGCTCGAACAGGGAAGAGCGCGGGTCGGCTATCTCGCTCACGAAGCGGGCCTCCCTCGTAGGTATGTCGCGATAATGGCAGCATCGACCGCGCACGATGCTGCTTCGGCTGATTCTTCCGCCTAGCGTGACAGTGATCGGACGCTTGCCCCCTGCGCTGCCCCGTCGTTAGCTAAGAGCGTCGCGCAGCCACGCTCGCCTTCCTTGCCGGTCTGCGGCTTCCAGGGAACCACCGGGTTCTCGGCCGCTTCCGTCAAGGAGGTGATTCGCATATGAGCGAGTCAGTGTCAGGTCAGTCGGCGAACAGTCTGGGTTATGGCCCGGTGAAGACGCTTGCTGTCAGGTTGAGTGAGTCGACCCGTGCGCAGTTGGACATCATTGCCCAGCTGAACGATCGCACGGTCACCGACGAGATTCGCCTGGCCCTGGAGGCCTGGATCGAGAAGACGAAGTCGGATCCTTCCGTGCTGGAGCGTGCACAGGCTGTGCGCGACGAGATCGAGCGGGATGCCGCTGTCAGGCGCGATGCGATCGCTGCCATCTTCGATACCGGAACCACCGGTGCGAAGACGGCGTCAGCGAAGCGTCCAGCCAGCAGCTGAGCCCTGCTCTACCAAAGAGGGTGGTCGGCCCGGGATGAAGGACCTCGCGGTTCTCTCCCGGCCGGCCACCCTGTAACCCAAGCTCCGAGTGCGTCTTCGTTTGCGTGCTGCGACTTGAAGAGAACAGCCCTGTTCTCGGTCGCTTACGCAAAGGAGGAAGGACCATGGTGCAAGCCATCGTGATCCCCGCGAATGACACCGAGCCCATCGAGCCGAGGGACCTTCGAACGCTCGAGGATTATCAGGCAGAGGCGGGCGGTTGGATCGAGCACGTCGATCTGCCGGACATCGGCGTGACACTAGTCGTGAACGAGAACGGCATCGCCCAAGCGTTGCCGTTCAACCGGAGGGCAACTTTCCTCTGGTGGTTCCACCAGGGATACGGACGCAGACGGGCGCGGCTCGTCGGGAACGTCGTTCTGGTGGGCCTCGAGGGCACGGACGGTGACCCTACCGACATCCCTACCCCCATCGCCGAACTCCTGCTCGTCCCGGGCGAATTCGCTGTCGAGGCGCGGCGCGCTGGCGATCAGGAGTGGCGCAGCGACCCGAGCCTCCATCCGAACTATGTCGAGGCGCTGGTCTGGGCCTGCATGGTGAAGGAACTCGGCGAGACGGGCCTCGAGCTTCGAGTCACTCGGGCCGAAGGTGACACCGCATCGGAACCACCCTGCTGAGAACACCTGCCCTACCTGTGGCGGCATCCGCGTGTGGACACCTGGCTATCTCGCCAGCGAGTCCACCGCGGATGCCGTCAATTTCACTTTCCGGGGCTTAGCCGCCGTGGACAGATCGCCCGTCGAAGGTGTAAATGAGATCGTCGGCTTGACGCAACAGAAATCCGCTCAAGAGGCGGAAGGTCGCTCTAGGACGCCTCATCAAGCGCGCGAGAGTCAGCGGCGGACTTTCGGTCACGCCACGTGGCGATCGCGTATCGGCGCGTGGTATCCAGCGCAAGGTGGCACCCCGCCGCGAAGAGTGGGTATGCGAGTTCCGCCGCGACGCCTGTGAGTTTGCCGATGTGCACCTGGGACGCTAACCCTCCGGCGACACCGCCACCGCCGTTTGCTTTCGTGCCACCCCCTAGGATCGCGTAGGCCGCGTTGTAGCGCGCTGCGCCGTGGATCGTCTTTACAGGTGTACCAGTGCTGGCAATGCCGTCCACAGCGCGGTTGTAGCGCCACTGCTTCGCCGCGTCGCTCGCACCACTTCCGATCCCCTCCGGGGAGCTCGGCACAGGTATGTAGGCATAGAGCGACTCTCGAAAGGCGCTCGCGAGTCGAGAGGCGGACATGCCGCACAGCGTAGCAGCGCGAGATCTAGGTGCGCCGCTGAAATCCATGTGTGCAGATGTCTTCCCTGCCCGGCTGCACGGGCTATATGGTCGTCGGCGACGACCCGAGGAGAAGACGCCATGACCGAACCCGAACGGTACGAGGCCGTCCCCTGCCCGCCGTGGTGCGAGCAGCTGCAATGCCAGGAGCCCCGGGCAGAGGACCGGTTCCACCAGCTAGCTCGGACGGTGCCGGTCACGCTTCGGCGGCGCTACCCAACCGGAACCGGCGTCGATGCCCGACCCGGGTCTGCGGAACTGAACGTGGTGGTCTTCGCCAGCGCGACCAGGCCGGACGAGACGTGGGGGTCGATCGACGTTGGAGAGTGGTCCTCGACCATAGCCGTGACCGTCGAGAGCATGCGCCGGGTGCATGCGGCCCTGGGTGAGGTGCTGAGCGTCGCCGAGGCATGAGAAGAAGAAGGGGCGGTTCCGCATGATCTGCGGGACCGCCCCTCGTGTGCTGGAACGGGTTAGGCCCGCGCCTTGCGTCTGCGGGCGTTCGTGACCGTGAGGACGGCTCCTGCCCCCAGTGTGGCCACAGCCCCAGTGGCGAGCAAGACTGTCGCCGTGGCATCGAGCCCCGTGGCGGGGAGCATCTGAACGACGGTGAGGTCGAGCCAGACAGAACCGGAGTCGGCTCCTCGGATCTCGATCTGGTGGGCGCCGGTCGGGACGCTGGCGGGGATGACGACGCTCTGGCTGATCGTCCCCGTCGCGCTGGCGGTGCCGGACCACAGCTGGATCGGTGTGGAGTGGAGCCAGATCTGAACGGGCTCGTTCGGTTCGAACCCCGCTCCGGTGACGGTCAGGGAGTGGTCTTGCCCGACGGTGGTCTCGGAGAGGCTGCCGGAGGGTTCGGTCGGGGTGGGGCCAGCGGGGACGGTGTAGATGGCTTCGGGGCAGCCGAACCCACCGATCCAGATCTCCGACCCGACGGGCGCGGTGACAGTCGTCGTTCCGGTGTCTCCGGGAGCGATGACGAGCATGCCGAGGTCATCAGGGTTGGTGATCCCGATCGGGTAGTCCATCTCGTACGAGTTCACGTTATAGATGGAGATCGTGATCTTCGTCGCATCACTCGGGTCTTGGGTGAACGTCACCGTCGGAGTGGCCGCGGACAGGTCGATGGTCGAGCCCGCGTCCAGCCAGACCGTGGTGGGTCCGCCTTCCTGGGCGTTGATCGCGGTGAAGGGAATGCTCGACAGATCCCAGTAGGTGTTGGGCAGGCGGGTTGGCACCGTGACCGTCAGGAGCGACCCGTCCGCATTGGTGCTGGTGTCGAGTTCGACGGGGCGGATCTCCCCATCCTTGCCGCACTGCCCCAGCTGGCTCCACGGCGTCGTCCCGACCATGTCATCATTCGGGCCGGTCGTCCACAGGTTCTCCGGACCGGAGATCGTGAAGCTCTGACCGGCGGCGAGGGAGATGGGGTCGGGGTCTGTTCCGTAGTGGTAGTACTGCGGCGGGTCGGAGTCTGGTAGCGGGCCGACGACGACGGCATGAGCATCGGCGGCGGATGCCGCGCTGCCTCCGGCCAAAAGGAGGGCGGCGGTTCCGGCCGCCACGGCGGTGCTGGCGGCGAGCCGGGTGAGGCCGGTTCGGGGGCTGTGGGGCGGTTTCCGGGTACGGGTGGGCATGGGCGGGCTCCTCGGTGGCGGCGCGGCGTACGCGGCCCGTTTCGGGCCGCGCGGGGTTGCCCGAGGGCGGACCCGCAGCCAACGCTCCGGACTTTACCAACTTTTATTGGTTCTCACCAACTCTTGTTGGGCTGAGGCTGGGGTGATGGTTTCCGGCCCCGCAGCAACACCCGAGTGGGCCGACTACGCCAAGCAGCTGGGTATCAACCTGCGCAGAGCGCGGGATGCCAAGGGCTACACGCAGGAGAAGATGGCTGAGCTCACCGGCATCTCGCTGTACGCCTACCAGCAGTACGAACGCGGAAGCGTCACCCGCGGGGGAGCGCCGACCAATCCGAGACTGGCGACCGTGCTGGCGATCTGCGAGGCGCTCACAGTGAGCATTGACAGCCTCCTGCCCGGCTCACCCAATTTCGCGGCAGGTGACGCTCGCTGAATATGTCGTCGTTGCGCAGGTGCTACTCACGACGCGGTAGCGACTCCTGAATCCGCGAAACTACGGCGCTGGCATCTAGGTTCTGCCAATTCAGTAAATGATCGGGCGAACCCAGGATCCGCCGGTATTCGCGAGCGATGGAGATCAGCCGCTCCTCGCCTTCAACTAGATCATCGCCGCGCGGACCGCGAAACCGCTCCACTAGCACTTCGTCAGGTGCGTCAACGTGGAGCTTCAAAGCGCCATCTTTGTCTAGTGCCCGCTCGATCTCCTCCACATCGACAACCGAGAGGAGGCAGCGCCCGCGATAGATCGGGCCATAGATAAGCTCGCCCACATGCAATCGATCGAAAACGGTCAGTTCGGATCGACCTGACGCTCCGATCACCTGTTGCAGGTAGTGGTGTGAGAGATCAACACCCGCTGGTGGCTGTCCGTTGGAGAGAATCCGACCGTTGAAGCGTTCCTGAAGAGTCTCCGCGAGCGTCGACTTGCCTGCGAAGTCGGGCCCTTCTAGTACAACGATCATCGCGCGCCCCTAACGAGCTTTCGGGGATGTACTGGGATGAAACGCGGCCCCCGCTACAGTCCGACACAGTACGACATCAATAGGCTAGCTGCCGTCGCCACCGGGAGGCCAGGATGTCACTCGTGCAATCTGCGAGCACCGTTGATGACTTGTTGGCTGCGTCGATCCAATACTTGCTAGACAGCGGCGAATGGGTGGAGACATCGCGCGGTCGGACGCTCGAGACGCGAGGCGCGCGACTCGAGCTCACGAACCCGCGAGCGCGCGTCAGTCGCAGTGCGACGCTGGGGCACCTATTCAGCGCGCTTGCCGAGACGACGTGGTACATCTCTGGGCGAGAGGAGCATGACCACATCGACTTCTACCTTCCGGACTACTCTTCTTTGATCGGCACAGGCGGCGGGGCCTACGGTCCGCGTCTATTCGGCGTCGGTGAGGACGCTCAGGTTCAGCGAGTCATCGAGCAGCTTCGAGACACGCCTTCAACGCGACAGGCCGTCATTCAGGTCTTCCGCCGTGACGACCTCAGCGGCAACCTACGCGACGTGCCCTGCACATGCACAATGCAGTTTTTCGTTCGAGACGGCCTCGTAGACCTCGTTGTTCACATGCGTTCAAACGACGCAATCCTCGGATTGCCTCACGACCTATTCGCTTTCACGTTCATCCAGGAGCTAGTCGCGAGATCCTTAGGCTGTGATGTCGGTACCTACGTTCACTTCGTGGGTAGCTTGCATATCTACGACGAGCGCATCGACTCCGGCGCCGCCTACCTCCGCGAAGGGGCGCTCGCTAGCTATCCGATGCCTCCCATGCCGACTACTGACCCGTGGCATGCGGCGCATACCCTCCTTGAATGGGAGGAGTCGCTACGGCTTGGAGCTGAACATGAGTTCAGGCCGCCCGATGACCTCGACCTGTACTGGGTGCAGCTAGGGCGCGCGTTCGAGGGCTTCCACGCGTATAGGGCGAAGAACAAAGAACGACTCGCGGCCGTACGGTCCATCCTCAGCCGTACTTTCTTTGACCTATATCTAACCGATCGACACTTCAGACTCGAGGGGATACTTCCCGATGCGTAAGAACTACCGCGACGACGCGAACCGCATCGCGAGGTCCCTCACTGACTACGAGTCAGTTCACGGCCCACTGCCCGGCATCGTGGAGCCCATCCATCGCGAGACCCTCATTGAACAGATAATCGACAGCGAGCAACGGGTTGTCTATACCGATCGTCTCCTTTCTCGACGCCTCGACCCGATGTCTGGCGACCCTCGAGACACGGGATTCGACCCTTTGCGTGCAGCTGTGCTGCATTCCCGCACCGGAAACCTCGACGAAGCGGTCTGGCTCGTGTACCTATTCGTGCACTTCGGGAAACACCGACACTCCGGCTGGAGGTACGTGCGCGGTGTGTACGGCGCGTTCGGCGAAGAGCCTGCGAAGTGGTGGACGTGGGATAGGACGGCAGCCGACCCCTTCTCCTTTCGAATCTGGCTCGGCGAGCACCAGGATGACTTCCACGCTGGTGGCGACCGCCACGGCTTCGGGAATCACCGAAAATACGTGAGCCTCGATGCCTGGAAGGAACAGGGCACTGGGGCCGCGATCCAAAGCTATGTCGATTGGGTTCTCGATGCAGGGGGCGACCATGCAGAGAGATTCGCCTCGCTCAAGAGAGCTACGCCGGAAGCGTCATTCGAGGCTATGTACCGGTCGCTCCGAGGAGTGCGACAGTTCGGTAGGACTGCTCGTTTTGATTATCTGTCGATGCTGCGCAAGCTCAACCTGATTGACATTCGGCCAGCACATTCGTACCTCGTCGGCGCAACCGGTCCACTTACCGGCGCCCGTCTCCTCCTTCGCGGCGACCCGAGCCAAGGCCCCGCGAAGGAGCTACAGTCGGAACTCGCCGCGGTCGGCGCTGCGACCGGGATACGACCGGATGTGTTTGAAGACGCGATCTGCAACTGGCAAAAGCACCCGGATCGCTATGTCAGGTTCTCAGGCTAAGCGTCTGGTCTCGCCAACGATAGCGACGGACCAGGCCATTGAGCTGGTTGTACGCGAGCACGCCGTCGTGATGTAGGCGGCCCACCACCACGCCGGGCGCGACACCACAAGTCGCAGCGAACGCTACTACCTGGCGCTTCGTGGGGCCCGAAGCACGCGAGGTTGCGAGCGCCTCGATACCCGAAGGGAACAACGTGGTGCGCGCGAAGTCATTCGCTTCTTCCTCCGTCGCTGAGTACTTTGCGTCGTCTGCGTCGAGAGCGTCCAGAAAGTCACCCTCTCCGTCATGGAGGAGGAGGTGACCAATTTCGTGAAAGAGAGTGAACCATAGATGGTCCTCCGCTAAGTGCCTTCCCGTGAGTGCTATTGCCCTCGCGCTTTCGCCCAGCTTGAAAGCAGCACCGCTCAACCGGTTCTCGCTGGGCGCCCGAAGCACCACAAGCGCAACGCCCGCGGCTGCGAGCAACTCGGCGATCCTAGGGAGGAACCGCGAAGGGTCTCCGACCTTCGAGAGTTGCCGTATTCGAGGGACGGCCTCGCGCAATCTACTGGGGGACCAGACCTGCAAAGACTGACGACTCGCCTCGACTTCAGCGCGGCGCAACCAGACCGCCACCGACATCTCGTTCGAGGTAAACGAAGCAGATGTGCGATAAAGCGCTTCGCCGAGCCGGGACGCCCAAGTCCGGTCCCACTGAGCAGCATCGGATACATCGAAGTAGCTGAGCAGCGAAGCTGCTTGGTCCTTCCATCCGGCTTCCGACTGAAGCCAGCCGAACCGGACCATTTCTGCAATGGGTGACCGTCGCGCGAGCTCGTCGGCGCCTAGCCAACGCAACGACGCCCTGTACTGCTCTTCTCGACGCATCCAGAAATCAGGCGTTGAGCCCAGAAGTCGCGCAAGCGCAGCTGCGATTTCGGCGTCGACGGCCATCTCGCCGCCCGCAAGCCGCCTAGCATCCGGATCGCTTATCCCGAGACAATCTGCGAGGTCCTCCGTCGTCAGACCTTTCGCCTCCAGTACTCGGCAAATCGTGTCTCCGGGGGCTGAGGCCCAGCGAGGCTCACCTCCGACGCGGTCCCGCACAGTCACAAGCAACCGTCCCTCCACCCGTCTATCAGTATGCGATTGATCTGTCGCCACGAGGGCTTGCCGCCTTGCGTGCGACGAATCTCCACGTGATCCACCCTGCACTGAAGCACCACGCATGTTCCGGTGCCAACTTCGAACCCAGTCACGTCAACGCTCTCGAGGTCAGGGAGACCGAGCGGTAACTCAAGGAGCGAATCAGCAGCCATGAGGTCCGCAATCTGTTGCATCATGTCCGCCCGATGTTGTGGCGACGGCCAATCGTTGGGGCCTGGATCGAGGAACATTTCCCGCAGAGTGATCGTCGCAAAGCTGAGCTGCATTTGATGTTCCCCGGCATCCTCGCTGCACGCCACCGCGCGACATGTTTAGTCTCCCACCGATCACGAAGGGGATCTTGCTCTGCATCAGGATAGACGGATGGTCGCGCTTACTCGGCGAGGGGGACGCGTTTCTGCGTAGCCCGTCGGATGTCGGCGGTGTATCAAGCATTCTGAGTGGGCGCACTCATTGGCACCGGAGGACCCAAAGCGCATCAAGTTGCCCCGCCGGGTGCGCGGGCTAAATTGCGTTCAAGATCTCATAGCACGTCCGTCGACGACTGGGGCTGAACTCAGCTTCGCCGATGTCAAGCAGCAGTCCCTCTGGGCTGGCACGGGACAGAGGAATCCGGGAAAGATTGCAGCATGACCGCAGCGAGTTTCGACCGATGGACGCCGCATATGGGAGCGTCGCTCGCATATCGTCGCTTCCAGCGAGATTTTACGATCCTGAACAGTTACTACTGGGGCGGGACTTCCGCCTCGAGCGCTGTCGCGGGGGTACTACGACATCTTGGTGACGAGGATGACTATCGTGCCGAGCTCGGGCTCAAGGACGATCGCTTTCGCCGTCCGCTCGCGCACCTCACGTCGCTCTACTCAGACCAGCTCCAGCTAAGCCAGTCGTGGCACCGTCGCGCGTCACTCGTCATGCTGCTGTCCGCGTTCGAGCGGTACCTCGCAGCAGTGACGACGTTGGCCGTTGCATCGAACCCAACCCTCACCAGCTCGCCTCGGCTACTCGACGGGCTCGCGCTCCGAACGCGCTCTGTGAAACTCGCGGAATGGGACATGGAGTCTCTCGTCAAAGGGACATGGAGCGCGCGAGCGTCAGCCTACGAGCGGCTGTTTGGCTCGAACGCGGTCCTCGCGGCCTCGATAAGCAAGCTCGACAAGATGCGCATCGCCCGGAACGAGATCGCTCACCAGTTCGGTGCCCAACTGCAAGGGAAGGTCCTGTCACCGCATGCAGCGTTGCTTGTGGGAGCGAGCCGGACGGCCAGCGCCTTCGGCGAGGTGAACATCACCGAGAAGACGTTGCTCAAGTGGTTCGAGGCGGTCCGTTCAACAGCGGGCGCTATCGACAAACAGCTTCTCCACGATCACATCGGTAGCTACGAGGTTGCCGCTCTTTATCTCGAGTGGGAGCCCGATCCCAAGGCGTTTGAGGCGGCGTGCGGTGAGACTCTGTGGGACCCGCGCGCGAGCTTTGAGAGAAACGCGAAGCGATTCCTGACGTTTGCGATCGGAGAGGCGGGAGTCACGGTTGACTATGTCAAGTCCCTTCAGACCTATCTCGCTGCGCTCTGACTCCGAAGGCTACGCCGCGTCGTCTTGGCGGTGGTAACGCTCATTGCACCCGGACGAGGAGCAGGGTCTAGTCGTGTCCGACCCGGCAACATTTCATAGGTCAGGGGCTAACTAAAACGGGCGCTCGCTCGACTACCTTGTAAGCGTCACTCATCGACGCAGATGGAGGTAGCGAGATGCTCGCAAGCTGGAAGGGCGACGGCTGATGCCGGACGCCTCGATAGATTGGGCGGCTCTGTATCAGAAGCATCGCAAGGCGATGTTCGGGGCCGCCCGTGAGGTGCTGTGCGGAAGTGGACGCGTAGACCTCGCAGAAGATGCTGTTCAGAACGCCATGGTGTCGCTCATGCAGTCGCCGCCGACGGAAGCGCCCCGCAGCTGGGAAGCACTTCTTGTGGCGACGGCTAAACGGAGAGCGCTGGACATGGCAACGTCGGCGTACATGTCCCGTCGTATGCCGCTCTCGGAGGAGTACATCCCCGAGACCAACCACGTGGTAGTGGAGGACGAGATTCTTGAGCGAATCGAGGCGCTAGCCGTGGCGCGCGCCGTCCTGGCGCGGCTCGATCATCGGACGCGTACCGTGTTCAGAGAGATCGTGGTCTTCGACCGGGCGCGAGCAGAGGTTGCGGCTGAGTTGGGTGTGACACCACCTCGAATTAGTCAGATCGTCACGAAGGTGCTGGCGGAGATCCGCGCAGCCGTTGAGAAAGGAGGGTGACGATGAGTTCAGATAACGACGAGGACGTGATTGCAGAGATCCTTGACGCTCGGGCGGGACGGTCAGCCCTCGTTTCGGGTGCCGAGTACCTTGAGGGGCGACCAGACCTGCGTGCGCTCCTCGATGCAGCCGACCTGGCCTGGGAGGCTGAGCAGGAACCGCCTCCGCTCCCAGAGGACCCGGTGGCCGCGATGCTCGGCCTCGTGCCTGACCCAGAGATTGCGCTCGATGGAAAGGCACTCGCAGCAGCGCGCAAGCGAGCGGGCCTGTCCGTGAGTGGTCTCGCAGCGAAGATGGCAGACCGGGGTTGGGATGTCACGAGCAGGGATGTCTTCGGCTGGGAGAGCAACAAGAACGCACCCCAGGTGCCGGCGGTCATAAACGCCCTGGCAAGCATTACCGGCGCAGACCCAGATCGACTCCGAAGGCGCGTAGGAGAGGACCCAGAGCGGGCTCGACTCGCAGCGGTTGTGGCTTCGAGTGCGTTCAAGAGCCTGGCCGAGCGGTGGGCGCGGCTGCAAGGGACGAGCATTTCGTTGGCGACTTCTGCTCTTGAATCGCGGATGGTCGCGGCGGTGCACCGCGGGACTCCGCCGGAGCCTGATGTACTGCTCGAGACCCTCGAGACGATGGTGGCCGCCGTGGAAGAGCCGGAGGGCTGAATGCGGCTGGCGGGCTGGGTCGATCGTTCGATCGAGATACTTGACAGCCCGACCCGCGAGCAGTTCGCGCTCGACCCCGAGGCTGCTCTCACGAGCCAACTTGGTCTCAAGGTCCGCGCCGTCGAGAGCCTGTCAACGAGCCGTGAGGGCGGCGGCTTCTGCGACGGCATGTCGTTCCTTGATGACGGCGTCGTCCTCTACGCGCCCACGCCAAACAGCCGCAGGCAGAACTTCACGCTCGCGCACGAACTCGGACACTGGATCGTCGAGCAAGACAAGGGGCTCTTCGACTGGATCGCGGACCAGACCGACCCACCAGCGCTTCTCGAGACGGTGTGCGACCAGATCGCCCAGCGCCTCCTGCTGCCCGACGACCTCACGAACGAAGTCGTCGGGCAGTCGCTGGTGCGCGCCCAGCACGTGCAGGACCTCTACGACTCCAGCCAGGCGAGCTACCAGGTTTGCGCGATTGCTATCTCGCAGCGGATACGCGGACTCGGAGCGGTCGTGCTCATTGACTCTCGTGACGGGCTGGTGCATCACGCGAGCATCCAACCCGACCCAGACGACGGGTGGCCAGAGGTCTATCCGTGGCGCGGACAACTCGTGCATGAGGCCCACGCCCTCCGCGTCATCACGCCCGGAGCGGCATTCACCCGCCGCATTACCTGGCGGGACTCCTGGGCTCGGACCGCGGAGTTCTACGCGGATGCAATCAGTGATGATCGGCGCATCATCGCCGTCCTCGCCGGAGACGATATCTGGAAGGTCGAGCCGAACTACGCCATTCAGCCGCGCGAGTTCGACAAGAGACCGCTGCTGCGCGTGCATTGCTGCGATCAAGAGCACGTTTTTCGGGGCTACCCCTGCTCCGACTGCGGGCAGGGCTTCTGCCCGAGCTGCGGGCAGTGCCGCTGCACTCGTGCGGCGAAGACCGAGGCGAACTGTCGAGAATGCAACCTCCTCGTGCAGCGCCGCCTGCTCATCGACGGCCTATGCGACATGTGCCGCTAACACAATCGCCTCCCGCTCCGACTACTTAGTGAGGGGCTGATGGTCAGCTCCGGAAATGGAGCCTGCGATGGCAAAAAACACGGGACGCGGCCACCGCGTCGGAGCGGTCAAAGGACGTAGCGAGTTCCAGGTCGGCAACACCTGGTTCAAACGCGACACGTCCACCGGCCGCATCATGAACGGCAGCCCCAGCCAGCACAAGGGCGTCCGCAACGAGAAGTGATCGGGCGGGCCGGTTCATCTCGGACCGGCCCCCAGATCGTCGCACCGTCTGAACGACATCAAACAGAGAGAAGAGAACAATGGCAGATCGACGAGTGACCCATTCCGGCAAGAACCGCGACGGTGACATCACCTCCATCGGCACACCCGGCCAGTATTGGTCGCCGCGTGCGAAAGCGGGGGCCATCAGCGACATAGAGCTGGGCATCCACACGTACCACGTGCAGTGGCCCGAGAAGCGCACCGAGATCCGCGTCGCGAACGGCGCGAACGGCAAGTACCTCCGTACGGACCGGGACAACACGACCCGCAACAACCTGGACGACTTGCCGGATCTGTGACGGTGAAGTCGAAGATGAAGGACCTGCCCGATTACGCGGGCAGGTCCTTCATCTTTGGGAAGCTAGAGATACCTTGGGGGCACCACTTTGATGCGCGCCTAGACGATATGAGCCTTCGGTCCTCTTGAGGCTGGGGCCTCGATTCGCGTAAGCGTGGGTTGCCAGCCTGTGGGGGCTGGCCTATCCGACAGGCGAATGGAGGCCCCAGTTGAGTTCTCAGCGTACGAGCGTCGGGCTGGATGTGCACGCGCGGAGCGTGGTCGCAGCCGCGATCGATGAGCGGACCGGTGAGGTGATCCGGCGACGATTCGGGTACGACCCTGCCGGCGTCGTGGCCTGGGTGCGCTCCTTGCCGCAGCCGACGACGGTGACCTACGAGGCCGGTCCGACGGGGTTCGCGTTGGCGCGGCTCTTCGAGGCGGCAGGGGTCATGTGCCTGGTCGCGGCGCCGTCGAAGCTGCAACGACCGACCGGTGACCGGGTCAAGACGGACGCGCGGGACGCGTTGCATCTGGCGCGGCTGCTGCGGCTGGACGAGATCGTCGCGGTCCGGGTGCCATCGATCGAGCAAGAGACCGCGCGAGATCTGGTCCGCGCCCGTGAGGACAATCGCGGCGAGCTGATGGCTGCGCGGCACCGGCTCTCGAAGCTGTTGCTGCGACACGGGATCATCTACGACGGCAAAGCGTGGACGGGTGCGCACGACGCATGGTTGCGCCGACACCGATTCGAGCATCCTGGCCTGCAGGCTGCGTTCGACGCGGACTACGAAGCCGTCCAGCAAGTTGGAGCCCGCAAGGATCGCCTGGACAAGCTGATCGAGCAGATGGCGGCCAGCAGCGAGTATTCGGGCACGGTGCGGCGGCTGGGCTGCTTGCGCGGGATCTCCACGCTGACCGCGTTCGCGTTGGCGGTCGAGATCGGCGACTGGGACAGATTCACCGGGTCAACGATCGGCGCGTTCCTCGGGCTGGTGCCGTCCGAGTTCTCTTCCGGGCAGTCTCGGGTGCAGGGCTCGATCACCAAGACCGGAAACACCCACGCCCGCCGTCTGCTCGTCGAAGCGGCCTGGCATCACCGCAAACCGTATCGTCCGGGCGCGGTCATGCAGACCCGATGGGCCCAAGCCCCCGGCATCGCCGTCGCTCGCGGCGATGCCGGCAACCATCGGCTGCATCGAAAGTGGCAACAGTTCACCACCCGCAAGAAGCGTCCCGTGATCGCGAACGTCGCCGTCGCCCGCGAACTCGCAGGCTGGTGCTGGTCCTTGGCCGTCATGCCCGACTGACAGCCGACCCGACCGGTCGGTGGCGGCCACGACGACGATGACGGCACCGCGAGGAGCGACCCGCGATACAGCTATGAGCAGCCCACCAGGCGACGCTCGACTCTAGACAAGCGGTCCCGCTCCAGCCGAAAAGCACGTCCTGCGGTAACCAACCCGCGCATATCAGTCTGACCGCGCGTCGCCAACGACACGCTCGTCACCCTCGAACGTGACACCGCCGACCCAACGAAAGAGCACCCGGAGCTCGATCACTCCGGGTGCTCTTTCCCCTGCCACTTGACAAGGATCAGTCACATATCAGTTGTAGTGCCCAGGGACATTGTTTGATCTGGATGCCCTGATGTGACGAGAACCTCCCAGGCAGAGTGGAGCTGCTACCGCTTCCGCTCTGAACCGAGGAGGTTCTCGTGTCCCACGCTAACGCGGCGCTGACTCCGCGCCAACGACTCCGGCTGGCCAGGCAGATCATCGAGGATGGCTGGTCGGTGTCGGCAGCGGCCGACTACTTCCGGGTGTCGTATCCGACCGCGGCGAAGTGGGCTCGACGCTATGTCGAGCTCGGACCCGACGGGATGGTCGACAGGTCGAGCCGGCCGCACCGGCATCCGAACAGGACCCCGCAAAGCCTTGTGAAGCGAATCGTGCATCTGAGGATCCGCAAACGCCTCGGCCCGGTCCAGATCGCGGGACGTCTGGGGATGTCGGCTTCCACTGTTCACGCAGTCCTGACCCGCTGTCGACTGAACCGTCTCTCGCACGTTGACGTGCGCACCGGCGAGCCCGCCCGACGATACGAGCACGACCATCCCGGATCCCTGATCCACGTTGACGTGAAGAAGCTCGGCAACATCCCCGACGGCGGCGGCTGGCGTTACGTCGGACGCACCCAAGGACGCCGCAACCGGGCCGCTACGCCAGGGAAGGACCGCAACGGCTATCGGAACCCGCTGATGCGGCACGCATTCGTCCACACCGTCATCGACGACCACTCCCGAGCGGCTTACGCCGAAATCCACGACGACGAACGAGCAGAGACCGCGATCGGCGTCTTGCGGCGAGCGTCGTCCTGGTTCGCCGACCGCGGCGTGAGAGTCGAGAGAGTGCTCTCCGACAACGGCTCCGCCTACCGCTCCCACGCCTGGAAACACGCATGCGCAGACCTCGGCATCACCCCGAAGTTCACGCGGCCCCGCCGACCGCAGACCAACGGCAAGATCGAGCGCTTCCACCGCACACTGGCCGACGGCTGGGCCTACGCCAAGCACTCCACGACGCGCCGCCCTGCCCGCGTGGCTGCACTTCTACAATCACCACAGGCCCCACACCGCCATCGGAAAGCTCCCGCCCATCAGCCGGATCTCAAACAACCTGACTGGGCACTACACCTAGTCCCGAATGCCGTATCTGGCTAGGAGATCGTCGCGGAGCCTGGAGCGCTCATCTTCAGTTGCGCTGGCAAAGATGTCGACATGCTCCTGAAGGTCAAAACCCATGTCCTGCGTAGACGAGCTACGGCTATAGAGCGGCCAGATCGCGTGGGTGAAGCCATACATGATCTCGAATATGCGCTCGTCGCGAGTCTGTCCAAGAAGTGCGATGACCTCGTCGAATATGAGCCGAAGTGTGTCGACAGTTTTTTTGGAGAGTAAGTCGACTGCAGGATTGGAGGATTCGCTATGGCGCAGGGCGACATAATAACGCTTCGCCTCGGAGAGAGACGCAATGTGTAGCGGACTAGTGGTCGAAGTGATTTCCTGCGTCAGCGTCTTGATACGGGAAATATGTCCTGCGTCGACATCGCCAAAAGCGCCAGAATCGGGAAGAAACGATCCCGCGAACGAAGCTAACGCTGATGCAATCGTGGCATTACTAGGCATTGTCTATTTAATTGTAACAAGAAGACACCGAAACAAATAGGTGAGCCTTTTTTCGCCATGCTCAGGGCGTCCCGTTCAGTGGACGAGATCAGTGGCCAGGACCCGAGTACTGGCCTCTGCTCGTACCGTTGTCGTTCGGGCCGCTACCAGATCCATAGTGGTCGTGGTTCGCCGAGTCTAGGAAGTTCGTCTCGCTCCGGTCGCCGTCACCTAGCAGTGTGTGGCCTTCGGCGGGGCCAGTGCCAAACGACACGGTGATGGCATTGCCATCTGCGTCGGCACCACCCATCGGCTCACTCCAGTTACCCATGGTCTCTCCTCCGTTCGCTATCCACTCTTCTTCGTTCCAGGCTGCGGGTGCCTGGAGAAGCGTGGCCACTTCTAGACTCGGCGCTACGGGTGTGGTGAGGACGATGATGGGACGGATCTGGGACAGCAGAGCGCAGCACGCCGGCTCTACCGATCTGCCGGCGACGCCGACGGAACTGGGTCGCGTCCTCCGTACGTTGCGCGGCCGCACTAGCTTGCGTCAGCTAGAAGCGAGTCAGCCGGGTGGTCCGGAGAAGCTTGTCCTGTCCAAGTCGACGCTCGCTCGGTTCGAGAGCGGTGACGTTGTGCCTGCCCTTGCCTACGCCGATCACCTTGATGACCTATACGGAGGTGGCGGCTGGATTGGGATGTCCGTTCGCGCTCTATGGAGGAGTTCTTGGGAGCCGTGGTCGCCCACCGTCACCTCCCCTCCTCGACGAGCGCATGTCGGCAGCTGGCCGGCCACGTACCGGGGCCCAGTATGGATCTGTGTCAGACCCGCTGCAAAGAACCGTGGAATCTACCATCATCTGACCCTTGATTGGGGACCATGGACCTGCACGGTGGAATCGGTGTTCGACGATGAGGGGGTGACGTTGAGGACCGGAAAGGCGGCGGATCCAGACGGCGTCCCCGTTTCGCTCCACCTCCTATCAGATCACCCAGTGTTCACTCTCTATGGTGCCGGGGAAAGCGAAGGAGAGGACGTGCTCGACATCCGTTCGTGGTGGCGGAAGCGTTAGCGTGCGCGCTATGTCGACCGTACGAGGCTGAATGCAAGCCGCTATAGCTGGGGGCAGATGCTTAGGAGTTCGTTCCACCGATCCTCGTTAACCTGCCCTACGTAACCGTAGGCCAGCCAGGGGTCCCCTGTCGTGTATCGCTCGATGAAGGTTTCCTCAGAAGGGATCTCCGGCACGTCTATACCCTCAGCTCGCAGGCACTCCGCCGTCCACTTTTCGTATTCGTAGATCTCTGAGAGTTGCTCTTCTGTGAGCGGAGTCGTGTCGTAGAGGCCGGCGACAGACTCATTACATTCATCTCTAGCCGCAGAATAAGCATCGTATTGCTCTTCGGGGATGTTGACCTCAAACGATGCGCTCGACTCGTCGTAATCAACTTCCCAGCCGGCGTCATGCAGGCACGCGACCAGCTGCTCAACCGCCTCGGTGTTGTGGTCTCCTAGTGATGTCGTCGGAGGGGCGGTAGGGGCGGCTGTCGTGCAGCCGCCGAGCGCTACTGCGATCAGTAGGAGAGCCGTCATCATGGCTGGTTTCTTCAACGTGCTGCTCCTCACAACGAATGCGCTTTGGTCCTACTCGCCAATCTAGGTGCCGGGCGTCACCTCGGCGCGAAGTCGGGATCAATGATTCGCGACCCGTTAATGCATCGTTTACCCTGGGCGCTTGATACATCCAAGTAGGTTCGAAACGGGGCGCGCGACTATTTGCTCGCGTGCCGGGGGTCGCGCTGGTGAGCTCGCAAACCTGTGCTCATCCGGCGGGGTCAGATAATTCGGCACAAAAGTTAGGGGTAACCATGAAGTACCGAGTACCTATCGCTGCTGGAGCGGCTGCGCTAATTGTGGTCGCCGGGGCTCTCCCGGCATCGGCGCTGTATGCAGGCACCAAGACCTGCACCGGCAGTAGCTATGTCTACACAACCGGGACGTCTACGGGTCCGCACGCACACCAGCACAAAGGCCCTGACATTCGGGAGCGCACGTACGACGGAAACATGTTCCTGCAGCAGACAACACGGTACTACTCCGGTGGGCAGGGAACGTATCAGGGTAACGTCTACGGAACTCTTTGGTATTCGAACGTAAGCTCAGCATCGATCGGATGTGACTACTAGTGAGCAACGTATCAGCGGGAGAAGCCAAGATGGGTGCCAGACTCAAGAAGCGGCTCGCATTGATCGCAGCGGGAGCGCTAGTCGGCTCGGTCCTTTCGGTCGGAGCAGTCTCCGCAGCAAACGCATTGGAGACAATTCAATACGGCCCCAAGTATTGTTCGTATGGGGTGGCGGCCACATACAGAGTCAACGATTATACGTTGGTTAAGATCCACGAAACGAACAACTGGATTGCGTCACACGAGGTGTTCATTTACGATGGAATCTGGCGAACGCGCTACTACTATTCGCCCGTTGTTGACAGCGATTGGTCGAATCTTCGCACGAACAACTATTTCGCGAGCGGTTCAGCGTACATTTTCTGCGACTACTGACGACTCACCTTGAGCCGTCTCTCTAGCCGGTCCGGGCGGGGGCATCGCGCCTCGCCCGGACTGCGCTTAACGCGATCCCAGGGTTCGCGCGAGCGTGTCCTCTAGTCTTTGTCGCGGCGAAGGGGGAAGTCCTGTGACACACAACGCGAGAGCTGCCAAAGAGCCCAGACCGACTGGCCGTATTTGGGGACGAGTAGCGTTCGTAGTTGCTATTGCGGCTGCGGTGGCAGCGGCTGTTTGGGCCGCTTCAGTCTTGCTTCGCCCGGCCGAGGACCCAACCCAGGCCGTCGAGTACACCTTTGCCACCGCTCAGGAGGGCGAAGTGGAGGCAAGTCTTGCGCTCAACACGGTCGCAGAGTGGACGACCGCCCCGGCCGGAATCAACCAAGCGGCCGGGATCGTGACGGGCGTAGGTGTCGCTAACGGCGAAACCGTGTCGCAGGGTCAGGTCCTCTACACCGTCGATCTCAAACCGGTCGTGGTGGCTGCAGGTGCAGTACCGGCTTTTCGCGCGATAGGTGAAGGGACTGTCGGAGCTGACGCGAAGCAACTACAGCAGATGCTGGCGGACCTGGGATACTACCGCGGCGACATCGACGGCAAGGTGGGTAGCGTCACTACTAGCGCGATTCGTAGTTGGCAGAAGAGCCTCGGATCGCTTGAGACCGGAGTCGTAGCCCTCGGGGACGTGATCTTCGTCCCCGAGCTGCCGAGCCGAATCGCGCTGGATTCGGACTCGATTGCTCGAGGTATGTCGTTGGTCGGAGGAGAGACGGTTGTGAGCACCTTGCGCGCATCCCCGGAGTTCACCGTCCCAGTGACCGAACCACAATCCGCTCTAATGCCTATTGGGACACGTGTTGAGATCGACTCTCCGCTCGGTAATCTGTGGGAAGGATTCGTCTCGGACCGGCGACGGGACGACCAGACTCAGACCGTTGTGGTTTCGCTCAGTGGTTCCGATGGGAGATCGATCTGTCAGGATCAGTGTGGGGAGCTGCCCCCGAACGGGCAGACGTCATTGTCTTCGAGAGTCATTACTGTGGAGCCCGCTTCCGGAGTCCTGGTGCCATCCGCGTCGCTCATGACGGAGGTTGACGGTACAGTTTCGGTGGTCGGAGAGGACGGAACCCACATTCCGGTCGTCGTCGGCGCATCGGCGAAAGGTATGTCCGTCGTTGAGGGTGTCAGCACCGGCACCCGAGTGCGAATCCCTGCAGAACCGAACGGGTGAACTACGAGATGGTCCCCCGGGGTGACGCGAGCGACAAGGCCGTTGTCGGTCGCGTCGTCCTCAGTGCTTCTGACCTTTCATTCTCTTATTCGCCGCAAGCTCCACGTATCCTCAAGGGCTGGTCGGCAGAGTTCCGCAGCGGGACAGTTACTGCAATAACCGGCCCATCAGGCCGCGGAAAGTCCACTTTGCTTTACTTGCTAGGCCTGATGCTGCAACCCTCCTCTGGAGAGGTCTGCGTCGACGGGGTACCCGCCGATTCTCTGCCGGACAGGGATAGAGCGCGCCTCCGGGCCGCGAGGTATGGCTTCGTATTCCAGGATGCGGCGCTCGATGCGACCCGGACCGTGCTCGACAACGTGACAGAGACCAGCCTCTATCGAGGTGCGAACCGATTCGGCGAAAGTGAGCGCGCATTGTCGCTTCTCAATCGTTTCGGTGTCAGCGTTCCGCCTACGCGAAAGCCAGGTCAAGTCTCCGGGGGCAGGCCCAGCGAATCGCGCTGTGCCGAGCCCTACTGAGTGACCCAGATATCTTGCTTGCAGACGAGCCGACAGGAAATCTCGATCCAGAGTCAGCGAACACGGTCGTCAACGGTCTGATCGATCACGCTCGAGCAGGGGCGGCGGTCGTTGTTGTAACCCACTCGCCCGCTGTGGTGGATGCCTGTGACGAAGTGATTCTCCTGTAATGAGAGTGTCGGCGATTCTTAGGGAGGCGGTCGCATCAGCGCGCTCACAGGCTGTCGCGTCCGTCCTTGCGGTACTGGTCATCGCAGGAATGGTCGTGGCCGTGATGCTCACAACCGGTCGTACGGTTGGAGCGGAACGCCAGGTACTCGACTCGCTCGACCAGGCCGGAACCCGATCCGTAGTCATTCATGCAGAGGATGCCGCGGGGGTTACCAGCGACGTGCTCAATCGCATCGGCGCGATCGACGGCATTGAATGGGCCGCCGCGTTCACCGCAGCGGTTGACGCTACCAACTCTGGGATCCCGACCGGGGCAAGGGTTCCCGCACGCTACCTTTATAGCTCCGACCTAGAAGCGCTCGGAATCCCTGCGCAATCGCCCGATCCGGGCAGGCTGGCCTACGCTTCACGGACGGCGCTTGAGCGGTTGGGAATAACGTCTGTCGCTGGCGGCATCGCCCTCTCCCAGGGAATGCAATACAACATCGGCGGAGTAATCCAGGCCCCAGATTTTCTTGACCAGTTTGAGCCTCTTGTACTGATCCCCAAACCGGACGCGACCGGTGCCGAGCCCGTGAACATCATCGTCGTTCTCGCCGACGCCCCCGAACTTGTTGCGCCGGTGTCGACTGGTGTTCTCTCCGTACTAGACGCCAGGGACCCATCACGGATCACTGTTGCAACAAGTGAAGCGCTTGCGGAGATGCGGGGCATCATCGAGGGGCAGCTCAGTACATTCTCGCGAGGACTAGTAGTCGCTCTCTTGGCTGTCTCAGGAGTTCTGGTGAGCGTGATTCTCTATGGGTTGGTAATGCTGCGCCGGAAGGATTTTGGCCGGCGGCGAGCGTTGGGGGCGAGCCGCGGGCTCATTGTCGGGCTTCTGCTCGCACAGACGGGGATGCTGGCGGGGCTTGGGACCTGTATCGGGCTAGCCGTAGCCAGTTCCATATTGCTTGTTTCCTCCGACCCGTTGCCAGAGGCTTCCTTCGTTATAGCCCTCGGGATCGCTACGATTGTCACCGCAACTGTCTCGGCCCTGATTCCCGCGCTCGGCGCAAGCCGCAGAGAACCAATCCGCGAGCTCCGAGTGCCCTAGCGGGGACGTTGCCTCGAGCGTCACCCCGCATCCACCCCTACTCCGCCGAAACCGCAAAGAGCCGCCGCATCGGCCGACTCGGACCGGATTCGGCACATCCACATCGCCAACTGGCATGCACCCGAACTGCACGAGTATCGAAATCACCCCAACCCCCTCATGCTGCCACGATGCCCTGAACTAGTCGTCAGCCTGGCCGTCGCTCCGTTGTTCAGGCAACGCCGTGATGGCTCGGGCGATGTGGTGGTCGGCCGCGGGGACGGATAGGCATACCCGCATCCGCGAAGTGCTTGCGAACTGCGCTGGTACTGGCACCCACAGCCGCGGCAACGTTCTCGAGCGTGTTTCCCGTGACGTAGAGGAGCACAGCGGTCATCGCCTGCTGTTCGTCGAGGGTCCGAATGCGGTCTCTGTCGGTGGCGGGGCGGGATCCGCCACGGGGCCTGCGCTCGATGCCCAGCCGTTCCATGTTCTGTCGGACGTTGTTGTAGCTGGTGTCGAGGTAGCTGGCGATCGCGGCGATTGAGAAGCCGTAGCTGTAGAGAGTGACAGCTTGCTCGACCTGCTCTGGGGCGAGTGGTTGGCGGCGCATCTTGACGCCTCGGTCGGTGAGTAGCCGGAGCAGTCCGCCTTTCGAGAGGCCGTACTCGGCGCACAGCGCCGGAGTCGTCGCGCCAGCTCTGTACTTCTCCACCATCTCCGCACACGTTTCCGGACTCAGACGTCGCTCCAGGCGACGCGGTGGCGGTGATGGTGCCGCTGATGGATCTGGCATTCGCGCTGCCGCCACCGCCAATTTGCTGAGTTCCGCCGTACTTAGGGGGAGCAGCATCGAATTATTGGAGTAGCGGTCTACTGGGTCTACGACGAAAGAGGCCCCTTGTGGGCCTCTTTCGTCGTTCGAGGTTGAGGTGTTCCGCCGAGTCAGCGGCCCTGGGGGGTGCGGCGCTCGGCGCTGACCATCCAGGCGAACTGTTCCATCTGACCGAGAACCTCGTGCAGGATGTCGGCGCTCGTGGGATCCTCATCGTCGACGTCGTCATGCACTTCACGGCAGGTCGCAACCACCGCTTCGAGACGTTCGGTGATCAGGTCGACCACCTCGTCTGTGTCAACCTCGCCGTGCGGGAACTCGGGGAGTGACGTGGTCTCGGCGATGGTGTCGCTACGGCCGTCGGGCAGAGCGTGAAGTGCACGCATACGTTCGGCGACGACATCCGAGAGGCTACGAGCCGCGTCGATGATCTCGTCGAGCTGCAGGTGGGTGTCGCGGAAGTTGCGGCCCACGACGTTCCAGTGCGCTTGCTTGCCCTGGAGCGACAGCTCGAGAAGGTCGACGAGCACTCGCTGCAGGTTCTCGCTCAGCTGCTTCGACGCCTGGAAGCCGCTCTCGGCGTTCTGCTCGTCGGTGAGTTTGGCTCCAGCGCCACCCTTCGCTGCCTTTCGCGCATTGCGCGGCGCTCCGGATGCCGAGGTCTTCGTCTTGGTCGCGGTGTCGGACTGCGTTGCCATCTGTGTTCCTTTCGACGTTCCGTCGAACGGGACTGTAACCAACCTCGGTCGCGGCCGCCCGCCCCTTGTCAGCCGCGCCGTCGGGTGCTAGCCGGTGAGCGATTGCGGCGGAAATGTGGAGCTGCGGCGCATTTATGCGCAGCGGATGCACGAATCTGCCGCATCCGTGGGGTTGGGATCGCGCCAGCTGCACGAATCTGCCGCACTCGCGGGATTGCCCGGAGCGCGGGTGCGGAACCGGCAACGGCACCCTAGACTGCGCTCGTGACCGCATCCGTTTCGCCGGCATCGCCGCCCGCACCGACTGCCCGCCGCATCCCCATCCTCGGAATCATCGCGTTCGTCGTCGCTTTCATTGCCCTTGCGCCTTCGCTTGCGATCTTGCTCATCGGGTTCCTCCCCGAGATGGCGACGATCTGGTGGCTGCTGATCGTGACGATGCCCTTCTCGATCCTCGTGGGGGCGGTCGCCCTGGTGCTCGGGATCATCGCACTGATTCTGGACATCCGCGCACGTCGTGTGCTCGTGTGGTCGATCGTGTCGCTGATCCTCTCCCTGATCACGGTGCTCGTGCCGCTGTGGCTGATCACTGGTGGTTTCAGCAGTGGAGACTACGGCGCGAACTTCTGAGCCCGAGGTCCGCGCGCATAGAGTGAAGGCGAGCCCGGAACGACGAGGAACGAGAGCGGATGTCGGCGATTGCCCCCGGCTGGTATGACGACGGCCACGGCGCCTTGCGGTGGTGGGACGGTCAGCAATGGACCGAGCATGTGCAGCCGCACCCACAGGGGATGCCCGACCCGTGGCAGCGTCCCCGCACGACGCCCGCACCGGAGACGTCCTCGCAGTCACCAGAAGCGACCGGCGACACCGCTGCGTCCGATGGTGTTCCCGTGGCGCAGGATGCCCCGTCGGGAATCTTCGTTGCAGCCACCGCCCCCCAGCGCAGCCGAACCTGGATCATCTGGGTGATCGTCGGTGTTGCGATGCTCGTTGCGGTAGTTCTCGCCGCGGTTCTCATCCCGCTCGCAATCCTCGGATTCGGTCGAGTGAGCGCACCGGCGGCCGTCGAACCGACGAACGACGATGAACGCGGCGCCGTCGAGGCCGTCTACCAGTTCGATGAGGCCTGGCAAACCGCGGACTGCGACCTCTTCCTCGGCGTCACGACCGAGCGCCTGCGCGAAATCGTGCAGATCAAGGATTGCGCGACGTTCGCCGGTCAGTCCGAGGCCTTCACCGAGTGGTACTCGGACTACGAGATCGTTGTGACCGGCATCCGTGGCCCGGGCTACGAGTACACCGTCGCAACGCAAGAAAGCTATGTCGCTCACTTAGACCAAGACGGAAACCCGATCGAACCGGGCGTGCAGCAGGTCGTCGAGTACGAATACACGCTGGTTCCGGATGACGATGGTTGGGCGGTCTACGACCTCGTGAGCGTGGAGTAGGGCTCTCCACGCCGCGTCGGAGTGTCTGTCTCGGACGAGTAGGCTGGCACGGCCGGCGTTCCGGCGCCGACGAGAGCGAGCACATGACCACGACACCCCAGCCGCGCACCGCGCGTTTCTACATCGTCGCGATTCTGGTGGGTCTGGCTGCTGGCCTGCTGTCGGGTCTGTTCGGTGTGGGCGGGGGCACCGTGATCGTGCCGGCTCTCGTGTTCTTCCTCGGCTTCAACCAGCGCCTCGCCGCGGGTACATCACTGGCAGCAATCGTCCCGACCGCGACAGTGGGCGTGATCTCCTACGCGACGACTGGCTCCGTGGCGTGGGTCGCGGCGATCATCCTCGCCGCCGGGGCGATCATCGGTGCTCAGATCGGCACGTGGCTGCTGCACCGACTTCCTCTTCCGGTGCTGCGCTGGGGCTTCGTCGGGTTCTTGGTCCTCGTGATCATCAGCCTCTACCTGGTCATTCCGTCGCGGGATGCTGGGATCGAATACACGATTCTGTCGGTCGTCGGCCTGATCGTGCTGGGCCTGATCACCGGCATCCTGGCGGGGCTTCTCGGCGTCGGCGGGGGCATCGTGGTGGTTCCGGTTCTCATGATCCTGTTCGGTGCGAGCGACCTCGAAGCCAAGGGCACGTCGCTGCTCATGATGATCCCCACGGCGCTATCGGGCACCGTCGGAAACCTTCGGCGCAAGAACGTCGATCTCCCGGCAGCCATTGCCATCGGCATCGCGGCGTGCACGACAACGGCTCTCGGCGCCTGGATCGCGACGCTGGTCGACCCGTTCGTCGGCAACGTGCTGTTCTCGATCTTCATCGCCTTCATAGCCGTGCAGATGGCGCTTCGGGCGATTCGTGCTCAGCGCTCCGGTTCCTGAGGGCCGGTGCCGCGCGTCACCAGCCGGTGCTGAGAACCCGATCGAGCGAATCGACGAAGTAGTCAACCGACTCCAGTGACACGCACAGCGGCGGCTTGATCTTCAGCACGTTCTGGTAGTCACCGGTGGGCTGCATGATCACCCCGAGCGTCAGCAGCCTGTCGCAGATTGCCGCGGTCTCTTCGGTCGCCGGCTCCAGGGTGACGCGGTCGCGCACGAACTCGACGCCGAGGTACAGGCCGGCGCCATGCACCGCTCCCACGAGGGGATGGTTCTCAGCCAGCGCTTCCAGACGCCGCTTCAGATGAGTTCCGACGACGCGCGCGTTGTGTTGCAGACCCTCCTGATCGATGACATCCAGAACAGCCAGACCGATCGCCGCCGACACCGGCGAGCCGCCCGTTGAGGAGAAGAAGTACCCCTGGGTGCGGTAGCGATCGGCGATCTCCCGGCGGGTGATGACGGCGCCGAGGGGGTGGCCCGCGCCGATCGACTTGGCGACGGCAACGATATCGGGGACGACTCCCTGTTGCTCGAACCCCCAGAACCATTCACCCAGCCGACCGAAGCCCACCTGCACCTCGTCGGCGATGGCCAGGCCACCGTGGCGGCGAATCGCGTCATAGACCTGAGCGAGATACCCCGGCGGCAGCGCGACGCCGCCGGCGTTTCCGAAGAAGGTCTCGCAGATGAGCCCGGCTGGAGCGCGTCCGGATGCAGCGAGTTGATCGATCACTGCAACGGCCTCGGGGGCATAGCGCTGCGCGTCCTCGCCGCGATACGTGCCGCGGTAGGAATTGGCGGCTGCCACGGTGTGCACCCACTCCGGGCGCGTCGCCAGCGCGTTCGGGTTGTCGGCGATCGACGTCGACACAGCATCGCTTGCGAAGGTCCACCCGTGGTAGGCCTCGCGCATCGCGACGATATCGGTGCGACCCGTGGATGCCATTGCCAGTCGAAGAGCGAGATCTGCTGCCTCCGACCCCGAGTTGACGAAGAACACCGTGTCGAGCTCAGCGGGCAGCGTCTGGGCGATGCGCTCGGCGTACTCGGTGATCACGCCGTAGTGGAAGCGAGAGTTCGTGTTGAGCAAGTTGAGCTGTCGGGTTGCGGCATCCGCGACGTGGGGATGCGCATGGCCCACCGAGGCGACGTTGTTGACCATGTCGAGGTAGACCCGACCGTCGACGTCGATCAGATACTCCTGCCATCCGCGCTCGATCCTCGGTGGCGTGTCGTAGTAGTGCTCCTGAACCTCTGCCAGGACTCCGTGCCGACGCGCGAGAATGTCGTCCTCGCGCGGGAGCGGCGGTGTCATCCCGAGAGCGTCAGAGACGTCGCCGATCACCTCACGCCAGGCCTCGGCGAGGGCCGCGGCGACCCGGGGAGGTGGGAGTTCATCGCCCGTCGCATGGCGCTGCACGAACAGGCGCGTGCGTGCCGGCAGCACAGCATCCGAGTTGTCGGGAACCCCGGTGATCGTGACGAGCTCGTCGCCGCAACGCCAGGTGAGCGCCCCGGCGCTGCCCGTCCACTCGCCATCGTCTCGACCGAGCGCGAGCGGCTCAGCTAGCCACAGCGTGGTGCCGGTGGGGATCGTGGCGGGCGCCGTCGGGGTTCGAGGCGGCGCCCCGCTCAGCATCGAATGCCACGCAGGAACGACGACCGCGCCGGCGCCGGCATCCAGCATGCTGAGCGCCGCCCGGTCGAGTTCCTCCGGGTCGAGCCAGGCGCCCCGATCGTTCACGGGTGAGACGGTGCCGGTATCGAGAACGACGACCTCGGCCGGGAGCGTGACCACGGGAGCGCCCTCCCATGCTCGGGTCGGCCCGGAGCTGTCGGGGTCCAGCGCCCGGCGTATCGCCGCAATCATGACGGATGCCGGCACCGACGTCGCGACATCGAAGATGCGGCGCTCGCGATCAAGCGCATCAGCGGCGTACTCGTTGGCGTCGTCGAGGCGAACCTGCGCGCGTCCGCTCAGCACGAGAGTCGCCCCGCGTAGGACGACCAGGGGCCACAGCGCCGTGATCTCCTCGTCGGTGAGGTGGCGCCGCGCGTGGAAGGCGCGGATCGCGGGGATGACTGATGTCGGATCGGCACCGTCGTGGTGCAGCACGGAGGATGCCGTCACGGCTATCTCCGCGACCCGCCACGAGCGCATCACGTCCCCGAAGTCGATCACGGCATCGGGGAGGAGTTCGCCGTAGCCGCGCAGGACGTTGTCGTCCGTGATGTCGAAGTGCCCCGCCTGCATCGGGAGGTGGGGCACGATCGGGTCGAGCGCAGCAACGGCCCCGCAAACTGCCCGTTCTATCGCGGCGCGAACCTCGGCGTCCGGTTCATCAGGCAGCAGGGCGTCGATGACTCTGCGTGCATGGCGCAGATCCCATTGGAGGATGCGTCCGCTCGCGGGATGCTCGAAGCTCTCCAGCGCTGCGCTCACCCGGCCCGCAAGGTCTCCGAGTCGTTCGATGACCGCGGGGGAAGGTAGCGCGACCCGGTCAGGGTGTGGCCGGCGATGTTCTCGAGCACTCGAGCGTGAATTCGCCCCTGTGAGCTGTCCCACCAGGCCCACAGTGCGCCCCGGGGGCCGAGAGCACGCGAGGCACCCGCAGCGTGGGATCGGCCACCGCGACAGCATCCGTTGCCGCATCCTGCATCCGGATCTCGGTCTCGCTGAAGACCGGGTTGCTGAGCTTGAGCACACCGAACGGTGCGTCGGAGCCTCGCGGGAAGAGGCGGAAGTTCTGGTCCTGCTGGCTTCCGAGGGGGTTCGCTACGACGTCGATGCCGAAGACGAGCTCGCACAGCTTCTCGACCTCGTCGGTGCTGAGCGTCGGAGTCGGCAGTTCGACGTGGTCGAAGTAGTTGAACAGTTCGGGCATGGCGTCTCCTTGGCGGCCCCATGATGGTGGAGTGGATTCTCTCACTCCCGACGACGTTCTGCCCCCCGCGCGAATCGTGCTGCCGTGGCGTCCGGCGCCGTCGCGCATTGACGCGTTTGAGCGCGTGGCTGCGTGGTACCGCGAGAACCTCCCGGAGATCCCGTTGACCACCGTCGACACCGGCGACGTCCCGTTCGTCCTGGCCGCGTGCCGCAATCAGGCGATGGCGGATGCAGCGCCGGACGAGGTCGTCGTGATCGGTGATGCCGACACCATTCCCGAAGTGGGTCCGGTGCGAGAGGCGATCGCAGCGGCAGCGACGAGCGGCGTGGTGCACCTTCCCTACACGGAGTACCGCTGGCTCGGAGCGACGGGCTCCGCCGACTACGCGCGCGGGGTGCCGCTGCCGGAGTGCACCGTCGAGCAGTTCGTTTCGGGTGCCTGCTCGGGCGTGTACATTGCGACACCCCGCACCTGGGCGCGGCACGGGGGCCAGGATGCCGGGTTCCGCGGGTGGGGGTTCGAGGATGCAGCGTGGAACCTTGCCCATCAGACGCTGCTCGGCGAGCCGCCGCGCCGCCACGAAGGTCGCGTCTACGCGCTTCACCACGTCGGCGAAGTCCGTGCCGGCGCCGGCTACGACGCCAACGCCGCGCGGATGCAGCAATACCGGGATGCCGCGGGCGACCGCGCCGCCATGGCAGCGCTCGTCGGCCTCTCGGATTAGGCGCGCGTTCGCGGCATCACCTGCGTTGGGCAGCGACGCATCGGGCCTCGGCTGGATCAGCGAATGGCGAAGCTGAACGGCCGACCATGGCTCGACTCTCAACCCGTGAGCCGCAGCGCGCGCTTTCTCCACGCGCCACGATGCATGATTGGCGGCACCAACGCGTCCCACCGTCCCGCTGGAGACGAGGTCTCCGAACGCTGCCACCGTTTCGGCGAGCGGAACGCTGCGATCCTCCGCGTGCGCCCACAGCAGGTCGACCGATTCCACTCCCAGCCTGTCAAGGCTGCCTGCCATCGCGGTGACGATCGCGTGCGCCGAGAGGCCTTCTGCGGACTCTGGCCACCGGTGCGGCACGAGCGGATTCTGCCGAACCTTGGTTGCGATGCTCACTCTCTCGCGGATGCCGTCGTTCGCACGCAGCCACCGTCCGATTACCCGCTCGCTTGCCCCTCCGACACCGCTGGGGTCATCCCAGAACGCGTAGCAGTCGGCAGTATCGAGCCACACCCCGCCCGCCGCCACGAATCGATCCATCAGGGCGAACGCGCGATCCTGATCGATCGTCGTTCCGTAGGACATCGTGCCCAGAATCAGTCGGGCCACCGTCGTTTCGTTGTTCATGCGACCCATGCTCTGACCTGGAGCGCGCTCCAGGTCAAGCGGTGAGCGTCCGGTATGCCCGCTCCGGACCCGGGTCGGAGAGTTGGTCGGCCCGGATCGCGGTGAGTGTTGCCCGACCCGCCCAGGCCGGGTCCAGGAGGGCCGAGAGAGCAGCCTCGAGATCGTCGACGCTTGCCGCATTCGGATCGAGGGCCCGTCCGATGTCCTCGCGCTCGATTGCCGCTGCCCCCGCGAACTGGTCGGTCGAGAACGGCAGCACGAGAAGCGGCACCCCAGCCCCCGCGCCCTCTGTAACCGAGTTGTTGCCGCCGTGGGTGACGGCAGCGGCGGCGTGATCGAGCAGCCGCACCTGCGGAAGGTACTCGCGCACCAGCCAGCTCGGCGGAATCCAGCCGAGTTCTGCCGGGTCAGTCGCCCCGGTCGATATGGCCGCGCGGACGCCAACGCGGCGCAGCGCCTCGGCAACACGCGCGAGCACGTCGCCGCGCACGGACAGGAAGCTGCCGAAGCTGACGTACACGAACGGCTCGTCGACGCCGAGCCACGCACCGACTTCATCGTCGGCGGGCTCAGCGCGCCGGGTGGAACCCAGAAAGACGTGCGGGGGCAGCGCCCGTCCGTCGGTGCGGGCGAGCTCACCGGGATAGTTGTAGAGCACGCGCTCGCCGTGGGTGGCGAACGCGTCCTCGACGCCGCGCGATCTCGGATCCAGGCGCTGGGCGACATCGTTCCACTGCGCTGTGAACCCTTCGGAAACCTCGATGCAGACATCCTGGAGCGTGCGGAGGTCATCGGGGTCCGGAGTGAAGGCGGCCGGCCACGCGGGCGGGAAGCCGTACACCTCGCCCGCGATCGGGAGTGCGCTCGGATGCCCGAGCACGACATCCCCGTAGGGGATGCCTGCGGTGTGTAGCGCGAGCCGTGCGCTGAAGGCCAGGTGGTCGACAAGGATCTCGTCGGGAGAGACATCCTCGATCACGGCGAGGGTCGCGCGGGCGCGATCCTCGGGTTGCCACATCAGGTCGGTGAGGCGCTCCCGAGCCTGATAGAGGAGCGTAGGGATCATGCCGCGCCGGGTGGACTCGAAGAAGCCCTCCAGCGACGCTGCCTCCTCGGCCTGCTGCTGCGCCGTGCGGATGATCCCCGCATTCGCACCGCGGCCGAGCGGCAGATCTACCCGCCGGTACCCGAACTGTCGCACGATCGGATCGGTCGCGGGACCCGTCGCCACCACGACCTCGGCGCCGCGCCGTTGCCACGCTGTCGCGAGCGTCGCCAACGGAAGCAGGTGCGAGGCGTAGTCGGGGCTGATGACCAGCAGGGTCATGCCGCTCCTGCCGCTCGCACGAGCTCGGCCTCCTGTTCGGCGACCCTCCGGTACACCGGCGCGAGCGCTGCCGCCATGGCCTGGATCGTGAACCGCTCGGCGACCATCGTTCGGGCTCGCTCGGCGATCGCGGGGTCAGCCAGTGCAGCGCGGTCCAGGGCTCGGTGCGTCGCTTCCTTGAGCGCCAGGGTGTCCCAGGTGGCGGTGAGGAACCCGGTGTCCTGGTCGGCGACATAGGTGGCCGGCCCGCCTCCGTCGGGAGCGACGACGACCATTCCCGTCGCGAGAGCCTCCAACAGGGCGATACCGAACTCCTCTTTGATGCTCGCGCACACGTACACGCCCTGCCCGGACACTCGGCCCGGGATCCCCAACCGTGCCGCAGCTACCCACCGGGCGGCAATGTCATTCGGGCGGTGCCCGGCGAGGATGAGGCCGCGCGTCGCGCGCTCGGCGGAGGGAACCGCGAGCTCGATGCGATCGAGCTGCTCCCGCTCATCCAGCGAGGGGTTCTCGAGGTCGCCGCCGATGATGAGCAGATTCGCGCGCTCGCTGAGAGCGCTGCCGGCCCAGGTTTCGGCGAGCGTGGCCATCCCCTTGACGCGGTGCATCCGGCCGACGCTGACGATCAGCGGAAGATCGCGTCGATCCGGCGCCAACCCGCCGACCAGATCGGCAAGCTCGCGCAGTGCGGGATCGGCATCCGTCGCCCCCGCCGACACGAGCGCGACAGCTCGATCGACGACCTCAAGGTCGACACCCTCGGCGACGATCGTGTGCCTTTCGGGGACGCTGTCGATGTCGACACCGACGAGGGAGCGCATGTCGTCGGCAAGGTTGGGGCGCGGGAACAGCACGCTGTGCGAGGCAGAGCCGGCAAGCGAACGCACCAGGCTCGTGCGGAACCAGAAGTGCTCAGCGAGGTCGGTCTCGCCGAAGTTCTCGCGCGTGAGGGTGCCCGCCCGGTCGAGCGATTGGATGACCCCGTGCGGATCGGGCGCGAGGGTGAACACCGTGGGGATGCCGAGCTCGCGTGCGACGTCGGCTGCGGCGAGTGACCCGACGTCGGCCATCCGGAGGTGCAGCACGTCGATGTGACCGGCCGCGCGAAGGAGGCGACGGATGCCGCGCCGGGCCCGCACGCGCAGGGGCCATGCTGCAGCAGACGGAGTGGGGTGAGGCGCCAGTGGGACATGGCCGTAGACGTGCCCGCTGCTCTGGGAGGCGACATCGAGGAGGTCAGCTGTCGCCTGCGAGATCGAGCCGCGCGAGAGTGTCAGCACGCGCTCGACGGTGCCCGGCTCGTGAGTGAGAGCATCGCCGAGCCTCACCAGGAGGGTGGCAATCCCGCCGTTATCCCCGGCCCCGGCGGCGCTCAGCGACGGGTCGATGTCGGCGTGCAGGAAGAGCTGGGCAACGGTGAGTCCGCTCGAGGTGTCGCGCGTGGTGTGAGCGAGAGCCGGCTCAAGGTCGATGACAGCCAACCGTGCGTGGTCAGACAGGGGTCCGTCGGCAGCGACGAGATCCTCGAGCGCACGCCGCACCCCCGGCTCGCCGGAGCGCTGACCCAGCGCCGCGACGGCGGCCTCGCGCACCTCCACGGCTTCTGTGTCGGTGCGGGCAATGGTCAGCAGTGTGCGCGTCGCGGACGACTGGCGCACGAGTCCGAGCGTCTCGACCAGGCGTGCCCGGCCTGCAGCATCCGTCGACTGAGCCGATACGGCCAGCACCGACTCCAGCGCGACCGCCAGCACATCTCCCGCGGCGACCGACCACTTCTCGAGCGTGCGCTGCGCGAGCATTCCGGTGAATCCACCGCGCTCTACCAGGGCGATCAAGCGGGCGAGCGCCGAGAATCGCGGCAGCCCCTGGCCGAGCGCCCAGGCGGCGTGTTCGTGGATGTAGGGGCGCGGATCGTCCAACAGTGAGACCAGGCGCGCGGCAGCCTGTTCGTCGAACATCTCAGACAGGGCGTGCACCGCCGCGATCGCGGCGATGTCGTCGTCGCCCGAGAGAGCCGCAGAAAGCACGCGGAGCGTTCGCACCCCCGGATCGCGGCCGGCCTCGAACGCCAGGTCGTCAGCGGCGCGCAACGCCTCGACGATCGTCGCGGCACCGGTCACCCGGTCCATCGCTGCTTGAATCCCCATGGCGGTCCTTTCTCGGCACGTCCCGGCACCGCCACCCGGACACGGTGATCGTACTGCCCCCGGGTGACCGGCGCTCCCCTGTCAGCCGTAGGGTTGACAACGCCGCGGATCCGTGGCGTCTTCCCTCGTCTTGGCATTGCTGGAGAAACCCGTGTCTGTTCTCATCATCGGTGACGTCGGCGTGCTCGATGGCATGTTCCATATCGGCGACGAGGCGATGTTCGAGGCCGCGGTGGGCGAGCTCGCTCAGCGCGGCCTGTCGCCCGTCGGGGTGAGCTCGAATCCCGACGAGACCGCGGCGCGATACGGCATTCCAGCAGTGCCGCGGCTCGGGTTTGCGGGGCTTGATCGCGCCGAGGCCGCCCGGCGCGCCGACCACCTCATCGCGGTAGCTGCGGGCACTGCGGAACTGTCACCGGACGACCCGGCGGCCGAGGTCTTCGCGGCGCTCGACGGGGCACAGATGCTTGTCAACGCCGGCGGCGGGAACCTCGCGACCCGCTGGCACAGCCACGTGTTCGAGCGCGCCACCCTGGCGCGCCTTGCCCGGCTGAGGGGTGTGCCGGTCGTGGTCACGGGCCAGACTCTCGGTCCCGACCTCGACGCACCCGATGATGCCGTCGTGGCACGGATGCTGCGCGAGGCCGTTCTCGTCGGCGTCCGAGAGCCTGATACGGCGGCCCTCGTCGACTCCTGGGGTCTGAGCGCGACCCTGAACGTCGACGACGCGTCCTTCCTCGGCCTCGGCGAAGCCGGGGAGGCCGGTGCGTCGGCGCCGCGCGGCGGAGTCGTCGTCAGTCTGTCGGGCTGGTTTGCGGGGCGACCGGCCGATGAGGTCGAGCAGCGCGTCGCGGACCTGGCGGATGCCGCCGCGCTTGCTGTTGGACCGGTCTCGTTCCACGCCCACTTCGGTGCGGTCGATCCCGCCGCTCCCGCGCGGGGTGATGCCGGGCTGCACGAGAGGATCAGGCAGCGGATGTCGCAGCCCTCCGCCGTCGTCCCAACGGGCACCTCACGCGATGCTGCGGCACTCGTGCTTCGCGCTGACCTTCTCATCACCGGCCGGTACCACCCAGCCGTGTTCGCGACTCCGGCCGGCACGCCGGTGCTCGCGCTGTCGGCCGATCGGTATACGCGCATCAAGCTCGGGGGAGCCCTCGGACACTGGGGCCAGACCGGCGTGCTCGACCTGGACGAGCTGCCTGACGCGCCACGCCTGCTCGAAACGATCGCGGCGAACGCCGACGCGATACGCGACGAGGCAGCGGCGCGACTGCCCCGATTGCGGGCGGCATCCGGGCAGTGGTGGGACCGCGTCGCAGCAGCCGGCCGCAGCTGACCTCCGTCCCGAGGAGGCCGCGTCGGCCCCTCGGTAGGATGGGCTGGTGCCTGTGAACCCTGAACTGGTCGGGCGGGACTTCCCGCCGACCGCCCCGTATCTGGTGGGACGAGAGAAGGTCCGGGAGTTCGCGAGAGCGGTGTTCGCCGATGACCCGCAGCACACCGACCCCGACGCCGCTCAGGCCCTGGGCTATGCCGATGTCGTCGCCCCGCCGACCTTCGCGATGGTCATTCAAGACCTCACGCTGCAGCAGCTGCTCGCCGAGCCCGACTCCGGCATCGAGTTGCACCGACTCATCCACGCCGAGCAGCGCTTTGCCTACAGTCGTCCCATCGTCGCGGGCGACGAACTGGTCGCGACGCTGGCGATCACCCAGGTGCGCCCGTTCGGCAAGGGAGCGATGGTCACGAGCGAAGCCACCATCACGGATGCCGATGACGCTCACGTCGTCACGGCGACCTCCGTGTTGCTGGTGGGAGGGGACGAGGAATGAGCGCGCACACGATCGACTCTTCGGACCTTGCTGTCGGTGACATTGTGGCCGAGCGTATGGTGCACCTGACCCGCGAATCACTGGTGCGCTATGCGGGGGCATCCGGCGACTTCAACCCCATCCACTACCGCGATGACATCGCGGCATCCGTCGGCCTTCCCGGTGTGCTCGCCCACGGGATGCTGACGATGGGCCTGGCAGCCGAGACCGTTGTCCCCTGGCTCGGCGATGCCGGCCGCATCCTCGACTACGGCGTGCGGTTCACGCGGCCCGTGGTCGTCGACCCGGATGCCGGCGCCGACGTCACCGTGCAGGGGAAGGTCCTCGCGCTCGACGAGGAGTTCGTGACCATCGATCTGAGCGTGACCGCCGCCGACACTGCCGTGCTGGGCAAGGCCCGCCTGCGCGCACGCCGAGGCTGATGCCTGAGACCGCACCCAGGCCGCTGTCGAGCCTGACCACACTGCGCACCGGCGGCGAACCCGCCCGGATGTGGGATGCCCACGACCGGGACGAACTCGTCGCGGCGCTGCGAGACACGTGGGCGACGGGGGAGCCCTGGTTCGTCCTCGGCGGCGGGTCGAACCTGTTCGTGAGTGACGAACCCTTTGAGGGCACCGTGATCCGCATCCTGACCCGCGGGATCGAGCGTTTGCCCGCGCCCGCGCCGCAGGTGGCGCGGCTTCGCATCCAGGCCGGGCACGACTGGGATGACCTCGTCGCCTACACGGTGGCCGAGGGGCTGTCGGGGATCGCCGCGATGTCAGGCATCCCGGGCACCGTCGGCGCAGCTCCCGTGCAGAACGTCGGTGCATACGGTCAGGAGATCATTCAGACGCTCGTCGAGGTCGAACTGATCGACGAGAGCACTGGCGAGGTGTCGACGGTTCCCGCCGCCGAACTGGGACTCGGCTTCCGCACGTCGGTCCTCAAGCACCACCACGGCTCCGAGCCCCTTCGACGTGCGGTCATCCTGTCCGTCACTCTCGACCTGCTCGAGGTGGGTCCTGCTCCCCGGCGGCTGCGGGGCGCCCAGCTTCGGCAGGCGCTGGGTCTCGCAGAAGATGACGCGGTCACGCTGCAGTGGGTGCGCGATCACGTCCTCGCCACCCGCGCCCGCAAGGGAATGGTGCTTGATGACGCCGATCCCGACACCTACAGCGCCGGTTCGTTCTTCCAGAACGCCGTGGTCTCGGCATCCTTCGCCCGAAGCCTGCCCGCAGAGTGCCCACGGTGGCCGGTTCGCCCCGACGGCGCCGACGCGACCTCAGAGCCGGTTCGGATCATTCCGCTCGACACGTTCGACGGGTACATCCCCCCCCGAGGTCGAGGAGCCGGATGTCAAGGTCAGCGCCGCGTGGCTCATCGAACACTCCGGCATCCGCAAGGGCTTCCATCTGCCGCGTTCGCGGGCGGCGCTCTCGAGCAAGCACGCGCTCGCGCTGACCAATCACGCCGGCGCGACAGCGGAGGAGATCGCCGAGCTCGCTCGCTTCATCCAGGGGCGGGTTCAGGCCGAGTTCGGACTGATCCTGCAGCCCGAACCGGTGCTCGTCGGCGTCGACCTGTAGGGGGCTCGGGCGGGCTCTAGGAGAACAGGCCCTGCATCCGCCGCACGCCCTCCAGCAGTGCGTCATCGCCGAGTGCGTACGACATGCGAAGGTACCCGCTCGGGCCGAAAGCCTCGCCGGGAACAACGGCGACTTCGATCTCATCGAGGATGAGATCAGCGAGCTCCAGCGACGTCTCGACGCGCTTACCGCGCCACTCGCGCCCGAGCAGACCCTGCACGTCGGGATACGCGTAGAACGCGCCGAGGGGCGTCGGAACGGTGACACCGGGGATCTTGGCCAGCTCCTCGACGATCACACGACGACGACGGTCGAAGGCTTGCCGCATCCGCTCGGCTTCATCCTGGGGCCCGGTCAGAGCTGCGACCGCCGCCCGCTGCGCGATGTTGTTGACGTTGCTCGTCAGGTGCGACTGCAGGTTCGCCGCCAGCTTCATCGCGTCGGCGGGCCCCGTCATCCACCCCACACGCCATCCCGTCATGGCATACGTCTTCGCGACCCCGTTCACGAGGATCGTCTGCCCCGCAAGCTCCGGCACTGCCCGCACGATCGAGACCGCCGTGGCCCCGTCATAGACGAGGTGCTGATAGATCTCATCGGTGATGACCCAAATGCCGTGCTCAAGGGCCCATTCGCCGATCGCGCGGGTCTCCTCCTCGGTGTACACGGCACCGGTGGGGTTGGACGGCGAGACGAACACGAGCGTTGTCGTGCGGTCGGTACGTGCCGCTTCGAGCTGCTCGACAGTTACCTTGTAGTCCTGGTCGGCCCCGGCGAACACCTCGACCGGGATGCCGTCAGCGAGCTGGATCGCTTCGGGGTACGTGGTCCAGTACGGCGCCGGGAGGAGCACCTCATCGCCCGGGTTCACGACAGCCTGGAAGGCCTGGTAGACGGCCTGCTTGCCGCCGTTGGTCACGATCACCTGGGATGCCGCGACCTCCAGCCCCGAGTCGCGGCGGGTCTTCTCTGCGATCGCCTCACGCAGGTCCGGGAGGCCGGCAGCCGGCGTATAACGGAAGTTCTTGGCGTCCTTCAGCGCTTTGGCTGCGGCATCCACGACGAACTGCGGCGTCGCGAAATCCGGCTCTCCCGCGGCGTAGCTGATCACCGGCCGCCCTGCAGCCTGCAGCGCCTTCGCCTTCGCATCGACCTTGAGGGTCGCGGACTCGGCGATGGCGGACAGTTTGCGAGACAGGGGAGCACGTTCGGTCACGGTCAAAAGCGTAGTCGGCGTCGACCTGACCGTCAGCACAGAGGCGCGGCGGTCAGTCGAGCTGCGCGTCCGCGTACAACAGCGTGAACAGGCGCGACGCCACTTCGCGGCGCGACGAGACGCCGAGTTTCGCGAAGATCGCCTGAAAGTGGTCCTGCACGGTGTACGGAGACAGGTGCAATGACTGAGCGATCGCCTGCGTAGCTTCCCCGCGCGTCATCGCTTGCACGATCTTCGTCTCCCGCGGCGTCAGGCAGTATGCGGTGATCATGAGGGGAACGATGTCGGGCGGGCGCGCCGGTTCGATCGTGACCGATCTCATTCGCGGTAACCACCCCGTGCTCCGGGCGGAGGATGCCAAATGAAGCTCCTGCTGGCCTCGCCGCCCATCCATGGCCACATTCTCTCGATCCTCGGGGTTGCTGAGGGTCTCGCTTCTCGCGGCCACGACATCTGCGTCCTCGCCGGCCAGAAGTACCGCGGCCGCGTGGAGGCGGCTGGAGCTCGGTTCTTGCCGCTTCCGGCCGCCGTCGACTTCGACGACGCGGACCTCGACGCTTTCCTGCCCGGACGGGCCGACAAGCGCGGTATCGCAGCACTCCGTCACGACCTCATCGGGATATTCATGAGCGTGGTGCCAGCGCAGTACCGCGCACTGAGGTCGGCCCTTGCGACGGAGTCGTTCGACGCGGTCATCACCGAGCTTGTGTTCGGTGGGACTTTGCCCTACCTGCTGACGACGCCTCGACACCGCCGCCCGCCCGTCTACGGGATCTCCTCCGTGCCGGTCACGATCGATAGCGTCGACACCGCTCCGTTCGGGTTGGCCCTGCCGCCGCGGCCCGGCGCGCTGGGATCGCTGCGGAATCGGGCGCTCAACGCCTTCGTCCACCGCGGCGCCTTCCGGCCCGTGGTCACCGCGCTGAACCAGGCGCTGGCAGAGTGCGGAGTGACACAGGGTGCCTGGATCTTCGACGCGGCGCTCTCATACGATGGGGTCTTCCAACTGACCCTTCCCGGTCTGGAGTATCCGCGCCGCGAACTCACCGATCGCATCGAGTTTCTCGGACCGCTTCCAGCGTCCAGCAGCGGCACCGAGCTGCCGGACTGGTGGGATCAGGTGGGTGAGCGTCCGATCGTGCACGTCACCCAGGGAACGATCGACAACCTCGACTTCGAGCGCCTTGTGGCCCCGACTATACGTGCGCTCGCGGACGAACCCGTCACCGTCGTCGCCTCGACCGGAGGTCGGGACGTCGAGAGCCTCACCGATCTCTTCCCAGAGGGGCGACTGCCCGCCAACGTGAGGGTCGCACGCTACCTTCCCTACGGTGCGCTGTTGTCGCGGACTTCTGTCATGGTCACCAACGGAGGCTTCGGAGGCGTTCAATTGGCCGCCCGTCACGGCGTCCCGCTCGTCGTCGCGGGGGCGACCGAAGATAAGCCCGAGGTTGCGGCGCGCGTCGCGTGGGCCGGCATGGGAGTGGACCTGCGAACGGGAACCCCTTCGCCGGAGCGGATCGCGCAGGCTGTAGGGACAGTGCTTGCTGATCTGCGCTTCGCACACCAGAGTGCGGCCATCGGCAGTGTTCTGGGTGCGGATCACGATCCCATCTCCCGCATTCTCGCCGTCATCCACGAGGATGCGCTGACCGAGGTTCGCTGAATCTCGCGCGCCGGGGCTGAGGTGCGGCATCCACCGAATGGGGGATGCCGCACCAACCCAACGGCCGCTGTCGCCTCCTGTCTCGCCGCGGCACGCTGGAAGCATGGAAAACGATGCGGTGCGGGTGCGGAACCTGCGCAAGACCTACGGATCGCGAGCTGCCGTCGACGACGTGTCGTTCGACATCGTTCGCGGTGAGACCTTTGCCCTGCTGGGCCCCAACGGCGCCGGCAAGTCCACCACCGTCGAAATCCTCGAAGGGTATCGCCGCCGCACAAGTGGCGAGGTGTCGGTGCTCGGAGATGACCCCGGACATGGGGGTCTGGCGTGGAAGGCACGTCTGGGCATCGTGCTGCAGACTACCGGCCAGGCCGGCGCCTTCACGGTGCGCGAGCAGCTGCGCCAGTTCGCCGGCTACTACCCGCGGCCGCGGGACGTGGAGGAGGTGATCGCGGCTGTAGGGCTGGAGGAGAAGGCGAACACGCGCATCGCCAAACTCTCCGGCGGCCAGCAACGCCGCGTCGATGTCGCCCTCGGCATCATCGGGAACCCCGAACTCCTCTTCCTCGATGAGCCGACCACCGGGTTCGACCCGCAGGCGCGTCGGGAGTTCTGGAGTCTCATCCGCAGGCTTCAGGGCGAAGGCACAACGATCCTGCTCACCACCCACTACCTCGATGAGGCTGCGCAGCTGGCCGATCGGGTTGCAGTAATCGATCGGGGCGTGCTCCAGGCGATCGGACCCATCGCCACGTTCGGGGGTGAAGACGCCCGGATGCCGCGCGTCACCTGGCGCGAAGGTGGGACGCTGCACACCGAGCGCACCCCAGAGCCCTGGGCCTTCGCCCGTTCGCTCGCCGAGCGCCTGGGCGGCGAACCCGAGGAGCTTGAGATCCGCCGCCCCACCCTCGAAGACATCTACCTCGGCATGGTCGACCCGGAGGGCGCAGCCGTGCCGGGCGAGACAGTTGCCGCGCCGTCCTCCTCGATTCCGGAGACCCTGTCATGACCGCTATCGCCTTTCCCCCATCCCGCCTCAGCCCGACGCACGCGCTGCGCCACGGCATCCGTCGTACCGGGTTCGAGATCCGCGGCTATACGCGCTCGCCCGAGACGATCTTCTTCACATTCCTCTTCCCGATCCTCATGCTCGCCCTGTTCAGCACCGTCTTCGGCGGTGACGGCGAGCAGAGTTACGGGCAAGGGCTGCCGGCCCTCTCGGCGGCTCAGATGTACCTCCCCGGCATGCTCGCCGCGGGGGTCCTGCTGTCGGGCTTGCAGAACCTGGCGATCGACATCGCGCTCGAGCGGCATGACGGCACCCTCAAGCGGCTCGGTGGCACACCGCTGTCGCCCGTGAGCTATTTCATCGGCAAGATCGGTCAGGTACTGGTCACCGGCACCGTGCAGGCAGCGGTGCTGCTCGCGTTCGCGGGGCTCGTGCTGGGCGTGCCGCTTCCCTCCGATGCCGAGTCGTGGCTCACCTTCGTGTGGGTGTTCGTCCTGGGCTTGGCGACATCCGCGTTCCTCGGAATCGCCATCTCGGCCATCCCTCGCAGCGCCCGCAGTGCGTCGGCGGTCGTGATCCCGGTGGCGCTCGTGCTGCAGTTCATCTCGGGCGTCTACCTGTTCTTCTGGCTGCTACCGGAGTGGCTGCAGAACGTTGCGAACCTCTTCCCCCTGGCGTGGATGGCGAAGGGCATGCGTGCGGTCTTCCTGCCGCCGGAATACGCGACTCTCGAGCAGAGTGGCGCCTGGGAGCTCGGCGGCGTTGCGATCGCTCTGCTCATCTGGCTCGTCGTGGGCCTCGTCATCAGCCGGCTCACCTTCCGGTGGATCCGACGCGACGCGTAGCCTGGGGCGGTCACGCGTGACGCAGGAGAGGGGGCGATGATGAGCGAATCGCGATGGTGGGATGCTGTGGTCCCGATCGTGGCGGCAGCCATCGTCGCCCCCGTCCTGATCCTGTCGGACCTCGATGTCCTGGGCCGGGCGCTGGTGGCGGCCTCCGCGGCGCTTCTGATCGTCGCGTACTTCGGATTCGGGCGGCGGCTACGCCAGGGTGGCAGCACGCCGCTTGCTGTTGTGTTCGTCATCCTGTTGGCCATCTCGATCGGAGTGGGCGTCGCCGCTGCCCCGTTCATCGCGATGCTGCAGACCTTGGCCTATCCGCTCGTCTGGGTCTCGGTCGACACCCGACGAGGAGGCGTGCTCGGATCCGTCGCGATTGGTTTCGGTGTCTTCATCGGATTCGTGGCTCACGGCGGCTTCACGATCGAGTCGCTCTGGGAAGGCATCCTCTCGGGGGGCCTTGCCGTCGTGTTTGCAACCGCCCTAGGCCTGTGGATCTCGAGCATCGCCGAGTATGGCGAGGAGCGGGCGCGTCTGGTGACCGAGCTGACCGAAGCGCAGTCGCAGGTCGAGGCGCTTAGCCGCGATCGGGGCGCGGCAGAGGAGCGGGAGCGCATCGCTCGCGACATCCACGACACTCTGGCCCAGACTCTTGCGGGCCTGGTGCTGTTGAGCGAGCGGGCGGGCAGGCAGGCGCGGGACGGGCGAACCGATGCCGCTGCCGAGGCGATCGCGACGATCGAGCAGACCGCGCGCGAGGCGCTCGCCGAGTCTCGCGCGCTCGTGGCGCGGATGGCAGCGGTCCCCGCCGATGATGCTCTCGCGGCAGCGATCGAACGTCTCGCCGCGCGCTTCCGTGCGGAGGTCGGTCTCGCGATCGACGTCGAGGTCGCGGCCGGTGTGGATCTCGATCGCGAACAGCAGGTCGTGCTGCTGCGCTGCCTGCAGGAGGCACTCGCTAACGTGCGCAAGCACGCGCGGGCGACATTAGTGGTCGTGACCGTCGCGCCCCACGGCGAGGGGATTGGGATGACCGTCCGCGACGACGGAGTCGGATTCGACCCCTCAGCTGCCCGCACCGGATTCGGACTCGACGGCATCAGCGACCGTGCAACACTCGCCGGAGGATCCGTTGAGGTCGACTCGGTCCCCGGCCGCGGCTCGGTCCTCACGATTCTGCTGCCGCGTGCAGGAGTTGCCGCATGATCCGGCTGCTGATCGCCGATGACCATCCCGTCGTCCGTGCCGGGCTTGCCGGTCTTTTCGCGGACGAGGAAGGCTTCGACGTCGTCGGGCAAGCGACCGACGGCGCGCAGGCAGTCGAGCTCGTGGCGCGCGAGAAGCCGGATGTCGTGCTCATGGACCTGCGGATGCCAGTGCTCGACGGCGTCGCTGCCACAGCGAGCATTGTCGCCATGGGCGACGATGCCCCGCGCGTGCTGATTCTCACGACCTACGAGAGCGACGACCAGATTCTCGCGGCGATCGAAGCTGGGGCGGCGGGCTATCTCCTCAAGGCAGCCCCGCAGGACGAGATCATCGCCGGCATCCGGTCTGTCGCAGCCGGGCAGACGGCGCTCTCCCCGGCGGTTGCGGCCCGACTGGTGTTACGGATGCGTGAGCCCGCGGCATCCGTGACCCTGACTCCGCGCGAGATCGAGGTGCTGCGTCTGGTAGCCCGGGGCCGCAGCAACAAGCTCATCGGCCTCGACCTCGGCATCGGTGAGTCGACGGTGAAAACCCACCTGCTGAAGGTCTTCGACAAGCTTGAGGTCGCCGATCGCACCCACGCGGTGACGGTAGCCCTGGAGCGCGGCATCCTCTAGCCCCCAGCCACCGTCGCTGAACCCACAGAGTCCGGCGCGAGCCCACACGATTCGCGGGCTGAAAGGTGTGGGTTCAGCGCAGAGGGTGTGGGTTCGGCAGAGAGGGGGAGACGGATGCTGCACGCGCCGTGAGACGCAGTGTCATCTATGATGAGTCGCAGTCCCACCTCTTGAAAGCGAGTTCGTCATGGCTGACACCTCCGCCTACGTTCCTCCCATCGATGACTACGCGTTCCTGTTCGCCGAGGCGTTCGGCACCGACGTCGTGGCCCGGGCCACAGACGGTGCGCTCTCCGCAGAAGATGCCGTTGACGCACTTTCTGCGGCAGGGGAGCTCGCCGCAGAGGTCCTCGCACCGCTGAACGCCTCCGGCGACCGCGAGGGAGTGACGGTGGTCGACGGTCAGGCTAAGACGCCCACGGGGTTTCCGGAGGCCTATCGTGCCATCGTCGACGCAGGCTGGGTCACCGCTGAGGCTCCCGAATCAGCGGGCGGGGACGGGCTTCCCGCGCTCGTGCAGGCGGGCCTCGGTGAGATGTGGAACGCCGCCAATACCTCGTTCGCACTCTGCAGTGCCCTCAACACCGGTGCGATCCACGCCCTGGACGCTTATGCCTCCGACGATCTGCGCGAGCAATACCTCACGCGGCTCGTCAGCGGCGAGTGGACCGGCACGATGAACCTCACCGAGCCGCAGGCGGGCACCGACCTCGGCGCGATCCGCACCATGGCGACCCCGAACGGCGACGGCACGTGGTCGATCAAGGGTCAGAAGATCTTCATCACGTGGGGCGACCACGATGTCGCCGAGAACATCGTCCACCTCGTCCTCGCCCGCACACCAGATGCCCCTGAGGGATCGAAGGGGATCTCGCTGTTCGTCGCCCCGAAGTTCCTGCCCGACGCGTCAGGCAACCCCGGGGAACGCAACGCGATCACGACCGTCTCGGTCGAGCACAAGCTCGGCATCCACGGGAGCCCGACCTGCGTGCTTGAGTACGAGGGAGCGACCGGTTTCCTCGTGGGCGAGCTCCACGGGGGCCTTGCCGGCATGTTCGTCATGATGAACTCGGCGCGGGTCGGCATGGGCCTGCAAGCCACCGGCATCAGCGACCGCGCCTACCAGCGCGCGCGAGCGTATGCCGAAGAGCGCATGCAGGGTGCGGTGCTGGACCGACCCGACGGAACCCCGATCGCGGAGCACCCCGATGTGCGGCGCCTGCTGCTGTCGATGGCGAGCGAAATCGCCGCGATGCGCGCCCTCGGTGTGTACGTCGGCGACCTGTTCGACCGGGCCACGGATGCTGACGGCATCCGTCTTGCCGAACTGTTCGTCCCGATCTTCAAGGGATGGACCACCGAAGAGGCACTGCGGATCACGTCCGATGCGATCCAGGTGCACGGTGGCATGGGCTTCATCGAGGAATCCGGGGCCCCGCAGCACTACCGCGACGCCCGCATCATGCCGATCTATGAGGGCACGACGGCCATCCAGTCCAACGACCTCATCGGCCGCAAGGTCATTCGAGACGGCGGCACGACTGTCGCGCGAGTGCTCCAGGAGGTCGCCGAGGCTATCGCCGCGCTTGAGGCGTTCGACCACCCGGTAGC
The DNA here is from genome assembly GCF_055391095.1 of Microbacterium sp. SW12. Lineage (NCBI taxonomy): Bacteria > Bacillati > Actinomycetota > Actinomycetes > Micrococcales > Microbacteriaceae > Microbacterium > Microbacterium sp. SW12. Next base: position 2,379,821 of record NZ_AP024335.1, on the reverse strand, counting down.
GGCGCGCACCGCGAGCCGGCTCGAAAGTGCCCGCGCGGCGGCCGAAGAGGCTACAGCCCGGCTGATCGCGTTCGGGACGACCCGCGACGCATATGCCGTCAGCGTCCCGTACCTCATGCTCCTCGGATTCCTCGCCGGTGGGCTCATGCACGCCCGGATGCTCGCGGCAACGCTCGCGCACGACACCCAGACGGATACCGACGCGCGCCGCATCCGTGAAGCAGACGCCTACGGGGTCTATCACCTTTCACGCGTTGCGGGCCTGGCGGAGGTCGTGGCCGCGGGCGAAATCGCCTGACCCGTCCTGCGCTGCGGGACGACGGGCCAGGGCACGACGGATGCCCCGGACGATGTCGTCCGGGGCATCCGTGTCTGGTCGATGATCAGCTGAACTGGTTCATCGTGTTGTGCTGACCTCCGGCCTTGAGGGCAGCGTCACCGGCGAAGTACTCCTTGTGGTTGTCGCCGATGTCGCTTCCTGCCATGTTCTGGTGCTTGACGGTAGCGATGCCCTCGCGGATCTCGCGGCGCTGCACACCCCGCACGTAGGCGAGCATCCCCTCGTCGCCGAAGTACCCCTTTGAGAGGTCATCGGTCGACAGTGCCGCCGTATGGTAGGTCGGCAGCGTGATGAGGTGGTGGAAGATCCCTGCCCGGGCCGAGCCGTCGCGCTGGAAGGTGCGGATCTTCTCGTCGGCCAGCCGCGCGAGCTCCGTGTCGTCGTACTCGACGCTCATGAGATCGGCGCGATCGTATGCCGAGACATCCTTCCCCTCCGCGGCGAGGGCGTCGTAGGCCTGCTGACGGAAGTTCAGTGTCCAGTTGAACGAGGGGCTGTTGTTGTACACGAGCTTCGCGTTCGGGATCTCCTCGCGGATTGCATCCACCATCCCGGCGATCTGCTCCACGTGCGGCTTCTCGGTCTCGATCCATAGCAGATCAGCGCCATTTCGCAGCGACGTGATGCAGTCGAGCACGCACCGTTCTTCGCCGGTCCCGGGACGGAACTGGTACAGGTTGCTCGCCAGCCGCTTGGGACGCAGCAGCTTGCCGTCGCGCTTGATGACGACATCGCCGTTGCCGAGGTCGGCATCCGAGATCTCCTCGACGTCCAGAAACGAGTTGTACTTGTCGCCGAGGTCCCCGGGTTCGTGAGTGACAGCGAGCTTCTGCGTGAGACCCGCGCCGAGCGAGTCAGTGCGGGCAACGATGATGCCGTTGTCGATCCCGAGTTCGAGGAACGCATAGCGCACCGCGGTGAGCTTCGCAATGAAGTCCTCGTGGGGAACGGTGACTTTGCCGTCCTGGTGACCGCACTGCTTCTCGTCCGAGACCTGGTTTTCGATCTGGATGGCGCAGGCGCCTGCCTCGATCATCTTCTTGGCCAGCAGGTAGGTGGCCTCGGGGTTACCGAAGCCCGCATCGATGTCGGCGATGATCGGCACCACGTGGGTCTCGTGGTTGTCGATCTGGGACTGAATGAACTCGGCCGCGGTCTCGTCGCCCGCTGCCCGTGCGGCATCCAGCTTCGTGAACAGCAGGTCCAGCTCGCGAGCATCGGCCTGGCGCAGGAACGTGTAGAGCTCCTCGATGAGCGCCGGTACCGCGGTCTTCTCATGCATGGACTGGTCAGGCAGCGGCCCGAACTCCGAGCGGAGCGCCGCGACCATCCACCCCGAGAGGTAGAGGTAGCGCTTGTTCGTACTCTTCAGGTGCTTTTTGATCGAGATCAGCTTCTGCTGGCCGATGAAGCCGTGCCAGACCCCGAGTGACTGCGTGTACAGCGAGGAGTCGGCGTCGTACTCGGCCATGTCGCGGCGCATGATGTCGGCGGTGTACTGCGCGATCTCGAGCCCGGTGCGGAACCGGTTCTGCGCCCGCATCCGTGCGACGGACTCGGGGTTGATGGCGTCCCAGGCGGGACCGTGCTGCTGCTTGAGGTCCCGGATGGCGGCGATGTCGTCCTGGTAGGTGGTCATGTCATGTCCTTCGTCGTGGGTCTCGGGCGCGATCAGTCGGTCTCGACCAGGTAGCGCGAGTAGGCGGGGAGGGTGAGGAAGGCGGGGAACTCGGTTCCGAGCGCGACTTCGCGGAAGATCGCTGCAGCGTCGTCGAACCGGTCGCCCTCGAAGCGCGACACCTCGCCCAGCACCTGGGAGATCAGCCCCTCGACGTACTCACGGGTGATGGGCGTGCCGTCCTCAGTGGTCCGGTCCTGGTGGATCCACTGCCAGATCTGGGAGCGGCTAATCTCGGCGGTCGCGGCGTCCTCCATGAGGTTGTCGATCGCCACGGCTCCGAGGCCTCGGAGCCACGCTTCGATGTACCGGATGCCGACAGACACGTTGCCGTAGACGCCGGATGCCGTGATGGGGCGACCGATGTGCACATCGATGAGATCTGCGGCGCGCACCGACACGTCGGGTCGCTGCCGGTCGAGCTGGTTGGGTCGGTCGCCGAGGACCGCGTCGAACTCCGCGCGCGCCACCGGGATCAGGTCGGGATGGGCCACCCACGTGCCATCGAACCCGTCGCCGGCCTCCCGCTTCTTGTCGGCTGCCACCTTCTCAAAGGCACGCTCGGTCACCTCGGGATCGCGGCGGTTGGGGATGAAGGCACTCATGCCGCCGATCGCGAAGGCACCCCGCTTGTGGCAGGTCTTCACGAGCAGTTCGGTGTAGGCCCGCATGAACGGCACCGTCATTGTCACTTCGCTGCGGTCGGGCAGCACGAACCGCGCCCCGCGGCCGCGGTAGTTCTTGATGATCGAGAAGATGTAGTCCCAGCGGCCGGCATTCAGGCCCGCGACGTGGTCCCGCATCTCGAAGAGGATCTCCTCCATCTCGAAGGCGGCGGGCAGGGTCTCGATCAGCACCGTGGCGCGGATCGTGCCGTGCTCGATGCCGAGGTAGCGCTCACTGAAGGTGAACACGTCGTCCCAGAGCTTGGCTTCCTCCGCGGACTCGAGCTTGGCGATGTAGAAGTAGGGACCCACTCCGTTCTCGATCAGCTGCTTCGCGTTGTGGAAGAAGTAGAGCCCGAAGTCCACGAGCGAGCCCGAGGCATCCATCGTGCGTCCGGTGCGGTCGGTGTAGCGCAGGTGCTTCTCGACGAGGTGCCACCCCCGCGGGCGCATCACGATCGTCGGGGTCTGTTCGGCGGTGACCTCGTAGCTCTTACCTTCAGGGCTCGTGAACTGCAGCTGGCCGCGAATGGCGTCGTACAGGCTCAGCTGCCCCTCGATCACGTTCTTCCAGGTGGGGCTGGTCGCGTCTTCCTGGTCGGCGAGCCACACCTTCGCTCCCGAGTTCAAAGCGTTGATCGTCATCTTCGGGTCGGTGGGGCCGGTGATCTCCACGCGCCGGTCCTCGAGGCCGGGGCCGGCGCCGGCCACCCGCCACTCGTCGTCGTGGCGGATGTGCGCGGTGTCGTCGCGGAACTGCGGGTCGTGGCCGTTGCCGATCTCGAACCGGCGCCGCATCCGGTCGGCGAGGCGATCGTGACGGCGGGCCGAGAATCGAGAATGCAGCTCAGTGAGGAACGCGAGCGCGTCGGGTGTGAGGATCTCGTCGTAGCGATCGCGGATCGGGCCGACGACCTCGAGCACCGCCGCGGCGCTCGAGGTCGGCACGGGGGCCGTCCGGGCGGGCATCGGGGTGGTGGTTGCAGTCATGGCGCATCCGTCCTGTCTGGTCTCTCATCCGCCGGCTTCTCATCCGGTGGATCGACGCCTGGTTGGTCGTCGTGCACCTACTCTCCGTGAAGTTTTGGCGCCAACCTGACCAGATCGGTTGTGAAGATCACACGAAATTCCGCTTCTGTGACAGAATCGGCGCTATGACGAGCCTCACAGCGCCGGAAGAGTCGCTCCCGGCGATGACAACGGATGACGACGATGTCATCGACACACTCACCATCGGCAGGCGCATCCGCCAGTTGCGCACCGAGCGGCGGATGACCCTCGACGACCTGGCGGCGGCGGTCGACCGTGCTCCGAGCCAGTTGTCGATGATCGAGAACGGAAAGCGAGAGCCCAAGCTCACGCTGCTACGCACCATCGCGCGCGCGCTCGGAACGGATCTGGACGCCCTGCTGGAGTCAGAGCCGCTGGACGAGCGCGCGACGATGGAGGTCTCCCTCGAGCGGGCGATGCGGGGGCCGACCTTCCAGGCACTCGGAATCTCCCCGTTTCGCATCGGTCGCTCACTCCCCGATGAGGTGCTCGCGGCGATGCTTGCGTTGCAGGGCGAGATCGAGCGGCTGCGAGACGAACGGGCAGCCACTCCGGAAGTGGCGCGCCGCGCGAACCTGTCCCTACGCCGCCTTATGACCAGTCAGCAGAACTATTTCGCCGACCTCGAGGCTCACGCCCGCGACCTGTTGGCCGCCGTCGGACACACCGGTGGCCCGCTCACGCAGCGCACGGCATCCGATATCGCGGCCCACCTCGGCTTCACGATCCATTACGTCTCGGATGTCCCGCTGACCACGCGCAGCGTCCTGGACCTCAAGCACGGCAGGCTGTACCTCTCGAGCACGATCGCCAGCAAGCGCGATGCCCGCACTGCGGTGCTGCAGTCACTGGCTAGCCGCATCCTGAGCCATGCTGAGCCCGCCAGCTACGGTGACTTCCTGCGACAGCGCGTCGAGATCAACTATCTGACGGGGGCGCTCCTCATGCCGGAGGCCGACGCCGTGCCGTTTCTGCAGGAAGCCAAGGCTCGCCGCGCGCTGTCCATCGAAGACCTGCGTGACGCGTACTCGGTCTCGTACGAGACGGCAGCTCACCGATTCACGAACCTCGCGACGGTTCACCTCGATCTTCCGGTGCACTTTCTGAAGGTCCATGAGTCGGGCACGATCACCAAGGCCTACGAGAACGACGACGTGAACTTCCCGACCGACCGGTTCGGTTCCATCGAGGGGCAGATGTGCTGCCGCAAATGGACGAGCCGCGTCGTGTTCGACATCCCCGACCGGTTCAACCCGTACTTCCAGTACACCGACACCGGTAACGGGACCTACTGGTGCACCGCGCGCGTCGAGCCCTCGTCCGAGGGGCTCCATTCGGTCAGCGTGGGCGTGCGCTTCGACGACACGAAGTGGTTCATCGGCCGTGAGACGACCAATCGTGGCCTCTCCCGCCATTCGGTGGAGGTGTGCTGTCGCCGCGCGCCGGCAGAGCTGGAGTCATCCTGGCGTGGTCACTCCTGGCCGAACGTGCGTACCCCGCGCACGCTCCTTGCCACCCTCCCTACGGGGGCGTTCCCCGGTGTGGACACGACAGACATCTACGAGTTCCTCGAGGCTCACGCACCCGAGTGAGCCGGGCTGACCTCATCGCCCGGCGATGAGGTCAGCGACCCGCGCGAGGGCAGATGTGCGTGATCCACCGCGGGCCTCTAGCCGGTCGGCCCCGCGGTAGGCGGTGTAGATCGCGTTGACGGCGGTCCATCGCAGCGGCTCGATCTCCCACCGCCTGGCTCGATGATCCACCCACGGCAGGCGCGTGAGGTCGGTGCGACGGCGCAACAGCAGGTCGGCGAGCGTGCGCCCGGCGAGGTTTGTCGCTGTGACTCCGGTCCCGACGTAGCCCCCTGCCCATCCGAGCCCGGTCGCGCGGTCGAAGCCGACGGTCGCCGACCAGTCCCGCGGTACGCCGAGCACACCGGCCCAGGCATGAGCGACCGGCACACCACGCGTGGCCGGGAAGAAGTCGTGCAACAACTCGGTGAGCGAACGGATCGTGCGTTCCTGAGTGCGCCCGTCAGTATCGACGCGGGATCCGTAGCGGTAGGGCACCCCACGGCCGCCGAATGCGATGCGGTCATCAGCTGTGCGCTGTGCGTACATGTACACATGCGCGAAGTCGCCAAGGGCCTCTCGCCCCGACCAGCCGATCGCGTCCCACACGCCGCTCGGGAGCGGCTCGGTGACGATCATCGACGAGTTCATCGGCAGCCACGTGCGGTGCTCGTGACGCAGGCCCGCGGTGAACCCTTCGGTCGCGCGGATGACGGCGTCGGCGCGAACCGTGCCGAGATCAGTCTCGACGCGTCCGGGCTCGATCGTTCGAGCTGTCGTCTGCTCGAAGATCCTCACACCCGCCCGTTCCACCGTTTCGGCAAGGCCCGCGGCGAGCTTCGCCGGGTGGATGCGTGCGCAGTGCGGATGCCAGAGACCACCGAGCACGCCCGCGACGTCGATGCGCGAGCGAGCACCCTCGGCATCCAGTTCGTGCACGTCAGTGTGGGGCCACGACAGTTCTTCGGCGGCAGTCTTGCGGAGGCGGGCGAGTTGCGCGGGGGTGCGGGCGATCTCGAGCTCGCCGCCCGCCACGATGTCGGCGTCGATGCCTTCGCGGCGGGTGACCTCGATGACCTCCCTCACGGTGTCGTTCAGTGCTCGTTGCTGCGCGATCGCGGCATCCCGCCCGTGGCGGGCGACGTACTGCGAGCGGTCTCCCGTAACCGAGTTGGTCAGCCAGCCACCGTTACGGCCTGACGCTCCGAAGCCCGCGAAACTCTGCTCGATGACGCCGACGCGCAGGTCGGGTTGTGCCAGCTTGAGGTAGTAAGCCGTCCACATTCCGGTGTACCCGGCGCCGACGATGCAGACGTCCAGCGTGAGGTCACCCGGGAGCGGCGCGCGAGGGGCCGGGGTACCGCCGATGTCTCGCCACCACCACGACACGCCACCATTGATCACGCGATGATTCTCCCACGACGGGAGCCGTCGCGTAAGTGATTGAGGACGACGGATTCCGACGTTCGAGCCGGACGGGTCGCGCGCGATCGATCGTCCAGCTATCCTCACGACATGAGCCAACTCGATAGCCCCACGGTCCCGCTCGGCGGCCCCACGCTCCCGCAGGAGCGACGCCTGGTCACGTCCATTCCGGGCCCGCGATCGCAGGAGCTGATGGCCCGCAAGGCTGCAGCAGTGTCGGCCGGTGTGGGGCACACGGCGCCGCTGTCGATCGTGGCTGCAGGCGGGGGCATCCTGCTGGACGCCGACGGCAACTCGATCGTGGACCTCGGTTCTGGCATCGCCGTCACCTCTATCGGCAATGCACACCCCGCCGTGGTCGCGGCAGTGCAGCAGCAGGTCGGCCAATTCACCCACACGTGTTTCATGGTGGCGCCCTACGAGCCATACGTGGCGGTGGCAGAGGCGCTGAACCGCATCACCCCGGGCGATCACGAGAAGAAGACTGCACTGTTCAACTCGGGTGCCGAGGCCGTCGAGAACGCGGTGAAGATCGCACGCAAACACACCGGCCGGCAGGCTGTCGTCGCTTTTGATCACGGCTACCACGGCCGCACGAACCTCACGATGGCCCTCACTGCCAAGCACATGCCCTACAAGGCCGGATTCGGCCCCTTCGCTCCAGAGATCTACCGGGCGCCGATGTCTTACCCCTACCGAGACGGGCTCGACGGTGCCGCCGCAGCAAAGCGTGCGATCGGCGTCATCGAGAAGCACGTCGGAGTCACGGATGTCGCGGCGATCATCATCGAGCCGATCCAGGGTGAGGGCGGATTCATCGTCCCGGCCGACGGCTTCCTACCCGCCCTGCAGGAGTGGGCGAACGCCAACGGGGTCGTCCTGATCGCCGACGAGATCCAGACCGGCTTCGCCCGTACCGGTGCGATGTTCGCCAGCGACCTGTTCGGTATCGTCCCCGACCTGATCACCACGGCCAAGGGGATCGCCGGCGGGCTGCCGCTTGCCGCCGTCACGGGACGAGCCGAGATCATGGATGCCTCGCACACCGGAGGACTCGGTGGCACCTACGGTGGCAACCCTGTCGCGTGCGCCGCGGCCCTCGCGGCCATCGAGGTGTACGAGACCGAGGACCTGTCGGCGCGGGCGCGGCACATCGGCGACGTTCTCGAACGGCGCTTGCGCGACATTCAGGCATCCGACCCGCGTCTGGGCGACATCCGAGGGAGGGGCGCGATGATCGCTGTCGAGTTCGTCGACCCCGCCACGGGTGAGCCGGATGCCGCTCTCACGTCCCGCGTCGTTCGTGCCGCCCTCGACCAGGGCGTGTTGATGCTCACCTGCGGCACGTATGGGAACGTGATCCGCTTCCTGCCGCCCCTGGTCATCGGCGATGACCTGCTCGATGATGCACTGGACGTGTTGGCACACGTCCTGTCATCGTCGTGACCAACCGACCACCGTTCGCTGCCGACCGAGGAGGACCCATGAGTATCTACGCCGTCGTTAATCCCGCCACCGGGGAGACGCTTGCCACCTACCCCACCATGACGGATGCCGAGGCCACAGCTGCGATTGCGGCAGCCGACGATGCCTACCGCACCTGGGGCCGCACCTCCGCTCCTGCCGAGCGCGCTGAGCTCGTGCGGCGCGCGGCGCAGCTGCACCGCGAGAGGCGAGATGAGCTTGCCGAGATCATCGTCCGCGAGATGGGCAAGCCGCTGTCGGCAGCTCTCGGCGAGGTCGACTTCGCCGCCGACATCACCGAGTATTACGCCGACAACTACGAGAAGATCACCGGTGACACGCCTCTCGACATCCTCGCCGAGGGAACCGCCGTCATCCGTCGCTCGCCCCTGGGGGTGCTGTTGGGCATCATGCCGTGGAACTTCCCGTACTACCAGGTCGCACGTTTCGCCGCTCCGAACCTGGTCATCGGCAACACCATCCTGCTCAAGCATGCTCCCCAGTGCCCCGAGTCGGCGGCGGCGATCGCGGCGATCTACCGGGATGCCGGGTTCCCGGAGGGCGCCTACGTCGATGTGCGTCTGACCAATGAGCAGGCTGCGACAGTGATCGCTGATCCTCGCGTCCAGGGCGTCTCAGTGACCGGTTCGGAGCGTGCGGGTGCCGCTGTCGCCGAGGTGGCCGGTCGCAACCTCAAGAAGGTCGCGCTCGAGCTCGGTGGCTCCGACCCGTTCATCGTGCTCTCCACCGACGACCTTGACGCGACGGTGGACATGGCGGTCGAGGCCAGGCTCGACAACAACGGCCAGTCCTGCAACGCCCCCAAGCGCTTCATCATCATCGATGAGCTCTACGACGCGTTCGTGGAGAAGTTCGTGGCGGCCATGGCTGCGGCCCCCCTCGGGGACCCCTTCGCAGACGACACGGTGATCGGTCCGCTCTCGTCGCTGGCTGCAGCCGAGCGGCTCGAAGAGCAGGTGAACCGCGCCGTCGCGCAGGGCGCCACTGTCGAGCTCGGCGGTGCCCGAGACGGGGCGTTCTATCCCGCGACGGTGCTCACTGGCGTCACGGCCGACAACGACATCTATCGCGAGGAACTGTTCGGTCCTGCGGGAGTGGTCTATCGCGTCGCCGACGAGGCGGAAGCTGTCGCCGTGGCGAACGCGACCAGCTACGGACTCGGCTCGTACGTGTTCACGACCGATCCCGCGCAGGCCGAGCGGGTGGCCGACGCCATCGATGCGGGCATGGTGTACGTCAACATCGTGCTCGCCGACAGCCCCGAGCTTCCCTTCGGTGGCGTCAAGCGCTCCGGCACCTCGCGCGAGATGGGCCTGCTCGCCGCAGACGAGTTCGTCAACAAGAAGCTCATCCGCGTCGCCTGAGCCCACAATCTGGGGCGCCGCAAGGGCCAAGGGTCCCTAGCGGCGCCCCAGACGTGCGCCCACAATAAGGGCATGGAAGAGATGATGGACGATGTCGTCGCCACCCTCAGCGATGAGGAGTGCTGGCAGCTTCTGGCTGGCGAAGAACTCGGCCGCCTGGTGACCCGGGTTGGAGATGTCTTGGACATCTTCCCGGTCAACTACGTCGTGGATGAGGACACCATCGTGTTCCGCACCGCCGAGGGCAGCAAGCTTGTCGAACTCACCGTCAACGACGAGGTGCTCTTCGAGGTCGATCACTACACCGACACTCTCGCGTGGAGCGTGATCGTGCGCGGTCGGGCTCATCGGCTCGCGACCGAGGAAGAGGTCGAGGCTGCTGACGAGCTTCCGCTTCGGCCCTGGGTGCCGACGTTGAAGTACCACTACGTCCGGGTGCACGCCGAGACGATGTCGGGTCGGCGTTTCCGTCGTGGGCCCGAGCCTGACCGCTACGGCATCGCCGACTATTGAGCCCGGCGCTCGGCATCCGGGATGCTGCGTGCCCGATCATGGTGGGATGACCCCCGCGCGGCTGTGGATTCCGGTACTCGCCGGAGTCCTCACTGTCGCGCTCGGAATCGCCGCCGTCATCGGGCTGGAGTGGCTGACCGCAGACCGCAGACCCACCGTGGTGACGGCATCCCAGGCGGATGCCATCGCTGACGTGTTCGCCGAGAATCAGGCGTTCGCTGCCGAGCTCCGACGCGCCCGCGGGCAGTACGTGGAGGCTGCTGCGGCATGGGAGGCTGACGCCGCCTGGATCCGGCAGTGGCGCGAGCAGGATGCCGCTCCGCAGCCCGCGGCCCCCAACCCGGGCGGCCAGGTCTTCCCCGGCGACGATCCGCAGGGTCGCGCCTTCCTCGACTCCATCGGAGCAACCGAGGTCACGGTGATCTTCGATGCCGGTCCCGAGAACTGTGGCTACGCCGGACAGGAGGACCGTCCACGCTTCCTCGTGGTCGGTGGCTGCTACCAGACCGGCTACCCCGACTGGCTGTTCGTCGCGTGGGAGCCGGGAATCGAGCGCCTCGCCTGGCCGATCTTCGTGCACGAGGCGATGCACTGGTACCAGTACCAGAACTCCTTCCCTGCCCTGCTCGCGGCCGAACGCGCCGGGGTGTCGCACGACGATTACGAGTGGGCGCTGGAGACGGATGCCAGCTGCCGAGCTGTGTACCAACACGGCATTGACCGGTCCGCCTTCGATGGCTCCTCGTCACCGTGTGACATCACTGACTGGCACGACGGCTGGTTCGTCGACCAGCTCGCCGCGCTCGGGGTGCGCACGAGCGCTCCGACGCCCGAGGAGTTCGAAGTCAGCGCGGTGGTGCGTCCGTGAACGGGGGCACAGGGATGCTGCGGGCGCGCAGACCGATCATGCTCGCTCTCGCGTTCGTGTCGGCATCCGTGCTGCTGACAGCGTGTGCTGGGCCCGATCTCGATGAGCTCGAGACGGATGCCGCGGCCATCTTCGACACCCTGGTGGAGGCTGCCGGAGCGGTCGAGGAGGGAACACTCCGCACTCTCGAAACGACGGGCCCGGAGGAGCAGTCCTGCGGCGAGCAGGATCGCGGCACCCAGCGCACATTCGCCGCGGTCGGTTCTGTCTCGGTGGGGGCGGACTACGCCGCCGAGGACGCACTCGTCGATGCCGTGACGGCGGCGATCGACCCGGAGGTGTGGGCGACGATCGACGCCGACGGACTCGCGGGGCGCGAGGGCGCGTGGGTGGACGAGAGCGGCATCGTGGCCACGGTCAGCTACGAGTCTCCGCTTCTGGTGATCGCCGTGTTCACGCCGTGCCTCGAGGCCCCCTAAGGCGCGGGGACGGTTCGCCCGCCGTGAGGGCATGCCGTACACTTGACCTGCAGTAGAAGTCTGCATTCTTTCGCCGTGCCCGCGATCGGGACACATCCCTCCTTTCACGTCGCGGCAGAAGACTGCAGACACCTCAAGGCCTTCCGGCCTTTAGGGCGGTAGCTCAATTGGCAGAGCAGCGGTCTCCAAAACCGCAGGTTGCAGGTTCGATTCCTGTCCGCCCTGCGCGTCAGCGCAAGCTGGCACAACAGAAGCAACCAGGTGGGATACATGGTCCAGGATGACGCCAAGGGCGAGATCGTTGCCAGTGGCAGCGCTCCTCGCGAGAAGAAGCTGAACGTCTTCGCGCGGATCGCCCTGTTCATCCGTCAGGTCTTTGCGGAGCTTCGCAAGGTCGTCACCCCGACGCGCCAGGAGCTCCTGAAGTACACGGCAGTCGTGCTCGGGTTCGTCGTCATCATGATGGCACTCGTGTGGGGAATGGACTACGTGTTCCTCTGGCTGACGACGCAGGTCTTCGGCGTTCCCGCCTGATCTGTTCGTCCTCACGGTGCGAGGCAGGATGCTGCATCGCGCCCGATCAAATGGAAGTGAACGAAATACGTGTCTGAACGATTTCTCGACGACGCCGACTGGGCGCCCTCGGCCGAGCAGTCCTCCGAGGAGGACGAGGCCCAGGAGGGCAACGAGCTCGCGCGCGAAGAGCACCAGAGCGATGCGGCCGAGCACGTCGCCATCCACATCGAGGATGAGGACGACGACGCGGACTACTCGGATGACGACGACGTCGAGGTGAGCGACCCGGAGGCTGATGCGATCGTGAACGATGCACTCGAGATCGACGAGGCAGCAGAGGCTGAAGCCGCTGCCGAGGTTCTGACCGACGACCTCGCCGAAGAAGAAGCCGAGCGCGCTGCCCACGCCGCCGAAGAGGTCACGCCTTACGACGGTCACGAGCTCGGTGACGACGTCGACGAGGCTGACGTGGCCGACGGGGACGAGGCCGAGGAAGACCCGTACGAGACATTCCGCGCGGAACTGCGGTCCCTCCCGGGCAAGTGGTACGTCATTCACTCCTACGCCGGCTTCGAGCGCAAGGTGAAGGCCAACATCGAGCAGCGCAAGTCCACGCTCGAGGTAGAAGAAGACATCTACCAGATCGAAGTTCCGATGGAAGATGTCGTCGAGATCAAGAACGGCCAGCGCAAGATGGTCACCCGCGTGCGCATCCCCGGCTACGTGCTCGTGCGCATGGAACTGAACGAAGACACCTGGTCGGTCGTTCGCCACACTCCCGGTGTCACCGGGTTCGTCGGCAACGCGCACAACCCGACGCCGCTCCGTTTCGAAGAGGCCTTCACGATGCTGAAGTCGCTCGTCGAGGTCAAGGAGACTGCTCCGGCCAAGGGCGGCGCGAGTGGAGCCAAGGGTCAGCCCGTGGCGCGCAGCGTCGTCACCGAAGTCGACTTCGAGATCGGTGAGACCATCACGATCAAGGAAGGCTCCTTCGCGGGCCTGCCGGGCTCGATCAGCGAGATCAAGCCCGAGAGCGGCAAGCTCACGGTGCTCGTGTCGCTCTTCGAGCGCGAGACCCCGGTCGAGCTCAGCTTCGACCAGGTCACCAAGCAGTAACGCAACCGCGCTCCAGCGCGATACAGACCACCGCTCCCGGAACGGCCGGGCTGCGGGAGAGAGGATGCCGATGGCGTCCGCTCGATGAAAGGAAAGAAGAATGGCACCGAAGAAGAAGGTGACCGGCCTGATCAAGCTTCAGATCAACGCCGGTGCAGCCAACCCGGCGCCGCCGATCGGGCCCGCGCTCGGTCAGCACGGCGTCAACATCATGGAGTTCTGCAAGGCGTACAACGCCGCGACCGAGTCGCAGCGCGGCAACGTCATCCCCGTCGAGATCACCGTCTACGAGGACCGCAGCTTCACGTTCATCCTGAAGACCCCGCCGGCAGCCGAGCTGATCAAGAAGGCTGCGGGCGTGCAGAAGGGCTCGAAGACGCCGCACACGGCCAAGGTGGGCAAGCTCACCAAGGACCAGGTGCGTCAGATCGCCGAGACGAAGATGCCCGACCTGAACGCGAATGACATCGAGGCCGCCTCGCTGATCATCGCCGGCACCGCCCGTTCCATGGGCATCACGGTCGAGGACTGAGGGGGATAACGACAATGGCTACCAAGTCCAAGGCATACAACGAAGCCGCCGCGAAGATCGAGGCCGGCAAGTTCTATTCACCCAGCGAGGCTGTGAACTTGGCGAAGGAGACGGGCTCGAAGAAGTTCGACTCCACCGTCGAGGTCGCCCTCAAGCTCTCGGTCGACCCGCGCAAGGCAGACCAGATGGTGCGCGGCACCGTCATCCTGCCCCACGGTACCGGCAAGACTGCGCGCGTCATCGTGTTCGCGACCGGTCCTGCCGCCGAAGCGGCGATCGCCGCTGGCGCTGACGAGGTCGGCGGCGCCGAGCTGATCGAGAAGGTCGCCGGCGGCTACACCGCGTTCGACGCTGCAGTGTCGACCCCGGAACTGATGGGCCAGGTCGGGCGTCTGGGTAAGGTCCTCGGTCCCCGAGGCCTCATGCCCAACCCCAAGACCGGCACCGTGACCCCCAACCCCGCCAAGGCGGTCGAGGAGATCAAGGGCGGAAAGATCGAGTTCCGTGTCGACAAGCACGCCAATGTGCACTTCGTCGTCGGCAAGGCATCGTTCTCGGCCGAGCAGCTCGATGAGAACCTCAAGGCTGCGCTCGACGAGATCGTTCGCCTGAAGCCCTCGAGCTCGAAGGGCCGCTACATCCAGAAGGGTGCAGTCTCGACGACGTTCGGTCCCGGCATCCCGCTGGACGTGAACAGCATCGCCTGAGCAACGATCTGATACGACGACGGCCTCCGCTTCGGCGGGGGCCGTTGTCGTTCATCCGCCGACGACGAGGCTCACGCCGAGGACGATCATCACGACCGCGATGATGGCGTCGAGGATGCGCCAGGCTCGGGGCGTCGCGAGCCAGCGACCGAGATAGCGGGCTCCGAACCCCAGTGCGCTGAACCAGAGGATGCTTGCCATCACGGCGCCGAGCGCGAAGAGCCACCGGTCATCGCCGTGGGTGTTGGCGACACCGCCGAGCAGAAACACCGTATCGAGGTAGACGTGGGGGTTCAGCCACGTAAGCGCGAGGACGGTGAGAACCGTCGCGGAGAGCCGTGTCGCGGTCGTGGTCGGCTGAACCTGCACGGGCCGTTCGGTAGCAGAACCCGCGATGTCATCGCGCGGGTCGTCCACAGTCAGTGCGCCCGCGGGACGCCACGCGCGCCTGGCAGCGAGGAGGCCGTAACCCACGAGGAAGGCCGCGCCCGCCCACCGCACGGCGGTCACCAGCCATGGCAGTGCAGCCAGTGCGAGCCCGACACCCGAGACGCCGAGCACGATGAGGATGGCGTCGGATGCGGCGCACACCACGACAACCGCCAGTACGTGCTCGCGCCGGATTCCCTGTCGAAGCACGAACAGGTTCTGTGCGCCGATGGCCACGATGAGCGATAGTCCGAGGCCGAGACCGGCGAGGAGGGGAGGGAGCACGCCTCGACGCTAGCTGGCGCGAGACATGCACTCCAGCTCAGGATTCTCACGGGGCATTAGCATCGCTTCATATGAAGATCGACTTCGACCTCGCCGACACCGTCGCGATCATCGCCGAGGAGGGCACTCTGGAGGCTGCGGCGCGGCGCATGCGGATCACGCCGAGCGCCGTGAGCCAACGCCTGCGCGCGATCGAAGATCAGCTCGGTCGGGTGCTGCTGGTGCGCTCGAAGCCCGTGCGCCCGACGGCTGCCGGGGAAGCTGTCATCCGGCTCGCACGTCAGGCGCGTGTGCTCGAACATGATGCCCTTGCCGGCATCGGTGAAGACGGAGCCGCCGACGGACCCGTTTCTGTGCCGCTCGCGGTGAACGCGGACTCTCTCGCCACCTGGTTCCTCTCGCCACTGGGCCGCCTGAGTGCGCGGCATCCGATCGTGTTCGACCTTCATCGCGACGATCAGGACTTCACCGCTGCGCTCCTCGAGGGCGGCACCGTGATGGGCGCCGTGACGTCCCGTGCAGAGCCGGTAGCCGGATGCCGCGTTACCGCGCTCGGTGTCATGCGCTACGAGGCAGTCGCCACTCCCGAGTTCGTCGCCCGCTACCTCAACATCTCACGCGGCGACACCCGTGCACTGGCTGCGGCCCCGGTCGTCCAGTTCGATCGCCGCGATGATCTGCAGGACCGGTGGCTACGGGAGAAGGGCGTGTCGGCTTCGGAAGCCCCGCGCCACTACGTCCCGGCATCCCATGACTTCGCGCAGGCAGTTGTGTTGGGACTCGGATGGGGCTTGCTGCCCGGCTTCCAGTCGGCAGCTGAGCTCGAGCGCGGAGCGCTCGTACGCCTGGGAGGTCCGCCCGTCGACGTTCCGCTGTACTGGCAGCAGTGGAATCTGCGTTCGCGGCTTCTGGATGCCGTGGCCACCGAAATCGTCGAGGAGGGACGCCGCGTGCTTCGACCTGCGCGAGCCCTCAATCGTCGCTGACGCGCAGCACGATCTTGCCGCGTGTGTGCCCGCCCTCGATATCGGTGTGCGCCCTCGCCGCTTCCGCAAGGTCCAGCACGTGATCGATGTACACCTGAATCGATCGTGAGTCGAGCAGGCGGGCGATCGTCGCAAGGGTCGCGCCTTCCGGAATCACCTTGTAGCTGGTCGCGCGGACTCCTGCAGCCGCCGCAGCGTCGCGATACTCCGGCCACGATCCGGTGGGAACGAGGATGTAGATCCCGCCGGGCCGGAGCACCGACAGCGAGCGGGAGCCGATCGAGTCGGTGACGTTGCCCACGAGGTCGATGACGACGTCCATGTCGTGCACGACCTCCTCGAAGCGCGTCGAGGTGTGGTCGATCACGACCGAGGCGCCGAGATCCCGAAGCCACGGGGCGTTGGTTCCGGAGGCTGTGGCTGTCACGTGAGCGCCGAAGTACGCAGCGAACTGCACGGCGAAGTGCCCGACGCCACCGCTTCCGGCGTGGATGAGGATCCGCTGTCCTTCGTGAGCGTGAGCGGTCTCGACCACGAGCCCCCAGGCGGTGAGCGCTGCCACCGGCACTCCCGCCGCTTCGACATGCGAAAGGGAGGCTGGCTTGCGCGCGATCGACAGGGTGGGTGCGACGACATACTCGGCGTAGCTTCCCGGCGTCCGGGGGAACCCGGCCATCCCGAACACTTCCGTACCGACGGGGAACGGATGGGTCTCGAACGGCGACTCGACGACGACGCCGCTGAAGTCGAAGCCGAGGATCTCGGGAAGCTCGGCTACGGCAGGAGCAAGTCCCTTCCCGGCCCGCGTCTTGGCATCGATCGGGTTCACACCGGCGGCGACCACCCGCACAAGCACCTCGCTCAGGACGGGGTGGGGCACCGGGACGGTGGTCTCGGTCAGGACGCCGGGAGCGCCCCACTGCGCGACGGTGACCGCACGCATCACTTCGGGGACCTGCGAGAGTTCGGTGGAGAATGCCCGGGTTTCGGGGGATGGGCGTAGCGGCCGGAATCGCATCGGTCGCTCCTTCCGCGAATTCGTCGCCAGCGGACCGCGCACATCGGCATCGACGTGGCACATGACGACCAGGTGAAACCCCGCCCTCCGCGAGGTGATCTCAGTCAACCCCCCGATTGTCTCGCTCGTGTTACGCCGTTGTCACCGAGCCGATAAGACCCGGCCCGTCAGCGTTTCGGGATATCGCCCGACGCGAAGGCGGTGAGTAGGTCGGTCAGGTCGTCGATCGACTCGGTCGGCCACTCTGCGAGCGTGTGGGAGAGCATCCGTTCGTACGGTGCTCGCGCGGCATCCAATCTCTTCCGTCCCTCTGAGGTGAGGGAGATCAACCGTGAACGACGGTCGTCCGGATCAGCCGTCCGCTCGATGAAGCCAAGACTTTCGAGCTCGCTGATCTGCCGACTGATCATTCCCTTGTCGGCGGTCAGGCGATGAGCGAGGGCCGACGACGTCGTGGGTCCGATTCGGCCGATGGTCGCGAGGAGTTTGAACGTGCCGGGGAGCATTCCCGGGCTCACCTCATCAGCGATCTGCGCATAGAACTTTCGGATGCGCGAGATGAGCTCGGAGATCGCACCCTCGAGTCTGTCCACTGCCGCGCGGTGCTCGCGGGTCGCCGGGTCGAGGTCCTCGGGGGACTCGGACTCGCTCATCGCGGCGGTTCCTGGGTGGATGCCGCGCCAGCAGCCTTGGCGCGGTGAGAACTGTCGGAATCCGCTCCGAGCTGGGCAGTGGCGGTGAGGGTTTCCATGCCCTCGGCGACAGACACGGTAGCGAGGTCGGCTTCACCGGCTTCCAGTCGCTCGCGGTTCGTCATCCGGGTCAGGGGAACGTTCGGCAAGAACGCGATGGCGATGAGGCTCACGATCGCGAACGGCACGAGGATCAGGAAGGACTGTGAGATGCCTTGAGCATAGACGTCTTCGAAGATGACGCGCAGGCCCTCGGGCATCGCAGACACCTGCGGGAGGGACCCCGACTGGAGTTGCGAAGCCCAGGTCGACGCCTGGTCGCCGAGGGTTGCGAGCGCAGCGGTGACGTCATCCTTGCGTCCTCCCAAGAGGTCGGTGACGCTGCCGGCAAGAGCTGCGCCCATGACGGCAACACCGACGCTGCCGCCGAGGCTTCGGAAGAAGGTGACGCCGGAACTTGCCACGCCGATCTTGGTGGGTTCGGTCGTGTTCTGCACGATGAGCACGAGGTTCTGCATCGTCATCCCGACGCCCGCGCCGAGCAGGAACATGTACAGCGACACGAGGGCGAAGTTCGTGTCGTAGTGGATCGTCGTCAACAGGGCGGACCCTGCGATCAGCGAGATGCTGCCCCCGATGAGGTAGGGCTTCCAGTGCCCGAAGCGGGTGATCAGCTGGCCGACTCCGACGGATGCCACCAGGAGTCCGGCGATCATCGGGATCGTCATCAGCCCGGCCTCCGTGGGTGTGGCGCCTCGAGCCAGCTGCATGTACTGGCTGAGGAATACCGAAGCCCCGAACATGGCGATGCCGGTGGCGATCGAGGCGAGCACGGCGAGTGTGAATGTGCGGCTCCGGAACATCGAGAGCGGGACGAGAGGTTCGCGCGAGCGCAGCTCGACCACGATGAACAGAACTGCGGCGAGAACAGCGCCGCCCACCATCAGCAGGGTCGTCACGCTCCACCAGTCGAAGGAGTCGCCGGCGGTTGTCACCCAGATCAGCAGCAGCGAGACGGCGGCAGAGAGCAGGACGATGCCGAGGTAGTCGATCGAGACCTTCCGTGCCGCGAGGGGCTTCAGGTGGAGGGTGCGCTGCACGATGATCAGGGCCGCAACGGCAAAGGGAAGGGCGACATAGAAGTTCCAGCGCCACCCGATCCCGTCGGTGATGACGCCGCCTACAAGGGGGCCACCGATGGTAGCGAGCGCCATGACGGCGCCGAACAAGCCCATATAGCGACCGCGCTCGCGGGGGCTGATGATGTCGGCCATGATCACCTGGCTGAGTGCGGCTAGGCCTCCCGCGCCGACGCCCTGCACCGCGCGCATGGCGATCAGCCACTCGGTGTTCGGTGCGAATCCCGCCGCGGCGGTTGCGACGACGAAGATGCCGATCGCGAGCTGGAAGAGCAGCTTGCGGTTCACGAGGTCGGCGAGCTTGCCCCAGACGGGTGTCGAGATCGCTGTTGTCAGAAGCGTCGCTGTCACGACCCAGGTGAACGCTGCCTGATCGCCGCCGAGGTCGTGGATGATCACCGGCAGGGAGGTGGAGACGACAGTCGAGGCGAGCATCGAGACGAACATGCCCAGGAGCAGGCCCGAGAGGGCCTCGAGGACCTGGCGGCGAGTCATGCCGGATTCGGTGAGGGCCGCAGCTGGAGGGGAAACGGATGCCATGGGATGCCTTCTTGACGACGAGGAGTGGCTGCGCTCGTCATCGCGCAGTCATTGACAAATGTCAACTATAGAGTATTTGGTTGACAGGAGTCAATTAGTTGGCGGCTGCGCGTCGACGAAGAAACCTCGGCTCGGGGTCCGGCGGGGTGAGCGGGGTGCAGTCCGTGGCTGATCAGTCAGACAACGCGAGCGCGCGATACGGCTCGCGGGTCTCGACCGAGGCGACCGCCAGTGATCTCGTGCGCTGCGTGCGTAAGTACAGCTCATCGATGAGAGCCGTCGCCAGGCCGACAAGCCGGGCAATCTCCGTCTCGTCGCGATCAACCCACGCGCACCGGGGCTCGTCGCCGACAGGGACGAAACCGTCGTGCTGTTCCCATGCGACCAGCGTGCGCTCGGCACCGAGGACGTGTTGCTGCCACCAGACCTGGCGCAGGTAGGAGCGTGGGATGCTGCGCCACTCCTTATTCGTCGTCTTGATCTCGGCGAGGATGACGCGCCCCTGCGCGTCGACCACCACGCCGTCGGGGGTAGCGAGATGACGTTTCTCAATCTCGGCGTGAAAGAGCGCCGAGGAGGGCTGGATGCCGTGCGTTGCGGCTACCCACCGTGCGATTTCGGGTTCGCGCAGCCGCCCGTGGTTCGTATAGGCATTGCCCGAGAACCCGGAGCCCATGAGCTTGGCGTCGGCGGCGCGGGCAATGGCCCGTTCAGAGGTGAGCGTCGCGACATCCGTTGCTGTGATTCCCCGCGAACGCGCCCGCACCCACGCGACCCGGTCTCGCGAGTCGGCGACGATGCGCGCTTGGAGTTCGGGAGTCACCACTTGACCCTACGTCGGGGTCGCGACCTCGGCCGCCCTCACACGCGAAGATGTGCGAGAGGCCCGGCGACGATTTGTTGGGGTGGGGACCGGAGCGTACACTTGTCGGAGCCGAAGACCGCCGGTCATCGGCGTGCGCGTAAGCGAACGTCGATCGAAGCGCTGGAAATTCTCTTCCGGGAGAGTAGCCAGGGGCCTGCGCAGGTGTCACGAACAACGCCCATCCGGGCCGAAGCTCCGTGCGCTTGCGCCGGAGCTTTTCTCATTTTTGGGGGTCCGAGGCTCCCGTCCCGCCACCGCGGAATGGGGACAAGACACAAGGAGTGGCCATGGCGCAGAAGGAAGCGACGGTTGCCGAGCTCACGAAGAACTTCGAGGACTCGACTGCCGTTCTGCTCACCGAGTACCGCGGCCTGACGGTTGCTGAGCTCAAGGAGCTCCGCAACGCGATCCGTCAGGACGCCGAGTACGCCGTGGTGAAGAACACGCTCTCCAAGATCGCCGCGAACAACGCGGGGATCACGTCGATGGATGAGGACCTCAAGGGACCCTCGGCTATCGCATTCGTGCACGGTGACCCGGTCACCGTCGCGAAGGGACTGCGCGCCTTCGCCAAGGCACACCCTCTTCTGGTGATCAAGGGCGGATACTTCGACGGTTCCCCCCTGAGCGCAGAAGAGGTAAACAAGCTCGCCGACCTCGAGAGCCGTGAAGTCCTGCTGGCGAAGCTCGCCGGCGCGATGAAGGCCTCGATGACCAAGGCAGCATTCGTCTTCAACGCACTGCCGTCGAAGGCCGTTCGCACGGTCGACGCGCTGCGTGAGAAGCAGGAGTCCGCGGCCTGAGTCGGCCCCGGCGATAACCACACCCATCAAGGAGAATCATCATGGCAAAGCTCAGCACTGAAGAGCTGCTCGACGCGTTCAAGGAGCTCACCCTCATCGAGCTCTCCGAGTTCGTCAAGGCGTTCGAGGAGACCTTCGACGTCACCGCCGCCGCGCCCGTCGCGGTTGCCGCCGCCGGCGCCCCCGCCGGTGGTGCCCCCGCCGAAGAGGCCGAAGAGAAGGACGCGTTCGACGTCATCCTCGAGGCCGCCGGCGACAAGAAGATCCAGGTCATCAAGGTCGTCCGCGAGCTCACCTCGCTCGGCCTCGGCGAGGCCAAGGCCGTCGTCGACGGTGCTCCCAAGGCTGTCCTCGAGGGCGCCAACAAGGAGACCGCAGACAAGGCGAAGGCTGCTCTCGAAGAGGCAGGCGCCACGGTCACCCTCAAGTAAGTCCCTGCGACTTTCTCGCGAAGGCCTCGGATGCTTCGGCATCCGGGGTCTTCGCGCATCTCGGCATCCGTCAGCGCCAGAAGGTGCCCGCTAGGGTGAACGCATGACCAGCGGTACCGACGTGGCGACGCAGCCAGGGCCTGAGCCGGCCGGCGATGGTGAGCTCACCGGACTCACGGCAGCCGAGGTAGCCGAGCGTGTGTCGGATGGCCGAACCAACGCGTATCAGGCCGACTCCAGCCGGAGCATCGGCAGCATCATCCGCGCCAATGTGTTCACGATCTTCAACGCGATCGTTGGATCGTGTTTCGCCGTTCTCCTGCTGCTCGGGCGCTGGCAGGACGCGATCTTCGGCCTCAGCGCTCTGGCCAACACGATCATCGGTGCGTGGCAGGAGTTCCGCGCCAAGGCGGCGCTCGATCGCCTGGCGCTGCTGAACGCACCGACTGCTCGGGTCCTGCGCGACGGTGTCGAGGCTGAGATCCACCCGACCGATGTCGTGATCGATGACATCCTGGTGCTGCGCGCCGGCGATCAGATCGCAGCCGATGCCGAAGCAGTTGCCGCCCGCGGATTGCAGGTCGACGAGTCGATGCTCACCGGTGAGTCAGATGCTGTCGACAAGCATCCCGGCGATGAGGCACTTTCGGGTTCGATCGTCGTCGCGGGAGAGGGGCTCGCGCGCGTCATCCGTGTGGGTGCCGACTCGTATGCCAACCGATTCGCCGCTGAGGCCAAGCGGTTCTCGCTCGTCTCGAGCGAGCTGCGCTCGTCGATCAACCTTGTGCTGCGTGTCGTCGGCTGGGCGATCGGACCCATGGCACTTCTCGTCCTGAACGCCCAGATGATGGTGTTCGGCGGATGGGTCGCCGCCTGGGAGAGTGGCGACTGGGTTCAGGCAGCCGTCAATACGATCGCCGCCGTGACCGCGATGATTCCCCTCGGGCTCGTCCTCATGACGAGCATCGCCTTTGCGGTCGGCGCCGCAAAGCTCGCCTCCCGCCAGGTGCTCGTCAACGAACTCCCCGCCGTCGAGGGGCTGGCGCGCG
This sequence comes from Microbacterium sp. SW12, assembly GCF_055391095.1. NCBI lineage: Bacteria > Bacillati > Actinomycetota > Actinomycetes > Micrococcales > Microbacteriaceae > Microbacterium > Microbacterium sp. SW12. Next base: position 2,357,275 of record NZ_AP024335.1, on the reverse strand, counting down.
TAGACGTTGTATGCCTCGACAAGACCGGCACGCTCACAGCCGGAGAGATCGAGTTCGATGCCGTTCATCCCGTCGGCGATGCCGCGGCCCCCGGATGGGATGAGGCACTGGCCTGGTACGGCGCTGACCCGGCGGCCAACGCCACAGCGCGGTGCCTGCGCGACCCCTACCCGCTCGAGGCTCCTGTCGCCGTCGGGTCAGTCATCCCGTTCTCGTCGGCACGCAAATGGAGCGCAGTATCGTTCAGCGACGGGCCGTCGGGTGCCTGGGTTCTCGGTGCTCCTGAAATGGTCTTTCCGGAGGGGACCGGGGACGGAACCGAGCTCGGGTCCCTGTTCGCCGAACTTGCCGCGACCGGACGACGCACCCTCGTGCTCGGCCACTCGCCGCATCCGATCTCCGATGAGCAGGCCGAGGCCGAGCGCATCCCCGACGATCTCGTCCCGATCGTCGTGCTCACCTTCCGCGAACAGGTGAGGCCGGATGCCGCGCAGACGCTGGCGTATTTCCGGGAGCAGGGGGTCGGCATCCGTGTCATCTCGGGCGATAACCCCCGCACCGTCGCTGCCATTGCGCGCGAGGTCGGGGTCGACGCTCCGGAGGGGTTCGATGCTCGGCAGCTACCCGAGGACGACGAGGCGCTCGCAGACGTGCTCGAGACCTACCACGTGTTCGGCCGCGTCACCCCGGAGCAGAAGAAGCGCATGGTCACTGCGTTGCAATCGCGTGGCCATACCGTGGCGATGACCGGCGACGGCGTCAACGACGCGCTCGCGATCAAGACAGCCGACATCGGCATCGCGATGAACTCGGGCGCAGCCGCCACGAAGGCGGTAGCGCGCCTCGTGCTGCTGGACGGGCAGTTCTCGCACCTCCCCGACGTCGTCGCCGAAGGACGTCAGGTGATCGCCAACATCGAGCGCGTCTCGATGCTGTTCCTCACCAAGACGGCTTACATCTTCGTGCTGTCGATCGTGTTCGGCATCCTGGTGCTGCAGTTCCCGTTCCTGCCTCGGCAGCTCTCGATCACCGACGGACTCACCATCGGCATCCCGGCATTCTTCCTGGCCCTCATGCCCAACCGGCAGCGCTACATTCCGGGGTTCCTGCGGCGCTCGCTCAGCTTCGCGATTCCCGCCGGCGTCGTCGTGGGAGCAGGGCTCACCCTCTACACCCTCGGCGCGCAATCGCTCGGCGTCGACGAACAGCAGATGCGCACTGGGGCGACGATCCTGCTCGCGATCGTCGGGATCTGGATTCTGACCGTGCTGTCCCGTCCGATCAACCGCTACAAGGGCCTCGTGATCGGTGCCATGTTCATCGGCCTGGTGCTGATCTTCTCGGTGCCGCTCGCGACGGAGTTCTTCCAACTTGTCGACCCGGGTGAGGATGCCGCGTACCTGCTCACCGTCGTGATCGTGGCGACCATCGGTGGTATCGAGATCGTGCGGTTCATCCACCGCCGATTCGTGGCGCGTGATACTGCTGCCAGGACGGCGGGGCTCAGCGCCGGGCAGCCGCGGCGGCGCGGAAGAAGCGGTTCGTTGGCGGAAGCCACAACACCACGAGAGTGAACAGCTCGAGCGCGAGCTGAACGGCGGCGATCCAGTCGAAGTCCGCGGCGGCGATGGCCAGGACGTGAAGTGGCACCTGGATCGCCAGGTACACCGTCAAGACGATGCGAGACAGGCCGCTGCCGCGCGCGACGCCGGAAGCGATCCCGATGATCAACAGCCCGACGAGGATGATGGCAGCCCCGATGAGCGACACAGCGAGGACATCGCCGGAGCCTGTCTGGTCGTAGCGGCTGAGCAGCACCAGGATGCCGAGCAGGATGCCGAGCAGGCCTGTGAGGTAGACGAAAGCAACGGCGAACGAAACGATCACCGGCCGCCGCACGCCCTTCGGGGAGTTGTGACAGCACCGGCATCCGTCGTCGCCTCGCTCACGGCACCACTGTAGCGGGAGGGCCCTCGCGGCCGATCCTGGCGCGAACCCACACGAATCAGCGCGAACCCTCACCTTTCGGTCGAAGAAACCGGTGGGTTGGAGGGCGAAGGTGTGGGTTCGGCGCCTTCCCGCGGGGGGAGAGAGGTCAGGATGTGACGCCGACGCCCACGGTCACCGAGGGGGTTCCCGGGGGAGGGGCAGTCGAGTTGCGCACAATCATGCGCGCCTGGATGCTGACATCCGCGGGATCCTGCTCCGGATTCTCGAGCTGCTCGAGCAGCATCCTGGCCCCCTGTGCGCCCTGACTGCGGGGCGACTGCTCAAGCGTGGTGAGTGAGAACATCTCGGCGAACTCGTGATTGTCGATACCGACGACGCTGAGTGCTGACGGGACCGGGATGCCGAGCCGGCGCGCCGCGATGATGGCCCCGATCGCGACCTCGTCGCACGTAGCCAGAAGTGCCGTGGGCCGTCGATCGGGGTCTCCGAGGAGGTCGACAGCCGCTGCGTACCCACCCGGCAGACTCACCTCCGATCGCACGTGCGTCACCTCGAGGCCGGCCTCCCTCATCGTCGTCTGGTATCCCGCCAGACGCGCGCGATCGACGTGGGGACCGCTGGAGACCGAGACGCCTCCAAGGAAGGTGATCTTCGTGTGACCGAGTTCGATGAGGTGCGCTGTGGCACGTCGAGCGGCAGACTCGTCATCCAGCCGCACGACTCCCGCATTGTCGCCCATTGCGACGACGCTCACGACGGGGCGGCCGATCGCGACAAGTCGCTCCAGCTCGTGGTGATCGGGTTCAAGCCCGACCGCTATCAGTCCGTCGAATCGCTTGCGGGCCAGGAAGTCGTCGAACACGCGCCTGCGCCCTTCGGTGCCTGGCTTGGCGTCGTAGAGGGTCAGGTCGTACCCGGATTCGAGGAGCACCTCTTGAATACCTTCGAGAACCTCGGCGAAGAACCATCTGTTGAGGTAGGGCATGACGACGCCAATATTGCGCGTGCGCCCGGTGGCCAGGCTCGCAGCGCTCGAGGAGGGGACGTATCCCATTTCGTGGGCGACGCGTGTCACCCGCTCTCGCGTGGCTGCGGCGACGTACCCGTGTCCGGTGAGGGCGCGACTTGCCGTCGCCTTCGAGACTCCCGCAGCGCGGGCCACGTCCTCGATGCCGCTCACGTCGTTGTACCTTCCGGCGGTTCTCTGCGGTTCCCGACACCGCACCCGCGATCGATCGTCGATCTCTTGTAGGGACAGGCTAAACGACGAAAGGCGAAAAGGGGAACCGGTTCCAGGTGAATGCAGTGTCGTCGATCACTATGCAGATAGCGAAAAGAGCGCTCCCAGGCGCAGTTATCGGCTCGTAATGGTTCATCTGTTGTGCGCGGGAGAAGAGGGCGATACGGTGTCATGGAAACGGTTCCGGAGAGGCTCTTACGAAGGAACCATGTCTGCGCTCAACGAGGAGGAGTCATTCATATGGGCATGACACAGCGTCACAAGGTGCTCGGCGCCGTGGCGATCGCCGGCATCGCGGGCATCGCGCTCGCGGGCTGCAGCGGTGACAGCGGCGGCGGCAGCACTGACGGTGGGGGCGGCGACGTCGACAACGTCGTCACGATCTACGGCACGATCTCGGACACCGAGGCGGAACTGCTGGACGAGTCGTGGGCTGACTTCGAAGAGGAGTCGGGAATCGACATCCAGTACGAGGCCTCCAAGGAGTTCGAGTCTCAGATCGGCATCCGCGCACAGGGTGGCAACCCGCCCGACATCGCGATCTTCCCGCAGCCCGGTCTGCTCGCCGACCTCGCGTCGCGCGGCTACCTGGTTCCGGCTCCCGAGGCCGTGCAGCAGAACGTCGCCGACTACTGGTCGGACGACTGGGCTGCTTACGGCACCGTCGACGGCACGCTGTACGGCGCGCCGCTGATGGCATCCGTCAAGGGCTTCATCTGGTACCAGCCCGCCAAGTTCGCGGAGTGGGGTCTTGAGGTCCCGACGACACTCGACGAACTCATGCAGGTCACGCAGACCATCCAGTCGACCACCGGCAAGGCCCCGTGGTGTGCCGGCTTCGGCTCGGGCGACGCGACCGGCTGGCCGGGAACCGACTGGGTCGAGGACATGGTGCTTCGCGACTCGGGTCCCGAGGTCTACGACCAGTGGGTTGCCAACGAGGTGAAGTTCACCGACCAGCCGATCATCGACGCGTTCGACGCGACCGGTGAATACCTGCTGAACCCCGAGTACGTCAATGCCGGTTTCGGTGACGTCCAGTCCATCAACTCGACCGAGTTCGGCGACCCTGCTGCCGCCCTCGTCTCGGGTGAATGCGCACTGCACCACCAGGCGTCGTTCTTCACCGGATTCATCGAGGACGCCGGCGGCACTGTCGCCGAGGACGGCGACGTCTGGGCGTTCATCATGCCCGGTCAGACCGCCGGTGCGCCGGCAGTCACCGGTGGTGGCGAGATCGTTGGCGCGTTCAACGACGAGTCCGACACGCAGGCCGTGCTTGAGTACCTCTCGAGCCCGGAGTGGGCGAACAACCGCGTCTCGCTCGGTGGTGTCATCTCGGCGAACACGGGCCTCGACCCGGCCAACGCTTCGTCGGGCATCCTGACGCAGGCGATCGAGATCCTTCAGGACCCGAACACCACGTTCCGGTTCGATGCATCCGACCTGATGCCCAGCGCCGTCGGCGCCGGGACGTTCTGGAAGGGCATGGTCTCGTGGATCAGCGGCACCCCCGTTGACGAGGTCACCGCACAGATCGAAGCCGGCTGGCCGTCCAGCTGACAGTGATCACGGAGGGGCCGCCTCGCTCAGGCGGGGCGGCCCCTCCGCCGTCTTCCTGGCTAGGATTCGAGTGAGTCCACTGACGTACTCGAAAGGAGCGACGTGACCGCTTTCTTCAACTGGGTCGGCACAATGCACCCGATTCTGCAAGCGATCGTCGTGGTCGTTGCATTCCTCGTGGTGATCGGCCTGATCCTCTTTCTCATCGACATTGCTCCCCGTTCGGGACCCGTCTATACCTGGATCAGGCTCGCGATGTGTGTGCTCATCCCGGTCGCCACGGTTCTGCTCTTCAACTCCGTCTGGTGGGCGGCGATCGTCGCCGCTGTCATCGGCGGGCTGTTCTTCGTGATCGATTACCGATCTCGAAACGGCAAGGGCTATTTCATCCAGCTCATCGCCTTCATGACCCCGGCGGCGCTGTTGCTGCTGATCGGTCTGATCCTCCCGTCGATCCAGACCTTTGTCGCTTCGTTCATGAACGCAGCGGGAAACCAATTCGTCGGCCTCGACAACTTTGTCTGGATCTTCACCCAGCCAGACGGAATCCGCACCGTCGTGAACACCATCGTCTGGGTGCTCATTGCCCCGACAGTGTCGACGATCGTCGGGCTTGCGTATGCGGTCTTCATCGACAAGACGCGCGGTGAGAAGGTCTACAAGGTTCTCGTGTTCATGCCGATGGCGATCTCGTTCGTCGGTGCGAGCATCATCTGGAACTTCGTGTACGCCTATCGCGGTCCCGAGTTCACCCAGATCGGTCTTCTCAACCAGATCGTCGTGTGGTTCGGGGGAGACCCCGTGCAGTGGCTTCTCAACGAGCCGTGGAACACGCTGTTCCTGATCGTCGTGCTCATCTGGGTGCAGACCGGTTTCGCAATGGTCATCCTTTCCGCGGCGATCAAGGGCGTTCCGACCGAACAGCTTGAGGCCGCGCAGCTTGATGGAACCAACGCGTGGCAGCGCTTCATCAACGTCACGGTTCCCGCGATCAGTCCCGCGATCATCGTGGTCCTCACGACGATCTCGATCGCTTCGCTGAAGGTCTTCGACATCGTGCGCACGATGACCGGCGGTAACTTCGGCACCTCGGTGATCGCGAACGAGATGTACACGCAGTTCACCAAGTTCGAGGCGGGCCGCAGTGCGGCGTTCGCCGTCATCCTGTTCCTCCTGGTGCTGCCGATCGTGATCTATAACGCCCGGCAGATCCGCAAGCAGAAGGAGATCCGATGAGCATGCGGTACGCATCCAGCGCGCCCTCGCGCGCAGATCTCCCGAAGGGAGCGATCCAATGAGTGAGGTTATGCCGATCGATCTCCCGATCGACAAGGAGACCGAGAAGGAACTCGAGCGCGGGATGCGCCGGGACCAGAACGGTGGTTCGGGCCGCGCGGGCCGTGTTCGACGCGTGCTCTCCAAGCCGTGGGCAACCGTCGCGTCGATCATCATCGCGCTGGCGTGGACGATCCCGACCTTCGGACTGCTGATCTCGTCCTTCCGTCCTGAGCAGCAGATCAAAACGACCGGATGGTGGACGTTCTTCGCCGACCCGCAGGTGACGCTGGAGAACTACATCCAGGTTCTGCAGGCAGGTAACACGCAGCTGACGATGGCCGAGGCCTTCATCAACTCGATCGCCATCACGATCCCCGCGACCATCGTGCCGCTGACGATCGCGGCGTTCGCGGCCTACGCGTTCTCGTGGATCGACTTCAAGGGGCGCGACTGGCTGTTCATCTTCGTGTTCGCGCTGCAGATCGTGCCGATCCAGATGGCGCTGATCCCGCTGCTGAGCTCGTTCTCTCGTGGTCTGAACATCTTCGGGGCGCAGATCACGGGGCCGCTCGGAGTGTCGGGTGGGTACGCGCAGGTCTGGATCGCCCACTCGATGTTCGCTCTGCCGCTGGCGATCTACCTGCTGCACAACTTCATGTCGCAGATCCCGGCCGACATCATCGAGGCGGCACGCGTCGACGGGGCATCCCGCGGGCAGATCTTCTTCCGCATTGTGCTGCCCCTGACGATGCCCGCTCTCGCGTCGTTCGCGATCTTCCAGTTCCTGTGGGTCTGGAACGACCTGCTCGTGGCCTTGATCTTCGCCGACGGGCCGGTGGCGCCGATCACCAAGCTGTTGGCGGAGATCACGGGAACGCGTGGCAACGAGTGGCAGCTGCTGACAGCGGGTGCGTTCGTCGCGATCATCGTTCCGCTGATCGTGTTCTTCTCGCTCCAGCGCTACTTTGTACGAGGTCTGCTCGCAGGCTCGACGAAGGGCTGATCGCAGAAGGATGAAGCTCGAAGGGGCGTCCCGGGGAGGGGCGCCCCTTCGCTTTCTGATGCCGCCGTGTCGAGCATCCGTTATCATGGAGTCGAATCGATTCGACGCCGATCGGGGGCGTGGGTACTCCGATCCCGCGCAACCTCCCCCTGAACGGAACCCGTGCTCGACACTGCCTCCATTCCCGTAACACCCGCGGACGCGTCTGCTGCTGACCGGCCGGAGCTCACCCCGACCGGATCGGTGCGGCTTCGTTCGGCGACCGGTGCGATCCGCACCCTTGGAGCCAACCCGGCAACAGCGCCGGTCATGCTGCACCCCGGCGATGCCATCCCCACGCGGCGCCGCGTGCTGTACATCATCCTGCTCGGCGCGCTGACGGCGCTCGGGCCGTTCACGATCGACCTCTACCTCCCGGCCTTCCCGGTGCTCGAGGCCGACTTCCAGACGACGTCGGCGGCGATTCAACTCACCCTGACGGGCACGATGATCGGCTTCGCTGTCGGGCAGCTGGTCGTAGGCCCGCTCAGCGACAAAGTCGGGCGACGGATGCCGCTGATCGCCGTGACCGTGCTGCATGTGCTGGCCAGCGCAGCTGCAGCGCTCTCGCCGACGCTCATCACCCTCGGCGCCGCCCGGTTCTTCATGGGAGTGGGGGCTGCCGCGGGAGGCGTGGTTGCAATGGCGATCGTGCGCGACCTGTTCGGCGGGAAGCGGCTGGTCGTGATGCTCAGTCGACTCGCACTCGTGAGCGGTGTTGCCCCGGTCGTTGCGCCTCTCATCGGCTCGGCGCTTCTGATCGTCATGGCGTGGCAGGGGATCTTCGTCGTTCTCGCCGTGTACGGCGTGGTGATGCTCGTCAGCACGATCTTCATCATCCCCGAGACCCTGCCGCCGGCCCGTCGGCACGACAAGGGGAGCACCACGACCTGGCAGCGCTACCGGTCGGTGCTCAGCGACCGCGTGTTCCTGGGCGTTCTGGTGATCGGCGGGATGAACTTCAGCGGCCTGTTCTCATACCTGTCGGCCTCGCCCTTCCTCTTTCAGGAGGGCTACGGGTTCGATCCGCAGGCATACGGTCTGCTGTTCGCCGTGAACTCCCTGGGCATCGTCTTCGGTGTGCAGATGGCCTCGCGGCTGGCTGCCCGGTTCGGCCCCCAGTGGGTGCTGGCGTTCTCGACGGCCGGCACCGTCGTGTTCGGTTCTGCCATCATCCTCGCCGACAGCTTGGGTCTCGGCCTGTGGGGAACGATGGTTCCCCTCTTCCTGTTCATCACGTCGGTCGGCTTCGGCTTCCCGTGTGTGCAGGTGCTCGCGCTCGATCGCCACGGCAAGGCGGCGGGGACGGCAGCATCCATCCTCGGCGCCGTGAACTTCGGTGTGGCAGGCGCGGTCTCGCCTCTCGTCGGCTGGCTCTCTGCCAGTGCCGGCATCACCGCCACGACAATGGCATCGGTCATGGTCGGATGCGGAGCGATCGCGGTCATCGCACTGTGGACGATCGTGCGGCCGCGGACGGTGCAGGCCCTCACTCCGTAGGATCCGGCTCCCAGCCCGCTGTCGCTGCGTGGCGCAGCACGGGCTGAAGCCGGAACAGCCGCACCGTGCGGTGTGATTCTCGCTCGTAGGCGCGGTAGCCGGGCCACTGCGCTTCGATGCGAGCCCACACGGTCTCTCGTTCATCGTCCGGGATGACGGTCGCGTGCACGAGCATCCGCCGCCCGCGAACCGTGATCGCAGCATCCGGATGGGCGAGCAGATTCGTCGTCCAAGCGGGGTGGCGTTCGCCGGCGAAGTTGGTCCCGGCGACGATCGCCCGGCCCTGTCCGTCGGGGGTGTACATCAGCGGAACATCACGGATGAGACCGCTTCTGGCCCCGGTCGTGTGGAGAACGAGTGAGGGAACCAGGACGGCGCTGAGCTGCACTCGGCCGCCGCTGAGGGCGGCGAAGAACCGCTCGACCGGGGGAGCAGGCGGGGACCTGCCGCGCGGAAGAGCCGGGTTCTGGTGAGAGGCGCCAGAAGCGCGCGGAGCAGGTTGCGCACCGGCCGCGCGATGCGCTGTGCGATCTCGGACACCCGACCAGTGCTCACACCCACGCGTTCGTCCTCCCCCCGCCATCCTCGCACCTCATTGCAGGGTAGCCACCCCCGCGTACGATCGGGGCGTGGCCAGGATTCGAGCATTTCGCCCCGAGGACAAGGCGGCGCTGTCGTCGGTGTGCATTCGCACTGCGGATGCCGGAGCCGATGCGAGAGGCATCCTGACCGACGACGAGATCTGGCCCGAGGTGTTCCTGCGCCCCTACCTTGCGCGGCACCCGGACTACGCTTTCGTGGTCGACGTCGACGGTGAGCCCGTCGGGTATCTCGTCTGCGCGCCCGATACGAGGTCTTTCGAGGACTGGTTCAGCACGTCGTGGTGGCCCGAGCGCCGGTCGCGGTGGGCTCCGGATGTCGACGCCGGAGATCCGCGTGCGGAGCGAACCGCCGGCATCCTGCGTCATGCAGCCGCCAGACGCGCAGGAGCCGAACCCTACGGTGACGCCTATCCCGCTCATCTGCACATCGACCTGCTCCCACAGGCGCAGGGCCAGGGATGGGGGCGACGGTTGATCGACGCGCTCATCGAGACCCTCCGTGAGCGCGGAGTCTCGGGCGTGCACCTGGTCGCCGATGCGGCCAACACGTCAGCTCTCGCCTTCTACTACCGTCTCGGGTTCGCAAGGCTCGCCTCGCACGAGGGAGTTCAAGCGTTTGGAATGTCGCTGGGCGGCCCCGAGGGGTCGGGTCCGCGTTAGCCTGCCGGTGTGGAAGACCTCACCGCCCCGACCGGCCGCGAGCCTGCTCTCGCAGCTTCAGCCCGTGCCGACGGCGAGAAGCCGCGCACGCTCGTGCTCGGTGCCACCGGATATCTCGGCGGACGACTTGTTCCGCGGCTTCTGAACGCCGGATATCGCGTGCGGGTGCTTGCCCGCCATCCGGAGCGCGTCGCCGCCTTCTCGTGGGGCGATCGCGTCGAGGTCGTCGCTGGCGACGCGAAGGACCCGGATGCCGTTGCCGACGCCGTGCGCGACGTTGACGTTCTCTACTACCTCATCCACTCCATGATGTCGGGTCGGTCTTTCGAGCAGACCGACCACGACGTTGCCACCACCGTGGCGGATGCCGCAGCTGCGGCATCCGTGGCCCGCATCGTGTACCTCGGTGGCCTTCATCCCGACGACGCTCCGCTGTCGCCTCACCTTCGCAGTCGCGTCGAGGTCGGCGAGATCCTGCTCGCCTCGGGAGTGCCGACGCTCGTGCTGCAGGCGGGTGTCGTCATCGGGTCGGGGTCGGCGTCGTTCGAGATGGTGCGGCACCTGACCGATGTTCTTCCCTACATGCCAGCGCCCAAGTGGGTGCGCAACTGCATCCAGCCGATCGCGGTGCGCGACGTGTTGCACTACCTGCTCGGTGCGGCGCACGTTCCCGCTGAGGTGAACACGGCCGTCGACATCGGCGGCCCCGACGTGTTGCGGTACGGGCAGATGATGAACGGGTACGCGGTCGTCGCGGGCCTCCCGCAGCGCGCGATTGCCGCACTCCCCGTGCTCACCCCGCGTCTCGCCTCGCTGTGGGTCAACCTCGTCACGCCGATCCCCGCCGCTATCGCTCGCCCGCTGGTCGAGTCGCTGCAGGTTGACTGTGTCGTGCGCTCCTGGGCTGTCGATGATCTCATCCCTCGGCCAGGCGACGGGCTCATGCGGTACCGGGATGCCGTGGCTCTGGCTCTTAGCCGCGAGAAGGAGGACACCGTCGAGACGAGCTGGGCCGATGCGGAGCTCTTGGATGTGCCCTCCAGCCCGTTGCCGAGTGACCCAGACTGGGCCGGTCAGGTCGTGTTCGTCGATGAGCGTTCCGCGACGACTCCCGCACCGGCATCCGCGCTGTGGCGGGTGATCGAGGGCATCGGTGGGCAGAACGGCTGGTACTCCTCGCCCCTGCTGTGGGCGATTCGGGGATGGATGGACCGACTCGTGGGGGAGTGGGGCTGCAGCGCGGACGCCGGAGCAAGGGTCGGCTGTCAGCCGGTGATGCCCTCGACTTCTGGCGTGTCGAAGCGATCGAGCACGGGAGCTTCCTGCGGCTGCGGGCCGAGATGAAGGTTCCGGGTCTGGCGTGGCTTGAACTGCGGGCAGTCCCGACCGAGACCGGATCGCGCTATGAGCAGCGCGCCGTTTTCTTCCCGCACGGACTTGCCGGGCGCCTGTACTGGTTCGCCGTGCTGCCCTTCCACGGGTTCATCTTCAGCGGGATGGCCAATCGAATCGCGGCGACCGCCGAGACCTTCGTCGAGGATGCGGAACGGGTTGATGTCTAGGCCAGAGCGCCGCGCTCCAGGCGCACGACGCGGTCGACCAATCCCTCCGGGACGGTGACGTGCGAGATCAGCACGACGCATTGGTGCGGCTCGACGGCCGAGAGCAGGTCGATGAGCAGCGCATCCGATGCCGCGGGGTCAACGCCAGCGGTCGGTTCGTCAAGAACCAGGACGGGGAACCCATGCAGCAGCGCACGGGCTAGGGCGATCCGTTGTGCTTGGCCGCCCGAGACCAGCTGCCCCCGCTCACCGACCCGGGCATCCAGCCCGCCGCGCTCTCGCAGCCACGGTCCGAGTCCGACGCGCTCAAGGACCGCCTCGAGATCGGCATCCGTGGCGTCGTCGCGCGCAAAGAGCAGGTTCTGTCGGATGTCTTCATCGAACAGCATGGGGCTCTGCTCACACAGTCCGACGGTTCTGCGCAGGTCGTCCGAGGCGATCGCGTGCGCGTCGGTATCTCCGATGCGGTACTCGCCGGTGCTGTCGAGGAAGCGCACCAGCGCGTGCGCCAGGGTCGATTTGCCCGCACCCGATGACCCGACGACCAGAAGTCTTTCGCCGGGACGGATCTCGAGCGCGATGTCGCGCAGCGCTGCGTCGTCCGAGTGTGGCCAGGTGGCCGAGAGATCGCGCAGAACGATTCCGTCGCCGAGAGCGGGGGCCGCTCCGGTCGCGAGAGGCTCATCGCGGACGATCCCCGCCGGGGGCTCGGCGGGGAGAGCTGCAGCGATGCGCTCTGCCGATGCGTGAACCTGGCGCCAGGCGGCGGCGGCCAGCGGCACCGCGGCGAAGACCTCGAAGACCGCCATCGGGACGAGGACCGCCACCGCAAGGTTCGGGCCCGTAAGCGTTCCGGTTGCGACGGCGGGCATCGTTACGAGGATCGCTGCGAGCGAGGCGGCCCCCGCAAGCAGCGAGATGATCCCCGCGGCTCCAGCCTGTGCGCCTGTGCGCCGGATGATTGCGCGGCGGAGTTTGCTGTCGGCTTCCTGGATGCGGGTGCGGCTGGCCTCTTCGGCGCCGTAGGCAAGAAGCACATCGAGGCTGCCGAGATGATCGAGGAGAGCATCGGCGAGCCGGGAGCGCAGGGGGGCAATCGCCCGCTCCGCCCGGGCGCCGGCTGCCCACCCCCAGCCGACAGCGATGAGCGCGGCGATGGCGAGGCAGGCAAGCAGCGTCAGCCCCGCGGGCCACGAAATGATCGTCACGAGTACGACAGCTGCCAGCGCCACTGTCGCGGATGCGACCAGAGGCTGCACGACGCGCAGGGGCAGGTTTTGAAGATCGTCGACGTCGTCCACCAGTGCGCCGAGGACAGACCCGCGCCTGGTGCGGGTGAGCCCGTCGGGCGCGAGCGGAATGAGGCGGCGCACCATGTCGGTGCGTGTCGTGGCGAGTTGGCGCAGTGCAGCGTCATGCCCGGCGAGCCGGTCGACATACCGGAAGACCGATCGGGTCAGCGCGAAGAAGCGCACGCCGACGACCGCTACAGAGATATAGAGCACCGGCACCATCTCGCTGGAGCGAACGATCAGCCACGCGCTGGTCGCCAGCAGCCCTACCGCTGACGCCTCTGAGATGAACGCGGAAGCCGCTCCCGGCCAGAACCGACGCAGCGGCGGCATCGCGCCCCGGAGGACGTCGCGTGCCGTGGTCATGCCATCACCTCGCTCACGGTCACCGTGACGATCTGATCGGCGATCGCGCGCGCGCTCTCGCGATGGGAAACCAAGAGAACTGTCGCGCCGGCGTCGGCGAGCTCGCGAACGGATGCCCACAGTCGCGCCTCGGTCTCGGCATCCAGTGCCGCGCTGGGTTCGTCGAGCGCGATGACGCTCGCCGCTTTCCGGAGGTGTCGATAGAACGCCCGCGCCACCGCGACGCGCTGCGCCTGGCCGCCGGAGAGCCCTGCTCCCTGGACGCCGAGTTCTTTCTCGGGGTGGATCTCGTCGGCGCACGCCAAGCGCAGCGCCCGGGCGACGAGCGCGGCATCGGGGCGGGTATCGCCCAGGGCGACGTTCGCAGCGACAGTGCCGGAGATGAGTCCAGGTTGCTGCCCCGCCCAGGCGAGCCATCCGGCAGGATCGAGGGCGGCGATCTCGATGCCACCGTAGCTGGCTGCGCCGGAGTAGCCCGCTGCACGGCGCAGAGCGGCGAGGATGCTCGACTTGCCCGCGCCGCTGGGGCCCTCAATGAGGGTCACGAGGCCGGGCCGGGCCCGAAGGCTGATGGCGGGCAGAACACGCTCACCGCGATGGACGGTGAGTTCATCGAGCACGAGTTCGGCTCCATCTCGGGTGTCTAGGGACCGCCCACCTCCGCCGACCGTGGTGGAGTAGGCATCCAGGACGTCGAAGATGTCGTCGGTTGCGGCGACGCCCTCCGCTGCAGCATGGAACTGGACGCCGACCTGACGAAGCGGGAGATATGCCTCGGGTGCGAGGAGGAGCACGAACAGGCCGACCGTGAGAGCCAGGGAACCGTCGAGCAGGCGGAAGCCGATCGTGACGGCGACGATCGCGACGGCGATCGAGGCGAGGAACTCGAGCATGAAGCCCGAGAGGAATGAGACCCGGAGGACCTTCATCGTCTCGCGCCGGTACCGTGTCGTGACGCTCTCGATCGAGGCCGCGGCGCGGTGCTGACGGCCGAACACCTTCAGGGTCGACAGCCCCTGCACGGTGTCGCTGAAGCGCGCGGCGAGCTGGCCAAGCGTTTGCCACTGGCGCTGCTGCACGGCTCGGGTGGCTAGCCCGATGAGAACCATGAAGATCGGAATGAGGGGGAGGGTCAGCAGCACGATCAGGCCGCTGAGCCAGTCCTGCCACCACATGACACCGACCAGGATGGGGGTGGCGATCGCGGTGAGCACCAGCTGCGGCAGGTAGCGGCCGAAGTAGGCATCCAGGGCTTCGAGTCCGCGGCCCGCAGTTACCGCGAGCTGCGCGGTGTTCCGGTTAGCGAGCCACTCCGGACCGAGTGTGCTGACTGCGCCCACGAGGTGATCGCGCAACTCGCTCTCGACGCGTGCGGCAGCTCGAGATGAAGCTGCCTCCCGCGCCCAGATCAAGACAGCGCGCACAGCGATCGTGGCGCCGAGCGCCATCAGCGTCGGCGCTAGCTCGTTCAGCCGCACCCCGTCGATCGCGCTAACGATTCCCGTCGTGAGGAACCAGGCGAAGGCGACGATCGTCAAGGTCTGGGCAAGGCCGATGACCGCGATCAGGGCGAAGAAGCCGCGGGAGCTTCGCGCGTAACGAAGGAGACGAGGGTCGACAGGTCCCCGACGGGCTGGTCGGTCCTGCTCGGCGGGCATGAATCGAGTCTGCCTCATTTCGTCGGGCCGACGCCCAGGTCGACCGTGCCAAAGGTCCCGCTGCTGCGGCAGGCATCTGCGGCCGCAGCATCGGAAAGAATCCGCATGGCAGGCCGCGCAAGCGGAACTTATACCTCCAGATGCCCGCATTCACGGAATGTTAGGGTTTGAGGATGCACGCTTATCGCATTGCCGATGCTGCCCGTCTGCTCGGGGTGAGCGATGACACCGTCCGGCGGTGGATTGAGGCGGGCAGTCTCGCCACAACGGGAGCAAGCCCGGCCGAGATCCCCGGCGACGCGCTCGCCCAGCGCGCGGTGGAGCGCGCACAGCAGGCAGCCGAGGCATCCGACGCGCTCTCGAGCGCCCGTAATCGATTCGTGGGCCTGGTGACCCGTGTGCAGATTGACGGGGTGATGGCCCAGGTCGACATCCAGTCCGGCCCCCACCGGGTCGTATCCCTCATGTCAGCAGAGGCCGTTCGCGAGCTAGACCTCGAGGTCGGATCGCTTGCCGCGGCAGTCGTCAAGGCGACGACAGTCATCGTTGAAGCACCGAAGGACTGAGCAGTGACTCTTCCGCTCGTAGCCCGCGCCGCGCTCGCCGCTGCTTTCGTGCTCGTTCTGGCCGGCTGTTCGGCGGTGTACACAGACGAATCACCGACCGCCTCGACGCCCGAGGTCTCTGGCGAGCTGACGGTCTTCGCTGCGGCGTCGCTCCAGGGGGCGTTCACGGAGATCGCCGCGCGGTTCGAAGACGCCTACCCCGACGTGGACGTCCGCCCGATCACCTACGACGGCTCCGCCACCCTGGCGACACAGATCGTCGAGGGAGCGCCAGCTGACGTCTTTGCCGCAGCGAACGAGTCGACCATGGCGACAGTTGTCGATGCCGGGCTTGCCGAGGCTCCGCAGCTGTTCGCCTCGAACACTCTCGTGATCGTCGTGCCCGCGGGCAACCCGGCGGATGTCTCAGAGCTCGCCGACCTGGCCGATCCGGACCTGTCTGTCGTCTTATGTGCTCCGGAGGTGCCGTGCGGTTCGGCGTCGCAGAGGCTCCTTGCGGGTGCTGACGTGTCAGTCGCACCCGCGAGTCTCGAGCAGAACGTCACCGCGGTGCTCACCAAAGTCGCTGCCGGCGAGGCCGATGCGGGCCTGGTGTACCGCACGGATGTCGCCGGTCGCGAAGACGTCGAATCGATCGTTCCCGATGGTGCCGAGGCCGTCGTGAATCTCTATCCCATCGCTGCGCTCCGCGCCGCCGCCTCGCCTCAGGCAGCGGCAGCGTTCATCACCTATGTCAGCGGACTCGAAGGACAGCGCGTCCTTGCTTCGTTCGGATTCGGCGCGCCGTGAGCACGGGAACCGGAACGCTTCTTCCGCGTGCGTTGATCGTTCCGGCGCTGCTCGGCCTCGCGTTTCTCGTCCTGCCACTCATCGCGCTCATCGCCCGGGTGCAGTGGGGCACCTTCTGGGCTGACATCACCTCGACCGAGGCTGCACAAGCTCTCGGGTTGTCGCTGGGAACGGGACTGGCCGCGACGGGGCTCTGTGTGCTGCTGGGCCTTCCCCTCGCCTTGCTGATCGCCCGGTCGTCGCCTCGCACGGCTGCGGTCTTGCGAGCCCTCGTGACGGTTCCCCTGGTGCTTCCCCCGATGGTGGGGGGAGTGGCCCTGCTCTTTCTGTTCGGGCGTCGCGGCTGGGTCGGTAGCCTGCTCGCCGAGGCCGGCATGGCGTTGCCGTTCACCACGACCGCGGTCATCATGGCCCAGACCTTCGTGGCGCTGCCGTTCCTGGTCCTGGCCGTGGAGGGATCGCTTCGCGCCACGGGCACCGATCTCGAGCAGGTCGCCGCTGGGCTCGGCGCCGGGCGATGGGTGATTCTGAGCCGCGTGACTCTTCCCCTCGCAGCACCCGGGCTGATCGCCGGCGTGGTGCTGAGCTTCGCACGTGCGATCGGTGAGTTCGGCGCCACGGCGCTGTTCGCCGGCAATGCGCCCGGGGTGACCCAGACGATGCCGCTGGCGATCTACACAGCCTTCAACGGGGCCGGTGTCACGCAAGGAACTGCAGTGGCGCTCTCGCTGCTCCTGCTGGTGACGGCGTTGGCTGTGCTGTTGCTCGTGCGCGGGTGGCGAGGCGAGGCACCGAGACGGGGAGTTCCCGGATGACGGCACAGCTTTCGGCGCGGATGCGGGTCATCCGATCATCGCTCTTCGACCTGGACCTGCACCTGGATCTCGCACCGGGCGAGCGGGTTGCGGTGATGGGGCCGAGCGGCGCGGGGAAGTCGACGTTGTTGGCTGCGCTCGCCGGCTTCGTCCGCCTGGATGCCGGTCGCATCGAACTCGACGGGGATGTGATTGCCGACGCTTCGGTGCGAGGGGGCACGGCCCGCCGTGGCATCCATGTCGCTCCGATGGATCGCGGGGTTGTGCTGCTCGGGCAGGAGGCCCGCCTCTTTCCTCACCTCAGTGCCCGTGAGAACGTTGCGTTCGGCCCTCGCGCGCGGGGTCATTCCCGCACCGAGTCAGGGCATGCCGCCGATGAATGGCTCGACCGCGTCGGACTTGCCGGGTTCGGCAATCGGATGCCGGCCCAGCTCTCGGGTGGGCAGCAGCAGCGGGTGGCTGTGGCTCGCGCACTCGCCGTGGAACCGCGGCTCGTGCTGCTCGATGAACCCCTGACCGCGCTTGATATTCAGACGGCGGCAGAGATCCGGATGCTGCTGGCAGACCAGTTATGCAGCACGGCTGTGGTCATCACCCACGATCCGGTTGACGCCCTCGCCATCGCCGACCGACTCGTCGTGATCGAGCGGGGGCGAGTGACGCAGTACGGGTCGGTTCGCGAGGTAATGGGTCATCCTGCGACGCCGTTTGCGCGGGCGCTCTCAGACCACGTGCGAATTGCAGGGTGCATCGGCGACGACGGCTGAACGCAAGGACCGCCTGGCGCAGCGCCAGGCGGTCCTCGACAATCTCGGTGTTTGGCCGGTTCAGTGTTTGACGAGCTCCGCCTTCTCGATCCGCGACCGGGTGACGCGCTTGCGGAACACCCAGTACGTCCAGCCCTGGTACGCGAGGACCAGCGGGAGGAAGATCAGCGCCGCCCACGACATGATCGTGAGGGTGTAGTCGGTGCTCGAGGCGTTCTCGATCGTGAGGCTGAACGCGACATCCGTGGACGAGCGCATCACGTTCGGGAACATCGACATCCACAGCGTGAGTACCGCGAACGCGACGGTGAAGATCCCCGCCGTGAACGCCCAGCCCTCGCGCTCCTTCGTGTGGAAGAACATCGACAGCAGCAGGGCGACGGCCGCCAGGGCTGCGGCTGCGATCACCAGCGGCAGGAGCGGCGCTTCGTGAGCTGCAGCGATGAAGATCGTCCAGATCAGGAACGCTGCAGCGACCACGACGGTGATGAACCCGACCCGGGTCGCGAGGCGCTTGGCATCCTGATGCACCTGAGCGTCGGTCTTGAGGCCGATGAAGTACAGGCCGTGCAGGAAGAGCACCAGCACGAGCGTGATGCCGCCGAGCAGTCCGTACGGGTTGAGCAGCGTCAGGAGAGAACCGGTGTACTCGTGGTTCTCATCCAGCGGCACACCTTGGACAAGGTTCGCGACAGCGACACCCCACAGCAGCGCCGGCAGCACCGACCCGATGACGATCATCGTGTCGAAGCCCTTCTTCCACCGCAGGCCCTCGCGCTGGTGGCGGTACTCGAATGAGACGCCGCGCAGGATGAGGGCGAGCAGGATCAGCAGCAGCGCCAGGTAGAACCCGCTGAACAGCGACGCGTACCACTCGGGGTAGGCCGCGAACAGGCAGGCGCCGGCGACGATGAGCCAGGTCTCGTTGAAGTCCCAGACGGGACCGATCGTGTTGATGATCTGACGCTTTCCGACCTCGTCCTTGCCGAGGAAGGGGAGCGACATTCCCACGCCGAAGTCGAAGCCGTCGAGCACGAAGTAGCCGACGAACAGCACTCCGACGATCCAGAACCAGAGGTATGCGAGATCCATGATGATCAGCTCCTAGTAGACCGTCGTCGGGGTGTCTTCGCGTGAGGTCGGTTCGGCATCCGCGCTGCCCGGCTCGGGGAGCGGATCCGGTCCCTTGTGCACGGTCTTGAGGATGAGGCCGAATTCGACCACCGCAAGCGATGCGTAGATAGCGGTGAAGGCGACCAGCGAGATCAGCACCGACCAGCCGGGAACGCTCGGCGATACGCCGTCTTCGGTCAGCATGAGGCTGAACACGATCCACGGTTGGCGTCCCATCTCGGTGAACACCCAGCCGACGAGCGAGGCTACGAGTGCGATGGGTGCCGTCCAGATCGCGACGCTCCACGCCCAGCGGGGCACCTCGCGCTTGGCGTTCTTGCGGGTCAGCCACAGGCCCACGATCGCGATGAAGGTCGCGAGGAAGCCGAGGCCCATCATCCAGCGGAACGACCAGTAGGTGATCCACAGCACGGGGTTGAAGACGCCGTCCACCTGCGCGGCAAGATCCGGCCACTGCGCGGCGTACTGCGCGTTCAGGTCGTTGATGCCTTCGACGCATCCGTCGAGCGTGTGTGTCGACAGCAGCGAAAGCAGATACGGGACGCGGATCGACCAGATTTCACCGGTGCCGTCGGGGGTTCCGATCGAGAAGATCGAGAACGATGCGTCAGCACCACACGCCGAGTTGAACAGCGCCTCGGCAGCTGCCATCTTCATCGGCTGGGTGGAGACCATGACCAGACCCAGCTGGTCGCCGGCCAGGAAGGTGCCAGCGAAGGCGACGATCATGCCCCACAGCCCGAACTTCAGGGCGGGGCGCATCATCTCGATGTTTCGCTTGCGGGCCATGTGCCAGGCCGCCGCGGCGATCACCACGCCCGACGAGAACATGAACGCCGCGAAGATTGTGTGCGGGAACGCCGCCAGGGCGATCGGGTTGAAGACGACCTCGAGGAAGTTGTTCATTTCGGCGCGCGAGCCGTCCTCGGCCATCTGGTAGCCGACCGGGTTCTGCATGAACGCGTTCGCAGCGATGATGATGTATGCCGACAGCAGCGCGCCGATCGAGGCGATCCAGATGGATGCCAGGTGCAGCCCCTTCGGGAGTTTGTCCCATCCGAAGATCCACAGGCCGATGAAGGTGGCTTCGAAGAAGAACGCCATCAGCCCTTCGAAGGCGAGGGGGGCGCCGAAGACATCACCGACGAAACGCGAGTAGGACGACCAGTTCATGCCGAACTGGAACTCCTGCACGATGCCGGTCACGACTCCCATCGCGAAGTTGATCAGGAAGATCTTCCCGAAGAACCGCGTCAGGTGCAGCCACTTGACGTCGCCGGTGCGGTACCAGACGGTCTGGAAGATCGCGACGGTGACCGACATGCCGAGGGTCAGCGGCACGAACAGGAAGTGGTACAGCGTCGTGAGGCCAAACTGCCATCGGGCTAGCAGCAGCGGATCGAGCAGATCCATGATTATTCCCCCCAGATCGAGGTTGTGTACTGGTGGTCACGCTACCCCCGGCTCTATCAGCCGGGGTGAAAGTTAGGGCCGTGAATAAGTCGCCCTTGCCGGTGTCTGACCACATCACGGTACCTCGCTGGCGGCAATGCCGGAGGAGGACCTTGGTCCGGTCAGCTCGCGACGAGCTCCGCGGTACGCGAGGCCTGCCCGGCGAGAAGCTTGACCACACACCGCTCCGGATGCCGGGACGCCGTCATGCAGTCGACCCGGAGCGGCCCCCCGGCTTGGGAGAGCACGCCGTCCATGAGGCCCAGGTGCACAGCGCACAGCGTCTCCCGGTCGCGCGCGCTGGCCGAGGCGTGGGGGCAGGGGGAGAGGTCGACGGTCAGTGTCGACTCGTCGACGATGGGATCGAACCCGGCGTCCCCGAGATCCTCCACCAGGGCATCGAGCTGATGGACGGCCTCTGTCGGCAGGTCGTCGACATCCGTCCACGGCATGACCCGACGCATCAGGTCACCGCGCTGCGCAGCAGCCCGGGCCTTGTGGCGTGCGACTGCGCTGGTCGAGTCTCTGTCCTGCCCGGTCGCTGCCGAATAGAGCACTCGCGGGCGGCCGCGTGTGGTGCGGTGCTCGGTCTCGGCCACCACGTAGCCGCCGTCGACGAGCCGCTGCAGGTGTTCACGCACGGTGTTCGCGTGCAGGCCCGTCGCCTCGCACAGTTCGGTGACGGTCCGCTCGGGTCGCGCCTGCAGCAGGAACAGGATGCGGACGCGGGAGAAGCTCGAGATCGCACTGTAGGTAACGCGGGTCATAGCAGGATTATGGGTCGCCGATCGGCTCGCCCAACCGGGAATAAGGTCCCATGGGCGGGGGCCCGGTCGATGTTTGCCACAATGGATGCATGTCCCGATCGCGAGCGACGCGCGTCATCCGCGCCTCAGTCGCCGCGTCGATCGCGACCTTCGTCGCGCTGTTCTCGCACGTCGCAGCGGGCGGAGCGATGCCCTCGTGGCTGGGAATCGCCGTGCCGTGGGTGCTTTCGCTCGCCGTGTGTACGGTGCTCGTCGGCCGCGCGCTCTCACTGCCGCGACTGGGTGTCGCAGTGGTCCTCAGTCAGCTCCTGTTCCACCTGCTGTTCGTCCTCGGCGCTGACAGCGGAGCCCCTGCAGGAACAGTCGCCACCGGCCACGTCCATGGCCTCCCTGTCCTCGATCTGTCGACGGGAGCAACGCCAGTCGCCGCTGACCTGTCGATGTGGTTCGCGCACCTCGCGGCAGCCGTGCTCACGGTCGCGGCGCTGTACCGGGGTGAACGACTCGTCATCCGGCTTGGTGTCCTGGCTCGCGAGCTGCTCGCATGGGTGCGCCGGCGCATCCTCTCCGGTGTCGTCAGGCTTCCTGCGGTCGCTGAGCGACCCGGGATCGTGTGTACCCCGGCGGCGCCGCTGCGTTCGGCCCCCGTTGTCTCGCTCGTCCGGCGACGCGGTCCGCCTCTGTCTTTCGTGGTCTGACTCTCTGTCTCGACTCCCGCGGCTTCCGACTCGGCGCCGGGGGAGGCGTATCGACGTTCACTCACGAAAGGCGTTCCTCATGTCGTTGTCTCTTCGCGCCCGTGCCGGAGCCTTCGCGGCTTCGGTCGCGGTGGCCACCGTCGCGCTGTCTCTCGTCGCCGCACCCGCGTGGGCGCACGACGAGCTCATCGCGAGCTCCCCGCAGCAGAACGAGCAGCTCACGGTGGCCCCGACCGCCGTCGAGCTGATCTTCTCGGGCGAGATCATGCAGATGGGCGCAGCCGTGATCGTTGCGGATGCTCAGGAGAACGACTGGGTCGCCGGCGACATCCAGATCGACTTCGACAGCCTGACGGTGACCCTCGACGAGGGGATGCCGAACGGCGCATACGAAGTGCGGTGGCGGGTCGTCTCGTCGGACGGGCATCCGATCTCCGGCCTCATCCCCTTCACGGTGGATGATCCGGCAGCGGCATCCCCGACGCCGACGGCGACCTCCACGGCCGTGAGTTCACCCACGCCGACAGCAGATCAGACCACCGGTGGTCCTTCCGATGACGCGACCACCGCGCCGCTGGACTCGGCGGCAGAGGACGGCGGCATTCCGCGCGTCGTTCTGATCGGCGCGATCGGGGCGGCATCTGCGCTCGCCCTGTTCGGGCTGGTTCTCTTCTTCCTTCGCGGCCGCGCCGGGCGTGGCCGCCAGGGTTCCGACGAGGAACCCCCGAAGCCCTGAAAGGGAAACCTGTGAACACCCGCATTTCCACCCGATTCGGCATCCTTCTGGTTGCGGCGGCCCTCGGTCTCGCCGGCTGCGCGTCCACGGACACCGGCACAGCGACTGCCACCGAAGCCGACTCCGTCACCATCACGGATGCCTGGGTCAAGGCTGCCGACAGCGGCATGACAGCAGCCTTCGGTGAGCTCGAGAACACCGGCGACACCGACGCTGCGATCGTCTCGGTCACCTCCGACGCGTCCACGACGTTGGAACTGCACGAGGTGGTCGACGACGGCAGCGGCAGCATGGTCATGCAAGAGAAGGACGGCGGTTTCATCGTGCCGGCAGGCGGCAGCCTCACACTCGAGCCGGGCGGCTACCACTTCATGCTGATGGGCCTCACGGCTCCGCTGGTCGCCGGTGACGAAGCGACGTTCACCGTCACGTTCGAGGACGGCTCGACGATGGAGTTCACAGCACCGGTGAAGGACTTCACCGGTGCTGACGAGAACTACAACGGCGGCGGCATGGACATGGACGAGGGCCACTCGGACATGGACATGGGCGGTGACGACCAGTAATGACCGCTGATCGGAATAGCTCCGATCGCTCCGGGTCGACCCGGCGGCAGTTCCTCGTGGGGGGAGCTGTCGCCGGCGTCGGCGCTGCAGCGGCGATCGGCATCGACCTCGCCCTGACCTCCGCCCCGGATGCTCCAGCACCCGCGGCATCCGGTTCGACTCCGCAGGAGGGAACGGAGATCGTTCCCTTCTACGGCGCCCACCAGGCAGGGATCGACACCGCGGCCCAGACCTACGGGACCTTCGTCGCACTCGATCTGCTTCCCGAGGTGCAGCGTGAGGCGCAACGGCGCATGATGAAGGTCCTCACCGACGATGCGGCGCGTCTGACGCGTGGCGAGCCGGCGCTGGCGGACTCGGAGCCCGAGCTGGCGATGGCGAGGGCCCGTCTGACCGTCACGTTCGGTTTCGGTCCCGAGTTCGTGGCGCGGGCAGGAGGGGCCGGGCCGTCGTGGCTGAAGCCCCTCCCCGCCTTCTCGATCGACAGGCTCGAGCCCGCGTACACGGGCGGTGACCTGCTCATCCAGATCGCGGCCGATGACCCGCTCGTCGTCGCCCACGCGACCCGGATGCTGTTGAAGGACTCGCGGTCGTTCTCCACCGTGCGGTGGGTTCAGCGGGGGTTCCGACGCTCCGCCGGCGCGTATCCCGAGCGCAGCATGCGAAACCTCTTCGGCCAGGTCGACGGCACCGTCAACCCGGTGGCGGGGACGGCGGACTTCGACGAAGTCGTCTGGAACTCGGACGGATGGCTCGCCGGCGGCACCGGGATGGTTGTGCGCCGCATCCGAATGACGCTTGACACGTGGGACAAGCTCGATCGGTCGGGACGAGAACAGTCCGTGGGCCGCACCCTCGACACCGGTGCGCCGCTAACCGGCACGGCCGAAACCGACGATCCGGACTTCGAGGCACGCACCGCGCTCGGCTTCCCGGTGATCCCGGAGTTCTCGCACATGCGGCGGGCCCGCAGCGACAACCCTCGGGAACGCATCCTGCGCCGCCCGTACAACTACGACGATGCTCCGACCGGGGGTGCGCTGTCGGACTCGGGACTGATCTTCGCGTCGTTCCAGGCCGACATCGATGCGCAGTTCGTGCCGATGCAGCAGCGCCTTGCGGAGCTGGACCTGCTCAATGAGTGGACGATTCCGATCGGTTCGGCGGTGTTCGCCGTGCCGCCCGGGTGCGCGGAGGGCGGGTTCGTCGGGGAGACCCTCCTCGCGTAGCGCCGCTCCCGGTACAGTGATGCCCACGGGACGGATGCCGCGCCGGGCGGGCGCCCCGCTTGGAGGGGAACATGGCGGGCAGGCGACCTTTCGGAGTCACCCTGGTGGCGATCATCGCCTGGCTCACGGGTGCGCTGCAGATCATCGCGGGAGTGCTGCTGCTGATCGGCGGCGAAATCACTTTCGGCATCGTCGCGATGCTCATCGGCTTCGTCACAATTCTGGTGAGTCTGGGGCTGTTTGGCGGCAGCAATGGCGCCCGCATCCTGACCGCCGCCGTCTTCGTGCTGAATATCGCCGGTTCGGTCTACCTCATGATCACCGAGCCGGCTCAGCTCTGGTCGGCGGTGGGGTCTGCAGTGCTGCCACTGATCGGCCTCCTGCTGCTGTTCACCTCTCGCGCCAACAGCTTCTTCCGCTAGAGGTACCGTGTCACGGCTTACCGAAGCGCTCATTCCGCCGTCGCAGCGACTGTCGTCCGACGAGCTTCACGATGCGCTGAACCTCGGTGCGGGGGATGTCGGCCGCAAGCGTTCCGCCTTCCTCATCATGCTCGTGCTCTCGGCGATCATCGCCGCGGCCGGTGTGCTCGGCGACTCGACGGCGACGGTCATCGGAGCCATGATCATCGCGCCGCTTGCCACCCCGATCCTCGGTATCGCACTCGGGATCGTGGTCGGGCAGTTGCGGCTGGTGGTCAGTTCCCTGCTCTGGGTGCTGCTGGGTGTGGTCCTGGTGGTCGCCATCGGCGCGATGTTCGCCGTCTTCGTCGCCGATCCGACAGCCCTCGCAAGCAACTCGCAGATCACCGGTCGTACCTCGCCCGGGCTGCTGGACCTCGCGGCCGCGTTGGCGACCGGAACCGCCGGTGCCTTCGCGATGTCTCGACGCGACCTGAGCACCGTGCTGCCCGGTGTCGCGATCGCGATCTCGCTTGTTCCCCCGCTCGGTGTCGTGGGTGTATGCGCGGGTGTGGGTGAGTGGGACGCCGCAATCGGCGCCCTGTGGCTCTTCCTCTCCAATGTCGTGGCGCTCATCATCGCGGGCAGCATCGTTTTCACCCTCGCGGGGTACGCCCGCGAGCCAAGCTCGCTCCCGACCGCGCGGCGCCGCCGTGCCTACGTCATCGTGGGAATCGCTGCCGTCATCGTCGTCATCCCGCTCGCCTTCAACACCGTCGTGTCCTTCGCCCTCGCCTCGTGGGGGCTCACGATCCGAGATGCGGCCCAGGACTGGGTGGGGTCCGATGCCTCCGCATCCGTGGCCGGCGTCAATTGGGTCGGCGTCAATGCGACGATCGATGTCGTCACCGAGGACGGGAGTATCCCCGACACGGCAGACCTCGCCACGGCCTTGGACGGGCTGCCCGAGTTCGTCGGCGTCTCGGTGCGGGTACAGACCGAAGCCGAATACGCGATTCGCTGACGGTCAGACCCGGATCGGGAACGTCGCCAGGATGACGACTCCGACCGCTCCCAGCGCTGTCGCGCCGATCAGGAGGAACTTGCGGGCCCACGGTGCGAGGTCGCGTTGGGACATCGCGGTGAGGAAGAGCACCAGTGCGAAGAGCACGGTGAGGAGCGAGTAATTGTCGCCGCGCTGATTGTTGGTGAGCGCCTCCTGGAACTTCGCATCCGCGCGTTCGTTAAGTTCCTGCGCCTCGACGGTGCCGGGAGGGATGTACTCGGGCACCGCGAAGGGACCGGCTTCAACCTGTACTCGTGCGCTGGATGCCTGGCTGAACGCGATCGACATCTCGCCGCCCCACTTGGAGGCCTCGAACCCACACCATGCCGTGAGGACTGCCGTGATCGACAACACGAACACCGCCATGATGTCGAGCCAGTCGCGGCGCGGACGGGTCGCTGGCGAATCTCCACTCACGCGGTCATCCTATGGCTCTCTAGACTGCAGGCAGGCCCGCATCGATTGGCCGTGTCAGCGATACCGCGGAACAGAGGATCACGAATGCAACTGGGAATGGTCGGACTCGGACGAATGGGCGCGAACATCGTGCGCCGCCTCATGAACGACGGGCACGAATGCGTCGTCTACGACGTGAATGCGGATGCCGTGACCGCGCTCGCCGGCGAGGGCGCGACGGGTGCGGAGTCGTTCGCCGACATGGCGAGCAAGCTCGAGGCACCTCGTGCGATCTGGCTCATGATCCCCGCGGGCCTCACCGGCGATGTCGTCGACCAGGTGGCCGAGGTGCTGGAGCCCGGGGACATCATCATCGACGGCGGCAACTCCAACTACCGCGACGATGTGCGCCGGGCCGCGAAGCTCAAGCCCAAGGGCATCCATTACGTGGATGCCGGCACCAGCGGCGGCGTGTTCGGCCTTGAGCGCGGTTATTGCCTCATGGTCGGCGGTCCGAACGAGGCATTCGACCGGATCGAGCCGATCCTCAAGACCATCGCGCCCGGCAAGGGCGACATCGAGCGCACGCCGGGGCGTACCGGCGACTACGCGCCCGAAGAGCTCGGCTACCTGCACTGCGGCCCGTCGGGGGCCGGCCACTTCGTCAAGATGGTCCACAACGGCATCGAGTACGGGATCATGGCCGCGCTCGCCGAGGGGATGAACATCCTCAAGAACGCCGACGCGGGAGTCCGCGAAGCCGAACATTCGGCCGAGATCGCCCCGCTGGAAGAGCCTGAGTTCTATCAGTTCACGATCGACACCCCCAAGGTCGCGGAGCTGTGGCGTCGCGGATCGGTCATCTCGTCGTGGCTGCTCGACCTCACCGCAGCTGCCCTCGAAGAGAACCCCACGCTCGACGGACTCGCCGGCCGGGTCTCCGACTCGGGCGAGGGCCGCTGGACCGTCAAGGCCGCCGTCGACACGGGGGTTCCCGCTCCCGTGCTCTCTGCAGCGCTGTTCGAGCGGTTCGCATCCCGTGATGAGGATCACTACGCCAACCAGCTTCTCTCGGCGATGCGCCTGCAGTTCGGTGGCCACCACGAGCTTCCCACCGGGGATGTGCTCGAGGCAGGTGCTCGCAAGTCCGATCAGGCTGGCTGACCTTTACGGCTGCGCGGCCTGTGCTTAGGCTGTCGGCATGCCAGTGCTGTTCTCGGTCCTCGTCATCGCACTGAGCATCGGTGCGCTCATCGACGCGATCGTCATCTCCGAGAATCGCGTGCGCTACCTCCCCAAGGTCGCGTGGGTGATTCTGATCGTTCTCGTGCCGCTGCTGGGCAGTGTCTTCTGGTTCGCACTGGGACGGGACTATCAGCGTGCGCCGGCGCCCTGGCGCGAGTACACCGACAAAGGGGCTCCGCCGGCGAGCGCCCCCGTGCGGCCCCGCGACACGCGCAGCACCGAGCAGCAGCTAGCCGATCTGGACCTCGAGATCGAGGAGTGGCGACTTCGGGCTGAGATCGAGAAGCGCAAGCGCGATCACCGCGACGGCTCGGCAGGCTGACCGTCCAGCGCGGGAAGATTCGCTTCGAAGGTCGTTCCCTGGCCCGGCGCGCTGGTGACGCGCAGGATGCCGCCGTGTGCGCTGACCAGGGCATGAGCGATCGCGAGTCCGAGGCCCGAGCCCGCAGAATGGCGGGAGGTGTCGCCCCGCCAGAACCGCTCGAACACATGCGGTAGTTGTTCGGCCGGGATGCCTGGTCCGGTGTCGTGTACGCGCAGGATGACGCGGTCGGCGTTCATCCGTGTGCTGACCGTGACGTCGGCATCCGGCGGAGTGTGCTGCAACGCATTACCGACGAGGTTGCGCGCGACCTGGGTCAACCGAGGTTCGTCGCCGAGGACGGGCGCGGGACCATCCGTGTCGACGATGAGGCGGCGTTCAGGATGCAGCACGCGAGCGTCCGAGACCACCTCTGCGGCGACGGCGGCGAGATCGACCGGCGTGTTCTGGAGGGGCCGGCCGGAGTCGGTCCGCGCGAGCAGGGACAGCTCGTCCGTCAGCAGCCTCATTCGCCCCAGCTGTCGCTCCACGCGCGCCATCGCTTCTGCGAGGGCATCGGGGTCGGTCAGACCACCACGCAGGTAGAGCTCGACCCAGCCGCTCGCTGTGGTCAGCGGCGTACGCAACTCGTGCGAGGCATCTGCGACGAACGAGCGCATGCGGTTTTCGGCATCCTCTTGCACATCGAAGGCGAGGTTCACGGTGCTCGCCATGCGCGCGATTGCCGGGTCGCCGCTGCTCTCGACCGGAAGACGGAGGGTGCGGTCGCCCTCTGCGATCCGCTCGGCGTGCTCAGCCATCGCCGTGAGTGGGCGAAGACCACGACCGACGACGATCGCCGCCGCAATGATGAGGATGATGGTCGTCACCACCGCCGTCACCGACAGCGCCGAGATCAGGAGAACGCCAGTGGCCTCGCGATCGGTTGTGCGCACCACGAGCACGGCGGAGGTCACCGGGACTTCGCTCTCGTTGTCGCTGAACGACAGCGAGAAGCCCGTCGTGTCGATCGTTTCGGCGAGGTACCGGCCGTCGATGTCGGTCGGCTCGTGAGCGGCGCGAGCCACAATCGTCGGGACATCGGCTTCGGGGATTCCCGCGGCCGCGAGCACGCCCTCGCCGTCGAGAAGAATGATGCCGAGCGAGCCCGCTGCGATGCGCTGCACGTTCTCGTCGGAGACGACGGCGCCGCCTGTCGCGTTCAACCCCGCGGCCATCCGCTGGGCAGGGCCCTCGGCTAGAGTGCCAGGATGCGGAGCGGGTGCGAGTGAGCGGAGGCATCCGTTTCGCCCTCCGCCGCGCTGGCGCCGCGCGTGCGTCACTTGTGGCCCTGGCAGTCTTCGCGGGGCTCTCGGGCGCGCTGGTCAGCGCAGCAGCGTCGGTGGATGCAGCTCGGGTGGCGCACTCGGCAGAAGAAGGGTTGGCGAGCGACGGGTCAGCCGGTGTCGCCGCGGTCGCGGTTGGAATGCTCGCGCTGCCGGTCGCCCTGGCCGCGGTGCTGTCGGCAGCGGAAGTGACCCGGTCACGCGCCGGCGAGACGCGATTGCTTCTGGCCCGCGGCATGCGGCCGCGCCGGCTCGTGACGATGGCGGTGTTCGAGGCCGCCCTCATCGCAACGGTGGCGGGCCTCGCCGGTGCTCTCGGAGCCGGTGTGCTCTTGTGGATGCTGACGGCAGCCGCTGCGCAGGTCGTGCTGACGGCTACGGGTGTTGCGGTGTTCGTCGTCGGCACTGCGGGTGCCGCGGGGCTGCTCGCCGGTCGCGAGAGCCCGCCGGCGCGGGGCGTCGCGGTCGCTGTCGCTGCGATCATTGTCGTCGCCATCGTCACCGGGGTGGCGACCTGGCGCCTTCTGACCTTCGGTGTGGATCCGATCTCGTTCCTGGCCCCGGCGCTGCTCCTGCTCGTGGTTGCCACTGCATCGACCGTTCTCGCACTTGCCGGGCTCCGGATGCTCAGCAGCGCGGCGTCCCGGAGTCGGGGCCTCATCCTCGTCACGGCGCTGCGGCGGCTCTCTCGCAGGCCCGGGCGCTCCGCCTCATCGATGATCGCCGTCGCCATTGCGGTCGGAATAAGCGTCGTGGCAGCCTCGTACACGTCCAGCGCTGTCGGTGTCGGCGAAGGACCGGAAGCGCTGCGGGTGGGCGCAGACCTTCGCGTCGTGACCATCCCCGCGGACGTCACACCCTCGGCAATTTCCGCCGCAGCCGGGGCGGACGCCGCAATGGAAGGCCGTCAACTGGTTGCAAGCATGCCCTCGACGCGCTCGGAGCGCGACCGCGTCCCGATCCTGGCGCTGGAATCACAGAAGATCCGCGAGGTGATGACGGCGATCCCCGGTGTCGTCGACCCGGGCGAGTGGTCCGAGCGCTTGAGCCGACTTTCGAGTGCCGGCCAGATCCCCGCTCTCGTGTCGCAAGACGTCGCCGATGATCTGGGGCTGATCGAGGGTGACTCCCTTGCCCTGGATGCCTCCTCGCCCTCACTGACTGCGGACCTGGTGGTCGCCGGCGTGGTTCCCGTTATCCCAGGGACACCCGGCTCGCGAGGTTTTCTCGTAGATCTCGCGCGCCTGGCCGTCGTGTCGGGGGAGCGGGTCGAGCCCAATCAGCTCTGGATCGCCGCCGACGACCCCGGTGCCTCCGCCGCGCTGATCGAACGGGAGTACCCGCAGGTGGTCGTGCTCGCCCCCGATCCGGCTGTTGCAGCAGACCGTGTCGCCCAGGGATCAATCCTTCAGGTGTCGGCGATCGGGTCCGTCCTCATCGCCCTGACTCTGCTGGTCCTGCGCGGCAGAGTCAGCGGAGTCGAGGCCCGCGAGGCGGCGCTGCTGTCCATTGTGGGAGCCGGCAGGCGAGGTGCGACCACGGTGGTGGCAACGCAAAATACGACGGCGCTCGTCGTCGGTTTCGTGGCCGGAATCATCGGGGGAGCGGTGACGGCAGCGGCGACGGTGCCTCCGGCTGTCCGGTGGGCATCCGGTGATCTTCCCGCTGCCTACCCCGTCGGCATCCAGGTCGATGTTCCCGCCTTGCTCGTGCTGCTGGCGGTGCTGCTGGTCGGTGGACTCGCCATTGCCTGGTGGGTCCGTCTTCCGCGAGCGCTCGCGCGGCTGATCCGAGAGGACGAGTAACGGATGCCACCGAATCGCCTCTCGGTTCTCCGCCTGCTGCGGCGTCGCTTCGGCATGCCGCGCGGTGCCGCGACGGTCATCGTCGTTCTTGCTGCGCTGACTGCTCTGCTCATCTCCGTTGCGCCCCGCATGCTCGTCCAGGTCACTCGGGACGAGGTAGCTCACCAGGTGGGGCAGCTCGCCCCGACAACACGAGACCTGACCGGGACGGTATCGGCGGTCGTGCCCGATGGCGGCATCCCGGGCCTGGAATCGTCACTGTCGAGCGCGCGCGATCAGTGGCCGTCGATCGTTCAGAGCCTGGTCGGTGATGGCGAGGTCGCGGTCTACACCGATCCGCTACGGGCATCGCCGGAGGCTCTGGGGCCGACCTCGCCCTTTACTGACGTTCACCTCATGGCAGAGCCGGATGCCCTCGCGCACCTGCAGATTGCCGAAGGGGCGTGGCCGAGTGCGTGGTCGGGTTCCGGGCCGATCGAGATCACCCTGTCGGAGGACGCGGCCGCCACGATGGACTGGCCGATCGGAGAGCGGCGCACGATTCTCACCGCGACGGCACCGCTCGAGCTGGTATTGACGGCGACGGTGCGAGCAGCAGATCCGGATGATCCGCGCTGGCTTCATCTGCCAACAGCGCTTACGGCAACCGTCTTCGACGACGGGAACCGGCGTCCGGTGGCGACCTCCGCTGCCTGGATTGATCCCGGGACCTGGGAGGTGCTCGACCCGCCAGGGACGGTGGTCGTGTGGTACCCGGTCGATGCTGCCGGTGCCGCCGACGTCGATGTCGCGCAGCTGCTTCCCGCGATTCGCGCAATCGTCACGTCACCGCTGCCGCTGGGCCCGGGTGGCGATGTTCGCGTGGCGCTCGATTCCGGTCTGGTCGCCGCGCTCGGCACCGCCGTCGGGCGTACCGAAGCGACGCGTGCGATCCTTGCGGTGGCGGCGGTAGGCCCTGTCGTCGTGGCCTTCTCGCTCGAGGTCCTCGCGGCGGCGCTCATGGTGCGTAGACGTCGGCTGCAGCTGGCGCTGCTGGCCGCGCGAGGTGCCGCCTCGTCCCAGTTGCGGCGCCTGCTCGCTCTCGAGGGGGCGCTGCTCGGCATCCCCGCCAGTGTCCTTGCGGCCGCGCTCGGGGTCTTCCTCGTTCCCTCGGACGCAGGCTGGGTCCCTGTCGCGCTCGCTGTTCTCGCGGGTGCGGTTCCGGCCGCGGCACTTGCTCTCGCACTGCCCCGACATCTCCTCGCTGTCGGTCGGGAAGACCTCGATCGAAGGCGCCGCACGCTGCCGATGCTGGCGACGGAGGCTCTCGTGGTCGTGCTCGCCGCGGGAGCCGTGACCGTGCTGCTGGTCCGCGGCGCGGGCGCTGGAGCTCTCGATCCGCTCGCGGTGGCCGCGCCGCTGCTGGTGACCGTAGCGCTCGCGCTGATCGTCGTGCGGCTGCATCCGATCCCCCTCGCTCTGGCCTTGCGTCTGCAACGGCGTCGCTGGGGAGCGACGGGCCTCGTGGGCGCCGCGCGCGCCGTCCGGGAACCGGTTGCCGGGACGGCGGCAGTGCTCGCGATGCTCGTGGCCGTCGCGATCGCGGTGTTCTCCTCGGTTGTGCTTGCCACCGTCGACCGTGGCGCCGTCGTCGCGGCTGAGCGCATGGTCGGCGCAGACATCCAGATCTCCGGCCCGTACGTTGATGCCGATCAGCTCGACACGATCCGGGGGGTCGAGGGTGTCGCGGCCGTCGCGGGCCTGCTGCGCGGCGACTATCTGCCGGTCACGGGCCCCGGGGGCCGCGTAACCGCCGAGGTCATCGCCACCGATCCGACGGCGCTCGCGGCTGTGCAGGACGGAATGGTGGGAGCCTTCCCCGGGGACTCGCCGACGGGGAGATCCCCGTGCAGGTCGTCCCCTCGACGGCGCTCGCTGCCGACCTCGGTGGAGCGATCGACGCCATTTCGGGGGCGCCTGCGGAGGCAGCCGAACCGATCGAGCAGATTCTGGGTCTCACGGCTTCGTCGGAGTTCGTCGTGATGGGGGCCGATGACTACACCGCACTCACCGGCAAGGGCTTTTTCCCGCGCACGGTGCTGATCGAGGTCGCGCCGGGCTACGACGCCGCTGCCGTCATCGATCGCGTCGGTCAGATCGTCGGCGGCACCTTCTCGGTAAGTCTGCTGGATGCCTCAACCGACGAGATCCGCAGTTCTCCGGCGGTCACGGCCCTGCGGGTCGCCTTGCTCAGCGCGGTCGGTATCGCGATCGCGCTGTCGGCGGTTGCCGTCCTCGTCGTGGCCGGCGTGACCCGCGATGCGCGCTCCCGCGTCATTGCGCTGCTGCGCACGATGGGCATGGGGCGCCGCGAGACACGCGGCGTCGTGGCGTGGGAGTTCGTTCCGCTCGGAGTCACCGCCTTGGTGGCTGGCGGGGCTCTCGGCATCCTGCTGCCCCTTCTGATCGTGTTCTCCATCGATCTGCGCCCGTTCACCGGTGGGGGCGGCCAGCCCTCGCTCTTCATCGATCCCGTCCTGAGCGCTACGCTCGTCGCGATCGTGCTGGCAGCTCTCGCCCTCGCCGTGATCGGCGGCGTGCTGAGTGCTCGCGCGACCTCGACGGCGACAGTGCTGCGAATGGGGGAGGACTGAGATGACACCAGCACCCTCGGCTGAAGCCGACATCCACTGCGAAGGACTCGTGCGGATCTTCACCGTCGCCGATATCGAGGTGCAGGCCCTCCAGGGCCTTGACCTGTTCGTCGGTCGCGGGGAACTTGTCGCACTCGTCGGAGCCTCGGGTTCAGGCAAATCGACGCTGCTGGCGATTTTGTCGGGATTGGATACCCCCACGGCGGGGAAGGCTGTGGTCGCTGGCCGTGACCTGCCGTCGCTGACCAACCGCGATCGCGTGGCCTACCGGCGCGATGTGGTGGGCTTCGTCTGGCAACAGACAGCGCGGAACCTGCTGCCCTACCTCTCCGCGCTCGAGAACGTCGAGCTGGCCGCAGCCATCGGGCGCAAGCCTCGTGCGAAGGAGCGTGCGCTGCGGATGCTGGATCTCGTCGGGGCTGCCCACCTGGCAGGCCGGCACCCGGCAGAGCTCTCGGGCGGGCAGCAGCAGCGCGTCGCGATCGCGGTCGCACTGGTCAATGAGCCTCGGGTGCTGCTGGCCGATGAGCCGACCGGCGACCTCGACGAGGAAGCATCGGCGGAGGTTCTTCGCACCTTCGAGCAGGTCAACGCCGAGCTGGGAACCACCGCTCTGATCGTCACCCACGACCCGGCGGTCTCTGAGCACGTCCAGCGGACTGTCCAGATCCGGGACGGTCGTACGGCAACCGAAGTGTTGCGCTGGACTCACACCGATGACGACGGACGCGAGCACGCCATGGCCGAGGAGTTCGTCGTGCTCGACCGAGTCGGGCGGATGCAGCTGCCGGCGGACTACCTGACGAGCCTGGGCCTGCGTGATCGGGTGCGACTACAGCTTCAGGCCGATCATGTCGCGGTGCGGCCCGGTCACGAGGGCTCTGCAAGCCGGGGCGGAGCCGGAGAGACACGAGGCGAGGCTACGGATGAGTGAGCGTTCCGTGGAGCCCGTGGTCACGGCATCCGACCTGTCGGTGACCCACGTGACGCCCGCCGGAGAGGTGCACGCCCTCGTCGGGGCCTCGCTGGAGCTGTACCCGGGCGAACTCGTCGTGCTCATCGGCCCCTCGGGGGCGGGAAAGACGACCCTCCTGCACGTCCTTGGCGGTATCGAGACGGCGTCGAGCGGATCGGCCCGCGTCGGAGAGGTCGTCATCACGGATGCCTCGGAGCGTGACCTCGACAGGGTCAGGCGTGAGGACGTCGCCTTCATCTTCCAGTCGTTCGGACTTCTGGACGCGCTCACCGCCGCCGAGAATGTCGAGATCCCACTGCGGATCGCCCGGACCGAACCGGGCGCGCGCGACGAGCAGGTCGCGGCGCTCCTGGAGCGGGTCGGCCTGGCTGGCCACGCCGGGCAGCGTCCGTCGGAACTGTCTGGCGGTCAGCGTCAGCGTGTCGCGATCGCTCGGGCTCTGGCGGCGTCGCCGCGGGTGCTGCTGGCCGATGAACCGACCGGCCAGCTCGACTCACACACCGCCGAGGCAATGATCGACCTCATCGCCTCGGTCGCGCACGACGACGGCGTCGCGGTGCTGCTGTCAACGCATGACCCATCGATCGTGGCCCGCGCGGACCGGGTGCTGGAGATCCACGATGGGGTGCTCACCGAACGAGGCGTTCTCGCGCAGCCCGCGGCATCCGGCTGATCGGCGTCCCTAGATCCTGCGCTGTCGGATAGCCTGAGCGCCAGGTGACACGGCGAGACAGCGGGGGACCCACATGGAGCTGAGTTCGTTTCCGATCATCGGTATCGCGCTTGCCGTGTTGTCAGCGGCGCTGCTCACTGTCGGAAACCACCTCCAATCAGTCGGAGTGGAGCGAGCGAAGGGCGAGAGTACTTCGGGACTGGGGGCCGCGGGGTTCTGGGCGCTTGCCAGAACTCCGGTCTGGCTTCTCGGCTCCGTGCTGTTCGGGCTGGCGATCCTTGCACAGCTCACCGCTCTGGCGTTCGCACCCCTGATCGTGGTGCAGCCCGTCGGTGTCATTGCTTTGGTCTTCGCATCGGCGCTCACCGCGCTCGTCACCCGGCGCAGGCCCAGCAGCGCCGAGATCGTCGCGATCCTCGTCGCTGTCGCCAGCCTCGCGGCGTTCGTTGGCGTCGCGGCCGCCGTCAGCGTGCAGACGACGATCACCGATCGCGAGCTCATCCTGATCCTGATCATCCTGCTCGTCGTTCTCGCCGTCACCTTCGCTGTTCTTGCACTGCTGCGCCGGCGGGGCATCCCCCCTGTCGCCTACGTCGTGCTCGGGGGCTGTTCGCAGGTTTCGTCGCGACGCTCGGCAAGACCGTCATCCTGCGCGTCCAGACGGCGTTGGCATCGCAGGACTTCCGTATCGACGACACCAACCTCCTGACGATCGCGTGCCTGGTCGGGATCGCGGTGGCCGGGGCGCTCTCGATCTATTTCGTCCAGACGGCCCACACGGTTAATACTCCGCAGACCGTCGTGGCGGGCCTCACGATCGTCGATCCGTTCATCGCCGTCATCCTCGGCATCTCGGTGCTCGGCGAGGCAGTCGGGGCACCGCTGTGGAGCTTCGGAGTGTTTGCGGTGGCCGGCGCGGGCGCCATGTGGGCGGTCTGGCGGCTCGCCTCGATCACGCAGCCGACGCGATGACCGGTTTCCGCGTCGCGGCATAAGCGACGGACCGGCTCGGGGAGAATATCCCCATGGCTGCATACGAGTTCTCCGCCGACCCGCGTCGTGTCGATCGGGCCACGGTTCACCGTTGGCTGAGCGAGCTGTCGTATTGGGCACGCGGACGCAGTCGCGAGCAGCAGGATGCCGCGATCGAGAACTCTCGCAATTACGGGATCTATGACTCCGAAACCGGCGCGCAGTTGGGTTACGCGCGGATCGTGACGGACGACGCGACCTTCGCCTGGCTGTGCGACGTCTTCGTCTCACCGGACGCTCGAGGTCAGGGCATCGGGAAGGCGCTCATGGCGGGAATCGTCGCCGACGTCGAACCGCTCGGCGTCCGGCGTATCATGCTCGCCACTGCTGACGCGCACGGACTGTATGCACAGTTCGGATTCGAGGGTGTCCGCGCGCCCGAGAAGTACATGGTTCTCGGCGCCCACTGAGCTGGCTGCATGGGTGTCGGCGCGGAGCGGTACGCTCGCGGCATGCATCGCCTCACGCGGGACGAAGCGCGCCGAATCGCTGTGCGCGCCCAGTTACTGGATGCCGATCGTCCCGGCGATGTCGTCGAGGTCGCCGAGCAGCTCGGCAGCATCAAGATCGATCCGACAGTGACCATCGCGCCCGCGGAGCAGACCGCGTTCTGGAGTCGGATCGGATGGGGGTACGAGCCCGGGCAGCTCAAGAAGGCCGTCGAAGACGATCGCCTGCTGTTCGAGTTCGATGGTCGGTTCTTCGCGTCCAGCCTGATGCCCGACATGGTCGCGTTGATGCGCGCCCGGCAGCTGCGTGCCGCGTCTCGCGAATACCTCGAGGCGAACGCCGCCTTTCGCAAGGACGTGCTCGCTCGGCTCCGCGCGGAGGGGCCGCTGCTGGCATCCGAGATCCCTGACACGAGCGTGGTGCAGCGCAGCAACGAGAGCGGCTGGTACGGATCGAACCAGGTGCCACGGATGCTCGAACTGCTGTCGGTCATCGGCGAGGTGGCCGTGGTTCGACGTGAGAACCGGCAGCGCGTGTGGGACCTTGCCGAGCGGCTGTACGGTCCCGATGACGGGTCCATCACCGCAGAGGAAGCCGAAGAGCGGTTGCAGCAGCGGCGCCTTCATGCCGCGGGTATCGCGCGACAGAAGTCGCCCTGGAGCGAGGTCGGTATGGCGGGGGAGCCGGCCGAGGTCGAGGGGAGCGCGTGGAAATGGCGAGTCGACCCCGAGGCGATCGCCGCGCTGGGAGATGACCCGGGTGGCCGGGTCGCGATCCTCAACCCGTACGACCGGATGCTCTTCGACAGGTCCCGCCTGGCTGAACTGTTCGACTTCGAGTTCATCCTCGAGCAGTTCAAGCCCAAAGCCCAGCGTGTGTACGGCTACTTCGTGCATCCGATCCTCATCGGTGACCGTTTCTCTGCGCTGATGGATGCCGAACTCGACAAGAAGAAAGAAAACCTCGTCGTCTCCGCGGTTCACGAACTGATCCCGTTCGATGACGAGGAACGCGAGATGGTGGATGCCGAGATCCGCGATCTCGGGGAGTGGCTGGGTGTTCCCGTGGTGTTTGCCTCGGGACGCAGGTAGACCCCGGCGCGTACCCTCGGATCATGGCGCACCGGATCCTCACGACGAGCTTCGCGTCGGTCTACCCGCTCTACGTTGCCAAGGCAGAGCGCAAGGGCCGGTCGAAAGGCGAGGTCGACGAGATCATCGCCTGGCTGACGGGTTTCGACGACGAGGCTCTCGCGCAGCATCTCGAACGTGAGACCAGCTTCGAGGAGTTCTTCGCGGATGCCGACCTCAATCCGCGCGTCTCGGCGATCACCGGCGTCGTCTGCGGCGTTCGTGTGGAAGAGATCGAGGATCCGCTGATGCAGAACATCCGCTACCTCGACAAGCTGATCGACGAACTTGCCAAGGGCAAAGCAATGCCGAAGATCCTCCGGGAGGCGTGACGGTGCCTCTCGTCGACCACCTCGCCCTGACTGTTGACGACGTGCCCGCCGCCGCGAGCCAGTTCGAACCTGTGCTCCTCGCGCTCGGGTACACCCGAACGGATGCCGGCAGCATCGTGTTCTGGACCTGTCCAGGAGAGTCCGAACTCATCTTCTATCCAGCGCGCGAGCCGGGGACGGGCCCGCACCGCCACGGTCGGGTCGGCTGGCAGCACCTCGCGTTCTCGGTCGGCTCGCGCGCCGAGGTTGACCGACTCCACGAGATCGCGGTCCGCGCTGGGTGGACGATCGTGCGTGACCCGAAGCCGTACCCGCGCTTCACGCCCCGCTACTACGCATCCTTCGTCGAGGACGCCAACGGTATCCGCATCGAGTTCATGCACAACCCACCGCGGGAGTCGACGGACTGACTGTGCCCCGGAGCGCCGGGACCGCTCGTCGGGCCCTGCTGCTCAAGGACGCAGTCGCGTAGTCTGCCCCGCCCTCTGCCTGACGGCAGAGCGTCGGATGGCTCTGGCGCCGAGCCGCGATCGGCCATAGCGGTATCTCGGTATCTCCGGGTCGGCCCTCCGTTCAGTCGCGCCCTGACGTTGGTCACGAGACCCGGAAGTCGCGCGAAGGCGCGACCGAGTGACGGTGCTCAGTATCTCCGGGCACGAGGTGTTCTTCGGTCGCGCCTTCGTGCGGGTCACGGGCGGCGACACCCGCATTTCGGCGCGACTGAAGAAGGACGTCCTAGCTCACGGCGGTTTAGACCGCCGGGCACTGCCTGATCCCTCGCGCTGGTCGGGGCGGCGAAGAGGCATCGGGTACGATGGACAGGCTGTTCTGGTGACGTGTCTGAGCGGCCTAAGGAGCACGATTGGAAGTCGTGTGTGCGTGCAAGCGCACCGTGGGTTCAAATCCCACCGTCACCGCCATTGTCCTGAGCCGCGTCACCGTTTACGAACGGGTCGCGGCTCAGGGCTTTTTCGTCTAGCCGCGGGTGAACAGGCCGAACACGAGCGAGCGCGGCGCGACGAGAGCGATGGAGCGTCGAGCAGGAGACGCCGCCAGCATCACCTGCCCCCGAACGTCTCGTGCCGCACGCACAAGCGTCCCGCGCTCGGTTCCCTCACCGCCAATCCGGGCCCCCGACGCCGTGCGGGCACCTGCCAGTGCATACGACTCGCGTTCGATAGCCGACACGAGTATGGACATGGCATCCGCATCAACGCCATGCTCTCGCACGAGCCGGTCCCCGAGCATCCGCGGGGTGTCGCTACCTGCCACGCGGATGCCGAGATCTACCGCCGTATCCCGAACGATTGCCCACGCGGCAACCGCATCACCGCGCGCGGCCGAAGCAAGCCGCCGCCGTCGGCGCAGCTCAGCCACAACTCCCGGCGCCGCCAGAAGAGCAAGCAGCCCCATCGCGAAGGCTCCCCAGCCAAACGCCGCCAGGTTGCGCTGCAGGGGAAGGGGAACCGTGGCATTCGGGGTGTCGAGGTTCTCGGAGAGGGCCGACCGCGTGGGTTGCGGCGTCGCCGACGGCGCAGATGACACCGTCGGCGTGGGGCCAGCCGCATCATCCTGCGCGGCATCCGTGGCCGAGCCGAACCGCGTCGCCGTTCCGAGGCTGTTGGTGGGTTCGAACGCGACCCAGCCGATCCCATCGAAGTAGACCTCGGGCCACGAGTGAAGCTGTCCGCTGAGCACCGATCGCACGTTCTGCCCGTCGACGACGGTGCTCGTGTTGACGCCGGGCAGGTAGCCCACGACGATCCGGGAGGGCATGTCGAGAGTTCGGGCCATCAGTGCGAACGCCGACGCGTAGTGCACGCAATACCCCGACTTCACGTCGAGGAACGATGCCACCGCATCAGCGCCTGACCCATCGAACCCCTGCTCAACCGGGGCGTCGAGCGAGTACCGGAAGTCAGCCCCGCGGAACCACGACTGCATCGCGATCAGGGCGTCATAGTCGTTCGTGGTGCCAGCCGTGATCTCTCGCGCTGTCTGGGCGATGATCTCGGGAAGATTGTCAGGCAGAGCGGATGCCGTCTCCCGAACCTGGCCAGGATTGGCATCCGCTGCTCGGATCTGCTCGAGGGTCGGCTCGGGGACGCGGGTCTCGACGACATACGACTGTCCCTGCGTTGCGCCGTTGTCGCCCACGACAGTCCGGTTCAGTGGCATCACGTTCCACGAACCCGACAGGCCTTCGACTCCCACAGCGGGGAAAGGCACCGGAAGCCAGGATGCGGAGAGGTCGGTGATCTCGACAGTCGTGAGGTATTCCGCAATCTCGATCCCGGGGGACGCCTCGACCTCCCCGAAGGCGCGGGAGCTGTCCAGCGGAAGTGACCATGTGCGATCGGGTTGCCAGACGGCGCCGGTGAACTCGCTGAGCGTTGCCACGCGCAGGTACGGAGGCAGAGGCGCGGTCGAGCGCATCCGCAGGACCTCGATCTGCTCAGGGCGACGCAGATCCTGCCCGAGCGAGAGGGATGCGTCGATTCCCGCGGCACCGCTTCCGGATGCGACCCGGGGACCGGGCTGGGGGAGCGAGGGTGTGATGATGAGGGTCGCGACCAGAGCGAGAGCTCCGATACCTGCCGCGACAGCGGAGGCACCGCTGGCGCGTCCTCCCCGAGGCTCCCGGCCGCGGGTCTCGGCGCGAAGCAACAGCAACACAGCCGCCGCGAGCAGCGCGAACGACCAGAGGTTGACGGCGCTGGGCACCGCCAGAGCAGGGATCAGCGACACCGTGAACAGTGCGACACCGGCCAGCAGCGGCATCCGTGCTGTCAAGGCAATGTGATCCACAGCAATCGTGAACAGGCCCGCTGCCCCGACCACCAAGAAGCTCAAGGCCGGGGTCGGAACCATGGGGGCCGCGCTGTAGAAGATCTCCTCGGATGCCGTGACCACGAGGCCTGCTGCCTGATCCACGCTCGCAAAGACCGGGATGATTCCCCACAGCGCGGTCTCTCGCAGGAACACGACGGTGACAACGCCGATCGTGAGGGCAAGCTCGACCGCGCTGATGCCGATCGCCGACATCCGGGTACGGCGAAGCAAGAATCCTGTGACCATGATCGCCGCCGACAGCGCGAGGGTGCCCCAAATCCAGGCGCCGGGCGCGATGACTCGCGTCACCGGAAGAAGGGCGGCAACGATCCCGACCATCACCCCGATCGTCAGTAGTGCGTCAGAACGTCCGGTTCGCATCCCCCGCCAGCGGGCCCTGCGAGCAGCTCTCCATCGTGTCGACCAGCTCATCGCCTCTGACCCTGGTCTCGCGCGTCGTCCCACCAGCCGGGCATCTCGGGGCCCACGCGAATGGCCTGAACCCGCCACCCCAACTCCGCCGCTCGGTCGAAGGCGTCAGCGCTGGCGTCGGTGGCCAGCAGAATCGGCAGGGTCGTGTGTGCGCCGATCGGAGCGAGGGCGGCGACATCGGCCTCCGAGAGGGTGCCGGTAATGATGACGATCGGGCCGCTGCCGACGCGGGCGAAGGCGCGCGGTAAGTCATGGATGTTGTGCCCAGTGCCGGCGACGATGGTTGCGCAATCTGCGGCGAACGCGTCGAGGAGTGCTTTCTCGCCCGGTTCGATGGGCTCGTGGAGGGGTGTTCCGTCGCTCTCGAGCACGCTCACGGTGTAGCCGTCGTGGGACAGTTGCGCGACAGCCGACACGGTAGTGGCAACTGCCGCCTCGAAAGCGGGATCCTGCCCGGGCGCTGCGGCGGCCCCGGCGCCCCAGCGCGCATCGTCCCGGTCGATCACGACGACGGCATCCGGTGCAGCCTCATTCTCTTCCTGGCGCACCATGAGTCCGTCGTGGTGAGCTGACGCACGCCAGTGGATGCGGCGCATCGAATCCCCTGGCTGGTAGGGGCGGGCCAGCAGATTGTCCACGCCATGGCCGCGCTGCGTGTGGGTGGCGTGGAGCGCCCCACCCGCTGTCGCCGTCATCGCCCGCAGTGCCGTTACCTCGACCTGCGCGGGAGCGACCCGGACCGATTCGGCTTCGATCACGCGCACCGCGCGTCGGGCGAGCCCGAAGGGGTCTTCGGTGATGACCCGCAGCGGACCGAGAGCGTAGGTGCCACGCGTGCTGGGCGTCACGCTATATGTCACCGAGGCTGCCTTGTCGGCCCCGCCCCAGTTGAGGTCGCCCTCAAGCTCGCCGATGAAGACCGGGTCGGCGAGCTCGTGCCACCGTCCGGACCTGCCCATCATGCGCGAAGGCGGCCGGAGCGTCACCGTGACGGTCGTGGGTTTGCCGACCGTCGAGACGTCGGGAACGATCCGCCGAGGCGTGGCGGTGGGAGCCGCCCGAAACCAGAGCGATGCGAGACTCCCCGCACACACCACGACCATGAGGACACCGAAGAACATGAGTTCGACGACGCCGGTCTCTCCCGCGATCACGAACGAAGCGATGGCGAGGATCAGGGCACCGGTGCCCCGAGGCGTAAATGGCCACCAGCGCATGTCACCGCCGCGAGGCGAGCGGGACGCGGGCGCTTGCCGCGATCTGATCGAGGGCACCCGCCACCGCGGCTTCGCCGTGGTTGGCTCCGCCGGCTGCGCGTGTGGCGATCAGGCGGTGGGCGAACACCGGATGCAGGAGGCCGGTGATGTCGTCGGGGATGACAAAAGATCGTCCCTCCAGCGCCGCAGCCACCTTGGCAGCTCGAACGAGTTGCAGCGTCGCGCGCGGGCTCGCTCCGAGCTTCAGGTCGGGGTGAGCGCGGGTCGCCTGAGCGAGGGAAACGGTGTACTCCTCGATCGCGGGCGCCACATGAATATGCCGCGCCGCAACGATCAGCTCAGCCACCTCGTGGGTTGTGACGACGGGTCGGACGGATTCGAGCGGGTTGACTGTCTCACGCTGGCGCAGCATGAGGGTCTCGGCGCGTGCATCCGGGTAGCCCATCGAGATCCGCATCGTGAACCTGTCGCGCTGCGCCTCGGGAAGCGCGTACGTCCCCTCCATTTCGAGAGGGTTCTGGGTGGCGACGACCAGGAACGGGTGCGGCACGAGGTGTGTGTGCCCGTCGACGGTGACCTGCCGTTCCTCCATCGCCTCCAGCAGTGCGGATTGGGTCTTGGGGGAGGAGCGGTTGATCTCGTCGGCGATGACGATGTTGGCGAACACGGCACCCGGTTTGAACTCGAACTCACGCTCGATGGGGTTGAAGGCCGAAACACCGGTGACGTCGCCCGGGAGCAAGTCGGGCGTGAACTGGATGCGTCGCACCGCGGCGTCGATGGATGCTGCCAGCGCCCGGGCAAGCATCGTCTTTCCGACTCCGGGGACATCCTCAATAAGAAGGTGCCCCTCGGCGAGCAGGCAGATGAGTGCGCTGCGAGCCGCTTCCGGCTTGCCGTCGATCACGGATGTGATCGCCCCGAGGATCGCGTCGGTGACCTCGGCGAAGCGCTCCACGGCGATTGGCGGGCTTTCTGCGGTGACCCGCTCCTCGCCGATGACGCTTTCGGTCATGCCGACCCCCTCCGCCTGTGCGCGCGCCGCCTCGTCGGATATGCGGCGCCTCGTCGGTCGTTGCACAATCGTAACCTCGGCTGACCGGGTGCGGCTCTGGGAGGACGCCGCGAATCCCGGCGGGACGAATGGTTAGACTAGGGGAAGCTCTCCGCGCGGCGGCATCCAGGCCAACTCCCCCAGGACGGAAACGTAGCAAGGGTAACCAGGCTCTGCCGGGTGCGCGGAGAGTCTTTTCATGCCCGCGTGGTCCTGACGCAACGGGGCGTGAACATTCGGTTGCCTCGGGTTTTTCTCCGGTAGGCACCCGGCGGCACCCCCGCGGTCGCACCTAGGCTGATGGGGTGGCGCAGAGCATCTTCATCACCTCGGCAGAAGGTCACTCCGGAAAGTCCACGATCGCCCTGGGGGTGCTCGATGCGTTGAGCCATGCCACCCCACGCGTCGGCGTGTTCCGAGCGATCGCCCGCTCGACCACGGAACCCGACTACGTGCTTGAGATGCTCCTCGCGCACGACGGCGTCGACCTGCCCTACGACGACTGCATCGGTGTGACCTACGACGAGGTGCGGGCTGACCCCGATGCGGCTCTCGGGAAGATCGTGGAGCGCTACAAGGCCGTTGAGGCGCAGTGTGACGCCGTCGTGATCGTGGGGAGCGACTACACGGACGTCGGGTCACCCGCGGAGCTCGGCTACAACGCCCGCATCGCGGCAAATCTCGGTGCCCCAGTCT
This sequence comes from Microbacterium sp. SW12, assembly GCF_055391095.1. NCBI lineage: Bacteria > Bacillati > Actinomycetota > Actinomycetes > Micrococcales > Microbacteriaceae > Microbacterium > Microbacterium sp. SW12. The sequence continues at coordinate 2,313,026 of NZ_AP024335.1, read as the reverse complement.
TGCTCGTGATGAGCGGCCGAACCGGCGAAGCGGAAAAGCTCGGGTCGTCACCTGCGCGAACCCCCGAGGAGATTGGCCAGATCACCGCACTAGCACTGGCCGAGCTCGCCCACGGACGAGCGGGGCTCCTCGCGGTGATCGTCAACCGTGCCGATGCGGAGCGGATCGAAGACGTCGTCGGATCCGTGCGTGAGGTCATCGATCGTGCTCGCGAGCCCGAGCACGTGGCATCCGACGGTGTCGTGCCGGTGTGGGCGATTCCCGAGGACACGTTCCTGGTGGCCCCCACGATGCGCGAGGTCATGGCGGCGATCGATGGAACCCTGATCAAAGGCGACGAGGAGTTGCTCTCGCGCGAGGTCCTCGGTGTCGTGATCGCGGGGATGTCGATGGTCAACGTGCTGCCGCGGCTGAGTGAGAGTTCCATCGTCATGATCCCAGCCGACCGCACCGAGGTGCTGCTGGCGACGCTGCTGGCGCACTCCTCGGGCACGTTCCCGTCGATTTCCGGCATCCTGCTCAACGGCCCGTTCCCCCTGCCCGAACAGATCGACAGGCTGATGGATGGCGTCTCCTCGAACCTGCCGATCATCGCAACCGATGAGGGTACCTTCGAGACCGCCGTCAAGGTCATCAATACGCGGGGACGCTTCGCCGCGGCATCCCAGCGGCGGTACGACACCGCGCTGTCGATGTTCGAGCAGTACGTCGACACCGCGATGCTGAGCAGATCGCTCGGCTTGGCGCGGTCGTCAGTCGTCACCCCACTCATGTTCGAATACCAGCTCGTGGAGCGGTCCCGCGCGGATCGGCGGCGGATCGTGCTTCCCGAGGGAAACGACGATCGCGTCATCCGGGCCGCCGCGACAGTCCTCGCGCGCGGCATCGCCGACCTCGTCATCCTCGGCGATGAGGGCGATATCCGCACGCGAGCGGCAGAGCTCGGCGTCGACCTGACAGCAGCGCAGATCATCAGCCCGTTCGACCCCCACTACGTCGAACAGTTCGCGCAGGAGTACGCGCGCCTGCGGGCCCACAAGGGGATCTCGCTCGATCAGGCAGCCGACACCGTCACCGACGTGTCCTACTTCGGGACGCTGATGGTTCACCTGGGCCTGGCCGATGGCATGGTCTCGGGTGCTGCGCACACGACGGCGCACACGATCCGTCCGGCGTTCGAGATCATAAAGACCAAGCCGGGTGTCTCGGTGGTGTCGAGCGTCTTCCTCATGGCTCTGGCCGACCGCGTGCTCGTGTACGGCGATTGCGCCGTGATCCCTGATCCCACTTCTGAGCAACTCGCCGACATCGCGATCTCGTCTGCAGCGACAGCCGCGCAGTTCGGGATCGACCCCCGCGTCGCGATGCTGTCGTACTCGACGGGGGAGTCCGGGTCGGGGGCGGATGTCGAGAAGGTGCGCGCAGCCACCGCCTTGGTCCGCGACAGGGCGCCGGAACTGCTCGTCGAGGGCCCCATCCAGTACGACGCAGCGGCTGACGCGGCGGTTGCCGCCGCGAAGATGCCCGGTTCACAGGTCGCCGGTCGCGCAACAGTCTTCGTCTTCCCGGACCTCAACACCGGGAACAACACCTACAAGGCGGTCCAACGCTCGGCCGGAGCTGTCGCGATCGGGCCCGTCCTGCAGGGGCTCAACAAACCCATCAACGACCTGTCGCGGGGCGCGCTGGTCGACGACATCGTGAACACCATCGCGATCACCGCGATTCAGGCCCAAGCGGATGCCGACACCTCGGCTCCAGCATCCAGTGAGAAGGAAGGGACCACCGCATGAGTGTCGTCCTCGTCGTCAACGGCGGTTCGTCGTCATTCAAGTACCAGCTGATCGACATGGACAACGAAGCGGTGCTCGCCTCGGGCCTCGTGGAACGGATCGGGCAAGAGAACGGTCACGCGCGTCACACCGTCACCGCGGCGGAGTTCGCCCCGGATGAGCCGGCACCGACATTCGTGAGCGCGACCTCCGAGCGAGACCTGCCGATTCCCGACCACACCGCAGGCTTCCAGGTGATGCTCGATGCCTTCGCTGCGCACGGCCCCTCACTGCAGGCGAATCCGCCCGTCGCCGTTGGTCACCGCGTCGTGCACGGTGGGGCGCGCTTTTTCGAGCCGACGCTGGTGACTCCGCTGGTGCTCATCAACATCGAAGACCTGTCGGTACTCGCGCCCCTCCACAACCCAGGGGCGGTGCAGGGCATCCGTGCCGCACAGGAAGCGTTCGACACGATTCCTCACGTCGCCGTCTTCGACACCGCGTTCCATCAGACGCTCGCCCCCGCCGCCTACACGTATGCGATCGACACCGAACTCGCGCAGGAGCACCGCCTGCGCCGGTACGGCTTCCACGGCACCTCACACAAGTTCGTCAGCGAAGCCGCAGCGGCGTTCCTCGACCGGCCGCTGGGAGACCTGAAGCAGATCGTGTTCCACCTGGGAAACGGAGCCTCGGTCACCGCGATCGACGGTGGTCGTTCGGTCGACACGTCCATGGGGCTCACACCGCTGGAGGGACTTGTCATGGGCACCCGTTCGGGCGACGTCGACCCGGCCATCGTGTTCCAGCTTGCGCGACGCGCGGGGCTCTCGATCGACGACCTCGACGATCTGCTCAACAAGCGCTCGGGACTGCTCGGCCTGGCGGGGGCCTCCGACATGCGCGACATCGAACAGCGACGCGAGGACGGCGATGAGGCGGCGACGCTGGCCTTCGACGTCTACATCCATCGCCTGCGCACCTACGCCGGCGCGTATCTCGCGCAGCTGGGCGGCGTGGACGTCATCTCCTTCACCGCCGGCGTCGGCGAGAACTCGCCCATCATCCGTGCGGCGGCCCTCGAAACCCTCGGCTTTGCGGGAGTGGAGATCGACCCCGAACGCAACGAGCGGCGGGAGCGCGGCATCCGTCGTATCTCGACCGATGCGTCTGAGGTGAGCGTCCTGGTCGTACCGACCAATGAAGAACTCGAGATCGCTCGGCAAACTCTGGGCGTCGCGCAGGGCTGAGCGCCCGCAAACCAGCATTGCGGCAGGGTCGAACTACTACGCTGGCACCACGGCGTCAGCCGTACCCGACCTATTGCCGTGGCTCGTGCCAATGCTTTCGACATCGCCACCCGCCGGGAGGATTCCTGTGGCCGACGCTCTTCCCGATCTCACCGCCTACGATGCGGTGCTCTTCGATCTGGACGGGGTACTGACACCGACCGCCGAGGTGCACATGCACGCGTGGCAGTCGATGTTCCAGGAGCTCTTCGCGGCGTGGAACATCACGCCCGAGTACACCAAGCGTGACTACTTCGAGCACCTCGACGGCAAGAAGCGCTACGACGGCGTCGCGAGCCTGCTGTGGAGCCGTGATGTCGAAGTACCCTGGGGCGACCCGAGCGACTCGCCTGAGATCGACACCGTCTGCGGCATCGGCAACCGCAAGAACGCTGTCTTCGAGAGCGTGCTGCGAAGCGAAGGAATCGCGCCGTATCCGGGCTCGCTCGCGCTGCTGGACGTGCTGCGGGATGCCGGTACCCGGATCGCGGTGGTCTCGAGTTCCAAGAACGCCCGGGAAGTGCTCACTGCCGCCGGCATTATCGATCGCTTCGAGGTGATCATGGACGGCGTCATCGCCGAACGCGACGGGCTGGCCTCCAAGCCCGCCCCCGACGTGTTCGTCGAGGCTGCTGCGATGCTCGGTGTCGACCCGGCATCCAGCGCGGCCGTCGAAGATGCCCTGTCAGGGGTACGTTCCGCGGCTGCTGGCGGATTCGCGCTCGTGGTCGGCGTCGACCGTGGCGTCGGAGCCGAGGTGCTGCGCGACGCTGGCGCACACGTGGTGGTCTCCGATCTGGCCGAGTTCCTCGACGGCGACGGTGCCGGCATCCCTACCGCTGCTCTCGCACCCGAACCGGAGGAGTCCGCGTGATCGATCGTGATCGCTACCCCATCGACCCATGGCGGCTCGTCGAGACGAGCTACTCGCACGACGAGGTCGGGGTCTCCGAGACACTCTTCGCCGTCGGTAACGGCTACCTGGGCTTGCGGGGCAACAGCCCCGAGGGTCGCTTCGCGCACGAGCACGGCACCTTCATCAACGGCTTCCACGAAGTCTTCCCGATCCGGCATGCGGAGCAGGCGTATGGGTTCGCCGAGGTCGGCCAGACGATCATCAACGCCCCGGATGCCAAGATCATGCGGGTCTACGTCGACGACGAGCCGCTGTCACTCGACATCGCCGATGTGCGCGAGTACGAGCGTGTCCTCGATCTGCGCGACGGCGTCATGCGTCGGCGGATCCTGTGGGTGACACCGTCGGGCAAAGAGGTGCTGATCGAGGATGATCGGCTGGTGTCGTTCGAGGAGAAGCACCTTGCGATCCTTCGGCAGACCGTCACGGTCCTGAACGCCGATGCGCCGGTCACCATCAGCTGTCAGATCATCAACCGGCAAGACGGCGAGGACGTCTACGGCGGAACTCCCGTCGCACCCAAGAAGGCGGGATTCGATCCGCGCCGGGCCGAGCGGATCCACCAGCGCGTTCTGCAGCCACAGGAGTACTGGCAGGACGGCACGCGGTCGGCGCTGGCCTACAAGGCATCCGAATCCGAGATGACGATCGCGGTCGTGGCCGACCACATCGTCGACACCGACAACGAGTACGACCCCCGCTGCCTGATCGAACCCGACATCGCCAAGAACGTCTTCCGCGTCCGGGCGAAGGCCGGCGTGCCGGTCACCGTCACCAAGCTCGTGAGCTACCACACCTCGCGCGGTGTGCCCGCTCGGGAACTGGTCGATCGGTGCCGCAGGACCCTTGATCGCGCGGAGGCCGAGGGCGTCGATACGTTCTTCACGCGCCAGCGCGAATGGCTGGATGCGTTCTGGGAGCGTTCGGACGTTCGGATCGGCGGCCATGACGATCTGCAGCAGGCGACCCGCTGGTGCCTCTTCCAGCTCGCCCAGGCTGCCGCGCGGGCCGATGGGCTCGGCGTCCCCGCGAAGGGTGTCTCGGGGTCGGGCTACTCGGGTCACTACTTCTGGGACACCGAGATCTACGTGCTGCCGTTCTTGGCTTATACGACCCCGCAGTGGGCGCGAAACGCACTGCGGATGCGGTACCTCATGCTTCCCGCCGCGCGTCGGCGCGCGCGTCAACTCAACGAGGCCGGGGTGCTCTTCCCGTGGCGCACGATCAACGGTGAGGAGGCCTCGGCCTATTACGCCGCTGGCACCGCTCAGTACCACATCAATGCCGACGTGAGTTTTGCCCTCGCGAAGTATGTGCGGGCGACGGGCGACACCGAGTTCCTCTATCGCGAAGGCGTCGATATCGCCGTCGAGACCGCCCGGATGTGGGCGAGCCTCGGGTTCTGGCGTGAGACGGAACTCGACTCCGAGCGGTCGTTCCACATCCACGGTGTGACGGGGCCCGACGAGTACACGACAGTCGTCAACGACAACCTCTTCACGAACGTCATGGCGCGCTTCAACCTGCGTTTCGCTGCCCACACGTTGCGCGACATGGCCCTGGACGCTCCCGAGGATTACCGCCTCATGGTGGATCGCCTGGGCCTGGGGGAGCACGAGGTCGAGGCGTGGGAGGCCGCGGCTGAGGCGATGAACATCCCGTTCAGCGACGCGTTCGGCATCCACCCGCAAGACGCGGTCTTCCTCGAGAAGGAAGTCTGGGATCTCGAGAACACCTCACCCGACCAGCGGCCGCTGCTGCTGCACTTCCACCCGCTCGTGATCTACCGGTACCAGGTGCTCAAGCAGGCGGATGTCGTGCTGGCGCTGTTCTTGCAGGGCAATCACTTCACGGCCGAAGAGAAGCTCGCTGACTTCGAGTACTACGACCCTCTGACGACGGGGGACTCGACGCTGTCGGCGGTCGTGCAGGCGATCCTCGCAGCCGAGGTCGGCTATCAAGACCTCGCGCTGCGCTACTTCCTCGAGTCGATCTATGTCGATCTCGGCGACCTGCATCACAATGCCGCGGATGGCGTGCACGTCGCCTCGGCCGGTGGCGTCTGGACCGCGCTGGTCAGTGGATTCGGAGGTATGCGCGACCACTTCGGGGAGTTGAGCTTCGATCCGCGGCTGCCTGCCGACTGGCCGGAGCTCTCCTTCACGCTGCACTGGCAGGGCACGCGGCTGCAGGTGACGATCGCCCGCGACCGGATGTGGTTCGCGGCGGGGCCGGGGCAGAGCGTCTCGTTCTCGGTGCGGGGCGCTCAGTACGTCATCGACCCCGAGCAAGAGCTGATGATTCCGCTTGCCGATCAGGGTCCGGTGATTCCCGGCCGACCCTCGATTCGTCAGTTCGCGGATGTCACCCGCGACGACGGGTCGCTGCTGTCGGCATCCGTGCCGGTCGTCACGACCTCGATCCCGATCGTGGGGTCGCCGGAGACGTTCGAGAGCGTGCCGGATCAGCTGCCGCAGGCCGCTGACCCGATGTCGTGACCACGCCCTAGGCTGGACGAATGACCACCGCCCTGTACCGCCGGTATCGCCCCGAGGCGTTCGGCGAGATGATCGGGCAGAGTCAGGTCACCGAACCGCTCATGACCGCGCTGCGGGGCGACCGCGTCGGGCACGCCTACCTGTTCTCCGGGCCTCGCGGGTGCGGCAAGACGACCTCGGCGCGCATCCTCGCGCGGTGCCTGAACTGTGCCCAGGGACCGACCGACACCCCCTGCGGTACGTGCGAGAGCTGCATCGAGCTCGGACGCGGCGGCGGGGGATCCCTGGATGTCGTCGAGATCGACGCCGCCAGCCACAACGGTGTCGATGACGCACGCGATCTGCGGGAGCGCGCCGTCTTCGCACCCGCACGTGATCGGTTCAAGATCTTCATCCTCGACGAGGCGCACATGGTGACGCCGCAGGGATTCAACGCCCTGCTCAAACTCGTCGAAGAGCCTCCCGATCACGTGAAGTTCATCTTCGCCACGACCGAGCCTGAGAAAGTCATCGGCACGATCCGGTCGCGCACGCACCACTACCCGTTCCGACTCGTCCCGCCGGCGGCGATGCTCGAGTATGTGGGCTCGCTCTGCGAGAGCGAGGGCGTGGTCGTCGATCCCGGTGTGCTGCCCCTGGTCGTCCGCGCCGGCGGCGGGTCCCCGCGAGACACGCTGTCGCTGCTCGACCAACTCATCGCGGGCTCGGAGGGCGCCGTCACGTACGAACGCGCGGTCGCACTTCTCGGGTACACGCATGCCGAGCTTCTCGACGAGATCGTCGACGCGCTCGCGGCATCCGACGCCGGCGCCGTCTTCGCCGCCGTCGACCGGGTTGTACAGACCGGGCAAGACCCGCGCCGCTTCGTCGACGATCTTCTGGAACGGCTGCGCGACCTCATCGTCGTCGCCGCGACGGGGGACGGCGCCGCAGCAGTGCTACGCGGCGCATCCCCCGAAGACCTCCAGCGGATGTCGGCGCAAGCAGACCGGTTCGGCGCTCAACGGCTCTCGCGCACAGCGGATGTCGTTGTCGCCGCGCTCGACGAGATGACCGGTGCCACCTCACCGCGACTGCAGCTCGAGCTCATGTGCGCGCGCGTTCTGGCGCTGGCCACCGCCGCTCCAGCTGCTTCCTCTGCCCCTGTGGCCGCTGCCCCGGCACCCGCTCCAGCTGCTTCCCCTGCCCCTGCGGCCGCTGCTGCCCCGGCGCCCGCCGCTGCTCCCACTCCCTCGCCCGCGCCTACGGAAGCGAGCGTTTCGGAGACGAGCGTTGCGACAGTGCCTCCCGCGCCACCGACCGAGCCGGTGACGCTGGACGTGGTTCGGGAGCGGTGGGCTGCGGTACTTGCCGCGCTGGAGAGCATCAGTCGCTCGTCATGGTTGCTGGTGTCTGTCGCGACAGTTGCCGATTTCTCGGGCGACGTGCTCACCCTCACGTTCGCGAACGCTTCCGACGTCGCCAAGTTCAAGCATCTTCTTGCCGGCGCAGGACCCAGCGAGGATCTTCGCACCGCGATCAAGCAGGTTCTCGGCATCCGGGTGAAGTACCTTGCCAAGCACGACCCCGCGGGCGGTCCCTCGGACTCGTCGGGCCCTTCAGACGGCGGGCCTTCTGGCGGGCCGGGCCCGGGCGAGGCGCCCCGGACGCCGCAGCCCGGCGGCGGCGCGAGTGCACAGCCCGGAGACGGCACGCCGGCCCCGCCTCGTGGCGGCGGAACGACAGCGCAGCCTCGCGGCGGAACGAGAGCAGCTGCCGCAGCTCCTGCCGTGACGGACTGGGCGGTCGCCCCCATCCCTTCGTCCGAAGCGCCGACCGCGGTCCTTGCGTCTTCTCTCGCGGTCGATGACGAGCCCGAGGATGCGCCGGTCGGTCTCGCTGTGCAGCTTCCGGCTCCCCGGGAGGGCGACGTCCTCGACGCTGATGAGCCCTCAGCCGACGATGATGACAGCGAGGGTGCCGATCTGGATGTCGCCCCCGAGCAGGCGCCCGTCGTCGCACAGCGGATCGCCCGGGCTCCCGACGGAACGCAGCGCTACGGGGAAGCGGTGGTGCGCCAGCTGCTGGGGGCGCGCTTCATCCGTGAAGAACCGCACGCATCACCCACGAGGTTCGGCTGAGCATGTACGACGGCATCGTCCAAGACCTCATCGACGAGCTCGGTCGGCTTCCCGGTATTGGGCCGAAGTCGGCGCAGCGCATCGCATTTCACATCCTGCAGACCCCGTCGTTCGACGTGTCGCGACTGTCGCAGGTGCTCGCCGAGGTGCGGGAAAAGGTTCGGTTCTGTGAGATCTGCGGCAATGTATCGGAGCAGGATCGCTGCAGCATCTGCCGCGACCCTCGCCGCAACCAGACGCTGATTTGCGTCGTCGAGGACGCGAAGGATGTCGCGGCGATCGAGCGCACGCGCGAGTTCCGCGGGCTCTACCACGTCCTCGGCGGGGCGATCAGCCCAATCGCGGGTGTCGGTCCCGACGATCTCCGCATCGCGCAGCTCATGCAGCGACTTGCCGACGGTACGGTTCAGGAAGTCATCCTTGCCACCAACCCGAACCTCGAGGGTGAAGCTACAGCGACCTACCTGTCGCGCCTGCTGACCTCCCTGCAGATCACAGTCACGAGACTCGCCTCGGGGCTGCCGGTCGGTGGTGATCTCGAGTACGCCGACGAGGTCACGCTCGGTCGCGCCTTCGAGGGTCGTCGCTCGATCTGAGTCGGGTCAGCAGGACCCGGCTCGTCAGATGCGGAACCGGGCGCGCGCGTTCATGACACTCGTGAGGGTCGCCCGCACCGGCTGCCCGAGGTAGATGCCCAGTGATGCGCCGACAGCCAGTGCGATACCGATCACTCCGGCGTTCACGAGTGTCCCGAACCCCACGAGCATGTGAGCCGGGTCCTCACCTGACTGCACCAGCGTGAGCAGGCCCCGGAAGACCATCGCACCGGGCACCATTGGCAAGATGGCTGCCGCCGTCACGGCTACCGACGGCACGTGGAGGCGGTAGGCGAGCAGGATGCCGATGAAGCTGCCGGCGAGGGCGCCCACGCCGCATGCTGCGGCGGTGTCGAGGCCGATGAGCGACGCCAGAAGGTAGCCGGTCCAGGCTGCGACGCTTAGTGCCGCGCTGACGAGGATGATCCGCATCCCTGACCCGTTGATGACCGCCACCGATACGGCGATCAGTGCGGCGCCCAGGAACTGCAGCGGGATGGCGCCGAGGGGGAGAGCCTCGCTCGGAGGATCGACGGTGAGCCCGATAAGGCTGGCGACCTGCAGACCCACCAGGATGCCGATGACAACGCCGAGCGTCTGAGTGGTCAGTTCCAGGATGCGTCCCGATGCGGTGAGGGCGAACCCGTCGATCGCATCCTGGGCTGCTCCCACGACGGTGAGGCCGGCGAGCATCAACACGATCGCTGAGGCGACGATGACGGAGGGGCGTGCGTCAGCGGCGCCCGGCAGGCCTGTTCCAGCCAGCGCGGGAGCGAGCGATGCGAACAGCGTCAGGACTGCGGCGGCGGTGATCTGGCTGAAAAAGAACGGCACCCGTGCCCGCGCGAGACCGAATTGTGTGAGCGCGGCGAGGGCTGCAGCGAAGAACGCGAGAACCGTCACAACGGGATTGCCGCCGAACATGATCGCAACGCCCACGGCGAGCAGGCCCTGCGCTGCGACCACGATGATCGGTCGACGGGAGAAAGGTGTTCGTCGGATCCCGGTCAGGCGCGCCCGCGACTCCGGTAGCGCAAGGCCGCTCGTGACCTCGTTCAGGAGCGCCTGCAGTCGCAGCAGTTTCTCGTAGTCGGGAGCCGCCGCCCGGACAACGCGCAAAAGCGTGATCGGACGGTCTTCGCCACTGCGGTGATAGGCAGCAGTGATCGAGTTGTATGTGACATCCACGTGCACCGGATGTAGACCGTACGCGCCGGCGGCGCGCACGATCGCAAAGGTCACCTCGGAGGCGGGAGCCCCAGTCACCAGCATCGTCTCGCCCAAGCGGACGGCGAAGTCGAGGATGCGCACCGCAGCGGCGTCATCGACGATCGGAAGCGCTTCGGTCGCCGGGTAGGCGTCTGCGGAGATACGGAAGAGGCGGCCAAGTGGATTCGGTAGGCGACGCCGACGTTGCATGGCGGAAGCTCCCAGGTCGTCACGGATGGCTTCGTCCACCCTACGTGCCGCGTTCCGGTGCTAGCTGGCGCCGACGGTCCCCATGACGTGTTCGGCATGTGCGCCTCCGTAGAATGGGTCGCTGGGTTCGGCATCCGAGCCTGTCATCCCGGGAGTTGCATGTGGCGCTGATCGTCCAGAAGTACGGTGGGTCGTCGGTGGCCGACGCCGAGAGCATCAAGCGCGTCGCCAAACGGATCGTCGACACACGTCGTGCCGGTCACGACGTCGTTGTCGCCGTGAGCGCCATGGGCGACACGACCGACGAGCTTCTCGACCTCGCGGGCCAGGTCGCACCGATTCCCGCTCCGCGCGAGCTCGACATGCTGCTCTCCAGCGGCGAGCGGATCTCGATGGCGTTGTTGGCGATGGCCATCTCGTCGATGGGATTCGAGGCGCGCTCGTTCACCGGCAGTCAGGCCGGCATGATCACGGATGCCACGCATGGTGCCGCCCGCATCGTCGATGTGACACCCATCCGGCTCCGCGAAGCCCTCGACGAGGGGGCGATCGTGATCGTCGCGGGCTTCCAAGGCTTCAACCGCGACACCCGTGACATCACGACCCTCGGCCGCGGCGGATCGGACACGACTGCCGTCGCGCTCGCTGCGGCTCTCGAGGCTGACGTGTGCGAGATCTACAGCGACGTGGACGGCATCTTCACCGCCGACCCGCGCGTGGTGCCGATGGCACGAAAGCTCGATGTCGTCTCCAGCGAAGAGATGCTGGAGCTCGCTGCCAACGGCGCGAAGGTGCTCTACATCCGCGCCGTCGAATATGCCCGCCGTCACGGCGTCCTCATCCATGCCCGGTCGACGTTCAGTTCGAGCGAGGGCACCTATGTTCTGGGTCCGGGCCAGTCCCGTCCCGATGCTCCGGAGGGAGTCACCATGGAAGAACCCATCGTCGCGGGGGTCGCCACCGACCTCGGCCAGGCCAAGATCACCGTCATCGGCGTGCCGGATGTGCCCGGCAAGGCAGCCGAGATCTTCAAGATCGTCGCCAAGTCGGGTGCGAACGTCGACATGATCGTGCAGAACGTGTCGGCTGCCGCCACCGGGCGCACCGATATCTCCTTCACGCTCCCCAAGCAGGATGCCGCGCCCGCCCTGAAGGCGCTCGCGGCAGACCAGAGCGAGGTCGGGTTCGAGAGCCTCGTCCACGACGACCAGATCGGCAAGCTCTCGGTGGTCGGGGCAGGGATGCGCACGCATTCGGGCGTATCAGCGACCCTCTTCGAGGCGCTGAGCGTTGCGGGGATCAACATCGAGATGATCTCGACCTCCGAGATCCGGATCTCGGTGGTGCTTCGTGGCTCCGACATCGCCGAGGCGGCTCGCGTCGTGCACACCGCCTACGGGCTGGATGCCGACAGTGCCGCCACCGTCTACGCCGGCACCGGCCGATAGAATCGACTCCCATGACCCGCATCTCCGATTCAGGACTCTCCGTCGCCGTCGTCGGCGCCACCGGCCAGGTCGGCACCGTGATGCGCGAGATTCTCGCGGAGCGGTCGTTCCCGATCGGTGAGCTGCGGCTGTTCGCCACCGCCCGGTCGGCCGGCAGCGCCGTCGAGTTCGGCGGGCACACCGTCATCATCGAGGATGTCGCCACCGCCGACCCCGCAGGTATCGACATCGCCCTGTTCTCGGCCGGAGCAACCGGCAGCCGCGCCCACGCGCCGCGCTTCGCGGCTGCTGGCGCCACCGTGATCGACAACTCCAGCGCCTGGCGCATGGACCCCGAGGTTCCCCTCGTCGTCAGCGAGGTCAACCCGCACGCGATCGACCAGGCAGTCAAGGGCATCATCGCCAACCCCAACTGCACCACGATGGCCGCGATGCCGGTGCTGAAGGTGCTGGATGCCGAGGCCGGACTCGAGCGCCTCATCGTCTCGACCTACCAGGCAGTGAGCGGCTCGGGCCTTGCCGGCGCGCAGGAGCTGCTCGGCCAGGTCGAGGGTGTGCTCGCCCAGGGCGACACCCTGCGCCTCGTGCACGACGGCTCAGCTGTCGATTTTCCGCAGCCCGAGAAGTACGTTGCGCCCATCGCGTTCGACGTCATCCCGTTCGCCGGCAACCTCGTCGACGATGGCCTCAACGAGACCGACGAAGAGAAGAAGCTCCGCAACGAGAGCCGCAAGATCCTCGAGCTCCCCGATCTTCGCGTCGCCGGAACCTGTGTTCGAGTTCCCGTGTTCACGGGGCATTCGCTGAGCATCAACGCCGAGTTCGCGCGTGAGATCACGCCCGAGCGGGCGCGGGAGATCCTCGCCGACGCTCCGGGCGTTCGTCTCGACGAGGTGCCGACCCCGCTCCAGGCCGCGGGCAAGGACCCGAGCTTTGTAGGACGCATTCGCGCCGACCAGTCGGCCCCCGAGGGCAAGGGTCTCGTGCTGTTCATCAGCAACGACAACCTCCGCAAGGGTGCAGCGCTCAATGCCGTTCAGATCGCTGAGCTCGTCGCCGCGCGTCTGGGTGCACAGGTCTGATCCCGATCTCTCGACGTCGAGATATCGTCCCAGCCGCCCGTAGACTTGACCGGTGACCGAACCCGTCGACGTCCTGCTGATCGGTGGCGGTGTGATGAGCGCCACCCTGGGCACCTTCATCTCCCAACTCGAACCCGACTGGACCATCGAGGTCTATGAGCGGCTGGGCGATGTCGCCCTGGAAAGCTCAAACGCCTGGAACAACGCCGGGACGGGGCATGCCGCCCTGTGCGAGCTGAACTACATGCCGGCGGCAGCCGACGGCAGCGTGGATCCCGCCAAGGCGATCTCGATCAATGAGCAGTTCCAGCTCAGCCGCCAATTCTGGGCATCGCTGGTCGAGCGCGGCATCCTGGACGAACCGTCGACGTTTATCAACTCGACGCCGCACATGACATTCGTGCGCGGCGAGAAGGATGTCGCGTACCTCAAGCGCCGCTACGAGGCGCTGAAGACGCAGCCGCTGTTCGCCGGGATCGAGTACAGCGAAGACTCTCGGGTCATCAACCAGTGGGCTCCGCTGCTCATGCAGAAGCGTCTCGCGAGCGACGAGCCGTTCGCGGCGACGCGCGTCCCGGCCGGCACGGATGTCGACTTCGGTGCCCTCACCAGACAGCTGTTCGACAACCTGAAGCAGCATGGTGGTCGGGTCGTGACCGACCGCCAGGTGACGGGACTGAAGAAGCTGAAGGACGGCACCTGGGAGGTGTCGTGGCGCAACCAGGTCGGTCGCACTCCCGGCAAGACGCGGGCACGCTTCGTGTTCGTCGGCGCGGGCGGATGGGCAATCAAGCTTCTGCAGAAATCCGGTATCCCCGAGATCAAGGGATACGGCGTCTTCCCGATCGGTGGGCAGTGGCTCAAGACCAGCAACCCCGCCCTTGTCGCCCAGCACCGTGCGAAGGTCTACTCGCAGGCATCCGTCGGTGCGCCGCCCATGTCGGTGCCGCACCTGGACACTCGCGTCGTCGACGGCGAGACCTCGCTGCTGTTCGGTCCGTTCGCGACGTTCAGCCCCAAGTTCCTCAAGCGTGGCTCGATCTTCGACATCATCGCCCAGGTGCGCCCCGGCAACCTGTGGCCGATGCTCAAGGTCGCGATCGACAACCCGAGCCTCATCCGGTACCTCATCGGCGAGCTGTTGAAGAACAAGAAGCGCAAGGTCGACAGCCTCCGCACGTTCATGCCCACGGCGAAGGATGAAGACTGGATGCTCCTGAACGCAGGGCAGCGTGCTCAGGTGATGAAGAAGGACCCCGAGAAGGGTGGCGTGCTGCAGTTCGGCACCGAGGTCGTGAGTTCGGCCGACGGCACGATCGCCGGCCTCTTGGGTGCCTCCCCGGGTGCCTCGACTGCCGTGGCGATCATGCTGGGCATCCTGAAGTCGAGTTTCCCCGACCGCATCGACGAGTGGGAGGGGACGCTGCGCGACCTCATCCCGAGCTACGGCGGGCACCTCAACAGCAACCCGGATGCCGCGCAGCAGACCCTTGCCGAGACCGCGAACGTTCTCGCGCTGAAGGCGTAATGCTCGCCTATCCGTTGAGCTGAGATCCGATCGTGGCGAAGCTGTACTTCCGGTACGGAGCGATGAACTCCGGAAAGTCCACCGCCCTGCTGCAGGCGGCGTACAACTACGAGGAGCGCGGTCAGCACGTGCTGCTGGCCAAACCCGCGATCGACACGAAGGAAGCCGATCACATCTCGAGTCGGCTCGGTGTGACGCGTCCCGTGGACTTCCTCATCCCTCCCGTCGCTGACCTGCGTGAGCTGTTCGCGCACCACCGGGAACAGTTGGTTCGCCGCGAAAACGAAGCGCTCGTTCCCGAAGCCGAAGGCCGTCGCACGGATGTCGCATGTCTCCTCATCGACGAGGCGCAGTTCCTCACACCCGAGCAGGTCGACGATCTGCTCCGGATCGTCGTGCTCGATGGGGTACCGGTGCTCGCCTACGGCATCCGCACTGACTTTCGCACCCACGCGTTCCCGGGATCGCGACGGCTTCTTGAGCTCGCCCACTCGCTCGAAGAGCTCAAGACGATCTGTCGGTGCGGCCGTAAG
This sequence comes from Microbacterium sp. SW12, assembly GCF_055391095.1. NCBI lineage: Bacteria > Bacillati > Actinomycetota > Actinomycetes > Micrococcales > Microbacteriaceae > Microbacterium > Microbacterium sp. SW12. The sequence continues at coordinate 2,297,825 of NZ_AP024335.1, read as the reverse complement.
GCGATCTTCAACGCCCGTCTGGTCGGCGGGAGGTTCGTCTTCGACGGTGATCAGGTCGCGATCGACGAGCTCTCGACAGACCGGGTCACGTACGAGTCGATGTGCGCCGAGTGCTACCTGCGCGAGTCCGGCGGGCGCATCGACGGACGCTGAGCCCCTCCGTCCGCGGCGGCCTCAGGCATTGGCTTCGGCAGGCCGCTGACGCGGCGGCAGCGGTACCAGCATCGATGTCGTCCGCTGGTACTGCGTGTATTCCGGGTACTTGGATGCCGAGATCGACTCGGTGAACACTGTGGAGCCGATAAACAGGACGGTCAGCAGTGCGGCGCCGATGATCGTCCAGTTGAAGGCGCCGCCCCAGAGTCCCGCGCCGGCGGTGACGGCCGCTGTGGCGCCGAGCGCGTAGAACGCCCACCACTGCGCCTGCTCGAAGAAGAAGTTCGGATGCCGGCTGTAGCGCCACAGTCCGGTCGTGAGGAATCCGGGCTCGAGCGTCCCGCCCGCGGCCTGCTTGGCCTTGTGGAAGTCCCACTGTTGCTGATCGGCGATGAACTCGCCGGCGAGGAACAGCACGAACAGTGCGGCGAAGGCGGCATCCCATCCGGTGAAGGGCGTCGGGTTCTGCCACGCGATGAGGGCGGGGAGGGAGATCAGCACGAGCAGCGCGTTCTGGTACAGCACGATGAAGAACACGTTGAAGAGTTGGAACTGCGCGGGCGACATCCGGGCCCGCAGGATCGCCCACCGGTAGTCCTCCATCCCGGTGTAGCCGCCCTTGCGGGCGAAGTTGAACGTCAAGCGTGCACCCCAGGCGGTGACGAGGACCGCCATGACCACCAGACGCGTCGCATCCTCGCCGGCCACGAGTGCGGTGACCGCGAACACCCACACGTAGACTGCGGGCACGATCGACCACAGCCGGTCGACCCACGAGGTGTCTTTCGTGATGATCGAGGCGACCCAGCAGAACAGTGAGACAGCGGCGGCGATGCCGATGACGACAAGGAGGGGATCCATGCCCCCACGCTAGCGTCGGCGCAGGGGTTTTGCGTGGTCATCGCGCGTGCGCGTTTGGTGGTGGTCAGACCACTGGGTAGCCTGAGGCAGACGAAGGAGTGCCTGTGACGGATGCCCCGGCCAAGGCCTGGCGGATCGTGCTGGATCGGATCGAGAGCGATCTGATGAGTGGAGAACTCGGTCCCGGCGACCGCCTGCCGCCCGAGCGCGAGTTGGCGACGACCCTCGGTGTCGGCAGATCGAGTGTTCGCGAGGCGCTGCGGGTGCTCGAGGTGATGGGGCTGATCCGCACCGGGACGGGTTCAGGCCCGACTGCCGGTGCGATCATCATCGGCACGCCGTCCGGCGGCATGTCGGCGCTGCTGCGGCTGCAGCTGGCGGCGCAGAGTTTCGCAGTCGAGGATGTCGTCCAGACCCGTATTGCGCTCGAATCGGCTGTCGTTGCCGACCTCGCGTCCGCAGAGTCGCCCGTGCTCGTCGACGTTCAGCGGGTGCTGGCCGCGATGGATGACGAGTCGCTGAGCCCCGAAGAGTTCGTCGCCCTTGATGCCCAACTGCATCTTGCGCTGGCCGAAGCTGCAGGCAACGGCGTCACGGTGGCGATGATGGGAGGCCTCCGTGACGCGATTGAGGGATATGTGGCGCGGGGCATCCGTCGAATCGCCGACTGGGACGGCGCTGCTTCCCGCCTGCGCCACGAGCACCACCGGATCGTCGAGCTCATCGGCGAGGGCCAGGCCGAAGCTGCGCGTGCCGCAGTAACCGACCACATCCGCGGCTACTACGCGACGGTTACCGCTCCGACGGAGTAGGCAGCGTCGGGATGAGCGCCTCGAGGAACTCGGCGGTGTCTTCCCAGCCCTCGACAGCCTGGCAGGTGACGCCCATGGCGAGCACGGGGTAGTCGTTGCCGTCCGGGTCGAGACGGTCACCGACGAAGAGCATGTCGTCGAGCGCGATGCCGGTCTGATCGGCGAGCTGACGCATCCCGTAGGCCTTATCGATTCCGCGCGCGGTGATATCGACGGATGTCGATCCGCCCGAGCGCACCTCGAGGTCTGGCACGCGAGCGGCAACTGCTTCGCGGAGCCGGTTCTTCTTTTCACCCGTCGGATCCCAGGCCATTTTCGCGTCGACAGGGGCCTGCTGCCCGAGGGCGGAGAACGTGATCTGCGAGCCGCGGTCTTCGAGGATCTCGCCCCAGGTCTCGGACTCCCACAGCCCCAGACGCTTGGCCTCCTCCTCGACGGCGGTGATGGCGCGCTGCTTCTCATCGTCGGCGAGCGAGTGGGCGTAGATCGTGTCGATACCGTCAGTGCTCAGCCGGTAGTACTGCGTGCCGCAGGTGGGGAGCAGGTGCAGCCGAGCGAGCGTGTCAGCTGAGGCCTCGGGAAGACGGTCGACGACCTGCATCGTGAACTGCGCGAGCTGCCCACCCGAGATGATCGCGACCTCGACGCGTGCGGCGAGAGCGACGAGCAGATCGCCCATGCGCGGATCGATCGCGCTCTTCGAGGGAGCGAGAGTGTCATCCAGATCGAACGCAACCAGGCGGGGAGGGGTGGCCATCAGGATCCTTCCGGGAGGGGGCGACGACACCGTCAGGTCTTGATTGTTGTGATCTTGCTCGATGGTCGGGGTGCGCCCCAGGGCCACTCCACACGCCGCGTTGCGTCGTGCGGAGCCTCGGGCGCTGGGGGCCCGTTAATCACCGCGATCATTGTCTTGCGGGAGCCGACTTCTGGTCGGCTCCCGCAAGACAATGCGTCGGGGTGACAGGATTTGAACCTGCGGCCTCGTCGTCCCGAACGACGCGCGCTACCAAGCTGCGCCACACCCCGTGGCAACCGTTCGAGTCTACCCGATCAGCGCTCGCCGCCCGAACCGCCGTCGGCATCGACCGCCGTGAGAGTGATCAACGAGACCTCCGGCCGGCAGGCGAAGCGCACCGGCGCGTAGATCGAATGACCGACGCCGGCGCTCACGTTCAGCGGCACCGAGCGTCCCTCCTTGCGCCACGTGCTGAGGCCCCGCGCTTGGTCGAGCGGGATATCGCAGTTGGCCACCAGGGCACCGAATCCGGGCATCCGTACCTGGCCGCCATGGGTGTGTCCGGCGAAAATCATGTCGGCGCCGAGCCCCGTGAAGGAATCGAGCACGCGGCGATAAGGAGCGTGGCTGACGCCGATCGTGAGGTCGGGTGATTGCGCCTTCAGGTCGGCCACGAGCGGCGGGAGGACCTCGAGGCGGTCCCAGTGCCGGTGGGCATCGCTGACACCGAACGCTGCGATGGTGCGTCCGGCCACGGGGAAGGCCGCAGCAGCGTTGTTCAGCTCGTGCCAACCGAGATCGTTCTGCAGGTAGTCGTCGAGTGCGCCGACGTCGAGCCGCTCGGGCCTGGGCACAGACTTCGACGGCCCAGAGAAGTACAACAAGGGGTTTCGGGGGAGTGGGGCGTCGTGATCGTTCGATCCGTGCACGTAGGCCCCCGGGATGCCACGCAGTGGGTCGAGCGCGGCACGGACGCCGGTGATTCCCTCAGCGTGCCCGAGGTTGTCTCCGGTGTTCACGACGAGGTCGGGGCGAAGTTCGTCGGCAAGTCCTGCAAGCCACCGCTGCTTGCGACGCTGCCACGGCGCCATATGGATGTCGGAGAGGTGCAGGACCCGGAGCGGAGCGGAGCCTGCAGGCAAGACGCGCACCTCATGGCGTCGAACCGTGTAGAGGTAGCGCTCGATTCCCATGCCCCAGACGGCGGTGCCGACGCCGACCGCCCCCACGACCCCGAGGGTCGTGAGGGCGGTCCGGCTGAGAGGAAAACTCACGGCGTCTTCGTGGGCTTCGGGGCGGGTCCCGTGCACGACACCTCGATGTTCACGGTCGATCCCCGTGCGACCATCGCGCCTGCTCCGGGATTCGTGCCCGTGAGTGCGACCGTGTCGTTAGAGTTCTTACACGTCCCGCCAGTGACGTTCAGACCCGCTCCCTGCAGCGTGCTGCGTGCCTGGTCGACAGAACCGCTCACGCTTGGCACGATCACACCCTGACCATCGCTCGGATAGATCGTAACCGTCGCGCCCCCTGCTACCTGGCCTGCGCCCGGATCCTGCTGTGCAACGATTCCCGCACCCTCGGTCGAGGTGACGGGGTTGCCGAGGGCCACCTGGAAGCCAGCATCCTCGAGTGTCTTGGTGGCAGCCTCGACACTCTGACCCACGACGTTCGGGAGCTCGTAGTAGACGGTCTTCGTGAGGTTGGTGTCAGGCGCCGGGAAGCTGTCTCCGCCATACAGTGTGTTCGCTGCCGCAAGAATAGGCCTCGCGACCGAGTGGCGGGTGTAGAGGTGGTTCCACGGCCAGCGGCTGACGTCCGCGTCGCCGTCCGAGTTCCCGACCCATACGGCAGTGGTGACGTTCGTGCTCGATGCGACCAGCCAGGTCTGCTTGGCTTCGTGGGTACCAGTCTTTCCGAGGATCGGCGTGCCGTCGTACGGGTTGGATGCCCGGCCTGAACCACCGGTCATGACGCCCTGGAGTGCGAAGGCGGCTGTCGCGGCGATGTTGGGCTCGAGTGCCTGGGTGCACGATGCTTCCGGCAGGGCGACCTCGTTGCCGCTTGCGTCCGTGATCCGGTCGATCGCCTTCGGGGTGCAATAGACGCCATTGTTCGCGATGGTTGCGTACGCGGCGGCGACATCGATGGGCGCGATGTTGTTCGACCCGAGAACATCGAACGGCACTCGCACTTCTACCGGGTCTCCATTCCCGCGGACGACTCCCATCTTTGCGGCTGTCTTCTCGATGCCGCACATGTCGAGCTGGGATGCCATCGCCAGGAATCCTGTGTTGAGCGAATCGGCAGTGAACCGCATCGGCGTTCCGACGTACCCGGGACTCTTCGCGAAATTGTTGATCAGGGTCGAGTTGGTGATGTCGCCGAAGCAGCTGTTGCGGAAGTTCTTGAAGACCTGCACATTGCCGTTGAGGACCTCGTTCACCGAGTGGCCCTCTTGCAGCCACTCCAAGAGAGTGAAGACCTTGAACGTCGATCCGCCCTCGAACCCGGTGGCACCGCCGTACTTGAGGTTGCCCGCATAGACCAGCGATGAGTAGTTCGGGTCGTCGGTGATGGTCTCGCTGAATAGCGTGTTCTGCGTGATCTCGAGGATCCGACCGGTTTTCGTTTCAATGCTGGTCGTCGCGGCGCCGAGGCGCCCCGTCAGGTCGTTCGTGTAGCCCTCGATCGACGTCTGCACGTTGTCGGTCATTGCCTGCTCGGCAGCGGCCTGCAGGCGCCGGTCGATCGTCAGGTAGACGTTGAGGCCACCCTGTTTGAGGAGCTTCGTCCGTTCTTCCTTCGTTGCGCCGAAGGCCTCGTCGTTCTCCATGATGCCGCGCGCATACTGGCAGAAATACGCCGCCTTACCGGGGACGACCCCACAGCCGGTGTCGGCCGGAGTGATAACAGGGACAATCGGTTCGGCGACCGCCGCGTCGTGCTCCTCCTGCGTGATCTTCCCGTCGGCGAGCATCCGGTTCAGGACGTAGGTCTGCCGTTCCTTGGTCAGTGAATAGCCGTCTGCCGCGCTGTTGATCGGATTGCCGTCCTTGTCGGTCCAGGACCCATCCGGCCTGTCGAGGCGGTAGAGGTTCGGTGTCTGCACCATGCCGGCAAGCGCCGCGGCCTGGCCGAGCGTCAGATCGGCGGGGCTCACGCCGAAGTAGTAGTGTGCGGCGGCACCGATGCCGTAATTCTGGCCGCCGAAGTTCGCGATGTTGAGGTAGCCGAGCAGAATCTCGTCCTTCGAGTACTTCTGCTCGAGGGCGATCGCGTACCGCATCTCTTGCAGCTTGCGCTGGTAACCCTCGACGCCGCTGGCGACAGTCGCATCCTCGAAACAAGCGATCTTCGCAGCGTCGATCTCTTCCTGCGTCATATCGGCGTCCTCGCCGGTGCCGACCTCGGCCTCGCACTTCTGGATGAGGATGTTCTTCACGTACTGCTGGCTGATGGAGGACCCACCACCCTGCGAACCGCCGGAGATGACGGCGCGAGCGGTGCCGACCAGGTCGACGCCGCCGTGGGAGTAGAAGTTCTTGTCTTCGCTCGAGAGGATCGCGTTGTACATGACAGGCGCGACCTCATCGAAGGTCACCGGGTCACGGTTCTGGTCATAGAACTGCGTCATGACCTCGTACTCACCCGTGTCGGGGTTCATCCAGTAGAAGGTCGTCGGCAGCATCAGCTCATCGATCTCGAGCGCGCTGGGAAGATTGTCGAAAAGCGTGATCGCGCTCGATGCTGCGGCACCGGAAAGGGCGATCGCCGGCGTCACGGTGGCGGCAACGAGGACTCCTGCCACGGCGCTGAGGCCGACCACACCGAGCAGGCCGCCGAGCACCCCGCCAGCCGTTCGTTTCGTTTCAGGCATAGGCTTGATGCTAAGGGAGCTTCCTGTGCGAAGGCTCGACAGCCTCGCGCGTGCCCGCGAGGTCGAGGCTGGAGGGAAGCATCCGTTCCCCCGCCATCACCGACCACCCGGGAGCCCCGATGATCACGTGGGAGTACATGACCACGCCGCTGCTGATCCACAACACCGCTGCGATCCTCAACAACTGGGGCAAGCAGGGGTGGGAGCTCGTGCAGGTGGTCCCGGGCCCCGAGGGCGGTTTGGTCGGATACTTCAAGCGTCCCACCGGCGGCGGAGCAGCCAACGCCGGCCTCGATGCGGCAGCCGTTGCCGCCCAGCAGTTCGGAGAGTGACCCGATGAGCGTTTCCGCCCGCCTTGCAGAGCTCGGTATCGATCTTCCCCAGATCGCCCCGCCCGTCGCGGCCTACATCCCCGCGAAGGTGCACGGCGACCTCGTCTACACCGCCGGTCAGCTCCCCTTCGTTTCGGGTGCGCTGCCGGCCACCGGCAAGGTCGGTGACGGCCACGGGCTCGTTCCCGCTTCGGATGCCGCATCCTATGCGCGTCAGTCCGCGCTCAACGCGATAGCTGCCGCAGCCGCCGCCGCGGGTGGCGTGGACAAGCTCACCGGCGTGCTCAAAGTGACCGGTTTCGTGGCATCAGTCCCCGAGTTCACCGGGCAGCCGGGCGTCATCAATGGCGCGAGCGAACTGCTCGGTGAGGTCTTTGGCGACGCCGGGCGCCACGCGCGCTCGGCAGTGGGCGTACCCGTGCTGCCGCTGGACAGCCCCGTCGAGGTCGAGGTCGTCTTCACCCTCGCCTGAGCCGCACGGGCGAACGAATTATCGCGGGGTAAGACGATTCGGTTCCGAAACGTCCTACCCCGCGGGTTTCGCCTACCCCACGGATGCTGAGCTCAGCGAACCTGCGCCGAGATCACCGACATGACGGCGGTGTCGGCGAGGGTCGTGGTGTCGCCGACCTCGCGGCCCTCTGCCACGTCGCGCAAGAGGCGGCGCATGATCTTGCCCGACCGGGTCTTGGGGAGTTCGCCGACGATGTAGATGTCTCGCGGGCGGGCGATCGGGCCGATCTGTTCGGCGACCCAGCTCCGCAGCTGCGCAGCGAGGCCCTCGGGGGAGTGCGCCTTGAGGAAGCTCTCTTTGAGGATGACGAACGCAACGACCGCCTGACCGGTGGTCTCATCGGATGCCCCGACAACTGCCGCCTCGGCGGTGGCTTCGTGTGCGACCAGAGCCGATTCGATCTCGGCCGTCGACAGGCGGTGACCTGAGACGTTCATGACGTCATCCACGCGGCCGAGCAGCCACACGTCGCCGTCCTCGTCCAGGCGCGCGCCGTCGCCGGCGAAGTAATAGCCCTGATCGCGGAACTTCTCCCAGTAGGTTTCGACGAACCGTTCCGGGTCGCCCCAGATGCCGCGCAGCATGCTGGGCCACGGTTCGGTGAGCACGAGCAGCCCACCGTTCCCGTTGCCGACGTGTTCGCCGGCCTCGTCGACGACATCCACGCCGATTCCCGGCAGCGGCACCTGTGCGCTTCCGGGCTTGGCCTCAGTGACGCCGGGCAGCGCCGAGATCATGATCGCGCCGGTCTCGGTCTGCCACCACGTGTCGACGATCGGAGCGGCATCCCCACCGATGACCTCGCGGTACCACATCCATGCCTCGGGGTTGATGGGCTCACCCACCGAGCCGAGCAGCCGGATGCTCGACAGATCGAACTTCTGCACCGCGGTGCGCCCGATCTTCATGAACGAACGGATGGCCGTCGGGGCGGTGTAGAGGATCGTCACGCCGTACTTCTCGACGAGCTCCCACCAGCGCGCCGGATGCGGGGTGTCGGGCGTTCCTTCATAGAGGACCTGCGTTGCACCGTTGGCCAGCGGACCGTAGGTGACGTAGCTGTGACCGGTGATCCACCCGATGTCGGCAGTGCACCAGTACACATCCGACTCTGGGTGCAGGTCGTGGACGACGCGGTTCGTGAAGGCGGCCTGGGTGAGGTAACCGCCGGAGGTGTGCAGGATGCCCTTCGGCTTCCCGGTGGTACCGGAGGTATAGAGGATGAAGAGGGGGTTCTCTGCCGGGAACGGCATTGCCTCGTGATCGGCGGATGCCGCAGGCACTGCGTCGTGCCACCAGATGTCGCGGCCCTCGGTCCATTCGACGGGGTTCTCGCCGCGACGAACGACCAGCACGTGCTCGACGGTCTCTTGCTCCCCCGATCCGCGGTCACTGAGGGCGGCGTCGACGGCGGGCTTGAGCGCCGACACCTTGCCCTTGCGGTAGCCGCCGTCGGCGGTGATGACGACCTTGGCGCCGGCGTCGTCGATCCGTGCGCGCAGGCTGTCGGCCGAGAAGCCGCCGAACACGACCGAGTGAATCGCGCCGATCCGCGCGACGGCGAGCATCGCGGCAACCGACTCGGGGATCATCGGCATATAGATGGCGACCCGGTCGCCCTCGCCGACCCCGAGGCCCTCGAGGACGTTGGCCAGGCGCTTGACCTCGTCGGTCAGCTCGGCGTAGGTGACGCGGCGCGTGTCGCCGGGCTCTCCCTCCCACAGCAGCGCGACCCGGTCGCCGTTGCCCGCTTCGACGTGCCGGTCGAGGCAGTTGTAGGCGACGTTGAGCGCGCCATCCGCGAACCACTTCGCGAACGGGGGAGTCGACCAGTCGAGCACCTCTGTGAAAGGCGTGTGCCAGTGCAGCTCGCGCGCCTGCTCCGCCCAGAAGTCCTCGCGATCGTCAGCGGCGCGCTGATAGAGCTCGGCGCGACCGATCGCACTCTGGGCGAAAGCTGCAGACGGGGCGAACCGCCGGGTCTCGTTCAGCAGGTGGTCGATCTGACTGCTCATTCGGCTCGCTCCTTCGCGGGCTTGAGTGGTTCTCGTGATTCGTCTCGTCTCGAGAGCTAGCGAAAGGCTAGTCAGCACCGCTCGGGCACACTACCTCCGGAAGTGGGCAGGTGGATTCTCCACAACGGATTGTGACGGCCCCTTTCGTTGCGTATGCTGGTGCGCGGCCGAACATCTGATTCTGGCATCGCGGCACCGACCACCCCCGATAACGGTGTCGTACGGCGGCATCCCTCTCCCCCGATGGGATGCCGCCTTCTCTTGTGTTGGGGCTTCATCCTGTCGCTCGGCAGCGTTCCTCCCCAGCCCGCCTTGTCGGCGCGTTTGACCGCGCTATGGCGCCGGTGCGCGGTCCGCGAGGAACCGGATGCCTACCGTCGATGCATGCCTGACCTCTTCGTCCCGCTCCCGCCCTCCGCCGCCGGGCGCGGAGTAGGCGGACAGTTCGCGCCTGATGGTGGTAGTGCCCTGCGCAGAGCAGACTGGTTGCGTCATCCGTCGCTGGAGCGCGTGCGTCCTCACCTGGAAGACCCCGCGACGACTGACGTTTTTGTGAACGGGCCGCAAGTCTTCGTCGACCGAGGCCACGGGCCGCGTCGCGCGGCAGGCATCGAGCTTTCGGAGGCCGACGCGCGTGATCTCGCGGTGTCTCTGATTGCGGCGGGTGGTCGACACATTGATGAGTCACACCCGTGCGTCGACGTGAGGCTGGACGGCGGTGCACGGGTACATGCTGTGCTTCCTCCCGTGTCGGTCAGTGGGACGCTCGTATCCATTCGGGTCCCGCGCCTGCAATCGGTCACCGTGGCTGAGCTCGGTCGGCGTGGCATGTTCGATGCCACGGTAGGTGACCGGCTGCGCGACATCGTCGCCGCCCGAGAGAACGTGCTGGTCACGGGAGCCGCGGGCGCGGGCAAGACCACGCTGCTGTCTGCGCTTTTGTCCGAAGCCGGCCGCGACGAACGCATCCTGACCATCGAGGATGTCGCCGAGCTGCGTCTCGAGCATCCTCACCATGTGCGCCTCGAAGCGCGACAACCCAACCTCGAGGGGGCCGGCGGGATCACCCTCGCTCGCCTTGTGCGCGAGGCGTTGCGAATGCGGCCGGACCGGCTCGTCGTAGGGGAGTGCCGCGGCGAAGAGATCCGCGAATTGCTCTCGGCGCTGAACACCGGTCACGACGGCGGTGCCGGCACCGTGCACGCCAACAGCCTCGGCGATGTCCCGGCGCGGCTCGAGGCGCTCGGCGCACTCGCGGGCCTCACCGACCACGCCCTCGCGCGGCAGGTCACGAGCGCGATCGGAGTGGTCATTCACGTGACCCGCGACCGCGACGGTATCCGTCGCATCGGCGCTCTCGGCCGCCCAACGCTCGGCCCCGACGGTCGCCTCCATATAGAGGAGGTGTCATGACAGCGCAGGTCGCCGAGACAGTTCTGCGCGTCGCTGTGTTGCTCGAGGCCGGGGTCACCCCGACTCGTGCCTGGGACCATCTGGCGAAGCAGGGCGACCTGCAGGCGTCGCAGGTCGTCAATGCCGTCGACGGCGGTGCCCGAATTGACAGCGCGATCGCTGCCCTGGCCGTCGAGCCCGCACCGGAGCCACGCCGCAGGATCCGCATCGCGAGAGTCGATGCGGTGGGCGAGTCGGTCCACGCACGAGAGCGACGAATGTGGCGAGACGTGGCTGCGGCGTGGTCGATCGCGACGACGGTCGGGTCGCCGCTGGCGCCCGCCCTTCGCTCCTTCGCCGACGTGCTGCGGGATGCCGAGGAGTCAGCTGACGAGATCCGCGTCGCTCTGGCCGAACCGACGTCCACTGCTCGACTGCTCGGCTGGCTTCCGGCTGTCGGAATCGGTCTCGCATTCGCCCTCGGGTTCGATCCCCTCGGAACGTTGCTGCGCGAGCCTGCCGGATGGGCATGTGCCGTGGCCGGCGTCGGGCTACTCATGGCCGGGCGACGCTGGACGTCGCGGCTGGCGCTTGCCGCTCACCGTGACGCCGTGATGCCGGGAATGGATGCCGACCTCACCGCGATAGCGCTCAGCGGCGGCGTATCGGTGTCGCGGGCCCGGACCCTCGTGGATGCCGCGCGCGGCGCGGATGCCGACGATTCCGCGGCGGTGCGTGACACTCTCCTCCTTTCTGAGGCGGCAGGAGTTCCGGCGGTCGAACTGCTGCGCTCCGCTGCCGCGCTGGATCGGCACCGGGCTCGGGTCGACGGTCGCCTGCGCGCAGCTCGCCTGTCGACCAAACTGCTCCTGCCGCTCGGCGTGTGCACGCTCCCGGCCTTCCTGTGCCTGGGCGTTGCGCCGATGTTCCTCAGCATCCTGCCGTCCGTGTCTCTTCCCCTCCCCTGACCGTGCCCACTTCCTGTGCCCGCTTCCACAACCGATTGGAGAACCCATGTCCTCACTGCCCCGTTTGACCTCGCGTGCCGCGCGCGAGCTGTTTCTGGACGAGACCGGCGCCGCCACCGCGGAATACGCGATTGCCACGATGGCCGCAGTCGCCTTCGCTGGCCTTCTGGTCGTGATCATGCGCTCGGACGAGGTGCGCGGCATCCTCACCGACCTGGTGCGCCGCGCGCTCAGCGTCGAATGATCCGCGACGGACTCGGCGGTGATCGCGGGTCGGTCGCCGCCGAGTTCGCGATCGCGATGACTGCTGTCGCGGTTGTGGTGCTTCTCGCCGTCGGGATTCTGGGTGCTGCCGGGCGGCAGATTCTGTTGCAGGATGCCGTTGCCGACGCTGCGCGCCTTGCCTCACGCGGCGAAAGCGGCGCGCGCGTGAGTGCCGTCGTGCAGGCAGCCGTCCCCGGCGCGTCGGTCGAGATCAGCGACGAGGGAGACCTCGTGTGCGTGACCGCGGCGCGCACGGTTTCCGGGATTCCCGTCACAGCGCGCGGCTGCGCCCTCGCGGATGGCTGGTAATGGCGGGCACCGTTGCCTCGGCGGGCATTGCGGTGATCGGTGCTGCGGTGATCGTGGCGGCGGCGGGCGTGGGCGCGGCATCCGTCGTCGCCCAACGCGTGGCCGGCGCGGCTGACTCGGCGGCTCTCGCGGCAGCGGATGCCGCATCCGGAGCGGTCCCCGGTGTCCCCTGCGATCGGGCTGCCGAGGTCGCTTCCGCGCTGGGAGCACGGATGCGTTCGTGCGAGCTTGTCGAGCTCATCGCGACCGTGTCGGTTTCGGTTCCCTTCGGCGCGTTCGAGGTCACTGCAACCGCACGCGCCGGCCCGCCACCGTAGCGCTCTCAGCCTTCGCTGTGTCGCCGTGTGTGTATGGTGTGCATCGAAGAAAGGAAGCTTTCGTTGGCCACAGGCAAGAAGCTTGTCATCGTCGAGTCCCCGACGAAGATGAAGTCGATCCAGGGATACCTGGGCGACGGGTACGAGGTGCTCAGCTCGGTGGGACACATCCGCGACCTTGCGAGCAAGAAGGACATCCCGGCCGAAAAGAAGCAGGCCTACGGGAAGTATTCGATCGACGTCGACAACGACTTCGACCCCTACTACGTCATCAGTGATCGCAAGACCAAGACCGTCGCTGAACTCAAGCGCGCACTGAAGGATGCCGACGAGGTCCTGCTGGCCACAGATGAGGACCGCGAGGGTGAGGCCATCGCCTGGCACCTGCTCGAGGTGCTCAAGCCCAAGGTTCCCGTCAAGCGCATGGTCTTCCACGAGATCACCAAGGATGCGATCCGTGCCGCCGTCGACAAGACCCGAGACCTCGACCTTGCCCTGGTCGACGCGCAGGAGACCCGGCGCGTGCTCGACCGCCTCTACGGGTGGGATGTCTCGCCGGTGCTGTGGCGCAAGGTCGGCTCGGGCCGCGAAGGAGCTGCCCTTTCTGCCGGCCGCGTGCAGTCCGCCGCAACCCGCATGGTCGTCGACCGCGAGCGGGAGCGGATGGCGTTCGTTCCCGCCGACTACTGGGACGTCGAGGCTCTCGCCGGCAAGAATGGCTCTTCCTTCACGACGCGCCTCGCGCGCCTCGACGGCGCATCGCTCGCGCGCGGAGCGGACTTCGACGACAAGGGCCAGCTGAAGAAGGCGGTCGTCGTCCTCGACGAAGCAGCGGCGCGCGCACTCGCCGCAGCCGTGGAGGCCGCTGCTGAGGCATCCGTCACCGCCCTTGACGCAAAGCCCGGCACCCGTAGCCCCAAGCCGCCGTTCACGACCTCGACCCTGCAGCAGGAGGCAGGCCGCAAGCTCTCGATGAGCGCGAAACACGCCATGAGCGTCGCTCAGCGCCTCTACGAGAAGGGGTACATCACCTATATGCGCACCGACTCGACGGCCCTGTCGGCGCAGGCGGTCACCGCCGCGCGCACGCAGGCCGTCGAGCTCTACGGCGACAAGGCCGTGCCGCTGAACCCGCGGACGTACCGCAACAACTCCAAGAACGCGCAGGAGGCGCACGAGGCGATCCGTCCGTCGGGTGAGTTCTTCCGCCGCCCGAGCGAGGTCACCGGCCAGCTCGACCGCGACGAAGAGCGCATGTACGACCTCATCTGGAAACGCACGATCGCCAGCCAGATGTCGGATGCCAAGTACGAGACCACCACCGTCACGCTGGCCCTCGATGCCGATGGCAAGAAGGCCGAGTTCACGGCATCCGGAACCGTCTACACCTTCAAGGGCTTCCTCGAAGCCTACGAAGAGGGCCGCGACGAAAAGCGTGCCGATGCCGACCGCTCCGACGACCAGTCGCTGCCGGCGCTCGCGGTCGGCGATGTGCTGAGTCTCACGGATGTCGAGCCCAAGGGCCACAGCACGAGCCCCAAGCCCCGCTACACCGAGGCGAGCCTCGTGAAGGCGCTCGAAGAGAAGGGCATCGGACGCCCGTCGACGTTCGCGAGCATCATCGACGTCATCCTCGACCGCGGGTACGTCACCAAGCGGGGTCAGGCCCTTGTGCCCAGCTGGGTCGCGTTCAGCGTCGTGCGTCTGCTCGAAGAGCACTTCTCGGAGCTTGTCGACTACGACTTCACTGCCGCGCTCGAAGACGACCTTGACGCCATTGCGCGGGGTGAGCAGAAGCGCATCGAGTGGCTCAAGGAGTTCTACTACGGTTCGGATGCCCACGTCGGCCTTCGCAACATCGTCGACAACCTCGGCGACATCGACGCGCGTGAGCTCAACGCGCGTCCGATCAGCGACACCGTGACCCTGCGTGTCGGCAAGTACGGGCCCTACCTCGAGGTCATCGACCCTGCGAACCCGGATGCCGACCCGCGCCGCGTCAACGTTCCCGACGACCTCGCGCCCGACGAGCTCACGCCCGAGAAGGCACAGGAACTGATCGACGCCCCGGTCGCCGGCAACCGCGTCCTCGGCGAGAACCCCGCCAACGGCAAGCTCGTCGTCGTCAAGGATGGCCGATTCGGCCCCTACATCGAAGAAACCGAGCCCGAGGCCGCCGCGGTCGTTGACCCGGAGACCGGTGAGGTTCTCGAGACAGCACCGGCTGAGCCGGCGCCCGCGGCGAAGGGCAAGAAGTCCACCGCGAAGAGCGCTGCCCCGAAGAACCGCACGGCGTCACTGTTCCGGTCGATGTCGGTGGACACGATCGACCTCGAGACGGCGCTGCGCCTGCTCGATCTGCCGCGTGTCGTGGGTGAGGATCCCGCCTCGGGCGAGCAGATCACGGCGCAGAACGGTCGATTCGGTCCGTACCTGAAGAAGGGCACCGACTCGCGCTCGCTCGAGAGTGAGGCGCAGATCTTCGACATCACGCTCGAGCAGGCGCTCGAACTCTATGCCCAGCCGAAGTACGGTGCCCGCCGCGCGTCGAGTGCGCTCAAGGAGTTCGAGGCCGACCCGACCAGCGGCAAGCCGATCCGCTTGCGCGACGGCCGGTTCGGACCCTACGTCACCGACGGTGAGACCAACGCGACGATTCCGCGCGGTGAACAGGTCGATGATGTGACGTTCGAGCGTGCCGTGCAGCTGCTCGCTGACAAACGCGCGAAGGGGCCAGCACCCAAGCGCACGACCAAGCGCGCTACGACGACGCGCAAGACGACGGCCAAGAAGTGACCTCACCGGGACTGTTCATCACCCTCGAGGGCGGTGACGGGTCGGGCAAGACCACGCAGGCAAGCCTGCTTCGCGACTGGCTCGAGTCTGAGGGCCGCATCGTGGTGCGCACGCGCGAACCCGGCGGGACCGAGGTCGGTGTGCTCATCCGTGACATCGTCCTGCACCATCGAGGCGAGGTGTCGCCGCGTGCCGAAGCGCTGCTCTACGCAGCCGACCGAGCTCATCACATCGCCACGGTGGTGCGCCCGGCTCTCGCGCGGGGCGAGGTAGTCATCCAGGACCGCTACCTCGACTCGTCCGTCGCCTACCAGGGCGCGGGTCGGGTATTGGGTCGCGACGAGATCCGCGACCTGTCGCTCTGGGCTACCGGAGGGTTGTTTCCTGACCTCACCGTGCTGCTGGATCTCGACCCCGAGGCAGCTCGCGCGCGGCTCGACGCCGCCGACAAGCCCTTTGACCGGCTTGAGGCAGAGCGTGACGAGTTCCATGCCCGCGTGCGTGCCGAGTACCTTGCGCTGGCTGCCGCTGAACCCGAGCGCTTCCTCGTGCTGGATGCCTCGCTCCCGGCAGGCGAGATCGCCGAGGCGGTCCGCGCGAGGGTGACGGCTCTGCTCGCTCGGTGACGTAGGCCGCCCCGGTGGCTCACGGCAGATCGTCGGATGCCGCAGCTACGCTGGTCTGCATGCAGCAAGCGCCCCCCGAACAGGTAGTTCCGTGGGGCGCCGTGTGGGGGCAGCCGGAGGCCGTCGCGCAATTCCAGGCCGCGGCATCCGACCCCGACTCACTCGCGCACGCCTGGCTGATCACGGGTCCACCCGGCTCTGGCCGCTCGACCCTCGCTGCGGCGTTCGCGGCAGCGCTCATCGCCGAGCCCGGCGACGAGGCCACGATGCGTCAGGTGATCGCGCGGACCCACCCCGATGTGACAGTGCTGCGAACCGAGCAGGTCATCATCCGCATCGACGAGGCTCGGCAGCTGGTCGAGCGCGCCTACTTCGCCCCCTCGCTCGGCCGGTATCGGGTGATCATCGTCGAGGATGCCGACCGCATGGCCGAGCGCACCTCCAACGTTCTGCTCAAAGCGCTCGAGGAGCCACCCGAGCGCACCGTGTGGGTGCTGTGCGCCCCGAGCGATGCAGACCTTCTTCCGACCATCCGTTCTCGGGTGCGTGTGGTGCGCCTGCGCGAGCCCGACGTCGCCGACGTCGCTGCGCTCATCGCCCAGCGAACCGGAGCCGATCCCGTCACTGCTGAGCAGTCAGCGCGGCACGCGCAACGGCACATCGGCATGGCACAGCGGCTCGCCACGGATGGCGAAGCTCGTGCACGTCGAGACGTGACGCTGCGAGCTGCGCTCGGTGTTCGCAGCGTCGGCGATGCTGTCGATGTGGCAGGTCGCATCGTCCAGGCGGCTACGGATGACGCCAAGGCGCTCACCACGGAGCGAGACGAGACCGAGCGCGAGAGCCTCAAGCGCACTCTCGGAATCGCCGAGGGCGCAGCCGTGCCGCCGGCGGTTCGAGCGCAGATCACCGCGCTCGAAGAGGATCAGAAGCGCCGCGCGACCCGGAGCCTGCGCGACGGAATCGACCGCGTGCTCACGGATCTGCAATCGCTGTACCGCGACGTACTCATGATTCAGTTCGGCAGGACCGACCCGACAGGAGGGAGTGTCCTGATCAACCGAGAGCTGGACGAGGACCTTCGCGCGCTCGCGGCGGCGTGGTCACCGCAGCGCACGCTGGTCGTGCTCGATGAGATCGCCCGCACGCGCCGGAACCTCGAACAGAACGTCGCACCCACCCTTGCTCTCGAGAGCCTGCTCATCACCGTCTCGTCGGGAAGGACACCATGACCGCACGCCTCGCTCGACGCATCCTGACAGCGAGCGCCACGATGGTGGCGGCGGCTGTCGCGCTCGCCGGCTGCTACCTCATCCCGATGCCGGATCAGAGCTCAGCCCCGCACCGTTCCCCGACACCGATCACCGACGGGGTCGCGGAGGATCTTCTTTCCTTCTATCAGCAGACACTGGACTGGGCCGCCTGCGGCGAAGGCTTTGACTGCACCACCGTCACCGCGCCCCTGGACTGGAGCGACCCGGATGCGGGGACGATCGACCTCTCTGTCATCCGTCACGCGGCGACCGGTGGTGAGCCGCTCGGTTCGCTGCTGACCAATCCCGGCGGCCCGGGAGCGAGCGGCGTGGATCTCGTGCGCGATTCCCTGGGTTTCGCGGTCGGTCAGGCGCTCGAGGAGAACTACGACGTCATTGGCTTCGATCCCCGCGGGGTCGGCAAGTCCACCGCGGTCACGTGCCTGGACGCTGCGGGCATGGATTCGTTCGTCTTTGACATCCCGCCCGGGCAGCGCCGTTCCGCCGAATGGGACGCGTTCGTCACCGAGCAACAGCAGGAGTTCGCGGCCGCGTGCGAGCAGAACAGCAACGGCATCCTGCCGTTCATCACGACCGGAAACGCGGCGCAGGACATGGACCTGTTGCGCGCGGTTCTTGGCGACGAGAAACTCAACTACCTCGGCTACTCGTATGGCACCTTCCTCGGGGCGACGTACGCGAAGCACTACCCGGATCGTGTCGGGCGTCTCGTGCTCGATGGCGCGATCGATCCGTCCTTGAGCGGGCTTGATGTCTCGACCCAGCAGGCCATCGGCTTCGAGAACGCGCTACGCGCCTACATGGCGTCGTGCGTGGGTCAGAGCGATTGCCCCTTCAGCGGTTCGGTCGATGAGGCCATGGGAGATCTTGCGATCCTTCTGGCCAGCGTCGACCGCGACCCCATCCGCAACAGCGATGGCCGGATGCTGGGCGCTGACTCGCTCGTGACCGCCATCGTCACCGCGCTGTACGCGGAAGAGAGTTGGCCGTACCTCACGCAGGCGCTCACCGACGTGCTGCGGGGGAATCCCAGCACCGCATTCACTCTCGCCGATTTCTACTACAACCGCCAGGGCGGCCAGTATCTCGACAATTCGACCGAGGCTTTTCTGACCTACAACTGCATGGATTACCCGGACGGCGAGACGGATGCCGAGCGCGCTGCGTCTCAGGCAGCTATCGCCCAGCAGGCCCCGACCATCGCCCCCTACTGGGAGGGCGTGGACTTGTGCGACGTATGGCCATACGCACCTACTGGCGTTCGGGAGCCGATCGCCGCAGCAGGTGCCGAGCCGATCGTGGTGATCGGGACGACGGGTGACCCGGCGACACCGTATGACTGGTCGGTCGCGCTGGCCGAGCAGCTCGAGTCGGGCGTGCTCATCACGCGCGTCGGTGAGGGCCACACCGGCTACAACAAGGGCAACACATGCGTGGATGATGCCGTCGAGGCCTATTTCATCGACGGCATCGTGCCAGCCGACGGCCTTGTCTGCGAGTAGTGACAGGTGGTCACGAGCCGAGTGGGGACACGGTAAGATCGTTGATCGTGCATCGCGCGAGCGATCACGCCACCTTAGCTCAGACGGCAGAGCGATTCACTCGTAATGAATAGGTCAAGGGTTCGATTCCCTTAGGTGGCTCTGAACGAAAGAGACCGTCCGTAGGGCGGTCTCTTTCGTTCATCCGGCGGGGAGCGAACCCTTGGGTGGGCCCACGCCGCCAGAGGCTCCGGGCGCCGCGAAGCGGCGGCTGGAGTGGCGGTGGGGACGATTCCCTTAGGTGGCTCTGAACGAAAGAGACCGTCCGTAGGGCGGTCTCTTTCGTTCATC
This sequence comes from Microbacterium sp. SW12, assembly GCF_055391095.1. Classification (NCBI taxonomy): domain Bacteria; kingdom Bacillati; phylum Actinomycetota; class Actinomycetes; order Micrococcales; family Microbacteriaceae; genus Microbacterium; species Microbacterium sp. SW12. Next base: position 2,278,738 of record NZ_AP024335.1, on the reverse strand, counting down.
CGGCGGGGAGCGAACCCTTGGGTGGGCCCACGCCGCCAGAGGCTCCGGGCGCCGCGAAGCGGCGGCTGGAGTGGCGGTGGGGACGATTCCCTTAGGTGGCTCCGTTTATGGCCCGGGGGAGCGAACCCTTGGGTGGGCAGGTCCGCTCCCTGAGAGAATGGGGCTGTGCCACCCGCGCTAGCCGTTGCCCTGGAGATCTACACCTGGATCGGACTTGGCGCGGCTGTGCTCCTCGGCATCGCGGCCCTGATCGCGTGGGTCGCCGACGGGTCGTGGGTGCCCGTACGGGCCGTCGTCTCGCCAACTCCCGCCGGCGAGGTGGTGCGATGGTTCGATGACAGCGGCATCCTCGGCGAAGCCCCGCTGCCGCACGGCGCGACCGTGCACGATGAAGAGGTCGACCTGTGGGCGCGCCTCGGTCGGCACGATACCGTCCGGGTCTCCCGGACGTCGCCGCTGGTGCGCTCGCTCGCTCGTCTCACCGCAGGCTTCGCCGCGCTTGCCCTCATCGGCCTTGTCGTGTCGGTCGTGCTGCTGTTCCTTGAGGTCTGACGCCGCGTCAAGCGAGTGCCAGCAGCACGCCGGCGCCCAGAGCCAGCGCAAGACCCAGCCACTGCACGGCAGCGACGCGCTCGCGAAGCACGACGGCGGCGAGCAGGATCGTCCCGGCGGGGTACAAAGCGGTAAGGGCTGCCACGATCGACAGGTCTCCGAGACGGAGTGCAGCGAGTAGCAGCACGTTGGCGGTGACATCAAGCACACCGCACACGAAGGCAAGGCCCCATCCTGCGGGCGTGGATCGTGCCGTCCCTGTCGGAGAGGTGCGCGCATGCTCGAGGTCGGCGTGCCCGGTGGGGGTCGCGCCGAGTTCGATACCGCGGGCTCGGAGCGCGGATGTCGCGCTGGCTCCCCGCCGTGTGGCGGCGATGATCATCGCAACGACGATGACCATCGTGATGGTCGCGTTCGTGGCGCGGTTGGCGATCATCGGCACGAGCCCGCTGTCATCGCTGGCCTGATCGAGGGTGATAAGGAATGCGCCGATCGCCAATCCAGAGCCGATCGCCATCACGAGTCCGCGCGCTGACGGACGAACCGCACCTTGTCCGGGGATGAATCCGACGAGCACGACGGCGATCAGAGCCACCCCGAGCCCGAGGTAGCCGGTGACCGTCAGGCTCTCACCGCCGATCGTGAGCCCCCAGATCATCGGTGCAATCGCGGACGTGACCGCGGTGACGGGGGAGAGGATGCTCATCGGGCCGATCGCGAGGCAGGCGTATAGAAGCGCGATCGCTGTCACGCCGAACACTCCCGAGAGCGCGCCCCAGGCGACGTCTTCGATGTTCCACCGGGCTCCGAGCAGGGGGATCAGTATGAACAGAACGACCAGACCGCTCAGAGCCGCCGTCGCGGTAACGACGATCGAGCGCAAGCGTCTGGCTGCAAGGCCCCCGAAGAAGTCGGCGGCGCCGTAAATGAACGCTCCCAGGAGAGCGATTGCTGCCGACACCATCCGTCAACGATAGGGCTTGCGCGGATGCCGGTTTAGCTAGATAAGCTAGCAAGATGGCTCAGAAGAAGAACTCCGTCCGCCCCTCCCGGTGGTTGCGAATCGGCATCCCCGCGTTGCTCGTGCTGATCTGGGTCGGGGTGGGGTCGGTCGGGGGCCCCTACTTCGGAAAGGTCGACGAGGTCGCGAGCAACGACCAGTCGAGCTTCCTCCCCGAGAGCGCGGACGCCACGCGCGTCGCTGAGCGCCTCCCAGACTTCTTGGGTGACGAAGCAATCCCCGCCGTCCTTGTCGTGACGGGCGACGGAGAGCTCACCGATGATCAGCTCGCCGAGGTCCAGACGCTCGTCGACGAGATCGCGAACATCGACGGTGTCCTCGATGGAGTATCCCCACCGGTGGTCTCGGATGACGGCGAAGCGGTGCAGGGCTTCATCCCGATCGATTCGTCGGGTGAAGTGCGTGAGATCGTCGAAGAGATCCGTACCCTCGTCACCGACGATCTGCAGGCGCCGCTCGAGGGGTGGGTAACGGGACCGGCAGGCTTCACGTCTGACCTCGTCAAGGGATTCCTCGGCATCGACGGACTGTTGCTCATCGTCGCCCTAGTGGCGGTGTTCGTCATCCTGGTGATCGTCTACCGATCGCCGCTGCTGCCGATCCTCGTGCTCATGACCTCGACCTTCGCGCTGACCGTGGCGCTGCTCGTTGTGTGGTGGCTCGCCTACGCCGGCGTCTTCGTCCTCAACGGTCAGGTCCAAGGCATCCTGTTCATTCTCGTGATCGGCGCGGCAACAGACTATGCCCTGCTGTATGTCGCGAGATTCCGGGAGGCCATCGGCGAGGGCGAGCAGCGATGGAACGCGACGCTGCGTGCCTGGAAGGGATCCTTCGAGCCGATCCTCGCGTCGGGCGGCACAGTCATCGCGGGTCTTCTGATCCTGCTGCTCTCGGATCTTGCGACCAACCGGGCGCTAGGACCCATCGCCTCGATCGGCATCGCGTTCGCGATGCTCTCCGCCCTCACCTTCCTGCCCGCGCTGCTCGCGCTCTTCGGCCGCGTAGCGTTCTGGCCGTTCATCCCCAAGCACGGGCTCGCAGAGCTTCCCGACGACTTCACCAAGCCGGTCAAGGGATTCTGGCCACGCCAAGCGCGCCTGATCGCGCGACGGTCGCGCCCGGTCTGGATCATCACGACGGTCGCGCTGCTGGTGGCAGCCCTCGGTGTCACCCAGTTCAAAGCGGATGGTGTGGCATCCAGCGACCTCGTGCTGGGCTATTCCGAAGCGCGAGACGGGCAGAATGTTCTCGCCGAGCACTTCCCGGCAGGCTCCGGTAGCCCCGTCTACGTGATCGTTCCCGAGAGCGAGCTTGCCGCCGCGGTCACGATCCTCGACGACAGCGCCGGGATCGACTCGGTATCTGTCGCCTCCGAGGACTCGCCGAGCGGACAGGCGCCTGTCTCTGTCGAAAACGGGGAGCCGGTCTTCACGGCCTTCGGGCCGCCGGGTACTCCGGCGCCGAGCCCCACCGTCTCGGACGGCGACGTGCTCGTGATCGCGACGCTGACGGATGCCGCGGACTCGGTCGAGGCCGAGCAAACCGTGCGCGACCTGCGCGTCGCGTTCACCGACGAGCTCGGCGACGGTGTCGCCCTGGTCGGCGGAGTGACGGCGACGGATGTCGATTCCAACGACACCTCGATCCGCGATCGCACCGTCATCATCCCGATCGTGCTGGTGGTCATCCTGCTGATCCTGATGCTGCTGCTGCGGGCAGTGCTCGCGCCGGTCCTGTTGATCCTCACGGTTGTCGTGTCGTTCGGTTCGGCCCTCGGTGTCAGCGCGCTCGTCTTCGACTACGTCCTCGGGTTCCCGGGCGCAGACCCGGCAGTACCGCTTTATGGATTCGTGTTCCTCGTTGCCCTCGGCGTCGACTACAACATCTTCTTGATGTCGCGCGTGCGGGAGGAGTCGCTCGTGCACGGCACGCGTCGCGGCATCTTGCGCGGGCTCGTCGCCACCGGCGGGGTGATCACATCGGCGGGCCTCGTGCTCGCAGCGACCTTCGCTGCGCTCGGGGTCATCCCGATCCTGTTCCTCGCACAGCTGGCGTTCATCGTCGCGTTCGGTGTGCTGCTCGACACCTTCGTCGTGCGCTCGCTCCTCGTCCCGGCCCTGTCGTACGACATCGGGCGGGCGATCTGGTGGCCGTCGAAGCTCTGGCGGCGCGGACCCGAAGTGGTGGGAGCGGTTCACGACCCGCGGTCGGCTGACCTTGTCGGAGCCACCCACGCCGAGGGCGAGTCGCAGCCGCTCAGCCGCCGTGCGCTGCGGAAGAAGCGGGATTCCGACGACGGGTGAACGAGCGTAGCCTCGACGTTATGGGTAGGGCACTGTTCATCGTCGATGTCCAGAACGACTTCACCGAAGGCGGCGCGCTCGGTGTCGAGGGCGGGGATGCCGTAGCCGAACGGATCTCGCAGTACCTCGTGACGCACGCCGAGGAATACGACATCATCGTCGCCTCGCGCGACTGGCACCATCCCGATCACGACAATGGCGGACATTTCCATCCCGAACCTGACTTCGTCGACACGTGGCCGGTCCACTGCGTGAGCGGGACGGAGGGCGCGGAGTACGACCCGGGTTTCGACACGGCATCCGTCACCCACCACGTCAAGAAGGGGCAAGGAGAACCGGCGTACTCACTCTTCGAAGGTACGACGGATGACGGCGCCAAGGTGTCGGATCTGCTGACCGAGCACGGGATCCTCGAGGTGGATGTCGCCGGCATCGCCACCGACTACTGCGTCCGCGCCTCGACGCTGGACGCGATCGCGCACGGCAGACACGTGCGGGTGATCACGAACCTCATCGCGGGGGTCGCCGCCGAATCCAGTGAGGCTGCGCTCGCCGAGGTCGCGCACGCCGGCGCTGAACTGGTCGAGATTCCGAGCTGATCAGGAAACTCCCAGCGCAGCCAGCAGGATGCCGCCCGCACCCCCGATGAGGACGACTGCCCAGGGCGGCAACTTCCACGCAATGAGCAGCACGAAGCACACGAGCGCGAGGCTGAACGACCCTACGCCGACGATCCCCGTCGTGAACAGCGGGTCATAGAGAGCCGCGCCGAGGATGCCGACCACGGCGGCGTTCGCCCCGCGCATGAGCGACTGCATCCAGGTTCGCCCTCGAAGAGCGTTCCAGAACGGCAGCACACCGACCAGTAGCAGAAACCCGGGAAGGAAGATCGCGACCAGGGCGATGGCGGCGCCGAGAACGCCGCCGGGGCCGACCGATGACAGGGTCCCGAGGTAGGCCGAGAAGGTGAACAGCGGCCCGGGCATCGCTTGCACGGCGCCGTAGCCGGCGAGGAACTGCTCAGGGCTCACCCATCCGGTCTCGACCACCCCCGCCTGCAGCAGCGGGAGGACGACGTGTCCGCCGCCGAAGACGAGGGCTCCGGCGCGGTAGAACGTGTCGAACAAGCTCACAGCCCCGTTGCTGCTGAGGGCGGCGAGGATCGGCATCCCGAGCAGGATGACGACGAACGCCACCAGGCTGACGACTCCTGCTGTGCGTGATACCGGGAAACGCATGAGACCGGTGTCGCCGATTCCGGCGGGCGCGGACCGGCAAAGGAGGAGACCGGCGACCGCGCCGAGAACGATCGCGAGGACCTGTCCGATCGATCCCGCGAGAAGGAGCGCGACGACTGCCGCAACCACGGCAATTGAGGCACGCCGCGCATCGGGGGTCAGCGTCTTCGCCATGCCCCAGACCGCCTGGGCGACGATAGCCACCGCCACGATCTTCAGGCCCGTCAGCAGACCCGCACCGATGACACCCTCAAACAGTGCCGCGCCGAACGCGAAGGCGACCATGAGGATCGCCGAGGGCAGCGTGAAAGCGAGGAAGGCCGCGAGAGCGCCGAGCGGGCCGGCACGGTGCAGGCCCATCGCGAAGCCGACCTGGCTGGACGCCGGCCCGGGCAAGAACTGGCACAGGGCGACCAGGTCGGCATATGCCTTGTCACTCATCCACCGGCGTCGCGCGACGAGGTCGTCGCGGAAGTAGCCGAGGTGCGCGATCGGTCCGCCGAAGGAGGTAAGGCCCAGGCGCAGGAAGGCCCAGAACACCTCGCCTGCCGAGCCGCGCGATGCGGTGGCGGTGTCGTGGGCGCTCGCGGTCACGGCCGGATTCTACGGGGCGGTTCGGTCGCGGCGGTGAACAGCTGAGGCGTCGGGATCGACATCCGCATGCGGGATGACGATCTCTTCGGCAGCATCAGCGACGTGGGGGAAGAGCGCGATCGCTGCGACCACCGCGATAGCAGCGCCGACAAGCTGCGCGGCGATGAACGGGAGTACCGACGTAGCCCCGATGCCGGCGAAGGTGTCGCTGAACAGGCGCCCGATCGTGACCGCGGGGTTCGCGAACGACGTCGAGCTGGTGAACCAGTACGCCGCACCGATGTATGCGCCTACCGCCGGTGCTGCTGCAGCGCCGCGCCCGGTGCGGGCGAGCGCGACGATCAGCAGCACGAGTCCGAACGTCGCGACAACCTCTGCGATCAGCGTTGCCGGAGTTGCTCGGGCAGTGGTCGACAGGCTCGTGGGCACGTCGAACATGACGTTGGCGAGGACGGCTCCGCCGATAGCGCCGGCGATCTGGGCGAGCGTGTAGATCCCGAGCATCGGCCCTGTGAGCCCCACCCGGCGGCGCCGCCCGAGGAACCAGTCCACGAGCGACACCGCCGGATTGAAATGTGCGCCTGAGATCGTGCCGAACATCAGGATCAGAACCGATAGGCCGAGGGCCGTCGCGATGCTGTTGGCGAGTAGCTGGATGCCGACATCCGTCATGAGCCGGGTCGCCATGATGCCAGAGCCGACGACGACCGTGACGAGCAGTCCGGTGCCGAGGAACTCGGCGACCGCGCGGCGAGCCACGGGAGCGAGAGTCACGCTGCGGGGACGAGTTCGGACAGCAGGGTCTCGACGCGTCCCCGGATCTCGTCGCGGATGCGACGCACGGTCTCGACGTCCTGGCCGGCGGGGTCGTCGAGTTGCCAGTCCTCGTAGCGTTTGCCGGGGTAGATCGGGCAGGCGTCGCCGCATCCCATCGTGATGACGACATCCGACTCCTGGACGGACTGCACAGTGAGCACCTTCGGCGAGTTATTGGCGATGTCGATGCCCTCCTCGGCCATGACCTGCACGGCGACAGGATTGATCTGGTCCTTCGGCTGGGATCCCGCGGAGCGGACCTCGACACGGTCGCCGGCGAGGGCCTGCAGGTATCCGGCGGCGATCTGCGAGCGACCGGCGTTGTGGACGCAGACGAACAGGACGACGGGAGGGGTTGTCGACATGGGCTTCACCTTTCTTGGGTTGAGAAAAGCATAGATGGTTATCTATCTATCGGGGAAGCCGAACCCAGGGGAGTTCAGCTCGTGTTCACTTTCTCGGCGGAGCGAAGTTCTGTGAGGAGTTCTCGCACGCGCCTGTCGATGTCATCACGGATGCCGCGCACGGCTGCGAGCGGCTTGCCGACGGGATCTTCGAGCTCCCAATCGAGGTATCGCGTTCCGGGATAGATGGGACAGGCGTCGCCGCATCCCATCGTGATGACGACATCCGCGGCACGAACTGCTTCGTCGGTCAGTGGCTTCGGGAACTCGTCGCCGATCGAGACGCCGATCTCATCCAGCGCGGTGACGATCGTCGAGCGAACGTCCGTGGTAGGTGCAGAGCCAGCGGTTCGCACGCTGACCGCGCCGCCGGCGAGGTGGCGCAGGATGCCGGCCGCCAGTTGGGATCTGCCGGCGTTCTGCACGCACACGAACAGCACGCTCGGCGGTGCTCCCCTCGACGAGGATGCCTCCGCGATCGCCTCGAGCCGGCTTGCGGCGAACGAGAACGTGCGGGATGCCAGAAGAGGGGCATCCGTCGCCGACAGGCGTGCATGGCTGTCGGCGACGACCTCACGAATCTGGTCGGCGTCGACGCGCTCGCCGAATCGGGCCTGGAGGTCCGTCGTAATCCGAGCCAGGTCAACGGATGCCGTCTCCCGCCGCCGGCCCAGGATTGCATTGACGCGGTCAGCGGCATCGGGCGCGATCGAGTACCACACCTGCCGCCCCTCGGGCTCGCGGGTCACGATCCCATCCGTCAGCAGCGTCTTCATGTGGTGACTCACCGTGGGCTGACGCAGACCGAGCTCGACCGCAAGGCGCCCGACGAGCACGCGACCGTCCGTCGAAGAGCGCATCAGGCTCAGGATGCGGGCACGGGTCGGGTCGCCCAGGGATGTGAGCGCGGCATCCGTTCCGGCATCCATTGATCGCAGTCTATCGAAGTGAGCGGTACCCGGCGCGTGGCACGATGGCGGCATGGCATCTGTCGCCGCGCTGTATCGCTACCCGGTGAAGGGGTTCACGCCCGAAGTGCGCGAGCAGATCGTGGTGCAGGACGACGGGCGCGTCGAGGGTGATCGGGTGCTTGCCTTTCGGTTCGCCGATGCCGTCGAGCCCGAGGTCGAGGACGGGCTGCCGTACTGGCCGAAGAAGCGCGGCCTTGCGCTCATGGACATGCCCTCGCTCGCGCGGCTGAAGCTGAGCTACGACCGCGACCGGCGTCGCCTCACGATCCGCGACGGTGACGAGGAGGTCGTGGCTGGCACGCTCGACGATGCCGGTCGGCGGCAGATCGAGGATGCCGTCACGGGGTGGCTGCGGGACACTCCCGATGCTCGGCACCTAGACCGGCCAGGGCGGCTTCCCCTTCGGCTCATCGGTGATGGGGTCACCTCACAATTTCAGGATCGCCCCCGCGGGTATGTGTCGGTCCATGCGTCGGCATCCGTCGCAGAACTTGGCCGGGCCGCTCAAGCCGTCGTCGATGATCGCCGATTCCGCTCGAACGTCGTGGTCGAGGGCATTGCGCCGTGGAGCGAGCTCGAGTGGCAGGGGAGGGTGCGGATCGGCGACGTCGTGTTCGCGGTGCAGCGTCCTATCGTGCGGTGCGCTGCGATCATGGCAAACCCCGACACCGGTCAGCGGGACGCCCCGCTGCTGCGAACCCTCACGCGCGAGTTCGGGCAGTCCGCGCCGACTCTGGGGATGCTCCTGCTCCCCAAGAGCGGCGGCGGAGTTCTCCGCATTGGTGATCCCGTCGAGGTCGCATAGCGCGCGACAACCACTCGAGTAACGCTGATGTGGTGGGCCCGGAGGGGCTCGAACCCTCGACCCGCGGATTAAAAGTCCGATGCTCTACCGACTGAGCTACAGGCCCCAGGCCTACCAGCCTACTTCGTGCGCGGTATCCGCTTTGCGACCCTGCCGCAAAGCGTCTCATGCGCGCTGCATCAAAGCATCATGGCAAGTGATGATATGATGCGCGGATGCGGACCACGATCACGCTGACCTCAGCTGCCGAGGAAGCCGTGCGCAAGGTCATGCGTGAGCGTGGCCTCTCTTTCAAGGACGCGGTGAACTCGGCGATCCTCGCTGGTCTGGACCCCGATCCCGTGGACAGCTACGAGACGCCGGTGCACAGGCTCGGCAAGGCAAGCGTCCCGTTGGATCGTGCTCTCGCTATCGCGGCTGAACTGGAAGACGAGGCAATCACTCAGAAGCAAGAGCTGGCGAAGTGAAACTCGTTGACGCAAACGTCCTGCTCTACGCCGTAGACGCGGATGCGCGTCATCACGCACGGGCCAAGACGTGGCTCGATAGCGCACTGAGTTCGAGGGAAACCGTCGCGATTCCGTGGGTCTGCGCATTGGCCTTTGTTCGTCTGGCGACGAGTCGTCGGATCTACGCGAATCCCTTACCGGTCGATGACGCCTTCGACATCCTCAACGGATGGATGAATCGACCTAGCGTCATCAGCCCCGAGCCCGGCGCCGGACACTCCGATCGGATGCGCATGCTTCTCGCCGACGTCGGCACCGGTGGGAATCTGGTCATGGATGCTCACCTTGCTGCCCTCGCCATCGAGAATCGCGCACAGATCGTGACCTTCGACGGTGACTTCGGGAGGTTTCCGGGAGTCGTCTGGGGGCGGCCCGGGGATTGAAGTCCGGGGCCGCTTCCGACCACACAGAAACGACGAGGCCGCCGCATCCGAAGATGACGACGGCCTCGCGTCCCTCCACCCTGGGGGATCGTCAACGGGCGCTCACATGGGAGGCATGAGCACCGTGTCGACGAGGTACACGACAGCGTTGGCGGTCTGAACGCCACCGCAGATGACCATGGAGTCGTTGACCATGAGCTCGTCGCCCGAACCGGTCACCTCCACGTCAGCACCCTGCACCGTGGTGTGGGTGCCGGGAAGGTCCTCAGGCAGGATCTGACCGGGAACGACGTGGTACGTCAGGATCGACGTCAGCAGATCCGAGTCAGTCGACAGCGTGTCGATCGTGGCCTGGTCGATCTTCGCGAACCCGTCATCGACCGGAGCGAAGACGGTGAACTCGCCACCGTTGAGGGTGTCGACGAGGTTCACGTCGGGGTTCAGTCCGCCGCTCACGGCTGCGGTGAGCGTCGTCAGCAGCGGGTTGTTGGATGCCGCGGTAGCAACGGGGTCCATGGCCATGCCATCGACGGAGCCGGCGCCAGAAGGCACGGCCTCGGCGTACTCCATGCAGCCCGGGCCCACGAGGTAGGCGGCGGCATCCATTTCCTCCATGTCGTCCATGGGAGTGGTCTGTTCGGTCATCGGCGTCTCGGCCATCTCGTCGTCCATGTCCCCCGTGCTGGCGGTGGAGCAGGCAGAAAGGGCAAGTGCGGCGACGAACGCCAGCGAGGCGCCAGCTGCGACGCGCGACTTCTTGGTGATCAACATTGTTCCTCCGGTGTTGTCGGAGCCTCGTCAGGGCTCGTGGTCGTCCGCTCGTGGCGGCCTACACAGGGGTCTTCGGAAGCGAGTCGACATCGGATGGGAAATTCATGCGGCATGCTGGACGCATGGTGATCGACGGCATGGACGTGCCAGACGACGGGGCGGGCGCCGTCGATCACGTCGCGGAACTTCTCGAACGAGTCGCGCGCGGCGACCACGAGGCTTTCGCGAGCCTCTACGACATGCTGTCGTCGCGGGTCTTCGGACTCATCCTGCGCGTGGTGGTGGACCGGTCGCAGAGCGAAGAGGTTCTGCAGGAGGTGTTCCTGGAGGTGTGGCAATCCGCCGCGCGCTTCGCTCCGAACAAAGGCCAGGGCAGATCCTGGGTGCTGACGATCGCACACCGCCGAGCCGTCGACCGCGTGCGGGCTTCGCAGGCGAGCGTCGATCGCGACATCCGGGTCGGGTTCCGTGACATCGACGTCGCTCACGATGGCGTCGCCGAGCAGGCGGAACTGCGGATCGAGAGCCGACGAGTAACAGAGGCGCTCACCGCCCTTCCCGAATCACAGCGCGAGGCCCTCACCCTCGCGTATTTCGGGGGTTACAGTCAGAGCGAGATTGCGGCGCTGGTGGGGGCGCCGCTGGGAACAGTGAAGACCCGGATGCGCGACGGCTTGTCGCGCCTGAGAGCAGAAATGGGGGTGGCCTCATGAACGAGCAGGAGTTCGCCGAGCTGTCGGCGGCGTCCGCCCTCGGCGCTCTCGACGCTGAGCAGCAGCAGGCCTTCGACCTCGCTCTCACGATGCATCCGGAATGGCGCGGCATCGCTGAACGCGACCTCGAAACCGCGGCTGCGCTCGCCGACTACGCACCCGAGGTCGACCCGCCCGCAGAGCTTCGCCACCACATCCTCACCCGAATCGCGCTGGCGCCGCAGACGGATGCCGTCCCGATCGGTGCGACACCGGCGCCGAGTACTGGCGCCATCCAGACCCAGTCCCGCACGCGCTGGATGCGCAGCATGTTCGCCCTCGCGGCATCCTTCGTTCTTCTTGTCGCGCTGGGCTTCACCGCCGTCAGCATCAACGACTGGGTCAACCGCCCGCCCGAGGTCGTGGCCCTGCAAGAGGTTCAGTCGGCACCGGATGCGCAGTCCGCGACGGCTCAGATCGAAGGCGGCGGCGAGTCCACTGTTTACTGGGCCGACTCCGTCGGAAAGGCCGTCATCGTCTCGGACGGACTTCCGCAGATCGCTGACGATCAGAGCTATGAACTGTGGTTCGTGAGAGGCGATGAGTCTCCGATCCCGGCCGGCGCGTTCGCAGCGAGCGGGCAGCGAACCGAGACGTGGATCCTCGATGGCGAGATGGAGCCGGGTGACACGATCGCCATCACGATCGAGCCTGCCGGTGGTTCCCCGACGGGCGAGCCCACGTCCGACGCGGTGGTCGCGATCGCGACCTGAGCGGCTCTCGTCGCGACTACCCTGGAGCGGGTGAGTGACGACCCCCGGCCCTACCACAAGCCCGTCCGCAGACCTGCCGAGCTGTTCGACCGGCTGTTTGCTGCCGAGGACCCCGCCGAGGTCTCCCGTGTCGCGCACTCGACGGCGCAGGCGCTGTTGTCACGCGTTCGGGCCAGCCCCGACGAGGCCGTCGTTGACAGGCTTATCGCCTTCACCGCCGAGCACGGGATCGACGACATCGCGGAGCTATGGTCGCGCTCACCGGCCAAGACTCTGCCTGGGGCGCTCTGGCGGCTCTACCTCGTGCAGCTGATGATCCATGACGACCCGAGCACAGCGGCTTTGACGTACGAGCGGGGGCGCGCAGCTCTCGACACGGCGGATGCCCTGATCGCCGGGGCGCCCGTTCCGGCAAGCCCCGACGAGCTCGTCACTCTCGTCGACACGATCCTGCGAGGGCTCTTCCGCGGTGACTTTGCGGTAGCTCTCGATCGCGCCGCCGCGTTCTGCCGTGTGCAGGCGGCTGGTGCCACATACCTGGCTGATGACTACGACGCAACCGAGTCAGACCGCAGCGCCGCCTTCACGACCCGCGCGCTGCGCTTGAGTGACTACGCATCCGACCTGAGCGCCTGCGCGGCCCTCTGGCGCCGCGAATCCCTCACCTGATCAAGGGCCGCAGCGCCCGACCTCGCTCCCCGCCTCGGTATCCTGCCCCGGCATCGTGGCGCGAACCCACATCATCGGTCGCGAGCCCGCAGGTTTCGGGCGTCGGATGCTGTGGGCTGGCGCGGAAAGGCGTGGGTTCAGCGCCTCCGTCCCGGTCAGCTGGCCGCAGCCGGTCAGCCCCTGACCTCGGCATCCTGCCCTGGCATCGTGGCGCGAACCCACACCATTGGTCGCGAACCCAGAGGTTTCGGGCGCTGAATGCTGTGGGTTCGCGCGTGAGCGTGTGGGTTCGACACTCGGAGCGTGCGGGTTCAGCGACCTGGGGGTGGGCGCGGGAGGACGGAGTCGCGGCGGACCTGCAGGCCACCCAGACACGAAAGTGCCGGGCCGCAGAACGCCTCTCGGCGCGAGGCCGCTCGTAGCGGCAGAAGATGGAGCCCGGGGTTACTGCGGCCCGGCTATGACAGTCTAACCGCGTCACCGGACTGGGTATTCCCGACGCGTAGGCTTCATCGCATGGCCACGACTTTCGCCCTCATGATCCAGCCTGCTGAGGCGGATGCCGACCGCACCGACTTCGCTGATACGTTCGCCTCGGTGGATCCCGAAGCCCCCGCGCTGAGCGTCGGCGAGCTGAGCACGCAGCGCGGCGACGGCATCTTCGAGTCGATCGGCGTCGTCGACGGTCACCCTCAAGAAGTCGACGCCCACCTCGACCGGCTCGCCCACTCCGCGCGGATTTGCGATCTTCCGGCGCCGAACCTGGCGCAGTGGCGTGCTGCGATTGCCGCGGTGGCCGCGCACGCCCCGGCGGGAGAGTCGGTCATCAAGCTCATCCTCAGCCGCGGTATCGAGCACGGGCCGACCCCAACCGCGTGGGTCACGCTCGCACCCGCGGCTGACTTCACCGCGGTGCGCACGAACGGCATCCGTGTTGTGACGCTCGACCGCGGCTACGACTCCACGGTCCCGGCGCGCGCGCCCTGGTTGCTTCTGGGGGCCAAGACGCTGTCGTACGCCGTCAATATGGCGGCGCTTCGTGAGGCTCGCCGTCGCGGGGCGGATGACGCGATCTTCGTCACCACCGACGGCTTCGTGCTCGAGGCTCCCACGGCGTCCCTGGTGCTGCGCCGCGGGGACCGGTTCATCACTCCGGCGCCGACCGGCGGCATCCTGCACGGCACGACGCAACTGAGCATGTTCGCCTACCTCGAGGAGCGCGGCTACGAGAGCGGGTACGAGCAGATCACGACCACGTCGCTCGCGACCATCGACGCAGCGTGGCTCGTGTCGAGCGTTCGTCTAGCAGCGCCCATCACCTCGATCGACGGGTCGTCGATCCCGACGGATGCCGCTTTCACGGCCGAGCTGAACGCCTATCTGCTCAGCGCCCGCGACTGACGCTCAGCGGCGCGAATCGTTGTGACCGAAACCGAAGAGGGGGCGTAGCCGACAGGCCACACCCCCCATCCGTTCCCGGTGCTTATCCGAAGCGGCCCGAGACGTAGTCCTCGGTGTCCTTGACCTTCGGGCGGGTGAAGATGGTGGTGGTCTCGTCGTACTCGATGAGCTTGCCCGGCTTGCCGGTGCCGGCGATGTTGAAGAACGCGGTCTTGTCGGACACGCGCGAGGCCTGCTGCATGTTGTGGGTCACGATGACGATCGTGTACTCGCTCTTGAGCTCCTCGATGAGGTCTTCGATCGCGAGGGTGGAGATCGGGTCCAGGGCCGAGCAGGGCTCGTCCATCAGCAGCACGTCCGGTTCGACAGCGATGGCGCGAGCGATGCACAGGCGCTGCTGCTGACCACCCGACAGACCCGATCCGGGGCGGTCGAGGCGGTCCTTGACCTCGTTCCACAGGTTCGCGCCCTGCAGCGACTTCTCGACGAGCGCATCCTGGTCGCCCTTGGACATGCGCTGGTTGTTGAGCTTCACGCCGGCGAGCACGTTCTCGCGGATCGACATCGTCGGGAAGGGGTTGGGGCGCTGGAAGACCATGCCGACCTGGCGACGCACGAGCACGGGGTCGACGCCTGCGCCGTACAGGTTGTCGCCGTCGATCAGCACCTCACCCTCGACACGGGCGCCCGGGATCACTTCATGCATCCGGTTGAGGGTGCGAAGGAAGGTGGACTTGCCGCAGCCCGAGGGGCCGATGAAGGCGGTTACCGAGCGGGGCTCGATCGTGAGCGAGACGCCCTCGACGGCGAGGAAGTTGCCGTAGTAGACGTTGAGGTCGTTGACATCGATGCGCTTGGACACGGATATTCCTTCGGGTTCAGCGACCGGTCTTGGGCGCGAAGAACTTCGCGACAAAGCGGGCGGCGAGGTTGAGCACCATGACGATCAGGATCAGGGTCAGGGCCCCGGCCCACGCGCGCGAAATCGCGGCGTCGGGGTTGGTGCCCTGGTTGGCGTACTGGTTGTAGACGAACACGGGGAGGGTCATCATGTTTCCATCCCAGATGTTCCAGTTCATGCTCTGCGTGTAGCCGGCGGTGAGCAGCAGCGGAGCGGTCTCTCCGATGACGCGGGCGATCGCCAGCATGACACCGGTGGTGATACCGGCGATGGATGTCGGCAGCACGACCTTGACGATCGTGAGCCACTTGGGAACACCGAGCGCGAAAGACGCCTCGCGCAGTTCGTTGGGAACCAGGCGCAGCATCTCTTCGGAGGATCGGACGACGACCGGGATCATGAGCACGCTCAGCGCGATGGCGCCTTCGAAACCTGACGAGTATCCGGCTCCGAAGAAGATGACAAACACGGCGTAGGCGAAAAGACCCGCGACGATCGAGGGGATGCCGGTCATCACGTCGACGAAGAACGTGATCGCTCGAGCGAGCTTGCCGCTGTTGCCGTACTCGACGAGGTAGATCGATGTCATGAGGCCGATCGGCACCGAGATGATCGTCGCGGTGAGCGTGATCATCAGAGTTCCGGCGATGGCATGCAAGGCGCCGCCGCCGTCGCCGATGACGTTGCGCATCGACTGCGTGAAGAAGTCGAGGTCGAACCGGGCAAGACCGTTGACCAGAACCGTGAACAGCAGGGAGATCAGCGGCAGGAGAGCGACGGTGAACGCTGCCGAGACCACCGCGGTGATGAATCGGTCAGTCGCGTTGCGGCGTCCCTCGACGATGGATGCCACGACGAAGATCAGGATGGCGTACAACACCGCGCCCAGGAACACAGCGGCGACGATGTTGTAGTTGGCGACGGGCTGGTCGATGTTCAGGAGGAAGAACACTAGGCCCATGACCAGGAGGGAGCCTGCGAGCAGGAGCCAGCTCGTTCCCCGGGGGAGCCGTCCGTTCGAGAAGTTGTTGACGCCAGAACGCGTCGCGGTGGCGGTAGCGGTGGACATCAGTTGGCTCCCGAGAACTCAGCGCGGCGGTTGACGATCCAGCGAGCGATCGCGTTGACGGCGAAGGTGACGACGAACAGAACGAGGCCGGTGGCGATCAGCAGGCTCACACCTGTGCCGTATGCCTCGGGGAACTGCAGGGCGATGTTCGCCGGGATGGTGGTCGGGTTGGTTGCGGTCAGCAACTCGAAGGTCACGACTCCCGATACCGAGAGCACCATCGTGACGGCCATCGTCTCGCCGAGTGCTCGACCGAGTGCGAGCATCGCCGCCGATACCATGCCACCGCGGGCGAAGGGCAGCACTGCCATCTTGATCATTTCCCAGCGGGTGGCGCCCAGGGCGAGAGCCGCCTCTTCATGAAGCACTGGCGTTTGCAGGAAGACTTCGCGGCAGATCGCGGTCATGATCGGCAGCACCATGATCGCGAGCACGAGGGCGGCTGTGAGGATCGTGCGGCCGGTGGCTGACACCTGGCCGCTGAACAGCGGAATCCATCCGAGGTAAGTGTTCAGCCACACATAGAAGGGCTGCACGAACCCGGCGAGCACCAGGCCGCCCCAGAGGCCGAAGACCACCGAGGGCACGGCGGCGAGGAGATCGATGATGTACCCAAGGACGGCTGCCGCCCGGCGCGGTGCGTAGTGCGAGATGAACAGGGCGATCCCGATCGCGAGCGGCGCGGCCATCACCAGCGCGAGGATCGATGACCAGATCGTTCCGAACACGAGCGGCCAGGTGTACTCGAGGAAGGTCCGGCCCTTCAGGAGCGGGTTCTCGTCCGGGGGAGTCGTGAAGGCGGGGATGCTCTCGATGACCAAAAAGATCGTGACAGCGGCCAGGACCGCCAGGATGATGATCCCTGCCCCGAGCGCCGTTCCCGAGAAGACGAGGTCTCCCGGGCGTTTCTTGGCGTGGATCTTCGCCGGGGCTTCGGGTCCCGCGTCCGTGGTCGTCGCCATCCGTGTGTCCTTCGTGTCGAGTCCGGGTCAGGCTCAGCGAGAGCTCCGGTGAAACCGGCTCTCTCGCTCAGCCCGCCCCGTTCAGTACATCGTGAATGTACCGAACGGGGCGGCCGAGAGGGAGGTTGATCAGCCGATCAGGGCGATTGCGGCGTTGACCTTCTCACGCAGCGAGTCCGAGATGGGGGCCGAGCCGGCGTTCTCCGCAGCGGCATCCTGGCCCTCGGGGCTGGCGATGTAGGTGAAGTAGGCCGAGACGAGCTCCGCGATGTTCGCGTCCTCGTACTCGACACAGCCGATCTCGTAGCTCACGAGGGCGATCGGGTAGACCCCGGCCTCTTCGGTCGCGTAGTCGATGTCGAAGACGATGTCGCCCTCGGTGCGGCCTTCCTGCAGGGGCGAGGAGTCCACGATCATCGCGGCGGCCTCAGCCGAGTAGGGGACGAATTCGCCGCCGACGCCGACCGACACGGTGCCCAGGCCGCTGACCTGCGACGCGTCGGCGTACGTGATGGTGCCGTTGCCGTTCTTCGTGGCGTCGACGACGCCCGAGGTGCCCTGTGCGGCCTCGCCGCCCGAGATCGGCCATTCTCCGTCGGGCTCGTAGGTCCACACCGAGGGGGCTGCGGCCGAGAGGTAAGAGGTGAAGGTCTCGGTCGTGCCCGAGTCGTCGGAGCGGTGCACCGGCGAGATCGCCAGGTCGGGGAGGGTGACTCCGTCGTTGAGGTCGGCGATCGCAGCGTCGTTCCAGTTGGTGATCGTGCCGGCGAAGATGCCCGCGATGACGTCGGCGCTCATGTTGAGCGAGTCGACGCCCTCCAGGTTGAAGGCGACGGCCACCGGGGAGATGTAGATCGGAATCTCGACGATGCCGGCCGAGCCGCCGTCGGCGCACGCTGCGAAGGTGTTCTCCTCGATCTCCTCGATCTTGAACGCGCGGTCCGAGCCGATGAAGTTGCTGGCGCCGGCGATGAAGTTCTCGCGGCCCGTGCCCGAACCGGTCGGCTCGTAGTTGACGGTCACGTCGGGGTTCGCGATCTGGAAGTTGGCGACCCAGGCCTCCTGCACGGCGGTCTGCGACGAAGCGCCGGTCGCGCCGATGGTGCCCGAGAGGGTCGATTCGGTGGGCTCGGTGGTGGAGCCGCCGTTGGACTCGTTTGAGGCGCAGCCAGCCAGCGCGAGGGTGGCGACGGCGGCGACAGCGCCCAGTTGGGCGAAGCGGGTGATCTTCACTGTGAATCCTTCACTGTGTCGGGGTATATATGGCGGGCCCGGTGCAGGGCACTGACGTGACGGTAGACAGCGACTCTTAAGGGATCGGTTGGTAGAGGTGAACAGCAGGTAAACGGGCTCGGGCGGTCTGCAGCGTTTCCCCTACCCGGCACGACGTGCCCCGGTACCGTCGGATCGTGACTTTCGACCAGGCGGCATTCCTCGATCGGGCCGCTCACGCCGCTGCGCCGCGTACGCTCGTCGACATCCTGCAAGAGACGGTGCGTCGCCATCCCGAGGCTTCCGCGATCGATGACGGCGCGGGGCCGGCGGTGAGCTACCGGGAGCTCGCTGCCCGGGTCGCTCTCACCGCCTCGCGCCTCGTGGCCGCTGGCGTGCGGCATGGCGATCGCGTCGGCATCCGCATGACGTCGGGCACCAAAGAGCTCTACATCGCCATCCTCGGTGTGATGGCTGCCGGCGCTGCATACGTGCCGGTCGACGCGGATGACACGGAGGAGCGCGCCGCGCTCGTATTCGGGGAGGCGGGCGTTCGCGGTGTCATCACCGGTCGCGGCCTGTACTCCCCGAGTGCGCACGCGTCCGGTGAGGATGCCGCGGAACCGTCGGATGTGACGGCCGAGATTCCAACCATCGATGACTCCGTCGACGAGGAAGCCGACGAAGACGAGGACCTGTTCGCCGGCGAGGCCCCGCGGGGCACACGCGAGCGCTCGACGTCCTCGCCCAGCCGTCGCCGGATGACGACGCGTGGATCATCTTCACCTCCGGCTCCACTGGGGTCCCCAAGGGTGTTGCTGTCACGCACCGGTGTGCGGCGGCGTTCGTGGATGCCGAGAGTCGCCTGTTCCTGCAGGAGGAGCCGCTCGGGACCTCCGACCGGGTCCTGGCGGGACTGTCGGTGGCGTTCGATGCGTCCTGCGAGGAGATGTGGCTCGCGTGGGCGCACGGAGCCTGCCTCGTTCCTGCACCGCGTGCCCTGGTTCGCTCCGGGGTGGATCTTGCGAATTGGCTTGCGCGACAGGGGATCACGGTGATCTCGACGGTTCCAACCCTCGCCGCGATGTGGCCGAGTTCGACGATCGACAACGTCCGGTTGCTGATCTTCGGCGGCGAAGCTGTGCCGCCCGAACTCGGGACGCGCCTGGCAGCCGAGGGCCGCGAGGTCTGGAACACCTATGGTCCTACCGAGGCGACTGTCGTCTCGTGCGCTGCGCCGCTCGTGCCCGACGCCCCGGTCCGCATCGGGCTTCCTCTCGAGGGCTGGTCGCTTGCGGTGGTGGATGCCGAGGGTGTCCCGGTCTCGGAGGGGGAGAGCGGCGAGCTGATCATCGGCGGCGTCGGGCTCGCTCGCTACCTCGACCCGGCGAAGGATGCCGAAAAGTACGCTCCCATGCCGACGCTGGGGTGGGATCGCGCCTACCGCTCGGGCGATCTCGTGCGCTACGAACCCGAGGGGCTCGTCTTTCTGGGGCGAGCCGACGATCAGGTGAAGATCGGTGGGCGGCGCATCGAACTCGGTGAGGTCGAGGCTGCCCTGCAGGATCTTCCCCGGGTCACCGCCGCGACTGCCGCGGTTCGCACGTCGGAGGCCGGCAACCCCGTCCTGGTCGGGTACATCGTCGTCGACGATCCCGACCTCTTCGATCGTGCCGCAGCCCGAACGTTCCTCGCAGACCGCCTGCCCGCCGGCATCATGCCCCTGTTCGCGCTGCTGCCTGACCTTCCGGCGCGCACGTCGGGGAAGGTCGATCGCGCAGCGCTGCCGTGGCCGGTTCCCGGGGCAGAGCAGCCGGTTGCGGGGCTGTCCGAGAACGAGGCATGGCTGGCTGAGCAGTGGCAGGCTGTGCTCGGTGTTCCCGCTGAGGATCGCGGGTCGGATTTCTTCGACCTCGGCGGCGGGTCGCTCGCCGCTGCGCAGCTTGCTTCGCGGGTGCGGGTGCGGCTTCCCGAGTTCACGGTCGCCGACATCTACGACATGCCCCGCCTCGGGGCCATGGCGTCCCTTCTTCCGAAAACGGATGCCGCCGCCGACGCGTCTGCCGCCGCGTTCCACCGCGCCGTCCCCACCCCGGCCACCACACGGCTCGCCCAGACCCTGCTCGGGGCGCCGCTGTTCATCCTGTCCGGCATCCGGTGGCTCCTCTACCTCCTTACCGCGAGCGCGCTGTTGCAGCTCGGCGGTGGCTTTACGTTCCTCCCGGACGTGCCGTGGTGGGTGCTCGTCATCGGCCTCCTCGTCTTCGCGACCCCGTTCGGGCGCATGTCGATCGCGGTGATCGCGGCCCGAACGCTGCTCGCGGGACTGCAACCCGGTGACTATCCGCGCGGCGGCGGCGTGCACCTGCGACTGTGGCTGGCCGAGCAGATCGCCGATCAGGTCGACGCCGTCGGGTTCGTCGGAGCGCCGTGGGTCACCTACTACGCGCGGGCGCTGGGGGCCTCGATCGGCCGCGACGTCCACATGCACACGCTGCCCCCTGTCACCGGGATGCTGGAGGTCGGCGACAACGCGGCGATCGACCCCGAAGTCGATCTCAGCGGCACGTGGGTCGATGGCGACACGGTGCGCGTGGGCGGCATCCGGATCGATGCGGATGCCGTGATCGGTGCCCGTAGCACGCTGGCTCCCGGCACAAAGATCGGTCAGCGGGCGCGGGTAGCTCCCGGATCGGCGGTGTTCGGACGGGTCAAGCCCGACCAGGCGTGGGCAGGCTCGCCCGCGGTGCGGGTCGGCGAGCCCGCCGCCGACTGGCCCGCGGAACACGCGCCCGCTCCCCACCGGTGGCTCTGGGCCTACATCGCCTCCTCGCTTGGCCTTGCCCTGCTGCCGATCGTCGCGTTCGCCGCCGGCGCCGGCGTCATGGCGCTCGCGATGCGGGACGCGCAGACGCTCGCCGAGGCTACGCTTCTCGGCCTCGCGTGGCTCGTGCCCGGCATCCTGATCGCCGGTGTGGTCTTCGCCGGCACCGTCGTGCTGGCGGTGCGCCTGCTCTCGCTCGGCCTTCGCGAGGGAACCTACCCGGTGCGCAGCCGGCTCGGCTGGCAGGTGTGGACGACCGAGCGCCTGCTCGATTCGGCACGCACCGTGTTGTTCCCCCTCTATTCGAGTCTGTTCACGCCCATCTGGCTCCGGATGCTGGGCGCGTCAGTCGGACGCAACGTCGAGGCATCCACGGTGCTGCTGATTCCGTCGATGACCACCATCGACGATGGTGCGTTCCTTGCCGATGACACGATGGTCGCCTCCTACGAGCTCGGCGGCGGATGGATGCGTGTCGACGGTGTCAGGATCGGCAAGCGTGCCTTTGTCGGCAACTCCGGGATGGTCGCGCCAGGGCACCGCGTGCCGAAGGACGGACTCATCGCGGTGCTCTCTGCGGCGCCGGCGAAGGCAAAGGCGGGGTCGTCTTGGCTCGGGTCCCCGGCAGTGCGCCTCCGACGGGTCGTGGCCAGTGTCGATGAGTCCCGCACCTATGAGCCGCCCGCAGCACTGCGCGTTGCGCGGAGCCTGTGGGAGCTGTCGCGGATCGTTCCCGTGTTCGTGACGGGGCTCATCGGTTTCGGAGTGCTCATGACCCTGGCCGCCCTGTGGAACAGCATTGGACCGTGGTGGACGGTGCTGCTGTCTGGCATTGTCATGCTCGTCGCCGGCGCGGCGGCGGCTGCTGCCACGACAGCCGCCAAGTGGGCACTGGTCGGTCCGATCCGCGCGGGCGAGCATCCGCTGTGGTCGAGTTTCGTGTGGCGCACCGAGGTGGTCGACACCTTCACCGAGATGGTTGCGGCGCCGTGGTTCGCGCGGGCGGCATCCGGAACCCCGGCACTTGCGGTGTGGCTGCGGTCCCTGGGTGCACGAGTCGGCCGCGGAGTATGGTGCGAGACCTACTGGCTGCCCGAGCCCGATCTCGTGCACCTCGGCGACGGATCCACCGTGAACCGGGGATGCGTTGTGCAGACTCACCTGTTTCATGATCGGATCATGAGTATGGATGCCGTCACCCTCGAACCCGGCGCAACGCTCGGCCCGCACTCGGTTATCTTGCCCGCGGCCTCGATCGGCGCTCACGCAACCGTGGGGCCCGCCTCGCTGGTCATGCGCGGCGAGAGCGTTCCGGTCGGTTCTCGGTGGAGCGGAAACCCCATCGGCCCGTGGCGCGCGGTGAAGATCCGCGCGTACCAGGCGGCCCCGTGAGTCCGAACAGCACCGAGCAAGCTGGCGCAGAGACCCCCGAGGCGCGCACCCACGACGCCTACACTCCCCAGAGCGGCGACACCTCGTTCGACGTCGAGGCCTACGCGCTCGATCTGAGCTACCGCGTCCGCACCAACAGGCTCGAGGGGTGCGCGACCCTCAGCATCCGGATCGTGGTCGCGACGTCGTCGATCGCGCTCGATCTCGTCGGCCTTCGGGTCAGTCGGGTGCGCATCGAGGGACAGCGTCGCACGCCGCACAAGCAGGGCCCGCGCAAGCTCCGCGTCACCCTGCCGCGCACGATGCAACCGGGGGAGACCCTGACGCTGACGATCGAGTATGCGGGCGCGCCCGCGCCCCGCCGATCCCGCTGGGGGACGATCGGCTGGGAGGAACTCACCGAGGGCTCGCTCGTCGCATCGCAGCCGATCGGCGCGCCGACGTGGTTCCCGTGCAACGATCGCCCCGGTAACCGGGCCACCTACACCATCCGAGTCGCGACGGATGCCGAGTACACCGCTGTCGCCACCGGCGTACTGCAGTCGCGTACGCGCTCGGGCGGCCAGGTCAGCGCCGAGTACACGATCGGAGTGCCGACGGCGACGTACCTGGTTGCTGTCTACGTGGGACAGTTCGAATCGCACCGGCTCGATGATCGCATCGTCGTTGCCTCACCCCCGTCCCTTCGCGCCGACGTGAAGCGGGCTCTCGGGCCCCTGCCGCGCATGATGTCGGCGTTCGAGGAGCGGTTCGGGCCGTATCCGCAGGAGAACTGCACGATCGTGGTGACAGCGGATCCGCTCGAGATCCCACTGGAGGCGCAGGGCACCGCCGTCTTCGGCGCAAACCACCTCGACCCCGACTCGGAGCGACTCGTTGCTCATGAGCTGGCCCACCAGTGGTTCGGCAACAGCGTCGGGGTGGCGCGGTGGCGTGACATCTGGCTCAACGAAGGATTCGCCTGTTACGCGGAGTGGCTCTGGTTCGAGGCGGCCGGCGCGGAGACCGCCGATGGCGCTGCCCGCCGGGCTCACGCGAAGCTCGCGGATCTCGCGCAGGACCTCGTCATCAGTGATCCCGGCGCCGACCTCATGTTCGATGACCGGCTTTACAAACGCGGGGCACTGACCCTGCACGCCGTGCGTCTGACGATCGGCGACGAGCCGTTCTTCGATCTGCTGCGCGGGTGGTGCGCGGCGTACGCGAACGCCTGCGTTACTACGGCCGACTTCCGGCGCTTCGTCGCCGAGGCCGGTCACGACCTCGAGGCGCTGCTGGAGGACTGGTTGGACGACGGTCCGCTTCCCTCTCTCCCACCGGGGCCGGGTACGTCCAAGAGCTCCGCAAAGAAGAAGTCGTCGCGCTAGGCGTCGGCAGATTCGATGCGAGCGAGTGCGGCGCTGACCAGAATCCCCGGGGGTCCTGTGAGATCCCAGCCGAGAACCGCATCCGCGCGCCCCGGGACGCGGGCACGCCACGACGCGCCTGCACCCTGGTCAGTGCCGGTGCCGCCCAGGATGTGAACCGCTCCGGGTTCGATCCGCAGTCCCCGCCTATCGGCCTTGAGCGCGGCTTCCACCCGCACCCAATCGCGCGCGGACGCAGATCCCGCGCCGAGGACACCGTCAAGACCTGCCCGGTCGCGCCGAGTATCGACCTCGGGCTCGGCATCCACCCCCACGCTCCCGGCCTCCGCGGGTGCCAGTGCCACGACAGCCCACTCGGCTGCGTACGACACGCTCGCGGTAACCGCCGCGCCCTCGAGCTCCACGGGGCCGTGGTCGCCACCGCAGCGCGGGCACCTGTTCGAGAGCCGGATGCCGGACTGGCCGATCAGGTCGCGCAGGAGCCGCCAGGCGGTCTCGCGTCGGGAGTCACGATCCGCAGCCACGGCCCAGCCGAGCCGGATCAGTCCGCTCACGCGGGAGGCTGGTGCGTCTCGATCGCGACGATCCCCGAACCCGGATTGTCGGTGGACAGGTGCACGACGGAGAAACCTCCGGTTGCCAGCCCTGAGGCGTTACCCAGGTGCGAACCCATGAGCGATCCGGTTGCCATCGCCAGTTCCTGGATGATCTCGGGAAGCACCGGGCCGTGGCTGCACAACACCGCCGGTTTGCGGGAGCGCACGCGCTGCCCGACGACCGTGCGGGCGTCGGTCGCACCCTCTTCCCACGCATCCTGGCTGATCAGCGGCGAATAGTCGACACGGCGCCCCAGAGCGGCAGAGAGCGGGCCGACGGTCTTGGCACACCGAACCGCGGGGCTCGACACGATCCGGCGCGCGCCGAACGCGAGGAGCGGTCCGACGAGGGCGTTAGCCTGTTTGCGTCCGCGAGGAGCCAGCGGGCGCGAGGCATCCGGCCCGTCCCATTCGTCGGCGGGCACCGCCTTGGCGTGGCGCAGCGCGATGATCGGGAACGTGCGCAGCACATCCTTGTCGCGGATCTCGAGGAACTTGTCCAGGATCTCGACATCCACCGGGTAACTGAGCTTGGCGCGCGCCTTCTTGGCCGAGACCCACTCGAGCGCCGCGATCTCTTTGTTCGGGACGAACGAGGATGCCTTGATCGCTGCGTCCGTGGCCTCCGCTGCCCAATAGTGCACGATCTTGTCGCGTTTGGAGGGCATGTGATAGGTCGAGACACCCACGGGGACG
The DNA here is from genome assembly GCF_055391095.1 of Microbacterium sp. SW12. Taxonomy (NCBI): domain Bacteria; kingdom Bacillati; phylum Actinomycetota; class Actinomycetes; order Micrococcales; family Microbacteriaceae; genus Microbacterium; species Microbacterium sp. SW12. Next base: position 2,253,817 of record NZ_AP024335.1, on the reverse strand, counting down.
CCCAGGGAGACGCGGATGCCGGTCTCTTCGTGGATCTCGCGGACGGCGGTCTCGGCGAGAGTCTCGCCGGGATCGACCTTTCCCTTGGGAAGGGTCACGTCGCGGTACTGCGTGCGGTGGATCAACAGGATGCGGAGCTTGCCTTCAACGATGCGCCACAGCACGCCGCCGGCTGCGTAAACGATGTTCTCTGACATGGTGGGGTCCGGGACGGTGAGAGTGTCGGTCATCGCGTTGCCCGCGCCCGTCGCCGGCTCTGCACATCGCTCATGGTCTGATCCTGTAGGTCGACGAGCTGATTGCCGTGCTCATCGAGGTGGTGGCGTACCCACGTGCCGGAGGCGTCGAGCCACCAGGAGCTGGTCGCATCGCTCATCGCGAGGTCGAAGAGCGTCATCAGCTGTGCGAGGTGGGTGGGGTCGGTCACCCGCACAAGAGCCTCGACCCGGCGGTCGAGGTTGCGATGCATCATGTCGGCACTGCCGATGTAGATCTGCTCGTCGCCGCCGTTGTGGAACGCGAAGATTCGCGAGTGCTCGAGGTACCTACCGAGGATGCTGCGCACCGTGATGTTCTCGCTCAGTCCCGGCACTCCCGGCTTGATCGAGCAGATGCCGCGCACCCAGATCTCCACCGGCACACCGGCCTGACTCGCACGGTAGAGCGCGTCGATGATCTGCTCGTCGACCATCGAGTTGACCTTGATCCGGATGCGTGCGGGCTTGCCTTCGGCAGCATTGCGACGCTCGGCCTCGATGAGTCGCAGCAGCCCCTTGCGCAGGTGCAGCGGCGCAACCAGCAGGCGTTTGAATTTCTTCTCGATCGCGTAGCCCGACAGCTCGTTGAACAGGCGCGTGAGGTCCCGCCCGACCTGCTCATCGGCCGTGAACAGCCCATAGTCCTCGTAGATCCGGCTGGTCTTGGGGTTGTAGTTGCCGGTGCCGATGTGGCAGTAGCTGCGCAGCGTCCCCTCCTCTTCGCGGATGACCAGGGCCAGCTTGCAATGGGTCTTGAGGCCGACGAGGCCGTACACGACGTGGACGCCGGCCTTCTCGAGCTTGCGCGCCCACACGATGTTCGCGGCCTCATCGAAGCGGGCCTTCACCTCGACGAGCGCGAGCACCTGCTTGCCGGCCTCGGCAGCGTCGATGAGTGACTGGATGATGGGGCTGTCGCCTGAGGTGCGGTACAGCGTCTGCTTGATCGCGAGCACCTGGGGGTCCTTGGCCGCCTGGTCGAGGAATGCCTGAACGCTCGTCGCGAACGATTCGTACGGATGGTGGACCAGGACATCCCCGGTGCGGATGGCGCTGAAGATGTCAGAGCGCTCGTTGTTGTCGCCCGGCTGGAACGCGATAGCGGTCGTGGGAAGGTGCGGTTTGTACTTGAGCTCGGGCCGGTTCAGGCGGCTCAGGCCGAATAGTCCCCGCAGGTCCAGCGGGCCGGGAATGCGGTACACCTCCTGCTCGGTGATATCGAGCTCGCTGATCAGCAGCTTCAGCGTCAGCTCGTCCATGTCCTCGGTCACCTCGAGGCGGATCGGAGGGCCGAACCGGCGCCGCATGAGTTCTGCCTCGAGAGCCTGGATGAGGTTCTCGGTCTCGTCCTCTTCGATGACCATGTCTTCGTTTCGCGTGAGGCGGAACGCGTGGTGGTCCAAGACCTCCATTCCCGGGAACAGATCGCCGAGGTGGTTCGCGATGAGGTCTTCGAGCGCGAGGTAGCGCACCCGCTCGCCCTCTCGCGAGATCTCGACGAATCGGGGCAGCATCGGCGGCACCTTGAGACGTGCGAACTCCTGACGACCCGTCCGCGCGTTGCGGATGCGGATCGCCAGGTTCAGGGAGAGGCCCGAGATGTAGGGGAAGGGGTGGGCTGGGTCCACAGCCAGCGGCATGAGAACAGGAAAGACCTGGTCGTGGAAGTAGTCAGACAGGCGGGAGCGCTCGTCATCGCCGAGCGAGGCGAACGAGACGAACTCGACTCCAGCCTCCGCAAGCGACGGCGCGACGAGGCGGCTCCACGCGTCGGCGTGGCGCAGCTGCAGTCGATGCGCCTCTTCCGAGATATCGGCGAGCGTGTCTTCGGGAGAGGTGCCGATGTTCGTGGGCACCGCGAGTCCGGTGACGATGCGGCGCTTGAGCCCAGCGACCCGGACCATGAAGAACTCGTCAAGGTTGCTCGCGAAGATCGCGAGGAAGTTCGCGCGTTCCAGCGGCGGCAGACCCGGATCCTCGGCCAACTCGAGGACGCGCTGATTGAACGCGAGCCAGCTCAGCTCACGATCCAGGAAGCGGTCAATGGGCAGGAGATCATCGGCTGCTGCCGCTGAGTCGAAGTCGTCGTCATCTTCGTCGCCGAGCCCGGTGTCGAGAACCTCGTGGTCGATCATGGGTCCATCCTGTCAGCGCTACGTGACTCCCGCGTGAACAGTTTTCGTCGTCAGGCGTCGGCGCGCTCCCGCGGCGGCGGGGCGTCATCCTCGTAGACGTTGAAGCGGTACCCGACGTTGCGCACGGTGCCGATGAGCTGCTCCAGGTCGCCGAGCTTGGCACGAAGGCGTCTGACGTGCACATCGACGGTTCGGGTTCCCCCGAAGTAGTCGTAGCCCCACACCTCGCTGAGCAGTTGTTCCCGGGTGAAGACCCGCGACGGGTGAGTGGCGAAGAAGTGGAGGAGCTGGAACTCCTTGTAGGTGAGATCGAGCGGGCGTCCATGCACCTTGGCCGAGTAGGACGACTCGTCGATCGTGATGCCCGAGGTCTGAATACGCGTGGAAACCTGTTCCTTCGCCATCCGGCCGATCGCCAGGCGCACCCGCGCATCGACTTCGGCCGGACCCGCCGTGACCAGGATGACGTCATCGACGCCCCAATCCGGCGAGACGGCGGTGAGGCCGCCCTCGGTCACGATGAGGATGAGCGGGACATCCAGCCCCGTCGTCCCGAGGATCTTGCACAGCGACTTCGCTCCCACGAGATCGGTGCGGGCATCCACGAAGACGATGTCGGCGCTGGGTGCGTTCACCAGCTGCGCGGGTTCTGCGGGGATCTGGCGAGTGCGATGACTCAGCAACTCGAGCGCGGGCAGAGCTGGCCCACCGCCTGGGGCGGAACTCAGAACCAATAGCTGTGCCACGCTGACATCCTCCCGGTGCCGGAGGCGCACCGCGCCCCTCAGTTTAGGGTGTCCTCCGCGGATAGGAGACAATGGGGCGATGGACCTGCCACCGCTTGCTCCACGCCGTGCCTTCGGCGGGATCGTCACTGTCTGGGTGGCCGCCGCTGTCGCCGGCGCGATCATCGGCTTCTTCGTGCCTGCCGAGTGGCGGATCGCCTGGCTCGGCGTAGCTCTCGGGTTGTGTGTCGTGTTGGCTTTCGCGGTGCAGCTGGCCTACGGGCGATCTCAGGCCTTCGTCGAGCGCGTCGCGCTGAGCACCCTCGGTGCGGCGATCGTGCTCGGTGTGATCAGCCTCGGCTTCGGGCTCGCCTCGATCGTGCCGCGCTGACCCCCCGAGCGTGAGCAGTTCAGGCGGGGCGATTCCGGGATAGAGTGGAATCTATGGACCTCGTAGCGCTCGAACTCTTCTTCGTGGGCCTGCTTGCGCTCGCGTCGCTGGCGATCGTGTTCGTCTCAGGTGTCGTCGTGAAGAACCTGTACCGCGGCCAGCGCTGACGCGCCGTGATCGATCTTCCCACCGACCTCCCCGCCGAGCTTGCGCCACTGTCGTGGCTGGTCGGCGTATGGGAGGGCACCGGTGTCATCGACTACGACACCGACGGCACGCACTTCACCGGTGAGTTCCATCACCGGGTGAGTTTCAGCCACGACGGAGGCGGCCACCTGAACTATTCCGCACAGGCCTGGCTTCTGGACGCGGATGATCCTGCTGGGCCACGAACAGCATTGGTCAGCGAAACCGGGTACTGGCGGTTGGCGATCCCCGCGACCGACGCCGTGCCTGGTCCCGGCCTGCTCCCGGCGGCTGCCGCTGCTTCGCCGCTGACGGTCGACGACGTCGAAGCCCTGCGAACTCCCGAGGGCGGGTTCGAGATCGAGGTCTCGCTCGTGCACTCCGATGGTGTCTGCGAGCTCTACCTCGGGCAGATCCGCGGGCCTCGCATCGATATCGCCACGGATGCCGTCATCCGCACCGCATCGGCGAAGGTCTACTCCGCAGCGACCCGCATGTACGGGTTGGTCGATGGTCACCTCCTGTGGGCGTGGGATATCGCAGCGCTCGGCGGATCGCTCGCGTCCCACGCCTCAGCTCGGCTCGCGAAGGCCGACTGATGGCATCCGCATTCGAGCGGGTACCCGGGGCTGTGGCTGAGGGCGGCATCCTCATGCACCTCGGGAACCCCCTTGCCGAGCAGCGTCGACTTCTGCGCGGCGACGCTGTCGCACCGCTCGAGAACCGTGCAGTGGTCAGCGTCGCCGGTCCCGATCGCCTCGCGTGGCTCGACTCGATCACCTCGCAAGCCGTCGCAGGTCTCATGCCGGGAGAAAGCAGCGAGCTGCTGATCCTTGACCCGAACGGTCACATCGAGCACGCCGCCGGGATCGTCGACGACGGCGAGACCGCCTGGCTCCTGGTCGACGCAGCGGATGCCGAACAGTTGACGGCGTGGCTGACCAAGATGCGGTTCCGCATGCGCGTTGAGATCCAGCTCGTCGGTGACGTGGTTGTCATCGGTGCCGTCTCACCCGATGCTGCAGGGCTCACCGCGTTCTCGCCTGCCGGAGTTCCACTCGTCTGGCGCGATCCGTGGCCGGGCGTCACGGCCGGAGGGCACGCGTACGCGGTCGGCGAGCATCCGGGGCAGGCACGGGACTGGGTCGAGGTCATCGTCGACGCTTCCGAGCGCGACCGAATCGCGCAAGCCGCCGCAGCGGGCGAGGTGTCGCTGGCCGGCGCGCTCGCCGTCGACGCCTTGCGTATTGCCGCATGGCGCCCCAGCTGGTCGCGGGAGGTCGACGAACGATCTCTGCCGCATGAGGTGGACTGGCTCCGAACCGCCGTGCACCTGACCAAGGGGTGCTACCGCGGCCAAGAGACCGTCGCGAAGGTGCACAATCTGGGGCACCCTCCCCGCCGGCTCATGGCGGTACACCTCGACGGTGCCGACAGCATCCTCCCCCCGCCCGGTTCCAAGGTCCACATCGCCAGTGGTGAGGTGGGCGTGCTCACCTCCGTCGCCCTGCATGTGGATGACGGACCCATCGGACTTGCGCTCGTTCGACGCACGACCCCTGACGGTGACGCGACTGTCCAGACGGCCGAGGGTGCTGTAGCCGCGAGGCTCGAGACGATCGTGCCACCCGAGGCCGGCGCCGCGGCATCCGTTCCTCGACTGCCTCGGCTCTCCCGGCGCGCGGCGGCGTCCCCTCCCTCGCCGTGAGCGCAGGGCAGGACCCGCGCTCGCCGCGGCCGGCAGCACCCGACGAGACTGCGCCGCTGACACTTCCGGTTCGCGTGCGGTGGTGGACGAGGTTCAGCCCGCTTCCCGGATGGACGCGGCTGCGCGCGTCATCCATCGCCATCGTCCAGATCGTGGTCGCCGCGACTGGCGCTTACGCCTTCGCCGCGTACGTTCTCGGACACCCGGCGCCGCTGCTTGCCGCGACGGTCACGGTCTCGAGTCTCGGACTTGTGCGCGACGCTCGGCCGCGCCGCGTACTCGAGACCGTCATCGGCATGATCATCGGCATCCTTGTGGCCGAAGTGCTGCTCCTGGTCGCCGGCAGCGGATGGTGGCAGCTGGGCCTCGCACTTGCCGCAACCCTCGCCGTCGCACGGTTCCTCTCGCCCCAGCCGGGGTTTGCGATAGCGGCGGCGATTCAGTCGCTCATCGTCATGATCGTCCCGACCAGTTCTCCGATGCTGCGGCTGATCGACGGAGTCGTCGGTGGAGTCGCGGCGCTGCTGGTGACAGCGCTGATCCCGCGCAGCCCGCAGCGCACGGAGGTCGCCTCCGGCGAGGTGCTGTTCACCCGCTTCCAGAGCGCCACCGAGACGATCATCCGCGCCCTGCGCCGCGGAGATCGCGTTCGCGCGCAGCGGGGCCTCGAAAAGGCGCGAGCGCTGCAGGCCGACATCGATGACTGGCGCCTGACACTGGAATCCGGCATGGGGATCGCGCGGATCTCGCCCTTCCTGCGATCGCAACGGCATGAGATCGCCCGCCACCAGCGCATCTGGCAGTCGATGGACTTCGCGTGCCGAAACCTGCGCGTGATCGCGCGGCGCACGGTGTACCTCGTCGATGACCGCGAGCCGCGAGAGGTCGCTGCAGACTTGCTGGCCGACCTCGGTCGCGGGGCTGATCTCATCGCCCAGTCGTTGCGCGACATCTCGCTGGAGCCTGTCGCCCGTGAAACGCTCCGCGCCGTCGCGGTGCGGCTCGATCCTGCAGTGGTCCTTCCCGATGCGACACTCGGTGATCAGAACCTCATCGCGGCGCTTCGGCCGCTTGCCGTTGACCTGCTCACCGCCGCCGGCATGTCAGGCGAGGATGCCGCCCATACCGTTCCGCGCATCTGAGTACCCGGTGCTGGTCAGCGCGGCGCGACAGATGCCCACGGGACAGTGACCTCACCCAGTCGCCACCGGTGACGTCCGATGAGCGGCCAGCCGGCGTCGTGCATCGCCTGCAGGCTAGCCTTCCACCGCTGGGCCGGCGAGAACGTCGACAGCGGCGCCGCGCGCTCCCATTCCCGCGTCAGATCCAGGAAGAATGCGTGAATCGGCTCACCGGGAACGTTCCGGTGGATGAGGGCCTTCGGGAGGCGCTCGGCGGCGATTGCCGGCGACTCGAGTCCAGCCAGGCGCAGCGAGACGGTCAGTGACCGAGGTGCGGCGTCCGACCCGACCACGACCCAGGTCATGACCCGCCCGATCTCATCGCACGTTCCTTCGACGAGCAGTCCGTCGGGCGCGAGGCGACCTGCCATGCGCGACCAGGCTGGTTCGACGTCGACGTCGTCGTACTGGCGCAGCACGTTCAGGGCGCGTATCAGGGTCGGGCGCCGGGGCGCGGGGACCTCGAAGCCGCCCCGAGCGAACGAGACCCGGGTGTCGGGGTCGAACGTCGTGAGGCCCGCGCGGACCGCTCGCAACTGCTCGCGTGCTCGCTCGACCCGCTCGGGGTCGATCTCCAGGCCCAACACGTCGATGTCGGGCCTCACCGGCGACAGGCGCGCAGCCAACTCGAGGGTCGTGATGCCGGTGGCGCCGTACCCGAGGTCGACAATCAGAGGGTCGGATGCGCGACGGAGCACGGGATGCCGCGCTATCCACCGGTCGACGCGGCGCAACCGGTTCGTGCCTGTCGTGCCCCGCGTGGGGCGCCCGGTCGGCGCGGAAGGAGCAGAGGACACGCCCCCAATGATGCCAGCGGTGCGCGCGCGTCCGAGCCCGTGCGCGCGAGGGCTTTCACGGCCCACCGCGCCATCTGTCGGACACCTGGCCCGGATATCATGAGGGCCATGACCGAGCCATATACGTTGATCCTTCTCCGACACGGCCAGAGCGAGTGGAACGAGCTGAATCTTTTCACCGGATGGGTCGATGTGCGGCTCACCGAGCAGGGGCAGGCCGAGGCCCGCCGGGGCGGGGAGTTGATGGCCGCGCAGGGCATCCTTCCCGACGTTCTGCACACGTCGCTGCTCAGCCGCGCGATCCAGACCGCCAACATCGCGCTGGATGCCGCCGACCGCCTCTGGATCCCGGTCAAGCGCACCTGGCGACTCAACGAACGCCACTACGGCGCGCTGCAGGGCAAGGACAAGGCACAGACCCTCGAGGAGTTCGGCCCCGAGCAGTTCATGCTGTGGCGCCGCTCGTTCGACGTGCCGCCGCCGCCGCTGGATGATGACAGCGAGTTCAGCCAGGTCCACGATCCTCGCTACGCCGGGATCGACGGCGATGTGCCCCGCACGGAGTCCCTCAAGCTCGTCATCGATCGCATGATGCCGTACTGGGAGAGCGACATCGCCGCTGACCTGCGCGCCGGCAAGACGGTGCTCGTGACCGCGCACGGGAACTCGTTGCGGGGCCTCGTGAAGCACCTCGACGGCATCAGTGACGCCGACATTGCCGAGCTCAACATCCCGACCGGCATCCCGCTGGTCTACAAGCTTGACGAGAACCTCGTCCCGCTCGGTCCCGCCGAGTACCTGGACCCCGAGGCCGCTGCTGCTGGTGCCGCCGCCGTGGCTGCTCAGGGCAAGAAGTAAGCCGAGACCCGAATCTCACGAGAAGAGCGGATGCCTCGCGTGAGGCATCCGCTCTTCTTGTGAGCTGGAGGGGGAGAGTTACTCTCCCGTGGCTGTCCCATCGCTCGCGTAGAACTCGCCGCCTTCTGCCAGGTACTGCACCTTCTTGGCGACCGAGACGGCGTGGTCGACGAAGCGCTCGTGGTAGCGGCTCGCGAGGGTGGCATCCACCGTCTGCGCGGGCTCGCCCGACCAGCTGTCGCTGAGGACCTTCTCGAAGACGCTCACGTGCAGATCGTCGACCTGGTCATCGATGTCACGGATCTGGTCGGCGAGAGCGAGGTCCTCGGTGTCCAGAAGCTGCGTCAGCTTCCGGGCAGCCTCGACATCCAGCTCGCCCATCTTCTGGAACGTCGACTTCAGTCCCGAGGGGATGGCGCGCTCGGGGAAGCGCAACCGCGTCAGCTGGGCGATGTGCTCGGCGATGTCGCCCATGCGCTCGAGCGACGCGCTCACCCGCAGAGCCATCACGACGATCCGCAGGTCGCGGGCTACGGGCTGCTGGCGGGCCATGATCTCGATGGCGATTTCGTCCAGTTCGTGGGCCTTGTCATCGATCTCGGCGTCAGCCGCGATCACTTCTTCGGCAAGGGCGACATCGCTGGTCTTGAACGCCGTTGTCGCCTTCTCGATCGCGGTTGTGACCATCCCGGAGATCTCAACGAGACGGTTCTGCACATCTTCGAGCGACTGGTGGAAGACTTCGCGCATTCCGATCCCTTTCGTGTGTTGTCGACCGGCAGACGCCAGACGACCCAGTGATTCTCGCCACCGAAGGTTAACGGACAGTGCCGCTCCGGTGAATAGTGACGCGCCCGAGGTGGGCGCGAGCACCGCTCGCAATGTCGTCCTCCGGGCCGCCCGTACGCTGTTTCCATGCAACCTGCGCAGATCGCCCTGCTCGGCCTCCTGGTGGGGCTGCTGATCGGTGCGGGTCTGGCTACCCTCATCCTGTTGGCGCTGCGGGCTCGCGAGCGCGCCGAGTACGGCGCCGGCATGGATGTTCCCGAGGGTGCGCGAGTGGTCCTCCACGGACTCGACGATCCCGCGGTCGTCCTCGATTCGGCCGGCGTCATCATCGCGGCATCGGCATCCGCGGCGCCCTTCGACCTGACCGAGGGAAGCATGCTGCCCACTGCCGAGTTGCGCGGCGTCGCGCGCCGGGTCAGCGATGCCGACGCAGCGTCGAACGCGACATTTCGCATTCGCCGCGGCACCGGGCCGGGGGAGTCACGTCTGGTCACCGTACGGGCGACGCCCCTCACTTCCCGACTCATGCTGCTCGTGCTGCGCGATATCACCGAGAAAGAGCGGGTCGAGCAGATGCGACGGGACTTCGTGTCCAACACGAGCCACGAGCTGAAGACCCCGGTGGGCGCGGTGAGCCTGCTAGCCGAGGCCATCGAGTCGGCATCCGACGACCCTGCCCAAGTACGGGTGTTCGCCTCGCGCCTGTCTGCCGAGGCGACGCGACTGGCAACCCTCACCTCTCGCATCATGAACCTCTCGCGCCTGCAGGCAGCCGATGAGCTCAACGATGAGCGGGACGCTTCGATCGACGAGATCATCGCGTCTGCCGTCGAAGCTCACGCCGTCCAAGCCGACTCCGCGGGCGTGCAACTCGTCCGCGGCGGCACACGGGGTCTGTTCGTTCGCGGCGATGCCCAGGTGCTGAGCGAAGCCGTGGGCAACCTGATCGCCAACGCCATCGCCTACTCCCCGAAGGGCTCAAGCGTAGGAATCGGTGTCAAAGCGGCGGACGGCGTCGTCGAGATCGCCGTCACCGACCGAGGAATCGGAATCTCCGAGGAAGACCAGGACCGCGTCTTCGAACGGTTCTACCGCGCAGATCAAGCTCGCTCGCGCCGTACCGGAGGAACCGGCCTGGGGTTGGCGATCGTCAAGCACGCCGTACAGCGCCATGGCGGCGACGTGCGCCTGTGGTCGCGCGAGGGCCGCGGCTCGACGTTCACCATTCGGCTTCCTCTGATCGAGTCTCCTCACGACGAGCCGCCCCGAAAGCGGGTTCGAAAGGAGAAGAAGGTCAAGAAGAAGAAGACCAAACTGCAGGGCTCGGATGCCGTGCTGACCGAGGGTGCGGTCCACGTCGCGCTCGATCGGACCGGAACACCGGACAGAAGTGGCATCGCTGCCCGAGAAGGAAACGGAGAAACCGCATGACTCGCGTCCTACTTGTCGAGGACGAACCCGACCTCGCCGACCCGCTCGCGTACTTGCTGCGCCGGGAGGGTTATGAGGTCGAGATCGCCGAGGATGGAGCCGCCGCCCTCGCCTCGTTCCGTGAGTTCGGCGCCGACATCGTGTTGCTCGATCTCATGCTTCCCGGGATGCCCGGCACCGAGGTATGTCGGCAACTGCGCGCCTCGTCGTCTGTTCCGATCATCATGCTCACGGCGAAGGACTCCGAGGTCGATATCGTCGTGGGACTCGAGCTCGGCGCTGACGACTATGTGACCAAGCCCTATTCGGCTCGGGAACTGCTCGCACGGATGCGCGCAGTGCTGCGCAGGCTCTCCACCGCCGAGGCGGACCTCGACGACCGCATCCTCGAAGGAGGGCGCGTGACGCTGGACATCGACCGGCACACCGTCTCGGTCGACGGCAGCGAGATCAGCATGCCGCTGAAGGAATTCGAGCTCCTCGAGGTGCTCATGCGCAACGCGGGCCGGGTGCTCACGCGTGGTCAGCTCATCGACCGGGTGTGGGGAACCGACTACTTCGGCGACACGAAGACACTGGATGTCCACATCAAGCGCATCCGCTCACGCATCGAGAAGAACCCGAGCGATCCGACCATGCTCGTGACAGTCCGCGGGCTCGGCTATCGCTTTGAGTCCTGACCCGCCACGACCTCAAAACCACGTCGGCCCCGCTCTCGACAGAGGCGGGGCCGACGTTGTGGTTCCGGGAAGACTCAGGGCACGAAGGGTGCGAGGTATTCGAGGTCGCCGTTGAATACCGGCACCGAGATGACGGAGGTGACGCCCTCACCGGACTGGAATGATGCCGACAGCGTCGCTCCGGGCGGGGTGTTCAGGTCGCGGATCAGAATCGGATCGGCGTTCTCGCCGAGGCTCTTGACGGTGCCCGCCGGAACGATGACCTGTTCTGTCACACCATCGGCGAAGTCGATGTTCAGAACGTACGTCTCGTCCGTGCTGTTGATGATGGCGGCGAGGAAGTTGCCTTCGGTGCCCTCGTCGTTCGCGACGATCATCGTGTTGCGAACCTGCAGGGGACCGGACTCGTCGGGGACGTTGGTTCCCTCGGCGGGCGAGTACTCGATCGTCGTCGCGTGCGCGGAGATCAGGCTGCACCCCGAGGTTCCGAGGACGAGGGCTGCGCCCACAACGAGCGACGCGATGAGGCGCGATTTCACGGATCCTCCTTGAGCGGATGACGGCTTCACGATGCATTCTACGGGGTTGCGCACCGTCGGCTTACGCCTCCCTGAGGCTCACTTCCGCCCGGGGTCGAAGAGTGGGTGGCGAACTCTAGCGTATGGGCCCTGTGGTATTCTGGAGTTTGCCGAAAGGAACATAACTCCATGCTTTTTGAGGTTGGCGAGACGGTTGTCTACCCGCACCACGGGGCCGCAACAATCATCGAGGTCAAGGAACGCGTCATCAAAGGCGAGACCAAGAAGTACTTGAAACTCAACGTCACTCAAGGCGATCTGATCATCGAGGTCCCGGCTGAGAACGTCGACCTGGTCGGCGTCCGTGATGTGATCGGCAAGGACGGTCTCGAGCGCGTGTTCGACGTGCTGCGCGCGCCGTTCACCGAGGAGCCCACGAACTGGTCTCGCCGATACAAGGCGAACCTCGAGAAGCTCGCGTCGGGCGATGTCATCAAGGTGAGTGAGGTCGTCCGCGACCTGTGGCGCCGCGATCAGGACCGCGGTCTTTCCGCCGGTGAGAAGCGGATGCTGGCCAAGGCCAAGCAGATCCTGATCTCCGAGCTCGCGCTGGCCGAGAAGACCGACGAAGAGAAGGCCAGCGTCCTGCTCGACGAGGTCCTCGCCTCCTGAGTCGGTGCTGCCGCGCGGTAGCGTGGCACCCGTGAGCATCATTCCGGTCCCCCGCGTCGCGGTCATCGTCGTCGCAGCGGGCTCGGGTAGCCGGCTCGCCGCCGGAATCCCCAAGGCCTTCGTCGGCCTCGACGATCACACCATCCTGCGACATGCGCTTCGAGGCATCTTCGAGGCTCCACCGATGCAGGTCATCGTCGTCGCGCCCGCCGGTCGCGAGGGTGATGCGTTGACGGATGCCGAGGAGGCCGCGGCGGACAGGCGCGACCTCGTGTCCGTTGTCACCGGCGGACCCAGCAGGCAGGCATCCGTAGCCGCAGGCCTCGCCGTGCTGTGGGGCGACGTCGAATACGTCCTCGTGCACGACGCGGCGCGTGCCCTCACCCCGCCTGATGTGTTCACGCGCGTGATCGGCGCGCTCGAGGCCGGCGCTGCCGGCGTCGTCCCGGTCATGCCGGTCGTCGACACGATTCGGCAGATGGAGGGCGACACCATCGTCGGGGTCGTCGACAGGTCGAGTCTGACTGCCGCGCAGACGCCGCAAGGGTTTCCTCGCCGCATCTTGGAGACTGCATACGCTGCTGCGGACCAGGAGTACACGGATGACGCGGCAGTTGTCGCCGCGGCCGGGCACGCCACAACGACGGTTGCCGGCGACGCTATCGCGTTCAAGATCACAACCCGCGCCGATCTCGACCGAGCGCGCGCCCTCGTTTCGCCCCTACCGAAGTCCGCTACACCGCTGGGTGAGCCGGCGCTGCCGCGCGTGGGTATCGGAACCGATGTCCACGCCTTCGGCGGTGACGGATCGCTGTGGCTCGCCGGGCTCGAGTGGCCGGGCGAGCAGGCGTTGTCGGGACACTCAGACGGAGACGCGGTGGCTCATGCGATCGTCGACGCGCTCCTGGCGGCATCCGGGCTCGGCGACATCGGCACCCACTTCGGCACCGACCGTCCGGAGTACGGCGGGGCCCACGCTGAGGCCTTTCTGGGCAGGACTCTTGCGCTGCTCGGCGAGGCGGGTTTGCGTGTCGGCAACGTCTCGGTCCAGGTTCAGGCGCGCCGGCCACGATTCGCTGGGCGTCGTGCCGAGGCAGAGGCTGTGCTCTCACGGGCCCTCGGCGGTGCCCCTGTGTCGGTCTCGGCCACAACGACTGACGGGCTCGGTTTCACCGGCGCCGGCGAGGGCGTCGCAGCCTTCGCGGTCGCGCTGGTGGTCCCCGCGCGTTAGTTCGGATTTGCGCGCTGCTACAGCTTCTTCGTCATGAAGAGGGAGTACGGGTCGAGCACGTAGCTGCCGAACGGCTCGCAGCGTGCGAAGCCCGCCGACTCATAGAGTCGCTGCGCCGGCAGAAACTCCGGCGTCGAGCCCGTCTCGAGCCACAGCGCCGACATGCCGCGACGGCGCGCCTGGTCGATCACGTGCTCGAGCATCGCGCGCCCGATACCCGTGCCACGATGGCTGTCTGCGACACGCATCGACTTGAGCTCGCCGTTGTCTTCGTCGAGCTGAGCAAGCGCGCCGACGCCGGCAAGCTCGCCGGCGACCCACGCCGACCACACCTGGACGGAGGGCTGCTCGAGCCCGCTGAGATCCAGAGCGTGGCAACTCTCCTCGGGCGAGATCGAGCGCATGTCCGACAGGTGAGCGGCGATCAGCGCTCGGGTCGGCTCGCCGCTGAGGTCATCGAGGCGGATGTCGAGCGCTGCGGAAGAGGAGGGCACGTCCACAGTTCTACCCCAGATCCTCGCTTGTCCGGGGCGCCGGCTGCGTGGCACCACGGCGGCTTCCGAGGGCCCGCCGGTAGGCTGAAGGGATGACGGACGCGGTGACGGCTGAGAGGCAGGGCGCTCTGCAGCTTTACGACACCCGCGCTCAGCAACTCCGCGTTTTCGCGCCGCTGGATCCGGGCAATGTCACCGTCTATGTGTGCGGGCCCACCGTGCAGTCCGGGCCGCACATCGGCCACCTGCGTGGTGGCCTTGCCTTCGACATCCTGCGCCGCTGGCTCGCCCATCGCCATGGCCGCGTGACCTTCGTGCGCAATGTCACTGACATCGACGACAAAGTGCTCGATAACGCCACCGAGTCAGAGCCCTGGTGGGCGCTGGCCTACCGGGTCGAGCAGGAATTCGCCGCCGCCTATGCTGCGATCGGCATCCTCCCGCCGACGTACGAGCCGCGGGCTACCGGATCGATCCCGCAGATGATCGCGCTCATCGATCAGCTGATCAGCACGGGTCACGCCTACGCGGCCGAGCCGGGGACTGACGCTGTCGGTGACGTGTACTTCGACGTGCGCTCGTGGGCTGAATACGGCGAGCTGACGCGTCAGTCGATCGACGACATGGCGCCGGCCGCTGATGCCGATCCGCGGGGCAAGCGCGACGTGCGCGACTTCGCGCTCTGGAAGGGCGCGAAGTCTGACGAACCCGCGGATGCCACGTGGGATTCGCCGTGGGGGCGGGGGCGCCCCGGATGGCACATCGAGTGCTCGGCCATGGCGCGCCGCTACCTGGGCGACGAGTTCGACATCCACGGCGGTGGCCTCGACCTGCGCTTCCCGCACCACGAGAACGAACTCGCCCAGTCCAGTGCGGCAGGCGACGGGTTCGCCCGCTACTGGGTGCACAACGGACTGGTCACTGTCGAGGGCCAGAAGATGTCGAAGTCGCTCGGAAACTTCGTGCTCGTACGGGACGTGCTGGCCGAGCACGATCCCCTCGTCGTGCGGTATGCCCTGGCCGCCGCCCACTATCGATCGAGCCTCGATCTCTCGGCTAAGTCCTTCGACGAGGCCGAGGCAGCGCTTGGCCGCATCCGGACCTTCCTCGAGCGGGTCGCTCGGCACGGAGCCCTCGTGGAGACATCGGTGATCGATTCGGCGTTCGCCGCGGCAATGGATGACGACCTCGGCGTGCCGCAGGCCCTGGCGATCGTCCACGAGCGAGTCCGCGAAGGCAACACCGCACTCGATGCCGGCGATGCCGAGACGGCACGAGCGCTGGCGGGCGAGGTTGCCAGACTGACCGGCATCCTCGGACTCAACCCTCTCGACCCGCAGTGGGCATCACGATCGGGCCCGGAGGCTCCGGCGCTGGATGCTCTGCTGCAGGAACTCATCGAGCAGCGCGCTCGCGCGCGCGCAGGAAAAGACTGGGCCGCGGCCGACCGCATTCGCGACGCGATCGCGGCTGCCGGAGTCACGCTCGAAGATGGGCCCGACGGAACGCATTGGAGCATCGCATGAGCAAGCCAGGGCGCCCCGGCGCACGCAAGTCCACCAAGAAGGGGGCAACCAAGGGCTCGGGCGGCCAGGGCCGCAAGTCCCTCGAAGGCAAGGGCCCGACCCCCAAGGCCGAGGACCGCAGTTGGCACGTCGCCGGCAAACGCAAGGCTGCGCAGGAACGTTACGCCGCCGCCGGAGGCACGGGGCGGCCCGGGGCGCGCGTCGCGGGCTCGAACCCGAACCGGGGTGGTCGTCCGAAGCAGAGCGATGACACCGAGACCGTGACGGGACGCAACTCCGTCTTGGAGGCGCTGCGAACGCGCATCCCGGCCACCGCGTTCTACATCGCCCAGCGCGTGGAGATGGATGACCGCGTCAAGGAGATGCTGTCGATCGCGGCGCACCGGGAGATTCCCGTGCTCGAGGTCACGAGGCCCGAACTTGACCGGATGGCGGGCTTTGACGGCGTGCACCAGGGCGTGGCGCTCAAGGTGCCGCCCTATGAGTACGCGCACCCGCAGGACCTGCTGGAGAACGTGATCGACGCGGGCCAGGTGCCGCTGCTTGTCGCGCTGGACGGCGTGACCGATCCGCGAAACCTCGGCGCCATCATCCGATCTACTGCGGCCTTCGGCGGCCAGGGCGTCATCATTCCGCAGCGCCGCTCGGCCGGGGTCAACTCGGCGGCGTGGAAGACCTCAGCGGGAGCAGCAGCTCGCATCCCCGTGGCCATCGCCCCGAACCTCACCACAACCCTCAAGGAGTTCAAGAAGCAGGGTGTATTCGTGCTCGGCCTCGACGGTGACGGCGACGTGTCACTTCCCGCGCTTGAGCTCGCCGATCGCCCCGTCGTGATCGTCGTCGGCTCGGAGGGCAAGGGGCTCTCACGCCTGGTAACCGAGACGTGCGACCAGATCGTGTCGATTCCCATCTCGGCGGCCACCGAGTCCCTGAACGCCGGAATCGCGGCATCCGTCGCGCTGTACCAGGTATCGACGCTGCGGGCCGACTAGACCGGGCCGAGGAGAGCGCAGCGGCGGCGCCGAGATCGACGCCGCCGCTGCGCACCCTGAATGCTGCGCCGTATCAGTCCTTCTTGGAGCAATACGAACGACACACTCCGGGGGGCAAGCTCGCGACGATGGCCGACGTGGTGGATGCTACGCAATTCCTATTGCGCAACCGCGGCGTTTCCGCGGTCAACCTGCCGGTCGACCGGGGAACCGTCCTGATGTGAGACGCGGCGGTCCGAGGTCGTGCGCATGTCCTGCCCTAGAATGAGCGGACGTTCGTGGCTGACCAGTGGCCGCGCTGGTGGGAGATCATGACCGAGGGCCTGGGAGCCAAGCTCCGCGAGGTGCGCACCGCGAAGGGAATGAGCCTTCGCTCGCTCGCGCAAGCGCTCGGAGTTTCGGCGTCGCTGATCTCGCAGGTCGAGATCGGTAAGACGCAGCCCTCAGTGTCGACACTGTTCGCCATGGCGAACCACCTCGGAGTGTCGCTGGACGAGCTGGTCGGTAACGTTCCCACCGCGGGTCCCTCGCCCGTTGCCCCGGCCCCGCAGCGCCGGACGCTTCGACCGTCCGGCGCGCTGCAGAGTACCCCGTGATCGAGATGGAGAACGGCGTTCGCTGGGAGAAGCTCGCGAGTGTTCCCGGCGGTCCTGCCGATGCGCTCCTGGTGACCTACCAGCCCGGGGCGAGCAGTTCGGTGGAGGACCGGCTCATGCGCCACGCCGGGGTCGAGTACGCCTACCTTCTCGAGGGTGAACTCACGCTGCAACTGGATTTCGACACCTATGTGCTTGGCCCGGGCGACTCGCTGAGCTTTGACTCCATGCGGCCGCACTTGTTCGTGAACCACTCGGACACCATTGCTCGCGGCGTATGGTTCGTGTTCGGCCGCAGGCCCCAGAACGAGACGCTGCCCGTGGCTCCCGGGGCCGCATCTCAGCCCGCTGTTCCGGCATCCGCCGTCGACGTGTTGCGCGCGATGGAACGACTGCCCTGATCCGGTTGACGGAGCCTGCGCGGGTCGCTCGCGTCAGGCCTGTGCGCGGCCGTGGACGGCTGCTCTGCGGTGCTCGGTCCAGGGGTCGATCAGTGTCTTGACCTGACCGGGAGCGCCGCTCAGTAGCGGCTGGAGCGCCCCGTCCACGACCTCACTCAGGGGGAGGACTTCGGCGGCGACATCCGTCCAGTCACCGCGCTCTGCGAGCAGTCGGACGGCTTCGGGGATGTCGTCCCGGTACACGTGCGCGACGGTGCCCACGATCGTGTACTCGCGAAGGGTCCACGAGCCGAGCGGCAGCCCCGGCTCACCGCGCTGGATGCCGACGGGAACGATCGTTGCGCCCGGGCTGGCAGCTTCGAGCACCGACGCGAGGCCCGGCGCAGACCCCGAAACCTCGAAGAAGACATCGGGGACGATCCCGCGTTCGCTGAGCGCTTCGCTCAGGCTCTGGCCTCCGGCCTGCAGGGTATCTGCGGCCCCGAGTGCCCGCCGCCAGATCAACGCGGCCCATGCCGCCAAGGTCTCGGTCAACGACCTGGTGGTGAAAGCGGTGGCCACCGCCCTACGCGAGGTCCCCGAAGCCAACGCCATCTGGATGCCAGACGCGACGCGGCAGTTCTCCTCGGTGGAGATCGCGGTAGCCGTTTCTGTCGACGGGGGGCTTCTCACACCCGTCGTGCGCGGAGTCGACCGGATGCCGCTCAGCGAACTGAGCGCCGCGATCCGCGACCTCGCCGATCGGGCGCGCGCGGGCCGGATCAAGCAGCACGAGCTCGAGGGTGGCTCGTTCTCGGTGTCGAACCTCGGGATGTACGGCACGAGCGAGTTCTCGGCGATCCTGAATCCGCCCCACGCGGGCATCCTCGCTGTCGGAGCGGCCGAGAAGCGGCCGGTCGTCGGTGCGGATGATGTTCTCGAGGTCGCCACGATGATGACCGTGACGCTCTCTGCCGACCACCGAGTGCTCGACGGTGCACTGGCAGCGCAGTGGCTTGCCGCGTTCCAGCGACGGATCGAGAACCCCGTCTCCATCCTCATCTGAGGGCAGCGCCGCGCGAGACTTGTCACAGCGGCAGGATGGAATACGGCGCACATCATCCGCCGTTGGCTCCATCGACTGCCCCCGCAGCCCATCGACGGAAGGATCACCATGGCCCGCATCGCAGTTCTCGGAGGAACCGGCTACGCCGGCTCCCACATCGTCAAGGAAGCGGTCGACCGCGGCCACACTGTCGTATCGGTCGCGCGCGTCGCGCCGGCAGAGCGGATCCACGGCGCCACCTACATCGAGGGCACCCTGCTCGATGTCCCAGGTCTGGTCGCCGAGCTTGCGGGCGTCGATGTCGTGGTCAGCGCGGTCCCCGGTCGCGGAGACATGCTCGGAAAGGTCCGCCCGGCGATCCAGCAGTTGCTGTCAGTGCTCCCCGGTGACGTGCGCATCGGAATCATCGGCGGTGCTGGCGGGAGCCTCGTGGCCCCTGGCGGGCCGCGTGTGATCGACAGCGGCTTTCCCGACGAGTTCAAACCCGAAGCGCAGGAAGCCATCGACATCCTCGAAGACCTGCAGGCCGACAGTTCGGGTCGCGACTGGTTCTTCGTGCACCCGGCCGGCGGCTTCGGCGCGTGGAACCCGGGGGAGCGCACCGGGAAGTACCGCACCGGCGGCGACGTCATCGTGACGGATGCCGACGGCGAATCCTTCATCTCGGGAGCTGACCTTGCCGTGGCGGTACTCGACGAGATCGAGAACCCGCAGCACGTGCGCGGCCGCTTCACCGTGGGCTACTGACCGCGCACCCTTAGACCAGGTCCCGCCAGTCGGTGGGACCGGTCGACGGGCTGCGGGTCACCGGGACCGCATCCGTCACGATCGGAATCGCCAGCGTGTCGGTCGGCGGCCCCATCACTGTTGCTTCGTCGCGGCGGAATCTGAGCACGTCGTCGATGTAGCTCGTGACAGCCTCGGCGACGGGCACTGACTGCCCGCGCGCCTGCGACATGTACCACCGGTGCTCCAGGAACTGGTGGTACACCTCCGCCGGTTCGAGCTTGGAGCGCAGGTCGAAGGGGATGGCGCGGATGACGGGTTCGAAGACCCGGGTGAGCCATTCGTGCGCCACCATCTCTTCGTCATCGCCCGCGCGTGAACCGCGTGCGTGAAACTCATCGAGGTCGTTCAGCAGCCGCCGCGCCTGGTTCTCTTCGACGTCGAGCCCGGTGAGACGGATGAGGCGGCGCTGGTGGTGACCGGCATCCACGACCTTGGGCTGGATGGACACGCGGGTTCCGTCGGCCGTTGTCTGCATCGACATCTCACCGATGTCGAAGCCGAGTTCGTTGAGGCGTTCGACGCGCTCGGTGATGCGCCAGGCCTCTCGTGCCTCGAACGTCTCGATCTCGGTGAGCTCCCGCCACAGGGACCGGTATGCGCTCATGATCCCGTCGGCGATCTCGACGGCGTCGACACCACCCTCAAGGCGTCCGCCGGCCTCGAGGTCCATGATCTCGCCGGCGATGTTGGTGCGCGCGACGTCGAGGTCGTGCTCGCGCTGCCCGGGCGTGAGTCCGTTCTCGTGCAGCTCGCCGGTCTCTGCGTCCACGAGATAGGCGGCGAAGGCTCCCGCGTCGCGGCGGAAGAGCGTGTTCGACAGCGACACATCGCCCCAGAAGAACCCGACATTGTGGAGGCGCACCAGCAGCACCGCGAGGGCGTCGACCAGTCGGGTTGCGGTAGTCGGCCGCAGCACCTGGGTGAACAGGGCGCGGTACGGGAGGGAGAACTTCAGGTGAGAGGTGACCAGGGCGGCCGGTAGCGGTTCGCCGTCCTCGTCACGGCGTCCGGCGATGACGGCGACCCGGTCGACACACGGCGCATCCAACCGGTCGAGGTTGCCGAGCATGTCATACTCGCGTCGCGCCATCTCCTCGGTGGTCTCTTTGATCGCCACCACGCGACCTGACAGGCTCGCGAAACGCACGGTGTGACGGGAGATGCCCTTTGGGAGCGACACGATCGTCTCGGACGGCCACTCCACGAGAGGCACCGACCACGGCAGGGTCAGCAGTCCGGGATCGACGGTGCTCGCGGTGATCGAGAGCTGCGTGGACGACATCCGATTCTCCGCATCCAGGGCTTACGTGCGTGACGGCGCGGACGTCTGAGACATCCGCGCCGTCACGAGGTCATGGTGATCAGGCCGAAGCGACAGCCTTCTCCGAGAGGCGCTCGCCCGACTCGAGGTCGAACAGGTGAACGTGGTCGAGAACCGGAGCCAGCACGACGGTCTCACCGGCGTTCGGGTGGTTGCGACCGTCGACACGAGCGACGACATCGGTGCGCTTGCCGTTGATGTCGGCGTGACCGTAGAGGTAGCCGTCGGCGCCGAGCTCCTCGACGAGGTCCACGACCACCGAGAGGCCCTTGCCGTCGGCGGGGCTGACCTCGATGTCTTCGGGGCGGACACCGATCGTGAGCTCCTTGGCGCTCGTCTTGGCGAGGACATCGCGCTCGACCGGCACCAGGTGCGTACCGAAGTTGACGCCGCCCTCGGTCACGTCGACGGTGAACAGGTTCATGGCAGGGGAGCCGATGAAGCCGGCGACGAAGATGTTCTTCGGTGCCTCGTACAGATCGCGCGGGGTGCCGACCTGCTGCAGGATGCCGTCCTTGAGGACCGCGATCCGGTCACCCATCGTGAGGGCCTCTGTCTGGTCGTGGGTCACGTACACGGTCGTGACGCCGAGGCGGCGCTGCAGCGACGCGATCTGGGTACGGGTCTGGACGCGCAGCTTCGCGTCGAGGTTCGACAGCGGCTCGTCCATGAGGAACACCTGGGGCTGACGCACGATGGCGCGGCCCATCGCGACACGCTGACGCTGACCACCCGAGAGAGCCTTCGGCTTGCGGTCGAGGTACTGCTCGAGGTCGAGGAGCTTCGCCGCCTCGAGAACGCGGGAAGCGCGCTCATCCTTGTTGACGCCGGCGATCTTCAGGGCGAAGCCCATGTTCTCGGCGACGGTCATGTGGGGGTACAGCGCGTAGTTCTGGAACACCATCGCGATGTCGCGGTCCTTCGGCGGGACATCGGTGACGTCGCGCTCGCCGATGCGGATGTGACCCGAGTTGACCTCTTCAAGGCCCGCGAGCATGCGCAGCGAGGTGGACTTACCGCAACCCGAGGGACCGACCAGGACGAGGAACTCGCCGTCGCCCACTTCGAGGTTCAGCTTGTCAACTGCGGGACGGGTTCCACCGGGGTAGAGGCGGGTTGCGTTGTCAAAGGTGACTGACGCCATTTCTTCTTCTCCTTCACCGGCAGGTACGTGCCGGACGATCCGTTGTGAGGATGAGCGGGGGCTTGGCCCGCACGCCCGTCATCGGGCGCATCTTTCAGTATGCCACCCCCACCTGGGAGCGAACACCGAGGATCGCTGTGCTCAGTGGCCCTCGCGCCAAGAGTGCTGGGGCGCGTAGCCCAGCATCCGTGTCGCCTTTTCAATCGACAGCAGCGTCTCGTTCGGTCCGACCTCGCGGGTGACCGGCACATCGGGGAAGACCTCCGCGAGCAGCTCGGCGTTCGGCCGCGACATCACGGTGTCGGCTGCAGCGATGATGTACTGCTCGAACCCGGCCGGCGCGATCTCGAGTGCGCGCTCGATGGCCTGCGATCCGTCGCGGGCATCGATGTAGCCCCACAGGTTCCACTTGCGGGCCCGCGCATCCTCATCGAAACGGGGGAAGGCCGCGTAGTCCTCCGGAACCATGACGTTAGAGAACCGCAGCGCTGTGATCGACAGATCGGGATGCCAACGCACGAGCTCGCGCGCCATCCGCTCTTCGAGGGTCTTCACGAGCGAGTACACGCTCTCGGGGCGAGGCTCATACTCCTCGTCCACCGGAACGTACGGCGGCGGCACGTCGAAGGGAAGCCCCAGCACTGTCTCGCTGGAGGCGTAGACCAGGCGACGGATGCCGAGCCTGACGCTCGCCCAAAAGACGTTGAAGGTCGCTGCCATGTTGTTGTGGAAGACCGCGACCTCGGAGCGGATGCCGGGTGCCGGGATGGCCGCGAGGTGAACGACGGCATCGAGCCCGCGGTCGTCGCGATCGCCAAGGCCCGCGAGGGCATCGATCACCTGGCCGTAATCGGTGAGGTCCACCTGCAGGAAGCCCGGCTGGGGGCGGCCGGCGATGTCGAACCCGATCACCTCGTGTCCCGCTGCGCTCAGCTCCCGAACAACGACGCTTCCGAGCTTTCCGGTCGAGCCGGTCACCACAATTCTCATGACCCCAGCCTTACACGCCCGATCGTCGAGGCGGCGGGACGGCGGGGCTTGATCGTCACCGGATGTTCACCGGGCGGTGAACGTCGGTCTCGTGTGAGGTACTCCGGTGAGTGAGAATGCGAAGACGGCGCACACGATGCAGACCGCGCCGTCGGAGGCTGCCATGTTCGAGAACGTCCCCGCCGGAGATATGCGGGCCTACATCGAGTACCTGCGCGAGCACGGCTACACCGTGCGCGACGGGCACACTCCCGACCCCGATCTGATCGATCCCGAGGGCAATCCGGTCTACACGTGGCAGGAGGGCTACCCCTACGCGGACCGGATGACGCGCGACGAGTACGAACTCGAGAAGTACCGCCTGCAGGTGGAGCTGCTGAAGTTCCAGTACTGGCTCGAAGACACCGGTGGCCGCGCCATCATCCTGTTCGAGGGCCGGGATGCCGCGGGCAAGGGCGGCACGATCAAACGGTTCACCGAGCACCTCAACCCGCGGTCTGCGCGCGTCGTCGCCCTGGCGAAACCGAGTGATCGCGAGCAGGGCCAGTGGTACTACCAGCGCTACATCCAGCACTTTCCGACCGCGGGCGAGATCGTCATGTTCGACCGGTCCTGGTACAACCGAGCCGGCGTCGAACGGGTCATGGGGTTCTGTTCGGATGACGAGTATGAGACGTTCATGGAGCAGACTCCCTCGTTCGAACGGATGCTGGTCGAGTCCGGCATCCATCTGACGAAGTTCTGGTTCTCGGTCTCGCGAACCGAGCAGCGCACGCGGTTCGCGCTGCGTCAACTCGATCCGGTGCGGCGGTGGAAGCTCTCGCCGATGGACATCGCCTCGCTGGACAAGTGGACCGAGTACACGGTTGCCAAGGAGGAGATGTTCCGCCGCACCGACAAGAAGTACGCGCCGTGGACCATCATCCGATCCAACGACAAGAAGCGTGCTCGGGTGAACGCGATGAAGTTCTTCCTCGGGCAGTTCGATTACGACGACAAGGATTTCGAGGTTGTGGGAACGCCCGACCCCTTGTTGGTGATGCGCGGCAAACAGGAAGAGGCCGACGAATAGCCTGACCGTGAGTGGTGCTGGTTTCCCGGCCACATCACACCTAAAGAGGCGCCATGTCTGGGGTTTTCCCAGGCTGTCTGGCTACCATCGTGGGCGGTGGTCGTTACCTGAGCGACATCCCCCCGGCCAACGCCACGGCCCCCTGTCGGGTACAGCCCGACCCCTTGTTGTGTGAAGAGGTTTCATGTCGAGCGATCAGACGCCCAGCGGTGAGCAGCCCACGGCGCCCGAGGCTCGCGACCGCCGCGAAGCGGTCCGCGAGAAGGCGCAGAAGGTTCACGCGAAGCAGACGCGAGCGCGCCGCATCCGTACCGGAATCATCGGCGTCGGAATCGTCGCTGTGGTCGCCGTCGTCGCCGTCTCGGTCACCTGGGCGGTGACCTCGACAACCTCGACGAGCGCGCTCAGCCCCGCTGCTGCCAAGGCCGACGGTTTCGCGGTGACCGACGTCGACGGTGCGGTCATCGCGCAAGAGGGCGTCGACGACAGCACGTCCACTGAGGCCGGGGCGACAAGCGCTGCGACCCCCGAGCCGACCCCTGTTGTCACCGAGGCGCCCGAAATCGAAATCCGGGTCTATGTCGACTACCTCTCAACCGGCTCAGCCGAGTTCCAGCTCGCCAACGCGGCGCAGCTGTCGACCTGGGTCGACGAGGGTGCGGTCAGCCTGACGTACTACCCGGTCGCGATGCTCACGGCGAAGTCCAACGGCACGAAGTACTCGCTGCGCGCCGCAGCAGCGTCAGCGTGCGTCGCCACCCACGCATCAGACGCGTTCTTCAAGTTCAACAACGCGTTGCTGGAGCAGCAGCCGGATGTCGACGCCGACGGGTACTCCGACACCGAACTGGCCGACATCGCGCAGGCATCCGGGGTGTCGAACCCCAAGGTCGTGCGGGCCTGCATCGAGGACGGCGACTTCCTCTCGTGGGCGAAGAAGGCAACCGAGCGCGCGGTCGAGGAGATCCCCGACACCGAGGGCGTCCAACTCACCGGCACACCGCTCGTGCTCGTCAACGGCTCGGTCTATGTCGGGGCGCTCGATGACCCGAAGGAGTTTGCCCAGTTCGTGTTGACGATCGACTCCGACGCTTACTATCAGACGTTGTCGCCGACACCGACGCCCACTCCCTGAGACGGGGAGCACCTCGGCGCCCCGATAGACTGGGCGCTCTGCCGACGTGGCGCAATTGGTAGCGCACCCGACTTGTAATCGGGCGGTTACGGGTTCAAGTCCCGTCGTCGGCTCCAGTTTTCGGCGTCGCAACCGGATGCCGACACCGACGTTGTCATCGGGCGGTTACGGGTTCGCGTCCCGTCGTCGGCTCCAGTTTTCGGCGTCGCAACCGGATGCCGACACCGACGTTGTCATCGGGCGGTTACGGGTTCACGTCCCGTCGTCGGCTCCACACGCGCCCCGTCCGGCAGAATGAACCGGTGACGTCCGGCAGAGCAGCGACGGCCCTCGGGCTTCTCGGTACTGCCCTCGTCGGTGCCCTCACCGCCCTTCAGGTGCGAGCTAACGGCCAACTCGGTCACCGCATCGACGACAGCACTCTCGCCGCGGCGTTCTCGTTCGGTTCCGGCCTCGTGCTCATCACCGTCATCGCGGCGTTGACGCCCGCGGGCCGTCGAGGAATCCGCGCGTTACGGGACGGCATCAGCGCTGGCGGCATCCGGTGGTGGATGCTGGCGGGCGGCCTCGCGGGAGCCTTCACGGTATCCAGCCAGAGCATCACGGCCGGCATCATCGGGGTGTCGCTGTTCACGGTCGGATTCGTCGCCGGCCAGATCGTCTTCGGCATCGTGATCGACCGGGTCGGTTACGGGCCGTCCGGCGTGGTCCCGGTCACGATCCGGCGGGTTATCGGCGGCGCTGTCGCCCTGCTCGCCGTCGGGATCTCGGTGACCGGGGGGAACCTCACTGGGGTGCCCTGGTGGATGCTGCTCCTGCCGCTCCTCGCCGGGGGCGGCGTTGCCTGGCAGCAGGCCACGAACGGTCGGCTTCGCGGCGCGACCGGCTCAGCGATAGCTGCGACCGCCGTCAACTTTCTTGGCGGAACGATCGCGCTCGTGCTGATCGCCGCTGTCCACGTGGCGATCGTGGGGTTGCCGGAGCGGTGGCCGAGCGATCCGTGGCCCTATGCGGGCGGCGCGCTGGGGGTCGGGTACATCCTGCTGTCGGCAGCTCTCGTCCGCCGCACGGGCGTGCTGTTGCTCGTGCTTGGCTCGGTGGTCGGCCAGCTGGCGACTGCTCTTGTTCTTGACGCGTTTTGGCCGGCGCCCGCAAGCCCCGGCCTTGGGCACGAGGTGCTGGTGGCTCTCATCGCCGTAGCGTCGGTCGCCATCGTGGTTGTGCCGTGGCCTCACACGCGGCCCGGAGCGCGCGCGTGAGGTGACGGACGGTCAGGACTCTTCGGGCGTGAAGGTCAGGGCGATCGAGTTCATGCAGTACCGGTCGCCGGTGGGCGTGCCGAATCCATCGGGGAACACGTGGCCGAGGTGGGATCCGCACTGGGCGCACCGCACCTCGGTGCGCACCATGCCGTGGCTGCGGTCCTCGATGAGTTCGACAGCCTCGGGGCGAACCGACTCGTAGAAGCTCGGCCACCCGCAGTGCGAGTCGAACTTCGTGCCGCTCTTGAACAGCTCGTTGCCGCACGCAGCGCAGGCGTACAGACCGGCTCGACTCTCGTCGAGCAGTTCACCGGTCCAGGGACGCTCGGTTGCCGCTTCGCGCAAAACCGCGTACTGGTCGGCGCTGAGCTCTGCGCGCCACTCGGACTCGGACTTCTCGGTGCGATAGGACATTGCTCCTCCTCACCACAAGTCAACACGAAGTGGCGACGGACTGTTCCACAATGGGGGCATGGTGTCATCCCCGGATGCGGAGGCCGGCCGTGTCGCGGAACGCTATCGCCGCTTCGCAACGCAGGAGGCGCCGGGGCGCTCTGACGTATATGAGGAATGGGCCAGGGGCGTCGCGGCCGATCCTGACGCGCAGCGCCTGCTCGCACGTATCCCCGAGGGGCGGCGTCAGCCTCCGCTCGTGTTCGCGGTGACCCGGATGCTGGGCGCGACCGAAGGCGGGTATGCAGCCTGGTCGCAGTGGCTGGCGGCGAACATCGACGGCGTGGCGGCGGAGTGCGCTGCGCGCGGTCTGCAGACCAACGAACCGCTGCGATGCGCAGCTCTGCTGCCCGCGCTGAGCCTCATCGACGGCCCGATTGCGCTTCTCGAGGTCGGCGCGAGCGCCGGCCTGTGTCTCTACCCCGATCGCTACTCATACCGGTACGAGAGTGGACAAGACCTCGACCCGGCCGGTGGTCAATCACCTGTCGTGCTTCGAAGCAGCGCCCGGGGTCTGCCGAGTCTGCACCTGCCCGAGGTCGTGTGGCGTGCCGGTATCGACCTGGCGCCGCTGGATGCGGCATCCGAGGCCGACCGTCGCTTCCTGACCTCGCTGGTCTGGCCGGGGGAGGAGGGGCGACGCGAGCGGATCGTCGCGGCGCTCGACGTCGTGCGTGCGGAACCCCCGACGCTCATTTCAGGAGATGCCACCGCCGACGGCCTGCTCGCGCAGCTCGCCGCCGAAGCACCTGGCGACGCCACGCTGGTCGTGACCACCCCGGGCGTGCTTCCCCACATCGCCAGAGCCGGACGCACGCGGGTCTTCGAGCACATAGACGCACTTCGCGCCGCACGCCCCGGTACACACTGGATCTCCATCGATCCGCCCGGGCTCCACGATCGCTGGGGCGCGGATGCCGCGGGCCGGCCCGGCTTCGTCCTGGGTATGGACGAGCGGGCGCTCGCCGTCGTCGACCCACTCGGCGGATGGGTGGAGTGGCGCGCGCCGGATGTCGGTGCTCGCCGATAACCTCTCACCGTGCCCCTGAACGAGCGTGAGCGCGCGATTCTCGACTTCGAGTCGTCGTGTCGGTTGCGAGGCTGGGCGAAAGAAGAACAGATCCGCCAGACGCTCGGCATGTCGCCCGCTCGGTATTACCAGTTGCTGGTTCGGATGCTGGATTCGGTCGATGCGCAGGCATACGATCCGCTGCTGATGGGCCGACTTCGCCGACTCCGCGAGCACGGCCGTGGCAGCAATCGATCCGGTGCGGCCAGTGGCGAGCCTGGCGCCCGCCCGCGCACAGTTTCCCTCGGCGGCATCGGTACGATCGTCTGATGCCGAACTCCGAGTTCCCGCGCGATCGATTTGACGACCTGCCCGAGGATGTCGGTCGAGTCGGTGCACACCGTGCGGAGCAGCCGCACATGCGCGGCGGAGTCGTCTTCTTCTGGGCGGCACTTGCCACTGTCATCCTGATCGCGGTGGGGATCTTCGCGATGTTCGTGGTTTCTGGGCGCATCGTGCTGTTTCCCGAGCCCACTCCCGAGCCCACCCCGACGGTCACCGTGGACCCCGTCGTCGACACGTCCTACTCGGTTCTGATCCTCAACGCGACGCCAGAGACCGGCCTTGCCACGCAGCTGAAAGACCAGCTCATCGCCGCCGGGTGGGTCCCCGACACCGTCCTGGCGGGGCAGGCCGGGACCGACGACTTCCCCGAGACGACGGTCTACTATGCGACGGATGCTGACTACGCCGCGGCGTTGGGCCTCGCTAACGTGATCGGCGGCGCGGCAGTGGCCCAGAGCGACATTTATCAACCGACCGACGACCCCGCAACCGAGGTCGACGAAGGCGCCACGAAGCAGCTCACGATCGTCATCGGCCTCGACCGCACCGCGGCCGGTGCGCCCACTCCCGAGCCCACGGCCTGACCCGCGCGGCCCGCGTGTTTCCGGGCCGTAACAAGGTGAAGACGCGCGTGTCAATACTTCGTCCTACGACCGTTTCGGGTCGATTCCGGTGCATACGATGACGGTGTCCTACCAGCATCAGGAGTACCCATGGCCCAAGGCACCGTCAAGTGGTTCAACGCCGAGAAGGGATACGGCTTCATCACCGTCGATGACGGTCAAGACGTGTTCGTCCACTACTCGAACATCGACATGACCGGTTTCCGCGTTCTCGAAGAGGGACAGAAGGTCGAATTCACCGTCGGGACGGGCCAGAAGGGCCCGCAGGCGGAGTCGGTGCGGGTGGTCTAGCCACCGCGTCGACCAGGTTTCAGAAGAGACGGATGCTGCGGCATCCGTCTCTTCGTCGTCTTCGTCGTGCGCGGCTTGCACTCCCCATGGGCGAGTGCCAGAATGGGTTAGCACTCCAGATCGGTGAGTGCTAAGACCTAGCCCCGTCCGGGAGGGACGACACACATGGCAAAGATGATCGCTTTCGACGAGGAGGCCCGTCGCGGCCTCGAGCGCGGCCTGAACACCCTCGCCGACGCCGTCAAGGTGACGCTCGGCCCCCGCGGCCGCAACGTCGTGCTCGAGAAGAAGTGGGGAGCCCCCACGATCACGAACGACGGCGTTTCGATCGCCAAGGAGATCGAGCTCGAGGACCCGTACGAGAAGATCGGCGCGGAACTCGTCAAGGAAGTCGCCAAGAAGACCGACGACGTCGCCGGTGACGGCACCACGACCGCAACCGTGCTCGCCCAGGCGCTCGTGCGCGAGGGCCTGCGCAACGTCGCGGCCGGCGCCGACCCGATTTCGCTCAAGAAGGGCATCGAGAAGGCCGTCAAGGCTGTCACCGACGAGCTGCTCGCTGGTGCGAAGGAAGTCGAGTCCAAGGAGCAGATCGCCGCTACCGCGTCGATCTCCGCCGCTGACCCCGAGATCGGCGCCCTGATCGCCGAAGCCATCGACAAGGTGGGCAAGGAAGGCGTCGTCACCGTCGAGGAGTCGAACACGTTCGGCACCGAGCTCGAGCTGACCGAAGGTATGCGCTTCGACAAGGGCTACCTGAACCCCTACTTCGTGACCGACCCGGAGCGTCAGGAAGCGGTCTTCGAAGACCCCTACATCCTGATCGCCAACCAGAAGATCTCGAACATCAAGGACCTGCTGCCGATCGTCGACAAGGTGATCCAGGACGGCAAGGAGCTCCTGATCATCGCTGAGGATGTCGAGGGTGAGGCTCTCGCGACCCTCGTGCTCAACAAGATCCGTGGCATCTTCAAGTCGGCTGCCGTCAAGGCTCCCGGCTTCGGCGACCGCCGCAAGGCTCAGCTGCAGGACATCGCGATCCTCACGGGTGGCCAGGTCATCACCGAAGAGGTGGGCCTCAAGCTCGAGAACGCGACCCTGGACCTGCTCGGCCGTGCGCGCAAGGTCATCATCACCAAGGACGAGACCACGATCGTCGAGGGTGCCGGCGACGCCGCGCTCATCGAGGGTCGCGTGACCCAGATCCGTCGCGAGATCGACAACACCGACAGCGACTACGACCGTGAGAAGCTGCAGGAGCGCCTGGCGAAGCTCGCCGGCGGCGTTGCGGTCATCAAGGCCGGAGCGGCTACCGAGGTCGAGCTCAAGGAGCGCAAGCACCGTATCGAGGACGCCGTTCGCAACGCGAAGGCTGCCGTCGAGGAGGGTATCGTCCCCGGTGGTGGCGTCGCGCTCATCCAGGCCGGCACCAAGGCGCTCGGTTCGCTCGAGCTCAGCGGTGACGAGGCAACCGGCGCGAACATCGTCAAGGTCGCCATCGAGGCTCCGCTCAAGCAGATCGCACTCAACGCCGGTCTCGAGCCGGGTGTCGTCGCGAACAAGGTGTCGGAGCTGCCCGCAGGTCACGGCCTGAACGCCGCTACTGGCGAGTACGGCGACCTCTTCGCTCAGGGCATCATCGACCCGGCGAAGGTCACGCGCTCCGCGCTGCAGAACGCCGCGTCGATCGCGGGCCTGTTCCTGACGACCGAGGCCGTCGTCGCCGACAAGCCCGAGAAGGCTCCGGCCATGCCCGCCGACCCGTCGGGTGGCATGGACTTCTGAGTCCGGCTGCATTTCACACCGAAGGCCCCTCCCACGTGGAGGGGCCTTCGGTCGTTTTCGGTGCGATCAGCGGAACAGGCCGAGGGTCATCTGCTCGGCATCCGCGTACTGGTGTCCTGCCGCTTCCAGGGCGACGCCGATTGCGCTGAGGGCCTCCTCCACCTGAGCGTTGGCTGCGCGCCACTGGTCGATGACGCCGGCGAAGGCAAGAGATGCCGCCCCGGTCCAGTGCGACTGCAGGCCGGTGAGCTGGGCGAGCATGGTGTGCGTTTCTGCGCGGACGCGGTCTGCGGTGGCCCGCACACCTGCCGTTGCGGCAAAAACTGCGTCGCTGTCGACGGAATAGACGGCCACAAGAACCTCCCGGTGTCGTGAGTGTAGGTGACACGCTACGGTCGCGGCTCGCGTGTGCGCGGCGGCGGACCCCCTGTTCACATAGGCCACGGCTGAGCCCCTTTTGGGGAGGAGAACTCGGTGCGCGGTGCTCAGGCCGGGGGGTCGCTCCGCAGATCAGCCGGCAGGCGGTCCAGCGGCTGCGTTTCGAGCAAGGCGTGCTCGGCCGGGTCAAGGTGCCTGGCGAGAGGGAATCCGACGCGGAATGTGGCGCCGCCACCGGGAGTGTCCATGACGCGGACCGAGCCGTGGAGCGACTCCACGATGGAAGCGACGATCGACAGCCCGAGTCCGGACCCGCCGGTCTCGCGCGTGCGCGAGTTG
Organism: Microbacterium sp. SW12; assembly: GCF_055391095.1. Taxonomy (NCBI): domain Bacteria; kingdom Bacillati; phylum Actinomycetota; class Actinomycetes; order Micrococcales; family Microbacteriaceae; genus Microbacterium; species Microbacterium sp. SW12. Next base: position 2,222,268 of record NZ_AP024335.1, on the reverse strand, counting down.
TCGGCGCGCCAGAACCGCTGGAAGATCTTGTCTTTGATCTGGTCCGGCACGCCTTCACCGTGGTCGACGATCTCGATCCAACCGGACTGCGCCGCGGCATCCACCCCGATGCGCAGCTCGATGGGAGAGTCGTCGGCGGTGAAACGGCGAGCGTTCCCGATGAGGTTCGTGATCACCTGACGAATGCGGTTCTCTTCGCCGAGCACGATCGGGGGGAGCGCGACAGGCGCCGACGATGACGGCCCGAGGTCCAGTGGCCCGATGACGATCTGCTCGGTGGTCGGCGCGATGCCGCGCGCATCCCTCGGGCGGCGGCGCAGCAGGATGGAGCCCGCGCGGCTGAAGGCCGACCGTGGCCGTTTGGGTGTCTCAAGGGTGTCGGTTTCGGTCTGTGGCGGCCGCTGTTCGGTCGGCTCGACGATGGTCGTATCGATGACTGCGACCGGCCGCTGGGGAGCGGCAGCGCGCACGTCGAGGGCTGCATCGCGCGCGAGCGGCCGCAGATCGACTGGGGCGAACTGGATGTCTCGGCGTTCATCGAGCCGGGCAAGGGCAAGCAGGTCTTCGACGAGCAGGCCCATGCGCATGGCTTCCTTCTCGATCCGCTCCATCGACTGTGCGACATCCTGGTCGGTGCGGATGGCTCCCATCCGGTACAGCTCCGCGTAGCCGCGGACGGTGACTAGGGGCGTCCGCAGTTCGTGCGACGCGTCGCCGACGAACCGGCGCATCTGGCGCACCGTGGCGTCTCGCTGCGCCAGCGCGGCGTCGATGCGCCCGAGCATGGCGTTGATCGCGGTCTTGAGTCTTCCGACCTCGGTGGCGGGGGCGATGTCGGTCATGCGCTGGCCGAAGTCACCGGCCGCGATCTCCATCGCGGTGTTCTCGACCTGGGTGAGGCTCCGGAACGCGAGGGTGACCAGCAGCCGGATCGCGACGGCGCCGAGCACGATCGTGATCACCGACAGGATGCTGTAGATGCCCAGATAGGTCGCGAGAGTCTGGGTCACTGTCGACATCGGCAAAGCGACCATCTGGGTGTAGAAGATCGAGGTTCCGGGGATCTCCACCGGTGCGACCGCCGCGCGGAAAGTGCTGGTGTCGGACTCGCTCGACAGATCGAACGGCTGTTGTGCCAGCGAGAACGCATCCGCGTAGGGAAGAAACGTCTCCGGGAAGTCCGGCTTGGCGTCGCGCCGTCCGCCGCCGGCCTGAGCGACGTAGTTTCCGTCAGCATCGTAGATGGCGACGAAATACTCGGTCGGTGGGGAGTCGGGGACGACCACTTGGCCGGTAGAGGTTTCGATAGCGAACAAGCCGCCTACCGCACCCGCTAGGTCGCTGACTTGCGTGTCGACGCTCGCCAAGAGTTGGCTCCGCAGGAACACCGTCGTTCCGATGCCGGTGGCGATCAGCCCGAGAGCCAGGATCGACACGGCAACGCCCGTCACCTTGGCGCGCAGGCTGAGGCTGCGCCACCACCCGGTGACGGCGTCGGTCTTGCCGGTCGTGGTGCTCACGCCGACTCCGACGGATGCCTCACGCCGACTTGCCGGCCTTCAGCATGTATCCGAATCCGCGTTTGGTCTGGATGAGCGGCTCGGACGAGTACGGGTCGATCTTGCGGCGCAGGTACGAGATGTAGCTCTCGACGATGCCGGCATCCCCGTTGAAGTCGTATTCCCAGACGTGGTCGAGGATCTGCGACTTCGAGAGCACCCGGTTCGGGTTGAGCATCAGGTACCGCAGCAGTTTGAACTCGGTCGGGCTGAGGTCGATCGAGACATCGCCGACCGAGACATCGTGGGTGTCCTGATCCATCGTCAGCTCTCCGGCGCGGATGACCGACTCCTCGTCGGTTTGCATCGTGCGGCGCAGGATCGCCTGGATGCGCGCGACGATCTCATCGAGGCTGAAGGGCTTGGTGACATAGTCGTCGCCGCCGGCGTTCAGGCCGGTGATCTTGTCTTCGGTCTCGTCCTTGGCCGTCAGGAACAGGATCGGGGCGGTGTACCCGGCGCCGCGCAGGCGCTTGGTGACGCTGAATCCGTTCATGTCGGGCAGCATGACATCGAGCAGGATGAGGTCGGGTTCCTCTTCGAGAACTGCCGAGATCGTCGAGGCGCCATTGGCGACTGCCTTGACCTGATAGCCGGCGAACTTGAGGCTCGTCATCAGCAGGTCTCGGATGTTCGGCTCGTCGTCGACGACGAGGATGCGGGGTGCGCTCATGCCCCCATTATCGTGATTCGCCTGGTGTGGATGCTGGATATCGCGCGGATCGGCGGTTTCCCCCCTCCCAGGCGTAGGAGGAACCCGCGGCGTAGGACGGTTCAGGTAGGCATCCTCCGACCTCGGCGAGATCGCCTACCTGCGGTAGACGGATGCCGGGCTGTGCAGGTCACGCCGCGAGTTTGTCGGCATCCAGGATCGTGTAGCTGTAGCCCTGTTCGGCGAGGAACCGCTGCCGGTTCTGCGCGAAGTCCTGGTCGACCGTGTCGCGCGCGATGAGCGTGTAGAAGCTGGCAGTATTGCCCGACTGTTTGGGGCGCAGGAGTCGGCCGAGCCGCTGCGCCTCCTCCTGTCGGGACCCGAACGATCCCGACACCTGGATGGCGACGGATGCCTCGGGCAGGTCCACCGAGAAGTTTGCGACCTTCGACACCACGAGCACCGGAATTTTCCCCTCCCGGAAGCCGCGGTAGAGCTCTTCGCGCTCATCGACCGGGGTTGCGCCCGTGATCTGCGGGGCATCCAGCGCCTGCGCGATCTCGTCAATCTGGTCGAGGTACTGACCGATCACGAGGGTCTGTTCGCCGGCGTGCCGTGCCACGAGATCCTTCACGACGCCGATCTTCGCCGGGGCTGTGGCTGCGAGCCGGTACCGCTCGTCATCCGCTGCCGCCGCGTACTCGAGCCGTTCGCCGGCGGGAAGGTCGACGCGCACCTCGTAGCAGGCTGCGGGGGAGATGAAGCCCTGCGACTCGATCTCTTTCCAGGGGGCATCGAACCGCTTGGGGCCGATGAGGCTGAACACATCGCCCTCGCGGCCGTCTTCGCGCACGAGCGTCGCCGTGAGGCCCAGCCGTCGACGGGCCTGCAGGTCGGCCGTGAGCTTGAAGACGGGGGCTGGCAGCAGATGGACCTCGTCGTAGACGATGAGACCCCAGTCGAGGGCGTCGAGCAGCGCGAGGTGCGCGTACTGTCCCTTCCGCTTGGCGGTGAGGATCTGGTAGGTCGCGATCGTGACCGGCTTGACCTCTTTGGCCTGCCCCGAATACTCGCCGATCTCTTCGGGCGTGAGGCTCGTGCGCTCGAGCAGCTCGTCGCGCCACTGCCGCGCACTGACGGTATTGGTAACCAGGATCAGCGTTGTCGTCTTGGTGTCGGCCATCGCGCCTGCCCCGACGAGTGTCTTGCCCGCGCCGCAGGGAAGCACAACGACTCCCGACCCTCCGTCGGTGAACGCGTCGACAGCCTGCCGCTGGTAGGGGCGCAGGTGCCAGTCCTGCTCGGCGAGGTCGATCGGATGCGGCGTTCCGGGTGTGTAACCAGCGAAGTCTTCGGCGGGCCAGCCGATCTTCAGCAGCTCCTGCTTGATCTGCCCCCGCGCCCAGGCGTCGATGACGTACGTGTCGGGGGCGGGATGCCCCACCAGCAGTGGCTGGATGCGCTTGTTCTTCGTGACCTCGGCCAGCACCGCAGCATCCGTCGACCGCAGCACGAGCACAGGCTCCTCGGAGTCGTCGACGGTGTCGCGCTCGATCACGAGGCGGCCGTACCGGCCGACCGTTTCGCGGATGTCGATAGCCACCGACGGCGGCACGGGGAAGCGGGTCCACCGGTCGAGGGTGCCCAGCATGTCTTCGGCCGTGTGCCCGGCCGCCCGGGCGTTCCACAGGCCGAGCCGCGTGATGCGGTACGTGTGGATGTGCTCGGGAGCGCGCTCGAGTTCGGCGAAGATCGCGAGTTCGTGGCGTGCGGATTCGGCATCCGGATGTGCCACCTCAAGCAGCACTGTCCGGTCGCTTTGCACAATGAGAGGGCCGTCAGCCATAGCGGTCCAGTCTACCCGCGAGGTGGTGGGGCGGACGGCTCTCAGGCCGGCGAGACGTTCACGATGGTCGAGATCGGGAGGGTGCGTTCGACATCCGCTCCCCGGTCTCTGCCCCGCAGCCGGCCGCCGCCGAGCCCCGTGGCCTCCAGCGTGAACGTGCGGGTTTCGGCGTCGCTGATCTGCGCCGTGACCACGATGATCGACTTCGTGCGCACCGCCTGCTCAAGCTCGCGCTCCAGCCAAGCGGCGTCGCCATCGCCGCCCGAGGCGCGGAGCGACCCGATGAGACGCGCGTAGACGTCGCCCGCCGGTTCTGCGGAAGCAGTCTGCGCCGCGGTTCGGCGTCGGAGTGACTCGGGCGCTCCGTGCTCGTCGAGCGCGACGACGGGGTAGCGCGCATCGGCCAGTGCCCAGAACAGGTGATCACGACCGACCCGGCTCACGAGCACATCGCCGTGGCGCACCAGGCCGACGGGGCGCAGGGCCTGGTCGATGACGACGAGATCGAGCAGGTGCGGATCGCTGCTCTCGACGATCGTGTTGGGGCTCGCGGCATCCGAGCGGACTGTGACCGAACCGTGCCGGGAGGCTGTCGTGTCGATGACGTAGTCCAGCGGTTGCGGGATGCCGGTGAGCGACAGCTCGCGCAGGAAGTCGCGGATCGAATCGGCGCTCTCCCCGTCGGTGAGGCCGGCCCCGATCGTCTCAGCCGTGAACCGGTACGTCGAGGCCTGCGCACGGGATTCGCGCCGCGCGATCCTGCGCAGGCGCAGGTCGAGCCGGGGGGCGAGTGGGCCGGGAGCGACAGCGGTCAGGTCCGCCTGCAGGTAGATCCGGTCGATTTCGGCGGGAAGAGCATCGCGCAACGCATCAGTGTCGAGACCTGTGCCCTCGATGAGTCCACGTGACCACGGCGGGACCGTTCCCTCTGCCGCGAGGATGCCCCACCGCTGCGCCGTCTGTCGCAGCGCCGCAGCCCGCGCCGGCCATTCCGGGCTCAACGGGTACGTGCCCGCCCAGCCGGCAGGGTCGACGATTCCACCCTGCGGGGTGCGCAGCCCCGCTGGGAGACTCCGACGATAGCCGTCGGCGATCGCCGCCCACCGCGCGACGGTGCCGCCATCCAGCCACTGTTCGCCCGTGGCGGTGACGACGAGCTCCCGCCCGATCGGCGTGAGCAGTCCTGCGGCGAGACCTGCGGCGATCAGATCGTCGAGGTCCTCGGGCGCGCCGATCGCGCCTGACTCAGTGAGGCGCTTGCGGTCTGCAGCGCTAACTGCGCCTGCGCCGGTGAGAGTCAGCGGAACGTGCAGGGCAGCCAACAGCACGTCGGCCAGCGACGCGGATGCCGTGAAGATCCGCTCTGCCGCGCTCGCGGTCTCGGCCGCCGAAGCTGGGACCGGGGCGGGCGACGCGCTCGCGGTCTCGGCCACGTCGGCGGGCGGATCCGCGAGTCCTGAGCCGCTCGCGGCCGCAGCGATCCGCTCCTGCACCGGGGCATAGACCGCGCCGCCGGGCCGGGCCAATCCCCAGGCCACGATGGTCGGGGCGGCGACATCATCCGTGCCCGCGGCGACGAGGGCGGTCAGTTCGCGACGGTCGAGCCGTGCCAGCGCCCGGTCTATCGACGCCGGATCGAGCAGCGCCTCGGCGGCATCGAAGAAGTCGCGCCAGGATGCCGCGGGCGAGACGCCACGCCGGGTGAACAGATCAGCGAGGGCGTTGTCATCGAGCGATGCCAGCCAGGTGGCGAGTGTGCGCTCGTCGCCCGCCATCTATTGGCTCCGGTTCGCCCGCGCCCTTCGCACGAACGTCATGATGAGCACCGTCAGCAACATCGCGAACGCGAGGATCGGTGCGACGTAGACGACGATGCCGACAGCGGGCCACAGCCCGGTGCTGAAGTCGGCGTGCGAGGCGGAGCCGATGAGAATCGCGAAGAACGACAGAACCGAGAGCGCCAGCAGCCCGAGAGACATCGACGCGAGCACGCGGTCGATCGTGCGAACCGGGAGGTCGCTGCCAGGGCTTCGCGTGCTCATCCGCCCCAGACTACTCCGTCGCGGTGCTCTAGGCTTAACCGGGGATCGATCGGTCCCTGCGTCACTCCTGCCGCCCAACCGCGGCGCCGTTCAGAACGAGGTTTCCCATGCCCACCGGCAAGGTCAGGTTCTACGACGAGGAAAAGGGCTTCGGCTTCATCTCCTCCGACGAAGGACAGGATGTCTTCCTTCATGCCACCGCGCTGCCCGCTGGGGCCACGGTGAAGGCTGGCACGCGCCTCGAATTCGGTATCGCCGACGGAAAGCGCGGCCCGCAAGCGTTGTCGGTGCGGGTGCTTGAGGCGCCCGCCAGTCTCGCCAAGCGCTCCCGCAAGCCCGCCGACGACATGGCGATCATCATCGAGGATCTCGTGAAGCTGCTCGATGGTGTCGGTGGGGACCTGCGGCGCGGTCGTTACCCGAGCAGCGCACACGGTGCGAAGGTCGCCGCCGTGCTGCGCAAGGTGGCCGATGAGCTCGACGCCTGATCCGGCGCTGCTTGCCGCACACGACCTCGCTCTCGCGGCACTGCACGAGATCACTCCGGCGGCTACCGTGGGCCCGACTGCCGGGTACGCCGTGGAGTCGGACGGCGTCGTCTCGCTGCGGTTCGAGACGACCCTGCGCGGGTATCCCGGGTGGTTCTGGACGGTGAGTGTCGCCCGGGTCGGCGAGGAAGAGCCCACTGTGCTCGAGGCTGAGCTTCTGCCCGGCGAGGATGCGCTGCTCGCGCCGGAATGGGTGCCGTGGGCGGTGCGTCTGGCTGACTACCAGGCAGCTCAGGCGGCGTTGGCAGCAGAGGCGGCATCCAGTGACGAGGATGACGACTCCGACGAGGCTGACGGAGACGAGGGCGACGACGAAGACGACGACCTCGATGACGTTGATGATCTGGATGCCGACGACTTCGACGAGGACGGGTCGCGGCTCTTGCACAGCGGCGACGTCGACGGTGTCGACATCGATGAGCTCGACGAGGACGCTGAGGAAGACGGCGCTGAGGACGACGCTGACGACGAAGCCACCGACGTCGACCCGGACGACAGTGACCCCGACGAGGACTAGAGCCGCTCGGCGGTGTACTCGATCGCCCCGATGAGCCGGCGCACGTCGTCCTCGTCGATAGAGACGAACGTCGCGATGCGCAACTGGTTGCGTCCGAGCTTGCGGTACGGCTCGGTGTCGACGATGCCGTTCTCGCGCAGGCTCTTGGCGATGGCTGCGGCATCCACGCTTTCGTCGAAGTCGATCGTGACGACGACAGGTGAGCGGTCAGCGGGGTTCGTGACGAACGGGGTCGTGTAGGCGGTCGCCTCGGCCCACGCGTACAGGGCCGCCGAGGTGGCTGCAGTCTTGGCTCCGGCCCAGGCGAGTCCGCCGTTGTCGAGGATCCAGCGCACCTGCTCATCGAGCATGAGCAGGGTGGCTACCGCCGGAGTGTTGAGTGTCTGGTTCAACCGGGAGTTGTCGATCGCGTTCTTCAGGCTCAAGAACTCGGGGATGTAACGGTCGGATGCCGCGATCCGCTCGATCCGCTCGATTGCCGCAGGCGAGACGAGGGCATACCAGAGCCCACCGTCGGAACCGAGGTTCTTCTGCGGGGCGAAGTAGTAGACGTCGGCCTGGGTGGCGTCGAAGTCGATACCGCCGGCCGCGCTGGTGGCATCGATGACCGTCAGCGCACCAGGGTCTGCGGTGACGCGAGTGACGGGAGCTGAGACGCCCGTCGAAGTCTCGTTGTGCGGCCAGGCGTAGACATCCACGCCCTCGACCGGTTCGGCGGTCCCGCCGGTGCCCGGCTCGCTCTTGCGGACATCCGGTGCCTCGAGCCACGGGGCTTTCGCGGCCGCGGCGAACTTCGAACCGAACTCCCCGAACGCGAGGTGCTGGCTGCGACGCTCGATGAGGCCGAACGCTGCAGCATCCCAGAACGCCGTCGAACCGCCGTTGCCGAGGATGATCTCGTAACCTTCCGGCGCGCGCAGCAGATCGGCAAGACCCTCGCGGGTGCTCGCGGCGAGGTTCTTGATGGGGGCCTGGCGGTGCGACGTTCCGAGGAGCGATGCCCCGCGCGTGACGAGAGCTTCGAGCTGAGCGCCACGGACCTTGGAGGGTCCGCAGCCGAATCGGCCGTCGACGGGAAGCAGTTCGCGGGGCAACTCGACCATGTCCCGATTCTAGGGTTGCGCCGAGGACGGCCCGGACCGGGGGCCGTGGAAAAGGCTAGGCTCGTCTTACCCCCACGAGGATGCAGACACGAGGATCCCGCATGACAGATCTCATCGATACGACGGAGATGTACCTTCGCACCATCCTCGAGCTCGAAGAAGAGAACATCACTCCGCTTCGGGCGCGGATCTCGGAGCGGCTCGGCCACTCGGGTCCGACGGTTTCGCAGACGGTGGGACGCATGGAGCGCGATGGTCTGGTCGTCGTCACCGAGGATCGGAGCCTCGAGCTCACCGACCTCGGGCGCCAGAAGGCCATCGATGTCATGCGCAAGCACCGCCTGGCTGAGCGGCTGCTTTCCGACGTGATCGGACTCGATTGGGCGTACGTCCACGATGAGGCCTGCCGGTGGGAGCACGTCATGAGTGAGCAGGTCGAGCGCCGGCTCGTCGAGCTGCTCGATCACCCCACCGAGTCGCCCTACGGGAACCCGATTCCGGGGCTCGATCAGCTCGGTGATGTTCCGGCGCTGACGTTCGAATCCGGTGTGGTGGGGCTCGTTCGCAAGCTCGATGCCGCCGGCGAGCCGATCACGGGAACAATCCGTCGGCTTGCCGAGCCCGCTCAGGTCGATCCCGAGTTGCTGCAGCAGCTCAAGGGCGCCGGGGTGCTGCCCGGGGCTCACGGAAGCTATCGCTACAACGAGGGGTACGTCCTTGTTGAGATGGATGGCGCGGACGAGGGTCTCGAACTGCCGGTCGAGGTCGCGGGGCATATCTTCCTCGTCGACGACCGCGTTTGACTGCGGGGACAAGGGCACTCCGTCAGTTCCTCCCCACCCCGCACGGAGGGGTTATCTCCGGCCGCCAGCGTGACATGTTCGTTACCTTCGGGTAGCCTCGAACAGTCCGAGCGAGTCCAGCACGACCTCGGACCCCGATCGAATTGCCTCGCGGCTCGTCATTCGAACGGTGACCCCCGTGATCGAGCGGAACGCAGGTTCCGCACCGAAACGTGACGAGTCGGCGCTCCGGCGCAGAGGCGCCGGAGGACTTAGTTGGCTGAAGAGAACGATTCGACCGCGGTGGATGCCGAGGCCGCGACGACCCGAAAGACCTCGCGTCTTGCCCGCATCCGTCGCGGGGCCGTCGACAAGCCCGCAGGCAAGACCGCACCCGCGGCATCCGTTGCCCGGCCGGCAGTCCGTACTCCCAAGGCGAGCGTGCGTGGTCCGGTTCGCAATGTCGCAACCCTCGTGATCGTCGGCGGCCTCGTGGCCACTGTCGCTCTTCCCGCCTACGCGTCCTTTCAGCAGCCCGACGAATCGGTGACCCTGCAGCAGGTTGCCGAGGGCGACGCGCAGTCGATCGTGATCGCGTCGGATGCGGCGACGACCGACCTCAACCGCGAGAGCTACTCGGCCACCACTCCCGAAGAGATCGAGAAGAAGAAGGCTGAAGAGGCTGCGGCCGCTGCGGCTCGTGCGGCTGCTTCGCTCGCGTCCAGCAGCGCTGCATCGGTCAACATCAACATGGTGGCCCCGGGGTCCGGGGCCGTGCGCTGGCCCGTCGCGAGCTTCCACAGCGACTGGGCGATCAACGGATTCCGCACACCCACGCGTCCGAACCACAACGGCCTCGACATGCTCAACTCGGGCGGAACGCCGATCTTCGCGGCAGCCGACGGAGTCGTGCGTGTCGCGCAGGACGGCCTCGGCGGCTACGGGAACGCTGTCGTGATCGACTCGGTCATCGGTGGTCAGGTTGTCACGACTCTGTACGCGCACATGATCTGGGGAAGCCGCACCGTGGGCGCCGGACAGACCGTGTCGGCCGGCCAGATGATCGGTCTCATGGGTCAGACCGGATCTGCCACGACCACCCACCTGCACTTCGAGGTGCGAGTCGGCGGTGCGCTCGTCGACCCCATGGCGTGGCTGAACGCCAACGCCGGCTGAGCGCCGGTTTCGTTCCTCGACACGCCACGTTCCGTTCACCCTCGTTGACCTTCGGGTGTCGTGAGGTGCATTAGCCTTATCGCGACGTGTAAGAGAACGGGAGAGAGTCCGATGGGCAGCACACCGCGCAGCCGAACCACGGTTGCACTGGGGCGCCTCGTCCTTCGGCATCATGTTCTCGGACACCGCAGCTGTGCTGTGGTTCCAGGGCGCTGTCTGTAGAGACAGCGCCTTTTTTCATGCCTTGCGCGCTCTGATCACGTCGAACGTCGAAGAATCCCGGGAAGCCGTCTCGGGCCGTTCGAGAGGACAGCAATGCGCACTCTGGTGTTGAATGCGGGCTACGAACCGCTGGCCGTCGTGTCGTTCAAGCGGGCGCTCGTGCTCGTCATGAACGACAAAGCCACCGTCATCGAGCACATCCCGGAGGATCCGGTCTGGGGTACGGACGGGGCGCACGATCGGCCCGCGGTGATCCTGCTCAGCCGCTACGTTCGGGTTCCTGGCGGACGCACCATCCCGGTGACCCGTCGCGGGGTTCTTCGCCGAGACGCGCATCGCTGCGGATACTGCGGCAGATCGGCATCCACGATCGACCACATCCTGCCGCGCTCTCGGGGTGGCGCTGACTCGTGGGAGAACCTCGTGGCGTGCTGCCTGAAGTGCAACAACCTGAAGAGTGACCGCACGCCGCAGGAGATGGGTTGGGAGCTGCGCCTGACGCCGGGAGCGCCGCGCGGAGCGCAGTGGACGGTGCGCGGCACCGATCGCACCGACCCGTCGTGGGAGCCCTATCTCGCGCTTGCTGCCTGACTCTTACGCGGGTGGCTCCAGGACGCCGAGCCAACGGCGCAGAATCGGCTCGAGTGTTTCGGCATCCGTCCCCAGCTCCTCGATGATGCGGTGCTCGCCGGCCATGTGCGCGGTAAAGGCTTCGTCGATGAGGGCGAGTCCGGCATCCGTCAGGCCAATGAGCCTGCCGCGCGCGTCGGATGCTTCGGGGCGGCGTTCGACGAGCCCACGGGCGATGAGGCGATCGACGCGTTTGGTGAGGCCGCCGCTGGTGACCATCGTGTGGTCGGCAAGCTCACCGGCCCGCCGCTGGTAGGGCGCACCTGCGCGGCGTAGGGTCGCGAGGATGTCGAACTCGGCGTAGCTGAGGTCGAAGCTTGCGTAGACCTCATCGAGACGGCGGTCCAGGAGCAGTCCGATGCGGTGCAGACGCCCGATGATGCCCTGGGGGAACGTGTCGATGTCGGGACGTTCGCGGCGCCATTCGGCTTGGATCTGCGTGACGCGGTCGGGGGCGGCATCCATGGATCCACGATAGGGGAATAAATCTTCCACGGAAGCTATTGTTAGCTTCCGTGGAAGATAAATCCGTGAGGTGGCTCCTGCTGACCGCGATCGCACCGATCGCCTGGGGCAGCACGTACTTCGTGACGCGGCAGTTCCTGCCCGCCGATGCTCCGCTGTGGGGTGCGCTGTTTCGTGCCCTGCCGGCGGGACTGATCCTGTTGCTGATCTCGCGCCGCCTCCCGCGCGGGGTGTGGTGGTGGCGTGCCGCGGTGCTCGGCATCCTGAACGTCGGCGGCTTCTTCGTCCTCGTCTACATCGCCGGCCAGCGCCTGCCCTCGAGTGTTGCGGCGACAGTCATGTCGGCGTCAGCTGCCGCCATGATGCTGCTGGCCTGGATGCTGCGCCGGCAGCGGCCGCGCGTGCTCGCGGCCATCGGCGCGGGAATCGGGCTCCTCGGTGTCGCGCTGCTAGTTGGTGTCGGTGGCGAGCCCGTCGACGGATGGGGGCTCGTCGCCGCGTTCGCCGGGATGACCTCCTCCTCGCTCGGGTTCGTGCTGACGGGGCGGTGGGGCAACGAGATTCCGGGACTCACGATGGCGTCGTGGCAGCTGACGATGGGCGGCCTCATGCTGCTGCCCGTCGCGCTCATCGTGGACGGTCCGCCTCCCGCGCTGACCCCGACCTCATTCGTTGGGTTCGCCTACCTCTCGCTCGTGTCCACAGCGCTTGCCTTCACCGTCTGGTTCGCGGGCCTGCGGCGCCTGCCAGCCGCGACCGTGGGGCTTGTCGGACTGCTCAACCCCGTGACCGGCGTGGCACTGGGCGTCTTCCTCGCGGGGGAGTCGTTCGGTCTTGCGCAGGTGGCGGGGCTTGGCCTCGTGCTCACCGGGATCGTGCTGGGTGCGGTCGTGCCCCGCCGGGCGCGCTCTCGGGAGGGGATGGATGCTCGGGAGGGTGTGGATGCGGCATCCACCCTCCCGAGTGACCCTAACCTCCCGAGTGCGCGGGCGGGGGCGCCTGTTGTGGACGGATTCCTGCCAGTCCAGGATGCGCCGCCTGTAGTGTCGGCGCGGCGTGATGGGATGTGAGCATGACGCGCGCGCTCGTGGTGATCGATATGCAGCGGGGGTTCGATGACCTCGACTTCTGGGGTCCGACCGCAAATCTCGGCTGTGAGGCTAATGTCGCGCGGCTGATCGAGGCGTTCGCGGGGGAGCCGGTGGTGGTCGTGCGACACGACTCGCGGCATCCGGAATCTCCGCTGCATCCGTCCAACCCGGGCAACACGTTGGTTGATGCCGTGGCTAACGCGGATGCCGCGGTGCTGGTGACCAAGAACGTGAACTCGGCGTTCTACGGCGACCCCGACCTGCATGCGTGGCTGCAGGAGCGGGGGATCGGTGAACTGGTGCTGTGCGGCATCCAGACCAACATGTGCGTCGAGACCACCGCCCGGATGGCGGGAAACCTCGGCTACGACGTGACTGTCGTGCTGGATGCGACCCGCACGTTCGATCTCGAGGAAGAGATCCCGGGGCTCGGTGTCGTGCGCCGGTCGGCGGCTGAGCTCATGGCCGGTACGGCGCTCGTGCTGCAGGGCGGCGGCTTCGCGCGCATCGCCACAACCGCCGAGATCGTTCCGGCCTGAGGTCCGCAACCCTCAACTCCAGCTCGAGGGTTAGAACAAAGTATCTATTCTTGCTGGTTCAGTCGGTGGGCTCCGGTTCTGTGGGGTCCCTCGGACCGGATTCTCTGACAGAAGAGATGAGCTCCGACGATAGCTGCGGTTTCGATGTCGGATGGCTCTCGTATCGTGCTCTCATCGCATTGACGCATTAGAACATGCGTTCTAACCTGTGGGAGTGAGGGCGATCATGGGAGCACAGCGCACCGAAGCCATCGCTGACGTCCGCGACCGGCTGGCTGAGGTGCATCGCCTGCGCGCCCAGGTCGAGCAGGTGCAGGGGCGATCCTTGGATGCTCCGGCCTTGCCGGCGTATCCCGCGCTCTCACGGTTGCTTCCTGGGGGAGGATTGCGACCCGGGTCGGTGTACACGCTTGCGCCGGGGGCGGCATCCGTCTCGCTCCTGCTTGCCCTGCTTGCCCCGCCCTCGCAGGCTGGGTCCTGGTGCGGGGTCGTGGGGATGCCGCACCTGGGAGCCGAGGCCGCCGAGCGACTCGGGGTTGATCTGTCGCGGCTTGTGGTGATTCCCGATCCGGGGTCGCGGTGGCTCGCGGTGGCGGCGACAGTCGCCGAGGTTCTTCCTGTCGTGGCAGTGCGCCCGCCGGGGCGGGTGTCGGATGCCGACTCCGCTCGGTTCGCGGCACGCCTGCGTGATCGCGATGGTGTGCTGCTCGTGCAGGGGCCGTGGCCGCAAGCTGAGGCGTCGCTGTCGGTGAGCGATCCGGGCTGGAGTGGGCTCGGTCGCGGGCACGGATATCTGGATGCGCGGGAAGTCACCGTCACGGTGACAAGTCGCCGACTGTCGACCCCGCGGCGCGGACCCGTTCTGCTCCCGGCGCCCGGGGGAGTCGTCGACGCTGGCCGAGAGATTTCTCCCGCAGTTCGAAGCGTGAGTGAGCGTGAAGCTCTGTTCGTCAGGGAAGCCCTATCAGTTCGGGAAGCCCTATCTGTTCGGGAAGCAGGGTGACATGCCTGCCGACTCATCCCTGCGAGCGCCGACGCGAAGCCTCGTGGTCTGGATGCCGGATTGGCCGGTCATCGCCCTGACCCGAGACGGGCCGCATCCGCTCGATCCTGCCGACCCGATCGCCGTGGTCGAGAAGAACCTCGTGATCGCATGCTCGGCGGCGGCACGGCGTGACGGGGTACGCCGAGGACTTCGGCGGCGCGATGCGCAGGCCCGGTGCCCGGCCATCGCCATCGTCGCCGCTGACCCGGTACGCGATCATCGCGCCTTCTCGCCGGTCGTCGCTCAGCTCGAAGAGCGGGCACCGGGGGTGCAGGTCATCCGCCCCGGGCTGTGCGCGATCCGTGCCCGTGGCCCCGCCCGCTACTACGGTGGTGAGTCCGCCGCGGCGCGGGTGCTGCTTGAACGGATGCGGGAACTCAGCCTCGTCGATGTTCGCATCGGGGTTGCCGACGGTCCCTTCACCGCCGAGCAAGCTGCGCGCAGTGCGACCACGGCGGCCGAGCCCATCCGCGTCGTGCCGGAGGGAGCGGCATCCGCGTTTCTCGCCCCGCTGTCGGTCGCCGCGCTCGGCGACGCCGACCCGGGATCCGGCATCGTCGACCTGCTCGCCCGCCTCGGCATCCAGACCCTCGGGGCCTTTGCTGCCATGCCCGAAGAGCGTGTGCGTGAGCGGCTGGGTGAGCGAGGAGTCAGACTCCGGGCACTCGCCGCCGGCAGTGATTCCCGGCAGATCGAGCCGCGTGTGCCGCCGCCGGAGCTTGCGCGCGAGATCGCCTTCGAGCCGCCGCTCGAGCTTGCCGAACAGGTCGCGTTCGGGGTGCGCCAGACCGCGGATGCCTTCGTCGCCGGTCTCGGGGCGATCGACCTGGTCTGCACCGAGGTGCGCATCGAGCTGGTTGGCGACCGTAGGGAACGCAGCGAGCGGGTGTGGCTGCATCCGGGATCATTCGATGCCGCAGCGATCGTCGACCGGGTGCGTTGGCAGCTCGCCGAAGATGCGGCCAACCTCGTTACGGGTGTCGGACTCGTGCGGATCTCGCCCGAGGCGGTTGATGCGGCATCCCACCACGCCCCGGCGATTTTCGGCTCGGGTCCCGAAGAACGGGTCCACCACGCACTCTCGCGAGTGCAGGCGATGCTCGGTCACCGTGGGGTCGTCACTCCCGCCATCGGTGGTGGGCGCTGGCTCGCCGAGCGACAGGTGTGGGTGCCGTGGGGTGACCGGCTGCCCCGCGACCACCGCACGCTCGCCGCCGAACGCGCTCGCCCCTGGCCCGGGAGCCTCCCCGATCCGCTCCCTGCCACCGTGTTCGCCGCCCCGGTCGCGGTCGAGGTTGTGTCGGCATCCGGGGTCACCGTCTCGGTCGATGACCGTGGGCAGCTCACCGGTACACCGACGCTCATGATCGAAACCGGCAGGCGTCGGGCAGTGGCTGCCTGGGCAGGGCCATGGCCGGTGATCGAACGCGCGTGGGATGCGAAACGGGCGCGGCGGGCGCACCGTTTCCAGGTCGTGGATGCCGACCAGACTGCCTGGCTGCTGGTGTGCGAGCAGGGTGCGTGGCATGCCGAGGGACGGTACGACTGATGGGATTCAACAACCCGTCGGTGTCGTGGTCGGAGATGGAACGGCTGCTCAGCGACCGACGCCGCCCGAAGCCTTCCCCCGGCGACGGCGGTGACAGCCCGGCCTGGTCGCACAAGCGCGGACCCTATGTTGCACCGCCGATCGAGCGACCTGCCGAAACCGTGCCGTACGCCGAGTTGCACGCGCACTCCTCGTTCTCGTTCCTCGACGGGGCATCCTCACCCGAGGATCTCGCCGAGGAGGCCGAGCGGCTCGGGCTCCACGCGCTCGCAATCACCGATCACGACGGTTTCTACGGCATCGTCCGCTTCGCCGAAGCCGCCGAGCAGCTGAGTCTGCAGACCGTGTTCGGAGCCGAGCTCTCCCTTGAGCTGCCGAAGCCGCAGAACGGGGAACCCGACCCGGTGGGCGCCCACCTGCTCGTGCTCGCCCGGGGCGAGGAGGGGTATCACCGGCTCGCCTCCGCCCTCACCCGCGCCCAGCTGCAGGGGGCCGAGAAGGGGCGCCCGCACTATGACCTCGAGCAGCTCGCGGCCTTCGCCCGCGGCGAGGAACGCCTCGACGGACTCACCGGCGCTCGCGGCCGGTCGGAATGGGCGGTGCTCACCGGATGCCGCAAGGGCGCTGTCCGTCGCGCATTGGCCGATGGTGGGCCGGATGCCGCAGCCGCTGCCCTCGACGAGCTCGTCGCGCTGTTCGGCCCGGGCGCCGTGCACGTCGAACTCATCGACCACGGCAATCCGTCGGACACGCGAGACAACGACAGCCTCGCCGCGCTCGCCGCCGACCGCGGCTTGCCGCTGCTCGCGACCAACAACGTGCACTATGCGGCCCCGGAGCGCGCGCAACTTGCCGCGGCGGTGGCGGCGGTCCGGGCGAACCGGGGGCTCGACGAGCTCGACGGCTGGCTCCCCGCCCACGCCGGGGCGCACCTGCGCTCGGGTGCCGAGATGGCTGAGAGGTTTGCCCGGTACCCCGGTGCGGTGGCGAACACCGTGACCCTTGCCGACGAACTCGCCTTTCCGTTGCGCCGGGCCAAGCCCGCCCTACCGAAGCTGCCTGTTCCGGAGGGCCACACACCGATGACGTGGCTGCGCCACCTCGTCTGGGAGGCGGTGCCCCGCAAGTATCCCGATCTAGCCCCGAAAGACCGCGACCGCATCGAACGGGAACTCGGCGTCATAGAGATGAAGGACTTCCCCGGGTACTTCCTCATCGTGCACGGCATCGTGCAAGAGGCCCGGCGGCGCGGCATCCTGTGCCAGGGACGGGGATCGGCGGCCAACAGCGCCATCTGCTACCTGCTCGACATCACCGCCGTCGACGCGATCGCCTACGACCTGCCCTTCGAGCGGTTCCTGTCGAGCCTGCGCGACGAGGAGCCCGACATCGACGTCGATTTCGACTCCGACCGGCGCGAAGAGATCATCCAGTGGGTCTACGCGACCTATGGACGGGACCGCGCCGCGCAGGTCGCGAACGTCATCCAGTACCGGCCCAAGAATGCCGTGCGAGACATGGCCAAGGCCCTCGGCTTCTCGCCGGGTCAGCAGGATGCCTGGTCCAAGCAGGTCGAAAGGTGGGGGAGCTCCCTGGAGAGCAGCCCCGAACACGACATCCCCGCCCAGGTCATCGCGTACGCCGGCGAGCTGCTGAAGGCGCCGCGGCATCTCGGCATCCATTCGGGTGGCATGGTGCTCACCGAGCGGCCGGTCGGAGAGGTAGTGCCGATCGAGCACGCGCGCATGGAGAACCGCACCGTCATCCAGTGGGACAAGGATGACGCAGCCTGGATGGGTCTCGTGAAATTCGATCTGCTGGGCCTCGGGATGCTGGCGGCGCTGCAGTACTGCTTCGACATGATCCGCGAGGCGACGGGGGAGGAATGGGAGCTCTCAACGCTCCCGAAAGAGGAAGCGGCGGTCTACGACATGCTGTGCCGGGCCGATTCGATCGGGGTGTTCCAGGTGGAGTCGCGCGCGCAGATGGGGCTGCTCCCGCGCCTGCAGCCGCGGCGGTTCTACGACCTCGTGATCGAGATCGCTCTCATTCGCCCCGGTCCGATTCAGGGTGGCGCGGTGCATCCGTTCGTGCGACGCAAGCTCGGGGACGAGAAGGTCACCTACCCGCATCCGAAGCTCAAGCCGGTGCTCGAGCGCACCCTCGGGGTTCCGGTGTTCCAGGAGCAGCTCATGCAGATGGCTGTCGCGATCGGCGACTGCACCGCTGAGGATGCCGATCTGCTGCGCCGGGCGATGGGCTCCAAACGCGGGCTCGAGCGGATCGAGTCGCTGCGCGAGAAGCTCTACGAAGGCATGGCGCGCAACGGTCTCGTGGGCGAGGATGCCGATGCGATCTACGCGAAGATCCAGGCATTCGCGAACTTCGGGTTCGCCGAATCCCACTCGCTCTCGTTCGGGCTGCTCGTCTATGCGAGTTCGTGGATCAAGCTGCACTATCCCGCCGCGTTTTTGGCCGGGCTCCTGCGTGCCCAGCCGATGGGCTTCTACTCGCCGGCGACCCTCGTCTCGGATGCCCGCCGCCACGGCGTGGAAGTGCGTCGCCCCGATCTGCACGCCTCCGGTGTGTGGGCCGGGGTTGAGCCGTTGATGCCAGATCCGGCATCCGTCCCTCCGCTCATCCGGGAGGGGCAGGACGCTCGGGAGGATGCTGCGGGGAATATTGAACCTCCCGAACGATCACAACCTCCCGAAACGCCATGCCCTCTCGTACGGATGCCGACGCCCACGGGCATGGATGCCTGCACGCACCGCACCCAGCCGCCGGTGGGTCCGTTCGATCGTGATGCGCCGGATGAGTCGGCAGCCCACCGCCGCGATGGGAACTTCGCGGTGCGGTTGGGGCTCGCGGGCGTCAAGGGCGTTGGGCAGCCGACCGCCGTGCGCATCGTCGCCGAGCGGGATGCGCACGGGCCGTTCCGCGATCTGCGTGATCTCGTGCGCCGAACGGGGGTGACCGAGGTGCAGCTCGAGGCACTGTCGACCGCTGGCGCGTTCGAGTCACTGGGCATCTCGCGCCGCGAGGGGGTGTGGCTCGCAGGGGCCGCAGCTCAGGATCGCGCCGAGTACCTGCCCGACTCGCTGGTGTCGGTGCAGCCGCCCCTCTTCACCGATCCGACGAGTTACGACATTCTCGCCGCCGACTTGTGGGCGACCGGCATCTCGACCGACGACCACCCGCTCACCCACTATCGCGCGCCTCTCGACGCACGCGGAGTGCTCACTTCCCGGGAGATCCGCAGCCACGAAACCGGGCGCCGCATCGAGGTCGCGGGACTCGTCACCCACCGGCAGCGGCCGGCGACGGCATCCGGAATCACCTTCCTGAACCTCGAGGACGAGCACGGTGTCGTCAACGTCATCTGCTCGGTCGGGGTCTGGAACCGCTATCGGCGGGTTGCGCGGGATGCTCCGGCGCTCATCGTGCGGGGGATGCTGGAACGCTCGCCCGAGGGGGTGACGAACGTGCTCGCCGACCGCTTCGAGGACCTGCGTGTCGGGGTGCAGCACCGCTCGCGAGACTTCCACTGATCTCCCTAAGCTGGCGTCGTGAGCGATCCCGAACACGTCGAGGCGCTGCCTGCCACCATGCGTGCCGTCGTGTATGACGCGTACGGACCGCCCTCGAACCTCCGGGTCGAGCAGGTCCCCGTGCCGCGGCCCGCCGCGGGTGAGGTGCTTGTGCAGCTCGTGGCGACCTCCGTCAACCTGAGCGACTGGGAGACGCTGCGCGGCGACCCCTTCTACGCGCGTATCGGCGGGCTCACCAGGCCCGTGCGACGCATCCTCGGTTCGGACATTGCAGGCATGGTCGTCGCCATCGGTCGGGGCGTCTCCCGGTTCGCGGTCGGCGACGAGGTCTACGGTGACATCCTCGAACGCAAGGGAGGCTTTGCCGAGTATGCCGTCGCTCCGGAGTCAGCCCTCGCTCGAAAACCGGCACAGCTGAGCTTCGCCCAGGCCGCCGCGATCCCGCAGCCTGGGGAGATCGCCGTCGAGGCGATGACCAAGGCCCGCCCGGGTTCCCGCCTGCTCGTCAATGGAGCAGGTGGCGGGTCGGGGGCGTTCCTGCTTCAGCTCGCGAAAGCCGCCGGGATGCATGTCACCGGGGTGGACAACGCCGGGAAGCTCGACTTCATGAGGCTCATGGGCGCCGACGAGACCATCGACTACCGCGAGCAGGACTTCACCCGCACCGGGCCCTACGACCTCGTTATCGACCTCGTCGCGTACCGATCGGTGTTCGCCTACCGACGGGCGCTGGCCCCGGGCGGGCGATGCTTTGTCGTCGGTGGCACGACCCGTGTGTTGATACGGATGCTGACCGTCGGCGCGCTTGTCGGTCTTGTCAGTGGGACTCGGCTGGGCGCACTTGCCGTGCCGACTGGACCTGCGCGGTTCGAGCCGCTCGCAGCCCGGTGCGCCGCCGGCGAGATCCAGGTGCCGATCGACGCCGAGTACAACCTCGCCCACACGCGGGAGGCGCTCGAGCATCATGGCAACGGTCGCGCGCTTGGCAAGGTGGTGGTCCGGATCCGCGACGACCCGTGATGCATCGGTCGTGCGCGAAGTTGGTCTCTGTGTGATCACAGAGTCGGGCGTCGCGAGTCGTAGGAACCGACCTCGGGGCGCCGTCCGTGGCCGTCGCGAATGACCGAGCGCGCGAGAGCGATCACGCTCGTGATGATCGCCGCGATGAACAGAACAAGGATGATGACGGACACGGTGGCTCCCTTCCGCCTCCATGTCACCCCGTCACGGATGCCGCACCCCGCGGCCAACCTGCCGCGCGTGGCCCGGTCGTGCACGCGATCCGCGAAAACACAGGGTCTCGTGATGGCGCCGCGAGCCAGCATCCGCCGATTGGACCGCTTGCCACCCGCCAAAACGGCCCCCGACGACCGAAGTCATCGGGGGCCGCTATATCGCTGGGGGATCAGCCCTGTGCGGCGAGCGCGAAGCGGACGGTGCCGTCCTGCTCGAGCTGCGCGTCCAGGACGCGGTCATTGAGCGCAAGCGACGCTGCGGTGTCGAGGAACACGCGAGCGCCCTCGGTCACAACGACGGTGTCGTCAGGCTCGGGTGCGGGTGCCACGCTGAGCTCGAAGCCGGTCTCGGCGCCAGCATCCCGGATGCGCAGACCGCCGTCAGCTGCCTGTGGCACGCGGGCGACGATCGTCTTGACGGCCTCAGCGGCGGTGTCGGTCATGGTGAGCATGGGTGCTCTCCTTCCGTTGCGGTCTCTGGGCCAGCCACGATTCCGAGAGTTGGCAACGCTCGCAACCTCACAAGCGCCATACCCAGGGGATTCCCACGTTGGGACGTTGATCGGCTCGGTCGGGTCAGCGACGCCGCCTAGACTGGAGCAGCCAGCCTCTGTAGCTCAATGGAAGAGCAGTTCCGTCCTAAGGAAACGGTTGGGAGTTCGAGTCTCTCCAGGGGCACTTTCCGTAACGATCGCCGTGTGCGAAGGTGGCAGCCATGGATACGGATGCCGTCGGGCGCTGGGTCAAGGAGTATGAGAGAGCCTGGCGTGAGTGCGATGCGCCAGCGGTGCGCGATCTTTTCACCGAGGACGCGCATTACCTCACGTCACCATACGAAAAACCGCTCGTCGGGCACGAAGCGATCGAGGATTTCTGGAACGATCCGCAACCGTTCGAGATGGAGATCCAGTCGGTGACGGTTGATGGCTCTCACGCTGTCGTGCGCGTGCGGGTCACGTATCGCGACCCTGAGCAGGAGTACCTCGACCTCTGGGAGCTCGACTTCACGCCCGACGGGCGAGTCGAGCATTTCGTCGAGTGGGCCTACTGGCCCGGCAAGAGCTTCACCGCGTAGCTTCGACGGCGCACGCGGTCTCGAGCCTGAGGTGAAGCATCCCGTCGACCGACGTGCTGTCACGGATGCTCATCCGCTCGATGGGCAGCTCAGTGCTGTAGCGAATGTCCTCCTGCATCGCGCGATCGGGCATGTACCCAGCGCTGTCCCAGGCTGCCAGCATGCGGGTCAGCGAGGCGGCATTGTCACCCGTGCGGAACGCCAGGTCAACGGTCAGTCGAGATCCGACCTCTCCGCAGGGAACTGCCGAGACAGGCGTTTGGTGGACTGTAACGGGGACGTCCTCCGGTGTCCGAAGGGGCCGCGTGCTCGCCTCGATCGTGGCGTGAAGCATCCGCGTGATCTCGTCTCGCGCCTGCGTGACAGTCAGGGGATCCGGTGCTGGCGTCGTGCCTCCCGGCGGCAGGATCGCGGCAGTGTTGCCGATCGCGGATGCGGCCATCTCGGTGAGCCTGTCGACATTGTCGTCTCCCCACGCGACGAGCACGAGCGAGCCCGAGAGGAGCACACCGCACACCAGGCCGGCTGCCAACCAGTCAACGGATCGTCTCCAGGCGGCGATGGCGATGATGACGCACACCACGATCAGGGTGATGCTGAGGATCGCTGACGCTGAGCTCCTGGCTGACGCGGCTTCGGCGATCTCTTCCAGCCAACCGGCCGCTGTCACCGGTTTGTCGTAGCCGACGTCGCCGCTCAGCATCACGAACAGAACGGTGGCTCCGCACAGCACAATTGTGCCGACGACGAGAGTAAGGATCGCGAGCGCTTTGATCGCCCGCGTAGCGACGCCCGAGGTGGTGCTCACCCGCTCACTCGCCGCCGCTGACGCCGGCCTCGTCGGGTTCCCACCGCAGGACGTCGCCGGGTTGGCACTCCAGCACGCGGCAAATGGCATCGAGTGTGGAAAAGCGCACGGCCTTGGCTCGACCGTTCTTGAGGACCGACACGTTGACGGGGGTGATGTCGATGGCGGCAGCGAGCTCTGAAACGCTCATCTTCTTCTTCGCGAGTTGGACGTCGAGATCGATCACGATGGCCATCAGACGACCTCAGACAGGTCCTGGCGCAGTTGCGTGGCCTGGCGAAGTAGGCCGCGCATCACGACAACCACGAGGGCAAGACCCGCGGCACAGATGAGTGAGATCAGTCCAACGAGCGCCGTGAAAGGCCCACCAGCGCTCGCTGCATCGAGCACAACGAGGCCGGCGACGATCAGCAAGCCGGCGACGACAATACTGCCGATGATGATGTCGACCCACCGAAACGCGGCGTTGTCGAAGATACGGTCCTCCGCAGCGAGCGACAGAAGGGCCCACACGCAGACCAGCACGACCTGACCGCACAGCAGGAGCGCGTCAACCAAGAGCATGCCGGGAAGCTCGAGGGCTGCAAACTCGGGCGCGGCCTGTGCGAAGCTCCTGGCGTTGGCGGGAACGTAAGCCACCTGCACGAACACGATCGCGGCGAACAACACCACGATCAGGGCTTTGGCCGCCACAATCACCACGTTCCGCATCCGCGTTGTCCTATCGTTTATCGGTTGCAATCTATCGAAAAACGATAGTAGCTTAGCTGCTCGACCGAGGTCCACGTAACTCGGTGCGGGAGAAGGCGGGATGCTATGGCTACGAATGCCGAGAGGCTGCGGTCGGCGTACTCGCGCGCGACGTGGCCAGCACTCATCGTCGGCACTGTCGTGGGTGCGGTGCTTGGCCTGATGGTCGTTCAGATCGTGGGGTCAGCGGCACCGTGGGGTGTTGCACTGACCTTCGGCGTCGCTGGCGTCGTGACGGCCGCGATCGCCGCCGGCCTCAGCTTGGCGGTCTTGGCTGGGATGAACACCTACGTGTCACCGTCGCCCCACGTTCGCGTCGCCGCCGCGACGCTGACCGCATCCGTCGCCACGGCGATGGTGTCGCTGGCGCTGCTGTGGATGCTGTTTCTTCGGGGGGTGCTGTGGATCGCCGCGCTCGCGGGGGTCGTCGCGGCGATCGTCGCACTCGGTCTAGCGCTTGCCGCCGAATGGCGGGCTCCGACCTTGCCTCAGCCGGCGCGGCGCGATCACATTCCCAGCGGTATCGGTTTGTGGCCGCTGGGAGCAGCCATGCTCATTCCCATCGGCGGCGCGAGCTCGATATTCCTGCTCCGAGCTCAGTTGCATGTGCAGTGCGGCATCCACTTCGAGGTTGCTGTTTCTCAGGTCGAGGCGAACGGGTCGTGGGTGTGCGCGGACGGCATCAGCTACCTGATTCCCGGAATCATCCTGAGCTGCGGTCCCTTTGTGTTCGCCGTTGTCGGCGCCGGGATCGCACACCTGGTCGTTCGAGACGTTCTGGCTCGGCTCGTGCTCGCTCTTCTCGCCGTGGCGAGCGTCGCGTGGGTGCTCGGATGGACGTGGTACGCCTCGGGTGCGCTTGTGTCGTCAACGCCGCCCGGCATCGACTCGCTCCACTACTGGTATCTCGCCGTGGGACCCGCCGCAGCCGTGGCGGCGGCAGGACTGGTCTTCGGGCTAGTCGCTCTGCTCGCCCGCCTCTCGGGTACCGGGTGGATGTTGGGTCTCGCGATCGGTGCGATGATCTTCGCCAGCCTGTCAAGCCTCGGGGTCTCCGCCGGCACGTTCGTCGCCGCAGGTCTGCTGGGCGCGGCCTACGGTCGCGGGTTGAGGCGCGAGCACCCCTGTGAGCCGCGCCGGAATGCAGCTGGAGCCAGCGACGAGGCTGCCGGCCCGCTCAGGAGCGCGTGACCGCACCCCGGTTCGGTGCCACAGCGCGATACACCTCGAGCGCTGAGTCGCTCGGTACACCCTGGACGCAGACGTGGTCGGCACCGGCATCCAGATGAGCGCGGAGCCCATCGAGAAGGGTCGCGGCGTCTCCATGGACCACAATGCGATCTACCAGGTCGTCGGATCCCGATCCCTGAACGTCATCATCGCTGAACCCGCCTCGCTTCATGGTGTTGGTGTAGTTGTTCAGGCCGAGATACGGCGTGAGGAACGCGCGTGCGGCCTTGCGTGCGGACACCGGGTCGGTATCGAGTACGACGGTTTGCTCCGGCGCGACAAGGACCCCGTCCCCCAGCGTCTCGCGGGCTTCGGCGGTCTGCGCGGGCAGTGTGAGGTAGGGATGCGTCCCCGCACTGCGGGTGCGGGCGAGTTCGAGCATCCGGGGCCCGAGCGCGGAGAGTAGCCGGTCTTCCCGAGGCACGCCCTCGGCATCCAGCAGGTCGAGATAGCTGCTCATCGCCTCCAGCGGCCGGGCGCGTTCGTGCTGGCGTTCACGGTGACCTGAGCCGATACCGAGCAGGAGCCGGTCGGGATGCCGCGCGACGATGCGATGATACGACTCGGCGAGTTCGGTGGCATCCGACATCCAGATGTTCACGATGCCGGTGGCCAGCACGATCGACTCGGTGGTGTCGAGCAGCCGCTCCGCTTCCACGAGATCGGCGGCGGGAGATCCGCCGAGCCAGATCGTGCCGTACCCGAGCCGCTCGATCTCCACCGCCATCGTTTCTTCGATGTCGGTGCTGCGTCGCCAGACCCCGAATTCACCTAGCCGATCCGTCCACGTCATTCCCCCATCCTCGCAGGCGTGTGGATGTCCAGCCCGGGGCTGCGCGGCACGTCCCTCAGGCATGATCGAACCGTGACCAGTCGATTCGTCGTGCGCACCCGCGCTGCGGTGGCCGCCGACGAGCTTTTCGAGGTCTCGCTCGACATCGACGCTCACGTCGCCTCGATGGAGCAATCCGGCGAGCGGGCGATCTCGGGCGTCGTCTCGGGCCGCATCGACCTCGGTCAGGAGGTCACGTGGCGAGCCCGCCACTTCGGCATCTGGTTCACGATGACCTCGCGGATCACGGCGCTCGACCGACCAACGCGGTTCGTCGATGAGCAGGTGCGTGGGCCGTTCCGGTGGTTTCGTCACGAGCATCGCTTCGATGACGTCACCGGCGTGACGACCATGACCGACACGATCGATCTCGCTTCGCCGATTTTCGGCATCCTCGCCGAACGTGCTGTGCTTGTACCCTACCTGCGGCGACTCATCCGTGTGCGCAACGCACATCTGCTCGACCGGCTCGGCCTGGGCCCGACGACCGATCCCGGTGCTGCCGCCTGGGAGCCGGGCGAGTCTTCGCCGTACCGCGCTGTCGAGAGCGCAACCCACCTCGGTCGAGGCGAGGCGGTGTGGGAGTTCGCGAGCCGCGAGGTGCTCCGCTGGGGCGTGAAGACGCGGAGCGGATTCCGAATCTCTGATGCGCACGAGGTGATCCCCGGGGAGCGGCTGCAGATCACCGCAGCGATCGGTCCCCTGTCGATCCGAGAGCCGGTCGAAGTCCGCAGCGTCATCCGTGAACCCGATCGGGTCGGCTTCTCATATGTGGCTCTGCCGGGTCATCCCGTTCGCGGCGAGGAGGCGTTCATCGTCCACCGCGAGGGTGAGGATGTCTTCCTCAGCATCCGGTCACTCGCGGCGCCCGCGAGCCGCGGCGTCTGGCGTTTCGCGTACCCCGTGCTGCGGGTGGCGCAGATGATTGTCCGGAGGCGGTATCAGAGCGCGCTGCGCTGAGCCCGCGCCTACCGACGCAGCGCAGCTCGAACCGCGGAAGCGGGGTCCAGATCGATGCGTCGCAGCAGCTGGGCATTGAGAGCGACGACGACGGTGGACAGCGACATCAGGATCGCACCGACCGACATCGGCAGCACGAAGCCGATCGGGGCCAGGATGCCGGCGGCCAGCGGCACCGAGATGAGGTTGTACCCGCCCGCCCACCACAGGTTCTGCGTCATCTTCCGATACGTCCGGCGCGACAGCTCGATCACCGAGAGTACTGAGCGTGGGTCGGATGTCGCGAGGATCACTCCGGCCGAGGCGATCGCGACATCCGTGCCCGCACCGATCGCGATGCCGACGTCGGCCTGTGCGAGGGCCGGAGCGTCGTTGACGCCGTCGCCGACCATCGCGACCCGCTTGCCCTCCCACTGAAGTTCACGTACCTTCGCAGCCTTGTCTTCGGGGCGCACGCCGGCGAACACCCGGTCGATGCCGAGGTCGTCGGCAACGGATGCGGCGACGCTCTCGGCATCCCCGGTGATCATGACGACCGTGATGCCCAGCCTGTGCAGCGCATCGACGGCCTTGCGGGACTCCGGCCGCACCCGATCGGACAGTGCCAGCCCGCCGATGACCTGCCCGTCGCGCGCGACGTGCAGGATGATGGCTCCCTTGTCGTGCCAGGATGCGGCGGCTTCGACCTCATCGGCGCCCAGCTGCTCCAGCATCCGGGGCCCGCCGACGCGGATCTCGTGTCCGTCGACCGTTGCAGTGACGCCGACGGCGGGGGAGGACGAGAAGTCGGTCGCCTGGGGGACACGGATGCCCCGCTCGGCCGCCGCGCGCACGATGGCCGCTGCCAGCGGGTGCTCGCTCACGTTTTCGGCGGCGGCAGCGAGGGCGAGCACGTCGTTGTCGTGCCACGCGCTCGCGGTCTCAATCGCCGTCACCGCAGGGGCGCCTTCGGTGAGCGTGCCGGTCTTGTCGAACATCACGGTGTCGACGGTACGCATGCTCTCTAGCGCCAGCCGATCCTTCACCAGGATGCCGGCCCGCGCGGCCCGCTCGGTGGCGATCGAGACGACGAGTGGGATCGCGAGGCCCAGCGCGTGTGGGCAGGCGATCACGAGCACGGTGATCGATCTGATCACCGCTGAGTCGGCGTCGCCGATGAGTGTCCAGACCACGGCGGTGATGACCGCAGAGCCGAGCGCGAACCAGAACAGCAGGGCCGCGGCGCGATCGGCGAGCCGCTGTGCGCGGGATGTCGAGTTTTGCGCATCCGCAACAAGGCGCTGGATGCCAGCCAATGCCGTGTCGTCGCCTGTCGCGGTGACCTCGATGCGAAGACCGGAGTCGACGGCCACGGTACCGGCGGTGACGGTGTCGCCGACGCCGCGAGGGACAGGACGGGACTCTCCGGTGACCATCGACTCGTCCATGTCGGCATGGCCATCGATGACCACTCCATCTGCCGGAACGTTCGAGCCGGGTCGCACCACGACGACATCACCCACGCGCAGATCGGCGGGGGAGACGGTGACGATCTGGTCTCCCTCCACGCGTTCTGCTTCGTCGGGGAGGAGCGCGGCGAGTGAGTCGAGTGCTGACGTGGTTTGCGCAAGTGAGCGCATCTCGATCCAGTGGCCGAGCAGCATGATCACGATGAGCAGCGCCAGCTCCCACCAGAACTCGAGGGCATGGTCCAGGATGCCGAGAGTCGCCCCCCAGGAGGCGAAGAAGGCGACCGTGATGGCCAGTCCGATCAGGAGCATCATCCCCGGCGTGCGCGAGCGCAGTTCCGAGATCGCTCCGCTGAGGAACGGCCAGCCGCCCCAGGCGTACATGACGGTACCCAGGACCGGCGCGACGACCAGCGCCCAGTCCGGCACTGCGTAGCCGAGGATCATCGCGAACATGGGTGATGAGGCGACGACCGGAATCGCTATGACGAGGTTGATCCAGAAGAGTCGACGAAACTGCGCGACGTGATCCCCGTGGCCAGTGTGTCCGCTGTGAGCATCGTGCGATCCATGGCGTTCGCGGTTCTCGTGGCTCTCGTGCTGCGCGTGCTCATCGTGCTCGACGCGCCCTGTCGCTGCCGTGTGGTGGTGCTCGTGCGAACCGCTCATGGCCGTCACTCCTTGGGTCGTCGGCGTACTCTCGACCACAACGAGGATACCCCCGGAGGGTATTCCGGCCCAGGAGGGATCACATACCGAAGGCGGCGCGCACTCCCTCGTTTACCACGACGCCACCCCGCACGTTGAGTCCACGCGCGAGTGCCGGGTCAGCCTCGGATGCCGCATCCCAGCCGTGGTCAGCGATCGTCGCGATGTATGGGAGGGTCGCGTTGCCGAGCGCGCGTGTGGAGGTGTGAGGCGCCGCGCCGGGCATGTTCGCGACGCAGTAGTACAGCGACTGGTGCACCGGGAAGGTGGGGTTGTCGTGGGTCGTGGGGTGTGAGCCTTCGAAGCATCCACCCTGGTCGATCGCGATGTCAACGAGAACGGAGCCGGGCTTCATTGCCGCGACCATCTCGTCGGTCACGAGCTTGGGGGCTGCAGCTCCCGGGATCAGGACCGACCCGATCACGAGATCGGCTTCGGCGAGCTGCTCGGCGATCTCGTACCGGGTCGAGGCGCGGGTCTGGATGGCTCCGCCGAAGCGAGCCTCCAGGGCGCGGAGCTTGGGCAGCGAGATGTCGATCACGGTGACGTTCGCACCCAAGCCGAGCGCGTTCGCCGTTGCGTGCTCGCCCGCCACACCGCCACCGATCACGACGACCTTGGCCTTGGGTGTGCCGGGCACGCCGCCGAGCAGCATCCCTCGCCCGCCCGCGGGGCTCATGAGGGCGTTCGCGCCAACCGTGATGGACAGGCGCCCGGCTACCTCGCTCATCGGAGCGAGCAGCGGCAGCGCGCGGTCGACGGTCTGCACGGTCTCGTAGGCGATCGCGGTAGTTCCAGCGCTCATGAGGGCGTCGGTCAGCGGCCGGTCGGCGGCGAGGTGCAGGTAGGTGAAAAGGGTGAGGTCTTCGCGCAGCAGCCCGTATTCGGGGGCGATCGGCTCCTTGACCTTGACGACCATCTCGGCGCCGCCCCAGGTCTCTTCGGCGGTGTCGGCGATCTGTGCGCCCGCGGCGCGATACGCGTCATCCGTGAACGCGCTACCGAGGCCCGCGCCGCGCTGCACCGTCACGGTGTGGCCTCGGCGAACGAGGGCGTCCACTGCTGCCGGCGTCATGGCGACGCGGTTCTCGTTGTTCTTGATCTCGGTGGGTACGCCGATCCGCATGGGTTTCTCCGTTCTTCCTTGAGCGCGGCCATACAGCTCGCCGTCGAAACCGAGAATCGCACGATCTTCTGCTCTTTATGTTTCAGAACGAAGAAATCGAGCCTCGAACTGCGCATACGGGCGCGTTGTCGTGAAGAAGAGTTGGCGCTGGTGCTCGAATGGCGAAGAATATTCGGTATGGAGAAGGACCTCGACCCCGTCGACGAACGCATCGTCGAGCTGCTGTCAGCCGATGGCCGCATGACGAACGCGGCGCTCGCTGATGCGATCGGCCTCGCACCGTCAACCGCGCACACCCGCGTTCGCGCTCTCGTAGACCGCGGCGTGATCACGGGCTTTCACGCAGCCCTCGACCAGGGCGCCCTCGGGCGAGGGCTCCAGGCTGTCATCGGAGTGACCCTGCGTCCCGGTGCGCGCCAGGAGAGCATCCGTGCTTTCACGCAAGAGGTGCGACGCATCCCCGAGGTGATCCAGGTCTTCTTTCTCGGCGGGGCTGACGACTTCCTGGTCCACATCGCTGTCGAGGATTCGTCGGCGGTGCGGCGCTTCGTTGTCGACCACCTGTCCGCCCGGCACAGTGTGGCGTCCACCCGCACCAGCCTGATCTTCGAGTACCACCGCAATGCCGTCGCCGCCGACTTCGACTAGGCCCGTATTGCGGGGCATCGTAAGAAAGCGCCGCGCAATTGGTCCCGGGGCGCCGCGACGACGGATGATGGAGGAACGGCGCATCACAGCATCCGTGCGTCGACCCACCCTTGGAGGCCCTGTGTCCCGTGCCCTTGGCGCATCGCGCGCCCGTATCCTCACCGCCGCTGCCGCACTCGCGCTCTCGGCGCTCGCCCTGGCAGGCTGCTCGACGTCCGGCGAACAACCCGACTCCGCCGATGCGGGGTACGTGACGCCCGGAAAGCTCACCATCGCGACCGGACAAACCGCCTACGAGCCGTACGTCATCAACGATGACCCGGCCTCCGGTGAAGGGTTCGAGGCGGCCCTCGCGTACGCGATCGCCGACAAGCTCGGGTTCGCTGCCGACGACGTCGAATGGGTGCGCACGAGCTTTGAGGCAGCGATCGCCCCCGGTCCGAAGGATTTCGACTTCAACATCCAGCAGTACACGATCACCGACGAGCGCAAGCAGGCAGTCGATTTCTCGTCCCCGTACTACTCGGCGGCCCAGGCTGTCGTGGCGATCGAGGGCGGACCGGCAGAGGGTGTCACCGACATCGATGGGCTGAAGTCCCTCGTCTTCGGCGCGATGTCGGGCTCGACCAGCGCGCAGACGATCGATGCGGTAGTTCAGCCCGACACGGCGACCCAGCTCTACTCGTCCAACGAGGATGCCGTCGCAGCCCTCAAGGCCGGGCAGATCGACGCGTTCGTGATCGACCTGCCGACGGCGTTCCTTGCCACGTCGCAGTACATCGAGAACTCCTTCATCGTCGGCCAGCTGCCCCTGGGCGGAATCGCCGATGAGTGGGGCGTTGTGCTGGCGAAGGACTCACCGCTGACGGCATCCGTGTCGGAAGCGATTGACGAGCTGCGCGCCGACGGCACGCTCCAGCAGATCACCGACCAGTGGCTGGATGCCGAGCAGGGCGTTCCGATCCTGCAGTGACCGCTCCCGCCCCTGCTGCCGCGGACGGCCCGCCGCCGCTCAGCGCCCTCGAGCTCGACCGCCGCGCCTATCGGCGCCGGCGGTCGCAGCGCTCTGTGCTCGTTGCGGTCGCGTCGACCGTGGTGTTCGGCGCGGTCGTCTGGCTCACTGTCATCCAGACGCCGGGGTGGTCGGCGGTACAAGAGGCCTTTTTCAATCCGCGGATCGCGATCGAGGCGCTCCCGAAGATCTGGGACGGATTCCTCCTGAACCTGCAGGTGCTGGGTCTGTCGGTCATCACGGTGAGCGTTGTCGCGTTGACTGTCGCGGTGCTCCGCACCCTGCGCGGACCGGTGTTCTTCCCGCTGCGGGTGCTCGCGGCCGGCTACACCGACCTGTTCCGCGGCTTCCCGTTCATCATCGTGCTCTACCTGGTAGGGTTCGGCATCCCCACGATCATGGATCAGCGCATCCCGCCGGTTGTCCTCGGGGTGATCGCGGTCACCCTCACCTACTCGGCATACGTTGCTGAAGTCATCCGTGCCGGTATCGAGGCCGTGCATCCGTCACAGCGGCTCGCCGCCCGTGCCCTCGGGCTCGGCCACGTGCAGACGCTTCGGCATGTCGTGCTGCCGCAGGCGCTACGCAAGATGACACCGCCGCTGATGAACGACTTCATCTCGATGCAGAAGGATGTCGGGCTGATCTCTATTCTCGGAGCCGTGGATGCCGTCGCGGCCGCCCGCTCGGAGGTGTCCCTCACCTACAACTTCACGCCCTATGTCGTCGCGGGCATCCTGTTCGTCCTGCTCGCCATCCCGACGATCCGGGTGGCCGACTGGTACACGGCGAAGCTGCAGCGTCGCGAGCAGGCGGGATCGGTCCTGTGAGCGCCGTGCTGCGGGCTGAGGGCCTGTGGAAGAGATTCGGCGACCAGCCCGTCTTGCGCGGCGTATCGCTCGAGCTCTCGCGTCACGAGGTCGTCGCGGTGATCGGTTCGAGTGGATCGGGTAAGTCAACGTTGCTGAGGTGCCTGAATCTGCTCGAGAGCATCGACGATGGCCGCATCCTGCTCGGTGACGATGACATCTCGGATCCGCGAGTCGATGCCGACCGGGTGCGTTCACGGCTGGGTACCGTCTTCCAGAGCTACAACCTGTTCCCGCACCTGAACCTGCTCGATAACGTCACCCTCGCTTCCCGGGTCGTGCGACGGATTCCGCGCCGCGACGCCGAAGAGCGAGGGAAGGTGCTACTCGATCGGGTGGGGCTCGGAGCATTCGCGGACGAGCATCCCGACCGGCTCTCCGGCGGCCAACAGCAGCGCGCGGCCCTCGCCCGGGCCATCGCAACCGACCCCGAGGTGCTGCTACTCGACGAGATCACCTCGGCGCTGGATCCGGAGCTCGTCGGCGAGGTGCTCGGCCTCGTCCGTCAGCTCGCCGAGGAGGGTTCCACCATTCTGATGGCCACACACGAGATGGCCTTCGCGCGCGATGTCGCGCATCGCGTGCTGTTCCTCGACGAGGGGCGCGTGCTCGAGGAGGGCACGCCAGCCCAGGTGTTCGGCGCGCCGCGCGAGGCCCGCACGAGAGAGTTTCTGGCACGATTTCGTGCGTGAGGCGGGTAGTCGTTGGGCCACCCGCCTCACGCGCCGCTCTTATCAGGGGCGCTGACCACCGCCTCCGCCACCGCCCATTCCTCCGCCGCCCATACCGCCGCCCATACCGCCCGAGAGCGCGGTTCCGGTCTGAGCCGAGACCGTGGTGCTGCCGGTGCTGAAGGTATACGTGGCGCCGCTTGCGACATCCGCCGAGCTGAACACGACAGTTTCGAACTGCTTGGGCGAGGTCACCTCGGCGAGCACGGTGCCGCTGGAGTCGGTGATCGTGACGGTCGTGCCGGCTGAGCCGGAGACGGATGCCGCGACCCACGACTGGGACGACGTCGAGTCGGGTGTCTCGGCCATGCCCGAGCTTCCCAGCGCCAGCACCGTGCCGCCGGTGACCTCGATGCCACCGTTGGAGTCGAGCGCCCCGTTCCCGCTGTTCGTCGGACCGAAGACGACGGTCTGTCCGCCCGAGATCACGATCGTGCCGTTGGAATCCAGGCCGTCACCGTCGGCATCGATCGTCACGATGCCGCCCGAGATTGTGAGCGTCTCGCCTGAGTTCTGCATCCCGCCGCCACCCATGCCGCCGCTCGAGCTGCCGCTGGCGGCATTGAGACCGTCATCGCTCGCGGTGACGTCGACCGTGCCCCCCGAGATAGCAATGTCGGCTCCTTCGATCCCTTCGTAAGATTCAGTCACCGTCACTTCGCCAGATCGGATCTCCACGGTCTGCTCCGCGTGAATGCCGTCATCACCCGTCGACAGGGTGACATCGGCGCCACCGATGCCGACCGATCCGTCGCTGTGTACGGCGTCATCGGCTGCGTCGACGTTCATCGTGCCCTCGTCCAGGGCGACGACCACGCCGGCGGTGATCCCCTTCGGATCGGCGTCCGCCGACAGCGCGGCGTCTGCGCCTCGGCCCGCCTCGATCGTGACGGTTCCGCCGGTGACGACGGCGTCGGTGGCAGCGGCAATCCCGTCGTCACCAGCGGTGACCTGGACTGTCCCATCGGCGATGAGCACGTAGCCGCGCGTAGCATCGTCATCCTGATCGCTCTTCAGACCATCCCCGCCCGCGGTCACGGTGACCGTGCCGCCCTCGATCACGAGTGCGTCCTTGCCGCGCAGGCCATCGTCGATGGCGTCGACCTCGATCGTTCCCGACAGGATCACGAGGTCGTCGGTGCTGGTGATGCCGTCATTGCCGTTGCCGTCCACCGTGAGCGTGCCGTCGCCCGAAATCGTGAGGTCTGTGGCGGCGTAGATCGCGGCGTTCGCTTCCGCCTCATCGGCATAGCTGGATGTGTCTGAGACGGCGTTGGTCGTCCCGGACTCCAGGTAGATCGCGACGTCGTCAGCGGTCTGCACATCGATCGCTGCGCCGGATGTGTTCTCGATTGTCGCGCCGTCGAGAATCAGCACGACCAGCGCATCGTCAGGTGCGGCCACGATCACGGATCCCGCGAGATCCCCGCTGAGTCGATAGACGCCGGCAGCGGTGATCGTGACCGTGGAACCATCGATCGCGACAGCGTCCGATGAGCTGGATTCCGACGAACCGCTCAGGGTGACATCGACGGCGGATGCGGCATCCCACTCATCATCGTTGACGGTCGCGTAGTCCTCGTTGGCGGCAAGCACGGCTTCGGCGGCCAGGTCGGAGTCGACGGTCACGGTGGTCTCGATGACCGCGGTATCAGCCGTGGTCGACTCTGCCGTCGATGTCGTCACGGCGGTGCATCCCGCGAGGACCACACCGGTCACGACAAGGGGGCGAACAGGAGGGGCTAGGCGGCGGCGCATGATGTCTCCTCTCGTGAGCCGACGGCGAAGGGACCGCGCAGGAGGCGCGACCACTTGTTGCGGGGAAGTTCGGGGTGAAGCGCGGCAAGGCCGGTCGCATACTTGCTCAGCGACACGGGCCGCGCGCCCAGGCGCCACAGGATCCTGTCGACCTCGCTCGCCTGCGACATGGACTTGGTTTCGACGATCGTCATGCCGGGAAGCTCGAAGCCTCCGCCGTCTGGTTCGATCCACTCGCGTGCCGGCTCATCGCGATACACGACGCCGTTACGGATGACGATGCCGGTGTCGCGGAATCCGTAGTAGTCGCCGTTGATCGCGAACACCGC
The DNA here is from genome assembly GCF_055391095.1 of Microbacterium sp. SW12. Classification (NCBI taxonomy): domain Bacteria; kingdom Bacillati; phylum Actinomycetota; class Actinomycetes; order Micrococcales; family Microbacteriaceae; genus Microbacterium; species Microbacterium sp. SW12. The sequence goes on along the minus strand of NZ_AP024335.1, from coordinate 2,187,432 downwards.
CGAGTTGTCGGCAGCGATCGCCGAGGTGAGTTCGGTGATGTTCTCACCGAACTGATCCTTGGCGAACGCAGACCTCAGATCGGTGGCATCACCGAGCACAACATCGGCGACGTAATACGTGACGGCGTCGGACCCACTCCCGGTTTGCACCGTGCTGATCGTGATCGACGTGTCGCCCGACGTGTAGGAGTTGTCGGTGATCACCGCCTCGGTGTCGGTAGCGGCGTCAGTGTCGGTGTCTGTGTCCGTCTCTGTCGCGTTCGATGGTGTCCCGTACGAGGCTTCGTAGGCCGAGACATCGGCGATCTCCACGTGCTCGATCAGGAATCGGTCTGCGGCCCACCACGCCCCTCCGCCGGCCGCGAGCACCACGACCAGCCCGCCCGCCATCACTGCCCGCCGCAGCCGACGGCTTTTCCGCGGGAGCGTCACGGCACCCGGTTGTGTCGCACGGGATGCATCGCGTGGAGGGTGGTCGGCGGTCGAGGGTGAATCAGCCATCCTCTATGGGTACGCATCGGGGCTATGCCGACTGTCGGCGCACCCTGTGTCCCACCTGCCGGATGATCAAGCGCTGGGCATGATCCGACCACGAACTGGCTGGGAGTGCTCGTCGACCGTTCGGTCCACGGGGTGGTCAACGGGCGCGGCGGGACTCCTCAGTGGCCGGCGCCGAGTTCCCCCGAGAGTCTGCCGTGGAAGTCGGTAGTCGCCTCGTTCATCCCCTCAAGGATGACGCGCTTGCCGCGCTGCTCGTACTTCGTCACGACGGCATCCAATGCCGCGACAGTCGAGGCATCCCAGATGTGCGAGTTGGACATGTCGATGACAACACGGTCGGGATCGTGGGAGTACTCGAACTGGGTGGTCAGGTCGTTGCTCGAGGCGAAAAAGAGCTCTCCGTCGACGGTGTAGCGCGCCGTCGGAACTGATGCGTCGGCATCCATCTCTCGGCGCACCTGAACGAAGTGCGCGACCCGGCGGGCGAACAGCACCATCGCCGCGAACACACCCACGACCACGCCGATCGCGAGGTTGTGGGTCCACACCGTCACGATGACCGTGATGAGCATGACGGCAGTCTCGCTCTTGGGCATCCGGCGCAGGGTCGACAGGCGGATGCTGTGCCAGTCGAAGGTCGCGACCGAGACGACGATCATGACGGCGACGAGGGCTGCCATCGGAATGACCGCGACGATGTCGCCGAGCACGAGCACCAGGATCAGCAGGAAGACCCCGGCGAGGAACGTCGAGATGCGCGTGCGAGCGCCTGAGGCCTTGACGTTGATCATCGTCTGGCCGATCATCGCGCACCCGCCCATGCCGCCGAAAAGGCCCGACAGGATGTTCGCACCGCCCTGCCCGAACGCTTCGCGCGTCTTGCGGGAGTGCGTATCGGTGATGTCATCGACGAGCTTCGCGGTCATGAGTGACTCGAGCAGGCCGACCACCGCGACCGCGAGCGCGTAGGGAGCGATGATCTGGAGTGTCTCGAGGCTGAAAGGGACGTCCGGGATGAACAGGGTCGGCAGGCTCTCGGGAAGGTCCCCCTGATCGCCGACGGTGGGGATGTTCATGGCGAAGACGACAGCCGCGGCGGTCAACAACACGATCGCCACCAGGGGTGCGGGGACGACCTTCGTCCACAGCGGCATGAGGTACATGATGAGAAGTCCCGCGGCGACCATGGGGTAGACGAGCCAGGGCACATCGATGAGCTGCGGAAACTGCGAGACGAAGATAAGGATCGCGAGCGCGTTCACGAAGCCGACCATGACGCTGCGCGGGATGAAGCGCATGAGCTTGGCCACCCCGAGGGCGGCGAACACGATCTGGATGAGCCCCCCGAGCATCACTGTCGCGATGAGGTAGTCGACGCCGTACTCGCGCGCCACCGGCGCGACCACCAGCGCGATGGCGCCCGTGGCAGCGGTGATCATCGCGGGCCGGCCGCCGAGGAACGCGATAGCCACCGCCATGACGAACGACGAGAACAGGCCCAGGCGCGGATCGACGCCCGCGATGATCGAGAAGGCTATGGCCTCCGGGATCAGCGCGATGGCAACGACAAGCCCCGCAAGCACCTCTCGGGTGAGCAGCCTCGGGCTTCGCAGTGCCTGCAGCACTGTCGGTTCGATGTGGTAGCGGGCAGAGTTCTCGCGCGCAGGGCTGGTATCGGTCACGGCACTCCAGGGGAGATCGGGCGCCCTGGTGTGGCGCCGGGATGGCGGCGACCACCCTACCTGGGAGTGACTGGGCGTCCCTAACTCCGCAGAATCACCCGTACTCCGCATCCGTTCGGCTGGATGCTGCGAGGAACGTGCAAGATTGCGGAGTTCGTGAGGTTTGACTCCGGCGCTCGCGGCCCTCGCAGGGGCGGGCACGCCGTATCCTGATCCTGATTGGGCGTGAGGGGAACGACGGATGACGACAGTCGACGAGGCAGCCCGGCTGGAGGCGATCGACAGCTACGACGTGATCACGTCGCCACCCGCGTCTGAGCTTCAGGGCCTCGTCCGCCTCGCGGCGATGCTGTGCGAGGTGTCGAAAGCCGTCATCAACATCATCGATGATCGCTTCCAACACCAGATCGCGGCAGAGGGGTTCGAACCGGTGGTCTGCGCCCGCACTGATTCGATGTGTGTCGCCGTTCTGACAGAGCAGGCGCCCATCGTGATCTCGGATGCCCGGCAGGACCCGCGATTCCGCGCCAACCCGTTCGTCATGGGTGACATCGCCTGGGTGCGTTTCTACGCATCGAGCCCACTCGTGACACCTGACGGCGCGATCATCGGGACGCTCTGCGTGTTCGACGAGGACCTTCGGGAGCTTGACGACGACACCCGGCGCGGACTGGATGTTCTTGCACGGCAGGTGATCGACGTCCTCGAGCTCCGGCGAAAGACGCGCGAACTCACCGAGACGAACGAGATGCTCACTCAGTTCGCGGGGCAGATCAGCCACGATCTGCGCAACCCGCTGACCGCGCTGACGGGATTTTTGGAGCTCGCGGCCGACAGTCCTGACATCGACCGGGCGCCACAGGCTGCCCGGTCTCTCGCGCACGCGGAGTCCGCGGCCGACCGGATGGCCACCATGATCGCGGATCTGCTGGAGTATGCGCGGCGCGGATCGGCGGCACCACATCCGCAACGGGTGCGCGTCGACGAGTTGACGGCAGAGGTCTTGACGGACCTCGGCGTACCGATCGCCGCGTCGTCGGCCACGATCGCCGTGGATGCCGCACTCGACGTCTGGGCCGATCGCACTCTCTTGGCCGTCGTGATCCAGAACACCATCGCGAACGCGGTGAAGTTCGCGGCAGCTGCTGGAGTCCAGCCGCACGTCGAGGTACGAGCGACGCGAGACGCGTCTGGTTCGCTCATCACCGTCGACGACAACGGTCCGGGAGTTCCTCGTGAACTGCGAAAGCGCGTGTTCGATCTGATGGAGCGAGGAAACGCCGAGGGGGTCGACGGGCTGGGGCTCGGTCTTGCCACGTGTCGCCGCATCGTGCTGGCGCACAGCGGTCGCATTGCCATTGAGGACTCTCCGCTGGGCGGCGCGCGGGTGCGAGTCGCGCTGCCGAACCCACCAGACTTTCACTGACGGGTCGCCGCGGCCTCGGTGCTGGGCGGAGGCGGCGGAAGCGCTCCCATGCAATTGTCGGCGGCCTCGCCATGAATCCCGATTCCCCTTCCCACACTGCGCCGCGCCGTGACATCCAGGGCCTGCGCGCGCTTGCCGTCCTGGCGGTACTTGGCGCGCACGCCGTCGGGTGGCCGACCGGGGGATTCGTCGGGGTCGACATCTTCTTTGTGATCTCTGGATTTCTCATCACGGGGATGCTGCTTTCTGAGGTTCGTCGCCGCGGAAGAGTCTCGTTGGGCGGCTTCTACGCGCGCCGTGCCCGTCGCATCCTTCCCGCGGCTCTCGTGACCCTGGGCGCGGTCGTCGGAGCCGCCTTCTTGCTGTTCAACACGGTGCGCGCCGACCAGACGCTGTGGGATGCCGTCAGCGCGGCGCTATTCGTATCGAACTGGCGCTTCGCAGCGCAGGGCACCGACTATTTCCACGCCGCCGATGCCGTCTCGCCGCTGCAGAACTTTTGGTCGCTGTCGGTGGAGGAGCAGTTCTACCTTGCGTGGCCGGGTCTGCTCGTCATCCTCGTGCTCCTCGTGCCCGCCGCCGCACGGCAGCGCAACGCCGCTCGAGTGGTCGTGGGAATCGCTGCGGGAGTGGTCGTTGCTGCATCCTTTGCCTGGGCGCTCACGCAGACCGAGGCCCAGCCCACCCTCGCCTACTTCTCGAACCTGACACGGGCGTGGGAGCTCGCGGCCGGGGCGGTGCTCGCGGCGGCGGCTCCGCTGCTCGCCCGCATCCCGCGACCGGTCGGAATCGCGCTGGGATGGCTGGGGCTTGCTGGTGCTGTCGCCTCGGTATTCGTCATCGAGCCGACCGCGGCGGGTTTCCCCGCGCCCTGGGCCGCGTTGCCCGTTGCTGCAACCTGCCTCGTGATCGCGGGAGGCGTGGCGGGAGACCCGCGGCAGCGGCACCTCTTCCCCCTCACCAACCCCGTCAGCGTGTTCGTCGGCGACATGTCCTACTCGCTGTATCTGTGGCACTTTCCCGTCATCGTCTTCGCCGCTGCACTGCTTCCCGAGTCCGATCAGATGATCTGGATCGTGCTGGCGGCCATCGCCGTGCTGAGCCTTGGTTCGTACTTCGTCGTCGAACAGCCATTGCGGTACGCCCCGTGGCTGGGGGCCCGGATGCCGAGGGTGCCCGATCCTTCGATATCCGAGGCGGTGGCGCCACCCGCGGCGCCACCGGTGGCCACCGGGCCCGCAGCCCGTGCTGCGACCTCGACTCGACCCGCGGGATGGACGCCGGGAACGCGGTATTTCCCCGACAGCCGCCGGGCGACACCGCCAGCCGTGCCTCCCGTGCCTTCGGCTGCGTCCACTGGTCCGGCCGCCCCCACGGGACCGTGGTCGCCGTCCGCTGCGCATGATGGTGCAGCCCCGGTTGCGGTCGAGGCGGAGCCCGGTCGAGTCTGGCGTGAGCGATTCGGGGCGCAGATCTTCCATCGCGACGGCCGGCCTGCTTGCCGTTGCGCTGGGAGCAGCGACCTGAATTCATGCCACCTCCGGCGCCGGCCCTCTCATCCAGGCTCCCGCGCTCGCTGTGCTCCCGTGGCTCCGACCCCGCGGCCGACCCGACAGCACAGCTGCAGGCGGAGCTGGCTGCGGCAGTCACGGCGACGTCGTGGCCGGAACTGCGTCCGTCCCTCGACGAGGTCATGGGGCAGTCATCCGGAGCGAATCCGGCGCACGATTGCTTTTCTCCGACGGTGATGCCAGACCCCGCGGCGTGCACGTGGGGGAGCGCTGACGCGCCGACCCACCTGTACCTTGTCGGCGACTCGACGGCGATGGCCTACGCTCCAGCGTTCCGGGCGATGGCCGAGAACAGCGGCGGTCAGATCTCTGCAACCACGATGGGGCTCTACGGATGCCGTTTCACCGATGTCCTCGTGCAGAACGACGGCGACGGGATCATGGCTGCCTGCCCGCAACGCAAGGAATTCGTTCGCGCACTGATCGCGGCTGATCAGCCATCCCTGCTCGTCGTCTCGAACGCCTTCACGCTCGGGCGCTCGACGGAAGGAACCGATCTGTCTGCGCAGGATCTCGTCACGGCGGCGCAGGCCGAGACTGCCACGTACGGGATGCCCGGACGAGTCGTGTACCTGGCTCCGCCGCCGCAGGGAGTGAACCTCGGTGCGTGCTACTCGCAGGTGTCGTCCCCGGCGGCGTGCGCGGCCGCGGTCGACGACACCTGGATCGCGATGTGGGAGGCGACAGCAGCCGCCGCGGCGGCATCCGGTGATCATGCCATCGACGCGCTGCCATTCAGCTGTTGGGAGGGGATCTGCCCCGCGTTCGCTGGGACGCTACCGACCAAGTACGACCAGACGCACCTGACGGTCCCGTATGCAGAGCACATCGCGCCGTATCTCACGTGGGCGCTTCAGAGCCAAGGCCTCATCGCCAACGGCTGACGGTCTCGCGATCACCCGAGGTGCTCGTCGAGCGCCGTCATCACGGCATCCGGATGGGCCAGTCCGACGAAATGCCCTGCCTCGGGAAAGTTCACGAGCGTTGCCGAAGGCAGCGCGCTGAGCATTCGCGAAGACCAGACAGGTCGGATGAGCTGATCGGCGTCGCCTTGGATGATGGTCACCGGCGCAGAAACCTCGGCGGGCGTGAAGCCCCACGGCGCTCCGAAGACCCGGTACTCGTCGACCGCGCCGTCGATCTGCGTGACTGCCTCGAGCATGCAGGCGGTATACCACTCGGAACGGGCGCGGATGATCGCCGCATCGGCGGGCCCCAGCGATTTCTCCGACAAGCGTTCAACCTGCTCTGGCCTACGGCGTAGCATCCGCCGCATCACATGGAAGTAGCTGCGGGCTGTAGCGGGCAGGCGCCGGGACAACGTGATGAGCCGCCGGTCCATGCGGTTGAGCTCGCGGAGATTGTCGGCGTCGTCCAGCGGCAGCGCGCCCGCGATCACGACGACGCCTCGAATCCTGTCAGCCTGTGCCACGGCAGCCGCTAGCGCGTACTGTCCGCCGGCCGACCAACCCAGCGCGACGGCGTCGGTCGCGCCGATGTCGTCGAGAACGGCGCCGACATCCTCATGTCCCCACGAGAGAATCGACCGCTGCGGGTCGCGATCGCTCATTCCGACTCCGGGACGGTCGGGCGAGACGATCCGGATGCCGCGGTCGCGCGCAATCTCGTCGTAAGCCGACGCATCCCCGGCGCTCACCAGTCCGCCGTGAGCGCTGATGACTGTGCGCGATGAGCTGGTGTCACCGAACACGCGATAGCCGATCGCACGGCTCCCAACGGTGACCACGCGCGATGCGGACCCCGTGATCTGAGGCTCCATCGCCGGCTCAGTTGGCGGCGTTGTATGCCTCGAGGACGGATGCTGGGACCCGACCGCGCTCAGAGACGGAGTAGCCGTTCTCCTTCGCCCAGGCGCGGACCGCGCTGTAGTCCTGTTGGCCGGAACGCCGGCGCTTGCGCCCGGCGGTCGACCCGCCCTGCGATGCCGAGATGCGCCGGCCTGCGGAGACATAAGGGGCCAGCGAATCCCGCAACGCCGCGGCATTTGCATCGGTGAGGTCGATCTCATATGCCGTGCCGTCGAGGGAGAACGTCAGTGTTTCTCCTTCGCCGATTTCCAGAACTGTTCCGTCGAGATCATCGACGAGTTGGTGAACAATTTTGCGTGCCATATGTCGAGTCTATTGTGAATGCAGCCGCTCGTCGGGGGGAAAGTCCCTCGCGGGGTGAATTCCGTTCTTTCGCGACTGGACGCCGAATTACGGCAGAATTCCGGCACGGCGGGCCTTTGTCACAGCCGCGTGGCGGGTAGAGACATCCAGTTTGGACATCGCCGATTGCAGATAGGACTTGACCGTTCCTTCGCGGAGCCCCAGGGATGCCGCCACTTCCGCGTTGGTCGCGCCCACCGCGACACTGGCGAGCACATCGACTTCTCGAGGGGAAAGGCGTATGTCCAGCGTGGCGGCTGATCTGTCGCCGCTCAAGGCGGCTAGCCGCCGCTCGATGGTCTGGAGTCGACGTTTCACCGATTCGTCCGAAATCGCGGCCGCGATGCTGCGTATTTCGGCGTAGCTCTCTCGCAGCTCTTCGCGTGCGGCACTGCCGATATCGGTCGGTGCTGGCGCCGCGAAGCTCGATAGGCGGCGTTCGATTTCGCTTCTCACGCGCAGTTCGGTGGCGAGAGATTCGGCAACAGAGAATGCGGCGCGCGCCACGACATCGCCCACGGCGGATTCCGCCCACGAACCGCAATAAAGCACTCCCTGCGCCTGACCATCGACCATCACGGGAACCGCGAACAGCGTGGAGATTCCCTCGCCGAGAACCGCGCGATCATAGTCATGAGTAATGCCCCGCGCGGTGCGGTAGTCGATCGCCAACCGCGCGCGTTTTTCAACCAGCGACCGACCTCCGAGTCCCCGCTCGGGTTGCACGACGAGTCCGGCAAGCGATCGAGTCCGAGTTCCGGCCGTCGCGGTGACCGGTAGGAGCCCGTCGGTGGTCAGCCCGCCGAAGGCGACCGGGAACTTTGTGACGCGGGGAAGACTGTCGACCGCGCGCGCGAGTAACTCCTGCTCCGTCTCGGAGGAGAATCGCAGGGCCACATCGACCGCCTCGTGTCGGGACGACCGCGTCGGTCCAGGACGTCACTGTCGCCGAATTCAGTAGCGATGAGGCTACCACCGGTGATTCCACGTGCGCAGTGCGGGACCCCCGGTGTGCGCCGGGGGTCCCGTCGGTTGCGCCGGCCTACACGGCGCGACCGGTCTGGGCTCGCTCGAGCGCGTTCGACTCGAGGTCGAGGAGGAATCTCTTCGTTTCGGGGTGGCCGCCGTACTCTCCGATCGATCCGTCGGCTCGGATGACGCGGTGAACCGGGACGACGATCGAGAACGGTGTCGTCGCGCATGCCGTGCCGACAGCGCGTGCAGCCCGCGCGCGCCCAGCCATGACAGCGACCTCGCCATATCCGGCGGTCTCGCCGAACGGGATTCGCGTCACAGCCTCGAGCGCGTCGCGCGTGAAGCCGCGCACGAGTCGCCAGTCGAGCTGCACATCAAACGCCGTCCGATTGCCTGCGAAGTACTCGTCGAGCTGCGCCGCAAGCTGCAGCGCGGCATCCGTGGTTCCGGGGCTCGGCTCAGCCCGAAGTGCCAATGTCAGGGCCGCGAGGTCATCACCGGGGTCGTCGTACGCGGGATGACACGAGATGACCGCATCGGGCGTGCTGACGATCAGGATGTCTCCGAGGGGAGCGGGATGCAGGAGGTATGTCGAGGAGACGGCTACAGGAGGCATGTCTCCATCCTGTTCGGCGATGCGGGTTCGGATGCGGAACGGGTTGCCGCGGTGGACAGTATGGCCACATCGGCGGCGGGGGAGGAAGCCTTGACGGATGCGGCGTGTCGCGCAATACCGCAACACTCGTGGTGCGTTACCGGGACGCATCGAGAGCGCAACCTAGTCTGACCGTGTGGTGCGAGCAGAAGGTGGCGTCATCCTTGGCGCTGATGGTGCGATGCGTGCGGTGTCAGTGGACCCCGCAGACCTGACTCTCGCCGACACCGACGCGACGATCGTCCACATCGCCGAGCAGGAGCGTGAGAGGTTGCGCGCCCAGGCAGCGGACCTCGGCGGTCGCTCTGCGCTCCTGCATTTCTCAGACGCACCGGATGCCGGAATCGAGATCACCAAGGCACACCCGGGAAGTCTGCCGCAGTTCATCACGGGACGATCGACACTTCTGTCGGGGCTGTTCCGCGACGAAGTCGCCCTCGGTACCGCTCGGCGGGCCGCCGAGCGGATCACCACCAAGAACGTTGAACTGCGCACGGCCCGCGGTATCGATGCCGTGCGCCTGGCCGTCGGGATCGCGTCATGGCGCATCGGGGGGCTCGAGTGCATCGCTCCCGTGCTGCTGCGCCCACTCGCGATCCGTCGTCACCACACCGACTTCGAACTGAAGCTGCACGGCAGTTTCCAGGTCAATCCCGAACTGCTGCGTGCGATGCGGATGCACTTCGGGATCGAACTCGACGGCGACGCCCTGTCGGGTCTTGCCTACGATCAGGGCGTCTTCAAGCCGCAGCCGGTGATCGATCACCTGCGGGCGCTCATGGCGCAGATTCCGTCTTTTGTGGTCAAGCCGCGGCTTGTGGTCTCGACGTTCGTGGACGTCGGCTCCGCGATGGCACGCGACTCGGCCCAGTTGGACCACCCGGTTCTGAACGCCCTCGCCGGTCATCCCGCCGATCGGGAAGCCGTGACGCTGCGCCGGCCGGTTCCTGTGATGCCCGGGCCCGACGAGCGCGTCCCTGCCGCCGACACCCTGCTGTTGGACGCCGACGCCGAGCAGGAAGCCGTGCTGGCTCGGGTTATTGCGGGCCAATCCCTCGTGGTTCACACGCTGCCGGGAACCGGGGGCACCCAGACCGTGATCAACGCGGTGGGAGCGCTCGTGCGCGAAGGGCGGCGGGTCCTCGTCGTCAGCGCTCGCCGCTCGACGCTCGACGGTGTTCGCCACCGCCTCGCCGGCGTCGGTCTACCGGGACTTGCTGTCTCGCCCAGCGAACTGCAGCGGGATCTCGTCCGCGCAATCGGACGCAATGAGAAGGCAGTCGCCCCAAAAGTCTCCGAGATCGATGACGCGCTCGTGCGCCTTCGCACCGTGCTGCGCGACTACCGCTCGTCGTTGGCCGACCGCCACGACGCGCTCGGTGCGTCGGTGCTCGACATCCTGCGGGAGCTGTCGGCGCTTGCCCAGCGTGAGGAGCCCCCGACGACGACCGCGCGCCTGGACATCGAGACTCTCGTGCGCCTCGCGAAAGGACGAGAGGATGCCGCCGCCAAGCTTGCGTCGGCGGCGCGCCTCGGCGAGTTCCGGATCGGCCCGTCGGATTCACCCTGGTACGGCGTGAGCTTTGCCACGACCGAGCAGGCGCGCTCAGCGCACGCGCTGGCCGGCAAGCTCCACCGCATGGACCTTCCGCATCTGCTGGAGCGGGGATACGTCCTGCTGGGGCAGACCCACATGCGCCCGTTCGAGAGTGTCGGCGAACTCGGCGAGTACCTGCGGCTGCTGCAGGGCATCCGAGACTCCCTCGACCGCTTCAGCCCGACCGTATTCGAACGGCCGATCGGCGACCTCATTCAGGCGCACGCGCCGCGCCGCGACACCTCGACGCTCAGCGGAGCAGACCGCCGGCGGCTCCGGCGCCTCTCTCGCGAATACGTGCGCCCCGGCGTGCACGTCGGCGACATGTATGAGGCGCTCGTTCGCATCCAGAAGCAGCGTCAGCAGTGGCAGCGCTACGTCGAGGCGAACGTCGTTCCCGACATCCCGCTCGGCCTTGCCGATGTCGCGGTTGCCTGGCAGCGGGTGGATGCCGAGCTCAGCGAGCTGGATGCCGTCCTGGGGCGATCAGGGTCGCAGGCGCTGTCGTCGCTTCCGGTGAAGACCCTCGTGCGCACCCTTGCTGGACTGGCCGCGGAGTCCGAGGTGTTCGAAAACCTCATGGAACGCGCGAGCCTGCGCAGTGAGTTGGCCTCCCTCGGCCTCGAGCCGCTTCTTCTCGACCTCTCGGTGCGACACGTTCCCGAGCAGCAGGTCGCGGGTGAGCTCGAATACGCGTGGTGGCAGTCGGCGCTCGAGCACCTGCTACGCAGCGACCGAGCGCTCCTGGGCGCCAACACGGCAGTCGTCGACCGCTTGGAGCGTGATTTCCGTCTGGTGGATGAAGCGCACGCCGCGGCATCCGGGCAGCTCCTGGCCGCCCAACTGGCGACCCAGTGGCGGGTCGGGATCGTTGATGAGCCGCACGAGGCGGCGGCGCTGAAGCAGGCGCTGCGCGAGGGGAGGACGTCGCCGCGCACCGTCGTGTCAACGGCGCCGACACTCATGCGCTCGCTCGCCCCGGTCTGGCTGGCCTCGCCCTACGAAGTGCCCGCGATCCCCGACGACCTCGTCTTCGACGTCGTCATCATCTCGGATGCCGCATCGCTGAGCCTCGCCGAGGCTTCCCCCGCGATCCGTCGTGGCCGCCAGATCGTGGCGCTCGGCGATCCCGTGACCCAGAAGCCGACGGCGTTCCGGGTGGCAGCCGGGACGCCGACCGCCGAGGACGAGCCGGAGGAGCCGTTCGACGACGCGAGCGTATTCGAGCGTCTTGCCGAGATCCTGCCCGTTGAAACACTCACGCGCAGCTATCGCGCGGGCGGCGAGGACCTCGCGGAACTGGTCAACGGCGCGTTTTACGGCGGCGAGATCGTCTCCCTGCCCTGGGCCGGTTCCTACCTCGGACGTGGAAGTCTCTCGGTGGATTACGTCGAGGGCGGTATCGGTGTGCCCGACCCCGAATCCGGCGCGGTCGAGAGCCCGGATGCCGAGGTCGCCCGGGTGGTGACCCTTGTCGTCGAGCACGCGGTCAACCGCGGGTCCGAATCGCTCATGGTCATCACCGCCAGCGCGAAGCACGCTGCCCGCATCCGTGCCGCCGTCGACCGCGCGTTCGCGGGACGGTCCGACGTCGCCGACTTCGTCGCGCGCGACTCAGCCGAGCCGTTCTCGGTTCTCACGCTGGAAGAGTCGGTGGCTGAGAGCCGCGACCGCGTCATCTTCTCGCTCGGTTTCGGACTCACTCGCCACGGGCGTGTCCTCAGCGACTTCGGTGACCTGTCGAGCGCCGACGGTGAGCGGCTTCTGACGGTCGGGATGACGCGTGCTCGCCGCTCGATGGTGATCGTGTCCTGCATCCGTCCCGGCGCCGTCGATGACCGTCGCCTCGCGCACGGCGCGGCATCCCTCATGTCGATCCTGGGAGACGTCGAACGTCGCGCTCGGGTGTCTCGCCAGGAGGATGACGGCGACCCGTTGATGCTCTCGCTCGCGAAGGAACTGCGGCGCCTGGGCGTTGCTGTCGAGGTGAATTACCGGGGCCTGCTGCCGCTGGTCGCGCATCATCAGGGCAAGGCCGTGGTCGCCGAAAGTGATCCCGAGACGATCGGCGGATCGTTGCGCGAATCGCTGCGGCTGCGCCCGCAGATCCTGCGGCGCCTGGGCTGGCATTACGTGCGTGTGCACTCGTTCGATCTGTACAGCGACCCCGGCGGCGTCGCGCAGCGGATTGCCGGCATCCTCGGGGTGACGGTCGAAGCGCCCGTTGCCGAGGGTGACACGCAACCGATCGATGTCGTCGCCTGATGAGCGTCAGCGCGTCGAGCGCGTTCCCGGATCACGCCGCGCGCGTCTGACTCCGGCTCCGGGGACCGATGTCGCCCCAGAAGCCCCGGATGCCGACGCCGACCCGTCATCGGGGGCGCCGACGACGTCATCCGACACCGGCCCCAACGACGATCGTCTGCGAGCCGACGTCCCCCCGCACTATTGAGCTCGCGCGCTACCCGCCCTCTGCGCCGAACCGCACATCCCGCCGCGAACCCACAGGGTCCGGCCAGAGAATCCTGTGGGCTCGGCAGGGAGAGTGTGGGTTCGCGGGCAGTGACGCGGGGCAGGATGCCTCGCGTCAGGGCTTCGGCGGGGTGGCGTCGTTCTGCTTCTGGAGCAGGTCGCGGATCTGGATGAGGATCTCGGCCTCGCTCGGCATCGGCTCGGGCTCGGGTGGCAGCTGCTCTCGGGCCGCGGCGCGCTCCTTGAGCTTGTTCATCGGCATGACGAAGACGAAGTAGACGACCACGGCTACCGCGAGGAAGTTGATGACCGCGCCGATGATCGCTCCGAAGGCGAAGGTCACGGTGCCGCCGCCGAGGGTCGGCACAGGCACCGCCAACGCCTCGTTGAGACTGTCAGCGGCGAAAAACAGACCGATCAGCGGATTGATGAACGCCGACACCAGAGTGTTGACGATGCCGGTGAAGGCGGCGCCGATGACGACGGCGACCGCGAGGTCGATGACGTTGCCGCGGAGGATGAACTCCCGGAATCCCTTGATCATTGCGGTCCCTTCGTGATGGAGCGTCAGCTGGCGGCGGTCGCGGTGCTTGTCGAGGTGCTAGATCCCGACGACGAACTCGAACTCGACGACGAGCTCGAGCTGTCGGACTTCGAACCCGAGTCCTTTGAGCCGGAATCCTTCGAGCCGGACTCCTTGCCAGCGCCGGCACCCGTCCGGGAGTCGGTGCGGTAGAACCCAGACCCGTTGAAGGTCACGCCGATCGATCCGTACTCCTTGCGAAGCGATCCACCGCACTCTGGGCACTCGGTGAGGGAGGCATCCGTGAAGGACTGCACGGCTTCGAATCGGTGGCCGCACTGGCGGCAGGCGTAGGCGTAGGTAGGCATCGGTGGTCTTTCGGTCGGTGCGAGGGATCAGGTGTGGGAAGGATGCAGGTCGACGATGCGGGTCGGCGTGACGACACCGGTGACCGGCTGATCGTGCACGTCTCGCGGGACCTCCGCGACGAGCTCATCGTCGAAGACGACGGCGTAGACGGGCGGGCACCGCTCCATCGAGCCGATGGTCTTGTCGAAGTAGCCGCGTCCCCAGCCGAGCCGCATGCCGGTCGTGTCGACGGCGGCGGCGGGAATGACCATGAGGTCTACGTCGTTCACGGCGATCGGGCCGAGGAGTTCACCGGTCGGTTCCGGCATCCCGAACAGCCCCTCGACCTCGCTGCCGTCGCGCTCGGCGACTGTCCAGTCGAGGAGCCCGTCGGCGCGGGTGATGGGGAGCAGGACCCGCAAGCCGCGGTCGATTGCGGCATTGACGAACTCGCGGGTTCCCGGCTCCGTCGTCGTCGACAGGAAGCACGAGAGGGATGTTGCGCCCAAGCGCTCCACGAGCGCATCGAGCTGGGTCCGGATCCCCTCCGCGGCGGCCTGCCGGGCGGCTTCGGAGATCGTCTGCCGACGCTCTCGGAGATCCGCGCGCATCGCACGCTTGGCATCGGCGATCGCATCAGACATGCGTAGATTCTAGGCTGCTTGCGTGCGCAGGCAGGCTTCGGCATCCGATGTCAAGGGGGACGGCGCGTCGCGTATCCGTCACATCGCGTTCATAGCCTCTCGGTAGAGTGAGGGCCATGTCTGATCTCCCCTTCAAGGCAGTGATCCCCGCGGCGGGCCTCGGCACTCGCTTCCTTCCTGCCACCAAAGCCATGCCCAAAGAGATGCTGCCGGTCGTCGACAAGCCGGCGATCCAGTACGTCGTGGAAGAGGCCGCGACTGCCGGCATCCAGGATGTGCTGATCATCATCGGGCGCAACAAGAACAACATCGCCAACCACTTCGATTCGGTTCCCGAGCTCGAACAGAAGCTGCGCGAAAAGGGTGACGGCAAGAAGCTCGCCGCCGTCGAGCACTCCTCAGACCTGGCCGAGGTGCACATGGTGCGCCAGGGAGAACCGAAGGGCCTCGGGCACGCGGTGCTGCGTGCGAAGTCGCACGTCGGAAACCACCCCTTCGCTGTGCTCCTGGGCGACGACCTGATTGACGAACGCGACCCGCTGCTGGTCAAGATGCTCGATGAGCACCGTCGCACCGGTGCCGCGATCGTCGCGCTCATGGAGGTCGACCCCGAGCAGATCCACCTGTACGGATGCGCGGTTGCCGAGCCCACCGATGACCCGGATGTCGTCACCGTCGGCGGCCTGGTCGAGAAGCCCGCCAAGGAAGACGCTCCCTCGAACCTTGCGATCATCGGCCGCTATGTCCTCGCGCCGACCGTGTTCGACGTGCTCGAGCACACCGAGCCGGGTAAGGGCGGCGAGATCCAGCTCACCGACGCTCTCGAAGAGCTCGCGAAGGACCCCGACGGACCCGGCGTGCGCGGCGTGATCTTCCGAGGACGCCGCTACGACACCGGCGATAAGGTTGACTACATCAAGGCCATCGTTCAGCTCGCCTCGGACCGCGAGGACCTCGGCGCCGAGCTGAAGCCCTGGTTGAAGGATTTCGCGGCGACCCTGTAGCGCCGCCCGGGCGGGAGGGGTCACGTGGATCTGACGTCACCCTTCCACCACGGCCCGGTGTCGATCCGGCTCGTGCGGCCGCGCGATGCCCGCGTGCTCCAGCAGCTATTGCTCGACAACCGTTCGTGGCTGCGCCGGTGGGAGGCCACAAGCCCCGACGGACCGGTCTCGTTCGACATGAGGCTCAGCATCCGTCGCCTGTTGCAGCAACACCGCGACGGGGCGGGTGTGCCCTACGTCATGGAGTACGACGGTACGGTCACGGGCCAGCTCAATGTCTGGGGCATTGCGCGGGGTTCTCTCGCATCAGCGACCATCGGGTACTGGATCGCCGAGGAGTTCGCCGGCCGCAACGTGACGCCGATCTCGGTCGCCCTCGCCACCGACATCTGTTTCCGGGAGCTCAACCTGCATCGGGTTGAGATCTGCATCCGTCCCGAGAACCGCGCGAGCCTGCGTGTCGTTGAGAAGCTTGGCTTCCGGTACGAGGGCTATCGGCGCCGCTACATCCACATCGACGGGGACTGGCGCGACCACTACGCCTTTGCGCTCGTTCGTGAGGACGTTCCCGAGGGTGTGCTGCGCCGGTGGGCGTCGGGGCACGTACCCCCGGATGCCGCGACAGTTCCCCCCGAAGACCGAATGCCCGTCTGAATCGAGCCGTCTCGACGCGAACCCGCACCGACACACGTCGTGGGATCCCGGGATCGTGGGCTGCCGTCGCATACCGTATGGATCATGGATGGGCAGGTACTCGGAGGCGGCGTGATCGTCGCGGTCTCCGTGCTCCTGTGGCTCGTCTATCTGGTGCCCTCCTGGTACGAGCGCCGCCAGTACGACGCTGCCGAACGTAATGCCGTCCGGTTGAACCAGGCGCTACGCGTCCTCGCTGAGACGAGCGAGACGCCCGACGAGGTTCGGCTCGAACTCACCACCCGCACGGCACAGGCCCAGCAGCGGGAGGCCAAGCGCGCGCTCGCTGAGCGCGAGCGGTTGGCGAAGCTCGCTGCCGCGGAACGTGAGCAGGCAGCGGTGGAGGAAGCCCGTTCCGAACTCGTCGCCGCGCGGTCGCTGCCTGCTGCCCGCCGCGCACGCGCTCGCCGCCGCGCGCGGCTGTTGACGACGATCGTCGGGCTTGTCGCCATCGCATTCCTCGGATGGGGTTTCTGGCTGCTCGCCACGACCGGGTCGCAGACGCTGTTGTGGTGGTCGGCCGGCATCCTCGCCGTATGCGCCGCGATGCTGGTACAGATGGCGCGCGTGTCGGCCCGTGCCGCAGTGCGGTCCCAGGTCACCGTGGAAGCTCCGGTGCGTGCTGCCCCCGCCGTACAGGATGTTGCGCTCCCCGTCTCACGCCAATGGGCGCCGCGTGAGCTACCCAAGCCCCTCACTGCGGCATCAGGATCCCGTGCTGCGGCAACGCTCGACGGTGTGGCTGCGCGCGAGGCGCTGCGGCAGGCCGCCCGCGATGAGGCGATGCGTCAGCGGGCGGAAGCTGCTGCGCCGCCCACTATCGACCGCGCTCGCGCTGACCGGGAACGTGCCCGGCAGGCGGCATCCGCTTCTGCGCCTGCGCGCGAGACAGGTGCTTCGGCGGGACCCGATTTCGGGCGCATGGGTTACGTCGACGACGCCGAGATTGAAGCCCACGTCCGCGATCTGTTGAGCCGCCGCGCCGCCAGCGCTTAGGGGCTCCAGCGATTCAGCCCGCCGGGGCGTGCGTGATAGTGTTACTGGGTTCACGGGCCTGTGGCGCAGTTGGTAGCGCGCTTCGTTCGCAATGAAGAGGTCAGGGGTTCGAATCCCCTCAGGTCCACTCTGTGATGAGTCGCGACATAGGTCTCTCTTGAGTCGCGTCATAGGTCACTTGTTGGAAGCCTCCGGCCAGCGGCCGGGGCTTTCATCGTGTTGCGCCAGTAGGTCTTGTCGGGGTCGATCTGATTGGTGGCGAGGATCTCGCCGGTACGGGTGGCGACGACGGTGACGGTGGAGTCGTCGGCGAGCAGGAGCACTGGGGTGCCGCGGTGGTCGGCTCCGATTCCGAGGTGGTGCATGCGAAGTCGGACTGCCAGGTCTCGTTCGGCTGGGTCGCTTCGAACCGCACGTACGAACTGCGCGGGCGTTTGCGGGGTTCCGGGGCGATCAGCCCGGCCGCGTGCAGGATCCGGCGGATCGTCGAGGTCGACGGTGCCCGCAACCCCTCCTGATGCAGGTGCCAGGCGATCGTGACCGGTCCGGCATCGGTGCCCGTCGCGGTCAACGCGACCCGCAACTGCACGATCCGGTCCCGAACCCGATCGGTGGCCGCGTGCGGTGAGGACTTCGGCGCACGGGAACGCGCCTCCAACCCGTCCAGACCCTCGTCCCGGTAGCGGGCGAGCAGCCGATGCAGATGCCGCCGCGAGATCCCGAACTCCTCCGCCGCCTCGGTCACGCTGAGCTGCCCGGCGACGATCTTCAACGTATCAAAGGTGCGACGGTGCTCGGGTTCCTTCAGGTATGCTGAAGGTGTGTTCCGTCATCCCCTCTCCCTGTTCCGTACCCTGGCCATCCTCGAGGCGATTTCGTGGACCCTGCTTATCGCAGCTCTCATCATTCGGGCCGTGAATCCCGAGCTGGCGCTCGCCGTGACGATCGGTGGCGGCATCCATGGCTTCGTCTTTCTGTCCTACGGCGCCACGGTGATCCTCGTAGCGCTGAACAACAGATGGCGCGCATGGCCGACGGTTGTCGGTCTCGTCAGTGCGATAGTTCCGTACGCGACGATCCCCACCGAGGTCTGGCTGCACAGGCGTGGTTCGCTGGTCGGGCAGTGGCGCCTCGAGCAGACAGGCGACCCGCGCGATCAGGCGTGGTATGACCGCGCGCTGCGCTGGTTCCTGCGCCGTCCGTGGGTGCTCGGCATCCTCATCGCCGCCGCGGTCGTCGTGCTCTACGTGAGCCTGCTGATCATCGGCCCGCCGGGCGGGAAGGGCTGAGGCTGGCCCGCGCCGCAGCCGAGGGGTCAGCCGAGTTCGTGCATGACGAACGCGAGCAGGAATCCGAGAGTCACCCATAGCCCCGTCAGGAGGTGAAGGCGCTCAAATGCTTCCGGGATCATCGTGTTTGCGACCATGGCGAGCAGAGCTCCCGCCGCGACGCTGGTAATGATTGCGATGAGTTCGGGCGGCGCGGTCTGGAGGGCCAGGTATCCAACCACGGCTGCGAGAACGGATGCGGCAGTGATGCCACCCCACAGGAGAGCCACCGTGCGTCCGCGGCTCCCATCCTGTTTGAAGGCCGCCGTGGACGAGAGCCCCTCGGGGATGTTGCTGATGGCGATCGCGGCGACGATCGGGATGCTGAGGCCTCCTGTTTGCAGCACCGAGAGTCCCATAACGACGGACTCGGGGATTCCGTCGATGAGCGATCCGATCGCGATCGCCGCGCCGCCGCCTGAGAGTGCAGCTTTCCCGTTCCCGCGGCGCTTGGCGATGTTGCGGGAGTCGGTTGCAGCGGGCTTGGGGCGCGAGACGAGCCAGTCGGCGACGATGTAGACGACCGCGCCGCCGAGGAACCCGGCAGCGGTCGGCACGATCCCGCCGCCGTCAGCGGCTTCAGCCACGAGCTCGAACGCGAGCGTCGAGATCAGCACGCCCGCTCCGAACGCCATGACCGCCAGGACGACCAGCCGCGGCGCCTTGACGAACCACGCGACGCCGGCGCCGACGAACAGTGCGCCGCCGCCGATCAGGCCGCTCAGCGCGGCTAGCCACACTCCCACGCGGCAAGCCTACGGATGCCGGTCGCTGAGGTGCGGCATCCGTGCGTGTGTCAGCTGCCGCCCGAGAGGATGCCGACCAGGCCCGAGACGACCAAGTACACGCCGACCCCGGCGACGACGACCCAGATCGTGATGTGCGCGGGGGTGATCTTGTTCTTGTCGTCGCCTGATCCGCCGCCGAGAAGGCTCATCCGCACAGGATATCCGCCGCCCACGATCGCGGCGGGGACATACGGCGAGTGCGCCGGTGCTCAGCCCGAGGAATTCGTAGCTTGTCGTTCGCGCGCCTCGCGTCGAGCGAACCAGCGAGCGATCGGGACATCGGTGGACGAGTGGGCGATGATCGAGAGCGAGATCGCCACGACGATGATGTGGAACAGGTGCGCGGAGTCCGGGTGTCCGCCCTCGAGCACGAGGAGCCCGTACAGAACCGACGCGAATCCCTTCGGGCCGAACCACGCAGCTGTCGCTCGCTCTTCCCAGGGCAGCTTGCTTCCGATGAGCGCAGTCTCGACGGCGACGGGCCGGGCCACCACGAGCGTGAGAACGGCGAAGAGGTACCCCCAGCCGTTGACGTCCGCGAGCAGCGCGGGCGAGATCAGTGCGCCGAACACGAACAGGGCGAGCAGCTTCACGATCTCGGCTGCGTAATCGCCGAACTCGATGAAGGCGTCTCGCACCTCGGGCATGGCGCTCGCGATCGTGATTCCTGCAGAGAACGCCGCAAGGTAGAGGTTTGCTCCCGTCAGCGAACTGACGCCGAAGATGATGCACGCAATCGCGACGGGAGTCAGCGCCGCGTAAAGCGGGGTCGCCCGCAGGAAATTGATCCGGATCAGCAGGTTCACCACGAGGGGTACCGCAACGCCGAGCGCGACCCGGCCGACGAGCTCCAGCGCAAGCGCCCCATACTCCGTCTGGGTTCCGTCGACGATCGCCAGGAACACGAGCACCGCCGGCAGCGCGAGACCGTCGTTCAGCCCCGACTCGACGCTCAGCAGGTGCCGGATGCGCCAGGGAATCTCCTCGCGTCCGACGATCGCCGAGGAAAGCACGGGGTCAGTCGGAGCGAGAACGGCGGCGACCCAGCATCCCCTCGCCCAGCAGGAACCCCGCGATGAGGAAGAGCACCGCCGTGGAGAGCACCGTGCGGTGGGCGATCCCGGAGATGAGGATGGCAAGCAGCAGCACGACCCCGAACGCGATGACCATGCATCCACGCTGTCGTCAGAGAGCGGGTTTCGCCACGGTCTTGACCCGGCTCTAGGCTCAGACCATGTCCGATCACCTTCCCGCCCGCAGCCGGCTCGTCCACGATGCGATCCGGGCGGCGGGGATCCCCGGCGACATCGTTGTGCTGCCGGATGCCGCCTCCACGGCCGCTCTCGCCGCTGAGGCGCTCGGAGTCGAGGTGGGGGCTATTGCCAACAGCCTTGTCTTCTGGTCCGACGGCGAGCCGCTACTCGTGATGACCAGCGGCGCCCACCGCGTCGATACGAAAGCGTTGGCTACCCGGCTCGGTCGGACCTCGATCATCCGAGCCACGCCCGACCAGGTGCGTCAGGCGACGGGCCAGGCGATCGGCGGGGTCGCGCCGACGGGGCATCCGGCGCCGCTGGTGACGATCGTGGACGAAGACCTCGCCGCGTTCCCCGAGATCTGGGCAGCCGGCGGCACACCGCACACGGTGTTTCCGCTGACGTTCCCGCAGTTGGTCGATCTCACCGGCGGAACGGTCATCAGCGTCGTCTGATCACGACCCTGGCACGCCGCTCTCAGCCGAACAGGGCGTGAGCGATCGTGTAGATCACCAGGCCCGCAAGCGCGCCGACGATCGTGCCGTTGAGGCGGATGTACTGCAGGTCTCGCCCCACCATGAGTTCGATCTTCTCGGTCGTCTCGGCGGGGTCCCACCGCTCCACCGTGTCGGTGATGAGGGATGCGATGTCGTGCCGATACCGGTCGACGAGGAAGACCGCGGCATCCGTCACCCAGGTGTCGACGCGGCGTTGCAACTCGGGTTCGCGCGCGAGTCGCTCACCGATATCGCGGAGTGCACTGTCGATCTGGGTGCGCAGGCCGCTTCGCGGATCCGCCAGGGCATCGAGGAGCCCAGTCTTCGCGGTGTTCCAGGCGTGCGCGGCAAGGTCGCGGACACGCGGGCTGTCGAAGACGGCGAGCTTCGCGTCCTCGAACCGCCCGATCGTCTGCGGGTCGTGCTGCATGCTCTCGGACAGGCGGGCGAGGTACGCCGTGATCGCGGCGCGCGCGGGATGATCGGGATTCGTCCGCACCGCCCGCACGAAGGTGACGGCCTCGGAATAGACGGTCTCGTCGACGAGGCGCGCGGCGATGCTCGGCACCCACGAGGGAAGGCGCCCCGAGACGAGGCCCGTGAAGGCATCCCGGTTGTTGGCGAGCCACTCGTCGATGTTCTCGGCGGCAAGATCCACGGCGGTGCGGTGGGCGTCGGCGTCGACGATGCGGCCGAGCCATTCGCCGATCGCCGGCGACCATTCCGGCACGATGAGGTGCTCGCGCGCGAGGGCTGTGATGACCTCCTGCGCGTCGTCGTCGCTGAGCGCACGAAGGACGCCGGATCCCATGGCAGCCGCCTCCGAGCCGACGCGCGCCGCGTGGTCGCGATCGCTTAGCCAGGCACCGAGGCGGGCGGCGATGGAGGTCGATTCGAGCTTGGTGCGCACGACGTCCGCCGCGAGGAAGTTCGTCTCGACGAACTCTCCGAGCGACTGGCCGATCTCGTCCTTACGGCGGGGGATGATCGCGGTGTGGGGAATGGGGATTCCCAACGGATGCCGAAACAGTGCTGTCACGGCGAACCAATCCGCGAGAGCTCCGACCATGCCGCCCTCGGCTGCCGCGCGCAGGTACGCGAGCGCGGGGACCTGCTGCTGGCCGATGAACCCGACGAGGAACAGGGCCGCCATGAGCAGCAGTGCGCCGAGGGCCACGGACTTCATCTTCCGCAGGCCCCGCCGACGCTCCTGGTCAGCGGGGCTCAGCGAAGCGGTCGGCGTGTGAGCCATGTCCACATCTTCACACGGCGCACCCTTTCGACGCGGAGTTGCGTGAGCAGATCAGGTAGCCATCTGATCGAGCGGGAACCGAAGGGTCGCTGCAACCGGTGACCCGGCGATCATGTCGTCACCCCGGGCGGCGCGCACCGTGCCTCCCGTGCGCAGGACGCGGGCCGCGATCTCGTCGACGAGAACCGTTGAATCCGGCCCAGGCGTTTCCGCTCGCTCAAGGCGGCCTCGGTCATCGATCGTGCCTTCCGTCTCGGATTCGAGATCGAACAGCAGCTCATCGATGGCGGCGTTCGAGGCGGCAACGGCGACGTCATCGAGGCTGGTGGTGGCCAGCCCCTGAGCCTCGAGTGATCCGAACCGCTCCCGCCAGGCTGCGAGGACGTCCTCTTCGTGCCGGTCGAGAATGCTGCGTGCTCGTTCTTCGAGGTCGTCGTCGCCGAGGGAGTCCGGGTGCGCATCGATCGCGGGCTCGAGGAGTGCTGGATGCGTGTTGACGGCGCGGTACGCGGGCTCGAGGTCTGTCGAAACGCACAGGATGACGGGGATGTCCCGCGGCACGATGCGGACCACCTCGTCTTGCACGACCCGGCAGAAGCGCTCACGCTCGAGCCTGTCGCCGGTCGAGCCCTGCGGCCGCGGGAAGTCGGCATGGCCGCCGTTATCTGCCTCTTCGAGAATCAGCCCGTGATCACTCGGCAACGAAAGGTCGCGCTCGGCGAGCCCGTGATCGGCGCCGAATTCGGTCAGGCGAGCTCCGCCCCGGGAGATCTGCACCACGAAGGCGCGACGCGGGAAAGTGACAGCGCGAAGCAGCGGTCCGGTGTCGAACCGGTCCGAGACAGTCGCCCTCGCGGTGAGCCGGTTGGCCAGTCGGAAGGTCTCAAGCCGCTCGGCCGACGCGAGCAGCACGAGAGAGCGCGACTGGTGCGTCCAGAAGTCATCGTCGTCGAGGACGGAACGCAGTCGGGCGATCGCTGCCTCTCGCTCGGGGCGCCCGACACTCGTTTCTTTGGCCTGGCGGTCGGCGTCATCGATCAGGTCGCGAAGCTGGAGGCGAATGCGTTCGTGGTCGGCCGGGACCGGTGATGAGGGCAGCGAGATGGTGATGCTCGGGATGCCGCGCATCTCGACGAGCTCGAGGAGGTGGTCGGTCTGGGGAATGTCTGCGGGCAACATGCGTGCGACCCTACGTGGCCGCATCGGCGTGCGCGACGCCCTTGCATCGGTTCCGGTGACTCGCTAGGGATTCAGCCCACGGGCCCGAGCCATGCCGTGGCGACGGTGGAGTGTGCCGATTCCGGGTCGGACGGGTGGAACATCCCGGCCAACACATCGCGGTACAGCCGGCTGAGCTCACTGCCGGCGAAGTAGCTCGACCCGCCCGCCACGAGAATCGCGTCATCGACGACCGCCTTGGCCATCGTGACGGCGCGGTGCTTCACGCCCGACAGGAGCGAGAACCACCGCGGCCCGTGGTCGACGAGGGTGTCGATGTCACGGCTGAGCGTCTCCAGCTGCGGGGGCAGCGCGTCGTAGGCGAGGGCCATATCGGCGATCCGCCACCGGATGTCGGGATCCTGGCTGTAAGTCAGCCCCGTCTTCTTCGAGCGGCGCGTCCCGACGGTTGCGACAGCGACATCCAGCGCCCGCCGCGCGATTCCGGTGTAGACCGAGGCCAGCAGGATCTCGAAGACGCTGAAGATGCCGAACACGATCGGGTCAGGGTTCGGCCCCGGTGGGATACGGCGCACGACACGGTCTGCCGCGGCCGTCGCGCCTCGCAGCTGTGTCGTGCGGGACTGTGTGGCGCGCATGCCGAGCGTGTTCCAGTCATCGCGGGTGGCGATTCGCCCGGCATCCTCTTCGGACCGGGGGACGAAGGCATAGACCATCGTCGGGCCGTCGGGGGAGGTGGTATCCAGCCCGTGGAGGCCGAGCTGTGTCCAGACCGGTGCCAGGGAGGTGAAGATCTTCGTGCCGGTGAAGGCATACGAGCCGTCGGGCTGCGGCGCGGCCTCAGTGTCACTACCGAAGAGCACGAGATCGTTGCCCGCTTCGCTGATGCCGAATGCAAAGATCTCGCCGGCTACCGCGCCTTCGAGAACGAAGCGCAGATCGTCGACCCCGCGATCGGCAAGCGCCTTCGCGACACCCGTCCACACCAGGTGCATATTGATCGCGAGCGCCGTAGCCGGTGCCGCGGTGGCCAGGCGCTGCTGCAGCAGCGAGACCTCGGCGAGGCCGAGGCCCGCCCCTCCGATCTCCGTCGGGGCGAACAGCGCGAGGTATCCGGCATCCGTCAGATCTGCCAGGTCATCATGCGGGAAGGTGTTGTCGCTATCGTGCTGTGCGGCGCGCTCACGGAACCGCTCGAGCAGCGCATCGGGCAGTACGGATGCCGGGTCGAAGGTGGTCGTCGTCGTCATGCCAGTGCCTCCCACAGCTGCCGCATCGTCTCCTCCGGCGCGTCGCGGTGCGGGGAATGCCCGGCTCCCTCGACGACCGACATCGTGATCGAGGGCCGCGTCAGGAGCTGCTCGACGATGTCGCCGCGAAAGAGCGCATAGACCGCGGGGTCACCGGCGATGATGTGGATGGGCATATCCAGCGACAACGTGGGAAGCCGCACATCCCATTCCTCGTTCTGTTCGCTCGTCTGCTCGACAGCCCAGCGGCTCACGTCCTGGATGCCTTGCACCTTCAGTTCGATATCCAGCGGATGCCACGACGGATGCTCAGCGCGCACCGCCTCGGCGCTCGGGTCGTCGAACTGCCGCTGCTGACTCTCGCGGATCTCGTCACGGGCCGGCTCATCGAGCTGGATCGCGGGATCGACGAGCACGAGGCGGTCAGTCCAATCCGGGACCGACGCTGCAGCAACGACTGCTGCCGTGCCGCCCAGCGAATGACCGATAACCAGATCCCAGGGCGTCTCATCCTGCGGGCGGCAGGCCGCCAGATCGGCGGCATAGGCCCCGATCGTGTAATCCAGCGCCCGCGGGGCGCGCCCGTGTCCACGAAGATCGACGGCCTCGGCAAACCAGCCGCGCTCGCTCAGCTCTACGCCGAAACGCCACATGAGGGCGCCCGTGGATCCCAGACCGTGGACGAGCAGTGCTCGGCGGGAGGATGACGGGTCACCCCACCCGTGGCGGGGCAGAACAAGGGGACTGGTCATGGTTTCGGCATCCTCTCAGCGCGTGCGCTGTCCGTACGTGCCGACGGGAATGATCGTGCCGTCGGGGGCTCGCATCCCGAACCCGAAAGTCCGATCCAGCGCGATGTGAAGCAGCCAGCCCATGCCGCACCAGAACAGCGGCAGTCCGACCTCCCGCATCTCCCACAGGTATGCCATGGAGCCGCCGACGAAGAACAGCAGAGCGGGAATCCACGCCTGATGCAACCAGTTGTAGAACGCGACGCGCTCGGGGCGCAGGATGCCGCGCTGGTCGCCGAACGCGCCGATCAGGGCGATGTCGGGGAGCACCGCGAACACGATGATGATCCCGGCAGTCACCCACCCGTGACCAATGCTCTCGAAGACCGCGACGATCAGCAGCGCAATGGCAAGAAGAGTCCAGGCGAGCCGGGTGTAGGTCACGGGTTCATCGTAGGCGCGCGCGGTGAACGCGCGGGTCAGGTGATCGTGGGAACGGGCTCGGTATCGGGGATGGGGCTCGGATCCCGGTCGCGCAGGTCGGGGAAGCCACGGACGAACACGATCGCCACGATCGCGCCGGTGGCGGCGAACAGTGCTGCGGCGAGGTAGGCGCCCTGGGGGCCCGCGCCGTCGACGAGGAAACCCGCGACTGCCGAACCTGCGGCCGCACCGATGAGCTGTCCGGTTCCAATCCAGCCGTAGGCCTCGGCGGTCTCGCTGAACTTGACGCTCGCAGATGTCATCGCGAAGATCACTGCGAGTGCTGGCGCTACACCGAGTCCCGCGACGGCGAGTGTCGCGCCCAGCCACCAGGCGTTGAGCGAGATCATCGTGAGGCTGAGTCCTGCCGCAACGATCAGCATCCGTCTGGCCGTCGCCCATGGTCCGATCGGGATATGCCCGAAGGAGAGACCGCCGGCGAGGCTTCCGATGGCGAAGACGGCAAGCACAAGGCCCGCCTCGATCCCCTCGTGTCCGAAGGTGGCGACCACGCCGACCTCGACGGCGGCACAGGCACCGATCAAGAGGAAGCCGACGACCGTTGCCAGCAGCACCGCGGGCTTGCCGAGCACCTTTCCGAAGCTGCGCCGACTGCGAGGGATGCGCACCCGGCCGACCTCGGGGGAGAGGATGAACCACGCGCCGCCGCCCAGCAGCACGATGACGATGAGCGCGAGGGCTTGGACCGTGCCGATCTGCGTCGCGACGAACGTGATGAGCACGGGAGCGACGACCCAGATGATCTCCTGCAGCGAGGCATCCAGCGAGTACAGGGGAGTCACCTGTCGCGAGTTGACCATCTTGGGGTAGATCGTTCGAACCGCTGCCTGCACCGGCGGGGTGGAGAGGCCCGCGACGAGCCCCAGCACCATATAGGCCGGAAGCGGGAGGGTGAAGGCCGCGATGCCCGCGATGGCGGCAGCGCAGATCGCGAGAGTCACGGTGAGGACCCGCCGCATGCCCCACAGGCCCATCCACCGGCTCGTGATCGGACCCGCAACCGCCTGCCCGACAGAGGTCGCAGCCAGCACGAGCCCTGCAGACCCGTAGGAGCCGGTGACCTGCTCGATGTGCAGCAGGATCGCCAGGCTCGTCATCCCGTTCGGGAACCGCGCCGTCAGCTGCGCAGCGATGATGCGCGCGACCCCCGGAGTGCGCAGCAGTTCTCCATAACCCGCCACCTTCCCACGATAGTCGTGCCGAATCGGTTCGGCGATATCGGCACGGAGGCAGGCTGAGTCGCAACGGATGCCGTGACCGTCGGACTGACACGCCGCGACACGCCGCGACACGCCGGGACCGCAATCCACAGGCGAATTCGATGTCGGTGGATCGTCGTAGCCTCGCGCTGTGGAGGGATGCCGGATGGAGGCATCTGGACCCGCGTGATTTCAGGCTTCTCCCAGGTTTCGCGGACTCGTCGATCTGTGGATGAAACGGTGGACAAATCGCGTTGTATCTGAGGAGAGCGGTGGAAAACTACACGAATGTAACTACTACCCCTTGTGGTGCTATCTGATGTCGGCACCCATATGTAGTATTGGACTCCCGGTGGGGGAGCTGCCGGTTCGACGAAGGATTTTGAGGGGACAACGGATCTAACATGGCGATCACGGTCTACACCAAGCCCGCCTGCGTGCAGTGCACTGCTACCTACCGCGCGCTGGACTCCAAGGGCATCGACTACAACGTTCTCGACCTCTCGCAGGACCCCGCGGCCCTCGAGCAGGTCAAGGCGCTGGGCTACCTCCAGGCCCCCGTCGTCATCACCGACGAGGACCACTGGTCGGGCTTCCGTCCCGACAAGATCGACGAGCTCGCGTCGCGCCTCGCCTGAGCCATGAGCACGGCGATCGCGACAGAGACGCCGTTGCTCGTGTACTTCTCGAGCGTTTCGCAGAACACGGCGCGCTTCATCGAGAAGTTGGGACTGCGCGCAGAGCGCATCCCGCTCTTCGCATCCGAGCCGATGCTCCTCGTGGATGAGCCCTTCGTCCTGGTGACCCCCACCTACGGGGGAGGCCAGGGCCGGGACGAGGAGCGGGGTGCGGTCCCCAAGCAAGTCATCCGGTTCCTCAACGTCGAGCAGAACCGAACCCTCATCCGCGGTGTCATCGCCGCGGGAAACACCAACTTCGGCGACGCTTTCTGCGCAGCCGGCGACATCATCAGCCGCAAGTGTCACGTGCCGCACTTGTACCGGCTCGAACTGTTCGGCACGTCAGAAGACGTCACACGCGTAAGCGAAGGATTGGAACGATGGTGGAAGCTGCAGTGACAGACACGGCATTTAAGACCGAGACCCGATTTGACGGGCTGGACTATCACGCGCTCAACGCGATGCTGAATCTGTACGGTCCGGACGGGAAGATCCAGTTCGACGCCGACAAGCGCGCTGCGCGGGAGTACTTCCTGCAGCACGTCAACCAGAACACCGTCTTCTTCCACTCGCTGAAGGAGAAGCTCGACTACCTGGTCGACAAGCAGTACTACGAGCCCGCCGTGCTCGAGAAGTACTCGTTCGATTTCATCTCGTCGCTGCACGACCACGCGTTCGAGAAGAAGTTCCGCTTCGAAACCTTCCTCGGCGCGTTCAAGTACTACACGAGCTACACGCTCAAGACCTTCGACGGAAAGCGCTACCTCGAGCGCTTCGAGGACCGCGTCGTGATGACCGCGCTCGGCCTTGCCGACGGCGACGAGGCTCTGGCCACCCAGCTGGTAGACGAGATCATCTCGGGCCGTTTCCAGCCTGCGACCCCGACGTTCCTGAACACCGGCAAGGCCCAGCGCGGTGAGCTCGTCTCGTGCTTCCTGCTGCGCATCGAAGACAACATGGAGTCGATCGCCCGCGGCATCAACTCCGCGCTGCAACTGAGCAAGCGCGGCGGCGGAGTCGCCCTGCTGCTCTCGAACATTCGCGAGGCGGGTGCGCCGATCAAGCAGATCGAGAATCAGTCCAGCGGCATCATCCCCGTCATGAAGCTTCTCGAAGACAGCTTCAGCTACGCCAACCAGCTTGGTGCCCGTCAGGGAGCGGGCGCGGTCTACCTGTCTGCTCACCACCCCGACATCCTGAAGTTCCTCGACACCAAGCGCGAGAACGCCGACGAGAAGATCCGCATCAAGACGCTGTCGCTCGGGGTCGTCGTTCCCGACATCACGTTCGAGCTGGCCAAGAACGGCGAGGACATGTACCTCTTCTCGCCGTACGACGTCGAGCGCGTCTACGGCGTGCCGTTCGGCGACATCTCGGTCACCGAGAAGTACCGCGAGATGGTCGATGACCCGCGCATCAAGAAGAGCAAGATCAACGCGCGTGAGTTCTTCCAGACGCTCGCCGAGATCCAGTTCGAGTCGGGCTACCCGTACATCATGTTCGAGGACACCGTGAACCGGGCCAATCCCATCAAGGGCCGGATCAACATGTCGAACCTGTGCTCCGAGATTCTGCAGGTCAACACCCCGACGACCTACAACGAGGACCTCTCGTACGACCAGATCGGCAAGGACATCTCCTGCAACCTCGGGTCGATGAACATCGCGCTGGCGATGGATGGCGGCGACCTGGGTCGCACGGTGGACACCGCCATCCGTGCGCTGACCGCAGTCAGCGACCAGAGCCACATCTCGTCGGTGCGTTCGATCGAGGATGGCAACGACCGCTCCCACGCGATCGGCCTCGGCCAGATGAACCTGCACGGCTACCTCGCTCGCGAGCACGTCCACTACGGCTCCGAAGAGGGCATCGACTTCACGAACATCTACTTCTACACGGTGCTGTTCCACGCACTGCGGGCCTCGAACAAGCTCGCCATCGAGCGGGGGACGGCTTTCGAAGGCTTCGCCGACTCGACCTACGCGTCGGGGGAGTTCTTCGACAAGTACACCGAGCAGGAGTGGGTGCCCCAGACCGAGCGGGTGCGCGAGCTGTTCGCCGGCCACCACATTCCCACGCAGGATGACTGGCGTGAGCTGAAGGCGTCGGTGCAGGCGCACGGCATCTACAACCAGAACCTGCAGGCCGTGCCCCCGACAGGCTCGATCTCGTACATCAACAACTCGACGAGCTCGATCCACCCGATCGCCTCGAAGATCGAGATCCGCAAGGAAGGCAAGCTCGGCCGCGTCTACTACCCGGCGCCGTTCATGACCAATGACAACCTGGAGTACTACCAGGATGCCTACGAGATCGGTTACGAGAAGGTCATCGACACCTACGCCGCTGCCACGCAGCACGTCGACCAGGGCCTGTCTCTGACGTTGTTCTTCAAGGACACCGCGACCACTCGTGACATCAACCGGGCACAGATCTACGCCTGGAAGAAGGGCATCAAGACCATTTACTACATCCGTCTGCGTCAGATGGCCCTCGAGGGCACGACCGTCGATGGCTGCGTCTCGTGCATGCTCTAGTTCTTCTGGATCGGTGAGAGGACACTGATGATGGAGGGCGGGTGGCAGCCGTTCATGGGTCACGTCTACGGCGTTCGCCTGCTGGGTGACGTGGAGTACCGCTACGTAGGCCTCACAACGAAGACGCTCGTGCGGCGGAAGTCCGAACACTTCAAGCTCGCCGCCAGAGGGCGGAAGACGGCCTTTGCGGATTGGCTGCGCAAGCAGCCGGATCGCGAGATGGTTCACTTCCAGTCGCTTGAGCTTGTCCTCAGCGACCTCGAAGACTTGAGTCGGGCCGAACAGGATTGGATTCGCATGCTGCGCGAGGAGGGTCATCGGCTCCTCAACCTCAACGATGGCGGGCGTGGCAATCATGGCTATCGGTGGACAGCCGAACAGAGGGCGGCGGCCTCCGAACGATCGCGCGGTCGCCGAAATCCGAGCTATCTCAGCGGTCCTGATCATCCACGATGGGGGGCGTCGCACTCGGACGAGCAGAAAGCTCTGTGGTCTGAGCAGCGGAAGGGCATGAATGCGGGGCCGCTGAACCCGAACTACGGAAAATTCGGAAGCGATCACCCGTCGTTCGGCCACACGATGTCGCCGGAGTCGCGCAGGCGGCTCTCGGAGATGCGGCGTGGCCCGTTGAACCCGAACTATGGGAAGACCGCGAGTGAGGAAACGCGCGCAAAACGATCTGCAGCACTCAAAGGGCGGCCCATGCCCTCCAGCGTGCGAAGCGCGCACACCAGGTACCACACCAACAAGGGCGTGGTTAAAGAATCGTGTCAACATTGCCGGGACGACGCTGATCGTACGGCTGAGCAAGGAGAGAGTCGTGGCTGAGAAGCTGAAGCTGATCGATCATGTCCAGGCGATCAACTGGAACCGTATCCAGGACGAGAAGGATGTCGAGGTCTGGAACCGTCTCGTGAACAACTTCTGGTTGCCCGAGAAGGTGCCCCTCTCCAACGACGTGCAGTCGTGGAACACGCTCACGCCCGAGGAGCAGACCCTCACGATGCGGGTGTTCACCGGTCTCACGCTCCTGGACACGATCCAGGGCACGGTCGGCGCTGTGTCGCTGATTCCCGACGCGATCACGCCGCACGAAGAGGCGGTGTACACGAACATCGCGTTCATGGAGTCGGTGCACGCGAAGAGCTACTCGTCGATCTTCTCGACGCTGTGCTCGACGAAGGAGATCGACGAGGCGTTCCGCTGGTCTGTCGAGAACCCCAACCTGCAGCGCAAGGCGCAGATCGTCATGGAGTACTACCGGGGCGACGAGCCGCTCAAGCGCAAGGTCGCTTCGACCCTGCTGGAGTCGTTCCTGTTCTACTCGGGCTTCTACCTGCCCATGCACTGGTCGAGCCGTGCGAAGCTCACCAACACTGCCGACCTCATCCGCCTCATCATTCGTGACGAGGCAGTGCACGGGTACTACATCGGCTACAAGTTCCAGAAGGGGCTCGAGCGGGTCGACGAAGCCAAGCGTCAGGACATCAAGGACTACACGTTCTCGCTGCTGTACGAGCTCTACGACAACGAGGTGCAGTACACGCAGGACCTCTACGACGGCGTCGGCCTGACCGAAGACGTGAAGAAGTTCCTGCACTACAACGCGAACAAGGCGCTCATGAACCTCGGCTACGAGGCGATGTTCCCCGAGTCGGTCACGAACGTGAACCCCGCGATCCTGTCGGCCCTGTCGCCGAACGCCGACGAGAACCACGACTTCTTCTCGGGGTCGGGCTCCTCGTACGTCATCGGCAAGGCTGTCGCGACCGAGGACGAGGACTGGGACTTCTAGATCCGGCTGTGGAGAAACGGTGATGTCCACAGATCCTGCGTCGGCGTCTGACGACGTCGCAGGCGCGGCATACCGTGAAGCTCACGCCGCATCGGAAGGGGACGAGATGGCACAGCAGATGACCGACAGTGTGGATGCCGAGGAGCGGGCGCGTGAGCAGGCCATGGGTGAGGTGTCGGATGTGCTGACGAACCTCGACTATGCGCTCGAGCGCGCGCGTAAGGCGCTCGAGCGCATCCGCAAATCGGGTGCTCACCCGAACGCAGAGGCAGCCACGAAGGATCTGGTTGACGCACTCCAGGCCGAGCGCAAGCGGTTCGTTCAGCAGACCTACTTCAGCGTGCCGAACAAGACTCGGATGTTCTGAGCGGTGGCGGATGCGGTCCGCAGCGGCGCGGAGCTTCAGCGAGCACTTACCGAGTTCGTGCGTCGATGGTCGGGGTATTCCGGCTCGGAGCGGGCAGAGGCTCAGACCTTTCTGAACGAGTTGTTCGCTGCGTACGGCTCGGATCGCCAGTCCGTTGGTGCGCGGTTCGAAGATTTTCGCAGTTCTGCGGGCTTCATGGACCTGCACTGGCCGGGCATCATGATCGTCGAGATGAAGGCTCCCGGCATCGCCCTGGAGAAAGCCGCCGATCAACGCGATCGGTACTGGCGCGAGTCGAGTGATCCCGCCACCGACACGCCGGCTGCCCGGTGGGTCGTGCTCTGCAACTTCCAGGAGTTCGAAATCTGGGAGCCGGGTCGTTTCCCGAACCGACCGCGTTCGCGGTTCACGCTCGCGGAGCTTCCCGAGCACTACGACGCCCTGCTGTTCCTCCAAAACGAGTCGTTGGAGCCGGTCTTCAGCGAGCATCGACGTGAACTGACCGAGGATGCCGCGCGTCACGTCGCAGAGCTCTATCGCTCGATGCTCGACCGATCGGCGGCCCCGGTCGATGAGATCCAGCGCTTCACCATGCAGTTGGTCTGGTGTCTCTTCGCTGAAGATCTCGGGATGCTCGAGGGGTATCCGCTGCAGGCGACCGTCGAGGCGCTGCTCAAGGAAGACGATCCCGACTCCGCGAAGGAGATCGGCTATCTTTTCCAGCTGCTCAATCAAAAAGGCGACCACAACCGGAAGGGTCGCTTCGCGGGTACGCGATACGTCAACGGTGACCTGTTCGCCAGGCCTGCCGCCGTCTACCTTGATCGAGCGGAACTTCTTCATCTGAAGCAGGCCGCCGAGTTCAACTGGCGCGAGGTCAACCCGACAATCTTCGGTTCGCTCCTCGAAGGAGTGCTCGGCGATGACCGCCGCTCCGAGATCGGCGCGCACTACACGCACGAGGCCGACATCATGAAGATCGTTGCGCCGACGATCGTGCGCCCCTGGCGTGAGCGGATCGAGACGACCGCGTCGGTGACGGAGGCGGTCGCGCTTCTGGACGAGCTATGCGCCTTCCGCGTTCTTGATCCCGCCTGCGGGTGCGGCAACTTCTTGTACGTCGCGTATCGCGAGCTGCGCGGACTCGAATTCGATCTCAAGCAGCGCATCAATCGCCTCGCCGCCGAAACCGGTGCCCCGCCTCCCACCGGCACGCTGCCCTTCTACCCGCTGTCGAACCTCTTCGGCATCGACATCGAGCGGGTCGCCGTCATGATCGCGAGGGTCACGCTCTGGATGGGGCACCGGCAGATGATCGAACGGTACGGCGAGGCTGAGCCCGTGCTGCCGCTCGTCGACCTCTCCCGCATCGCGCAGGCCGACGCGCTGCAGACCGACTGGCCCGAGGTGGATGCGATCATCGGCAACCCGCCGTTTCTGGGAGCTAAGCTCTTACGCCCCAGCCTTGGTGACGACTACGTGGATTGGCTCGTCCGTCAGTTCGGCGTTGGGGTCAAGGATCTCTGCGTGTACTGGTTCCGGCGCGCTCAAGAGCATCTTCAGCCTGAACAGCGGGCGGGACTCGTGGGAACGAACTCGATCAGCCAGACAACCGGACGTCTGGCATCGCTTGCCTACATTGCCTCGACTGGTGGGGTGATCACCGATGCGGTCTCCTCGCAGAAGTGGCCGGGGGACGCGAAAGTCCACGTCAGTATCGTGAATTGGGTGAAATCGCCGTCTCGGAACCCTACAGATTTCACCCTTGACGACCAGGTCGTATCTGGGATCGCACCGAACCTGCGCGCCGGTGACGCGGCAGGTCTCGAGGTCGGCTCGATCGCTGAGAACAGAGGGCGTTGCTTTGCCGGAGTAGTTCCGCAGGGCAAGGGATTCCTCCTTGACGACTCGGTGGCGAGCGCGCTCTTGGCTTCGGATGACGCCGCCTACGAGCAGGTCGTTCGTCGATTCCTTACGGGCGCCGACATCGCGGAAGACGTCAGGCAGGCACCGTCTCGATGGGTCATCGACTTCGGTTCTCTGCCACTCGAGCGCGCTCTCACCTTTCCCGCCGCTGTCGACATCCTCCGCTCGTCGGTCAAGATCGAGCGCGAGACTTCGACAAACCGTGCCGTCGAACGTCGATGGTGGCTCTTTGGTCGACGTGTGGAGGACATGCGGGCGGCGATTGCACCGCTTCGTAGATACGCCGCGGCGGCGGCAACGGGCAAGCGACTGCTGCTTGCCTGGGCAGAACGGACGGTGGTTCCGAACAACGCGGTCGTCGTGTTCGCGTTCGATGATGATTACTCAATGGGCGTCCTGCTATCCAGCGCACACGAAGCATGGGCGAGGGCGCAATCTTCGACACTCGAGACGCGCCTCCGCTACACGAACGCCGCTGTGTTCGATACCTTCCCGTGGCCGGATCCCGTCACGCCCGAGCAGCGGGAGGCGATTGCTGCCGCATCCCGCGCGCTCTACGACCGTCGAAGCGAACTCTGTATCGATCACAGCATGGGCCTCACGAAGCTGTACAACCTCATGGATGAGGGTGGTTTCGCCGATCTCGCCGCCCTCCACCGCAGCCTCGATGAGGCTGTCGCCGCTGCGTACGGGTGGCCGAAGTCGGTGGCGCAGGACCCCGAGCAGATCGTGAGCCGACTCACCGCGCTCAACCGTGAGATTGTCGAGGGAGGCCGGACATACGATCCGTTCGCTGGCGCCGCCGCCGACCGAGCCGGAGAGCTGAGGGCTGGAACCTCTTGAGGCGGCCACTCAGCGACGTGTCGAGGCCGTGACCGTGAACTTCGGGGTGCGGGCGATCTGACGGGTCGGGCCGACGAGTTTCTCGAGCGACGGGCGGTAGCGGAGGACCGAATTCCAGACGGTCCACAGTTCGCCACCCGGGCGCAGCACGCGAGCTGCATCGGCGAACAGGTGCCGGGCGATCGTCTCGTCGATCGCAGCACCCCGGTGAAACGGCGGGTTCAGTGCGATGAACGACGCGCTCGCGGCAGGAAGGCTCGCCAGCGCGTCATCGCGAGCCACTGTCATCCGGTCGGCGATTCCGTTGGCGGCGGCGGTCGCCCGAGCCGATGCGACGGCGGCGGCCGACTCGTCCGACGCGTAGACACGCAGCCCCGGATGCCGCAGAGCGAGGGTCGCAGCGACGATGCCGTTCCCGTGACGGCGCTCAGCGAATTTCCCCGGTTCTGCTCACCGAAGTTCCCCTGGTCGCGGGGTCAGGTTAGCGCAGGTTGGTGCCGGTGGTGACGCGGCGGAGTTGTTCGGCTGCGGCGTGGTGGTTGCGGAGCCGGTAGGACGCCTCCGTCGAGGGTGATCACGACGGAGCGGTGTAGGAGCCGGTCGAGCATCGCGGCGGCGACGGTGGTGTCGCCGAGGATCTCGCCCCAGGCCCCGACGGGCCGGTTCGTGGTGATCACGATCGAGGTTTTCAGGTACCGCTGGTTGATGACTTGGAACAGCGCGGACGCGGCTTCGCCGGGCAGCGGGAGGTAGCCCAGTTCGTCGACTATGAGGAGGGTGGGTCCGGCGAAGAATCGCATCATGGTGGCCCATTTGCCTTCGATCGCGGCGCGGTGGCAGCGGGCGGCGAGGTCGGCGGCGGAGGTGAAGTAGACCCGGTAGCCGGCGTTGACGGCGGCGTGCCCGAGGCCGGTGGCGATGTGGGTTTTCCCGACGCCGGGCGGGCCGATCAGGAGCACGTTGGTGGCGGTGTCGATGTAGCGGCAGGTCCCGAGTTCCTGGAGCAGATTCCGGTCTATGCCGCTGGCGGAATCTAGGTCGAAATCGTCGAGGGTGGCGCCGGTGGGGAGGTTCGCGAACCGGAACCTGCCGGTCAGGCGCCTGGCGTCGGTCGCGGTGACCTCGACGCGGAGCAGGTGCTCGAGGGCCTGGGTGAGGGTCCAGCCCTCCGCGGTGGCCTGGTCCAGCACGGCGGGCAGGGCCTCGGCGGCGTCGGCGAGTTTCAGGTCGGTGAGGTGGCCGCGCAGCTGCTGGTAGACGCTCGCGGCGGTGGGCGTGGTGGTGCTCATCGGAGGGTGTTCCTGTTCTTCGCGGCCTGCTCGTAAGCGGCCAGGCTGATCACGGTAGAGGTGGGTTCGGTGGTGCCGGTGAGGGCCGCGGCGGCACGTAGCGCTGCCGTCCCGGGCGGGATGCGTTCCTTGCGGCGGTGCGGACGTCCCGGCGGCGCGGCGGCGAGGGCGATCGCTTCCAGCGCGGTGACGTGCCCGGTGTCACGGATGGTGACCCCGAGCCCCGGCTCGGCGACCTTGTGCCGGGCGATGACCGTGCCGGAGGCTGTGGCGATATCGATCGTGTCGGCGCCGAGCCGCTGGTGGACGATCACTCGGGCGGCGGCGAGTTCGGGTGGCACGGAGTACCGGTTGCCGCGCCAGTCGATCAGCGCCTGCCGGGTCGCGGTGCGCTCCTCGGTGACGACCACGGGGAACACCGCCGGCGGCAGCGGACGCAGATTCTCGTTCTGGAACATGACCGCGGCGGTCGTCTTGCCGGTGGCGTCCTCACGGGCCCGCTGGTCTTGCCGTGCTGCGAACGCGTTCAGGCCGGCCTGGGCCTGCTCGAGGGTGAGAGCGTCGGGCAGCGTCCGCCACCACCGTTGCGCGGCGGTGTGGTTGTTCTTCTCCACCACCCCCTTCCGGTTCCCCGACCGCGGCCGGCACGCGATCACGGACACGGCGTGGTGCTTCGCGAACGCGGCGAACATCGGCGTCAGGTCACTCGTGCCCGGCCTCAGGACCGTGGCCATCCTGTCGAACCGCCAGTCGCGTGTCACCCCGCCCAGCAGCACCAAGACGGTGCTCAGCGCGGCCAGCAGGTGCGGCAGATCCATCGACGGGGAGATCACCGCCCGCCAGACCCCGGAGTGCGCGAGCGACCCGACCAGCACGTACGCCTTCTTAGCCGGGAACCCCCACCCCGCGGGCGGGTCGGGCATCTCGACCCAGTCGAACTGGGTCTCATCCCCGGGCGGATGCTCGATGATCGCGTTCGGCCGCTCGGTGACGTGCGCGCACGCGACACACGCCGGCCGCAACCCGCGGTCACGGATCTGCCGCGTCAACGTCTGATACGACCCCGTGAACCCGAGCGGGACCAGCTCATCGAGCAGCGTGATCACCCACAGGTGCGGGTCCTCGACGAGCCTCGCCGTCACATACCCGACGAACACGTCGAACACGTCCGGCGCCGCACGTCTACGCACCCCTGGGCTGCGTCGCCCGGACAGATACGCCCGGATCGTCTTACGGTCATGACCGGTACGGCGGGCGATCTCGGTGATCGTCATCCCCTGCCGTCTGAGCGCGTGGATGTCCACGTCGTCCTCCTCTGAAAGCATGAAGACAGGGGCCTTTCTCGAGCTGATGCGTGTCGAAGAACATCAGCATCGAGGAAGGCCCGCCCTCACGAACGGAAGCGACCCGGAGTGGGGAAATTCGATGAACGAAACTGGGGAATTTCAGTGAGCGCCGTCACCCGCACGCCAGATCAACCGCCGGATCGTCCGCGTGCCCGGGAATCGTGTCTGGCAGGTTATCGATCAACAGGCGCGTTCCGATGTCAAGCGCTGCCCCGGCGAACACGCCGCCGAAGGCGCGGACCTCGACATCCGTGTCACCGATGCGCAGCCGCGCCGCGGACGGCTCGGGATCCCGACCGTCGTGGGGACCGTGCGCGATAAGCACCCGCGACTTCTGGCGGGCGAGCGAGACATCCACGGTGTCGAAGTGCTCGCGCAGCACGTCGTTCATGCCGAGGCTCATGTGTTTGATCCGCCCGCCCGCGAACACAACGACATCGGGCGCGGCGTGCGCGGCGATCAGCCCCGCGATGTCGCGGAGCGCCTCGAGCGACCGGGGGAGCCGCACGAGCACGACACGAGCATCGCGCACCAGCTCCGGATCGAGAGGGAGCGAGGCGACGGATGCTTCGAGCCCGGTCGACCGCGCGTTGGCAGCCAGCGCGCGCTCGCCGCCGAGGGAGTCCTGATGAACGCGGACGACACCATCGCTGGCATCGCTCGCGCACGCGAGGGCCAGGGCGCCGAACGTGTCGCCGATGACGGCGATCTCGCGCCGCGCAACGCCTTGTCGCGCCTCCGCTGATTCGTCGAGCAGCAGCCGATCCGCCGCATCGTGTGCGCGGCTATCCGGGTCGCCAGCGTCGGGATACGGGCGAAGAGTGTCGAGGTCGAGAGTCACTGGATCCACGCTATCCCGCGCCACGACCGCTCTCAGCTCTTCGCGAGCGCAGCCTTCGTATATGCCACCACCGCGTTCGCGTGGCCGTGACCCGGCCCGTGCTCCGACTTGAGGACATCGACCACAGCCATGTGGGTGCCGCCGGCATCGAGCCGCTCGACGGCGATGTCGATCCACTCCTGCACGGGACGGCCATAGGTCTTCTCGATGCTCGGGAAGTACGACGCCGGTCCTTTCGGCTTGTCGACGCCGGAAAGATCGGGGGCGAGCACGCGCGAGGCCATGGCACGACAGTAGCGCTCGCGCTCGACATCGCGGCAGCCCGTCATGCCAGAGTGGATCCGTCGGCGACAGCGCTGGAGGATCACGGATGCCGGTTCAGGATGAGTACCGTCGCAAGCTCATGTCGGCAGCGGATGCCGCGGCATCCGTCCCCTCGGGTGTGCAGGTGCTGGTGGCGATGGGGCTCGGGGCGCCGCCAGCGGTTCTGGCAGCTCTCGCCGATCGTGTGCGTGCCGACGATCTGCTCGACCTCGACCTCTACTACGGCATGGGCGGCGATGCGATCGGTGACACGATCCTGCAGCCGGGGGTCATCGAGAAGCTCCGTGCCCATACGTTCTTCGTCGCCGGGCGCGATCACCACATTATCGCCGACCCTGCCCGGGCCGACCGCGAAACCCTCGACTTCATTCCGGTCAACTTCTCGAACCTGCCGCGCGTGATCCGCGAACACCTCGACGTCGACACGTTCCTGGTGCAGGTCAGCCCGATGGACGCGAGCGGTCACTTCTCGTTCGGCGTCGTGAACGACTACGCGAGCGTCGCGGCGCGCGCCTGTCGCCGCCTGATCGTCGAGGTGAACCCCAACATGCCGCGCGTGTTCGGTGATTCCCTGCTCCACATCGATGAAGTGGACGCCATCGTCGAGCATGCCTCGCCCCTCCCCGAGGTCGCCGAGGCGGCTCCGACGGATGCCGACCTCGGTATCGCGGCGCACGTCGCGGCCCACATTCCCGACGGCGCGACGCTGCAGATCGGTGCTGGCCGGGTTCCCGCTGCCGTCGCTGCGGCGCTCGGCGACCACCGGGATCTCGGCATCCATTCCGCGCTCTTCTCCTCGGCGTTCGTGCCCCTGATCGAGTCGGGCGTCATCACAGGGCAGCGCAAGACCCTGCATCCGCGGCGACACGTCTGGACCTCGGCGGTCGGGGATGCCCACACCTACGCGTTCATGAACGACAACCCGTCGATGGTGAGTTTCCCGGCCGACTACGTCAACGATCCGCAGGTGATTTCACGCAACGACGCCATGATTTCGGTGAACGCAGCGATTCAGGTCGATCTCTACGGGCAGGTCAACGCCGAGATGATCGCGGGCGTGCAGTATTCCGGGTCGGGCGGTCAGTTCGATTTCGTGACCGGAGCAGCCAAGTCACGAGGCGGCAAGTCCTTCGTGGTTCTCCCGGCCACAGCGAAGGGTGGTGCGATCTCGACGATCGTGCCGCGGGTCGACATCGTCACCGACGAGCGTATGGATGTCGAGCACGTCGTGACCGAGCACGGCATGGTGAATCTGCGGGGGCTCTCGACGCAGGAGCGGGCTCTTGCCCTGATCTCGCTTGCCGATGACGCTCACAAGGATGCGCTCGTCGAAGCGGCACGTGCCCAGCGTCTCATCGCCTGAGGCGCTCCCCGGCCCTGGATCCCTATCGGTGATGCCGATGCCCCGAGCCTGACGCAACCGGGTGCGGACCGGTCGAGGTCGGGACGGGCAGCGAGAAGAAAGAGTGAATCTCTTCGAGCACACCGGTGAGGCGCTCTACGGCTGACTGGAGACTGTCGATCGCGTGGAGGGTGGGGTCGTCGGGGTAGCTCTGCTGGGCCTCGTGAAGCTCCGCGAGGGCCCGGCTGAGGTCCTTTCGGATTTCGTACAGCGAGGTGTCCATTTCCCGATGATGACATGACCTACGCGAGGTTGCGTAGGGACCTTTTTCCCGGTCATTGCCGCTGACTTCTTTATCCACGACGGTCTGTCCGGTGAGTTCGGGAGGGCGCGGGCTACGATGAAGGATCTGGCGTCCCGCAAAAGGAGATCCCGTGGCAGCTCAGCAACGACGGTTCAGCCCGGTCATCGCGCTGCTGACGATGTCGAGCATCTGGGAGGCGCAGCTCGGGGCGGTTCTGAAGGATCTGGGACTGACCACGCGCAAGTATGCCCTGCTCGGCCACATCTACGGGATGCCGGGCATCTCGTTCAGTGAACTCGCACGCCGCTCCCAGATCACCGTCCAGACCGCGCACACTGCCGTGCGCACCCTCGTCGACGAAGGATTCGTGCACGATTCGACAGCTCACGCCGGTTCGGCGTCCGAGCTGCGCGTCACAGAGAAGGGCGACTGGGCCCTGACCGAAGCCGAAAAGCGGCTGCGTGCTCTCGACCGTGAACTGTCGAAGGGTGCGCCAGAGTTGTCGCAGGCCCTGCGTGGCCTGCACGAGGAACCCGTCGAGGTTCACCCGGCTGCGGGCCGCCGCACGGCATGAGGGTGCTTCGCTGGCTCCTCGCCGCCCTCCTGGTAGCGGCGGGGGTCTCACATCTGACGTGGGGGAGACGAGGCTACCGCATCGTGGTGCCGGACTGGGCGACACGGATGCTGCATACCGACAAGGATGCGGTCGTCGTCGGCTCCGGCGCCGTCGAGATCATGCTCGGCGCGGGCCTGGTTGCGCTGCCGCGCGAGCGCACGCGACTCGGCGCAGCCGTCGCAGTGTTCTTCATCGCGGTGTTCCCGGGCAACGTGCACCAGTGGCAGACGGGTCGG
This sequence comes from Microbacterium sp. SW12, assembly GCF_055391095.1. Classification (NCBI taxonomy): domain Bacteria; kingdom Bacillati; phylum Actinomycetota; class Actinomycetes; order Micrococcales; family Microbacteriaceae; genus Microbacterium; species Microbacterium sp. SW12. The sequence goes on along the minus strand of NZ_AP024335.1, from coordinate 2,145,744 downwards.
TCTGCGCCGCTGCTCGACACGGATACCCGCCGCTTTGTGCGGCTCTTGCTGCAGCCGCTGCTGGTGGTCTGGGCGCTCGCCGTCGCCCTGTCTCCCCAGCGGTAACGACCCGCGCCGGCCTCGGCTGAGCGTCCGTCGACGACGTTGACTTTGCCGGTTCGGGAGGTTTGGCTGGGCGCATGCGAACAGTACTGAGGTGGATGCTGGCCGGGGCGATGGTGCTCGCGGGGGTGACGCATCTCACGGTGGTCCGCAAGGAGTTTCAGGCGCAGGTGCCTCCCTGGGCTGCCGAGCTCTCACCGCTCGACGAGGATGCGATTGTGGTGGCATCCGGAGTTGTCGAGATCATGCTCGGCACGGCGCTTGTCGCGCTGCCCAAGGAGCGGCGCCGCGTCGGCGCGATCCTGGCGGCATTCTTCATCGCGATCTTCCCCGGCAACATCTCGCAGTACGTCGAGAAGCGCGATGGCTTCGGCCTCGATACCGATAGGAAGCGCCTCGTTCGACTGTTTTTCCAGCCCGTGCTCGTCGCGTGGGCCTGGTGGTCGACGCGCCGCTGACGGCATCCGGCCTGGCACCGGGCACCGCAGAGAAGCGATGTCGGAACCCCCTCGTAGTGTCGGGGTATGGATGATTTCGGCATCACCGACCCGGGCGGGAAAGCCCGTGGGACGGATGCCGCGTCCTGGACCTCACCGCGCACCGCAGACCCCGACGAGGACTTCGTCTACGACGGTGAGTACTGCGAGCACGACGAGGTAGTCGGATGGGTGCCGGCGCAGCCCGACGCTGTGGAACTCGTGCTTGAGGTCGCGACGATGGAGGCAGTGTTCGCGGCGCAGCGGCTGGCTCGCATCGACCAGCTCCGGCTCGAGGCGCTCGATGACGTCACGCGCTACGGCGGAGGAGCGCGGGAGTTGATCGAGCGCTCGGTGCGGCTTGAGCTCGCCGCAGCCCTCCGGATCACCGAGAACCAGGCCGGGATGCTGATGTACCGTGCTGAGGCGCTCGTGCACCGGTATCCGACGGTCTGGAATTCGCTCGCCCACGCGGGCATGACCGAGCGGCACGCGACGATCATCGTGGATGAACTTGCGCCCCTCGAACCTGAGGTTGCAGCGCGGCTTGTCGAGAAGGTGCGAGACCTCGCAGAAACCCTCGCGATCGGTCCGTTCCGCCGGGCACTTCGACGCCTCATCGATAAGGAACTGGCGCCCACGCTGTCGGCGCGTCACGAGCACGCCGTCCGGCGTCGGCGGATCTTCGTCGAGCCGGAGGCCGACGGGATGTCGTGGCTGCACGCGCTGCTGCCCTCTGTCGAAGCTCACGCGATCCATGGACGAATGACCGCACAGGGCAAAGCGTTGCTCGCCGCGCAGGTCAAGGGCGAGGGCCGCGGCTCTCAGCGCGACGACCGCACGCTTGACGAGATCCGCGCCGACATCCTGTGCGATCTCCTGCTCGACGGCATTGTTCCGGCTCACCCGAAGGACGTGCAGGGCATCCGCCCGACGGTTGTCGTGACGGTACCCGCGCTCGCCCTCCTCGGTGCGGATGGCGACGGTCCTCATGAGCCCGCGATCGTGGAAGGCGTTGGTCCCATCCCGATCGAGAGAGCACGAGAGCTTGCGGGAACCGCGACGTCATGGATCCGGGTACTGACACATCCGGAAACGGGGGTCGTCCTGTCGGTCGGTAGAACCCGGTACCGACCACCGCCAGACATGGTGGCGCTGACGAAGTGGCGCGCTGAGAGATGCATGGCGCCGGGGTGTGGGGTTCCCGCCTCCCGATGTCAGATCGACCACTCCCTCGCGTGGGAAGACGGCGGTGAGACCTCAGTTGTGAATACCGCCCCGCTCTGCCAGGGGCACCATACGATCAAGCACCATGGCGGGTGGCGCGTCATCCAGACCGGAGACGGGTCGCTGCTGTGGATCTCGCCGAGCGGTCGCCAGTACACAGTTGCACCGGAGCGCCGACTTCCCGTCTTCCGGGTGGACTCGGTTGCCGCCTGAGCAGACCTACTCGCCGGGGTAGCGCACGCCCAGCTGAGCGCGCAGTTCGTCGAGGACGTGCATGATGGCAACCGATTCGTCCAGCGGAAGCAGGTCGCTGTCGGTCTTACCCTCGGCGAGCAGCCGTTCCGCGGCGAGCGCCTGGTACTGCATCCCCCGGCCCTCCACATCGCTCTGGTACTCCTCGAGAACCTCTCCGTCGGGTGCAACGACGCGGAACGACGTGGGCGTGTACCAGACGCGGTCGATGTCGATCCGCGCGTCAGTGCCCAGCACATGAGCGGTATTGGGTCCGACAGCGCGCGAGGTTGAGATCGAGGTTGAGACCGCGCCGCCGGCGTGAGTGAAGATCGTCGCTACCTCGGCATCCGCGCCCGTGTCACCGAGGCGGCCGCGAGCGGTCACCGTCTCCGGCTTCCCGAGCACATCGCAGGCGAACGAGACCGGATAGATTCCGAGGTCAAGAAGCGACCCGCCGCCGAGTTCCAGCGCGTTCAGGCGGTGGCTCGGGTCGGATGAGATCCGCTGGGTGTGGTCGGCGAAAACGGTGCGGATCTCGCCCAGCGTTCCTGCGGCGATGATCTCGCGAATCCTCACCATGTGCGGGAGGTACCGCGTCCACATCGCCTCCATGGCGAGCAGCCCCTGAGCGCGTGCGACCTCGCGCACACGTTCGGCCTCGGGGCCGGTCAACGTGAACGGCTTCTCGATCAGTACGTGCTTGCCCGCTTCGAGCGCGAGCACAGCATTGTCGGCGTGCATCGGATGCGGCGTTGCGATGTAGACGATGTCGACGTCGGGATCGGCGACGAGCTCCTCGTACGATCCGTGCGCGTGCGGAATCGCGAACTGGTCAGCGAACGCCTGCGAGGCATCCGGGCGCCGAGACCCCACCGCCGACACCGTCAGCCCGGCCGTCCGCAGGTCGCTCGTAAAGGCGTGTGCGATACCCCCGGTCGCCAGGATTCCCCATCGCAGTCCAGTCATGGTTCGAGCGTAGTCCGCCCGCGCAGTGCCGCGAGTAGCCTCGAAGCATGAGCACTCCATTGGATCGCTTCCGAGAACTCCTATCCATCCCTACCGTGTCGTACGCCGACGAGTCGCGGATGGATGCGTCGGTGTTCGACGAGTTCCACAGCGCCCTGGAGCGCCTGTACCCGAAGACCCATGAGCGCCTCGAGCGCGACGTGATCGCCCGCCACTCACTGCTGTACCGGTGGCCGGGCGCCTCATCCGAAGATCCGCTCGTGCTCATGGCCCACATGGATGTCGTGCCCGTGGTCGAGGCGGAGTGGCAGCATCCGCCGTTCGGCGCCGAGATCGTGGGTGAGGGCGAGGATGCCGAACTCCACGCCCGCGGCGCGATCGACGACAAAGGATCGCTTGTCGCGATCTTCGAAGCCGTCGAGACCCTCGTCGCCGAAGGCTTCACGCCGGCACGCGACATCTACCTGTCGTTCGGTCACAACGAAGAGACGGCGGGAGACGGGGCGCGGGGAATCGTCGCGCACCTGGAGGAGCGCGGCATCCATCCGGGACTCGTGCTCGATGAGGGCGGCGCCGTCGTCGAGGGCATCATCCCCGGCGTCGACGTGCCCACCGCGATGATCGGTGTCGCAGAACGCGGCGTGATGACGCTCGTTATGACCGTCCGTGAGCAGGGCGGCCACGCATCCACGCCGCCCGCGATGCCCGCCACCGCCCGGCTGGCGCGGGCTATCGACCGGCTGCGGCGCAAGCCGTTTCCGACCAGGCTCGCGCCTCCCGTGCGGGCCATGCTCGCCACGCTCTCGCCCCACGCTCCCGAACCGCTTCGGACCCTGTTCCGACGCGGTGAGATTACGGGCCCGCTGCTTGCCGGCGCCTTCACCCTCGGCGGACCCGAGACCAACGCGATGGTGCGCACCACCGCTGTCGTCACCGAACTCAGCGGCGCACCCGGCGAAAACGTCCTGGCAACGACGGCGAAGGCCTCGGTCAACATCCGCCTGCTCACCGGCGACACCATCGACAGCGCGACGGCGCACGTTCGTCGGGCGGTGGCCGACGAGAAGGTCGAGCTCGAGATCCGTCACGCATCCAACCCGTCACCGGTCTCGCCCTGGCGAGGAGAGCCGTGGCGACGGATCGCCGGCGCGGTCGTCTCGACACTTGGCGGCGACATCGTCCCGACGCCCTACGTGCAGCTGGGAGCCAGCGACAGCCGCTGGTTCACGGCGATCAGCGACCACGTGTACCGGTTCACGCCGTTTCACCTGACCCGCTCCGAGCGTGATGCGTTGCACTCGCACAACGAGCGGATCCGGGTGGAGGTGTGGCTCCGCGGGATCGGGTTCTACCGCGCTCTCATCGAAGCGTCGTAGCCCCGTTCAGCTAGGCCAGCGCTTGCGCCAGGTCTGCGATGAGATCTGCCTCGTCCTCGAGCCCGATCGAGAGGCGGATCGTCCGCGGCGAGATGCCGGCCTCGCGCAGCTGGTCACCGGTGAGGTGAAGATGGGTCATGGATGCCGGGTGGTTCACCATGCTGCGGGCATCCCCGATATTCGCCACGAGCCGGATGACGCGCAGAGCGTCGATGACCTGCTCGACGCGGCGGTCATCGGCATCCACGTCGCCGGTGCTGGCGAGATCGAACGAGAACACCGATGACGCTCCGCGCGGCAAGTAGTGCTGTGCCGTCGCGTGCCACGGGCTCGACGCGAGGCCCGGATGCCACACCTTCTCGACGGCAGGATGCTGCTCGAGGAACCGGGCGACAGCGAGCGCGCTCGCGGAATGACGCTGCATCCGCAGGTCGAGAGTCTCGAGCCCTTGCAGGAGCTGGAACGACGACCACGCGGGCAGGGTAGTTCCGAAATCGTGCACGAACCGGGTCTTGATGTAGACGACAAGGGCAAGGCCCTGCTCGCCGAAACGGTCCCACAGCACGAGGTCGCCGAACCGGGGATACGGCGTCGTGAACTGGGGCCACCGCTCGGGATCGGCACCGAAATCGAACGATCCGATATCGACCACCACGCCACCGAGGGCAACGCCGTGCCCGCCGATGTACTTCGTGGCGGAATGGATGACGATGTCGGCTCCGTGCTCACCGGGACGCACGAGGTACGGAGAGGCGACAGTGTTGTCGACGACGAGCGGCACGCCCGCGGCGTGGGCGACATCGGCGATGGCACGGATGTCGAGCACGGTCGCCAGGGGATTGGTGATCGTCTCGGCGAAGAAGGCCCGCGTGCTCGGGCGCACCGCATCGCGCCACGCGTCAGTGTCGTCCTGATCGACGTAGGTGACCTCGATCCCGAGGCTCCCGAGCGAGTCCGAGAGCAGATCGACCGTGCCGCCATAGAGCTGGCGGGCAGCTACCACGTGGTCGCCGGCTGAGGCCAGCGCGAGGATCGCCGCGGCCGCAGCCGCCTGGCCGGACGACACCGCGACAGCGGCCCGCCCACCCTCAAGGGCAGCGATGCGCTGCTCGAACACCGCCTGGGTGGGGTTCGCGTTGCGGCTGTAGACGTTCCCGAGACTGCGAAGCGCAAAGACGTCGCGCGCCTGCGCCAGGGAGGGGAACTCGTACCCGTTGGACTGGTAGATCGGCACGACCGCCGTGTTCTGCGCGGTACCCGGCACATAGCCGGCCTGAACCTGGGCGGTCGCGAAGGACGCGGTGGGGTCAGGCGCAGGAGTGCTCACATTCTCATGGTGGCACGCGTAGCCGCTGGCCCCTTCGCTGTGTGTCGCTGTGTGACGGACCGGCGGGCTGCCAGCGATCAGGAGCCGGAGAGGGCCTTCGTCAACCGCTGCAGCGACACCGGCTCGGCGGTTCCGAGGCTCTGCGCGAACAGGCTTACGCGGTACTCCTCGAGCAGCCAGCGTCCGTGCACGAGGTTCGGTGACGCGTCTGCGGCCAGGGGAATCGTGCCGCCGGAGTCCCGATAGATCGCCGCGGCGCGCTCGTACTCCGTCAGGCGCTGTCGATCCCGACCGGGGTTGTCGGCGAGGCTGCCGGTGCGTGTGACCAGGGCCGCGAGATATCGCGGATAGTGCGCGAGACGCTCCAGCCCGACTGCCGACACGAAGCCGGGATAGATCAGCCCCGACAGCTGTCCGCGAACGTCGGTGAGCGCTGCCAGCAGCGTCATGGCGTTGAGGTTTCGCAGGCCCCGCTCGACGTCGCGCGCCGCGGTCAGGATGCGGGCAGTCAGCGAAACTGCCGAGAACAGCGCGTCAGTCACGTCGGCCGAGAACGCATCCCGCGCTGCCTCGAACTGGGCGCGGGTGCGGATCGGGTCGGGAAAGCGCGCGAGGACCGCGTCTGCCACGGCGACCCGGCAGTCCTCGACAAGGGAGCGCGCCGACGAGTACGGGGATGCCGCGAGCGCGAGCTTCTCTGCGGCGGTGAGGTGGTCGAGCACGTACGCGGCGGGGGAGGGGACCGCCAGCAGCAGCAGGCGACGAAGACCCGCATGGGTGGCTCGCGCGGCGGCCTCCGGAGTGGCGTCGATCCGCAGCGCGACGCTCTCTCCCTCGTCGACGAGGGCCGGATAGCCGCGCACCACGCCGCCGGCAACGCGCGTGTCGACGACGGACGGAAGCTCGGAGATCGTCCAGTCGGTGAGCCCCGAGACTTCCGTGAACTGCGCTCTATCGGCATCCGGCTTCGCTCCTGAGGGCCGCGGCGCGCGCTGGGCGGGCGCGGGAGGCCGCTTCGGGGCGGAGAGCGAGGATGCCACGGCGCCGCGCGCGGCCCCGGCCAACTCCTGCTGCAGGCGGGTGAGGTCGCGCCCGGAGCCGAGCGTGCGTCCTCGGTGGTCGACAACCCGGAACGAGATCCCGAGGTGGGCGGGGACGCGCTCGAGGTCGAAATCGTCTGCCGTGACGGGTTGGTGGGCCACGCGCTGGATGCGTGCTGCGAGGGCTGCCCGAAGGGTGGTCGGCGGGAGTCCGCCGTGATCCTCCGGGCCTTCGCCGGCAAGATCTGCCGAGAACCGAGCCGCCCAGTCGGCAGCGGGCACGACGTGACGCCGGATGGTCTTGGGCAGTGCCCGGATGAGGGCGGCGATCAGCTCGTCGCGCAGTCCCGGTACCTGCCAGTCGAATCCGGTATCGCGCAGCCCCGCGAGCAGCGCCACCGGTACCACAGCATTGACTCCATCGTCGGGTGCACCCGGCTCGAAGCGGTAGCTGAGCGAAAGTACCTGATCGCCCTGTGTCCACCGGGAGGGGTACTCGTCGCTGCGCGCCGCAGCCGCGCCCTCGGCGAGGTCGGACTCGCCCATGTCGAGCAGGCGCGGTGTGCGGTTCGAGGTCTCACGCCACCAGGACTCGAACGAGCGGACGTCGAAGACCTCGCGCGGGATCCGCGCGTCGTAGAACGCGAACACCGCCTCATCACCGGCCAGGATGTCGCGGCGACGCTCCCGCTCCTCGAGCTTCTCCAGGCGCCGCCGCATGTCCGCGTTACGCCGGTCGAAGGCAGTGAGGCGCTTGTCGAGGTTCGCGGCATCCCATTCGCCCTGCACGAGCGCGTGGCGGATGAAGAGCTCGCGTGCGAGCGGCCGATCGAAGCGGGCCAACTGCACGCGGCGCTTCGGGATGATCTCTACCCCGAACAGGGTCACCTTCTCGTACGCGGATGCCGCACCCGCCGATCGAGACCAGTGCGGCTCGCCCAGCTGACGGTGGGCGAGCTCGCCGGCGAGCTCCTCGGCCCAGGCTGGGTCGACCGCTGCGACCGTTCGGGCGAACAGGCGCGAGGTTTCGACGAGTTCTGCCGCCATGACGGCATCCGGGCTCTTCTTGCGAAGCCCCGAGCCCGGGAAGATTGCGAAGCGCGCGCCGCGGGCTCCCCGGTATTCGGCGGTGGGGCGCCGTGGCTTCCCGGAAGCTGCACCCTTGGCTGCGGACGTCGTCGTGCGGTCATCGCGGATGCCGATCTGCGAGAGCAGCCCCGACAAGATCGCGCGATGGACGGCATCGGGGTCGGCGTCGACCCTCGTCTTCGCGCGCCGTGCACCCATGAGGTCCGCGAGTTGTCGGTGCACATCGACCCATTCGCGCACGCGCACGTAGTTGAGGAACTCGGCCCGGCACATCCGCCGAAACGCGCTCGAGCCGAGCTCTACCTGCATCTCTTGTAGGTAGTTCCACAGACCCAGCAGCGAGAGGAAGTCGCTCGTCGGGTCGGTGAACCGCGCATGCAGGCGATCGGCCTGCTCGCGCTGCTCCTCGGGACGCTCGCGGACATCCTGAATAGACAGGCCGGCCACGATCGCCAGGACACTCGGCAGCACATCCCGCTCGCGCGCTTCGACGAGCATCCGCGCCAACCGCGGATCGATCGGGAGCCGGGCAAGCTCCCGGCCGACCTTCGTGAGTCTGCCTCCCGAGACCGCGCGGAGTTCGACGAGGAGGTCCATCGCAGCCTTCACGCCGCGTGAATCCGGGGGAGTGAGGAACGGGAAGGCTGCGACATCCCCCATTCCGAGGGCCATCATCTGCAGCAGCACGGCGGCCAGATTGGTGCGGAGGACCTCGGGTTCGGTGAACTCGGGGCGCCCGGCGAAATCCTCCTCGGCGTAGAGCCGGATGGCGATACCCGGCGCCGTGCGCCCCGCACGGCCCGAACGCTGCTGCGCGGACGCCTGCGAGATCGCCTCGATCGGGAGTCGCTGGATCTTCGACCGGGCGGAGTAGCGCGAGATGCGCGCGGTCCCGGTGTCGATCACGTACCGGATGCCGGGCACGGTCAAGCTCGTTTCGGCGACGTTCGTGGCAAGGATGACGCGGCGGCGCACGCCGGCGCGGGTCGACGGTTCGAAGACCCGGTGCTGCTCGGCGGCACTGAGGCGACCGTACAGCGGGAGCACCTCGGTGGGAGCGGCATCGTTCGCGTACATGCCGCGGACGGCATCCATCGCGTCGCGGATCTCGGATTCGCCGGGAAGGAACACGAGAACATCGCCCCGCTCCTCGCGATCCAGTTCGCGCAGCGCGGCGACCAGGCCGTCGATGTCGTCGTCGGCGTTCTCGTCGTGGGGGCGGTAGCGAATCTCGACCGGGTAGGTGCGCCCCGAGACCTCCACAATCGGGGCGGCTGCTTCGGGATCTTCCGGCCTCGGTGAGAAGTGCCGCGCGAAGCTCTCGGGATCGATCGTCGCCGAGGTCACGACGACCTTCAGGTCGGGACGCTTCGGCAGAATCCGGCGGAGGTACCCGAGCAGGAAGTCGATGTTCAGTGACCGCTCGTGAGCCTCGTCGATGATGATCGTGTCATAGCGGCGCAGCAGCCGGTCACGGTGGATCTCGTTGAGCAGGATGCCGTCTGTCATCAGGGTGATGCGCGTGTCCTCGCTCACGGCATCCGTGAACCGTACGCGATAGCCCACCGCGCCGCCGAGGGGCACCTGCAGTTCGCTCGCGATTCGCTCGGCGATCGAACGCGCGGCGATCCGCCGAGGTTGCGTATGGGCGATACGACCGCGACCGAGCTCTAAGCAGATCTTCGGAAGCTGGGTCGTCTTGCCCGAGCCTGTCGCCCCCGCGACGATCACGACTTGATGGTCTTCGATGGCGCGCGCGATCTCGTCCCGGGCGGCACTGACGGGCAGTTCCGGCGGGTAGACGATGACGGGTTCTGGCGCGGGCATAGCCTTCGATCGTAACCGCTACGGTCGTCGATCACGCCGGCCGCGGCGCAGTGATCGCAGCGAGAGCGTCGCCCGTACCCGATCGCGCCAGGACCCCGCTTCGCCCAGTCGCTCGCGCTCGCGGTCGACCAGCTGCCAGAACGCGGTGGCTTCCTCGTCTTGCGGCGACTCGTCGGCGAAACTGGCGTGGTCGGCGATCATCGCGAGTGCGCGAGCATCATCGGCCCCGCCGACGGCCTCGACGATCTCGGTGCGCGTGCGGGTGGCGGGCAGCGGCCCACCACTGTCGATCGTCGCGTCGACCCACTCATCCCAGCCCCCGAGGATGCGCTCGGCAGGCAGAGCCGCCCGGCGGCGTCGACGGCGGCGCCACGCCTTGACGGCAACGATCACCGCGAGCGGCCCGAGCAGGATGGCCAGAACGAGCAGGATGCTGCCCGCGATCTGCACCCCCAGCACCAGGCTCGACAGGTCGGCCTCGCTCTCCGGATCGTCGGAGGTGCGAGGGTCAGCGTCCGCCGGGTCGGCCTCGGGCGGCTTGACGACCTCGGCGCGCTCGCTCTCGACGTCGGTGGCGTTCTCCGGGTCACGCCGTTCGTCGACGACGGCATCCATCGGGATCTCATGCTGGGGAGTGACATCGACCGGAATCCAAGTGCCGGAGACGTCTTGGACCTCGAGCCATGCCGTGATGTTGCGCCCTCGGCACGTTCCGTCCTCGCACGGCGGGACACCCGCCGCCGAACCGTCTTCTGCCTGCAGGCGCGCGCCGACCACGATCCGGGAGGGGAAACCGAGCTGGTCGGCGATCATCGCCGCCGCCACGGCGAACTGCTCGTCATCACCGACAGCCGCCACAAGTTCGGCATCCGTCGCATCGGGAAGCTGGGTCTGGCGGTTCACGAGTGCGGTGAAGAGGGCGTCGATGCGGTCGGTGGAGTGTCCGGCGCGACTGGGCGCGAAGGTGTAGTCGCCGAGGTCGGCGACCCATCCGGTGCCGGGAGGCGGTGTCTCGAGGGCGTGGCTGAGATATCCGCGCTGTCGCAGCCGATCGACGAGGTCTGCCAGGCCCGCACCCGCACTCCCCGCCTCCTGCAGGCGGATCCATTGCGTGAGGCTCTCAGGGACGATGGTCTCATCCAGGGTCGGCGCCGAGCGAGGCGGTGTCGCCTCCGACAGCTCCATCGATGCGGGAGCCGCGGCGCGGAGCGTGTAGCTGGTTCCCGCACCGTAGACGGGGCTGATGTCGATGCCCGAGCCTGCCGCAGCGTCGTAGAAGAAGCCGTCGGCCAGCGCCGCGCGGTCGGGGCCGTCGAAGGCGATAGCGGCCACCGTTCCCACTGTCGGTACCCAGAGACCGGAATACTCGCCGATGACGACGTCTGCCCGCACTCCGTCGCCGCCGACGAGGCGTGCCGAGGGGAGTCGCGTGTAAGCCGTGGCGGGGTCGTTGATCCCGGCAGCTGGGTCGGTGACCCGAGCCAGCTGCCCGTCGTAGAAGGCCAGGGTGGCAAGTCGCACTCGGTCGACGCCTGCTGTCGTGATCTCGAAGAGGACCTCGTCAGCGGTGTCGGCGGCGAACATCGCGCGATACGTCGACAGGGGGCTAGCCTCCTGGGCGAGACGGATGATCGGTTCGCTCGCCGAGCGGGGAACCGTTCGGGGGTGCAGTGCCGTGAGGACCGGGGTGATGCTGACAGCCGCGACGACCGCGATGAGGAGCATGCTCGTGCCGATCGCAGCCCGGCCCATCGCCGCGCGGCGGGCCGGACGCTGACGGATGCCGCCCGCTTCGCGTAGGGCGAGGCGCCGCACCATCACCGCGCGCCACAGCATCCAGAGCAGCACTGTGCTGCACGAGGCGATGCCGATCAGCGCCTCACGGAGGCCGGGGATCGGGACTGCCGCGAGAATGCCGGCCGTCGCGGTCGTTGCGCCGAACACGATCGCGAACGTTGCCGGCGTCAGCGCGATCGGTGCCGCGAGCCCCCACCACCGGGACCTTCTCGCCCCGATGGCCAGCGCCGCACCCGGTGCCAGAAGCAGCACCAGGAACGCGGGCGCCAGCGTCGCCTGGTACGTGCCCAGCGGCAGCTCGAGAGTGAGCAGGTTGTTCGGCCCCGTTACCGGCGCACTGAGCACTCCGATCAGAGCAGCGGGAATCTGGCTGGGGTCGGTGAGGACCGCGGGAACCGCCAAGGGCACGCCTGCCACGACGAAGACCGTTGCAAAGGCGATAGCCGTCCGCCACCACACCCACGAGCGCGCAAGCGCGATCGAGCCGATGCCGATCGAGAGTGCTATCGCTGCGGCTGCCATCACAAGGAACCAGGGGTCCTCGTAGATCGGCCACATGCCGATCGCGCCGACGGCGGCCGCGACGACCATGAAGGCTGCGGTCCCGACGACCATTGCCGGTCTCACGACTGTGCTCCGCGCAGCAGGATCTGGCGCAAGTCATCCAGAACGCCGACGGAGATGACCGTCGCTTCGCCCAGTCGCCGCAGCCGTGGCTCGCCCTCGAGGTCGCAGACCACCGCCGCAACCCCGACATGGGACGGGAACGCCAGAGCGGACCGCTGCAGGCCGGCTGCCGTCATGGTCGAGCCGCACACCAGGAAGGCGAGCGAGACGTCGCTGTGCGCCTCGACGGCCAGCGCCGCGACCTCGGACAGCGGGTTGACTGCATCGTGGCTTGTCACGCCGGCGAGGGCGTCCATCACGATGCGTTCGGTCATCGTCGGAAGCTCCCGGATCGCGCGCACTCGACTGCGCGCGAACTCGGGAAGTTCTTCGCCGACGACGACCTGAACATCCCGCCCGTCGCGCACGCCGCGGACCCCGAGCGAGGCTGCAACGCTGACGGCGAGTTCGAACTCCTCCTCGTCCCGGTAGCTGTCTCGATCCGTGTCGATGGCGATGACCATCCGAGACCGGCGGGTCTGCTCATACTGGCGCACCATCAGGGTGCCGGTCTTGGCCGTCGACTTCCAGTGGACATGGCGCTGCGCGTCGCCGGGAACGTACTCGCGAATCGCGTGGAAGGAGATGTCCGAATCGACCAGGACGGAGGAAGGCCGACCGTCGAGGTCACGGATGAAGCCCGCAGACGTTGGCGGAATGGCGGTGGTCCGCGGGTGGATGTAGAGCGTGCGCGTCTGCGACCACGTCGCCTCCCTGCGCAGCAGACCCAGGGGGTCGCCGCGCACCGAGCTGATCGGTCCGATCGAGACGACGCCACGGCGCGGCGCGGGGATCTCGACAGCCTCGACGTGGGAGGTGCCGGCACGCAAGAGGGGGACCGCGATGTCGATGATTCCCGTCCCGACCGGAATATCGATGGTTCCTGGCAGAACGACCGGTGACGTTTCGTTTCGTACCGTGATCTGCGCGTGGGCGCTGGAGCCTGCGACGACGCGGTCGTGAGCGAGAGTGAAATCGACGGTGTACGGCCGCGCGCGCAGGAGGAACGGGAGCGCGAGCAGCAGCAGAACCCCCGCGAGGGTGCCGGCAGCGATCAGTTCGGCGATCCCCAAGCTGACGCCGATACCGAGTGCCACAGTCGCGACGATCAGTGCGAGCCAGCCTCCCGGTCGCACGACGCCCCGGAGCCACCGCCACGCGCTGACAACGTGCGCAGTGAGGCGGTGCCACACTCCGACTCCGCGCATGGCGATGACGGTGGTCCCGTGGGTCTGCGTCATCCGCGTTCGGCTGCTCGCCTGTGTCGCGGTCACCTCCCTGGTGAGCGGTGAGGGAGTGGGCGTCATGGCGCCTCGCGCTGCGTCGGCGGAGCGACATCCAGCAGGACCTGGCCGATCACCGCACGGGCGGTGACGCCGTCGAACTCTGCCTCCGGGTCCAGCACGAGTCGGTGTGCGAGCACCGCCTCGGCGAGAGCCTTCACGTCGTCAGGTGTCACGAACCCGCGGCCGTGTGCGATTGCCCAGGTCTTCGCCGCACGTGTGAGGGCGATGGCGCCGCGGACGCTCACGCCCAGGCGTACCTCGACAGCCGCGCGCGTGGCGTCGACGACCCGCGCGATGTAGTCGAGCACGACCGGGCTGACATAAACGTCGCGGGCCAGCGCCGACATCCCGCGGATGCCATCCAGAGACACGACCGGGGAGAGTTCGACACGCTCGGTCGCGGTGCCCTCCAGGATGCGCAGCGTCGCGGCGTGGTCGGGGTACCCCAGGGTCGCCTTGATGAGGAACCGGTCGAGCTGGGCCTCCGGGAGCCGGTAGGTTCCGGCCTGTTCGATGGGGTTCTGGGTCGCGACCACGAGGAAGGGCTGGCCGACCGGCCTGGTCACACCGTCGATCGTGACATGGCCCTCTTCCATCACCTCGAGCAGTGCAGACTGGGTCTTCGGGCTTGCCCGGTTGATCTCGTCGGCCAGCACGATGTTCGCGAAGACCGGCCCGCGGTGGAACTCGAACTCGCCGCGCTTCTGGTCGTAGACGGTGATGCCTGTCACGTCGCCCGGGAGCAGATCCGGGGTGAACTGGATGCGGGAGCTGACCCCGTCGACACTCTGCCCCATGGCTCGGGCCAGCGAGGTCTTTCCGGTGCCCGGATAGTCCTCGAGAAGCAAATGCCCTTGCGAGATCATCGCCGTGAAGGCGAGCTCGATGACGTGGCGCTTGCCGAGAACCACACGCTCGACGTTCTCGACCAGGACGCGGAACGTGTCGTGGAACCTGGTCACCTGGTCGGCTGTGACGGTCATGGAGTCCTCTCGGGGGTAGGGCACACCAGGCCCGTGTGGGTGTAAGCGTCGAGGCCACTCAGGCGACCAGAGAACGAGACAGTGATCTCCCACGCCGTCTCGGTGCCGTCTGCCGACGGCGTTCCGCTGGTTGTGATGCTGTAGTCGGCTGGTGCGGCATCCACCATCGTCGCCGACGGCTGGCCGCCTGTGTCGCAGGTGGCGGGAAAGACGACCTGTGTCGTGTACGCGGCACCGGTCGGCGTGATCGTCGTCGCCTCGTCGGAGCACGCATCGCCGACGCACCACCAGGCTTGGACCGTTCCGGGGTCGGTGCCGGTGCGGAAGAGGCTCGCGAAGTCCGTCGTTCGGGGCGGGCCGTAGCGCGCCTCGTAGCGGGGATGATCGAGCGAGGGCCCACTCACTCGCGTCCAGGTGGCGGTCTGTCCCGACACCGTGGGCGCGGGGTCGACAGTGTAGGTCGTGGTTCCCGACGGGGCGGGGATCGGTTCGGTCGGTTGCGCGGTGACCGGCCCCGCCGTGGCACGGCCGAACGATGTCGATCCGATCCGGTACTCGGCGCACGCGCGGGCGGTGGTGTCCTCCCAGACGGTGCCGGAGATGACCTCGTTGACCTCGCCGCTGGTCACGTTTCCGACGAATTCCACGGTGCAGGTGCTTCCGGTGGTGATCCCGACCCACAGCTCGGTGTCGACCCCGTTCGCTGCGACTGTCGCCACCGCGCGCACCTCTCCGCTGCCGTCGTCACTTGGCTCGAGGCGAAGCTGCAGCCGGGGGCGCCGATCCCGTACGCAACGACAGATGTGGTGGTCCCTTCGGTCGTGCCCGACGCGATCGGGGGGTAGTCGAAGCGAGAAAGCGGCGTCACGCTCAGTGTCGTCTGCCGGTTGGCTCCCACGGCAAACTCCGGGAAGACGACCTCGCCCCCGTCCGAGGGAACCGGGAGAGTCTCTGAGTCTCCCGTAACGGGGCTCGTGACCCGAACCGATCCGGTGGTCGGGTCGAACCCGCCTATCGTCACGGCGGCGACGGCGCCGCTGCCGTCGGCGGTCGGGACGGGGTGGGCGGACGCCGACCGTGGTGCGCTGGGCGCGAGATACGGCCAGGCGGTCACGGGGCTGGTGGCGGCCCGGGACTCACCCACGCTGTTGACCGCCCAGGCCTGGTAACGGATCTTCTTCCCGGCCTCGGCAGTGATCGCTGGGCAGAGTCCGTTGGCGCCGCACGTGATGTCTTGACCGCCCCCGCTCACCCGGAAGGACTCCACAGCGGGGTAGGAGCCGAGAGCGCCTGTTACGCGCAGGGTGACGGATGTCGCATCGAACGCTGTCCACTCGATCGTCGTGGGACCGGCGGGAAGACCACGAAGATCGAGCACCACTGTACCGGTGCGCTCGCCGTTGGATAAGCGCCCCTGGGCATCGGCGAGAACGAACGCGCCCGTGCAATCCGACGCGCCAGCCGCGTCGGCGGTCCATGTGGCCCGCACCGTAGATGCCGAAGCTACCGCGAAGGTGACGTCTGAGCAGTTTGTGGGAGATGTGACCGACGCGAGCCGCAGCGGTGTTCCGGGAAGGGGGTTCACTTCACCCGCCACGCCCACGACCGGAATCTCGCATGAGGTGGTTCCCCCGCCTGCGAGCATTGCTGCGTCACCGTGCCAGCCTTGGGTAGCGTTGACGGCGCTGGGCCGACCACGAGTGTCAGGGCTGCAGGTTCGGTGTCCGGGTGGCTCACCAGTCGCACGAGAACGACTTCCGTGCGACCCGGATTCGCGTTGTCGACTCCCGTGACTTCCAGGCGCGAACCGGTGAGCGAGACCTTGAACTGGTCGCCCGGCGCCTCAACCGCGAACTGGAGCGAGCTCCAGTTGGGAGCGCCGGTCCATGTTGTCATCTGCTGCAGGTCGTACGTCTCCGTCTGTCCGGGACTGAGCGTCCGTGAGGCGGCGGAGAGAATTGGCTGCGGCGCCTCGGCCTCGATCAGGAACCGAATCGTCAGGACCGTCCAGTCCTGCGCGCCCACCCGGCGCGCCTGGATCGCGCAGGTGTCGTTCCACGGAGCTCCGGGCCCTGCCGTGTAGCGGAGCGTCGTCGCTCCCACCAGTTCGCAGGAAGCTCCGCCCCGCGCGCCACCTGTTGTGGCGAGCGGGTAAACCTCGAGCTCGGCGCCACGGGGTACGGTGATGATCCCGGCGAGGCCGACCTCGACTGAATCGTTCTCTCCGACAGTGAACGCGCCGGTTCCGGTACGCAGAGTCGGGCGAAGCTCCGACTCGCCCGGTACGCGCAGGAAGCCGTAGGAGGTAACAGTGGATCCGTCTGCCGCCGACCCAGTGACGCTGAAGGGAATAACCATCGCCTCAGGCTGAGCGGTCCCTGCGATGCGACGACCGGAAACGGTCACGGTTGAACTCTCCCGCCAGAGCGCGAGCTTCACAGAGTCAGGATCGCCACCTGCCCACGTGACCTTGTCTGTGAGTACGTCTATGCCCTTGTCGAACCCGTCGATGGTTTCGGCGGTCAAGACCGTGTCGCGTACCTCCGGGTAGTCGGGAACCGGATTTCGGACGACCTTGAGGACGATAAGCCCCATCGCGGTATCGCCGGCGGCGTTGGTCACTGTGTACACGAAAGAGAAAGTGCCCAGCGCATCGCCCGCGCGCACGGCGACGGACCCGCCCTCGAGGTCGACATCCGCGAGCATCGCGTCCAGGTCGTCGTACTCGGAAGTCCCCGGCTGGGCATTCGGTCTGACCCCCACGAGCGTGAGCTTGGCCCCGGAGGGGTCGACATCGTTATCCAGCGGGGTGATCGTCGTCTCGCGTGCGGGGGACTGGCCGCCCTCGAGCTGGACGTAGTCAGAGAATGTCACCGGCCGAGGATCGGATTGGGCGTCGCGCACGCCTACGAGGGCAAGCGCGGTGGCTGTGGCTCCGCGCCCATCGCGCACCCGGTAGGTGAAGGAGGTCTGCCCACTCCATGCTGGGGGGGCGGTGTATATAAGGCTGGTTCCGTCCGGTGAGATGGTGGCCGTACCAGCAGGTGAGCCGCTACTGTCGACCGGCTGATCCACGACAGCGTCCAACGCGACGCTGTCACCGTCTGGGTCGATCCCGAACGGATCAAAGTCGATTGTGGTCGACGTGCCGCTGAGCGCCCGGCCCTCGAGAGTCACGGGCGAGGGTGGCGTGTTTGCCTCATCACCGAGCACCGTGATAGTGACTCGTGCGCTGTCGGTGAGCTCTGGGTATCCCGCCCCGTAAGCGGTGTACGTCACGCTGTATACGCCGGGACTGTCGGGTGCCAGGTAGCGAAGGGTTCGACTCGTTGCGAACGCGAGCCCGGCATCCGTCTCGTTGACGACCAGTGATGGATCGATTGCCAGTTGCCCACCCGCAGGCGCTGAATCGTTCGCGAGCACCGGGATGTCGATCTGTCCGCCCACGCGCACCGTCGCGGAGTCGGCCACGGCAATCGGGGGATCGGCGGTCGCCGCCGGCAACAGGATTACGGTGAGTTGTCCCGTGATCGCGGCCGACGGGTCTTCGGTGCCATCCGAGATCGTGTAGCGGACGACGCCGATCTCACCGGGTGTGCCGTCGGCTGTCGTTCCGCTGACTCGGATCGTGGATTGCGCGACCGGATCAACGCTCACGGATGCGCCTTCCGCGGCCTGAGGACGAACATCGCTGACCAGCAGCACCAGATGTGCGGGGTTGGAAACGGCGCTCAGAACATCGACGGTGGAGTCCTCGTTCGGTCTGACGAACGCGACGAGAGGTGGTGCTGACAGCTCGGCCTCGTTGTAGGCGACCGCGGTCACCCGAACGGTGGCGGTTTGTTCGCTCTCACCGTCCCGGATGGTGTAGGTCAGCACCGTTGACCCGGGTGCCTGCGCCGTGTACGAGAACGAGAGGGCGCTGGCATTGACGGAGATACCGGAGTCGTCGTTGTCTGCGGTCACCGCCGACAACGTCTGCGACCCGGATCCTCCGCGCACTCTGTCGCGTAGCTCGACCGTCACAGACCGGCCGACAATCGACGTAACGGCGAACGAGTCCGCCTCCAGCCGTGGAGTTGGTGCGACACTGATGGTGAGGGCACGGCTGGTCGCAGCGCCCCTGCTGTCGGCGACGGTGACAGTCACTGTTGCGGCGGTCGCGACCTCCGCGTTCGCATCCGGATGCTGATACGTCAGGATCCCCGCGGGATCGACGGTGACAGTGCCAGGTCCCGCGTCGACGGTCGCCGCTGACACATACAGCGCGTCACCCTCGGGATCAACGAAAGCATCAAGAATCGGGAACCGGACAGTGTCGCCGGGAGCCGTAACCGGTTCCGGCCAGTTCGCCAGGCACCGTTCGGTCCCGCACCACAGCGGGGCGGCGTTCTCATCTGCGGGAACCACCGTGAGAGTCACGGTGGCAAGGTCGGAGGTCAGGCCCTCCACTGCAGTGCCATCGGTCACGCGGTACTCGAAGGTCGCGGTGCCCGATGCATCGGCCGGCACGTCGATGGTGAGAATCTGGTCGGCATCGGTCGTCACCGGTGTTCCGAACGCTGACGCTGAAACTGATTCGGGAACGACGCTCAACACGTCCTCGTTCGGATCATGGTCGTTCAGGAGAACGGGCAGGGTTATGGCCCGGCCGGCTCGGACACCGAAGGCATCGTTCTCGGCGACGGGAGGCTTCGGCTCGACGACCTCGGGAGCAACGGCATCGTCCGACTCCGCAGCGCTCACCTGGTCATCGATCTGCCATGACTGCGATGAGGGCACGAGATCGCCGGCGGGTACGGTCCACACCCACCCCGACTGTGTCTCGTTCAGAATGAGCCGCCGGTCGGT
This sequence comes from Microbacterium sp. SW12, assembly GCF_055391095.1. Taxonomy (NCBI): domain Bacteria; kingdom Bacillati; phylum Actinomycetota; class Actinomycetes; order Micrococcales; family Microbacteriaceae; genus Microbacterium; species Microbacterium sp. SW12. The sequence goes on along the minus strand of NZ_AP024335.1, from coordinate 2,126,497 downwards.
GCCCAAGAATTCGGGAAGCGGGTCGGCTCCGAGTTCTGCGCCGGCGTAGTCGAGGGCGGAATCGCCGGTTGACTGCGACCACAGCGTGCCGCCGGTCGGTCCGAGCCAGGCGGCGAAGACCTCACCACCGAGCGTGCGGGGCGCGGCTGGCACGCCGCGCACCTCGAGTCCGCCGGTGACCTGCCGCTGCGCACCGTCGCCGAGGGCCACCGCGACGAGCCCCTGCGAATCGGCGAGGAAGACCTCGTCGCCGCCGTCACTGGATGCTGCAAGTCGCGCATCGGGCAGCATCGCCGTCTCCACCGGGGCTGACAGGCCCTGGATCCAGAGCCGGCCGGTCTCGGCATCCAGCATCACCCACCGCTGCCCGACGAGGGTCAGTGAAGCGCCCTCGCCCGGGGCGTCGGGAACCTCATCAACGCCGAGGATGCTGCCGCTCGCGAGATCCGCGCGCACCATTTCGCCGGAATCCGCCGAGAACGCGGCGACGGTGCCGAGGGGACCGACGGCGACTGCGTCTGCGGCGAACGGATCCTCCTCGTCTCCGATGTCCAGGCGCGCAGCTCCCGGGCGTGACAGGTCGCCGATGAAGATGTCGCCGGCCTCGGTGAGGTAGGCCACCGAGGTGCCGCTGGTCGACACGGATCGCGTACCGGCGGGAGTCGCGACGAAGGCGTCGGCGCCGCCGGCGTCCAGATCCGGGGGAGTGGCGGGGTCGATGCCGGCGACGCGGGTGGCGGATGCCGCGAATGCCCACACCGCGTCAGTCGTCTGCGCGAGCGTCGTCGGCTGGCTGATCTGTTTGACAGTGTCGAGTTCGAGGAGTTCGGCATTGACGCGTGCGTAGTGTCCGCCCGCCGAGCGCTGCAGGGCCCAGATCGTGCCGTCGTCGAGGGGTGCCTGCTGCGCATCGTAGCCGGGCCAGACTGCCGCCAAACCCACCACGAGGACTGCAGCCAGTCCGGCCGCTCCACCCCACATCCACCGCGAGGGAGAGCCCCGCCGTGTCCGTGCCGGGCGGGCCATGTCAGATCACGCTCACAATCACGGCAGCGGCAACTCCCGCGACGATGATCGCGCCGCCCACGACCAGCGACCAGATCAGCCCTGTCCGGCGAGGCGCGGGGGCCTCGGGGAGGTCGTCGCTCGGCAGCCGGTTGGCGGTGCGCTGATCGCGGGGACGTCTCCGGCGCGGAGAGTCGTGCGGCACTCGCGGGCGCACGAACACGGGAGCTGCGTCCTGCTCGCGTTCGGGGAGGGCAACGGCGCCGGCCAACTCCAGCGGAGTGACGGGCATTCCGGTGTCGTACTGCACCAACTGCAGGGCGTGGGCGAATTCCGCGGCTGACGAGAAGCGGTCGGCGGGGTTCTTCGCGAGGGCGAGACGAAGCACGTCCTCGAGGCTCGGTGGCACGTCAGAGCGGTCGATCGGTGTGTAGCCGGCGCGGCGGATGCGGGACTTCAGGTGGTCTCGCGTGTTGTCGCTGTGCGACGGCAACTCGAACGGGCTGCGGCCGGCGAGGAGGGAGTAGACGGTGGCACCCAGGCTCCACACTTCGGCGGGCACCGAGCCGCTCGTGCGCTCATCGATGATCTCCGGCGCGCTCCAGGGAACGCTCATCGCGAAGACTTCGATGCCTTCCCGGGCTGACACCGAAGCGGCGATCCCGAAGTCCGACAGCACAGGCATCCCGTAGGCGGTCAGCAGGATGTTGGACGGCTTGATGTCGCGGTGCAGGAGCCCCGCCCGATGCGCGGATTCGAGAGCCGACGCGACCTTCACCCCCGTTCGCAGCACTTCGTCGACGGGGATCGTCTCTCGCCGATATCGCGACGCGAAGGAGGCCGGGCAGTACTCCATGACGATGTACGGGCGCCCATCCGGTGAAACACTGGCCTGGTAGATCGTGAGGATCGAGGGGTGTGCCGACAGGTGCGCCATCGCGTCGGCCTCTGCCGCGAACATGCGCAGCAACGACTCATCGACGATGTCTTCGAGGAGAACCTTGACCGCCACTGCGCGACGGGGCATGTCCTGTTCATAGAGGAAGACGTCAGCGAATCCGCCTGCCCCCAGCGGCCGCACGTAGCTGAATCCGGCGAGCGTGGGCGCCGCTGCCGGAAGCCGGCTAGGCACCGGAACCCCGGGTGCGGAGGGGTAGCGTGTGGGCGCAGCGAGTCGATCGATCTGCGCCGTGTGCCCCCCGATTCATGCGACAAGCCTAAATCGACCCCCTGAGCCGGTGCTGTAGGCATCCACGTAGGCTGGAATCATGACGATTCCTACGCTGCAGCTTCTCGATGGCAACCGCATTCCGCAGGTGGGTTATGGCGTGTTCAAGGTTCCGGCCGATGACACGCGTCGTGCAGTGCTCGAGGCGTTCGAACTCGGTTATCGGCATATCGACACGGCGGCCATCTACGGCAACGAAGAGGGGGTCGGTGCTGCGATCGCCGAGAGCGGCATCCCGCGTGAGGACCTTTTCATCACGACGAAGCTCTGGAACGACCGCCACGACGGCGACGAACCCCGAGCTGCGCTGGGCGAAAGCCTCGACAAGCTCGGACTCGACGCCGTCGACCTGTACCTCGTGCACTGGCCGACTCCGGCACGCGACAACTATGTGCACGCGTGGGAGCGCCTGATCGACCTGCGTGAGCAGGGTCTCACGCGAAGCATCGGGGTCTCGAACTTCCTTGTTCCCCACCTCGAGCGGATCATCGCCGAGACCGGAGTCGCCCCCGTCGTCAACCAGATCGAACTCCACCCCGCCTACCAGCAGCGGGAGGTGGTCGAGTGGGCACTCGCTCGCGGCATCCGGATCGAGGCCTGGGGCCCGCTCGGTCAGGGCAAGTACGACCTCTTCTCGGTGCCGGCTGTCGCGGACGCGGCAGCTGCCCACGGCAAGACCCCGGCGCAGGTCGTGCTGCGCTGGCACCTCGACAAGGGCAACATCGTGTTCCCGAAGTCGGTGCGCAGGGACCGGCTCGCCGAGAACATCGACATCGTCGATTTTGCCTTGACGGATGACGAGATCGCCGCAATCGATGCGATCGACCCGGGCGATGGTTCGGGGCGTGTCTCGGCGCATCCCGACGAGGTCAACTGAGCGCTACGCGTCAGATCCAGGTGGGCGACCAGTTGTGGAGTCGCCAGAAGTCGTAGGGCACGCTCGTCGCGGTGAGGATCGGATACCAGAACGCCGAAAGCACCAGAGCGACGATGAAGAAGACGGCGACCACCCGCTGGCCCGTTACGCGTCTTTCGGGACTGGCCCCGGCCGGATGGGCGAGATCACGCAGCGCAATCCCCAGCGCCAAGAGGAGGAACGGCAGCATCACGACCGTGTAGAACTGGAACACCGTGCGCTCGGGGTATAGCAGCCACGGCACCCAGGTGACGGCGACGCCGGTCAGGACAAAGCCCGAGGCGAGGTCCCGGCGTCGGATGAACCTGATGACGAGGTAGACGGTAGCCGCGACGGCGGCGTACCACACGAGCGGATTCGGCATCGAGTAGATGTTCTGTACGCATCCTGAAGCCGCTGTGCAGCCAGCCTCGCCGAGGGCATCGCTGTGATAGAACATCGAGGTCGGTCTGGCAAGGAGCGGCCACTGCCATGCAGGGCTCGCATAGCTGTGGCTTGCTGACAGGCCGACGTGGAAGCCGTACATCGACTGGTGGTAGGCCCACAGGTTCTGCAGAGACAGCGGTACCCACGACCAGAAGCCGGTAGCCGGCGAGCCGTCGACGGTGTGCCTGTCGTATCCGCCGTCGGTGGCCAGCCATCCCGTCCACGTCGCGAGATAGAGAAGGAGTGCCGGCGGCACGAGCAGCACGAACGTCACCGGTCCCTGGCGCACCGCGGCATCGGCGGGCCAGTACTCCACGCCGCGCCGACGCCGCTCCAGGGCGTCGACGATGACGAGGTAGATCCCGATACCGGCGAGCACGTACAGGCCCGACCACTTCACGGCGGTTGCGGCGCCCGCAGCAAGGCCGGCAGCGACAACCCACGGCCTCGCCCAGAACACCGGACCCCAGCGAAACTCTGAGCTCCAGCGCCCCGTTGCCAGTCGGCGCGGCCACTCTCGCTCGTGAAGCCATCGCCGATCCAGCAGCACGAACCAGAACGCCAGCAGGGTGAAGAACATGACGAAGGTGTCGAGCAACGCCACACGGCTCAGCACGATCGCGAGTCCGTCGATTGCCATCAGCCCCGCTGCTGCCGTCGCCACACCGATCGACCGGGTGAGCGTGAGTGCGACGACATAGAGAAGGAGTACGGCGAGAGTGCCGAACAGCGCCGTGGCAAAGCGCCATCCGACCGACGAGTCGGCGCCGAACAACGCCATCCCCGCACCGATGAGGAATTTTCCGAGGGGTGGGTGGACGACGTAGCTTCCTTCGTCGAGGAAGATGTCGGTCTCGCCGGCAGCGAAGCGTGAGTCGGCCTCATCGGGCCACTTCGCCGCGAACCCCAGGTTCCACTGGGACCAGGCATCTTTCACGTAGTAGGTCTCGTCGAAGACGAGTTCGTGTGGATGTCCGAGGTTCCAGAAGCGCAGGATGCCGGCAACGGCAGTCACGAGCGCCGGCACCGCGATCTGCAGTCGGGGGGAGGCCGCGACCCGGGTGCTGACACGGTCGTAGACCGTCGGCCGTACGGGGGTCTCGACGGTGGTGGTCACCGTGACAGCCTATTCGGGCCAGGATGTGAGCTCCGGCGGCTCCGACGCAGGGTCCGGCGGTCTCGGGGGATCGTCACCCTACCGGCCTAGGCTGGGGCCGTGATCATCCTCGCCGCCACGCCGATCGGGAATCTCGGCGACGCGTCCCAGCGCCTCATCGACGCGTTGGAAAATGCGCAGGTGGTCGCCTCTGAAGACACCCGGACGACGCAGCGGCTCCTCGCCGCGCTCGGCATCCAGAACCGGCCCCGCCTGATCGCCCTGCACGATCACAACGAGAAAGCCCGCGCTGCCGAGCTCGTCGAGCTCGCGCGAGCGACCGACGTGCTCCTGCTGTCGGATGCCGGGATGCCGACCATCAGCGACCCGGGATTCGGGGTGGTAGCTACGGCAGCCGGCGCCGGGGTCGCGGTGAGTGTCCTCCCGGGCCCGAGCGCCGTCCTCGCAGCTCTGGCCGTCTCGGGTCTCCCGACCGACCGATTCACGTTCGAGGGCTTCGTGCCGCGGAAGGCGGGGGAGCGGCGCAGCGCACTGTCGGCTCTCGGTGCCGAGCGGCGCACGATGGTGTTCTTCGAGTCCCCGTCGCGGCTCGCGACCACCCTCGCCGACATGGCTGCGGCCTTCGGCGCCGACCGCCCAGCCGTCGTGTGCCGCGAACTCACGAAGCTCCACGAAGAGGTACGCCGCGGCCCGCTCTCGGATCTCGCCGCCTGGGCAGACGACGGCGTCAGGGGTGAGATCGTCATCGTCGTCGGTGGCGCTGCCGGCCCCGCCATGTCGTTCGAGGACGCAGTTGCCTACGTTTCGGATCTGCTCGCGCAGGGAAAGCGCCTGAAGGATGCCTGCGCCGAGGTCGCCGCAGCATCCGGTCACTCGTCGCGCGAGCTGTACAACGCGTCGCTGTCATAGACCCGCGGGGCGGCGCCGGCCCGAACTAGACTTCTCGGGTGAGTTCCGGCAGTTCCTTCTACATCACGACGCCGATCTACTACCCGAGCGATGTTCCGCACATCGGCCACGGGTACACGACGGTCGCCGTCGACACGCTCGCGCGTTGGCACCGGCAGTCCGGCGACGACACCTGGATGCTGACCGGAACCGACGAGCACGGCCAGAAGATGCTGCGGGCTGCCGCCGCGAACGGCGCGACGCCGCAGGAGTGGGTCGATCGCCTCGTCGGTGAATCCTGGTTCCCGCTGCTTCGCACCCTGGATGTCGCCAACGACGACTTCATCCGCACGACGCAGGCTCGCCACGAAGAGCGCGTGACGCAGTTCGTCCAGGCGATCTATGACAACGGCTACATCTACGCGGGCGAGTTCGAGGCGCTGTACTGCGTCGGGTGCGAGGAGTTCAAGACCGAGGCCGAGATCATGGACGGCACGGGGGCGTTCGAGGGCCTCAAGGTCTGTGCGATCCATTCGAAGCCGCTGGAGCTGCTGCAGGAGAAGAACTATTTCTTCAAGCTCAGCGAGTTCCAAGACCGCCTGCTCGACCTTTACAAGAGTGTGCCCGACTTCGTGCGGCCCGAGTCTGCGCGCAACGAGGTGGCATCCTTCGTCCGCAGCGGTCTAAAGGACCTGTCGATCTCGCGATCGACCTTCGACTGGGGCATCAAGGTGCCCTGGGATCCCTCGCACGTCATCTATGTGTGGGTCGACGCGCTCCTGAACTACGCCACGGCTGTCGGCTACGGGTCCGACCCCGAGCAGTTCGCACGGCGCTGGCCGGCCTATCACGTGGTCGGGAAGGACATCCTGCGCTTCCACGCCGTCATCTGGCCCGCGATGCTCATGGCTGCCGGCGTCGAGGTGCCCCGCGGTGTTTTCGCGCACGGCTGGCTGCTCGTGGGCGGCGAGAAGATGTCGAAGTCCAAGCTCACGGGTATCGCGCCGACCGAGATCACCGACGTCTTCGGCTCCGACGCTTACCGCTTCTACTTCCTCTCGGCCATCGCGTTCGGTCAGGACGGGTCGTTCTCCTGGGAGGACCTGTCTGCCCGATACCAGGCAGAGCTCGCGAACGGATTCGGGAACCTCGCCTCGCGCACGGTGGCGATGATCGGGCGGTACTTCGAGGGAATCGTGCCGCCGCCCGCGCAGTACACCGACGCCGACCTCGCGATCCAGCGGGTTGTCGCGGAGGCTGCGGCGAACGCGGATGCCGCGATCGAGCGCTTCCGGATCGACGAGGCGATCGCCGCGATCTGGACGATCGTCGACGAACTCAACGGCTACATCACCGAGAACGAGCCGTGGACTCTCGCCAAGGATGACGCGAAGCGCGCCCGACTCGAGACCGTGCTGTACACCGCCGCCGAGGGTCTGCGCGCGCTTGCTCAGTTGCTCTCGCCGGTGATGCCTATCTCGACCGAGAAGCTCTGGATCGCCCTCGGCGCTGCCGAGACCATCGGCCGGCTGCAGGATCAGCCCCTTCGCGAGGCGGGGAGTTGGGGTCAGCTGAAGCCGGGCACCTCGATCAATGGCTTGGCGCCGCTGTTCCCCCGGGTCGAGCAGCCCGCGTGAGCGACCCGAGCGCCTACGTGCGGGAGAGGTCGGCATCGGGTCGGCGTGACCTCACCTACCCCCCGCTGCCTGAGCCGGTGGCTGTTCCGGTGTACGACAACCACTGTCACCTCGAGATCGTGGACGGCGACGACCCGCTGGGCCTGTCGGAGCAACTCGCCCGCGCGGCCTCGGCGGGGATCGCGGGTGTGGTGCAGGCATCCGGTGACGTGGAGTCGTCGCGGTGGGCGGTGTGGGCCGCGGAGCATCACCCGCAGGTTCTCGCAGCGGTGGCGATCCACCCGAACGAGGCACCGACCTACGAGGCGGCGGGAGGCCTCGATGAGGCGATCGCGGCGATCGATGAGCTTGCCGCCCACCCTCGGGTGCGGGCGATCGGCGAGACGGGGCTTGACTTCTTCCGCACGGATGCCGAGGGTCAGCCGGCTCAGTACCGGTCTTTCGAGGCGCACATCGCTCTGGCCAAAAAGCACGGCATCGCAATGCAGATCCACGACCGGGACGCGCACGACGAGGTTCTGCGCCTGCTCGAGAGCGTTGGCGCGCCCGAGAAGACCGTCTTCCACTGCTTCTCCGGGGATGCCGAGATGGCGCGGATCGCCGCCGACCGCGGCTACTACCTCTCTTTCGCGGGCAACATCACGTTCAAGAACGCGCAGAATCTGCGCGATGCGCTCGCCGTGACCCCGGCGGAGCGCATCCTGGTCGAAACCGACGCGCCCTTTCTCACTCCGGTACCCCACCGTGGGCGCCCCAACGCGCCGTATCTCGTGCCGATCACCCTGCGCTTCATGGCAGCAGAGCTGGGTGTTTCCGTCGACGAGCTCGCCGCCCAGGTGGCCGCGAACACGCTCGAGGTTTACGGCACGTTCGCCTGAACGGAAGCGCGCGGGACCCCGTCGTCCCGGCGGATGCGGCTCGGGGTCGCGCGGGTCGTTGATCCACCTTCCAACTCCCACGGCAGCACGACCGGCGAGCTCGGGGTGCTCGCCGTCTCCAGCGCGTTCACGAGTTCGGGAAAGAGCAGCGCGGGAGCGAGCTCGGGGTGGACGCACACGTGCGTCACGCTCAGGCGGCGGTTGAGTGCGCAGTCGTGAAGACAGAGCGCGACAAGCTGCAGATCCCGCGGCAAGACGACATCGAGCGCGGCGAGGTCGAGGAACAGGCGCGGCCCCTCCTGCGCGAACGAGAACAGCCCGTCGACACCGTGCAGCAGGAATTCACGGATGCTCCCCGCAAGCTCCAGGCTCGCGGCATCCACCCGGGCGACGATCGGGGCCTGGCCGCGGCTGGCACACCACTGCTGGTAGACGCTTTCGCCGATCTCCAGACGGGGAAGCCCCGGTTCGCCGGTGAGAAGCCCGATGTTCGTGGCGCCACTGGCAGCGAGCAGGTCAAGGGCCGCGGTCGCGGCATCCTCGTATCCGGTGCGGATCCACATCCCTGCGTCCGGCGGAAGGGGGAGGTCATTGGTGATGACGGGGATGCTCTGCGCTGCAGCGATCGCCAGCAGTGGGTCGCTCTCGCGGGCGTCGGGCGCGTACACGGCGTCTACCCGGGCGCTGCGCAGCAGCTCCGGGCGCGCATAGGGGATGACCGTGACCGTGAAGTGGTGCGCGGCTGCGGCGTCAACGAGGGCACTGAGCTGTCGCATGGCGTATTGCGCCTGAGTGGCCTCGCGAACCGGGTCAAGCGGCGGTGACGCGACGTACCCGATCGAGAGCGTTCGCCCGCGCCGGAGCGCTGCGGCGTAGCGGTCGGGGGAGTATCCGAGCTCGGTCGCGGCATCGAGTATCCGCTGTCTGGTGTCGGCGCTGAGCGCGCCCCGGCCATTGAGTGCCTGACTGACCGCGGCGGTGGACACGCCAGCTCTCGCCGCGACATCCTTCACCGTGACCCGCGCGCGCGGCAACGGGATCGGTGTCTGGTCGGGCTGCTGGGTCATGCTCACTCACGTGCCGGGATTCGGCGCTTCCGAGAAAACCGTCTCGACCGCTGCTGACCAGCGTTCGCCCTCCCCGGAGGACGCCAGTGTATGGCCGCGCGCAACGACGTGATGCATGATCACGCCGGCAAAATGCCGGAGCGCCCGTTCGGTCTTCAGCGAACTCTCCGAGGGGTTCTCGGGGAGGCGCGCGATCTCAGCATCCAGGAGCTGTTGAACCCACCCCCGCGCCGCTCGAACCGCCGGTGCGACATCGTGGACCCGACCTGCCCCGGCGTGGCGGAGCGCCGCGTCGGCGACGATCGCTTTCGCATCGGCAAGCGAGGCGAACTCGTCAAGCGGTGCGTGCAAGCGAATCGTCTCGAGGTCGAGTACCTCGACGCCGTGACGCGCCTGCACGTCGGCGGCGACGTTCCGGGGCATGCCGAGGTCGATCACCAGGAGCCGCTCGGCTGCGGCTGTCACCGCGGCGCGACCGGCATCCAGCTCGTCGCCGCCGAGCACGACCCGGGTCGTGCAGGTCACGATGACATCGGCCGACGCGATCTCGGCGGGAAACGATTCCGGGTCGACCGGGATCAGTCCGTGTCGTTGGGCGAACGCGGGGCCGCGACCGGATGCCGAATGAACCCGGATGCCGCGCGCGCCGCGCACGCGCAGTGCCGCCAATGCTGCCGCGGCATACTGACCGGTCCCGATCAGGAGCACGCGGGCGCTTGACCAGTCGGCGATCCGTGAGGAGGCGAGCTCCAGGGCAAGTCGAACCAGAGAACGACCGGATTCCCCCACGCGCGCCGAGTTCTTGACGGTCCGCGATGTCTCTTTCGCGCGCTCGAAGAGGTGCTCGAGGGCGCGGGTCGTCATCCCCTCGCTGCGGGCGTCTTCGTAGGCGCGCGTGACCTGACCCGCGATCTCGTCCTCGCCGACCACGACCGAGTCCAGGCCCGACGCCACGGCGAACAGATGATGCGCGACACGATTGCCGACGGTGACATCGAGCGTTTCGCGCAGCTCTCGGTAGTCGATACCCGAGGCATCGGCCAGCTCGCCGAGCGCGGCAGTGACGGCGGACTCAGCAGAGTGGCCCTCGTCGGGGTCGATATCGAGGTAGGCCTCGAACCGATTGCAGGTGGCAAGCACGACGGCTCCGCCGATCGACTCGTGGGCGAGGGGGATGTCGCGGCGGACCTCGCCACCCACCTCGGCCAGGCGCTCAAGAGAGGCGAACGGGGTAGCCCGATGGTTGGCCGATAGGCAGACCAGCATCGCTTCCTCCTCGCGTCGACTGGTTAGTATATCGATTAACTATGCAGCTCTCCGATCAGCATCCGTTCGTTGCGCACGCGACGAAGGACTCGCACCTCATCCGCGCCTTCGTCGGACACCGACCAGCTATCACCCCCGTGTGGTTCATGCGGCAGGCGGGGCGTTCCCTTCCCGAGTACCGTGCGCTGCGTGAGGGCAGCTCGATGCTCGACGCCTGCCTCGACCCCGCGCTCGTGAGTGAGATCACGCTGCAGCCCGTGCGCCGTCACGGCGTGGATGCCGCGATCTTCTTCAGCGACATCGTCGTGCCCCTGATGCTGGCGGGGATCGACGTGCGCATCGTCGCGGGCCGGGGTCCGGTCTTCTCCCAACCGGTTCGCGCCGGTGCCGACATTGCGCGGGTCACCGCGATCGACCCGCAGACCGTCACCGAGCGGGGCGGGCCGATCATCGAGGCTGTGCGCCGCACGACCGAGATGCTCGCCGCCGAGTCCGTTACTCGCGGCACGCCGCTCCCGCTCATCGGCTTCGCGGGCGCCCCGTTCACCCTCGCTGCCTACCTCGTCGAGGGCGGGCCCTCGAAGGACCATCTCGCCGCGCGCCGCCTGATCCACGAGGACCCGCCCGGGTGGGACGCGCTCACACAGTGGCTCGCCGACATCAGCGGACGCTTCCTCGCCCTCCAGATCGAGGCCGGCGCCAGCGCTGCGCAGTTGTTCGATTCCTGGGCTGGTTCTCTCTCCCCGCGCCTGTACCGGCAGGCAGCGCTCCCGGCATCCGCTCGAGCACTCGCTCACGTGCGGCAGATCGAACCGCCCGCGGACTCCGGGATGCTGCGGGTCCCGCTCTCGCACTTCGGTGTCGGCACCGGCGACCTTCTCGCCGACATCGCGAGCCTCGATCTCGACGTCGTCGGAATCGACCACCGGATCGATCTCGACGAGGCCCTGGAGCGGGTAGGGCGAGAGGTGACAGTGCAGGGGAACCTGGATCCCGCCATGCTGTTCGCTCCCGCCGAGGTCCGCGCCGCGGAGGTCTCCCGGATCATCGCCGCAGGTAAGGTCGCCCGCGCTCACGTCTTCAACCTCGGGCACGGCGTGCCACCCGAGACGGATCCTGACGTGCTGACGGATCTTGTCGCGATGGTGCACGATGCCCGCTGAGACGGACGAGATCGTCGATGTGTGCATCGTCGGCGCGGGGATGGCGGGCCTGGTCGTTGCCGCTGAAACCGCCGCGGCTGGACTCCGAACCGTCGTCGTGGACGCCTCCGACCGCGTCGGGGGGATGCTCGCGCCGGTCATGATCGCCGGCGGTGCTGGTGTGGGCGCTGCTGGTGGGCAGGTCGCTGCGGATGCCGGCGCCGAGTCGTTCGCGACCCGAACGACCGGCGTGACAGATCTCATCGACCGCTGGCAGCTTCCCGTCACTGTCACGGCCCCGAACCCCGCCGGGGCGTGGCTCGTTGCCGGCGGCGACTCCGGCATCCGTCGCGCCCCGCTCCCGCGACAGAGCGTCCTGGGGATCCCCGCCGATCCCAGCGCTGCCGACATCCTGGCGCTCGTACCGCCCCGCGCCGAGCAGGTGCTGCCCGTGCCCGCCGAGGAGCCTTCGCTCTACGACCTCGTCGCCACACGACTCGGTGATGACCTGGCAAGCGCGGTGGTAGACACCGTCTGCCGCGGCGTCTACTCGCGCTCTGCCCGCGACCTGAAGCTCTCGGTGGTGCACCCGCAGCTCTGGCAGCGGTTCATGCAGACCGGCGCGCTGACGGATGCCGTCGCCGAGCTTGCCGCGGGGCCCCGCCCCGGCAGCGCTGTCGCGGGGATCGTCGGTGGCATGTGGCGGCTGCCCGTCGAACTGGCAGCCCGCGCCCGCGCCGCCGGGGCGACCATCCTGCTCGATACCCCGGTTCGTCGCATCCATGGTGCCGAAAGCACGCGGGAAAGCGTGGGCCACGGGGCACGCGACGAGGTGCTGAGCGTGGATGCCGGCAGCACCGCGATCCGCGCCCGAACCGTTGTCATCGCCACCGGTCGCGACGAGGCGCTCCGACTCCTCGGCGAGCACAGTGATGGTGACGAAACGCCGGTCGAGCTGGCGATCGCGCTCGTGCGTTCGCCGGGCCTGGATGCTCACCCGGTCGGCACGGGAGCGCTGATCGCCGACGCTGCACCCATCGGTGCGAAGGCGCTCACGCACGCCAACGCCAAGTGGCAGTGGCTCGATGAGAAACTCGAGCCCCACCACCACGTCGTCCGGCTCTCGGCGCGCGACGGCGTCACAGGCGCGTTCGATGAGGCATCCGTCGCGGCGGCGATCAGCGCCGTCACGGGAGTTTCGGTGGCGCCGCAGGACGTGCGCGAGCTGCACGTGCGCCGCTGGGATGCGTCCTCGTCGTCGTCCACGACGCCCGTCATCGCCGCTGACCCCCGCCTGCACCTCGCCGGCGCCGCCGTGGCGGGCACCGGCCTTGCCTCGGTGGTGCCGCACGCGCGCGAGCTCGCCGCAACCCTGATCCACGCGTTCGCGGCGCCGTCGCTCGCATCCACCGCTTCCTGACCCGCACCGCCGCTTCTGACTGGAGGAATCGTGACCGATCCCGTAACCCCCACCGCCTCGAGCCCCGAGGCTGAGTCGACGCCCGCTGGCTACACCCTCTTCACGGTGCTTGAGGTGCCGCGTGTGGCGGCGCCGGAGTTCGGTGACCTGGAGCGCGAGGTCGCAGAGCTTCCCGCCGCCGGCGTGACCCTGCGCGGGCTCTACGACGTCACCGGCATGCGCGCGGATGCCGACCTCATGGTGTGGCTGCACGGCGAGGACCCGGCGGCACTCCAGGCTGCACTGCGCAGGCTTCGTCGCACCTCGGCGCTGCGCGAGGCGAGCATCACGTGGAGTGCCATGGGCGTTCACCGCGAGGCCGAGTTCAACAAGCGACATGTTCCCGGATACCTGCGCGGGGAGGCACCCCGCGAATGGCTCTGCCTCTACCCGTTCGTGCGCAGCTATGAGTGGTATCTGCTTCCCGAGCAGGAGCGCTCAGCGATGCTCGCCGAGCACGGCCGCAAAGGCAGCGCTTTCCGTGATGTCGTGGCCAACACGGTCTCGACTTTCGCGCTCAGCGACTACGAGTGGCTCTTGCCGTTGGAAAGCGACAACCTGCTGAGCCTTGTCGACATGATGCGCGATCTTCGCGCGACGGATGCCCGCCGTCATGTGCGTGAGGAAGTCCCGTTCTTCACCGGGAGACGCGTCGAGGTCGGCGAGCTCGAGGACGTCCTGTCGTGACCGCCGAGAACTTCCGGCCCAAGCCCCCGCACGCGACCGGTGCCTACTGCGCGCCGGGGGCTGCGGTGTGCGGTGCGACGCCCGCGGCGGAATCCGGCCCGGCACACGTGGAAGAACCCGTCGCGTACGACGCGCTGCTGCTGCTCGGGTTCGGTGGACCCGAGGGGCAGGATGACGTCATCCCGTTTCTACGCAACGTCACGGCCGGCCGCGGCATCCCCGACGAGCGCCTCGAGGAGGTCGCGCACCACTACCGCCACTTCGGTGGGGTCTCACCCATCAACCAGCAGAACCGCGACCTGGTCGCCGCCCTCGATGCCGAGCTTCGCGCGCGCGGCATCGACCTGCCGGTGTACTGGGGAAATCGCAACTGGATGCCGTACGTCGCCGACGCCGTGCAGCAGCTGCACGCCGACGATCACCGGCGCGTCCTGGCGCTGGCAACGAGCGCCTACAGCTCCTATTCGTCGTGCCGGCAGTACCGGGAGGACCTCGCCGATGCGCTCGAGGCGACGGGTGTCGGGGAGCAGCTGCAGATCGACAAGGTCGCCCAGTTCTTCGATCACCCGGGCTTCGTGACTCCCTTCGTCGATGGCATCCGGTCGGGGCTGGAGAAGCTGCGAGAGCACGGCATCGAGAAGCCGGACGAGATCGAGGTGCTCTTCTCGACGCACTCGATTCCCGTCGCCGATGCCGAACGCTCCGGTCCGCGCGACCGCGACTTCGGGCCGGGCGGCGCCTATGCCGCTCAGCACACCGCCGTCGCGGAGCAGATCATGCGAACGCTCGGGTCCGAGAGCCCCTGGCAGCTGGTGTACCAGAGCCGCTCAGGGCCGCCGTCGGTGCCGTGGCTCGAGCCCGACGTCAATGACGCGATCGCCGCGCTGCCCGCGCAGGGCCGGCGCGGAGTGCTGATCGTTCCCCTCGGGTTTGTCAGCGACCACATGGAAGTCATGTGGGACCTCGACACCGAAGCCATCGAGACCGCCACCGAGCTCGGTCTTGTCGCCGTACGCACCGCGACCCCGGGAACATCGCCCACCTACGTCGCGGGCCTCGTTGACCTCATCGAGGAGCGGCTGCAGGGTACGCCCGCGTCGCAGCGCGAGCGGGTCACGTCCCTCGGTCCCTGGTTCGACGTGTGCCGGCCCGGATGCTGCGAGAACGCCAGGCTGGGCTTCCGCCCGGCACTCGCGGGGTTGACGCCGTGACCGTGCGCTTGGGGACCCGGGCCAGCACGCTGGCGATGACGCAGTCCGGAACGGTAGCCCGGATGCTGACAGCATCGTCGGGCCTCGAGGTCGAGCTCGTCCCCCTCACGACGCACGGCGATGTCGCCACCGGTTCTCTCGCGTCGCTGGGCGGCACGGGTGTGTTCGCGACGGCGTTGCGCGCAGCGTTGCTCGCGGGGGAGTGCGACCTGATCGTGCACTCCCTCAAGGACCTGCCGAACGCTGCCTACCCGGGCCTCACGCTGATCGCGGTTCCCGAGCGCGAGGGTCAGCGCGATGCCCTGTGTTCGCGCGGCGGCGTGACCCTTGCGGAGCTCCCCGCCGGCGCGCGCGTGGGGACCGGCTCCCCGCGCCGGGCCGCTCAGGTGCTGGAGCGGCGGCCTGATCTCGTTGTCGCCGACATCCGCGGCAATGTCGACACGCGCCTGCGCAAGGTCACAGACGGCGAGTACGACGCCATCGTGCTGGCCGAAGCCGGGCTTCGCCGCATCGGTCGGGAGAGCGAGATCTCGGAGCTGTTCGACCTGCACGCGTGGCCGACCTCGGCAGGTCAAGGGGCACTGGCGATCGAGATCCGCACGGCTGATACGACCACCGAGCTGGGCCGCGCCCTGCGGGGCCTGAACGATCCAGCCGCCGCGATCCCCGCGCTCGTGGAGCGGGCGGTGCTCGCAGAGCTCGAAGCCGGCTGTGCTGCGCCTGTCGGTATCTCTGCGATCCAGAACGGCGAGAGCGTGGAGGTCGCCGCGACGGTCTACCGGAGTGACGGGTCGCGCAGCATCCGTGTCGAGGACGCCGCGCCAGTCGCCGTCGTCGCCGAACCGGCGGGCCGGGCGGCGCTTGCTGAACGGGTCGTGCGGGTGCTCCGAGATCGCGGGGTCGATGAGCTCGATGACTGAAGCACTCGCCGGACGCACGGTGCTCGTGCCGCGCGGTGGAGCATGGGGTGAGCGCGTCGCGCGCCTTCTTGTAGACCGCGGTGCCGTGCCCGTGATTGCGCCGCTGATCGAGACCAAGCCCCCGCGCGACCTCGAGGCCCGGGACCGGTTCTTCGCCGACCTCGCCGCCGGCACCTACGACTGGGTGTTCATCACCAGTGCCGCTGCGGTCGAACACCTGCGCGCTGCGGGCATCGAGATTCCTGCTGCCACGCGCGTCGCCGCGGTCGGGCGTGCAACCGCTCGCGCTGTCGTGGATGCCGGGTTCGAGGTCGACTTCATTCCCGCCGGGCGCTCGTCGGCGTTGGCCCTCACCCAGCAGTGGTGCTCAGCGCACGAGCCGGCGCGCGTTGGGCGGTGCCTCGTGTTGCGCTCCGACCTCGCGATGGCGGTCGTCAGCGACGAGCTGGAAGTCCGCGGCTACGACGTGGAAGTCTGTATCGCTTACCGGACGGTGGGGGTCGACCTTCCGGATGAGATCGTCGACGATCTGCGATCGGGGCGGATCGACACGGTGCTGCTCACCTCGACGAGCGTCGTGCGCGAACTCAGTCACCAGGTCGGCGTGCTTCCGCCGAACACGGTCCTCGCCTCGCTCGGGCCCGGCACGACCCGGGATGCCGAACGCCGGGCCCTCACCGTGACGCTGACCGCCCCCGAACAATCCATCGAATCCCTCCTCGCCGAGCTGTCCTCCCTCTCGCCGAGTTGTCCTTCCCCCAGCTGAGTTGTCCTCTTTCCAGCCGAGTTGTCCTTCCTCTCGCCGATCTGCACCCCGGAGTTCCGTCCATGACGACCTATCTCACCCACCGCCCGCGGCGCCTGCGACAGAGCCCCGCGATGCGCCGACTCGTCACTGAGCACACGCTGTCGGCATCCGCCCTCGTGCTCCCCGTGTTCGTGACCGAGCGGGACGAACCGCAGCCCATCGCGACGATGCCGGGAGTGCGGCAAGAAACGCTCGAGACGCTGCCGCAGGTCGTTGACGCGGCGGCGGATGCCGGGCTCGGCGGCGTCATGCTGTTCGGTGTGCCGCTCGTTCGTGACGCGACAGGGTCGGGCGCGACCGACCCGGACGGCATCCTCAACCGCGCTATCCGCGTCGCCCGGACAGCGGCGGCTGGACGGCTCACTGTGCAGGCGGATCTCTGCCTTGACGAGTTCACCGACCACGGCCACTGCGGTGTCCTCGATGCGCGGGGTGGGGTCGACAACGACGCGACGCTCGATCGGTACACGGCGATGGCGCTCGCGCAGGCTGACGCGGGGGCCGAGATCCTGGGTCTGTCGGGAATGATGGACGGTCAGGTCGCCGCGGTTCGCGAAGCACTCGACGCGGCGGGGCGAACGGATGTCGTGCTCCTGGCGTACTCGGCGAAGTACGCGTCTGCGTTCTACGGCCCGTTCCGTGACGCCGTGGAATCCACGCTCGTCGGTGACCGCAAGACATATCAGCTCGACCCGGCGAACGGCCGGGAGGGGCTGCTGGAGGCGTCCCGCGACATCGAGGAGGGCGCCGACATCGTCATGGTGAAACCCGCGGGCCCCTACCTCGACGTTCTCGCGGCCGTAGCCGAGCACTCGCCAGTCCCGGTGTGGGCGTACCAGGTGTCGGGGGAGTACGCGATGGTCGAGCTCGCCGCGGCAGCCGGGGCCATCGACCGCGATCGCGCGGTTCTCGAGTCCCTCGTCGGCATCCGCCGGGCCGGGGCAGACGCGATCCTGACGTACTGGGCGCTGGAGGTCGGGCGATCGTTGCGCGAGGGGCACAACGCGGGGGGTGCGCGATGACCCACAACGATCAGCTCTTCGCCCGCGCGCAAGCGGCAATGCCCGGGGGCGTCAACTCGCCGGTGCGGGCTTTCGGCTCGGTCGGCGGCACACCCCGGTTCTTCGTATCCGCCCGAGGGCCCTACGTGACGGATGCCGATGGCCGCCAGTACGTCGACCTCGTCGCCAGCTGGGGGCCGGCGATCCTCGGTCACGCGCATCCGGAGGTCGTTGCGGCAGTCACGGAGGCCGCCTCCCGCGGTCTCTCGTTCGGCGCGAGCACGCCAGCCGAGACCGAACTCGCCGAGGAGATCACGGCTCGGGTAGGTGCCGTCGACCGGGTGCGGCTCGTCTCGACAGGCACCGAGGCGACGATGACCGCCGTTCGCCTCGCCCGCGGCTTCACACGGCGAGATCTCGTCGTGAAGTTCTCGGGCCACTACCACGGGCACTCCGACGGGCTTCTCGCCCAGGCGGGCTCGGGACTTGCAACCCTCGCGCTGCCCGGTTCAGCGGGGGTGCCAGAGGCCGTGGCGGCTCAGACTGTCGTCATCCCCTACAACGACCCCGATGCGCTCGCCGGAGTCTTCGCCCAGCACCCGGGGCGCATCGCTGCCGTCATTACGGAAGCCGCCGCTGCGAACATGGGGGTCGTCCCGCCGCATCCGGGCTTCAACGCCCTGCTTGCCCGCGCATGTCGCGACAACGGTGCGCTCCTCATCCTCGACGAGGTGCTCACCGGCTTCCGGGTCGGCCCGGCCGGGTTCTGGGGACTGCAGGATGCCGCGGGCGAGACCTACGCGCCCGACCTGTTCACGTTCGGCAAGGTCGTCGGCGGCGGCCTCCCCGTCGCGGCAGTCGCGGGCCGCGCGGAGGTCATGGAGCTCCTCGCGCCGCTCGGCCCGGTGTACCAGGCCGGCACGCTGTCGGGGAATCCGGTAGCGGTGGCTGCGGGGCTTGCGACGCTCCGACTCGCGGATGCCGCGGTCTACGCGCGACTCGGTAGCGCCGCCGACGAGCTTTCGGCCGCGGTGGGGGTCGCTCTGACACGCGAGGGCGTTGCTCACGGCATCCAGCGGGCGGGGAATCTCTTCAGCGTGTTCTGGGGCGAGGATGTCGCCACCGGCGTCGCTGACTACGAGACTGCCGTGCGGCAGGAGTCTTTCCGGTATCGGGCGTTCTTCCACGCGATGCTCGATGCGGGAGTATCGCTCCCGCCGTCGGCGTTCGAGGCGTGGTTCCTCACCGCCGCGCACGACGATGCGGCGCTGGCCCGGATCGTCGACGCCCTCCCCGCCGCGGCGCGCGCCGCAGCATCCGCCCGCGCCTGACCCGTGCCTCCTCCGCGAAGCAGCCCATTCCCGCCGAACCAGCCCGCACTGCGGGCTGACTGGACGAAAATGGGCTGCTTCGGGGTGGGTTAGGCCGAGGCCTTGGCCTTAGGGCGGGTGAAGAGGGTCTCGGTCTGCTCGAGCTCCATCCCCTTGGTCTCGGGGATCCGCCACAACACGAAGAAGAACGAGAGCGCGGCGAACGTCGCATACATGCCGTAGGTCAGCGGCAGCGACCAGCTCGACATCACCGGGAAGGTCATGGTGATCAGGAAGTTCGCGATCCACTGAGCGCCGGCAGCAACACCGAGGGCCTTACCTCGGATGCGGCTGGGGAAGATCTCTCCCAGGAGCACCCAGACGAGCGGTCCCCACGAGGCGCCGAATCCAATGACGAATAGGTTCGCTGCGACCAAAGCGATGGGTCCCCACGCGCCGTCCAGGTGGACGTCCTTACCCGTACCGGTAGCGAACGAGAAGGCCAGCGCCATCGTCCCGAGCGACAGTGCCATGAGCACCGAACCGGTGAGCAGGATCGGCTTTCGTCCGACGCGGTCGACCAGGAAGATCGCGATCAGCGTCACGAGCACGTTCGTGACGCTCGTGATCACGCTGATCAGCGGTGCGTTGGTCATGCCGACCGAGTTCCACAGGCTCGTCGAGTAGTAGAAGATCACGTTGATGCCCACGAACTGCTGGAACACCGACAGGATGATGCCGATCCAGACGATCGGCTGCAGTCCGAGAGCCTTGCCGCGGATCGATACCCCCGCGTTCTTCTTGTCGGTCTCGATGGCGAGGGTCAGCTCGTTCATCGTCTTGTCGAGATCGACCGCGGGAACCAGGCGTGCGAAGACGGCGCGGGCCTCGTCGCTGCGGCCCTGGCTGATCAGGAAGCGGGGAGATTCGGGAACCGTGAACGACAGGATGCCGTAGACGGCGGCCGGAACGACGCCGACCAGGAACATCCACCGCCACGCCTCCAGCCCCCACCACAACACGTTGTCCGCGCCGCCGGCGATGCCCTCCAGCAGGGCGTCCGAGAGGAGCGCGGCGAAGATACCGATCGTGATCGCGAGCTGCTGCAGCGACGCGAGCGATCCGCGGATCTGCCGGGGAGCCACCTCCGCGATGTAGGCGGGGGCGACCACTGACGCGATACCGATCCCGATACCGCCGACCACACGCCAGAGACCGAGGTCCCACACCGAGAAGGCGAGACCTGTTCCGATCGCACTGACGAAGAACATGATCGCGCCGAGGAACATCACCCGCAGGCGCCCCCACCGGTCAGCGAGGTTGCCGGCGATGAGCGCACCGAGTGCACAACCGAGTAGCGCGATGGCGACGATGAATCCGGTGACGAAATCGTTGAGGGCGAAATCGCTCTGGATGGACTCGACCGCGCCGTTGACGACCGAGGAGTCGAAGCCGAAGAGGAATCCACCGACAGCAGCGGCGATGGACAGGGCGACGGCACGGCGACCATAGGGACTGTTGAGATGGAACGTCCCCGTGGGGAGCGCGTCAGATGAGGATGTCACGCGACTCACCGTACTCCCGCCGCGGCGCCGTGTGACGGATTCGCCTCATCCGATTCACGAAGTCCCCGCCTGCAGCCAACTACAGTGATCGCATGCCCGTCACCCTCCTGGGCGCCGCGGAAGTGCGGGCGCTGGCCGCCGACCTCGACGTCACCCCGACCAAGAAGCTCGGCCAGAACTTCGTCGTGGACGCGAACACGGTGCGAAAAATCGTGCACCTCGCGGGCGTCCAGGCCGGGGAGCATGTCGTCGAAGTCGGACCTGGGCTTGGCTCGCTGACGCTCGCGATCCTCGAGGCCGGCGCCAAGGTGACCGCCGTTGAGATCGACCACCGACTCGCGGAGCGACTGCCCGCCACGGCATCCGCTCATGGTGTTCCAGACGGTGCGCTCCGGGTCATCGATCAGGATGCCCTGCGGGTGAGGGACCTCCCCGGCGACCCCGCAGTGCTTGTGGCCAACCTGCCGTACAACGTGTCGGTTCCCGTCCTGCTGCACTTCCTCGAGACGTTCCGCTCGATCGCCCGAGGCGTCGTAATGGTCCAGGCCGAGGTGGGGGAGCGGCTTGCCGCTGCGCCCGGGTCGAAGGTGTACGGGGCGCCCAGCGCCAAGGCCGCCTGGTGGGGATCGTGGCGCCTTGCGGGGACAGTTTCGCGGCAGGTCTTCTGGCCGGTCCCGAATGTCGACAGCGTGCTCGTCGGTTTCGAACGCTCCGAACCGTTGGGCTCCGAAGACGAGCGGATGCTGACCTTCCGCATCATCGACGCGGCATTCCAGCAACGACGCAAGATGCTCCGACAAGCGCTCGCCGCGGTGCTCGGCGGAAGCGCGCTCGAGGCGTCCGCCGTGCTCGAACGTGCTGGAATCGCCCCGACTGCCCGCGGCGAGGAGTTGGCGGCTGGGCAGTTCCTGCGCATCGCCAGAGCAACCCCGGCGCCTGCGCGATAGCCTCGAAGCATGACCGACGAGCAGCGATTCTCGCGCAGCCGAAACGACATCCACCGCCCCTACTCGGCATCCGAGGACCGCTACTCCATCACCGACTACCGCCAGGTGGGCACGTCGGGCCTCTACCTCCCGCCGATCTCGCTCGGACTGTGGTGGAACTTCGGAGACAACATCCCGTTCGACAACCAGCGGAAGCTACTGAGGCACGCTTTCGACTCCGGGATCACGCACTTCGATCTCGCAAACAACTACGGACCCCCGTACGGGTCTGCCGAGACGAACTTCGGGCGGATGATGCGCGAAGACTTCGCGCCGTACCGCGACGAGCTGATCATCTCGTCCAAGGCCGGGTACGACATGTGGCCGGGCCCGTATGGCGACTACGGTTCGCGCAAGTACATCCTCGCCAGCGCCGATCAGTCGCTGCGGCGCATGGGCCTCGAGTACGTGGACATTTTCTACTCGCACCGGATGGATCCGGTGACTCCGGTCGAAGAGACGATCGCGGCGCTTGACACGCTCGTGCGCCAGGGGAAGGCCCTCTACGTCGGCATCTCGTCGTACTCCGCAGAGCAGACAGCGATCGCGGTTGCGGTGGCTCGCAGTCTCGGTACTCCGCTGGTCATCCATCAGCCGTCGTACTCGATGCTCAACCGCTGGGTCGAGGATGGCCTCACCGGCGTGCTGCGTCAGGAGGGTCTGGGGGCTATCGCGTTCACGCCCCTCGCGCAGGGGCTTCTGACTGACAAGTACCTCAGCGGTGCGGCCGCCGACCGGGCACAGAACCGCAATTCGGTTCCCGCCGACCGGGTGTCGGAGCACGGCCGCTCGCTGTTGGGTGGTCTCAACGAGATCGCCCGGCAGCGGGGCCAGAGCCTCGCGCAGATGGCGATCCAGTGGGTGCTGCGGGACCCGGTCGTCACCTCGGCGCTGATCGGCGCATCGCGTCCCGATCAGCTGGACGAGAACCTGGCAGCGATCGCGGGCCCGGCTTTCGACACCGAGGAGCTCGAGCAGATCGACGCTCTCACCGACGGCGTCGATCTCTCGCCGTCGGGTCCGATCTGGGCGGATCCCTCGGACTCGTGACGGCGCCGCTTCGCACAGACGTCGTCCGGGTGCGGGCTCCGGGCAAACTCAACGTGTACTTCGAGGTCGGTCCGCTCCTCGACGACGGCTACCACGCTGTCGCGTCCGCGTACCAGGCTGTCTCTCTGTTCGAAGACGTGTGGGCCGTGGCGGCGGACGACTTCCGGCTCGAGGTCACCGGCTCAGTCGATGTGTCGACAGTCCCGCTCGATGATCGGAACCTCGCGCTGCGGGCGGCGCGGATCCTCGCTCAACACACGGGGTACGACGGTGGGGTGCACCTCACGGTCGACAAGCACGTTCCGGTAGCCGGTGGCATGGGCGGCGGCTCCGCGGATGCTGCGGCAGCCCTCGTCGCCTGTGATGCACTGTGGGGGACCGAGGTGGGTTCCGCCGAGCTGCAGCGCCTGGCTGCCAGGCTCGGCGCCGACGTGCCGTTCGCTCTGATGGGAGGAACGGCAGTTGGCCTGGGGCGCGGAGATCGGCTCAGTCCCGCGCTCGCGACAGGCCGCTTCGAGTGGGTCATCGTGCTCGCCGATGGCGGACTGTCCACGCCGGCGGTCTACAGCGAGCTCGACCGGCTTCGCGCGCGGACCGCGTCGGCCGGGCATCCGTCGACCGGCGCACTTCGCCTCGACCGCATATCGGACGCTCGCCACGGCGGCGCAGACCCCGCGGTGGCGACGGGCGTGCTGCACGCCCTCCGTTCCGGCGACCCCGAGGAGCTCGCCGGTCACCTTCACAACGACCTGCAGGAGGCGGCACTGTCGCTGCGGCCCGAGCTCGGCGATGTGCTCGATCTGGGAGACCGGGCCGGCGCCTTGGCCGGGGTCGTCTCAGGGTCGGGTCCCACCACAGCGTTCCTCGCCGAGGATCTCGAATCGGCCCTGGAACTGCAGGTCACCATGTCGGCCGCGGGATATACGGCCCTTCACGCACATGGCCCTGTTCCCGGCGCACGACTGATCTGACCGACTGGTCTCACAAGGCCGCGGATGCTTCTGACGGGCTGCGGACATTACCGCCGGATTTCCGCTTCGGTCAGAACCGCCCGCGATGTCCCCGGCCTCCGGTAGCGTGATTCGAAGCCGAATCGGCCGTCCCGACGAACGGAGAACCATGAAGGCTGTCATCGACAACGTTGTCATCGCGGAAGCTTCCCGCGATGATCTCCTCTCCATCGAGGGGAACTGGTACTTCCCGCCGAGCAGCATCGTAGCCGGCGCACTGGTCGAGAGTCCGACTCCCTACACGTGCCCGTGGAAGGGCGTGTGCCAGTACTACGACATCGTCGCCGACGGGGTTACTCACTCGGACGGCGCGTGGGCATACCCGACGCCGTATCCCAGCGCGTTCGAGCGTGTGGGGGCTGACTTCTCGGGCTATGTCGCCTTCGGGAAGGACGTGTCGGTCATCGACTGACCCGGTGCCGCCGTGATCATCTTCGACGACGTCACGAAGCAGTTTCCCGACGGAACCCGCGCGGTCGACGGGTTCAACCTGACGCTCCCCGCGCACAAGACGACGGTCTTCGTCGGCTCCTCGGGCTGCGGCAAGACGACTCTGCTGCGCATGATCAACCGCATGGTGGAGCCCTCGGCCGGCGTCGTGTCCATTGATGGCGAGGACATCGCCGGCAAGGACCCCGTCAAGCTGCGCCGGGGGATCGGCTACGTCATGCAGAACTCGGGCCTCCTGCCGCACTACACCGTGATCGACAACATCGCGACGGTTCCGGTGCTGCAGGGACTGTCGCGCTCGGCGGCTCGGAGCCGCGGTCTCGAGCTCATGGACACGGTAGGTCTCGATCGATCATTCGCCAAGCGCTACCCGAGCCAGCTTTCCGGCGGCCAGCAGCAGCGCGTGGGGGTGGCGCGCGGCCTTGCGGCTGACCCCAACATCCTGCTGATGGACGAGCCCTTCGGCGCTGTCGACCCGATCGTGCGCGCCGAACTGCAGCAGGAGTTGTTGCGGCTGCAGGACGAGGTCGACAAGACGATTGTGTTCGTCACGCACGACATCGACGAGGCGTTTCTGCTGGGTGACCAGGTGGTCATCCTCGAGAAGGGCGCGCACATCGCGCAGGTCGGTACGCCGAGTGAGATCCTCGAGAATCCGGCATCCGAATTCGTGGCCTCGTTCATCGGCGCCGATCAGGGCAAGCGCTCGCTGCGGTTGAAGAAGACCGCCACCGGCACTGCAGTGATCGATGGGCAGGGGCGCACGCAGGGCATGCTCAGCGATCCGGACGAGAGCGCGCGAGGCGTCCCGTCGTGAGCTGGGTTCTGGACAACCTCGGCCTGATCCTCCAGCTGTCGGTGGAGCACCTCCGCCAGTGTCTGATCGCGATCCTCCTCGGGTTCGTTCTGTCGATTCCGCTGGGCTTTCTTGCCTGGCGGTTCCGTCTCCTCCGGGGTGCTGTCGTCACCATCACCGGATTGATGTACACCATCCCCTCGCTCGCGCTACTGTTTCTGCTCCCCGCCCTCTTCGGGTATGTAGCGTTCAGCGATCTGAACCTCATCCTCGCGCTGACGCTCTACGCGATCGCGCTTCTGGTGCGGTCGGTTGTCGACGGACTCAACTCTGTCGACGAGGGCGTACGTGGCGCTTCCACTGCTATGGGCTTCTCAGGTGCGCGTCGGTTCTTCGCCGTCGAGCTTCCGCTGGCCGGCCCCGTCATCCTCGCGGGTCTGCGGGTTGCTGCCGTGAGCACGATCGCGCTTGCACCGGTGGGCATTCTCGTGGGCGTGTCGAATCTGGGGTACCTGTTCACCAATGGTCTCCAGCGCCGCATCATCCCCGAGGTCCTCGCGGGGGTCGTCGCCGTCGTCATTCTCGCCCTCGTGATCGATCTCGTGCTGGTTCTGATCGGGCGGATACTGATGCCGTGGACGCGCCGGACGCGAGTACGGCCTCGCGCAGCCTCATCCGCTGCTCCTGCGGAGGCGAGCGCATGAATCTTCTCATCGACGCCTGGGCCTGGATCATCGCACCCGAACAATGGTCCGGCCGATACAGCCTGCCAACGCTGCTGCTCGAGCAGCTGGGCTACACCTTCGCCGCCGTCGGAATCGCCGCTCTCATCGCCGTGCCGATCGGCTGGGCAATCGGACACACCGGCAAAGGACGCGAGGTCGCTGTTGCCGTTTCGGGCGCGGCGCGCGCCATTCCCTCGTTCGGGCTACTGATTCTTCTCGTCCTGGTCATCGGTGTGACGCGCCGGGCTGAGGCTGCGCTGATCACGTTCGTCCTCCTTGCCATCCCGTCTCTGCTGGCCGGCGCCTACACGGGCCTCCAGGCAATCGATCGGGCCACGATCGACGCGGCGCGCGCCATGGGGATGACTCGCTGGCAGACCCTGTGGCGCGTCGAGGTTCCGCTGGGTCTCCCGCTGCTGGTCGGCGGGCTGCGGACCGCCACTTTGCAGGTCGTCGCAACCGTCACCATCGCCGCCTACGTGAACCTGGGTGGGCTGGGATTCCCGATCATCCAGGGCCTTCCACTGCGGGCGTTCGATCAGGTTCTTGCCGGATCGATTCTCGTCGCCCTTCTCGCCCTGGTCCTCGATGGTCTGCTCGCGCTCCTGCAGCGCGCTGCACTGCCGCGGGGACAGCGCGCCACGAAGACCCGGCGTACGCCATCCGACACCGGGCCCCGGTCCGCCCAAACGCCCGCTCGGGTCCCTGACACCGTCGCGTCTAGCCCGTCCACCTGACCGCACCATCCCGCACCACCAGAAAAGAAAGAGGCACCATGACCACCACACGCACCCTCCGCGCCGCCGCGCTCGTCGGCGCCGCCGCGCTGCTGCTGGCCGGCTGCGCTTCGGGCAACCCGCTCGAGGAACCCACCGACGGTAGCGGCAGCGGCGAGATGATGTCCGACACGATCGTGGTCGGCTCGCAGGCTTACTACTCCAACGAGATCATCGCCGAGATCTACGTGCAGGCTCTCGAGAACGCCGGCTTTGATGTCGAGCGTCAGTTCAACATCGGGCAGCGGGATGCCTACATCCCGGCGCTCGAGAGCGGCGAGGTGACGCTCTTCCCGGAGTACAGCGGAAACCTCCTGCAGTACTTCGACCCTGAGACGACGGCACGCACGGCCGATGAGGTCTACGCGGCACTGCCCGACGCGCTGCCGGAAGGACTGGTTGTGCTCGACCAGTCCACCGCGACCGACCAGGACTCGTACACCGTCACCTCAGCATTCGCCGATCAGTACGGTCTCGTCTCGATCGCCGACCTCGCTAACGTCACCGAGCCCCTGACGCTCGGCGGCCCGCCGGAGCTTGCCGAGCGCCCCTACGGGCCGACGGGGCTTGCCGACGTGTACGGCATCGACGTCGGCTTCTCGGCGACGGGCGACACCACGTTCGAGGACCTCGAAGCTGGCACGATCAACCTCGCCAACATCTACACGGCCGACCCGCGCATCCAGACCGCGGGCCTCGTCGTTCTCGAGGACCCCGAGGGGCTTTTCCTGGCTTCGAATGTCGTCCCGGTCGTGAACGCGGATGTCGCTGACGAGATCGCCGACGTCATCAACGCCGTGAGCGCCGCCCTGACCCCCGAGGGTCTGGTTGCGCTGAACGTGCAGAGCACGGTTGACGAGATGTCGCCCGCCGACATCGCGTCGCAGTGGCTGCAGGAGAACGGCCTGAGCTAACAGCGCGACGTCAACGAAGCGGCTGCCACCCGAGAGAGAGGGTGGCAGCCGCTTCGGCGTTCGGTGGGTGGTGGGTCAGCGGCCGAACAGGCTCGCGAAGAAGCCTTTCGATGGCTCGTTTTCGTGCCCGGCACAGCGCTGCGCTTTCGGGACCCCGGCGAGGGCCTGCTGCACGTGCTGGCCGCAGCCGCCCCACGTGACCTTGCCGCACTTCCGGCACGTCGTCTGATAGCACATGGTGTCTCCTTCACTGGCTGCGCGGGCAGCACAAATGGCGGTCCGTCACCGTGACGGTCCGAGCGATGAGTGTTCGGGGATGCGGCTCAGGCGAGCGACAGGAAGAGCTTCTCGAGCTCCTCCTGCGTCAGGCCCTCGGCCTCGGCGGTGCCGTCCGGGTCGGCGACGCAGTCGCGCATCGCCGCCGAGATGATGGCGAACCCGGCGCGGTCGAGAGCGCTCGTGACGGCAGACAGTTGCGTCACGATGTCGCGGCACGTGTCACCGGCCTCAACCGAAGCGATGACAGCGTTCAGCTGACCCTGTGCGCGCTTGAGCCGGTTGGTGATGCGCTTGCGTGTTGCAGCCTGCTCCTCGGGGGTGCCGGTGATCATCATGCGTGGACCTCTTCTCTGACAAGAATGCTGGCGGCCTGATCGCCCCACCACTGGCGAAGGGTCTGCGTCCCACCCGA
Organism: Microbacterium sp. SW12; assembly: GCF_055391095.1. NCBI lineage: Bacteria > Bacillati > Actinomycetota > Actinomycetes > Micrococcales > Microbacteriaceae > Microbacterium > Microbacterium sp. SW12. The sequence continues at coordinate 2,098,568 of NZ_AP024335.1, read as the reverse complement.
CAGGGAGAACGCGTCAAAGCCGTTTCCTACCAGGATGCGGTAAGCGATGTTCGATCGGACGCCCGCCGCGCACAGCGCTGCGATCGGGCGGCCCTGCGCTGCCTCACGTACCTCGTCGATGCGCTCACGAAGTTCGGTGTGTGGAATGTTCAGCGACCCCTCGATGTGGCCGCTGCTGTATTCGCGCGGAGTTCGGACGTCGAGGATCAGTGCGGATTCCCGCATCTGGTCGAGCTTGTCGGCATACCAGAGCTTCAGCCGCCCGTTCTCGACGTTTTCGGCGACCATCCCGACGAGATTCACGGCGTCTTTGGCTTGACCGTACGGCGGCGAGTAGGCAAGGTCGAGATCCATGAGGTCGGTCGCCGGCAGGCCGGCACGGATCGCGGTCGCGAGAACATCGATGCGCTTGTCGACTCCTTCATAACCCACGGCCTGCGCTCCAAGGACTCGTCCATCGTCCGTCGAGACATGCACGATCAGGTGCACGGTCGAGGCTCCAGGAAAGTAGCCGGCGTGCTGCATCGGGTGCAGGTGGATCGTCGTGTAGTCGATTCCCGCGGCATCCAGGCTCGCACGGTTCGCCCCGGTCATCGCTGCCGTGATCTCGCCGACGCGCACGATGGCAGTGCCGACGGGCTGGGGGATGGGCCGGCCGCCAGCCATGCCGAAGATGTCGTCGGCGATGAGCCGACCGGCGCGGTTGGCGGGGCCGGCGAGGGGCACGGGGCGCTGGACGCCTGTGACGGCATCCGTGCTGATGACCGCGTCGCCGGCGGCCCAGACTCCCTCAGCGGAGGTGCGTCCGCGATCGTCGACGACAATCGCGCCTCGAGCCGTCTCGATTCCTGCAGTCTCCACGAACGCGGTGTCGGGGCGAACGCCGACCGAGAGGACCACGAGGTCGGTCGGGATGCGGGTGCCATCCGCGAGGACGACGACATCCTCATCGTCGCCGACCTCGACGCTCTCGGCGGCGACACCGGCGTGGACCCGGATGCCGAGATTTCGCAGCTGTGTCGTCACGACCGAGGCCATCTCGCGCTCGAGCGGCGGGAGAACATGCGGGGCAAGCTCGACGACGTCGACCTCGAGCCCGCGATGGCGCAGGGCCTCGGCGGCCTCGAGTCCGATGAACCCGGCGCCGAGCACGACGCCGCGCGTGGCGCCGTCATCGACCCACTTCTTGAGGGTCACGGCGTCCGCCACGGTGCGAAGCGTCCGCACTCGCGGGGAGTCGAGCCCGGGGAGGGGCGGCCGAATGGCGACGGCGCCCGGCGCGAGGATGAGCGCGTCGTAGCTGAGGTCTTCGACGCCGGAGGTCGAGGCGACAGTGACAGCCTTCGCGGCCGTGTCGATCGCTGTCACATCGTGCCCGGTCCGCACGTCCAGGTTGAGGCTTGCGCGCAGGGTCTCGGGCGTGTGCAGAAGCAGCGACCCCTCGTGGGGGATCTCGCCGCCGACGTGGTACGGAAGGCCGCAGTTCGCGAACGAGACCTCGGGGCCGCGTTCGAGCACAATGATCTCGGCTGACTCGTCGTGACGGCGGGCGCGGGCGGCCGCGCTCATCCCGGCGGCCACGCCGCCTACGATGACGATGCGCATGGAGCACTCACTTTCTGGAGAAGAGATGCAGTGAGCATACCCCAGGGGGTATACGGGGGGCAAGCTGACCGCATCACGAGAGCCACCTCGTGCCAGCGAGGGACAACTCGGCTCGACGAGGGACAACTCGGCTCGACGAGGGACAACTCGGCTCGACGAGGGACAACTCGGCTCGAGGAGGGACAACTCGGCTGGAGGAGGGGGCTAGGTTGCGAGCTCGGTGAGCTCGAACCACCGCTCCTCGAGAGAGGCGGTCTCTGTTTCGACCTCGCGGAGTTCATCGCCGAGGCGCGTCAGACCCGCGAAGTCGCTCTGGTCGTGCGCTGCCATCCGCTCGTGGATCTCGGCGGTGCGCTGGGTCAGTCGCTCCAACTTGCGTTCGATCGCGCTCAGCTCCTTCTGTGCGGCGCGCAGATCGGCGCCCGACAGCCCCGGTTCCGACGTCTGCTGGGCTGCCGACGCGGCGCCCGATCGGTCAGGTCCGGCATCCGTGGTCTGCTCTCGCAGCCGGAGGTACTCGTCCACCCCGCCGGGGAGGTGCCGTAGTCGTCCCGCGCCGCCGGGTCCGGGGAGGATCGCGTACTGCTGGTCGGTGACGCGCTCCAGGAAGTACCGGTCGTGGGAGACGACCAGCAGAGTGCCCGGCCACGAGTCGAGGAGGTCTTCCATCGCCGCGAGCATGTCGGTATCGAGGTCGTTGGTCGGTTCGTCCAGGATGAGAACGTTCGGCTGGTCCAGCAGGATCAACAGCAGCTGCAGGCGGCGCTTTTGCCCTCCCGAGAGGTCGCGCACGGGAGTCGAGAGCTGCGCGGATGAGAAGCCGAGCCGTTCAAGCAGTTGGCCTGGGGTGAGTTCTTGCGCTTTCGAGCCGGAACCGATCGTGTAGCTGGTGCGGAGCCCACCGATCACGACACGTACAGGGTCGGCCAGGTGCTGCTCGAGTTCGTCGAGACGCTGCGTGAGGGTTGCCACCCGCACGGTCTTTCCCCGCTTGACCCGGCCGCCCGTGGGAGAGACGCTGCCGTCGACGAGCCCGAGAAGGGTAGACTTCCCGGCGCCGTTGACGCCAAGGATTCCGGTCCGCTCGCCCGGCGCGATGCGCCACTCGATGTCTCGGAGGATCTCGCGGCCATCGAAACTCACCGAGGCATCCAGCAGATCGACCACGTCTTTGCCAAGGCGGGTGACTGCCAGCGACTGCAGTTCGGTGGAGTTGCGGATCTCGGGGACATCCGCGATCAGCGCGTTGGCCGCATCGATGCGGAACTTCGGCTTGGAGGTTCGTGCCGGGGCGCCGCGGCGCAGCCAGGCTAGTTCCTTGCGCGCGAGGTTCTGTCGACGTGCCTCGATGGCGGCAGCCTGGCGATCGCGTTCGACGCGCTGCAGGATATAGGCCGCATAGCCGCCCTCGAACGGTTCGACGATCCGGTCGTGCACCTCCCATGTGAGGGTGCACACCTCGTCGAGGAACCACCGGTCGTGGGTCACAACCAGCAGCGCCCCGGCGTTCGCTGTCCACCGCTTCTTGAGATGTGCGGCGAGCCACGCGATCCCCTCCACGTCGAGGTGGTTCGTCGGTTCGTCCAGGATCAGGACGTCCCAGTCGCCGATGAGCACTGCTGCGAGGGCGACGCGGCGCCGTTGACCGCCCGACAGGGTCGAGAGGGGAGCTTTCCAGTCCAGGTCCGTGACCAGCCCGGCGAGGACGTCACGGATGCGGGCGTCGCCTGCCCACTCGTGCTCGTCGAGGTCGCCGACGATCGCTCGTCCCACCGTCTGGTTGTCATCGAGGGTGTCCTGCTGGTCGACGACACCGATGCGGGTGCCGCCACGGACGGTGACCTTGCCGGCATCCGGTTCGAGGCGGCCGGCGATCATGGCGAGCAGGCTCGACTTGCCGTCGCCGTTTCGTCCGACGATCCCGATTCGGTCACCTTCGGCGATGCCGAGGGTCACGGAATCGAAAACCACTTTCGTGGGGAACTCGAGGTGCAGCGACTCAGCGCCGAGAAGATGTGCCATCCCTTCCAGGCTAGGCGCCGCGCGGGGTTCAGCCGCGCGTCAGTACCAGAAGCTCAATCGGGGGGACTCGACGGTCTGGAAAACGCGTGCGATCCGCGTCGGATCGTCAGCTTCGACTCGACCGGCACGGGCCAGGGTCGACACCGACACGCCTCCCAGGAACAGCGACGACAGCTCGCGTACGCCGAGCCGCAGCAGGGGAACACCGGCCGGGGGAGCATCGACTGCCTCAACTGTCGCGCGACCCTCGGCATCCGTCGTCGCGATGAACGTGCCACCCGCGATCCCCAGCGAGTCGTCAACCTCGAGGGCGATGGTGTCCGCGGCGCCGAAGCGTCGGCTCGTGAGAGCTGCCGGTACGTCGAGGATGCGCACGTATTGATGGTCGGTCACGGTGATCTTCGCGGCCCGCTGGTCGGCGATCATCCACCATAGGGGCTCGTCGAGGCCGAGTTCTGATGCGCGCAGAAGCGCGATGAGATCCATCTCGAGGAGGAACCGCCACAGGCCCGCGTACGCATCGTCGGTCGCGGCGAGCAGCCACGACAGCTCGAGCGTCGACTCGCTGAAGTCGTCGGGGTTCTCGACCACGCGGTAGACCGCAAGCCCATCAACCTCACCCGCGGGCGAGCGGTACTGGATGGTGCGCAGCCGCTCGGCCTTCTCGGCATCGGGGCTCGTGCCGAAGAACCGATTGAGATGTCCTCCGGGAAGAGCGATCTCGCCGGGGGAGGTGACGCGCACGCGCTCGTGCAGGGCTTCGGCGACCTCTCGCGCCTGGTCGCGGGAAACGAAGTCCACGCGCCCCGGTGCCTCGGGTCCGATCCACCCGGCACGCCGCGTGCGGATCTCCCAGTTCGCAGCGGCGGCTGCCGCACCGAACCCGAACCGGCCGTAGATGGTCGACTCGCTGACGGTCAGCGCTGCCACCGGCAGCCCGAGCGAGGCGGCGGTTCGCAGCTCCCCCGCCATCACAGAACGAAGGATGCCGCGCCGCCGGTGCGTCGGTGCAACGGTCACCGAGCTGACGGCGCTGGCTTGGACGGTGCCACCGGGGACGGTGAGTTCGGTGGGCCATGACGCAAACGTCGCGACCGGAATCTCGGGCTGCGGGCAGGTGGCATCGTAGACGCCGAGCTTGCGGCGGTGAGCGGTGTGTCCGACGAAGGCTTCGCGGCGAACCTCGACCGGCTCGTCTTCGAGAAACCCGCGAGCGACCGCGGACAACCACGGATCGTTCTGCACCCTCGTGGCGTTGTCGATCTGCTCGATGCGCAGGCCCTGGTTGGCGAGAGCTTCCGACATCGCGGCGTCAAGTGGCGCGTCGTGAAATGGCTGCTGGTCGTCACTCATCATGCCCCCACGCTACGCGGACAGTGCGACACCGCATGCCGCCCGCCCCGTCGCTCCAGCGAGCCGGTGCTCAGTGGAAGGCGTACTCGAGGATCGCGACGAAGGCGCCGAGAAAGGCGGTTCCGGTGGCACCAAGGATGCGCTTGGCGATTCCGGCGCCCGTGCGGGAATAGGCGACGTAGCCGAGGAACGCGAGCACCAGCATCGTGACCCACAGCGCATAGGCCGACGCGTCATCCGCGGTCCTCCCCGCGGCCCCGGCGATCACCATGGCAAGCGTGGGCGGCACTGCTGCCCACAGCATTCCAGCCGAGTGTGTCAACGCGTAGCGTGTGGCTGTGCCCAGCGGATGCTTGCCGTGGTCGGCGAGCGTATAGGCGAAGACGTGGGCAATGAAGAACACGATGAGCGTGGCTACCGATGACACGACCACTTCGGCCACATCGGTCTCGTAATCGGACGTGATCATCAAGAGCGCCGAGTAGACGATGAGTCCGTACACCGCAGCCGGTGTTCGAAACCGGACATCGAACCAGTCGTGCCAGCCCCCTGTTCTCGCCCCATCGCGATTTCCGGTGGCGGGAGTCTCGGGCGAACCGGCGTCCATGAATCCGTCTTCTGTGTCAGACATCGAACCCCAGGGAGAGTTTGCGCAGCAGGGCTGCGAGGCGGTCACGGTCGGCGCGGGAGAGGCTTTCGAGCAGCACCGCTTCAGCGTCCACGAGACGGGTGATGGCGGCATCCACACGGGTTCGTCCCTCGTCGGTGAGGGTCACCAGGATGCCGCGTCCGTCGCCCGGATCGGACTCACGCCGCACAAGCCGGCGACCGACGAGCCTGTCGACGCGGTTGGTCATCGTGCCCGAGGACACGAGTGTCTGCTGCAGCAGCTGTTTCGGGCTCAGCTGGAACGGCTCGCCCGCCCGTCGCAGTGCCGACAGCACATCCCACTCCCACGGCTCGAGCTCGGAACGGCGGAAGGCCTCGCGGCGTGCCCGGTCGAGGTGGCGGGAAAGGCGGTCCACCCGCGAGAGAACTTCGAGTGGAGAGAAGTCCAAGTCGGGCCGCTGGGCACTCCAGGCACCGACGATGCGGTCGACTTCGTCGGATTCTGCGGACACTGAGCCATTATCTCGACTGATGGGGCCATTATCCCGGCCGACTCGTCCTCTGGCAGACTGGTTCGCGGCCGCGTTACGCGCCGGTCCGCCGTGGTGTAATGGCAGCACGACAGCCTTTGGAGCTGTGAAGTCTAGGTTCGAGTCCTGGCGGCGGAGCATGGCTGAGAACCCAACCCCCGTCGCCGTCGTCATTCTGGCGGCAGGCCAGGGGACGCGGATGAAGTCCGCCACGCCGAAGGTCCTTCATCAGATCGGTGGGCTTCCGCTGATCGGCCACGTGTTGCGCACCGCATCGGCACTGGCGCCGGAGCGTGCGGTGGTCGTGGTCCGTCACGAGCGGGATGTGGTGGCGGATGCCGTGACCGGCCTGCTTCCGGGAGTTGATGTCGTCGACCAGGACGAGATCCCCGGCACCGGTCGCGCCGTGGAACTGGCCCTGGCCGCGCTCGACGGCTTCGACGGCGACGTGCTGGTGCTCAGCGCCGATGTGCCCCTGGTCGAGGTCAGCGTCGTCGAGGGGCTGCTCGCGCGTCACCGCGCTGCGGCTGCATGCGCCACGCTGCTGTGCGCGACGCTCGACGACGCCACGGGTTACGGCCGCGTCATCCGTGGTGCCGACGGGGCGGTCGAACGCATCGTCGAGCAGAAGGATGCGTCGCCCGACGAGCTCTCGGTGCGGGAGATCAACACCGGAATCTATGTGTTCCGCGCCGCGCAGTTGCGCACGAGCCTTGCCTCAGTGGGCACGGCCAACGCGCAGGGCGAGAAGTACCTGACTGACGTCATCGGCATCCTCCGCACCGCGGGCGAGGTCGTCGCGGCATCCAACGCTCCGGCGGCGCAGGACGCGCTCGGCGTGAACGACCGGGTGCAGCTGTCGGAAGCGGCCCGCGCGCTCAATGCGCGGACCGTCCGTCGCTGGCAGCTCGAGGGTGCGACGATCCTGGATCCGGCCACGACCTGGATCGACGTGACAGCCACGCTCGCTCCCGACGTCACGGTCCTGCCGAACACGCACGTCCTGCGCGCAACAACTGTCGAGCGCGGGGCGACGATCGGACCCGACACGTCGCTCGTCGACTGCGAGGTGGGGGAGAACGCGACGGTCACCCGCACCGACGCGACGTTGGCCGTCATCGGCCGCGGCGCCACTGTCGGCCCGTTCGCCTACCTGCGCCCGGGTGCGACGCTGGACGCCCAGAGCAAGGTCGGTACGTTCGTCGAGATAAAGAACTCCACGATCGGTGAGCGGAGCAAGGTTCCGCACCTGTCCTACATCGGCGACACCACAATCGGGCGCGGCGTCAACCTCGGCGCCGGGGCGATCACGGCCAACTACGACGATCTCGCCAAGCACCGCACCGAGATCGGTGACGAGGTCCACTCCGGGTCGCACAACGTCTTTGTCGCGCCCGTTAGGATCGGAGACGGTGCGAAGACCGGTGCCGGTGCCGTCATCCGCAAGGATGTCCCTCCCGGTGCGCTGGCTCTGAGCGTTGCCCCTCAGCGCAACATCGAGGGATGGGTCGAGAACAACAGACCGGGAACAGCCGCCGCCGAGGTCGCCGCGCGGGCCCGGTCCGCACAGGAAGCGGACGATGGCGAGCAAGAACAAGACGGTTGATCTCGACAGGGATAGCGGTATCGCTCCCGGTCTGGTCGCCAAGACCAAGAAGCGCCTGGTCGTTGCATCCGGCCGTTCGCACCCGAGCCTCGCGGACGATGTCGCGACGGCGCTCGGCACGAATCTCGTCCCGACGGAGTACCGCACGTTTGCTTCCGGCGAGATCCTGACCCGCTTCGAGGTCTCGATCCGCGGGTGCGACCTGTTCCTCATCCAGTCCTTCGGTCCGCCCGTGAACGAGTGGATGATGGAGCTGCTCATCATGCTGGATGCCGCCAAGCGGGCGTCCGCGAAGCGGATCACCGTTGTCGCGCCGTACTTCCCGTACTCCCGCCAAGACAAGAAGGGTCGCGGGCGTGAGCCGATCAGCGCGCGTCTGGTCGCCGACCTCGTCAAGACTGCCGGCGCCGACCGGGTGATGAGCGTCGATTTGCACGCCGCCCAGATCCAAGGGTTTTTTGACGGGCCTGTCGATCACCTCTTCGCCAAGCCGGTGCTGCTGGAGTACTTCGAAGAGAACCTCTCGCCCGAGGACCGCGCCAAACTCACCGTCGTCTCGCCGGATACCGGACGTGTGCGCGTTGCCGACACCTGGTCGGACAGCCTGGGCGCACCGCTGGCGATCATCCACAAGCGTCGCGATCCGAACGTCGCCAACCAGGTCACGGTCAGCGAGATCGTCGGCCAGGTCGACGGTCGTGTCTGTCTTCTCGTCGACGACATGATCGACACGGGTGGCACGATCGTGAAGGCCGCGCAGGCGCTGAAGAAGAACGGCGCCGAGCGCGTCATCGTCGCCGCGACCCACGCGGTCTTCAGCGACCCGGCCAGCGAACGGCTCCAGGATGCGGCAATCGATGAGGTCGTGGTGACCGACACGATCCCGATCCCCGACCGCAAGCGCTGGGAGACCCTCACTGTGCTCCCGATCGCACCGCTGCTGGCGCGTGCGATCCGCGAGGTCTTCGAGGACGGCTCGGTCACCAGCATGTTCGACGGCGCCGCCTGAGCCGAGATCTCTCCGCGTTCGTCGCCGCCTCAAAGCCTATGCATAGGCATGAAAGCAAAGATGGCGGAGACGACCTCTAGGAAGGACTGCTCATGATTCGCACCCCCTCCCGCCCCGTACGCGTGGGCGTCGCCCTCGTGGGTGTTGCCGGCGCTCTCAGCCTTGCCGGGTGCGGCGCGACCACAGCCGCCGACACCGGCTCCGCACAGACGGATGCCGGAAGAACTGACGCGGGTTCGGGATCGAGCTCGTCCGGCGGCTATGCCGACGGCACGTACACGGCGGAGGGGTCCTACGCGACGCCTGAATCTGTTGAGACGGTCACGGTTACCCTCACGATTGCAGACGACACCGTCACCGACGTTGAGGTCACCGGCGACCCGCAGGCCCGCGAATCCGAGCAATACCAGTCCCAGTTCATCGGCGGGATCACCGACGAGGTGGTGGGCAAGAGCCTCGATGACGTTTCGGTCAGCCGAGTGTCGGGATCCTCGCTGACGAGCGGTGGATTCATGCAGGCTGTCGAGCTCATCAAGGCCGAGGCCGCTGCCTGATCCTGTCGGTCCAATGGGTGACGAAGCCCGCGTCGCCGGGGGGCCGCGCCCGGGCTGGCGTTTCGAGGCGATCGGAACGCAGTGGGCGATCGATACTCACGAGCCCCTCACTGACGACGAACGCGCCGCCGTCCTCGTCATGATCGACGAGTTCGACCGCGAGTGGTCGCGCTTTCGCGAGGACTCAACCGTCAGCGCTCTCGCGTCCGGGGGTTCCCGTCCGCTACCCGCCGACGCCGAGGCGATGTTCGCGATCTACGCGGACCTTGATGCTGCAACGGGTGGGGCGGTGAACCCGCTCGTCGGGGTCTCGCTCGAAGCGCTCGGCTACGACAGGTCCTATTCGCTCCGCCAGAGCGCCCCTGTCAACGCCCCAGCCGACTGGCGGCGAGTTGTCTCCATCGACGACGGCGCGCTGACGCTCTCGCAACCGGCTCTCATCGACGTCGGCGCGATCGGAAAGGGTCGCCTCGTCGATCTCGTTCTGGATCACCTCGAGGGGCAGAAGCAGGGCGCCCTCACTGTCGATGCCGGTGGCGACGTGCGCTGCTCGGGTGTGCGTGAGCGGATCGGCCTTGAGCATCCGTACGACCCGACGCGGATCATCGGTGTCGTCGACCTCGAGGATGCCGCGCTGTGCGCCTCGGCGACGAACCGGCGGGCTTGGGGCGATGGTCTTCACCACGTGCTCGACGCGCGCACCGGTGTGTCGGTTCGAACCGTCGCGGCGACCTGGGCTGTAGCCCCCACCGCGATGGTGGCTGACGCTGCGGCAACCGCGTTGTTCTTCGAGGGGGGCGCGGAGCTCGCGTATCGGTGGGGCGTCGAGTGGGTGCGGATGACGACGGTCGGCCGCGTCGAATGGTCTCCCGGATTCGGGACGGAGCGGTGTAGGGCAGAGTTGTTCACATGATCGGATGGTTGACCGCAGGTTGGAACCGCGTGTTCGCGGTGCTCGGCAAGGTCTCGATGTATCGCATGGTCTTCCTGGCGCTGCTCGGCCTGACCGTCGTTGCGTTCGGAGTCTCATTCTTCGGCCTCGTGGCACCCAGCCCCCTGGAGCTGCTCGCGACCCTCGCGGTGCTTGCTGTCGCGTGCGGCATCGTCGATGTCGTTGCGCACCGGATCATCGGGCAGTCGCTTCGGCTTGAGTCCTCGGTGATCACCGCGTTCATCCTGCTGTTCGTCCTGCGGCCCACTCTCGAACCGGTCGCTCTGGTCGGTGTCGCGCTGGCAGGAGCCGTGGCCGCGGCATCCAAGTATCTGTTGGCCTGGCGGGGCCGCCACATCTTCAACCCTGCCGCGGTGGGCGCTGGAGTTCTCACGATCGTGAGCATCTGGATTCCGGCGCTCGGCGCATCGGCGTGGTGGGTGGGAACGCCGGTTCTCGCAGCTCCCGTCGTCATTCTCGGTCTGGCGGTGCTGTGGCGCACCGAGAAGATCCGCATGGTTCTGGTGTTCCTGCTTGTCGCCGTCGCGGTCGGCTTCGCGCGCACCTCGATCCAGTACCAGACTGCCGGGCTCGCCGTCGATGCGCTGACGATCTTCTGGTCGCTGCTGTGGTCCTCGCCGTTCCTCTTCCTCGGCGTGTTCATGCTGTCGGAGCCGCTCACCCTCCCACCCCGGCGGTGGCAGCAGTTCCTTGTCGCCGGTGTCGTCGGTGTCCTCGCCGGGTGGCCGATCTCGCTCGGCGAAATCACCCTGGGACAGGAGCGTGCCCTGTTGGTGGGGAACCTGGTTGCCTTCGCGTTCTCGGTGCGGGCTGCTGTTCGGCTGACCCTTGACTCGCGCGAGATGATCACCCCGACGGTACGAATGCTGACCTTCACCGCCAAGCGCCGCATCCACTTCCTCCCCGGGCAGTACCTTGAGCTTGACGTCCCGCACCGCAGGCCGGATGCGCGCGGCACGCGCCGGGAGTTCAGCATCGCGTCGGCCCCCGAAGACCTTCCCGCGATCCGTATCGCGTTCCGGGAGTACCCGGCAGGCTCCGGCGGCCCCGCGCCCAGCTCCTACAAGCGCGCGCTGGCGGAGGTCGATGCCGGGGCATCCCTGGCAGTCACCGGCATCTGGGGAGACTTCGTGCTCCCGAACCGGGCCGAAACCCCCCTCCTCATGGTCGCCGCCGGAATCGGTATCACCCCGTTCGTGTCGCAGCTGCGGCATCTGCAAGCGAGTGGGCAGCACCGCGACATCGTTCTGGTGTACGTAGCCTCCGAGGCTGCCGAGTTGGCTTTCCGCGACGACATCGCGGCATCCGGCGTCCCCGTCGTGGTCTTCACGCGCGATGACCCGGGCCCACTGCCACAGAATTGGCAGTGGGCGCGCGGAGTGCGCCTCGACGCACCAGGTCTGCTGCAGGTCGTTCCCGACCTGCACGCCCGGCACGCTGCCATCTCGGGGCCGCCGCGACTGATCGCCGACCTCGCGCCGGCCCTCGAGCGGGCGAAGTCGGTGACGACTGACGCCTTCAGCGGCTACTGAGCTGCAGCCCGTGCCGCGGGGCCAGTCCGGTCGGCGTGCGTCGGAAGCGGAAGCCGCACCGTGAACGTGGTGTCTCCGGGCCTGCTCTCCACCGAGATCTCACCGTGGTGAGCGTGGACGATGGCCCGCGCGATCGACAGACCCAGCCCGGTGCCACCGGTTTGCCGGGCTCGTGATCTGTCGGCGCGTGAGAACCTCTCGAACAGTTCGTCGGCGATGGCAGGCTCGATCCCCGGTCCGTTGTCATGGACACGGATGACCGCAGCATCCGTGGCTGGCCCGCCCGCGGCCGGTGAGCTCTCTCGGCCGACCGATAGTGTGACCTCGGTTCCCGCGGGTGTGTGGGTCCGCGCGTTCGCAAGCATGTTTACGACCACCTGCTGCAGCCGAGCGGAGTCGCCGGGAACGGTCACCGGCTCCTCATCGACCTCCAGCAGCCAGACGTGCTCGGGACCGGCGACTTGCGCATCGCCGAGCGCTTCAACGGCGAGCTGCGTGAGATCGACCACCCCGTAGACGAGCTCTTGGCCCTCGTCGAGACGCGCGAGAAGCAGCAGGTCTTCGACGAGCCGCGTCATCCGCAGCGACTGCGCCTGGATTCTGGACAGGGCCGACTCGGTAGTCTCGCTCAGCTGTGGATCGCGCAGCGAGAGTTCGGAGTATCCGCGGATCGAGGCCAGCGGCGTGCGCAGTTCATGGCTCGCGTCGGCGACGAACCGACGCATCCGCTCTTCGTTACGCTGGCGGGCTTCCAGCGACGCGTCGACGTGATCCAGGAGTGTGTTCAACGCGTGACCGACCCGACCGATCTCGGTGCGTTCATCGGTTTCGGATGCCGGAACGCGATCAGCGATCGAGACCTCGCCCTCAGCCATGGGAACACTCGCAACACGCTCGGCGGTGTCAGCTACCACGCGAAGCGGCCGCAGACTCCGTCGCACGATGACCGTGACGGCGAGCCCGAGAAGCACAAGACCCCCCGCTGTCAGCAGGGCGACGGTCGTTGCGATCTGCGCGAGCGTTTCGGTCACCTGGCTGACCGGCAGGCCCGATGCGATCGCGAAGCTCCCGCCGCCGAGTGCGAGCATCCGGTAGGTGCCGACACCGTCGATCGTTATCTCGCGGACGGGGCCGCCCTCGCCCGGCTGGCCCAGCTGCTGCACGATCTGGGCGACCTGAGAGTCGTTCAGGGACGACGCGGTTCCGTCGGCGTCGATGTAGCCACCCGTGACGGAGCCGAAGGCTGACTCGATAACGATGAGAAAGCCCGGCTCGAAGGGTCCCGAGGCCAGGAGCGCGGCGGCATCCTCGGTCCCCGCGGCTACTTGGGGTGCATCGTGTACCGTTCGCAGCGCCTTGGCCGTGGCTTCGGTGACCTCGTTGTCGAGGTTCGACTGCAGAATCGAGCCGAGGATCGCGCCCGTGGCGATGCTGACTGTGGCGAAGATCAGGGCCACGACCGCGACGATCGTGACGACCAGGCGCCCCTCGAGGCCCCATGGTCGCCATCCGCCTCGATGAGAATCCGTCACTGTGTCGGCGCCTTGATCATGTAGCCGACGCCACGCACGGTATGGATGAGTGGCTCCTTGCCTTGGTCGATCTTCTTGCGCAGGTAGGAGATGTAGAGTTCCACGACGCTGGATCTGCCGCCGAAGTCGTAGTTCCAGACGCGATCCAGGATCTGCGCCTTCGAGACCACGCGACGCTGGTTGCGCATCAGATAGCGCAGCAGTTCGAACTCGGTTGCGGTGAGTTCGATCTCGTCGCCCCCGCGCTCCACCTCATGGCTGTCCTCGTTCAGTGAGAGGTCGCCCACTCGCAGGATCGGCTCCTCCTCGCTCTGGGTAGCCGTTCCGGCGCGGCGCATCAGACCGCGAAGTCGCGCGACGACTTCTTCGAGGCTGAACGGCTTGGTCACGTAGTCATCGCCGCCCGCGGTGAGCCCCGCGACCCGGTCGGCGACGGCATCCTTCGCGGTGAGGAACAGCACCGGCACGTCGTTGCCAGACTGGCGCAGGCGATGCAGCACAGCCATGCCGTCGAGGTCGGGCATCATGATGTCGAGCACCATCGCGTCGGGCTCGAAATCGCGGACGGCCTGCAGGGCTTCGAATCCGGATGCCGCGGTTCGAACATCCCAGCCCTCCATACGCAGGGCCATAGAGAGCAGGTCGGTGAGCATCTGTTCGTCGTCGACGACGAGGATGCGAACAGCCGCGCCGTCGGGTCGGCGCAGGGCGGGAGCCGGAGATGTCATGGACTCATTGTGATGCTCCAGCTATGGGTTTCCTATGGAGCCAGCTATGCGCCGTCTGTGAAGATCACGCCCACTCCGCTGTCTCGTGCGGCGCGCGATCCATAGGTTCGGCATAGAGATCCCTTTTCGGGCTCATCAACACCATCCCTACCTTCGTGCCGAAGGCTGCAATCCGGAGCTGAAGGAGACCCATGTATTGGACCTACCTGCGTCGCGAACTCGCTGGACGCAAGAAGCAGACGATCATCGTGGCGGTGGGCCTTGCCGTCGCGATCGCTCTCGTCATCGTCGTCAACGCTCTCTCTGCGGGAGTCCGGGACGCACAGGCGCAAGCGCTCGAATCCGTCTACGGCGTCGGAACCGACCTGACGGTCACCGGCGCCGCCGCAGAGCCGGGAGAGGGCGGTGGTCAGCGCTTCGAGTTCGACAGTGAGGCAGGCGAAACCACCGACGGCACCACCTCGGTGTCGCAGTCGCGCCTCACAGCCGACTTCATGCGCGGGACGCTGGATGCTTCGACCGTCGAGAGTGTTGCATCCCTCGACGGCGTTGCTGCAGCATCCGGCGCGCTTTCGCTCACGAACATCACGTTCAGTGGTGAGATGCCTGACAGGTCGCAGATGCAGCAGGGCGGCCCGGGCGAGTCGGGGGAGCCTCCGGCAGGCGGTCCTGACGGTGCCGGCGGCAGCGCCTTCGATCTGGCCTCGTTCACCGTCCTTGGAATCGACCCCGATGACACCGCTGTCGGGCCGCTCTCGGCGGTCGAAGTTTCGGAGGGCCGCGCGCTGGCAGCTGGCGACGCCGGAGAACTGGTCGCGGTCGTCGACGCGAGCTATGCGACCACCAACGAGATCTCTGTCGGGGACACGATCGATGTCGGTGGCTCCGAGGTCGAGGTCGTCGGACTCATCGCCTCGACCTCCAGCGACGCCGACACGGCGGCCAACGTATACATCCCGCTCGATGTCGCACAGTCACTGGCCGGTCTCGACGACGTCGTGTCGACGGTCTATGTCCAGGCGACCTCGGCCAACCAGATCGATGCCGTACAAGCGGAAATCGAAGACAGCGTTGCCGGCGCCACCGTCAGCTCCCAGTCGGACCTGGCATCGACAGTCTCGTCGTCACTCGCGAGCGCCTCGTCGCTGATCACGAACCTCGGTACGTGGCTGTCGATCCTCGTGCTCGCTGTCGCGCTGGCATTGGCGGTGCTCTTCACGATCTCGGGCGTGACACGACGCACGCGCGAGTTCGGAACGCTCAAGGCGATCGGATGGTCCAATGGCCGGGTCGTCGGGCAGGTCGCCGGCGAATCGGTGATCCAGGGTCTGATCGGCGGTGCGATCGGCCTGGCGGTCGGACTTGCGGGTATCTGGATCATCAACCTGATCTCGCCGACGATCTCGTCGACAGCCGCATCCACCGGTCAGGCGGGGCCCGGTCAAGGGGGCGGTCCGATGGGCGGAGGCTTCGGCGGAATGGCGCAGCAGGCGGCGGCGGATGTCGTCCTTCACGCGCCGATCACGCTGTGGGTCGTCGCCGCAGCGGTCGGAATTGCCATCGCCGGCGGCCTGATCGCCGGTGCCTTCGGAGGCTGGCGAGCCGCCCGGCTGAGCCCCGCGGAAGCACTGCGGTCGGTCGGCTAGGGACATGAACACAGTCACGAACGAAAGTGTCACGAACGAAAGTGTCACGAACGAACAGGAGAATCCCATGAGCATGACGGAACCCGCGACGGCATCCATCGAATCGTCAGCGCCATCGCCGATCTACGCGTTGCAAGCGGTGATTCGCGAGTACCAGCAGAAGAACCGGAATGTCCGCGCTCTGGCGGGCGTCGATCTCGAGATCCGCGAGGGCGAGTTCGTCACCATCCAGGGCCCGACGGGTGGCGGGAAGTCCACCCTCCTGCAGATGCTGGGCGCGCTCGATCGGCCGACCTCCGGTGTCGTCAAACTCGGCGAGGTCGATCTTGCGAAAGCCTCGAACGCCACACTCGAACACGTCCGAGCCACCGAGGTGGGTTTCGTGTTCCAGGGGTTCAATCTGATCCCCACCCTCACAGCGCACGAGAACGTCGACATGGGCCTCGAGCCGCTCGGGCTGAGCGGCACCGACCGCCACAGCCGGGTCACCGAGGCCCTTGCCCAGGTGGGCTTGGCAGAACGCGCCGATCACCTGCCGGGCGAGCTCTCGGGTGGGCAGCAGCAGCGCGTCGCGATCGCCCGTGCAATCGCCAAGCGCCCGCGCGTGCTCCTGGCCGATGAGCCGACCGGAAACCTGGATGAGCACATGCGCGACGAGATCCTCGAGCTGCTGGAAGGGCTCAACCGAGACGGCCTCACCCTCATCGTGGTGACGCACGACTCGGCAGTCGCGCGCCGCGCTCATCGGCGCCTACGCCTTGAGAAGGGGAGCGTCCGCGAGATCTGACGATGTTGCGCGAACGAGGGGCCGTGACCGAGGCTGAGTCGGTCACGGCCCCTCGGGGTTCGCGGAGGTCAGTGAGTGTCGACGGCTTCGATTTCGCTGCGATCCCCCGACCACAGCGTGTGGAACGTGCCCTCGCGGTCGATGCGCTTGTACGTGTGCGCACCGAAGAAGTCGCGCTGTCCCTGGATGAGAGAAGCCGGCAGACGCGCGGCCCGTAGGCCGTCGTAGTAGGCAAGCGACGAGGAGAACACGGGAGCCGGAAGCCCCGTGGCGGCTGCGTGCGCGACGACGTCCCGCCATGCGTCTTGAGCGGTGGCGAGCGCGCCGACGAAGAACGGCGCCGTCATCAGGACGGGCAGATCCGAAGTCTCGGCATATGCCTCGGTGATGCGATTGAGGAAACGGGCACGGATGATGCAGCCGCCGCGCCAGATCGCCGCGACCTGACCGAGGTTGATGTTCCAGCCGTAGTGCGCGGCGCCCGCACGAATGATGTCGAACCCTTGCGAGTAGGCAACGATCTTCGAGGCGTAGAGTGCCCGACGAACCTTTTCGATGAACGCCTCAGGGTCGTCTGCGAAGGACGTTTCGGCATCCGCGTCGGGCCCCGGCAGAACGCCCGCGGTCGAGCGCTGCTCAGGGTGCGACGAAAGCGAGCGAGCGAACACGGCTTCGGCGATGCCCGATGCCGGCACGCCCAGATCGATCGCTGTCTGGGCAGTCCACCCGCCAGTACCCTTCGCGCCGGCCTGGTCCAGGACGACGTCAACGAGCGGTGCTCCGGTGTCTGCATCCGTCTGGCGCAGCACCTCGGCGGTGATCTCGATCAGGTACGACTCGAGCTCGCCGCGGTTCCACTCGGCGAACACGTCGGCGATCTGAGCGGGGGAGTAGCCGGTCGCGTGACGGATGAGGTCGTAGGCCTCGGCGATCACCTGCATGTCTGCGTACTCGATGCCGTTGTGCACCATCTTCACGAAGTGGCCAGCGCCGTCGTGGCCGATGTGGGTGACGCACGGCTCGCCCTCGGCGACCGCAGCGATGGACTTCAGGATGGGGCCGAGCGTGACCCACGACTCGTCCGAGCCGCCGGGCATCAGCGACGGGCCGAGGAGAGCGCCTTCCTCACCGCCGGAAACGCCCATACCGACGAAGTTGATGCCCGTCTCGCGGACCGCCTTCTCGCGGCGAATGGTGTCGGTGAACAGGGCGTTGCCGCCGTCGACGATGATGTCGCCGGGCTCGAAGACGCGCAGGAGCTCGTTGATGACGGCATCCGTGCCGGCGCCGGCCTTGACCATGATGATCGCGGTGCGCGGCGTGGTCAGTGAGGCGGCGAACTCCTCGTACGAGTACGTGGCGACGAACCCGGCTTCGGGATGTTCCGCGACCAGGTGCTCGGTCTTCTCCGCGCTGCGGTTGAAGATCGCGACGGTGTTGCCTTCACGGCTTGCGAGGTTGCGCGCGAGGTTGGACCCCATGACCGCGAGTCCCACGACTCCGATATTCGCTGTCGCAGTGCTTGTCGCTGCCGGATCCGTCACGTTCACTCCCTGGGCGTCTGCGGGTGGTTGCCGCAGTCAGCCTAAGGGAACGACGCGGATCACTCCTTGCGGTAGGCCGAACGCCCCATCGACCAGAAGGCCGCAACGACACCGACGAGGGTGCCGAGGGTGAGGATGCCGATCACGGCGACGAGAATGTTCGAGGTGACCTGGGCGTCCATCATTCGTCCTTGCTCTCGGGAAAGCGGGCCCGTCGCGGCCCGTCACCATCGTACCGGGGCCGCTGGTAGACTTGCGGACTGTACTTCGGCGAGGGATGCTCGCGCGTGCGCCCAGCACTGCTCACAGCATCCGTTATCGACGGGGGTGTGCGGTCTCATCGGGTTCCTCACGCGCTCGCGGTTGAGTCGAACCCCTGATGTCCGGGCTGAGATCACCACCCGGTCCCTGCCCAAGGAGAATGCACATGTCTGAAGACACCACCGTCCACGCCGAACTCCGCGAGAACTTCGGTAAGGGCTTCGCCCGCCGTCTGCGCGCCGCCGGCAAGATCCCCGCCGTTCTCTACGGCCACGGCACCGACCCGGTGCACGTCGCGCTGCCCGGCCACCAGATGCTGCTGCTCGTGCGTCGCGCGAACGCACTGATCGAGCTCGACATCGCCGGCAAGTCCCAGCTCGCGCTGGTCAAGGACGTCCAGAAGGACCCGGTGAACCAGATCATCGAGCACATCGACCTCGTCGTCATCAAGAAGGGCGAGAAGGTCCAGGTCGACGTTCCCGTTGTCGTCGTCGGTGAGTCCTTCTCGGGAACCATCGTCAACCTCGACGCCACGAGCGTGTCGCTCGCAGTGGACGCCACCCACATCCCCGAGCACGTCGAGGTCGACGTCGAGGGCCTCGAAGAGGGCGCCCGCATCACGGCCGGCGAACTGACGCTTCCCCGGGGTGCGACTCTCGTCACCGACCCCGAGGTTCTCGTCGTTGCTGTCTCGGTGCCCGCTGCCGCAGCCGCTGACGAGGCTGCTGAGGACGAGGCTGCCACTGACGCCGCAGACGCTGACGAGGATGCTGCGACCGAGTCGGAGTAATCCGACGGGCTGATCGAGCCGGGAGGGCGCTGCCGTGAGCGACGCGTGGCTCATCGTGGGCCTGGGCAACCCCGGTCCGCAGTACGAGCGAACCCGCCACAACATCGGGCAGCTCGTCGTCGATGAGCTCGCGGCTCGGCGCGGCGAGGGCTTTCGCTCCCACAAGGCGAACGCTCGCGTGGCCGAAGCGTGGCTGCGACCGGGTGGACCCAAGATCGTGCTCGCCAAGCCCAACTCGTTCATGAACGTCTCGGGGGGTCCCGTTGCGGGTCTCGCGCAGTTCTACGGGATCCCCCCGAACGTGTCGTCGTCGTGCACGACGAGCTCGACATCCCGTTCGACGCCGTTCGGCTCAAGATCGGCGGCGGGCACGGCGGACACAACGGCGTGCGCGATGTTGCCAAGGCCCTGAACACCCCGGAGTTTCCGCGGGTGCGCGTGGGGATCGGTCGGCCGCCCGGCCGTCAGGATCCTGCCGACTGGGTGCTGCAGCCCTTCCCGGCCTCGGCGCGCGAAGAGCTCGCGCTTGCCGTCTCGGATGCCGCAGACGCGGTCGAGCGACTCGTCGATGAAGGTCTCCTCGCAGCCCAGCAGGTGTACCACGCACCTCGGCCGTGAACCCGGCGGCCTACCGGGCGGCCTAGAATCGTCCGGTGACTTTTCCCGGGATCTCGCGCGCCCTCGACCGCTCCGAGCACTTCCGGGATGTGGTTGCGGCGGCAGCCGTGGATGCCGATATTTCGGTGGTCGATGGTCTTGATGCTCCGCTGCTGAGCGCACTCGTTCGTCGGCGCAGAGACTCCGGTAAGCCGCCGGTGCTGCTGGCGATCGCGCCGACCGGCCGCCGCGTGGAGTCCCTCATGCCGGCGCTGCGCGCGCTCCTTCCCGAAGCCGCCGTGTTGCAGTTTCCTGCTTGGGAGACGCTGCCGCACGAACGCCTGAGTCCGAGCCCCGAGACCGTCGGGCGCAGGCTCGAGACGATTGCGCGCATCGCGTCGTCGCCCGATTCCGCCCCGATTGTGGTCGTCGCGTCAGTGCGCGCGGCGCTTCAGCCGTTGGCGGCGGGCCTAGCGGACGTCGAACCGGTGCGCTTGCGCGCGGGCGAGCGCGGCCACGATCTCGCGCTGATCGTCGAGCGCCTGGTCGAGCTCGCCTACCACCGCGTCGACATGGTTTCACGCCGCGGCGAGTTCGCGGTGCGCGGCGGCATCCTGGATGTGTTCCCGACCGTTGCCGATCACCCGTACCGCGTCGAGTTTTTCGGCGACGAGGTCGACCAGATCCGTACGTTCTCGGTCGCCGACCAGCGTTCGCTGCCCGGGGCCGTCGAAGCCGTCGATCTGCTTCCCGGGCGCGAACTCCTGCTCACCGCTGATGTGCGCGCTCGTGCACGGCAGTTGGCCGGCGAGTTCGCGGGCCTGCAGGGGATGCTCGAGAAGATGGCGGAGGGGATCCCTGCCGAGGGGATGGAGTCGCTGACGCCGGCGCTCGTGCCGCGGATGGCGACCCTCGTCGACTATTTGCCCGCGGGGTCTGCCGTTGCTCTCGTGGACCCCGAGCGATCCCGCACACGCGCCCGGACTCTCGCCGAGACCAACCGGGAGTTTCTCGAGGCCGCGTGGAGCGCTGCGACAGCTGGCGCGAACACGCCGATCGATCTGGGCGCTGGCGACTTTCTGACTATCGCGGCGCTACGTGAGGCAGTTCACGAACGTGCCGGCGTGTGGTGGACGTTGAGTCCCTTCGACTCGGGAGCTGCCGATGCGGCAGCCGAGGGGTTGCTCGCCGACGACCGTGAGGACATGCTCGGCGATGCGCCAGTGAGGATTCCCGCACGATCGGTGCCGTCGTTCCACGGCAACGTCGAGGGGGCCACCGCCTACGTGGGCGACCTCGTGACCGCCGGGTGGAGCGTCGTGGTCACGGCATCCGGCGCGGGACTGGTTGAGCGCGCCAGGGACGTTCTCGCGGAGCGGGAGATTGCGGCAGCGCTCGTCGAGGACGCGGATGCCGCACCCGAGCCCGGCCGGGCCACACTCGCGGTGGCACAGCTCGAGCGCGGTTTTGAGCTCGAGGACGCCCGCCTGGCCGTGCTGACGGAGTCTGAGTTCTACGGACGCACGATCGGTGGCGACAGCCGTGTGGTCAAGAAGCTCGCGTCGAAGCGCCGGAACGTCGTCGATCCACTCCAGCTGACTCCCGGTGATCACGTCGTGCACGCCACGCACGGGATCGGACGGTTCGTCGAACTCGCGAAGCGTGAGGTGTCGTCGGGCGGCCGAAACCCGGTCAAGAGCGTGCGCGAGTATGTCGTGCTCGAGTACGCGCCGTCCAAACGGGGGTACCCCGGCGACAAGCTCATGGTCCCCACCGACCAGCTCGACCTGCTCTCGCGCTACGTCGGCGGTGAGGCGCCGACCCTCTCAAAGATGGGCGGCAGCGACTGGGCCCAGGCGAAGGGCCGTGCGCGCAAGGCGGTGCGCGATATCGCCGTTGAACTCGTGAAGCTCTACTCGGCGCGGATGGCGGCCAAGGGGCACGCTTTCGGACCGGATACGCCGTGGCAGCGTGAGCTCGAAGAGGCTTTCCCGTTCGCCGAGACGATGGATCAGCTGCAGACAATCGATGAGATCAAGGCCGACATGGAGCGGCCGATCCCCATGGACCGGCTGCTGTCGGGGGATGTCGGGTTCGGGAAGACCGAGGTTGCCGTGCGGGCCGCATTCAAGGCCATTCAGGACGGCAAGCAGGTAGCGATGCTCGTTCCGACGACGCTGCTGGTCAAGCAGCACCTCGAGACGTTCACGGAGCGCTTCGCGGGCTTCCCGGTCAAGGTCAAGGCACTCTCGCGATTCCAGACCGACAAGGAGGCCCGGGAGACGTTGGCGGGCCTCACCGACGGCACCATCGACATGGTGATCGGTACGCATCGGATCCTGACCGAGAAGGTGATCTTCAAGGACCTCGGACTCATGATCATCGATGAGGAGCAGCGGTTCGGCGTCGAGCACAAGGACGCCCTGAAGAAGCTCAAGACCAATGTCGACATCCTCGCGATGAGCGCCACCCCCATTCCTCGAACGCTCGAGATGGCCGTGACAGGCATCCGGGAGATGTCGACGCTGCAGACACCACCCGAAGACCGGCATCCGATCCTCACGTATGTCGGGGCTCGCAATGACAAGCAGATTGCGGCGGCCATTCGCCGGGAGCTGCTGCGGGAGGGTCAGGTCTTCTACGTCCACAACAGGGTGAGTTCGATCCAGCGGGTAGCGAGCGAACTGGCAGAGCTCGTGCCGGAGGCGCGGGTCGTGGTCGCTCACGGGCAGATGGGTGAGCATCAGCTCGAGCAGGTCGTCGACGACTTCTGGGAGCGCAAGGCCGACGTACTCGTCTCGACGACGATCATCGAGACGGGCCTCGATATCGCCAACGCCAACACGATCATCATCGACCGGGCCGACAAGTACGGACTGTCACAGCTTCACCAGCTGCGCGGCCGTGTGGGGCGTGGCCGGGAGCGCGCCTACGCGTATTTCCTTTACGACGACACGAAGCCGCTTTCAGAGACCGCTGCCGACCGACTCGAAACGATCGCCGTCAACAACGATCTGGGCAGTGGGATGCAGGTTGCGCTCAAGGACCTCGAGCTGCGCGGTGCCGGAAACCTCCTCGGCGCCGAGCAGGCCGGGCATATCGCCGGGGTCGGGTTCGACCTCTACCTGCGGATGATCGGTGAGGCTGTCGCAACCTTCCGCGGCGAGGACGTCGAGGGCCCCGCCGAGTTGCGGCTCGAGCTGCCCGTGCAGGCCCGCATCCCCGAGGACTACATCGACAGCGAGCGGCTCCGTCTCGAGGCGTATCAGAAGCTCTCGGCGGCGGCATCCGCGAGCGCCAAGGATGACGCGATCGACGCTGTCGTCGAGGAGCTCACCGACCGCTACGGCGAGCCGCCGACCGACGTCGCCGGGCTGCTGTCGATGGCCCGGCTGCGTCGCCGCGCCGCGCGCGCAGGTCTGACGGATGTCGTCGCGATGGGTCCGAACCTGCGCATCGCTCCGGCGCGACTGGAGGACTCGATGCGTGTCCGCCTGCAGCGGCTGTATCCCGCAGCGAAGCTGTTGGCCGGTGGCGAGGCTGTGGTCGTGCCGCTGCCTCGGGCCAGCGGCGAGTCGGTGGCGGATGCCGACCTCATCGAATGGGTCGACACGCTTCTCGGGCAGCTGTGGCCCGAGCCGTCACCCGCTACCGCACCTGCCGACGCCTAGGGCGTGTCTGACAAAGCCTTGGTCCAGGCGATGACGGCGTTGAGGACGATCGCGGCGCGGTAGATCACGGCGTGCTTGTCGTACCGGGTCGCGAGTCCCCGCCACTGCTTGATGTGGCAGTAGCGCCGCTCGATCACGTTCCGATTCTTGTAGTCGGCGACATCGAGCCCGACCGGGCGGCCGCCTCGTGATCCGCGCCGCTTTCGGTGGCCCTTCTGGTCGTCGGGTTCGGGGATCACGGCCTTGATTCCGCGGGAGCGCAGATGTCCTCGGATCGCGCGGGACGAGTACGCCTTGTCACCCCGGACCGCGTCAGGCCGGGTCCTCGGCCGGCCGGTGTCGCGGCCGACCCGCAGCTGCGCCATCAACGGCAGGAACATCGGCGAGTCCCCGGCCTGCCCCGGTGTGATCAGCGTCACCAGCGGCAGCCCGTTGCCGTCCACGAGCTGGTGGATCTTCGTCGACAGGCCGCCCCGCGAGCGGCCGATGTCATGGTCAGGCGGCTCGAGCGTCAGATCCTTGTAGTTCGATCCAGCCCCCTGTGAGGCGGGTCGTGTTCGTCGCGTGCTGATGCGCCCGTGCGATCGTGGAGTCCACCGACAGTGACCAGTCGACCATCCCGGCCGCGTCCGCTGCGGCTGTGACCTTCGCGAGCACCCGGTCCCAGGTCCCGTCCGATGCCATCCGGCGATGCCAGGTCCACACCGTCTGCCACGGACCGAACACCTCCGGCAGATCCCGCCATGCGATCCCCGTCCGATACCGGTAGACGATCCCCTCCACCATGGTGCGGGCGTCGGAGAACTTCCGCCCCGGCCGGCCCGTGGGACGCGGCAGCATCCTCTCGATCAACGACCACTGACCATCCGAGAGCATCTGAAACCGCGACACCCCTCGAGACTCTCAGCCGAAGCCCTCAACCTTTGTCAGACACGCCCTAGGTGTGATGTCCAGGGACGTTGTTGCGTGAATCGCGTGTGATCTGGTGACGGGTGAAGGCCTCCCGTTGCGAGAGTGGAGCTGTCTAGGAACCGCTTCACGCACACAGGAGGCCTTCTTGTCCCACGCTAACGCTGCTCTCACCCCGCGCGCTCGACTGCGGCTGGCCAAGCTCATAGTCGAAGAGCGCTGGCCTGTCATCGTCGCGGCGAAGATGTTCATGACTTCCCCGCCGACCGCCCGGAAGTGGGCGGCCCGGTTCCGCGCCGAAGGGCCCGCGGGAATGGTTGATCGGTCCAGCCGACCACGCTCGATGCCCACCAAGACACCGCCCGCGACGGTGAAGCGGATCCTACGGTTACGGTGGCGTCGCAGACTGGGTCCAGCGCAGATCGCCGGCGAGCTCGGCATCTCGGCCTCGACCGTGCATGCGGTGCTGGTGCGGGCGCGGATCAACCGGCTCAGCCATATCGACCGGGTCACCGGCGAACCCATCCGTCGCTACGAACACGACCATCCAGGGGCGATGATCCACGTCGACGTCACCAAGTTCGGCAACATCCCCGACGGCGGCGGCTGGCGATACGTGGGCGAGCAACAAGGCAAGCAGAACAAGCAGCGCGCCGCCCGCGCCGGCGCCGGATACACCGAGAAAGGCCATCCCAACATCGGCACCGCGTTCCTGCACACCGTGCTCGACGATCACTCCCGCGTCGCCTACGTCGAGATCTGCACGGACGAGAAGGCAGTCACCGCGATCGGCGTGCTCGAACGCGCCGTCGCATGGTTCGCTGACCACGGCGTCACCGTCGAACGGGTCCTCTCCGACAACGGATCGGCCTATCGTTCCCACGCCTGGCGAGACGCCTGCGCCATGCTCAACATCCGACACAAGCGGA
Organism: Microbacterium sp. SW12; assembly: GCF_055391095.1. NCBI lineage: Bacteria > Bacillati > Actinomycetota > Actinomycetes > Micrococcales > Microbacteriaceae > Microbacterium > Microbacterium sp. SW12. Next base: position 2,073,402 of record NZ_AP024335.1, on the reverse strand, counting down.
CCCGCCCCTACCGCCCACAGACCAACGGGAAGATCGAGCGGTTCCACCGTACCCTCGCCGACGGCTGGGCATACGCCCGGTTCTACTCCTCAGACAGCGAGCGTCGCGCCGCGCTGCCCGGTTGGCTGCACTTCTACAATCAGCACAGGCGCCACTCCGCGATCGGAGCCCCACCCTTCAGCAGACTCAACAACCTGCCTGGACATCACACCTAGGCGGGCGGAAGGATCTGGCCGATCGGCTCGCGCTTTTCGGCCTGGAATCGGTCTTCGGTACGGCCGCGGGCCCAGTATCCCGATAGGGATACCTGTCCGCGCTCGAGGGCGTGCTCGTCGAAGAACACGCGGCGGAGTTCTTTCATCGCTTCGCGCTCGCCGTGGGCGAAGACGTGAACGCGTCCCTCGCGCCAGTCGATCGTCCGGACGGCGTCAGCGAGCGCCGAAACGGCATGATCCGGGTTGCTGATCCACACGACGTCGACGCCGGTTGGGTGATCGAGGTCGAGGATGTCAGCCTCGGTGTCGACTTCGATGATCGCCGCGCCCACCGCGTGCACGGGGAGAGCTTCGAGTGCGGCCGCGATGGCGGGAACTGCCGACATGTCACCCGCGAACAGATGCCAGTCGGCGTCGGGATCGGGGGAGTAGCCGCCGCCAGGCCCCATGAGACTGATCGTCGCGCCAGGCTCCACCGTCGCTGCCCAGGGACCTGCAAGTCCCTCGTCGCCGTGGATGACGAAGTCGACGTCGATCGCCTGCGCGGCACGGTCGACGTGGCGCACCGTGTACGTTCGCGTCACGGGGTGTGACTCGGGTTCGGGAGTCGTGAACTTCAGCTTCACGTACTTGTCGGTCTCGGGCCGGTCCTGGAACTGAACGAAGCCGGGCCCGCCGAGGCGGACGCGCACAAGGTGTGGGTTCAGCCAGGTCGTCTCGAGAACGGTGAACTCGATCGTCGGTCGGGGCGCGCGGGACGTGGTTCGGGAGGAAAGTGCCATCCCCACAACGGTAGCGCCGCTCGCAACAGTCCGGGGTGGTGCGGAACTCCGGCGCGGTACGCTGACACCGATCGAGGAGGAACGATGCGGTTCGAGCACCTCGGGGCGCAGCCCCGCATCCACCCCACGGCCGTCATCGCGCCCAGCGCGGTGATTTCGGGTGATGTCACGATCGGGGCGAATTCCCAGGTCCTGCACGGCGCCGTCATTACGGCCGAAGGCGGCCCCATCACGATAGGCGAAAACGTCATCGTCATGGAGAACGCGCTGATCCGTGCCAGCGCGACGGATGCCGTGCACATTGGCCACCACGTGCTGGTCGGGCCGATGGCGAGCATCTCGGGCGCGTCGATCGCCGACGAAGTGTTTCTCGCCACAGGCACGCGCGTGTTCAACGGCGCGCGGATCGGGGAGCGAGCCGAAGTTCGCATCAATGCCGTCGTGCACCTGCGGACAGTCCTTCCCGCGGGGACGGTCGTTCCGATCGGGTGGATCGCCGTCGGAAATCCGGCGCAGCTGTACTCGCCCGACCGGCACGACGAGATCTGGGAAGCGCAGAAAGACCTCGACTTCCCGGGCTACGTGTTCGGGCTCGACCGCGAGACGCCGGATCTGATGGTCCAGCTCACGGAGCGCTACGGCCGGAGTCTCGCGCGGCACGCCGACGACGTTCGCCTCGACTGAGCGGTCAGTCCCAGTTCACGCCACATTCGCGGCACAGAAACACCACGGCATCCTGCGTCTCGACATCGTCGTGAAGTTCGGCCCGGCGATCGAACGCGATGGCAAACCAAGCCACGTCGTCGACGCGAACGTCATCGGTGCCGCACAGCGGGCAAGTCTCGACGGTCGTGATAGCCATGCCCAGACGCTAACCCTGCCCACCGACACCGCTGGCAGCGACGCGCGATCCGCGCAGGATCACCCGGTGTTCTGCAGTCCCGCCGCGACCCCGCTCACCGAGAGCAGCAGAAGGCGCTGCTGATCGGGGTCCGCGGGGCATCGGATGCCGCGGCGTCCCTAAGCCCGCGCAGCGCTCGCAGCTGAAGCAGCGACAGCGCATCGACATAGGGGCTACGGAGCTTCACCGCACGCTGCAGCACAGGCTTGTTGGCAAGCACCTCGTCGCCCCCGGTGAGCCTCACGACCCACGAGCGGGTCAGCGTCATCTCGTCGAGGACGAGGCCTGCCAGGTCGTCGCGGTCGCCGAGTTCGAGATAGCGGCGCGCGATCCGCGGGTCTGTCTTGGCAAGGCTCATGCCGACGTTGTCGATCATGGTCCTAAAGAGCGGCCATTGCTCGTAAGCCTCGCGCAGCAGGTCTTCGTCGCCGACGGCGTCAAGCGCGGTGCCCAGGCCGAACCATCCGGCGAGGTTGATGCGCGCCTGCGCCCAGGCGAACACCCACGGGATGGCGCGCAGGTCCGCGAGGGACTCGACCGACAGGCCGCGGCGTGCTGGCCGAGAGCCGAGCGCGAGCAGCCCGATCTCTTCCATCGGGGTGACCTGGGCGAACCACGGCGCAAACCCCGGGGCCTTCACGAGGTCGAAGAAGCGCTGGCGGGATGTCGCATCCAGCGTCGCCGCGACGTCGGCGAACTTCCGCGCAGCGCCCGAGTTGCGCCGCTCGATCGAGGGTGCGGATGCCAGCAGCGCAGCTGCAGCTACCTGATCGATGTGGCGCATCGCGATCTCGGGGTCGCCGTAGCGAGCGAAGATCACCTCGCCCTGCTCCGTGAGCTTGAACCGGCCATCGACCGAGTGCGGCGGCTGCGCGAGGATCGCGGAGTTCGCGGGGCCGCCTCCGCGGCCGAGCGCACCGCCACGACCGTGGAAGAGCGTGAGCTCGATTCCCTCGTCCTTCGCCCAGGCGGCGATGTCGGCCTGCGCCTCATAGAGCGCGAGTGTCGCGGCGACCGGCCCGACATCCTTCGACGAGTCCGAGTAGCCGAGCATGACCTCCAGGCGCCGACCCGTGCGCTCCAGCCTGTCCGCGAACTCGGGATGCTGCACGATCTCCGCAAGGATGCCCGGTGCAGCCTGCAGGTCAGCGAAGGTCTCGAACAGCGGGATCACATCGAGCACCGGCATCCGTCCGTCCTCGCCGACCGCGTGGCGCGCGAGGCGATGGACGTTCGCGAGATCTTCGGCGGACTGGGTGAACGACACGATGTAGCGGCCCGCCGCTGCCGGACCGTAGCGTTCCTGCAGGAACGCGATCGTCCGGAAGACCTCGAGCACCTCGTCGGCCTGCTCCGAAAGCTCGCCGGCCGAACCGGCAGCCGCATCGAGCTCGGCCAGCACTTTCGCGTGCACAGCCGAGTGCTGCCGCACTTCGAGCTCCGCGAGGTGGAAACCGTAGGTCTCGACCTGCCAGATCAGCTGCTGCAGGTGACCGTAGGCCTGCCTGGCAGCCCCCGCTGCGACGAGCGAGTCCTGCACGGTGCGCAGGTCGGCGAGGAACTCGCTCGGCTCGCGGTACGCGAGGTCGGCATCCCGCAGCCGCGTTGCGTCGATCTTGCGCGCGAGCATCAACAGGATGCGGCGGTGCGGCTCGTTCGGCGACCGCTTCGCGATCTCGGTAGCTGCCTCTTCGTCTGCAGCCTTCAGCCGCTTCCACAGGGTCACCAGTGCGTCGGACGGTGGCGTGGTCTCGGCATCCAGGGTGAGGGTTCGCCCGATGCGCTGCGTCGTGCGCTCGAGCCCCAGCAGGATGTGCTCGGCGGCGATGCCAGCGGCCTTGCGGGTCACGGATGCCGTCACGAACGGGTTTCCGTCGCGGTCGCCGCCGACCCACGAGCCCACGCGCACGAAGGGGGCGACGAGCGGTGCGCGACCACCCGCGTTCGTGCCCTGCAGCATGTCATCGAGGCGCCGATACACGGCGGGGACCACGGTGTAGAGCGTCTCGTCGAAGATCGCCATGACCGAGCGCACTTCGTCGACCGGCGACGGCTTCTCAGGTCGCAGCGGGGCTGTGCGCCACAGGGTGTCGATCTCTTCGACCATCCGCCGTTCCAGGCGCGCCGTGTCGTTGCCGTCGCGCAGGCGGTCGTCGTGCTCCTGCAGCAGCCCCGCGAGGCGACGGATGCTGGAAGAAATCGCCCGGCGACGCGCCTCGGTGGGGTGCGCCGTGAAGACGGGGTGGAAGCGCAGCGCCTGCAGGCGGGCGAGCGCGGTATCCTCACCGACTTCGTCTGCGAGGCGCGCGTACGCGGCCTCGATCGAGTCGGCTGCGCCCTCGCTGTCAGGGCGGCCGTCGCGCTCGCGCACGATCCGCACTCGCTGGTGCTCTTCGACGAGGTTCACGAGGTGGAAGTACGCCGTGAACGCGCGGGCCACCTCATGTGCACGCTCGATGGAGAATGACTCGGCAACCTCGGTGGCATGCGCGAAAGCCTCGGGCGTCTCATCCGTGTAGGCCTGGATGGTCGCAAGGCGCAGGCGCTCGACATCCTCGAACAGCCCCGGCGACCCGCTCTCGCGGAGCACTTCACCGAGGAGCGAGCCGAGCAGGCGCACATCGGCGCGCATCTGCTCGGGTATCTCCTGACCCGCTTCGTATCGGCCGACGAGGTCGATGGCTTCGGTCCGGGTCAGTTCATACATGGATTCCACCGTATCTGCCAGGTGTTTCATCAAGGTGACGTGTGACGAGTCGTGACGGGTGCGACCCGAGTCGGCTTCGAGGTGCATCGGGCCCCGCCGGTAGGATAGGGGGCGGAGAGCCGGGAAGTCTGGTCGGCGTCGGCTGCCGCATCCCCCGAAAGGACTCCATGTCGTTGCTTCGCTCTGCGCGTTTTCCCGCCATCATGCTGCTGGTTGCTGCTGCCGCGGGACTCATCATCGCGAACTCCCCGATCGGCCACAGTGTGCAGGAACTGCAGCACACCTACGTCGGCATCCCGGGCGTCTTCGAGCTCTCGGTGGGTCACTGGATCGCTGATGGACTTCTTGCGTTGTTCTTCTTCGTCGTCGCCGTGGAGCTGCAATTCGAGCTGACCAACGGACAGCTCAACTCGGCGCGCAAGGCGCTGCAGCCCGCGATCGCCGCGGCGGGCGGCGTGATCGTGCCGATCGCGGTCTACCTCGCGTTCGCGTGGGGCACGGAGTCAGCCGACGGATGGCCGATCCCGACAGCCACCGATATCGCCTTTGCCCTCGGCGTCCTCGCGGTCTTCGGCAAAGGTCTGCCCTCGGGCGTGCGGATCTTTTTGCTCGCGCTCGCGATCCTCGACGACATCGTCGGCATCATCTTCATCGCGGTGCTCTTCACCGACGGCGTCAACATCGCTCTCCTTGCCGCTGCGGCAGTGCTCGTCGTGATCTTCGGGTACCTGAGCCGCAAGCTCGATACCCGGGCGCGCGCCGCCCTCATCCCGATCCTTCTGCTGCTTGCCGCGGGCACGTGGGTTCTGGTCTACCTGTCGGGTGTTCACGCCACGATCGCCGGCGTCGCGCTGGGCCTTGCGATGGCCCAGCAGCCCGCGCTTCACACGCGGCACGCCATGGAGCCGTGGGTCAACGTCATCGTGCTCCCGCTGTTCGCCTTCTCGTCGGCACTCGTCATCATCCCGGCCGTCTCGATCGAAGAACTCACGCCGGCCTTCTACGGCATCCTGATCGCGCTGCCGGTCGGAAAGATCCTCGGCATTTCGCTGTTCGGGTGGATCTCGCAACGTGTTGCGCACGACCCCGCGATGCCGCGGTTGCCGCTTGCTGACCTCATCGCCGCCGGCGCGCTCGGGGGCATCGGCTTCACAGTGTCGCTGCTGCTGTCTGAACTCGCATTCGAAGGCAACGACCTCCTCACCGACGAGGCTGTCCTGGGTGTGCTCTCCGGCTCGTTGATCTCGGTGATCATCGCCGGCATCCTGGTGTCGACGCGCGCTCGCCACTACCGGCGGCGGGCAAGTTCCGTCAGTGAACCGAGCGAAGCAGCGACGTCATGACCGACCCGGCCGAGCCGACCTCAGCGGACCCGCTGCGCCGGGCTGCCGACACGATGCGAGCGGTGCGCGACAGGTGTGTGTGGACCCAGCAGATCGATCACCGGGCGCTCGTGCCCTACCTCGTCGAGGAGAGCGCCGAATTGATCGATGCGGTGGAGGTCGGGACACGAGCCGACCTGCGGGAGGAGCTGGGCGACCTGCTGTGGCAGGTGCTGTTCCACGCCGAGATCGCTTCGCGTGACAGCGATGACCCGTTCGACATCGATGATGTAGCCCGCACCCTCACCGACAAGATGGTGCGCCGGCATCCGCACGTTTTCGCCGGCGAAACTGCCGAGACGCCCGAGCAGGTGTTGGTGCTGTGGAACGCCGCCAAAGCCGAAGAGAAGCGCGCTCGCACGAGCGTCTTGGATGGCGTGAGCGAACGGATGCCGACACTCGCGCTCGCGCAGAAACTGGTGGGAAAGGCCGGGTCGCTGCCCGCACTGACATCACCGCGACTCGGTGGTGGCGCCGACGCGACACCGCCGGCGACTCCTGCGTCCGAAGATGAGCTCGGCGACGCGCTCCTCGCCCTCGTCTCGACCGCCCGGGATCACGGCTGGGATGCCGAGCGCGCACTGCGCCAACGACTGCGCACGCTCGCGGGGGAGATCCGGGCTGCCGAAGCGGAGCCTGCCGACCTGGAAGAATAGGCCGGTGCCACCCGTCACCCCGCCGCGCGGCATGCGCGATTTCCTCCCCGCCGACAAGGCTCGCCGAGAGCGCGTGCTCGCCGTCATCCGACAGCGCTACCGCGCCCACGGCTTCGACGAGATCGAGACTCCGGTCGTCGAAGACTACGAGCGGCTGCACGCCGGTATCGGTGGTGACAACGAGAAGCTCGCCTACAACGTCCTTCGTCGCGGACTGGATGCCGACGGCATCCGGGCGGCAGCCGACGACCCCGCAGCGCTCTCGGACCTCGGCCTGCGGTACGACCTGACGGTGCCGCTTGCACGCTTCTACGCGAGCCACCGGGCCGAGCTTCCGGGCGTGTTCCGTGCCGTGCAGATCGCGCCGGTCTGGCGTGCCGAAAGGCCTCAGAAGGGTCGATACCGGCAGTTCGTGCAGTGCGACATCGACATCATCGGCGATCCTTCGTCGCGCGCCGAAGCCGAACTCATCACCGCCACCCTCGACGCGCTGGACGCGCTGGGGCTCGAGGGCGGCATTGTGCGCGTGAACGATCGTCGTCTGTTGGATGCGATGCTCGATCACTTCGGCTTTCCCCAAGCAGAGCGTCCGGGCGTGCTCATCACGATCGACAAGCTCGACAAGATCGGTGCGGTGGGTGTGGCGACCGAACTGCGTGAACGCTCGGCGGCGCCCGAAGCGGTCGACGCCCTCGCGGAATTCTTGGCTCGGGAAAAGGGCACCGTGAGCGGCTTCGACGAGGAGCAGATCCGTGCAGCGCTGCCCGACGGGCTCGAGGGAGAGGCCATCGGCGCCCTCGCCGCGATCGGCGATGCAGTCGCGGTTGCCCGCGGGGGAGAGGCTCCGCTGGTGTTCGATCCGTTCCTCGTTCGCGGCATGGGCTATTACACCGGCACGATCTTCGAGATCGCCCACCCGCTGGTGTCCTACTCGCTCGGTGGCGGGGGTCGCTACGACGGCATGATCGGCCGGTTCCTCGGCCAGGACGTTCCCGCCGTCGGGTTCTCGCTCGGCTTCGAACGGCTCGTCGACCTCGTCGCGGACGCAGCCGATGACGACATTGACGCCGTCGTGCTCGTTCACGACCGGGAGGTCGAGCTCGCTGAGCTCGTCGCGCTGAAGTCAGCGCTCGTGGCCCGGGGAAGTCGCGTGCGCCTCGAGCAGCGCCCGAAGAACCTCAAGCCGCTGCTGGATCGCGCGACCGCCGACGGGTACACCCACTTCGCGGCAGTCCGCCCGGGAGCGACCATCGACACCCTCGAGCTCAAGCAGCTCGGCTGATCCGTTTACCGCTCGTTCGTTCACCGGTGCGTCAGCGGCGATTCAGATCGAGCGGCTCAAATCGCACCATGAGCCGGATCACGACCGGGGCGCTGTGGGCAGCGGCGGTGGTGGGCGCCGCGGCGACGACGGCCCTTGCCGCGCGCGCGTTGCTCGATCGCCAGGCCGCGCAGGCCCGGCGACTCATCGGCAAACCGCTCGGTGAGGACGCGCTCGAGGCCGATCGGGTGTGGCGCCGAAAGCTCGAGGGTGACCCGATCGAGCTTCTCGTGCTGGGTGACTCGATCGCCGCGGGTCTCGGCGCGCAACGGCGCAAAGAGACGCTCGGCGCACGTCTGGCGATCGGACTGGCGAAGAAGGCGAAGCGCCCCGTGAGGCTGCGCACTGCGGCGGTCGTCGGCTCGGAGTCTTCGGCCTTGGGAGCCCAGCTCGACGAGCTCGCCGATGACTATCGGCCGGATGTCGCAGTCATCGTGGTCGGCGGCAACGACATCACGCACCGCGTCGCGGTATCCACCTCCGTGCGGCACCTTGTCGCGGCGATCGAACGGCTGCGCGGACGGGGTACGCAGGTCGTGGTGGGAAGCTGCCCAGACCTCGGCGCGCTGCGGCCGGTGCCGCAACCCCTGCGATCGCTGGGGTCGAGGATGTCGCGCCAGCTCGCCGACGCGCAGGAGGAGGCCGCGGTCGGCGCCGGCGCCTACGCCGTGTCGCTCCGTCACGCGGTCGGACCGTTCTTCATCTCGCAGCCCGATGAGATGTTCAGCCTGGACCGCTTCCACCCGAGCCCGCTCGGCTATCGGCGCACTGCCGAGGCCCTCCTTCCGGCGGTCGCGGGTTCCTTGGGCTATGGGAGAACGAGCGCAGCGACCCGCCATCCGCGAATCCAGGGAGTGCCTTCGAATTGAGGCACGACCGTCGATCATCTTTTGTAATTGTTCTATTGCAACTAGAATAAAAGAGTGCTGATTCGCATCGACCCCTCGCGAGACGTTCCCCTCTGGGAACAAATCGCCGCGTCCGTCCGGAGCGCGGTCGCGGGAGGTCGCCTGCGAGCGGGTGACCGGCTCCCCTCCGCGCGCGAGGTCGCGGACGCGCTGGATCTCAACCTGCACACCGCGCTTCACGCCTACCAACACCTGCGAGACGAAGGTGTCATCGATCTGCGCCGCGGCCGCGGCGCCGTCGTAACGGATGCCGCCGCCGCGCTTCGCGAGCTCCACGACGACGTTCTGGCCCTCGCCCAGCGGGCTCGCGATCTTGGAATCGCTCCGGGAGCGCTCGCTTCTCTTCTTGTGGATGCGAATGCCCGCACCCCTGACGGCGTGATCGGCGGGCCCGACAACCTGGCGAGCGACTCGCGCGACGCTTGCCGCCCATCCGAAGAGGAGACCTCATGACCGACAACTCCGCCGCGCTCGCGCGTGCGCGTCGCGCATTCCTGTGGCTGGGTATCGCCCTGCCGCTCGTCCTGACGGCCGTCGCCGTCGGAGTGCAGGTCGCGGCGTTGCCATCCTTGCCCGACCCGGTCGCGATCCATTGGAATGCCGCCGGGGAGGCCGACGGGTTCGCGCCCCCGTGGGTCGTGCCGCTGTTCAGCGCAGGCTTCGGCATCCTGCTCACGGCACTCCTTGGAGTCTTCGCGCTCCTGGGGACGCGTGAGGGCGAGTGGGGGCCGACGATGCGCTTCCTCGGCACGATGACGCCTGCAGTGGTCGGGGCGATCCTCGTCCTGACCACCTGGGCAACGCTGGCGCAGCGCGGGCTGGTGACCGGCGAGGCAGCGCCGGGCGTCCTGCCCGCACTTCTGGCCGGCGGTGTCGCCGGGGTCGTCCTCGGCGTTCTCGCGTGGTTCTTGCAGCCGGCGGTGACTGTCAGCGGCGGGACCGTCGCAGTCGCCGACGATGGCCATGTGCCCACCTTCGCACCGGGAGAGCGCGTCGTGTGGATGCGTAGCGTCACGATGTCCCGGCTCGGGATGGTCATCCTCCTCGGACTCGGAATCCTCCTCCTGGGTGGTGCGGTGTTCGACGCTCTTGCTGGGGGATCAGCCTGGCCCATTCTGCTCTCGGTTGCTCTTGTGGTGGGGCTCGCGATCACCGCGACCGGCCTCTTCCGGGTGCGGGTCGACGACTCCGGCGTGCGGGTGATCAGCTATCTCGGTGTTCCGCGCTTCCACGTTCCGCTGACCGAGATCGCTGCCGTGCGCGCCATCCTCGTCAACCCGCTGGCGGACTTCGGCGGGTGGGGCGTGCGCACCGCGCTGGACGGCCGGACGGGCGTCGTTCTGCGTCGCGGCGAGGCGCTCGAGATCGCCAAGAGAAGCGGGCGCGTGTTTGTCGTGACCGTCGATGACGCCGCAACGGCTGCGGCGGCGATTGAGGGCCTTCGCGCCCGTGAGGAGGCAAAGAAGTGACCAACGACCAGCAGGCCACCCGGGTCGCCACGAGTGCCGCTACCGACCAATTCCGGCGCCAGCCACCACTCGCACCAGAGCGAACCCGTTGACCTCGCCCCCTCCGGCGCGGTTGTCTGGCGATATGACAGTGCCAACTCCGGATGCGTGGACGCGTGTCGATCACTACCTGACAGAGACTCTTGTCGAGCAGGATGCTGCGCTCGAGGCGGCACTTGCCGATCAGAGCAGCGCTGGGCTGCCGGCGATCGAGGTAGCCCCCGTGAACGCCAAGTTCCTGCACCTGCTCGCAAGAATCGCCGGCGCCCGCCGGGTGCTTGAGGTCGGCACGCTCGGTGGGTACTCGACGATCTGGCTGGCCCGCGCGCTTCCCGCTGGGGGGAGGGTGATTACGATCGAGGCGGAACCGGTCAACGCGTCGATCGCGCGCGCCAACCTCGATCGAGCGGGCGTCGGAGATCGCGTTGAGGTCCGCGTCGGGAAGGCCGCTGACGTCTTGCCGACCCTCGCGGAGGGCGACCCGTTCGACCTCGTCTTCATCGACGCTGACAAGGAGTCCAACACGCTCTACCTCGACTGGGCTGCGCGCCTCGGGCGTCCGGGAACCGTTGTCGTCGTCGACAACATCGGCCGATCCGGCCAGGTCGCCGATCCGCTCGACACGACCAGCCAGGTCGTCGGTACCCGGCGCGGACTCGAGATGCTCCGCGATGATCCGCGGTTCGATGCGACTGCCCTGCAGACCCTCGACCGCAAGGGATGGGATGGGATCGCGCTCGCGGTGGTGGTCTGAGCTTTTCTCCGCCCAGCGGGCCTGTGGCGCAGCATCCGTCGTCACTAGACTCGATGTCGGACCGACGACGCTCCGACACAACCCTCCCAAACAAGGAGTCCTTTCGTGGCATTGATTGAGGCTGTAGGCGCGCGCGAGATTCTCGATTCGCGCGGCAACCCGACCGTCGAGGTGGAAGTCCTCCTCGAAGACGGCACCGTTCAGCGGGCGGCCGTCCCGTCCGGTGCATCCACCGGCGCATTCGAGGCGTATGAACTGCGTGACGGCGACAAGAGCCGGTACGGCGGCAAGGGCGTGCTCAAGGCCGTCGCTGCCGTCATCGACGAACTCGGCCCCGCGCTTGAGGGCGTGGATGCCAGCGAGCAGCGCATCGTCGATGAGATCCTCATCGAGACCGATGGCACCGACAACAAGTCGCGCTGCGGCGCGAACGCGATCCTCGGCGTGAGCCTGGCCGTCGCCAAGGCCGCGGCCGACAGCGCCGACCTGCCGCTGTTCCGCTACCTCGGCGGACCCAACGCGCACGTGCTGCCCGTTCCGCTGTTCAACGTCATCAACGGTGGCGAGCACGCCGACAACGGCATCGACTTCCAGGAGTTCTTCCTCGCACCCATCGGCGCTGAGACCTACGCCGAGTCGCTGCGCTGGGGCACCGAGACCTACCACGTCCTCAAGGGCGAGCTGAAGGCTGCGGGCTTCTCGACCGGCCTCGGTGACGAGGGTGGTTTCGCCCCCGACCTGCCCAGCAACCGCGAGGGCCTGGACTTCCTCATGAAGGCGATCGAGAAGGCCGGCTTCACCCCCGGCAAAGACATCGCCGTGGGTCTGGATGTCGCTGCCACCGAGTTCTTCTCCGACGGTGTCTACACCGTCGAGGGCAAGCCGTGGACGGCAGCTGAGCTGACCGACTACTTCGCGGACCTCGTCGCGAACTACCCGATCGTCACGATCGAGGACGCGCTCGCCGAGGACGACTGGGACGCGTGGAAGGCTCTCACCGACGCGATCGGCTCGAAGGTGCAGCTGGTCGGTGACGACCTGTTCGTGACCAACCCGAGCCGCCTGCAGCGCGGCATCGACCTGGGTGTTGCTAACGCGCTGCTGGTGAAGGTCAACCAGATCGGCACGCTCTCCGAGACCCTGGATGCCGTGGCTCTTGCCACCTCCAACGGCTACCGTTCGATGCTGTCGCACCGCTCGGGCGAGACCGAAGACACCACGATCGCCGACCTCGCGGTCGCCGTGAACTGCGGTCAGATCAAGACCGGTGCGCCTGCCCGCAGCGAGCGTGTCGCGAAATACAATCAGCTTCTGCGCATCGAAGAAGAACTCGGCGACGCGGCGGTCTTCGCCGGTCGTGGAGCCTTCCCGCGATTCAAGGGCTGATGCGCTCGAACTGACCTGACGAGAGGGGAGCCGCGATGACGAATCCGGCTCCCCCTTCTCGTTCCCGCGGTGCTCGCTCGGCGCGCCGCGTCGACGTGCGGGGCTGGCTCGGCGGCATCCGGCTCTCAGGCTTCATGGTGATCATGCTGGGCCTCGTCGTTCTCGCGGCCTTCGTCCTGGTTCCGACCGTGGGCACCTACCTCGAGCAGAGGCAGCGGATCGCGGCACTCGAACAGGCTGTGCAGGTAACTCAGGACGAGATCGCAGCTCTCGAGACCGAGAAAGACCGGTGGCAGGACCCGGCCTACATCACGACGCAGGCTCGGGAGCGGCTCTATTACGTGCGCCCCGGTGAGGTCGTGTATCTCGTCGACGATGATCTTCCCGACTCGGCGATACCCGCAGAGCAGGCGCCCGTGAGCGATGAGGTCGTGCAAACCACGACCGACTGGATGTCGCAGCTCGTGCGCTCGGTGACCGCGGCGGGGCTCGCGAAGACCGCCGCGCTTCCGGTCATCGGGATCCCCGATCCTGAGCCGACTCCCTCGGAGTCGACAGTCGCGCCGTGACCGGCGCTCGGGTTCGGACAGCAGCAACTGTCTGACGAGTCTGCGTCGCCGCAGGACACGCAGCCGAACTTCAGGAGCTCATCGGTAGCCTGGAGAGGTGTCCAGGCCTCCGTTCGCTCCCGTCACCGAGGCTGAACTCGCCGTTCTGCGCGAGCAGCTGGGTCGCCCGGCTCGAGGCGTGCTCGGGATCGCCGCGCGTTGCGCGTGCGGAAACCCGACGGTTGTCGCCACCGCCCCGCGACTTCCCGACGGCACGCCGTTTCCGACGTTCTATTACCTGACGCATCCGGGTGCGACGGCCGCGATGTCGGTGCTCGAGGCCGACCACACCATGCGTGAGCTGGCTGACCAGCTCGATGTGGACGACGAGATCGCGGCGGTCTACCGTCTCGCGCACCAGAGCTATCTCGAGGACCGCGCCCAGTACGGCGACCCGGAGGAGATCGCTGGTATCTCGGCGGGCGGCATGCCGACACGCGTGAAGTGTCTGCACGCTGTGCTGGCGCACTCGCTTGCCGCGGGGCCGGGGTGAACCCGATCGGGGACCGGGCGCTGGCACTGTCAGATTGGTCCCCGGATCGTTGCGTCTGCACCGACCCGGGAGCTGCCATCCGCCCGGTGGAGGCTGTTTCCGAGGAGATCGCGTGAGCGCTGCGACGGCGCCAGAGACCCGCCGCCGCTCTCTCGGGCGGCTGGCAGCCGTGACGCTCGCGATCGTCGGCATCATCGCGCTGCCCGGTTTCACCGTTCCCCCCTCGCCGTCGCCGTCTGAGGCCGACCCGCTCCGGGCGGCGGAGTACTGGCTCGACGATTACGGCATCCGGGACGCCTGGAAAACCTCCACGGGCGCAGGCGTGAAGATCGCCATCATCGACACCGGAATCGGCAAAGGACCCCCGGAGTTCTCGGGAGTTGTCGGCGGCACGGATGTCTCTGGCCTCGGGTCGCCGGACGGTCGCACGCCCGTGGGAGCGCGAGACCCCGATCACGGCAGCTGGGTCGCGTCCCTCGCCGCCTCCCGCGGAACAAGCCCTGTGACCGGCATGATCGGTGTGGCACCGGATGCCGAGCTCCTGTCGATCTCGGTGGGATTCGGTGTGTCGGCATCCGTCCCCTTCACGGAGCAGATCGCTCAGGCGATCTATTGGGCTGTCGACAACGGCGCCGACATCATCAACCTGTCGTTCACGACGAATACCCCGGACTGGGATCGCAGCTGGGACGACGCATTCATGTATGCCTTCGAACACGATGTCGTGGTCGTCGCGGCCGCCGGAAACCGGGGGAGCGGGACGGGAGTCGTCGGTGCCCCGGCAACGATCCCCGGTGTTCTCGTGGTCGGCGGAGTGGATCCGCAGGGGCGCGCAAGCCTGGACGCCTCGACGCAGGGCATCACGATCGCTGTCGTTGCGCCGAGCGAGAAGCTCCTGGGCGTCTCTGCCGACGGCACCGTGGTCGAATGGCCCGGCACCAGTGGTGCTGCCCCGATTGTGGCGGGTATTGCCGCACTCGTGCGTTCCGCCTATCCCGACATGGATGCCGACAATGTCATCAATCACATCATCCGCACCGCGACCCCGCCCGCCGGAGTGACGGAGCTTCCCGATCCGCTCTACGGGTACGGCCTGGTGGATGCGCAGGCCGCGGTGACGGCATCCGTACCCGCGGTCAGCGAGAACCCCCTGGGGAGCCTCGCGGAGTGGATCACCATCTACCGTCGGGCAAATCTCGTGCCCGATCCCGAGCCGACAGTTCCCCCCGCCGCAGTCGAACCCCTCCCTCCCGTGGAGCAGCAGGCTGCGGCCTCGCCGCTGCTGCCGAGTACCGAGTCACTGCTGTATGGGACTGTTCCGCTGACGGCGGGCACGGTCGCGGCTATACTGGTGGCGCTCGGCGTCACCGCTGCTGTCCGACGCGTCCGATTGGCGTCCCGCGCCCCCCGCCGCTGAAACATCTCAGGAGTTCTCCCATCGTGAGCAACACCACGCCCAGGATCCTTATTGTCGGCGGAGGGTATGCCGGCTTTTACACGGCCTGGAAACTCGAGAAGCACCTTCGCCGCGGCGAAGCACAGGTGACGATCGTCGACCCGCTTCCGTACATGACCTACCAACCGTTCCTTCCCGAGGTCGCTGCGGGCTCGATCGAGGCTCGCCACTCGGTGGTGTCGCTGCGTCGTCACCTCAAGCGCACGCGCGTCGTGACGGCCAAGATCACCGGAATCGACCACGCCAACAAGGTAGCGACGGTTACTCCGGCCCTCGGTGAGCCGTGGCAGGAAGAGTACGACCAGATCGTGGTCACCGCGGGCGCCGTCTCGCGCACCTTCCCGATCCCCGGGATCGCCGACAACGCCATGGGGCTGAAGACGATCGAAGAGGCCGTCGCGATCCGCGACAAGCTCTTCTCGAACTTTGACAAGGCAGCGACTCTTCCCCCGGACCCGAGCGGGAGCGCCTGCTCACCGTCGTCGTCGTGGGTGGTGGGTTCGCGGGCATCGAGGTCTTCGCCGAGCTTCGCTCCATCGCATCCGCTCTGCTCAAGAAGTACCCCGAGCTGAGCTTCGACGAGACCCACTTCCACCTCGTCGAGGCGATGGGCCGGATCATGCCCGAGGTCTCGCTCGAGACTAGCAAGTGGGTCCTGAAGTCACTCGGTGAGCGCGGTGCAGCAGTCCACCTCGACACGCAGGTCACCGGAGCGGTCGGCGGCAACGTCGAGCTCTCCACCGGGGAGGTCATCCCGAGCGATCTGATCGTCTGGACCGCCGGTGTCATGGCAAACCCGACAGTCGTGCGGGGCAGCGACCTGCCCGTCGAGGAACGTGGCCGCATCCGTACCCGCGCCGACCTTCGCGTCGGCAGCGAGGATGAGATCGTCGAGGGTGCCTGGGCCGCCGGTGACGTTGCGGCGGTGCCCGACCTCACGGGCGGTGGCGTCGGCGGGTACTGCGTTCCGAACGCGCAGCACGCCGTGCGTCAGGCCAAGCTCATGGCCAAGAACATCACCGCGGTCCTGCGCGGCGAGCTTCCCGTCGAGTACGTGCACAAGAACCTCGGCGCCGTCGCGGGTCTTGGTCTGTACAACGGTGTATTCCAGTCGGGCAAGCTTGCGCTCAAGGGCTTCATCGCCTGGCTTGCGCACCGCGGCTACCACGGCCTGGCGATGCCGTCGTGGGAGCGCAAGTGGCGGGTCATCTGGGGTTGGTGGAACAACCTCTGGCTCGGCCGTGACATCGTGAACCTGTCGACCGTGCAGCACCCGCGGTACGTGTTCGAGGAGTTTGCGGCGCGTCCGAAGCCAAAGCCGGCCGAGTCGGAGCCTGAGAAGGTCGCCGCGAAGTCCTGACACTGTCGGTCGCGGGCGCCCCTGCGGGTAGCGTGGGATCGCTGATCACGGCGCGCCCCCGTAGCCCAATGGCAGAGGCAGGCGACTTAAAATCGCTCAAGTGTGGGTTCGAGTCCCACCGGGGGTACACGGCACCGTGCCGCGCGCAGCGCGGCGGGGTGCCGTGTCGCTTTGGTGGGCGAGAAGCCCACTCGGGCCCACGCCGCCGGAGGCTCTGCGCGCTGCGCAGCGGCGCGTGGAGTGGCGGTGGGGCGGGGTTCGAGAGCCACACTGGGGGTGTGCGGGTGTGTCACTCGTTGCGGGTGATGCGGGCGGCCGCTCCCGGGGCGATGTGGTGGAGGGTGGTCAGGATCCGTGCACGACCGATGACGATCTCGTCCTTGCCGCGCTCGATCGCCTGGGCCGCTTGCTGGGCAGCATCCTCGGGCGATATCTTGCCGCTCCCGCGACCGCGGGTCATATCGGTATCCACAAGCGGGAGCATGATGCGAATCGAGCTCAACTGGGGGTGGCTCTTAGCCCACTGGTAGTGAAGCGACAGGGCGAATGCGGCGAGTCCCGCCTTGGCGGCGCAGTAGGCGGGCGCGGACTGTTTGGGCGCAAAGCCGAGCGTGCTCGTGATGAAGGCGACCCCAGCGCATGACTGTTCTTCGAGATGAGGGCGCGCGAGGGCGGTCAGGGCGAGCGGTGCCTCCAAATCGACTCGGATCTCGCGGAGCGAGGCCTGCTCGGCCTGCGCGGATGTGTCCGCGTCGAACCGGATGCCGGTTTGCGTCGCTGCGTTGTTCACGAGGAGCGTCAATCCACCGAGGTGATCGGCGGCGGTCTCGATGAGACGTCGCCGATCACCGGGATCTTCGACGTCCGCGACGATCCCGGTGAGTCCGTGCGCGTTCGCCGCGGCGACGGCTTCGACGGATCGTCCGCAGACCGCGACGAGGGCGCCCGTGCTCTGCATCCGGCGCGCCAGGGCCCATCCGAACCCGCGGGTGCCGCCCGTTATCAGCACACGCTCAGTGAGCGCGGTCGGCGCGCTCACGCAGCACCGGCGCCTGTCTCTGCGGCGCGGTAGCCGTCCTCGATCCCCACGAGAATCTGGTCGACGCGGAAGTACGGCTCGGAGAAGAAGGAGGTGTCGCGGAGCTTCTCGAAGAGAAGATTCCAGTCCGCAAGGTCGGTCACGTGGGCGATGAGGATGTCGGACGACGCGGCGGAGTAGGACTCCACGTCGATCCACTGGGTGTGGATTCGGGGGTGCGCCGCGAACGCGGTGAGCAGTTCGTCGGCACGGACGGCGGCGCGTCGTTCGTGGGGGAGGCGGAGCCAGGAGGGGAGTGCCGTGAGATGGACGAAGACGACGAATCGGGTTTCTGTAGCAGCTGCTTCGTTAATCATGAGGCGAGCGTAAATGTAGCAACTGCTACAGTCAAGGAGTGGCGAGACCCATTGATGCGCAGCGACGACAGGAACTGCTCGACGGCACTGTCGACTACATCATCGGGCACGGAGTCGCCGGACTTTCACTGCGACCCCTCGCGGACGCGTTGGGAACGAGTGATCGGATGCTCATTCACCACTTCGGCTCGAAGCAGGAGCTGCTCACCCAGGCGCTCGCGGCAAGCGCGCCCCGTGTGCCCCTGTTCGACACCAGCGCGCGCCTCGACGACACCATCCTCGGCATATGGCACGCCATGGCCGAGGGGAGTCAACGAGCCCGCGTCATGCTGACGCTCGAAGTGATGGCGCTTGCCGTTCACGACGAGACACTCCGACCTCTCGCTCTGGCAACGACCACGGAGTGGCTCGACCGCGTTACGGAAGCACTTGAGCACCACCCGGCCTACAGTGGTGATCCGCGTGAGGGCGCCACCCTCCTCGTCAGCGGACTGAAGGGGTTCGCTCTCGATCTCTACGTGACGGGAGACACTGCGCGCGTGGAGTCGGCCGTGCGGCGGCTCGCTCGAGCGCTCGTCGACCTCTAGTGGCGTGTGGATGGCTGCCGCATGGGTTCGAATGCTTCACTCGCTCAATTGGCATGACCATGCGATCTCGCGCTCGAACTGGCCCGTGCGCTGAAATAGCCGCACCTGCTCCGTTCCCGCCAGCGCGACCGCGAGATCGTCGCGGTCTGCGGGCAGGAATCCCAGGCTTTGCCAGAACGGTCCCGAGCGGCGGCTGAAGAGCCACGCGCGCCGCACCCCCTCCTGCGAGGCTTGGTGGAGGGCGAACCGCGCCGCTTCCGCGCCTCGGCCACCAGACCGGAGGCGCGGAGTGACCGCGACGCTCCGGATGAGTACGTGAACACCGTCGGCGCTCAGTTCGTACCCGGCGCTTGCGACGATGGCGCCGGTGGGGTCGCGCTCGATCCACAGCCGCGCGGTCGGCGAGTCCAGCCCGCTCGCGGTGAGATCCACGCGGCCGAGAAACTCCTCGAGGTCGTGGATATCGCCCACCTGACATGGCTCGAGTCTCACGTGCCAAGTCAATCACCGATGGGCCGCGCGGGCGTGTCAATGTCGTACCCCCTCGTAGTGTCGGGGTATGGATGAGGTTGGCATGGGCGAGTCGGGGCAGCGGCCCGAGGGTCCGGATGCTGACGTGTTCCTGTATGAGGGTGATGTGCGGGAGTGGGATGCCGAGGTGGCGGGGTGGGTTCCGCCGCGTCCGGACGCTGTCGCCCTGGTGTTGGAGGCTGCTGATTTGGAGGCGGTGTTCGCTGCGCAACGGTTCGCGCGGGTCGATGACCTCCGCCTGGAAGCGTTGGATGATGTGTCCCGGTATGGGGGTGGGTCCCGGGAGTTGGTGATGCGCTCCCTGCGGCTCGAGCTCGCGTCCGCGTTGCGGATCACGGAGAACGCGGCGGGGATGATGCTTGCCCGCGCCGAATCACTCGTGCACTCCTACCCGGCCGTGTTGGAGTCCCTCTCCCACGCAAACGTGACGGTCCGGCACGCGGAGATCCTCGTCGATGACCTCGATGTACTCGACCCCGATATCGCGGCGGGCCTGGTGGGTCGGGCGTTGGGGTTGGCGGAGTCTCTGCCGGTGGGGTCGTTCCGGCGCGCGTTGCGCCGCCTGATTGACCGGGAAACCGCCCCGACGTTGACAGAGCGGCATGAGGTGGCGGTGCGGGGTCGTCGGATCCTGGTGGAGCCGGCGGGGGATTCGATGTCGTGGGTTCACGCGTTGGTCCCGTCGGTGGAAGCCCACGCGATCTACGGGCGGGTCACCCAGAAGGCTGTGGTGATCCGTGACCATGACCGCGGTTCGACCCGGGGCGGGGAACCGGGGGATGGGTCGGAGCGGAGTCTGGATGAGATCCGCGCTGACGTGTTCTGCGACCTCCTCATTGACGGGACCGTTCCCCAGCACCCAAAGCAGGCTCGGGGCATCCAAGCAACCGTTGTCGTCACCGTCCCCGCCCTCGCGCTCCTCGGCGTCGACGGGGTGACCGATCCGGCGGAGGTGGAAGGCGTCGGTCCGATCCCGATCGAACGGGCCCGGGAGCTCGCCGGTGCCGCGTCGGGGTGGATGCGGGTACTGACCCACCCCGAAACCGGGGCCGTCATCAGTGTCGGGCGCACGAAGTACCGGCCACCACCGGAGCTCGCGAAGCTCGTGAAGTGGCGGGCTGACCGGTGCATGGGACCGGGATGCTCGAAACCAGCGTCGCAGTGTCAGATCGACCATTCGGTCGCGTGGGCAGACGGCGGGGAAACATCGGTGACCAACACGGCACCGTTCTGCCAGGGCCACCACACCGTGAAGCATCACGGCGGGTGGCAGATCACCCACCTGGGTGACGGGTCCCTGGAATGGGTATCCCCACACGGGCGCCGATACGTCGTGAAGCCTGAGCGACACCTCCCCACCTTCTACCCCAACGCAGCCTGATCGCGCCGGGAGCCGACGATCAGGATCGGCGCGAACGAAATCCAGGCACCGCCGTCACCGCATCGCTGCAGCTGGGCCGATCGGGGCGTGGCCGCTAGATGCGTCGGTCACTCCGCGAGCGTCGGTTGTTTCAGCGGTTGTCGCCCGGCGCCGCGCTGAGGCACGAGGGCCAGAACAGCGGCGACAACGATCGCACCCGCACTCACGCCGTACAGCACAAAGCTCCAGCCCGAATGATCGGCGCCAGAGGTGAGGTAGGTATCTGCCAACGCCATACCGGGGCCGAATGACGCGATGAAGTATGCAGGCGCGCCGAACGCAAGAAGTGAGGCATAACCGATCCCGATAGCGCGGGCACCGATGGTCGGCTGCCGCGAGAGCAGAAGCATGAGCAGCACGGCCAGCGCCGGCCCGAGACCCAGGATCGCCAGGACTAATGGTGTGCCGATGGCCTCACCTGCCTGGGCGAGATCGGTATGAATCTGACTGAGAGGCTTCCCCGGCGCGAGCGCGAGAGGGTTCAGCACCAGGATCTGCACCGCCGCCAATGCCGCATAGAGAAACACCGCGATCGTCCCAACGATTGCAGCGACACTGACGCGAAACGTCGGGCTCTCCCGTCTTGTCATGGCGGCACCCTAACCCGCTCACCTGCGCTCTACCAGAGTGGATGCGCGCGAGCCTGTCGTGACCGGAAGCGCTCCGCCTGCCCGGGTAGAGTGCCGTCATGGTGTCGCTTGCTCAGGCCATCGCGGATGCGAAACAGCCGGCTCACGACGCCGCCGCCTATTGGCGCAGGCAAACGGATGCCATAGCCGACGTTTCCGGCCCCGTGGCGACCCTGCACCTCGGGGCGCTCCGGCACAACGCACTCGACATGGCGGTGCGCGCTGCGGGCGTCCCCATCCGGGTCGCGAGCAAATCCGTCCGGGTGCGAGAAGCGATCGACGCGACCCTCGCGCTCCCGGGCTACGCCGGCATCCTGGCCTTCACGCTGCCCGAAGCACTCTGGCTCGCCGAAACTCATGACGACGTCGTTCTCGGATATCCGACCGTTGACCGCGCAGCGATCGCCGCCCTCGCCGAGAACGAGCAGGCCTGCGCACGCGTCACCCTCATGGTCGATGACCTTGCCCAGCTCGACGTTGTTGACGCCGTCGTACCGCCCCGCGCGCGGCCCACCATCCGCGTCGCGATCGACGCTGACGCATCCTGGCGCGCCCCCGCGCTCGGCCACATCGGCGTGCGCCGCTCACCCGTGCACGAGCCGGGGGAGGTGGCGAGCCTCGCGAGAGCCATCACCAGACGCGATGGCTTCCGACTCGTCGGACTCATGATGTACGAGGCGCAGATCGCGGGCCAGGGAGATGCCACCGGCTCCGGTGACGGCCTCATCCGATGGATGCAGCAGCGCTCCTCCGCAGAGCTTCTGGCCCGGCGCGAAGCGATCGTGGCGGCCTTGCGCTCCATCGCGCCCCTCGAGTTCGTCAATGGTGGCGGAACGGGCTCGCTCGAGTTCACCGCATCCGATCAGGCGGTCACGGAGGTGACAGCGGGAAGCGGGCTGTTCGCCGGTCACCTGTTCGACGGATACCGCATCTTCACGCCCCAACCCGCTGCGGCTTTCTCGCTCGAAGTGGTCCGCAAGCCCACTCCCGACATCGCGACGGTGCTCGGCGGCGGATGGATCGCGTCAGGCCCGCCCGTCGCGTCGCGCCAACCGAAGCCGGTATGGCCCCAAGGCCTTCGCACACTGCCCCGTGAAGGAGCAGGCGAGGTGCAGACCCCGCTGCAGGGTGAAGCTGCTCGAAGCCTGCGCGTCGGAGACCGGGTGTGGTTCCGGCATGCCAAGAGTGGGGAGCTCGCCGAACGAGTCGAGCGCTATCTTCTCGTGGATGATGACAGGGTTGTCGGCGAGGCTCCGACGTATCGCGGCGAAGGGAAGGCGTTCCTGTGACACGACCCGGCGGCATGTGGCAGAACTGGGGACGCTCGGCGCGGGTGCGGCCGCAGAGCGTCGAGTTTCCGGCATCCGCGGATGCCGTGCAGCGGTCGGTGCAGGCAGCCCTAGCCCGAGGCCGGCGCATCAAGGCGGTGGGTGCCGGGCACAGCTTCACCGGTATCGCCGTCGCACCCGACGTGCTGCTCGACCTCACCGACCTCTCCGGGCTCGTGTCGATCGATCACGAACGGCGCCGCGTGACGCTGCGCGCCGGAACGAGGCTGCACCAGATCCCGGGGATCCTCGCGCGCTACGGCCTGGCGATGCAGAACCTCGGAGACATCGACCGGCAGACGATCGCGGGAGCCATCTCGACCGGGACGCACGGGACCGGTGCTGCCTTCGGCGGGATCTCCACCCAGATCGTCGGTGCCACACTCGTCACGGGGACCGGCGACATCCTGCGCGTGAGCGACACCGAGAACGCCGACCTCCTTCCCGCCGTCGCCCTCGGACTCGGCGCCCTCGGCATCCTGGTCGATGTCACGGTCCAGTGCGTTCCAGCTTTCGTGCTCGAAGCTACTGAGCGCCCGGAGCCGCTCCTCGACGTTCTTGACTCCCTCGATGACCGGGTCGCGAGCACCGACCATTTCGAGTACTACTGGTTCCCGCACACGGATGTCGCGCTGACCAAATCCAATACTCGTCTGCCCGAATCCGCCGTCCGCAAGCCCTTGCCGCCGGTGGGGAAGTGGGTCGACGAGACACTCCTCGCGAACGGTGTCTACCGAGCGGTGTGCGGTGTCGGTGCCCGCGTTCCGGCTGTCGTGCCCCCGTTCTCTCGGCTCGCGGTCAAGCTCACCGGCAACCGCGACTACATCGACCGGTCCAACCGCGTCTTCACCCAGAGCCGCACCGTGCGTTTCCGCGAGATGGAGTACGCGCTCCCGGCCGCCGCTGTGCGCCCCGCGTTCGACGAAATGCGTGCGCTCATCCGCGCTCGTGGATGGCGGATCTCCTTCCCGGTGGAGGTCCGATTCGCCGCCGGCGACGATCGGTGGCTCTCG
Source organism: Microbacterium sp. SW12 (assembly GCF_055391095.1). Lineage (NCBI taxonomy): Bacteria > Bacillati > Actinomycetota > Actinomycetes > Micrococcales > Microbacteriaceae > Microbacterium > Microbacterium sp. SW12. Next base: position 2,050,062 of record NZ_AP024335.1, on the reverse strand, counting down.
ACAGCGCATGATCGCGGCTCGGGCTACATCGCCGTCCACAGGTACTGGCGCGAAGATCCGACTGAGTACTTCACCGCCGTCGAGCAGATCATGCTCGCGCACGGCGGAAGACCCCACTGGGGAAAGATGCACACGTTGGATGCCGATCAGCTGCGTGAGCGCTACCCCCGGTTCGACGACTTCCTCTCGCTGCGCGACAGGCTCGACCCGCGCCGGGCATTCCAGAACACCTACCTGGAGCGGGTTCTCGGGGCCTGATCCAGCTGCGGCGGTACCCGACGCACTCACAGTCAGTGAGCAGGCGAGTCCCCTAGGATGGGGGCCATGTGGGAGTGGCTGATCCCGGTTCTGATCGTCGTGGCGCTCATCGTCATTGTCGGTATCTATTTCTGGGCGACATACAACTCGCTCGTGCAGCTCAATGTGCGCGTCGACGAGGCATGGAGCGACATCACCGTCCAGCTCAAACGACGAGCAGACCTGATCCCGGGGCTGATCGAAACCGTCAAGGGCTATGCGGCCCACGAACGCGCGGTTTTCGAGAACGTCACCCAGGCGCGCGCCGAGACGCTGTCGGCATCCGGCCCGGCGGAGGCGGGAGTCGCCGAGGGGCACGTGCAGCAAGCGCTGAAGTCGCTGTTCGCCGTCGCCGAGGCCTACCCGCAGCTGCAGGCCAGCACGAACTTCCTGCAGTTGCAGCAGGCTCTGGTCGACACCGAAGACAAGATCCAGGCATCCCGCCGCTTCTACAACGGTGGCGTTCGCGAGTTGAACACGAAGATCAAGGTCTTCCCGAACAACCTTTTCGCCAAGAATCTCGGCTTCAGCGAGCGCGAGTTCTTCGAGGTCGTGGACGGGGCAGCGATCTCCGAACCGCCGCGCATCCAGTTCTGATCGACCTCCTGAGGTCGCATGTACAGCGCCATCGCGCGGAATAAGCGCAATACCTGGTTCATCCTCGTCTTGTTCGTCCTGGGCCTGGGGGCAATCGGGCTGCTGGCCGGATGGCTCATGGGCAACAACTGGTGGGTCACCGCTTTCGTGCTGATCTTCGCCGTCGGCTACGCCACCGTGCAGTACTTCGCGGCAGACCGCGAGGCCCTCGCGATGGCCGGGGCCATCCAGGTGTCCCGTGAGGAGGCACCGCGCTATTACCGGCTCGTCGAGAATCTGTGCATCACGACCGGCACCCCGATGCCGCGACTGTATGTCGTCGAGGATGCCGCGCCGAATGCCTTCGCCACCGGCCGCAAGCCCGAGGAAGCGGCGATCACCGTGACGACGGGCCTGTTCGAGATCATGACCGACCGCGAGCTCGAGGGCGTTCTGTCACATGAGCTCGGCCACATTCGCAACTACGACATCCGGGTCTCGCTCATCGTGTTCGGCCTCGTCGTGGCGGTGGGGCTGCTGGCAGACATCCTGATGCGGATGGCGTTCTTCGGTGGTCTGCGCCGTTCGGGAGGCAATAACGGCCAGGCGCAGCTACTTTTCCTCATCTTCGGGATCGTGGCAGCGATCGTCGCACCGCTGTTGGCAGGCGCCGTGCAGGCGGCGATCTCGCGTCAGCGTGAGTACCTTGCCGACGCCACCGGCGCGCTCACGACCCGTGACCCCGACGGCCTCGCCTCCGCGCTCGCGAAGCTCGAGACACACGCGCAACCCCTCCGCCGCGAGAACACGTCGATGGCCCACCTGTGGTTCGCGAATCCGCTCAGCGCCAAGGGCATGTCGCGCCTGTTCGCCACGCACCCCCCGATTCCCGCGCGCATCGAACGGCTGCACACGATGGGCGGCCAGTTCTGACCTTTCCGGTTCGCCAGCTGGAGGTGTTCAGTCGACCGACAGCACCAACTGGTTACCGGTGAAGTCCATGCCGCCGCGCAGCGACCAATCGTCGGTGCGGTAGGTGAACGTCCCCGCTGAGCCGTCGCGAGCCGTGCCGGTTGCCGTCGCAACGAGGACCCCGCCGGTAGCGGCAAAGCTCGACAGATCCTCGGCGAAGGCGAGGGTCGGCGCCGTTTCGACGCGGAACGCCAGTGAGGTCAGTGTCGCGAGATCTGCGGCCCAGGGGACGCGGATGCCGCAACCCTCCGGCACAGCATCCGTCGGTGCCGTGCACGCGTCGATGTAGGCCTGCACCTGCGCAGATGCGGTCTCCAGCGCGGTGTCTGACAGTTCGGGCTGCAGGTCGGCTGTTGCAGCTCCGCCAGGGGTAACCCCCGCCGTCGCAGTCCCCGTCAGGATGCCGACCGGCGCGGGAAGCACGTCGTAGAGCCCGGGAAGGAGAAGGAACGGAGCGCCCACCTCGACGATCGCGGTGCCGATCGCTGCAGCATCGCCGCGCGCCGAAGCGATCGTGAGGGTGCCGAGCCCGCTCTGGGTCACCTTCCATCCCGCGTCGGTGCGGACGAGCGTGATCTCACCCGAGGCGGATGCCGCATCCAGCGTGTACGCGATCTCAGCGGTCGCCGTGTCACCGTCCTCGTTCATGGCGGTCACCCTGGCTTCCGAGATCGTCCCCGAAACGCCGGCGAACGCGTCCTCGGCGGAGGACACATCGAGCCCGTCCGTGACCACGAGCCCGAGCGCCGATGCGGCATCGCCGCGGCTGAGCGCAGCGAGGTAGTCCTCCGCTGCTGACTGCGGTCCGGAGGGGCGCAACACCAGCCACAGCACCACCCCGGCGAGCACGAGAAGCGCCGCTCCCGCTGCGACAACAGCGATAAGGGCGCCACGTTTCACACCACCACGCTAGCGCCAGCGCATCCGGCTGGCGGCATGTGCCAGTTCTAGACTGAACGGATGAGCACGTCCGACGACAAGCCCACGGGGTCGTTCTTCGACGCGATCCGGGACAGGCGACGGATCGTGTCGGTTCAGGCGACGCGCGGCATTCCGCCCGGGCTGCATCTGGCCGCCGCGTACGCGTGGCGGTTGCTGGTGATCGCGGCAGCGGTCGGGGTCGGAATCTGGCTCGTGATCCAGCTCAAGCTGCTGGTCATCCCGCTGCTGATCGCGATTCTGCTCACGGCACTGGTATGGCCGGCGTTTACCGGGATGCTTCGCCTGCGTTTCCCGAGGTGGCTCGCGATCGCCATCGCGGTCCTCGGCACTGCAGCGATCGTCACCGGCTTGCTGTGGCTTGCCATCTGGCAGATCACACAGCAGTGGTCGTCGGTCCAGTCCCGCACCATCGAGGCGATCCAGCAGTTCCGTCGATATCTGATCGACGGTCCCCTTCACCTCACTGCCGACCAGATCGACGACCTGCTCGCGCAAGCATGGACCTTCATCCAACAGCAGGCCGAACTGCTGTGGTCGGGTGCGCTGGCGATCGGCACCACCGTCGGGCATGTCGCAACCGGCGCGCTGCTCACGGTCTTCATCCTGCTCACGCTGCTCGCCGACGGGGCGGGTATCTGGCGCTGGACGACGCGTCTGTTCCCCGGGCAGCGCGACCCGCCGTCGACGGGGCCGGCCGCGCAGGCTGGGTCACTGTCGCAAACTACGCTCGCACGCAGTTGCTCGTGGCAACGATCGACGCTGTCGGCATCGGCCTTGGGGCCTTCCTGCTCGGGGTTCCGCTTGCGATTCCCATCGCGGTGCTCGTCTTCCTCGGTTCCTTCATCCCCATCGTCGGTGCCGTCGTCACCGGCGCGCTCGCCGTCTTCCTGGCCCTCGTCTACAACGGGCCATTGATCGCGCTGTGGATGCTGGTGGTCGTGCTCGGCGTCCAGCAGCTCGAGGGCCACGTCCTCCAGCCGCTCCTCATGGGATCAGCGGTCAAGGTGCACCCCCTCGCGGTGGTGCTCGTGGTCGCCGGTGGGGCGCTCATCGCCGGCATCCCCGGAGCCCTCTTCGCCGTGCCGCTTGCGGCGTTCGTCAACGTGGTGGCGGTCTACCTCGGTGATAGGGCGTGGGAGACGGGCGCGAAACCCGAGGCCCCAGACTTGATTTGGTCGACAGTTCCGCGTCCGAGGAGAATCGGCAAGTGAGTATCCCCACCCTCGCCGACATCGAGGATGCTGCAGCGACTCTGTCGGGAGTCATCCGCCGCACCCCGATGGACGAGTCCCTGCATCTGACCGACCTGCTCGGTGTTCCCGTCGCTCTCAAACTCGAGAACCTGCAGCGGACCGGCTCGTTCAAGATTCGCGGCGCGGCCAACCGGCTCTCCCGCCTCACGGAGTCGGAGCGTGCGCGTGGAGTCGTCGCCGCTTCTGCGGGCAATCACGCACAGGGCGTCGCGCTGGCGGCTCACGAGCTCGGCATCTCCGCGACGATCTTCATGCCCCTCGGTGTGCCGGTCCCGAAGCTCCTGGCGACCCGCGGTTACGGGGCTGACGTCGTCCTCGAGGGAGCGACCGTCGAGACACCACTTCGCCTCGCCGCCGAGTTCGCTGAACGTACGGGCGCGGTGCTGATCCACCCCTTTGATCACCCCGACATCATCACCGGCCAGGGCACCCTCGGTCTCGAGCTGATGGATGACATGCCCGATCTCGACACCGTCATCATCGGGATCGGCGGCGGGGGACTGATGTCGGGTGTTGCCGCTGCGGTGAAGGCCCGCGCTGCCGCAGTCGGCCGCACCGTGCGCGTCATTGGTGTCCAGGCCGAGAACTCTGCGGCCTATCCGGTCTCGCTTGCGGCGGGTCGCCCGATGGAGGTTGCCACCCGAGCGACGATCGCCGACGGCATCGCTGTCGCGCGGCCGGGAGATCTGCCCTTCGAGATCATCAGCCAGTTGGTGGACGAGGTTGTCACGGTGTCGGAGGACGACATCGCGCGGGCCCTCCTCGTGTTGCTCGAACGCGCGAAGCAGGTCGTGGAGCCCGCGGGTGCTGTCGGTGTCGCCGCCATCCTCGCGGGTAAGGTCGCACCCCAGGGACCGACGGCATGCGTGCTGTCGGGCGGCAACATCGATCCCCTGCTGCTGCAGCGTGTCGTCGCTCACGGACTGTCGGCATCCGGTCGCTATATGACAATGCGCATCCCACTGCCTGACCGCCCCGGGCAGCTGGCTCGAGTCTCAGAGCTGCTGGCGCTCGCCGGCGCCAACGTCATCGAAGTCCTGCACACCCGCCATGGGCAAGGTCTACAGATCAGTGAGGTGATTCTGCAGCTCAGTGTCGAGACCCGAGGCGAAGAGCACAAGGCTCACGTGATCGCGACGCTCGAGAACGCCGGATTCGTCGTGCACGTCGCCTCCGAGTGACCCCAACCTACTGGCCGTCGTAGGTCTCGACCTTGACGATTTCCACGGTGATCTCGCGTCCGTTGGGCGCAGTGTAGGAGGTCTTGTCGCCTTCCTTCAGGCCCAGGATGGCGGAGCCGAGCGGTGAGGCCTCGCTGTAGACATCGAGTTCTGACCCGGCACCGATCTCGCGGTTACCGAGGAGGAAAACCTCTTCTCCACCGGCGATGACAGCGGTGACAACGGTGCCGGACTCCACGACGCCCGTGCTCTCGGGTGCGACCCCCACGGAGGCATTCTTGAGCAGAGCCTGGAGCGTGCGGATGCGAGCCTCCTGCTTGCCCTGCTCGTCCTTGGCGGCGTGGTAGCCGCCGTTCTCCTTGAGGTCGCCTTCTTCACGCGCAGCTTCGATGCGCTTGGCGATCTCTTCACGGCCGACGGTTGACAGGTGCTCGAGCTCCGCGTTGAGGCGGTCGAAGGCCTCCTGGGTCAGGAAGGTCACCGGGGCATCGCTGGACACGAGCGTCTCCTTTCGTCGGCGCCGATATGGCAAGACGCCCCGGCATCGCCAGGGCGTCGTTGATTACGGTCTGGCTAGATTACGTCACCCAGCACGAGTTGATCAAACCCGTCGTCGCTGCCGCCGTCGTCGGGATCGTCTCGACGAACGCGCGGGTGTGCTCGCTCGAGGGCGGGATCACGAGCACCCGCCAGCCGACGATTCCGTGCTCTTCGTCCTGCGCCTCGAGGATGCACGCGACTTCGCGTTCAAGCGGCGCGGTGATCTGGAAGCTCAGGCTTACGGTGCCGTCATCGACCACAGCGAATCCGGTGGTGTCGGCATCCACGCTCTCGAGCGAGGTTGCCACCGTCATCCAGCCGAACCAGCCGATGACTGCAACCACGATCGCGAGACCGAGGACGATCACCCAGCGCGAGGGGCCCCCGCGTCGTCGTCCGTAGCGATCGTCGAGTCTCGCGCGGATCGCGTCGTCAGCGGCGGGGGGTGCGGTAGTCATCGGGGGTGTCTCGTGAGTCGTTAGGCTGGAACTCCAGGCTAGACGCTGGCCAGTCGAAACGAGACATGATGCGCATTCTTTTGGGGACCTCGACCCCGGTTCCAAGCCCGTCGGAGACGGTCAATCCCGACCTCGTCACTCCGGGGCCGTGGGGCTTTCTGGTCATCGCACTGCTGGCGGTCGTGGTCATCCTGCTCATCACCGACATGATGCGCCGCATCCGTCGTGGCCGGGTGCGTGCCGACATCCGCGAAGAACTGGATGCCGAGGAGAAGGCAGAAGCTGACGCGGAGCGATCGCCCGAAGCCGACGAGACCGACGGCGACGCATCTCCCAGTGTCGACGGATCCGAGCGGTCCTAGCTGCGCGGGTCCGCTGCGGCAGTCCTAGCCGTGATAGGCGGGGCTGAGGCCGATGAGCAGGCACGCCGTCCAGTGGCAGAGGAACGCCAGCACCGTGCACACGTGGAAGATCTCGTGGAACCCGAAGTGGTTCGGCCACGGGTTAGGACGCTTGAGCGCGTACACGACGGCACCGAGGGTGTAAAGGATGCCGCCTACCGCGACCAGAACCATCATCGCGACGTTGGCCTGGAAGAGCGGCACGATGTACATGACCGCAGCCCATCCGAGCACGAGATAGAGCGCCACGTACAGCCAGCGTGGGGCGTCGATCCAGAACACGCGGAACAGGATGCCGAGAATCGCCCCACCCCAGACCAGCGAAAGCAGAATGATCGACTGGCTCGTCGGTAGCGCGAGCACTGCGATCGGGGTATAGGTGCCGGCGATCAGAAGCAGAATGTTCGCGTGATCGATGCGCTTGAGGACCGCGCGGGTCTTCGGCTTCCACCGGAACCGGTGGTACAGCGCCGAGTTCCCGAACAGCAACAGCGACGTCAGCATGAACACTGCGGCCGACCATTTCGCGGCCGCTCCCTGGGACAGGGCGATCAGGACGATGCCGGCAGCTATCGCGATGGGGAAGGTGGCTGCGTGGATCCAGCCACGCCACGAGGGCTTCAATTCCTCAGGAGTGACCGACTCGGCCTCTTCGATCAGCGGCAGCCGCGGCATCTCGGCACCATCGACCGACTCGTCCCACTCGGGGGTCGGGCGATCAGTGGGATGGTTCACGCCAGAGCTCACCCTCCGAGCCTACGAGCCGGAGTATTCCCGCGGGGGCACGCGTCGGCGCGTGGCAGCTCGCCGTACCCGGGCCGGGGGCAGGAGTAACGTGGCCGTGTGGCATCGGGACTCGGGACAGCGCGCGGCAAGGGCCCGCTGTATCGGCTCTACACCGCTCGGCTTCGCCGCGAGCTGACCCCCGAGAACATGCCGCATCACATCGCGATGATGATCGACGGAAATCGGCGTTGGGCGCGTCAGCTCGGCTACGAGACCGCCGCACACGGTCATCGAGCGGGAGCCGCGAAGATGCGGGAGTTCCTGGAGTGGTGCGACGACCTCGGAGTCAAGGTCGTCTCGCTCTACCTGCTCTCGACCGACAATGTCCGAAAGCGCGATGCCGCCGAGTTGAACGACCTGCTTCAGATCATCGCCGAGCTTGCCGAGGAGATCTCGCGGGTTCGCGACTGGCGGGTCAAGCACGTGGGTCGAGCCGAGCTCCTACCCCCTGAGCTCACCAGGGTGCTCCGCGCCGCGGAAGATCGGACAGCTGGCAACCCCGGCCTTCACGTGAATCTGGCTGTCGGTTACGGGGGGCGTTCCGAGATCGTGGATGCCGTCCGCAGCATCATCGCCGCCCACGATCGGGACGGCGGGTCCCTCGAGGAGCTTGCCGCAAGCCTCACGCCCGAGCAGATCGGTGAACACCTGTACACCGGGGGGCAGGCAGACCCCGACCTCGTCATCCGAACCTCCGGAGAGCAACGGCTCAGCGACTTCCTGCTCTGGCAGAGCGCACACAGCGAGTTCTACTTCATGGAGGCGCTCGGACCCGACCTTCGGGAAGTGGACTTCCTTCGTGCGCTGCGTAATTATGCGAGTCGGGAGCGCCGCTTCGGCGGCTGAGGGACCGCTGCGCCAGCCCACGCCTTCGTCCGGCGTGCGAAAATGTGACAGTGACGGGTGATATCACGACGTATATCGAGTCCTTCGATTCCGAGCCCGGCTATCTCGACTGGGCGGCATTCGGACCGCTCTCGCCAGTTGTTCGCAGCGAAGTGCACGCGGATGCCGAGCTCCTCGGAACGGGCCGCCGCTCGAGCGTTGACCTCGTTAACGAGCACGTCGACCAGTCGCGCTCTCACGCGGCATCCGTGCTGGGTGTTCCCGCGGAGCAGATCGTCATTCAGCCCTCGACCAGTCACGGCCTGCAGCAGGCGATCTACGGCCTCAGCGGCACGCTTCTGCTCTCTCGTGCCGAGTACCCGGCGTTGACGATCGCCGCGGCGCGCGCCGAGGCGTCGCTCGGCACGATGCGAGCGGCGTGGCTCGAGCCCGAGCACGGGTTTGTGACCCCGGATGTCGTCCGCGAAGCCCTCACCGATGAGGTCACGGCGGTCGCCGTGAGCCTCGTGGATTTTCGCACCGGCTATCGCGTCGACCTCAGCGCCCTTCGCGACGTGATCGGAGACCGACTGCTCATCGTCGACGCGATCCAGGGGCTCGGGATCGTGGACGCCGATTACGGTGCGGCGGATGTCGTCTGTGCCAACGGATACAAGTGGCTGCGCGCCGGACGCGGCACCGGCGTCGCCACCTACAGCCCGCGTGCGGTCGATCGGCTGACCCCGGTGCTCTCGGGCTACGCCGGGGTTGCCGATGGACTGCCCGTGGATGAGGTGCCTGAGCCGTCGCGAGATGCGCGCGCTTTCATCGTTTCGAAGGCCGATTCGCTCGCGGCTGCTCGCCTGGGTAGCGCACTCCATGAGATTCACGAGGTCGGTGTGGCGACGATCGCCGCAGCCGTCGAGGCGCGGGCAACGCGAGTGATCGAGATCGCCGATGAGAACGCCATCCCCGTCATCACCCCGCGAGAGCCCGAGCGCCGCGCGGGGATCGTGACGTTGGCTCCGGAACCGCAGGACGCGGGGCCGCTCGCGGCTGCCCTCGCTAATGCGGGAGTCACGATCACCCCCCGGGGCGGCACGATCCGCGTCTCTGCCCACGCCGGTACCGATGACGAATCGCTGTCGCTGCTGGCCGCCACGCTCTCGGCCTACGTGGCAGCCCGAGCCTGGTAGGGCTCGGAGGAATTTACCTCGATGTAACGGTGTCGACAGCGTGTCGATGCCTACGGCGCCCGATCCCCGTCGTACGTTCAACTCGTCGGGCAAGGCGCCCGACCGGGTCGGCCGTCAGGATCGCGACTCGTGACCCCTGGTCGACTCGCTGGGTACCGGGAATTACCACCCGGGGCGGGAGTGGGTTGTGACCACACGGGCAGCACAGGCACAGGACCGGGTTCACCAGGACGACCGGATCGAAGATGCCGAGCAGGATCAGACGCTGCGCACCTACGTGCTCGACACATCAGTGCTGCTGAGCGATCCGCGCGCGTTCTTCCGATTCGCCGAGCACAACGTCGTGGTCCCGGTGGTGGTCATCACCGAACTCGAAGGCAAACGGCACGATCCAGAGATCGGATACTTCGCACGGCAGGCGCTACGCCACCTCGATGAGTTGCGCGTCGAGCACGGACGACTCGACTTCCCGGTCCCGGTCGGCGCCGGCGGAACGCTGCGGGTCGAGTTGAACAACACCAACCCTGACGCGTTGCCTTCGGGTATGCGACTGGGAGACAACGACAGCCGCATCCTTGCCGTGGCCATGAACCTGGCATCCGATGGTCAGGAGGTCACCGTCGTCTCCAAGGACCTGCCGATGCGGGTCAAGGCGGCGTCGCTCGGCATTTCGGCCGAGGAGTACCTTGCCGAGCAGGCTGTCGACTCCGGCTGGACCGGCATCGCGACGATCGACATCTCCGGGGACGAGCTCAGCGATCTGTACGAAAGCGAAGTCGGCGCCAGCGACCAGGTGACGGGGCTGCCGGTCAACACCGGCCTGATCATTCACTCCGAGCGGGGCTCGGGCCTTGGCCGTGTCACCGGCGACGGTGGTTACCGACTCGTGCGTGGCGACCGCGATGTGTTCGGACTGCACGGCCGCTCGGCTGAGCAGCGCGTGGCGATCGACCTTCTTCTCGATCCCGAGGTCGGCATCGTGTCCCTTGGCGGCCGGGCTGGCACGGGGAAGTCGGCTCTTGCCCTGTGCGCGGCGCTCGAGGCAGTGCTCGAGCGGCAGCAGCAGCGCAAGATCATCGTTTTCCGTCCCCTGTTCGCGGTCGGCGGCCAGGAACTCGGGTACCTGCCCGGCGATCAGACCGAGAAGATGAACCCCTGGGGCCAAGCGGTGTTCGACACGCTCGGGTCGGTCGTCTCTGGCAATGTCCTCGACGAGGTCGTCGAACGGGGGCTCCTGGAGGTCCTTCCCCTGACGCACATCCGCGGTCGCTCCTTGCACGACGCCTTCGTGATCGTCGACGAGGCCCAGTCGCTCGAGCGCAACGTGCTGCTCACGGTGCTCAGCCGCATCGGCCAGAACTCCCGAGTCGTCCTCACCCACGATGTCGGCCAGCGAGACAACCTTCGGGTGGGTCGCCACGACGGTGTCGCCTCGGTGATCGAGACGCTCAAGGGTCAGGCCCTGTTCGGGCATGTCACCCTCGTGCGGTCGGAACGGTCCGCCATCGCGGCCCTGGTCACCGACCTCCTGGAATCGGGAGAGCTGTCCTGAGGCGGGAAGGGTCGCGCTGTGAGCGAACCCTCACGCAACCATGAGAAGAGTCTCATCCAGAGGTGGGTCATCGGGGACCTGGCGTCTGTCACCATGGGTGCAACGGGTTCCGCGAGCCCCCCAGATCGCGAGACCCTCCGGTCGGTGACCCCCCAATAACCGGCCCTGCCCCCGGCGACACCCCAGACACCGGGGGCACTCTCATGCCCTGGTCACTCTCATGCCCGGGTCACTCCCAGCGGTAGCCGGCTCCACGCACGGTGGCGATGTGATGCGCGCCGAGCTTGCCCCGCAGGTACCGCACGTACACGTCGACGACGTTCGAACCGGGATCGAAGTCCATCTCCCAGACCCGGCTCAGAAGCTGTTCGCGGGAGAGCACCATTCCCGGGCTGCGCAGAAACTGCTCAGCAAGAGCGAACTCCCGGGCCGACAGTTCAACCTCCCGCCCCCCGACCAGCGCGCGCCGTGACAACAGATCGAGTGAGACCTCACCGTGGACGATCGTCGTCCCCGCGTCGGCTGGTACCTCCCGCAGCCGTGAGCGCACACGCGCGAGGAGTTCCTCGAAGGTGAACGGCTTTCGGATGTAGTCGCTCGCCCCGGACTCGAGCCCTTCGACGGTATCCCGAGTGCTGGTGCGGGCAGTCAACATGATGATGGGCACCGTGCGGCCTTCACGACGAATCTGACGAAGCACCTCGAGCCCGTCCAGTGTCGGCAGACCGATGTCGAGGAGCGCGAGGTCGATCGCTCCGCCCCGAAGGAGCTCGAGCGCCGGCGGCCCGTCGTCGACGATCACCGTCTCATAGCCTGCGGCGCGCAGGCCACGTTCCACGAACGCCGAGATCTGCGGCTCGTCTTCTGCGATGAGGATCCTCGTCACCGCTTTCCCCCCTGATGGATCACGTCATCGGCGCGTACCGGCGCCGGGTAGGACGCACCGCTGGTGTGCGGCACGTGGATGGTGAACGTTGCCCCGCCCCCGGGGGTATCGGTCACCTCGCATCGGCCACCATGGCCTGTCGCGATGGCGTCGACGATCGCCAATCCCAACCCCGAGCCTCCCACACTTCGGCGTCGTCCCGCTCGGTCGAATCGGCGGAAGATGCGATGGCGCATCGCCGGCGGTACGCCGGGACCGTGGTCACGCACCCAGAGGCGGACCTCGACAGGGTCCACCGCGCTGCCGACATCGATCGGACTCGCGTCAGGGGAGTACTTCGAAGCATTGTCTGCCAGCTGCAACCACGCCTGAAGCAGGCGGTCTCCGTCGCCGAGCATCCGCCCCGTCGCCCGGTCGGTGACGTGCCAGTCGTGTCCCGGGATGACAGCCACCATGTCTGCCATCCGAGCAGTGAGAGCGGCGAGATCGATCTCGTCGGACGCGTAGGTGTCGGTCTCCGCTGCTGCCAGCAGATCGATGTCTTCGACCAGTCGTGTGAGTCGGTCGAGCTCGGCGATTCCGATCGCCCGGGTGGCATCGACGTCGGCCCGATCCGACGCATCCATGATCTCGAGATGTCCGCGCACGATGGTGATCGGTGTCTTGAGTTCGTGCCGCACATCATCCAGCAGCTGTCGCTGCGAGTCGACCGAACCTTCGAGGCGGTCGAGCATGGAGTTGACGCTCTGCGACAGGTCGGCGATGCCCTCGCCGCCGTCGGACGGCAGGCGGCGGCTCAGATCCGCGAGCGTCATACTTTCGGCTGCTTCTCGGACCTCCGCTATCGATCGAAGCGCCGCGCCGGCGACGAACCATCCGACGAGCACCACGAGAACAATGGTGACGACGGATGCAACGCCGAAGACGGTCATCGGCATCAGCAGGGGATCCAGCGGCGCGCCGGCACTCCAGAGCGCAGTCGCCTGCGCCGTGAATGTCACGCCGCCGACGAGGGCGAGGGCCACGGCGCACGCCAGTGCCACCCCCGTGACGATGCGACGCCGCGCCGATCGCGGCCGCTGGGACCGTGTCATGGGGTGATTATCGCCCGGCGCGCCGGTCCGGCGCATCCGCGGCAGTTCAGCCCGGGTGGGTCATTGACAGCAGGTCGAGCTTCTCATCGAGCTGCTGGGGAGTCAGCTCACCGCGCTCGATGTAGCCCAGCGCAACGACGGCTTCGCGAATCGTGATCCCTTCGGCGACCGCGTGTTTGGCGATCTTGGCCGCGGCTTCGTAGCCGATCAGCTTGTTCAGGGGCGTCACGATCGACGGCGACATGCCGGCGAAGGCCGAGGCGCGCTCGACGTTGGCTTCCAGTCCCACGATCGTCTTGTCTGCAAGGACTCGAACCGTGTTCGAGAGCAGCCGGATCGATTCGAGCAGAGCGGTCCCCATGACCGGTATCGCGACGTTCAGTTCGAACGCGCCGGAGGCGCCTGCCCAGGCGATGGTCGCGTCATTGCCGATGATGCGCGCGCACACCATCAGGGTCGCCTCGGGAACAACGGGGTTCACCTTGCCGGGCATGATCGACGAGCCCGGCTGAAGGTCCGGGATCCGTAGTTCGGCAAGACCCGTGTTGGGGCCCGACCCCATCCACCGCAGGTCGTTGTTGATCTTCGTGAGAGAGACCGCGATCGTCCGCAGAGCACCGGATGCCTCAACGAGCGCATCGCGGTTTGCCTGAGCCTCGAAGTGGTCCTTGGCCTCGGTGATCGGCAGCTCGGTCTCAGCGACCAAGATCTCGAGGACCTTCTGGGGGAAACCGAGCGGAGTGTTGATTCCGGTCCCGACGGCGGTACCGCCCAGTGGGACCTCGGCCACGTGGGGGATGACAGCCTGAACACGCTCGATGCCGAGGCGGATCTGGCGGGCGTAGCCGCCGAACTCCTGGCCGAGGGTGACGGGGGTGGCGTCCATGAGGTGGGTCCTGCCGGACTTCACGACGCTCTTCCAGAGCTCAGCCTTCTCTTCGAGCGCTACCGCCAGGTGGTCGAGCGCCGGGATGAGGTCGTCGATCAGTTCCTGGGTGACCGCGACGTGCACCGACGTCGGAAAGACGTCGTTCGAGGACTGGGACGCGTTGACGTGGTCGTTCGGGTGCACCGTCTGGCCGAGGCTGTGCGTCGCGATGGTGGCGAGCACCTCGTTCATGTTCATGTTCGACGAGGTGCCGCTGCCGGTCTGGTACACATCGATCGGGAACTGGTCGGCGTGCGCCCCGCCGATGATCTCATCGGCCGCCGCGGCAATGGCCTCTGCGATCTGGGCGTCGAGGGTGCCGAGGTCCCGGTTGGCCAGCGCCGCAGCCTTCTTGATGCGCGCCAGCGCCACGATCTGCGCGGGGTCGAGGGCATCACCCGAGATCGGGAAGTTCTCAACGGCCCGCTGGGTTTGCGCGGCGTACAGTGCGTTCTTGGGCACCCGCACCTCGCCCATCGTGTCGTGTTCGATGCGGTACTCGATGTCAGTCACGTCCTCGTTCCTTCGCTTCAGGTGTGCTCGGGCAGCTGCCCGCAGTGATCAGGGGTTCTCGGCGGCGCCCACGATGACATCGGGGATCGCCGTGCCCTCCGACAGCCGATAGTTCGCTCCGACGATCGCGAGGGTTCCGGCGGCGACGGCATCGCTGATGAGTTCGGAGGAGTGGAGGAGCTCGGCGACGGTGTCGCGCAGGTGCTCTCGGCCTACCTCTTCGGCGTCCACCGGTCCGCCGTCGGAAGAGCGGATGACGCGTCTGACCGCCGGGACGATGGGCGCGATCTGGCGCCAGATGTGCGGGGGAAGGGAGGGGGCATCCACGGTCGTTGACTCGATAGCCGCGGCTACGGCGCCGCATTCGTCATGTCCGAGCACGACGATGAGGGGGACTTCGAGCACCGCGACGGCGTATTCGAGGCTGCCCACAACAGAGTCGGAGATGACCTGTCCAGCGTTTCGGACGACGAACAGGTCGCCGAGGCCCTGGTCGAAGATGATCTCCGCCGCGAGGCGCGAGTCGGCACAGCCGAAGAGCGCGGCACGGGGGCGTTGACCTCCGGCCAGCTCGTGACGACGCTCGACATCCTGCCGAGGGTGTGAGGGCTCGCCCGACACGAACCGTGCATTGCCGTCGCGCATGTCTCCCCAGACCTCGGCGGGAGTCGCGGTCGGCATCATGAGATCCCCTCTCGGGCGGCGATGATCTGGTCGGCCAGGCCCTCCGCGACCACACGAAGGGTGTCGGCATCCGTCGCGCCGTAGACGAGGATCGTGTCGTCGCCGGCGGTGGTACTCAAAGCAGCCGAAATGTTGCCGGCGCGGGCGGGGTCGGGGATGTCGTACTCGGTCCATTCGACACCATCGATGACGATGGTTCCCGCCGAATCTGCCCCCGAGAGCTCGCGAGTCGGCCACGTTGCGTCTGCGCTGAAGCCCTGGGAAACCCGCACGAATCCGGCGTCCTCAGCCGGGACATACAGCACCGTCCACGTGCGCGGGTCGTCTCCCGCGACGGCGGCTGAGGTCACGAGCCAGGTCTCGGGAACGACAGGAACGATCACGGTCGAGCTGTCGAGGGTGAGTGAGACCTCCTCGGCGACGGCGGCGACGTCGATCGGCTCCGAGGCTGGTGGTTCGCCTCGTGGCACGGCGAAGATGACGATCGCAACGATTCCGAGCGTGATCACCAGGGCGGCAACCAGATTGCGAAACGTCTGGCTCGACCGATACACGCGGGAAGACTCGGCCTTCCGGGCCGCCGTCTCCTCGGGCGTTTCGGGACGCCCGAGCTCGGCGACGATCCGGTCGCGCTGAGCCATCATGACTCGTCTCCGCTCGGGGACGACGTCGACGCCGCGCGCGCAGCATCCAGCCGCTCCTTCGCGCCGACGAGCCATTGCTCACATCGCGCTGCGAGTGCTTCGCCGCGCTCCCACAGTCGCAGCGACTCCTCGAGGGTCGGTGCGCCCTGCTCCAGCGCTGCGACGACCCGAACCAGCTCGTCGCGAGCCTGTTCGAACGACAGGTCGTCGACATCCCCCGGTGCATGCGGGTTGGCGGCGGTCATGATCTCCATCCTAGAGCGGCACGTCGGGGGTGCTGCTCTCCTCGACCTCGCCTGCAGAACGGGCCCCGAACGAGCCACGCCCCACTGTGACGGTGACGTCGGTACCGGCGGGCGCCTGCTCGGCATCTCGCACGATGACCCCACCCGCGACGTGCGCGATGGCGTAGCCGCGGGCAAGAGTCGAGGCGGGGGAGAGGGCTCGCACCGCTGCTCGCAACTCCGCGGTCTTCCGGGCCTGCGCCGCCACGGCACGCTCGGCGTGGTCCCGCCCTCGCGCCACGAGAAGCTCGATGTGCTGCGCTCGCTGGGCCACGGCGTTCTCGGGATTGCGCAGCACGGGGCGTGAGCGCAGCTGCTCGAGCTGCGTGATGTCATGAGCCAGCCGCTGTGTCACCCGGGTCCGGGCGCGGCTGAGCAGCTGGGACACGAGCGCCCGCTGCTCGGCGACGTCGGGGACCACGCGCTTGGCGGCATCCGTCGGCGTGGATGCTCGAAGATCTGCCACGTCGTCGAGGATCGGATGGTCGTTCTCGTGCCCGATCGCGCTGACCACGGGGGTAGATGCCGCGGCGACCGCACGAACGAGGCGCTCGTCACTGAACCCCAGCAGCGTCTGCGGGTCACCTCCGCCGCGAGCGATGATGATCACATCCACCTCGGGGTCGGCGTCCAGGGTCTTCAGCGCCGCGATCGTCTCGGGCACGCAGCGATCCCCCTGCACCGCCGCGTACCGCGTGCGAAACCGCACGCGCGGCCAGCGCAGTTCGGCGTTGCGATGCACATCCTTCTCGGCATCCGAGTTCTCGCCCGTGATCAGGCCGATGAGGTGCGGGAGGAAGGGGAGCGGCTTCTTGCGCGAGGGGTCGAACAGTCCTTCGCCACGCAGCTGGACCCGGAGCCGCTCGAGCCGCTCCAACTGGTCGCCGAGCCCCACGTGCCGCATCGCCGAAACGGCGAAGCTGAAGTCGCCGGTTCGTGTGAAGTAGTCGGCCTTGACGCACGCGACGACGCGATCGCCGACGGCAAGGTCGGCGGGGAGGCGTTGGCGCGTGCTCGACCAGATCCTGATCGAGATCGTCGCGTCAGTTGTCAGGTCCTTCATCCGCCCGAAAACGTTGCCGCCGCGAAGGTTCCACGACGTGATCTCTCCCTCGACCCACACGGAACCCCACGTTTCGACGAAGCCGCGGATCGTGTCGCCGAGGCGGGCCACCGAGGTCGGGGAGTGAGCGTTCGAGTCCCGAGGGTGGACCGAATCAGGGGGTGGGGCCTGCCCCGGGACGGGTTCGGGCTGAAACGTCGTCATAATCCCTTTCGGCTCGCCCGGCCCGCGCTCAGGACGCCCCCGTAGAATCGGACCGATGAGCACTCCCGCGGTACACATGCCCATGCCCCGCGTTCCGCGGCGCCGTGAGCGCCTCCAGGATATCCCGGTCGACCGACCCAAGCGGGTGCTGCTCGCTGCGCCCCGGGATATTGTGCGGGGGTCGATCGAGCCGTCATCGCGGTCGAGAAGGCGCTCGAGCGATTCGGTGCCCCCGTCTACGTCCGCAAGCAGATCGTTCACAACATCCACGTCGTGACCGAGCTGGAGCAGAAGGGCGCGATCTTCGTCGACGAGGTCGACGAAGTTCCCGAAGGCGCGCACGTCGTCTTCAGCGCGCACGGTGTGTCACCGGCTGTCGTGCAGTCGGCAGCCGATCGGCAGCTCCAGGCAATCGATGCGACCTGCCCGCTGGTGACGAAGGTTCACCGCGAAGCAGTGCGCTTTGCCCGCGACGAGTTCGAGATCCTCTTGATCGGTCACCTCGGTCACGAAGAGGTCGAGGGCACGGCGGGTGAGGCGCCGGAGCACATCACGATCGTCAACTCGCCCGAAGAGGCCGACACCGTTCAGGTGCGGGATCCGTCCCGCGTGGTCTGGCTCTCGCAGACGACGCTCTCGGTGGACGAAACGATGGAAACCGTCAGGCGGTTGCGCGAGCGGTTCCCCGAGCTGCAGGATCCACCCTCCGACGACATCTGCTACGCGACCCAGAACCGCCAGGTAGCCATCAAGAAGGTCGCCCAAGGTGCTGACCTGGTGATCGTCGTCGGCTCGGCCAACTCGTCCAACAGCGTGCGGCTCGTCGAGGTCGCGCTCGAGTACGGCGCGAAGGCTGCGTATCGCGTCGATTACGCTGACGAGATTCGGCAGGAATGGCTCGATGGCGTTGCCAGCGTCGGTGTCACCAGTGGCGCCTCAGTCCCCGAGGTGCTGGTTCAGCAGGTGCTCGAGGACCTTGCGGCGGCCGGCTATCGCGACGTCGAAGAGGTGCGCACAGCCGAGGAGGACCTGATGTTCTCGCTTCCCAAGGAACTGCGGCAGAGCACAAGCGAACACCGGGGCGGGCGCGTGCGCGCATGAGCGACGAAGACCGGCCCGAGCCGAAGTACGGCGTCTATGCGACGCCGGAAGAGCAGCGGGCGCGCATCCAGAAGCCCGACGCGACATGGGCTCTCGAGACCGGCGAGTCGGTGACGGATGCCGCGGCGTCGGCATCCGTGGGCAACGACGGCACGCCCCGCAGTGCCGTCGACCCTGCACGATCGAGGGCAATCGACCGCATCGTCACCTTCGCCCTGCTCGCCTACGCGTTGGTCAACGTCGCTGTCGCTGCTCTCGCGCTCGTGGATTTCTCGCAGTACGCCGCAACGGTCTTCGAGGTGATGGGGATCCCCGGCGAGTTCACGAACCTGGGCGGCGGACAGACGTGGGGTGCTGCAGCTGCGGTCGCCCTGATCATCGGATACCTCATCACCGCATGGTTCTCGGTGCGGCGGACCATGGCCGGCAAGATCGCGTGGTGGGTGCCGCTGGTCGGCGCCGTCGTGACTCATGTGGTCGTCGGCGCGCTCGCGATCGTCCCGCTGATGTCAGACCCCGCCTTCGCCGCGTACCTGACCTCGATCTCTTGAGATCAGGCACGCGGGTCGGCTGACTGAGTGCGTGCCGTTGTGTCTCAGGCGCCGAGCGACTTGCCCGCGGAACCGAGCTGCTGCGTGGCTTCGACCACACGTGCCGCCATCGCGGACTCCGCGACCTTGCCCCACGCGCGGGGGTCGTACGCCTTCTTGTTGCCGACCTCGCCATCGACCTTCAGGACGCCGTCGTAGTTGCTGAACATGAAGCCCGCGACGGAGCGCGTGAACGCGTACTGGGTGTCGGTGTCGATGTTCATCTTGATCACACCGTTCGCGACAGCCAGCGCGATCTCTTCCTCGGTCGAACCGCTGCCGCCGTGGAAGACGAGATCGAGGGGCTTGGCGCCGGTGCCGAACTTGGCTGCGATCCCCTCCTGGATCTCGCCGAGCAGTTCGGGCTTGAGCTTGACGTTGCCGGGCTTGTAGACCCCGTGCACGTTGCCGAAGGTGAGCGCGGCGATCCACCGGCCCTGGTCACCAAGACCCAGGGCCTCCACGACCTGCGTGACATCGCCGGTCGTGGTGTAGAGCGCGTCGTTTGTGCCCTCGTGCTTGACGCCGTCCTCTTCGCCGCCGACGACACCGATCTCGACCTCGAGGATCGCGTTGATGTTCTTCAGCCGGGGCAGCAGCTCCTTGGCGATCTCGATGTTCTCGCCGAGCGGGACTGCCGAGCCATCCCACATGTGGGACTGGAAGATCGGCTCGCCGCCGGCCTTGACCTGCTCCTCGGATGCCGCAAGCAGCGGGAGCACGAAGTCTTCGAGCGCGGGCTTGGGGCAGTGGTCGGTGTGCAGCGCGACGGTGATCGGGTAGTTCTTGGCGACCTCGGTCGCGAACTTCGCCATCGCAAGCGCTCCGGTCGCGCGAGCCTTGACGGTGTGACCGGCGAAGTAATCAGCGCCACCCGTCGTCACCTGCAGGATGCCGTCGGAACCTGCCTCCGCGAGACCCTGTAGTACCGCGTTGATCGACTGCGAGCTCGAGACGTTGATAGCCGGGTAGGCAAACCCGCCCGCCTTGGCGCGGTCGAGCATCTCGGCGTACTGGTCGGGGGTTGCGACGGGCATGAGTGCGCTCCTTGTCGGTGGGGATTCACCTCGGTGGGGGTTCACCGTCACTCTAGCGAAGCGGGCTCGCGCTCACCGAGACAGCGAGCCGTGAGATTGACCGGCGCGGCGGCTAACGTGCAACCCGAACATGAAGGTTCTGCCATGTCGGCCTTTATCGACGGCTGTGCACGTATGGTTGCGCACATGGGAACTGTTTACTACGGAGGATCGGCGACCCCGATCTACATCGATGACCTCGCGCTTGCGCATCTCAAAGTGGTGATCGCCACGAAGCTGCGCCGCGGCGAGAGTTTCACGGTGTCGTGGCAGCACCCAGAGGACCAGGAACCCGGCCGCACCACCCTGTGGCTGCATCCGTCGATACCACTCCGTTTCGTCTTCGATGAGCCGGAATCGCCGCAGTTGAGCCGCGAATGGATCGAGGACCTCGCCAACTCGGCGAACTCATCCGGGGGGATACTGCTCGTCTCGCAACACTTCGATGCAACGACGGCGCCCGTGGCGAGACCGTAACCGCGTGCAGCGGCGGTGCGCAGGATCTGTCAAGGGGAGTGCTCGCCGGAACATGAGGCCCTACCGTCGGAACGATGACTGATCCGACTGAGTACGATCCGACCAGTATGCGCAACCAGCCCGCTATGCGTCAGGGTGGTGAGAAACGGTGGTTGATCGCCGGCGGCATCCTTCTTGTGGTTGCCGGCACCATCTTCGCCTTTCTCATGCCGCTGCAGTTCGCATCGGCGGGCATGGCGCTCTCACTCCTCGTCGCCGGTTACCTCGCGATGATCCTGAGCGCCATCTTCATCCAGTCGGCGCGCGCTAAGAGCATGACGTTGGCGTGGCTGATGGCTGCAATGGGAATTTCCGCGGTCATCGGACTTGTCGTGCTCATCGCGCTCGAGTGGGCCGCCGGGGCATCGAGCGGACACAGCGGCGTCTGACACACCGCGCTTTCGGGCGTGGCAAGAACCGCGATTCTTACCCCGAACGCGATGACCTAACCCCACGGTCGCGGGCGCGGCCGTGGCTAGGGTGAGAGCATGGTGAGCCTGACCGCAGACATGAGCCCGTTGCATCCCGACCGGAACCTGGCGCTCGAGCTGGTCCGTGCGACCGAGGCTGCGGCGATCCGGTCGGTGCCTTTCATCGGCCGCGGTGCCAAAGAGGCTGCCGATGGGGCAGCGGTCGACGCCATGCGCGCGTTCCTCACGACAGTGAGTTTCGACGGCACCATCGTCATCGGCGAGGGCGAAAAGGATGACGCCCCCATGCTCTTCAACGGTGAGAGTGTCGGCAACGGTCGCGGGCCGAAGTGCGACGTCGCGGTCGACCCGATCGACGGCACATCGCTGACGGCCGAGGGCCGCAATAACGCGCTCTCCGTCCTTGCCGTTTCAGATCACGGCACGATGCTCGACGCCTCGTCGGTGTTCTACATGGACAAGCTGGTGACCGGGCCCGCCGGTGTCGGCGTGGTCGACATCCGCCTCCCGATCGGCGAAAACATCCGGCTGTTGGCAAAGGCGCTCGGCAAACCGGTGGATGAGATCGTCGTCTCGGTCCTCAACCGGCCGCGACACGACAAGCTCATCGCACAGATCCGGGAGGCCGGGGCCGGCACACGCCTCATGAGCGACGGTGACGTCGCGGGGGGAATCAACGCGGCCCGTCACAACGCGCGAACCGACATGTGCGTGGGTATCGGAGGCAGCCCCGAGGGGATCGTTACGGCATGCGCGATCAAGGCCCTCGGCGGACACATCCAGGGACGGCTCTGGCCCCGCAATGACGACGAGGCGCAGCGCGCCACCGACGCGGGCCTGAAGGTCGACGGGCACATCTATGAGGCCGACGACATGGTCCAGGGCAACAACACGATCTTCGTTGCTACCGGAGTGACCAACGGCGAGCTCGTTGCCGGGGTTCGGCGTGAGGGCGGGTACGTCTACACGGAGAGTGTCGTTCTTCGCGGAGCTTCGGGGACCCTGCGTCGGATTTCGTCCGAGCACCTCGTATCGAAGTGGCTGTGAGCAGGTGACTTCCTCGTCGGCCTGATGGGCTGGCGCTGCTCTCGGGCGCGGTGCGGCCGCCTCCGCGCGGGCCTCTGGCAGAATCAGAGGAGTCCGAACGGAAGCGAGGAGTGACGCCATGTCGACACCGCCGAGCGAAGACCGCAATCCCCGAACGGGCCCGCACACCGGTGCTCAGGCCGTGATCGCGGACGCCAGCGATCCGGCACGCCGACCTGACGTCTTCTTTCGGGTGCGTCGCCCCGAAGGGCATCAACCGTCGGTGTGGTGGTCGATCGGAGCGTTCATTTTGGTGTCGGGAACGGTTGTCGCCCTGCTGAGCCTCATTCCCGGCGGTGCGTAGGCGCCTGAACGCGCCCCCTGACCTCACCGAGATCTGCCGTTATGCGAGTTGACGGCTCGTTATCGGTGATCCCCGAAGCTCGACTTCCGTCGTGTTCTGACCCGGGTTCCAGAAGTTCGATCGCCGTCAGGTGCCGGGGAGCCGACTCGATCGCGGCCGGGCCGGTGACGGCATCCAGCTTCGTGTCATCGATCCCGGGGAACTTCCTTGCCGTCACGAGCACCCGAGACTCGAGAGTTCCCGCGAAGCGGTTGAAGGACTCGACGGTCCGTTCGATCGACCGGCGCAGGTCGTTGGCGTGCGATGCGAGGCCGCCGAGCCGCGTGAACAGTTCATTGCCGAGATCGAACAGGCGCCGGGCATCCGCGGTGACGTCCTGCTGCGTCCAGGTGTAGGCGACGGTCTTGAGCACCGCCCACAGATTGACCGGTGACGCTAGCGCGACGCGTCGTCCGAAGGCGTAATCCAGCAGCGTGGGGTCGGCATCGAGTGCCGACGACAGAAGTGACTCGCTCGGCACGAAGCAGATCACGAACTCGGGGCTCGACGTCAACCCGGCCCAGTACGTCTTTTTGGCGAGGGCGTCGACGTGCGCGCGCATGGCCTTCACGTGCTTGTCCATGAGAGCACGGCGGGATGCGGCTTCGGCGCCGACTGCGGTCTCGGGGACTGCTGCGGCCTCCAGATACGCGTCAAGGGGCACCTTGGCGTCGACGGCGATGGCCTTGTCTCCGGGCAGGCGAATGATCATGTCGGGGCGGCCGGCGCCGGCATCCGTTTCGATCGTCGACTGGATGTCGAAATCGACATGCCGCGTGAGCCCGGCAGCCTCGACGACCCGGCGCAGCTGCGTCTCGCCCCACACGCCGCGCGTGCTGCCGGAGCGGAGGGCGCTGGCGAGGCTCTCGGTCGTGGCACGCAGGGCCTCGTCGGACTGCTGCGCTCGCCGCAGCTGCTCGGCGATCGTGCCGTACTGGTTCTGCCTCTCGCGTTCGAGTTCGGCGACCGTCATCTGCATCGACTGCAGCGTCTCGCGCACCGGCTCGAGGGCGCGGAGCACCGATTGCTCGCGTCTCTCGCGTTCCTCGCGAGCTGCCTGATCAGAGCGGGTCTGGGCGACGAGGTCGCGGTACCACTCCTTCTGCTGGGCGAGCTGCGCGAGGGTCGCCTCGTGTGCGGCGGTGGTTGCGGCAAGCTGCTCGCGCACGCCTGCCAGCTGAGACATCGATCGCGCCCGCGCCCCCGCCGCACCGAACGCCCAGCCCGCGATGAGGCCTGCCACGAGGCTCCCGAGGATGATTCCCGACACCAGTAATGCGTCCATGTCGTCAGGATGCCGCGGGCCACCGACATCGCCCGCTCACCGCGCCGCGACCGGGCCAGAGGCAGGGCAGAGGACGTGGCGCGTCAAGCGAAGATCGTCTCGGCTGCTGCGGCGAAGCCCTCGAGACGCCCGAGCCGCACCCCGAGTGCTTCGGCGAGTGACGTGATGTCGGGTGCGGCGGCGCGGCGCGCAGCATCGATCGCGATGTGCGCACAGGCCACGGCATCCGCGACAGCCTCGTGGTGCACGAAACCGGAGTATCCGGCTGCGGCTGCGGCGGCGGGAAGGCGGTGGGACGGGATGTCGTACGTGCGTCGTGACATCTGCACGGTGCACGCGTAGGTCAGGTCCGGGCAGGCAGTTCCCGTTGCCTCGCAGGCACGGCGGATGACGCTCATGTCGAACCCGGCGTTGTGGGCGATCGCGACGTCATCACCGATGAACGCGCACAGGTCCGGGAGCTGCTCAGCCCAGGTCGGTGCGTCTACGACGTCCTGTTCGCGGATGCCATGGATGCGGGTGTTGATCTCGAAGAAGCGGTCGTGGGGGAACGGAGGGCGGATGAGCCAGCCCGCGGTTGCGACGATCGCGCCGTCGCGCACGCGGGCAAGGCCGACGGCACACGCTGAGGCATTGCTGGAATTCGCCGTTTCGAAGTCGATTGCGGTGAAATCCAGTGACACGGCTTCAGCATCGCCTGCCCATCCGACATCGCCCCCGAGGCGCGCCGGAGCGAGGGCGTGCCGCCCCCGTAGACTGGACCCCCGTGGCTCTTACCATCGGAATCGTCGGACTCCCGAATGTCGGCAAGTCGACCCTCTTCAACGCCCTGACGAAGAATCAGGTGCTCGCGGCGAACTACCCGTTCGCGACGATCGAGCCGAACGTCGGCGTCGTGAACCTCCCCGATCCGCGCTTGAACACCCTCGCGGAGATCTTCGGCTCCGAGCGGATCCTTCCGGCCAGCGTCTCGTTCGTCGACATCGCCGGCATCGTCCGTGGCGCGTCCGAGGGGGAGGGCCTGGGCAACCAGTTCCTCGCCAACATCCGCGAAGCCGACGCCATCGCCCAGGTCGTGCGGGGTTTCGCGGATTCGGATGTCGTGCACGTCGACGGTGCCGTCGACCCGAAGAACGACATGGAGACGATCAACGCCGAGCTTCAGCTGGCCGACCTGCAGACGCTCGAGAAGGCGATCACGCGGTACGAGAAAGAGGTCAAGGGCAAGAAGCTCGACCCGGTCGTGCTCGAGACCGCGCTCGCCGCGAAGGACGCGCTCGAGCGCGGGACGCTGTTGTCGGCATCCGGAATCGACCTCGCTCCGATCCGCGAACTCGGCCTGCTCACCGCGAAGCCCTTCATCTTCGTGTTCAATGTGGACGAATCGGTTCTGACGGATGCCGATGCCAAGGCGAACCTCGCGGCGCTCGTCGCCCCCGCGCAAGCGGTCTTCCTCGACGCGAAGATCGAGTCCGAGCTCATCGACCTCGACCCCGAGGATGCCGCGGAACTCCTGGCGTCGACCGGACAGGAGGAGTCTGGTCTCGACCAGCTCGCCCGCATCGGATTCGACACCCTCGGTCTGCAGACCTACCTCACCGCCGGGCCGAAGGAGGCCCGCGCGTGGACGATCGGCAAGGGATGGAAGGCGCCCCAGGCCGCCGGGGTCATCCACACCGACTTCGAGAAGGGCTTCATCAAGGCCGAGGTCATTTCGTTCGACGATCTCGTCGACGCGGGGTCGGTGCTCGAGGCTCGTTCGCGCGGCAAGGCGCGGCTTGAGGGCAAGGACTACGTCATGCAGGACGGCGACGTGGTGGAGTTCCGCTTCAACAACTGAATCGCCGGCCGCGGCTTGCGGCGCGCTGTCGGTTGGAGCCAGGCTATCTCTCACGCTCGTGGTGTTTCTGGTGGCCGCGACCGCGTTCGCTGGGTGTACCGTGACGGCGCCGGAGTCCGTCAAGACACTCGGCGCTCCCGTCCCCACGGCTGTCGCTACGCCGATCTCCGAGGCTTCGTCTGCGACGGAAGCGACAGATCCGGACTCCTGCGCCGGCCTATCCCAGGTCGTGAGCGAATCCGACGGTTTGTACTGGGAGCGGCGCGGGAGCCTTCGTGATCTGGGCGCACGAGAGTTCGCGCAAGGCGAGGTCACAGCCGATGATGACGGTGCTCCTGTGGCCTATACAGTTGCGTCCGGTGACGTCGAGTCCGTGATCGCTGAACGGCTCTGCGCGTACCCAAACCTGGCTCAGATGAACCACGTGCGTGTGATTCATCCGGGTCATGTGCTCTGGCTCACCCCCGACCCGGCCATTCCCTGGGTTCCCTACTACGCCCCAGGTGACGCGCCTGCGGGGTTCGAGCAGATTCCTTACCAGCAGGCAATCGAGTCCGCGGGCGCGGCAGTTGACACTGGGGACGTGGACACCGTGCGGTCAATCTGGAACGACACGCTCAAGCCGATGTTTGCGAACCAGACCACCATCGACGCGGTCCAAGAGGTCGTGGACGCCGGTGACCTCGACGCGCTGCGCCAACTCTTCTCCTGACCTCGCGCCTCGGTGGAGACGACGCCAGTGGACTGGGTGAGCCGCCGGGAACGGATTGTCCGCACCCTCGTTCGGTTAGGGTCGTCCAGGGTGATCACGCTTACGCGCTCTGTCCCGGTTGGGTCATGAGGCGCTGGCTTCGAGAGGACGGAGACGACATGGCTGACATCGAGACGTTCGAACCCGATGGGCGAGCGATCCCGTACGCCGAGGACCGCCGCAACGGCCCGTCTCTCGTGCTGGTGCCCGGCCAGGGATTGAACATCGGCTACCTCGGGCCACTTGCCGAAGCGCTCGCCGAGGAGGACTTCCACGTCGTGCGGATCGGCAGCCGTCTCCCGCAGTCTGGGGCCGAACCGACGATGCACGATCTTGCCGAGGACGTCATCGACGTGATGGATCACCTCGACCTTGCGTTCCCCTGGGTCGGTGGACACGGCTTTGGCGGCTCGGTGGCGCGCATCGCTTCCATCGACCACCCCGGGCGGTTCGGCGGACTCCTGCTTCTCGGCGTCGAGGGGGCCGAGGATGCCGCGGCATCCGCTGCATCCGAGGTGCCGGAGAACGCCCGTAAGTCCGAGCTCGTCGCCATGCAGCGCGCTGCTCGCGCCGCGACGCCTGACGTCGGCCCGCTCGAGATCCCGCCGGGTATCCCCATCCTGATCATCCAGGGAGCCGACGATGAGGTGGCAGCGCCGGCGAACGGCGAGGCTCTCGCAGCGCGCGCTCCCGAGCGGATCAGCGTCGTCACGATCGAGGGAGCCCGTGACCTGTTCCCGCTGACCCATGTCGGGGAAACCGCCTGGCCCATCGAGGATTACCTCGACTGGGACTGATCTGGCACGCTCTCGTCCGCCTCGAAGACGGGAAGCGTCAGCCAGGCGTGACCCGCGGCGAGGCGCGCCGCCTGCCCGCCCACACCGAGTGCACCAAGCGGGACAAGCGACGAGTCGGCGGCCGTGAAGTGGTACGAGTGTGCCATACCCCAGCAGTCGGTCCAGTGGTCGTCTCGCCCACACGTGAAGACCCATCCGAGCGAGTCATGCGAGACGAATCCGACTGGGCGCTCGCCCTCGCGGATGTGGCAGCAGGTGAGGACGAGGTCGTCAAACGCCGCTGGAGTCGCTGCAGCAGAAGAGTTGTACGTGGTCATGAACGTGCTCCTGTTCCATCGGGAGAGGGGCACGCTCTCGGTATGCATCGCACTCTAGGTCGAGCCTCCGACATCCGGAGCTGACCGCCACGGGGCGTGATGAACTAAGGGAATGAGCCCGAAACCACGCCCCGTCGTCCTCATCACCGGCGCTTCCTCAGGGATCGGCCACGCCACGGCACTCGCGCTCGCTGCGCGCGGCTGGATCGTTTACGGCGCAGCGAGGCGGGTAGACCGGATGCAGGAGCTCGAGGCAGCCGGATGCCAGGTGATCGCGATGGATGTCACGGATGACGCATCCCTGCGCGCTGGCGTTGACCGCGTCATCCGTGAGCATCGGCGTTTGGACGTGCTCGTCAACAACGCCGGATACGGGTCGTACGGCGCACTCGAGGACGTGCCCATCGACGAGGCCCGCCGCCAGTTCGAGGTCAACGTCTTCGGGCTGGCGCGGCTCAGTCAGCTCGTGATCCCGACGATGCGGGCTCTCGGGCGCGGTCGTATCATCAACGTCTCGTCCATCGGCGGGCGCATCTACGAACCGATCGGCTCCTGGTATCACGCCACGAAGTTCGCGGTCGAAGGGCTCTCGGACTCTCTGCGGATCGAGCTCGCCCCTCATGGGATCGACGTCGTCATCATCCAGCCCGGGCCGATCCGGACCGAATGGAACACGATCTCCCGACGCAGCGCCGAGGAGTATTCGGGGGCCGGCCCCTATGCGGCGCAGGCCCGAGCCCTCGTCCGCAACTACGAACGCGTCGACGACTCGCCGGCATCCGGGACCCCAGAGGATGTCGCGGCCACAATCGTGCGCGCGGCGACAGCGCGGCGGCCGAAGACCCGATACGCGACTCCGGCGTCAGCGAAGATCGTCGTCGCCGCACGTCGCCTGCTCCCTGATCGGATCATGGACCTGATCCTCAGGCGTCTGGCCATGTAGACCAGGCGCCCGGTCTCCGCGCTCGTCGGATGTCAAGGCCCGCGACGGGGCTCGCGGTGACCGATTGACTGGCGCCATGACTGAGACACCCCTGCGCGCGATCGCACTCAACTGCACGCTCAAGCCGTCGCCCGCCGAGTCCAGCACTCAAGACCTCACCGACATCGTGCTCGACTCCCTGACGCAGCACGGCGCTTCCAACAGCACGGTGAGGGTGGTCGATCTCGACATCCGTCCCGGCGTCGAAGCCGACATGGGTGACGGCGACCAGTGGCCGAAGGTCCGTCAGCAGATCCTGGTTTCCGACATCCTCGTCTTCGCGACTCCGACCTGGGTCGGACATCTCTCCAGTGGCATTGAACGCCGCTCACCTCGCTCGAGTGCTTCGTGCGACTCCTTATCCTGCGCCCTAATGTCCTAGGACTAGAGACTGCACTTGTCAACGGCCTCGTACCTCGCAATCCACAGAAGGTACGTTCGCGGCATGAAGCAAGTGCACTATGCCGGTAGGTCGCTCTTCATGCACGACGACACTGCTGATGCCCTGATCGATTACGCCCGCGTGCTCAGCGAGCACCGCTCAGCGGATGCTGTCACCGTTCCTGCCGTAAGCGCGGAGGGCAACCCGGTCACGGTCACACTGCTTCTCAATGAAGCCGCCGCGTTCGTCGTCGAATCCGTCGCAGGCGGCATCACGATCGAGCCCGATCAGGATGCGCTCGAAGAGATTGAACGGCGCACTCGACAGCTTGAGGGAGTGCGTGGCGGGGCCCCCGATGAGCCATGGCCCCTCGAGCTGTAGACCTGCGAGGCATGCTCGCGAGCGTTACTGTTGGCCCATGAAAGCTCTGCGAACCGCCGGAATCTGGGCAGCAGTGATCGCCGCGATCACCACGGTGCTGGGCATCCTCGTGACAGAACTCGTCTCGCTGCTTGCCGCCGTGCTGGGCGCGGTCGTGAAGGTCGTGCCGAACCTCAGCGGTCCCGCAGGGCGTCGATGAGTTCCTTCTTGCGCATCGACGAATAGCCGCTCAGTCCCAGTTCCTTCGCGCGCTTCTTGAGCTCGTCAACGGTCCAGTCCTCGTAGCTGCCCGATTCGCCGCCCTTGCGTCCGACGTTCGAGCGTCCTCGATTGGCTGCCGCATTCGAGATGCGGGCCGCCTTCTCTTTCGACGCGCCGTCATCGCGCAGTTCCTCGTACAGCTCCGGGTCCTTCAGGCTCGAGTTCCGGCGTCCAGGCATGGTTTCTCTTTTCTGTCGGTGGCTCTGTCGGTGGCTCTGTCGGTGGCTCTGTCGGTGGCTGAGGGGCCACGGATGGCCGATGGCCGATGGGTGCGGGTCGTGCGCTAGAGCGCACGTCCTCCCGTGACCGGGAAGACGCCGCCCGAAACGTATGAGGCCTCGTCGCTTGCGAGATAGACGTACATGCCCGCAAGTTCCGCGGGCTGGCCGGCGCGCCCGAGCGGGGTGTCGCTGCCGAAGGTCGTGAGCTTTTCCTCATCAAAGTCCGTCGCGGGGATGAGCGGGGTCCAGATGGGACCGGGGGCCACGGCGTTGACCCGGATGCCGCGGGGACCGAGGTCCTGCGCCATGGCGCGCACGAAAGCAACCTGCGCCGCCTTCGTCATCGCGTAATCAACCAGGCCCGGCGAGGGGTCGAATGCCTGAATCGATGACGTCACGATGATGGCCGAACCGGCATCCAGGTGCTCCATGGCGGCGCGCGCCGAGAAGATCAAGCCGTACAGGTTCGTGCGGAACGTCCGATCGAATTCGGCGGTTTCGAGCTCGGCAAGACTGTCGCGGTCGCGCTGGTAAGCGGCGTTCAGGACCAGGATGTCGATCCCACCGAACTCGGCTACCGTGTCGGCGACAATCTTCTCGGCGAATCCCTCGTCGCGGACGTCACCGCTGAACGACGCAGCGCGGACTCCCGCGTCGCGAACGAGCGCGACGGTCTTCTCGGCATCCTCGTGCTCTTCCGGCAGCGACGCGATGGCGACATCCGCGCCCTCGCGGGCGAAGGCGATCGCGACCGCCCGACCGATGCCCGAGTCGCCGCCGGTGATCAGTGCCCGCCGCCCGGCGAGTCGGCCGTGCCCGACGTATGAATCCTCGCCATGGTCAGGCGTCGGAGTCATCTCGGTCTCGAGCCCCGGCTGCTGCTGTTCCTGCTCGGGGAAATCGTCGCTGGTGTGTGCGGTCCGCGGATCCTGGGATGCGTCGTGCGAAGTCATGCGGCGACGATAAGGCGGACACCCGCGGGCGCCCGAGGGACTTGACCATCCGTCCAGGCGAGAGTACGGCCCTACCGGGGCAGCACGTGCTCCGGCAGATCACGAAGGAAGATCTCCGCGGTCTTGGGCCCTATGCCCTTCATCGCCGTGAGCCGCCGCGTGAGTTCGTCGCGGTCGCTGCTGGTGCGCACCATTTTCGACACTGTCCCGTACTCATCAACGATGCGCGCCATCACCTCGTGCAGCTCATCGGTCATGATGTAGTCGATCCGCGCGTAGTGCGCGTCGTCGAGGATGGCGCGCAGCTCTTCGCGCTCGAGCTCGGCGTACTTCGGGGGGCTGGTCAGTCCGCGATCGATCAGGGCGCGGTACGCGTCAGCGCCGACGGACTGCTGCACCGGCCGGCCGAAGAGCATGCTTGCAACGAGCCAGCGATACATGGCCTGCCCGCTGCCGCGGTCGAGATGGATGCCGAGATCGGCGGCGTGAATCACCATGTGTTTCGTTTCCTTTCGACGACGAAGGACGTGGTCAGGGTCACCCCGCACAGCGCAACGGAAACGGCGATCTCGGGCGGGTGGACCCCGTGCGCGAGCAGCCCGAACCCGTGTGGGTCGATCACGGCGATCGCGGCAATGACGCCGAACACGATGCCGACGAGCCGCAGGCGTATTCGCAGCGAGGACGCCGGATGACGCAGGCCAGTCAGCAGGACGGCGACGAGGACGATGCGAGCCAACGTCAGGGGAGGGTCTGCGCTCAGGAGGCCGAGGAAGACCGTCGAGCCGGGCAGGATGCCAGCGAATGCTGCGGAGGTCAGCAGCGCCAGAACGGCTATCGCGACGGCGCGGTGGATAGCCCATACCACCTGTGCTGGCGATGCTGCGCCGCTAGAATCGACCATGAGACCTCCCCGCGTCGTGACGCGACGGTACGCCGGGGTCGATGAAGTGAGTCGGGGGTTGCGCGCTGGCCAGGAGCGTGCCATCGTCCGCGGAAAAGATGTGGTCGAACGTGCCTTAGGGGGTACGAGGGGTCCTGGTCAATACCCTCGCGCTTTCGGGCTCGGCGTGCGAAGGTTCACACGATCCGCACCACGGGATGCCCCGATGATTCGGGTACATCCGCACATGGGAGAAAGAGCGGAATGGGAAAGTTCATCTACGACGGAAACGTCAAAGTCGATTTCGACGACCGCACGTTGGCTCACCTTCAGGTGGTCATCGGCACGAAATTGAGGCGTAACGAGGCCTTCCACTTTACGTGGAAGGACGACGCGAGCATCGGAGACGGGCGCACCACCGTGTGGGTCCACCCGAGATGCTCGCTGGTCTACAAGTTCTACGGTGGTCGTCGTCCACAGCTGAACATGGCGTGGGTCGAAGCACTTGCCTACACGGCGAACTCCCCATCCGGCCTCTACGTGGTGCCCGAACCGAAGGAAGGCGATCCTGTGCCCGGAGGGAACCATGAAGCGCATTGACATCGTCTACGGCGGAGAGCTCTACAGCGTCGGAGGACGAGAGTTCGAGGAGGTGCGCCAAGAGGTCGTGGACGGCACGACAGATGGACCGAGTTGGCTGCGCGTGAACGACGGCGAAGGTATGCGCCGAGAGGCCTATCTGCTCCTCTCCCCGGGTGTGCCGATCGCTCTGATTCCCGTGCCCGAAGATGACATCGAGCTCGCCGGTGACGGGCAGTGGAGCTCTGGCGACGATCACTGAGCAACGCGGCACGGATGCCTTCGCCAACCTCGATGCGTGGTGGCGAGCGGCGAACTACCTGAGCGTCGGGCAGATCTATCTGCGCGATAACCCTCTGCTTCGCCGTCCGCTCACTGAGGCAGACATCAAGCCCCGGCTGCTCGGCCACTTCGGTACGGTCCCAGGGCTGACTCTCCTCTACGCGCACCTGAACCGGGTTATTGCTGAGCGGGGTACCGAGGTGCTCTTCATCGCCGGGCCCGGCCATGGCGGTCCTGCCCTGAACGCAGTCAGCTGGCTCGAAGGAACCTGGAGCACGACCTACCCCGACATGCCACGAAGCGAGGATGGGATGCGCTCGCTTTTCTCGCGGTTCTCGGCGCCCGGAGGCATCCCGAGCCATACCTCTCCCCACGTCCCGGGATCGATCCAGGAGGGCGGTGAACTCGGGTACTCGCTGGTGCATGCTTATGGCGCGGCTCTCGATGACCCGGACCTGGTCGTTGCCTGCGTCATCGGCGACGGTGAGGCAGAGACCGCAGCGCTGTCGGCATCCTGGCAGTCGGCCGGCTTCCTCGACCCTCGGACCGACGGCGCAGTGCTGCCGATCCTGCATCTGAACGGCTGGAAGATCGACAATCCCACCGTTATGGATCGGATGCCGGAGCATCAGCTGCGTGACCTCATGAATGGTCACGGGCACGAACCGATCATCGTGGATCTTCGCGACGCGACCGATCCGGCCGAGGTTCACAGTGTCATGGCCCACGCCATGGACCGCGCGTTTGATCTCATCGCGCAGATCCAGCGTCGCGCGCGCAGCGCCGGAGAGCCACAGTCCGAGCAGGCCCCGCGATGGCCCATGATCGTGCTCCGCAGCCGCAAGGGCTGGACCGGCCCCGAGGAGGTCGACGGTGAGCCCGTCGAGGGGACCTGGCGATCCCACCAGGTTCCGCTTGAGGATGTCGCGTCGTCGCCGGACCGTCTGGCGCAACTGGAACGGTGGCTTCGCTCCTACCGACCCGACGAGCTCTTCGATGACCGCGGCGTACCCACCCGGGCGGTCCGGGAGCTCATTCCGGAACCGATCGAGGCCACGATGAGCGGCTCGTCGCGGGCGAACGGCGGTCTTCGTCGACGAGCTCTTCGGATGCCGGCACTGGCGGACGAGGCTCTCCACAGCGCAGACCGAGAAGGCGACGCGTCAGCGACTACGGTGTTCGGCGAATGGCTCGGAGAGCTGCTGCGGCTCAATCCTCGCGATTTTCGGATCTTTGCCGCCGACGAGTTGCGCTCGAATCGGCTTGCGCAGGGCGTGCTCCCCGCCACCGCAAAGCAGTGGAACGAGCAAGAGCGCGGTGTCGATGAAGATCTGGCGGACGAGGGCCGAGTGATGGAGATCCTCAGCGAGCATCTCTGCCAGGGATGGCTCGAAGGATATGTGCTCACGGGGCGCCATGGCCTGTTCACCTCGTACGAGGCGTTCGTCCACGTTGTGGACTCGATGTTCAATCAGTACGCGAAGTGGCTGGAAGCGGCAGCCACCTACCCCTGGCGCGCCGACCTGGCGAGCTTCACCTACCTCCTCTCGAGCCATGTCTGGCGCCAGGACCACAACGGCTTCACGCATCAGGACCCGGGCTTCCTCGATCTTGCTGCCCGCAAGAGCTCCGACATTGTCAGGCTCTCGCTTCCCCCCGACGCGAACACGCTTCTGGTCACGATGGAGCGCGCCTTCACCGAACCCGGCCGGATCAACGTCGTTGTGGCGGGCAAGCAGCCCGAGAAACAGTGGTTCTCCCTCGACGCCGCGCGCCGGGTCGTCACAGATGGCGCCGGCATACTGCCTGGAGCGGCAGATACCGCCACGGGGAGGGAAGGCGACGAGGAGCCTGAGGTCGTCCTGGCCTGTTCAGGGGACGTCCCGACACAGGAGGCGGATGCCGCCCGCGAACTCGTGCGGGAACTCGCGCCCTCCGTTCGCGTTCGCGTGGTGACGGTCATCGATCTGCTGAGACTGCGCCCGGGAGAGCCGCAGAGCCTTGACGATGACGACTTCGCGACCCTGTTCGGCGTGGGAGTGCCGATCGTCTTCGCGTTCCATGGGTACCCGCACCTGATCAAGGAGCTACTGTTCGATCGCCCGGTCACCGCCGGTGTGACGATGCGTGGCTACCAGGAGGCTGGATCGACCACGACACCGTTCGACATGCTCCTGCAGAACAAGATTGATCGGTTCACCCTCGCGTCCGACGTTCTCCGGCGGTCCAGTCTGGGTGAGCAGGAGCGAGCCGAGGCGCTCGCAGTGCTGGCGAATCGGCGGGAGCAGGCGGCAGACCACCTGCGCCGC
Organism: Microbacterium sp. SW12; assembly: GCF_055391095.1. Lineage (NCBI taxonomy): Bacteria > Bacillati > Actinomycetota > Actinomycetes > Micrococcales > Microbacteriaceae > Microbacterium > Microbacterium sp. SW12. The sequence continues at coordinate 2,015,417 of NZ_AP024335.1, read as the reverse complement.
TTCGGTGTCGACGACCCAGCTCTCGCATGACCGAGACGAGACGATTCTGAGGTGATCAGGCCAGCGCGCGGCTCAAGGGCACGCCCGAGACCGAGGCGATACTGGTCACCGTCGCCCATCCGTCTGCCAGAAGCGCAGCGTCGGTGCCGGGCTCTGGCCGGTTCGGAAGGTCCTCGACGGCAAGACTGATGTGGTGCTCATCCCGCTCGGCCAACGTTGTCTGCACGATGCCGAACGGAGCAAGCTCTGCCTCGACGATGCCGCGCGGACGCTCGATGTTCGGGACGTTGACATTCAGGATCGTGCCCGCCGGCTCGGCCATGAGGTACGGCAGCAGTTCATCGACCACCTCTACGGCGCTTTGCCACCAGAACGTCCCCGGCGCGAAGCCGACATCGAGTGACACAGCCATCGCTCGTGAGCCGTGCAGGCCCCCCGTAAGCGCCGCCCCTACTGTTCCCGAGTGCACAATCGCGCGACCGACGTTTGCGCCGTGGTTGATGCCCGACAGCACGACATCCGGCGGCTCGCCGAAGGCGCCACGTGCTGCGATGAGCGCGATCAGCCCCGGACCAGCATGCACGGCGTGCGCGGGAACGCCGGCCGCATCGGCAAGCTCACGTCGCTCGACGCGGATACGCCCGTCGGACTGCGCCGCCATGATGGAGGCGCTCGATCCGCTTGACTGTGACGCCGGCGCGGCGATCACCGGATCGAGGCCTGCTCGACGAAACCGGCGCGCCAAGGGAGCAAGACCGGCGGCGTCGATTCCATCGTCGTTCGTGATCAGGATGCGGGTCATGGGGATTTTCGGCCCTGTCTGTTCTCCTCCGGAGTCGTCATGGCAGCGAGGTCATCGGGTGTAACACGACCATCGGCAGGGGTTGCCGCCGAATCCACGACACGAAGTCTCACCTGGTCACGCAGCCCCTCGATCGCATCCCGGTGGCCCGTGCCCAATCCGTGCCTCGTGACGTTGAGCGCCCCCGCCGCGGCGCCCAGCGTCACGGCTTCGCGAACAGTCTCGCCGCGCGCGATTCCCGCGACGACCCCGGCCGTGAGAGAGTCGCCGGCGCCGCGATGGTCGGCGATCTCGAAGCGCGGCACCGCGATCTCGGCGAGGCCCTCGGCATCCAGGAGCAACGCCGGCTGACTTGCCCGCGTGAGGATCACCGTCTCCGCCCCTCGCGAGCGCAGCTCGCTCATCCGCTCTGCCAGATCAGCAGTCGATCCGTCGCCCTCATCGGCGGCAAGCTCCTCATCGCTGAGCTTCAAGACGCTCACGCCACCGCGCAGCGCGGCGTCCAGGCGTTCACCGGCGAGATCCACCACAACCGTCGCTCCGCCGCGGCGCAGGTCCGAAGCCAGACGATGGTAGATCTCTACGGGAATCTCGTCGTGGGGCGGACCGCTGAGAACCACGAGGCCCGTGTCGATCCCCCGGCTGAGGGTCAGCGAATACAGCTCGTCCATCTCGTGCCGGCCCGGGGTCGTCGCTCGCTGCTCAGCGATCGTGCGACGCTCCCCATCCCGGCGATCGTGAATGTAGGCGGAGCCGCGGTCACCGCGTTCGATGGCATCGATCGTGATTCCCTCCCGTTCAAGGAGAGTCCGGATGACGAGGCCGCTCTCGCCGCTCAGCAGCGCGCACAGCGTCACATCGACGCCGAGCAGTGTGAGCATCCGTGCCTGCCAGACCCCTTGACCGCCAGCGTGCAGATGGACATCGTCGCCGGAGGGATGACTCTCGATCGTGACCGTCAGAGTCGGGGACGGTGCGAACACCGTCGCGCTGTTCACCGATGCGCTCCTCAGGCCGTCTGGCCCTCGTGCCGACCCTCGCCGATCTCTTCGACGAGCTTGTCGTTGAAGGCGGGAAGGTCATCGGGGGTGCGGCTGGAGACGAGTCCCTGATCGACGACGACTTCTTCGTCGACCCAGTTCGCTCCCGCGTTTCGCAGGTCGGTTTGCAGGCTCGGGTAGCTGGTCAGGGTGCGTCCTTCGACGACGTTCGCCTCGATCAGCGTCCATGCGCCGTGGCAGATCACGCCGACAGGCTTGTGCTGCTCGAAGAAGTCGCGCGCGAAACCGCACGATGCGGCATCCATGCGCAGATGGTCGGCGTTGACGACGCCCCCGGGCAGGACGAGCGCGTCGAACTCGGCAGCGTCGGCGACGGAGCTATCGATGTCCACGCTCTGCTGGTGACCGTTCTTGCCCGTGACGCTGTCACCTGCGGGGGAGACGAGGCGGGCTTGTGCTCCGTGCGAGGTCACGGCCTCCCAGGGCGAGGTCAGTTCGCTGTCTTCGAAGCCATCCGTGACCAGGAATGCGACGGTCTTGCCCGTGAGATGCGACATAGTGATCCTCCCTTGTCTGTGTGCGTACAGAGACGGTACGAGGCCCCTGCCCGCAGGGGCAGGGGCTTGCACCTGGGAGACTCGCTCGCTAGGGATCAGTGCGCGGGAACGGCACCCTCGGGCTGGTCAGCGGGTTTACGGATGATGAAGGCCCCGACGAGGATCGGCAGCGCAACGATCGCCGAGACCAGGAAGGCTCCTCGTGCCCCAGCCGCTGCTGCCTCGTTGGCCGGGAGACCCGCTTCGACGGCGGAGGCGGCGATTGCCGACATCGTCGTGACCATGACGGCCACGCCCGCGGCTCCCGCCACCTGCTGCACGGTTCCAAGGACCGCTGATCCGTACGAGTAGAACCGAGGCTGCAGCGAGGCGAGAGAGGCCGTGAACAGCGGCGTGAACGAGAGCGCGAGACCCAGCGACAGCACGATCTGCGTGACGAGAATGACCCAGATAGAGGTGTCAGCCCCGTAGGTTGCGTACGCCCAGAGAGCTGCGACCGCGAGGATCGCGCCGGGAACCAACAGCACGCGGGTTCCTGACGTGTCGTAAATGCGGCCCACGATCGGACCGGCAAAACCCATGGCGAGCGAACCCGGCAGCAGCAGGAGGCCACTTTCGAGCGCCGTCGCACCCACCGCCTGACTGAGGTAGAGGGGGAGGACCGTGATGGCACCGAAGAACGCCATCGAGAGGACGCCCATCTGAGCGATCGACAGGGAAAAGTTGAGTGACCGGAACACGCGCAGGTCCATGAGCGCGTCATCCTTGCGTTGCAGCACAAGCTGGCGCCACACGAACAGCGCGAGGGGGACGACGCCGACGGCGATCGCGATCACGAGGGTCATCGTGGAGCCGGCTTCGGCCGCGGCGTCAGTCTGCGACCCGCCGTGACTTGCGGCGCCGCCGATCTGGCTGAGCCCGTAGACGAGTCCGCCGAACCCGAACGCCGACAGGATCACCGACAGCACGTCAATCGGTGCACGGGTGGTTTCCCCGAGATTGCGAATCCAAATTGCGCCGGCAACGAGTGCGGCGATCGCAATCGGCAGGACGATACCGAAGATCCAGTGCCATCCGAGGGAATCGAGAATGAGTCCCGACAGCGACGGGCCGATCGCCGGAGCGAGCGCGATGACGATGCTGACGCGCCCCATCATCCGACCGCGCGCGTGCGGCGGCACGATGGTCATGAGCGTCGTCATGAGCAGCGGCATCATGATCGCGGTGCCCGATGCCTGAATGACACGCGCGACGAGAAGGATCTCGAAGCCGGGCGCGATGAAAGCGACAGCGGTGCCGGTCGAGAAGAGAGTCATCGCCGCCAGGAACACCTGCCGGGTCGTGAAGCGCTGGAGGAGGAAGCCGCTGATCGGGATCACGACGGCCATCGTGAGCATGAACGCCGTCGTCAGCCACTGGGCGGCGACCGCGGTGATGCCGAGGTCGACGATGAGGTGGGGGATCGCGACGCCCATCGTCGTCTCGTTGAGGATCGCGACGAAAGCCGCAGACAGGAGGAGCCAGATGATCCGGCTCTCTTCGGGGCGAAGGTTCAGCCCCGGGACCGGCGTTGCGGAATCGGGGCCGGCAGGGACGACCGGGATCGAGCCGGTCTGCGGGTTCGCGTTGATCGCTGCCACGGGCGGGTCCTCACTATCAGGGCGCATGTCGTCGGAGTCGAAGGGGAGGGGACGCCGAGAATGGGCGCACGAGAGCCACGCGTGGTGGCGACGTTCACGATAACGGCGGGAACCGACATTCGATTCCCGAGGGGTGGAAGTTCGTGCTTCCGGAAGCGGCTGGGCTCAGTCGTCGAGGGTCTCTTCGTCCACCGACTTGTCCCACTGCTCGGACCCGATCGCGTTCGTCGGATGCGGCGTGGGCTCTTCCTCGAGAAGATCGGCCGGTGCCGGAGAGATGAGCTGCTCCTCCGGGATCGACTTCAGGTCGTCGATTTCCTTGCGAAGCGCGTCCAGGTCTTCGTGTCCAGCACCGGCGCCATCGTTCGCAGTCATGGTCACAGCCTACCGGTGTCACCGCCCGGCGTTATGCTCCAGGCGTGAGGTTTGATGGCCTGAATCCCGATGCCCCGGCCTTCTTCGATGAGTTGGCTGTCAACAACACCAGAGAGTGGTGGCAGAGCCAGAAGTCGCGCTTCACCGACCGCGTCGCCGCTCCCTTCGAGGCGCTGGCCGCCGAACTCGAACCGGAGTTCGGACCGGTGAAGATCTTCCGCCCGTACCGTGATGTGCGCTTCAGCGCCGACAAGTCGCCCTACAAGCTCCAGATCGGCCTGGTTACGCGCGCTTCAGCCGCCCATTACCTCCAGCTCTCGGCATCCGGGCTGCTCATCGGCGGCGGGATGTACCAGCCGTCCCCTGCGCAGCTGGCGGCGTTCCGGTCGCTCGTGGACGATGCCCGGACGGCGCCAGACCTCGAGGCCACCCTCGCCGAGGTCAGCGCTGGCGGCTTCGAGCCGATGCGAGATGACGCGCTCCGCACGGCGCCTCGAGGGTTTCCCACCGACCATCCCCGCATCGACCTCCTCCGCCTTCGCCACCTGGCGGTCGGGCGAGAAGAGCCGCCCGACGACTGGATGTGGACGCCTGGTGCTCTCGACGAGATCCGTGCAGCCTGGCACGTCGTGTCAGTGTTATCGCGACAGACCCCGAAGCCCGCTGACGGCAGCTGGACACCCTCCTCGCGCTGCTAGGCGTCAGCTGTCGCGGCCGCCGTCCAAGCGGCCCTCGAAGGCGTCTAACGCTTCGCGATAGCGAAGGTCGGGGTGACTGTCAGCGATTGTGCGTAGACGTGGCACGTCCATTTCTTTGATGAGATCAACGCGGGCCTGCCGAGCCTCGGAGTGACCGCGGAGAACGTCGAGTCCTTCGCTCATCGCCTCGAGGCAGTCCCGCAGCACACCGAGCTCGGACTCGCGCTGCGTGATCGAGGATCCGTCCGGGCGCATTCGCCACCGCACGACGACGTCGGGGATCGTGTCGAAGACTGACGCCGACACGAGCATCCGCTGCGCGACGACCTGATCCTCGTACAGCCGACCCTCAGGGAAGCGGAGCTCGTCCCACACGCGGGCCCGACTCACCTTCGCCCACGCCACGATGCTCCCCGTCGCCGCCGGATGCTCGTCCAACGTCACGCGGTGTCGCTCGGGTGATGTCGCCGCGGCAACCCACGGCTGAACCGGCCCATCGAGATAGGTGCCGTCGGGCTGCGGTCGCAGCCGCGTGTAGGCGCCGATCACGAAGTCGCTTCCGGTGTGCTCGAGGGTGCCGATCATGCGCTCGAGCGCTGACGGTGTGAACTCGTCGTCAGCGTCCAAGAACCCCACGAACGGAGTGGTGACCAGTTGCAGTCCGGCGTTTCTCGCCGCCCCGAGGCCCCGCGTGCGCGGCAGCCGCAGGGCGCGGAACCGCTCATCGCGCGCTGCTGCGCGCTCGAAGAGATGACCCGTCTGATCGGTCGAGCCGTCGTCGATGAGGATCGCACGCCAGTCGCCCCGGGTCTGGTTTCGGAGAGAATCGAGCGCCGCGGGCACGTAGGGTGCGACATCCAGACCCGGAACGATGACGGTGATCGCCGGGTCGGTCATACCCCGGATCCTACGGCGGCAACAGCTGCCTCGATGGCGTCAACGACCGGGGCGACCGAGCCGGTGGCGCCCTGCCCGAGTGTCACGCGCACGGCGGTGCGGGCCTCGTCGTGGTCGATGCCGAGAGCGAGCAAGACGTGTGAGGCCTCCTCGCTGCCTGCCGCGCAGGCAGAGCCGCTGGAGGTGATGATCCCGTGCCGGTCGAGTTCGAGCAGCACGGTCTCGCCGTTCACACCCGCGAAGGTGAAACTCGCCGTGCCAGGAAGGCGGTGCGTCGGATGCCCGGTGAGCCGCGCGATCGGCACGCGTTGGAGCACGCCCGCGATGAGGTCGTCGCGCATCGCAGCTACTCGCACCGCAGCGTCGGTGCGCTCGGCCTCGGCGAGTTCGAGCGCGCGCGCGAGCCCGACGGCGCCTGCGACGTTCTCTGTGCCGCTGCGCCGCTCCCGCTCCTGTCCGCCGCCGTGCAGCACGGGCTCGAGCGGAATGCGCGACCGGATGCCGAGGGCACCGATCCCTTTGGGAGCGCCGATCTTGTGGCCGGCAACCGAGAGCGCGTCGGCGCCCAGGCCGTTCAGCGGTAGCCAACCGGCGGCCTGGACGGCATCCAGGTGCAGGGGTACCCGCCCGGCGACGGCGGTAACCAGACCGTCGACATCCTGAACCGTCCCGATCTCGTTGTTGGCGTAGCCGACGCTGACGATTGCCGACTCGTCGCGAATCGCTGCCGCGACGGCATCCGGATCGACCCGCCCGGTCGCGTCGACCGGAACGAGAGTCGCTTCGAACCCGTGGATGCGGGTCAGGTAGTCGACAGAGGCGAGCACCGACTCGTGCTCGATCGGTGTGGTCACCACGTGCCGGGCGCCGCGTCGCTGCTGCGCGGCTATCGCAACGCCCTTGATGGCGAGATTATTGGCCTCGGTCGCACCCGAGGTGAAGATCACGTCGGTGGCCCGCATCCCGAGGACGGCGGCCACCCGAGCTCGCGCGTCGGCCAGGGCGTGAGCTGCCTGCTCGCCGACGGTGTGGTGGCTCGACGGGTTACCGAAGTGCGACGTGAGGTACGGCGTCATCGCCTCCAGCACCTCGCGCCGGACCGGGGTGGTCGCGGCGTTGTCGAGGTACTGAACGCTCACGAGCGCGCGGCCTCGGAATCGATCCGGATGTCGAGGCCCAGGTCGATCGAGCGGACCGAGTGCGTCAACGCGCCGACCGAGACCACATCGACGCCCGTCGCGGCAATCGCGCCGACCGTGTCGAGCGAGACGCCCCCGGATGCCTCCACGACGGCCCGACCCGCGATGAGTTCGACTCCCTCCCGAAGCTCCTCGAGCGAGAAATTGTCGAGCATGATGATGTCGACGCCGGCCGCGAGCACCGCGGGAATCTGATCGACGCGGTCGACCTCGACCTCGACGCGCATCGTGTGAGGCAGAGTCGCGATGCCCGAACGCAGCGCGTCGGTGATCGACGCGCCCGACGCGGTCAGTACGGCGAGATGGTTGTCCTTGACCATCACGGCATCCGAGAGGGAGTACCGGTGGTTGTAGCCGCCGCCGCTGCGCACGGCGTGACGCTCGATGGCCCGGAGCCCCGGTGTCGTCTTGCGCGTGTCAGCGATGCGTGCGCCGGTCCCTGCGACAGCATCCACGTACCGCGACGTGAGGGTGGCGATGCCCGACATCCGCTGCGCGAAGTTGAGTCCGACACGCTCGGCCGTGAGAACGCCGCGGGCGGGCCCCTCGACCGTCGCGAGAACGTCGCCGGCGGCGAAGCGCTCGCCATCGGCCACTCGGACCGAGACGGCGATCGCGGCATCCGTCAGCGCGAAAGCTGCGGCAAACACCTCTCCGCCGCTGAAGGTCCCGGGCTCGCGGGCGACGAGCTCTGCCCGGGCGTGCACGGATGCCGGAACGAACGCCTCGGCGGTCGCGTCGCCCCAGGGTGCGTCTTCGGCGAGGGCCGCGGAGACGACCCGGTCGATGTCGGACCGGGTCAGCATCAGCTCACCACCGCGAGTTCGGCGTCGCGCCGGAAGTGTGCGCCGGCCGAGACCGTCCGCGCCCGCGCTGCGGCGACGACCTGTTCGGCAACCAGCAGGAGGTTCTCGTCCTCGTACTCGCGTTCGGTTTGCGGCGATCGCGCCTGCGCTCGCCAGTCGGCGATCACGCGTGCCGCGCGCGAGAGACCCTCTTCGTCGCGCACCAGCGACGCGTTCTCCCACATGAGGTCCTGCAGAGCGGCGCGAGAGAAGGCCGCACGGACGCCTCCGAGGTTCTCGGCTGCGCTTTTCGCGGTGGGTTCGTTGCCATCCCGAGCGCTCGTGGGCCACAGGCCGGATGCGGCATCCGTCGCGATCGCATCCCCGGCGCGCGCGCCGAACACAGCGCCCTCCAGGAGCGAGTTCGACGCGAGCCGGTTCGCCCCGTGGACGCCGGTGCGGGCGGTCTCTCCGACCGCATAGAGTCCGGGAAGCGAGGAGCGGCCCTCGAGGTCGGTCACGATTCCACCCATGAGGTAGTGGGCCGCCGGGGTGACCGGCACGGGAACGCGCGCCCAATCCAGGCCGCGCTCGCGCATGGCGTTGTCAATCGTGGGGAATCGCTCGCGCAGCCAGGCGGCGCGGGCATCGGCATCCGTCGCGGGGATGGCCGTGGCATCCAGCAGCACGGGGCGTCCGTCCTGCTGCCGCATGACGCGGGCTATCGCGCGGGCGACGACATCGCGCGGCGCGAGCTCACCGTCGGGGTGATCGTCGAAGACGAACCGGTGGCCGTCCTCATCGATGAGTGTGGCGCCCTCGCCGCGCACCGCCTCGGAGACGAGGAAGGCGTCACCGGCTGCGAGCACCGTCGGGTGGAACTGCACGAACTCGAGGTCAGCAACAGCGGCTCCTGCCCGAATCGCCGCAGCGATCCCGTCTCCGGTGGCCACAGCGGGATTGGTCGAGTGTGCGAACAGCTCGCCGATGCCCCCGGTGGCCAAGACGACGGCATCGGCCCGCAGCTCGTCGGGCGTTCCGGCGTGACCGTCGCGGGCGTCGCGCAGAATCCGGATGCCGCACACCCGCCCCACCTCGACCACAAGATCGACCAGGAACGCGTGCTCGATAACCGTCGCAGCGGTCGCGCGCACGGCGGCGACCAGAGCGCGCTCGATCTCGGTTCCGGTCGCGTCGCCGCCCGAGTGCAGGATGCGGGGGTAGGAGTGTGCTGCCTCGAGACCCTTGCGGAACTCACCGTGTTCGTCGCGATCGAACGCGACCCCGAGCGCGACAAGCTCCCGGATCCGCTCCGGGCCCTCCGTCGCAAGTACCCGCACCGCTGCCTCGTCGCCGAGCCCCGCCCCGGCGACGAGCGTGTCGTGGATGTGGTCTTCGACGCGGTCATCGGCGAACATGACTCCCGCGATCCCGCCCTGCGCGTAGCGCGTGTTGGCGTGCTCCAGAACGTCTTTGGTGACGACTGTCACGCGGCAGCCGCTCGCCGCCGCGTGGAGGGCGACGGTCAAGCCTGCGATGCCGCTGCCGACGACGATCACGCGCGGCGCGGATGTCATGATGCCTGCTCCCAGGCTGCAGCGGGGGCTGCCGGGGGCTTGGCTGCCAGCATCCGTTCCAGGGCGACCCGCGCGGGGTCTGCGACGTCGGTCGGAACCGTGATGCGGTTGACGACCTCGCCGGCGACGAGCGACTCCAGCACCCACGCGAGGTAGCCGGGATGGATGCGGTACATCGTCGAGCAGGGGCACACGACGGGGTCGAGGCAGAAGATCTCGTGCTGAGGATGCTCGGCCGCGAGGCGTTGAACGAGGTTGACCTCGGTGCCGATCGCGAACGTCGTCGGTTCGGTCGCCGCCTCGATGGCCTTACGGATGTAGTCGGTCGAGCCCGCCTCATCGGCGGCGTCGACGACCTCCATCGGGCACTCCGGGTGCACGATGACACGGACGCCAGGGTGCTCGGCGCGGGCCTTGTCGATCTGGGAGACCGAGAACCGACGGTGGACCGAGCAGAACCCATGCCACAGGATGACGCGCGCGGCATCCAGGGTCGTGTCGTCGTTGCCGCCCAGGGGCTTGCGGGGGTTCCACATCGGCATCTGCTCGAGCGGCACTCCCATCGCCTTCGCGGTGTTGCGCCCGAGGTGCTGGTCGGGGAAGAACAGCACGCGGCGGCCCCGCTCGAAGGCCCACTCCAGCACGGTCCGGGCGTTCGAGGACGTGCACACGATGCCGTGGTGCCGCCCGACGAACCCCTTGATCGCTGCCGAGGAGTTCATATAGGTCACCGGGATCACCGGGAGCAGGCCCTCGGCGTCCGGTGTATCGAGATCGCCGTAGATGTCGGCGAGCTCCTCCCACGCCTGCTCGACCTCGTCAATCGAGGCCATGTCGGCCATCGAGCATCCGGCAGCGAGGTTCGGCAGGATGACCGCCTGCTCGGGTCCGGAGAGCAGGTCTGCGGTCTCGGCCATGAAGTGCACGCCGCAGAACACGATGGCCTCGGCATCCGTTCGCGCTTTGGCAGCATTGGCGAGCTGGAACGAGTCGCCCACGTAGTCGGCGTGTCGCACGACCTCTTCGCGCTGGTAGAAGTGCCCGAGCACGACGACGCGCTCGCCGAGGGTCTGCTTGGCGGCAATGATCCGTGCGTCGAGCTCGGCCTCCGTGGCCTCGCGGTATTCCCGCGGCAGCTCACCCTGGCGCGGTGCGCCGGTCGGGATGACATCGCCCTCCGACGCTCCGGGTCCATAGCCCGGAACCGTGTCGAAGAGCCAGGGAGCCTCGACGAGGTCGGTGTTGCAGGTCTCGCCCTGCAGCGACCCCGAGACGATGCCGTGGATCTCGTGGTCGACGGACGGGTCGATGCGGCGCGGCGTCAGGGCGATGTTGACAGCTGTCATGAGGTGCTCGATTCGGGCGAGGAGGGGTGGATGCCACCGGGCCGGGCGGCGCTCAGCGGGCCCCGATCGGCAAGTTCGACATCCTGGTTGTAGCGGTACAGGCGGGCGGGACGATGGCTGCCGGTGCGGAACCGGTCGGTGGGGATGAGGTTCCCGGAGTTCTCGACCTGACGTCGGAAGTTCGCGGGATCGAGACGCCGATCGAGGATCGCCTCGTAGACCTCGCGAAGGTCGGCCAGTGTGAACAGGTCCGAGAGCAGGCCGTGCGCGATGCGGCTGTAGCCGACCTTGTTACGCAGCCGCCACAGGGCATACGACACGATCTCGTTGTGATCGAAGGCGAGCGTGCCAGGCGCGTTCGCGTCGAACCAGGCGACGTTCTCGGGCGCATCACCGGCTGCCTCATGGGCAGCGCGCTGGGCGTCCACGTCGTCGGCCCGCAGGAGTGCCCAATAGACGATCGACACGACGCGCGTGGGGGAGCGATCGACGTCTCCGAACGCGTAGAGCTGCTCCAGATAGCTCGGCGTCAGGCCCGTTGTCTCGGCGAGGGTACGTGATGCCGCGGCATCCAGGCCCTCTCCGGCATCCAGCCATCCACCGGGCAAGGCCCACAGGCATTCATAGGGTTCGCGGGTGCGACGCACGAGCGGCATCATGAGGCGTCCCGACCCATCGCCGGGGTCGCGGCGCACCGTGAAAATGACGGTCGACACCGCGACGCGGATGGCATCGGTGGATGCGGCGCGTGAGATATCGGGAGCGAGACTGGTTTGTGTCATGGTGACTCTAACTACGGGTTCGATCTTAGAGTCAGAGTGACCAGAACCGCAACTCGGTCGGGTTGGAAGAAAACCCCCAGGTTGGTCGACAGACTGGATGCGTGGTCCTCGGCATCCTCACCGACGTTCTCGTCGTGATCCTGCTGCTCGGCGCGCTCGCGTGGGGGATCGGCAGCGGCGTCCTCGCGATCCTCGGATCGGCGGTCGGCCTCGCCGTTGGCGGCGTGGCGGTCTGGTGGCTCCTGCCGATCGTCGCGCCGCTGCTGCCCGGGTCGGATTGGCGCGGGCCGGTGCTGATCGCCGGCGTTGTCGCCCTGCTCGTGGGCGGTGCAATAGCTGGCGGCGCGATTGGCAGCGTCCTGCGGCGCGGAGCCGAGAAGCTGCGCCTCCACGTGATCGACCGCCTGCTGGGTGGGGCAGTCGCGGTCGTCGCCACCGCGCTCTCGCTGTCGCTGGTGGCCCAGAGCGCCGCGGTCTCCGGCGTTCCGCTGGTGTCGGCAGCCACCTCGTCGTCGCGCGTCCTCGCCACGATCGATGCGCTGACCCCGGCACCCGTGAGCGCGGCCCTCGCGCAGCTGCGGCAGGCGGTCTTCGTCGACGCTTTGCCTCGGGTGGGGACGCTGCTGGATCTGCCCGCCACAGCACCGACAGCCCCGCCGGTCGCGCTCGATGACCCAGCCCTGAGCGTTGCCGCGCAGTCGGTTGCCCGGATTTCGGGAACCGCGTTCTCGTGCGCGCGCGGCATGACAGGGTCGGGTTTCGTCGTCGCGGATGACCGCGTGGTGACCAACGCGCACGTCGTCGCCGGGATGGAGCAGATCGTGGTCGAACTGCCGGGGCGCATCGCGCAGACGGGCCTGGTGGTCTGGTTCGACCCCGACCAGGATCTCGCCCTCATCGCGGTCGAAACCGAGGACGTTGCGGCACTGCCGGTCGTGCCGACGCTGCGGTCAGGAGATACCGCGGCGGTTGCCGGCTACCCCTATGGCGGCCCGTTCACGCTCGGGCAGGCGTCAGTGCGGTCGGTGGGAACCGCGCAGGTGCCTGACATCTACGACAGCGGGTCGGTGAGTCGCGAGATCTACGCGCTCGATGCTCGGGTCGCTCCAGGCAACTCCGGCGGTCCGGTGCTCACCGCCGGCGGCGACGCTGCGGGTGTCGTGTTCGCTCGCGCCGACGACGGGACGGATGTCGGCTATGCGGTGACCTCGGGAGTCCTCGCGCCGTTGGCGGAGCAAGCGAGCGCTCTCGTGGAGCCGGTTTCGACGGGATCCTGCACGCCCTGACGCGCGTCTGCTGGCGGGAACCCGGCGCTGGGATATGCTGGCCGCGCAACTGAAGATCCGGCCACATGACGGGTGCGGGAGAGCCCCGGGTTACACCGGGCACCGAAGGAGCAAGCCTCCCCGCCAATCTCTCAGGTCCGCGTACCGCGCACGTCCGGCCACTCTGGAAAGCGTCATCACCCGCGCATCGGGTGGCGGCCGCCGACGGTGAAAGCACAGCATCCGGTTCGCTCGGGTGCCGCGCGAAACTCTCAGGCCACAGACAGAGGGGGAGTTCACGGGCGTCGTACGGCGTCCCCCGTCCGACGACCGGGAGAACTCATGTCACACCCTGCACCACCAGATACCGCGCACGCGGACACGGAACCGAAACGCTCGCCGCTCCAGGATCGACACGTCGCGCTCGGCGCCGCCTTCACGGACTTCGGCGGCTGGCAGATGCCGGTGCGCTACGCATCCGACCTCGCCGAGCACCACGCGGTGCGGCAGGCAGCAGGCCTGTTCGACATCTCGCACATGGCCGAGTTCCTGGTCACGGGAGAGCCCAGCGGCGCGTTCCTCGACTACGCCCTCTCGGGCGATCACTCGGGCATGCGGGTGGGGAAGGCCAAGTACTCGCTCGTCCTCACCGAAGACGGCGGCATCGTCGACGACGTCATTGTCTACCGCACCGCTGAGGATCGGTACCTTGTCATCGCCAACGCAGGCAACCGGGATGCCGTGGCCGAGGCGCTCCGGCTTCGGGCCGCTCGCGCGCCAGTGGCGGCATCCTTCCTCGCTCCGCGCGAGCGTCGTGAGGGCACCGCGTTCTTCCTTTTCGTTCCGGGTGTGTCTGACACCGCCCAGATCGAGGATGTGACCGACCAGTTGGCGCTTGTGGCGGTCCAAGGGCCAGCCGCGCGGGAGGTCCTCGAGGCGACTCCCGAGATCGGTGAGGTCACTCCGGCGTTCTCTGAGCTCGGGTACTACGCCTGGGCTGCCGGATCCTTCAGCGGAGAGCCCCTCTTCATCGCCCGCACCGGCTACACCGGCGAGGACGGCTTCGAACTGCTCGTGCCCCATCGCGCGGCGGGTGCCCTTTGGGACGCTCTGCTGGCGGCGGGAACGCCGCTGGGGCTCGTTCCGGCGGGGCTGGCGGCGCGCGACACCCTGAGACTGGAGGCGGGAATGCCTCTCTACGGTCACGAGCTCTCGCTCCAGACGACTCCCGCCCAGGCGGGGCTAGGCCGCAGCGTCGCCCACGGCAAACCCGACTTCGTGGGCAAGCGGGCACCGCAGGCCTCGGATGCCGACAGTCGCGTGCTCGTCGGGCTGGTTTCTGAGGGCCGTCGCGCCGGCCGCGCCGGGTATGCGGTCGTCGACCCGGCGGTCGACGGTGCCCCCGTTGTCGGCGAAGTGACCTCGGGAGCGCTGAGCCCCACTCTCGGGCATCCGATCGCCCTGGCCTACGTCGAGCCCGCACTCGCCGCGCCTGGCACCGAGCTGGCGATCGATGTGCGCGGCACGCTCATTCCTGCATCCGTAACGACCCTGCCCTTTTACCGGAGGACGACATGACCGACCTGACGACCCTGAAGTACACCGCCGAACACGAATGGCTGCGCCTGGAGGGCGACGAAGCCGTGATCGGGATCACCGACTACGCCGCCGACAAGCTCGGCGATGTCGTCTTCCTCGAGCTCCCTGGTGTCGGCGACGGCGTATCGGCCGGTCAGGTCTGCGGCGAAATCGAGTCGACCAAGTCGGTCGGTGAGCTGTTCGCGCCCGTCGACGGGGAGGTGCTCGCCGTCAATCACGAGGCGATCGATGACCCGTCGGTCGTGAACTCCGACCCGTTCGGGGCCGGCTGGCTCATGAAGCTCAAGGTCACGCCCGCCGACATCGACGCGCTCCTGGACCGTGACGCGTACGTCGCCCTCACCGGCGGCGCTGCATGACCGTCGGATCTTTCGCCGAGCGCCACATCGGAACCGACGCCACTGCCCAGCGCGCCATGCTCGACGCGCTCGGCTACGAGAGCGTCGATGCTCTCGTCGAGGCGGCGGTTCCGGCATCCATTCATGCCGCGCCGCGGGAGGGATCACGGATTCCGCTCGCCGCGACCGAGGCCGAGGCGCTCGGAGAACTTCGGGAACTCGCCTCGCGCAATCGCGTGTCGCGGTCGCTGATCGGCCTCGGCTACTACGACACGCTCACGCCCGCTGTGATCGCGCGCAATGTCTTCGAGAATCCGTCCTGGTACACCGCCTACACGCCCTACCAGCCCGAGATCTCGCAGGGCAGGCTCGAGGCGCTCATCACCTTCCAAACGATGGTGACCGATCTCACCGGGATGGCGACAGCCGGCGCGTCGATGCTGGACGAATCGACGGCCGTCGTCGAGGGGATGCTGCTGGCTCGCCGCGCCTCGAAGAGCGCGTCGAGCGTGTTTCTCGTCGACGCTGACGCCCTGCCGCAGACGATCGCGCTGCTGCGCCACCGGGCCGAGGCGCTGGGGATCGAGGTCCGGGTCGTGTCCTTCGATGAGCCCGAGGCCGTTCCCGAGGCTTTCGGTGGCTTCATCCAGTACCCCGGGGCGGCGGGCCGAGTCTGGGATCCGAGCGAGGTCATCGCGGCGATCCACGACCACGGCGGACTTGCCGTGGTCGCCGCCGACCTTCTCGCCCTCACGCTGCTGCGCTCGCCCGGCTCACTCGGCGCCGACGTGGCTGTCGGGACGACACAGCGTTTCGGTGTGCCGATGGGCTTCGGCGGACCCCACGCCGGATACCTCGCGGTCCGGGCAGGGCTCGAACGGCAGCTGCCGGGGCGCCTGGTCGGCGTGTCGGTGGATGCCGACGGTCGCCCCGCGTACCGGCTGTCGCTGCAGACGCGTGAGCAGCACATCCGTCGCGAGAAGGCGACCTCGAACATCTGCACCGCCCAGGTGCTGTTGGCCGTCATGGCGGCGATGTATGCCGTTTATCACGGGCCCGAGGGGCTGAAGCGGATCGCTCAGGGCGTGCACGCGAAGACGGCCCTGGTCGCCGGATCGCTTCGTGCGCGCGGCGTCGAGGTGCTGACGGAACACTTCTTCGACACGATCCAGGTGCGGGTCGCGGATGCCGCCGCCGTTGCCTCAGCGGCGGCGGGGCTCGGCATCCTGCTGCGACGCGTGGATGAGACCACGGTCGGGATCTCGATCGATGAGGTCAGCGCTGCCGATCCGTCGATCGAGGCGGATCTGCTCGCGGCGTTCGGTGCTGCGGGCGAGGTCCACGGGGTAGAGACAGCGGCGGACTCTCTCGCCGGCTCGGCCTTCACTTCGCTGGCCGGGGTGCGCATGTACCCCGAGCCGCTCCGCCGCACTGACGCCTACCTCGCTCACGAGGTGTTCCACGCGCACCGGTCTGAGACAGCCATGATGCGATACCTGAAGACGCTCGCCGACCGCGACTACGCGCTTGATCGCGGCATGATTCCGCTGGGTTCGTGCACGATGAAGCTCAACGCCGCTACCGAGATGGCGGCAGTCTCGTGGCCGGAGTTCGCGCGGATGCATCCGTTTGCTCCGGCATCCGATGTCGAGGGATATCTCGAGCTGATCGATCAGCTCGAAGTGTGGCTGGCTGAGGTCACCGGCTACGACGCCGTCTCGATGCAGCCGAACGCGGGGTCCCAGGGCGAGCTCGCGGGCCTGCTCGCGATCCGCGGGTACCACCGCTCGCGGGGCGACGAACAGCGCACGGTATGCCTCATTCCGTCGTCCGCGCACGGCACGAACGCGGCATCCGCGGTGCTCGCCGGGATGCGCGTCGTGGTCGTTGCGTGCGACGAGGCAGGAAACGTCGACCTCGACGATCTGCGCGCCAAGATCGCCGAGCACACCGAGACGCTCGCCGCCCTCATGATCACGTATCCCTCGACGCACGGCGTGTACGAGCACGAGGTGCTGGCGATCACTGCGGCGGTGCACGAGGCCGGCGGTCAGGTCTACGTCGACGGCGCGAACCTCAACGCGCTCGTCGGGTACGCGCGTCTCGGGGACCTGGGCGGCGACGTGTCTCACCTGAACCTGCACAAGACGTTCGCGATCCCCCACGGCGGCGGCGGGCCGGGGGTCGGTCCGGTGGCCGCCAAGGCGCACCTCGCGCCGTTCCTGCCCTCCCATCCGATGGCACAGCAGGACCGGCATCCGTCACTCGCGGATGCCGAGGGCGCGGTGTTCGCCGGGGGGCCGATCTCGGGTGCGCCGTACGGTTCGGCGTCCATCCTGCCGATCTCGTGGGCGTACGTCCGGATGATGGGCGCTGACGGCCTGCGTCAGGCGACAGGCAGTGCGGTCTTGGCGGCGAACTACATCGCGGCCCGCCTGCGTGAGCACTACCCGGTGCTGTACGCGGGGGAGAACGGACTCGTCGCACACGAGTGCATCCTCGACCTGCGGCCCCTGCGGGACGCCACCGGAGTCACGGTGGATGACGTGGCCAAGCGCCTCATCGACTACGGATTCCACGCGCCGACGATGTCGTTTCCCGTTGCGGGGACGCTCATGGTCGAGCCGACCGAGTCCGAGGATCTCGGTGAGCTCGAGCGGTTCATCGAGGCGATGATCGCGATCAAGGCCGAGGCCGATGCTGTCGCTGCGGGGGAGTGGCCTGCTGGCGATAATCCGCTCGTGAATGCTCCGCACACAGCCGAGGCCATCGCGGTCGGCGACTGGCAGCATCCGTATTCGCGCGAGCGAGCGGTGTATCCAGTTCGTTCCTTGGTGCGTTCGAAGTACTGGCCGCCGGTCCGCCGGATCGACCAGGCCTACGGCGACCGCAACCTCGTCTGCGCCTGCCCACCCCCCTCCGCGTTCGCCTAGCCCCGCGCCCTTCGCCGTGAGACGTAACCTGGCGCGGGAAACGTCAGCCCGCCTCACGCGCGGGGTTCCGTCTCGGGCGGTGTGAGTGAGACGTGAGGGTGGCGAGCATGGCGGGTACGGGTGGCCGGATGCGGCGCACGCCGCTTGCCTCGAGCGTTCGTCGCAGGGGCTCGGCGCGCATGGCGTCGTTCCAGTCCCAGCGCGCGAAGCCGCGCAGGTGGCGACGTAGGCGGTCTTCGCGGCGCTTCTCAGCGGCAAGGTCCGCGGGGGTGCGGTACTTGCCGTATCCGTCGGACTCTCCGGCGATGTCGGAGCGCGGCCAATAGAAGTCGCAACGGTCGTTCTGCCCTTCGAAGTGGAACGGGTGCTGGAGCTCAGGTTCCTCGTACCCCAGCCAGCCGATGACCGCGCGGCTGACCGATTCGCCGACGCTCTCGGAGCGTGGATCGGCGTGTTCAATGGCCCATGCGCATCGGCGGCGGTGACGGCGATCCACCTGCAGCAAGAAGGCGTCACGAATCTCCGCGATGGTGCACAGACCGAGTTGACGCTTGCCGATCGTCGCGTCCACGGCCGCCAAGCCCCACGCGGGCGGAAGGGCGCGGGCCAGGGCGACCGCGGTGTCAGCCGGAGCAGTAAGCAGGAGGCCCCCTGTCTCCACGAAACGCGACGTCGTGAGGCTCGCGTGTCGAACGACATCGCCTACCCGGTGCGAGCGCGTCGCCTGGCCATCCAAGAGATGGATGTCGCGAGGTTCACCGAATATCGGCTGACCCCAGAGGGCAGCGGCAGACTCACGGCAGAACAACGCGTCCGGTCGGAGCAGCGCGACGGCGTGGACGCGTGCGAGGTAGCGATCCCACGGCGCGAGAGCACGCCAGGCCGCCGCATCCGCCCATACGCCGTGTCGTACGGGCACCAGCGTGCGGTCATCACGCGGTCGAGCTGTTGGCGCGGCATCCGATGCAACGTGAAGGACAACGGGACTCGGAGCAATCGCGAGCTTGGGTGGCATCCTTCATCGTCGGCAGTTCCCCACCTACCCATTCCGGGCAACGCCCCCATCGGTGGACAACCCTCACGCCCCTCTTCCCGTGGAGGATCCCCGCTCCCGGCCACCCCGCTCCGTGAGACGTGCACTCGCGCGAGGGACGTGCCCCCGTGCGTCGCGCCAGGCTGTGTCTCACGGCATCAGCGGCGGGCGAGGCTAAAAGACGCCGGGGAAGAGGGTTACCGCGAGGGGGTAGCCGATGAAGGCGACGATGTCGATGAGGGTGTGGGCGATCACGAGGGGCATGACCCGGCCCCACCGGCGGTAGCACCAGCCGAAGACGATACCCATCGCGAAGTTGCCGACGATCGCACCGAAGCCCTGGTACGCGTGATAGGCGGCGCGAAGACCGGCGGTCGTCAGGATGATCGCCCACCAATTCCAGCCGAACCGGCGGAGGCGATCGAACAGGTACCCCAGAAAGATGACCTCTTCGGTCAGCCCTGCCCGTAGCGCCGCCAGCATCAGTAGCGGCACGGTCCACCACGCGGCATCCAGCGGCGACGCGCTCACCTGCAGCGTGATCCCGAGTGCGCGGCCGGCGACGTACAGGGCGAGTCCCGGGATGCCGATCGCGGCGCCGAGCAGGAGAGCGCGGCCGATATCGCCACCGAAACGTGAGAAGTCCAGACCGATGCGCCGCAGGGCGTTGGACCCGGGCTCCCAGAGCAGGTAGACGACCAGTGCGACCAGAGCCAGCCCGAAGAAGATGTTCAAGAACTGGTAGAGCGCGTTCCACAGCGCCTCGGCGTCCCGATTCGGGTTGAGCTGGGTCTGCTGCTGCGCGAGAGTCTGGTTCTCTTGAGCGGCCCGGATGAGCGACCGTATGAACGACAGGATGCTGTACAACGCCGACTGGCCGACGGTGATCGCTAGGACGATCCAGACTTCCCACGTCAAGCGCGTACGTGTTTGCCCGTCAACGGGCGAAACGTTCAGCACTTCGCTCACAACGGGAGGCCGCTTCGGGGGGTGCACCTTGTCAGATTGCCACATGCAACTCCCGCCGAGTTAAGGGTATGTAACTTTTCGGCCTCAGGTTTTGAACAACTCACAGCGCGCGCTTAGGGTTTTTCCATCCGTGCCGGGGTCACCCATGCCCACGGCACATGACCCCTTGCACAGGAGGAAATGTGACTCACAGGACGTGGCGCAAGCGCGTGCTGGCGGGGCTCGCGGTTGTCGCCGCCGGTTCGCTAGCGCTCGCCGGATGCGCGAGCGACGACTCGAACGGGGGTGGCGGCGACAACACGACAGCCGTCATCCGCACGAACGGCAGCGAGCCCCAGAACCCGCTTATCCCGACGAACACGAACGAGACCGGCGGCGGCAAGATCATCGACTCTCTGTTCGCCGGGCTTCAGTACTATGACGCGGATGGCAACCCCGTGCTTGACATGGCGGAGTCGATTACGACCGACGACCCGCAGCACCTCACGGTGAAGGTCAAGGAGGGACAGAAGTTCACGAACGGTGAGGACGTTACCGCCGACAGCTTCATTGACGCCTGGAACTACGGTGCCCTCGCATCAAACGGGCAACTCAACAGCTACTTCTTCGAAGACATCGAGGGCTTCAGCTACGACGAGGACTCGGAGCTCACGGGCCTGGAGAAGGTCGATGACTACACCTTCACGATCGCGCTGAACAAGCCCGCTTCGGACTTCGCGCTGCGCCTCGGCTACTCCGCGTTCTACCCGCTTCCCCAGGTGGCGTATGAGGACATGGATGCGTTCGGTGAGAGCCCGATCGGTAACGGCCCCTACAAGCTGGCCAGTGATGACGCGTGGCAGCACGACGTGCAGATCGATCTCGTCACCAACGAGGACTATAAGGGCGGTCGCGCGCCGGTCAACGGCGGCTTGACCTTCGTCTTCTACGCGAGCCAGGACGCGGCATACGCCGACCTGCAGGGTGGCAACGTTGACGTCATCGACGGCATCCCGGCGTCCGCCCTTGCGACCTTCGAGTCCGACCTCGGCGAGCGCGCAGTCAACCAGCCCGCCGCGATCTTCCAATCCTTCACAATTCCCGAGACCCTCGAGCACTTCTCAGGGGAGGAGGGTCAGCTGCGCCGCCAGGCGCTCTCGATGGCGATCAACCGCGAAGAGATCACCGACACGATCTTCCAGGGCACTCGCACGCCCGCGAGTGATTTCACGTCGCCGGTCATCGCTGGCTGGTCAGACTCGCTCGAAGGTGCGGATGTTCTCGACTACAACCCCGAGAAGGCTCAGGAACTGTGGGCCCAGGCCGACGCGATCTCGCCGTGGTCGGGCACGTTCCAGATCGGCTACAACTCCGACGGTGGCCACCAGGAGTGGGTCGACGCTGTTGTGAACTCCATCAAGAACACGCTGGGAATCGACGCTTCGGGCAACCCGTTCGTTGACTTCGCGTCGTTCCGCAGCGCGGTCACCGACAGGACGATCGGTACGGCGTTCCGCACCGGTTGGCAGGCCGACTACCCCGGTCTGTACAACTTCCTCGGCCCGCTCTATGCGACCAACGCGAGCTCGAACGACGGCGACTACTCAAACCCCGAGTTTGACGCGCTACTTGCTGAGGGCATTTCGTCCACCGATCCGGAGACGCAGAACGCGGACTTCCAGGAGGCGCAGGAGATCCTCCTTGTCGACCTTCCCGCAATTCCCCTCTGGTACTCGAACGTTGACGGCGGTTGGGCGACCACCGTCGACAACGTTCAGTTCGGCTGGAACTCGGTTCCGCTCTACTACGAGATCAGCAAGTCGTAGGCTAGTTGATCGCACCCGCGAGGCGGTGACGATACGTCACCGCCTCGCGGCCTGTTGTTTTCAGACATACCCTGCTGTCGCACGCTAGCCGGACGACGCGGCCGCGGTGGACGCCGCCACAACGACGTCACCCCGCCAGAGGAGAGGGCGAATGCTCTACTACATCACCAGACGCCTCCTGCAGCTGATCCCGGTCTTCTTCGGGGCGACGCTGCTGATCTACTTCCTCGTCTTCGCTATGCCGGGCGATCCGATCCTGGCGTTGTTTGGCGACAGGACTCCGGCCCCGGCGGTTCTGGAGCAGATTCGGGATCAGTACCACCTGAACGATCCGTTCATCGTGCAGTACTTCTACTACATGGTCGGGATCTTCCAGGGGGACATGGGGGTGACCTTCTCAGGACAGTCGGTCAACGACGTGCTCGCCCGGACGCTTCCTGTCACCGCTCGGCTCGCGATCATGGCAATCGCTATCGAGTTCGTGCTCGCGGTCATCATCGGCACCATCTCGGCGCTGCGCAAGGGCAAGATCTTCGACAACGTCTCACTTGTCATTGCGTTGGTTTTCGTCGCCATCCCCATCTTCGTGCTCGCGTTCGTGGCCCAATACCTCTTCGCGCTTCAGCTCGGGTGGTTCCGGCCCACAGTGGGAAGTCAGAACGACTGGAACGACCTCTGGCTACCGGCGATTGTGCTCGGAGTCAGCCTCTACGCCACAAGCATGAGACTCATGCGCGGCTCGGCGATCGACACGCTCAACCAGGACTGGGTGCGTACCGCCTACAGCAAGGGTTTGTCGCGTCGCCGGGTCATTCCCGTCCACGTGATGCGTAACTCCCTCATCCCAGTGATCACGAACACGGCGACCGACTTCGGTGTTCTGCTCGTGGGGGCTACCGTTACCGAAGCGATCTTCAACATTCCTGGTGTCGGCAACACGCTCTACCACGCGACACTTCAGCATGAGGGACCCACTGTCGTGTCCTTTGTCACGGTGTTCGTAATCATCTACGTCCTGGTGAATCTCGTCATCGATCTTCTCTACGGTCTGCTCGACCCAAGGATCCGCTATGTCAAGTAAATCCCCGTCCCCGGTGCATTACGTCGCCCCAATCGATGACGCTCGGGTCGAGCCCGACGCGGTCCGCGTCCCCGAGAAGCCCAGCAATCTGTGGACGGACGCCTGGCGCGATCTGCGACGACGCCCCGTGTTCTGGATAACGATGGCCGTCGTGTTCATCGTCGTCCTCATGGCGCTGTGGCCGACCTTGTTCACGCAGACCCCGCCGAACAACGACTGTCAGCTCGCCAACAGCAACGGCGGTCCGGCTCCCGGCCATCCCCTGGGGTTCACCTTCCAGGGGTGTGACGTCTACGCGCGCATCGTCTGGGGGCGCGTACATCGCTTGCTGTCGGAGTGATCGCCACGGCGATCGGCTCGTTCATCGGTCTCGTGATGGGAGCGTTCGCCGGCTACTACGGCGGCTGGCTCGACTCGCTCCTGTCTCGTATCGGAGACATCTTCTTCTCGATTCCCTACATCCTGGCCGCTGTGGTTGTCATGAGCGTGTTCGCCGACTTCCGCAACGTCTTCACCCTTGCGCTGGCGATCGGCGGATTCGCCTGGGCTGCGACCGCACGCATTGTCCGTTCCGAGGTCCTCCAGGTGCGCCAGTCCGACTTCGTCATGGCCTCGCAGGCGCTCGGGATGTCGAAGTTCGCGGTACTTGTTCGTCACGTGATCCCGAACTCGATCGCGCCCCTTCTCGTCGTGTCGACACTGAGCCTCGCGCTCGCGATCGTCGCCGAAGCGACCCTTGCCTTCCTCGGTGTCGGCCTCGGGGCGGACACGATGTCGTGGGGCAAGGACATCAGCGAGGCGGGCACCTCGATCCGGGTCGCGCCTATGGCCCTGATCTGGCCGTCGATCGCGCTGACGCTTACGGTTCTCGCCTTCATCATCCTGGGCGAGCTCATCCGAGATGCCCTTGACCCGAGAGCGAGGGCGAGCCGATGACTGAGCCGCTGTTGCGCATTCGCGACCTCAAAGTGGCATTCGAAGCGAATCGCCAGAGCCGAGAAGTTCTCCATGGAGTGAATCTGGAGGTCTACCCCGGGCAGACCGTGGCAATCGTAGGCGAGTCGGGATCGGGCAAGTCGACGACGGCTTCAGCGATCATCGGGCTCTTGCCGGGAACTGGCCGTGTCACGGGCGGGTCGATCACGCTCGGCGACCGTGACCTCACGAGCCTCACTGCCCGCCAAATGGAATCGGTACGAGGGCGCAGCATCGGTTACGTGCCGCAGGATCCGATGTCGAACCTGAACCCGGTATGGAGTATCGGCTTTCAGGTGAAGGAAGCGATCCGAGCGAACGGCATTGCCACCGGACGCAAAGAGGTGGAGGCGCGGGCGATCGAAGTCCTGGAGCAGGCGGGGCTCGCGGATGCGAGCAAGCGACTGCACCAGTTCCCGCACCAGTTCTCCGGTGGGATGCGCCAGCGCGCGTTGATCGGGATCGGTCTCGCTGCTGATCCCCAACTACTGATCGCTGACGAGCCCACCTCAGCTCTCGACGTCACCGTGCAGCGCGTGATCCTCGATCACATGGAGAGCCTGACCCGAGAAAAGGGCACGGCGGTGCTCTTGATCACCCACGACCTCGGCCTGGCGGCAGAGCGTGCCTCCACGATCGTGGTGATGCGCAACGGTGACGTCGTCGAATCCGGTCCCAGCCGCGAGATCCTGCAAAACCCCGTGCATCCGTACACGAAGAGGCTCGTGGCGGCTGCGCCCTCGATCGCGTCTCAGCGCATCCAGAGTCAGCACATGCGCGAGAGGATCGTGGTGGATGCGGGGACGCAATCGGCGCCTCCCGCCGTGCGGGTGCGTTCTCTCACGAAGGACTACAAGATCCGCACGGGTGGTTTCCGCGGCGAGCCGTTCCGCGCTGTGGATGACGTGTCATTCGACATCCCCGGGGGCAAGACTCTGGCTCTGGTCGGCGAGTCAGGTTCGGGTAAGTCGACCGTCGCGAAGATGGTCCTGAAGCTTGAGACTCCGACCTCGGGATCGATCGAGATCGACGGACAGGACATCGACAGCCTCTCGGGCAAGGAGGTGTTCGCCTTGCGCCGACGGATGCAGCCGGTGTTCCAGGATCCGTACGGTTCGCTCGACCCGCTCCGAAACGTCGGGAACACGATCGCCGAGCCCCTCGACATCCATCGCATCGGATCACGTCAATCACGACGGGAGCGAGTCAGGGAGCTCTTGGACCAGGTGTCGCTTCCGCAGGAACTGGCGTCGCGCTACCCCAATGAGCTATCGGGAGGTCAGCGTCAGCGTGTCGCGATCGCACGAGCACTTGCCCTCAAACCCGATGTCGTCGTGCTCGATGAAGCCGTTTCCGCGCTGGATGTGCTCGTGCAGGAGCAGATCCTCACGCTACTGGCGGATCTGCAGGCTGAACTGGGTTTGACGTATCTGTTCATCACACACGACCTGGCAGTGGTGCGTGTCGTCGCCGACCTCGTCTGCGTGATGGAGAAAGGCAAGGTCGTCGAGCAGGGGACCGTGGACGACATCTTCACTAGTCCGCAGAAGGAGTACACGCGCAGGCTCCTGGACGCCATCCCCGGAGCTGACATTCCGCTCGGAGCCGGCAGCTGAGGGCAGGCGTCATGGATACCGGCGGCACAGGATCCACATACCGTTCCGTGTTCGGCATCGTGGTGGCATTGATCGCTACCGCCGCTGCCGCGGCAATCCTCTTCGATGCCGCAGTCCGCGGGGGCTGGAGCGTTCTTGGTCGTGCGCTGCCCTCGGCTCTCCTGGTGATGTGGCTGCTGTGGGTAGGTCTTGGCGCGTCCTCCGTGCGGGTTGGGCGGGATGGGGTGCGGGTGCAGAACATGCTTCGACGCACGCGCGCGAGCTGGGGTGCTGTCGAGGAGATCGGAGCGCGGTGGCAACTGCGATTCGTGCTCGTCGGCGGACGGCGGGTCGAGTGCCTTGCTGCGCCAGTGCGGACGAAACCGCGCGGTAGGCCCACCCCGGCCGATCGAGATCTTGAGAGCATCCGTGAGCTGTGGGATCAAGAGCGCGGCTCATCGGTGGTCATCGAGCGGTCCTGGGATCTCCCGATGGTCGTGGCGGGCCTGATCATCCTCGTCTGGACACTGCTGGCGGCCCTTGTGATCCCTGCATGATCGCGACGACGACTGCCCGCTCAGCTGCCCGCAAGCGCTCCTGAGATATCCTGGGATGCGCCGGCATCCCGGCCGCCTCCCCACCCGCAAGGATTCCCTCATGGCGCATGCCCTCCGTTCGGACCTCCGAAACGTCGCGATCGTCGCGCACGTCGACCACGGCAAGACCACGCTGGTGGATGCGATGCTGCGCCAGACCGGCTCGTTCGGCGAGCACGCGCACGTGGAAGAGCGCGCGATGGACTCGAACGACCTCGAGCGCGAAAAGGGCATCACGATCCTCGCGAAGAACACCGCGATCACCTACAACGGCGTCCACACCGAGGTCCCCGTGACGATCAACGTGATCGACACGCCAGGGCACGCCGACTTCGGGGGAGAGGTCGAGCGCGGGCTGTCGATGGTCGACGGCGTCGTGTTGCTGGTGGATGCGTCCGAGGGGCCGCTTCCGCAGACGAGGTTCGTGCTGCGCAAGGCGCTGGAGGCGAAGCTCCCCGTCATCCTGCTCGTCAACAAGACGGATAGGCCGGATGCTCGCATCGCCGAGGTCGAGGAAGAGTCGCACGACCTGCTGCTGGGCCTCGCGTCTGACATGCACGAGGACGTCCCGGACCTCGACGTCGACGCTCTCTTGGACGTGCCGGTCGTCTACGCCTCAGGTCGCGCCGGCGCTGCCTCGCGGAACCGCCCCGAGAACGGGTCGCTCCCCGACAACGACGACCTCGAGCCGCTGTTCGAGGCGATCCTCGAGCATGTTCCGGCGCCGTCGTACGACGACGAAGCGCCGCTGCAGGCATGGGTGACGAACCTCGACTCGAGCCCGTTCCTCGGTCGTCTGGCGCTGCTGCGGGTCTTCAACGGGACCCTCAAGAAGGGCCAGACCGTCGCCTGGGTGCGTCACGACGGTTCCCACTCGAACGCGCGCATCACCGAGCTGCTCAAGACCCGTGCGCTCGAGCGCTATCCCGCCGAGTCAGCAGGACCCGGTGACATCGTCGCGATCGCGGGGATCGAAGAGATCACGATCGGCGAGACGATCGCCGACCCCGAGGACGTCCGACCGCTGCCGGCGATCACCGTCGACGACCCCGCTATCTCGATGACGATCGGCACGAACACCTCGCCGCTTGTCGGCAAGGTCAAGGGCCACAAGGTCACGGCACGCATGGTGAAGGACCGCCTGGACCGCGAGCTCATCGGCAACGTCTCCATCAAGGTCGTCGACATCGGGCGGCCGGATGCCTGGGAGGTGCAGGGACGCGGTGAACTGGCGCTTGCCATCCTCGTCGAGAACATGCGCCGCGAGGGCTTCGAGCTGACCGTCGGCAAGCCCCAGGTCGTCACCCGGAAGGGGCCGAACGGGCAGACGCAGGAGCCCTTCGAGCACCTCACGATCGATGCGCCCGAGGAGTATCTCGGCGCGATCACGCAGCTGCTTGCCGCGCGCAAGGGCCGCATGGAGACGATGGTCAACCACGGCACCGGCTGGGTGCGGATGGAGTTCGTCGTGCCCTCACGTGGACTCATCGGCTTCCGCACCGAATTCCTCTCGATCACGCGCGGCACCGGGATCGCCAACGCGATCTCGCACGGCTACGACGACTGGGCCGGGCACATCGTCGCTCGCCAGAACGGTTCGATCGTGGCCGACCGTGCTGGCGTCGTCACTCCGTTCGCGATGATGGCGCTGCAGGAGCGCATGAGCTTCTTCGTGCAGCCCACCGAAGAGGTCTACGAGGGCATGGTCGTCGGCGAGAACACCCGCGCCGACGACATGGACGTCAACATCACCAAGGAGAAGAAGCTCACCAACATGCGCTCCTCCACGGCCGACACGTTCGAGTCCATGACTCCGCCGCGCCTGCTCTCCCTGGAGGAGAGCCTGGAGTTCGCGCGCGAAGACGAGTGCGTTGAGGTGACCCCCGAAAAGGTGCGCATCCGCAAGGTCGTCCTGGATGCCACCGAGCGTGGTCGCGCTGCATCGCGCCTGAAGCGGCAGGACGCCAACGCCTGACCGGCGTCGCCCACGGGTCGACTCGACCGCGGACGGATCAGCCGTTGAGGATCAGCTCCTCCAACTGCTCGAGCATGTGCGCGGGCAAGTCCGAGTCCGGTCCTGTCGCGTTGAGTACGATCGCGACAGCCGTCTGGGACTCCGGGTGGTACATCGCGAGGGCCTGGTAGCCGAGGCCATTGCCGGTGTGCCCGATCCAGTCGCCGATGCGACCGATGCCGAAACCGTACTCGTCGTAGAACGGGCTCGCCGGGTCGGGGGCGGTGTCGCGCCACTCCGAGAGCCGACGCTCCTGCGAAGCGTCCGACACGAGCGTTCCCGCGCCCAGCGCCTCGGCCCACGCGGCAAGGTCTCCCGCCGTACCGAACAGGCCGCCGGCGGCAGAGAACGCGCTCGCGCGGACGGCGGGAAGCTCCTCCACGGTGCCGTCAGCATCCACCTGGAACGGGGCTGCGGTCCCCTCCGGTGGCAGAACGTTTCCCGGATACACGACTGACGCGAGCTGGAGCGGCTCCAGGATGCGTGACGCGACCGCCTCGGGCCAGCTGAGCCCCGAAGAGGTGTCGATGATCTGCCCGAGTAGGACCGTGTTGGTATTGGAGTACTCGTAGCTCGTCCCGGGAACGAACTCCTCGGGAACGCCGTCCGTGAGCCCGTACAGGGTCGTGTCGGTCCAGCTACGCGTCCAGTCCTCGACCAGCAGGTCGACAAGGCCCGCTTGCGTCGAATAGCTGGGCACCCCCGAGGTCATCGTGGCAAGCTCATCGATCGTGGCGGCCGTCTCGATCCCGGTTCCGGCAGTGGGCGCCGGCGCATCGAGATCCAGGATGCCGTCGTCGGCTAGCTGCAGCACGACGGTCGCGACGAACGACTTGGTCACGCTGCGGTAGGCAAACAGGGTGTTATCGGTCACTGGCGTGCCACTGGCATCCGCAATTCCGGCAGGGTAAACCGTGGTCGCCCCGTCGCGGCGGATAGCGATCGCGCCGCCGGGGACGGATGCCGATTCGAGCGCTGCGGCGAGAGCCTCGCTTACCGGGTTCGAGGGCGCTGCGGCGCTGCATCCGGACACGAGTGCTGTGACGGTGGCGGCCGTGATAGCTCCCGCGAGCATGCGCCCGCGATATCGGGTGTGGCGGGTCATCGTTCCAGCCTAGAACGAGAGTTCAGCGCATTTCGGACACCAGGACGGCGCTCGTGCCCGCGACGAGGGCCTCGAAGACGTGCGCTGCATCGCCCGGATAGCAGAGGTAATCGCCGGGCTCCAGGTCGAAGGGTGAGTCGCGCGGACCGACGCGTGCGCTGCCCGAGAGGAGGACCACATGCTCAGTGGTGCCCGTCGGATGAGCGTCCGAGAGTCGCGGCGAGCCTGGTTCGGCGCGGAGGAGGTACAGGTCACGCCTGACGTTCGGTGCGGCAGCCGACAGGAGCAGCGCCTCGTACGCAGAGCCCGCGGCTCGCACTCCGTGGCCATCGCGCGCTCGGATGAGCGTCGGCTCGCTCTCGCGATCTTCCACCAGTGCGGCGAAGGGCGCGCCGAGTGCGGTGGCGATCGCCCACAGGGTCTCGACGTTGGGATTGGCCGAACCTGCTTCGATTTGCGAGATGGTGGCCTTGGACACGCCCGAGCGTCGAGCCAGCTCTGCGGCAGAGACCCCCGCGCGTTCGCGTTCGCGGCGCACGGCGGTCGCGATGCGAGACCCCAAGCCCATATGGTTCAGTATGCCGAACGATTGTCTATTTGACCAAACGAAATGGCTGCTGCAGGATGGCGAGCATGGAGCCGGTCGACGTGCCGCCGGAAGGCGGCGAGACGGATGCCGCACGCGGAGCGTGGCGCCAGGGCGTGAGTGTCGCGCTGGCGACAAGCGCGTACGGCGTTTCGTTCGGGGCGCTGTCGGTCGCGGCGGGACTTGATGTCTGGCAGACCTGCATCCTGAGCCTCGTCATGTTTACCGGAGGTTCGCAGTTCGCCTTCGTCGGGGTGATCTCCGCCGGCGGACTCGCGGCGATCCCCGCAGCCGTCGCGTCGGCCGCGCTCTTGGGCGTGCGAAACGTCGCGTACGGCATCCGGATGTCGACCCTGCTGCCCCCGGGGCGCTTGACCCGCATCGTCGCGCCGCAGTTCACAATCGACGAGTCCACGGCAG
Organism: Microbacterium sp. SW12; assembly: GCF_055391095.1. Taxonomy (NCBI): domain Bacteria; kingdom Bacillati; phylum Actinomycetota; class Actinomycetes; order Micrococcales; family Microbacteriaceae; genus Microbacterium; species Microbacterium sp. SW12. The sequence goes on along the minus strand of NZ_AP024335.1, from coordinate 1,985,444 downwards.
TCGCGCTCGCGCAGCGAACGCCACGCGCGCGAACCGTCGGCTTCTGGGTCACCGGCATTGGGATCTATGTCGGCTGGAACCTCTCGACCCTTATTGGTGCTCTCCTGGGCGACGTGCTCGGCGATCCGCGCGCGTACGGACTCGACGCCGCGGCCGCAGCCGCTTTCCTCGCCCTGCTGTGGCCGCGTCTGCGCGGAAGGCAGCCCATCGTCGTGGGGATTGCGGCCGCCGTCGTGGCTACCGTGCTGACGCCTTCGCTCATGCCCGGTCTCCCGGTGCTGATCGCCGCTGTGGTCGCTATCCTGGTCGGCTGGTTCGACTGGGGCTCGCGGTCCGCCGCGACGCGCACCGCCGGTGTCGAGGGGCTCGACGAACCCGACGATCTTCCAGAGCGGGAGGGGCTGCCGTGACGTTGTGGAGCGCAATCGCGCTGGCATCGGTGATCTGTCTGGCTCTCAAGGTGACCGGATACCTCGTTCCGCCGCGCCTCCTCGAGGCGCCGCGGCCCGCGCGGATCGCCGACCTGTTCACGGTCGCGTTGCTCGCCGCGCTGGTTGCCGTGCAGACGCTCGGGGTCGGCGAGGCGATTGTGGTGGATGCCCGGGTCCCCGCCGTCCTGGTGGCGGCGGGCCTGCTCCTGCTGCGCGCGCCGTTTCTTGTCGTGGTGGTCGCGGCAGCTGCGGTAGCAGCAGCGCTGCGGTGGTGGGGTCTGGCTGTCTGAGGTTTCGTGCAGCGCCACCGCGATACAGTGATGCGGTGCAGCGCTTCTCGTTCCTTCGGCTTGCCGCGTGGGTTGTTGCGCTGGTTGTCGGGGCGATCTATGGGGCCGCAGGTACCGTCAGTCACGCATATCGCGTATTCGGCATCCCGGTGGGACTCGTCCTAGCCATGGTCGCCGGCGCGGCAGTCATCATCGCGGTGCGCCTGCTCACGGCTGACCGGTGGGCTGCGCTTGCCACCGGGCTTGGCGCCATGGGTGTGACGATCGTCCTGTCGGGCACCGGAGCCGGCGGTTCAGTGATCGTGCCGCAGTCGGTACTGGGCGTCGTATGGACCTTGTGGCTTCCCCTTGTCACCGCTTTCGTGGTCGCCTGGCCCGAGCGGGTCGATCGCGGCCGGGCGGTCGAGGCAGCCGACTAGACTTGCATTCGTGACGTATGTGATCGCCCTTCCCTGCGTCGATGTCAAGGATCGCGCCTGCATCGACGAGTGCCCCGTCGACTGCATCTATGAGGGGGAACGTAGCCTCTACATCCACCCTGACGAGTGTGTCGACTGCGGCGCCTGCGAGCCCGTGTGCCCCGTCGAGGCGATCTATTACGAAGACGATCTGCCCGAGGAATGGCAGGACTACTACAAGGCGAATGTCGAGTTCTTCGATGACCTCGGCTCGCCCGGGGGAGCAGCAAAGGTCGGTGTGATTCCCAAGGATCACCCGGTCATCGCTGAGCTGCCTCCGCAGAACCACTGATCCCGGATTTCGACGGATGGGCGTCGCCGATCTGGCCGATTACCCGTGGGACGCGATGGTGCCCCACGCTGCGCAGGCGCGCTCCCACCCCGACGGGATGGTCGATCTTTCGATAGGTTCGCCGGTCGATCCGACTCCCGAGGTGATTGCGAGAGCTCTTGCCGCAGCGACCGACGCTCACGCCTACCCGCAGACGGTTGGAACGCCCCTCTTGCGAGAGGCGATCGTCGACTGGTATGCCCGCCGTCGAGGGGTTCCGGGGCTCACGATCGACGATGTGGTCCCGACGATCGGGTCGAAGGAACTCGTCGCCCTCTTGCCGCTGCTCCTCGGCCTCGGGCCCGGAGATGTCGTCGTCCATCCGGTGGCGGCATACCCGACCTACGAGGTCGGTGCACGAGTCGTGGGGGCGACCCCGATCGCGGCCGACGATCCGGAGCAGTGGCCCGAGAACACTCGGCTGGTCTGGGTGAACTCGCCGGGCAACCCCGACGGCGCCGTGCTGGATGCTGCGGCGCTGCGTACCGCCCGGGAACGCGCGAGCGAGCTCGGAGCGGTGTTCGCGAGCGACGAGTGCTACGCCGAGCTCGGGTGGGAAGCGCCGTGGGACCGCGAGCAGATTCCGTCAGCTCTGGACCCCCGCGTCACCGGAGGGAACAACACCGGAGTCCTGTCGGTGTACTCGCTGAGCAAGCAGTCGAACCTCGCGGGCTACCGCGCAGCCTTCGTCGCGGGCGACACCGCGATCATCCAGCGGATGCTGACAGCCCGTAAGCACCTGGGGCTGATGCCGCCGGCGCCCGTTCAGGCGGCGATGGCTGCCGCCCTGCGCGATGACACGCACGTCGCCGAGCAGCGGGAGCTGTACCGGCACCGGCGCGGGATCCTGCTTCCCGCCGTGCAGGAAGCGGGATTCCGGGTCGATCGGAGCGAGGCCGGCCTGTACCTGTGGCTTACGCGCGGTGAGGACGCCTGGACCTCCGTGGAGTGGTTCGCGCAGCGCGGCATCCTGGTCGGACCTGGCGTCTTCTATGGCGCGCAGCACTCGCACCACGTCCGGCTCTCGTTGACGGCAACCGATGAACGTATCGCCGCTGCGGCGGATCGCCTCCGCGCGGGCTAGACACCCCCCCACGCCCGCTCGGGCACCGCGCTGCGAGGTTTCCTCCATCGAAAGAGCACCCGCTTTGGCTGTGCGCACAGTAGGCCGGGCCGACTACTAGGCTGTAAAGGCAGCCCGGGCACCGACGCGTGCTTGGACGGCTCCGCGAGGCGGCGAACCCGTCCCGGTGCCGACGACAGCCCCAGACAATGCAAGGAGGCGCCGTGGACGACGCGCAGACCCCGCAGCAAAAGGCCATCCTGACCGTCGGCGATCGGACCGCGGAGTTCCCCGTGCTCCACGGCACCGACGGAGTACCGAGCATCGATGTCGCAACCTTTACGCGGCAGACGGGGTACACGGCCCTGGACTACGGATTCGTCAACACCGCCTCCACCAAGTCGGCGATTACCTATATCGACGGGGATGCCGGCATCCTGCGCTACCGCGGTTATCCGATCGAGCAGCTCGCGACTCACAGCACGTACCTCGAGGTCGCGTGGCTGCTCATCTACGGCGAGCTGCCCACGGCCGACGAACTCGCGGAGTTCGACAACCGCATCCGTCGCCACACACTGCTGCACGAGGACCTCAAGCGCTTTTTCGGCTCGCTGCCGCCGACCGCGCATCCGATGTCGGTGCTGTCGGCGGCGACGGCCACTCTGTCGACCTACTACGAAGACGAGTCCGACCCCCACAATCCCGAGCACGTCGAGGTCAACACGATCCGGCTTCTCGCGAAGCTCCCGGTCATTGCGGCCTACGCCCACAAGAAGAGCATCGGCCAGGCTTTCCTGTACCCCGACAACTCGATGAGCTTCGTCGACAACTTCCTCAAGCTCAATTTCGGTGTCCTATCGGAGCTGTACGACGTCAACCCCGTCGTATCCCGGGCGCTCGAACGGTTGCTGATCCTGCACGAGGACCACGAGCAGAACGCGTCGACCTCGACGGTGCGCCTGGTCGGGTCGACCGGCGCCAACCAGTTCTCGTCGATCTCGGCGGGTATCAACGCGCTTTACGGCCCGCTGCACGGCGGTGCGAACGAGGCGGTTCTCTCGATGCTCGCCCGCATCCGAGACTCGGGCGAGAGCGTCGAACGCTTCGTCGAGCGGGTCAAGAACAAGGAGGACGGCGTCAAGCTCATGGGCTTCGGGCACCGGGTCTACAAGAACTACGACCCGCGCGCAAAGCTCGTGAAGGAGTCGGCCGACGAGGTGCTCTCGGAGCTCGGTGTGCATGACCCGCTCCTGGATCTTGCCAAGCAGCTCGAAGAGATCGCCCTCAACGACGACTACTTCAAGGAGCGTCGCCTTTACCCGAACGTCGATTTCTACACCGGCGTCATGTACAAGGCGATGGGCTTCCCCACGCGCATGTTCACCGTGCTGTTCGCGATCGGCCGCCTTCCGGGATGGCTCGCGCACTGGCGTGAGATGAACGCCGACCCGCAGACCAAGATCGGCCGCCCGCAGCAGCTGTACACGGGCGCACCCGAACGCACCTACCCTGGCGTCTGAGTCAGCTGTCGCGGCGGGACTCTGGCATTCTGAACGGATGCCGAAACTCCTCGTCCGCGTTCCCTCCCCGCTGCTTGCCGACGGCGAGCTGACGCACCTCGACCGGGTCGAAGCCGATCCGGACCTCGCCCTGTCGCAGTGGCGGGACTACGTCGCGGTGTACCGCGACAGGGGATGGCAGGTCATCGATGTTCCTGCGGCACCGGACCAGCCCGACGGCGTCTTCATCGAGGATGCCCTCGTCATATTCGACGACATCGTGGTGATCGGTCGGCCCGGCGCCGAATCCCGGCGCGGCGAAATCGCAACGGCCCGCGCGGTAGCAGAGACGCTCGGTTTTCCTGTGCACGAGATCGAAGCGCCGGGCACCCTCGACGGCGGCGACGTGCTCAAGATCGGGCGCACCGTCTACGTCGGGGCGTCATCGCGGACCAATGATGACGGCATCCGCCAACTGGAGGCCCTGCTGAGCCCTCGGGGATGGAAGGTCGTCGCGGTGCCGGTGACACGCGTCCTGCATCTGAAGAGCGCGGTGACGGCGCTTCCTGATGGAACCGTCATCGGGTACGAGCCGCTCGTCGACGACCCGTCGGTGTTCCCCCGATTCCTCCCCGTGCCCGAAGAGCACGGCACCGCCGTTGTCGTCCTCGACGAGGCGACAGTCCTGATGTCGGCCGATGCACCGCAAACGGCTGCGCTTCTCCGCTCGCGCGGGCTCACCGTCATCCAGACACCCGTGACGGAGTTCGAGAAACTCGAGGGGTGCGTTACGTGCCTCTCAGTGCGCGTGCGTCGCTGACGCGCAGATTCGACCTCGCCTCAGGCGTGGAGCGCTTCGTTGAGGGTCACCCCGACGCCAGCGCGGCGGACTGCCTCGATCGCTCCCGTGAGCGAGTTGCGGCGGAACAGGATGCCGTCCCGGCCCGAGAGCTCAGCACCCTTGACTGTCGGGCGCGTACCGTCAGCGCCGACAGGCTCGTCGGCGAGCACGATCTTCGACCCTGCGGTGACGTACAACCCTGCCTCGACGACGCAATCGTCCCCCAGAGAGATGCCGATGCCCGCGTTTGCGCCGAGGAGGGAACGGCTCCCGATCGAGACACGGTGCGTGCCGCCTCCCGAGAGTGTGCCCATGATCGAGGAGCCGCCGCCGATGTCGCTGCCGTCACCGACGATGACGCCCTGTGAGATTCGGCCCTCCACCATGCTCTGGCCGAGGGTTCCGGCGTTGTAGTTCACGAAGCCTTCGTGCATCACGGTGGTTCCGGGGGACAGGTACGCGCCCAGCCGCACGCGAGACGCGTCGCCGATGCGGACGCCCGTGGGCACGACGTAGTCGGTCAGGCGCGGGAACTTATCGAGGCTCTGTACCTGGATGCCGGCGCGTTGCAGTCGTGCGCGGCGCCGGTCGAGCTCGCGCGGGTCGACGGGTCCGGCGTTGGTCCAGGCGACGTTGGGGAGCGCACCGAAGATGCCGTCAAGGTTCAGGTTGTTCGGAGCGACGAGTCGGTGTGACAGTGCGTGGAGGCGGAGGTAGGCATCCGGTGTGCCCGAGGGTGCCGCGTGGAGATCGATCTCGATCTCGACCTGCTCGATGCTGACGCCGCGCGTGTCATCCGTGCCCACAGCCTCGGCTACCAGAGCTCGTGCGGCCTCGTGAGCGTCCCGGTGATCAGACAGTGCCCCCGCCTGAGGCGACGGGTACCAGGTGTCCAGAACCGTGCCGTCTGCCGCGACAGTTGCCGCCCCGATACCGCTGATCTTCCGCTGTGCCGTCATCGTTCCAGGGTATCGAGTCGCGCCCCGGGCGCTGCGCCTGTCACGCCCCGCCCATCGCACAGCTTCGACCCCTGGCTAGACTCGAGGAGTGCTGGACCTGACCTCGAATGCTGTCGATCTCACCCGCGCGATCTGCGATATCCCCAGCGTCTCGGGAGACGAAGGACATCTCGCGGACCTGATCGAGCAGGCAGTGGGCGACCTGCCACACCTCGAGGTCATCCGAGACGGCGACACGATCATCGCTCGCACGAATCTCGGGAGAGATCGCCGGGTTGCCATCGCCGGCCACATCGACACCGTCCCCATCAACCGCAACGTTCCCACGCGAACGGTCGACATCGACGGCGAAGAGTTCATCTGGGGCCGCGGCACCGTTGACATGAAGGCCGGAGTAGCGGTGCAGCTCAAGCTTGCCGCCGACCTCGTCGCGCCGAAGGCTGACATCACGTGGATCTGGTATGACCACGAGGAGGTGGCTGCTGCCCTCAACGCGCTCACCCGCATCGCAGCGACCCGGGCCGACCTGTTGGCCGCCGACTTCGCTATTCTCGGGGAGCCCTCCAACGGCCAGGTGGAGGGCGGCTGCAACGGCCACATGCGGGCGATCGTCAGAACGCACGGTGTGCGTTCGCACAGTGCACGGTCATGGATCGGCGAGAACGCCATCCACAAGGCGGCACCGATTCTCGAGCGGCTCGCCGCCTACACGGCGCGGGAGGTTCCCGTTGACGGGCTCGTCTACCGGGAAGGTCTGAACGCTGTTCGCATCACGGGCGGTGTGGCAGGAAACGTCATCCCCGACGTCTGTGAGGTCGAGGTGAACTACCGCTTTGCTCCCTCACGCAGTGGCGCCGAGGCCGAGGCGCACGTGCGAGAGGTCTTCGACGGGTTCGAGGTCGAGGTCATCGATATGGCCGAGGGCGCGCGGCCGGGGCTCGATGACCCGCTGGCGCAGGAGTTCGTCACTGCCGTTGGCGGTACCGCGCAACCCAAGTACGGCTGGACGGATGTGGCACGGTTCTCGGCTCTCGGCATCCCCGCTGTCAACTACGGCCCGGGAGACCCGCAACTCGCTCATCACGACGAAGAGCGCGTTGCCGTTGCCCAGATTCTGGATGTCGAGCGCGGGCTGCGCGCGTGGCTGACCTGACGGCACCGGCGCCGCCATCCCGGCGGTCGCTACCGCCGGCGCTGACGATCGCGCTCATCTATCTCGCTGCGCGTGCCGTCACGTTCGGCTTCCTGATCCTGGCTGCCGCGTTATCGGCCGAGGGAACACGCTTCGGTGCGGGGGCGAGTGTCCAGGATCTCGTCGTGGGGTGGGATGCCCAGTGGTATTGGTTCCTGGCGGTCAACGGTTACCCCGCCGACCTTCCTCTCACTGACGCGGGCGCTGTCGCCGAAAATCAGTGGGCGTTCATGCCGATCTACGCATACCTCGCTGCCGCCATCGCGCCGCTCGTGGGCGGTTGGTGGGGAGTCGCTGCCGTTCTGATATCTCTGGCAGCCGGGTACGGCGCAACCTACGTGCTGTACCGGATGCTGCGGGGTCGGATCGGGGGATCGGCTGCCATCTGGGCGTCCGCCTTCTTTGCTGCCGGTCCGTTGGCTGCACTGTTCCAGGTGGGCTACGCGGAGGCGCTCTTCCTGCTGTGGCTCTTCTTGGCGCTGTGGGCTGTCACCGCCCACCGCTTCGTGTGGGTGTATCCGCTGGTGGTCCTGATGGGCTACACGCGGCCCGGCGTTCTCGCGTTCGCACTGTTCATCGGGCTCTTCGGAATCTGGCGCTTCTTCTCACGCCGCGCCGAACCGCTTCGTGTGCGCGAGGTCATCCACATCGTCGCCCTGGGCGCGCTCGCCACCGCTGTGGGGTTTTCCTGGCAGATCATCGCGGCTATCGTCACGGGGGATCCGGGCGCCTACCTTGCCACTGAACTCGCGTGGCGGCGCAACTGGCTCCCGGGCGATTCGGGGCACTTCCTGCCGTTCGACGCCTTCGTGCGCGGTGCCGCGTTCTGGGGGGAGGTCTGGGGGTGGGGGGCTGTCGGCGGCGTCATCCTGCTCTCGGTGATTCTGGCCGGGGCGGCCGCGGCGCTGCTCTGGGCGCCGCAGGTGCGGGCACTGGGACCCGAGATCCGCCTCTGGGCTGTCAGCTACCTCGTCTACCTGCTGGCGGTGTTCTTCCCCCAGTCGAGCATCTTTCGCCTCCTTGTTCCGCTGTCACCCCTCTGGGGCGCCTTTGCGGTGCCGCGGTCCATCGTGTGGCGCGTCGGCGTCCTCATTGCGTGCCTGGCCGGGCAGTGGTGGTGGATCTACAACATGTATGCCCTCGGCAATCGGTTCTGGCAAATCCCCTAAGCTTGATTGGTAGACCACGACGAAAGGGAGCCGCCATGGCAGCCATGAAGCCGCGAACCGGAGACGGACCGATGGAGGCCGTGAAGGAAGGCCGCCTCATCATCGTGCGAGTACCTCTCGAAGGCGGTGGCCGCCTTGTCGTCTCGGTGAACGACGCCGAGGCCAAGGAACTGTACGACGTGCTCGGCGGAGTTGTCGGAGCCGCGTAACACGCGATCATCTCAACGCGAAAGCGGCCGGTCGGTAGACCGGCCGCTTTCGCGTTGTCGGTGTGGCGCTTTAGACCGACGGGAGCGTCGTGAGCTGCAGGAGTCCTTCGCGCGCAGTGTTGAGCGCACCCAGGACAGCGGGGGACTGTGCAACCTCTTGAATGAGCGAGCGGTACGCGGTCGTCACCTCGTCGCGCTTGACCGGATCGGCGACGGCACCTCCGGCGAGGACTCGGGGGATGAGGACGGTACCGCCGGGGCGTACCAGTCGCAGTCCGTGTTCGACGTATTCGATGACGCCCTCGGGCTCGGCGTCGACCAACACGATGTCGTACGATGCCTCGTTCATGCGCGGAAGCACCTCGGCTGCGCGGCCCGTGATGAACCGGGCGCGAGCGGGCGGCACCTTCGCCTGCGCGAAAGCCTGACGCGCTGCCCCGAGATGCTCGGGCTCGACATCGATCGTGGTGAGAGTTGCCTGCGGCGCACCGCGCAGCAGCCACAGGCCGGAGACTCCGCCGCCCGTGCCGATCTCGACGATGTTCAGCGCGCGCCCGACGGCGGCGATGGTCGCACACTGCACGCCGACTGCCGCGCTGATCGGTTCGGCGCCCAACTCCAGCGCAGCCTCGCGAGCGCGGGCGATCGCGTCGGGTTCGACCGTGACCTCTTCGACGAATCGATTGACCGCGTGATCTCCCATGCACTGCCCTTTCCCTGAGGGGCAAGCCTACGTGCGCGCGCCCGGATTCTCGCTGAGGCGCGAGGGGTAATCTTGAGCCATGTTCAACGGGATCACGATCGAGAAGCTTTTGCTGATCGGTCTGATCGCCGGGATGATCATCGGCCCCCAGCGTCTTCCGCGCTATGCGGCAGCACTCGGACAGTTCGTGCGTCGAGCTCGCGACTTCGCCCGCTCCGCAGGCTCGCGCGTGAAAGAGGAGATGGGCGAGGACTTCGACGACGTGGATTGGCGCACGCTCGATCCGCGCCAGTACGACCCCCGTCGCATCATCCGTGAGGCCCTCCTCGATGACCCGCCGACACCGCCCGTCAAGCCGCAATCCGCAACGATGGCGGCCGCCGGCACAGCTGCTGCCGCGGCAGAGAGCGCAACGTCGACGAAGGCACCGCCGCTGGCCGCCGGCGAGACTCCGCCGTTCGATGCGGAAGCTACCTGACGCGCATCGGCAGGGAGCGGCCCGACAGTCCGCGGCCGGAGCCCAGAACCGCATCCGCGACGGCCTCGATTGCCGCCGCGGCGGGGTCGCCGGCATCCGTCACGAGGTGCACGTCGCCGGCGTCGCCTGATGCCCGCACGCCCTGACTGAGCGGGATGGAGCCGAGGAGCGGGACGGGTTCGGCATCCGTCTGCAGCGCGGTGGCGACAAGCTCCCCGCCGCCGGAGCCGAACAGATCGAGCACTGTGCCGTCGGGAAGGGTCAGCGGCGCCATGTTCTCGACGACTCCCAGCACGCGCTGACCGGTCTGCCGGGCCACGAGACCCGAGCGGATCGCGACGTCGGCGGCCGCGCGCTGGGGCGTGGTCACCACGATGACCTCGGCGTGGGGCAGGAGTTGTCCGACGGAGATCGCGACATCGCCGGTTCCCGGTGGCATGTCTAGCAGCAGAATGTCGAGGTCACCGAAGTGGACGTCGGTGAGGAACTGCTGCACGGTGCGGTGGAGCATCGGGCCACGCCACGCCACGGCGCCGAGCGGCTCCTCTCCCGAACCACGTCGCAGGAACATTCCGATCGAGATCACCTTCACCCCGTGCGCGACGGGAGGCAGCATGAGGTCATCGATCCGCGTCGGTTGCGGGGGCGTGCCGTCCGGTCCGACAAGACCCAGGATGCCGGGAATCGAGAACCCGTGGACGTCGGCGTCGATGAGCCCGACGCGCAGGCCCCGCGCTGCCAGGCTCGTCGCCAGCAGCGCGGTCAGTGTCGACTTGCCGACCCCGCCTTTGCCGCTCGTGACGGCGATCACGCGGGTCAGGGAATCGGGCCCGAACGGCATCGACCTGGCCGGGCGCCCGGCGCGGAGCATCTCGGTGAGGCGAGCGCGCTCCTGTGCATCCATGACCCCCACTGCGATCTCGGCGGAAGCCACGCCCGGTACCGACAGTGCGGCGGCACGAACATCGGATTCGATTCGAGCTGCAGCGGGGCATCCGGCGACGGTGAGCGCAATGTCGACCCATGCCGTGCCGTCATCGACGCGAGCGCCGCGAACCATGCCGAGCTCGCCGATCGGGCGGCGCAACTCCGGATCCATCACGGCGCCGACGGCGCGCGTGACCTCGTCTGCGGCTGTCACCGCACGCCCCCGCTCATCACGCCGAGCCGTCCTCGCGAGCCGGAGACGCGTTCGTGGCGGGCGCGCCCTCGGTGTGCTGCGGCTCCGCGCGTTCGTCGAGCTTTCTCAGCAGCGATTTCAGCTCGGCGCGCAGCGTGTCACGGGTGACGACCTCGGAGGTGACTTCGGTGAGGGCGATGCGGAGGGCCACGATCTCGCGCGCGAGGTACTCGGTATCGGCCAGGTTTCGTTCCGCGCGCTGGCGGTCCTGCTCGATCTGCACGCGGTCGCGATCATCCTGGCGGTTCTGGGCGAGCAGGATGAGGGGAGCGGCGTAGGAAGCCTGCAGCGAGAGCATGAGCGTCAGGGCCGTGAAGCCGTTGGCCGCGGAATCGAACCGCAGATTCTCGGGGCAGCAGTGTTCCACGCGATCCACGCGACGCAGAACAGCGTGAGGGCCACGAGGAACCACGGGGTCCCCATGTTTCGGGCGATCCATTCCGTGGCCCTGCCGAACCGATCCCGCGAGGGCTGAGGTGTGCGCCCGCGAATCGGCATGCTCGACCGACCGCGGGGGGCATCCAACCCCCGAGGCGAGCGCGCCATCACAGCTTCACCGGCCCTGTCCAGGGAAAGGACACCGGTCGCTGGTCGGTGGAGTGCGAGCGCCAGTCCTCGGGGAGGAGGTAGTCCAGGACGTCGTCGACGCTGACAACACCGACGAGGCGGTGGACCTGATCGACGACGGGCACCGACACGAGGTTGTACGAGGCGAGGATGCGGGCGACCTCGGCTGCCGTCGCGGTAGCCGCGAGCGGCTCGATGGTGTCGTCGATGAGGGAACCGAGCCGCTCGTGCGGCGGGTAGCGCAGCATCCGTTGGAAGTGCACGGTACCCAAGAACCGCCCCGTGGGAGTCTCGTACGGGGGAAGGGTGATGAACACTGACGCCGCGAGTGCCGGATGCAGTTCATGGCGGCGGATGAGCGCGAGCGCTTCGGCGACCGTCGCTTCGGCCGAGAGCACAATCGGCTCGCTCGTCATGAGACCACCGGCAGTGTCAGGGCCGTACTTGAGGAGCTCGCGAACGTCCTCAGCTTCCTCGGGCTCCATGAGGTCCAGGAGCTGCTCGGAGCGAAGGGCGGGAAGCTGCCCCAGAAGATCGGCCGCGTCATCCGGTTCCATGGCGTCGAGGATGTCGGCGGCGCGCTCGTCGCCCAGCTGCTCGAGGATGTGCGCCTGGTCGTCCTCGGGCATCTCTTCGAGTGCGTCGGCGAGGCGGTCGTCGGGGAGCTCTTCAGCGACCTCGAGCAGGCGTGCGTCGGGAAGGTCGAGCAGCGTATTGGCGAGGTCGGCGGGTTTCAGCTCGCTGAGGGTCGCAACGAGCTGTTCCGCCGACGGCTCCTGCGTCGAATCGAGTTGCTCGGTGACCTCATCCCAGCCGGCGAGCGTTGTCGGGCCCTTCGTGAACGGAGAAGCGCTCGTGCGGGGACGGCGCAAGAACAACTGTCCGATGTCCCAGGCGCCCAGCCGGTCGCGCTCGATGGCGGCATCCTCGATGACCGCTTCCCCTGATCCGTCGCGGAAGTAGACCCGACGACCGAGAAGTTCGGCGAGGACCCGGACCTCGCCGCCGCGCTGCTGGAACCGGCGGACATTGATGAGGCCGGTGGTGATGACCTGTCCCGGCGCGATCGAGGTGACACGCCCGATAGAGACGAAGACGTTTCGCCGACCGGGGATCTCGACTACGAGTCCGACGACGCGGGGCGGGTCATCGGCACGGTAGACGACCACGACATCGCGGACGCGTCCGAGCCGATCGCCGGCAGGGTCGAAGACTGCGCAGCCAGAGAGCCGCGCGACGAAGACCCGCTGCGTGTTCACCCGTCCAGCGTAGCCCGGCGCCCGGGCATGGCCTCCTGCGGTTACGTGCGGCGATTCATGTCGACTCAGCGGACGGCGAGACCCGGCATGGGAGGATGGACGAATGAGCATGATGGGGGGCCAGTTCGCCCGCAACCTCGAGGACGTCGGACAGACCGTCGCGACCTTCGACAAGTACGAAGCCGCCCAGAAGGCGGTGTCCAAGCTCATCGCCGAAGACATTCCTGCCCGCGAGATCACGATCGTCGGTCAGGGGTTGCGTTCGATGGAGCGGGTCACCGGTCGCCTCGGCTACGCCACGGCAGCGCGATCAGGCGCGATCAACGGACTACTCCTGGGCATGCTGTTTTCTGCCGTCTTCGTACTCGGGATGCCGAACGTGCCGATCCAGGCCTTCGTCGGGGTGCTGTTCGTCGGTATCGCGATCGGCATGCTCGCCAGCTTGCTGACCTTCGCCATCGTGCGCCGCCGCCGCGACTTCGCGTCGGTCATGCAGTTCGTCGCCGACCACTACGACATCGCCGTTGCCGGCAGCAGCGCGGGAAGGGCACGCCAGGTGCTGGGACCGCAGGCTGCAGCGCCAGCGCCGCAGCGTACGCAGGTGGTCACCCCGCCGCCCGAGCGCCCGGCCGCGCCCCTGGAGCCGCCGCGCTACGGCCAGCGGATCGAAGACGTGACGCCGCCGGAGCCGGCGGAATCCGGCACTGATGCCTCATCTGCGCCGGGCACTCCCGACACCGGAGCCGGCCAGGATGCGGCGCCGCGGGGCGACGACAAGGCGTAGTCGCCCGCTCGGTGCGCTAGCGCGCGAGCCGCGCGATCCAGGCTTCGACCTCGTCGGCTGTGCGGGGGATGCCTGCTGACAGGTTCACGGGGCCCTCGACGGTCATCAATACGTCGTCCTCGATGCGAACGCCGATTCCGCGCAGTTCTTCGGGAACCGTGAGGTCGTCGATCTGGAAGTACAGGCCCGGCTCGATCGTGAACACCATCCCGGGCTGCAGGATGCCGTCGTAGTACATCTCCCTGCGCGCCTGAGCGCAGTCGTGAACGTCGATGCCGAGGTGGTGGCTGGTGCCGTGGACCATGTACCGGCGATGCTGGCCACCGGTGTCCGCAGCAAGAGCCTCCTCAGCGGTCACCGGCAGAAGGCCCCACTGCGCAGTGCGCGCAGCGATGACCTGCATGGCGGCTTCGTGGATCGAGCGGAAGGTCACCCCGGGGCGGGCTGCAGCGAACGCGGCATCCGCGGCCTCGCGTACCGTCTCGTAGACGCGTCGCTGCACGTCGGTGAATGTCCCGCTGACCGGCAGGGTTCGGGTGATGTCGGCGGTGTAGAGACTGTCGAGCTCGACGCCGGCATCGATCAGGATGAGATCTCCCGGTAGCACCGCGCCGTCGTTGCGGGTCCAGTGCAGGTAGCAGGCGTGGGGTCCGGATGCGGCAATCGTGTCGTATCCCTCGCCGTTGCCGTCGCTGCGCGCGCGCAAGTGGAACACTCCCTCGACAATCCGTTCCCCGCGGGGGTGTCGGGCGATTCGGGGGAGGTCGGCGACGATGTCATCGAACCCCGCTGCGGTCACGGCGACGGCTTCGCGCATCTGCGCGATCTCATCCTCATCCTTGATCAGTCGCATCTCCGAAACCGCGCGGGTGAGGTCGGCGTCAACGTCCACGACGCGCTCGCCGTCGGCTGGTGCGAAGGCGGCGATGTGGTCGGTACGGATGCCGAGGTCGGCAGCAACACCCGCCAGGGCCGGACGCGGCCCGATCCAGAACTCCCCGATGGACGCATCGGCGTAGAACTCTGCCGTCGTACGGTCAGCGCGCTCGCGGAAGTACAGGACTGCCTCGTGTCCGCCGTCGGGAAGCGGGTCCATCACGAGGATCGCGCCGGGTTCGGCATCCGACCCCCACCCGGTCAGGTGTGCGAAGGCCGAATGAGCCCGGAACCGGTAGTCGGTGTCGTTGGAGCGCTGCTTGAGCTCACCCGCGGGAAAGACCAGGCGCTCGCCGGGGAAGGCCGCCGAGAGCGCGTGGCGGCGTCGCGCCGCGAAGGCGGCCCGCGACCGGGCGGGGGGGAACGTTTCGGGGCGCTCAGCCCAGCCCGTCGAGATCGTGTCGAGGAAGCCCTGCGGGAACGGCTGCTTGCGGTTCGTCGTGCTGGTTTCGGTCGCCGCAGTCGTCGTCGTGGCTTCGCTGTCGCCGGTCGTGCTCATTCATCCAGTCTCGCACGCGAGGTTCTCGTGGGTCAGGGTTGGGCTGGTTCCAGTTGCACCACGAGCGGTCGGTGATCGCTTCCGCTGCCGTCGACCGATGACAGAACGAGTGAACCCGTCACCGTCCACGCGTCGGTTGTCATGACGTGGTCGATGGCGGTGCCCAGTAGCGAGGGCCAGGCCGTGCTCCAGGTGCCCACGGATCCCGTGCCGCTGGCTGCCGCCGCATCCACGCACCGCCCGAGTTCGCCCCCATCGACGCCGAGTCCGCCGAAATGGTCGAGCGTCGCGTTGAAGTCGCCGGCCATGATGACGTTGTCGGCAGCGCACTGGTCGCCGAGCCAACGCAGATCGGCGCGCCAATCCTCCATGTAGCCGGAGCGGGGTGCGACGGCGTGAGCTGCCACGACGATCGGGCCGACCCCCGAAACGGGCATCGCTACGGCGCTTGGCACCGTGGATGTCGTGCTCGTGCCCTCCACCGACGATTCGATCACCGCATAATCGCCGAGATCGGGGGTGATGAGCAGGGTCGTCGATCCGGCATCCCAGGGCGTCGAGGGGTCTTTCGCGTGGTGTGCCCACATCGGATGGCCGAGCTCCCTCATCTCGATCGCGACCTGTTCGCCGGTCTCGATGGTCGTTTCGGGAAGAGCGACGATGTCGGCATCCATCGCGACGGCCAGGCGCGCGATCTCATCGGCGGAGGTCGCCGGTCCCGCGGTGTTCCAGGTCATGACGCGGATGGCGGTGTCGGTCTTTGCGGGAAGGCTCTCGGTGCCGATACCGCGGCCCAGGACGATAGCCCCGTTCGCGAGAACACCGATCACTGCAACGATCACGACGGTGATCGCGAGCGGTCGAATCGACCGAGCGAACGACGCGAACAGGGCGAGGATGCCGACCGCCGCGATGGCGAGGAGGATCACCCCGCGGAAAGCGATGATCTGGGCGATCGGTGCCAGGCGTTCCACCCGGAAGAAGTCGGGAGCGGTGAGCACCGCGACCACGGCGACCCAGATCACCGCAACGAGGATCCCCAGAGCTCGACGCACGTCCGCGAGCCTATGACAGCGTTCTGAGAGAAGGGTACGAGCCGCGCCGCGGTGAGCTGTGCACGCGGCGCTAGGCTCAAACGATGGACGACGAGCGGCTCTTCGAGGGACCCGCCGACCTGCATCTGCATTCGACGCAGTCAGACGGGACAGACGCGCCAGCTGACGTCATGCGGGCAGCGCATCGTCACGGCCTGCGCATCGCCGCCCTGACCGATCACGACACCGCCGCGGGTTGGGGTGAGGCCGCCGAGGCAGCCGCGTCCCTCGGCATGATGTTCGTGCCGGGCATGGAGATGTCGGCGCGCGATGACTGGCGCAGCGTTCATGTGCTCGCCTACCTGTTCGACCCCGACGACGAGAACCTGCGGGCGATGACCGAGCGGGTGCGGACCTCTCGCCTCGACCGGGCCCGGATGATCTCGGACCGGATCGCCCGAGACTTCGACCTCGAGTGGGAGGACATCCTCGAGCAGACCTCCGACGGAGCTACCGTTGGTCGCCCTCACATCGCCGACGCGCTCGTCGCTCGGGGGCACGTGCGCGATCGTGATGAGGCCTTCCGCGGCATCCTCAGCCCCCGGAGCCCCTACTACGTCGCCCTCTTCGCGCCCGACCCGGTGACGGCTGTCCGGCTCATCGTGGCAGCCGGGGGAGTGCCGATCCTCGCCCACCCTGCCGGGCGCGCGGGCCCCTTCCCGGCGCCGCTGGTGACCCGGATGCTGGACGCCGGTCTCGCCGGCTTCGAGCTCGGCCACCGCGACAACACTGCTGCCGGCATCCGTCAGCTGGAGTCCTTGGTCGCCGAACGCGACCTCATCGTGACCGGATCGAGCGACTACCACGGCCTGGGCAAGCCGAATGTGCCGGGCGAGCACACGACAGACCGCGCGATGGTCGAGCGTATCCTCGCCGCCGGGCGAGGGAGTGCTCCCGTCTACCCCTGAGCCGGGCGTGCCTCTGCTGGCGTGGCGCGCGCCACGCCAGCGTCGCAGAATCGCGCGAACTCCGCACTTTCGGGCCAGAATCCTGCGAGGTTCGCGCGATTCTGCGAGGTTCGGATGCCGACCCCGACCCCTGCGAACAGCGAAGCGCCCCCGCCTCGAGAAGAGACGGGGGCGCTTCGCGTGAGCGTCGGATCAGCCGAGGGCCTTGGCCTTCAGCTGGTCGTACTCGGCCTGCGAGATGGTGCCGGCGTCCAGAAGCGACTTGGCGCGGGCGATCTCCTCGGCCGGGCTGTGCTTTGCCCCGCTACCGGCGACCGACTGGATGTAGGCATCCTGGGCCTGCTTGATCTGCTCGGCCTCCTTCATCGAACGCTCGCCCATGCCGCGTCCGCGGGCGATCAGGTAGACCAGCGCCGTGATGAAGGGCAGGAAGAGCAGGAAGATGATCCAGACGGCCTTCCACCAACCGTTCAGCTTGTGGTCACGGAAGAGGTCGCCGATGATCGCGAACAACACGAACAGGTATGCAACGAAGACGAAGATCCACAGGAACCACCAGATGATGTCCCAGAACGAGCCCCAGAATCCCTGGTACTCGTATCCCGTCGTCACAGCTTCAAGAAATCGCATGACAGCCTTTCGGGGTTTGTGCGGCGCGATGCCGCAGCCATCACCTTAGCGCTGTCGGGTGCCCCGTTTCGAGAGCAACGCCCGCGCGATCACGCGGAGATCAGGCTGCGTCGGGGCGCGGGCCGCGGCGCCGGCGGCGACGGCGCGGCGTCGTCGTGCCGTCGCGGTGCTCGGCGCCCCCACCGTCGTGCGTGCCGGCACCGTCGGCTGTGCGCGGCGGCGTTCCCGACGAGCCCTGCGATCCGCTTGAGCCCGACGAGCCGCCGCGCGAGCGACGCCGACGCGACCCGGACCGTCCGTTCGACGACCCGCCCTCCGCCGTGGAGACGGTCTCGGTGCGCGGCGCTGTCACGATGCGACCCTTCGTCCCCTCGGGGATGTCGAGATCGGTGTACAGGTGAGGGCTCGACGAATACGTCTCGATCGGCTCCGGCTGACCGAACTCCAGCGCGCGGTTGATCAGGGCCCACTTGTGCAGGTCATCCCAGTCGACGAAGGTCACGGCGATACCGGTGCGCCCAGCGCGCCCGGTACGACCTGCCCGGTGCAGGTACGTTTTCTCGTCATCCGGGATGGTGTGGTTGATCACGTGTGTCACGTCGTCGACGTCGATGCCGCGCGCCGCGACATCCGTGGCGATCAGCACATCCTTCTTGCCGGCCTTGAACGCTGCCATCGAGCGCTCGCGCGCTTCCTGGCTCATGTCGCCGTGCACGGAGGCGGCTGAGAAGCCGCGGTCTTGCAGCTCGTCGACGAGCTTCTGCGCCGCTCGCTTGGTCCGCGTGAAGATCACCGTCTTGCCGCGCCCCTCGGCCTGCAGGATGCGGGCGATGACCTCGTCCTTGTCAAGCGAATGGGCGCGGTAGACCAGGTGCCGGATGTTGGCCTGCGTGAGTCCCTCATCCGGGTCGCTTGCCCGGATGTGGATCGGGTTGCTCATGAACCGGCGCGCGAGGGTCACGATCTGCCCGGGCATCGTCGCCGAGAACAGCTGTGTATGGCGAACGGCGGGAACGCGCTGGAAGATCTTCTCGATGTCGGGAAGGAACCCGAGGTCGAGCATCTTGTCGGCTTCGTCGAGCACGACCTCGGTCGCGTTCGAGAGATCCAGGAGGCGCTGGCCTGCCAGGTCGATGAGTCGACCCGGGGTACCGACGACGATCTGCGCGCCGGCCTTGAGCTGCTCGATCTGACCCTCGTAGGCCTTTCCGCCGTAGATGGCGACGACCGAGGTCGGCCGGTTCTTGGTCAGCATGTCGATGTCTTCGTAGACCTGAACCGCAAGTTCGCGGGTGGGGACGACGATCAGCGCCTTCACGCCGGGCTCGGGATGGAGCCCGAGGCGCTGCACCACAGGGATGCCGAATCCGAAGGTCTTGCCGGTTCCGGTCTTCGCCTGGCCGATGATGTCCTGGCCGGGAAGGCCCAGCGGAATGGTCTGTTCCTGGATCGGAAACGCATCCACGATGCCGCGCTCGGCGAGCGCATCGACGATGTCTTGATCCACGCCGAGATCGGCGAAAGTCGTCACGATAGAAGCCTGTCTGGCAGCCTGTGCTGCCGCTGGTGTCGGATCCACGCCCTTCACTCAGCCGCAGGCGCGGGGCTCCGGGCCTACGCCGGAGACCGCCCCAGTCTACCGGCGGGCGCTGGATGACCCCTCGGAGCGGCCTCGCTCGGCGGGTCGGCCCATGCTGGCCCTAGGCTGTGTGCGTGGTCGACTGGAAGTTCTGGCGCAAGAGCCGTCCGCTGGCCGCGACGCTGTCGTTGCGGTCCCGGGGCGATTTCGGCGACGCCCACCGCGTTGATTTCGAAGAGCTCGCCCCCGACATCGATGTCTTCCTCGGGCAGGCCGCCTATCTGCAGCTCGGGTTCTTCGAGACGCTGAGTGAACTCATCGCTATGACGCCGTCGCTCGAGAAGAAGGAAGCGCTGTCGCGGGCTGCGGGCGCGGCGCTGACCAAGCACGAGGCTCTCGTTGGCGTCATCCGTGATCGCGGAGACGACCCGACGGCGCTGATGCTGCCCTTCCGGGAACCGCTCGATCATTTCCGCCGCGCCACCCACGGCGTGCGTCCGCAAGAGACGATGCTCTCGGTGCACATCATCGCCGGCATGCTCGATGACTTCTACCTTGCGCTGGCTGCCAGCTACGGAGACACCGGTCGTCGTGTGGCGCGCATCCTCGGTGCGGATGCCGATCGCCAGGCCGTCGTCGAAATTCTCACCGAGACGATCGACAGTGACGATGAATGGCGATCACTGCTGGCGATGTGGGGTCGGCGCCTGGTGGGCGACACGCTCCTGGTTGCGCGCGCAGCCCTTCGACCCAAGCACCTTCAGCTGCAGGACGAGCAGAAGGTCGAGCCGGTGTTCACGCAACTCATGGCAGCGCACTCCCGACGGATGGACGACCTCGGACTTGCCGCGTAGTCCGCGCGGTGAAGCTCAGGCGACGAACCCGACGCGGCGAGCCTCTTCGGTGCCGACCTCGACGTAGGCCAGTCCTGCCGTGGGGACGATGTAGGCGTTGCCGCGCACATCGGTGAAGGTGACGTGAGTGGCGCCGGAGTCCAGCGCCTGGGCGACGGACTGGCGCACGTCAGCGGCAGAATCGTTCGTCTCGAAGTTCAGCTCGCGACCCGAATTCGTGATGCCGATGCGAATCTCCACGTTCCTGCCTTTCTCATGCCCCGTGCGACGGGTGTCGTAGGTGCATGGCAACTCTACGACACCGTGATGTCCTCGGGGCTGGGTAGCGTCGTCGGTATGGATCGCTCGCAGGCACAGGTCGTCGCGCTGCCCGCAGATGCGAGCGGGCTGGTGGTTGGCGCAGCAGGCACGGGCAAGACATCGGCGATCCTCGCGCGAACGGCCCGCCTCTTGCGCGCTGGCGATGTTCGCGCCGATGACGTGCTGATCCTGACGCCCACGCGCCAGACCGCGACCGACCTGCGCGACCGGGTCACCGCCGACCTGGATATCGCGACCCCGGGACCCTTGGCGCGCTCGGTCGCGTCGTTCGCCTTCCAGATCGTGCGATCACGCGCCGTCACGGCGGGCGATCCGCTTCCGCAGCTTCTCACCGCTCCCGATCAGGATGCCGTCATCGCCGATCTTCTGGAGGGCGACGAAGCGGATGCCGCTGAGGGGGCATCCCGGTGGCCCGAGTCTTTGGGCACGGCGGTGCGACGGTCCCGGGGGTTTCGGTCGGAGCTTCGAGCTCTGTTCGCGCTCGCCACCGAACTGGGGCTCGCGCCGCAAGACCTCGAACGCCTGGGAGCCGACCGCGCCAACCCGGTGTGGTCAGCGGCTGGCTCGTTCTGGCGTGAGTATCGATACGTGCTCGACCGGCTGCACCCAGCCCATCGCGACCCCGCCGAGGTGCTCCGTGAAGCCACCGAGGCGTTGCTGCTCGGTGGTGTCACCACGATGCCGAGCCTCCTCATGGTCGATGATGCGCAGGAGCTCAGCTGGGGTGCGGTGGCGCTCCTGGAAGCTGCGCGCGTGCGGGGAATCGCCGTGCTCGCGTTCGGGGATCCCGACGTCGGCTCCGGCGCATTCCGCGGTGCCGGTCCCGAAACCTTCGCACGGCTGGCATCGATGTTCACCGATCGGTTCGTGCTGCGGCATCCGTACCGCGCCCGTCCCGCCCTCGTGCGGGTTGCCCGCACTGTCGCCGGATCGATCGGAACCGCGGGCGCGGTAGAGCACCGCCTTGCTCCGGATGCCGAACCTGCCCCGGTCGAGCCGGCTGCTGAACCCGTCGCCTCGGGCGGAGCCGGCGAGATCACGACGATGTGGGCAGCGTCGCCGCACGAAGAGCTCGACGGGATTGCGCGGACGCTGCGCTCCTGGCACGTCGCCGAGGGCCTGCCGTGGCGCGAGATCGCCGTCATTGCGCATGACACGCGCCAGGTCGCGAGGCTGACGGCTGAGCTGGCTGCGCGCGAGGTTCCGACGCGCGCAGCCAGTGCGGCAAGACCGCTCGGGGAAGAGCCCGCGGTGCGGGGCTTGCTGCACCTGGTGCGCCTGGGGATGATGCCGGCCGTCGAGCGCCCCGCGGAGGAGCTGGCGGCGGCGCTGACTTCGCCCTTTGGCGGCCTCGATGCGATCGGACTGCGCCGTCTGCGCGCCGTGCTGCGGACGCAGGAGTTCGAGGGGGAGACCCGACGTGCGGCCTCGGAGCTGCTCACCGAGGCGATGGCTGAACCGGCGGCGCTGCTGCTGATAGACACGCCACAGGCGCGAACTGCCTATCGGCTCGCGCAGACGCTCGCGCAGATCCATGCCGGCGCAGCCCATGGCGACTCCGCCCACGAGCTGCTCTGGCTGGCGTGGGACAGGTCGCAGTTGGCTGGTGCGTGGCGGGAGCGGGCGCGCCTGGGTGGGGCGGAGGGGGCGGAGGCCACTCGATCTCTGGATGCCTTGGTCGCCCTCTTCGCCGCAGCCAAGCGATCGGCTGAGCGTGAGGATGAGGATCCGGCCCGCTTCCTTGCCGACATCCTTGGCAGTGAGGTGCCGGAGGACTCTCTCGCGGCGGCGCAGCGTCGCGATGTGGTCGAGATTCTCACCCCGGCGGGGTCGCTGGGTCGCGAGTTCGAGGCAGTCGTGATCGCCGGTGTCCAGGAGGGCGTCTGGCCGAACACGCGGCTGCGCGGGAGCCTCCTCGATGGCTGGCGGCTGGCAGACGAGGCTGAAGCATGGCGCCACGGTGGGACCCCCGTCGCCCTCGATGTTCTCGATCGCCGACGGAGCGTCTTGCACGAGGAGCTGCGGTTGTTCGAGCGTGCGCTGACGCGGGCCGGTACGCGCCTCCTCGTTACGGCCGTTGACGACGAGGATCAGTCGCCCAGTGCGCTGTTCTCCTATCTCCCCGAGCCGCCGCCACGTCGCTCGGACCGGCATCCGCTCACGCTGCGCGGCGCCGTTGCCGGTTACCGCAGAAAACTTACCGAGACGGCAGACCCCGCTGTTGCCGAGCACGCCGCCACGCAGCTTGCCGCGCTCGCTCGGGCGGGCGTGCCGGGCGCCGATCCGGCCTCGTGGTACGGCGTGAGAGAGCGCACGGGTGAGGGCGGCATCCACGATTTGCATCGCGCGCCGGTGTCGATCTCGCCGTCGCGCGTAGAGGCTTTCGAGGAGTGCGGGCTGGACTGGGCGATCCGCGAGCTCGGCGGCGATTCCCGCACCTTCTCGGCGGGCCTCGGGACGATCTTGCACGCCGCAATGGAGACGGCTCCCGACGGAACGTTCGAGCTGCTCGATGCCATCGTCGAAGAGCGATGGGGTGAGCTCGACTTCGAAGCTGACTGGCTTTCCAAGCAGGAACGCCAGTGGGCCACGACCCTCACGCGCCGGCTGGCGAGCTACCTGCGCGAGTTCGCCGCCCGCGGGGGAGAGGTGGCCGGCGCCGAAGCGCGTTTTCGCATCGCGATCGTCGCCGGTAGCGACGGCCCGAACGTCGTTGCGATCACCGCGCCCGGATCGCCCCCGGCCGGCACTGTGGCGATCATCAGTGGGTCGATCGATCGGGTCGAGCGGTGGGTGGAGAACGCCGACCCACGGGTTGCCGTGATCGATTTGAAGACGGGGAGATCCGAGGCCCGCGTGTCCGATGACAAGGTGGCCACTGATGCGCAGCTGGCGGCGTATCAACTCGCGGTGGGAGCGGGAGCGGTACCCGGCGCTGAGCAGGGGCAGCTCGTGGGGGCCCGCCTGCTGGTGCTCTCGAAGACTCTCAAGGGTACGGATTACCGGATGGCGCAACAGATGCCGCTAGATGCCGACACCCGGTCCGCGCTGCTTGAGCGCATCGTCGCGGATGCCGAGGCGATGGCTGCCCACAGCTTCACGGCGTACCCCGACGTTCATTGCAACGATGATCACTTCGCGGTGTGCCGGCTGCATACGGTCAAACCGGTGAGCGCGCCGTGACTGGACCTGGATCGGGCGGCCCGCTTCCCCTGGCGCGGTTGTCGTCGCTGCAGATCGCCGACCTTCTCGAGCTGCCCGCGCCCACCGAGCCGCAGCAGCGCGTCATCGAGGCGCCGCTGTCTCCTGTCCTGGTGGTGGCGGGGGCCGGCAGCGGCAAGACCGAGACGATGGCGGCACGGGTCGTGTGGCTCGTCGTCAACGGCATCGTCCGCCGCGACGAGATCCTGGGTCTGACCTTCACGCGTAAGGCCGCCGGCGAGCTTGCCGAGCGGATCGACCGGCGCCTCGCCCGCATCGACGCCCTGACCCGCGAGGGCCGGATCGAGGCGATTGCCCAAACCGATGCGGAGCATCTACTCCTGCGCCCGCGCGTATCGACCTACAACGCGTTCGCCGACTCGCTCGTGCGCGAGCACAGCGCCAGGATCGGACGCGACCCTGATGCGGCGCTGCTGAGCCCGTCAGCATCCTGGCTGCTTGCGCGGCGGATCGTGATCTCCTCGCGCGATCCTCGGTTGGCGGACCGCGAGGACCGGTTCGGAACTGTCGTCGACAGCCTGCAGCGCCTCGCCGGCGAGGTCTTGGACCATGGTGTCGACCTCGACGAGCTCTCGGCGTTCGGCGACCGCGTCGCGCGCAGCGTCGAACCTGCCTGCAACCCGGCGCTGGCATCCCCCGGCGACATCGAGAAGTTCCACACCGCGATGAGCGCGCTTCCGCTTCTTGCCGAGCTCGTTCGCGACTACACGCGGGCAAAGGCTGCCCAGGGAACCGTGGACTTCGCAGACCAGGTATCGGGCGCGCTCCAGATCGTGACGGCCGCACCATCGGTCGCCGACGAGGTTCGCGGTCAGTACCGGGTGGTGCTGCTCGATGAATATCAAGACACCTCGGTCCAGCAGACCCAACTCCTGGCCGAGCTGTTCGCCGACGGTGCGGTCATGGCGGTAGGCGACCCGCATCAGTCGATCTATGGATGGCGAGGCGCCAGCGCAGACAACCTCGCGTCCTTCCCTGCAGCCTTCGCCCGCACCAGCGCCTGCACGCACGTGGCACTCATGACCAGTTGGCGCAATGACTCCCTCATTCTGGATGCCGCCAACGCGCTTATTGCCGACCACGGCGCTCGCGGCATTCACATCCCGCCCCTCGAGTCCAGGCCGGGGGCCCCCGCCGGTCACGTGGGGCACGTGTACGCGAACACGATTGATGACGAAGCTGCAGAGGTCGCCGCTTTCTTCGCGCGGTTGCGTTCTGAGCATGAGTCGGCGCACGGCGGCGGCGCTGCGCATTCGGGTGCGATTCTCTTCCGCACCAAGCGCCATATGACGGTCTTCGCTGACGCGCTTGCCGAGCGGGGGATCCCTCACCGCATCCTGGGACTCGGTGGACTGCTTTCGACCCCCGAGGTCGTCGATGTCGTCGCCGTCCTCCGCGTGCTCGATGACCCGCGCCAAGGATCCGCGCTGATCCGCATCCTCTCGGGTCCGCGCTTCGGGGTCGGGCTGTCGGACCTTGCGGCGCTGCGCCGGCTTGCCGACACCCTCGCGCGGCGCGGGGCCGACCTCACTCCGCTGGCACCGGAGGTTCTGGCACGGATGCGGGATTCGGTCGGACCCGACGAGCAGCCATCGATCGTCGACGCGCTCGACAGGATCCGTTCGCTGCGACCCGACAGCGGACTGCTCTCGGATTTCAGTCCTGACGGCGTCGAGCGGCTTCGGGGCGCGTCCGGCATGTTCCACCGCTTGCGCGGGGTGCTCGGAGGTCCCATACCCGAAGTCATCCGAGCAATCGAGCGCGAACTGCTGCTCGATATCGAGCTCGCGGCCAACGAAACCCGAGGCCCGGCAGGTCTCGCCGCCGCGCAGCTGCGATCGTTCCTCGACGAGATCCAGGGGTTCCTCGCCGTCGACGAGCGTGGGTCGCTGTCGAGCCTGCTCGCTTGGCTGGACCACGCCGAAGAGACAGACGAGCTCATGCCGCGGACCGAGCCACCCGAACCGGGCGTCGTTCAGCTGCTCACCATCCACGGAGCCAAGGGGCTGGAGTGGGACGCCGTCGCGGTTGTGCGGATGGTGCAGGACGAACTGCCGGCAAGGCCTCGGTCGACGCAGGGCTGGATGGGGTATGGCACGTTGCCCTACCGGTTCCGCGGTGACCGGGCGGCGCTTCCGGTGCTTGCGTGGGAGGAAGCGACCGACCGCAAGGCGCTACGGAGCGCGATCACGCAGTTCAAGGCATCCGTCAAAGAGCACCTCGCCGGTGAAGAGCGGCGGCTCGCCTACGTCGCAGTCACCCGGGCGCGCAGCGACCTGCTGTTGACCGGTTCGCGGTGGGGAGGGCAGCGCGACCAGCGCGCGCCCAGCGTCTTCCTCGACGAGATCGGTGCTGCCCTGGGGTGGGAATCCACCGGCTCGACTGACGACAGTGCGAATCCCTATGAGGACCGCCGTGGACCCGCCGTGATCTGGCCCATGGACCCGCTCGGGACACGCGCCGACCGGGTTCATCGCGCGGCGCGGCAGGTGCGACACATTCTGGATCGGTGGCAGACAGAGCCGCCCGTCGAGCCGGACATCGATCCCGAGATCGTGCAGCTGCTGGCAGAACGCGACGAGCGTGCCGCGCTGCGCCGTGCCGTCGGCGACGGCCCCCGCCGGGTTGCTGCCTCACGATTCAAGGACTTCGTCGTCGACACCGGCGCGGCGCTCGACGAGTTCGTCCGCCCCATGCCCGAGCGGCCTTACCGCGCGACGACCCTCGGGACACGCTTCCACGCGTGGGTCGAGTCCCGGTCGGGCCGGACCGGCCGCGGATCATCCCTGGATGATGCGCTGTGGGAGCTCGACCTCAGCGACGACGAGGGCGTAGACCTCGGCGGGGATGCAGGGGCCGCGACGGGAGAGTCGGAGGACGCCGCCCTGCGGCGACTGCAGGAGGCGTTCCTGCGATCTGAATGGGCCGAGCTCGCTCCGATCGAGGTCGAAACCGAGATCGATATGTCTTTGCGCGGCGCGGCGGGTGTGGAGCAGATCATCTGCAAGCTCGATGCCGTCTACCGACGCGAGGATCGGGGCGGAAGGATCGAGATCGTCGACTGGAAGACCGGCGCCCCGCCGCGAACGGCGGCCGATCGGAGCAATCGGATGCTGCAGCTCGCGCTGTATCGCCTCGCGTATCATAAGCGCTCTGGCGTGCCCCTGGAAGACATCGATGTCGTGCTCTACTACGTCGCCGACGACCTCACGATCCGCTCCGACCGGGTTTACTCCGAACCGGAGCTTGCCCACCTCTGGAACGCCGCGCGTGCGGCTCGCGCGGGCTCGTCCGCGTCAGAACCGTCCTCGGACGTGAACAGTGCCGGAGAACTCGATGCAGGAAGGATGATGGGGGCCGTGACGAGCTCGGAGGCGGCGGCACTCTCGCCCTCGCTCTCCAGTGCAGGCACTGCCTCGTCATCAGCAGCGGGAGAGTCGTCTTCTGCGTCGGGTGTATCAGACGACTCGTCGAGCTGACCATCGTCCTGGGCGGGGAGCCACATCGCCAACTCTTCAGGGTCGTAGGCGTCTGTGTGCATCGAGGTGTCCGCCGGCTGCGCATCGGCATCAGCGAGCGCAGCAGAGGTATCGGGCACGCTCCCCAGTACCGCCATGGCATCGTCCATGCCCGAGGACGTACGAACGACCAGATCGTCGGCGCCCACGGTGTCCGCGAGCGACGAGAGCAGCGCTTCGGCGTCGGCAACGATCGAGCGATCGTCAGCGTCGTGACCGTGCACCAGCCAGGCCGCGAACTCGAGCTCGGCGTGCAGTCGAGCTCGGGAACGGAGCAGCCCGTCGGGGGCTCGGCTGCTCGCGGCGACATACGCGTTCAGGACATCGCCTGCCGCGGCAGGTGCCGAAGCCAGCCATTGCAGGTCTACTGCCGGGTCGCCGACCGCAACGGCGTGCCAATCGACGACGCCGACCACGGTAGGAACCCCGCCGTGGTCGTCCAGAAAGAAACTCGAGGAGGAAGCGCCGCCCAAGACCACTGTCGGTTCGAAGCGCCAGAGGTCATCGTCGGCGATTGCGCGACGCCACCGCGACACGAGAGCGCGCGGCATCCGTTTGGTGTGCTCTGCCCGGTCGACAAGACGCGACGCTTCGTCTCTGACCTGCTCCGCAGACCGGACCACCAGTCCCGCCTCGCGAGCCCAGGACACGGGGAGGGCATGCGTTGCGGCCAGAGCTTCGGCAAGTGCCGGAGCCACGCCCGGGCCGGCGGGTACCTCGCCGGGGTCGACGCGGTAGCCGGCGATGAAGCTCGTGATCACGGCCGTGTCATCTGCCAGGGGCACTTCGCCGAGCAGCTCCGGTGCCGAGTACGGCAGCAACGCGCGCACGCCGGGCGTGAGCGCGCGCAAGGCCCTCGCGTCGGCGCGGAGGTCGTCGCCCGCCTCCGGGTCCGTTGCCACACGGATGACGACCTGAGCCCCGGTGTCGAGCGTCGCCTGCACGGCATCCACGCGACCCGTCGAGTTCTCGGTCAGCGGGGCGACGGCGACGATGTCGGCATCCGGCGCGACGGCTGAGACCGCCGCGGCTAGAGTGAACAGGGTGCGCGCCATGTGCCCAGGGTAGGTCTGGCAAGCGCCGCAGCCGTCGCGCCACGCCCTTGAGGGAGGTCCTCGTTCCCATGCGCTCCTCCGCCGTCCCGCCGCTGGCCCGGAGCGGTTTCGACCGTGCTGAGCACCGCAGAACGACGATCGGATCCGCGCCGGATGACGCCGCCCTCGTGCTTCCGGTGCACCGCGACAGCGCTCCGGTGACAGCTGAGGCCGGATCCGGCACCGCCTTGCACTGGTGGCCGAGCACCGACCCCGCGCTGGCAGAAGCCGACGGCGAGTACGGCTTCCTCGGCGCCGGACCCGACGGCACGGACCGCTGGGTTCTCGCGCTCCGCGAGGTTCCGGCAAGCCTCGATGACGGGGTTTCGTGGGCGCCGCTGCGAGTCATCGGCGGAGAGCTCGGCGACGCCGACGGCGGAGCTTTCGTGGCGGCGGTGAGCCTCGGGCGCTGGTTATTGGACTCTGCCCATTGCCCCCGCTGCGGCTCGCTGAGCGCTCTGCAGTCCGGCGGGTGGTCGAGGCGGTGCTCCTTCTGTGAACAGGATCTCTTTCCCCGCACCGACCCCGCCGTGATCGTCGCTGTGACTGATCCCGCTGGAACCCGGCTGTTGCTCGGATCCCACGTGGCCTGGGGGATGGGGAGGTTTTCGTGCTTTGCCGGGTTCGTCGAGGCCGGCGAGTCTCTCGAGGCCACGGTCACGCGCGAGATTCTCGAGGAGGCCGGCGTTCATATCGAGGACATGACGTACGTGGCGTCGCAAGCGTGGCCCTATCCGCGCTCTCTCATGGTGGGCTTCAGCGCGGTGACCAGCACCGAGATCCCCGTTGCCGATGGGGAGGAGATCGTCGAGGTCCGCTGGTTTGATCGGGCCGAGATCGGCGCAGCCTTGGCCGGGGAGTCTGATGTGCAGCTTCCCGGGCCCAGTTCCATCGCGCGGGCCCTCATCGAGCAGTGGTACCGATCGGCGCAGCAGTGAACGCGCTCGACGGTCTAGACGAGCAGCAGCGCGAGGCGGTGACGGCGCTGCGGGGGCCGGTATGCGTGCTCGCCGGAGCTGGTACCGGTAAGACCCGGGTGATCACCCGGCGGATCGCGCACGGCGTCGACACCGGCGCCTATTCGCCGGGTCGTGTCATGGCGCTCACCTTCACCAGCAAGGCCGCCGGTGAGTTGCGGGGCAGACTGCGGACGCTCGGTGTCGACGGGGTGGCCGCCCGCACCTTCCATAGCGCGGCGCTGGCCCAGCTCAACTATTTCTGGCCTACCCTCGCCGGCGACCGGCCACCGGCGATCATCGACAACAAGGTGCGGGTTCTCGCGCACGCCGCCGATGGCATCGGGCTGGAGCTCGACACACCGACGCTGCGCGACGTCGCCGCCGACATCGAGTGGCGCAAGGTCACGTTGCGCACGATCGACGACTACGCGCGCGTCCGCGCGGGAGGCACCGTTGGGAGACTGCCGGCCTCGACGGCAGTTGAGCTTCACCGCGCCTACGAGGCGCTCAAGGACGAGCGTCGACAGATGGATTTCGAGGACGTGCTCCTCGCGTGCGCCGGGATGCTCGAGACCGAGGCTCACGTGGTAGCCGCCGTCCGGGAGCAGTACCGGCACTTCACCGTCGACGAGTATCAGGACGTGTCTCCTCTCCAACAGCACCTGCTCGAACTGTGGGTAGGGGACAGACGCGATCTCTGCGTGGTCGGCGACGCGAGCCAGACCATCTATTCGTTCGCGGGCGCGGACCCGCGGTTTCTCATCGATTTCCCGCGGCGCTGGGAGGGTGCCCGCGTCGTCGAACTGCATCGCAACTATCGGTCGGATGCCGCGGTCCTGGCCGTCGCGAACGAGCTGATGCGAGAACGCCCGGGGACCGTGCACCTGACTGCCGCGGCGGCGGAAACAGTACCGCCATCGCCGCCGACCGTGTCTGCGTATCGCGACGAGGCCGACGAAGCGCGCGGCGTGGCTGGCCGTATCGCCGATCGGCTCCGGGCGGGCGCCGACCCGGCATCCATCGCCGTCCTCTATCGAACCGGAGCGCAGTCAGCGGAGCTCGCGGCGGCGCTGGCAGACGCGGGGATCGCCACGACGGTGCTGGGAGGTCGGCGGTTCTTCGACCTCCCCGAGGTGCGCCAGGCTGTGCTGGCGTTACGCGGCGCCTCAGTGGCTCCGCTGGAGAGAGGTTTCGTCGACGCAGTCCGTGACATCCTCCGCTCACTGGGCATGACCGACGAGGCGCCCCCCGCGGGCGGCGCCGTGCGCGAATCATGGGAGGCGCGCACAGCGATCCTGCGTCTGGCTGAAGAGGCGCCAGCCGGAACTACCATGCGCTCCTTCACCGACGACCTGATGTCCCGAGCCCGGGCACAGGACGAGCCCACCCTTCGCGCCGTAACCCTCGCGACCCTGCACGCCGCGAAGGGCCTGGAATGGGACCACGTGTACCTGGTCGGTCTTGCCGAAGGATTGCTACCGATCGCATACGCTACCCACTTCGATCAGATCGACGAGGAGCGACGCCTTGCGTACGTCGGCATCACGCGGGCACGGCGATCGCTCTCGCTCTCGTGGCCGGCCGGCTCACGGGGGCGCTCACCGTCACGATTTCTCCAGGAGATTCGCACGAGCACTCGGGATGCTGCTCCCACAGCCGGTGCTCGGCGTCGGCAGCAAGCGTCAGCCGCAGACTGAGCCCGCTGCGACCTGCCAGCAGCATCCTGCCCGTATGGAGCGTCGCCTCGGCGGCGAGCGTTGCCGGGCCCGCCGGATCGCCGCGTCCGATCAGCTGCGCAGCCACCAGCGGCCACGCAGGATCTCGGTCTCGTTCGTGAGCTGACACACAGCCCAGGCACGCGCTCTGGCCCGGCAGAACGAGCGGGCCGACCTCTGCCTCTCCAGCACCCAGCACGATCGCGACATGCGGGATGTCCTCGCGCATCCAGGCGGCGGCTCGCCGAGGATGCAGGCCGTGCGCAGCTACCATCACGACGGCATCCTGCTCCCGCGAGGTGCCGAGCGCCGCGTCGATTCCGAGGTCCTGCAGTCCGTCGCGGATCTGCGGCCCGTACTGGGCAGCCGGATCATCGGCGAGCTCCACCCCGACGCGCAGGGAGGTGCCGGTGCTCACGATGACCGAGCTCAAGCGATCGAGCAGTGTGTCGACATCGGCGGCCGCGACCCCGAGGGATCGGGCGAGCGCGCTCACTCCGACCTCCGGTATGCCCTTGCCCAGCTCGCGGATCACCTGGAGTTGCCACAGCGCCGGCTCGTCCAGCCGTGCGCGATCGCTCCTTCCGAACTGGAGCATCGTCGGCGTGCGCCACAGGGGCGGATAGGCGGGGTCGATGCGCAGCATTCCCCGATTGTCTGGGCTGAGCTCGCCACGGCGGTGTCGCTGTCCACAGAAATCTCCGCGCGCGTCTGGCAGCGCCGCTGGGGAGGAGCGGCGCAGGCTCAGACGGGTCGCTCGTCGGGACCGTCGTCTGCCGGACCGCCCTCATCGGAGTTCTCGTCCGCCGCGGACCCGCTGCCGTCTTCGCCGGAGAGCAGCCGTGCCAGCGCGTCGTCGAACTCGTCGGGGGTGGGCTCCTCACCGCGCGCGCGTGCCTCGAGCCGCGTAATCAGGGCGCTCGGGTCGTCGATGTCGGCTGCCGTCGGAACCAGGTCGGGCGAGTCCCACAGTCCGTCTCGCGCCTCGATGCCGACGGCATCCGTGATCGCGCGCCACATGCTGGCGGCTTCACGGATGCGGCGGGGGCGGAGCTCGAGTCCCACCAGAGTCCCGAGGGCCTGCTCGGCCGGACCGCCCACGGCACGGCGGCGTCGCACGGTCTCGGCGATACGATCGGCAGCCGGAAGACGCGTCGTGGCCTGCGCGGTCACGACGTCAACCCAACCCTCGATCGTCGCCAGCATCGTCTCCAGGCGCGCAAGGGCAGCCTGCTGCGACTCGGACCGCTCCGGCAGCAACGCCCCGCTCTCCAGCGCCTCGCGCAGCTCCTCGGGGTGCTGCGGGTCGAACCGGCCAGCGAGGTCTTCGAGCGCCTCCGTGTCGACGCGCACGCCGCGCGCGAAGTCCGATACCTGTGAGAGCACGTGCAGTCGCAGCCACCGGGCGTGGCGGAACAACCGCGCGTGCGCGAGCTCACGGGTGGCGATGTAGAGCGCGAACTGGTCGTCGGGGATCTCGAGATCCTTCGCGAGCTGAGCGTAGTTCTGGGGCACCACCGCGGCCTGACCGTCGGGCAGGAGCGGAATGCCGACATCGCCGCCGCTGACGACCTCGGTCGAAAGGTTCCCGACCACGGTCCCCAGCTGCGCGGCGAACAGAGAACCACCGATCGTGCGCATCACGCGACCCGCGCCGGCGATCATCTGCTGCATCTCGGGAGGGGACTGCTCTTGCAGCGCCGCAGTGAAGGCATCCGCGATGCTCGTGGCTACCGGCTCAGCCAGCTCCTGCCACACCGGCAGGGTGGCTTCCACCCATCCGCCGCGAGTCATGGTCACTCCCGGACCCGGGAGATCGGAGATCGTCGTCGCTTCGCCGAGCCAGAGGGATGCCAGGGTGAAGGCATCGTCGGCTGCCGACCGGTCGGCAGCTGTGATGCCCGCGCCGTCCTTGTTCGCGATGTGCAGCGCCTGCGTGGTCGCGGCATCCCACGAGATCCCGCCCTCGCCGGCCGAGGCCATCGCGCCCTGCAATTGCTGCATGGCCCGCTGGATCATCGCGGGGTCGAACCCCATCTTCTGCAGTTCGGCGAGTTGGTCGCCGCCCATGCCGGCCTGACCGAACAGCTGCCGGAAGAGCTCGGGAAGGTCGTCGTCGGGGTTCCGGTCGTCGTCAGCCACGGGTGCCGCCTTTCAGCCGGTTCTTGAGGATGGCATCTACGCTAGTCGCACGAATGATCGCACCCGCGGGCCCCACCTGAATCGCCTTACGCCGGTCGCGAACGACGGCCGAGAGGATGACGTGGCGCTGTTCGACGAGAACGTATCGGTGACGCCTGCCCGGCGGGCACCCATCAGTCGCCGGACGCGGGTGGGACTGTGGGCGCTGGTAGTCGCGCTGCTGGCCCTGCTGGCGATGTCGTTCCTGCCCACCGCCTACGTCATCGAGCTTCCCGGTCCGGTGTACAACACGCTCGGCACCGTCAGCACGAGCGACGGCGAAGAGGTTCCGCTCATCGAGGTCTCGGGAGCCGAGACGTACCCGACCTCCGGCGCCCTGGACCTGCTGACCGTGCAGATCGCGGGAAGCCGGGAGCGTCGGCCGTCATGGTTCGACCTTGCTGTTGCGTGGTTCGACCCCTCCCGCGCCGTCGTCCCGATCGAGGCTGTCTTTCCCGAGGGCCAAACCAGCGAGCAGCGCAGCGAGCAATCAGCCGCTCTCATGGTCGACTCCCAAGAGGAAGCCACGGCTGCGGCACTGACCGAGCTCGGCTACGACATCGGCACGCAGGTCACTGTCGTCTCGGTCGGCGAGGATGCTGCAGCGGACGGCATCCTGGAAGAGGGCGATGTCGTGCTGCGCGCCGACAGTGAGCCCGTGACTGACGCCGCTGCCTTGCGCGAGCAGGTGCAGCAGGACGGCGGGGCGCCGCTGAGCCTGGACATCCTGAGGGATGGTGAACCACTGACGGTCGAGGTCACGCCGGCTGCAACCAGGGTCAACGACGAGACAGTGTGGATCATCGGGATCACGCTCATCACCGATTACGACTTCCCGATCGACGTGACGATCCAGCTGAACAATGTCGGTGGCCCGAGCGCCGGGATGATGTTCGCGCTCGGGATCATGGACATGCTGACGCCGGGAAACCTCAACGGTGGCCAGAACATTGCGGGCACCGGCACGATCACCGCTGACGGGACCGTTGGACCGATCGGCGGCATCCAACAGAAGATGTGGGGGGCGTTCCGCGCCGATGCCGACTACTTCCTCGCTCCGGCTGCCAACTGTCCGGAGGTCGTCGATGAGATTCCCGGTGACCTGCAGGTTTTCTCGGTGGCGACCCTCGATGACGCGCTCAGCGTCCTCGACGCGATCAGCTCGGACGGCGACCTGTCGCAGCTTCCGACGTGCCAGTGAGTCGGGGAACCGGTCGGCGGGGTCGCTGAGAGCGAACAGGATCAGGGCATCTGTACGGCGATCGCTCAGAAGCGGCCGCCTAGGATGAAACGGTGACCACGACCTCAGCGCCGAACAGGGCCACGCCTTCGCCGTCCCGCCGCATCCTCGCCATATCGCTCGCGATCATCGCCGCGCTCGTCGTCGGCTTCTTCATCTTTGCGAGCCTCTACGCAGACTGGCTGTGGTACGACCAGCTCGGATTCCAGGAAGTCTTGCTCACCCAGTGGGTGGCCCGCGTGATCATGTTCGTCGTCGGTTTCCTCGGGATGGCCGTTCCGCTGTGGGTCACCATTCAGCTGGCCTACCGGTTGCGACCGGTCTACGTGCGATTGAGTTCGCAGCTGGATCGCTACCAGGAGGTCGTCGAGCCGCTGCGTCGCCTGGCGATGTGGGGTATCCCTGTCTTCTTCGGGTTCTTCGCTGGTTTCGCCGCTTCCACGCAATGGCAGACGACGTGGTTGTGGCTCAACGGCGTCACTACCGACGTGACGGATCCGATCTTCAATCTCGACACCGGCTTCTACATGTTCGCGATGCCGTTCTACAGCGCACTGCTGGGCTTCGTTTCGGCGGTCCTGCTGGTGAGCCTGCTCGTCACCGTCGTCGTGTCCTACCTCTACGGTGCCGTCCGGGTCGGGCAGCGCGAGCTGCGCATCTCGAAGTCCGCCCGCATTCAGATCGCCGTGATCGCGGGACTCTACGTCTTGGTGCAGGGCGTGAGCCTGTGGCTGGATCGCTACCTGCTGATGGTGCAGAACGATGACCGCATCACCGGCCCCGCCTATACGAGCGCCAACGCCGTCATCCCGGGTCTATCGATCCTCGCGATCAGCGCGATCGTCGTCGCGATCCTTTTCTTCGTGACAGCCATCATCGGTCGGTGGCGCTATCCGCTCGTCGCGACCGCGGTACTCGTGGTCGCCACCGTCGTCGTCGGTGTCGGTTACCCCTGGGTGGTCAACACGTTCCAGGTGACTCCGAACAAGATCAACTACGAGGCGCAGTACTACCAGTACAACATCGACGCCACGAAGGCCGCCTACGGTGTCAATGGTCTCGAGCAGATGGAGTTCTCGGCGGCAACTGACGCCGAAGCCGGACAGTTGCGCTCGGATGCCGCGACCACGGCGCAGATCCGCATCATGGACCCCGCCATCATCCCGCCGACCGTGCGTCAGCTCGAGCAGTACCGGGCGTACTACCAGTTCCACAATCCGCTCGACGTCGACCGGTACGAGATCGACGGACAATCCCAGGACACGATCGTCTCGGTGCGCGAGCTCGATGTCGATCAGCTGGATGCCGCGGCACAAACGTGGCAGAACACCAGCCTCATCTACACGCACGGGTACGGGCTCGTCGTCGCCAAGGGCAACGACCGCACCACCGAGGGCGAGCCGGTCTTCCTCGAGCGCGGCATCCCTGCCTCGGGGTTCCTCTCCGACCAGGAAGACTTCGAGCCGCGCGTGTACTTCGGTGAGATGTCGCCGCAGTACTCGATCGTCGGTGCGCCGGAGGGCACAGCGCCGATCGAGCTCGACTATCCGACGGGCTCCTCGGAAGGCTCTGGCGACGTCAAGACAACGTTCGAAGGCAACGGCGGCCCGAGCGTCGGGAGCGTCTTTAGCCGCCTGATCTACGCGCTGAAGTTCCAATCCGAGCAGATCCTCTTCTCGGACGACATCAACGAGGAATCGCAGATCCTGTACGACAGGGACC
This sequence comes from Microbacterium sp. SW12, assembly GCF_055391095.1. Lineage (NCBI taxonomy): Bacteria > Bacillati > Actinomycetota > Actinomycetes > Micrococcales > Microbacteriaceae > Microbacterium > Microbacterium sp. SW12. The sequence continues at coordinate 1,949,559 of NZ_AP024335.1, read as the reverse complement.
CGGCGACGCGCGTTCAGAAGGTCGCGCCCTATCTGCAGCTGGACTCCGACCCGTACCCGAGCGTCGTCGACGGTCGCATCGTGTGGATCATCGACGGCTACACGCGCAGCGCGAACTACCCGTACTCCTCGACGGTGAGCCTGCAGGAGGCGATCTCGGACTCCAACACGGCGCAGCAGCGCTTCGGTCTCGACAACATCAACTACATTCGCAACTCTGTGAAGGCCACCGTCGATGCCTACGACGGAAAGGTGACGCTGTACGCCTGGGACGAGACAGATCCGGTGCTGCAGACGTGGCAGAAGGTCTACCCCTCGACGCTCAAGCCGGTCTCCGACATGTCGGCAGATCTCATGAGCCACGTGCGGTACCCGACCGATCTGTTCAAGGTGCAGCGCGCGATCCTCGGGGTGTACCACGTCGGTGATGCGCTGTCCTTCTACCAGCGCGACAACGCCTGGGAGACGCCGAACGACCCGCAAAACGACTCCGAGCTCCAGCCCCCGTACTACCTGTCGATGCAGATGCCCGGCCAGACCTCGCCGACGTACTCGATGTTCACGACGTTCATTCCCTCGTCAGAGGCCGGGAACGCCAGAAACGTGCTCATGGGGTACCTCGCGGTCGACTCGAACGCCGGGGATGAAGCCGGCACCGCGCGAGACGATTACGGCAAGCTGCGGATGCTCGTGATCTCTGCAGACACGACAGTTCCGGGCCCCGGTCAGGTGCAGAACACGTTCAACGCCGATCCGCTGGTTTCGTCGCAGATCAACCTGCTGAAGCAGGGGCAGTCCGACGTCCTGAACGGTAACCTGCTCACCCTGCCGGTGGGTGGCGGTTTGCTCTACGTCCAGCCGGTGTTCGTGCAGTCCTCGGGAGCGACAAAGCTTCCGACCCTGCAGAAGGTTCTCGTCTCGTTCGGTAACGACATCGCGTTCGAAGACACCCTGTCTGAGGCTCTCGATGCCCTGTTCGGCGGTGACGCCGGTGCCACCGGCGGCGACAGCGACGTGACGCCCACGCCGGGCGCCACAACGCAGCCGACGCCCGAGCCGACGCCGACTGAAACGACGCCCAGCACGCCGACCGAGCCGACCGACGCCTACCAGGCAGCGCTGCAGGAGGCCCAGCAGGCGATGCTGGACCGGGATGCGGCGCTGAAGGCCGGCGATCTGACGGCGTTCGCCGAGGCTGACGCACGGCTGACAGCGGCAGTGGAGCAGCTCATCGCCCTGGGCGGGCAGTAAGCCCCGCTCAGGCGGTGAGAATCCACCACCAGATCAGCAGCAGCGTCACTACGAAGCCGGCGAACTGGTTGATCCACAGGAATCGGCGCCATCCGATGGTTGCGCGTTCGGCGTCGGCGTCACGGATCGACCGGTAGGGCCACACTGCGACGAGGTAAGGGATTGCTGCGATCGCTGCCAGCGGGCCGGGCCAGGCCGTGCCGAGCATGACCAGTCCCGACAGGGCGTAGCAGACGAGAGCGAACCAGACCGTCCATCGCGCACCTCGGGCTGTGGCGATCGACGAAATCCCCGCCTCCCGATCGGCGACGACATCCTGCACTGCACCGAAGGCGTGTGAGGCGACTCCCCACAGGCCGAAAGCCACGATGATGAGTCCGAGCTGCCACGTCCAGGTAGCTCCGGCGAGCACGAGACCGTAGACGGCGGGCGAGAAGAAGTGGATGCTGCTGGTGATCGAGTCGGCGAAGGGTCGCTCCTTCAGGCGCAGCGGTGGAGCGCTGTAGAACACCACGAAGAACAGGCTCAGCGTGAGGATCACCCACGACAGCGGTGACCCGACGATGGCCAGGTAGACCACGAACGGGGCGCACGAGAGCCCAGCAGCCCACAGGGTGATGGGGTGCATCCGCCGATCGAGGACTGCCCCGTGCGCGCCGCCCTTGCGTGGATTGCGAAGGTCCGATTCGTAGTCGAAGACGTCGTTGATCCCGTACATCGCCAGGTTGTAGGGGATGAGGAAGAACAGGGTGCCGATGACGAACGTCGCGTCGACCTGGCGGGTCGTGAGGAGGTAGGCCGCCGCGAAGGGATAGGCCGTGTTGATCCAGCTCACCGGCCGCGACGAGACGAAGAGCTCGCGGATCACTCTGCCGGGCCCGAGCGCCGGTTCAGCGGTGTTCACGGTCGACCCCCGCGCGAGCCTTGGGAAACAGGACGTAGACGGCAGGCACGAGGTACGCGGCGCAGATCGCGTACGAGAAGTCCTCGATCGGTGCGACCCCGATGCGGATGCCGCTCGAGGTGCCCTCGGGATAGGCGACCAGCCCGGCAGAGATGATCACGTTGTCGAAGATTGCGGTAAGGACCACGAGGACAGCAGCGCTGATCGTCGATGCCAGCATCCGCCGTTTCATGCCGGGCTGGGTCGCCGACAGCAGCGTCACCACAAGAGTGAACAGCGCGAACGGAATGATGATGAGTGCGTACGTCATCGCTCGTTCACCGCCCTGTCCTTGCTCGACCGCGTGGCGCGGGAGTCGATAAAGCGGAGCGCACCGGCATAGATCACGAGCCCGAGGTAACACAGGAACGCGAGGAAGAACGGCTCTTCCAGGGGAAGCTCGGGTGCGAGATCAATCCCGATGAACAGGCCGCTGTCGCCCTTGATGAACGCGTGGGTGAGGATGCCGACGGCATCCCACGCGAGGAAGAACATCACTCCGATCCCGACGGCCGCGAGCGTCCGTACCGGCGCCGCGAAGGCTGCCAGCCGCCATCGCGCGTCGATCACCGCAATCCCCGCCGCAGAAACCAGGATCGCCAGGAGATACAGACCCGGCATCTCAGACAGCCGCCGGCTCAGCGATCGGCCCGGGGAGCGGTCACCGCGGAGGCGCTTGACGACGAGTTCGGCTGAGATCAAACACATCGGCAGCCCGATCCCCGGCAGGGCCGAGGCCCCCGCGTAAGCGAGGGAGTCGACCTTCTTGGATGCATTCCGCGGGCGGAAGACCGCACTCTGGCGCAGAGTGTGGGCAAGGCCCAACGCGTTACCGCGCCACGCGTGGAAGTCGTGTTCGAAGTCGCCCGGTGCGATAGTGCGCCGGACCGTGATCCGTTCGGCAAGATCGGGGATGTTGCACCACTGGGAGATCTGTGCGATGACACGATCGGCGGCGGCTTCGATCCGCGGCGAACCCCCGCGGTCGACACCGCCGTGTCCGAGGCTCGGGTCCGCGGGAATGGGAACCAGGACGAAGAGGTTCTCGCTGCCCTCGGGGGCGACTGTCGGGTCGGTCGCGGAGGGCTTGCAGACGTAGATCGATGCCGGGTCGGGGACGCGGGTGTGCTCCCCGAAGATGTCATCGAAATTCGAGCGCCAGTCTTCGGTGAACAACAGCGTGTGGTGGGCGAGCTGCGGAAGGTCGCCCTCGACTCCCAACAGCAGGAGGAGTGCACCGGGACTGGGAGTGCGCTTCTCCCACCACTGCTCGGGGTAGGTGCGGAGCGGCTCGGGAAGCAGCTGGGTTTCCGTGAAGTGCAGATCTGCCGACGAGACGACGAGGTCGGCATCCACGCGGCGTCCATCGGCAAGTGTGATTCCGGTCGCCTGCGCGCGTCCGCCTGCGGTGGGCGTCGTGACGATCGAGGTGACCTCGGCACCCGTTTCGATGGACACGCCTGCCCCTCGCGCGACTCGCTCGACGGCACGGATGACCTCATAGAGCCCTCCCTGCGGGTAGAGCACGCCGTCCGCGAGGTCGAGGTGGCTCATGAGGTGATAAAGGCTCGGCACTCCGTACGGAGACCCGCCGAGGAACACTGCGGGATACCCGAGGACCTGCTGGAGGCGCTTATCGCTGAAGCGGCGTTCGACGTGACGTGAGAGCGTCGTGGTCAGGAGCGGAGCGAGCTGCGGCACGCGGCGCAGCAGCGCCGGGTCGCGAAGACCCGCCGTCGTCTCATACGTGTCGTACAGAAACCGGGTGACCGCCAGATCGTAGGCATCCTTCGCCGAGTCGAGGTACTCGGCAAGGGCAGCACCCGCACCCGGTTCGATGCTCTCGAACAGCTGGGTGGAAAGCTCCCGACCCGAGCGGATGTCGATCGGATCGCTTGCGGTGCCGGCCGGCGGCTCGCTGTAGACGCGGTAGGCCGGGTCAAGGCGCACGAGGTTGAGCTGTTCGGCGGTGGTCGTGCCCATCAGCCGGAAGAAGTGGTCGAACACTTCGGGCATGAGGTACCAGCTGGGCCCGGTGTCGAAGCGGAATCCGTCAGCCTCCCAGACGCCGGCGCGGCCTCCGACCTGATCGCGAGCCTCGAACAAACTCACCGCCCACCCCTCGCGCGCGAGGAGGGCTGCGGTTGCCAGGCCGGCGATGCCACCCCCGATGACGACCGCGCGGTCGGCATCCGTTCGGGGGGCTGCGGGTCGTGCGCTAGCTGTTTCGCTCATGCGGAGTCCTCATTCCTCGGGCGGGCGGATTCAGGGGCGACGTGACCGGGAAGGCCGCGCTCACGGGCTGGTTCGGCGTGGTGCTACTCCGACGAGGGCGCGGGCGATGAGTCCGGCCTTGACGATATTGGGCACCCGCACCCGTGCGGTCGGTGCGGGGTCGGCGCGGAGCCGTCTCGAGAGCTCGGCGAACAGGTCGTGCGCTGCGGTCACGGCTCGGCGGCAATCCGGGGGCAGATGGGGGATGACGGCTGCTGCCGCGGCCAGATCCCCATCGATGCGGTCGAGGATTGCGACCCGGTCGTGGGCGCCGGTCGTGATTCCGAGGTAGTCGCGTCCGAGCGCGGCCTCGTCGTGGTCGAGATCGCGTAGGAAGTTCACGTCTTGAAAGGCAGCGCCGAGGCGCCGGGCTCCGTCGACCAGTTCGGGAGTGGGGCCCGAAGGGGAAGCTTGGCCGGCGTTGACGAACACCTGCAGACACATGAGCCCCACGACTTCGGCCGATCCGTAGACGTACGAGTCGTGGGAGGCGTCGTCGTGTGAGGCAACCGTGAGGTCGGTTCGCATCGAGGCGAAGAACGGATCGGTGAGGTCTGCTCCGATGAGACATTCGCGGGCTGTTCGCGCAAAGGCGTGCACGATGAGGTTGCTGCTGAAGCCGCGACCGATCGCTGTCATCGTCTCTTCTTGCAGCGCGTCGAGGAGGGCAGCGGCTTGCGTGGCATCCAAGCCGGCCTCGACGGCGGGGCCGTCGACGATCTCATCGGCGACGCGGACGAGGGCGTAGATGTTGCGCACGTGTGTGCGGGCTCGGGACCCGAGCAGGCGCGTAGCCATGCCGAACGAGGTCGAGTATGCCGCGATCACGGCTGCCGCAGCCTCGTCGGCTGCCGTGTCGTACAGGGCGATGCCCGTCGGCTGATGACTCACGGAATGCGCTCCTCCACTGCCGCAGCGAGCGTATCTGCCAAGGTCACCGCGCGGGGAGGGAGAGTCGAACGGGAGGCGCGTCGGCGCACATCCGACAGGTTCTCGACAATGAGTTGATGAAGCCGCTCACGGGCGCCGCTGGCTTCGAGCGCTGACTGGGCGTGGCGGACCGCGATCGGTCCGGTGTGTGCCACGGCGAGGGTGCTGGTGACCAGCGGCCACTGCGCGCTCTCGCGGGCTAGCGCAATGAGAGGCGTGCGCTTGGACTCGCGCAGGTCGCTTCCGGCATCCTTGCCAGCTTGCTCTGCCGTGCCGAACGCGCCGATGAGATCGTCCACAAGCTGAAACGCGAGACCGAGTGAGCCGCCGATGCGTTCAAGGTCGGCTATCCACGTCGAGGGCGCGCCGGCCAGAATCGCGCCCGCGCAGAGCGGCGCGGTGAACGAGTACACCGCTGTCTTGTTGTAAGTGGCGGCGAGGATCTCTGCCTGTTCCGCGAGATCGGGCGTCACGCTGTTTTCGACGTCGGCGAGTTCACCAGCCGCCGAGACGAAGACGGCATCGTCCAGGAGGTCGAGCAGTCGTGTGCGTTGCATGTCGGGCACGTCGGCAAGCGCGACCATCCGGGTCGCCTCGTGGAGAAGGAGGTCACCGGCGAGAATTGCGGCCGCATCCCCCAGCAGCGCCGCGCCTTTCGCATCTGCGCCCTGGGTTTTTGCTCTGATGCGGAAACGGCCCGCCACGTTGGGCACGCCGCGCCTGGTCACGTCGTGGTCGATGACATCGTCGTGGATGACGAACGCGCTATGTAGCAACTCGAATGCTGCGGCCACAGACGACAGGCCGGGGGCACGCTCGAGGTCACCGCCGACGGCGAGAAAGGATGCCACGACCAGCTGTGGTCTCAGTCGCTTTCCGCCGGCTGTCGCGGCGCTCACCGCGGCGGTGAGCGCCGACATCGACTCTCCCTGTTTCGTCGCCCGGGCTGCCAGTCGCGCCAGTGCCTCGTCGATCGCGGTGTCGACGGCGAATCGGGCGGCGTCTGGGATCATGAGGCTCGTCGCTGCAGTTGCGGGGATTCGAAGATGCCGAGTTGCTGGGACTGCAGCACGAGCCAGGGGCTGAAGGCCCAGGGCGTGGTTGCCAGCGACGAGCCGAGCTCTTCGGGGTCTACCCAGCGGGCTTCGACGACTTCGAGGGGATTCGGAGCGACCTCGTCATCGGTGCGTGCGATGTAGACCGGGCAGATCTCGTTCTCGACGATTCCGCCTGCGTCGACGGCGCGGTAGCGGAAAAGCGGAAGCGCGAGCTCGATGTCGGTCAGGTGGATGCCGAGCTCGAACTCACCGCGTCGCTGCACTGCCGACAGGAGTGGCTCTGCGGGCCTCGGGTGACCGCAGAAGGAATTGGTCCAGACGCCGGGCCAGGTTTTCTTGTCGAGTGCTCGTCGGGTAACGAGCACCTGCCCCTCGGCGTTGAGGACGTGGCACGAGAAAGCGAGATGGAGTGCGGTTTCGGTGCCATGCACACTGCTCTTCGGGGCGGTGCCTACCGGGTTGCCATCGTCATCCAGCAACACCACATGGTCGCCATCCGTCATTATTCCTCCTCCTATATCGCTAGCTTAGCTAGCAATATCTCCCGTCCGATGATAACAAGGAGTGGAAAGGGGTGTCCATCATGACCACGCCGTGGGTTCCGCAGACTCCACACCAGCAGGCTGTGCTGGACGTTCTGCTGAGCATCCGTGCGCTCAATGATGCCATGGACCGCATGAACGGCGGCATGAAAGACGACATGGACATGAACGCGACGGATCTCGCGGCCCTGCGCATGATGATCGTGCGAGAGCAGCGGGGCGAGTCCGTCAGTCCGCACGACATCGCGAAGCACCTGCGGATATCGACGGCATCGACGACGAAACTGCTGGACCGACTTGAGGGAGCCGGCTATATCGAGCGCCACCCGCATCCGAGGGATCGCCGTGCACGCATCCTGACGTTGACGGCGCACTCGCGGGCGACCTTCTTCAAACACTTCTCCGAGCACCTCGAGCAGATGCGTCGGGTGACCGAGCCGTACACGGAGGATGAGCTGAGGCTCATCGGCCGGTATTTGACCGATGTGAGCCAGGCGATCGACCCCGCCTGAGCTCACTGCGGTGGGGGTCTCTGGCAATGCAGAAGGTCCCGGATCTTGTCGATCCGGGACCTTCTCTTGGTTGCGGGGGCAGGATTTGAACCTACGACCTCTGGGTTATGAGCCCAGCGAGCTACCGAACTGCTCCACCCCGCGGCACAAGGATCAACCTTAGCACGGTTCCCACGGCCTCGCATCTTTGGGTTAGCGAGGTGGGGCCCCGGTTGCCTCGACTCATGCCGGCCGGGGAGGATGGCCGCATGACGACATCCCGAGGCGACCTACGGACGGCGCCCGGCGCCGACGCCGGGCCCGACGGGCGATCCGAGACGCCCAGTGAGCGCGCCGACCGCAACTGGGATGATGTGCTCCAGGAGTTGCGCGTGCTCCAGACCGGCACGCAGATCCTCACGGGATTTCTCCTCGCCGTCGCATTCCAGCCGGCATTCGGTGACCTCACCGATCCGCAACGCGCCTTCTACCTCGTCCTTCTGGTGCTCGCGGCTCTGAGCGCGATCATCGCGTTGGCGCCGGTCGCGATGCACCGCAGCCTGTTCCGCAGGCTCGCCAAGCCCGACGTCGTGATCTTCGGACACCGCGCGCTCGTCGGTGCCCTGGGGACCGTCGGTCTCCTTCTCGTGGGTGTAGTGGCTTTCGTGTTCGACGTCGTGCTCGGTTTCGACCCGGCCTGGATCGCAGCGGCCGCCCTCGGTGCCGCCGTCGTCATCCTGTGGCTCGTCGTGCCGGGGTATCTGCGCAGGCACCATTCTCGAAAGGCGGACCGCTCATGACCCGGATGCCGGCACCGGCAGTCCCCGTGGCAATTGCGCAGTTCGCGCCGTCTGCCGACAGCGAGGCCAATGCGCGTCAGATCGATCGAATGGTCGATGTGGCAGCTGACCGCGGTGCGAGCCTCGTCGTGTTCCCCGAGTACTCCAGCTACTTCGTCGACCCGTTCGACCAGACGCTCGCCCGGCACGCGCAGCCCGTGGATGGACCGTTCATCGCGGCTCTTCAGCAGTCAGCGCAGCGAACCGGCACGGTGGTCGTGGCAGGACTCATCGAAACGGCGACCAACCCCGCGAAGGTGCGCAACGCGGTAGTTGCGGTGGGCTCTGAGGGAGTTCTCGCTGTGTACCGCAAGCTTCATCTCTACGATGCGTTCGGGCAGCGGGAGTCTGATTGGGTCGAGGCCGGCGAGCTCGTGCCACCCCAGACTTTCGACGTGGGCGGACTGCGCTGGGGTCTCATGACCTGTTACGACCTGCGGTTTCCGGAGGTCGCCCGAACCCTGGTGGATGCCGGGGCGGAGGGGATGGTCGTCCCCGCAGCCTGGGTGCGAGGTCCGCTCAAAGAGTTCCAATGGCAGACGCTGTTGGCGGCCCGCGCGATCGAGAACACGGTGTTCGTTGCGGCTGCCGACCATCCGCCACCGCTCGGGGTCGGGGCCTCGGTCGTGCTCGACCCCCAAGGTGTGGCGATCGCGGGTGTCGGCACAGGTACGGATGTCGCTGTGGGCTACGTGGATCCGGATGTCATAGATCGCGTGCGGCGCGTCAATCCGGCGCTTCGGCTGCGGCGGTTCGACGTGATCCCGCGCCCGTGACCGGTGTCGCGGGGCGGCGTCGAACGAGAGCATCACGACTGCATAGTTCGCTCCCGACTGAGCCATAGGATTCACACAGCATCCGGCGGCACCGTTGATGGTGCTTGGAAGGAGCATCCATGAGCACCGAGAACACCGCAGATTCCGTCGACCCGCAGGGCGCCGCCGAGACCGCGAACAGGGAAGCCGCGCAGGGCGCTGACGCCTCCGCGCACGCGACCGCCCCCGCCGCCACACCGGTTGAGTCGACGCAGTCCACACAGCCGACGGAACCGCTGCCGCCGACCCCCGGGGTGTCCCCGGCTGCGAGTGCCTCACCGACGTGGGCTCCCCCCGCGGCTGGAACCCACCACCCGCAGTCCCCCTACGCGCAGGCTCCCTACACTTCCCCTGCAGCTGCCCCGAACTACGCCTTCGCTCCCGCCACGACGGCGGCGCCGCGCGCAAAGGTCGGCGCGGGCAAGGTTGCCGGGATCATCATCGCCGCCGCCCTCGTGGGCGGTGCCGCCGGCCTGGGGGGTGCCTACGCCGGCGTTTCGCTGTTTGCTCCCGACACCGTGACGACAGCATCCAGACCTGCAAGTGTCACGGTGAACGACACGTCCTCTGTGACGCAGACGACCGGGATCGCGGCCAAGGTGCTTCCGAGCGTTGTCACCATCGAGGCCAGCTCCTCCAGCGGCGGCGGAACGGGCTCCGGGGTCGTCCTGACCTCTGACGGCTACGTCGTCACGAACACGCACGTCGTCACCCTTGACGGCGCGACGGCAGACGCGACGGTTCGCGTCACCACGTCAGACGGGCGCGTCTACGATGCTGACGTCGTCGGCACCGACCCCATCTACGACCTCGCCGTCATCAAGCTCGTGGGCGCCGAGGATCTGACGCCGATTGATTTCGCCGACTCCTCGAATCTGAACGTTGGTGACCAGACCGTCGCGATCGGTGCTCCGCTGGGGCTGTCGAACACGGTGACCACGGGTATCGTGAGCGCACTCAACCGCTCGATCCAGATCTCCTCGGCTGCTGCGCCCGACACCGACCAGAGCGACCCCAACTCCGAGGATCAGGGCGGCGAGGGGCCGTTCTACTTCGACTTCGGTCAGGGCCGCCAGGGCAGCACGGGATCGAACGAGACGATTTCGATCGCGGTGATTCAGACGGATGCCGCCATCAACCCCGGAAACTCGGGTGGCGCCCTGGTCGATTCCGACGGCAAGCTCATCGGCATCAACGTTGCGATCGCTTCCGCGGGCGGATCCTCGGGCCAGGCCGGCTCCATCGGCGTCGGCTTCTCGATCCCCTCGAACGTCGTCGAGCGTGTGACGCAAGAGATCATCGACACCGGTTCGGCAACGCACGGACTGCTCGGTGCGAGCGTGCAGAACGCCGCGATGATTCAGGGCTCCACCATCACCGGTGCCTACGTCGCCGACGTGACCGACGGTGGCGCGGCCCAGCGCGGCGGCCTGCAGGCCGGCGACATCGTGACGGGCTTCAACGGTGTGCCGATTTCGGACGCGACCGATCTCACCGCCCAGGTGCGTGCTGCAGCGGCCGGAAGCGACGCGACAGTGACTTTCGTTCGCGACGGTCAGACCCGCACGGTGGACGTGACGCTCGGACAGCTCGGTTCGTGAGCACGGCCTAAGGCTCGGTCACGTCAGACCTGGCGAGCCCGACCGACGCCGCCCCAGACTACTCCGGGGCGGCGTCGGTCGCTTGTGCGTCTTCGTCTTTCCGGGGACGACGCGTGATGCTTCGAGCTGCACCGCCGATAGCTGTCGTTCCTTTCGAGACACTGCTGCCGATCGCGCTCGCGCCCCGCCCCACGCCTGTGCTCACCGCAGAACCGGCGCGGCGCACGACCGAAACTGCCGAGTGCTCGATACGGCGGGCGCCCGGCAGCGGCTCGGTTTCTGGGGGTAACGCTTGCGGCGGAATACCGAAGGCTCGGCGGGATCCCGTGAGGACCCGCCGGCCGAGAATGTGGTTGCCGGCGCCGCCGATTGCCGCGCCGATGCCGAACGGGAGAGCCTTGCCAATCCAGGACGCTCCGCCCCGGGCGGCGAACTGGCGGACGAAGGTGGTCTTGAGGCGATCGACGATCGGCCCCATCGCTGCCTTCGGGATCGTCTTGGTGACCATCTCGCCCCAGTAGGTCGAGCGCGTCGGTCCGCGACCGGTCGCCTGGTTCGCCAACTGCGAGACGAGGTCGACGCCTTCCTGGCCGAGCATCAGTGTCAGCACGAGCGCACGGGCGCGGTTGGGATCGGACACCGGGATGCCGTGCACTTCCGCAACTGACTGCGCGAAGAGGGTGGTCGCCTCGAGGAACCCGATGGTCTCGACCCCGCTGAGGGCGAGAGTGACGCCGGTACCGATGCCCGGAACCACAGCCGTGGCCCCCACCGCCGCGCCTCCGGTGGTCACGGCGGCCAGGTACCGGCGCTCAAGAGTGCGGATGATCTGCGCGGAGGTCGCGTTCGGTTGGCGAAGGCGGATGCTGCGCAAATGAGCCAGAACAACGGGCCGCTGAATTGCCAGCACGCGATCGAGCGCTCGGATGAACATCGGGTGCTCGTCCGACCCTTCCGGAGGGAGCCCACCTGACCAGGGGGCGTCATCCGGTAGCGAATGGATCTGATGGACCTTGTCGGCCATGGGGCGATCTTAAGCGCTCCGGCTGGGCATCCGCCTGGCATCGAGTGTCATCGGGGGCTGAGGCGGAGGTCGATTGATAGTTTGGAGCGGTGACTGAGGCGACGGATCTTCCCGACGAGTCCTCCGGCGAGTCCGGCGAGACCCCGGGGAGGGATCCGCGAAGAAGCCCGCGTCGCCGCGCGCGCCACGCGCCCCGCGAAAGACCTCCAGTTCACGCGCACCCGCTTCGAAGACGTCGGGCTCCAGTCCCCGCGCGCCACGGCGCCCTGCGGCGCAGCGACCCGCGACTGCGCGGAAGCGCCCCGCCGCAGCACCGAAACCCTCTGAGTCGGAGGGCACGCCGCCCCCTGCGCCCGAGGACGCCGCGGTCGATGGCACGCCGGTCGATCCTGCGCTCGAGGCTGCGCTGGAATCCATCGCAGCGAGCGAGACCCGGGATGAGGTCGACCAGATTTCCAGTTCGGACGCCGACGAGGCAGCCCTGGAACAAGACGAGCCTGCCCCAGCAGACGAGCCCGCCCCGGAAGATGACGCTGTGGCGGATGACCCCGTGGATGCTGCCGAGCAGGCAGTAGCCACGATCACCGGGTCGACAGACCTTGTGCCCGTCGAAGCAGACGATGCGGCGCCGGTGCCGGCGCTGGTGCTGCGCGGCATCCGGAAGTCATTCGGAGATCTGCAGGCGCTGGACGGGATCAGCCTCGAGGTCCCCGTCGGCAGCTTCTATGGGATCGTGGGGCCCAACGGGGCGGGGAAAACGACGACCCTGTCGATCATCGCGGGCCTGCTCCGCGCCGATTCGGGCGACATCACGATCGCGGGCGTGGATGCCGCGGCCAAGCCCGTCGCAGCCAAGCGCCTCATGGGTGTGCTTCCTGACCGGTTCCGCACCTTCGACCGGCTGACCGGCCGCCAGCTGCTCTACTACTACGGCGCACTGCGGGGCCTCCCGCCGGCCGAGGTCGAGCGGCGCACCATCGACCTTGCCCGCGCGTTCGATCTGACAGAGTCGCTCGGCCGGGTCGTGTCGGATTACTCGGCGGGCATGTCCAAGAAGATCATGCTCGCCGGTGCTCTCATCCACTCGCCCCGCGTCCTGGTGCTCGACGAACCGTTCGAAGCCGTCGATCCGGTCTCGAGCGCGGCGATTCTCGACATCTTGCAGGCGTACGTCGCGCACGGCGGGACAGTGATCCTCTCCAGCCACGGGATGGAGCTCGTCGAGCGGGTGTGCTCGCGCGTCGCCGTGATCGTCGCCGGTTCCCTGGTGGCAGAGGGCACGATCGACGAGGTGCGTGGCGAGGTCAGCTTGGAAGAGCGGTTCGTCGAACTCGTCGGCGGGGCGGGCGAGTTGGAGGGCCTCGAGTGGTTGCACACGTTCTCCGACTGAGGATCGCGCTGCTGCTGGGTGCTTTCCGGGGAGATCCGCAGAAGGTCACGCGAGGAATCGTCGGTGCGCTGCTGTTGCTGGCGGCGACGGTTGCCGCCTGCTGGTCGCTGCTGCGCGTACAAGAGTCCTCGACCGCAGCTGTCGGGGCCATCACCATCTTCTGCGGTGCGACCCTCACGCTCGCCTTCGCCGTGGCGCCCATCGTTTCCGCGGTGACCGATCCGCTCGATCCGCGTCGATTCCGTGTCTTCGCCCTGGCTCCCGAGCCTCTCGCGGGAGCGCTCGCGCTCGCGGGGCTGTTCAGCGTCCCCGTCCTGGGCCTGGCCGCCCTCGCGGTGTGTGCGGCTGTTGTCTGGGTCGCCGCCGGAGCCACCGTCGGTGCGGCGATCATCGCCGTTGTGATTGGGGTGGCGACGTGCGTACTGTTTGCCCGCGTCGCGCTCGGGGTTGCCGGCATCATCTTCGGTGATCGCCGCTCGCGAGAACTTTCCGGCCTTCTTCTGGTCGCGGTACTGGTCATCGTCGTCCCGGTGGGCGTCTTCCTGGCGTCCCTCGATTGGCGCGGCACCGTTCCTGGCCCGTTGCAGCAGGTCGTCGACATCCTGAGCTTCACTCCCATCGGCGCTGCGTGGGCGTTCCCACTGTTGTTCACGCGGGGCGACGCATCCGGCGTTCTCGCCCTGATCATCGCTCTGGCAACCGTTGTCGCGCTGGGGTTTGCGTGGCTCGCGCTGGTGCGTCACTTCCTCTCGAGCATCGAAAAGCCCCTGACCACGCGCGAGCGGGGCGGACTCGGTTGGTTCAGCGTCGTCCCGGGGACCCCCGGGGAGCCGTCGCAGCTCGGAGCCTGGTGTATTGGCTGCGCGACAGGCGCTACCTCGTGAACACACTCGTGATCCCCGTCGCAGCGGTGGCCACTGTCGTGCCGCTCCTGATCGCGGGGGTCCCCGCGAACGTCGCGGCGCTCGTGCCGATCCTGTTCGTCGCGCTCTTCTTCGGCTGGTTGCCCCACAACGATCTCGCGTACGACTCGACGGCGATCTGGATGCATGTAGCGAGCGGCCTGCGGGGCTTGCCCGACCGCGTCGGGCGCCTCGTTCCGATCCTGGTCATCGCCATCCCCGTGCTGGCCATCGGCATCCCGATCTCTGTCGCCCTCCATGGGCGATGGGCGATCGCGCCGGCGATCGTCGGCGTGTGCGCGTCGCTGTTCTTCTCGGGGCTCGGCCTGTCGAGTATCGCCTCGGCGGCGTCGCCTTACCCCGTCACACCTCCGGGCGAGAGCCCGTTCCAGCAGCCGCAGCGCACCGGGTCGAGTGGAGCTGTGCCCCAAGCCCTCGTGATGATCGGCGCGCTCGCCGTGTCAGCACCGAGCCTGTGGTGGACCTGGCTCGCGCTCACGCGCACGATCGAGGCTGCCTCGCTTGCCCTGTGGGTGGGGGTTGCTACCGGTCTTGTCGTGCTCGTGTTGGGCGTCGCCATCGGGGCAGCGGTCTTCACCCGACGAACCGGGCGGATCATGGAGTTCGCCGAGGCATCCTGACGGCTCTTCTGAAACGGCTGTTCCTGCGGCATTCGAGCCGCGAGAACCCGAGCCGCGGCCGGATGCCCGGACTACACTGACTGTCCATGAGCACTCCGCTGGACAGCCCCGACCAGGGCGGACTTGCGACCCTCGATCGCGAGCTCGAAGAGCTCCTTCGCGAAGAGACCGTCGAACCCGGGGACCACGAGCGGTTCTCGCACTACGTCAAGAAGGACAAGATCCTCGAGTCGGCTCTGACCGGCAAGCCGGTCAAGGCGCTCTGCGGCAAAAAGTGGACCCCCGGGCGCGACCCCGAGAAGTTTCCGGTGTGCCCGACGTGCAAAGAGATCTACGAGCGGATGAAGAACTGAGCCCACCCGCTCACGTAGTCAGCCCGTCTGGTAGGCGGTCTCGAGGGCGGGCTCCGAGCGGCTGAGCGCGAGAGCCGTCAGAGGGAGTTCGGCCCGTACGCGTGCGTGGTGTTCACGGGCGGCGCTGACTCCGCCGGGTCCCTCGGCTGCTGCATCGATCTCGCCGTGGGCGACGAGCGGAATCTGCAGGGCGCGGGCGTTCGACGGCAGCGTCGGCGTTTCGGTGTGCTCGAAGCCTTCGGTGACGACGATGAGTTCCTCGCGGGCGATTCCGTGCTCGAGGATTCGGAAAGCCGTCTTCCGCCCGCCCAGCGACGCCTTGGCGGTCGAGGTCTTCGCCACCGGGATCCACGCACCGCCGGCATCCTGGCGTGCCACGAGCTTGTAGACCAGGCCCGCCGTCGGCGAGCCCGAACCGGTGGCCAGCGCCGTACCGACGCCGTACGCGTCCACCGGGGATGCCGCCAGCGCGGCGATCGCAAACTCGTCAAGGTCGCTTGTGACGGTGATGCGCGTGTCGTGAGCACCCAGGGAATCGAGTTGCCGCCGGACCTGCGCCGCGACGATCGGGAGGTCCCCCGAATCGATCCGTACCCCGCCCAGCCCCGTTCCGGCGACCCTGATCGCTGTGTCCACGCCCGTCTCGATGTCGTACGTATCGATGAGAAGTGTGGTCTGGTCGCCGAGGGCCCGCAGTTGCGCCGCGAACGCGTCGGCTTCGGTGTCGTGGAGCAGCGTCCAGCTGTGCGCTGCAGTACCCATGGTCGGGATGCCCCACCGGCGCCCGGCCTCCAGATTGCTCGTCGCGCCGAATCCCGCAATGAATGCCGCCCGCGCGGCAGCGACGGCCGACCATTCGCCGGTGCGCCGTGAGCCCATCTCGGCGAGGGGCCGGTCACCGGCGGCGATGCTCATGCGTGCCGCCGCGGCAGCTACCGCGGAGTCGTAGTTCAGGACGCTCAGGGCAAGGGTCTCCAGAATGACCGCCTCAGCAAAGGTGCCCTCGATCGTCAGCAACGGCGACCCCGGGAAGTACAGCTCGCCCTCCCGGTACCCGTGAATCGACCCCGTGAAGCGGTACTCCTCGAGAAAGCGCAGGGTCTGGGCATCCACGACCCGCTCGTCGCGCAGGAAACGCAGCTCGTCGTCGCCGAACCGGAAGTCGCGCAACAGGCTCAGCAGCCGCCCAGTGCCCGCCACGACGCCGAACCGGCGGCCGCCGGGCAGGCGTCGCGCGAAGACGTCGAACACGCAGCGGCGCGAGGCGGTGCCGTCGTGGAGGGCCGCATCGAGCATCGTCAGTTCGTACCGGTCGGTGAGCAGTGCCGTGCTGACGGATGCTGTCATGCGCGTCAGCCTAGTGAAGCGGCCGCCGCGGCATCCATCCCACTCCGCCGCCCGGCGGGTGGGAGACGAGCGCTGGCGTAGGCTGGTGCACCGTGAACAACGCGCCGATCGGGATCTTCGACTCCGGTGTCGGCGGGCTCACCGTGGCACGGGCCATCTCCGATCAGCTGCCTCGCGAGTCGCTGCTATACATCGGTGACACTGCCCATTCGCCCTACGGACCCAAGCCCATCGCCGATGTGCGTCGGTACTCGCTCGAGGTGCTCGACACCCTCGTCGCGCAGGGCGTGAAGATGCTCGTGATCGCCTGCAACACCGCGTCCGCCGCGGTACTGCGCGATGCGCGCGAACGCTACGACGTCCCCGTCGTCGAGGTGATCGGGCCTGCCGTCCGGACGGCGATGTCGACGACCCGGTCGGGGCGGATCGGGGTCATCGGCACCAGCGGCACGATCGGCTCGCGCGCGTACCAAGACATGCTCGAGGTAAATGACCGCCTCACGGTGTTCGCGCAGGCGTGTCCGCGCTTCGTCGAGTTCGTCGAGGCTGGCGAAACCGACACGCCCGAGGTGCTGGCCGTCGCCGAGGAATACCTTGCGCCGCTGCGGCACTCCGGCGTCGACACGCTCGTGCTCGGTTGCACTCACTACCCGTTCCTGAAGGGTGCCATCAGCTATGTGATGGGACCGGATGTCTCACTCGTCTCCAGCGACACCGAGACGGCTAATGACGTGTACCGGCAGCTCGTGAGTCGGGATCTGTTGGCGGCAACGGATGCTGCTGCAACCCACACGTACGAAGCAACCGGTGATTCGGCTGACGAGTTCGTGCGCCTTGCCCACCGGCTCATGGGCCGCGAGGTGCGAGACGTGCGCCTCGTGCAGACCGGAGCCATCGACCTGCGGCCCTGACCTGCCGCACTGACCGCCGCTTCGCCCGACGCGGAGCACCGACCCGGAAAGAGAACCCGCATGAGCGAGATCACCCGCGCTGACGGTCGCACCATCGACCAGTTGCGTCCTGTCACGATCGAACGAGGCTGGTCCACCCAGGCAGAGGGATCAGCGCTGATCAGCTTCGGCGGAACCCGCGTGCTGTGCACGGCATCCTTCACCAACGGTGTGCCGCGCTGGCTCACCGGCAAGGGCAAGGGCTGGGTTACCGCCGAGTACGCGATGCTGCCTCGGGCCACCAACGATCGCAACGACCGCGAAAGCGTCAAGGGCAAGATCGGTGGCCGCACACACGAGATCTCTCGCCTGATCGGCCGGGCGCTGCGGGCAGTGGTCGATACGAAGGCGCTCGGTGAGAACACGATCGTGATCGACTGCGACGTGCTGCAGGCCGACGGAGGAACCCGAACCGCCGCCATCACGGGGGCCTACGTGGCGCTCGCCGATGCCATCGAATGGGGACGGCGCAAGAAGTTCATCGGTCAGAAATCGCAGGTGCTGCTCGACTCGGTGGCTGCCGTCTCGGTCGGCATCATCGACGGTGAGCCGATGCTCGACCTGGCCTACGTCGAGGACGTCCGCGCCGAGACCGACATGAACGTCGTGGTGACGGGGCGCGGGTTGTTCGTCGAGGTGCAGGGCACTGCCGAGGGTGCGCCCTTCGACAAGCGGGAGCTCGATGCGCTTCTCGAGCTGGGGCTGTCAGGCTGCGCGACCCTACGTGACATTCAGACCGACACCCTCGCTTCGGGTGAGTGACCGGATGCCGCAGCAGATCGTCCTGGCAACCCACAATCCCCACAAGGTCGCCGAGTTCGGCCGGATCGTCGCGGCGACCCGCCCCGACCTGCACGTCATCGGCTACGACGGACCCGAGCCCGTCGAGGATGGCGTCAACTTCGCCGAGAACGCCCTGATCAAGGCGCGGGCAGCTGCCCACCACACCGGGCTTGCAGCGCTCGCCGATGACTCCGGCATTGCCGTCAGCGTGATGGGCGGCGCGCCGGGGATTTTCTCGGCGTACTGGGCGGGCCACAAGAAGGATGCCGTCGCGAACATGCGTCTGCTGCTGGATCAGCTCTCCGACATCGCGGACCCGCACCGGAAGGCATCCTTCGTGTCGACCATCGCGCTGGTCGTCCCCGAACCGGGGTCGACCGCCTTCGCCATGGAGCATGTGGTGGAGGGGCGCTGGCACGGGCGCCTTGCCACCGAACCGCGCGGCGACGGCGGGTTCGGTTACGACCCGATCTTCATCCCCGACGGCCAGGAAGCGGGCGCGGAGCGCACGGTAGGCCAGTGGAGCCCCGAGGAGAAGACCGCAGCGTCGCACCGCGCCCAAGCGTTCATCGCCCTCGCGCCGCTGTTGTCGGCGCTCTGACACACGGCCCGGAAGCGAGAATCAGACTCGTTCCCGATTGGGCGCAGAGCGCCGCCGCGGGCTTCTCTCGCCCCTACGCTGGGTGCCGTGCATGATCACGCTCCCGGCATCCGTGGCGCGAGCAACCGTCGCCTCCTGACTGCCTCGCTCACGATCACCTCCGTCGTTCTGGTCGTCCAGGTTGTCGGTGCGTTCCTGAGCGGCTCGCTCGCTTTGCTGGCCGATTCCGTCCACATGCTCACGGACACCGCGGCCCTCGTGATCGCGCTCATCGCGAGCATCGTCGCGGCTCGGCCGGCTACCGACCGGCAGACCTACGGCTACCAGCGGGCCGAGGTTTTCGGCGCCTTGATCAACGCCGTCCTGCTGATCGGCCTGTCAGCGTGGATCGTCGTCGAGGCGATCCAGCGCCTGCTCGACCCGGGTGAGGCCGAGGTGCGCGGCGGCATCATGCTGATCGTCGCGATCGTCGGACTTCTTGCCAACGCCGCGGCGATGTGGCTGCTTTCTGCCGCGCAACGTACGAGCATCAATGTCCGCGGCGCCTACCTCGAGGTCCTCGGCGATCTGCTGGGTTCGGCGCTGGTCATCGTCGCAGCGATCGTCGTGCTGCTGACGGGGTGGCAGGCAGCGGATGCCGTTGCGTCGCTGCTGATCGCGGCTCTCATCGTGCCGCGCGCAGTCGGGTTGCTCCGCGAAGTGTTCCACGTCCTGTCGGAGTCGGCGCCGAAAGGAACGCACGTTGCCGACATTCGGGAACACATCCTCTCGACAGATGACGTCGTGGCCGTGCATGACATCCACGTGTGGCAGCTCACCCGCGGAGCTCCCGTCTTCACCGCTCACGTCGTCATCGATCCCCATGCCATCGCCGCTGGACGCTCGGGCGAAATCCTCTCGCGCCTGCAGACATGCCTTGCCTCACACTTCGACGTCGAGCACTCAACCTTCCAGCTCGAGCCCGCCGGCCACGTCGATTCGGGCGACGCCACTCACGCCTAGGACGTGCCCTCCCGGACGACGGTGTCGGGGGAGCGGTCGGGCCGCAGCCCGCGCCAGCGAGCGTGACGCAAGATGCCGCCGGGCGTGAACTCGGCGAACTCGACCTCGCCGACCAGCTCCGGCTTCACCCAGATCGCATCGCGCGCGTCGGCCGCCGGTACGTCGGCGAAAGGGTTCTCGTCAATTCCGAGAGGGGCGAGCAGGCGCGCCAGAGTCGCAAGCGCGGCATCCGTGAAGCCTGTTCCTACGCGCCCCGCATACTGCAGACCGCTTTCACCCGGGATGCCCACCAGAAGCGATCCGATGGCACCGGACCTGCCCCCCTGCCCGGGACGGATGCCGCCGATGACGACATCCTGGGTGCGGGTGAGCTTGATCTTGAGCCAGTCGGGCGAGCGCTCGCCGGGCCGGTAGCGCGAGCCGGGGTTCTTGACGACGACGCCCTCGAGGTCTGCCCCGCGCGCGGCGTCGAGCGTCGCATCCAGATCGTCGAACACCGGTGGGACCGTGACGCGCTCGCCCGCGCCGTCGGCAAGACGCTCCAGCAGGGCGCGTCGATCGCGCAACGACAGCGCCGTGGCATCCTGCCCGTCGATCTGGAGCAGGTCGAACAGGTAGTACTTCACCGGCGTGCGCGCGGCCTCGCGCACGATCTCGGCAGAATTCGCGAGGTTCATTCGCTTCTGCAGCAGCGCAAAGCTCGCCCTACCGTTCTCGTCCAGAGCGACGATTTCGCCGTCGACCACGCACGGCGCCTCGCCCAGCGCGGCATCGTGCAGGTCCGGATAGGTCGCCGTCATGTCGTTGCCGCTGCGGGCGCGGAGCGTGAGGGTGGTCCCGTCCCAGATCCCGACTGCGCGGATGCCGTCCCATTTCATCTCCACCCAGGGCTCCCCGCCCCAGCGCCTGATTGCGCCGGCGGCAAGCCCCGGCGTCGACATGGTGGCCAGCATCGGGGCGGTGACCGCGGCGTTGCCGGCGTCTTCTCGCGCCGGACGCGCCTGAGCGCGGGACCGGCCAGTGGATCCGACCGAGCGCCGCGAACCTGCCTGACCGGCGGATGCATCCTTCATCCGGTGGAGGAGCCACTGCGACTTCTCGCCGTCGCCCGCGGTGCGGATGAGCGCGAACCGCACGTCATCCATCGCCCCACCCGGGGCGCCGTGGGCGCGGAAGATGACCTCGTCGGCGCGCCATTTCTCGGTCTCATACGTGCCCGTGTCCCACACCGTCATGGTTCCGGCGCCGTACTCGCCCTGGGGGATCGTGCCGTGAAAAGTCAGGTATTCGATCGGGTGATCCTCGGTCATCACCGCGAGGTTGTTGCGGTCGGGTGTCTCGGGGATCCCGCGCGGGACCGCCCAACTGACCAACACTCCGTCCCGCTCCAGACGCAGGTCGAAGTGCAGCCGCGAGGCGTGATGTTCCTGCACGACGAAGCGTGGCGGATCACCGTCGCCGCGGGCGGCCGGCCGGGATCCGGCATCCGGAACCGGCTCCGGCGTTCTCGCAGCATCGCGCTTCTCGCGGTAGCGGTCCAAGGCGGCCGGCGTCGAGGTGCCGAAGAAGGGTGCGATCCCCGCGGCTGCGCGCTCGAGAACCTCCGAGAACAGCAGGTGGCGCAGTTGCGGATCTTCCAGTTCGTCCCAGGTTCGGGGAGCCGCGACGGTCGGATGCTCACGTCCTCGCAGCGAGTACGGGCTGATCGTGGTCTTCTTGCCGTTGTTCTGACTCCAGTCCAAGAAGACTTTTCCCGCACGCACCGCCTTGGACATCGAACTCACGACGAGATCCGGATGATCAGCCTCGAGCGCCCGCGCCAACTCCCGCGCCAGGTTCGAGGCGGCTTCGCTCGTGAGCGTCCCGGGAAGCGGCGCATAGAGATGGATCCCCTTGCTGCCGCTGGTGACAGGGATGCTCTCGAGCGACATCCCGCGCAGGATCTCTCGCACGAGCCGCGCAACCTCGGCGCACTCGGCCAGCCCGATACCGGGTCCCGGATCGAGGTCCAGGACCAGCCGATCCGGGCTCGCAGGGGAGCCGTCCGGCCCAAAACGCCATTGTGGAACGTGGAGTTCGAGGCTCGCAACCTGCCCGAGCCACACGAGCGCCGCCTGCGAATCGATGAGCGGGTAGGTCTTCGTGCCCGAGGAGTGCTCGATCGGCATCCGGGGGAGCCACTCGGGCGCGCCGCGCTCGAGGTCTTTCGTGAAGAACGACATGCCCGGATGCTCCGCATCGCCCACACCGTCGGGCCAGCGCTTTCTGGTTACGGGTCGTCCCGCGAGAAGCGGCAGGATCGCGGGGGCGATGCGGCTGTAGTAATCGATGACCTCGCCCTTGGTCGTACCGGTTGCCGGATACAGCACCTTGTCGAGATTGGTCAGGCGCAGCCGGTGCCCCTGCACCTGCACAGTCTGCTCCCGACCCGCCATGGGCCCAGGCTAGCCCGCGGTGCCTGAGACGGGTCGGATGCTGGCACCGGGCGCCGCGAACGTGTGTACTGGTGTGATGAGGTCCATCTGGAAAGGCGCGTTGACATTCGGACTGGTCAACGTCCCGGTGAAGGTCTATGCCGCGACCGAGGACCACGATGTGTCGCTGCATCAGGTCCATGCCGCCGACGGGGGCCGCATCCGCTATCAGCGCGTGTGCGAACTCGACGGCGAAGTCGTGCCGTACAGCGAGATCGACCGGGCCTACGACGACGGCGAGAAGACCGTCATCCTCACGAAAGAGGATTTCGCGGCGCTTCCTTCCGAGCGCAGCCGCGAGATCGAGGTCGTCGAGTTCGTGCCGACCGAGCAGGTGGATGTCTTGACGCTCGACAAGGCGTACTACCTCGAACCCGACTCCGAGTCGCCGAAAGCGTATGTGCTGTTGCGCAAGACGCTGGAGCAGACGGATCGCACCGCGATCGTGCGGTTCTCGTTGCGTCAGAAGACGCGCCTGGCGGCGCTGCGGGTGCGCGGCGATGTCCTCGTGCTGCAGACACTGTTGTGGGCAGACGAGGTGCGGGAGGCTGCCTTCCCGTCGCTCAGCGAGTCAGTGAAGATCTCCGACAAGGAACTCGAGCTGTCGGCATCCCTCGTCGAGAGCTTCTCGGGCGACTTCGACCCCGCCGACTTCGTCGACGAATACCAGCACGAGTTGCGGACCCTCATCGACGCCAAGCTCGAGAAGGGCGACGCGATCGACACTGCCGAAACGTTCGGCGAGCAGCCGGAGGAGCAGGGCGGCGAGGTCATCGACCTCATGGAGGCGCTGCGCGCGAGCGTCGAGCGCTCACGCGCCGCCCGCGAGAGTGGCTCGGGCAAGCAGAAGAAGTCCGGCTGAGCGGAGGCCGAGTCTTACTGGGAGTCCTCGGGGCGGTTGTCGAACACCTCGGGCTCCAGAGCCAGTTCGCGCGCTTCGGCGGCATCCGTCTCGAGCTTCTCGCCTGACGCGGCTTCTTTGCGAGACTTCCACTTCTCGCTGAAGTAGTGGTACGCCACCACCAGGGCGGTACCACCGACGGCGACCAGCAAGATGATGTCGATGTATTCCGTGACGAGGTCACGCACCCACGGGATGTACGCGATGAGGTAGCCCACCATGGTGAGTCCGAAGCCCCACAGCAGCGCGCCGATGAGGTTGTAGAGCGTGTATCTGCGCCACGGCATGTGTCCTACCCCTGCGGCGACGGGAGCGAAGGTGCGCACGATCGGGACGAAACGGGCGAGGATCACGGTGATCCCGCCGAAACGTTCGAAGAACGCATTGGTTCGCTCGACGTTGCGCTTACTGAAGATCCCGGATTCCTTGCGTTCGAAGACCGCAGGTCCGCCCTTGTGTCCGATGTAGTAGCCGACCTCCCCACCGATGAACGCGGCGAGGGCGATCAGCGAGCACACGACCCAGATGTTGACGCCGAACACGTCGTTGGTGTGGGTCAGCAATCCCGAGATGATGAGCAGAGTGTCGCCGGGGAAGAGGAACCCGACGAGCAGCCCCGTTTCGGCGAAGATGATCAGGCAGACCACCAGCAGGGCCCACGGGCCGGCCGCGGAAATGATCGTCTCGGGGTCGAGCCAGGGGATGAGAGCCAGTGGGTGCACGTGCGTTCCGTCGGTATCGGCGGTCAAGGGCGCGGCAGGATGCCTCGCGTGCGGAAGGTGGGACTTGAACCCACACGCCCGAAGGCACAGGAACCTAAATCCTGCGTGTCTGCCAATTTCACCACTCCCGCTGGTGCGATCAGTCTACTGACGCAGGTTTGGCGATCTCGACGCACGATTCCGGTGCGGAGCTTCCGCGCCGAGGCTGTCGCGTGGCCCGGCGACCTCCTGCACTTGCGCCGACCGTTCCAGCGCGACAGGGTGTGCAGTGATACTGCACCGTGAGGTATGGAGTGGCGAAAGGGGAAGATCGTGACGACCGAGCAGGTCCAGAGGTGGCTGGATGACTACCGGAAGGCGTGGGAGACGCGAGACGCGGATGCCGCGGCTGCGCTGTTCACGGAAGATGCGACATACCGAGAGCAGCCCTACGAGGAGCCGTATCGCGGCCGCGAGGGGGTGCATCGCTATTGGTCGAGTGTGACGGCGACGCAATCCGACATCCGCTTCCGGGTGGGGAAAGCCGTGGTGACCGGCGCTCACGCGGCCGCAGAATGGTGGGTCACGCTTCGCAACGAGGGTGCGGAGGTGACGCTCGCGGGGGAGTTCTTCTTGGAGTTCGACGACGCTGGGCTCGTTCATCACCTGCGCGAGTATTGGCACTTTGCGCCCGGACTCCTCGAGCCGCCCACAGGCTGGGGGCTGTGACTCACCTCGCCGGCAACGGATTGGTCACGGTCGCGGACCTGCCGATCAGAACCCTTGCGTTAAGTGTGGCAACACGGCAGAGTGTACGCCAGCACTGAACACTGTCCAGGCCGGCTTTCGCAAGAAGGTCGCGCGGCTGCCCACCGTGTACCGATTTCACAGGAGAAGTCATGCCACTCAGTACAGCTGTCCCACGGCGAAGGGGGATTCTCGCCGGCGCGGGATCGCCGTCGCCGCACTGGCCCTCGCCGCGTGCTCGTCGGGGACCACCGACGCATCGGGCTCGGGCGAGACCTCGGCGCCCACCGACGAGCCGTTGCAGATCGCATACATCTCGTTCGCGGTGGCGAACACGTACGACGAGCCGATGCTGGCGGCGGCGCAGGAGGTCGCTGAGGCCAACAATGCCGAGATCACGGTCTTCGATGGAAACCTCGATCCGGCGACGCAGGCCACGCTCATCGAGGACGTCATCGCCTCGGGGGACTACGACGGCATGATCGTCCAGCCCATCTATGGCCCCGCGATCATGGATGTGGTCGCCGAAGCCATGGATGCCGGGCTCACCGTCGTCAACATCGACCAGATCCTCGGCGAGGACTTCACCTCGGGTGCCACCCAGCTGCCCGGTCTCGCGTCGAACATCGTGTTCGTGCCGTCGATTCTCGGGCAGAAGCTCGGCGAGCAGACCGTCGAGGCCTGCGCGTCGAAGAACCTGGATCCGTGCAACGTCGCCTACCTGCATGACCTGAAGACCTCGAGCGTCAGTATCGCCCTGTGGGACGCGTTCAGTGAGGCGACCGCCGGAACGCCGGTCACCGTCGTGGCCGAAGGCGAGACGTTCTGGAACCCCGCAGCCGCGCAGACCGCGGTCGCCGACATCCTGACGGCAAACCCCGACATCGACGCGATCGTCACGTCAGATCAGGGTCTGCAGGGTGCGGTCCTCGCGGTCGGCGACTCCGGCGCCGCGGTCGGCGACTACCTGTTCGTCGGATACGGCGGTTCGCAGTGGGCTCTCGATGCCATCACGGACGGCGTCGTGTACTCCGATGTCATCCAGGCGCCCGCCACGACCGGTCGCCTGGGAATGGAGGCGATGATCGCCGCGCTGCGCGATGGCACGGACATGGGCGATGTCGATCCGTTCGCCGACTTCCCCAACAACGGGATCATGACACCCGACACCGTCAGCCAGTTCACTGGCGAGTGGCCCGGCTGATCCATGCCGCACCATCCGGCCGAGGCCGGCGTCCCGCAGCTCTCCGTCGAGCTGCGGGATGTCGGCAAGTCCTTCGGGGGCCTGCCCGTCCTACGGCACATCGACCTGACTATCCGTCCCGGAACCGTCCACGCCCTGGTCGGCGAGAACGGCGCGGGCAAGTCCACGCTCGCGAAGATCATCGCCGGCCTCTACAGCGCCGACGAGGGGGAGGTGCTCGTCAACGGCGAGCGCGTGAGCTTCGGATCGCCGCGGGAGGCGCTCGATCACGGCATCGCGACGATTGCCCAGGAGCTGGCCCTCGTTCCGGCCCTGTCCGTAGCCGAGAACGTCTTTCTCGGACGGGAGCCGCGGCGGGTCGGCTTCATCGGTCGCAAACGTCTCGGCGCCCAGTACCGGGCACTGAGCGAACGCACCGGGTTCGACCTCCCCGCGGACGTCCCGGTGGGCGCGTTGCGAACGGCCGACCAGCAGAAGGTCGAGATCATGCGTGCGCTGGCGCGGGGCGCGTCGGTCATCATCATGGACGAGCCGACGGCAGCGCTGTCGGGGGCGGATGCCGACCTGCTGCACGCCGTCGTGCGCCAGCTCGCGGCATCCGGCCACACTGTGGTTCTCATCTCGCACTTCCTCAGCGAGGTGCTCGAGCTCGCCGACGACATCACCGTGCTGCGCGACGGTCGTCTCATCCGCACCGGCCCCGCAGCCGACGAGACCGAGGCGAGCCTCATCGAGGCGATGCTCGGTCGGACGCTCGGTGCCGTGTTCCCCGAACAGCCTCCCGCCCCCACCGTCGGCGATCCGGTCTTGACCGTGACAGATCTGGTCGCACCCGGGGTTCGTGGAGTGTCGTTCTCGGTGAGACCCGGCGAGATTGTGGGTCTCGCCGGGCTCGTCGGTGCCGGTCGCAGCGAGATCGTGCACGCGATCTTCGGAGCCGCGGGCCGCCACGGCGGTTCCGTCGAGCTCCTGGAGCCGGGGCATGGGGACGGGCGCAAGCGACTCTCGGTGGGCGCGTCGGTGCCCGCGGCGCTCAACGCGGGCCTGTTCCTTATCCCCGAATCGCGCAAGGATCAGGGTCTCGTGCTCGGCCGCTCGATCCGCGACAACGTCACCCTGTCGAACCTCGCTGCCTTCGCCCGCGCGGGCTGGGTGCGCACCCGCGCCGAACGCGCCGACGCGAAGGCGATGCTTGAGCGCGTCACCGTCGCCGGAGACGATCGCCGCAACGTCTCGAGCCTGTCCGGCGGCAATCAGCAGAAGGTGCTGTTCGCGCGGGCGTTGCAGAGACCCCGTACCGTGCTCATCGCCGACGAGCCGACTCGCGGCGTGGATGTCGGGTCGCGCCGTGCGATCTACGACCTCATCGTGGCCGAAGCCTCGCGAGGAATCGGGGTGATCGTCGTCTCATCGGATGTCGAAGAGGTGCTGGGGCTCGCGCATCGCATCCTCGTCATTCGTAGCGGACGCATCGTCGCGGAGCTTTCGGGCGATGAAAGAACAGAAGAGAACGTCCTCACCGCGGCCTTCGCGGATCCGATCACGAGTGGGAAATCATGACCCTGACCACCGGCACCGTGCCCACCCAAGCCCAGCAGAGCGTGCTCTCGCGCATCCCGTGGCGGTCGGTCGCGATCGTCGTGCCCTTCCTCGCGGTGTTCATCGCGCTCTCGATCGGCAGCCCCGCGTTCTTGTCGTTCCAGAACATCGGAAACGTGCTCGACCGGCAGGCGGGCATCCTGATCATCGCGGCAGCGAGCACCCTGGTGCTGATCGCCGGTGGAATTGACCTCTCGGTCGGTGCCACCTACATGTTCACTGCCGTCCTGTGCGGCACCGTGATCATCAAGGTCGGCGGCACCGAGGGCGCGGTGCTCGGCATCCTGGCGGGCGTGCTCTCGGGCCTTGCGGTCGGCATCATCAACGGCGTCATCAGCACCTACCTGCGGATCAACCCGCTGATCGCGACTCTGGCGATGAGCTTCATCATCCTGGGTGCGACCAAGCTCGTCTCGCAGGCGGGCAAAGAGGGCATCGGCCAGATCCGGGTCGACGTGCCCGAGTTCACCTGGATCGCCAAGACCGAACCGCTCGGGATGTCGCTGCCGATCTGGATCGCGCTGGTGGTGGTGGTCGCCCTCGGTGTCGTGCTGTGGCGCACGACTTTCGGACGGTACGTCTATGCGGCGGGCGGCAATGCCGAGGCGGCACGTCTTGCCGGCATCCGGGTCAACCTCGTGCGGATCGCGACCTTTGCGCTCACGGGCCTCGGCGCCGGGCTTGCGGGAGTGATCGACCTGGCACGCACTCCCTCTGTTCCCGAGAACGATGCGATCGCGACGACGCTGACCTTCACAGTGCTGGCCGGCATCGTCGTCGCGGCACCTCGATCCTCGGTGGCGAGGGGGCGGTATGGCGGACGGTGCTCGGCATCCTGTTCATCGCGATGCTCTACAACGGTTTCACGCTGCTGAAGATCGATCCGCTGTTCCAGGGCATCGCGCTGGGCGCCATCATCCTGCTCGCGGTTGGGTTCGACGCGTGGTCTCGGCTGCGGCGGCGATGAGGCCGCGGCAGCGTCAGCGTTTGGGGGCGAAGAAGAAGTAGATCAAGGGGCCGATACCGCCGAGAAGAATCACGAAGGCCCACAGGGGCTTCTTGCCGTTGATCTTGTTCTCGGGACGGATATAGAGGTCCCAGAAAGCCAGTCCCGCCCAGGCGGCCCGGATGACGCCACCGACCAGTCCGCCGACGATTCCCGTGCCGGTCTTCCGCGCCGCGTGGCTTGGTGTCTTCATGGTCATGGCTTCCGCCTTTCGGGCCGCATCCGAATGCTCTCGTGCCATTGTGCAACGCCGACGCCGGGCACCGACAGGGCCTCGGTCGTGGGACTAGATGCCCTAGTGTGCGCGGTGGCGCCTGCCTACGCTCGGGGTGTCGCCTGGGTGCGGCGTGGGAGGTCCTGATGAGGTATCTGCGCTGGATCTGGGCGTACCCGCTGGTCACGGCTACCGCGCTGGTGCTCCTCGCCGTCGGTGTGCTCGCGGCATCCGGAATGCCTGACGTTGCGCGGTGGGTCGCGACGATTTGGGTTGCGGGGATCATCGTCTGGACCCTCGTGGGCATGGTGCGCGACGTCCTGCGTGGCCACGTCGGGCTCGATGTTCTCGCTGTCACCGCGATGGTCGCGACCCTCGCGGTCGGGGAGTATCTGGCGGGGCTCGTGATCGTTCTGATGCTCGCCGGTGGTGCGGCGCTCGAGGATATCGCCGGCCGGCGTGCGCGGCGGGACCTTCGCGCGCTGCTGGACAGATCGCCGCGCACCGCGCACGTCGTGACCGGTGGCGAATCGGGCGCTGTCGAGAGTGTGAAGGACGTCCCCATCGATGAGGTCGCTGTGGGCGACATCCTGCTGGTGCGGCCGGCCGAGATCGTGCCGGTGGATGCCGTGCTGCTGAGCGCCGACGCGGAGTTCGACGAATCGTCGCTGACGGGTGAGAGTCTTCCCGTGCAGCGCACCGAAGGCGACGAGGTGTTCTCGGGGGCCATCAACGGATCTCGCGCCGTGCGGGTACGAGCGACACGACGCAGCGCCGACAGCCAGTACCAGCAGATCGTCGCGCTGGTGCATGCTGCCGAGAGTTCTCGGGCGCCGGTCGTTCGCTTGGCCGACCGGTTTGCCGTGCCGTTCACCGCCGTCTCGCTCGTGCTCGCGGGAACCGCCTGGGCGATCTCAGGAGACCCGGTCCGCTTTGCTGAAGTGCTGGTGCTGGCGACCCCCTGTCCGCTGCTGATCGCGGCACCCGTGGCGTTCCTCGCAGGCCTGTCGCGAGCGGCGAAGGCGGGGGTCATCATCAAGAGCGGCGCGGTCATCGAGCAGCTCGCGCGCGTGAGTTCGGCGGCCTTCGACAAGACCGGAACACTGACGTGGGGTCGTCCCGCTCTCGTCGCCGTCCGTCCCGCGGACGGATTCACCGCCGACGAGGTGTTGCAGTTCGCGGCCTCTGCTGAGCAGTACTCCACGCACGTGCTGGCAGAGAGCGTGCGCCGCGCCGCCCTCGACCGCGGGCTCGATCTGCTCCCTGCGTCTGACGCCTCGGAGGAGGCCACCAACGGTGTCACCGCATCGGTAGGGGGTCGGCCCGTCACCGTCGGCAAGCCCGCGTATGTCGCAGCGCTCACGGGAACGGCGCCCCGAGAGACCCTGGATGCCGGTCAGGCCGCGGCCTACGTTGCGATAGATCGACGGTTCGCGGGAACCATCGTCCTGGCCGATGATCCTCGGCCGGATGCGCCTGCGGTTGTTGCCTGGCTCCGAGAGACCGGCGTGAGCCGGGTTGCGATGTTCACCGGCGATGTCGGCGCTACCGCGCAGTCGGTTGCGACGGCGGTGGGGATTGACGAGGTGCACGCCGAGCTGCTGCCGGGCGACAAGGTGGAGCTTGCCGCCGGTCTGCAACCTCGGCCGATGATGATGGTCGGCGACGGGGTGAATGATGCCCCGGTGCTGGCGGCATCCGACATCGGTGTCGCGATGGGTGCGCGCGGGGCGACGGCCGCGGGGGATGCGGCGGATGTCGTCATCCTGGTGGATGCCCTTGCTCCGGTTGCCGACGCCGTCGCGATCGCCCGCCACACCCTGCGCGTCGCGCTGACCGCGATCGGCGTGGGGATTGGGCTGAGCATTGCCCTGATGATCGTGGCTATGACGGGCGTCATCCCCGCCGTCGCGGGCGCCCTCATTCAGGAGCTCGTCGACGTCGCGACGATCCTGTACGCGCTACGGGCGCTCGGGGCGCCCCGCAGCGCCCAGCGACCCGTGGTTTCGCCAGCGGGATGACAGAGCTCGCCGCACCGCTGTGGATAACTCCCGCGGCGCGGCGCGCGGCCTTGTCAGGATGCACGGGTGACCCTCACCTCGCCCGCCGACCCGACAGTTTCGGTGGTCGCGCGTGTACGCGAGTCGCTGCGGGCGGCACAGATCGACCCGCAGCGCGATCCGGATCGGGCGAGCCAGATCGCCAGGTCCGAAGTGCGTCGGCACAACGATTTCGCGCTGGCCCGCGGCGAGCGGACCCTCGATGACGAAGCGCACCACGTGCGCGACATCCTGGCCCAGCTCTCGGGATTCGGTCCGCTGCAGGCGTACCTCGACGACCCCGAGGTCGAGGAACTCTGGATCAATGCTCCGGACCGGATCTTCGTGGCGCGTGCCGGAGTCGCGTCCCGGGTCCCGCTCGCGCTGACCGACACGGCGGTACGAGACCTCGTCGAACGGATGCTGCACGCGACCGGCCGCCGCGTCGATCTCAGCCAGCCTTTCGTCGACGCCTCTCTTCCCGACGGGAGTCGCTTGCACGTCGTGATCCCCGACATCACACGGCGGCACTGGGTCGTGAACATCCGCAAGTTCCTGCCGCGCTACCGGACGCTCGACGACCTCGTTGTGGCGGGCAGCGTGACGGCGGCGGATGCCGACCTGCTGGCGATCGCGATGCGGGAGGGGCGCAGCATCCTGGTCTCGGGTGCCACCCATGCCGGTAAGACGACCTTGCTCGCGGCGCTGATCGCTGCGTGCGCGCCCTCGCAGCGCATCGTCACGGTGGAGGAGACGTTCGAACTTGCCGTCGACGCGCCGGACCTCGTCGCACTCCAGGGGCGTCAGCCGAGCCTCGAAGGGGGAGGGGAGGTGACGCTGCGCCGCCTGGTGAAGGAGGCACTCCGGATGCGGCCAGATCGGCTGGTCATCGGGGAGGTTCGAGACGCCGAGGCGCTCGATCTCGTCCTGGCCCTCAACACCGGAGTGCCGGGTGCCGCGACAATCCATGCGAACTCGGCAGCTGATGCACTCCGGAAGCTCTGCTCCCTCCCGCTCCTGGCTGGTCGCAACATCGACAGCGGCTTCGTGGTGCCGGCGGTTGCGGCATCCGTCGACCTCGTCGTCCACTGTCAGCGGGACGCGACCGGACGGCGGCGCGTGACCGAGATCGTCGAACCCACAGGGCTTGAGGATGGCGTCATCCGTACTCGCCCCGCGCCCCGACAGGAACGGCAACCACTGATGCGGAGCAGGGGCCGATGATCCTGCTGGTGGGCGCAATGCTCGGCGCGGGGGTGTTGCTGGTCCTTTCGCCGTGGCTGTGGCCAGCCCGGCCCGCCACCGCCGCACCCGCCGAGCCCTCGGCGCTGACCCGACTGATCGGTGAAGCCGGCTTCGCGGAGCGGGCGAGACCTCGCACGGTACTGGCCTCTGCTGTCCT
This sequence comes from Microbacterium sp. SW12, assembly GCF_055391095.1. Taxonomy (NCBI): domain Bacteria; kingdom Bacillati; phylum Actinomycetota; class Actinomycetes; order Micrococcales; family Microbacteriaceae; genus Microbacterium; species Microbacterium sp. SW12. Next base: position 1,917,536 of record NZ_AP024335.1, on the reverse strand, counting down.
GGTTGGGGCGATTGCCGCCGCACTCGTGTGGCTGGTCTTTCCCACGCTGCCTCTGTGGCTTCTCGCGGGTGTCGTCGGCGCATACGCCCCCGTCGCCTGGTTGCAGTCCCGGGCGCGTCGACGAGCCAAAGAGCGTCGCGGTCTGTGGCCTGACGTGTGCGACCTGCTCGTGTCATCGGTTCGAGCCGGGATGTCGCTCGCTGACGCTGTCGCGAGCCTCGCGGTGTCGGGCCCAGAGCGGCTTCGACCCGACTTCGTCAGGTTCGCCCGTGATGTCTCGGCCTCCGGGCATCTGGATGCCGCGCTCGCCGGTCTGAAGGCTCGGCTTGCCGATCCGATCGCTGACCGGATCGTCGAAACCTTGCGCATGGCGCGCGAGGTCGGCGGTACCGAGCTCGTGCCGACCCTGCGCGCACTTGGTGCGTCGGTTCGCGCGGATGCGACACTGCGCGCCGAGGTCGAGGCGCGCCAGTCGTGGATTCGCGCCGCGGCGGTTCTCGGAGCCGTTGCTCCGTGGGTGATTCTCGGACTTCTCGCGCTTCGCCCCGAGGCTGCTGCCGCGTACGGATCGCCCCAGGGGATCGGGCTGATTCTGGGCGGCGCTGTCGTCACGGTTGTCGCGTTTCGGCTCATGCTTCGTGTGGGAAGGCTCGCGGAGCCGCGGAGGTGGTTCGCGTGAATCCCACCGACATCGCGCTTGCCGTGATTCTTGGCGGCGGCCTCGCCGGAGGAATGCTGCTCGTCTTCTCGGCGTCGCCGCGCTGGCGCGCCCGCGGGCTGACCGCTCGTCTCGCGCCGTACCTGCGCGATGTCACCGACGGTGACCCCGGCGTCGCGTTCAGCGCGATCACCGTGCCTGTCCTGAACACCGCAGCCCCGGCGTGGGGTGCTGCGGTGAACCGACTCTCGGACATCCGTTCTTCCTGGCGGCGCTCGCGCGCGCTTGTCTGGGCCCTGCTCGGAGCCGGTACGGGAGCCGCCCTGGCGACAATCGTCGCCCTGACGCACGGCCCACAGCCGGCTCTGCTGGCGGTGCCTCTGGCCGGTGGGGCGGCCGCGGTGGTGGCGGAGCAGTCGGCGCGCCGCGCCACCGAGCGCGCCCGCTCCCGGCGCCTGCACGAGGAGCTTCCCGTCGTCCTCGAGTTCCTCGCGCTCTGCCTGTCTGCGGGTGAGGGCCTGCTCGATGCGCTGCGGCGCGTCGGCAGCCGGGGGACCGGAGAGCTTGCCGTCGGCATCCGTGAAGTTGTTGTCGAGGTCGGAACGGGGGCGGTTTTAACGGACGCCCTCCTCGCGTTCGCTCGACGGGAAGACAGCCCAGCCTTGTCGCGCGCGGTCGATCAGCTTGTCGCCGCGATCGACCGCGGCACACCACTCGCGGACGTGCTACACGCCCACGCTGCCGATGCGCGCTCGGGGGAGCAGCGCGAGCTCATTGAGCAGGCGGGTCGCAAAGAGATCGCGATGCTCGTGCCGCTCGTCTTCTTGATCTTGCCGGTGAGTGTGCTGTTCGCGATCTTCCCCGGCGTCGTGATGCTCGACCTCGGATGAGTGCCCACCAACAGAGAAGACCGAACCGAAGGAGATGATGATGAGACGGATGCTGGACCGCCTGCGTGAAGCGTTCGCGCCGCGTGCGGGGACCGACGTGGAGGATGTCGGCGTGGCAGCCGCGCTGCGTGAAGACCGTGGTGACGTACCCGGGTGGGTGCTGATCACGCTCATGACCGCGGGGCTGGTCGTGTTGATTTGGGCGCTCGCGGGTCCGGCGCTGTCGGGTCTGTTCGAGCAGGCGATCTCCCGCGTGTCGGGGTTCTGAGGCGGCTGGCTGTGGGTGATCGTGGCGTCTGGGATGACGACCGGGGCTCGGCTCCCGTCGAGTTCGTCATGGTTGCCGCGCTGCTCACGGCCCTCACCCTCGGTGTGATTCAGCTCGGCATCGTGACCTACGTGAGAAACGTCGTGCATGACGCTGCAGTCGAAGGGGCGTACTACGGTGCGCTCGCCGATACATCGACCGGCTCAGCCGTCGATCGCACACGCGAGGTGATTACGCGGGCGATCGGAGCTGAGTACGGCTCGGATGTCGGCACGCGCGAGATCATGATCGACGGTCAGCCTGTCGTTGAAGTCACGGTGCGTACCGGGATCCCGCTCGTCGGCCTGTGGCCGAGCGGACTGCAGACGGAGGTGACAGCTCATGCTCCGCTGGAGTCGTTCGATCGCTGACCGGTTGCGTTCGCGACTGGCTCGGATTCTCCGCGAGGACGACGGCTCTGCATCCCTCGAGTTCCTCACGGTCGGCCTCCTCATGCTCGTGCCGCTTATCTATGTCGTCGTCGCGCTCGGCCAGATTCAGCATCAGGCGCTCGGTGCCGAAGCCGCAGCCCGCCACGTCGCCCGGGCGATTTCGCTGTCGTCGGATGCGGCATCCGCTGGCTCGAGCGCGTTCGAGGTGCTGTCGGCGGTGATGGCGGAGTACGACCTGGATGCCTCCGTCACGTCCCTGTCGATTTCGTGTGTCCCGGCGTCGGCATCTTGCCCGACAGCGGGGTCGACCGTTCGGGTCTCGGTCGCGACGCGCGTCTCGCTGCCCCTCGCGCCGCCGGTGCTCGGACTCGATCAGATCGCGAGCGTTCCGGTCGAGGCCAGTGCGGTGCAGCGGATGTCGCGATTCTGGAGCGGCGGATGAGGGCGGTAGGGAGGCGGCTTCGTGATTCGGTGCCTGCCGCGGGTGACGAGGACGGCAGCATTCTGCCGCTCGTGCTGGGGTACGCGATGCTCGCGCTCGTGCTCATCCTCGTGACCGTCGACGCGACGAGTCTGTACCTTGCGCAGAAGCGGCTCGATAGCGTCGCCGATGCTGCTGCCCTTGCCGGCGCTGACGGATTCACGCTCACGATCGCCGGTGGGGCGCCGCGCGCTGAGCTCTCGTCGGGCGATGTGTACGCGCAGGCGAGTGCGATCCTGGCGCAGTCGGATGGCGAGGCGAGCCTGGTCTCGGCATCCACGCCCGATGGTGTGTCCGCTCGGGTGACGGTTGCGAGGCAGTGGCATCCGCCAGTCTTCAGTCTCTTCGTGCCTGACGGTGTCTCGCTCCAGGCCACGGCCACCAGCCGCAACGCCCTGCGGTGAAAATCCTGAAACGTACGTAATGCAGCAAAACGGGAGTACCGTGTGGTCATGACTGATATCCCGATCACGGATGCGCGCGATCGACTCGCCTCCGTGATCGATGAAGCCCGCCGGGGGACCGTATATCTGACCCGACGTGATAGGCGAGTTGCGGCGATTGTTGACCCGGAGACCCTCGCCCAGCTCGAGGCTGACGCCGAGGAACTCAGTGATATTCGCGCGGTCGACGAGGCTTGGGCCGAGACCGAGCGACTGTCCGAGACGCCCATCCCGTGGGAGGACGTGAAGCGCGAGCGCGGGCTGTGACCTACCGCATCGACGTCCTCCCGGCGGCGGTTCGCGAGATCCGCAAGCTTCCGCCGGAGGCGAAGCGGCGCGTCCAAGCCGTCATCGAACTGCTGAGCGAGAATCCGCGGCCGCCAGCGGCGACGAAGCTGACGGCGCGGCCCGAGTGGAGAGTGCGCACTGGCGATTACCGCGTGCTCTACCGCAGCGAGGCCGACATCCTGACGATCGTTGTCGTGCGTGCCGGTCATCGGCGGGATGTCTACGAGAGATGACTCAGTCCGAGTCGTTCACCTCGATGACGATCCGGCCGTCGGCTCCGATGACTCCGGGGCCCTTGTCGGGGGTCGGAGCTGGCGCGGGGATGATCTGCTCCTGCTCCCACGCCAACCGTGCGTTCTGGGCTGACGGGTAGAAGAGCTCGTCCATCCCGAAGGCGCCTCCCGCGCTGGACGTCGACTGCATTGCTCGGCCTTGCCGCCACGCGATTGCGCCGCCGATCGCGAAGCTCACGGGCGCCAGCGCGAGCGCCGCGATCGTGAGCCACCCGAACACATCTGACATGAGGCGAGAGTACGTTCGTCGCGCGTCGAACGTATCCCCCTCAAGACGGATGCCGCGCGGTAGCGCCACGGCGTGGCTGCCGCACTCCTTTCGTTCGCGATCCGGCGTGGGCATACTGGGGCCGTGAGCGGGTCGCAGGGTGGAGATCCAACCGAGTGGGCTCTGCGAGTCGCCCGCGAGGCGGATATCGCGTCGATATGTGCTTTCGGAGAAGCGCATATCAGGCCTCACTATGCGCCGCTGATTGGCGCGGACGCTGCGGACCTTCAAGTGAAGAACTGGTGGAACGAGACGCAGATCCGACGGGCTGTGAAGGACGGGCTCGTCACCGTCGCGGAGGCCGCAGGCTGTGTCATCGGCGTCGCGCAGCGCGGACGATACGGTTCCGCTCACGTACTGTTCAAGCTCTATGTCGATCCTGCCTATCGGGGCCGCGGGCTCGGCTCAGACCTCGTCAGCAATGTCATCGATCGCCTTCGGCCAGAGGCTGAACGACTGTGCGTTGAGCATTTCGCGGGCAATGTGCGGGCTGCCGCGTTCTATGAGCGCGAAGGGTTCTTCGTTGAACGCGTCGAACCTCACGGCGCGAGCCCGGCGCTTGATGTCGTGTGGCGCGCGCGGAAGCTGTGACCGGTTCGCTCCGCGCGGACGGTCTCAGTCAGCCCTGGTAGCCGATGAGCCAGCGGATGCCGTATCGGTCGCGAACGATCCCGTCGTAGTCGTCCCACGGGCGCTGCTGCAGGGCATCCACGACCTCGCCGCCGCCGGCGAGGGCCTCGAACCACGCGGTCAATTCCTCCGGCGATGTGGTGCCGAGCAGCGAGAACTCGACGCCGGCCATCGAGACGGACTCCTCGCCCGGCGCGGCATCCGCGGCAAACAGCGTGACCAGGCCCGAGAGGGCTCCGTGCGCGATCGCCTCTTTGGGTCCGTCGGTACGCGAGAACTCGCCGTACGTGTACAGCTCGAGCTCTCCGCCGAACACTGACCGATAGAACGTCAGCGCTTCGCGGGCGGTGCCGTCGAAGTGGAGGGAGGGGACCAGGCCGCTCATGCCGCAGCCCTGCTCGCGAGGGACCGGCGGATCAGCTTGTCGACTTCGACCACGATCGGAGGGATGAGGGCAAGGCCGATCGCGAGCCACCATTGCGCGGCATCCAGCGGCGTGGTCATGAGTAGCGCGTTCATGAAGTCCAGCTCGACTGAAAGCACTGTGAGCACGATCGGGATCCACATCCACTTCAGGGCGTTGCTGATCGGTGCGGCAAGGCCCGACCCGGGGTCGCGACGCATCGCGAAGCCGGCGAGCACCGACCCGAGGCTCAGGACGACGAACGTCATCGTGACGGGGACCGACGGCTCGGTCTGGCTCGGCGTGCCGGGGGAGAGGAGCATCGCCGCCAGGGCCACCCCGAAGATGGCGACGCCGTAGAGCAGCCACTGGCCGATCGACCGGGCGTTCGCGAGCGGCACCTTCGTGTCTCGCGGCGGCTGGCTCATGAGTCCCGCGGGGCTCGGGTCCAGGGTGATGACGATCACGGGGAAGAACGTGATGAAGAAGCTCAGGAACAGCACCATCAGCGGCGTGATCGGGGTGCCGTTGTTGATGTCGAGGATGCTGGAGACGAGGAACAACAGCACAAGCGAGAACAGCGTTGCCATCTGGTAGCGGACGTAGCTGACGATCTTGTCGTAGATCGTGCGGCCGAGCCGGATCGCCTCGACGAGCGTGCCGAAGTTGTCGTCGGTGAGGATCATCTTGCCGGCCTGCTTGGTCACCTCGCTTCCCGATCCCATCGCGACGCCGATGTCGGCCTGCTTGAGGGCAGCGGCGTCGTTGACGGCATCCCCGGTCATCGCGACGACATCGCCGCGCTCCTGCATGAGGCGGGCGATCCGCAGCTTGTCTTCGGGAGTGACGCGGCCGAACACGTGGAGTTCGGGAAGGCGCGCGGTGAGCTCTTCGTCGCTGAGCGCTCGCAGTTCAGGGCCGCTGATCGCGCCCGGGCCGAGGCCCAGCTCTCGCCCGATGGCGGCTGCCGTCACGGCGTGGTCACCGGTGATCATCCGCACCTCGATGCCCGCCTCGCCCGCAATGCGCACCGCCTCGATGGCTTCGGGGCGCAGCGGATCGATGATGCCGACCAGAGCCACGAACGTGAAGTCTTCGGCAAGGGACATCGGGTCGGCCTGCGCCGCAGCCTCCTGGCCGGCGAGGTCTCGCACGGCGATCGCGAGGACCCGCAGCCCGTTGCGACTGAGCTCGGCGTTCGCCTCCAGGATGCTGTCTTTCGCGTCCGCGATCGGGACGACGCCGTCGGCGGTGACAACGTGCGAGCAGCGGTCGATCACGACATCCGGGCCGCCCTTCATCGTCGCCAGGAACGTTTCGGCTCCCTGGAGCGGCGCGTGGTGGAAGGTCACCATGAACTTGTATGCAGAGTCGAACGGCACCTCGGCTTCGCGAGGGTAGGCGCGGCGGCTCTCTTCGGCATCCACGCCAAGCTTCGCGGCCAAGACCACGAGCGCAGCCTCGGTGGGGTCGCCGACGACAACACCGGCATCCGAGACCGTCGCATCGGAGTTCAGGCACAGGCCGTAGGCGAGCGGCGTGAAGTCAGGAACCTCCTTGCCGGCGGCGTGACGAAGGGCACCGGTCTTGCGGTAGCCCTCGCCCTCGACGGTGAACCACTGCCCGAGCGCGTAGAGCTTGGTGGCGGTCATCTGGTTGAGGGTCAGCGTTCCGGTCTTGTCGGAGTTGATGGCGGATGTCGCGCCCAGCGTCTCGACGTCGCTGAGGTTCTTCACGACAGCCCGGTGTTCGGCTAGCTGCCGGGCGCCGTACGCGAGCATCCCCTGCACGAAGGTGGGGAGCGCAGATGGGATCGCCGAGACAGCCATCGCGATTCCGACGAGCAGTACTGTCGCGATCGTCTCGCCGCGCAAGAGCCCGAGGATGATCATGATCGCCACGGCGCCCCATGCGACGAACCCGAGCACCTTGGTGAGTCCGTCGAGTTCTCGCTGCAGGGGCGACTTCGAGGGCGCGACGGCGGTGAGCATCGCCGCGATCTGCCCCATCTGGGTCGACATCCCCGTTCCGGTGATGACCATCGCGGCGGTTCCGCGGGTGACAGTGGTGTTCTGCCACAGCATGTTCGCGCGATCGCCGAGCGCGACATCGTGTCCATCGATCGTCGCGACATCCTTGTCGACCGGCGCGCTTTCACCGGTCAGCGCTGCCTCCTGCGTCTGCAGGTTCGCCGAGCGCAGGATGCGGCCATCGGCCGGCACGAGATCGCCGGCTTCGAGCTGCACGAGGTCGCCGGGCACGATTTCGGGTGCGGGCACCTCACGCAGCGACCCGTCGCGCACGACCTTCACGTGCGGGATCTGCAACTTGGAAAGTCCGTCGACGCTCGCACGGGCGGCGAGTTCCTGCCGCGTGCCGAGCACGACGTTCAGCACGATGAGGGCCGCGACGATGAACGCCACGGCGAACTGGGCGATGATGAGGCTCACCACGACCACCGCGACCAGCATGAGGTTCATGGGGTCGGCGAGCATCCGCAGCGCGATCGTCCAGGCGCTCGGAGCCGGGGGAGCGGCGATCGTGTTCGGGCCGCCGGTTGCGAGGCGACGCGCTGCATCGGCCGAGGTCAGGCCGTTCGCGGCATCCGTCCCGAGACTGCGGACGACAGCATCAGTATCGAGGGTCCACCACGCGGTTGTGTCGGACGCCCGCGCGGGTGTGGGCTGAGTGGATTGTGGTCTGGTGTGCTCGGTCATGCCGGTCCCTTCGCCGCGCCCGATCCTATCGAGGCGAGCGTGTTCGCCGACAGGGCCGTTCGTCGCTGATTGAGGCTCGAATGCCCAGGATTCTCACGGGTGGTCTCCGAGCCTCCTCATAACTGGCAGTCGTACCGTCGAAGTGTGCGTTTGGCAGTACACGAGTTCGGCAGCGGCGACCGTACCGCAGCGATCGTCCACGGCATCAGCGGATCGGGTTTGCTGTGGCAGGACTTCGCCGAGCGACTCTCGCGGCGACACGGGATGCGGGTGCTCGCCGTCGACCTTCGCGGTCACGGCTCCAGCCCCCGATCCGAGCACTATCGCCTCCGGGACTTCACCGACGATCTCGTCGAGACGCTGCCGACAGACCTCGACCTCGCTATCGGGCACTCCCTCGGCGGGCGCGCCCTTGCCGACGCCGCCGAACGGCTGCAGCCGCACCGTGCGATCTACCTCGACCCAGCACTCGACGTCGACGCAGGAGTTGCCGGTCGTCGCCTGCTGACTTACCGGATGGCCGGTCCGGTCGTGGCGCGGATGCTGTCGGTGGTGGATCCCGCTGTACCGGCGTCCCTGCGTCGACGCCTGCGGGCCAGCACCCGCCGCTGGGATCGGTTCATGGCCCTGTCGGTCGTGCAGGAGCTGGATGCACACCGGGTTGAACCCGCGGTGCCGCCGGTGCCGTCGACAATCGTGAAGGCGACGAAGTCCCGGCTTCTTCGCGGGCGCTACCTCGAGCGACTCAAGGCCTATGGCTGGGATGTGCGGGAATTCCTCAGCCGCCACGAAATGCAGCTTCTCAAGCCCGAGGCGTTGCTCGACGCCCTCGAAGACGTACTGCGTGCGCCGACGCGAGCGCTGAGCGCGGTCTGAGTCTTCGCTGCCAGGCCTCAATCGAGGTCGATGCGTTGACGCGCCTCGGGGATATCCCATGCGTTCGGGCCGTCATCCGCTGACTCGGTAGCCACACCCCCGGGCACCAGCCGGTGATCGCCATCGCCGCGAGCAAGAGCGTGCCAAGCAACGCGGGAATAGCCAGAGCCCACACACCCGTGGTCGCCGCGCTCCCGGCGATGGCTGCGACGAAGACGGCAGCCGCCCATCGCGCGATGCGCTCGCCGCGCGTAATCGTGCAAACCCGGAGCAGGCTCACGGCGTGCTCGGGGCGCCCTGGGCCGCGTTCTGCTCCGCGATCTGGCGTCGCACGTCATCCATGTCGAGTCCTTCGACCGCGGTTATCACCTGCTCGAGTTGGGGAGCGGCGAGTGCGCCGGGTTGTGAGAAGACGAGGATGCGGTCGCGGAAGGCCATGAGCGTCGGGATCGAGGTAATGCGGAAGCCCGCGGCGAGCTGCTGCTGGGCTTCGGTGTCGATCTTCCCGAAGACGATGTCGGGGTGAGCCTCTGAGGACTTCTCGAAGACGGGGCCGAACATGCGGCACGGTCCGCACCACGCCGCCCAGAAGTCGAGCAGCACGATGCCCGATTCGTTGATGGTCGTCTCGATCGTTTCGAGGGTGATCTCTCGTGTTGCCATGATCTGTATCATACCCTAGGGGGTATACCCCGAGGGCTTCTCCCGTGCGCTCACATCGGGATGCCGCCCGCGCCGCTCAGAAAGGACACCTCATGCGACGCATCCGTCTGATCCTGGCCGCACTGGCCGCCGCCGTTCTCGCCACGAGTCTCGCCGCGTGCTCGGCGACGCCGTCGGTCGAGGTTCCCGACGGTGCCGTGATCATCGACGTGCGCACGCCTGAGGAGTATGCCGAGGGTCACCTCGAAGGTGCGATCAACGTCAACCTGCAGTCGGGCTCGTTCGAGCAGGAGATCGCCGAGCAGCCCCTCGATGGCACCTACATCGTCTACTGCCGCACTGGCAACCGCTCAGCGCAGGCTGTGGCGATCATGACCGAGCTCGGCTTTGGCGATGTCACGGATGCCGGCGGCGTCAGCGACGCATCCGCGGCGACCGGCATCCCGATCGTCACGGACTGACCGGCTCAGTCGGCGCGACCCGACCGCGGAACGAACCGGGGGACCCAGCGCACGAAGGCCACCGCGCCCAGGAGCCCGAGCACGCCGACCGCGCCGGTTGCCACCGACAGGGTCGAGAGTGCTGCGATGCCCGAGACGAGCAGCGGCGCCGCAGCCCCGCCGGCGTCGGTGAACATGCGCCAGGACCCGAGGAACGGGGCCGGGTCCGTGCGCGGAGCGACGTCGGCGCCGAGGGTGAGCAGGATGCCGCTGGATAGTCCGTTGCCGACGCCGAGGACTGCCGCGAACATGGCGAACCACATCGCTGATGAGTCGAGGTCGTGCGTGAACGCGAGCGCGAGGAACCCGAGGCCCATGAGCAGCATCGCTGGCAGGGCTGCCCACAGCCGTCCGAAGCGGTCCATGACCTGTCCGCTCGCATAGAACAGGGCAAAATCGATCGCCCCCGAGATTCCGACGACTAGCGCGATCGTCTGCGCGTCCAGCCCGATCGACACGCCCCACAGAGGTAGAACCACCTGTCGGGCCGATCTCACGGCAGCGAGGGATGCCGCAGCAATGCCGAGCCGAGACAGCACCGCGCGATACCGCCAGGCGACGACGAAGACGCTCTCGCGGCTCCCCGGAACCCGGATGCTGCCCGTGATCGCCTCGCCAGTGTCCTCTTCATCGAGCTCGTCTGCGGTCTTCTTTGCGGTCGCATCAGATCCTGCGCGTGCCGTGATCGGAGCGAACTGTTGCTCGGGGTCGGGCCCGAAGACCACCAGCAGGACGGTGGCGAGAAGGCACACGCCGAAGAACCAGATCGCCGCGTGTTCGTCGCCGAAGATCGCCAGCAGCGCTGCAGCGATGAACGGGCCCACGAACATCCCCAGCCGGAACGTGCCACCCAGCAGCGACATGGCGCGCGAGCGGAACGACAGTGGGACTCGGGTGGTCATGAACGAGTGGCGGGCGAGACCGAACGCTGCCGCGCACAGCCCGATGAGCAGGACTGCCGCCGCGAAAACGCCGAGCACGGGCGCGACGATCATGCCTGCCACTCCCACCATGGCCAACGCGCCGGCAACTCCCATCGTGACCCGCTCACCGAAGCGGGCGACAGCCCAGCCCGCCGGCAGATTTCCCGCCAGTTGGCCTACCACGAGGGCCGACGCGACGAGGGCTGCTCCTGCGACGTCCGCGCCCAACTGGGCTGCGATCACCGGAATGAGGGGGATGACGGCGCCCTCGCCAAGCGCGAACAGCACCGTCGGCACGTAGACCATCGGTCCGAATCTCCACAGCACGTCCCGCGCGCGGATCGGGGCGGGGGGATCGGACATCGGTTCCACGTTAGTCTGGACTGTCATGCTCGAACTCGATCTGTCCGCCGACATCCAGGCCCTGCGCTCCACATTCAACGACATCCAGTCCGTTGTCGACGTCGACGCGCTCGCCGCAGAGATTGCGCGACTGAGCGACGAGGCCGGCGCGCCCGACCTCTGGGACGACCCCGAGCAGGCGCAGAAGGTCACGAGCGCCCTGAGCCACCGGCAGTCGGAGATGTCTCGCATCACGGCAGTCGCACAGCGCCTCGATGACCTCGAAGTGCTGGTTGAGCTTGCCAACGAGATGGATGATGAGGAGTCGGCCGCCGAGGCGCGCCGCGAGCTCGCCGAGCTCGAGAAGGTCATCGGCGATCTCGAGGTGCAGACGCTGCTCGACGGCGAATACGACGATCGGTCTGCCGTCGTGACGATCCGCTCAGGGGCCGGCGGCGATGACGCCACCGACTTCGCTGAGATGCTCATGCGCATGTACCTGCGGTGGGCCGAGCGCCACAAGTACCCCGTGAAGGTCATGGACACCTCCTACGCCGAGGGTGCGGGGATCAAATCGGCGACGTTCGAGATCGACGCCCCCTACGCCTACGGCACCCTGTCCGTCGAGGCGGGCACACACCGTCTCGCCCGGATCAGCCCGTTCGGTGCTGCCGATAAGCGTCAGACCTCGTTCGCGGCTGTCGAGGTCATTCCTGTCATGGAAGAGGCCGTCGAGGTTGACATCCCCGAGGGCGACATCCGTGTCGACGTCTTCCGATCCTCGGGTCCCGGCGGTCAGTCGGTCAACACCACGGACTCGGCGGTTCGCATCACCCACATCCCGACCGGGATCGTGGTCTCGATGCAGAACGAGAAGAGCCAGATCCAGAACCGCGCCGCTGCCATGCGCGTTCTGCAGACCCGCCTGCTGCTGCTCAAGCGCGAAGAAGAGGCGGCAAAGAAGAAGGAACTCGCCGGCACGATCACGGCCAGCTGGGGCGACCAGATGCGCTCCTACTTCCTCTACGGCCAGCAGCTCGTGAAAGACCTACGCACCGGTCACGAGGTCGGGAACCCCGCGGTCGTATTCGACGGAGACCTCGACGGGTTCATTGCCGCGGGCATCCGGTGGCGCAAGCGCAAGGATGACGACGACTGACGCTCTGTCCCCGCCTCGAGGGGAGCCTGAACGTTCTCGATGAAGACTGAGCCCGCTTCGGGTGTCGCACCGGGCAGTGATCGCCCTCGCGCTTAGGCTCAGATGGCCATGATCCGGTTCGAGAACGTCACCAAGCGATACCGGGGCACCGCGAAACCCGCCCTCGACCAGGTGAGCTTCGAAGTGCTCCGCGGCGAGTTCGTGTTCCTCGTGGGTGCGTCGGGATCGGGTAAGTCATCCTGTCTGCGCCTCATTCTGCGAGAGGACATCGCCACCTCCGGCAACGTCCTCGTGCTCGGGCGCGACCTGCGCACCCTCGCCAACCGCAAGGTGCCCTACTTCCGCCGCCACGTCGGCGCCGTCTTCCAAGACTTCCGGCTGCTGCCGAACAAGACGGTCTTTCAGAACGTCGCCTTCACGCTGCAGGTCATCGGCTCCTCACGAGGGTTCATCAAGCAGGCGGTTCCCGAGGCGCTCGCCCTCGTCGGACTCGCCGACAAGCAGAAGCGGATGCCGCACGAGCTCTCGGGTGGTGAGCAGCAGCGGGTTGCGATCGCCCGCGCGTTGGTGAACCGCCCCCAGGTGCTGCTGGCCGACGAGCCCACCGGAAACCTCGACCCTGCGACATCCATCGACATCATGCAGCTGCTCGCGCGGATCAACGCCGGCGGCACCACGATCGTCATGGCAACCCACGAGGCGGGCTTCGTCGATCAGATGAAGCGGCGCGTCATCGAGCTGCGCGGCGGCCAGATGATGCGTGATGAGCGTCACGGTGGCTACGGCGACACGTCGGGTCTGCCCCGGCTTCAGCCCGAGCAAGTGCGCGGTGCCGCTGCTGCAGCTGCGCTCACCGCGGTCCTCGAACTGCAGCGTGAGGTCGGCATCGAGCCGACGGTGACGGATGCCGAAATCGCGGTCGCCGCTGCAGTCGATGTCGCCGACGATCCGTCGACAGCATCATTGGTCTCTGCTCTCGCTGAGGTGCGTCCGGCCCCGGTTTCGCCCGATGTTCCGGCCCCGGCGGTCGCCGAGGCGCCGACGGACGAGGCGCCAGCACACGCTCCGGCCCAGCGACCCGCTCCGGCGGAGCGACTCGCGCCCGCGGATCGACCTGCTCCCGCAGAGCAACCCGCGCCCAGTGCACCGTCAGTTCCGCCCGAGTGGCAGGTGCCTGCAGCGCAGCCCGCACCCGCTCCGCGCCCCACGACACAGCCGGTACCGGTCATCGACATCCCCGAGGTCGAGGTCGAGGAGCTGGGACTGGCGGAGCGGCTGGGGCTGGATGCCGAGCGTCGCGATGATGAAGTCGGGCCCACCTCATGAGGGTCGGACTCGTTCTCGGTGAGGCGTTCAGCGGGCTGCGCCGCAATGCGTCGATGGTGATCTCGGTCGTGCTCGTCACCTTCGTCTCGCTGACCTTCGTGGGCGCCGCCATGCTCATGCAGCTACAGATCGGCACGATGCGCACCTTCTGGGCCGATCGCGCCCAAGTGCAGATCTATATGTGCAGCTCGTTGTCGCAGGTGCCCACCTGTGCGAACGGCGTTGCCACGCAGGAGCAGATCGACGGTGTCCAGGCCGAACTGGATTCGGATTCGCTTGCTCCCCTGATCAGTGACCTTCAGTTCGACAGTGCAGAGCAGGCCTACCAGGAGGCGATCGATCTGCTCGGTGACGAGTACGACGGCATCCTCACTGCCGATCAGATCGGCGCGCAATTCCGCATCACACTCGCGGACCCGACGAAGTCAGCCGTGATCTCCGAAGCTTTCGGGGGAACCGACGGGGTGGAAGAGGTCAAAGACCAACTGCAGTACCTTGAGCCGCTGTTTTCTGCGCTGACTGTTGCAACGTATGTCGCAGTCGGGATCGCGGGGCTCATGCTCATCGCCGCAGTCCTGCTCATCTCGACGACGATCCGCCTCTCGGCATACGCCCGAAGACGCGAACTCGGCATCATGCGGCTGGTCGGAGCATCCAACCGGTTCATCCAGACGCCGTTCATTCTCGAGGGCGTGTTTGCAGCCCTCATCGGATCGGTGCTGGCAAGCGTCGCCGTCGTTGCGGGAGTGCAGTTCGGCGTGCAGGACTATCTGCGCTCGCGTATTCCATTCATCGCGACCTGGGTCGATACCGCTGACGTGTTCGTCGTCATTCCCGTGCTCATCGGAATCGGAATCGTGCTCGCCGCGTTCTCGGCGGGCTTCGCGATCCGGCGTTGGCTCCGAGCCTGAGCCGGCGGGAGCGAGGAGAACAGTGATGGCGCAGGATCCCCGAGCACCGCAGTCGGTAGGTTCCGCGCCGGCGTGGGGCATTGCGGGCATCATCCTCGGGCTCGGCCCGCTGCTGCTTTTCGGTGTGGCCGCTGCCGCGAACCTCGGTGGCCCCCTCATTTCGGTAGCCGTGTTCGGGCTGCCCGTGGTTGTAACCACCGTGTTCGCCGTGCTCGTCATCCGTCGCCTGTTGCGCGCGCGAGAGATCGGGTGGGGCTACACGGTGGCTGCGGTCACGATCTTTGCCGGTGTTATCGGATACGTCCTCTGGTTCTTCCTCGCACTGCTGGCGATCCAGTTCGGTAACGGGCCCGCCTGACCTCGCCGACTGTCGCGCGCCCACCGCTTGATACACTGGTGGGCTGCCGTCGAAAGGAGGAGCCATGCCACGCGAACGCGGAGAGAAGGTCATCGCGACCAATCGTCGTGCGCGCCACGACTACTCCATCGAGAAGACGTACGAGGCGGGCCTGGTGCTCACCGGCACCGAGGTGAAGTCCCTGCGTCAGGGACGCGCCAACCTCACCGACGGTTATGCGTACATCGACGGCGGTCAGGCGTTCCTGGACGCGGTCCACATCCCGGAGTACTCGCAGGGCCACTGGACCAATCACGCTGCCAAGCGGGTGCGCAAGCTGCTGCTACACAAAGACGAGATCATCAAGCTCAGTCACGCTGTCTCGGCGGGCGGATACACGCTCATCCCCATGAAGCTCTACTTCTCGGACGGGCGCGCCAAGGTCGAGATCGCGGTGGCCAAGGGTAAGGCCGAGTACGACAAGCGCCAGACGCTGCGGGAGCGCCAAGACAAGCGCGAGGCCGAACGCGCCATGCGCACCCGCAACCGCCTGGGGGAGTAGCCGCGCGCCCGGTCAGCGGGCGCTGAAACGCGCCTCGACGGCTGCGCTGACCACGATGTCGGCGGGCTGCAGTTCCAGGGCGCTCGCGGAGTCCATCGGGCTCGCCGCCATCATCATCCGGGGCGACGGGCCGGATGCCGCAGCCGGCGATCCGTCACCGAGCAGGCCCACGTCTGCCACTTCGACGGCAGTGACCTCGGCAAGTCCGAGGGCGGCGGCATAGGCGGTCGCTCGGGTCATCGCGACACGGACAGCCTGGGCAGCGACATCAGCCTCGACGGCCTTGCGGGTCGCCTCGGTGAGCACCCACTGCACGCCGTCGACCTGGATCGTGTCGAGCTCGGCGATCTCACCGAGCCATCCCGAGAGGGCGTCGAGGTCTGCGAACGTCGCCGACACGTCGAGCGAAGCATGGTGAACGAGCGGCAGCTGCTTGCCTTCGGAGTTCCACGGGCGCTCGGAGCGGACGGCCAGCCGACCGGTGGACCACTCGCGGATCTCGCCCGCATCCTGTCGGGCGGTCAGCGCTGCGCGAAGCATGCTGGCGGCATCCGTCGCTCTGCCCATGACGTCGGTTCGTTCGCCGCCCTCGGTCCTGATCGTGAGCCGTGCCACAGCCTCTTCGGGAGCGACCCGGGTCTCGTGTTCGCCGCGGACGGTGATGATGACATCGCGCATGAGTGCGACTCTACGTCGTGTGGCTGAGCACCGGGAATGCGCGGGATGCGGCATCCGTTGTATCCTGTAACGCTCGGGTGCTTTGCATCTGCGAACCTTCGAAACTCCACAGTGTGACAGCGGCCCTTCGCAAGAAGGACTCACGGGGATGATCGGTTTCGACATCGTCTGCGAATTCGCGAGAAGCGGGCCGAGGATGCGGGGTTATCTCGTAAACGCCCCCTGCAAACAAATAACTGCCAATAAGAAGCAGTCTGACTTCGCCCTCGCTGCCTGAGCAGCGAGCCCGAGTCCGTTAGCCCGTAGGCGATCCCGCTACGGTTCCTAGCGTCATCTAAGGGATCTTGCTGCGTGACGGCGCCTGGACGTCACGCGGGACTTCTCCCAGGCTGGGCTTGTCGACTTAGGTGTCTGTGACAAAGGTCGGAGCCGAGCAGAACGCTTTCACAGAATGCGCCCGGAGAAGGCGCGATGACCCAGCGATGGACGGGGGTTCGATTCCCCCCATCTCCACTGCCGCTGTCACGGAGTTGAAGCCCCGCGATCCCTTACGAGAGTAGGGATCGCGGGGCTTTTCTTCGCCCGTGGATGAGCGGCGCGATACCGAGTCGCCCACAAATCGCCCACAAGCTTCTGGCGCATATAGGTCGAAAAGCGTGTCCGAAAGCCGCTAGTTGCAGTTCATGCGCCGTCGGTCGTTGAGCGAGCGCAGCGAGACGAAACGCCCCGTCAGGTCTCCCAGAGCCGCGCGACGTTCGCGTTGAGCCCACCCTGATTCATCCGTTCGGCCACGTCGGCGAGGTCGTCGTCGAAGAGGTCGGCGTAGGTGTCGAGCGTCATCGCCGCCGACTTGTGTCCCAGCATCCGCTGCACGGCCTTGACGTTCGCACCCGACGAGATCGCGAGGCTCGCGGCGGTGTGACGCAGGTCGTGCGGAGTCAGCCGCTCGATGTCGGCGAGGTCGAGCGCCGTGGTGAACCACGAGTTCACGCCGTGCTGCGTCTTCGCGCGGCGCAGATGCTTGCCCTGCAGATCGGTGAAGACCAGATCGTCGGCGCGCTTGCCGCGACACAGCTGCTCCAGCGGCTCTTCCAGGAAGGCCGGGAATGGCACCAGCCGGCGCTCCCAGTTCTTCGGTGTGCCGAGCACGATCTTGCCTTCGACCTCGACCGCCGCTCGCTGCACCTGAATTCGGTGTCTCGGGAAGATGATGTCGCTCACGTGCATGCCGATCGCTTCGCTCCACCGGAGGCCGCAGTACGAGAGCAGAAGGATCAGCGTCCTATGCGTGTCGTTGTTGGTCGCCTCGGCGAGGCGAACGACCTCGCTGTGGGTCAGGTAGCGACGCGGCTTCTGGGACTGTTTCGGGGGCAGATTCTGAGCGCCGCGAGCGACGTTTCGAGGGATGCGTCCGTCGCGCACAGCTGTGTCAAGGATGCCGGCGAGCACGCCGAGCGCGCGATAGACGACGCTTGCAGACCGGGGGCTTGCGCCGGCCTTCGCGCTCTTCGTCCGCGTCGTCGTCGCGGTGCCCTCCGACAGCTCTCGGATCCATTGCTCCACGTGCGACGCGCGAATGTCTCCGATCCGAACGTCGCCCCAGCGGGGGAGGACATACACCCGCCACGACGTGTTCAAGGAGCTGAACGAGGAAGCCTTGAGTGCGTGCTTCTTGTTGCGCAGCCACTCGACGCCCAGCGCTCCGACAGTGATACGCGCCTCACCGGGGTCGGTATAGGAGCCGTTCGAGCGCGAGACCTCGGTGTGCGCGAGGTAGAGCTCGGCGTCCTTCTTGGTGCGGAAGCCCTTCTTCTCGACCTGCTTCTGCTGGTCATCGCGCCAGCGCACGCGGTAGCGCTTGCCCGCCGCGATCTCGTACGCCGTGATGCTTCCCATGGGTGACCTCGGGGTCAGGGTAGCGCCGACCGCGGACGCTGGCGGGTGCGCTCGAGCTGCACCAGCGTGTCTTGCGGACAACTGTCGGTATTTGCATGATGGGCGACCGGTGACCTCGGGTAGTGCCCGGAAGAGGTGGGTGGGGTACGGCCAGGATGGTGCACGATTGAGGCTCCGTCGTGCGCGCTCGGATCGGCGTCGGAGAGGGCGCGTTGGGAGCACCGCAGAGGGCTCAGGTGGCCGATGCTCCGTTGCGGTGTTGTGTGGAGAGAGTCTCGTACATCCTCCCGGCGACGATCGCGGCGACGACCGCGGAGATCGCTGCGGCGACCCACAGCGCGGCCTGCAGGCCGAGGAGGTCGGCGACGATTCCGCCGATGATTGCGCCGACGGCGTAGCCGAGGTCCCGCCAGACGCGGTAGACCCCGACGGCACGTGCACGCCAGGTGGGGTGGGCGACGTCTCCGACGACGGCGAGGAGGGTGGGGTAGACATCGCGGTGCCCAGGCCGAGAAGGATCGTCCCGGTCGCCCAGACGGTGAGGCTGCTGCCGGCGCCGATGATGACCAGGGCGATGGCCTGGAGGGCCATGCCGCCGGTGACGAGGTGCTTGCGGCCGATGCGGTCCGACAGGGCTCCGGTGAACAGCTGCCCGATGCCCCACACGCCCGGGTACAGCGCGAACAGGATCGCGATCTGCGCGGTGGGGAGGTCGCGGGTGGCGAACAGCAGGGGGAACAGTCCCCATGAGGGGCCGAAGTTCAGGTTGTTCACGAGCCCGGCGAGGCTGGCCGAGGCGAGCGCGGGTTCGCCGATGCTCGCGAGGAACCAGGTCCGCCGGTGCGTCAGGCCGGCGTCCTGGCTGGGCCGGGTGGTGGCGGGTGTGAGTTGTGCGGCCTCGGCGTGGGCGTGTCCGTGGGTTTCCCGTACGAAGATGCCGGTGATGATGAGCGCGAGGGCGGTGTAGGCGATGCCGAGCAGGAACGGTGCGGGGCGCAGCCCGTATTCGGTGGCGAGGTACCCGGCCAGGAGGGATGAGACGGCGACGGCGCCGTAGCCGGCGGCTTCGTTCAGTCCCATCGCGAGACCGCGCTGGCGGGGGCCGACGAGGTCGATCTTCATGACCACGGTCGCGTGGACCAGGTCAGGCCCTGGCTCACCCCGAGGAGCGCGTTCGCGGCGACGACCCATCCCCAGTCGGGTGCCCAGATCAGCATCAGCGGGACGGGCACTGCGACGAGCCACCCGGCCAGGAGCACCGGTTTGCGTCCGAATCTGTCCGAGAGGGTGCCGGCGAACCAGTTCGAGATCGCCTTGGTGACTCCGAACACGGCGACGTAGCTGAGCACCATGGTGTATCCGGTGATCCCGAACACGTCGCGCGCGAGCAACGGCAGGACGGTCTGCTCTTGACCGACCATGCCCCCGACGAGTGCGTTCACGGCGACGAGCAGCGCGAACTGCGGAGCGTTCTCCCGCAATCCGAGGCGCGGCGGCGGCGTAGCGGCGGTCATGCGATTCGTCGCGGCACTCGTCTGCCCGCGGGCTTCCCGCTGGGTGCTCGGCGCGCGGAGTCCGCCATGATGGGCGAGCAGTCAGCTGCGGAGCGGGATGCGGCGGGGGAGGCGCCTGTTGTGCGGGGAGGCTGGGCGTAGTCGAACAAGGGGGGCCTCGTGGGTTGCTTCTGAGGGGTGGTCTCGAGTCGCAGTCGGGTCGTCAGGACTGTTGCGACAGCGAGGTGGTGGCAAGCTCGCTGAGGACCTCGTCGGGGGTGATGTCGCCGCTGATCCGAACCCTGCGGCGTCCGGGTTCGTCGTGCAGTTCCACATTGGTGATGCGCGAGACGAAGGTGTCGCCGCACCCGCACGCGCCGACGTTGCACGAGGCCACGAACGCGTCCAGTACCTCCAGCGGTGTCTCACGGGGGAGGAGCAGGTCGACGCCTCCGTCGACGGTGAGAGCAGTCGGCGAGATCTGGGCGGTCATCGGATGGTTCCCTTTCGGCTGGTGTTCGGGGTCGGCGGTGGGGGAGATCGAGATCACTCGGCTGGCTCGCCGCCGGCCAGACCTTGGAGGACGTCAAGAGCGTCGCGGATGCCCTCGGTCGCGAGGCAGTAGTAGACGTAGCCGCCGCGCCGCTCCCCGACCACGAGACCGCGGTCGCGCAGGATGCGCAGGTGGTGAGACACGGTCGGCTGGCGTTCCCCGGTGGCCTCGACGATCGCGGTGACCGGCACGCACACGCCGTCCAAGGCGGTCAGGATCCGCAACCGGGTCGCGTCGCCCAGGGTGCGCAGGAACTCGGCCAGGGCGGACGCCTGGCCCGCCGCCATCGGCTCGTTCCCGCGAACGGGCGTCGTCTTCATCGTCACAGTGTGCTCCTCAAGGGCATATGTATATCTACCTATCTAGATATACCCACATCGTGGGTGGGATGCGGCAATGGCTGTTTCCGTCGACAACAGGCACTGACTCGGATCCGCCCAGTCGCGCCTCTTTATACCCCATACCCCTAGCGGGTATATTGGATGGTGCGACGGAGGTGCGGGATGGCACACGGATATTCGGGCGACAAGCAGGCGCTGCTGATGAGGTTGCGTCGGGCCGAGGGCCAGGTGCGCGGGATCGCGCGAATGGTCGACGAGGAGGCCTACTGTATCGACGTCCTCACCCAGGTCTCCGCGGTCACGAAGGCGTTGGAGTCGGTTGCGCTGACTCTGCTGGAAGACCACCTCGGACATTGCGTCGCGGAAGCCGTCGGCGAAGGCGGGCCGGTCGCGCAGGAGAAGCTGCGTGAGGCGAACGCGGCCATCGCGCGCCTGGTGCGCTCATAGAAGCGCGCATTTCACATTCACTCAACGCTCGCGAAGGGAGCACATCATGGCCGGACAGGGATTGCGGGACCTCGGACTGCGGTCGACCAACGGTGGCGGCTGCGCGTGCTGCAGCCCCACCTCCCACAGCACTGCGACCAAGGACGCGGCCGCCCTCGTTGCGGAGCCGATCGAGGGCGACGAGGTGTCGGCTCAGTTCCTGGTCGAGGGCATGACCTGCTCGCACTGCGTGCGCAGCGTCACCGAGGAGGTGTCCGCGATCGATGGTGTCTCCGGTGTCGACGTCGATCTGAAGGCGGGCGGCGTATCGACGGTGACCGTGACCAGCACGGCGCCGGTGGATGCGGTGCAGGTGCGGCATGCGGTCGAGGAGGCCGGGTACAGCCTTGCGTCCACGTCATGAGCACGGGTCGGTGATGCGGTCTCCACAGCAACGGGGTGACTCCGCGGGCTGTTCAGTGATGGCGACCACGGGCTGACTCGACGAACGGCGCTCCCCCCGGGATCTTTGCCTGAGGGGAGCGCCGTTGCCGTCTGCGTGGTGATTCGCCGGGTGGCGTCAGCGGCCGAGGATCGTGCGGGCGCTGTTCGCCGGGGTGAGGTCGAGGCTCCGCAGCAGCTGCGCGTTGAGGGCGACCACCACCGTGGACAGCGACATCAGGATCGCCCCGACGGACACGGGGAGGACGAATCCGATGGGAGCGAGGACGCCGGCGGCGAGGGGCACGGAGATGAGGTTGTAGCCGGCCGCCCACCACAGGTTCTGCTTCATCTTCCGGTAGCTCGCTCGGGACAGCTCGATCACCGACAGCACGGACCGGGGATCGTCGCTGGCGAGGATCACGCCCGCGGAGGCGATGGCGACGTCGGTGCCGGCGCCGATCGCGATGCCGACGTCCGCTCGGGCGAGGGCGGGCGCGTCGTTGACGCCGTCTCCGACCATCGCGACGCGCTTGCCTTCGGCCTGCAGCTCGGCGATCTTGGCGGACTTGTCCTCGGGGCGCACGCGCGCGAACACCCGGTCGATGCAGAGGTCCTCGCCGACCGCGTGGGCGACGGCTTCGGCGTCGCCGGTGATCATCACGACCTCGATGCCGAGGGCATGGAGCGCGTCGACGGCATCGCGCGACTCGGGACGGACCTCGTCGGCGAGCTTGAGGCCGCCGATGGCCCGACCGTCTCGGACGACGTGGAGGATGATCGCGCCTTCCGCTCGCCACGCGTCGGCATCCTCGATCTCGTTGAGGCCGAGCTCTTCGAGGAGAGCGGGGCCGCCGACGCGGACTTCATGGTTCTCGACGGTCGCGGTCACCCCGACCGCGGGGGACGAGGTGAAGCCGGCAGCGGACGGGATGGTCAGATCCTTCTCGCGGGCAGCTCGCACGATGGCCTTGGCGAGGGGGTGTTCGCTGTCGGCTTCGGTGGCGGCCGCGAGTGCCAGAACGGTCTCGGCGGAGTCGGAATCGGCGGTGGAGATGCCGGTGACGGTCGGCTCGCCCTTGGTGAGGGTGCCGGTCTTGTCGAACAGGACCGCGTCGATGGTCCGCATGCTCTCCAGGGCGAGGCGGTCCTTGACGAGAACACCGCCGCGGGCCGCGCGCTCGGTGGCGATCGACACGACCAGGGGGATGGCCAGACCCCGCGCGTGGGGGCACGCGATCACCAGCACGGTGATCGTCCGGATCACCGCGGTGTCCGGGTCTCCGACGAGCGTCCAGACGAGCGCGGTGAGTGCGGCGGCACCCAGCGCGAACCAGAACAGCCAGCCGGCGGCGCGGTCGGCGATCCGCTGCGCCCTCGAGGTCGAGTTCTGCGCGTCGGCGACCAACCGCTGGATGCCGGCGAGGGTGGTGTCATCGCCCGTAGCGGTGACCTCGACCCGCAAGCCTGAATCTGTTGCGACGGTTCCGGCGGTCACCGTGTCGCCCGCGGTCCGGCTGACGGGGCGGGATTCGCCGGTGACCAATGGATTCGTCCATGTCGGCGCGGCCCTCCACGACCCTGCCGTCCGCGGGGACGCTGCCGCCGGGGCGGACGACGACCACATCGCCGAGTCGGAGGTCGGCGGGGGAGACGGTGACGACCTGGTCGCCTTCGACGCGTTCCGCTTCGTCGGGCAGGAGCGCGGCGAGGGAGTCCAGTGCGGAGGTGGTCTGCGCGAGGGACCGCATCTCGATCCAGTGGCCGAGCAGCATGATCACGATCAGCAGCGCGAGCTCCCACCAGAACTCGAGCTCACGGTGGAGGAGTCCGAGGGTGGCGCCCCAGGATGCGAAGAATGCGACGGTGATCGCGAGACCGATGAGGAGCATCATCGCGGGTTTGCGGGCTCGGAGTTCGCTGACCGCGCCGCTGAGGAACGGCCAGCCGCCCCAGAAGTACATCACGGTGCCCAGCACGGGAGAGATCAGCTGTGCTCCGGGGAACGAGGGAACCGAGTAGCCCAGGACCATCCCGAACATGCCGGAGAACGCCACGACCGGGACGGCGAGGATCAGGTTGATCCAGAACTGAGTATTCGCTCCTCTGAGGGCCACTGATATTGCGGTTCAGGGCCACTCGCTCATCGACGCGATCGTGTCGGTGAGGGCCACCGAATATTGGGGTTGAGGGCCACCGTTCCTAGGCTCCTTCTGCCGCGTGGCCAATCACACGGCAGAAGGAGTGATTCGGATGGTACGCAAGATCAAGGCGAAGCTGGTGCTTCGGCTTCGCGCGGAGGGGTTCACGGGGAGGCAGATCGCCGCGCAGGGCATGTCCCGGACGAGTGTGGCGGCGGTCATCGACGCCGCCGACCGGGAAGGGATCGGTTGGGACGACGTCGCCAAGCTCGAGGAAGCGGACGTGTATGCGCGGCTGTTTCCTGGTCGTGGTGAACATGACAGCGTTCACGCGCAGCCGGACTGGGACAGGGTGCACCGGGAGCTCGCGCGGGTCGGGGTGACGCTGAAGCTGCTGCATGGCGAGTATGTCGACGCCTGCCGGGCGGCGGGATCGACGGCGATGGGATACGACAGGTTCTGCAAGGCCTACCAGCAGCACGTCCTCATCTCCGGGGCGGCGTCGCGGGTGGGGCACAAGGCGGGGCAGACGGTCGAGGTCGACTGGTCGGGCAAGACGATGCAGCTGACCGACCCGGTCACCGGGCAGCAGACGCGGGTCTACTTGTTCGTTGCGACGCTGCCGTTCTCCCGCTACTCGTTCGTGGAGCCGACGCTGGACATGCAGCAGGACGCCTGGTTGCGCGCGCACGTGTCGATGTTCGACTGGTTCGGCGGGAGTGTCCTGCGTGTCGTCCCGGACAACCTCAAGACCGGGGTGCTGAAGCACCCGGCGGAAGGTGAGGTGGTGCTCAACGATGCGTATCGGGAACTCGCGGCGCACTACTCCGCGGCGGTGCTCCCGGGGCGGGTGAAGAAGCCGAAAGACAAGGCCAGTGTCGAGAACACGGTCGGGAACGTCGCGACCTGGGTGATCGCATCCCTCCGCGACCGAAGCTTCGCGAGCTTGGCGGAGTTGCGGGCGGTCGTCTACGAACGCGTGGCCGCTTACAACGCGGAGCCGTTCCAAAAGCGCGCCGGGTCAAGGCTGAGCGTGTTCGACTCGGAGGAGAAGCCGCTGCTGCGGCCGCTTCCGGTGGTCCCGTTTGAGATCTCGAGGTGGTTCTACCGGCGCCGGGTTCAGAAGAACGGGCACGTCGTGTTCGAGCGCAACTTCTACTCCGTGCCCTACCCGAACATCGGTCGGAGTGTTGATCTGCGGGTCACCGACACCACGGTCGAGATCTTCGCCGGGCAGGAGCGGCTGACGAGCCACCTGCTCGCTCCGGTCGGGATGGTGAACGAGTATCGCACCCACGACAGCGATCTGCCCGACGGTCCCCGCTACCGGCAATGGGACGCCGAACGTGTTCGCGAGTGGGCGGGCCGGATCGGGGAGGACACCACGATCGTGGTGAATCGGATCTTCGAGTCCGTGCCCGTCGACGAGCAGGGCCTGGACGCGGCTTTGGCGGTGTTGCGGCTCACCCGCCGCTACTCCGCCGCTCGGGTCGAAGCCGCCGCCGGGATCGCCCTCGCGTCCCGGGTGAGATCTCCGCGCTACGCGCATCTGCGGCCCATCCTCGAGACGAACCAGGACCAACCCGACGGGAGGAGCCCATGGGCTGAACCCGCGACTACGGGGCCGACCGGATACGTCCGCGGCGCGGACTACTACGCCGGTGACATCCGATGAGCCGGCTCGACTCGGAGACGAAGCGGAAGCTGCGTGAGATGGGGGTGACGTCGCTGGTCGACGCGTTCGAGGTCCAGGACGACAGCCTCACGTTGGGAATGGCGTTCGAAGAACGCGTCAAGCTCGCCGTCGACGACGCCCACGCCACCTTCACCCACGCCAAGGTCGAAGGCCTCATCCGGCGGGCGGGTCTCCGCTACCCGAACGCGGACCTGCGGCGAGTCGACCTGCTCGAGCAGCGGGGTCTTGACCGCGGGGTGATCGCGCAACTCGGCACCTGCCAGTTCATCACCCGGCAGCAGAACGTCGTATTCCAAGGCTTCACCGGGTCTGGGAAGAGCTACCTCGGATCGGCGTTGGCGAAGCAGGCCTGTCAGCACCGCTACCGGGCGCACTACATCCGCATGCCCGACCTCGAAGAATCCTGGGCCACCGCCCGCGACCGGCCCGCGGGGAAGGAGAAGTGGCTCCGCAAATACGCGGCGTTCACGCTCCTCGTGATCGACGAATGGCTCCTCGACAACCCCGATGACAGCGTTCGCGGCATGCTGCTCGAGCTGCTCGAGCGCCGCTACGACGCCACCTCGACGGTGTTCTGCACCCAGTACGCGAAGAAGGACTGGCACCAACGCCTCGGCGGCGGAGTCCACGCCGACGCGATTATGGACCGCATCGTCCACAACACCATCTGGATCGAGACCGGCAGCACCAACATGCGCGAACACACCGCCAGGACGGCCTGACCGGCGCCGGTGAGCGTTGCCATCACCGGGTGGCGCTCACCGGCAATACCGGGCGGCCCTGAATCGCAATATCGAGTGGCACTGAACCCCAATATCGACTGGCCCTCAACCCTTCAAATACTCAGAACAGCCGCCGGAACTGGGCGACATGATGTGCGCCATGTCCGGCGTGCCCGCCATGGCCCGCATGCTCCCCGTGGTCGGCGTGGCTGTCATGACCGGCATGCTCCCCGTGGCTGTCATGTGCACCGTGGTCGGCGTGCGCGTCGTGGTCGGCGTGCGCACCGTGGTCGGCGTGCGCCTCATGGCCGCCGTGTCGGGCGTGCTCGTCGTGGACGGCCGCGTCGGTCGGCTTGGCCGCCGGGTCTGGGTGGTCGGTGGTGGTGCGCGCGTGGTGGTGGTGCGCGTGTGGGTCGATCATGGTGTGCTCCCTCGCTGTGGAGTGGGATGGGTGATGCCCACTCGTCCCTCACAAGACTTGCTCACCCCAACCACGATACCCCCTAGGGGTATTCCCTCGGGAGGGGATCCACGTCGGGTGCGGGGACTGCTGTGTCGTCAGATGGGGAGGGGGACGCTCAAGAACACGCCTTGCAGGTTCGACATCAGCGCGGTCCACAGGCCCGTGACCATGAGCGTGCCGAGCGCGATGAGGAGTGTTCCGCCGATGATGTTGATCAGGCGGATGTGGCGGCGCATCACTCCGACGGATCGGGTCGCCCAGCCGAATCCGAAGGTGAGGAGGATGAACGGGATGCCGAGACCGAGCGAGTATGCGAGGCCGAGGAGCGCGCCGCGTGCAGCGGATGCCTGATCGAAGGACATCCCGAGGAT
This sequence comes from Microbacterium sp. SW12, assembly GCF_055391095.1. Taxonomy (NCBI): domain Bacteria; kingdom Bacillati; phylum Actinomycetota; class Actinomycetes; order Micrococcales; family Microbacteriaceae; genus Microbacterium; species Microbacterium sp. SW12. The sequence continues at coordinate 1,890,946 of NZ_AP024335.1, read as the reverse complement.
GACGGCGAGGGTGGGGCCGATGCAGGGTGTCCAACCTATGCCGAGAGCGATGCCCAGCAGGGGGGCTCCCGCCAATCCGATCCTTCCGCGCACGCGTGGCCGCATGGTGCGTTGCGCGAACCGGAGGCCGCCGATGAAGACCACGCCCATGATGATGATGAACGCGCCGAGGACGCGGGTGATCGGGTCGGCGTATTCCAGGAGGAGCCTTCCGGCGGTGCCGCCGAGCATAGCCACGCTGATGAACACGACGGTGAATCCGGCGATGAACAGCACCACGCCGATCACGACACGGTGCCGACCGGTCGTGAGAGCCGCGGTCGGAGTCGGAGCGGCGGATACCGGGGCGGCCGCGGTCGGGCCGTGGCACTCCGCGTCGCTGGTGCTGTCCGGCTCGTCGAGGTGTGCTCGAGGCGCGGGTGTGTGTGTCGTGCGGGGTGCTGCGGCGGCGCCGATGTAGCCGAGGTAGCCGGGCACCAGGGGAAGGACGCAGGGGGAGAGGAACGATACCAGCCCGGCGAGCACGGCGATCGGGATGGCGACGAGCAGGGACCCGCCGGCGACGGCGTCGACGAGGCTCACGATTCGTCCAGAGTCTCGGAGATGATCGTCTTGAGGACCGAGGCGCTGCTGAGCTGGCCGATGACTCGGGCGGCGACCCTGCCCTGCCGGTCCAGCACAATCGTTGTCGGCACGGCGTTCAACGGAGTCCTCTCCGCGAACGCGAGTTTCACGGACGCGTCGACGGTCGCCAGGGCACTGGGGTAGGTGACTCCGTAGGTGTCCGCGAACGCGGTCGCGGCGGCAGCGCCGTCGTAGATGTTCACGCCGAGGAAGGACACGTCTTCGTCTGCGAACGCCTCGTGCGCGGCTTCGAGCTCCGGCGCCTCGACACGGCACGGCGCGCATGCGGCGTACCAGAAGTTCACGACGAGGACATCGCCGGCGTACTCGTCGCTGGTGACGGCGTCGCCGGTGTCGAGCACTCCCTGGAACGTGACGGGTTGACCGCGGTCTGCTGTGGGGATCTCGACGACCCGGAAGCCGTCGGCGGCGATGAACCCCTTGTTGTCGCCCGCCCGGTACTGGTCGGAGAGGGGGTTGTCGGAGCAGGATGCCAACGAAGCTGTGAGGGCGAGCGCCGCGCCGGCCGCGGTGAGGCGCCGCAGTGTCGTCGTTGTGCGTCGGGTCATCGGCCGCTCGTCTCGGTTCGGTGCCGACGGGTGACGACCCATGCCTGTGCGGCGAAGATCACCGCGGCGAGGCCCGCCGCGACGCCGACGGTGAGCAGGTCGGACTGCACCTTGCTGATCGTGAACGCGGCGAGGATCGCGACGTCCAGCACGATGGTGGCGATGGGCAGCCAGCGGTGCGCAATGATCTTGTCGCGCAGGCGACGGAGCACTCCCCATTGCACGGCGATGTCCATCGTGAGGTAGAGGAACACGCCCAGCGCTGCGATACGGCCTAGGTCGAACACCGCGGTGAGGACGATCGCGGCCCCGGCAGTGATCAGCAGGGGCTGGTGGGGCACCCGCGCGGGAAGCGCGGGTGCCTGCTTCATGTCCTGCAGCATCCCGTACAGGCGCGACACGGAGAACAGGCTGGCGAGCAGTCCGGAGAGGGTCGCGATCACCGCGACGGCCACGGTGATGCCGACGCCCCACGCGCCGAACAGCGGGTGGGCTGCTTCGGCGAGGGCGTAGTCGCGGGCATCGATCGCGCCGGATGCTCCGATGCTTGCCCCGACCGACAGGGTGATCAGCAGGTACAGCACCGCGCAGATCGCGATCGAGATCATGATGGACCGGGCGATGTTCCGTTTGGCGTCCTTCAGGTCATCGCCCTGATTGGTGATCGTCGTGAAGCCCTTGTATGCGAGGACACACAGCGCGACGGCAGCCACCACCCCGAGCAAGCCGTCTCCGCTGTCCGAGCCGTCCGAGAAGAACCCCGCGCCGGTGGCGGCTGCGCCGATGAGCCCGGCCGCCGCGAGTACTGCGATCCCGACGATCTTCAGGACAGCGGTGACCAGCGCGGAGCGTTCGACGAGCTGGTTGCTGACGAGGTTGACCACCGCCGCGGCCGCGATCGCGATGACCCCCAGCAGCGGCACCAGCACGACGGAGTCCTGGAGCCCGAAGGGTCGCAGCAGGTAGGTGCCGAAGGTGCGGGCGAGGAGGCTCTCGGCGACCACCATCGACACGTACATGAACAGCGAGAACGACCCCGCGACCACGCCCGGGCCGTAGGCGTCTTTCAGCAGCATGGCGATGCCGCCCGCCGACGGGTTCACGCTCGAGTACCGCGCGTAGGCGTACGAGCTGACACCGGCTACGGCGGCGCCGGCGATGAACGCCACCGGGAACCAGTCGCCGGCGAGTCCGGCGACCTGCCCGACCAGCGCGAAGATGCCCGCGCCGATCATCACCCCGGTGCCCAGCGCCACCGAGCCGACGAGACTGATCTTCGTGTCCTGCTCGCTCACGTGCGCCTCCCGAATCGCAGGCCCCGGATCACTGGTCGCCGCCGAGGAGCCGGAGCCCGCTGTCGTCGGCCACGGCGATCTCTCCCGACGAGGTGAGAGCGATCGCCTGCGCCTGGCCGTCCGCGCTGCCCGCTTCGACCCACGATACGGCGGCGTCCGCGCTCGTCCAGATCGTGCCTTCGACGTCGACTCCGACCAGCGTCGAGTGGTCGGGGGATGCCGACAGTAGATAAAGTGTCGGCGCATCCGGGACGGGCGCGAAGGTGACTGCGCCGTCCACGCTGAACAGAACCCCGCCGGGGGTGGTGGCGTAGACGGTGCCGGTGTCGTCGACGGTGAGCGCGTACGCGGAAATGTTCGCGCCCGCTGCTGTCCAGGTCGAACCGCCGTCTGTGCTGGTCAGAACGGCCGGCTCGTCGGTCGAGAGCCCGTACAGGGTGCCGTCGGGTCCGGCGGTCAGGGCGTGGAAGTCCTTCTCGCTCGTGTACGCGATGGGGGACCAGGTCTGGCCGGCGTCGTCGCTGCGGATGATGCCGAGGTGCGGGGATCCCCACTCTGCGGGGGTGTTCGCGCCGGGGTGGCCGGACGCGACGAAGGCGTCGCCGGTGACGGCGAGCCCCATCGCGTCGAATTCGTACCCGCCGATCGGGTCCCCGATGCCGCCGTCGGCATCGACCGGGAGGAGACCGTCGTGGGTGCCGAGGATCGTGGTGCCGGTTGCCGGGTCGGTGATGATCGCGTGGACGTGGGTGGACAGGGCGGACGAGTGGTCGTCGCCCGCGGTGGTGGTCTGTGCGGTGCAGGCGGTGAGGCTGAGGGTGGCGACAGCGGCAATGGCCACCGCCGCGCGAACGCGGAAGTGCATGAGGGTTCTCTCGATCAAGGTGAAGGGGTGGCGCCGAAACGGCGAAGACCAGGCGAGCCCGACAAGTCGGGCGCACCCCTCACGTGCGACTGATCGAAAGCGCCGTCAGATCCGGCGAGGAGGGGCGCGCACTCGCGCGCATCGCGCCCACAAGTCGGCTGAGGGCCATCGCAGCGACGCCGATGCGCACCTCTCTGGGCAGAGCTCGAACGGCGAGCAGAACGATGAGGATCAGCGCGGTCACGCACATCGCCGCGACATCATGGCTGCCGACCGTCGCACACCCCGCGCAGTCGGCGCTGAGATCGGCCGGCGCCGACAACGGTGCCGACGCGGCCACGGATGCCGACACGGCAGCGGCGTCATGGCCTCCCCCTGTCGAGTCGGCCGCGATCAGCGTCGACGTCGTTTCGGTGTGTGCTGTCGAGGACCCGGTCCACAATGCGTGCATGCCGACCAGCCCGGCCATCAGCAGCGACACCACGATCACGGCGAACCACCGGCGGGAGGCGCTGCCGCCACCCGCTGCGTTCGACCACTCGTTCATCCGCTGCCCCTTCGGCACCCAGCCATCGTAGCCGGGCTCGCCCGGCGGGCGAGCCCGCGGGGCGAGCGCGGGGTTACGCGGCGTCGACGACACCCATCATGCCGAGGTCTTCGTGGTCGAGGATGTGGCAGTGGTAGACGGTCTGGCCGGGGAACCGGTCGAACGCGATCCGCACCGTGACCGACGTCCCCGCGGGCACGTCGACGACGTCTCGGACGTCCACACCGGTAACGTCGGCGCTTCCCGCGCGGAGGACCTGCACCGGCCAGACGTGCAGGTGGAACGGGTGGTCCATCGGCGACACGTTCACGATCGTCCAGTCCTCGACGGTCCCGATCGTCACACTCTGATCGGTCCGGCCCGCATCGAACGCGCGCCCGTCGATCAGGAACCGCATGCCCGCGCCGCCGCCCATGCCCATGCTCATCGTGAGCGTCCGCGTGCCGTCGACCGCAGTCTCGCGAAGGTCGCGGCGGGTACTCACGACCGGGTCGGCGACCACGGGGGGCGTCGCTCCGGCATCCGGGACCACGGTGAGCACGACAGCCTCGGGCGACGTCGTGGAACCGCCGCCCATCATCCCCATCCCCGCCTGTCCTCGGTCGTAGGCGGCAGCCACCAGGTCCGTCGCCGCTGTGGGAGTGGTGATCACGACATCGGCGCGGTTCCCCGGGGCGAGGACCAGCCGATCCGCGGACTGTGGGGTGCGGCGGTGTGAGTCGATCCCGCGCACCCGGGCGTCCAGGTCGCCCAGTCGCAGGTCGAGGTAGCGGCTCGTGCACGCGTTGACGATCAGGAGTCGCTGCTCCGATTCCGCGGGCGCGGGAAGCGTCGGGGAGGGCTGGCCGTTGACCAGCAGCACCTCGCCGGTGCGTCCCAGCATCCGCTCGACTCCCGACACCGACGCGACCGCACCATCTGTGATCGTCACGTCCGAGACGACCACGACCCGCGGCGGCGCCTGGGACCAGTCCTCCTCGTCCACGATGATCGCACCGTACAGGCCGGCGAACACCTGATCGGCGACCAGCTCGTGATGATGCGGGTGGTACCAGAACACTCCGGCCGGGTGATCGTCCGGGAGCTGGATCTCGTAGTCGAAGCTCTCCCCGGCACCGATGCGCAGGAACGGGTTGTCGCTGTTGTCGGATGCCGACACCAGCAGACCGTGCGTGTGCAGATTCGTCGGGTCGGTGAGGTCGTTCTGCAGCCGCACCCGCAGGAGATCACCGGGACGGAGGTGAAGCGTGGGTCCGGGAACGGTGCCGTTGTAGGTCAGCATCCGCACCGACGCGCCACCGACCTCCACCTCCCGCTCGGCCGCCTGCAACGTGACATCGAGCACACCGTCGACCGACTCCAGCACCGACGGCTCGACCCACCCGGCCGCCCCCGACGTCGCGGTCGCCGTTCCGCTCCCGGAGGTCTGCGATCCGACCGTCGTCCACACCAACCCGGTCGCGCCGATGCCGAGCGCGCCCACACCGAGAGCGCCGATCGTCAGAGCCTGCCGGCGTGTGATCCCCCCGCTCATGCGCCGTTGAGAGTACGCATACGTTCGTTGAACTCATCCGTGTCGATCTCACCGCGCGCGTACCGCTCCTCGAGGATCCGCCGCGCCGACGACACCTCAGCCCCTGGGGCCGGCGTGCCGACCGCGGGAGGTGCGGCGGCGGGCGGGGCCGCGTTCGTGCGCGTGCTCAGCCGGATCGCCACGAACACCAGCAGCCCGATCCCGATCAGGATGAGGATGCCCCACAGCCAACCCCAGCCCCAGCCCATGCCCATCCCGAAGCCCATGTCGTAGCCGCCGTCGCCGTCATCCCACATCATCAGAACACCACTCCTTCTGGACAGGTCACCAAGACCTGCGATGACCTCGCGCATACCCTGTGTGGGTATCGAGGACACGTCCACCCTACGTCCGATACGGACGGCGCAGGTCGGGACGAACGTCCCGACCTGCGGCCGCGCACGGGCTAACACTGAGTGGCCGGAGACGTGATCGACGCGGGTGGTAGCCTGGCCGCACATCCCCGGGATCGCTCGCCCGAACGGCTCCGGCACGTGGGAAACGTTTGGGAAGAATCGACCGCAAACGACCGTCACTGAGCACAGCGTGGAATGCAGTGATTCCGCGGAATCATGCGGGACTGTGGCCGTCGAAATGTTGGAAATGTCGAACCTTCAGAGTTCAAATCCCTCCGTCTCCGCCATGAAAGCCCTTTCCGACATTTCAGAGCATTGCTCGGTCACGCTCGACGACGGAAACTAGCGCTAATCTGGCCGTTTGAGATTTCAAAGACGAAGGGATCGCGCTTCTCAATCGGGAGCTCTCCCGCGAGATTCCGCAGTTCTTGCTGTTCCAGCGGCCGCTTGGGAAGAGTTTGGGAAGAGCTGGAGACGGAGGTGTCTGGACCCTCGGTTCACGAGATCACTCGGCAGCGGCGTCGTCTTGTCGGACCGCGTGGTGAACGGCGCCCATAGACGCCGTAGTTCTCCGCATGCAGCCTCGCGACCTCCGGCACCAGCAGTTCGTCCTTCAGCTGTCGGGCCGACGGGGCGCGGTCTTTCGCGCCGCGCGGTAGCCGCGGGAGGTGAGGAAGCCCTGCACTGCCGGTCGCAGGACACGGCAGATGAGCTCGACCCGAAGCGATCCCGGTACTCGTCGATGAACCGGATCGTCTCGGTCAGGGGCGGTCGAGCTCCTTCGCGAAAAACACGCTCGCAGCCTTGAGGATCTCGTTCGCCTTCCGCAACTCCGAGACTTCCTTCTCCAGCTGCTTGATCCGTTGAGCGGCGTCGGTCGAGACGCCTGGCTTGGTGCAGGCGTCGACCTCGTAGCGGCGCCGCCAGAGGCGCAGCGTCTCCGGGCTCATCCCGAGCAGACCGGCGACATGACGGACCGCGCTCATCATGTTCGGGTGCTCCGGCCGCGCCTCGGCGAACACCCGCAACGCACGCTCACGCATCTCCGGCGAGTACTTCCTGTTCATCGAGTTCCATCCTTGCTTGAAGAACGGAACGAAAGTGCAGCCGATTCACTCTGCCAGCCGGCTGAAGTGCGACTACGTTATAGGTCAGCACAAACTGTATAGTCATCGCGTGCTGACTATTGCCACGCGAGTGGATGTGATGAACCGGCTCGGCAGGGCCATGGCGGACCCGACGCGTTCACGGATCCTGATGACTCTGCTGAATGGGCCAAGCTACACGGCTGTGCTTGCGCGGGAGCTTGAGCTGACCCGGTCAAATGTGTCCAACCACCTGGCGTGTTTGCGTGACTGTGGCATCGTGGTCGCCGAGCCTGAGGGCCGGCAGACCCGGTACGAGATCGCCGATCCGCATCTTTCCCACGCGCTGACCTCGTTGCTCGAAGTGACGCTCGCGGTGGACGAGAGCGCACCGTGTATCGACCCGGCCTGTACCGTTCCTGGCTGCTGTGTGCAGGATGTCCAATGAGCGCGGCGATCACGGCTGATCGCCGCGTGACGCTGCACCGGCGGGTGCGACTGATCGTCGCGTTCACGATCACCTACAACATCCTCGAGGGCATTATCGCGGTCGCTGCGGGTGCGGCCGCGTCGTCGGCTGCGCTGATCGGGTTCGGTCTGGACTCATTCATCGAGGTCCTCTCGGCCGTGGCGGTGGCATGGCAGTTCACCCGGAAGAATCCCGAACGGTGGGAGAAGCCGACCGTCCGGGCGATCGGCATCGCGTTCTTCGCGCTTGCCGTGTACGTCACCGTCGACGCGATCATCGCCCTCGCCGGCGTCGAACCGGTTGAGCACAGCCCGCTTGGCATCGGTATCGCGGTCGCGAGCCTTGTCGTCATGCCCGCACTCGCGTGGTTCCAATTCCGGACCGGCCGCGAACTCGGGTCCAAGAGCGTCCAGGCAGACGCCAAGCAACTGCTGCTGTGCATCTACCTGTCCGGCACCGTGCTGATCGGCCTGCTGCTGAACTCGCTCTTCGGCTGGACGTGGGCCGACTCGATCGCCGCACTGATCATCGCTGCGCTCGCGATGCGCGAGGGAATCGAGGCCTGGCGCGGCGACATCGAATCACCGTTCGAATCCGCGTCGTCCCAGTGCCGCGTTGCTATTGCCCGGCCGATGGAGTGCCCGCCCTGCTCCGGGCGACTGCGGGCACCTCGCTGGAGCAATGAGTGGGCCTCCCCGCTGCCGAGCTACCGAAACGCGACCGCGAGATGATCGCTCTAGGCTTCCGAACGGACTCGCCGCTGCGAGACAGGGGGCTCCGACACATCGCGACGCAGTGCCGCGACGAGGTGACCGAACGGCGAAGACGAGCATCGAACTGATCACCTGGCGAATGACGATGCACGCAGGCATCACGGGATGACCGCGGCCGGTCCGCATGCACAAATCTGCATCCGCCGCCACTTGGCTACACTTCGGAAAAATCCCTGGATAATCGAGAAAACCGGTCGTACCCTGGCGCCATGAGAGGTGGCCTGGAGCGTTGGAAACGGGGTGCTAATTCGCGCGGGGTCCGCCACGCGATCGCGTACGCGATGGAGGGCACCTGCGATGCTCACCTCCCGCACCTTTACGGTGTCGAAGCGCTCGAGAACTACAGCGATGTCTCAGGTGCGACCGTATCGAGATTCATCGTGGAGAACGGTGCCATCTCGAGCGACGAGTTGACCGCCGGTGGACTCCGCGTATGGCTGACCGGCCACGATCCGATCACGGGGGAGGAACGAGGCCGTCAGCGGTTGAGTCCCGACGCTGACTTGGTGCTCGACGGGACGATCAATCACCCGAAGTCCTACAGCATCGCCGCGCTTCTGCATCCTGGGCTCGCACGAGAGTTCGAAGCGCTGCAGGACCGGCTGAGAGACCAAGTGCTCCTCACCTGGCAGCGGCAACTCAATGCCCGACGTGGACACAACGGGCTCATCCGCGAAGACAGCACCCGGCTCGAGGTTGTCGAGTTGCAGCACCGCCGTTCGCGCGCGCTTGACCCGCACATCCATCGTCATCTGTGGCTCAACGTGAAGGTGCTCGGCGCCGACGGCAGGTGGTCGAACGTCGACTCCCGAGTCGCGATGAAGCTGCACACCGTTGTGAATGCCGAAGGTGAGCTTGCTGCGCGCACCGATCCTGAGTGGATCGCAGCGCTGGCCCGCCACGGCTACACGATCGGGATCGACGGCGAGATCGCTGAGCTGGCCGCTACCGTGCGCCCGCTGTCTCGTCGGTCCGCGCAGATCGAAGCCAACCGTGCACGCCTGATCGCTGAATGGACGTCTGCTCACGGCGGGTCCGCGCCCAGCATGGACGCGCTGACGCAGATCGATCGGCGCGCGTGGGCGGTGTCGAGGCCGAACAAGCCCCAGGGCCTCGATGAAGGCTCGTGGGAAGCAGTCGTGCGCGACGAGATCGCCGAGATCGATCAGACCCTGCGCCAGGAGCGCGCCACGGTCGAACTCGATCACGTCGATCCTGCGGTGCTCGATCGTGACCTGCTCGCGGCGATGGCGATCGTCGACGCGGACGGGCGCTCTGTGGGCTCCAGTGGGCGATTCAGTGCTTTCGACGTGCGCGCCGGCGCCATCCGCGCGCTCTCACGCAGTGGAATCGTCGCCGCGCGTGCCGACCTCGATCAGGTGATCGACGACGTCACCGCACGAGCGCTGCGCGAGTCGGTCGACCTCGGAGGCGGGGCCGACGCCCCCGCGCACGTCAAGGTCTTCATGGCGACCGAAACGATGAGGTCGAAGATCTTCCTCTCGCACCGGCTCGACCGAATCGCAACGCCCGGACGCTCCCTCCTCCCCACCGAACTGCGAAAGCAGGCCGGTGGGGAGTGCGGCCAACTGGACTCGGCGCAATTCGTCGCCGCAGCCGCGATCGCCGGAAGCGACGGCCTGGTCGCCGTCACCGGGCCGGCCGGTGCAGGCAAGACGACCATGCTGCGGGTCGTCTTTCGCGCGCTGAGCGCGCAACGCCGACGCATGCTCATCGTCGCGCCCACGCGCAAGGCGGCTTCGGTTGCAGCGCGCGAGGTCGGCGCGGCCGCAACCAGCATCCACGCGCTCCTCGCGGATCACGGATTCCGGTGGGGCACGGATGCCGCGGGTGCCACAACCTGGCATCGACTGTCGATCGGCGACGTGGATGCTGCTACCGGAGCGATCTACGACGGCCCGACGAGCTTCGTCCTGCGCGCGCGGGACCGCATTGTCGTCGACGAGGCCGGCATGGTCGACCTGCAGGTCGCGAACGCGCTCGCAGAACTCGCCCACGAGCGCGGTGTCGGCGTCGCCATGGTCGGCGACCCTTATCAAGCCCTCCCCGTCGGACACGTGGGTGCCATGGCTGCCGCCGTCCGGCACGCTTGCGCCGCGGTCGAGCTGGACGCGGTGCACCGATTCGCGGATGCCGAGTACGCGGCCCTCACGCTCGAGCTGCGGCATCCCGACGATGCCGAGCACGCGGCGCGTATCGCGAGCCGACTGGACGAACGCGGGCACCTGACACGAGTCGACCATGCGGAGGATGCCCATCGGCACATGATCGACGCCTACTTCGCATGGCAGGCGCGCGGCAAGCGTGTCGCGCTCGTCACCGGCGCCAATAGCGACGCCGGCGCACTCAACGACGAGATCCAGCAGCGGCGGGTCGATCGCGGGGAACTGGACCCGACCGTTCTCGCGTGGGGCATGGGGGAGCAGCGCATCCTCGTCGGCGACACCGTTCAGACGCGCCGCAACGATCGTCGTGTGGGGGTGGAGAATCGCGCCACCTGGGTCGTCAGCAAGATCGCCGAAGACTCGCTGCTGCTGCGATCCGTCAACGACAGCGGGGATGTGCGCAAGGTCACACGCGACTACGCGTTCGAGCACGTGCAACTCGCGTACGCGTCGACCGTGCACGGCATACAGGGCGAGACGGTGGATGCTTCGATCGTCGGCCCTGACGTGGACGCCGCCGGCCTCTACGTCGGCCTTACCCGTGGACGCGAGCACAACGAGGTGGTCGCTGTCGCACACACCGGCCGCGCCGCGCGCGCGAACGTCGCGACTTGCATGCTGCGCGGCAGCACGGAGTTGACGATGCAGGATGCCGTGCGTGCAGCCCGGGCAGAGATGCAACGGGCTGCGCAGGTTCGAGATCGACACGATGCCTTCGCGCGCGGGCCTCACGTTGCGCCGAGCGCGGGGCGCGGGATGTCGATCTGACGGTGCTGGTCCTGATTGTCGCGCTGACGCCGACCACGGGGCGTCAGATGTCGGAGCGACAGACCCGGTGCGATCGTTCTGCGTTGTCGGCCGCTCGTGGTGAACTAGGCGAATGAGGTCGGCGATCGAGATCTTCGAGTCCACGGATGGTGTGGTGTCCCTCGAGCTGCGCACGGAGGGCGAGACCGTGTGGGCTTCGCAGGCCGATATCGAGCAGCTGTTCGGGATCGCGCGATCGAGCGTCTCACGTCACATCAGCAACATCATCCGCGATGCCGAGGTCGATGCCGAAAGCAATTTGCAGAAAGTGCAAATTGCTTCCTCCGACCGTCCCGTGACGCTGTACAGCCTCGACGTGGTGCTGGCCGTCGGGTACCGGGCGAACTCGGCGCGAGCTGTCGAGTTTCGTCGCTGGTCGACCGATGTGCTCAAGCGGTACATGCTGAAGGGAATCGCGACCAACGAGCGCCGGCTCCTGGAGCTCGACTCGCTTGTGAAGGTGCTGTCACGCTCGACGGACCAGCTTGTTGCTGGCGTCGCAGAAGTCGTCGCGCGTTACCTGCCGAGCCTGCGCGCGCTCCGCGACTACGACGAGGGCGAGATACCCGTTGTTGACGGCGATGTGCCGACCTGGACGCTGACCTATGACGAGGCGCGGGCGGTGATCGACGAAGTCGGGGCGGAGTTTCCGGCCGACGCGCTGTTCGGCGGCGAACGGGGCGACGCGTTGCGCGGTGTGGTGGCGACGATCTATCAGGGATTCGGGGGAGTGGACCTATACCCGACGGTGCAGGAGAAGGCGGCGAATCTGCTCTACCTCGTCGTGAAGGACCACCCGCTCACCGACGGGAACAAGCGCAGCGCGGCGGCGCTGTTCGTGCACTTCCTTGCCCGCAACCAGGTGCTCGACGACGCGCGCGGCGTGGCGCGGATCTCCAACAACGCGCTGGCAGCGATCACGCTCATGGTCGCGATGAGCGACCCGAAAGAGAAGGAACTGATGATCGCCCTTCTGGTGAGTATGCTCGCCGGCGAAGGCTGACCCAAGTAGTCAGGGCTCGACGCCGAAGATCCGCAGCAGCGCGGCTCTCGGGATCATCCGTCGGGGACCCAGCTGGACAGTCGGGATCGTCCCGCTGTCGATGCCGAGCTTGATCGTGGGGTAGTCCACGCCGACGAGTTCTGCAGCAGCCTTCATCGTCAACGCGAGCGACGTCGATGTCTGGTTCATCGTTCCATCTCCCATGGTTGTGCGCAGTGTGTGACAGCACTTGCGCACACCGTACACCCAAACTGAGCAATGCGCGACATGAATTCTTCACGTCACGCATTGCCCTCCGGAATTGTGCATGGCAGACTCGCCGCATGACCGAACTTGTCGTCGAGTCGATCGCGCCCGAGAGAGTCGAGGTGGGCGATGGCATCAGCATCCCGACTGCCTGGGACGTCATCGTGACGGGTGAGCCCGGCGTGCCTGGCGCCATCCGACTCCACGGCGAATATGACGACGCCCTGCGTCGCGCGGTAGCCGCGACAGTTCGTGTCGACCGCGTCGGCGAGGGCGATGAGGTCACGGCGCAGGTGCTGCGCGAAGCGCGGGTCCAGTGGCTCGTCGCGGCATCCGCGTTCCGGATTGTCACGGTCGCACGAGAGGGCGGCGAGTTCCAACCGCTGTCGTCCTATCTCGCAGACGTGAGAGCACACAGCGATCGCACGCCGACCGAAGCTCGCGACCAGGCGATCGTCCTCTACCGGATTGCATCCACCATCAATCTCGCTCCGCTCAAGTTCGTCTCGGACTACCTCAACGTGAGCGTCAGCACTGCGACCCGGATGATGGCTCGGGCGCGCCAGCAGGGGCTGGCTGCAGATCTGATCACCCGTGAGACCTACAACCGCATGCAGCAGGACGAGCAGCGACGGATGACGGGACCCCACCGCGTGCCGGGCTCGAGTCCCTCGCGTTCCTCTGGCCCCTCGATGGGCATGTGACCTCTGCGTCGCGGCGACCTGCTGGATCCACGAGCGTGAGCGGCGTAGCCTTGACTGAGCGAGGAACAGCCACGCGGCGGCGTTTGCGGCCCGGTTGACTCCCCGATCTCCACAGATTCGATGTTGAGAATCTCCTCCGTCGGATCGCCCACATATCGCCCGCATTTGCCGTGAATGTGGGCGATTCTTCTTGCATGTTCCTGTCGGCGCATGCCCTCGACAGCGGCAGGATTCCGCGGTTTTCGGCGTCGAATGCGGGTCGTTCACATGCCCAAAGCCTCTTTCGATTCCCCCCATCTCCACCACGGCACACAGAAGATGGATGCCGAAGCCGCTGTCACACTGTCGGAGTGAGCCTCCTGGGCCGTGCGATTGCGCTGGTCCGGGAGGCTCTTCGTTTTCGCGCGCATGCGAGGATCCTGCTATGCCTAGCTCCCCGCTCATCTCGGCCCACGAACTTCACGATCTTCTCGAGGCGGGGCCCGGCATCCGGCTTCCTGGAGTCCCGCGGGGTGGTGGTCTTTCGGGCCCGCGGCGTCGTGACCGCGACGGGGTGAGCCATCGTGCGATGGTCAGTGAGAACGACCAAGAACTCACACAGAAAGACGACACCGCACGATGGCTCTTGACCAGTCTGCCCTCCTCGAGCTGCTCGGGGAACTGAAGCTCACCGGCACCACCGACCGCATCCGAGCCGCGACCGAGCGGCTCTACCAGGAGCTGATCGACGCGGAGACAGCCGCATTCATCGGCGCCGCCCCCTACGAGCGCACGAGCGAGCGCACGACTACCCGCAACGGTTCCCGGCCGCGGGTGCTGTCGACCACGGCTGGGGATCTGGAGTTGCGGATCCCGAAGTTGCGGCAGGGGTCGTTCTTCCCGTCGCTGCTGGAGCGGCGCCGCCGGGTCGACCAAGCCTTGTTCGCGGTCGTGATGGAGGCCTACCTCCACGGCGTCTCAACCCGGAAGGTCGATGACCTCGTCAAAGCGCTCGGCGCTGACACTGGCATCTCGAAGTCCGAGGTGTCCCGCATCTGCCAAGGGCTCGACGCCGAGGTCGCATCGTTCCGCGACCGCTCGCTGTCTGACATCGCCTACCCCTACGTGTTCCTCGACGCGACCTACTGCAAGGTCCGCATCGACCACCGTGTCGTGTCCCAGGCGGTCGTCGTCGCGATCGGCGTCGCCGCTGACGGGCGGCGGGTCGTGCTGGGCTTCGATGTCGGAGACAGCGAGACCGAGGAGTTCTGGAAGCAGTTCCTGCGCTCGTTGAAGACACGAGGTCTGGGCGGGGTGAAGCTGGTGATCTCCGACGCCCACGCCGGACTGAAGAAGGCCGCAGCGACCGTGTTGCAGGGCGCCGCCTGGCAGCGCTGCCGCGTCCACTTCATGCGCAACGTCCTGACCGCCCTCCCGAAGGGCCGGCAGGAGATGGTCGCCAGCGTGATCCGCACGATCTTCGCCCAACCCGACGCCGAGCACATCGATGCCCAGTTCGACGAAGTCGTGCGCATGATCGAGCGCGTCCACCCCAAGACCGCCGTGATGCTCACCGACGCCCGTGACGACATCCTCGCGTTCAAAGCGTTCCCCGCCCGGCATTGGCGACAGATCTGGTCCACGAACCCGCTGGAACGCCTCAATCGGGAGATCAAGCGCCGCACCGACGTCGTTGGCGTGTTCCCGAACAACGCCGCCCTGCTCCGCCTGGCCGGCTCCGTCCTCGTCGAGCAACACGACGAATGGGAAGCCGCCGACCGCCGCTACTTCTCCGAAGCCTCCATGACCGAGCTCACCGCGACCACCCCCACCATCGACGAGGCGGTGATACTCCCCGAGATCACCGCCGCCTAAACTAACGACAGCTGATCATCGCAACGAAGCGAAAGACCACCACTCAAACGGACGCGGCCTCCGGCTTCTTGACGTGCGCTACCGTCTCGACAAGCCAGACGGTCGGGACGACTACCGCGCGGGGCACCTCCCGGGTGCCGTATACGTCGACATGGACACCGAACTTGCCACGCACGGTGCGCCCTCGGAGGGGCGGCACCCGCTCCCATCTCGCGCGACGCTGCAGGATGCCGCCCGCCGCTGGGGTCTGCACGCGGGAGACGCGGTGGTCGTCTATGACGACTTCCGTTCGGTGTCCGCGGCGCGCGCCTGGTGGCTGCTCCGCGGCGCCGGCGTCAGCGACATCCGTGTTCTCGACGGCGGCCTGTCGGCGTGGCGGGCGACTGGACTCCCGCTCGAGACTGGCGACGTTTCACCCGAACCAGGATCGATCTTGTTCGACGGTGTGGAAGAGGGCATCTCGATCGATGAGGCTGCAGCCTGGCCGCAGCGCGGAGTACTGCTCGACGCGCGTGCGCCGGAGCGCTACCGCGGAGAATCTGAGCCGTTCGATCCCGTTGCCGGGCACATCCCCGGCGCGGTGAATCTGCCCGCAGACGCGGTGCTCGATGGTGCGAGCTTCGCGCCACCCGCGACGATTCGCGCAGCTTTCGAGAGTGTCGGAGTTAGCGACCTCACATCGGTCGCTGCGTATTGCGGGTCGGGCCTCACGGCGGCGCACACGGCGCTTGCCGGTGCGGCGGCAGGCCTGGATGTGGCTGTCTATCCCGGATCTTGGAGCCAGTGGTCCAATACGGCGGGCCGCCCGGTCGCGACGGGCGCCGAGCCGGGCGCCTGAGGAGCAGACGCGGCAGCGAAGGGGCTGGATCGCGATCACGCCCGGTGCCACACTGCTCGCATGACGAAGTTCATGATCTCGTTCCCGAGTTCGGCCATGGTGGTTCCCGATGACGAGTGGGAAGCCGTGGGGGAAGCCGCGCACGCCGTGATCCGTGAGGCCAAGGCTGCTGGAGTGTACGTCTTCGGTGGCGGTGTCAACGAGAGCATCGCGCCGGTGACCGTCGACGGCGAGGGCGTCGTGACTGAGGGTACCTATCCAAGCACCGGTGACCTGTTCGGTGGCTACACGATTATCGAGGTGCCGACGGCGGCCGAGGCGTACGAGTGGGCGGCGAAGATCGCGGTCGCGTGCCGCTGCCCGCAGGAAGTGCGCGAGTTCCAGTACGACCCCGAGTCCTGAGGGCCGGCTTCCGCGTCAGCGCCAGAGCGTGTCGATCGGGATGTCGTGACCTGCGATCCGCTCGGCGGCGCGATGGCCAGAGAACATCGCTGCGGGCACCGTTGCGGGATCGTCGGTCCAGGTCGCCTCACCAGCCAGGTGCAGCACGCCGCCGATCGGCGTTGCAAGGTCGTCGTGGTCGGCGGTCGTCGACCCGAGCGTCATGTACGCGTAGGAGCCGCGGGCGAACGGGTCGTCGTGCCAAGACGTGATCGCAACGCTCGTCGGTTCGACGACGCGATCGCCGTAGAGCCGGCGAAGCTGCGTGAGGATGTTGGCGACGATGCGCTCGGCATCCCACCCGGCGACCTCGCGGGCCGTGGGGCCGGCGGCGAACGTCAGCAGCGTCGGCGTGCCGTGCAACGCTGTCAGGTCGTACCAGGAGTGCCAGGCCCGGCTCTCGGGGCCCTGCTGACGGATGGCGTACACGCCCTCGTCCCAGAACTTCGTGGGGAAGCGCAGGAACACCTTGTCGAACGCGTTCATCGTCAGGCGCGAGAGTGCGCCCGCGACCGGCTCGGGCAGCGGGGGGCGGATGACGAACTCGTCCGACCGCAGCACACCGACCGGCACCGTGACTACCGCGGTCTCGCCTTCGAACACGCCTCGATCGGTTGAGACGACGACGCCGTCATCCGACCAGTCGACGCTCGTGACAACGTGCTGGAGATGGATGTCGAACCCGTCGGCCAGCCGCGTCGCGAGCACGTCGTACCCGTCCGGAAACACGACCTCATCTCCCTCGATCGCGTCGTCGTCGAGGCCGTGGGCGGCGAGGTCCTCGATCCAGGCGCCGTACTGCTCCTCGGCGCGGTGCTCGAGATACTCGCGCACCCGCTGGGTGCGCTCGGCGTCCCAGCCCTGATCGGCCAGTGCCTGCTCGGTGACATCCCGGTACGAAGCCTCAGGGGCGGATGCCGCGATCACCGCGAGCAATGCCGCATCGACCGTGTGCACGTCGTCCGCAAACGCGCGGGCCTCAGCATCCGAGAGTCGCACGCCGTCCGGGCCGTAGTAGGCGATCGGCCGGCTGTCGGGCTGGTAGCCACCGACGGTGAACTCCACCGTGCGCATCCCAAACGCCTCGGCCGCCGCGGCGACGGGGCTGTCGGTGATGCCGTGGATCCAGGAGGCGCCGAGATCGGTCACCTCACCATCCGTGCGATCGGTCTGCACGCGTCCGCCGACGCGGTCCCGGGCCTCGAGGATGACGACGGTGCGGCCCGCCGCCACGAGCAGCCGTGCGGCGGTGAGCCCCGCAATCCCGGCGCCGATGACAACAGTGTCGAAGCGTTCCATGCCCTGATTCTGCACTGTCCGGATGCTCGCGGGCAGCAGGATGTCAGGGGCGGCGCCCCAGCAGCGCATCGACCGCCGCCGTCACAAAAGACGCGGCAGCTCCGATAGCCAGTGCGACCCCGGCGGCGACGGGGGAGAGCGATCCTCCCTCGAACGGCGGGAGCACGAACATGACGAACGATGCGACAGTCAGCATCCCGCCGAGGATCACGGTCGAGACGCGACGGATGACGCCCGTGACGACCCGGCGATCACGATCGTCGGCGAACAGCCGGATCTTGACGGTGAGTTTGCCGTCGGCAAGATCGCCGACGATGGTCTCGATCCGATCGGGGAGTCGCCGGAGGCGCGGGAATGCGCCGAGCGCGGACCGCCCGATCGCCCCTGCCAGAGCCCGCGGGCGCAATTGGGAGAGGATGAGCGCCTGCGCTGCGTCGCGGGACTCGCCGATGACATCCATCGTCGGTGCCGCAGTGCGCAGGGTCCCCTCGAGGATCGCGAAAGCGCGGCCGGCGGCGACGAGGTCTGCGGGGAGGGCGCTGCCATAGCGGGTGAACAGGTCGCTGGCGTTGTCGATGGTTCGGAGGGTGATGCGGGAGCCGCTGCCGAGATCGTGGGTGACGAACTCCGCGAGCGCGCGCCGGAATCCGGGCTCGTCGGCGGGGTTTGCCAACGGCATGATCGCCAGCGCGGCATCCGCGACCCGGCGTGTGTCGCCCTGCAGGAACGCGATCGCGAGGTCCTGCACCGTCTGGCGCAGATCCCGGTCGAGCCGCCCGACCGACCCGAAGTCGATGAGGGTCGACGTGCCGTCGGGGTCGATGATGACGTTTCCCGGATGCAGGTCGGCGTGAAAGACGCCGTCGATCACGAGCTGGCGCAAGAAGCTGCGCAGAACCGTGCGCAGGGCATCCTCGATCTCATCGGTCTGCCCCTCCCGCCGCAGCGCGGTGATCGTCTCGCCGTCGATGAACTCCATCGTGAGCACGCGATCGGTGGACAGATCGGGGAAGAACCGCGGGATGCGCACCTCGTCACGAGCCGACCGCGCCGACTGGGCGAGGCTCTCGAGGTTGCTTGCCTCACGCGCGAAATCGGCCTGATTGCGCAGATCCTGGGCATACTGCTTCGCGATGTCGAGCGCACCGAACTGGCGGGCCTGCTTGATGCGACGCGTCGCCCAGCCAGCCAGGCGCAGCATGATGTCGATGTCGCAGTCCAGCAGGGCACGGATGCCGGGGCGCTGCACCTTCACGGCCACGACGGTGCCGTCATCCAGCGTCGCCCGGTGGACCTGGGCGATGGATGCGGCAGCCAGCGGCTCCACGTCGAAGGTTGCGAAGCGGCCGCGACGCTCGCCGAGTTCGCGCTCGAGGAGTTCTTCGATCTGTGCGGCCGGCGCGGGGTTGACTTCCTTCTGCAGGCGCGAGAGCTCGCGAACCCATTCGGCCGGCAGGATGTCGTCGCGTGTCGAGAGGAGCTGTCCGGCTTTGATGAAGCCGCCACCTGCTTCTTCGAGCGCTTCGCGAAGCCCTCGTGCCTGGCGCGCACGGAGATCCGCTGTCGCCGGGTCGTAGCTGAAGTCGAGCTTGCGGAAGGGGAGGAGGCCGTGGCGCCTGGCCAGACCCCAGATCTGCCGGAACCGGGCGCGACGCTGTCGCCAGGTCAGGGGCTTCTCGCCCGCCGCCGCAGCGGCGAGGTCGGAGAATCGGGGCGGCGCGAACAGCGACGAACTCACGGTTCGATTCTTCCGTGTCTTGCGGTGCCCCGGGTCAACCGGGTTACGGTGTGGCCATGACCGATACGGATGCTGCGACCTCGACCTCCCTCACGTCGGGATCAGTTCTTCCCGGTGTGGAGATCATCGCCGCCATCCGCCGGGTTGCTACCGTGACGGCTCTTGCTCTCATGGTCTACGTGACGTTCACGCGAGGCAGCGCTGGCACATGTGCCGGCGGGATCGGGGCAGACGGGGGCTACATCGATTCGAACGGCAACCCGACCGACACGGTGCCGCAGTGCATTTCGCTGACGCTGGAGCCGAGCCCGTTTGTCATCGTCGCTGGCGTCCTGGTCTTCATCGTTGCGCTCACTCTCGTGATTCGACGGGCGCAGAGTGTTCCGGCGGCGTTGCGGATCCTCGACCGCGCGACCATTATGATCCTCGCTATCGCCGCGGTGTCGCTGGTCGTCTCGCTTGTCTGGTTCGGACTCCTCCCCATTCGGGACTGGAGCCCTGACAGCGAGTGGGGGTTCCTCTTCCCCTTCCCGTTCGGGGCGTTCGACCTGTCGATCAGCTCGATGTCGGCATCCGTTAGCGGCTAGATCAGACCCGGTCGCGCCGCGGGGTGGCGAACCACGTCGCGAGGATGAACGCCCCGACCAGGCCGAAGACCAGCCACGTCAGCGCGGCACCGACCCATCCGGTGACGAAGAAACCGAACATGAGCGCTGCGAACCACAGCAGCGCCACCAGCGCGACCGTCATGAGGGTCAGCAGGATGCCGCGCAGCGGCGCCCGTGCGAAGAGGCCGAAGCCCCACGCGGTGCGCTGCGGAACTCCGAAGACGGCAGGCAGCATGATGGCAGCGACCGCGAGCGCGGGAATCACGAGCCACGACGCGGTCAGAGCGCTCGCCGAGACGGCCACCGTGAGCAGCAGCACCGCAAGCCATTCCGCCCAGGTCGGCCATCGCCTGCCGGCGTCGAGCGCAGACCGGAACGCGGCCGCAACCAGCGCGACGCTGACAACGATTCCAGCGAGCGAGACGAGCGCAAGCAGCACGAAGACGACGGATGCCGCGGGCGTGACAAACGGCACCACGAGCAGCACCTGCACCGCGGTGTTCAGCAGGGCGACAGGGACCCACACCCGCCACGCGCGGCCGAGCAGCATCCACGCGCTCACAGGTCACCTCGCACGGCGTCATCCAGGATGTCCCAGTACTTGCCGCTGTAGATCGTCTCGTCGCCGACCGTCACCGTCACCGTGTCGGTCGCGTCGGCGGGCGAGGTGACGGTGATCGTTTCGCCGTCTGCCGTCTCGCCCGTGCACGACACCGCCTCGCCGTCCTGCTCACACACCGGCGCGACGAGGACGTCGATGTTCTTCGCGAGCAGGATGTCGATAGCGGCGTACCGAACCTCGGTCAGGTGGTTCCCGCCGACCGGTGCCAGAGCCTCGACCTGCGAGCATCCGGCCACCGCCAGCATGCTCGCCGCGAGCACGGATGCCGTGATCAGTCGCCGCTTCACAGTCCACGCTCCGTCTCGTACGCCAGGATCCGTGCGTTCTCTGTCAGGTGCTGCTTCTCGAGCGCGGCATCCGTGATTCGCGACAGATCGAACGGGGCCTTCAGGAGTAGCTCGGTGTTGCGATCCAGCGGCGAGCCCCGGCGCATCATGGGGCTTTCTGCCCAGTCGTTCGAGGCGAACTCGCGCGAGCGCGACGCGAGGTCGGCGACGCTGCCGCTGGAACCGGGAACGGCGGGGGAGGCGTGATCGAGCACCGTCGTGAACAGCGACAGGGTGCCGTCGCGGTTGTCGACGATCTCGACCACCTGCTGCTGCTGCGGGAAGTCGATGCACGATGCCGTCGTGATCTCCCAGAAGCCGCGCTCGCCGTCCGCGTGCGCGAGGACCTGATTCAGGTGCGTGTGGCCGTTCAGCCAACCGATCACGACGGGGTACTTCAGCAGCATCGCGACGAACTCCTCGGCGCCGTAGAGCTTCTGCGGGTCATCGAAGCGCTGCGCCTTGTTCTCGAGCGTGAGGCTGTTGTGGTGGCTGAAGATCAGGACGAGCTTGTTCTCGGCCTGCGCCTGCTGCAGCTGCGTTTCGAGCCAGCGGAACTGCACCTCGGGAACCGCGCCGTCGGGCCCCGCGACCTGATTGCACGTGTCGAGGCCGAAACCACGGACGTTCGGTGACAGGTCGGCCGACCACCAGGTCTCGCCCGAGTCGACGTTGTGTTGGGTGAAGCCGTGGCCCACGGGGCCGGGCGTCGGCTGGGTGTTGAAGTGTTCGGCCATGAACTCGCGCTGTTCGAACAGGTAGCGCTCGGGGCTGGCGGCGACCTCCTTGAAACCGGGCCGACCCCACGCGAGCCCCGGCGCATCGACTGCCTGCTGCAGGATGCCGGTGGCAGCGGCCCACCCGCCGAGGGCCATTCCCGCCGTACCCTCGAGGGCGTAGGACTTCTGGGCGCCGATCGCCAGGGCAGCAGCACCAGCCCCCGCACCGTAGGCGACGTGGAGAACCATCGACCATCGGTCGACGGGGCGCGTCCGACGGCGCCGCGTGCTGCGCGGGAGAGCATCGAACCTGGCATGCGGCAAGCACACCAGAGCGCAGAGGATTGCACGAGCGGCTTGACAGCTCAGATGCGGGCGCCCCGGCAGTTCCAGCCCGCGCTCAGGCGTCGGGTCGTTCGATCAGCACGAGACCCTGCTTGGTCAGAGCGAGAGTCACCCAGCCGTCGCCGAACAGGTAGGTCATCCCGTACCCGTCCTCATCGACCGCGACGGCGTATTGCGGGTCTGTCGTGATGTAGGTGCCTTGGGCGCCGTCCTCGCGCAGCCAGCCCTGACCGATGAGGTCGGCCTGCAGGCGCGTTGCCTCGCTGGCGGCGATCGGGGCCCAGCCGAAGACCAGCAGGTTGTCAGTCGCTGGGCCGTCGAAGTCAGCCCAGGTGCACTGCAGGCCACCCTCGACGACCGTCGCGCCGACGAGGAAGTCGTCGGCGCGCGAGGTCCAGCCGTAGCTGGTGAGCTCGTCGACGAGCGAGGCGGAGATGAGTGTGTCGCACGATGGTGCTGACGCCTCCGCGGTGGCGCTGGGGGAGGCATCCGGGGTCTCGACCGGAGCTGCTGGCGGGGCCGATTCTGTGGTCGTTGGTGTGGGAGAGGGTGCGGGACCTGTCGAGCAGGCGGCAAGGGCCAGTGCGCCCAGCAGGATTGGAGCCAGGAGGGTCGTGTGCAACGCTCGTGAGGTCATGACGCTGCCTCATCGCCACGGAGAAGGTCGATGAAGGCATCGTGCAGGATGCCGTTGGTGGCGATGCCCGACCGATCGCTTAGGGTGTGGGTTCCGTCGACCGCAGTGAACCTGCCACCGGCTTCGTGCAGGATCGGCACGTAGGGAGCGATGTCGTATTCCTTCACGCCGAACTCGGCGACCATCTCGAGGCGGCCTTCGGCAAGCAGCATGTAGGGCCAGGCGTCACCGTATCCGCGATCGCGCCAGACGGCGCGGGTCAGACGGATGAGGTCATCGACGCGGCCCGCCTCGTCCCACTGGCCGATGCTTTGAAAGCTGACGCTCGCACGATCGAGGGAGTCGATGTCTGAAACCTGTAGTCGAGTCGCCTCGCCCGAGGGGGTCGAGGTCCACGCGCCGAGCCCGGTGGCGCCCCACCAGCGTCGCCCGATCGCGGGCTGACTGACCACACCGACGCGGGGAACGCCGTCGATCGCGAGGGCGACGAGCGTCGCCCACATCGGGATGCCCTTGAGGTAGTTGGCTGTTCCGTCGATCGGATCGATAATCCACTCCCGTGCGGCGTTGCCGGATGATCCGAACTCCTCGCCGAAGATCCCGTCATCGGGACGCTCGGCCTCGAGGACGTCGCGAATGGCCCGCTCGGTCGCCAGATCGGCCTCCGTCACGTACGTGGCATCCGGCTTGACACGGATGTCGAGATCCGCGGCGTCAAAGCGTGCCATCGACACGGCGTCAGCGGCATCCGCGAGCCGCAGCGCGAGGCTCAGCTCTGTCGAGAGATCGCCGTCGAAGGGTGCGTCAAAGCTGTTCATCGCGGGAGAGAAGCTCACAGACCAAGGATAGGCGGCGGCGCCTCCCGCGATTTCTCGGTGACGTAATCGTGATGCTAGAGTTGACCCTCGGTTCGCCGCGCAATCTGAGCGTCGCAAACCTCTGCACCTCTAGCTCAATCGGCAGAGCAACTGACTCTTAATCAGTGGGTTCAGGGTTCAAGTCCCTGGGGGTGCACCACCTCGTCAGTGCTGTCTCGTGTTCGTTCTTCGACGCGCACCGCTGCAGCGTCCTCCTTGCGTGAGAGTGCTCTCACATAGCGTTCGCATAGCCGGCGCTAAAGGTAGATTCGTTATCAGAGCAACACCTTCACGATATTCGGGTAATCGCGAAGAAGGCGGCCCGGGTGAGAGTTTCTCCCCGGGCCGCATTTCTGTCTTCGCGCGAATCTGGCGCGCAGGATGCCTCAGCCGGCGTCTCCGATGAGCACTGCCGCGCCTTCCTCCTGAACATCGGCGACGTGACCGTCGATGCGGGTAAGGGCTCCGCGCCCGAGCAGGATGATCAGTCCCGACACCAGAACCGCGACGGCGGCGACGTAGTAAGGCACGCTCGCCGAGAACGCGTGCCACAGCAGGGCGGCAAGCGGGGGAGCAGCCGCACCGCCGAGGAAGCGCACGGCAGAGTAGGCCGACGACGCGACGGCTCGCGGGTGGTCTGTGGCTTCCATGACCGACTCGGTGAGAACCGTGTTCATGACGCCAAGAAGGAGGCCGCCGATGACGATGCAGGTGACAAGCGCCGCCGCCGACGAGACCAGCAGCCCCGCGGCCAGAAGGTCCGCGGCAAGCAGCACGAGCGTGCCCTGCATGATCGTGGTGCGAGGCATCCGTCGCGCGAGGGTCGGCGCGACCCAGACGCTCGTGATCGCCAGCGCAACGCCCCAGCCGAAGAAGGTCAGGCCGATCCCCATCGCACCGAACCCGAGGGGGAAGGGTGAGAAGGCAAGCAGGATGAAGAACCCGATGTTGTAGAACAGGGCAGCCGTTGCCAGCACGGCAAGGGCTGGGGTGCGCAGCGCGCGAATCGGTGCCGACAGCGGCATGGGGGTTCGCCGCTCGCCGGTCCCGCGAACAAGCACGGCGACGGCGATGAAGGCGATCGCCATCAGCGCCACCACGCCGAAGAACGGGCCGCGCCAGCTGACCTCGCCGAGAAGACCGCCGAGGAGCGGCCCGATCGCGATCCCCAGTCCGAGGGCGGCTTCGTAGAGGACGATCGCCGCGCCGCTTCCGCCAGCTGCCGCGCCGACGATGGTCGCCAGGGCTGTCGAGATGAATAGGGCGTTGCCGAGTCCCCAGCCGGCACGGAAGCCGATGATGGCGTCGACGCTGCCGGAGAGTGCGGACAGGAGCGAGAAGAGCACGATGAGCCCCAGCCCCGTCATGAGGGTGGCCTTCGTGCCGATCCGGCTCGAGACCCAGCTCGTGACGAGCATCGCAAGCCCCGTGACCAGCAGATAGCTGGTGAACAGCAGCTCGGTTTCCACGGGTGTCGCGTCGAGCGAGGCGGCGATTGCGGGCAGGATCGGGTCGACCAGGCCGATTCCCATGAATGCGACGACACAGGCGAACGCGACAGCCCACACCTGTGCCGGCTGGCGCCAGACCGACGCGACGGATGCCGGGGCGTGGGTGGATGCGGTCATTGGTTCCGTCCTGAGGCGTTGAGGGGTACATCGATCGTGCGCTCGCGCAGCAGCTGAGCGGTGCGCTCGAGCGCGGCGCGGTCATCGTCGGTGAGATCGGC
This sequence comes from Microbacterium sp. SW12, assembly GCF_055391095.1. NCBI lineage: Bacteria > Bacillati > Actinomycetota > Actinomycetes > Micrococcales > Microbacteriaceae > Microbacterium > Microbacterium sp. SW12. The sequence continues at coordinate 1,865,831 of NZ_AP024335.1, read as the reverse complement.
GAAGAGGGGAGCGAGTGTCTCGCTCAGCTGCGCCCGCCATCGCGCGAGCGCTGCTCGTCCATCAGCGGTGATGCGCACCACGGTCGCCCGGGAGTCATCGGGATCGGGGGAGCGGGTCACGAGCGCCTCATCCGCCATCTGGCCGATCAGTCGCGTCATCCCGGGCTGTGTCGTTCGCGCTGCCGAAGCGAGCTCGCCGATCCGGAGCGCGCCGTAGCGCTCGAGAGTGGCAAGGGCCCGCCACTGCGCCGCCGGGGTGTCGTTGCCGGTGCGATGCGCCGCGATGCGACCCAGTGAGTAGGCCGCGCTGATGATCGTTTCGATGGGGCCGGCGTCTGTCACGATCTCGACTATATACCTCAGATATATAACACAGGCATGTAATCCCGATCCGGTCGCGAATCGGTAACGGATGTCGGCATCCCGCAGCCATGACTTGCCCCTTGTTCGCCCGTCGCCTACTGTAGGTGCCACCTGAATCAGCTTTCAGGTATGCCCCCTTCCAACGGTGAAAGGCACGCACATGCGGGTTACGAAGAAGTTGCTCCTGGGCACGGTGGTCGCCACCAGCGCCCTTGTTATGGCGGCCTGTGCGCCGCAGGCCGACGGCGGCGACGCCGGTGGAGACGAGACGATGGGACCCTCCGAGGTCACTGTCGGCATCGTTTCGAGCGAAAGCGGTCCGCTTGCCGGCTACGGCGAGCAGTACCTGTGCGGCTTCCGCGCGGGTATGTCGTACGCAACCGACGGCACGAACGAGATCAACGGGACGACCATCAACGTCGAATACCGCGATGACGCGGGCGATCCGGACAAGGCCGTGACCGCCGTGAAGGAACTCATCGGTGACGGCGTCAACATCATCGCGGGCACGGCATCATCGGGTGTTGCGCTCGCTGTCGCCGAGCAGGCGGCCCAGAACAAGGTGCTCTACATCTCCGGCCCCGCGGCTGCCGACGCGATCACCGGCATCAACGACTACACGTTCCGCTCGGGTCGCCAGAGCTCGCAGGATGTCGCGACCGCCGGCACCTTCCTCGACGACATTTCGGGCAAGACGGTGACCGTCTTCGCACAGGACACCGCGTTCGGGCAGGGCAACGTCGCGGCGGTCGAGACGATCCTCGGTGGCCAGGGCGCGACGGTCAACTCGGTGCTCGTGGCCGAGGACGTCACGGAGTTCACGCCGTTCGCACAGCAGGTGCTCGCCGGCAACCCCGACCTCGTGTTCGTCGCGTGGGCTGGGGCGACCTCGGGTGCGATGTGGCAGGCGATGAGCCAGCAGGGCGTGCTCGACGCGATTCCCGTCGTCACCGGGCTCGGTGACTCCGCCACGTTCGGCGCCTACGGTGAGGCATCCGAGAAGATCAACTTCCTGAACTACTACTTCCCGGGCGCCCCCGACAACGCCGTCAACACCGAGATGATCAGCCTGCTCGAAGAGGACGGCTGCACGCCCGACCTCTTCAGCCCCGACGGCTTCAACGCGGCACTCATGATCGTGCACGCGATCGATGAGGGTCAGGGCGATGTCGACGCGATGATCGCAGCCCTCGAGGGCTACTCCTTCGACGGTCCGAAGGGCACGCTGACGGTGCGCGCTGGCGACCACGCGCTGCTGCAGGAGATGTATCAGGTCAAGCTCGTCGCCGACGGCGGCAGCTTCGTTCCCGAGCTGATCGACACGGTGCCTGCCGACGCGGTAGCCCCCGCCGAAGCGCAGTAAGGCCCAGAACCAATGAGCACTCCGGTTCCGTCCGCGCCCGCGCAGCATCCGGCTCCCTCCGCCCTGCGGGTGGAGAAGCTGGGTCTGCAGATCGGCGGCGCGACGATTCTGAAGGATGTCGACGTCGATGTCGCCCCAGGTTCCCTGGTCGGCGTCATCGGGCCGAACGGCGCAGGCAAAACCACGCTGTTCAACGTCGTCTCCGGCATCATGACCCCCACAGCAGGTCGGGTCCTGATGAACGGCGAAGACATCACGAGGATGTCGGTGCCTGCCCGGGCGCGGGCGGGACTGGGGCGCACCTTCCAAACCTCGAGCCTGTTCCCCAAGCTGAGCGTGCTCGAGAACGTCCGGCTCGCCGCGCAGGTCGCGGTGGGGCGTGACTACTCCCTCTTCCACTTTCCATCGAAGAGCGGTGGCGCGAAGAAGGATGCCGCAACCCAGCGCGCCCTGCAGAATCTCGAAGAAGTGGGCCTGACCCACAAGCTCCTCACTCCGGCGGGAGACATCTCCCACGGCGACAAGCGCAAGCTCGAGATCGCGGTGCTCCTGGCCATGGATTCGAAGATCGTGCTGCTCGACGAGCCGATGGCTGGCGTCGCATCTGGCGATGTGGCGGGCCTCGTCGACAACATCCGCGAGCTGCAGGCGAGAACCGGATGCACGGTTCTCATGGTCGAACACCACATCGACGTACTGATGGGGCTCGTAGAAAAGGTGGCAGTGATGTACTTCGGCTCGATCATCGCGTTCGACTCACCCGCTGAGATCATGGCCAACCCGCTCGTGCAAAGCGCCTACCTGGGCAACGCCGCATGAGCGCCATCCTCGAAGTCAGCGACCTGCGCTGCTCGATCAGCGGCCAGCCGGTCGTCGAGAGCGTGACCTTCTCGGTCCCGGCCACCGGCATCACGGCGGTCCTCGGACGCAATGGTGTCGGCAAGACCTCGACGCTGCGCGGCATCCTGGGATTGATTCATCGCCGCGGCGAGGTGCGCCTTGCCGGAGAGCGGATCGACACGCTCCCCACCCATCGGATCGTCAAGCGGGGCGTCGGCTACGTTCCGGAAGACCGTGAGGTGTTCGCCAAGCTCACGGTCGCCGAAAATCTCGCCCTGGCCGAACGGCAGCGCAATCCGCGCCGTGAGTTCGTCGCCGAGCTCTTCCCCGACCTCGTGAACCGTCGCGACCAGATGGCCGGCACCCTCTCGGGCGGACAGCAGCAGATGGTCTCGGTCGCCCGCGCGCTCATGAACGACAACCAGCTGCTGCTGGTCGACGAACCGACCAAGGGGCTCGCCCCCAAGATCGTCACCGAGGTTGCAGACGCCCTCGAGGAGGCAGCAAAGACGGTGCCGATCCTGCTGGTGGAACAGAACCTCGAGGTCGTCAAACGACTCGCGCACGACGCGATAGTCATCGACAGCGGCCGCGTCGTCCACGTCGGGCCCGCCCGCGAGATCCTCGACGACGAGGAGCTCACCCAGCGACTGCTCGGTGTTCATGCCGAGCGGCCCGCGGATCCCAAGCCTGCACCGTCCTCGGAGGCCCACTCGTGAGCACCATCATCCTGACCCTGGTGACCGGTGTCGGTCTCGGGGCCCTCTACTTTCTCGTCGCCTCGGGCCTGAGTCTGATCTACGGCCTCATGCACGTGCTCAACTTCGCGCACGGGGCGTTCCTGACTCTGAGTGCTTTCCTCGGATGGATGGTCGCGCAGGCGCTCGGGACCGAGTCGTGGTGGTCGTTTCTCGTCTCGATCCTTGTCGGCGCTGCGGTCGGCGCTCTGTTTGCAACCCTGACCGAACTCGTGCTGATCCGCCCGCTCTATGAGCGACACATCGAGCAAGTGCTCGTCACGGTCGGACTCTCATTCGCCGCGGTCGCCCTGTTCGAAGGGGTGTGGGGCACCGACGCGATTCCGATCTCGGGTCCACCCTGGCTCAAGGAGACCACCGAGATCCTCGGAGCCCGGATCCCCAACGTGTACTGGATCCTGATGCTCGCCGCGGGGCTCGTGCTGGCAGCACTGGTGCTGTTCCTCCAGAAGACGCGGTACGGCATGATCATCCGCGCTGGCGTCGAGAACCGTTCGATGGTGACGGCTCTCGGAATCGACGTGCGGCGCTCCTTCACTCTCGTCTTCGCGATCGGCGGGGCAGCTGCCGGCATCGGCGGCGTGCTGGCGATGCACTACTCGACGTTCGTGTCAGCGCACCTCGGATCCACGCTGCTGATCTTCGCGTTCATCGTCACGGTCGTCGGTGGTCTCGGCTCGCTGACCGGGGCCGCAGTGGCATCCGTGCTGGTTGCCGTGTTGCAGCAGTTCGCGAACTTCTACCTCGGCGGCACCGGAGACTTCATCGTCGTCATCCTGCTGGCGGTCGTGCTGCTCGTGCGACCTTCTGGACTCCTCGGGAGGAAGGCATGAGCATCCGTCGATACTGGCCGGCGCTCGTCGGCGTCGGGCTCGTGATCTTCATGGCGGTGCTGCCGCTCCTGAACATCTCGATCCCCGGCATCCTGCCTACCCCCACCTACCAGCCGGGAACCCTGGCGCTGCTCTCGCTGTGCATGGTGTTCGCATCCCTCGCGCTGTCGTACAACCTGCTGCTGGGCACGTCCGGGATGCTGTCGTTCGGGCACGCGCTCTACTTCGGCGCCGGCGCGTATGGCCTCGGCATCGCGCTCGAGCACTTCGGGGTGCCGCTCTTTCCCGGCGTGTTCGCGGCCCTCATCGGCGGGATGATCATCGCCTTCGTCACGGGTGCTGTCGCGATGCGCGTCTCAGGGATTCCCTTCGCGATGGTCACGCTCGCTTTCGCTCAGGCAGGCTCCGTGCTCGTGCGTCGCAACTCCGCGATCACCGGCGGTGAGGAGGGTCTGAGCCTGAACACCGACCAGGTCCCGGACTTCCTCGTCGGCGTGATCAACACGCGAAACCTGTACTGGTTCGCCCTGGCGGTGCTGGTGATCGTGTACCTGGTGACGCTCTGGGTCGACACCTCTCGCCTCGGGCACCTCGCCCGGGCCACCCGCGAGAACGAGCAGCGGGTGCGGGTCCTGGGCCTTCGGCCCTACCGGGTGCGACTCATCGTCTTCGTGATCGCCGCGGTGCTCGCGAGCCTTGCCGGGGTGGCGTACATGCTGCTGCAGTCGGGAACGGTGCCGCGGTCCGTCTCCGCCGATCTCACCATCACCGTGCTGGTCATGGTCGTCCTCGGCGGGGTCGGATTCCGGTGGGGTGCGATCGTCGGGGAGTGCTGTACACCCTGCTCGATCAGCGGCTCACGGTCCTCGCCGGGTCCGAGGCCATCGAGTCGCTCCCGGATTTCCTGCGCATTCCGCTGTCGGAGCCGCTGTTCCTGCTCGGTGCGCTGTTCATCATCGTGGTGATGTTCCTCCCCGGGGGCATCGCCGGCACGATCGATGGCTGGTGGCGTCGTCGTCACGGCGAACGTCACGTGCGCGATAGTCTGCGGAGCATCGACGACGCGGAGGCAGATGCCGATGCGGTCGGTGCCTCGGAGGTTCGAGCGTGAGCAACGACGTACAAGACGAGTCGCACACGATCGGCCGGTGGCTGGTCGAGCGCGCCGCGCACACACCGCATCGTGTTGCGATCGACGATCGCGGGGTGACGATCACCTACGGCGAGCTGGCCGACCGGGCGCGAGAACTCGCCGAGAGCCTCGCAGGAGCGGGCTTCGGCCCGGGAACGCGCATCGCAACGCTCGCGGGAAACTCCATCGACCACGTCGTGCTCTTCTTCGGATGCGCGCTTGTCGGTGTCGCGTTCGTTCCGCTCTCGTGGCGTCAGAGCACGCGTGAGCTCGTCGACACGCTCGGCCGCAGCGACCCCCAGCTGCTGGTGGTCGATGACGAGTTCGCCGCGTCCGCGGCCGACGCCATCCGTGAACTGGCGGAGCCTCCGCTGGTTGCCGCCCTGGGGACTGCCGGCATTGAGCGCGCCGTCCCCCCGGCGCGCGACCCGCGGCCAGCCCGCGCGGTCCGCGACGATGACCCTTTGCTGATCGTGTTCACGTCGGGGAGCGAAGCTGCGCCCAAGGGCGTCATCCTCACCCACGCCAACTGCTTCTGGAACAACCTGGCCCTCGGGCGCGCGCTGCCACTGGGTGAGGGGGATGTCGTTCTCACCGTCTTGCCGCAGTTCCACGTTGCGGCGTGGAACTGCCAGCCGCTGCTCGCGTGGTGGGGCGGCGCGACTGTCGTGCTGGAGCGTTCGTTCGACACCGAGCGCGTGCTGCAGCTCATCCGAGAGCGCCGGGTCACCGCGATGATGGGCGTTCCGACGCAGTATGCGATGCTCGCCGAATCCCGAGGGTGGGACGCCAGCGATCTGTCGTCGATCCGCCTCGCGCTCGTGGGTGGAGCCACCCTACCCAGCGCGGTTCGAGACGCGTGGCACGCCCGCGGCGTTGAGCTGGTCCAGGGTTACGGACTCACCGAAGCAGGCCCCAATGTGCTGCACTGCCCGACCGGCAGCGCCGGCGGCCACGAGGGCGCGGTGGGGCGACCGTATCCTCACGTCAGCGTCCAGGTCGTCGACCCCCACACGCTGCTTCCGCTCCGCGGGGACGCGACGGGGGAGCTCTGGGTCCGAGGACCGAGCGTGTTCGCGGGCTACCTCGGTGACCCGGATGCCACCGCGCGGGCCATGCACGGCGACTGGTTGCGCACCGGCGATCTCGTCCACCGCGACCGAGACGGCGTCTTCACCGTCGTCGACCGGCTCAAAGACATCTTCATCTCCGGCGGCGAGAACGTCGCCCCCGCCGAGGTCGAGCACGCGCTGTGTCTGCACCCTCTGGTGAGCGGCGCAGCCGTGGTCGGCGTCCCCGATCCGGTGTGGGGCGAACGGGGCGTCGCCTTCGTCACGATTCGCGCGGGAGCGGTCATTTCTCGCGACGAGATCCTCGCGCACGCCCGGCGCACCCTTGCGGCCTTCAAAGTCCCCATTGCCGTCGAGGTCGTCGAACGACTGCCCCGATCCTCGATCGACAAGTTGGCGAGGTCGCGGCTGCGTGAGCGTGCCAGAGCGACCGTGGCATCGACTCAGGAGGTGTCGCATGAGCGTTCCCATTGAGGACGAGGACGTCACGCCGGTCTCGTCGGCGACAGGCCGGCCGTTGACCAAGCGGGGCGAGGCCACGCGGAGCCGGCTGCTCGAGGCGGCCGAGACGGTGTTCGCCGATCAGGGGTACCACGAGGCATCCATCGTCAAGATCACCGAGCGCGCCGGTATCGGGCTCGGAACGTTCTATCTGTACTTCGACAGCAAGCAGACGATCTTCGAAGCACTCGTGATCGATCTGAACCGGCGGGTACGGCACTCGATGTCGGAGGCGATGGCAGGAGCGTCGAGCCGTCTTGAAGCCGAACGCGCGGGGTTTGCCGGGTTCTTCCGCTTCACTGCGGCGCATCCCGCGTTGTACCGGGTTGTGCGCGAGGCAGAGTTCGTCTCACCCGACACTCTGCGACTGCATTACACGCGCATCGTCGAGGGGTATGAGGCGGGGCTCCGTGCCGCCCAGGGAAGCGGGGATGTCGATCGCGCGCTCGATCCCGAGGTCACGGCGTGGGCGCTCATGGGCATGGGAGAGCTCATCGGCATGCGGTTCCTGCTCTGGGAACGGGATGCCGAGGGCAGGCCGCCTGCCGAGCTGGACCCCGCCGTGATGGCGTCGATGTCGACGCTCATCGACAACGCGCTCGCTCCCCGAGCGGAACCGAAGAAGGAGGAGCCTCGATGACCGAGAACGACCTTGCGGGGCGACGCGCCCTGGTCACCGGCGGCGCGAGCGGCATCGGTTTCGCATGCGCGACAGAGTTCGCCTCTCGGGGCGCAAGTGTCGTCGTTGCCGACCTCAACGCGGACGCCGCTCACGCGGCTGCCGAACAGATCGGCGGCGAAGCCTGGGTCGTCGACCTCTCCGAGACCGAAGCGCTCGATGACCTGAGCCTCGAGGTCGACATCCTGGTCAACAATGCCGGCATCCAGCGGGTGAGTCCCATCGCCGAGTTCGACCCGGCGACCTACCGGATGATGATGCGCCTCATGCTCGAATCGCCGTTCCTGCTGGTGCGTGCCGCGCTGCCGCACATGTACGCGAACGGATGGGGCAGGGTCGTCAACATCTCCAGCGCCCACGGGCTGCGCGCCAGTCCCTACAAGGTCGCCTACGTCGCGGCAAAGCACGGCCTGGAGGGACTGTCGAAGGTGACAGCGCTTGAGGGCGGCCCGCACGGTGTCACCAGCAACTGCATCAACCCGGCCTATGTGCGAACCCCGCTCGTCGAGAAGCAGATCGCCGACCAGGCGAAGGTGCACGGTATCCCCGAAGACGAGGTCGTCGAGAAGATCATGCTCACCGAGACCGCCGTCAAGCGTCTCGTGGAGTCTGACGAAGTTGCATCCCTGGCCGGCTGGCTCGTCTCAGACAAGGCCGGGATGGTCACTGGCGCCTCCTACACGATGGACGGCGGGTGGACCGCACGATGAGCGCGCACACCTATCGCACTGTCGACGTCGTCGTCCCCGGGGTGACCTGCACGTTGGTGTCTGGGATCCGGTGGCCCCGCAGACCGGCCAGGTGCTGCTGGTCCACGGCGTCACCTCGTCGCACCTGGCCTGGCCGTTCGTCGTCGAGGAGCTCCCCGGGATTCGCGCGATCGCGCCAGACCTTCGTGGGCGCGGACGCAGCAACGAGGTAGCCGGGCCAGCTGGGCTTGCTGCGCACGCGGACGACCTGGCCGCTGTGCTCGATCACCTCGGCATTGAGAAAATCCCGGTCGTCGGGCATTCGATGGGCGCTTTCGTGTCTGTCGTGTTCGCTCACCGGCATCCGTCGCGGGTCGAAAGCCTGCTTCTTGTCGATGGTGGGTTGCCCCTCGACGTTCCACCGGGGTTGGATGCGGATGCCGTCGTCGCGCATGTCCTCGGCCCCACCGCGGCGCGCCTGTCGATGCGGTTCGGATCCATCGATGACTATCTCGAGTTCTGGCGGCCCCACCCCGCCTTCGCGCAGGCGTGGTCGCCCGAACTCGAGAGCTACTTCGCCTACGACCTCGTCGATGACGGGTCCGGGATGCTGCGACCGGCCACAAGCTACGAGACGATGGTCGACGACACCATCGACATGAACACGGGGTCTTCGTTGCCGGACGCACTCGCCGATCTGCAGCATCCGACAACCCTTATCACGGTGCCGCGGGGATTGCAGGGTGAGGAGCCGGGGCTGTACGCACCGGAGTACCTCGAGGGGGTCCTCGCGACGTATCCGAGCATCGAGCACACGCGGCTCGATGACCTCAACCACTACACGATCGCGATGAGCGCGCAGGGTGCGCGCGTCGTCGGTGAGGCGGTGCGTTCGGTGCTCGCCCAGCCGCGCAGCGTTGCGTGACCAGCACCGGCGCGCAGCGTTGCGTGACGTCGTGGATCGATCACTGGCGGCCGCGTGCTGACTCGAAGGCGAATCGGCGGTTGCGTGCAGCAGCAAGGACTCGTCCGATTGCCTTTATCACCTCGATGGCGAGGAAGCACGCAAGGGCATATCCAATCGCTGTCGCCCATTGCGCGAGGCTTAGCGGGACGGAGCCGAACCACGCATGGAACGGTGGCAGGTAGGTGTATCCCGTCTGGAGTGCGGCAAGTATGGCGATGGAGATCCAAATCGCGTGATTCCCGGTGAGTGCACGCAGGGTGAAGCTCGATCGGCGTAGGAGGCGAACGTTGAACAACACGGCCACCTGAGCGACCACGAGTACTGTCACTGCTTCGGCGCGCGCCGTCTCGAGGTCAGCACCGCGAGCGAGTTCGGCGAAGAAGGCAATGATCGTCGCGGCTGATACCACAATGCCCATTCCCGCGAGCATGAGCAGCTTTCCTGAGAGGATCGACTCGCCGGCGGACCGGGGTCGTCGTTTCATCGTTCCGGGCTCGACTGGTTCGTAGGCGAAGGCGAGAGAAAGGGTAACGGCGGTAACGAGGTTCACCCAGAGAATCTGAGTGGGCTGCAGAGGGTCGGGGAAGCCAACCACGACGGCGGTGAAGACGACCAGGGCTTGCCCGAGTGTCGTGGCGAGGATGAAGACCACGGACTTGCGCAGGTTGTCGTAGACGCGTCTGCCTTCGCGTACGGCTCGCTCGATGGTGGCGAAGTTGTCATCGGCGAGGACGATGTCGGAGGCGTCTTTGGCGGCTTCTGTTCCCTTCATTCCCATGGCGACGCCGACGTCGGCTCGGCTCAGCGCGGGAGCGTCGTTGACTCCGTCACCGGTCATCGCGACCACGCCACCGCGGGACTGGAGTGCAGCGACGATGCGCAGTTTGTGTTCTGGGCTGGTACGCGCGTACACGTCGACGTCCGCGACGACATCCCGCAGCTGTACGTCGTCCATCCCGTCGATCTCGGCCCCGGTCAGCACTGTCGCGCCGTCGTCGACGACCCCCATCTCGGCGGCGATGGCATGCGCGGTGCGGGCGTGGTCACCGGTGATCATCTTCACGCTCACGCCGGCCTCCTGGCATTCGGCGATCGCGGCCGTCGCTTCGGGTCGTGGCGGGTCGGCGATGGCGACGATGCCCAGCAGCACCAGTCCGCGAAGATCCTCAGACTCGACGGTCAGGACATCCGGTGACACGTCACGACGAGCTGCGGCGAGGACCCGCATTCCCTGCGCGGTGTACTCGTCGACGAGCGCCTGCCACCGGTCGTGCTCCACCGGGTCCTTCCCTCCGTCGGTGGCTCGCTGGTGCTCGCAAAGGGTGAGCAGACGGTCGGGCGCACCCTTGACGAAGATGACTTGCCTTCCCGCGATCGATCGGTTGAGGGTGGCCATGTACTTCACGCTGGCTTCGAACGGGATCTCGTCCTGGCGCGCGAAGTCGGAGGCGTCGATGCCAGCCTTGCGACCCAGGGTGATCAGTGCGCCTTCGGTGGGATCCCCCACGACCCGCCACCCGGCGGTCTCTGTGTGGTCGAGCCGCGCGTCGTTGCACAGGGTGAGCGCGAGCGCCAATTCGCGCAGATCCGGCATACCCGCGGAATCCAGGTCGCCGTTTCGCAGGATCGCTCCCGTGGGATCGTAGCCTTCGCCGGTGACCGTGTACCGGGCGGCCGCGGTGGTGGCGGCCCTCACGGTCATCTCGTTCTTGGTCAGCGTGCCGGTCTTGTCGGAGCAGATTACGGTGACCGACCCGAGGGTCTCTACCGCAGCCAGTCGGCGGGTGATCGCCCGCTGTGCAGCCATCTGCCGCACGCCCAGTGCAAGGGTGATCGTCACTACCGCCGGCAGCCCCTCCGGCACCGCGGCCACCGCAAATGCGATGGCGGATGATAGTAGCAACTCCGGGGAGTTCCCGTGCAGGATCGATCCGAGCGCGACCATCACGACGACCAGCACGAGCACGGTGACCGTCAGCTGACGTCCGAGCCGGTTGATCGAGCGGATGAGCGGGGTGTCCGTGCGCTCGACATCGCGAACCAGCTGCTGGATACGGCCGAGTTCAGTACGGATTCCGGTCGCGGTGACCACGGCCACAGCTCGTCCGGCGACCACGATCGATCCGGCGTGTATCATATTGTGCCGATCGCCGAGGGCGGCATCGTGCGGCACAGTGTCGGTGTGTTTGGCCGCAGGAACCGCTTCGCCCGTCAGCGCAGCCTCATCTGCCCGCACATCACGCGCTTCGACCAGCCTTGCGTCCGCGGGCGCTCGATCGCCGGCGTGGACTCGAATGATATCGCCGAGGACCAGCGTGGCAGCGTCGATGTCATGCCAGCTGCCATCTCGCCGCACGGTGGCGTGCGGCGAGAGCATCTTGCGGATTCCGCGCAGGGCCTTCTCGGCTTGCCCCTCCTGGACGAACCCGATGATCGCGTTGATAAGTGCGACCGCGAGGATCACCGACGCGTCGATATAGTCACGCGACGCGAGCTTGATCACCGCAGCCGCAAGCAGAACGTAGATGATTGCGTTGTTGAACTGCGCCAGGAACCGCAAGACCGGATGCGTCGGCGACGGTTCTGGCAGACTGTTCGGCCCGAAGTGCGCATGGCGCCGGTCTACCTCCCCCGAGGCGAGCCCCGCACGAGTCGTTTCGAGTCCCTCGAGCACGACACCGGCAGGGTGACCATGGGGATCGTTCGGCGAACCCGATGCCGCGGCCGGGTGATGGGTGAGTTCAGCCGGTGTCCGTCCCCGCGGCGCATGAGGCTCCCGAGACCCTTCGCGGCTCACAGCGGACATTTGATTCTGCTCCCGTCACTCCTCGTCCGGGCGTTCCTTCCACCGTGCCAAACCAGGCGGACGTGAGGTAGGGCCCATGGTCCCCGCCGATGGGACCTCCGCCCCTACCCGAGTGGCGCCCGGCAGGGGATGCTGCGATCAGCAGATCCGGGGCGCGACAGCGCCAACCGGACTCCGGGCCCGAACAAAGGAGTACGAGATGCAGGAGAAGATCATCGTCGGGGTGACGGATGCTGCCGTATCGCGCCGCGCCGTCGACTGGGCCACCGAGCGGGCGACGATCAGGGGCGACCGGCTCGAACTGGTGTCGATCGTCGGCGGTGCCGCCGGTGTCATCGGTGAAGGCAACATCATCGATCATGCGCTCGAGCTGACACAGAACATGCTGGATGAAGAGGCCGAGCGTGTGCGTGCACGTGGCGTGCCCGCCCGGACACGTGTCGCACGCGGCAAGCCGGTCGAACAGCTCATCGAAGCCTCGAAGGATGCCGCGCTGCTGGTCATCGGTAGCGACTACCGCGGCCCGCTATCAGGGCCGGCTCGAGGTCCGCACGGGATCCGCATCACCGCCGCCGCACAGTGCCCCGTGGTCGTCGTGCCCGACCTCGACCTCACTGGCCGGTCCGGGGTTATCGTTGGCGTCGATGGGTCAGACGTTTCCGAGCTCGCTATCGCCTTCGCCGCCGTCGAAGCAGACCGATCCGGAGAACCGCTCACCGCGGTGAGCAGCTGGTCTCCGGTGGCGCTTCCCCTCTACGTTCGGTCATACCCTGACGACTACCTCCAGATCATGCAGAAGCTCACCGAGGAAGCGCTCGCGATTTCGATCGCCGGTATTCCGCAGCTGTATCCCGACCTGGACGTGCGCCGCGTGGTCGAGAGGAGTGATAGTCCGGACACGCTGATCAATCGACTCGCCTCGCAAGCTCGCCTTACCGTCATCGGGTCACATGGCTACGGCCGAGTTGCGCGTTTCCTGCTCGGATCCACCAGCCAGCAGGTACTCGCCCGCCTCGCCACGGTGACAGTCGTCGTACGGTGAACAGACCGCGCTGGAGGCGCAGGTCAATCCGGAGGTCGCCTGAGCGCGGCTGACAGCGCCTGTTGCGGCAGCCCGGGCGGTCTCAGCCCCGGGATGCCGCGACGCGTGTCGTCAGCTGGTGCGCGTGGGCCAGCAGGATGCGGCCGAGCTCGGGGAGCCGGTCGGGTCCGAATCGGAACTCGACTCCCGTGAGACTCAACGCCCACTGCGGGTGCCCTTCGCGTGTGAAAACAGCGGCCCCGACGCCGAAGCTTCCTTCGACGATCAGGCCCGGGTTGACGGCGTACCCGCGCTCGTGCGTCTCGCGCAGACGGCCCCGAAGCCGCGTCGGGGCGTGAGCGGCACCCCACCGCTCCGGGAGCTCAGGATGCCGCTCGAAGTATGCGTCCACATCGTGGTCTGGAAGGAAGGAGAGGATCGCGAGCCCCGCCGACGCGACGCCCAGGGGAAAGCGCACACCCTCGGACAGTACGAAGGATCGGATGGGAAAGCTCCCCTCCTCGCGCAACAGACACACTGTCTCGTCGCCGCGTCGCACCGAGAGGAAGGCGCTTTCTTCGGTGCGGACGGCGAGCGAGCGCACGATGTCGCGAGCGAGGCTCGTGATGTCGTACCGGGATGCTGCGGCCGTACCCATCAGGTAGAGCTCGGGCCCCGGCATCCAGGTGCCGAGTGCTTCGTCCTGGTCGACGAGCCCCTCGTGGCGCAGCGCCGTGAGGAGTCGGTGGGTCGTCGGGCGGGTGAGATCCGCCCGACGGGCCAGCTCCGAAACGGTGAGGCCCGCAGCGCCTCCTGCCGACACCAAGCGCAGCAGAGATGCCGCGCGCGCGATTGCCTGCGCGCCCGGTACGGAGGGAGGGCTGTCCATGATGTGGACGGTAGTCGTGGTGATGTCCACATCGCAAGCGGATGCTGGCGTCGGCGGGCGCCAGGCGGAGACGATGGTGGTGCGGCGAGCCATTCATGATGCGCCCCGCACCCGAACCGGCAGACCGAAGGAGTTCATCCGTGATCGACAAGACGTGGGAGTCGCCGGCCGCAGCCGTGGCCGACATCCCCGACGGCGCTACCCTCGCCGTCGGCGGGTTCGGACTGTCGGGCAACCCGATGGCATTGATCGAGGCGCTGCACGCGCGCGGCGTCGGCGACCTGTCGATCGTGTCCAACAACTGCGGGGTGGATGACTGGGGCCTGGGCATCCTGCTCGCCGACAAGCGCATCCGCAAGATGACCTCGTCGTACGTGGGCGAGAACAAGGAGTTCGAGCGGCAGTTCCTCTCTGGCGAACTCGAGCTCGAGTTGACGCCGCAGGGCACGCTCGCCGAGAAGCTCCGCGCGGGCGGCGCCGGGATCGCCGCCTTCTACACGCAGACCGGCGTGGGGACCCAGGTAGCCGAGGGTGGATTGCCTCGGCGCTATGACGGGTCAGGCGGCGTGGCCGTCGCTTCGCCGGTGAAGGATGTCCGCACCTTCGAGGTGTCGGGGCGCGAGCGCGAGTATGTGCTCGAGGAAGCGATCGTCACCGACTACGCCCTCGTCCACGCGCTGCGTGGTGACCGTCACGGCAACCTCGTCTTCAACAAGGCAGCTCGAAACTTCAACCCCCTCGCGGCGATGGCCGGCCGCATCTGCATCGTGCAGGTCGAGGAGCTGGTCGAGCCGGGCCAGATCGACCCGGATGCCGTGCACCTGCCCGGCGTGTACGTTCACCGCATCGTCGAGGTCGGTTCCGACATCGAAAAGCGCATCGAGCGACGCACCGTCTCGGTGACCCCGGAAGGAGCCTGAGATGGCACTCACCCGCAATGAGATGGCTGCCCGCGCCGCCCAGGAGCTCGCCGACGGCGCCTACGTCAATCTGGGGATCGGACTGCCGACCCTCGTGCCCAACTACGTTCCCGACGGCGTCACCGTCGTGCTGCAATCCGAGAACGGCATCCTGGGCGTCGGTCCCTACCCGCAGGAAGATGACGTCGACCCCGACCTCATCAACGCCGGGAAAGAGACGGTGACGACCCTGCCGGGCGCCGCGTTCTTCGATTCCGCGACGAGCTTCGGCATGATCCGTGGCGGCAAGATCGATGCCGCCATCCTCGGTGCGATGCAGGTGTCGGCCTCCGGAGATCTTGCCAACTGGATGATCCCCGGAAAGATGGTCAAGGGCCCCGGCGGCGCGATGGATCTCGTGCACGGTGCAGCGAAGGTGATCGTCCTCATGGAGCACGTCGCCAAAGATGGCACGCCGAAGATCGTCAACGACTGTTCGCTGCCGCTGACGGGCAAAGGCGTCGTCGACCGCATCATCACCGACCTCGCGGTTCTCGACGTGACACCCGAGGGCCTCGTCCTCGTCGAGCTCGCGCCGGGCGTCAGCGTTGCGGATGTCGCGGCTGCGACAGAGCCCGAGATCACCGTTTCGAGCGACCTTAAGGTGGAGGCATGAACCACGAGGATGTCGTCATCGTCGGTGCCGCACGCACCCCGCAGGGCCGGTTGAAGGGGCAGCTGTCATCGCTGCCGTCCACGGCGCTCGGCAGCATCGCGATCCGCGGCGCGCTTGAGAAAGCCGGGATCAGCCCCGAGGTCGTCGACGCGGTTCTGGTCGGGCAGGTGCTGCCCGCGGGCGCGGGCCAGAACCCCGCGCGCCAGGCGGCGATCGGCGCGGGCATCGGCTGGGATGTGCACGCATCCTCGATCAACAAGGTGTGCCTGTCGGGCCTCACCGCTGTCATCGATGCCGCCCGCATGGTGCGCCTCGGCGATGCCCGGGTCGTCGTAGCGGCGGGGATGGAGTCGATGTCGCAGGCACCGCATCTGCTCATGGGCTCGCGCGAGGGCTGGTCGTACGGATCGATCGAGGTGCTCGACCACATGGCCCACGACGGCCTCACCGACGCCTTCGACCGCGAGAGCATGGGCGGCTCCACCGAGCGCCACAACGCCCGTTACGAGGTCACGCGCGAAGACCAGGATGCCGTCGCCGCTCGCTCTCACCAACGCGCGGCAGCCGCGTGGGAAGCGGACGTATTCGCCGACGAGATCGTTCCGGTGGAGATTCCGCAGCGCAAGGGCGAACCGAAGCTGGTCACCCGCGACGAGGGCATCCGCCCCGAGACGACTGTCGACACCCTCGCGGGGCTTCGTCCGGCGTTCTCGAAGGACGGCACGATCACGGCGGGCAACTCGTCACAGATCTCCGATGGCGCGTCGGCAGTGATCGTCACGAGCCGAGCGCACGCGGACGAGAACGGGTGGCCGGTCCTTGCCGTCCTCGGGTCGGCGGGTCAGGTCGCGGGCCCCGACAACACCCTTCACGCCCAGCCCGCGCGGGCGATCCTCGCCGCCTGCGAGCGGGAGGGGATCGCCGCCGCCGATCTGGACTTCGTCGAGATCAACGAAGCGTTCGGTGCCGTGGTTGCGCGCTCGCAGGCAGAACTCGGACTTCCCGACGACGTCGTCAACATCCACGGCGGCGGCATCGCTATCGGTCACCCGATCGGGGCCTCGGGCAATCGACTTGTGGTTCATGCCGTCCACGAGCTGCTGCATCGCGGGAGCGGCACGGCAGCTGTCGCGCTGTGCGGTGGCGGCGGCCAGGGTGACGCGCTGATCCTCAAGCGCTGAGCGAACCCTGTCACGCCACCAAAGCCGTCATGCGATGAGCGGATGCCGCAGTTTCGGCATCCGCTCAGTCGTTCCCGCGGCTAGTCTTCGAGGCGTCGCGCGGCGGGGGAGTCGGCCGGAACGGGCTTTCCCTGGTCGATGCGACGCATGTCGACGATCGCGCCGATCGCCAGAGCAACGGTGATGCCCCAGTTGATCCACGCCAGCGCGGTACGCCAGGTGAAGGTGTCCTCCCGGAGCGCGCGAAGGAGCGAGAAGCCTGAGATGACTGCTCCGATGATGCCGGTGCCAAAGAGGTACTTGCCCATGCGAACCACGCTACACATCAGCTCGCCGCTGTCCACCCCCGGGGTCAACCCGGCGAAGCGATTAGCCTGGAAGTGCCCGCGTCCGCCATCGTGAAGGAGCTCGCGTGTCGCAAGCTGATTTCGTCGTCGTAGCCAACCGCCTCCCTGTGGACCGTGATGACGACGGCGGATGGCGGCGTTCTCCCGGTGGTCTGGTCACAGCGCTCGAGCCCGTGATGCGCAAGACCGAGGGTGCCTGGGTCGGGTGGGCCGGCAAGCCGGGGCTCGAACTGGAACCCTTCGACTTCGAAGGCACACATCTCGTCCCCATTACTCTCAGCGCCGACGAGGTGCAGAACTACTACGAGGGGTTCTCGAACGACACGATCTGGCCGCTGTATCACGACGTGATCGCCGCGCCGCGGTATCGCCGCGTGTGGTGGGATGCCTACGTCGACGTCAACCGACGGTTCGCTGAAGCTTCGGCCACCGCAGCCGCCGAGGGCGCGACGGTCTGGGTTCAGGACTACCAGCTGCAACTCGTGCCGGCGATGCTGCGCCGGATGCGTCCCGACCTCACGATCGGCTACTTCCATCACATCCCGTTCCCGGCATACGGCCTGTTTTCGCAGCTGCCGTGGCGTCGACAGGTCATCGAAGGACTCCTCGGCGCGGATGTCGTCGGGTTCCAGCGGGTGGCGGATGCCGGCAACTTCGCCCGGGCCGTCAGGCGCCAGTTCCACTACACGACCAAGGCCTCGGGCATCACGGTTCCCCTCGAGGACGGCAGTACGCGAAACGTCCTCGCGAAGGCGTACCCGATCTCGATCGACGCGGAGTCGTACATCGAGCTCGCGCAGCGCCCCGACATCCAAGCCCGTGCCAAGGAGATCCGCGAGAGCCTCGGCAACCCGAAGACCGTGATGCTCGGGGTCGACCGGCTCGACTACACGAAGGGCATCCGTCACCGCCTCAAGGCGTTCGGTGAGCTCCTCGAAGACGGCAGACTCAGCGTCGAAGACGCGACCCTCGTGCAGGTCGCAAGCCCCAGCCGCGAACGGGTGGAGGCCTACATCCAACTGCGCGACGAGATCGAACTGACGGTCGGGCGCATCAATGGCGACTTCGACACGATGGACCACACCGCCATCCGGTACCTGCATCAGGCCTTCCCGCGCGAAGAGATGGTCGCGCTGTACCTGGCCGCCGACGTCATGCTCGTGACGGCGCTGCGCGACGGTATGAACCTCGTCGCGAAGGAATATGTCGCCAGCCGCATCGACAACCGCGGGGTGCTGCTGCTGAGCGAGTTCGCCGGGGCTGCCGACGAGTTGGGGTCGGCGATCCGCATCAACCCCCACGACATCGACGGCATGAAGGATGCCATCATGCGCGCCATCGAGATGCCGGGGACCGAACAGGGCCGCCGGATGCGCACGCTTCGCCGCCGCGTGCTCGATCACGACGTGAGCGACTGGTCCAAGTCCTTCCTCGAGGCTCTCGCGGCGGCGAAGCGCTAACCGCGAGTTGTCCTTCCCCCATGCGAGTTGTCCTTCCTGACCGCGAGTTGTCCCTCCCTCACGCGAGTTGTCCTTCCTGACCGCGAGTTGTCCCGCCCGATCACCCGAACGGAAAGAACCGAGATGACGAATCCCGACGCCAATCCCGTCTCCGACGCCCTCCCCGCCCCGGTGCTCGAAGCCCTCTCATCCGTCGCGGGTGTCCCGACCCTGCTGGTCGCCCTCGATTTCGACGGCACACTCTCGCCGCACGTGGAGGACCCGATGACAGCGCGGATGCTGCCCGCGGCCCGTGACGCGGTCCATGCGCTGGCCGCGCTGCCGAACACGGTGGTAGCCCTCGTGTCGGGGCGCAGCCTCGTCGACCTGCGGATCATTGCCGAGCACACGGATGACTCACCGATCACTCTCGCTGCCTCCCACGGTGCTGAATACTGGTTCCCCGGCGAGGGGCCGGTTGAGCCCGCCGAGGATGACGCCGAGCGCGGTCTCCGCGATCTGCTGCGCGCCCGCGCCGAAGAGATCGCCTCGGACTACGAGGGCGTGTGGATCGAGCCGAAGACCTTCGGGTTCGGTGTTCACACCCGCAACGCAACCGAGGAGGCGGGGGAGAAGGCAGCAGCCGCCGTGGATGAGATGGTCGCTTCCGCAGCCCCCGACTGGCGTCGCCGGACCGGCAAGAAGATCGTCGAGTACGCCTTCCGGCACGAGGGGAAAGACAGCGCCATCGCGAACCTCCGCGAGCGGGTTCACGCCGACGCCGTGCTGTTCGCTGGTGACGACACGACCGACGAGGATGCCTTGCGCAGCCTGCAGTCGCAGGATCTCGGCATCCACGTGGGCGACGGCGAGACGGCGGCTCGCGTGAGCGTGCCCGACATCCCCGCGATGGCCGCCACCCTGGCCGAGCTCGCGGATCAGCGGCGCCACGCGCAGGAATAGACTTCGTGCATGGCCCCGCACGACAGCACCATTGACATCAAACCTCGGAGCCGGGTCGTCACCGACGGCATCGAAGCCACCACCTCCCGCGGAATGCTCCGCGCGGTCGGTATGGGTGATGAGGACTGGGACAAGCCCCAGATCGGTATCGCCTCGAGCTGGAACGAGATCACGCCCTGCAACCTGAGCCTGGACCGCCTCGCTCAGGGCGCGAAAGAGGGTGTGCACTCCGGTGGCGGGTACCCGCTCCAATTCGGCACCATCTCCGTCTCGGATGGCATTTCGATGGGGCACGAGGGAATGCACTTCTCCCTCGTGAGCCGCGAGGTCATCGCCGACTCGGTCGAGACCGTCGTCATGGCAGAGCGCCTCGATGGCACCGTCTTGCTCGCCGGCTGCGACAAGTCCATCCCCGGGATGCTGATGGCCAGCGCCCGCCTCGACCTGTCGAGCGTCTTCCTCTACGCCGGCTCGATCGCGCCCGGGTGGGTCAAGCTCTCGGACGGCACCGAGAAGGACATCACGATCATCGACTCGTTCGAGGGTGTCGGCGCGTGCCTGTCGGGCCGGATGAGTGAGGCCGACCTCAAGCGCATCGAGTGCGCCTTCGCGCCCGGCGAGGGTGCGTGCGGTGGCATGTACACCGCCAACACGATGGCATCCGTCGCTGAGGCGCTGGGGCTCAGCCTTCCCGGCTCTGCCGCCCCGCCGTCAGCCGACCGCCGGCGCGACGCGTTCGCCCACCGCTCGGGCGAGGCAGTCGTGAACCTGCTGAAGCTCGGGATCACGACGCGCGACATCCTCACCAAGGAGGCTTTCGAGAACGCGATCGCTCTCGCGATGGCTCTCGGGGGTTCGACCAACGTCGTGCTGCACCTGCTGGCGATCGCGCGCGAGGCTGATGTCGACATCACCCTGCACGACTTCAACCGCATCGGCGACAAGGTTCCGCACGTCGCAGACATGAAGCCGTTCGGGAAGTACGTCATGAACGACGTCGACCGCCACGGCGGCATCCCGGTGGTCATGAAGGCGATGCTCGACGAAGGACTGCTGCACGGCGACGCGCTCACCGTGACCGGCAAGACCCTCGCCGAAAACCTCGCCGACTTGAACCCCGACCCGGTGGATGGCACCGTCATCCACGGGTTCAACAACCCGATTCACGAGACCGGTGGCATCACGATCCTGCACGGCTCGATGGCCCCCGAGGGTGCGGTCGTGAAGTCCGCGGGCTTCGACAGCGACGTCTTCGAAGGCCCCGCACGCGTGTTCGAGCGTGAGCGGGCCGCCATGGATGCGCTCGAGGCCGGGGAGATCTCGGCCGGCGACGTCGTCGTCATCCGGTACGAGGGCCCGAAGGGCGGCCCCGGCATGCGGGAGATGCTCGCGATCACAGCTGCCATCAAGGGCGCTGGGCTCGGAAAAGATGTACTACTCTTGACAGACGGCAGATTCTCGGGCGGCACAACCGGCCTGTGCATCGGCCACATAGCACCCGAAGCGGTCGACGCAGGTCCGATCGCCTTCGTGCGCGATGGTGATCTGATACGGGTCGATATCGCAGCTCGCTCCCTCGACCTACTCGTCGACGAGGCTGAGCTGAGTTCCCGCCGGCAGGGCTGGGAGCCGCTTCCTCCGCGCTATACCCGTGGCGTCCTCGCCAAGTACACGCGACTCGTGCGTTCGGCATCCGAAGGCGCGACGACGAACTAGGCGTTCCTCTCTCGCAACTCTCGACATCCATCGCAAGGAATCATCATGTCTTCCGACATCGCCACGGCCGTGCCCCGGCCCCCCGCTCGCAGCGCCTCGGCGCCTGTGATGACGGGCGCTGAGGCGGTCGTCCGTTCACTCGATCTGCTGGGTGTGTCCGACGTCTTCGGGCTTCCCGGCGGCGCGATCATGCCCGTCTACGACCCGCTCATGGACGACGAGGCTGTCCGCCACATCCTCGTCCGCCACGAGCAGGGCGCCGGGCACGCAGCCGAAGGGTATGCCTCGGCATCCGGCAAGGTCGGTGTTGCCATCGCGACCTCGGGGCCGGGGGCCACGAACCTCGTCACGGCGATCGCGGATGCCTACATGGACTCCGTGCCGCTGCTGTGCATCACGGGCCAGGTCTTCTCGAGCCTCATGGGCACTGATGCGTTCCAGGAAGCCGACATCGTGGGGATCACGATGCCGATCACGAAGCACTCCTTCCTGGTCAAGCGTGCCGAAGACATCCCCGGCGCGATCGCGGCTGCCTACGAGATCGCCTCGACGGGTCGCCCCGGTCCCGTGCTGGTGGACATCACGAAGGATGCCCAGCAGGCCGAGGCGCCGTTCATCTGGCCGCCGCAGATCGATCTGCCGGGGTACCGGCCGGTGACCAAAGCCCACGGGAAGCAGATCCAGGCTGCGGCTCAGCTGATCGCGGAGGCCGAGAAGCCGGTGCTCTACGTCGGCGGTGGCATCATCCGCTCCCGCGCTTCGGAGCAGTTGCTCGCCCTGGCAGAGGCTACCGGCGCGCCGGTTGTCACCACGCTCATGGCCCGGGGTGCGTTCCCCGACTCGCACGAGCAGAACCTCGGCATGCCCGGCATGCACGGCACGGTCCCCGCTGTGCTGGCGCTGCAGGAGTCCGACCTCATCGTGGCGCTCGGTGCCCGGTTCGATGACCGGGTCACCGGCAAGGCATCGCACTTCGCGCCGCACGCGAAGGTCATCCACGTTGACATCGACCCCGCCGAGATCTCCAAGATCCGTGCCGCTGACGTTCCGATCGTGGGTGACCTGCGCGAGGTTCTCGTCGATCTGGATGCCGCGTTCCGCGCGAACGCCGACGCGGGCCGTGCCGACACCAGCCAATGGTGGGCCTACCTCAAGGGTCTGCGCAGCGAGTTCCCGCTCGGATACGCCCCGACGACCGATGGACTCCTGGCGCCCCAGAAGGTGATCCAGCGGATCGGTGAGCTCACCGGCCCCGAGGCCGTCTACGCCGCCGGCGTCGGACAGCACCAGATGTGGGCTGCCCAGTTCATCAAGTACGAGCGCCCCAACGCCTGGTTGAACTCGGGCGGCGCCGGCACCATGGGTTACGCGGTTCCCGCGGCGATGGGCGCGAAGGTCGCCGAGCCGGATCGTGTCGTGTGGGCGATCGACGGTGACGGATGCTTCCAGATGACCAATCAGGAGCTCGCCACCTGCGTGCTGAACAACATCCCGATCAAGGTTGCGATCATCAACAACTCGTCGCTGGGGATGGTGCGCCAGTGGCAGACGCTGTTCTTCAACGGCCGCCACTCCAACACCGACCTGAACACGGGCCACGGCACCGCACGCGTGCCCGACTTCGTGAAGCTGGCTGAGGCTTACGGATGCCTCGCCCTGCGCGTCGAGAAGGAAGACGAGATCGACGACGCAATCCGCACCGCGCTGGAGACCAACGATCGCCCCGTCGTCATCGACTTCGTCGTGTCGGCAGACGCGATGGTGTGGCCGATGGTGCCCCAGGGTGTCGGCAACAGTGAGATCCAGTACGCGCGTGAGCACGCCCCGACCTTCGATCAGGAGGACTGAGCCATGACAAGTCACGTGCTGAGCCTTCTGGTCGAAGACAAGCCCGGCCTGCTCACCCGCGTTGCGGGCCTGTTCGCCCGCCGTGGATTCAACATCGAATCCCTCGCGGTGGGCGTCACCGAGGTGCCGGGCCTGTCCCGCATCACAGTGGTCGTGGATGTCGAAGGGCTCCCGCTCGAACAGGTGACCAAGCAGCTGAACAAGCTCGTGAACGTCATCAAGATCGTGGAGCTCGACCCCGCGGCATCCGTGCAGCGCGAGCACATGCTCGTGAAGGTGCGTGCCGACAATGCGAGCCGTTCCAGCGTGCTCGAGGTCATCAACCTGTTCCGCGCATCGGTGGTCGATTACGCTCCCGAGGCGATGGTCGTCGAGATCACCGGCGATAAAGGCAAGGTTGAAGCGTTCCTGCGCGCGATCGAGCCCTTCGGTATCAAGGAGCTCGCCCAGTCGGGCATGCTCGCGATCGGCCGCGGCGGCAAGAGCATCACCGAACGGGTCCTGCGGGGCTGAGAAGACCACGCCGATCCGCTCCCGGTCGTTGAGCGGGCTCGGCGAGAACAAACGACCACAATCGCACAGTCAAGGAGAGACACCCCCATGGCCGAAATGATCTACGACCAGGATGCCGACCTCGCCCTCATCCAGAGCAAGAAGGTCGCCATCGTCGGCTACGGCTCGCAGGGCCACGCCCACGCGCAGAACCTGCGTGACTCGGGCGTCGAGGTCGCCATCGCGCTGAAGGATGGCTCGAAGTCCGCGCCCAAGGCGCAGGAGGACGGTTTCGAGGTCAAGTCCGTCGCCGACGCCACCGCGTGGGCCGACGTCATCATGATCCTCGCGCCCGACCAGCACCAGCGCGGCATCTACAACAACGAGATCAAGCCCAACCTCGCACCGGGCAAGACCCTCGCTTTCGCGCACGGTTTCAACATCCGCTTCGGCTACATCGAGGCTCCCGAGGGTGTGGACGTCATCCTCATCGCCCCGAAGGCTCCCGGCCACACGGTTCGTCGTGAGTACGTCGCAGGTCGCGGCATCCCCGACATCATCGCTGTCGAAAAGGATGCCTCGGGCAGCGCCTGGGAGCTCGCCAAGTCCTACGCGAAGGCCATCGGCGGTACGCGCGCCGGCGTCATCAAGACGACCTTCACGGAAGAGACCGAGACCGACCTCTTCGGCGAGCAGGCGGTGCTGTGCGGTGGCGTGTCGCAGTTGATTCAGTACGGCTTTGAGACCCTGACCGAAGCCGGCTACCAGCCTGAGATCGCCTACTTCGAGGTGCTGCACGAGCTCAAGCTCATCGTCGACCTCATGTGGGAGGGCGGCATCGCCAAGCAGCGCTGGAGCGTCTCGGACACCGCCGAGTACGGCGATTACGTCTCGGGCCCGCGCGTCATCGACCCGCACGTCAAGGAGAACATGGCGGCGGTTCTCGCCGACATCCGTTCCGGTGCGTTCGCCGAGCGGTTCATCAACGACCAGGACAACGGCGCCGTCGAGTTCCTCGAGCTGCGCGAGAAGGCCGCAAAGCACCCGATCGAGGCCGTCGGCAAGGACCTGCGTTCGCTGTTCTCGTGGAAGCAGCAGGACAAGGACTACGTGGAGGGCTCGGCCGCGCGCTGATCTTCACACCCTCTTCCGCCGAACCCACACCTCCGGCCCCGAACCCACCTGTTCTGCGCGAGCAGCTCAGTGGGTTCGGGCCGGGACGTGTGGGTTCGGTCGTGGGTAGGCTGAACTCGTGAGCACCGACCGCGACGACGACGCCCTCTCGTGGGGGATGACGACCCGACGCTCGACGCGGGTCCCTCGCTGCCCCCGGGTTACGTCGCCGTCGGCAAGGGGAGCGAGGCGATCGCCCCGACGTCAGCGCCGGCCGCGGATGCCGAATCCGACTCTCGCTCGGATGCTGCAGCTCCCGCGCCGGAAGCGGAGCGGGCGGATGCCGACACCGACGACGCACCCGCAGCAGGCCCGAGCAACGCTGCGCTCATCATCCTCGGCGTCTTCGGCGGCGTGTACGCCCTCGAGAGCATCGGGTGGATCATCGGGGGCCTGCGGCTGCAGCAGTACGCCGAGTTCCTCGTCGCGCCGCTGGCCTATCAGGTGAGTCTGTGGCTAGCGGTGCTGACCCCGCTCATCTGGTTCGTCACGGTGTTGCTGCTGACGCGAGGCGGTCGGTCCTGGGTTCGGATACTGCTTCTTGTCCTCGGGGCGCTGCTCGTGCTGCCGTGGCCGTTCATCATGGTGGGGGCGATCGGACAGTGAGCGAGAACACCAACGAGCCGACCGAAACCTCGGTGTCGTCATCCTCGACGGCGTCTGCACCGGCCGTACGTCGCACCGCCCTCCCGGTGTGGCTCATCGCCACGATCGCCGGCTTCTTCGGCCTGTTCTACGCCTATGCCGTCTGGAACGCCGTCGCCTTCCTGATCTCGCAGGCCACCGGCCCGCTCGGACTCAACGGCGGCGGCTGGGCCCTGCTGCTGACAGCCATCGCCTTCCCGATCATCGTGTTCGCCCTCGCCTTTGCCATCGGGTGGAAGCGACGCGCCGGAGCCTTCGCGCTCATCATGCTGTCGGGCCTGGGGATCGTCGCGGTGTTCTGGATGAACGTCATCGCCTATGCCGCCGTCTACGGCGCATCGCTTCTCGGAGGCTGAGCCGACGGGACCATCGGCACGTCATCTGGTCGGGACGGTGGGCGCGCCCGCGATAGGCTGGCGAAGGCCCGTCGTCATGGCGTGCGGCGTGGCATTACCGTCATCCTGCGTGCGATTCACTCGTGCGCGTCTGCTCCGAAGGATCCACCCGTGTCCAAACCGGTCGTGCTGATCGCCGAAGAACTGTCCCCCGCCACGATCGAGGCCCTCGGTCCGGACTTCGACGTCCGAAACGTCGATGGCACCGACCGGCCCGCATTGCTTGCTGCTCTCGCCGACGCGGACGCCGTCCTCATCCGTTCAGCGACGAAGATGGATGCCGAGGCCATTGCATCCTCGCAGAAGCTTCGCGTGATCGCCCGCGCGGGCGTCGGGCTCGACAACGTCGACATCAAGGCAGCGACTGCCGCCGGCGTCATGGTCGTCAACGCACCGACGTCCAACGTGATCTCGGCCGCAGAACTCACCGTCGGGCACATCCTGAGCCTGGCCCGCCACATCCCCGCCGCCCACGCCTCCCTCGCACAGGGTCAGTGGAAGCGCAGCTCGTTCACGGGCGCGGAACTGTTCGAGAAGACCGTCGGCATCCTGGGCCTCGGCCGGATCGGCGCCCTGGTCGCCGAGCGTCTGCGGGCCTTCGGTGTGCGTCTGGTCGGGTACGACCCTTATGTCACCCCTGCGCGTGCCCAGCAGCTGGGTGTCGAGCTGCTGAGCTTCGACGAGGTTGTGCGCGAGAGCGACTTCCTCACGGTGCACATGCCGAAGACGCCCGAGACCACCGGCATGATCAGCACCGAGCAGCTCGCGGCGATGAAGCCCACGGCGTACGTCGTCAACGTCGCGCGCGGTGGACTGTTCGACGAAGAGGCGCTGCTCGAGGCTCTCACCACCGGCCAGATCGCCGGTGCCGGACTTGATGTCTTCACCGCCGAGCCGCCCAAGCCCGACTCGGCGGCAGCGAAACTCGTAGCCCTTCCGAACGTCGTCGCAACGCCACACCTCGGAGCTTCGACCGATGAGGCGCAGGAGAAGGCCGGCGTCTCGGTTGCGAAGTCTGTCAAGCTCGCGCTCGAAGGCGATCTCGTCCCGGACGCGGTCAACGTCGCCGGCGGCGTCATCGACCCGTTCGTGCGTCCCGGTATCGGGCTTGTCGAGATGCTCGGGCAGTACTTCACGGGCCTGACCCACAGCGCGTTGACCTCGCTGGACATCGAGGTTCGCGGGGAACTCGCCGCGTTCGATGTCAGCGTGTACCGGCTCGCGGCGCTCAAGGGCATCTTCACGAACATCGTCAGCGAGAACGTGTCTTACGTGAACGCGCCGCTGTTCGCTGAGCAGCGCGGCATCGAAACCCGCATGATCGTCGAGGCCGACAGCCCTCAGTACCGCAACCTCACCGTTCTGCGCGGCACCATGTCGGATGGCACGACGTTGAGCGTCGCGGGAACGCTCGCCGGGACGCGCATGGTCCCGAAGATCGTCGCCATCAACGGCTACGACATCGAGGTACCGATCGCCGGCCACCACGTCGTGATGCGCTACCAGGACCGTCCGGGCATCGTCGCGATCTACGCCAGGAAGCTCGGTGACGCCGGAATCAACATCGAGGGGCTCCAGGTCGCGCATCCGGATGCCACCGGGCGTGCTCTCTCGGTGCTCACGGTCGACGCAGCAGTGCCGGACGAGCTGCTCGACCAGATGCGTGAGGCGGTCGGGGCCGACCTGTTCCGTCAGATCGAGATCGTCGAGCCGTAGGCCTTCGGCCGCGGTCAGTCGCGCGGAGCGGTTGCCTGTGCGATGAGCTGCACCAAGGCATCCATCTCGGCGTCGCGGGGACTGGCGTTGCCAGACCATCGTGCTGGAGGGCGTTGTTGTAGTAGACGCCGTCGCTGATGAGCATGACGAGGTCCAACGCCGTCTTGTCGGCGACATGCGGGCGGAGAGTGTCGGCCCAGCGCTCCCGGACAGTTCGGAGGGCATCGCTCGCGGCGCCCCGGCCGGCCTGCGCGAGGCGAGAGACGGCGAGGATCGCTCTGTCCAGCGCGGTGCCGTCCATCGCCGAGGTGCGCACGTAATAGGCGACGGGACCTTCCTCTGAGGAGGTCATGCGGGCGAGGTCTTCGTCGACGCACTTCTCGAGTCGGATGAGCAACGCCGCCTCGAGCGCCTCCTTCGACGCGAAGTGGTAGAGCAGGCCACCCTTGGAGACCCCGGCGGCGCGCGCGATGGCATCCATGGTGGCGGCGCGCTCGCCCTCGGCGATGAGGAGTGACTCGAATGCGTCGAGCACCTTCTCACGGGCGTGCGGGGGACGACTCATGCGTTCGATGCTAGCCAGGCAGTCTCCATGGCTGTTACTATACCAGCCAGACGGTATAGAAATTCTGACGGTGACATGATGACGACCCTGACCGAAGACATCCGCATCGCCGAAAGCGAGGGGCGTCCGGTGACCTGGCGTGGCTGGGCTGCGCTGGTGGTGCTGATGCTGCCCGTGCTGTTGATCTCGGTCGACAACACGGTGCTGAGTTTCGCACTGCCCGAGATCGCGCTCGCACTCGAACCCACCGCGGCGCAGCAGCTGTGGATCATCGATGCCTACCCGCTCGTGCTCGCCGGCCTCCTGGTGACGATGGGAACCCTCGGCGACCGGTACGGTCGGCGACGGATGCTGCTGATCGGCGCCACCGGATTCGCTACAGTGTCGGCGCTGTCTGCCTTCGCCCCCTCGGCGGAGTGGTTGATCGCGGGTCGTGCTGCCATGGGCCTGTTCGGTGCCATGATCATGCCCTCGACACTTGCGCTGCTACGCAGCATCTTCACCCTCCGCAGTCAGCGACGCCTCGCGATCGCCATCTGGGCATCGATGTTCTCGGCCGGTGCGGCGCTCGGCCCGATCGTCGGGGGAGTCCTCCTGGAGCACTTCTCGTGGGGATCCGTGTTCCTCATGGCGGTACCCGTGCTCGTGCCGCTGCTGGTGCTCGCGCCGCTGCTGGTTCCCGAGAGCCGCAACCCGGATGCCGGACGCGTCGACGCCGTCAGTATCGTGCTGTCCATGGCGATGATGGTGCCGATCGTGTGGGCCATCAAGGAGTTCGCGGTCCACGGATTCTCACCGACGATTGTCGTCGCGACAGTTGCGGGCGCTGGTTTCGGCATCCTGTTCGTGCGGCGGCAGTTGCACGCGCGCTCCCCGATGCTCGACATGCGGCTGTTCACGCGAGGCACCTTCAGCGGTGCTCTGCTGGTGAACCTGCTGAGT
Organism: Microbacterium sp. SW12; assembly: GCF_055391095.1. NCBI lineage: Bacteria > Bacillati > Actinomycetota > Actinomycetes > Micrococcales > Microbacteriaceae > Microbacterium > Microbacterium sp. SW12. The sequence goes on along the minus strand of NZ_AP024335.1, from coordinate 1,836,923 downwards.
GTCATCTCGCTCGTCGGCTTCATGTTCTTCATCGCTCAGCATCTGCAACTGATCGTCGGCCTGTCGCCGGTGAAAGCGGGCTTCGCGCTCGTGCCGTCACTGGCGTCGGTCATCGTCTCCGGGCTTCTCGTCGTGCCCATTGCGTCGCGGATTCCACCGCGCATCGTGGTTCCCGCGGCGCTCATGTTCTCGATGAGCGGCTACCTCCTCGTCGCGGCGACAGCGGGGAGCGGTGACCTCGGCTGGCTCTTGCTGGCCAGTGTGCTGCTCGGCATCGGAATCGGTGCCGCCGAGACAGTGTCGAACGAGCTCGTCATGGCGAGCGCCCCGCCGAGCAAGGCGGGGGCGGCAGGCGCTGTCTCTGAGACGGCGTATGAGCTCGGCGCCGTGCTCGGAACCGCTGTGCTGGGCAGCATCCTCACCGCCTCGTACCGGTCGGGAATCGCGATCCCCGCGGGAGTGCCCACTGACCTCGCCGCGCAGGCGCGGGAAACGCTCGCCGGCGCCTACGTCACGGCGGGCGAGCTCGCTGCCCCCATCGCCGACGCGTTGCGTGCTGCCGCGGCAGCTGCCTTCGACTCGGGCGTTGCGGTCACTGCCGCGGTCGGGGCCGGTCTCATGGTCCTGGCTGCCGTTATCGCGGCCACTACGCTGGGATCGGCGCCGTCATCTGTGAATCAGGCGGCGCGATCCGAGAACGAGGAGAGCAATGTCGCGCGAGGTGAAGCTAGCCGTCATCCCCGGTGATGGCATCGGTGTCGAGGTCGTCGCCGAGGCCATGAAGGTTCTGGATGCGGTGACCGCAGGCAGCGACATCCGTTTCACGAAGACCCCGTTCTCGCTGGGTGCCGCGCGTTACCTCGAGACCGGCGACACGCTCACGGATGCTGACCTCGAGGCCATAAAGCAGCACGATGCGATCGTGCTCGGCGCGGTGGGCGGCGTTCCGGGAGACGTTCGCCTGAAGGATGCGAACATCGAACGCGGACTGCTGCTCAAGCTGCGTTTCGAGCTCGACCACTACGTCAACCTGCGGCCCTCGAAGCTCTACCCTGGTGCGCCGGGCCCTCTCGCGAACCCCGGTGAGGTCGACTTCGTGGTCGTCCGCGAGGGCACAGAGGGTCCCTACGTCGGCAACGGCGGCGCGATCCGCAAGGGCACGCCGCACGAGGTCGCGAACGAGACATCCGTCAACACGGCCTTCGGTGTTGAGCGGGTCGTGCGCTACGCGTTCGCGTTGGCCGAACGGCGCCGCAAGAAGCTGACGCTCGTGCACAAGACCAACGTGCTCGTGCACGCCGGCGGAATCTGGCAGAGAATCGTGCGCGAGGTGGCAGAAGAGCACCCCGACGTCGCCGTAGACTATCTGCACGTCGATGCGGCAACCATCTTCCTGGTCACAAACCCTGACCGCTTCGACGTGATCGTCACCGACAACCTCTTCGGCGACATCCTCACCGACTTGGCCGGCGCCGTCACCGGAGGCATCGGCCTCGCCGCTTCGGGGAACATCAACCCCGACGGCGCGTTCCCCTCGATGTTCGAGCCCGTCCACGGATCGGCGCCCGACATCGCGGGTCAGCAGAAGGCCGACCCCACCGCCGCGATTCTGTCCATCGCAATGCTTCTCGACCACCTCGGGTTGCACGACGATTCCGCCCGCGTCACCCGCGCGGTGGAAGATGACATTGCGTCCCGGGGCGAGGCCGCCCGCACCACAGCGCAGATCGGTGACGCAATCGTCGCCCGCCTACAGGCGTAGCCTGGAGCCACTCGGCTCCTTGCCGCGCCGGACGGATCCGCCACCGCCGCGCATGAACGACTGGATTTCGACATGACACTTCTTGACACCGACCCCGACGCCGGCCTTGCGCCCCTGCAGTTCCAGGTGATGCGGAACCTGCAGGCAAAGACGGATGCCGAGCGCGAGGCGATTCTCGCCAACCCCGGTTTCGGTCAGCACTTCACCGACCACATGGTAGATGTCTGCTGGTCGGTCGGCGGCGGGTGGCACCGACCGCAGGTGAAACCCTACGGTCCGCTTTCGCTCGATCCGGCCGCAGCTGTGCTGCATTACGCGCAAGAGGTTTTCGAGGGCATCAAGGCCTACCGTCACGCCGACGGATCGATCCACACGTTCCGTCCCGACCAGAACGGTCGCCGCCTGCAGCGCTCGGCGCGGCGGCTGGCTCTTCCCGAGCTGCCGGTGTCGTACTTCATCCAGTCGCTCGAGGAGCTCATCGCGGTCGACGGCGCCTGGGTGCCCTCGGGCGAGAACCAGAGCCTCTACCTGCGCCCGTTCATGTTCGCCAAAGAGGCCTTCCTCGGCGTGCGTCCAGCCAACAAGGTCGGCTACTACGTCATCGCCAGCCCCGCGGGCGCCTACTTCAAGGGCGGTGTGACCCCCGTGTCGATCTGGCTCAGCGAGGACTACTCGCGGGCAGGCAAGGGCGGCACCGGGGCTGCCAAGACCGGAGGCAACTACGCGTCGAGTCTGCTGCCGCAGTCCGAGGCCTACGAGAACGAGTGCGACCAGGTGGTCTTCCTCGATCAGGACGGCAACGTCGAAGAGCTCGGCGGGATGAACATCGTCTTCGTCTTCAAGGACGGCACGGTCGTGACACCGCAGTCGGACTCGATCCTCGAGGGCGTCACACGCGACTCCATCCTGCAGCTGGCGGCCGACCGCGGCCTCCACGTGCAGGGTCGCAACATCTCGCTGCGCGAGTGGCGTGAGGGTGTGGCATCCGGTGACATCGTCGAGGTCTTCGCCTGCGGGACTGCCGCCGTCGTGACTCCCATCGGCGTGCTCAAGGGACGCGACTTCGTCGACCAGCAGCCCGTCGGCTCGCTCGCGCTCGAGCTGCGACAGGAGCTGACCGACATCCAGTACGGCCACGCCGAAGACCGCCACGGCTGGATGCACCGCCTCGACGCCCGCTCCCAGGCATGAGAATCGCGCGGTTCCGACACGAGGATGCGATCGCCTACGGCATCCTCGACGAGGGCGAGCTCGTGGTGCTCGCGGGTGACCCGATGTTCGCCGGCTACGAGACGACGGGGGAGCGCGTGCCGGTCGGCGAGGTCACGCTGCTCGCTCCGGTCATTCCGCGCTCGAAGGTCGTGTGCGTCGGTAAGAACTACCTCGATCACGCCGCGGAGATGGGGAGCGAGGCACCCGGCGAGCCGCTGCTGTTTCTGAAGCCCAACACGGCGGTGATCGGGCCGGACGAGCCGATCGTGCGGCCGTGGCAGTCGGAGCGCACGGACTACGAGGGGGAACTCGCCGTTGTCATCGGCCGTATTGCGAAGAACGTGTCGGCGGATGCTGCGCTGGACCACGTCTTCGGATACACGATCGGCAACGACGTGACAGCGCGGGACCTGCAGCGTTCTGACGGCCAGTGGTCGCGTGCGAAGGGCTTCGACACCTTCTGCCCGCTCGGACCCGTGATCGAGACCGAGTTCGACCTCGCGGGCGGCGCGACACTGACCACACGCGTCAACGGCGAGGTCCGTCAGCGCGGCGCGATCACCGACATGATCCATTCGGTTCCGGCGATCATCGAGTATGTGTCGGCTGCGTTCACACTGCTGCCCGGGGACGTCATCCTCACTGGCACGCCGGCCGGTGTCGGCCCGTTCGTGTCCGGAGACGTCGTCGAGGTCGAGATCGATGGGCTCGGCATCCTGCGCAACACCGCGCGGGATGCGGAGCCGCGCCGGTGACACTGTCTGACGGCTGGGTCGACGATCGCCAGGAGGCGAGCGAACTCGCCGGCATCCAGCGTCGGACCGTCTGGGTGCTCTCGGCAGGCCAAGTGCTCGGCGGGCTCGGGTTTGGAGCGACAGTCTCCCTCGGTGCGGTGCTTGCCGCCGACATCGCCGGTGACGAGTCGCTCTCGGGGCTGGCTGCGGCGGGTGTGACCCTCGGCACCGCCGCGCTGGCGGTGCCGCTTGCTGCCCTCGCGCGTCGGCGCGGACGCCGTATCTCGCTGGCGTCGGGCATGGCGATCGCGCTCGTAGGCGTTTCGCTGGTCGTGGTGGCGGCGGCCGTTCGGTCGTTCCCGCTGCTTCTGCTGGCCTTCGGGCTCGTCGGAGCGGGTCAGACCGCGAACCTGCAGTCGCGTTTCGCTGCCGCCGATCTCGCCACGGATGCCACGCGTGGCCGCGATCTGTCGATCGTCGTGTGGGCGACGACCATCGGCGCCGTGCTCGGACCGAATCTTGTGCAACCCGGCCAGGCGATCGGAGACGCCCTGGGGATGCCGCCGCTGACGGGACCGTACGTCTTCACGATCGTCGCGCAAGCGCTGAGCATCATTGTGTATCTGTTCGCTCTTCGGCCGGATCCGCTGCTGGTCGCGCAGACGGTGGCGCAGCGGCGCCGCGACCGGGTGGTCGAGCAGATCGTCAAGCCCGACCGTCCGGTGTCGGCTCGCTACGCGATCTTCACGAATGCCGCCGCACACGGCGTCATGGTCTCGATCATGGCGATGACGCCGGTTCACATGCTCCATCACGGCGCGAGTCTGACCATCATCGGTCTGACGATCAGTCTGCACATCGCGGGGATGTACGCGCTCTCGCCGGTCTTCGGCATCCTGGCAGACCGCGTGGGCCGCATTCCGACGATCATGGTCGGTCAGGCGCTGCTCGCGGCATCCCTGGTGACGGTCTTCTTCGGCGCGGAGTCGAACACGGCGGTCACCGTCGCGCTCATTCTGCTCGGCCTGGGGTGGAGCGCTGCGACTGTGGCCGGATCGGCCCTCCTGACCGAATCGTCGTCGGAGGAGCGACGCACCACGCGTCAGGGGCGCAACGACCTCTCGATGAGCCTCGTCGGTGCCGTCGGTGCGATCACCTCGGGCGTCGTCCTCGGGTGGATCGGTTTCACGGGGCTCGCGCTGGTTGTCGGTGTCGCCGTGATCGCGACAGTGCTACTCGCGCCGTACGGCCGCATCCGTCAGGTCGCGTAGTCGTACCGAGGCGCGAGGTAAGGCATCCGCACCGGACCTAGACTTGATGTCTATGCCCGGAACGCCGCATCCTGCCACCACGACCGCCACCGGATCCGACGTTCGGGTCCGCTTCTGCCCGTCACCGACGGGTCTGCCGCACGTCGGACTGATGCGGACGGTGCTGTTCAACTGGGCCTATGCGCGGCACAACGGCGGCAAGCTCATCTTCCGCATCGAAGACACGGATGCCGCCCGGGACTCCGAAGAGAGCTACAACCAGCTGCTCGATGCGCTGCGGTGGCTCCGGATCGACTGGGATGAGGGCGTCGAGGTCGGCGGTCCCCACGCGCCCTACCGGCAGTCCCAGCGCCACGAGATCTATCGCGGCGTCCTCGAGAAGCTCATCGCTGCCGGCGTCGTCTACGAGAGCTATTCCACGGCCGAAGAGATCGACGCCCGCAACGAGGCTGCTGGCCGCGCAAAGCAGCTCGGCTACGACAACTACGACCGCGACCTCACTGACGAGCAGAAAGCAGCGTTCCGCGCCGAGGGCCGTGAGCCCGCGTGGCGTCTACGCGTACCCGATCACGACCTCACCTACGTCGACCTCATCCGCGGCGAGGTCACCTTCCCGGCCGGGTCCTTCCCCGACTTCGTCATTGTGCGGGCCGGCGGCGTGCCCCTGTACACGTTCGTGAACCCGGTCGATGACGCTCTCATGGGCATCACTCACGTCATCCGTGGCGAAGATCTGATGCCCTCAACCGCACGCCAGCTCGCTCTCTATGACGCGCTCGTGACCGCCGGCGTCACCGACTTCGTGCCCCGGTTCGGCCACATGCCGCTCGTGCTGGGGGAGGAGGGCAACAAGAAGCTCTCCAAGCGCGACCCGAAGGCAGACCTGTTCTTGCAGCGCGAGAAGGGCTTCATCCACGAGGGGTTGCTGAACTACCTCGCCCTGCTCGGCTGGTCGATCGCTCCCGACCGCGATGTCTTCTCGCTCGACGAGCTCGTCGCCGCGTTCGACATCGCCGACGTCAACCCGAACCCCGCTCGCTTCGATCAGAAGAAGGCAGAGTCGATCAACGGCGTCCACATCCGGATGCTGGAAGCCGAAGACTTCGCTTCCCGTCTGATTCCGTACCTGGTCGCCGCCGGGGTCGTGTCGGATCCGCTGACTGACGCGCAGCTGGAGATGCTCGCGGCATCCGCCCCGCTCGTGCAGGAACGGATGCAGCTGCTCGGTGACGCTCCCGGGTTGCTCGGGTTCCTCTTCACGGATGCCGTCACCTACGAAGAAGACGCCCTCACGTCTCTGCCCGCCAACGCGGGTGAGGTGCTGGTGGCCGGTGTGGGTGCGATCGAGTTGATTCCCGAGGCGGAGTTCACTGCCGCCGCGATTCAGGAGGCCCTTGCTGCTGCGCTCATCGAGGGCCTCGGTCTCAAGCCGCGCGTCGCCTACGGACCGCTGCGGGTCGCACTCAGCGGCCGTCGCGTCTCGCCGCCGCTGTTCGAGTCCATGGAACTCTTGGGCAAGGATGCGTCGGTCCGCCGCTTCGGGGCACTCGTCGATCACCTCGCCGCGAGCTGAGACGCGCCGCTGCCGGGTCTGGTTTGGCGGGGCCTTTCGCGTCGTCTAGACTTGACCCTTGGCGCCCGTTCCGGCGGGAACCCTTGGGGTATGGTGTAATTGGCAACACGGCTGATTCTGGTTCAGTTGTTCTTGGTTCGAGTCCAGGTACCCCAGCAAGAGAAACCCGCGGAATCCCGCGGGTTTCGTCGTTTCTGATGACCCGCGCGTGCGACGCACCCCCGTCGAGGGCGCGCCGTCGCGAGCCCTCGGGGGCGCCTAGGCTGAGCCCGTGACAAGTCGTGAGTCGCAGGCGTGGGAGTGCCCGACGTGCGGCGACCGGCTACGGTACGAGATCCTCGACGATGAACGTTTCCTCGTCGCATGGTCGTGCGTCAGGTGCGGGCTCGTACGCACGACGGAACCCACCTAGGCCGATCGAACCGGACCGGAACGATCGGGCGCGCGCGGGGTCGACTCTCGCAGGCTGGATGTCGAAGGAGGCCTCATGATCGCGGAACTCAATCGGCTGATCGATGCCATCGACGACGACCTGTCCGATGACCTCGATGTCGCGTCGCTGGCGCGGGAGTCGGGCGTGACGGAGTACCACCTGCGGCGGATGTTCTCGTCGCTGGTCGGAATGCCGCTGTCGGAGTATGTACGCCGGCGACGGATGACGGTGGCAGCCGCAGCGGTCGTCGCGGGTGACCCGCTTCTCGACATCGCAGTGCGATTCGGGTACGGCTCGACCGAAGCCTTTGGTCGCGCGTTTCGTGCCGTCCATGACTCGACGCCCGCCGAGGTCCGCGTGAGTGGCGGTCCCCTTCGTACGCAACCGAAACTCAGGCTCCGCCTGACCGTCGAAGGGAACACCACCATGGACACGCGCATCGCCGAACGCCCCGCATTCCGTCTGGTCGGACACGCCGCTCGCGTGCCGCTCATCCACGAAGGAATCAATCCGCACATCCAGGCGCATATCGGCGCACTTCCCGCGGACGAACACGTCAGGCTCACGGGGCTCAGCAGCACCGAACCGAGCGGCTTGCTGCAGGTGAGTGACGGCGTCGATCCGGACTACCGGGAGGGAACCGAGCTCACCTACCTGCACGGCGTCGCACTGGATGCTGAGGCCCCCGTGCCCGACGATCTTGATGTGATCGAGGTCGAGGCAGGGGAGTGGGCGGTGTTCCGCACGTCAGGACCGTACCCCGCAGCGCTCCAGGAGGCCTACGCGGCCTCCGCGTCGGACTGGTTCCCCGCCAACCCCTGGCAGCTGCGCCCCGGTCCCTCGATCGTCGCCGTCCTCGAACGCGCCGACGACTTCAGTACCGCAACGACGGAGCTCTGGATGCCGATCGCACGCCGCTCATAGGTCACCTGCTCGGCGCCTACCGCATCGCGGTCAGCAGTCCTGCGGCATCCAGCTCGAACTCAGCGTCCAGCCTCAGCCGATCCAGGAATCCGCGGTCATGACTGACCACGATGATCGCCCCGCGGTAGGCGCCGAGCGCATCGATGAGTTGCTCCGTGGTCTGAAGGTCGAGGTTGTTGGTCGGTTCATCGAGCACGATCAGCTGAGGTGGCGGGTCGGTGAGGAGCACCTGCGCGAGCGCGACGCGAAAGCGCTCGCCGCCCGAGAGGGCTCCGACGGGCCGATCCACCATGGTGCCGCGTACGAGGAGCCGCGCGAGCCGGTTGCGAAGCTCAACTCGCGGAACGTGGGGGGCGACCCGTGTCACGTTCTCCATAACGGATGCAGCGTCGTCGAGGTTGTCGAGCCGCTGTGAGAGCTTGCCGATGCGGTGAACGTGCGCGACCGCCGCGGCCGTCCCGGGCGCCGCGGCCACGCCGGAAACGAGTCCCTCGAGCAGCGTGGTCTTGCCGACCCCGTTCTGTCCCGTAATCGCGATGCGCTCCGGTCCCTGGATGATGATCGTGCGCCCGTCGCTCCCCGTGAACTCGGCGATCCGCTTGCCTGGAGGGACGGCCGGGTCGGGAAGGTCGATGCTGAGGCGGTCGTCATCACGGATGCGTGACTCGGCCTCCTGCAACGAGCGCTGCGCCGACTGCATCCGATCATCGAGCAACGAGCGCTGCTTTCCTTGGGTCTTTTCGGCAGAGTTGCGTCGGTCATTGACGACGGCGCCGATGTACTTGCGGTTGGCGGCATCCTTCTTCCCCTGCCGCTGGCTGTGCGCGATACGCTCGGCTGCGTCGATGCGCTGCCGCTTCTCGACGCGCACCGCGTGCTCCGCGGAGCGTACCGCGCGCTCGGCCGCCTCCTGGTCCCGCGAGACCTGCTCTCGGAACGCGGAGTACGGACCGCCGTACAGCGTCAGCGAACCGGCCCGCAACTCAGCGGTGTGCTGCATCAGCTCGAGCAACTCGAGATCGTGACTGACGACGATCACCGGACCGCCCCATGCGCCGATGAGGTCGTGGACTCGCGTCCGTCCGTGGGCGTCGAGATTGTTCGTCGGCTCGTCAAGCAGCGCAATGTCGGCTCCACGCATCCGGATGCCGGCGAGCGCGGCGACTGTCGCTTCCCCGCCCGAGATCGTCGTGACGGGTCGGTTCAGGTCGTCGATGTCGACGCCCGCAGCGCTCAGGGTGGCGACCGCTCGCTCTTCGATGTCCCAGTCTGCGCCGATCGTGTCGAACAGGGCGGGGTTGATCGCTCCCCGTTCGATCGCGGCTATCGCGTCCACGATCGAGCGGATGCCGAGAAGATCGACCAGCGTATGGCTAGGGTCGGCATCCCTCCGTTGCGGCAGATAGTCGACGACGCCAGCCGCCTGGACGGATCCCGACATCGGCCGGAGTTTCCCGGCGATCAGGCGCAGCAGCGTCGACTTGCCGACACCGTTGAGGCCGACCAGTCCCGTCGAGCCGGGTGGGAACGAACCCGACACGGCGTCGAGAACGCGGTGGCCGTCGGGCCAGCTGAATGTGAGGTCGTGCAGAACGACGGAAGGAATGGGGGCAGGCATGCGGAACTCCAGAACGTGTCGGTTCCTGACGAAGTCAGGGGTGACGCTGACACGGGTCCGCAGAAAGGGAGGATGGTCCGGTCAGCAGGGGATGCTGAAGCCCGAACCTGTCATGTCTCTTCCTTGCCGTTCACTCCCTCTCACGAGCAGCGGATGCCGCAGGAGTGCGACCTCAGTATGCCACTGCCGCCGCTGTACGCAAACGCGCCCGCGCGTTCCCTAGTGGGACAGGTGCTTCGCGAGGAACTCACGGCACCGTTCGAAGGCGACGTCACCCTCGGGATGGACATCCGGGAAGAAGTAGAAGCCGTGCGGCATCCCCGCGGGCCAGTAGCCGTCGGTGGGAGAGCCTGCCTTCTCAACCAGGGATGCGAACTCCCGCGCCGAATCGATGATGGGGTCGTGCGTGCCGGTCGCGAGAAAAAGCGGTGGGTATCCGGCCAGATCACCGTAGATCGGGCTTGCGAGGGGCTCGGTCCACGGCGTCGTCGGCAGATAGGCGCTGCGGATGAACGCGAAGAACGGGCTGTCGTAGACGATTCCGCGCGGCGCCTGCCGCCGACGCGGCCCGCCTCCCGCACGAGCCACGCATAGACGTCGGCGACATCATTCAGGGGCGTGGGGAAGGGATACTCCGGAGCCATCCGATAGTTCGTCGACACGACGACGACGGAGTTATCGCGCGCCAGACGCCGAGTGATGTAGGCGGTGTCGAAGTCTGAGCCCACCGTGAACCCGCCGCCATGGGCATACAGGATGACGGGCAGCGCGGCATCCTGGTCAACGGCGTGCGGCCGGTAGACCTGAGCACTGACATATCCGTTGCGCACGGGGAGGTAGACCGTCGTCTCCTCCACGTCGGGGACCACTTCCTCGGCCGAGGGTGGGATGAGCGCCGGATCGGGCTTGCGGATGCGGTCGGCACCGATGTAGCCCGTGCGCACCGGGAGGATCATCATGTCGCGGAGCGCAACGGGCTGGCGATTGTTCGCAATGACCCGGTATGACGGCATCGCGGGATCGTCGGGGGAGATGTAGCTCAGCCCGTCGATCTCCTTTACGACAGTGACATCTTCGGCAGCGTGAGCAGTGCAGCGTCAATCATGTGACCTCCCCGATCCGGGGCGATGCTATCCGACCTGCGCGGCTGGGTCCATCCCCGCGTCTGGTCCGTCGTGTAGGTCTCAGCGCGTGCCCGCAGCCAGACGGATCTGCACGATGTTCTCGGTTTCGTCGATCTCGGCGACCTGCGGATGCGCCTTGATGAACTCCGTGAAGCTGCGGAAGCCCAGGGCGCGCTCGCTGAAGCCGGGATCCAGGCGCGTTATCAGGCTCTTGACCACGTTCGCGTGCTGCCAGTCCGTGCCCTCGCGGTCGCCCTCCAGCCGCAACGCCCGCTCGAGAAGCTCGGCGCCCGGATCTGCGGACTTCTTGCGGCTGCGGCGCGTCTTGCCGGACGCCTTGTCTTCGGCATCCTTCGCCGGCTGGCGCTCGATGCCGGGGAGAGCGTCATAGGTGTCGAAGCGGTCACAGGCCGCGGCGAGGGAGCGGGCGCTGGAGCCTGCAACGCCGACTCCCACGACGAAGCGACCGAGGCGCTTGCAGCGCTGCGCGAGCGGCACGTAATCCGAATCACCGGCGACGATCACCACGTGCGAAAGGTCGGGCAGCCGAAACATGTCCTCGACGGTATCCACGGCGAGCCGAATGTCGGCACCGTTCTTCGCGTACGCAGCGGCCGGGAACAGCTGCACGAGATCGACCGCGCGAGCAACGAGCTGCGAACGGTACTCGGCGTTGACAGGCGACGACCAGTCCGCGTATGCCCGCGTAAGCACGAGTGTGCCGAAGGATGCCGCGTAGTCGATGATCGCGCCGAGATCCACGGTGGCTGCTGCCAACCGCTCCGCGATCTCCGGTTCGGTCGGATCGGATGCGATGCGCTGCCGGTCCCTGCCGTAGGCGTTGCGGCCATGTACGGTGTCGTACCAGGACATCACGATGTTGTCGAAGTCCAGATACACGGCTACGCGTGGGTCGGTTCTCTCAGCCATGCTCACTCCTCGTGGGTCCACGGGCGCCCGCCTGCTTCCCCCGAGCCTAGTCTCGACATCCGTCCGCCCACACGGGTCGCGCTGTCCCGCAGATCGCGGAGGATCCGTAGGGTGCCAGTATCGGTGGTGGAGCGGAGGACGCCCATGTCGCCCATGTCTCGCGGTTTCGGTGCTCGTCGGCGCGAAACGAACGACCGGTTGCCGCCGGGGCAGTACCTGACGACCGACTTCCCGGTGCTGTCGGCTGGCCCGACGCCGCGCATCGACACGAGTGCGTGGAGCTTTACTGTTCGTGACGAACGGGGTGGATCGCGGGCATGGACGTGGGATGAGTTCCGTGCGCTTCCGTTCGAAGACATCCACACCGACATCTACTGCGTGACGCGCTGGTCGAAGCTCGACACGAGCTGGCGAGGCGTCTCGGTCGACACGCTCCTGGCGGGCGTCGAGACGGATGCCGAGGCGGCGATGGCGCACAGCTTCGGCGGGTAGACGACGAACGTGCCGATGTTGGACCTGCTCGGCGGAAAAGCCTGGGTGGTGACGGAGTTCGACGGCGCACCGATCGACCCCGAACACGGTGGTCCCGCCCGGCTGTTGGTGCCGCACCTGTACTTCTGGAAGAGCGCCAAATGGGTCAGTGGTCTGTCGCTCCTGCGCCGCGACGAACCGGGCTTCTGGGAGCAGAACGGTTACAACATGCACGGCGACCCGTGGCGCGAGGAGCGGTATTGGTAGGCGTCGGAGCGTGGCTCACGGCATCCGTGCTGGAGGTGCGCCCCGCCGCGTTCGGCGCCCGCACTCTTGTCCTCGACGTTCCGGACTGGCCGGGGAACCTGCCAGGACAGCACCTGGATCTTCGCCTGACCGCCGAGGACGGTTATCAGGCGGTGCGGTCGTACTCGATCGCGTCGTTCGGTTCCGGCACCGCCGTTGAGCTGGGCGTCGACGAGGTCGAGGACGGCGAGGTCTCTCCCTACCTGGTCGAGGACGTGCGCGCCGGTGACCAGATGGAAGTGAAGGGACCGCTCGGTCAGTACTTCGTTTGGGACGCGACCGACCCGTCGCCGGTTCAGCTGATCGCCGGCGGATCAGGAATCGTGCCCCTGATCGCCATGGTGCGTGCGCACATCGCTGCACGTGCCGTGGCGTCACTGCGCCTGGTGTACTCGGTGAAGGATGTCGAACGGGCGATGTACCGAGACGAGCTGCTTGCCGTTGATACACCGCTGATCTCGACAGCGTGGGCATACACGCGCGCGGCTCCCGACGATTGGTCTGGTACCGTCGGCCGGCTCAGCGCTCCTGCGCTCGCCGATGCGCTGCACCCGGCGTCCGTCGACCCGGTCAGCTTCGTTTGTGGGCCGACGCCGTTCGTCGAGTTCGTCGCCGGGGCGCTCGTCTCGTTGGGGTATCGAGCCGAGCGCATCCGCACGGAGCGGTTCGGAGGAGGATCATGACCGCCACCACACATCCGCTGCCCGATCTACCAGCAGCCACGCGGCCGAGCTTGGTCGATGGGAACGCCCTCGTCGGCATTCTCGAGGAGGCCTTTGGCGCTGCAGCCGAAACGCTCACGCTCACCTGCGGGGCATGCGCCGACGCTGTAGCGCTCGCCGAAGCGGCGGTCGAGCTGGCACCGACATCCGCGATCGTGCGGTGTCGCCGCTGCACGCACACCACGCTCACCGTGCGCTGGAGTGCGCACGACCTCGTCATTGATGGCGCAAGCTGTCAGATGACGGTGCAGCGTGGCGCGCGCTGAATCCATGGATCCTCCGCTCCCCGACGGTTACGGAGCGCAGTCGTAGACGACGTCGGGTGCGTCGGCGACCGTCTCGCACGTTGCCTCGACCCACTCGCGGATCTGTGCCGAGGTCGTCGACGTTCCGCCTGAGGGAGTGCTCGCACCCTGTCCTGCCATGCCGGTGGCCAGCACGTACCGCAGGCTGCCGTCGGCGATGAGTGCCCGGAACTCGTCGAGCGTGGGGACTGCATCGTTGCCGTTGAAGCCACCGATCGGCAGCACCGATCCGCCATCGGTCGCGAGAATGATTCCTGCAGCGCTTTGAGCACCGAAGGACGCGACCAGGTAATCCGCGTCATCCTGGTTCTGCTGTAGCCAGGCGATCAGGTCGTTGGATGCCGCGCCGCCCCGGCTGGTTATGCTTCCGGCGGCGCCGTTGGTCGCTTGTCCGGATGCCGCACCTCCCTGTCGCGGCCCGAGCCCGGGGCTTTGTCCCGGAACGCTGTCAGCCTGACCCGGTGCGTTACCCGGGGCCGCTCCCGCCCCCTGTCCCGGACCGCCGCCGGGGACGCTTCCGAATCCGGGTGCTCCACCGCCCTGCCCGCCCGGCCCCATGCCGCCCATGTCTGAGACGCCCCCGGCAACCGGATTGATATCGCTGGGATAGGCGATGGTCACCACCGACCAGACCGCAGGAGTGAGTACCAGCGCGATCGCCGCCACCGGCGCCGTGATCCAGCGCGGTATCGCCCACCCGCTGCCATCGGTGCGCTTGTGCTCGGCGAACAGCAGCACGATTGCGAGCGCGCCGACCGCAGCCTGGATCACCGAGACCACCGTGGAGTAGCCGGGATACCAGAGCGAGATCAGCACCGCGGTCACGCCGGCCACCACGATGAGCGAGACCTGTGGCCACAGGATGCCTCGACGCCGTGCAACCCCGAACGCGAGCCCGACAAGCAGCGCAACCGGCACGGCGAGCGCGGCGGTATAGAACTGGTGCATCCCGTCGACGGCCGAGAACATTGCCGCGAAGATCACGAGCCACGCCCCGAGGAACACGGTGACTGCGCGCGAGAAGCGCAGCATCCATAGCACCGACGCGGCAAGAAGTGCCGCCGGCAGGAGCCACGCGATCTGGCCGGCGAGCTGCTCGGTGAACAGCCGCACCGCGCTCGGGTCTCCGGAGAAGGGTGGGCTGAATGACAGGTACTCGGATGAGTCGGCGGTGGCCGAGAAGCGGCCAAGGCCGTTGTAGCCGAACACCATCTCCCAGGGATTGTTGCTCAGTGTGCTGCCGATGTAGGGCCGCGAATCGGCGGGGATGAGCGAGACGATCACGATCCACGTCAGCGACGCCGCAATGCTGATGGTCGCCGACGCGGCGAGGTGCCAGAGGCGCCGGATGACTGGCTGGGCGGTGATCAGATACGCGAGCGCGAGAGCGGGCCACACAGCCCATGCGACGAGCATGTACATCTGAAACGCGAGCCCGATGAACAGGCCCGCGGTGATGAGCCAGCCGAGGCTCCGCTGGGCGAGGGCACGCGCCGCAGCCCACGCGACCAGGGACAGACTCAGCACGAAGAAGGTTTCCGGCTAATTGGAGCGCGACACGGCGATGAGGATCGGTGTCGTCGCTGCCACCGCGCCGGCGATGAGCCCGGCCGTAGGCGAAACGAGGCGCCGACCTGTGGATGCCACGACGACAACCGTCGCCAGGGCGGCCAGCGCGTTCGGCAAGACGACCGTCCACGTGGAGTACCCGAACGCGGCGACGAAGAGTGCGGGAACCCAGAACGATCCCGGGATCTTGTCGAGAGTGACGGTTCCCGCTGGGTCGAAGGCGCCGAAGAAGAAGTTCGCCGGGCTCTGACTCATCGAGACCGCGATGGCTGCGTAGTACTGCGACTCGGATGCCGAATCGATCGCCCACACGGTGAGCGCGCCGGTTGCCAGGGCGAGGAGGGCGAGGCCGATGCGGAAGCCCCACGGGGACGGGCTCCGGTCGGTGAGAGGTCGCGTTGTGGAGACGAGGGGCGCAGCGGGCGGCGGGTGAGCGTCGGTGACCATGACCCTGACGGTAGGAATCGTGGTGAGGCATGGTCTTTCGCAGTCCTATGAGGAACCTATGGTTTCCGTCGTCGAGCCTTGCTGTGCGGTCGGGCAGGCGCATCGGCCCCCTGCTCTCCTGCCGCCTCGATAATGGAACCCATGAGCGCGACGTTGCCGAGGGACATTGGTCGCGAGCTGGCAGCGCTTCGAGAACGCGCCTATGGCCCGGATGCCGACATCGCGATGGATCCGGCGGCTACCGCCCGGCTCGCCGAGCTCGAGGCGCTTGTGCGCGAGGGTGAAATCTCGGCGGCCAGGCAGTCCAAGACGGACGACACTGCTGACACGCCGCTGACGACGTCCGCCGGCGGCGTGCTCTCAGGGGCAGACGGGGCCGGTGCAGGCGATAACCCCTCGCTGGGGACCGAGACTTCAGCCGAGGAGCCGCTGCTGCCGCCTCCGGCATCAGCGTGGTGGCGGCACCCGGGAGTGTTCGGTGCGGCCGGACTCGCGCTCGCGGTCGGGCTCGGACTCGGGCTTGCGCTACCTGCTGTCTGGACGGATCGACCCGACTTCATTGCCGGCGTCGACCGCGACGCTCCGGTTGACCCGACCGAGGCGTGGATCCGTCAGGCGGAACGGGCTCTTGACGTGGACGCAGGCAACCTTCGGCAGTACGAGCAGGTGCAAGGCGTGACGATGTGGACGGGCACGAACGCTGTCGGTGCACGGTGTCTCATTGTCGCGTGGGGGGAGCTGTGGGGGAACGGGAGTTGCACGCCCGCACCCCTGGACCCGGTCGTCGACTTCCGCGTGAATCCCGACATCCCCATGCCGCTGGCAGCGCCCCTGGACGAGGGCGGCGTCGTGCGCTTTGTCGCTCGCGGCGACGTCGTCGAGATCTGGGTTCGCGAACCCACCGACCTGGGAAGCAACCTCAGCGCGAGCTGATCGGGAGCGGGGGCCTCAGATGTCGACCGAGGCTCCGGCATCCAGTTCGAGGAACTCGCCCCCGCCCTGCTCGGTCGCCCACCGCAGACGCTGACGCCCCATCGTGCGTCCGATGATCGAGAGCGTCATGTCGTGTGTTCCGAAGCACATCCGTGGAGCGACAGCGAGGACGAAGTCCATGGCCTCCCCGATCTTCAACCACGGCGCGCCGACAGGAGCCGCCAGAAGCTTCACGTTCCGTCCTTCCGGCACCTCGTACGAGTCGCCCGGATAGTAGAGACGGTCGTTCACCAGCACACCGACGTTGTCGATGACGGGGATCGATTCGTGGATGACGGCGTGCTTGCCGCCGAAGAACTCGAGCTCGAACGGGCCGACTTTCATGCTGTCGCCGGGCGAGACCACCGTGACATCGAACCCCGCGGCGGCGTCGGCGAGGCCCTGGGGCCCGATGATCTGCGCCTTCGGTGCGTTGCTGAGGATGCGACGCAGATGCTCCGGTGTCCAATGGTCGGGGTGCTCATGCGTGAGCACGATGGCCACGACATCGCCGTCATCCGGGAGCGGATCGGTGAACGATCCCGGATCGACGACCAGCGTCTTACCGGAGTCGCGGATCGTGAGGGCAGCGTGCTCGTGCTTCGTGACTCGCATATCCCGAGTCAACCCTCGCGACGGGGCTCGAGGCAACCCCGCTGCGGTCTTCGCGTCGATTTGGCCGGCCGTTCGGATGCATGGCATAATCGAACGGTTGTCTTGCGGCCCCATCGTATAGCGGCCTAGTACGCCGCCCTCTCACGGCGGTAACGCGGGTTCGAATCCCGCTGGGGTCACCAACCGCACGAATGCCCCCGGTTATCCGGGGGTTTCCGCGTTCCTGGCGATGGGCCGTTTCCAGGCCCTACGCGGCCTTTGGCAACAGATTGGCAACGTCCGATTGCATCGCGGCGCGATCGATCGCCGTGGCAACGCTGTCCAGTTCGTCATCGAACAGGTCGGCGTACACGTCACCGCGTCACCGCGGCCGAGGCGTGCCCGAGCATCCGCTGAACCGCCTTGACGTTCGCCCCGCGCTGAACGCCAGCGACGCGATTGTGTGGCGCAGCTCGTGCGGCGTGAGGGCCCTTGATCCCGACCGCGGCGGCGTCATCGAACCAGCCGACGCCGTCCAGGGCGAGCGCGTGAACGGTCGTGTGGTGGATCCCGAGCAGCGCTGCCGTCTCCTCCTCGGAGTAGAACAGCGGCCCCGGCCCGGTCTGCACGACGCCCTCAGATCCCTCGCTCATGCAGGCCTCTCTTCGCGTATCAGAGAGACACCCCGAGCAGGTAGCAGGTCGCCACCACCGTCGTGAGGGCCGCCTTCGCGCGGCGGTGCTTGGTCAGCAGCCAGTCCGGGAAGAAGGTCGCCTCGCGCAGCTTCGGGATCGCCACGTCGAGGGTCCCGACCCGGGTGTCAAGGTCCCGGTGGCGGTACCCGTTGCGCCGGTTGGTCCGCTCGGAGGTGCGGGCGCCGTATTCGGCGCCGCAGACACTGTCGGCCTGCGCCGAGAGCAGCGCGTTGACGAACGTCGCCAACAGCTCGCGCATCAAATATCCGGGCTGGCCTGGGCCAGCTGCTCGTCCAGGAACGTGGAAGGGTCGATAATGGGGTTCGCGGTCATCGCTGTGCACTTTCTTCGAGGCGGTCGTGAGAGATCACTCGAAGGATTACGCGGTGACCGTACCTACGTCTGCAGGACACGCTCCCCGGGATCGTCGTCCACCAACGTTATGGACTCAACTCCAACAATGAACAGGAACGAGGGGCAGATGGCGGAGCGACAGCCGGGCGCGGCCGTGTACGCAGACGACCTCACGGCGAAGGCACGAATCCGCAACGCCGCCCTCGAACTCTTCGCCGCGCAGGGCGTCGACGCCACCTCGCTGCGCGCCATCGCCGCCGCTGCAGGCGTGACCGTCGGCCTCATCGTTCACCACTACGGAACCAAGGAAGCGCTCCGGGAATCCGTCGAGCTCGGCATCGTCCAGCAGTTCGCCGAGACCATCGCGTCCGTGCCGCTCGCCAGCCGGCCGGCAGACGAGATCGCGGCCGCGCGCGACCACGCCGTCGCCGACATGCTGTCCGCGAACCAGGCGATCGTCGACTACCTGCGCCGAGCCATTCTCGATGGCCGCGCCGAGCGCGGCGACCTGGTCAGCCGGCTCAGCCAGCTCTCCGCCCAACAGGTCCACGACCTGCGACAGGCCGGCGTCGCCTCCACGAAACACGCCGTCGGCGAACAGGTCATCACGATCATGGTCCGACAACTCGGGCGACTGTTCCTCCAGCCGCTCGTCGACCGCATCGCCGAGGAGTTCGACGACGACATGGGCTCATCCAAGAAGCCACAGCTCGTCGTGGACGTCACCCCCTGACCCGAGCACCGGGGCTGACTTCCGGCGGTGCGTCCTTCCGCCCACAAAGGCGCATATCCGCGGCGCCTTTGTGGGCGCCGGTTTTCGTTATACGATTTTGTCATGGTGAGTGATGACCAAGTGACCGAGGAGCGGATTCGGAAGTGGGCAGACGAGGTCGAGGCCGGGAATGACGTCGCGGAACTGAAGCGCCGCGGGCGGGGCCGTCCGGGGCGCGGGGCCGAGCCCACGCAGGTCATCGCCGTGCGGCTCACGGCCGAGGAGATCGCGGCGCTCGACGCGTACGCCGCGCGGGAACACGTGACGCGCTCAGAGGCGATTCGTCGCGCTCTGGGCGGCCACGCCGCGTGAAGGTGTCCACCGCAGTGCGCTCAAGCACGGGGTGTACTGGATGAGGTCGCGGTTCAGGCTGCCGACCTGTCGCTGTGGATCGAGCCCCTAGAGGAAGAGGAATGGCCACACCGCGAGCTGCGGCTCGGGTTCGACACCAGGCACGACTGCTGGAGACTGTTGTGCGACCATGTTGATCATTTCGCGCGCCGGATCATCGTGGCGGGCGCGGGCCTCAAGGTCACCGACATCGACATTTCAACCGAGATGCTCCGAGTAGCGCGCAGCCACAACCTAGACCTCCCCTTCGCAGCGGCATCACTCACCCAGCTCCCGCTGGCCGACGGCGTGGCCGCACGGGTCTTCTGCTGGTGCGTGCTGCACTACGTCCCGGACGATGACTTCGCGATCGCCGTTCGAGAACTGGCCCGCGTCGCCGCTCCGGGCGGTTTCCTCATGCTCGGTGGCGGTCATGGTCACCGTCACGCGAAATTGGCGGAGACCCTCGATCCAAAGCCGCGTCACAGCGCCGCCTGTCCGCGCGGGACTTTCACGGACATGTTCGGTGAGCGCGGGGCGACATACGCGGCGGGTCTGCGTATGGCCTGCGGCCCAGTTGGCACCCGATGGAAGCGTTGACGCGTCCTGAGTCTCCCGGATGGCTGGTTGTTTACGCGACCTCCGGGTCGAGGGTCACGGTCTTCCGCCGCGCAGGGCCAGGGAGGGATAGGTGCCGTAGCCTACGCGTTGAACGGATCTGCGGGTCGTGAGCGTCGCCCGCTCAGGTGTAAGGCGAGACCAGGAACACCACTGCGATGGCGTGCAGAACAGCGTGTCAATCTGAGTTGACGGCACTCTGCTGGACCGCTCGGGAGCGCACCAAGGATTCGACGTGGAGTTCGAGTACGGGTCGGTGATGTTGGTTGGCGAGCGCCCCGTAGATCGTGACCAGTGATCGTCCGGGACCGGCGGGGTCGACGGACCGGATGACGATGGTGCACGTCAGCGTGTCTCCGGCGCGGACCGGGCGCAGGAAGCGCATGTTGTGGATCTCTTTGCCGGCAACGACGTCGTATCGCTGGTAGACGCCGGTGGTGGCGAGCCTCTGGAAGATCGACGCGGTATGCAGGCCGCTGGCGATGAGGCCTCCGAAGTCGCTGTGCTCGGCGAGATCGCGGTCGATGTGGAAGTACTGGGGGTCCCACGTCGTGGCGAAGTCGACGATCTCCTCCTCGGTCACCTCATAGGAGCCGCAGTCGATCTCCTCCCCGACGGGCATGTCCTCGGCGGGAAGTAGGGCGGGTCCGGTGCTCGATGTGTCGCGGAAGGTCATAGGGATCGGGCCACCAGTTCCTTCATGATCTCGTTGGTACCGCCGTAGATCTTCTGCACGCGGGCGGCGGCGTACATCCGGGCGATGGGGTACTCCATAATGTAACCGTAGCCGCCGAAGATCTGCAGGCAGCGGTCGACGACCTTGTTCTGGATGTCGGTGCACCAGAACTTCGCCAGGGAGGCGCCAGCTGCGTCGAGCTCGCCGGCGACGTGCCTGGTGATGCAGCTGTCGACGAGGGTTCGGGCGGCGAGTGCGTCGGCAGCGCACTCGGCCAGGACGAAGCGCGTGTTCTGGAAGGAGAGCAGGTCCTGCCCGAAGGCCTCCCGCTCCTTGGCGTAGGCGACTGCCTCACGGACGGCGGTGTCGGCGGCGGCGGCGGCGGTGACGGCGATGATGAGCCGCTCCTGGGGTAGCTGCTCCATCAGCTGCTGGAAGCCCCGGCCCTCGACGCCGCCGAGGAGGTTGGCGGCCGGCACTCGCATGTCGACGAACGACAGCTCCCGCGTGTCCTGCCCGTGCATCCCGATCTTCTCCAGGACCCTGCCCCGCTGGAAGCCGGGCAGGTCCCTCGTCTCGGCGACGATGAGCGACAGGCCCCGCCCCCCGGCTCGTCGCTCGTCCGTGTGACGATGACGAGCAGATCGGCGTGGGTGCCGTTGGAGATGAACGTCTTGGAGCCGTTGATGACGTAGTCGTCGCCATCGCGTATGCCGCGGGTGCGCACCCGCTGCAGGTCCGAGCCCGTGGTGGGCTCGGTCATGGAGATGGCGCCGACGAGGTCACCGGAGGCCATACCGGGCAGCCAGCGCCGCTTCTGCTCCTCGGTGCCGAATGCGGCGAGGTAGTGGGCGACGATCGTGCTGTGGACGCTGTTGGCCCAGGCGTCGTCGGCGACCCGGGCCTGTTCGGCGGCGATGACGGCCTCGTGCGCGAACGTGCCCCCTCCCCCGCCGTACTCCTCGGGGATGCTGATGCACAGCAGCCCGGCGGCTCCGGCGGCGCGCCAGAAGTCGCGGTCGACCATGTGCTGCTCGGCCCAGCGCGCCTGGTTGGGCACGACCTCCTTCTGCATGAAGGTCCGGGCCAGCTGCTGCAGGTCAGCAAGGTCCTCGGTCAGCCAAGGAGACCGGTAGTCGTCGAGAATCATCTGGGTCGTCCTATCTGCCGGTGAAGGCGGGGGTGCGTCGGTCGGTGAAGGCGGCGACGCCTTCCTGCGCATCGGACGTGCCAAGCGCGAGCAGGAAGTTGCGTCGTTCGTGGGCGAGGCCTTGGTGGAGCGGGAGGTCGTTGGCCCGGCGAGCCGAGTCGACGGCATACGCGACGGCTCGTGGGGCGTTTTCGGCAATCTGGCCGGCGAGCTCGAGAGCGCGGTGGAGGACCTGGTCGTCGTCGACGAGGTCCGCGACGAGTCCTGCGGCGTAGGCCCATTCCGCGTCGACCGGCGCCCCGGTGGCGAGCATGCGCATCGCCTTGGCCTTGCCCACGGCGTGGACCAGGCGCTGCGTGCCGCCCGCGCCGGGGATGACGCCAAGTTTGACCTCAGGTACGGCGAAGCGTGCCGATCGCCCGGCTACAGCGGTGTCGCAGGCGAGAACGAGCTCGCAGCCGCCGCCGAAGGCGAGCCCGCGGACTGCTGCGATCGTGGGGACCCTCAGGGTGGCCACGGTGTCGAAGAGCCGGTCGAAGGGTAGCGTGTCCAGCGGCGAGGCCCCGGTCATGCCGGGGATCTCGCTGATGTCGGCGCCGGCGCAGAAGGCCTTCGCCGACCCGGTGAGCACGACTGCGCGAACGGCCTCGTCTGCGGCGGCCTCTTCCAGGCGGGTGGCGAACTCGGCTACGAGCGCGCGGCTCAACGCGTTGAGGGCGGAGGGCCGGTCCAGCGTGAGCACCACGGTGGTGCCGTGGCGCTCGACGGTCACGAGCTGCTCAGGCATTGCCGTGGTCTCCTTCGTAGGTTCCTGCGTATGCGGCGCGGATCCGCTTCTTGTCGAACTTGCCGACACTCGTGCGGGGGATCTCCGAGACGATCTCGATCGCGTCAGGCAGCTGCCAGGAGGCGAAGGCGCTGGAGAGGTGGTCGCGCACCTGCTCGAGGGTGACCTCCTGACCCCGCCGGGGGACGATGAGGACGAAGGGTCGCTCCTGCCACTTCGGATGGGCCAACCCCACGACGGCGGCCTCGGCGATCGCCGGGTGGCTCAGCAGCAGGTTCTCCATGTCGATCGAGGAGATCCATTCCCCACCGCTCTTGATGACGTCCTTCACCCGGTCGGTCACCTTCAGGTAGCCGTCCGCGTCGATCGTCCCGACGTCGCCGCTGCGCCAGTAGCCGTCGTGGAACCGGTCGGCCCGGTCGTCCTCGGGCATGTTGTGGTACGTCTGGGTGATCCACGGGCCGCGCATGCAGATCTCGCCCGGCGTCACGCCGTCCCAGACCACGTCGTTGCCGATGCCGTCGACGAGCCGGATGTCGACGCCGGTGACGGGCAGGCCCTGCTTGCGCTTGAGTTCGAACAGCTCGTCCTCGCTGAGGCGCTCCCGAACGCTCGGCTTGTACCGGTTCATCGTCACGAGCGGTGTAGTCTCGGTCGCGCCGTAGGCGTGGACGATCTCGGCGCCCGTCAGGTCGTGGAAGCCGCGCATCATCGACAGCGGCGGCTCGGTCGCACCGGACATCATTCGCAGCCGGGACAGATCCGGCTTCTCCTCGAGCGTCTCGATGTAGTGCAGCATCGGCAGGAAGATCGCCGGCGCGCCGTTGGCGACGGTGACACCCTCGGCGATGATGGCGTCGGTCAGCGGCTTGGTGTCCTCGGCGGCGTAGCGGCCGGGCAGGACGATCTTGTTCGCCATCAGCGTTGCCGCCTGCGGCAGGCCCCACGCCTGGCCGTGGAACATCGGGGTGATGAGCATGGTGCAGTCGTCGAGGACCATGCCGATGTTCGTGGCGATGGCGTAGGAGTGCAGGTAGATCGCCCGGTGCGAGTAGTAGACGCCCTTGGGCCGGCCGGTGGTGCCGGTCGTGTAGCAGGCGCCGTACGCGGAGTGCTCGTCGACCTCCGGCCAGGCGATGTGCCCGCTCGCGGCGGCGACGAGGTCCTCGTAGTGGTGGACGTTGGGCAGGCTGGTCTCGATCTGCGAGAGCGGCTTGTCGCTCATGACGACCCAGGCGCGCACCCCGGGCAGCCGGGGGGCGACCGCCTCGGCGACCGGCAGCAGCGACTCGTCGACGCAGATGACGGAGGTGCCGCTGTCCTCGATGACGAACGAGAGGTCCTCCGGCGCCAGGCGCAGGTTGAGCTGGACCATGACCGCCGCGAGTCCGGGGATGGCCCAGTACAGCTCGTAGTGGCGGCGGCTGTTCCAGTCGAGGATGCCGACCCGGTCACCGGGCTGGACGCCGAGGCCGTG
The DNA here is from genome assembly GCF_055391095.1 of Microbacterium sp. SW12. Taxonomy (NCBI): domain Bacteria; kingdom Bacillati; phylum Actinomycetota; class Actinomycetes; order Micrococcales; family Microbacteriaceae; genus Microbacterium; species Microbacterium sp. SW12. Next base: position 1,813,097 of record NZ_AP024335.1, on the reverse strand, counting down.
CAGGGCGTTGGCGCCGCGGACGACCCGCTCGTATGCCGCGGCATACGTGTAGCGGTCCCACTCCCCGTCGGGGCGGCGGTAGACGATCTCCCGCTCGGGGTGCGTGCGTGCCGCGTGGCGGATGAGGGTCGTGGTGTTGAGCTGGACGTCGTCCCCCATCGTGGAGGGGTAGCCGGTGACGATGGTGCGGCTCGGGGATGCTGTAATCATGGCGTTCTCCTTTAGCGTGCGGTCATGCGCAGGGCTCCGTCGAGGCGGATCACCTCGCCGTTGACCATCTGGTTTTCGATGATGTGGACGGCGAGGGCGGCATACTCCGTCGGGTCGCCGAGTCGTGCGGGGAAGGGCACCTGCTGGCCGAGGGAGTCGCGGGCGGCCTGGGGCAGCACGCCCATCATCGGGGTGAGGAACAGGCCTGGCGCGATGGTGGCCACGCGGATTCCGTAGCGGGCGAGCTCGCGCGCGATGGGCAGGGTCATCGCGACGACCCCGCCCTTGGACGCGGAGTAGGCTGCCTGACCGATCTGGCCGTCGAACGCGGCGACAGAGGCGGTGTTGACGATGACGCCACGTTCTCCGCTGGGGCCGGGGTCGGACTGGCTCATGGCAGCGGCGGCGAGACGGATGACGTTGAAGGTGCCGGCGAGGTTGACCTGGAGGACCTTCATGAAGAGGTCCAGCGCATGCGGGCCGGTCTTGCCGAGGACCTTCTCGGCCACACCGATGCCCGCACAGTTGACGACACCCGAGAGCGGTCCCGGCTGCTGGGTGGCGACGTCGACGGCGTGGGCCACCGCGTCGGGGTCGGTGACGTCGGTCTCGACGAAGACCGAGCCGGCGGGTGCGGTCCCGGCCAGGTCGGCGACGACAACGTGCGCGCCTCGCTCGAGCAAGGCGGTGGTGGTGGCACCGCCGAGCCCGGACGCGCCGCCGGTGACGAGGAAGGTGCGGTTGCTGATGTCCATGACGGTTCTCCTCAGGCGATGCGCTCGATGATGGTGGCGTTGGCCATGCCGCCGCCTTCGCAGATGGTGAGCAGCCCGTATCGGGCCTGCCTGCGCTCGAGCTCGTTGACGAGCTGCGTGAGCAGGCGTGCGCCGGTCGAGCCGAGCGGGTGGCCGATGGCGATGGAGCCGCCGTTGACGTTGAGCTGGTCCTCGGGGTACCCGAACTCCTCCCGCCACAGCAGCGGCACCGGCGAGAAGGCCTCGTTGACCTCGACGAGGTCGATGTCGCCGACGGCCAGGCCCGCCTGGTCCAGGGCCTTCTGGGTGGCTGGGATGATCGCGGTGAACTGGAGCACCGGGTCGTCCGCGGCCACGGCCATCGAGACGATCCGTGCGCGGGGGCGTAGGCCGGCTGCCTCGGCGGCGGCGCGCTCGGCCACGAGCAGGGCGGCGGCGCCATCGCTCATCTGCGAGGCGTTGCCGGCGGTGATGACTCCGTCCGGGGAGAACGCGGGCTGAAGGGCTGCGACCCGTGCAGGGTCGATGTCGGATCGGATGCCCTCGTCCCGGACCATGGGCGCGATCGTGCCGTCCTTGTGTGTGCCGTCGAGGGGCACGAGCGCCGACGCGAAGTGGCCGGCGTCGGTCGCCGCCGCAGCGCGCAGGTGGCTCTGCACGCTGAACGCGTCGAGCTGGTCGCGGGTGAAGCCCCATTTCTTGGCCACGAGCTCGACGGACGGGCCCTGTGCGGGCAGGTCGCCGCCGAACCGGGCGAGGGCCCGTTCGCCGTACCAGTCGCCTCGTCCGCCGCCGGGGACGAAGAGCGGGCCGAGGTCGACCCGGCTCATGGACTCGACGCCGGCGCCGATGGCGAAGTCGTACTCGCCGGACCTGATCGCCTGGGCCGCGAAGTGAACAGCCTGCTGCCCGGAGCCGCACTGCCGGTCGATGGTCGTGCCGGGCAGTCCGATGGGCAGGCCCGCGCCGAGCAGGGCGTTGCGGGCGACGTTGCCGGTCTGCTCGCCGCGCTGGATGGCGCAGCCGACGATAACGTCCGAGAGACGATCCGGGTCCACGCCCGTGCGCACGGTGAGTTGGGCGAGCGTGTGCGCGAGCAGGTCGACGGGATGCCAGGTGCGCAGCTGGCCGCCGCGCTTGCCGACGGGTGTGCGGACGGCGTCGACGATGACGGCTTCACGGGTCATGGTTGAGCTCCTTGGTAGCGGGTGCGGAAGGTGGTCAGGGCGTGGTGGAACTCGGGCGTGGAGGCGTCGGCGACCTGCGCGGCAGCCTCGCGGTGCCGGGCGTCGGCGAAGGTGTCGTCCCACGTCGTGTCGAGCAGGTGCTTGGTGCGGGCCTGGGCGGAACGGGAGAAGGCGGCGAGAGCCGACCGGCCGGGGCGAGGTTGCACCCGGCGCCGACGGCGGAGCCGCGGACCTTCGCGATGACCGGCTGGGGCAGGTCGCGCAGCGCCGGGATGATGGTGTTGAACTCGGCCATCGCGTCGCCGAGCCGGTCGGCGTCGAGGTCGATCGGGTCGGCGCCTGCGCAGAAGCTGCCACCGGCCGCTGTGAGCACGACGACGCGCGGGGCATCGTCTTCGGCGACGTCCGCCAGCGCGGCCAGCAGATCGTGCGCCGAGCCAGTGCTCAGTGCGTTGCGGCGTTCGGGGCGGGTGAGTTCGATCCTGGCGACCGGCCCATCGACGGTCAGCCGCAGGGTCTGCCACGTGTGCCGCCCGGGCGGGTGGGCGAGGGAGCGTTCGCAGGCGCGTGGTCTGGATGGCTCAGCCATGGAGCTTCTTCCGGATGCGGTGCTTGAGAATCTTGCCCGACGGGTTGCGGGGGAGCTCGTCATCGCGCAGGTCAGCAAGCGTGAGCTCGGCTCCGTCCCGTGGCGTGACGGCGACGACCTTCTCGCCGTACTCGTCGTCCGGGCGCCCGACGATGGCGATGTCCCCCACGGCCGGGTGGCCGGCCAGGGCGCTCTCGACCTCGGCGGAGTACACGTTGCGGCCCCAGTGATGATCATGTCCTTGAGCCGGTCGACCAGGGTGATGTACCCGTCCTCGTCCACGCTGGTCGAGTGGCAGAGCGGCGCGGCGTGCAGCATCCGCTTCCCCTCGTGCAGATAGAGACCGAGCGCCGTGTTGATCCCCACCCACACGATGCGGTGCTGGTCGAAGAGCGCGCCCTTGGGCCGGCCGGTCGTGCCCGAGGTGTGGATGATGAGCGCGTCGTCGTCCTCGGCGACCTCGACATCGAGCGGGTTCCCGGACTGCGTGGACGACGCTGTGAGCACGTCGTCGAAATCGTCCGCCTCCCCCAGCGCGAGGGCAGGTATGCCGCCCGGCCCCTCCTGCTGTGCCTGCCATCCGCGGACGTTCGAGACGAGCTCGGGTCCGAACAGGAGCAGCCTCGCTCCGGAGTCCGTGACGAAGTGGTCGACTTCGGGTGGCGCGGAGCGCGGATTGACGGGCACGACGATGGCCCTGAGCCGGAGCCCGGCGAAGAGCGCGACGACGAAGGCATCGCTGTTCCGCGAGAGCAGCGGGACCCTGTCGCCCTTGCTCAGGCCGTGCCCAGCCAGCTCGCGCGCTAGCTGGTTCACGCGTCGGTCGAGCGCGGCATGGGTCAGCGATGTGGAGCCGAACTGGACCGCGATCCGTTCAGGAACGCGAGTGGCCGTTCGGGAGAGGACTCGGGCGAGGCTGCGGATGGCGGGCTCCTGGCGGGTGAGGGATCAGTCGTCGGACCCGGTGTGGGACCGGGCAGGCGTCGAGTGCGCGGCGACGGGATGCACATCGTGGACCGCGACGATGGGGATGTCGAGCGAGCGGCCCAGCGACTCCCAGTGCGCGCTGGACTCCGTCGCGAAGCGGGCTGCCAGCTCTTCACGGGTACGGCCGACGGCACCGGCCAGGCGCTCGGCGAAGTGGGGTTCGATCGCGCCGACGGCCACGTGCCCGTCCATGGTCGCGTAGATGCCGTATGCCGGCAGCCCCCCGCCGAGGACGTCACCCGGGCCGGTGAGTCGGTGGCGGACTGCGGCCCCCGCATGGAAGGCGACGTCATCGAGCACGACCCGCTCGTGCACGGCCGCGCCGATGTCGCTCCGTCGGCCAAGGCCGGCAAGTGTCGCAGTCACGGCTCGCTCCGCTCCCAGCACGTCGACCAACGGCACCAGCGGCATCGACGGAGGGAGCAGGGTGCCGTGGGCCGCCTGGTAGGTCAGGTCGTGGCCGGGCTCGTCCGCGCGGTCACCGTCGTACCCGACGATCTCCACGTGCACCAGGGCGTGCCGCTCCACGCTGGCGCCCAAGTCCAGGCGATCAGACGCAGAAGGCCGCATCGCGGTCAGCAGTACGTGGGCGGTACCCAACAGCCCCTCCAGGTCCGAGCGGCCAGCAACGTCCTTGAGATCGAGGGCGATGACCTCCTGGCCAGCCACGAGCTCGTCGTACCAGCCCGGCGCCACCAGCTGGAGCGGGTCGCCCGCGGGCGGCTCGACCTTGGTCACCGACGCACCCATCGAGGCGAGGCGGGCGGCCGCCAAGGGACCTGGAAGGTTCACCGCGAGCGAGAGGACCCTGACGCCGGCAAGCGACCCTGCATCTGGACTCACCGACACGCTATTGCTCCTTCGCAACCCCGGCTATCTATACAGTTGTATAGCAACTGGTACGGTTGTGCAATAGCTAGGATCGAGCGGATCGACACCAAAGCACTGCGCGCCGCCGTCGCGCGGGAGCGGACCGCCTCACCCGAGGGCGGGAAGCGAACCGGCTGCACGTCGTCGCCGCCGACGTACGCGACGCACGCGAGCAGTTCACGGCCGCGCTCGAGCGCGGCCGTGCCGATCGCGGACTGACCGAGGCGACCGAGCGGGCGCAACTCGCCGTGGCGGGAATCGTCGCGGGCGAGCCAGTACGAGAAGTGAACGCCGAGCGCGTCCGGCTCACAGAGCGAATCGAGGACGCGGAGAAGCGGGAGGCGTGGTGGTCAAAGGCCGCCGGCCGGCTCGACCACCACGCGGACGAGCACCGCGCCGCCGACGGCGAGCCGCACACGAAGCTCCCCGCTGCACGGGAGCACGCCGAAACGGTGCGTGCCGAGACGGTGGCCCCGTTGGTCGAGCACGCCTTCGAGGACGCGGGGGCGCTCATGGCCGCGCTGGACCGAGCGAGCGAAGCCGATGATCCGCCAGCCGACTCCGCCGCCGCAGCGCCGCACGCACCCAGCAGGCCGCAGGACAGGAATCCTGCTAAGCGGCGGCCGATGTGCGCGAGCGTTGGGGATCGACGCCCGCCACCCCGCCGCGCGTCCCGAGCTGGGCGCAGGAGGACTATGCGCAGCGCGCCGAGCAGGATCGGCAGGTTCTCGCCCAGATCGAGGCCCTACCGCCCGCGCAGGCAGCAGCTCTGATCTGCGAGCGCGCCGAAGCCGAACGCCTCGCGGCGGCGGCGCTGGCAGAGCGCGCAGCACGGCTGGCAATGCCGGAACGCGACACTCACAGTCCGACTCGCGGCGGGCCGGAGCGGGGCCGCGGGATCAGCCTGTAGCGGGTTTAGGGAACCCGCTCGGCAAGGGCGTCGTCTCCGCGGCGATGATGCAGAACGGCCACGACTTGCACGAACCGTTCTTCCTCGAACAGGCGATACCAGACGAGGTAGCGGAACGTCTCGGTGCTGACGTGGCGCAGCCCGAACCGGCTGGCGGGCGGCTGGTGCGCGTGTTCCGCTATCCAGTCCATGACCGCCTCGATCGCGTCGAGACAGCGTTCCGTCTCGTGGGGAGCCTGCTCGTCGTAGTACGCCTCGATGTCAGTGAGGTCACGCTGAGCATTGGCGAGGAGTCGAACGGTGTAACTCACGTAGTCCGACGCGCGCGACGGCGCGCCTTCAACTCGTCGAGCGTGATGTAGTCGTCGGGGTTTGCGTCAGCCTCGGCGACGCGCTGCTCCAAGATCGCCCACTGACCGGAGGGCACGTCATCGCCGAGCTTGGCCTGGATCACGTCACGAAGCTCTACCAGCTCGGATGGGCTGAGCCGTTCGACCTGTTCCATGAGCGCCGTGTTCACCATCCTCCTATGATACCGGGTAGGCCCGACGTCAGACAGGATAGAGCCGCATGGAGTGCTGACGACCCCCGCGTCACGAACTGCGATCGATAGGATTCGGGCATGGTGGTGGACTAAGAGGTCGCGCCGGTAGGTGACGGCGTGGCGTTGAGGTGACGCGGGCACGAGACCTGTTGGTCACGGTTGTGTGAAGAACTCGCTGGTTTCCAGGACGCCTCGTGCCCGCCGTTTCATCATCGATCATTGAACCGATCGGGCACCAGTTCGAAGCACTCATCCCGCCGGTCTTGGATGAGCATCCGCTGGGCTGTCACCGGCCTCGCGTGCCGGACCGGGTCGTGTTCGACAAGCTCGTGCAGGTGCTCGTGCTCGGCGCCGCGTACGTCAAGGCCGTGGACGGGTGCATCGTCAAGGCTCCGTGCGGTGGCGAGGCCGCGGGCCGTTCACCGGTGGATCGCGGCAAACAGGGCACGAAACGCTCGGTCCTCGTCGACGGGAACGGAATCCCGATCGGCTGCGTGGTCGCTGGCGCGAACTGTCATGACTCACCACTGCTGGCGCCGACGCTGGAGAAGCTCGACCGGTTCGAGTTCGACCTCCCCGAACGGATCACCGTGCACCTGGATGCCGGCTACGACTCCAGCAAAACCCGCGACCTGCTCGATGTCCTCGGCTGCGACTATGTCATCAGCAAGAAGGGCGAGCCGCTCCAGGCCGGGAACCCGATGGGTCGTAGAGAGAACGAACTGCTGGCATACACGCGGGTTCCGGAAACTCCAGATCTGCACCGAGGTCCGAGCCCGCGTGATCGACGCGTTCATCGCCCTCGCCACCACGATCATCACCACAAGACGCCTCATCCGAGAAGCCTGGACCCGCTACCGCTGGGACAACCGACCCACCCAAAAACCATGACCTACCGGCGCGACCTCTAAGCCGACGACGGCATGATCTGGGAGAAGAAGCTCGTGGGTCGTCCCAAGGGCACCGACTACTCGCAATCGCGTATGGGCGCTCCCGGAGACAAGAGTCCTCTTCTACGATCGGAAGGGGACTCCAGCCTCGACACGCAAGCGATCATTCGTGACCTTGATGACGAGGACGGCGAAGACGGCGAAGACGGCGAAGGGGGCGACTCGATCAACCCCGTCGTTGCGCTGGGATTGATCGCCGCGGGTGTGGTCGGAACCCTCGCCTACCAGCGATTCGTCAAGCCGAAGGTCGACGAGTACAGGGGAATGCGGTGCGCTCATCGCAGAGGAGATCGGCGGGACCGTCTCCGAGCCCGACATCGGGCGGCTCCCGACCAGGTGGATCTTGACGGAGGGGCGGAGACGGCGGGCTAGGCCGCTGGATCGCCCGGCCGATGCGTCCAAGGATGCTGCGGGGCTGTCCCGGTGCTCCAGTGTTGAGCGCGATGCGGCGGTGGACCTGCTGTTCCTGCTGCGTCCTCTTGCAGTCGCCGGTATGCGGGCACGGTCCGCGGGCCGAGGTAGCCGCGCCGTGCGTAGGCCGCGCCAAACGCCGCTTCGTAGTCTGCCAGCCACCGCGCGGCCTCGGCCGTGGTGAGCTGCAGGTTGTGCTCGCGGCGCAACGTTTCGGCTGCCGTGGGCTCCAGTGCCCAGGCGCCGACCTGGGTGCGGCGGTTGTCGTAGAGGCGGCGGTGCCGAGCGTAGATCTGGATGCGGGCGACGGCGAGTGAACCGGTTCTTGGCAATGGCTCCCTCATCTGCGAGCGACGCGGTGCGAGCTACCGCATTCGCACTCGACGCCGCTCGTTGACGCGCTACCTGGGGGTCTGTCCCGAGCGCTGCGTGCTGGCGACCGCCCCGAGCTCACTCCTGCGCGGAGGGGCGCGCCGCCGGCGTACCAGCACCACCACACCCCAGACGACGCCGCCGATCACCGCGAGCACCGCAATCCAGGGGATGAGGAACCCGAGCGCCACGACGATGCCGTTGAGCGTTGCGACCAGGCCGTTCCAGCCGGCCACGAGGCCGTCCCAGAAGCCGGCGGGGTTTGCGTCGGCCGCCTCGTGGCGGACAGTGAATGAGACGCTCAGCGACGACATCGCGACCTGGTCTTCGAGGCTTTCCAGCTGCTGCTGGTAGGACTCGAGCGTTGCCTGTCGCTCGGCAAGCGCGGACTCCGCAGCGATGAGGTCCGAAACCGATCCTGCCTGCGCCATGAGCTCGAGCAGGCGGTCGACGGATGCCTGCGCGGCATCCGCCCGTGCCTGCAAGTCAACCACTTGGTCGGTGACATCGAACCGGTCAATGGAGGATGCCGTGACCTCGCCGACCTGCTCCAGGTCGCCCATCGCGTCGGCGAGGTCATCGGCGGGAACCCGCACGATGATCCACCCGTTCGTCACGGCGACGCCCGGGTCGGCCAGATCGACGGGCGCTCCCGTGTAATCGGACCCGATACTCATCGACTCGACGTACCCGCCGCGCCTATCGGCTGCGGTCGCGATCTGGTCAGCAGCGGCACGAACGTCGTCGACCACAACGGTGGCTGATGAGGAGGCGATGATCGAACGACCGGATTCGCCGATGGCCGAATCCATCGCCTTCCCACCGACGGAACTGTCGACGACCGCTCCGTCCGTGAGTGCGATCTCACCTCCCGACATGCCGCCGTCCACGGACATGTCTGCGGACACGGTGCCCGCTGCTGCGCCCTCATTCGTGCTCAGCCCGCTGAGAACGGTCGGCGCGATGATGGCGGCGACGGCCACCACGGCAGCTGCAGCCGCACCCGCCATCCACACTCGGCCCTGAGCCACAGAGCGTCGAACGGATGCCGCGCGCTCGCTTTCGATAGCGGTGAAGACGCGGTCTTCCAGGATTGCGATGCGGTCGTCATTCATGAGAGGAAGCTGGTCTGCGGCGGGACGCTGGGGGTTCTCGGTGTTCATGTGCTCTCCTGGGCGACGGTCCGCAGACGCCTGCGGACGCGGGAGAGACGGTTGCGGACAGCGCCGTGCGGGATTCCGAGATGCTCAGCTGCGGCGCTGTAGGCGTAGCCTTCGGCCGCGCACAGGCGCAGGATCTCACGGTCGGTGTCAGAGAGGGTCGCGATCTCGGCGGCGATCAGGCGAAGGTATTCCTCGTCGATCATCTGCTGCTCGACATCCACCGTCGCCGGGAGGGCCTCATCTGCCACCGCGCCGGCGTGCTCACGATCCCTCCACTGTGCGCGCATCCGGTTCGCCGACTGGAAGCGGCAGATCGTTGCCAGCCACGGCAGCAGCGAGTCTGACGCCAGGTCGAGCTCCGGGAGCTTGCGCCAGGCGACGACGAAGGTTTCCTGCACGACGTCCTCGGCGTCTGAGGGATCGCCCAGGAGCCGGTGCGCGATCCAGTACACCGGCCGAACGTAGGCGCGATACAACAGTCGGAAGGCTTGCTCGCTGCCGCCTGCGGCTCGGGCGACGAGTTCGGCATCGCCCGTGGTCACTGAATCGGTCATCGGTTCCCCTGTATCGCACCGCGAGTCGGCGCGCCTCATTGTCTCTCACCCCGTCAGTGTCGGCATCCGGCGATTCGTCTCACGGCGTCGACATCGAGAAACCACAGGAGCGGTGCTCGGTCCTCGGGCTCATCGTCGCAGCGTTGGTGTTCGCCCCGTCGCCCGTCGAGGGGTTCGGCACGAGCAGATCGGGCTTCTGCCGTGGCGTCGCCGATGCCCGCTAGCCGTTGTGCTGGTGCTGCTGGCGGGTTTCGGCGCTGCGGCGCTGGCCGGAAACGCTCTCGCCGGGAATCGCGATCGCGGTGGCTGCCGCGGCGTTTCATATCGCGGTGCGCGGCAGCAGACGTCGGGGGTTCACTGACGGGGCATGCGTGACGGTGCCTATCGTCCTGCTGGCCCTGCTCGGATCGGTGGGAAGCATCGTCGACCCCCGGTTCACGTCGGCGACGCCCAGCTCGTGATCCTCGCCTATGAGTCGGCGCTCGTGACGTCCGGCGGGTAGTCTGGGGGAGCGAGAGGGAGTATCCCGTTCTTGCGCGTTCGTCATCACGGGCCGACGGCCCCGGGCGCGCACCGTCACCTGGCGGGGGAGAGACTTTCGATCCCTGCACCTGCCCGCCTGCCGTGAAAGGCCCTCGTGGATCTCACCCTCCCGCTCTGGTTCGAGATCGGATCGCTCGTCGTTCTGACGCTGATCCTGCTCGCCGACCTCCTCATCATCCTCAAGCGCCCCCACATTCCCTCGACGCGTGAATCGACGCTCTGGGTGGTCTTCTACGTGACCCTCGCTCTGATCTTCGCTGGGGGGATGTGGCTGATAGCCGGTGGCGAGTACGCCGGTCAGTTCGTTGCTGGTTGGCTCACCGAATACAGCCTGTCGATCGACAACCTGTTCGTCTTCGTGCTCATCATGGGCCAGTTCGCGGTGCCGCGCCGCTACCAGCAGGAAGTGCTGATGGTGGGCATCATCATCGCCCTCATCCTGCGGGGACTGTTCATCCTCGCCGGCGCCGCCATCATCGAGAATTTCAGCTGGGTCTTCTACATCTTCGGCGCGTTCCTGGTCTGGACCGCGTATCGACAGGCATTCCCCGGCGCCGACCACGACGAAGACGTGAAGAAGGAGAACTTCGTCGTGCGTTTGGTGCGGCGCACCGTCGACATCAGCGACCATTATGACGGCGCGAAGATCCGCACGACGGTCGACGGGAAGCGGATGTTCACACCGATGATCATCGTGTTCGTCGCGATCGGCGTGACCGACCTCATCTTCGCGATCGACTCGATCCCCGCGATCTTCGGCATCACCCAGAGTGCCTTCATCGTGTTCACCGCGAACATCTTCGCCCTCATGGGCCTGCGCCAGCTCTACTTCTTGCTCGGCGATCTGCTCGACCGCCTCCGTTATCTGCATTACGGCATCGCCTTCATCCTCGCCTTCATCGGGGTGAAGCTGTTCCTCCACGCCATGCACGTCAACGAGCTGCCATTCATCAATGGGGGAGAGCCGATCGACTGGGCCCCCGAGATCTCGACGCTCATGTCACTCGGCGTGATCGTGATTTCGATGGTTGTGGCCACCGCGGCAAGCCTCCTGGCGTCTTCGCGCGAGCGTCGAGCTGAGGCTCAGGCACACGCTGCCGGCGCGGCGGATGCGGCATCCGCCGTCGCGCACGAGAAGGGCACACCTTCGACGGTCGACCCGTCCGCGCCAGCCGATCGCCCCAACGAGCGTCCCTGATACCGGTGGTATTCTGAGCGAATGCGGATCGCTCGCCTCCTTCTTAGCGGCCGCGACGGGTCCTAGTTCTCAGGCCATCCCCGTCGCGGAGTTTCGTCGCGGGCTTGAACCACACCTCCTGGAACGAAAGAGCTCATGAGCGAATCCACCGTCGATGTCGGCATTCCCGATCACCCCCGCACCCTGGCCGAAAAGGTCTGGGACGACCACCTGGTCGTGAAGGGCGAGAACGGTCAGCCCGACCTCATCTACATCGACCTGCACCTGGTGCACGAGGTCACGAGTCCGCAGGCCTTCGACGGGCTTCGCGCCGAGGGTCGCCCGGTGCGACGCCTCGACCTGACGATCGCCACCGAAGACCACAACACCCCGACGCTCGATATCGACAAGCCGATCGCGGATCTCACCAGTCGGACCCAGATCGAGACGCTGCGCCGCAACGCCGAGGAGTTCGGCGTTCGCCTGCACTCGCTTGGCGACAAAGAGCAGGGCATCGTCCATGTTGTCGGCCCTCAGCTCGGCCTGACGATGCCCGGCATCACCGTCGTCTGCGGCGACTCGCACACCTCGACCCATGGCGCGTTCGGCGCGATGGCGTTCGGCATCGGCACGAGCGAGGTCGAGCACGTTCTCGCTACCCAGACGCTGCCTCTGAAGCCCTTCAAGACGATGGCGATCACCGTCGAGGGGGAGCTCAAGCCCGGTGTGACGGCCAAGGACATCATCCTGGCGGTCATCGCGAAGATCGGCACCAACGGGGGCCAGGGGTACGTCCTCGAGTACCGCGGCTCTGCGATTCGGTCCCTCTCCATGGAGGGACGGATGACGATCTGCAACATGTCGATCGAGGCCGGTGCCCGCGCGGGCATGGTCGCCCCGGATGAGACCACCTTCGCCTACCTCGAGGGGCGTCCCCACGCGCCGAAGGGCCAGGACTGGGAGGATGCCGTCGCGTACTGGCGAACGCTGCCCAGCGACGAGGGCGCCGTCTACGACGCCGAGGTCTTCATCGACGCTAACGAGCTCGAGCCCTTCGTCACCTGGGGGACCAACCCCGGTCAGGGCGTGTCGCTCAGTGACCGCGTACCCTCGCCCGAGTCGTTCACCGACCCCAACGAGCGTGCCGCGGCCGAGCGTGCCATCGAATACATGGACCTGGTCCCCGGGACGCCTCTGAAGGAGGTCCCGGTGGATGCCGTGTTCATGGGTTCGTGCACCAACAGCCGCATCGAAGACCTTCGCGCCTTCGCATCGATCATCCAGGGGCGCACAAAGGCCGAGAATGTCAGGGTCATGGTCGTTCCGGGATCGGCTCGGGTACGACTCGAGGCCGAGGCTGAGGGTCTCGACAAGGTCTTCACCGACTTCGGCGCCGAGTGGCGCTTCGCGGGGTGCTCGATGTGCCTGGGCATGAACCCCGACCAGCTGGCGCCCGGTGAGCGGTGCGCGTCGACCTCCAACCGAAACTTCGAGGGTCGCCAGGGCAAGGGTGGGCGCACTCACCTGGTCTCGCCCCTCGTTGCCGCAGCCACCGCTGTACGGGGGACGCTGTCGAGCCCGAGCGATCTCGAGCCGCTTGCGGTCAGCGAAACGGTTACTGCCAGCGGAGCGGAGGCCTGACATGGACAAGTTCACAACTCACACCGGTGTCGTTGCGCCCCTGAAGCGCTCGGCAGTCGACACCGACCAGATCATCCCCGCCGTCTACCTGAAGCGCGTCACGAAGACCGGCTTCGAGGACGCGTTGTTCGCAAACTGGCGTCAGGATCCCGAATTCATCCTGAACCAGCCGACCTTCGCGAACGCTTCGATCCTTGTCGCCGGTCCCGACTTCGGTACCGGATCCAGTCGTGAGCACGCGGTCTGGGCGCTCCGCGACTTCGGTTTCCGGGTTGTCCTCAGTCCCAAATTCGCCGACATCTTCCGCGGCAATTCGGGCAAGCAGGGCCTGCTCACCGGTGTCATCAGCGAGAGCGACCTCGAGGCGATCTGGGCCGCGATCGACGCCGAGCCCGGTGTCCAGATGACGGTGGACCTCGAGGCGCGCAGCGCGACGATCGGCGACCTTCAGGTCGCTTTCGAGATCGACGATTACACTAGATGGCGGCTCCTGGAGGGGCTCGACGACATCGGGCTCACACTGCGAAACGAAGAAGCGATCACCCAGTTCGAGTCGCGCCGCGCATCCTGGCGGCCGCGAACCCTCCCCGTTCCGTAGCCGACTACCGAGGCATCAGCAGACCCGATCGGTCCAGCGATGCCGAGATACAAGTGAGGTTCACCCCGGATGAAGACGCTTCTGAGCGACGACGCCGCGCAGGCGGCAGCTACCGAACCGACCGGCGAGGTGCTGCTGGTGCGCGGCGGACGTCCGCTCCGGGGACGGGTCACCGTCACTGGCGCGAAGAATCTCGCGACCAAGGCGATGGTGGCATCGCTGCTCGGCGACTCTCCCAGCACCCTGCGCGATGTGCCGCAGATCAGCGATGTCCGGGTCGTCCGTTCGCTGCTCGAAGTTCACGGGGTCAAGGTCAGCGACGGAGCAGAACCGGGCTCGCTCGTGCTCGATCCGACGGATGCCGTGTCGGCCCACATGGAAGAGATCGACGCCCACGCCGGTGCTTCCCGCATTCCGATCCTCTTCTGCGGTCCGCTCCTGCACCTGCTCGGTGAAGCGTTCATCCCCGACCTCGGCGGGTGCCGAATCGGCGACCGCCCGATCAACTTCCACCTGGATGCACTTCGTCAGTTCGGAGCGGTCGTCGAGAAGCTGCCGACCGGCATCCGGCTCTCGGCGCCCGAGGGGCTCCACGGCGCGAACATCGAACTGCCCTACCCGAGCGTCGGAGCCACCGAGCAGGTGCTGCTGACCGCCGTGCGTGCCGCCGGTGTGACCGAGCTTCGGGGCGCGGCTATCGAGCCCGAGATCATGGATCTGATCGCTGTGCTGCAGAAGATGGGCGCGATCATCTCTTACGAGCCCAACCGCGTCATCCTCATCGAGGGCGTCGACGAGCTCACAGGGTACGACCACCGCTGCATCTTCGACCGCAACGAAGCCGCGTCGTGGGCGTCCGCCGCACTGGCGACCGATGGTGACATCTTCGTCGAGGGCGCGAAGCAGCAGGAGATGCTCACCTTCTTGAACATCTACCGCAAGGCCGGTGGCTGGTTCGACGTGCGCGAGGACGGCATCCAGTTCCGCCGCGGCGGACCCCTCAAGCCGGTCATCGTCGAGACCGACGTGCACCCCGGGTTCATGACCGATTGGCAGCAGCCGCTCATCGTCGCGCTCACGCAGGCCGAAGGCGAGTCAGTCGTGCACGAGACGGTTTACGAGAACCGGTTCGGTTTCACTGACGCCCTGAACAAGATGGGAGCCAGCATCGCCGTGCACCGCGATGGCCTGGACGCGCCGTACCGTCGCGTTCCGCGGCGCGCTCTCGAGCAGGCAGCCGTCGTGACCGGTCCTACGCCGCTGCACGGGGCTGACGTCGTCGTGCCCGACCTGCGCGGCGGGTACAGCCACCTCATTGCGGCGCTCACCGCCGACGGGGAATCCACCGTCCGTGGCGTCGGGATTCTGAGCCGCGGCTACGAGAAGCTCTTCACGAAGCTTTCGGCGCTCGGCGCAGATTTCGATATCGTCGGCTGACATGGGCGACCCCAAACCGCGAGCCTCCTCGGAGAAGACGCGGCCCAGCCTCTTCTGGCCGTTGGCAGCCATTGTCGTGCCGCTGCTGGGAGTCCTGGCGCGTGTCGACATCACGGATGGCCACAAGCTGCCCCGCGAAGGAGCATTCGTGCTCGCGCCCAACCACATGAGCGAGTTCGATCCGATCATCGTTGCGCGCGCCGTGTGGGGGATGGGACGGGCGCCTCGCTTCATGGCCAAGGAGAGCCTGTTCCGGGTCCCTGTCCTGGGCGCGATCCTTCGTGCCACAGGCATGATCCCGGTAGCGCGCGCATCGCCTGCCGGCTCTGCCAAGCAGACCATGGCGCAGGCGGAGCATTTGGTGGAGGCAGGTCGCGGCGTGATCGTCTACCCCGAGGGCAGCCTCACGCGCGACCCGGACCTGTGGCCCATGCGGGGAAAGACCGGAGCCGTGCGCCTGGCGCTCGAGGGCGGCATCCCGCTGGTCCCTGTGGCGCACTGGGGTGTGCAGCGCATCCTGCCGCGCTACGGCAAGCTCAGCCTGTGGCCGCTGCGCAAGCGTGTACGCGTGCTGGTGGGCGACCCGCTGGATCTCTCGGCTTTCGCGGGGCGGACGCGCGAGGCATCCGCCCTTGTCGCGGCCACCGATCTGCTGATGGCCGAGATCGCACGTCTCGAGGGCGTGCTGCGCGGCGAGACCCCTCCAGCGGAACGCTGGGATCCGGCATCCCACGGGCAGAAGGAGACCGGGCGTCTTGAGTCGTAAAGAGGATGCCGCCCGTCCCCGGGTGACCGTGGTCGGTGCCGGCAGTTGGGGCACGACCTTCGGCAAGGTGCTCGCCGACGGTGGTGCCCGTGTGACGATGTGGGCTCGGCGCCCCGAGCTTGCCGCTGAAATCACCGAAGCCAAGCGCAACAGCCACTACCTGCCGGGCATAAACCTTCCTCGGCACATGACCGCGACCTCCCGTCTGGAGGAGGCTCTGGCGGGGGCCGAGCAGATCTACCTGTCAGTGCCGAGCCAGGCCCTTCGGCAGAACCTGAAGACGATCCGTCCGCTCATCGCCGATGCCGGTGTTCCGGTCGTGTCGCTGATGAAGGGCGTCGAGCGCAAGACCGGTCTGCGGATGAGTCAGGTGATCGAGCAGGAGCTGCGGTGCGATCCTGACCTCATCGCTGTCGCATCCGGGCCTAACCTGGCCCTGGAGATCGCGAAAGAACAGCCGACCGCGGCGGTCATCGCATCCAGCAGCCAGGAGACAGCGGATGCCGTCGCCCGGCGAGCCCGCAACTCGTATTTCCGGACGTTCGTGAACACTGACGTCGTCGGTACAGAATTCGGCGGCGTGCTCAAGAACCTGATCGCCGTCGCGATCGGCATCGTCGACGGCGTCGGTTACGGCGAGAACACGAAGGCGTCGATCATCACGCGCGGCCTTGTCGAAATGACAGACTTCGCTGTCGCACAGGGCGCCCACCCCGCTACCCTGCAGGGACTCGCGGGGCTCGGTGACCTGATCGCGACGTGCCAGTCACCGCTCAGCCGAAACAACACAGCCGGCCGTCTTCTCGGCCAGGGCTACAGCTTCCAGGATGTGGTGAAGCAGATGGAGCAGACCGCCGAAGGTCTTGCGTCTGTTGCCCCCGTCTTGGCGCTTGCCGCCGAGGCCGGCATCGACATGCCGATCGTTGAGCAGGTGAAGATGGTTCTGGACGGCACGATGAATCCCCGCGATATCGCGCCGCACCTCACAACGGATGACGACGAACCCCAGGGCGAGAGGACGCAGAATGGCACAGGCGACGGTGGCGGTGCTGTTTGGCGGTCGCTCCAGCGAGCACTCGATCAGCTCCGTCACGGCGGGAGGGGTGCTGCGGGCACTCGACCGTGAGCGTTTCCGGGTCATTCCGGTCGGCATCACCCGCGACGGCATCTTCGTCCTCGAAGAGGACGACCCCGACAAGTTCGCGCTCGACGCTGCGCACCTTCCCGAGGTGAGCGACAACGGCACGCGCGTGCTCTGGCCCGAAGGCGGTGCCGACCGCGTGCTCCGCGTACGCCACGCTGACGGGAGCGTCGACACGCTCGGTTCACTCGACGTTGTGCTGCCGATCCTCCACGGAGTCCACGGCGAGGACGGCACCGTTCAAGGTTTTCTCGACACCCTCGGCATCCCGTACGCGGGAGGCGGTGTGTTGGATTCGGCGCTGTGCATGGACAAGCACTTCATGAAGATCGTGCTGCAGGCATCCGGGGTGACCGTCGCGCCCTGGGTGACGATCACACGCGATTCTTGGGCGGCGGATCCGGATGCTGCGCGAGCGGCTGCGCGCGCTCTCGGCGTTCCGAACTTCGTCAAGCCCTCTCGGGCCGGATCCAGCGTCGGTGTCTCGAAGGTGCACGATTGGGATGAGTTCGACGCCGCTGTCGAGCTCGCGCTCGCCGAAGATGACAAAGCGCTCGTGGAGACCGCCATCGTCGGGCGCGAGATCGAGGTCGCCGTGCTTGAGTCGCCGGGGGCGGCACCTGCACGTGCATCGTTGCCGGGCGAGATCGTGCTGACAACGCGCGAGTTCTATGACTTCGAAGGCAAGTACCTCGGCGGCGACGGTGCCGAGGTCGTGTGCCCCGCCGCGCTTACAGAAGACGAGGTTGCGGCGCTGCAGGCGGCGGCAGTCCGTGCCTTCGAAGCCGTTGGCGGGCGAGGACTCGCGCGCGTGGACTTCTTCCTCACTCCCGCGGGGATCTACGTCAACGAGCTGAACACGATGCCCGGCTTCACGCCGATCTCGATGTTCCCGAAGTGTTGGATCGCCTCGGGGATGACCTACACCGAGTTGATCAGCGACCTTCTGGACACCGCCCTCGCGCGCACCTGACCGCCACGCATCGAAGCCGGCGCGGAGTCAGCCCTCGGCGGATGAGGAGCCGCTGACCTGGTCAGTGCACTGCAGACCGTTCACGGGGAGCGTGTCGACGATGATGTTCCCGAGTGTGTCGAGGACCTCGGCGCTCGAGACCGTGTCGCTGTCGAGGTAGACCTGCACCGCGGGATCGGTGCCGAACGAGGTGATCCGGTAGTAGGGCGCGTCGGTGTCGTCGACGATCCAGTCGACACCGCTGAGGGTTGAGCACGGAAGGGTCGTCGGACCGGGAACATCAACGCCGCAGGCGACGATGATGTTGCTGCCGCCGCCCTGCTCTCCCCACGCGCCAGTCGCCTGGGCATCCGTCCAGCGACGCTCGAAACCGTCGAGGGTCTGCGGGAACCGTACCGTCACCTCAGCACAGCGCGGGTTGTTCGCGTCGGGCGCCGGTTGCAGCGAGACCGTCGTGCTGCACGCCGCGAGGGCGACCATGCTCGTCGCGCACATCACCATCACGGCGATGGTGCGACGGGCAAGAGGCATTGGTCCAATCTACCGCCGCGGTAGCGTGGGACGATGCAGGATCCCTGGGTTGGTGAGCTCTCCGAGGGCGAGATACTGTCAGCAATCCTGCGGGAGCTGGGGCCTTCGGCGGCCGAGGTGGGGCCGGGTGATGACGCGGCAGTGCTGCCGGCATCCGATGGTCGCGTGGTCGCGACGGTCGACACTCTCGTGCATGGTCCGGACTTCCGCCTCGCCTGGTCGAGTGGGTTCGACCTCGGATGGAAAGCGGCAGCCGTCAACCTCGCCGATATCGCCGCGATGGGTGCGCGCCCGACGTCGCTCCTCGTCGCCCTCGCAATGCCCGATGCCACCCGCCTCTCCTTTGTCGTCGACCTTGCCCGCGGGCTTCGTGCCGGGTGTGAAGCCCTCGCACCCGGTTGCGTCGTGGAGGGCGGCGACCTGACGGTATCGGATGTCCTCACCGTCGCGGTGACCGCGCTGGGCACCCTCGAAGGTCGCCCCGCGGTGCGCCGGTCAGGGGCTCGGCCTGGAGACGTCGTCGCTGCCACGGGGCGTCTCGGGGATGCCGCTCGCGGCTTGCGCCTGCTTTTCGACCGCTTTCGGGATGCCGCCGGCAACCCGGTCCCCGTGGACCGGGCGGATCTGACAGCCGACGAGGCTCGGGAACTCGACGCGCAACTGCGGCCCGCGCCGGGCATCACCGACGGGGTGCGGGCAGCCCTCGCCGGCGCCACGGCAATGATGGATCTGTCGGACGGCCTCGTCCTCGACGCCGGGCGCATGGCCGCGGCATCCGGTGTCACCCTCGATCTGCGTCGCGACGCGCTCGGGCCTCACCCCGACGACGCGCTCTCCGGCGGTGAGGACCACGGCCTGCTCGCGACGTTCCCGGCGACGGATGCTGTGCCCGACGCCTTCCAAATCATCGGGGTGGTCCGCGAGCACGGAGAGACGCCGGTCCTGGTCGACGGGGCACCCTTCGAGGGCAGCGGTGGGTGGGATCCCTATCGTGACTGGGATTCGTCGCGCGGCTGATCGTCGGCGTCAGCGACGCTGGGTGCGCACCGGAGCCACCAGATCGCGGTGTCACCGTACCGGCGGTGACGCGCGAGCGTGAGTCCGGCCGGAAGAGCGGGTTCGGGCGATCGTGCGGCACGCTCGGTCACGACGATCGCATCCGGCGTGAGCGAGGGGACGAGAAGCCGCAGGGTTTGGGCGAGGTCGTCCTCACCGAGGTCGTACGGGGGATCGATGAAGACGAGCTCGTACGGTTCGTGCGGGGCGGCGAGGTACGCGTCCGCTGCGGTTCGATGCACGCGGTACGCGCCGCCGACAGCGTGCCGCACGCGCCCCGCGTTGCGTTCGATGACGCTCGCTGCCCGCGGCGACTTCTCGACGAGGTCGACGGATGCCGCGCCGCGGCTGAGCGCTTCCAGCCCCAGCGCCCCCGACCCGGCGTAGAGGTCGAGTACCCGGGCGCCGGCGATGGCCCCTGACGCGTCGAGCGAGCCGAAGACCGATTCGCGGACCCGGTCGCTGGTCGGTCGCGTGCCGCTTTCCGGAACCTCGAGGCTCAGGGAGCCGGCGGCCCCGGCGATGATCCGTGTCACGCGTCCACTGTACAAACCGGTACAGCGCCGCCGCGGGCGCTCACCCGGTCTTCGCGCGTCGGAGGCTCTGCCTAAACTCAGGTGCATGGTCGCTCTCACGCTGTCGTCGCGACTGGACGGCGCGCTCGGCGGCAAAACGGCCAAGGCACTCGAGCGTGCGTTTGCGATGCGCACGGTGGGTGACCTGCTCGAGCACTACCCACGCCGTTACGCGCGCCGCGGAGAGCTCACACCCATCGCGTCCCTGCCGATCGGCGAACCGGTCACGATCGTCGCCGAAGTCCGCAGGGCGTCCGAGCGACGGATGCAGAATCGCCGGGGTTCTCTGCTCGAGGTGGTGATCAGCGACGGCAACGGGGAACTCACCCTGACGTTCTTCAACCAGGCGTGGCGGATGAGAGAGCTGGTCCCCGGCAGGCGCGGGGTGTTCGCCGGCAAGGTGGGCGAGTACCGCCGTTCGTTGCAGCTCGCGCACCCGGACTATGAGCTGTTCGACGACGAAGACCGAGCGAGGGCGACGGCGGAAGCCACCGCTAACCTTCCCGTACCGATCTACCCGGCCACCGCGTCGCTGGCCAGCTGGCAGATCGCGAAGTTCGTCGGGATGGTCCTCGACGGCCTCGACGATCTGCCGGAGCCGCTGCCCGAGGATCTGCGGCGGGCGCATGGTCTGCTGTCGTATCGCATGGCGTTCGAGCGCATCCATCGCCCGGACTTTCCCGACCAGGTTGAGCCCGCGCGGCAGACCTTGCGCTGGCATGAGGCGCTGGTGCTGCAGACGGCCCTGCTGCAGCAGCGACAGTTCGTGCGCGCGATGTCGGCGACCCCGCGTGAGCCCGGCGCACTCCTCGATCGGTTCGACGCCTCGTTGCCCTTCAATCGAACTCCGGATCAGATCACTGTCGGTGACCAGATCGCCCGGGATCTGGTCGGCGAGTGGCCGATGAATCGGCTCGTTCAGGGTGAGGTCGGGTCGGGCAAGACGCTCGTGGCGCTGCGCGCGATGCTGCAGGTGGCCCAGAGCGGCGGCCAGTCCGCGCTCATCGCTCCGACCGAGGTGCTCGCTTCTCAGCATCTGCGCTCGATCGCTCGGATGCTCGGCCCCGACCTGGCGGTCGAGCTCATGCCGACACTGCTGACCGGTCAGTTGACGGCGGCCGAGCGGCGTCGTGCGGCGCTGCGCGTGGCATCCGGGCAGTCGCGCATCGTCGTGGGCACGCACGCGCTCCTGAGCGACGCGACGACCTTCGCCGACCTCGGGCTGGTCGTCGTTGACGAGCAGCACCGGTTCGGTGTGGACCAGCGTGAGGCGTTGCGGGCAAAGGGGACCACCCCGCACGCTCTCGTGCTCACCGCCACGCCGATTCCTCGAACGGTTGCGATGACCGTCTTCGGTGACCTCGACGTCTCCACGATTCGGTCGATGCCCGCGGGACGAGCCGGTATCGAATCGTTCGTTGCGCCGGTCGCCGACCGCCCCGCGTGGTTCGCGCGCGTGTGGGAGCGCGTGGCCGAGGAGGTGGCCCAGGGGCGCCAGGCCTTCGTCGTGTGCCCGTCGATCGATGCCGCCGCATCCGGCAAGCCGGCAGCAGACGAGGTAGCCGAGGTTCCGGCAGCCGAGTCTGCCACAGCCGCGGCAGAGGAGTCCTCGCGTAAGACGCGCTGGGGCGTGGTGCAGGTCGCCGAACTGCTGTCGCGGCATCCGGCATTCGAGAAGCTCTCGGTTGAGATCCTCCACGGCAAGATGCCCGCAGAGCAGAAGGATGCCGTCATGCAGGCCTTCGCGGCGGGGAGTATCGATGTGCTCGTGGCAACAACTGTCGTCGAGGTGGGCGTGGACGTTCCGAACGCCTCGACGATGGTGATTCTCGAGGCCGACCGATTCGGCGTGTCTCAGCTGCATCAGCTGCGTGGCCGCGTCGGCCGCGGTTCCGTGCCGGGGCTGTGTCTGCTCGTGACCGAGAGCGAGGTAGGCACGTCGGGGCGTGCGCGCGTGGAGGCCGTGGCGGCGACCCTCGATGGATTCGCTCTCGCCGAAGTCGATCTCGAACTGCGCGGCGAGGGTGACGTGCTGGGTGCAGCGCAGTCCGGCGCCAGATCGTCGCTGCGCCTGCTGCGCGTCGTGACGGATGCCGATCTCATCGCCCGCGCTCGGTCAGCAGCTGAAGACATCCTGGCCAGCGATCCGGCGCTGCTGTCTCACCGACCGCTCTCGGATGAGATCGAGCGGCGGGTCGGCCAACAGGAGCGGGCGGCTCTCGCCAAGAACTGATGCTGACCCCCGATAGGCTGGAGGCATGAACAGTCGGATCGCCGTGGTTCCGGGTTCCTTCGATCCGCCGACGCGGGGTCACCTCGACGTCATCCGTCGCGCGGCGAGACTGTACGACCAGTTGCACGTGGTCGTCGTACACAACCCCGGCAAAGAAGCGATGCTTCCGATTGCGCAGCGGCTGTCTCTGCTGGAGCAGTCCATCGCTGAGGCAGACATCGAGGGCAGCGTTGTCGTTGCCTCCTGGAGCGTCGGCCTGCTCGTCGACTACGCGCGCGATGTCAACGCCGGCGTGCTCGTCAAGGGCATCCGTTCGCAGGCGGATGTCGTCTACGAAGTACCCATGGCGGTCGTCAACCGTGACCTCGCGGACGTGGAGACCGTCTTCTTGCTGCCCGATCCCTCGCACGCGATGGTGTCGAGCTCACTGGTGCGGCAGGTGGCAGCCCTCGGCGGCGACGTATCGGCCTATGTCCCGCCCGCGGTAGCTCGATTCCTGCACACCGGCGGCCACGACCTCTGACCCGGCACCGAGACTGCTCTCTCCCACGCGGGTAGCATGGACCCCCGTGAGTAGGCAGCACTCCGGACCGTTCGTCGTCCCCGTCCGCGACATCACGCACCGTCCCGGCGAAATGCGGGAGTTCTCTCTCGAGATACCGGCCCCGCAGAAGTGGGGCGAAGGGTTGGTCTCCGTCGCGGAGGGCGAGCCGCTCGTCCTGGACGTGCGTGTGGAGAGCGTCCACGAGGGGATTCTCGCCACCGGCGAGGTCGACACCGAGTACACCGGGGTGTGTGGACGGTGTCTGGGGGAGGTCGCCGAGAGCGTCCGCGTCGCGTTCCAGGAGCTTTTCGCGTATCCTGGGCAGGAAGAAACTGACTTCGAGGTTCAAGACGACCACGTGGATCTTGAAACTCTGGTCAGGGATGCGATAGTCCTGTCGCTTCCATTTCAGCCGGTGTGTCAGCCGGATTGCCCCGGCCTTGATCCGGTCACGGGTGAGCGACTGACCGAGAGCACCGGTTCGCCCGCGAGCGAACCCATCGATCCCCGGTGGGCGGCGCTCCAGGGCTACAGCACCCAGGACGACACCACAGACCACGGCGACCACGACGCACGCGCGTGAGTGGCTGCCGAGAAGAAAGAGATGAGCTGAACAATGGCTGGTAACCCCCCGAAGCGCAAGGTCTCGCGTTCGAACACCCGCTCGCGCCGTGCGCAGTGGAAGGCCGACGCGCCCACCCTCGTCAAGACCGTTGAGAACGGTAAGACCGTCTACAGCCGCCCGCACCAGGCGAAGGTCGTCACCGACTCGCAGGGCACCGAGCTTTTCCTGGAGTACAAGGGCCGCAAGGTCGCCGACGTCTGAGCGTCGTAGCGACGTGACGACTCGCGAGTCCGCTGAACTCGCGCAGAAGCTCGGGGTCGACATTGACCCCGAGCTTCTCGCGCTGGCACTGACCCACAGGTCCTGGGCGTACGAGAACGGCGGAGTTCCTCACAACGAGCGACTTGAGTTCCTCGGCGACTCCGTACTCGGCCAGGCAGTTACGGTGCGGCTGTTCCGCGCGCATCCCGAGCTCGACGAGGGTGCGCTTGCCAAGCGCCGCGCTGCCGTCGTGTCGACCGTCGCGCTGGCAGAGGTTGCCCGGGGCATCGATCTCGGCGCCTATGTCAAGCTCGGGCGCGGCGAGGAACAGACCGGAGGCCGGGAGAAGGACTCGATCCTGGCCGACACCATGGAAGCAGTGTTCGGGGCCACCTATCTGTCGGCGGGGCCGGATGCGGCATCCGACCTGGTTCTACGGCTCATTGAGCCACTGCTTTCCGACCCCGACCGGTACGGCGCCGCAGTCGACCCGAAGACCGCATTGCAAGAGCTTGCCGCCCGTCGCAGCGTCGCTCCGCCGGCGTACGAGGTCTCATCGACCGGGCCCGATCATGACCGCCGCTTCACCGCTGTCGTGGTCGTCGGCGACCACCGAGCCGAGGGTGTCGGCACCAGTAAGAAGCACGCCGAAATGGCCGCTGCCCTCCGGGCCTGGCGCGACCTCACCTCGCGTAGCTGACATCGGGGCCTGAGCACGATGCCTGAGCTTCCCGAGGTCGAGGTTGTCCGCGCTGGTCTCGCGCCGGCTGTCACGGGTGCCGTGATCGAGGCGGCAACCGTCTCCGATGATCGCGCACTGACGCGGCATCCCCCGGAGCGTCAGACTTCGAGACACGTCTCCTCGGCCGCACCCTGGAGGGTCCGGCGAGACGGGGGAAGTTCCTGTGGATTCCGCTGGCGCCCCGTGATCCCGGCGCACCGCCGACGGAGGCCCTTGTCGCTCACCTCGGTATGAGCGGACAGATGCTGCTGCGCCCTTCCGGGGCGCCTCCGGAGCGGCACGAGCGCGTGCGGCTCGACATTCGGCATCCGAATCACGGCGACCTTGCCGTCGTCTTCGCCGATCAGCGCACGTTCGGCTCGCTCGCGATCGACCCACTTCAGGGCACGCGAGATGGACTCGCTGGCGGATACGGCACTGACGACGCCCTCGTCCCGGCTCAGGTCGCGCACATTGCGCGCGATCCCCTGGATCCAGGATTCGACGTTCGGGCCTTTCGCCGCACTCTGGAGCACAAGGCGTCTGCCATCAAGCGCGTGCTTCTGGACCAAACCGTGGTGTCGGGCATCGGGAACATCTACGCCGACGAGTCGCTGTGGGCGGCGCGGATCTACCCCGATACTTCAGCCTCGCACCTGACCACGCGGGCCGTCCATCGCCTCATCACCGAGGTGCAGGCCGTGCTCGAGAAGGCTCTCGCCGAGGGCGGAACGAGCTTTGACGCCCAGTACGTCAACGTGAACGGGCAGGCCGGATACTTCGCGCACTCCCTGAATGCGTACGGACGCACCGGCCAGCCGTGCGCACGGTGTGGTGCCCCCATCGTGAAGGTATCGTTCACGAACCGCTCCTCCCACTTCTGTCCGCACTGCCAACGTCCGCCCCGCACGAAGGCCTCGGCTTCCGCGGGCCTTCCCTAACGGAGCCTCCATGCGCGTCGTCATCTCGGGAACCCACGGCAGTGGCAAGAGCACGCTGCTCGGCGACTTCGTGGCTTCCCACCCCGAGTGGCACGTTCTGCCCGACCCCTACGAAGACATCGATGCCGCAGCAGACGAACCCGGGGCACTGTTGTTCGCGCATCAACTCGGCATCGCGGCATCTCGACTGCTCGAGCCGGCTCCAGGGCCGGTTCTCGCCGAGCGGGGGCCCCTGGACTTTCTTGCCTACCTCTCGGCGATGCAGTCCCTGGGCAGAGCGATCGTTGACTCCGAGCTGATCGAGCGCGGATATGAGCTGACAGCGGCGGCGATGCACTCGGTGGACCTTCTGGTGATTCTGCCCCTGAACCGACGGGATGCGATATCCATCGGCGAGAGCGAAGACCTCGAGCTTCGCGATGCGATGGATATCGCTCTGCTGGAGTACGCCGATGATTCGGATCTCATCGGGAACGCAACGGTGACGGAGATCGCGGGTGATCGTGATCGACGGCTGCTCTTGCTCGAACGAGCTGTCCGAGAACACCGCGACGCGTCAGTTGCTTCCTGAGCCAGCCAGCGTCCAGGTTCCCAACCCCTGCCGGTTGAAGAACTCCATCGTCAGTGCCGTCACGGCGCCGTCTGTGCGGGAAAAGGTCGCGGACGATCTCGAGCCCGGGGGCGCATTCTCGCCCGTCGGAGTGAAGGCAAACGTGTCGGCATCCCACGGATCAAGCGTCACGACGTACGCGCCATCCGGCCCGAGAGCTGCGCGCAGTTCGCCTGCTTCTTCGCTCACCGCCAGTTCGCCGTAGTACGGGTTCGTGTATGTCCCGACGTAATCGGATGCCGGTGCAGGAGGCGACGCATCCGCAGGTGGCGTTTGTTCGACGAGGTCACCGGTCGGGGCGTAATAGGACCCGATCGCCGCGTTGAAGTCTGTCACCCAGTCCCGGGTGACATAGCCGTATTGCACCAGATCCAGGAACTCCGCGTTGATGGCCTCCGGTACGCCCTGGGGTCCACCGTTGGTCAGGGTCACGATGCCCAGATCAAGACTCGGGACCAGCCGATAGCTCGTTGCCGCGCCCAGGATGAAGGCGCCCGAGTGACTGATCGAGGTTCGGCCACTCAGCTCCGTGCCCGTGTTGAACCCGAAGCCGTACATGCTCGTGCGCGCCGTGTTCGATACCGGATGCCCGCTGATCATTTCGCCCGTGGTGGCAGCTGTCAGCGCTGCCGGATCGATGTACTCGGCCCCGGCGATCTTCCCGTCCGAAAGCACGACATTCATCCAGGCGGCGAGATCGAGCACGGTGGACGAGACCCCTCCCGCGGGGGACTGGGGATCAGGATCTCGCTCGGAGAGCGGGACGAACTCGCCATCAACGAGGACGTGGATCGTTGCGCGGTTCGACTGCGCGAGAAAGTCGGCGTACCGGGCGCTCGAGGACGTCATACCTATCGGCTCGAAGAGCAGCTCGTCGATGGCATCCTCCCACGGCTTGTCGAGAGCGGCGGCTGCCGCTTCGGCACCGACGGTGATCCCGAAGTTCGAGTAGTTGTAGGTCGACCGGAACGCTGACAGCGGCTGCAGGTACAGATGTTCCATGATGTAGTCGCGGTCGTAACCGAGGTCCTCGAGATCGTCGCCGGCTCCGGTGGCAAGTCCCGTCCGGTGCGAGAAGTAGTCGCCGATTGTGGCGTTGTGGGTCACGTACGCATCAGAGAGCGCGAATCCTGGCAGTTCCTCGACCACGGGAGTGTCCCAGGTCACGGCGCCCTCCGTGATGGCCTTGGCGACGGCGGTCGCAGACAGGGACTTCGATACCGAGGCGATTTGGAACACGGTCTGCGCGTCGACCGTGTCATCGGTGCCCGCCGTCTTGACGCCGAAACCATCGCTATAGACGATCTCGCCATCGTGGACCACCGCAACGGCGAGCCCCGGGACCCCGCTTTGCTCAAGCGCTGCGTCGATGAGGCCCGGCAAGGCATCAACGGCCTTCGTCACCGCCGCTGAGACCGACTCAGCCGGGAGGGCGATGGCATCTTCTCCCGGGTTGGGTTGGGTCTGCACCGGGATCGTCGCCGGTGGCGAGGTATCCGTGCAGCCGGTCAGGGCGACGAGAACGCTCGCTGACAGTGCGAGAACGGTGCAGCGTGCCGAAAGTCTGGACATCGGGTGCTCCTTGACGGGGTGCGCGGGGGCTTCATCAAGTCTTTTGCGTTGTCCGCGCCGCCTCCATAGACGTAGGTCCATGGGAACCCGCGGGTTGGGGCGCGATAGTTGTCTGCGTGGTCGATGTGTCAGGCTCGAGGCTCATGAGCTCGAGTCCGCCCGGCATCCGTGCCCAGCCGAATCCGTCCCATGCGCCGGGTGCGTTTCTGGTGGCGCTCGTCGCGAGCCTGGGCATCCTGCTCGCGGGAATGCAACTTGCCGTGATCCTGCCGGGATCGCAGCAGCCCGTCACAGCCGTCCTCATCGTGTACACCGCTGTCTTCGTCGTGTACATCGGGGCGGGAGTTCTGGCCTGGATGCGGCGACCGTCCAACGGAATGGGACCTCTGCTGATTGCGGCCAGTCTCGCGGTGTATGCCGGAAACCTCGGCAACGCTTCGGTTGTAGTTCTCGCGCTGGTCGGTGACGTTTTCGCGACTGTCGTGTTCGCGGCGATCGTGCAGCTGCTGTTGGCTTTTCCCTCCGGACGGCTGCGCGGCACAGTGTCGCGCGTGGTGGTTTCTGCTGCGTACGCGGTTGCGGTGCTCCCTGGAGTCGGTGCTCTCATCGCCCCGGGAGATCCGCAGGCTCAGGACGTCTTCGTGCTGACGCAGCGCCTGGGCGGGCTCGCCGTCATGGTGGTGACAGCTGGGCTTCTCGCGCGTACGGTCCTGGCAGCCGACGCCGTCTTCCGGCGGCTCCTTCTGCCGCTGTACGGGTACGGCATTTTCGCGGTGCTGGCTGTGCCGGCAAGCGCGGCGCTCTTCGACGTCCTCGGCGCCCAGGGCTCTGTGGCGCTCGCGACGATACAGCTCATCATCCTCGCGGGCGTTCCCGTCGCTTTTGTCGCGGTCATCCTGCGTGGCGGTTTTCCGCGCAGCGGCGGGTGGGAAGAGTTGAGTGAGGCCCTCGCGGTGGTCAGGGAGGGCAAAACGCCCCTGCGGGATGCGCTTGCTCGCACGCTCGGAGACGAGACCTTGCGCCTCGTGTTCACGGGCGAGGACGGTGCGTGGATCGACGAGCGCGGCGAGATCATCGATCCGCCGCCGGTCGGCGGTCAGCGCGCGCTCATCCCCGTCATGGTGGAGGGCCGCACCGTTGCATCGATCGAATACGATCCGCGGCTCACGGTCGATGGGGACTACGTCCGCCGAGTCGGTCAGGTCATTGCCGTCGCGATCGATCGCGCACGCTTGTCGGTCGAACTGCTGCGCAGCCGGCGCGAACTGATGGCATCCCGGGCGAGGTTGGTCGACGCCGCCGACCGGGAGCGGCTGCGGATTGCCCAGGACCTTCACGATGGGCTGCAGATGCAGCTGGTGCTCCTCGCGCTCGAAGCGCAGCAGATCGCGAACGCTGCTGAGGAAGGCGAGGCGACCAGTGCCCGCTCGCGAGTGCTCCGCGTGAACATCGATGCTGCCGCGAGTGACTTGCGCCGGCTCGTGCACGATGTTCTGCCGTTGCCCCTGGTCGGTCGCGGACTCGGCAACGCCATCGAGGATCTCGTTGACCGGATGCCGATTCCCACGGCGTTGGAGATGACATCGCTTGAGGAGATTCCCACGGCGGCGGCGACCACGGCGTACTTCGTGGTTGCCGAGGCGCTTACCAATGCCGTGAAGCATGCTCACGCCGACCGCGTCACGGTGACCGTCGCCCGAGTCGATGACGTGCTTCGCGTGTCGGTGACCGATACCGGTGTCGGTGGAGCGCACGTCGAGGGGCGAGGACTGGGCGGTCTCGTCGACCGCGTTGAGGCTGTCGGCGGCTCGCTGACCGTGACCTCGGTGGTGGGGGCGGGTACGAATCTGAGGATGGAGATCCCGTGCGGGTAGTGATCGCTGAAGACGAAGCGTTGTTGCGGCAGGGACTTGCCCTGGTTCTCGAACAGGACGGGTTCGAGGTCGTCAGCGCGGTGGGAACCGCCGCCGAGCTCGAGGACGCCGTTGGTGAACATCAGCCCCAACTGGTGATTACAGACATCCGGATGCCGCCGACGTTCACGGACGAGGGACTCGTGGCCGCGCACCGCATTCGCGCATCGTCGCCCGATGTAGCAATCGTCGTTCTGTCCCAGCACGTACAGCGCCGCTACGCGATCGAACTCGTCGGCACGGGTCAGGGCAAGGTCGGCTACCTGCTCAAGCAGCGCATCGCGGATGTTCGTACCTTCACGCAAGACTTGCGACGCGTCGTTCGCGGGGGGACGGCGCTGGACCCCGACGTGGTCGAGATTCTCCTCTCACGTGCCCAGGTGCTCGGCGGTGGTGTCGAGCGACTGACGCCTCGTCAACGCGAGGTGCTCGGCTACATGGCCGAAGGGCGCAGCAACAGTTGGATTGCGGGCGCCATCGGGTTCTCCGAGAAAGCTGTCGTCCAGCACACGTCGAAGATCTACGACGCCCTCGGTCTCGCGGTCGATGCGGACGACCATCGTCGCGTGCTTGCCGTGCTTCGCTATCTCACCCGCTGACGGCGTCGGTGCTGGCGTCGGATGCGGGCGCGAGCGTCTTCTTCCACGCGCCGATGTAGGCGACCGGGCGGAACCCGATCTCTTCATTCACGGCCAGCATGGGCCGGTTCTCCTCGGCGTTGTAGGTGAGAATCCGCTGCGTGTGTGGCGCCAGTTCGCGCCAGCGAAGCAGCGCAGCGGTCTTGATCAGCATCCCGAGTCGGTGACCGCGGTGCTCGCGAAGCACCAGTGTGTCCTCCTGGTGCGTCACGGGGTGCCCAGGGCTCGACGCCAGCTCGGTGAAGGCAACCAGTCGACCCGACGCGCGATCGCGCGCCGCGACAACGAGCACGTCGCGCCCGCCCTCGATCCAATGGGTGTCGTGTTCGAGTATCCGGGCCGCATCCCAGCTTTCCTCGGCGATCTCCATGCCCGCGCTCGGTGCGTCCACACTCATTCGCGACTTCATCCAGGCGTAGTCGGCCACGAACTCCGGGGGAGTCGGCGGACGCCACGAGACGAGCTCGTACCCGGCTGACGCCACGGACGCCTGCTGATGGAGCTCGCTCACCAGATCGACACTGGTGGCCGAAAGGTCGAGGATGCTCTTGCGTTCGACCTGTTCCAGCGCGTAGCCGTGGCGAAGTGCGAATCGCGCAGCGTGATCGAGCGGAATCCGCCCGAAACCGGTCGGCGGAGCAAGTTGCTCACCGTCTGCGGTCGGGTGTTCGATCCATGACTCGATGATGCGACGCTCGTTCTCGGCGGCAGCCGCCTCGAGGATGCCGAGTGCCGCCGTTCCGACGCCATGACTCCACGCGTGGCGGCGAAGTTCGATCTGCGCGTAGGCAGCCGTGGCGTCCTCGTCGTGAGGGAGATTAAGCCCCGCGCGTCCCACGAACTCACCGCCGGACCACACCCCCCAGATGAGTCGCTGCGCGAACGGAGATGGCCGATAGTGGGGGAGAAGCACGGCGGGATCGAGTTCCTCGTCTCGGTTGCCGCTGATCTCGTCATAGACGATGTTGCGGACCCTCACCATCTCGAGGAAGTCTGCCGCCTCGGGGGCGTGGAGACTGCTCGGGATGGTGAGGGGCCGGATGTCGGGTGTTGCGGTTGTCACGTCGGATCCTTCGATCAGCGGGCGTTCAGATGCCAGGCGGCCAGGCGGACGGCCTGAGCTGCGCGCTCTTCGCGCGCACGCTCCTGGTCGTACCGGAGGCGTGCGACTTCGCGCTGTTCCCGGGAAGCAGCACGACGGAGGTGCTGCGTGAGCACCCAGACGGCTACCCGAAGGCTTGCGCGCTCGGCGAGCGTCAGATGTCGACGGACGTGGGGGTGGGTGGTGAGAGCCTCGACGGGCTCGAGCGTGGTGTACATGAGAGACCTTTTGGTCGGCTGCGGATGCCGGTGTTCTTCCGGCATGCAGCGGGGAGGCATCCGTGCGCTGGCCAGCGGGTCAGTGCAGATGCGGAGAGGTGAACGGACAGGTAGTCCGTGGGGCCGGAACCGACGAGGTCCGGTGGCTCAACCAGCGCGCGTTACGCGGCGGTGGGAGCGGCGAGCAGTCCCAGGAAGGTCAGTCCCATGGGAGCGCGCAGCGGGGTGTGTCCGAACACTGCATTGCGAATCATCATGGCTGTCCTCCTCTCGTGACGTGTCGCGATCTGGAACGTTAGCGGGTCGAAGCAGCGTTCGTCAAGCAAGCTCCCAGAATTCGAGGACCTCCGGGCGTGTCGCCAGTCCTGGGCCTGGCTCCCTCGGTGAAGCGGCCTAGCAGGGTAGCGTAGGTCGACGGTCGGTGGTGGGGGTCGGTACGCCACACGTCGGGAAGGAACGCGCATGCACCTGAAGAGCGTCACGCTCAAGGGGTTCAAGTCGTTCGCCCAGCCGACCACCTTCGCCTTCGAACCGGGGGTGACCGCGATCGTCGGACCCAACGGCTCGGGCAAGTCCAACGTCGTCGATGCGCTGGCCTGGGTCATGGGGGAGCAGGGCGCCAAGACCCTGCGCGGCGGCAAGATGGAAGACGTCATTTTCGCCGGTACCTCGACTCGCGGGCCGCTGGGTCGCGCCGAAGTGCAACTCACGATCGACAACAGCGACGGAGCTCTGCCGATCGAGTACTCCGAGGTCACGATCAGCCGGACGCTGTTTCGCAACGGAGCGAGCGAGTACGCGATCAACGGCGAAGGATGCCGTCTGCTTGACGTACAGGAGCTCCTGAGCGACTCGGGACTCGGGCGCGAGATGCACGTCATCGTCGGGCAGGGTCGGCTCGACACAGTGCTGCAGGCCTCTCCCGAAGACCGACGCGGGTTCATCGAAGAAGCCGCGGGAATCCTCAAGCACCGGCGCCGCAAAGAGAAGACGCTTCGCAAGCTCGAGGCGATGGAAGCGAACCTCACGCGCCTGAGCGATCTGGCCGGTGAGCTGCGCCGACAGCTCAAGCCTCTGGGCCGCCAAGCCGAGATCGCCCGGGAAGCTGCCACGATCGCCGCTGTCGTGCGCGACGCGAAGGCTCGCTTGATAGCCGACGAACTCGTCGGCTTGCGTGCGGAGCTGGCAGATCACATGCGGGCCGAGCATGAGCGCCACGCCGAGCGGCTTGTGTTGCAGGATCGATCCGATCAGCTGCGGGTACGGATCGCGCAGCTCGAGGCTGAGCAGCGGTCCGAGGCTGTCGATGGTGCGCGGCGGGTGCTGTTCTCGCTCGAACGCGTGCAGGAGCGCCTGCGCGGGCTGTACTCGCTCGCCGGCCAGCGGTTGACGCTTCTCGGGGAGTCGTCCGATGACGACGGTGCGGCAGTCCGAACCGTCACGAGCGCAATGATCGATGACGCGCGGGCTGAGATCGACGAGGTTTCTGCAGGTCTCGTGGATGCGGAGGATGCGGCATCCGAGGCTGCCCGTGACGTCATGCGAGCTCGAGCCGAACTCGACGCCCTGGATGTCGACATCGCCGAGCAGAGCGCGCTGGTTTCGCAGCATGAGATGAAGCTCACCGCTCTGCGGGGGTCGGCGGACGCCGCAGCGTCAGCGCTGGCGGCCATCGACGATGCGCTGGCACGGCAGCAACGCGCATTGGATGCCGCGACGGCTCGTCGCGAGTCGGCGGCGGCGGAGCTTGCCGGGGTCGATCCCGAGCTCGTTCCCGAGGGCAGCTCGGCGCAGTACGCAGCCGAGTACGACGAGGCTGGCCGCCGGGCGACGGATGCCGAGACCCGCGTCTCGGAGCTCCGGGACCGCCTTCACGAGACCGAACGCGAGATCGAAGCGCTCACCGCCCAGACCACGGCGCTGACGCGCGCGCTGGGCGTCAAGAACGCCTCAGCTGACCTGATTGCTGAGGAAGCTCCCGGGGTTCGGGGCCTGGTCGGTGACGCCATTCAGATCACGCCCGGGTATGAGGCCGCGATCGCCGCCGTGCTCGGTCCCCGCGCCGAAGGTGTGCTGGTGGACAGCCTCGAGGATGGCTTTGCGCTGGCCGAGCGAGTGCGTGACGCCGATCGCGGGGTGGTCGATTTTGTCATCGGCGAGGTCGCGGAAGCGGTTGAGGATCTTTCTGGATTCGGTTCGCTGCGGCCCGCCTCAGATGTTGTCACCGGTCCCGCCGGTGTGCGGGCGCTTCTGGCGCGTGTCGTCATCGCGGACGACCTCGACGCAGTTCGGAAGAGCGCGCCGCAGGTGGTCGCCGACCCGCGCACGATCACCGTCGTCACCCGGGCGGGTGAGGTGTTCACAGGCTCGTCGCTGCGAGCAGGCGCGGGAGCCTCTCGATCCCGACTTGAGCTCCTGGCCGAACGAGACGCTGCCGCCGACCGTCGCGATGAACTCGTCGTGGTGGCCGACTCCCTGCGGGAGGCGCTCGCCGAGGCGCGCGCCGAGGCCGAGGAGGCCAAACGCCACACGAGCGCGGCGCTGACCCGGCTGCGTGAGCACGACGCAGCGGTGGCTGCGCACGCGGAACAGGTCAACCGCGCCACCGTGCAAGTCGAGGCTGCCAGCGCGGAGTGTGAACGGCTTGAGGCAGGACTCGCGCAGGCGCAGGCTGCCCGGGATGATGCTGCGGCAGCCGCAGCGTCGGCTCAGGCGCAATTGCAGCATGCCCTGGAGGCGCCGCGTCCCATTCTTGACGCATCGGCTCGCGACGGGCTTCTCGAGGCACTCGAGGGTGCGCGGGAGCACGAGATGCGGGCGCGGCTCGAGGTCGAAACGCTCCGTGAGCGGGTTCGCGCCGGACAGGCGCGTGTGCAGCAGCTGGAACGCCAGCGCGAGCGCGAGGCCGCGGCTGCCGCCGAAGCGGCGCGACGCGCTGTCATTCGTCGACGCCAACGTCAGGTTGCCGCCGATGTCGCAGCGACCCTGCCGGCCGTCCTGGATTCGGTCGACCGATCGGTCTCGGCGGCGCGTCTCGAGCTCGCTGAAGCCGAGTCGGCCCGCTCCGCCGTCACGTCAGAGCTGTCGGCAGTTCGGGCCGACGAAGCCGCGGTTCGGGAACGTCTGGCAGGACTCACCGAAAGCGTTCACGGGCTCGAGCTGCAGATGCACGAGAAGCGACTTCACGTGACGAGCATCCTTGACCGGGCGCGATCGGAACTGAGTCTTGAGGAAGACATTCTCGTTTCCGAATATGGGCCCGATCAGCCGATTCCTGCTGACGACGGCGAAGAGCCGGTGGCTTTCGACCGCGCGAGTCAGCGGAAGCGGCTCCAGGATGCCGAACGCAAGCTAGCGCAACTCGGTCGGGTGAATCCGCTCGCGCTCGAGGAATTTGCCGCGCTCGAACAGCGACACACGTTCCTCACGGAGCAGCTCGCCGACCTCACCAGCACGCGAAAGGACCTCGTCACGATCATCGAGGACCTCGATGATCGGATGCAGACGATCTTCCTCGCCGCGTTCGACGACACCCGGACCGCGTTCGACGAGGTCTTTCCGATCCTGTTCCCCGGGGGCTCGGGGAGCCTGAGCCTGACCGATCCGGACAACCCGCTGACTACCGGAATCGAAGTTGCGGTGCGGCCGGTCGGAAAGAAGATCGAGCGGCTCTCGCTGCTGTCTGGCGGCGAGAGATCCCTCGCGGCGGTCGCGCTGCTGACGGCGATTTTCAAGGCCCGTCCGAGCCCGTTCTACATCCTCGACGAGGTGGAGGCGGCGCTCGACGACGCCAACCTCGGGCGACTCCTGGGTGTGTTCGAGCAGCTGCGCGCCAGTAGTCAGCTCATCGTGATCACCCATCAGAAGCGGACGATGGAGATCGCCGACGCACTCTACGGTGTCTCGATGCGACAGGACGGCGTCTCGGCTGTCGTTGGCCAGCGGATCGCCGATCGCGCGGCCAGCTGACCGTAGGCTGGAGCTATGGCCGAATCATCCTGGTCGCTCGGACGAGCGCTTCGCGGCATGTTCGTCAAACCCACGATCGATGAGACGACGTGGGAGGACCTTGAGACGGCGCTCCTGACAGCCGACTTCGGCCCTGACATCACCGAGCGCATCGTGGATGAGCTGCGCGAGAAGGTCGACCGGTATCGGACCACTGATCCGCGTGACCTGCAGCGGATGCTCAAAGAAACGCTCGAAGAACACTTCGCGAGATTCGACACCACGCTCAAGCTCACCGAGCGCCCCGCCGTCGTGCTCGTGGTCGGGGTCAACGGGGTGGGCAAGACCACGACCATCGGCAAGTTCGCGAACTTCTTGCGCCGCTACCAGCGCAGCGTCGTCGTCGGCGCTGCCGACACCTTCCGCGCCGCTGCCGTCGACCAGCTCGCGACCTGGGCTGAGCGTGGCGGCGCGCATATCGTCCGGCCGCAGCATGAGGGGCAAGACCCGGCATCCGTGGCCTTTCAGACGATCGAGTACGCGAAGAACACCGGAACCGAGATCGTGCTCGTCGACACGGCAGGGCGCCTGCACACCAAGGGCGGCCTCATGGATGAGCTCGGCAAGATCCGCCGGGTCATCGAGAAGCAGGCGCCGATCAGTGAGGTCCTCCTCGTCCTGGACGCAACAACGGGGCAGAACGGCGTCATGCAGGCCGAGGCGTTCCTGGAGCACGCCGGCGTCACCGGCCTCGTTCTCACCAAGCTCGACGGCTCAGCGAAGGGCGGGTTCGTCCTCGCTGTTCAGGAGCGCACCGGCATCCCTGTCAAGCTGCTCGGGCAGGGCGAAGGAATCGGCGATCTCACCGGCTTCACCCCGCACGTTTTCGCTGCCGCCCTCGTCGATTGACGCCGCGCCGGGCGCGGGGACTATCGGTCGGCCCCCGGGGCTGGTTTCATGGGGTCATGGCGATCGAGCACGACTTCTTCGGCCTGCTGGAATCTGGTCCGGACGGTTCGATCTTCTGGTCTGAGAACGTCGAGTTCGCAGACCAGTCGGTCACCGTCGATCTGACCGCGCCCGATCAAGACGATGTCTCTCCGGACGCGCTCGATGTAGCCGCGAGCCTCATCTCGTCTCTCGAGACGATTGATCGGATCGCGCGCGAGGCGATGGTGTCGCAGCTGAGCGAGCGCACCAGCGAGGTAACCGAGTACATCCTGCAACAGCAGGAAATGCTGGGCGAGGAGTTGGAGTCGTTCCTCGTCGACATTTCCGGAGACACGCACATCGACGTCATCCGTGCCCTGCAACTGATGAGCATGACGATCCTGGCCGACGAACACGGCGGATCCGACCCGTTCGCCGTGCTCGAGTACGCCCTCGACCCGGATGCCACCGACGACGTGCTCCTGGTGAACATCGCCTCGGACGGCACGGTGCTCTCGGTCACCAGCGCTGATTGACCGCGCCCAGCTCGCTCACACGGCTTGAGCGAAGCTCAGGCCTTCGCGCGCGATGTCGTCGGCGAGGTGCGACAGGTTGTCGGGGATCTGTCGTCCCTTCGACAGCATCGACTGTGCCCACAGCCGCCCGGCGCGGTACGACGAACGGACGAGGGGCCCCGCCAGCACGCCGAGGAATCCGATCCGCTCGGCCTCCTCTTTGAAGGCGACGAACTCGTCGGGTTTGACCCAGCGCGCGACAGGCAGGTGACGCGGTGAGGGCCGCAGGTACTGCGTGATGGTGATGATGTCGGTGCCGGCTTCGTGGAGGTCGCGCAGAGCCTGAACCACTTCCTCGGGCTCCTCGCCCATTCCGAGGATGAGGTTGGACTTGGTGATCAACCCTGCCTGCCGAGCCTGGGTGAGAACGTCGAGCGAGCGCTCGTAACGGAACGCGGGGCGGATGCGCTTGAAGATCCTCGGGACGGTCTCGACGTTGTGGGCGAAGACCTCCGGGCGCGCCGCGAACACGTCATCAAGAAGGGCAGGCTCGCCGTTGAAGTCGGTAGCGAGCAACTCGACACCGGTGCCGGGATTCACGGCGTGAATCTGCCGCACCGTTTCTGCGTTCAACCATGCGCCCCCGTCGGGCAGGTCGTCGCGGGCGACGCACGTGACGGTGGCGTACCTCAGCTGCATCCGCTGGACACTCTCGGCGACCCGCCGCGGCTCGTCGGTGTCGTAGGCGGCGGGCTTTCCCGTGTCGATTTGGCAGAAGTCGCAGCGTCGGGTGCACTGAGATCCGCCGATGAGGAAGGTTGCCTCGCGGTCTTCCCAGCACTCGTAGATGTTGGGGCATCCGGCCTCTTGGCACACCGTGTGAAGACCCTCATCTTTCACCAGGTGCTGCAGCTGGGTGTACTCCGGCCCCATCTTGGCTTTCGTGCGGATCCACTCTGGCTTGCGCTCGATGGGAGTCTGCGCATTGCGGACTTCGAGCCGCAGGAGTTTTCTGCCCTCGGGGGCAGTCTGCGCTCCGGTGGCGGAAGCGCCGCCTGTCGATCCTGTCCCGCATGCACTCATGCTGTGACCTCCGCGTACTCTCGCTCGAACTGTTCGACGACGGTGGCCAGGATGTCTGCTGGTGCGACGGGCGCGCCGACCACCTCGCTGACCGTCGTGACGCCGGCATC
Source organism: Microbacterium sp. SW12 (assembly GCF_055391095.1). Classification (NCBI taxonomy): domain Bacteria; kingdom Bacillati; phylum Actinomycetota; class Actinomycetes; order Micrococcales; family Microbacteriaceae; genus Microbacterium; species Microbacterium sp. SW12. Next base: position 1,775,253 of record NZ_AP024335.1, on the reverse strand, counting down.
CGTGATCCCGCAGGGGATGATCCCGCGGAAACCGGCGAGCGTGTTGTCGCAGTTGACAGCGAAACCGTGCATCGTCACACCCTTTTCCACGCGCACCCCGATGGCCGCCACCTTGTCTTCGGACAGGGGGCGGCGAACCCAGACGCCGCTGCGACCCTCGACCTGGTACCCCTCGACGCCGTGCTGCGAGAGGGCGGAGATGAGCAGCCGCTCGAGGCGACGGACGTGGGCCACGACATCGATCGGATCGGGAAGCCGCACGATCGGATAACCGACGAGCTGCCCGGGACCGTGCCACGTGATCTTCCCGCCGCGATCGACGTCGATCACCGGTGTCCCGTCGGCGGGACGCTCGTGCGGCTCCGTCCGCTTGCCAGCCGTATAGACCGCGTCGTGTTCGAGCAGGACGAGCGTGTCGGGGCGGGAACCTGCGACGACCTCGCGGTGGATGCGGCGCTGCATCTCCCAGGCGTCGAGATAGGGAACTGTCGCGGGAGACAGGCCCGCCACCACCACATCGAGCACGCAAGCCTCCGCAGTTTCTGGACTGCGTCCAACAATACGCTGAATCCTGGAAACGCCGACGTGTACCCTTCCTCCATGTCCGGAGGCAGGCCACATGCGGTATCGCGGGATTCAATCGCTGAAGCGGCATGCGAGCTCTTCCTCGAACAGGGCTACGAGCGCACGACTGTCGCGCATATCGCTCGCCGTGTCGGAGTGAGCAGGTCGAGCTTCTTCAACTACTTCGAGTCGAAGTCCGAAGTGTTCTGGTCGGGCCTGGATGAGCGGATCGAGTTTCTCGACGGATTCCTCGCTGCGGCGTGCCCGTCTTCGCGGCCGGCAGAGGTCGTGGCGGATGCTGTGCGTGAGGCCTTCTCGCGGTTCACCCCCGATGCGCTGGCGCTTGCGCTCGTGAACTCTGAAGCGATGGGAGTCGTTCCCGAGTTGACCCAGGAGATGGCGACGCGGCAGTGGCGTATCGCTGCGTCCATCAGCCCCTACCTGCGTCGAACGGGAGAGGAAGCGCTCGCCGCCGAAGTGCACGCCGCAGCCTACGCGGGGGCTGTCGTCGCTGCGCTGCGGGCCTGGGCGCTGGCTGGTGCGGGGCGCGAGAGCCTTGACGATCTGCTTCGTCGCGCCCTGGGAGTGCTTCGCTGATCCCCGGGGGCACGCTCACGTAGAATCGGACGATCATGGCAACCTTCGGCACGCTCTCGGATCGCCTTACCGAAACCTTCCGCAACCTCCGCACCAAGGGCAAGCTCACGCCCGCGGACGTCGATGGGACCGTCCGCGAAATCCGGCGCGCACTTCTGGATGCCGACGTCGCGCTCCCTGTCGTCAAGGAGTTCACCGCGAAGGTGCGAGAGCGCGCGCTCGGCGACGAGGTCAACCGTGCCCTCAACCCGGCCCAGCAGGTCGTCCAGATCGTCAACGAGGAGCTGATCGGCATCCTCGGCGGGCAGCAGCGGCGACTGCAATTCGCCAAAACGGCTCCGACTGTCATCATGCTGGCGGGCCTGCAGGGGTCGGGAAAGACGACCTTCGCGGGCAAGCTCGCGAAGATGCTCGAGAAGGACGGTCATACACCGCTTCTTGTGGCCTGTGACCTGCAGCGCCCCAATGCCGTGAACCAGCTCCAGGTCGTCGCCGAGCGGGCCGGAGCCGCGATCTACGCGCCCGAGCCCGGCAACGGCGTCGGAAACCCCGTGAAAGTCGCCAAGGATGGCGTCGAGTACGCGAAGCAGAAGCAGCACGACATCGTCATCATCGACACCGCAGGTCGGCTGGGTGTGGATGCCGAGCTGATGAAGCAGGCTGCCGACATCCGGAAGGCGACTGATCCCGACGAGGTGCTGTTCGTCATCGACGCGATGATCGGCCAGGACGCCGTCAACACCGCGAAGGCTTTCCAGGAGGGCGTCGACTTCACGGGAGTTGTCCTCTCCAAACTCGATGGCGACGCACGCGGTGGCGCCGCCCTGTCTGTGGCATCGGTCACCGGTCGCCCCATCATTTTCGCGTCCACGGGCGAAGGGCTGGACGACGTCGAGCCTTTCCACCCCGACCGGATGGCGAGCCGGATCCTCGATCTCGGTGACATCCTCACCCTCATCGAACAGGCGCAGAGCGCCTTCGATGAGGCCGAAGCGGCCAAGATGGCCGAGAAGCTCGCGACTGAGCAGTTCACGCTCGAGGACTTCCTCGAGCAGATGCAGCAGCTCAAGAAGATGGGCTCGATGAAGAAGATGCTCGGGATGCTTCCGGGCATGGGCCAGATGAAGCAGCAGCTCGACGACTTCGACGAGCGCGAGATCGATCGCACCGAGGCCATCATCCGGTCGATGACGCCCGGCGAGCGGCGCAACCCGAAGATCCTCAACGGATCGCGGCGCCTGCGTATCGCGCGCGGTGCGGGGATGACGGTCACCGATGTCAATCAGCTCGTGCAGCGGTTCGATCAGGCGGCCAAGATGATGAAGACCGTCGCGCGCGGCGGTGTTCCCAACATCCCCGGCATGGGTCCGGTTCCCGGCGGCGGTCGGCCCGGTGCGTCAGCCAAGCGCGGCAAGCAGTCCAAGGCGCAGAAAGCACGCCAGGGTTCCCGATCGGGCAACCCCGCGAAGCGCGCTGCCGAAAACGCCGGTCTCGCGACGCAGAACGCGACACCCACCGGTTCGGGCTTCGGCCTGGGCGGCGGGCAGCAGGCTCCGACCGAGGCCGACCTTGCTGAACTCCAGAAAATGCTCGGAAAGAACTGACGCCCGCGCGCTGACATTGCGCAGCTGAACTCTCGCCGCGGGACCGGGGCGTTCGCTACAATCCGCACGTCATCTGTCTTCCCCGGCGAGCGGAACCGAGAATGTCCGTGCTCAGCGGTCAGCACCTGTTCGACCGTGATGTGCCGCGCTTTCTCGAGAGCCCCGCGGGCGTGCTCCCGCCCTACCCTCGGCGCACATGGCTGCGCTGGGCGATGCGGGGAGTGCTCGCTCTCCCGCTGATCGTCGTCGTCGTGCGCTACGCGCTGCTGGCTCCCGAACCGTGGCACGACACGGCCAATCAGGCGCTGCTGTCCCGCGTGCGCGACGGAGCAGGAGCCTCGGATTTCAGCCAGCTCTTGACGACGTACTCGCCGCCGCTGGGCGCGCTGCCGGCCCTGGTCCTCCCGTCGGAGTTACTCCTCGCGCTCGGCGGAGCGCTGCTGGGAGGTTTCTTCCTCCAGGGTCTTGACCAGGCGATGTTCCGCCGCGGGCTGCATGGCATCATCCGTCTCGTCGTCCTGGTCTCGCTGCTGATCTCGCCGGTATTTGTTCTGCTCGCGGCAACCGACATCACAATGTTCGGCGCCGTCGTCCTTTTCGGCTTCGGACTCATCGACATCGTGCGTTTTGAGAATCTCGCCAACACCCAGGCGGGATTTCGTGCAGGGCTGTTGCTCGGGGCAGCGGCGATGACCGACGTACGGGCCATCCCACTCGTTCTCACCGTGGCGATCGTGGGTACTCTTCTCATCCACTCCCGCCCACAGGCCCGGGCGGCGAACGCGGTGATCGTGGCCTTTCCCACCGTCGCGGTCACTGTCGCGCTCGCCCTCGCCGGCGTGATCATCGGCTCGGGACCGCTCACTTTTCTCCGCACCGATGCGACAAGTGCCGCCCGCGCGATCGAGGCGCTGGTCTCGGATCCGCTCAGCGAGCCGCTCATGCTGTATCTCGCGCCCGTGCTTGTTGTGGCGATAACCGCGGGAGTGTTCGGATTCGCGCGCTCGGGCGTCATGATGCTCTTGATCGCGGTGGGTGCTCTGGCGGGTGTGCTGGTGGGTTCCCCGCTGATCGCCGCTGCAGCGCTCGCCTATCTGCTGGTGCACATCTCGGTCGCCATCCTTCCGACCGAATCGCCAGCCCAGCATGCGGCGATCGTCGTGATGTGTTCCGTTCTCGTCGGCATCGTCGGGTGGGTGGTCGCCTCGCGACTTCCCGAAGCCCAGGAGTGGTCGGTCGTCTTCACCGGTTTCGGTTCGGTTCCGTCTGGCGGGGGCGACGGATGACGGACATCGATGTGAGCCTCCTGGATGTCGGCTTTCGCGCGGTGTACGCCCGTGAAGGGTGGATTCCGCTCGCGGCCGGTGAGGACGGCACGATCCTGGTCGGGGCCTCTCGCGAGTTGAACCCCGCACAGGGGAAGCGATCGCAGACGATCTCGGCGCACCGATCGAGGTGGTTCCGGTGAGCCAGCAGTTCATCGTCGATGCCGTGATCGAGGTGTTCGCGGCAGAGTTCGCTGCCGAGGCGGCAGATGGTCTCGCAAATGCCAATCCGGTGCGCTCGGCACGCACCGTGCTCTCCCGAGGCCAGGTCATCGGGTTCGCGATCGTGGCGAGCGTCGCCGTGCTCGGTGCACTCTTGCTGACCGGCGCGACACTCGTCGTCATCCTCGCCGCCATCAATCTCTTCTTCCTGGCCAGCGTGCTGTTCAAGTTCGTCGTGGCCTTCCGGGGATCCCGCTACGACCTCGTGAACAAGGTGTCGCAGTTCGAACTGGCGATGCTCGACGAAGACGAGCTGCCGTTCTACACCGTGCTGGTGCCGGTCTTTCGCGAAGAGAAGGTCGTCGCGCAGCTCATGACCAATCTCGGTCGCCTGGACTATCCGCGCGACCGCCTCGAGGTGCTGATCCTCGTCGAGGAGGGCGACGACGCAACCCGTGCGGCGATCGCTCGGTCAGTAGTCCCGGAGCACTTCATCGTCGTTCCGGTTCCGGCCGGGGTGCCGCAGACCAAGCCCCGCGCGTGCAACGTCGGCCTCGAGCTGGCACGGGGGGACTTCCTCGTGATCTTCGATGCCGAGGATGCGCCCGAGCCCGACCAGCTGAAGAAGGCGGTCATCGTATTCTCGCGAACCGATGAATCGACAGCCGTCGTGCAGGCCTCGCTCAACTACTTCAACGCGCGGGAGAACGCCCTCACGCGTCTGTTCACGCTCGAGTACGGGGCGTGGTTCGACTACATGCTCATGGGTCTCGAGGACTCCGACCTTCCGATCCCGCTCGGTGGAACGTCCAATCACTTCCGGATGACGGCGCTTCGACGCCTCGGGGGATGGGACCCGTACAACGTCACCGAGGATGCCGACCTCGGCATCCGCGCCAGCGCACTGGGCTATCGGGTCGGTGTCGTCGATGCCACGACGATGGAGGAGGCGACCTCGCGGGTCCCGCAGTTCATCAAACAGCGCAGCCGATGGATCAAGGGATACATGCAAACCGCTCTGGTGCACTCGAGGCAGCCCATCGCGCTGATCCGTCGGATCGGCCTGCGGCGCTTCGCAGCGTTCGCTCTGCTGATCGCAGGCACGCCGTTCACGTTCCTCAGCGTCATCCCGTTCGCGATCCTGCTCGTGCTCGCCCTCGCGCTGCCGTTCTATGTCGTTCCCGTTGAGGTTCCGCCGATCGTGATCGTGTTGAGCGCCTTGAACTTCTTGCTCGGCTACTCCCTGCTGATCTACATGAACATGATGGGCCCGTATAAACGGGGATTGTTCGGGCTCGTGCCCTGGGCCCTCTTGAAACCGGTGTTCTGGGTTCTGCACTCCATCGCGGCGTACAAGGCGCTGTGGCAGCTGATCACCAGGCCGCACTACTGGGAGAAGACCGAACACGGAACCTCCCGGTTCGCTGCGCCGCACGCCGACACCGCGGAGCATCCCGATCCCGCGCTGCCTGAGGAACCAGCCTCCGATGATCCGGAGGCGGGCCTCAGCCCCGAGGAGCGGGACGCGCGCAGCGCCGGGGAGCGTCAACGCCGGATGTCGTGGTGAATCTCCCCGCTAGCGCAGAGCGTTCAGGTGATCGCGTAGCGTCGGCCCGTCGCGGAACTCGGTGACGAGGTGACGCACGACTGCTCGCAGGTCTCCGCCGTTCTCGTCCGCCACCCTCAGTTGCCGTTCGTAGCTGGCACCGGTGGCGAGGATCTTCTCGACGCCGGCGAATTCCTTGGCGCATTTGAGCTGGACAGAGATCTCGGCGAGGTCATCCAGAACGTCGCGGAGGTGCTGACGAACTGGCGCGAGTGTTCCGTCCCGGTCGACGATGATCTCGGCATCCAGTCCGTACCTGGCCGCCCGCCACTTGTTCTCGCGGAGGAACCAGGGTTGGATGCCGGTCAGTTCTTCCCCGGCGTCGAGTCGCCGTGAGAAGTGCTCCACCAGCACCTGGATGAGCGCCGCGACCGCTGCAAGCTCGGGCAGCGTCGACATCCCGTCGCACGCGCGCACCTCGATCGTGCCCCAGCGTGGTGCGGGCCGGATGTCCCAGCGCACCTCGGTCGCATCCTCCATGACGCCCGTGCGCACCATGTCGTCGAGGTAGGCCTCGAACGCTGCCCAGTCATCGAGCAGCCAGGGCAGTCCCGCGGTGGGGAGCTGTTGGAATACGAGCGCCCGGTTCGACGCGTAGCCGGTGCGGTCGCCAGCCCAGAAAGGACTCGACGCCGACAGCGCCTGAAGGTGGGGGAGATACGTCGATAGGGCGCGGATGAGCGGCATGACCTTGTTGACGTCCTCGACACCCACATGGATGTGGATGCCCCAGATCATCATGTTCCGGCCCCACCACTGGGTTCGCTCGATGAGTGCCTGGTACCGAGTCTTGTCGGTGACCTCCTGGTCGTACCACTGCGCGAAGGGGTGCGATCCGGCGCACATCAGGTCGAGGTCCCGCGGCTCGGTCGCGGTCCGGAGTGCACGGATGCCGTCCACCATGTCTTCGGCAGCGGCGGCCACTGTCGCGCCGATTCCGCTGGTCACCTCGACCGTGTTCGTGAGCAGCTCGCTCGTGAGCGAAAAGCGTTCGAGCTCGATTGCTGGCGCGAGCTCGTCGAGGATCTCGGGAGCGCGACCGGCAAGGTCACCCGTGCCGCGGTCGGCGAGCATGATCTCCCACTCGAGACCGACGGAGGAGCGAGCGGATGTCGCAAAGCCGAGCGTCATGGCGTCAGTTTCGCATGCGTCGTGTCACCGGGCGCCCATTGCGGCCCGGGGCATCGACGATCAGGAAGCGCCGATCTCGATAAGCAGGACGCCTCCGGCGATCGCCACGACCCCCAAGCCCATCAGCCACGTGAACGGCTCATCGAACAGAATCTTCGCCAACACCGCCGTCAACGCGACACCGGTAGCCGACCAGATTCCATAGGCCACGCCGACAGGCATCCCCTCGGCAAGACACAGGAACAGCAGTGTGAACGCAATGACGTAGGACGCGATGACCGGAGCGATCCAGACCGTGCGCCGAAAGCCCTCGGATGCCCGGAGGGACATCGTGCCGGTGACCTCGAAGACGATGGCGCCCACGAGGTACACCCACATCACTGTGCGTCCTCCGGATCACTCGCCGCCCGTCGCGGTACCGTGCGTGCAGCCCCGGCTCCGAACTCCACGAGAAACACCCCGGCGACGACCACGACGATGCCGAGGCTCATGAGCCACGTCAATGGATCACCGAACAGCACCGATGCGAGCACTGCCGTCAGCGCGACTCCGGAGGCCGCCCACACTCCGTATGTCAGGCCGATGGGCGCACCGGCCCGCAGCAGGAGCGTGAGGCAGGCAAAAGCTCCTACATAACCGATCCCGACGCCGACGAACCAGATAGCCGAGTCGACCGAAAGGCGAAGCGAGAGAGTGCCGCCCACCTCCAGCACGATCGCACCGATCAGATAGAGCCACTTCGTCACGCTGCACCTCCGCCTAGGGCAGTCTCTTGTCGTGTCACGGCTCACACGCTACCGGCGACGTGTGTCGACATCGGACGCCAATCGGCGCGGTTCTCGGCATCCGGTCGGATCTGGCAGAATAGAGGGTCGGACCGCGCTCGACCCTCTATCCAGCGCGTCCACCCCCTGAGCTTCCGCCGGGTGTGCACCCCACGCTCCAGGCGATCAGTTCGTTCGAATCCACCACACAGGAGAATCGTGGCTGTCAAGATCCGCCTCAAGCGGCTCGGTAAGATCCGTGCCCCGTACTACCGCATCGTCGTCGCAGACTCGCGCACCAAGCGTGACGGGCGCGTCATCGAAGAGATCGGCAAGTACCACCCGACCGAGGAGCCCTCGTTCATCGAGGTCGACTCTGCTCGCGCCCAGTACTGGCTGAGCGTGGGCGCTCAGCCCACCGAGCAGGTGCGTGCCATCCTCAAGATCACCGGCGACTGGGGAACCTTCAAGGGCGACAAGAACGCCACCTCGACCCTGAAGACTGCAGAGACCAAGGAGGCCTTCGAGGCCGACTCGGCCAAGAAGTCGGTCATCAAGCCCAAGGCTGAGAAGAAGGCTGAGGAGGCCCCCGCGGCCGACGCCGACGCCGACGCTGCACCCGAGGCCGCTGAGTCGGCCGAGACCGCAGAAGCCTGATCCGTGCTCGCCGCCGCGCTCGAACACGTCGTCAAGGGAATCGTCGACAACCCGGATGACGTGCGTATCCTTTCGTCGGAGTCCTCACGTGGTGAGGTGCTCGAGGTGCACGTGCACCCCGACGACCGAGGACGCGTCATCGGGCGCGGCGGTCGCACGGCCAAAGCTATCCGCACCCTGATCTCGGCCCTGGCCGACGGGCGCCGCGTGCGGGTTGACGTCGCGGACGACTGACGTGGTCGATTCGGACGGGCGTCCGGCGCCGCCCCCTTCGGCAGGAACCCAGCTTCGGGTCGGACGCCTGGTGAAGGCGCACGGGCTGAAGGGTGCACTGAAACTTGAGCTCTACACCGATAACCCCGACGGCCGATTTGTCCCGGGAGCGACGTTCACCCTCCAGGTTCCCGACACCTCGCCCTGGCACGGCAAGCCGTTGACCGTTCGGGAGTTCCGCTGGATGAACTCCCACCCCGTCGCCTTCTTCGAAGGTGTCGATGATCGGACCGCCGCAGAGAGCCTCGTGCGTGCCATCCTCTGGGTCGATGAGGCAGCCGACGCGGCATCCGAGGAAGAGGATGCCTGGTTCGATCACCAGCTCGTCGGCCTCGACGTCCGCCGCGGTGACGCCTCCGTCGGCCGCGTTATCCGCGTTGAGCATCTGCCGGCGCAGGACCTGCTGATCGTGCGCACCGAGGCCGAGAGCGAAGTGCTCGTGCCCTTCGTCAAGGCGATCGTTCCGGTGGTCGATCCCGCTGCGGGGTATGTCGTCGTCACGCCGCCGGCTGGCCTGTTCGAGGAGCTCGTCGACGAGGATCCCGAACCCGCCGCATCCTCTGACGATTCCCCCGAGGACCCGGCTGCCGACACCGACGGGAACTGACGTGCGGATCGACGTCGTCACGATCTTCCCCGCGTTCTTCGACGTCCTCGAGGTTTCGCTGATCGGCAAGGCTCGCGAGCGTGGCCTCCTCGATGTCCGCGTTCACGATCTGCGTCAGTGGACGCACGACCGTCACCGCACCGTCGATGACACGCCCTACGGGGGCGGTGCCGGGATGGTCATGAAGCCCGAACCCTGGGGCGAGGCGCTGGACGAACTCGCTCCAGTCGATGCGTCACCTCGGCCGACGATCGTGTTCCCGTCGCCGGCTGGGGAACTGTTCCGCCAGTCGACCGCGCGTGAGCTCGCCCTCGAAGAGCACCTCGTCTTCGGCTGTGGGCGATACGAGGGCATCGACGAGCGCGTGTTCGAGGAGGCCTCCGCGCGCGGCTCGGTTCGCCTCATAAGCCTCGGTGACTACGTTCTCAACGGGGGCGAAGTGGCGGCCATGGCGATGATCGAAGCCGTCGGACGCCTCATTCCTGGGATGGTCGGCAACCCGGCGAGCATCGTCGAGGAGTCCCACGAAAATGGGCTCCTGGAGTATCCGTCGTACACGAAGCCCGCCGTTTGGCGAGATCGCGCCGTGCCCGACATCCTGCTCAGCGGCAATCACGGTGCGATTGCGCAGTGGCGCGCAGAACAACAGATCGAGCGCACCCGGACGCGCCGCCCTGATCTGCTGCCGGAGTGAGCGGGCGCCGCTGAGGCGGCCCTCCGCCAGCGTGGGGAGTCACCGACTTGTCACATGCGAGAAACCCGCCGGCCGGTTCTGCGCGACAGACTGAGAGTCCGTCACCCGCTGAAGGGACCGTTGCCATGCGCCGCGCCAAGATCGTCGCCACCCTGGGACCAGCAACATCCTCATACGACCAGATCGAGGCTCTCGTTCGCGCGGGGATGGATGTCGCGCGGCTGAACATGAGCCACGGCGAGTGGGACATTCACGAGCGGTCGTACGCCAACGTGCGCCGCGCGGCTGACGCCACGGGGCGTGCGGTCGGCATCCTCGCGGATCTGCAGGGGCCAAAGATCCGGCTCGGACGCTTCGCAGACGGCCCGCACCACCTCGAGCCAGGCGACATCTTCACGATCACCACCGAAGACGTCGAGGGGACGCGCGAGATCTGCGGGACCACGTTCCCGCAGCTGGCCTCGGATGTCGTCGCCGGCGACACGCTGCTCATCGACGACGGCAAGGTGCGCCTGCGAGTGCTCGATACCGACGGCGTCCGGGTCCGCACCGAGGTCGTCGTCGGGGGAGCGGTCTCGAACAACAAGGGAATCAATCTTCCCGCCGTGGCAGTCAGTGCACCCGCGCTGAGCGCGAAGGACGAAGCCGACCTGCGCTGGGCGCTGGCGCTCGGTGTCGACATGATCGCGCTCTCGTTCGTGCGTTCGCCCAAGGACGCGCAGCGGGCCCGGATCATCATGGCCGAGGAGAATCGCCGCATCCCGATCATCGCGAAGATCGAGAAGCCGGAGGCCGTCGAGCACCTGCAGGAGATCATCGACGCGTTCGACGGTGTCATGATCGCGCGGGGCGATCTCGGCGTGGAGTTGCCGCTGGAAACCGTGCCGATCGTGCAGAAGCGGGCGATCGAACTGGCACGACGCTGGGCGAAGCCGGTGATCGTTGCGACCCAGATGCTCGAATCGATGATCGAGAATCCGGTGCCGACCCGCGCCGAAACCTCGGATGTCGCCAACGCCGTGCTCGACGGTGCTGACGCTGTGATGCTCTCGGGCGAGACGAGCGTCGGTGCGCATCCCGTCACAGTGGTCGAGACGATGGCGCGGATCGTCAGATCAACCGAGGAGACCGGGCTCGAGCGCGTACCTCAGCTCGGCACGAAGCCTCGGACGCAGGGCGGCGCTCTGACCCTCGCTGCCGCGACGATCGCCGACTTCGTCGACGCGAAATTCGTGTGCGTGTTCAGTCAGTCCGGCGACTCAGCCCGTCGTATGGCGCGGCTTCGCCACCGCGTACCGATCCTCGCTTTCACCGATCTGCCGGGAACCCGGTCCCGTCTGGCGCTCAGCTGGGGCGTGGAGCCGTTCCTGGTCGCGCGGGCCACCTCGACCGACGGGCTCATCGAACTGCTCGACCGGGTGCTCATCGAGGCCGGTCGGGCGGTTCCCGGCGACGTCGTGATCATGACCGCAGGGGCGCCCCCGGGGACGCCGGGGTCGACGAACAACGTGCGGGTGCACCGCGTCGGTGCCTCCGACGGGTCTTGACCGCGAGTGCAGTCGCTACTCAGCTGACGCCGAGGAAGCTCCGGTCGGTGAGGATGACGGGGCCATCCTCCGTGATCGCGATCGTGTGCTCGGAGTGAGCCCCGCGCGAGCCGTCCGCGCTGCGTAGCGTCCAACCGTCGGCATCCGTTCGCAGCTGGTCCGTCGACTGCAAGAACCAGGGTTCGAGTGCGAGCACAAGTCCGGCGCGCAGGGGGTAGCCCCGGTGTGGTTTGCCATCGTTGGGGACGTGCGGGTCCCCGTGCATCTCGCGCCCCACGCCATGACCGCCGAAATCCGTGTTGATCGAAAGGCCCTCGCCGTGAGCGACGGCGGCGATGGCTGCCGAGATGTCGCCGATGCGGTTCCCGACGACAGCCGCACCGATCGCGGCGTCCAAGGCGCGCTCGGTCGTGTCGATGAGGACGAGGTCCTCGTCACGCGGCGTGCCCACCACGAAAGACACCGCCGAGTCGGCGACCCAGCCGTCGACCGATACGGCGAAATCGAGCGTCACGAGGTCACCGTCTCGGATGGCGTAGTCGAAGGGAAGTCCATGGAGCACGGCGTCATTGATCGACGTGCAGATGACCTTGCCGAAAGGACTCGCCCCGAAGGACGGGTGGTAGTCGATGTAGCACGACTCGGCGCCCGCCTTGCGGATCATTTCGTGCGCTCGGCGGTCGATGTCGAGGAGGTTCGTGCCGACGCGGGTCTCATCGCGCAGGGTCGCGAGCACTTCGGCGACGAAGCGACCCGCCGGTTTCATCGCCTCAATCTCGGCAGGGGTGCGCAACTCGATCATCAGTTTCCTCTCGACCGATCCATTCTGTCCGATCTACTATCGATCGGCTGTGAGGATGCCTCGCATCGCGCGCCCCGGATGCCGCGGCCCAGAGCCGGGCGTAGCATCGAAGCATGTGGCTGCGACGCGCGTATTACGGCTGGATGATCCCCGCCGCCTTCGTGCTGCCGTTGTGGCTCTTCGTCGGCTGGATCGCATTCAACGCCGGCGCGTGGGCGTTGCTGTGGGTCTTGCTCATGGCCATTCCCTCGGTACTCATCGGCCAGCTCGTGCTCACGCTCTTGGTCCGCGCGCGTCCGACCGCCCGGTCTGAGCGAGCGGTGTCGTGGTGGGATGTCGCAGGATTCACGGTGTGGCACGCCCTCACCATCGCGCTGGGCTTCTTCGTCGCAGCGTGGTGGTTCCCCGCCTTCCTGCTGACGGTCGCCGTCGGGCTTTCGCTCTTCTGGCTGATGCTCTGGCAGCTGTGGCGCGAAGCACGTCCGGGCCTGTCTACGCTGCGTAGCGCGTCTGGAGTGTCATACATCCCGCCCTCGCCGTCGACTCCGCCGCGCCGCGAGGACCCCGAGGTCATCGTCATCACCGAGCAGCAGCGCGGCTCCTGACGGTTTTGTTCGCGGCGGCTGTCGTGGCAGAATAGCTGTTTGTGCCTTGACGGATTCTGCCTCAGGGGAATCCACCGCCGGTCCTGACCGCGGTTCGGCACGCCTCATCCTTTTCTATCCACCCGCGACCGACCTGTGGCGGCCGCAGAGAGTAGCGATCATGCAGACCCTCGATATCGTCGACGCAGCCTCCCTGCGCAGCGACATCCCCGCTTTCGGCCCCGGCGACACCGTCAAGGTGCACGTGAACATCGTCGAAGGAAGCCGCTCGCGCGTCCAGGTCTTCCAGGGTGTCGTGCTCGGTCGCTCCGGCGACGGCGTGCGCGAGACCTTCACCGTCCGCAAGATCAGCTTCCAGGTGGGCGTCGAGCGTACCTTCCCCGTGCACAGCCCGATCATCGACAAGATCGAGCTCGTCACCCGCGGTGACGTGCGTCGAGCGAAGCTCTACTACCTCCGCGAGCTCCGCGGCAAGAAGGCAAAGATCAAGGAGAAGCGCGACAACTGAGTCCGCACCTCTCCACGTGTGCCCCGGTACCCCTCGGTGTCGGGGCACACGTGTCTTCCCTGGGTGTTGCCCGCCACCCGGGAGCCCCATCGTGTGACACCCTTATCTGAGCGTCCGCAGCACGGCGGACGGATTGGATCGCTGCATGACTTCCGACGCCGAGGCACCCGCTGAGCCCGTGACACGGTCGCAGCGGCGTCGAGAGGGAGGCCGGCGCGGCGGCTGGGTGTTCCTGCGCGATGTGCTCGTCATCATCCTGATCGCCGTCGTCGTTTCGGCTCTGGTGAAGACGTTCCTGGTCCGTTCGTTCTACATCCCGTCGAGCTCCATGGAGAACACGCTTCAGGTCGACGACCGCATCCTCGTCGACGAGCTCACGCCGCGATGGAACGGGTACCAGCGCGGTGACATCGTCGTGTTCCAGGACCCGGGTGGATGGCTTCCCCCGAGCGTGCGCCCGGCACAGTCTCCGTTCGTCGAGGGCATCGATTGGCTGCTCACGCTGGTCGGTCTCTCGGTCTCGGACTCCGAAGACCACCTCATCAAGCGAGTCATCGGGGTCCCCGGTGACCACGTCGTGTGCTGCAACGCGCTCGGCCAGATCACGATCAACGACGTGCCGATCGACGAGTCGGCATACGTCAAGCTCGACCCGGGCCAGAGCGCGCCGGATCCTGTGCCGTTCGATGTCGTCGTTCCCGACGGGAGCCTCTGGGTCCTCGGCGACAACCGTGACCACTCGAAGGATTCTCGATTCAACCAGGACCAACCAGGTTCTGGGTTCGTGCCGATGGAGAACGTCGTCGGTCGCGCATTCGTGATTACGTGGCCGATTGCTCGGTGGGGACTCCTGGACCCGCACAGTGAGGTCTTCGCCGGGGTTCCCTCGGGCGAGGGAGCCGACGCTCGATGACGAACGCATCGCGAGCGGTCCCGCGCCTCACCCTGGAGCGGAAGCTGCTGCGCGAGTACGACCTCGTCATCTCGTGCGACGAGGTCGGTCGCGGCGCTCTTGCAGGGCCGGTTGCTGTCGGGGCTACCGTGACAGATGCTGCGCTGTCTCGCCGCCGCGTTCCCGAGGGGTTGCGCGACTCGAAGCTGATTCCCGAACCGCGCCGTGCGGAGCTGGCTCGACGCGCCGCTGGTTGGGTCGTCGACAGTGCTGTCGGGTGGGCGAGCTCCGCCGAGATCGATGAGATCGGCATCCTTCCCGCGCTCGGGCTCGCGGCCAGGCGCGCGCTGGCGGAGCTCACGGCCCACGGCGTGGACCTGTCGCGCGCGATCGTGATCCTCGACGGGAACCACGACTACATCTCGCGGGCAGCCGGGCCCCGACTCACGGTCCGCCCCGTGATCAAGGCCGATCGCGACTGCGCGGGCGCTGCTGCGGCATCCGTCATTGCGAAGGTCGCCCGAGACGACCTCATGGTCGGTCTCCACGACGACCTGCCCGCCTACCAGTGGGTTCGCAACAAGGGGTACGCGAGTCCCGAGCACCGTGCTGCGATCCTCGAGCACGGGGTGAGCGATCACCATCGGGTGTCGTGGGCCTTCGCTGGAGCTCCGACGCTCTTCTGAGGTGCCCCCAGGAGGAGCCTGGCCGTGGTCGCTTGCCGCATCCCGGGAACTAGGATGAAAGCACCATGGATGACGAGGTCTTCGAGGACTACGACCGCGAACTGGAACTGGCGCTGTATCGCGAGTACCGGGACGTCGTACACCAGTTCCAGTACGTGATCGAGACGGAGCGACGCTTCTACCTCGCCAACGATGTCAATGTCGTTCGCCGGGACACGGAGCACGACTTCTACTTCGAGATCACGATGAACGACGTGTGGGTGTGGGACATTTACCGCGCGGATCGATTCGTGAAGTCCGTGCGCGTGCTCACCTTCAAGGACGTCAACGTCGAGGAACTCCAGCGCGGCGACTTCCAGTTGCCCGACGAGCTCACGCTCGACAGCTGAGCGTCTTTCCTCCCCAGGGGGTTCATTCCCCAGCTTCTTCGTTTCTTGCCTCGACCTTCGCGCTCGCCGATCCGTGTGCGGCGACGCTGGAGATATGGCACGCAAAGACGAGCTCGGCAGAGCGGGCGAAGAGGCCGCCGAGGCCTACTTTCGGGCACGAGGCTTCGAGATCCTCGATCGCAACTGGCGTTGCCGGGCGGGTGAGATCGACCTCGTCGTTGCCGACGCCGACACTGTCGCCATCGTCGAAGTCAAGACGCGACGCTCTGCCGCTTTCGGTCATCCGTTCGAGGCGATCGATGGCCGAAAGCTCCATCGTCTGCACCAGCTGGCGCGGGAGTGGCGCACCGCCCACCGTGATTCGGCGGGCAGCCGTCGCTTGCGCGTCGACGGGCTCGCCATCACCGGCGACCCGACGGCGCCCCTGCGGATCGAGCACCTGCGAGACCTCGCGTGAGCCTGGCCCGAACGTGGGCGATTTCGCTGGTGGGAATCGAGGGGGTCGCCGTCGAGGTCGAGGCCGACCTTTCCGATCAGCTGCCTGACTTTCGCATCATCGGACTTGCCGACCGGGCGCTGGGAGAGTCATCTCAACGCGTACGCAACGCCTGCGCCAACAGCGATGTGCCGCTTCCCAGCAGGCGCCTGACCGTCAATCTCTCGCCCGCAAGCCTTCCCAAACACGGCTCCGGGTTCGATCTCGCGATCGCTGTCGCTGCCCTTGCCACGCAACTGCCGATTTCGGCAGACGCGCTGATCCGCACTGCGCATATCGGCGAACTCGGCCTCGACGGCAGATTGCGCCCGGTCCCCGGCATCCTTCCCGCGGTTATGGCTGCCGCTCGCGCGGGGCTCGAGACCGTTGTCGTGCCGCGAGCCAGTGAAGACGAGGCAGCGCTTGTGCCCGGAATCACGGTTGTCGGTGCGACGAGTCTCGGCGATGTGTTGTCACGCCACGGGATCGACGCGCGACTTCCCGCGGCCGATCCCGTCGACGCGTCTGCTGACGGCGACGCGGCCGAGGAGACGCTGGACCTTGCCGACGTCGTCGGCCAGGACGAGGCAGTTGCCGCAGTCCTTGTAGCGGCGGCTGGTGGGCACCATCTGCTGATGACCGGTCCGCCGGGCGCCGGCAAGACGATGCTCGCCCGACGGCTCCCCGGGATTTTGCCGCCGTTGGATGATGACGCTGCCCTTTCTGCGGCATCCATCCGTTCGCTCTCGGGGAGCGTTGTCACTCATCTCTCCCGCATCCCGCCGTTCGAAGCGCCGCACCACAGTGCGAGTGCTGCAGCCCTTGTCGGCGGCGGCACCCGGGCTCCGCGCCCGGGCGCGATCGTCCGCGCCAGCGAGGGCGTGCTGTTCCTGGACGAGGCTGCAGAGTTCGCCACCACGGTGCTCGATGCGCTGCGGCAACCTCTCGAGTCCGGGCGCATCACCGTTCATCGGGCCGGATACACGGCGTCTTTTCCCGCACGCTTTCAGCTGGTGCTGGCTACCAACCCGTGCCCGTGTGGAAACCGGGGGCTTCGGGATGCCGTGTGCGAATGCCCGTCGCAGGCGATCAGGCGCTACCAAAACCGGCTGTCTGGCCCGCTTCTTGATCGCGTCGACATCGAGTTGACCCTGCTGCGGGTCGGCCGTGTGCCCGAGGCGCGGGGAGCCCTGGACTCGACTCGGGCTCGAGCCCTCGTGGTCGACGCCCGCAACCGGGCCGCGCGCCGCCTCTCGGATACGCCGTGGCGGCGAAATGCCGACGTACCGGGCACGTGGCTGCGCTCCGGCGCGGGGGCGCTTCCGCCCGGGGTTCGCGCTCCTCTCGATGCTGCACTGGCCCGGGGCAGTCTGACGCTGCGCGGCTACGACCGGGTTCTTCGGGTCGCGTGGACACTCGCCGACCTCGACGGCGAACGGATGCCGACACCCGACCACATTGGCCGAGCGCTGTTCCTGAAGAGAGGAACCATCTCATGATCGATCCGCAACGCGCTCGCGATGAGCTCGGTGCCCTCGTGGCTGGCCCCCTCTCCGACGACGACATCCTCGATCGATACGCCCGCGTGGTCTGGAACAGCCTCACCGAGCCGGGTGACGCGGCGGCAGGCATCCTGACGGGTTCGCTCGGGGCATTCGAAGCGCTGGCTCGCGTGCGGCGCGGAGACATCAGCGACAGCATCCTCGAGCCCGGCGAAGCGCGGGCGGCGATGCAACGGTGGGAACCGAGGATGCGGCCGGGTACGGTGTCCGGGGTACTGCGCACAGCGCGTGCCGCCCGGCTGCGATTGATAACACCAGCTGACGAGGTCTGGCCGGATGCCGTCGATGATCTGGGAGTTCACGCGCCGGTCGCGTTATGGGTCCGTGGGGACCCGCGATCCATTGCGACGGCATGCACCGGTGTGGCTATCGTCGGAGCGCGTGCCGCCACCTCCTATGGCGAACATGTGGCGGGAGAGTTCGCCGCGGAACTGGCAGCTTCGGGCATCCCCATCGTCTCTGGAGCGGCGTTCGGTATCGACGCCGCAGCTCACCGCGCGACCCTCGCCGGTGGCGGTCACACAATCGCCCTGATGGCGGGCGGCCTGGAACGGGCCTATCCGCAGGCTCACACCGACCTCGTCGAGCGCATCGCCGCGACGGGAGCCGTCGTGGGGGAGGTCGCGCCCGGCTCGGCTCCGACAAAGTGGAGGTGTGTTTACCGGACTTGCGGTGCGGTAACTACGTTCACCGTGCGAGGCTCATCGTCGTGTCGTCAGGTCTGGCTGTGGGAGCGCTCGTTGAACCGCCGTTCTGGGCGGTCGGTGTCGACGGTGCACCGATGGCCGAGGTCGAGGACTTCCTGCTGGACTTCTGGGCGTGCGGCAATGCCGAGTCCAGCTGCCGCGCGTACGCGTTCGGGTTGCTGAGATGGTTTCGGCATCTTCAGATCGCGCAGACTTCGTGGGAGCGCGCCACGCGCACCACCGTTCGTGACTTCGTGCTTGCATGCAAGCAGCCGTCCGCGTTGTCATCGAGAACGTTGAAGCCGCGCACGATCAACCACAATCTCGCCGTCGTGTCCGAGTTCTATCGCTTTCAGCTTGGGCAGGGCCGCGGTCCCGTGTCTAACCCCGTGCCGCAACGCGGAGAGTCTCGTCGCAACGGCACAAGGAGCCCGGAAGCGCCGTTCCGACTGGACCCGCGCGCTGACCTTCGGCAGCGCGTCCCGCAGGGGCAGCCGCGATCGCTACCCGAGTCGCGCATCGCAGAGTTGTTCCGGATCCTCGATCACCCTCGTGATCGCGCACTCTTGGAGTTCTATCTCTCCAGCGCAGCGCGCCCATCGGAACTGTTGGCGATGACGTTCGAGGATGTCGATCCAGGCCAGCAGCAGATCACGGTCACGCGTAAGGGCACCAGAGCCCGCCAAGCGCTACCGGCGTCGCCGGAGGCCTTCGTGTGGTTGGCGCTCTATCAGCAGTCACTGCCGCCCGAGTTGCTCGCGCCGGGAAACCCAGTTTGGTGGACGACGAGACGCCCGCTTCGACAGCTGAACTATGACGCAGCACGCGCGATCCTGCGACGGGCAGGGTCCGCGTTGGGCAAACACGTCAAGCTCCATGACCTACGCCACACCGCCGCAGCGCAGATGGCACAGGACTCCGCGCTGAGCCTGTCCGACATACAGCGGGTGCTCGGTCACGTTCACCTCTCCACCACGCAGCATTACCTTCGCCAGCACGACTCAGACGTGCTCGCACGCGTGATCGAGCACCTACAGCGCCGGAACGAGCCACGCCCTCCACCATCGCGACCGCCGCTGGCGTATGACCCCGCGGATCTACACGAGCTAACCGGAGACGACGCATGGTGAAGGACCTGGTCGACGTCGACCTGGACGACGTACTTGACGCCGAGGAGACCTCGCCGCCGGCGAGGGTTCCGATCTTCCGACAGCCCTCCAACGCGGCGATCTCGCGAGAAGATCTGCTGGCCCTGGCTGGCGGGCCGAATCGGCTGGCGCAGAACATCGACCGCGACTACCGCCCGCAGATGGCACTCTTCCTCGATCGACTGCTGCAGGAGCCTGGGCGCACTTGGCAACAGCGATGGGAGGCGAGCGGCGCTGAGCGCGCGACCAAGATCGGAGGATGGGCGGACACCTTCCCCGGGTTGCACGCTGCGTCCGTCGCGCACAGCCGCAGCGGACCGGGCCGGATGATCACCATCCTGCTTCGCGCGGACGTGTTCCGCCCCTCGCTCGAGTTCCTCGCTCTGAACTCGAGGATCGATCTCAGCGGTCTTCCGTGGTCGACGCGAGGCCTGGATGAGGCGCTCGAACGATTCGAGCAGCGCAGTCATCTGATCGATACCCCAGCGCCGCGTCGAGGGCTGCTCGCGATCCAAGCTGCTACCGGAAAGCACCTTGATGAGATCGTCGTCGAGGAACTCGTCGTGCTGGGTCGCTCGCTGACCAAGTACCGACGCGCACAGGCAGCGAACGCCTGGGAGGTGCTCAAGCTGATGGGCATCGCTCCGACCGATGCACCGAGCCTCCGGCAGCTGACCCGAGCACCACGCCGCGACGCCACAAGCATGGTCGACTTCTACCAGGTGGAGCCACCCGCTATCCGAGAGATGTTCCTGCGATACCTCCGCGGGCGCGAAGCAACCGTCGACTACTCCACACTGCGCAACCTCGCCTACGAGCTCCTCAAGAACTTCTGGTCCAAGATCCGCGAGCACAACCCTGCTCAGGAGAACCTGCACCTCAGCCCAGAACTGGCGCATTGGTGGAAGGTCGAGAACGCCCGAGATCGAGTCGACGTGCACCGCACGCTGTTCATGGTCCGGGGTCTCTACAACGACATCGCCGCCTGGGCAACGCAGGACGCCTACTGGGCGGGATGGGCTGCGCCCTCGTTCTTGACGAAGAACGACACCGCTGGGCACATGAAGAACAAGCGGCGCATCCAAGCCGCGATGCACCAGCGGATCCGGCACTTCATCGACCGAGTCCCGCAGCTGCTCGACGCGATCGACACCGACAAAGAGAAACAAACGGCATTGCTCGCGATCGCCCTCGAGACTCCGATGGGCGAGCAGTTCGAGTTCCGCGGCGCACGCTACACGCGTCTCGCGCGGCCGCTGCCCGGCCCTGCGACCAAGGTCTGGATCCGCGACGAGGACACCGGCGAGCAGATCCCGCAGGCACGCATCGAACACTTGTCGTTCTGGGCATGGGCGACGACCCACATCCTCCACGAGACCGGCGTCCGCATGGAGGAGCTCACCGAGCTCACCACGACCGCGCTGTTCACCTTCCAACCTCGGGATGGCGATCGAGTGCTCCTGCTCCAGATCGTGCCGTCCAAATCAGACCGCGAACGGGTGCTCCTGGTCTCCCCGGAGCTCGCTCATGTGCTCGCCTCAGTGCGGCATAGAGTCCGCGGTGACGCTGACAAGGTGCCCCTCGCGGTCCGATACGATCCCCAGGACAAGGTGTTCTCGGAGAAGCTGCCCTTCCTCTTCCAACTACCGGGCCGCGGAACCAACCGAGTGATGGCCTACGCGACCATCTACACGTTCATCCAATACGCCCAGGACATCGCCGGGATCGCGAGTGACGGCACCCGACTGACCGCGCACGATTTCCGGAGGATCTTCGCAACTGACGCGCTTCGCACCGGGCTCCCGGTCCATATCCTCGCCAAGGTCATGGGTCACCAGAACCTCACCACCACCCAGGGATACACTGCCGTCTTCGACGAGGACGTCGCACGTCACTTCCGGGAGTTCGTCGATCGCCGCCGCGCGCTTCGACCCGTCGAGGACTATCGGCGACCCAGCGGGGAGGAACTCGACGAGTTCCAGCAGCACTTCGCGAAACGCAAAGTCGAGCTCGGCTCATGCTCCCGCGGCTACGGCACGCCTTGCATCCACGAGCACGCTTGCATCCGCTGCCCGATGCTGCGGCCTGACCCCGCTCAACGACGCCGACTCGAGTCGATCCGCGCGAATCTGCTCGAACGCCGAGGCGAAGCGACACGCATGGGCTGGCGCGGGGAGCTGGAAGGGATCGAAATCAGCCTCCGCGCCGCCGATGAGAAGCTCGCGCAGATGAGCCGCATAGTCAGGCTGACCCTCGAGCGACGTCGACCCGACTGAGCAACCCGTGACGCCCGGAACAAGAGCGATGGACTCGCGAACCACCTGATGGCTCGAGCATGATGTCGCAGGCAGCGTGTTTGGATGGGAAGCATGAAACGGTGGCTGGCGCGAGCAGTCGGAGCGCCGGGCTCCACGTCTCTGCGTCGCTTTCGTCGCGTTGTCTCACGCGCGAGAGAGAGACAAGAGTGGGCCGACCATCTCGCTGATGATGCGCTGGTCGACGCGGCGCGAAGCTCTTTCGCCGCCGCCGACCCTGGTTCGAGCGTTGAGCCGTCTCCAGAGCTCTTGGCGATCCTGCGCGCTGCCGCGCAGAGGACGCTCGCGCAGACGCCGTTCGATGAGCAGCTGCTGGCGTGCTGCGCGCTGCTAACTGGACATGCCGTCGAAATGGATACCGGCGAGGGAAAGACCCTGGTGGGCGCCCTCGCTGCCGTCGGTTTCGCGATCGCCGGCCGCAGGGTTCACGTGCTCTCAGTCAACGACTACCTCGCCGAGCGAGACGCCGACTGGATGCGTCCCCTGTTCGACGCGCTCGGGGTCAGCGTCGGCTGGATCGGCCAGCACACCGACTCATCGACACGCCGCGAGGTATATCGCAACGATGTCGTCTATGCTCCCGTCAGCGAGGTCGGCTACGACGTCCTCCGCGACAGGTTCGCCACGACCGAAGCCGACCGCGTGCTTCCCGTCCTGGACGTTGCGATCGTCGACGAAGCCGACGCCGTAATGATCGACGAAGCGATGTCGCCGCTCGTGCTCGCCGGGTCCTCGACGGACACGCCCAGTGACTTCACCGCCGCCGATACCCTCGTCCGCGAACTCGCCGCCGGCACGCACTACGCCGTCGACGGAGACCACGCGACCGTCTCGCTCACCGACGCCGGACTGGACCTCTTGGAGCATCGGCTCGGCGGGGTGAACCTCTTCGACACCGAGCACACGGCCACGCTCACACGAGTGAACCTCGCCCTGCACGCGCACGTTCTGATCCAGCGCGACATCGACTACCTCGTCGTCGAAGACACCATCAGGCTGATCAACACCGCCCGCGGCAGGGTCGCTCATCAGCAACGTTGGCCGGACGGATTGCACGCCGCGATCGAGGCGAAGGAGCAACTCGAAGTCTCCTCACCAGGCCTGATTCTCGACACACTGACCGTCCAGGACCTGCTGCGCGACTACGCGACGCTGACCGGCATGAGCGGCACCGTCGTCGCCGTCGCCGAGGAGCTCATCGAGTTCTACTCGCTTCCCGCCGGGCGGGTCGAACGACGGCTACCGAACCAGCGGGTCGATCACACGCCACGAGTGTTCCTCGACGACCAGACCCGTCTGGACGCCGTCGTGACCGAGATCCGTGATCGTCACCACACCGGTCAGCCGATCCTGGTCGGCACGCAGAGCGTCGCCGAGTCCGAGCGCTTCGCCGCTTCCCTCGCCGAAGCAGGCATCCCATCCCGAGTGCTCAACGCCCGAAACGATGCCCACGAAGCCGCCGTGATCGCCAGGGCAGGCGAGCTCGGAGCCGTCACAATCTCGACACAGATGTCCGGGCGCGGCACCGACATCCGACTCGGGGGAACCGACGAGCACGACCATGCTCGCGTGGCCGCGACCGGCGGCCTGGCCGTCCTGCAAGTCGGCCGCTACCCATCGGGACGCCTCGACGCGCAGCTACGCGGCCGCGCCGGCAGACAGGGCGACCCCGGCCTCACCATGACGTTCGTGAGCACCACCGACGAACTCGTGCAAGCCAACGCCCCAGCACATCATCTCGGGAAGATCACCAGACGCGGCCCGCGGTTGGATCAGGCCGCACTCGGAAGCATCGTCGACCAAGCTCAGCGAGTCGCGGAAGGCATCCGACACGACCGGCACCGCGACACCTGGGACTTCAACCGCGCGATCGCACGGCAACGAGCCACTGTCCTGGAAGACCGCAACGAAGTCATGCATCACGACCGCGGCCTCTTCGAGCTTGCCAACCGCGTCCCGTCGAAACTCGCAGAGCTCGAGTCAACCTCCTCATCCGAAGTCATCGCTCGCTTGGCCCGCGAAGTCACGCTCTGGTGCCTCGACGAACAGTGGTGCGACCACCTCGCCCACCTCAGCGAAATCCGCGACGGCATCCACCTCCAAGCCCTCGCAGGCGTCAACCCTCGCGACGAGTTCCACCGCATCGCACTCCGCGAGTTCCACGGATTCTTCGCGACCGCCTACGAACGAGCCGCCGACATCATCCAGAAGGCAACGCCCGATCAGCTCAGTCAAGGAATCGCAGGCCTCGGCCTGCGCAGACCCTCGGCAACCTGGACCTATATGACCAGCGACAATCCCCTCGGCAGCCCCATGGACCGCGCCACGCGCGAAGCTGGCAAATGGTGGCGATCACGCATATATCGCATCGAGTAGTTCCCGAGGCTCGTTGGACAAGAGGCCAGCACCGATTCGAGTCGCGTTAGTTCGGAGAAGGTTCCTCCAGCGCAACCGCCTCATCGCAGCGCTGTCAGCCGCGACAATCGTGGTCGAAGCCGGGTGGCGCAGCGGATCCCTGAACACCGCCCATCACGCGAGCGCCCTGGGTCGGCTCATCGGAGCAGTGCCTGGGCCCGTCACAAGTGCGGCCTCAGCTGGCTGTCACCGGTTGCTCCGCGAACTCGAAGCGACCTGCGTCACGACGGCTGGCGAGGTACGGGAGCTGATCGGTTGGGGCGAGCTCATCGGTCCAGGCGATCAGGAAGCCGCGACGCGCACCACCGACGCAACGCGTGTACGCGACGCTCTCAGTGCACGGGTCGCGCGGACGCCTCAGGAGATCGCGCGGCGCAGTGGCCTGGGCATCGCCGACGTCCAGTCCCATCTCGGGATGCTGTACCTGGACGGCGCCGTCACAAGCGACGCGGCAGGCTGGCGTCTCGCGTGAGATGCTCGGGGCAGAAAGGCGCTGAGGCTTCGCGATCTTGAGCGCGCGACAGCGGGTAGGTCGCGCCACACCGCAGCGGGCTCCAGTCCCGTTCGAGCAGCTGAGGCATCCTGTGTGCATGGAGATCTCCGCGGCGGCCGAGCAGTACTTGCGCTACGTCGCCGACGTTCGCCGGCTGTCTCCCGCAACGGTGCGCGCGTACCGGTCGGATCTCGCCGACCTGGCCGACGCTGTGGGTCCCTCCCGAATCCAGGACGTTGATCTCGAGATGCTGCGGAACTGGATGTGGCGTGCCAGCGAGCGGGGCGACGCCCGATCCACTCTCGCGCGGCGCGCAGCCGCGGTGCGCACCTTCTTCGCGTGGGCGTTGGACGCGAACCTCATCGGCACGGATCCGGCAGTGCGGCTTGTTGCCCCAAAACGGGGGCGGACCCTCCCGAAGGTTGCGTCTGCCGAGGGCCTGGCGCAGTTGCTCGATGAGCTCGGGCAGTCGGCACGCGCGGGTGGCGACCCGATCGAGCTCCGGGATCACGCCATGCTTGAGCTCCTCTATGGCGCTGCGCTTCGGGTGTCGGAACTGTGCGCTCTGGATCTCACCGATCTCGATGGCGGACGACACACTGCGCGCGTGTGGGGTAAGGGGTCCAAGGAGCGGGTCGTGCCCTACGGGGGCGCCGCGGCACGAGCACTGGATGCCTACCTCGTGCGGGGCAGACCTGCGCTGGTCGTATCCGATACGGCTCGTCGAGCGCTCTTTCTCGGAGCTCGCGGTGCGCGTATCGGTTCCCGCACCGTCTATGACGTGGTGGCACGCCGCGTCGGGGTCGTGACGGGAGGCAACATCGGCCCGCATGCGCTGCGTCACTCGGGCGCCACGCATCTGCTCGATGGTGGCGCTGACCTGCGGTCGGTACAGGAGATGCTCGGCCACGCGAGTCTCGGAACCACGCAGATCTACACCCACGTGTCGAGCGAGCGACTGACCGCGAGCTATCGCCTCGCGCATCCCCGCGCGTAGGCGCGACGAGCACCAACCGCCGCGTATCCGACGATCCGCACTTCGCCGTAGGGTTATCGCATGCATGCTCCGCGCCGCACGCTCGGTGTCGCCCTGGCGCTCGCGACGACTCTCGCGCTCGCCGGATGCATCGTGGTACCCGGACCGCGCACGACCGTGATCCCGACCCGCGGGCCCGCGACTCCCGTGCCCTCGCCGACGTGGGAGACGCTCGCCCCAACGCCGGCGCCCACAGTCACGGTTGATCCAGCTCCGGCTCCGGATGCTCTCTGCGTGAACGGCAAAGCTGTCCTCGCCGGTAACGACGTCAGCTTCGCTGTCACGGGAGACTGTGCCGAAGTGACGATTGCTGGCAACCGGATCATCGCGCAGATCGCCGGGTCCGCGGACACCGTGCTACTCCAGGGGAGTGGTAACAGCGTCACGATCGGCGACATGGGTGATGTGCGCATCGAAGGTAACGACAACAGCTTCGTCAGCGGAGCGATCGGATCCCTGCAGATCGCCGGCGACCGTATGCGTATCGACGCTGACGGTGCCATCGGAGACGTCACGGTCAACGGCAACGACAACACCTTCAGCGCGACCGGGTACGGCACGATTCAGGACAACGGCGGCAGGAACGTGTTCGGCTGATCCGGTCGCACGCGCTCATGCGCAGCAGGGAAGCAGAACTGCCCTGGGCACGCCGCCCAGCACCACCATCGGGTTGATGTACTCGCCATGCCATCGCACGCCGAAGTGCACACCGCCAGCGGGCGTGTGGCCGCCGTCACCCACGATGCCGACGTCTTCGCCTCGCGCGACGCGGTCACCTGCCACCAGCGGAGAGGTCACGGGCTCCAGTGTCGTCACGAGCCCGTTGCCGTGGTCAATCGTGATGAGGTCCCGATCGACCACGCGGCCGCTGAACTGCACGAAGCCGGCCGCGGGGGAACGGATGGTTCGCACGCCGAAAAGCTCAAGGTCGATGCCACGGTGACCCGGTCCGTAGCGATGCGCCGGTGCAACGTAGGCAGTGAGGATGCGGAATCCCGACACGGGCCAGACCCAGTCATCCGCCACCAGCGCAGGGTCGGCTGAGCGTACCGCGGCTGCTTCCGCTGCGATCCCTGGCGCGGCGGAAGCGGGTGCGGATGCTGCCAGTGAAGCGGCAGCGGTGAGGGCAAGAACCGCGGTCAGCAGATGACGAAAGGTTGACATGCCATTGAGCATCCGGTTCGCCTCAGCACTCCAGGGGCGGCCGATGCCTCGTCGGGGACAGGCGCCGGGTTCGTCGGGCCTGGGGAGGAACCAGCGCTCCGACCTCTCACGTATCTGGGCCAGGCTACCGCTGGTACACTGGGAGGGCATCCCGATCTCGGGGTGACTTCGCGTGCCCACAGCCTGACTATCAGTCAGGTGGCACGACTTCCATCGGTCTGAGCTCACCAGAGCACAGCGGAAGCGTGTCGGGCGCCAGGATCGTCGGTCGCCGACCGGCGAGATCAACCGTAAGAGACGCGGACTCGCGTCAGCAAAGGAGTACGGCCATGGCCGTCGTTACGATTCGCCAGCTGCTCGACAGCGGCGTGCACTTCGGACACCAGACCCGCCGGTGGAACCCGAAAGTCAAGCGCTTCATCCTCACTGAGCGCAGCGGCATCCACATCATCGACCTGCAGCAGTCGCTGACCTACATCGACAAGGCTTACGAGTTCGTCAAGGAGACCGTCGCCCACGGCGGCTCGATCCTCTTCGTCGGCACCAAGAAGCAGGCTCAGGAAGTCATCGCCGAGCAGGCAACCCGCGTGGGTCAGCCCTACGTCAACCAGCGGTGGCTCGGTGGCCTCCTCACCAACTTCGTCACCGTCTCCAAGCGACTTCAGCGCATGAAGGAGCTCGAGGAGCTCAACTACGACGACCCGGCTGCGAGCGGCTTCACCAAGAAGGAACTGCTGATCAAGAAGCGCGAGCTCGACAAGCTCCACAAGTCGCTCGGCGGTATCCGCAACCTGCAGAAGACCCCGTCGGCAATCTGGGTCGTCGACGCCAAGCGCGAGCACCTCGCAATCGACGAGGCCAAGAAGCTCGGCATCCCCGTTATCGGCATCCTCGACACCAACGCCGACCCTGACGAGTTCCAGTACCCGATTCCCGGTAACGACGACGCGATCCGTTCGGTGAGCCTGCTCACCCGCATCATCGCGGATGCCGCCGCTGACGGTCTCATCCAGCGCCACCAGCCCGCTGGCGAGGCCGAGGCTGAGGCTGCTGAGCCGCTCGCCGAGTGGGAGCGCGAGCTTCTCGAGCAGGGCGCACCCGTCGTCACCGACGTCGCGGAGGTCGAGACCATTGCGACCGAGTCCGAGGCTGACGCTGCCGGTGCCGCCGCGCACGAGGCAGTTGCCGGTGACGCGGAAACCGTCGCCGCTGACACTGACGCTGACGCCGTCGCCGAGTCCAAGTAAGCCGATCGACATCGCTCCGGTGGCGCCACCGCGCCACCGGAGCATCCACGAGAACTCATCACGAACAAGGAGCCGCCACCCATGGCAAACTTCACGATCGCCGACATCAAGGCGCTGCGCGAGCAGCTGGGCACGGGAATGGTCGACACCAAGAAGGCGCTCGAAGAGGCTGACGGCGACGTCGAGAAGGCCGTCGAGATCCTGCGCCTGAAGGGCGCGAAGGGTAACGCGAAGCGTGCCGACCGTTCCACGAGCGAGGGGCTCATCGCCGCCCGCGAACTGGATGGCAAGGTCACCCTCATCGAGCTTGCCTGCGAGACCGACTTCGTTGCGAAGAACGACCGCTTCGTGGCCCTCGCCGACAAGGTCGTCGAGGCTGCCGCAGCCGCCGGCGCGAACTCGGTCGACGAGGCCCTGGCCGCATCCGCGGGCGCGGGAACTGTCGACCAGCTCATCTCGGACGAGGCAGCGATCATCGGAGAGAAGGTCGAGCTGCGCCAGGTGCGCACGCTCGAGGGCGAGAAGTTCGAAATCTACCTGCACAAGACCAACAAGGACCTTCCGCCGCAGGTGGGTGTTGTGTTGGCCTACACGGGTGATGACGCCGAGACCGCTCGCGCGCTGGCGCAGCACATCTCCTTCGCCAACCCGTCGTACCTGTCCCGCGACGATGTCCCCGAGGCCGACGTCGAGAAGGAGCGCGAGATCGTCACCGAGATCTCTCGCAACGAGGGCAAGCCCGAGGCTGCCCTTCCGAAGATCGTCGAGGGCCGCGTGAACGCCTTCTTCAAGCAGGTCGCTCTGCTCGACCAGGACTACGCCCGAGACAACAAGCTCTCGGTCGCCCAGGTTGCGAAGGACGCTGGCCTCACGCTCACCGACTTCGCTCGGTTCAAGGTCGGCGCGTAAGCATCATGTCGAAAGGGTCCGCACCATCCAGTGCGGGCCCTTTCTGATGTGCTTCGGTAGGTTGTAGGCGACAAGAGGAGACGTACGTGGCGGATGAATCGACGGGGCGCCGACGCGTCCTGCTCAAGCTTTCGGGGGAAGCGTTCGGGGGAGGGCAGCTGGGGGTCAACCCGGATGTCGTCAGCCAAATGGCACGCGAGATCGCTGCGGCGGTCGACGAGGTAGAGATCGCCGTCGTCGTTGGCGGCGGTAACTTCTTCCGCGGCGCGGAGCTCAGCCAGCGGGGAATGGACCGAGGTCGCGCGGACTACATGGGGATGCTCGGCACCGTCATGAACGCACTCGCGCTGCAGGACTTCCTCGAGCAGGCGGGAGCCGCAACGCGCGTCCAGTCGGCGATCTCGATGACCCAGGTGGCCGAGCCATACATCCCCCGTCGCGCAGAACGGCACATGGAGAAGGGGCGCGTCGTCATCTTCGGAGCGGGCGCGGGCCTTCCCTACTTCTCGACCGATACCGTCGCCGCTCAGCGCGCGCTCGAGATCGGCGCGAGCGAGGTTCTCGTCGCGAAGAACGGCGTCGACGGCGTTTACACTGCCGATCCGCGCAAGGATCCCACTGCGACCCGCATCGACCGGATCACGTATCTCGACGCGTTGCAGCGTGGCTTGAAGGTCGTGGATTCGACGGCCTTCAGCCTGTGCATGGACAACGGCATGGACATGCGCGTGTTCGGTATGGAGCCCGAGGGCAACGTCACACGCGCTCTTCTCGGCGAATCCATCGGCACTGTCGTCACGGTCGGCTGAAAGCCTGCCGACTAGACTATGCAGGTCACACGCAGTAAGGAGTCGCCGTGATCGCGGATGTTTTGACCGATGCCGGAACCCGCATGGATCGTGCAGTGGAGGCCGCGAAGGATGACTTCGCGACCGTACGCACGGGACGCGCCAACCCGCAGTTGTTCCAGCGGATCATGGTCGACTACTACGGTTCGCCGACCCCGCTTGCTCAGCTTGCCTCGCTGAACAACCCTGAGGCGCGCACGCTTGTTATCAACCCCTACGACAAGTCCGCGCTCAAGGCGATCGAGCAGGCCATCCGGGATGCTCCCAACCTCGGTGCCAACCCGACCAACGACGGCACGATCGTTCGTGTCACGATGCCAGAGCTCACCGAAGAGCGCCGCAAGGAGTTCGTGAAGCTCGTGCGCGCGAAGGCCGAGGACGCCAAGGTGCACGTGCGCGGCATCCGGCGCAAGGCCAAGGATGACCTCGACGCCCTCAAGAGCGACATCGGTGAAGACGAGCTTGCTCGCGCCGAGAAAGAGCTCGATGCGCTCACGCGCGCCCACGTCGACCAGATCGACGAGGCGCTCAAGCGCAAAGAAGCTGAGCTTCTCGAGGTGTAGCGGTCGACATGACCGATGACCGTTCCGATGCGCGCGTCCCTGGCGAATCCGCCGGGGAAGCTACGGAGGAGGCCGGCCCCGGCCTCCAGGCGCAGATGCGCACCGCGCGAACCGAGTTCGAGCAGCATGTGGCACACGCGCGCGCGGAGTTCGAAGAGGCCAACGAGCGCATCAAGAAGCGTACTGGCAGGGACCTGATCCTCGCGATCCTCATCGGCGTGGGTATCGGGGCTGTCGCGCTCCTGTCGCTGATCTTCATCAAGTGGGTCTTCATCTTCTTGGCTCTGGGCGTCGTCGTTCTCGGCGTTGTCGAGTTCTCGCGTGCGCTGGCGGGCTCGGATCGCCGTATCGATCTCGCGCCCCAGATCGTTGCTGCAGTCGTGGTGCTTCTCTCGGGGGCGTTCCTTGAGCTGTGGCTGCACTGGGTGGCGCTGTTCGCTGCGTTGGCTTTCGTCGTCGTCTGGCGATTGATCACCCAGATGGCTGCTGCCGACGGCCGGCGATATTCCGCCGTCACGAGCGACGTACTCGCCGGGACTTTCGTGGTGTTCTACGTTCCGTTCCTCGCGAGCATGGCGATGGTGTTGCTGCGTCAGGATGCCGGTGAGTGGTGGATCATCGCGTTCATCGCGGTCGCCGTTGTCGCTGACACCGCCGCCTACGCTTCCGGACTCACCTTCGGGAAGCATCCGATGGCGCCGCGGATCAGTCCGAACAAGACGTGGGAGGGCTTCGCGGGCGCTGTCGTCGGCGCCGTTGCTGCGGGCACCCTGCTCGGTATCTTCATGCTGGGCATTCCCTGGTGGGCTGGTGCGATTCTGGGTGCTGTGATCCTCGGTACGGCGACAACCGGCGACCTCGGTGAGTCGATGGTGAAGCGAGACCTCGGCATCAAAGACATGAGTTCATGGCTGCCCGGACACGGGGGAGTCCTCGACCGGCTCGATTCGATCCTCCCGTCGGCAACAGCGGCGCTGGCCCTGTACTACCTGTTCTCGCCGTTGGTGGCATCATGATGTGGCGTAGCAGCGTGAGGCTGGCAACCGAATGACAATGACTTCTTCTCCGGAATCGGCAGCGCCCGCTGTCCCCGAACCGGCTCGTGCGCTGTTTCCCGTCACGCGTGGCCGAGTGAAGGGCTATGAGCGCGCCGCGGTCGACAGCTTCCTCTCGCACGCGCGTGATGCCTTTGAGGCTCCGGGACACCCGTCGATGACGTCGGGTCAGATTCGGGCTGCTGCTTTTCCGCTCGCGCGCCGCGGATACGAAATCACGAGCGTGGATGCCGCGCTGACCCGTATCGAGGACGCCTTCGCTCGTCGGGAACGCGACGCCGCCATCGCCCGGGTGGGGACGGATGTCTGGATCGCGCGGACGCGGCGAGACGCCCAGACGGTGCTCGACCGCCTGCAACGACCTTCTCGCCGTCGCTTCCAGCGGACCGGAGCTCTCCGATACGGGTACCGGATCGACGAGGTCGACTTCGTCATGAACAAGCTCGCTCGGTATCTCGAGACCGGGAGCGGCGCGACCATCGAGCAGGTTCGTGGGGTCGCCTTCCGCATGCAGCGGGGCGGCTACCGCGAAGTGCAAGTTGATGCCGTCCTGGACGCTGTCGTCGAGATCATGCTCGCTGTCGAGTGAACCCGCGCGTCGCTCGAGGCGAACCCGTGGCTTCGCCTCGGTAGAATCGGGTCATTGTGACTGATGAACGCCGTGGCGCCGACGTAACCGCGCGCGCGAGCAGTGAGCTCGCCCCGCGGCGTTCCAGCGTGCCGCCCCGGGCAGCTGCAGCCCCTGTCGGACACTGGTCGAAGCGCCGCGGCGTGCTCGCGGTCTTCGCTGCTTTCGCGGCACTGGGCTTTGTTGCGGCTAACGCCGGCCCGAGCGGAATGGCTTTCGCGACGGCCGAGGACGACACGCCCGAGCCTGTCTCGCTGTACGCGAGTTCGATCGTCGACGCGCAGTCACTGGTCATAGACACGGATGCCGAGCCTGTCGCTTTTGATCCAGATCGCGGTGGCTACGAGGTGTACGTCAAGCCCAAGCCCAAGCCCACTCCCGTCGTGGCATCCAGCGGTGGTGGAGGCGGCGCAGCAGCACCGTTGTTCTACTCGGGCGGTGGTTCGCCGGCCGAGTGGATGTCGGCGGCCGGGATTCCCGAGAGCGACTGGGGCTACGTCGATTACGTCGTCTCACGGGAGAGCGGGTGGAATCCCAACGCGACGAACCGGCGGTCGGGAGCCTGCGGTCTGGTTCAGGCTCTGCCGTGCAGCAAGGTTCCCGGAAGCGGCTACAACCCGGTCGACAATCTGCGGTGGGCCAACGGCTATGCCGTGGGACGCTATGGCAGCTGGGCCGGCGCGTACAACTTCTGGGTCAACAACCACTGGTGGTGACCGTCGAAGATGCCACGATCCCATCGTCGTCGACCCGAGCCTGCCGGCGATGACGGCCTCGAACGCCTGATCGCCGGCTGGAAGCGAACCGAGGTACGCCGCGGCGTGGAGTGGACGGTTCAGCCGGTATCGGCGGCGCAGGCGACGAAGTCGTATGCGTGCCCCGGATGCGTTCGCCCTATCGAGCCGGGCACCGCCCACATCGTCGCGTGGCGCGCAGATGGCGTCCTCGGGGACGCTGCCGATCTCGCGGCTCGCCGACATTGGCACTCACACTGCTGGAGGATCAGCTGACATGGAGATTCGCGGACCGATGCTTCTTCCCGCTCGCCGGCAAGAGATCGAGCTTCACACGCAAGACGGACTGACTCTGGTCGGTGAACTCGCCGTGCCTGCCGAGCGCACCCCCCACGCCACGCTCGTCACGCTGCATCCGCTGCCGACGGCTGGTGGATTCATGGACTCGCACATCTTCCGCAAGGCGGCGGCGCGCCTGCCCGCCCTGGCCGATCTTGCCGTGCTCCGATTCAACACACGCGGGACGACGTCGCCGCGGGGGACCAGCGACGGCTCTTTCGACGGTGGTGACTCCGAGCGGTGGGATGTCGCTGCGGCAATGTCGTTCGTCGCCGAACGGGGACTGCCGCGTCCGTGGATCGTCGGCTGGTCCTTCGGGACGGAGCTGGCGCTGAAGTACGCCGCCGACCACGACGTCGAAGGAATCGTGCTGCTGTCACCGCCGCTGCACCGAACCACCGAGGATGAACTGGCGGGCTGGGCAGAAGACCCGCGGCCGATCATTGTTCTTGTCCCCGAGTTCGATGACTTCCTGCGGCCCGACGAGGCGGCCAAGCGTTTCTCGGCGATCCCGCACGCCACGCTCATTCCGGTTGAGGGCGGACGCCACCTGTGGGTGGGGGAGAACCAGACCAGAACCGTGCTGACCGAGATCGTCGCTGCGATCAACCCGGACGCCCTGCCGTTGCCGACGGAGTGGGACGGCGAGCTCGGCGAGCCCGCCTGAGGCTCAGCGCTCGTTCTGGCGCGGGATCACGACCTGCCGGTAGATGATCAAGACGCTCGCCGCCGCCGGGATCGCGATCAGGGCGCCGAGGAGCCCAAGAAGCGATCCTCCCGCGAGTGCCGCGACCACCACGACCGCTCCGGGAATCGCGACGGCGCGACTCATGATTCGAGGCGAGATGACGTACGCCTCGAGCTGCATGTAGATGAGGTAGTAGATCGCCGCGATGAGGGCTATCGTCGGCGAGCCGAGACCCGGGATCAGGCAGGTCAGCACGATAATCGTCGACCCGGTGAGCGTTCCCACGAGCGGGATCAGCGAGAACAGTAGCGCCACCACCGCGAGGACCGCGGGGAACGGCGCATCGATGATGCTGAGGAAAATCCAACTCAGGATGCCGTTGATGACACCCAGGCTGACCTGGCCGATCACGTAATAGCCGACCGAATTGGTGATCTGTTCGGCGAGGTCGACGAACCGCTGACGCTTGGATGCCGCGACCAGTTGGTACACGGCCTTCTTGAGCGAGGGGATGGATGCCGTGAAGTAGATCGTCAGGATCAGCACGATGAAGGCGCCGAAGAGGCCACTTGCGATGGTGGCACCGATAGCGAGGATGTTGCCACCGATCGACCCGCCGATCGACGCGAAGTCCAGTCCCTGGAGCCACTGCAGGATGTAGGCGAAGATGTCATCCCATCTGAGCATGGGGAACACCGACTCGAGCCACGTTTGGAGCTCATCCGGCCACGAGGGGTTCTGCAGAATGCGGGTGACCTCGACGACGAACTGCGTGATCTGTTCCACGATGATCGGGAGCACCATCAGGATGACGCCGGCGAAGACGCCCAACACGACGACGATCGTGACGAGTACCGCCGCCCACCGCGGTACGCGACGGCGGATCAGCCACGAAACCATCGGTTCCAGGCCGAGCGCGAGAAACAGCGCTGTGCCCACATAAAGCAGGATCGTCGACAACGTCTGCACGCTCGCGATGAGCAGGAGTCCGAGACCCACGCCGAGGGTCGCGACGAATGCGACGCGGAAGGGGTTCTGCAGCTTCACGGGACCTCGTTCTCTCAGGCGTGACCCGCCTGGCGATCAGAATACGCATAGCCGGGGCCTAGTCGGTGATGCATCGCCTCCCTGGGGACTTTCAGGACATGTTCGCTAGTCTGAAATGTCGAGTTTTCGGCGTGCGTCGACGTCCGTGCGCCGAGGAAGGTTTTTCGTGCGTTTCGTATGGGCTGTGGTCGCGCTGGTTCTGGCGACCGTGATGATCGGGGCGGGAATCGCCCAGCGGACGATCTTCCAGGGCCACGGTCGACGACAGCCGATGTTTCGATCACCCAAGACGAGCCGTATCTGGTCATCGACGGCGCCGTGCTGACCGCGAACCCCGGGTCCCAGACGCTGCGGGTGCTGGGGGATGGCTCTGTCTTCGCCGCTTACGGCAGAACTGCCGACGTGCAGGCATGGCTTGCTGACACCACCTACAACCAGGTAGTGCAGACCGAGGACGGCTCGCTCGTTACCGAGGAGATCGAGCCGACTCCTGAGCCCGAACCGACCGTCGACCCCACCGCCACGCCGGCAACCGACGCCCCGACCGAGGACGGGGCAGCGGCGGGGGATGCCGCGACCGATCAGGGCACCGAGGAGGAAGCTATTCCGGGGCGGAACCCGGCAGGGTCCGATCTCTGGCTGGATGAGTACCAGCAGGAAGACCTCGTCATCGCGCCGCTGCAGCTTCCATCCGACATGAGCGTCATCATCGCCTCGGATGGAACAGAACCTGCCCCGACGACGGTGAGTGTCACCTGGCCGATCGAGAACTCCACGCCCTGGGCTGGACCCCTGATCGTCGGTGGCGGCATCCTGATGGCGGTCGGCGTTGTGCTCTACGTCCTCGGCATCCGTCACGTGCGCCGTTCGCGGGGTCCGCGCCGCAAGGGTCTGCCCGTGCCGGTGACGGAGCCGATTGATCTGTCTGTCGCGGAGTCTGACAAGGGCGTCATCAGTGCCAGCAAGCCACGGCGGGCGCTCGGGCGCGGACGAAAGACGTTCATTGCTCTCCCCGTTGCGGCGGTCACGGTCGGCCTGCTCTCTGGCTGCACGTCTGACGCGTGGCCGCAGCTGGTGCCGACCGAGACGCCGAGCCCGACCGCGTCGGTCATCGTGCCGGAGGGCCAGCAGGCTCCAGCCGTCACCAAGCAGCAGGCCGAGCGGATCGTCGAGCAGGTGGCTCAGACGGTGGCGCAGGCCGATGAGGCTAAGGATGCTGACCTCGCAGCGACCCGGCTCGACGGTGCGCTTCTGGCAGAGCGCAAGACGAACTACACACTGAGGGAGGCCATCGCCGATTATGCGATGCCGACGGCAGTTCCCGGCAAGCCCGTCGAGGTCGTGCTGCCGCAGGCCTATAACGGCTGGCCGCGTTCGTTCCTGGCGATCGTCACGGATGACGAGGCCAACACGTCGAGCATCATGGTGCTGACCCAGGCAGACCCGTGGACTCCCTACAAGCTGAGCTATATCGGCAACCTCGGTGGCAATACGCTGATGCCCGAGCTCGCCCCCTCCTACATCGGCGCCAGCCAGCTCGCCCCGGATTCGCCGTTCCTGTTGCTGCCGCCTGACGAGCTCGCCTCCGCGTACGCCGATGTGCTCGACAAGGGCGATGAGTCGGAGTTCGCGGGATGTTCGACGAGCAGAGCGACCTCTTCCGTGCGGGAGTCGTCGCCGACCGCAAGGAACGTCTCGACGACTTCAACGAGACCGGAGCCGAAACCGGCAGTCTGACCTTCAGCGCCGCCGCCGGTGAGTTCCCTCCGTTCGCGATCGCCACGCTCGAGAGCGGCGCGATCGTCGCGGTAAGCATCGCCGAGACCGACACCGTCAAGCCGACCAACGAAGACGCCGTCATCAAGCTGGACAACAATGCGACGGTCAAGACTCTTTCGGGCGCGGACCAGTCGGCATCCGGGTTCTCGACGACCTTCAGCGACCAGCTCTTCTTCTATGTTCCGGAAAAGGGATCGAACGAACCGATCCGGCTTCTGGGGTACTCGAGTTCGATTTTGAAAGGCTCTGTGCTGTGACACTTCCCGGCTCCAACGTTCCTCTCCGGGGCGCCGTCGACCTGTCAGCCCTGCGCAACCGCCCGGCAGCGGCATCCCCGAGTGAGCCTGCTGCTGGCGCCCCCGCGGGGGGAAACACGGCGCGGCTGGTGATCGACGTCACAGACGCGATGTTCCCCGAGGTTCTTGAGCTGTCCAAGACGGTGCCTGTCGTCGTGGACCTGTGGGCCGAATGGTGCGGGCCGTGCAAGCAGCTCAGCCCCGTCCTCGAGCGCGTTGTCACGGAGCATGCGGGCCGGTTGGTTCTGGCAAAGGTCGACGTCGACGCCAACCCGCAGCTTGCTCAGGCGTTCCGCGCCCAGTCGATTCCAATGGTCGTGGCCCTGGTCGGCGGTCAGGCTGTGCCGTTGTTCACCGGCGCCGTTCCCGAACAGCAGGTGCGCGAGGTGTTCGCCCAGTTGCTGCAGCTTGCCGCGCAGAACGGCGTCACCGGCTCAGTCGGCTCAGGCGACGCCGACGCTGCTGATGAAGAGGGTGCTGCTGCCGAGCCCGCGATGCCGCCGCTTCACGCCGAGGCGTTCGCTGCGATCGAGTCCGGCGACTATGCGGCGGCGATCTCTGCGTACGAGCGCGCGCTCGCTGAGAACCCGCGCGACGCCGACGCGCGGGCGGGGCTCGCCCAGGTGCGGCTGCTCTCTCGGGTCCAGGATGCCGACCTCCAGGCCGCGCGCGCAGCGGCTGCGGCTGCTCCGACTGATGTCGACGCTCAGCTGCTGGTCGCCGACCTCGATCTTGCGGGTGGTCACGTTGAGGACGCCTTTGATCGATTGCTCGATCTGTTCGCGGCGTTGCCCGACGATGATCGCGCGCCAGTGCGGGAGCGGCTGCTTGAGCTGTTCGGCATCGTGGGCGACGACGACCCGCGCGTCATCCGGTCGCGCAGTCGCCTCGCGTCGCTGCTGTTCTGACAGTGGGCGCCCGGAAGGGCGAATTGCCCTGCGTCAGTCGCGGATAGTGGAGGGCACCCGGGCCTGCGGGTCGTAGCGCAGCCAGATGACGCTCGTCGCGGGCAGCACCATTGACGCTCTGCCGTCCTCGCCTGCAACAACCATCCCGAGGTTGCCGACGCCTGCGCCGCCGTAGTCCTGCGCGTCGGTGTTGAGGATCTCGCGCCAGACTCCGCTGTGGGGAAGGTCGAGCGCGTAGTTCGAGAGCGTGGACCCCGAGAAGTTGCACACTGCGGCGACGATGTTGCCGTCCCAGTCCCGTCGGGTGAAGGCGAGCACACTCGGGTTCCATGAGGGAGCGCCGATGCGCGAGAACGCAGACCCGTCGTTGTCGCGACTCCACAGGGGTGGGTTGGCGCGGTACGTGCCGTTGACAGCACCGACGAAGTCCTGGAGCTGTCGGTGGGTCGGCTGGTCTAGCGTCCACCAGTCGAGCCCGCGCGATTCAGACCACTCCGCCATCTGCCCGAACTCTTGCCCCATGAAAAGCAGCTGCTTGCCGGGGTGCGCCCACATGTAGGCGAGGTACGCCCGCATGTTCGCGAGCTTGGCAGCATGATCGCCCGGCATCCGAGAGAACAGACTTCCCTTGCCGTGCACTACCTCGTCGTGGCTGATCGGAAGCACGTAATTCTCGCTGAATGCGTACACGAACGAGAAGCTCAGCTCACCCTGATGGTAGGAGCGGTACAGGGGATCTCGCTTGATGTATTCGAGACTGTCGTTCATCCAGCCCATGTTCCACTTGAACCCGAAACCGAGCCCGGCGTGGTCGGTGGGCGCGGTCACACCGGGGAAGCTCGTCGATTCCTCGGCCATCATGCTGATGCCCGGGAACGTCTTGTAGCACGTCGCATTGACCTCCTGCAGGAACCGAATGGCCTCGAGGTTCTCCCGACCGCCGTGGATGTTCGGTTCCCACTCGCCAGCGTTGCGCGAGTAATCGAGGTAGAGCATCGAGGCGACGGCATCCACGCGCAGTCCGTCGACGTGGAACTCGTCGTACCAGTACAGCGCGTTGGCGACCAGGAAGTTGCGGACCTCGTTGCGTCCGTAGTCGAAGATGAGCGTTCCCCAGTCCTTGTGCTCGCCGCGACGGGGGTCCGGGTGCTCGTAGAGGGCCCTGCCGTCGAACTTCGCGAGTGCGAACTCGTCCTTCGGGAAGTGTCCGGGAACCCAGTCCATGATGACGCCGATGCCGGCCTGGTGCAGCCGGTCGATCAGGTACTTGAGGTCGTCGGGGCTGCCGAATCTGCTCGTGGGTGCGAAGTAACCCGTGACCTGATAGCCCCAGGATCCGCCGAACGGATGCTCCGCGAGGGGGAGGAACTCCACGTGGGTGAAGCCAAGCGCGCTCACGTGTTCGATCAGAGGGTCGGCTGCGTCGCGGTACGACAAGCCGGGGCGCCACGAGCCGAGGTGGACCTCGTAGATCGACATGGGCTCGGTCACCGGGCGACTCTTGGAACGTCGTGAAATCCAGGCCGAGTCCTGCCATCGGTACGACGACGCGGTGACGACCGACCCGGTAGCGGGGGGAACCTCCGCGAGTCGGGCCAGCGGGTCGGCCTTCAGCCGCCACTGCCCGTCCGGTCCCTGGATCTCGTACTTGTAGACCGCTCCCTCATCGACAGCGGGGATGAACAACTCCCAGACCCCGGAGCCACCCATCGAGCGCATCGCGTGGGCTGCGCCGTCCCACCCGTTGAAGTTGCCGACGACCCGAACTGCGCGGGCGTTCGGCGCCCAGACGGCGAAGGATGTGCCATGGCTGTCTTCGTGGGTTCGAACGTGTGAGCCCAGGACGTCCCAGAGCCGCTCGTGGCGTCCCTCGCGGATCAGATGGAGGTCCAGTTCGCCGATGGTGGGAGAGTGCCGATAGGGATCGTCGTCCCGGTAGTCGGGTCCGTCGTCGTACGTCGCGTCGATCCGGTAGGAACCAATCGGTCCGGTGACCGTGCCCTCCCAGATGCCTGCCGCGACATGCTCCAGCCGCACGCGTTTGCCGCCATCGAATACGGCGGTGACCGTCGCGGCGAGCGGTCGGCGGGTCCGGATGACCCACGTGTTCTTGCCGGTGGGATGGATGCCGAGAACGCTGTGGGGGTCGTGATGGCTGCCGTGCGCGACGGCGTCGAGTGTGGCGGGGTCGATCGTAGTCATCGCTGTCCCTCAATCCGCAGGATGTGCACGGGCTCGCGGAAGGCGTCGAGCCGCACGTAGTTGTGGTCTGTCCAGGTCCACTGGGCCCCGGTGATGAGGTCGGTGACCCCGAAGGCCTCACCCGGTTCGACGCCCCACACGCGAGTGTCGAGGTGGACCGTGGTCTCGCGCACCGAATGGGGGTCGACGTTCACCACGACGAGGATCGTGTCGGATTCGCCCGTCGGCGAGAGGGCGGCATCCAGGTGCTTCGAATAGACGAGGATCGCGTCGTCGTCGCTCCAGTGGACCGTGAGATTTCGCAACTGACGCAGTGCCGGGTGATCCCGGCGGATCTCGTTGAGGCGGGTCAGGAACGGCGCGAGGGATGAGCCCGCCGCGTCGATCGCCTCCCACTCGCGGAACTTGTACTCGTACTTCTCGTTGTCGATGTTCTCTTCGGAGCCCGGCCGGGCGACATTCTCGAACAGTTCATAACCCGCATACACGCCGTAGACCGGCGCAGCCGTGGCGGCGATCGCGGCACGGATGACGTACGCCGCGTGGCCGCCGTACTGGAGGTACTCGGTGAGGATGTCGGGGGTGTTCACGAAGAGGTTGGGCCGAAGGAAATCAGCTGTCTCGTGGGCAAGCGAGGAGAGGAACTCCTCGAGCTCCTCCTTCGTGTTGCGCCAGGTGAAGTAGGTGTAGCTCTGTTGGAACCCCGCCATTGCCAGCCCCTGGAGCGGAGCGGGGCGGGTGAACGCCTCGGCCAGGAAGACGACATCCGGGTGCTCGGCGTTCACCTCGCGGATCAACCACTCCCAGAACTGGAGCGGCTTGGTGTGCGGGTTGTCGACGCGGAAGATGCGTACGCCCTGCGCAATCCAGTGGCGCACGATCCGCAGCACCTCGGCGCGGATTCCCTCGGGATCGTTGTCGAAGTTGATCGGATAGATGTCCTGATACTTCTTCGGGGGTTCTCGGCGTACGCGATGGACCCGTCGGGGAGCGTCGTGAACCACTCCGGGTGGCTTGTCACCCACGGATGATCCGGGGACGCCTGCAGCGCGAGGTCGAGCGCAACCTCGAGCCCTTCGGCGGCAGCTGCCCGCACGAACGCACGGAAGTCGGCGAGAGTGCCGAGATCAGGATGCACGGCATCATGTCCGCCCTCTGCCGCGCCGATCGCCCACGGCGAGCCCGGATCGCCCGGACCGGGGGTCAGCGAGTTGTTCGGGCCCTTGCGATTCGTGCGCCCGATCGGATGGATCGGCGGCAGGTACACGACGTCGAAACCCATCCGTGCAACCGCGGGAAGCCGCTTGCTGGCAGTGCGAAACGTACCGCTCTTGACGGTGCCGTCTTTGCGGAGTTTTGCCCCTTCGGACCGGGGGAAGAACTCGTACCAGGCGCCCACGCCTGCCCGTTCGCGTTCGACGAGCAAGTCGCGGTCGCTGCCCACGGTCACGAGGGACTGCAGCGGGCGAACCGTGAACGCTGCCTCCAGACGCGGATCGTCAATAAGGCTGAGCGGCTCGGTGCCGGCATCCGCGCGGAACTGCTCTGCCATCTCGGTGAGCATGCGGCGCTCGGCTGCCGGTCGATCGCGTTCGGCAGCGCCGCGTTCGCACAGCAGCGCCCCCATCTCCAGCATGAGGGGGACATCGACACCGGCGAGCACTTTGACGTGGGCCGCGTGGTGCCAGGTGGCGAAGTCGTCAGCGAAGGACTCGAAGTGGAACGTCCAGGTTCCCTCCTCAAGGAGCGCAACGTTCGTCCACCAGCGGTCGAATCCGTCCCCCGCAGGGTCCAGGCGATGCAGCGACTCGTCGCCCGACGGTGAGGTCAGGCGCAGGTGAACGCCGATGCGATCGTGGCCCTCGCGGAAGGCCGTGACGCCGAACGCGACAGCCTCGCCGTGAAAGGCGCTCGGGCTATAGGCCGCGTCGGGGGTGTCAGGCCTCGGCCGGACCATGGGGATGCGTCCCATGGCGGCGTCAGCGGCCGGCGCGAGCGGCGAGGCGGGGCGCACCGGGATCGCGGTGGCGCTTCGCCACGGCCGAGGAACGGGGGAGCGTCTGCTGGTTGCCACGTTTCGAACCTACCCCGCGCACCGCCAGCGGGAACAGGTGTGGACAGGGGGCGCGCCGTCCGCAACAATGCGCCCCTGGAAGAGGCTCAGGCCGGGTCGGCTACGAACAGGCGCATCGATGTCGGACCGAGCTCGACGGATGACGCGGGCTCGTGGGCGGTGATGTCGTCCGACGGATGCTCGTCCTCGCTCGACCAGACCGCTCGATATCGCGCGACCCCCTCGACCCGTGGCAGAAGCACGGTAACCGGACGCTCGGTGCCGTGCACCACGAGAAGAATCCGGTTGGGTGCCTCGAGTTCGGGAGTCGAAGTCGCGAGGTACTGCAGCGTGCGGTGCGTCGGATCGGCCCACCGCGCGCCCGACATCATCTCGCCGTGTTCGTCGTACCAGTCCATGACTGACGCTGACGGCGTCTCCTGGTCGTCGCGCGCGAATCTGCTCGGACGCAGCGCGGGGTTCTGCGCGCGCAGGGTCAGGAGGCGCTGGACGTGGGCGAAAAGGTTCGCCTGCCAGGGCGCGTGCTCCCACGGCAACCAGGTCAGCGGCCCGTCGTGGCAGTAGGCGTTGTTGTTGCCATGCTGCGTGCGTCCGAACTCGTCACCTGCAGTGATCATCGGGACTCCCGCGGAGAGCAGGAGCGTGCCCATCAGATTGCGCATAGCCCGGCGCCGCGTAGCCAGGATGAGCGGGTCGTCAGTCTCGCCCTCGGCCCCATGGTTGAACGACCGGTTCGTGTCGGCGCCATCACGATTGTGTTCGCCGTTTGCGGTGTTGTGTTTGACGTCGTACGACACCAGGTCGTGGAGCGTGAAGCCGTCGTGTGCTGTCACGAAGTTGACGCTCGCAAGCGGACCGCGTTCGGCGCTGAAGGTGTTCGACGACCCAGCGAGCCGTGTCGCGAACCCGCCGACCCCCACGGGCGCGCTCGCGGCGCGACGACCGTAGTCGACATCGCTGAGCCAGAAATTGCGCACGCTGTCACGGTAGCGGTCGTTCCATTCCATCCAGCCCGGACCGAAGTTGCCTGTCTGCCAGCCACCCATCCCGACGTCCCACGGCTCGGCGATCTTCTTGACATCCGCAAGCGCGGGATCGTCGATGATCGCTCGAAGCAAGGGATGCTCGGGGGTGAAGGTGTGCTCGCGGTCACGCCCGAGCGTCGTGGCGAGATCAAAGCGGAAACCGTCGACCTGCACGTCGTTGGCCCAATACCGCAGCGAGTCGAGGACCAGGCGGGAGGCGGCATCCGTCGCGGTATCGACGCTGTTTCCGCAGCCTGTGACGTCGATGTAGGCGCCGTCGGCGTGCTGACGGTAGTAGCCCCGGTTGTCGATGCCCCGGAAGCTCGAGCGCGGGCCACCGAGCTCGGCCTCGGATGTGTGGTTGTAGACGACGTCGAGGATGACTTCCAGGCCGGCCTCGTGCAGGAGCTTGACCATGCCCTTGAACTCCCGCAGCACCGCTTCCGGACCCTGGCGCCGGTTCTCTTCGGTCGCATAGGCGGCATGGGGAGCGAAAAAGCCGACGGTGTTGTAGCCCCAGTAGTTCGTGAGGCCCAGCTCGAGCAGGCGGGGCTCGCTCGCGAACTGGTGGACCGGAAGCAACTCAATGCTGGTAACCCCGAGCGCGGTGAAGTGCTCGATCATCGCCGGGTGCGCAAGTCCCGCGTAGGTGCCGTGCAGGGCGGGGGGAACCTCGGGGTGGCGCTTGGTCATTCCTTTGACGTG
This sequence comes from Microbacterium sp. SW12, assembly GCF_055391095.1. Lineage (NCBI taxonomy): Bacteria > Bacillati > Actinomycetota > Actinomycetes > Micrococcales > Microbacteriaceae > Microbacterium > Microbacterium sp. SW12. The sequence continues at coordinate 1,731,499 of NZ_AP024335.1, read as the reverse complement.
ACCCTCGTAGATGACCGTCCGGTCCAGAGGCACGAGGGGTTTGCGCGCGCCGCACCAGTCGAAATCGCCGGCGACGACCACTGATCGCCATCCGCGGAAGCCATTGGATGCGAGGCCCCGTGCGTAGGGGTCGATGAGCAGCGTGGAGGGATTGAACGTGTTCCCGGGGCCCTGCGGTCCATCCACCTGGATCGCGTAATGGGTTCCCGGGCGCAGCCCCGCCGCATACGCCGACCAGATGTCACCGTCGGTGCGCGCCAGCGGAACAGTCTCGACGACCCAGTCCAGGTCGTCGTTGTCGAAGATCAGGAGGTCGATCGAGGATGCGTGCGCTGACCAGACCCGCAGCGTGCCGCCACCGTCATGCAGCCGGACACCGAGGTCGTCGAACCGCGGTGACAGGAGACCGGCGTCGGTCGTGTCGGCGCGCGAAAGTACAGCTGACTCGGGGATCGGCATGCGTAGAGCATAACGACGCGGTGCCTGCCGCAGACGGGTCTGCCGCAGGCGTCGGCGGCCCACGACCCCGGGGCAGTGGCACAGTGGAGTGCGTGAGCATCTACCTCGACCATGCGGCCTCGACGCCGCTGCGTCCTGAGGCGCGCGAGGCCTGGCTGCAAGCGGCGTCGGTCGTCGGCAATGCATCGTCGATCCACGCGAATGGCCAGAGTGCGCGGCGAGTCCTGGAGGATGCTCGTGAACGGCTCGCTGCGGCGGTGGGTTGCGACCCGATCGAGATCGTGATCACCTCCGGTGGGACCGAAGCCGTGAACCTCGCCCTGAAGGGGCTCTGGCAGACCCGTCGCGCCGGCACCTCCGACATCGTCCTGCCTGACGGTGAGCATCACGCCTCCATCGACCCCGTGGACTGGATCGCGAGGCGCGATGGTGCCGGCATCCGGAGTGTGCCACTCACAACCCGGGGAGCCATCGACGCTGCCGAGTTCGCGGCGGCTCTCCCTGGGGCCGCTCTGGCAACGGCGCTTGTCGCCAACAACGAGGTGGGGACGGTCAACCCCGTCGCCGATCTTGCCCGGGCGGCAGCCTCGGAGCGCGTGCCGCTCCATCTGGACGCCGTTGCGGCGTTCGGCCACATGCCGGTGTCGTTCGCGGGCCTGCGCGGAGATGCTCGGCCCGGAGCCGGACTCCTCGCCATGAGCCTGTCAGCGCACAAGGTCGGCGGACCGATCGGGGTGGGCGCTCTCGTGGTCGCCCGCTCTGCCCGACTGGACCCGCTGCTGCACGGCGGTGGTCAACAGCGCGGACTGCGCTCGGGGACCCAGGACATCGCTGGAGCGGCGGCCTTCGCGGTAGCTGCCGAGCTCGCGGTCAGGGAGCTTGCCGAAGAGTCGGCGCGCTTGTCGGGGATGCGCGATCGGCTGATCGCTGGCGTGCTCGCCACGATCCCCGCGGCCGAACTGCTCGGTGATCCGGTCGATCGCCTATCGGGGAACGCGCACATCCTCTTTCCTGGGGCGTCGGGGGAGTCGCTTCTCTTCCTGCTCGACATGGCCGGGGTCTCGGTGTCGACGGGGTCGGCGTGTCAGGCCGGTGTTCCCGAGCCGTCCCACGTCGTGACGGCCATGGGCAGAAGCGATCGGGAGGCGCGCGAGGTGCTGCGGTTCACCCTGGGGCGCTCGACGACGGATGCCGACATCGACGCGGTTCTGCGGGTGCTTCCTGATGCGGTCGAGCGGGCGCGGGCGGCATCCGGGTCCCATACAGATGGCCGCTCGTAGACTGGGACCATGCGTGTTCTTGCGGCCATGAGTGGCGGAGTCGACTCCGCTGTCGCCGCGGCGCGCGCTGTAGATGCCGGCCACGAGGTCGTCGGGGTCCATCTCGCCCTCTCCCGGGCGGGCGGCACGCTGCGCACGGGAAGCCGCGGCTGCTGCACGATCGAGGATGCGATGGATGCCCGTCGCGCGGCCGATCGCCTGGGCATCCCGTTCTACGTCTGGGACTTCTCGGAGCGGTTCCGCGACGAGGTCATCGACGATTTCATCGCCGAGTACCGAGCCGGTCGCACGCCCAATCCATGCATGCGTTGCAACGAGAAGATCAAGTTCGCAGCGCTGTTGGAGCGCGCGATCGAGCTCGGCTTCGATGCCGTCTGCACCGGCCATTACGCGACCCTCGTTGAGACGCCGGAGGGCCGTGAGTTGCACCGGGCTTCGGATGCGGCGAAAGACCAGTCGTATGTGCTCGGCGTGCTCGACGCTGATCAGCTCGCGCACTGCCTCTTCCCGCTCGGTTCGACCCCATCGAAGGCTGTCGTGCGCGCCGAGGCTGAGGAGCGGGGCCTGACCGTTGCGCACAAGCCCGACAGCCACGACATCTGCTTCATTCCCGACGGCGACACGAAAGGGTGGCTGGCTGAGCGCGTCGGGGTCGCTGAAGGGCCTATCGTCGATCGTTCCGGCGCCCAGGTGGGCACTCACGATGGTGCTCACGCCTACACGGTCGGTCAGCGCCGCGGGCTCGCACTCGGCACTCCGGCTCCTGATGGCAAGCCGCGGTTCGTTCTCGAGATCCGACCCGTGACCAACACGGTGGTCGTCGGGCCGAAGGAGGCTCTCGCGACCGCCGAGATCGCCGGATCCCGGGCGAGTTGGGCGGGGCGGGCGCCGGATGCGGCATCCTTCGCGTGCGACGTACAGATCCGCGCCCACGCCGATCCGGTTCCCGCGCGAGCAGAGATCCTCGACGGCGAGGTCGTGGTCAAGCCCGATGAGCCCCTCGACGGGGTCGCTACCGGGCAGACAGCGGTGCTCTACGACGGCACGCGCGTCATCGGCCAGTTCACGATCGATCGCACGAGGTCGGCTGTTCCCATCGAGGCGTGAGCAGCGGCATCCTGTGTCGGCCTGCCGTGTCGTGGGTGGTGCCTAAACTGCACTCGTGGCCACGAACGACGTTTCCCCTGCATCTGTGACGATCCCGGATGCGGAGCTCGCGCGGCTCAGTCTCGACGATGCTCGGGCGGAGGCTTCGCGCCTCACTGACCTCATTGTCGATGCCCGCGGGGCGTACTACGGGCGTGACGAGGTCATCGTCGACGACGCCACGTACGACACGTGGATGCAGCGGCTGGAGGCCCTCGAGCGACTGCATCCCGAAGTTCAGGGGCAGGATTCGCCGACACTCTCGGTCGGGGCAGCATCAGGCACGCTGTTTTCGCCGGTCGAGCATGCCGAGCGGATGCTGAGCCTCGACAATGTCTTCAGCGACGAGGAATTCCGGGCCTGGGCTGCACGCGTGCAGCGTGACGTCGGCGGCTCAGTTCATTACCTGTGTGAGCTCAAGATCGACGGTCTCGCCCTGTCGTTGCGCTACGAGCGCGGGCGGCTCGTGTCGGCTGCCACGCGGGGTGACGGACGCGTCGGAGAGGACGTGACCGAGAACGTCCGGGACGTGGCCGGTATCCCGACCGCGCTTGCCGGGACGGGACATCCTGAGCTTGTCGAGGTGCGTGGTGAGGTGTTCTTCACCGTGGCTGACTTCGAGTCGCTCAACGCCTACCAGGAGTCGATGGGAGATCGCCTGTTCGCGAATCCGCGGAACGCGGCATCCGGGTCGCTCCGGCAGAAGCGCGAGGGCAAGAACGAGCGCCAGCTCGAGGCGATGCACGAACGGCTCTCGCGGCTGCGGCTGACCGTCCATGGCATCGGCGCCTGGCCGAATCCTCCGGTAGCGACCCAGAGCGAGGTCTATGGGCTGCTGGAGTCGTGGGGTTTGCCGGTGAGTCGGTACTTCACGGTCGCAGAGTCAGTCGATGCCGCCGCCGATTACATCCGCCACTACGGCGAACACCGTCACGATGTCGAGCACGAGATCGACGGTGTCGTCGTGAAAGTCGATGAGTTGGCTTTGCACGACGAGCTGGGCGCGACGAGCCGCGCGCCGCGGTGGGCGATTGCGTACAAGTACCCGCCCGAGCAGGTGAACACGAAGCTGCTCGACATCGTCGTTTCGGTCGGGCGAACCGGCCGCGCGACACCGTTCGCCGTTATGGAACCGGCGCGTGTCGCGGGCAGCGTCGTACGTCAGGCGACGCTGCACAACCAGGACGTCGTGAAGGCCAAGGGGGTCCTCATCGGCGACACGATCGTCATCCGCAAGGCCGGCGATGTCATTCCCGAAGTCCTCGGGCCGGTCGTCGAGTTGCGTGACGGCAGCGAACGCGCATTCATCATGCCGACGCACTGCCCCGAGTGCGGCTCTCCGCTCGCCCCCGCCAAAGAGGGCGACATCGATCTGCGGTGCCCGAACACGCGATCGTGTCCGGCCCAGGTTCGCGGTCGGGTCGAGCACATTGGTTCGCGCGGCGCTCTCGATATCGAGGGGCTCGGTGAGGTGTCAGCTGCCGCCCTGACGCATCCGTTGCGGCCCGAGGTGCCGCCGCTGGTCACCGAGGCGGGGCTGTTCGATCTGCGTGCCGAGGACCTGTTTCCAATCGACGTCGAGGTGCGCGATGCCGAGACGGGGCTTGTTCGGCTCGATGCCGACGGTGAGCCGGATGCGCGCAGCCCGTTCCGTCGTCAGCGCAGGTCTCCGCTGGAAGGTCGTGCGCCGACAGCGTCGCGCCCCGATCCCGTGTTCGATCCTGAGGGGCCGTTCGATGGGGATGCCGACTTCATTCTGTCGGCGGCGGCGTATGAGCTGCTCGACAATCTCGAACGCGCCAAGACGAAGGAGTTGTGGCGCTTCCTCGTCGCGTTGAGCATCCGTCACGTTGGCCCGGTCGCTGCCCGCGCGCTGGCGCAGTGGTTCGGGTCGATTGATGCGATTCGTGCGGCGTCCCGTGAGGAGCTCGCCGCGGTCGAGGGCGTCGGCCCGATCATCGCCGATGCGATCATCGACTGGTTCGAGGTCGACTGGCACGTTGAGATCGTCGAGCGGTGGGCGGCCGCAGGAGCGCAGCTGTCGACCCCCGGCCATCCTGGTCCTGGCGCTGCTGTCGTCTCGGGCGGAGTGCTCGAGGGCGTCACGGTTGTGGCTACCGGAACCCTGGAGGGATATACGCGCGAGGGCGCACAAGAGGCGATCATGGCAGCTGGCGGCAAGGCTGCCTCGAGCGTGTCCAAGAAGACGGATTTCGTGGCTGCTGGCCCGGGCGCCGGCTCGAAGCTTGCGAAGGCGGAGGAGCTCGGTGTGCGGATTATCGATGCAGCCCAGTTCCGCATCCTCGTGGAGCAGGGTCCAGCCGCGCTGGGGGAGTAATCTGGCGCCAATCTGAGTGTCGTACGTTTGTTCTAATCTCATGATCAAGGTCACTGAGGGAGGACAAGATCATGAGTGCACTGGACGCCGCAACGCAGGCATGGCTCGACCAAGAAGATCGCCACACCGTTGAGACCATTCGAAAGTACGGCACGTACATCCAGTACGTCGGTGGGGCCGGGCACGTTGAGCGCGCGCCGTTCGCGTACACGGTTGGTCTGTACGGGATCGGTCATCCCGAGCTCGCGATTCTTGGCGTGGGGCCCGAGACTGCGGCAGCGGTTCTCAACGATCTCTCGGCGCGTGTCCGGGACGGATCCGATCTCATTCCGGGCGAGATTCTGAGCTTCCAGGCGTGGCAACATCGCGTCCGCGTCGAGGCGGTTCCCAACCCGGGCGAGATCGCCTTCGCCGCCAATCGGTTCTACGAGCGACCCGACGCGTTCTCGGTTCCTCTTCTCCAACTCACCTACGACGATGTCAACGGCCACTTTCCGGACGAGGTGGGGTACTCGATTCCCGCATGGATCCAACCACGGCCTGGGCAGTGGCGAGCCTGATGCCGCGAGGCCTACTCCTCGCCCGAGAGCTCCAGAAGCTTCGCGCGCACCTGCCGCCGCAGGACCTTTCCGATCAGTGACTTTGGTAGCTCATCGACGACGAAGATTCGGCGCGGCACCTTGTAGGGGGTGAGGATGCTGCGCGCGAACTCGCGAATAGCGGTCTCGTCGATGTCCTCGACGCTGGACTCGAGCACGATAGCGGCGACAACCTCTTCACCGGAGTGCTCCGACGGCATCCCGACGACCGCGACATCGGCAACGGCAGGATGCTGCCGCAGCACTCCCTCGACCTCGGTCGGGGCGACGTTGAAGCCTCCTGTGATGATGAGCTCCTTGATGCGGTCGACGATCCGCACGAACCCGGCGTTGTCGATTGTGACGATATCGCCGGTGCGGAACCAACCGTCGACGAAGACCTCCTCGGTCTCTTCCGGTCGCCCGTAGTAGCCAGAGAAGACCTGGGGGCCACGCACGATCAGTTCGCCACGCTCGCCCTGCGCGACGTCCGTCGTCGGATCATCTGGGTCGACGACGCGACACTCGGTGCCCGGAAGAGGCAAACCGACGGTGCCGGGGACGCGGTTGTCGGCGACGGGGTTCGCCATCAGTACGGGGGAGCACTCGCTGAGGCCGTAACCTTCGACGAGGTATCCGCCGGTCTCGGCCTCGAACGGCACGACGAGTTCGTGCGGGAGTGCCATTGCTCCCGAGATCGCGACGCCCGTACCCGCGAGCGAAATCCCCGTGCGCTGAGACTCCTTCAAGAGTCGATCAGCGATCGGCGGTACGAGCGGCAAGAAGGTCGCCGGATGCTTCTTCGTGACCTCGAGCACCATGTCGGGATCGAACCGCGGGAAAAGTACCAGGCGGGCGCCCATTGACATCGCGAACGTGAGACACAGCGTCAGTCCGTACGCATGGAACATCGGCAGGACGGCGTAGACGACGCATCCTTCGCCGCGCTGGATCGTGGGAACCCACGCTCGCGCCTGGGCAGCGTTCGAGAGCAGGTTGCGATGTGTCAGCGACGCGCCCTTGGGGTTGCCCGTCGTTCCGCTCGTGTATTGGATCAGCGCGAGATCGTCGGTGGAGGGTGACGGGTGCGCGGCAGGCAGCGGCTCGTGGCTCGCGACGTCATCCCAGCTGACGGCACCGCTGACTCGCTCGGTGAGGGCGGTGCGCGCCTCGCGTGCTTTGGCGATCGGGAGCTTGAGTGCCAGCTGCATCGTCCAGGGCATCGCCTTGGTGATGTCGACCGAGATGAGTGTGTCGACACGCAGATCGCGGGGGAACTCCTGAACGGTGCGCACGACCTTGCTCCACACGATCGCGTGCTTGGCGCCGTGGTCTTCGAACTGCTTGCGCAGTTCCCGCGGGGTGTAGAGAGGGTTGTGCTCGACGACAACGGCTCCCAAGCGCAGGATCGCGTAGAACGCGACGATGTGCTGCGGGCAGTTGGGCAGCACGATCGCGACCGGGTCGCCTGCCCGGACGCCGTGTGCGTGCAAGGCGGCAGCAGCGCGTTGGATCTGCTCGTCGAGCGACCGATAGCTCGTCGTACGTCCGAAGAACTGCAGCGCGGGAGCATCGGGATAATCCCGGACGGATGCCGCAACGATGTCGACGAGTGACCCGCTGACCGGATCGAGGTCCTCGGGGACCCCCTCCGCGTAGCTGGCGATCCAGGGGCGAGGCGGGTCGTACTGCATCACGGCATTCAGCCTAGGGGAGAGCGCGCCGCCCCTGAAGGTCCGGCTCGCGGTCAGAGTGTCTCGAAGGCGAGATGGCGCACGATCGCACGAGCGCGTGAATCCGGATCGGGAGGAGGCGGCGTTGCGCCACTGAGCCAGATTCCGGCGAGTCCGTGCACGATAGCGAACGCAGCGTACGCCGAATCGTGCGCCTCCTCGTCATCCGACGCGTCAGTGCGGGCATCGGCAACGGCCCGCTCGAGGATGCCCCATGTCGCCATCCGTGCTGCAGCGAGTGAGGAATCCTCCTCATCGGTCAGTCGCGGTGTCCACATCACCGCGTAGTGGCCAGGATGGGCGAGCGCCCACGTCACGTAGGTCACGCCGTGGTGGTAGATGTCGCCGCCCGCCTCTGTCAGCGCCGCACTGACAACATCGTCGCGGCCGCCGGGGTAGACAACCCTGCCGCGCCTTCGACGCCGCTCCTTCCGCGAGCGATGCTGCAGGTCGTCTTCATCGCGAGCGGGATCGTGGCTGCGCTCCCGGCTCATCGACTCACCGTGCGTCGGACTGAGCGCTCTGCGGCGTGAAGCCGGAGGGGTCTGCGGGGCACAGGCGGTCGAGGTGCCCCACCTAGAATGGTGCGGTGTCTGAAATCACCCCCGATCTCGTGCGCCATCTTGGTGTGCTCGCCCGGATCCGCCTGAGCGACGACGAGGTTCAGCGCCTCACCGGCCAGCTCGACGCGATCGTCGACAACATCGCCAAGGTGTCGCAGGTGGCCACTCCCGAGGTGCCTGCGACCAGTCACCCGATCGCCCTACACAATGTGTTCCGCGCTGATGTTCCGGGCGACATGCTCACGCCCGAGCAGGTGCTGCAGAACGCCCCGGATGCCGCAGACGGCCGCTTCCGTGTGACCGCGATCCTGGGAGAAGAACAGTGACAGACCTCACCCGCCTGACAGCTGCCGAGCTGGCGTCGTCGCTCGCCTCGGGCGAGATATCGAGTGTCGAGGCTACGCGCGCGCATCTCGACCGGATCGCCGCGGTGGATGCCGACATCCACGCCTTCCTCCACGTCAGCGACCACGCGCTCGAGGTGGCAGCCGATATCGACGCCCGGCGCACGGCAGGCGAAGAGCTCCCCGAGTTGGCGGGAGTCCCGCTCGCCATCAAGGATGTGCTCGTCACGACCGACATGCCGTCCACGAGCGGATCCCGCATCCTCGAGGGGTTCATGTCGCCCTACGATGCGACGGTCGTCGCGCGTTCGCGTGCTGCCGGTCTCGTCCCGCTGGGCAAGACCAACATGGACGAATTCGCGATGGGCTCCTCGACCGAGCACTCGGCCTACGGTCCCACGCGCAATCCATGGGATCTCGACCGAATCCCCGGCGGGTCTGGCGGTGGATCAGCCGCGGCAGTCGCAGCTTTCGAGGCGCCACTTGCTCTCGGGTCCGACACCGGCGGTTCGATTCGTCAGCCGGCGCACGTGACCGGCACGGTGGGTGTGAAGCCCACGTACGGCGCTGTGAGCCGGTACGGGGCGATCGCACTGGCCTCCAGCCTCGATCAGGTCGGACCGGTCACCCGGACGGTGCTCGACGCGGGTCTGCTCCACGACGTGATCGGCGGTCACGACCCCCACGATTCGACCTCGCTCGCCGAGGACTGGCCGTCGTTTGCGGATGCCGCACGCGAGGGTGCCCGCGGCGATGTGCTGAAAGGTCTGCGGGTCGGCGTCATCCGGGAACTGCCCGACAGCGGTTTCCAGAGCGGTGTTTCGGAGTCCTTCCGTGCAGCTCTGGCACGTATGGAGGCGCAGGGTGCCGAGATCGTCGAGATCAGCGCGCCCCACTTCGAGTACGGCGTCGCCGCCTACTACCTGATCCTGCCCGCTGAGGCATCCAGTAACCTCGCGAAGTTCGACTCGGTGCGCTTCGGACTGCGCGTCGACGTTCCGGGAGGAACTGTTGAAGACGTCATGGCAGCTACGCGAGAAGCGGGCTTCGGCGACGAGGTCAAGCGCCGCATCATTCTCGGGACATACGCCCTGAGCGCCGGCTACTACGACGCGTACTACGGATCGGCCCAGAAGGTTCGCACCCTCATCCAGCAGGACTTCGACCAGGCGTTCGCGCAGGTCGACGTCATCGCCACACCCACCGCCCCGACCACGGCGTTCCGCCTGGGGGAGAAGATCGACGACCCGCTGCAGATGTATCTCAACGACGTCGCGACGATCCCTGCAAACCTCGCCGGTGTTCCCGGGATCTCTCTTCCCTCGGGTCTGTCGGCAGACGATGGCCTGCCTGTCGGCATCCAGTTCCTCGCGCCGGCTCGACAGGATGCGCGGCTCTACCGCGTGGGTGCGGCGCTCGAGGCGCTGCTGCTGGACGAGTGGGGTGGTCCGCTGCTTGACCGGGCCCCGGTATTGAGCGCATCGACGGGAGGGCGTGCCTGATGGCTACCGCGAAGCTCATGGATTACGACAAGGCTCTCGAGCTGTTCGAGCCGGTGCTCGGGTTCGAGGTGCATGTCGAGCTGAACACCGAGACCAAGATGTTCTCGGCTGCCGGCAACCCGGCCCACGCCTCCAACCACAGCGCTGAGCCCAACACCCTTGTCGCCCCGGTCGACATGGGGCTTCCAGGGGCGTTGCCGGTCGTGAACGAGACAGCAGTGCGCTCGTCGATCAGTCTGGGGCTTGCCCTCGGTTGCTCGATCGCGCCCTCGAGTCGGTTCGCTCGCAAGAACTACTTCTACCCCGACCTCGGAAAGAACTATCAGATCTCGCAGTACGACGAGCCCATCGCGTTCGAGGGCAAGGTCGAGGTCGAGCTCGAAGACGGCACCATCGTCGAGGTTCCCATCGAGCGCGCGCACATGGAAGAGGATGCCGGAAAGCTCACCCACATGGGCGGTTCCACGGGCCGCATCCAGGGCGCCGAGTACTCGCTCGTCGACTACAACCGCGCGGGCGTTCCGCTGATTGAGATCGTCACCAAGCCGATCTTCGGCGCCGAGCACCGCGCGCCCGAGATCGCCAAGGCCTATGTGCGGACGATCCGCGACATCGTGCTCTCGCTCGGCATCTCGGAAGCGCGTCTGGAGCGTGGGAACCTCCGCTGTGACGCGAACGTGTCGCTGCGCCCGCGCGTCGCGGCCGGCGAGCCGCCGGCTCCGTTGGGAACCCGCACCGAGACGAAGAACGTCAACTCGATGCGCTCGGTCGAGCGCGCGGTTCGTCACGAGATCCAGCGCCAGGCCGCGATCCTCGCTGCCGGCGGCACGATCACGCAAGAGACCCGTCACTGGCACGAAGACACCGGCACGACCTCGCCCGGACGCCCGAAGTCGGATGCCGACGACTACCGCTACTTCCCCGAGCCCGACCTGCTTCCCGTTGAGCCGTCGATCGAGCTGATCGAGGAGCTTCGAGCGGCGCTTCCCGAGTCACCGGCTGCGCGTCGGCGCCGGCTGAAGGCGGAGTGGGGATTCACCGACCTCGAATTCCAGGATGTCGCCAACGGCGGCATCCTCGCCGAGGTCGAGGCGACGATCGCTGCAGGCGCATCACCGGCATCAGCACGCAAGTGGTGGACCGGTGAGATTGCCCGAATCGCGAACGCGCAGGACCGCGAAGCGAGCGACCTCGTCTCGCCCGCCGACGTCGCGGCGCTCCAGCGGCTCGTCGATGCGGGAACACTCACCGACAAGCTCGCCCGACAGGTCCTCGAGGGCGTCATCGCCGGCGAGGGCACTCCGCAGGAGGTCGTAGACGCGCGAGGGCTCGCGGTCGTCTCGGATGACGGGGCGCTGATCGCCGCGATCGATGAGGCGCTCGCGTCCCAGCCCGATGTGCTCGAGAAGATCCGCGACGGCAAGGTTCAGGCTGCCGGCGCGATCATCGGCGCTGTCATGAAGGCGATGAAGGGCCAGGCTGACGCCGCGCGCGTGCGCGAGTTGATTCTCGAGCGCGCTTCGCAGTCCTGACCCTCGGTCGGCTCGAGCTGGTGCAGCCCCGCGCGGGGCTGCACTTCATCAAGCCTGCCGCTCGAACGCGGCGAGGTGATTCTGGGAGCCGGCAAGCAGGCGCTCCAGGACAACCGCGACATCATCGGCAGCGTCGTCTAGGGCACGCGTCAGATCGGCGATGTCGGTTTGCTCGATGAGGACTCCGACATCGATGGCGGCGGCCCTGGACCCGCTGCCATCGGCCACGAGCTGGTCGTAGAGCGCCTGGAGGTCGGGGTCGGTGAACACGCCGATCTCGTCCGAGCGCGGATCGGCAAGGTCGTACTCCACGAGAAGTGTTGCCACGGCATCCTGATGCGAGATCTCGGACGCTGCGATGTTGACGAAGACGTTCCCGCCCCACAGGTCACCGAGCACGGTGTACACGTCGTGAGCGAGCTTCTCCTCTTCGATGAGGTACAGCAACTGCGCCTCCAGGTCGCTCGTGACGATCTCCGCGGGGATGGGTGACCCGGTCGGCGCCAGTGGGCTCGCGGTGGTCGGGGCAGCGGATGCCTCGGCCTCGGCGGTCGGTGCGGACGCGACCGTGCACCCCGAGATCCCCAGAGCCGCAGCTGTGACCACTGCGACGGGGAGGACATGGCGTGCTGAACTGATCATGACGTGCTCCTTCGATGTCGGACTCTTATACCCCCTAGGGTATCCCGGAAGGGTCCGCGGTGACCATCCAGCGCCTATGGGAACGCCGACAGAACACTGTCGGTGGGGTGGGCGAGAATGGATGCATGGGACGAGGGGACGGCAGGAATCGCCTCGTGTCGCCCGACGATGCTGACGACACCGGCGCCGTCATCCTTCACGTCGACATGGATGCGTTCTACGCGGCTGTCGAGGTGCTCGATGACCCGACCCTTGCAGGAAAGCCGATCATCATCGGCGCACCCGAGAGCCGGTCGGTCGTGTCCAGTGCTTCCTACGAGGCTCGCGCGTTCGGTGTTCGAGCTGCCATGCCGGTCGGGCAGGCGTTGCGCTTGTGCCCGCAGGCGATCGTCGTGCCACCTCACTTCGATCGCTACGTGGCGCTCTCGCGCGAGGTCATGCGCGTGTTCCACGAGATCACACCGCTGGTCGAACCGCTGTCGATCGACGAGGCCTTTCTCGATGTGCGTGGGGCGCGGCGCCTGTGGGGGTCTCCCGGAACGATCGCACGGATGCTTCGCGCCCGCGTGCGCGACGAGACCGGCCTGACCTGCAGCGTGGGTGCCGCCGCAACGAAGCATGTCGCGAAGATGGCCTCCACCCTGAGCAAACCCGACGGCCTTCTGATCGTCGCCGAAGCAGACACCGCGGCATTCCTCGCGCCACGGTCTGTCCGCGCGCTGTGGGGCGTGGGACCGAAGGCCGCCGAGGCGCTCGAGTCGCGTGGCATCCGTACGGTTGCCGACGTGCTGGAGACGCCGCAGGCCGTCCTCGAACGTGCGCTGGGCGCAGCAATGGGGGAGCGAGTGTGGAACCTCGCGCGGGGCAGGGATGCACGCGAGGTGTCCACCACCCGTGTCGAAAAGAGTGTCGGGCACGAAGAGACGTTTCACACTGATATCAGCGACCCCGCGGTGCTGCGCTCGGAGCTGCGTCGTCTGGCTGACCGTGTTGCGGCACGCCTGCGCGCAGCATCATGGGAAGCCGGAGCTGTCGCGATCAAGGTTCGGTTCGCCGACTTCAGCACCGTGTCCCGCTCGCGCAGCCTCCCGGAGCCGAGCTCCGTCGGCCAGTGCCTGGGGGAGGTCGCTCTGGAACTGTTCGACGCGATCGACAGGCGCCTCCCCATCCGGCTCGTGGGCGTCCGTGCCGAGAAGCTACGTACCCTCAGTGAGTCAGCGCCCACCCTGTGGGACGACGACGGAGAGTGGCGGCGCGTCGAATCCGCACTGGATACTGCGGCTGCCCGCTTCGGTCGAGGGGCGGTCACCCGTGCGACCCTCATCAGCGAACGCGGCGGCGGGACGCTCCCCTCGAACCCCCGCCTGCCCCGCGACGATCAGCGTTGACGAGGACCGGATCCACGTCGGCCTGTCCTGGAGCGTCCCGGGGCGGTAGCGTGGGGCCATGCCCAACATCGCGCTCGAACTCGGCAAGCAGGCGGCATCCTTCGGTGTCTCCGGCATCTACGGAGAACAACAGGATGTCGACGGCATCAAGATCATCCCCGTCGCCCTCGCGTCCTCCGGCTTCGGCGGGGGCTCGGATGAGGGCGGCAACGGTGGCGGTGGGGCCGGCGGTACGGCGATCCCGATTGGCGCGTACATTCGCCGCGGTGATGACCTGCGCTTCGAGCCCAATCTGATCTCTCTGCTTGCTGTCGGCATCCCGTTCGTGTGGGTCGCCGGGCACGTCCTCATTCGTGTCATCCGCGCCCTCAAGAAGTGACGATCCCGTCGGTCAGGTCCTGACCGAGGCCACCGACGCCCTGCGCGACGACATCCTGACGCTGGGTGGCCCGGCGCCCGTCATCCTGATCGACGGGCGCAGCGGAGCCGGCAAGACGAGCCTGACGCGCCTTCTTCTGGAGCGGTGGCCGTTGGATGCCTCACCTCAGTTGCTCGCGCTGGACTCGACGTACCCGGGTTGGGACGGGCTGGATGCCGCCGTCGAGGACGTCACACGTCACGTCCTCATCCCGCATGCCAACGGACAGCAGGGCCGGTGGCGACGGTGGGACTGGAGCGCGGGTGAGTATGCGGAGTCGTATGGCGTGGATCCGGATCTTCCGCTCGTGATCGAAGGATCCGGCATCCTCACCCCGACGACCGCTGCGCTCGCGAGCGTTCGCGTGTGGGTCGAATCGCCGGCGGACTCCCGACGAGAACGGGCCCTGGAGCGCGACGGGGACACGTACCGACCACACTGGGAGCGGTGGGCGCGCCAGGAGGATCGCCACATCACTCGTGACGACCCGGCAGCACACGCAACGCGGGTCTTCGTCGTTCCGTGAGCCGATCGGTGCCTGGTGTCGTCAGGTGCCGCGGGGATCGGAATCTGCGTCGATCGCGCTAATGAGGCTGTCGAGGCGGTAGCCGAGCCAGTCGTAGATCCCGAAACGCGGATCAGAGGCATCGTGGTCGTCATCGGCCTGAATCCCGAGCCTCGTCGCGAGTACGAGCCGAATCGCCGACAGCGTGCGCAGCAACGCGCTCACATCAGCTGCGCTTGCGTGCACGACGACCTCCTCCGTGAGCGCCGGGTCGTCGGATGCGATCGGCATGGCGGGTAGCGTCGGGCGCAGGATGCCGAGAACAGTCTCGGCATCCGTGTGACGGCGGTCCAGCAGCTCGCGCTCGGTCAAGCGGCGGAACTCGCGAGCTGCGGCGTCATCGTCGAGATACCCCTCGGGAACGAGGCGTGCCACGGCATCATCGCTTGATGCGTCTGTCGTGGCGTCGAGGAGGTCCCGGAACTGCTCCGTCATCTGCGAGAGGTGCAGAGCCTCGATCCGCGTGATGGCCATCACGAGTTCGCGGGTCATGCCGGAGCCCTCCGCACCGTCGCCGAGAGCCCGTAGTCATGCATCGCGTGAACGTGGAGCTCCATCTGCTCGCGCGCACCTTCGGCCACTACGGCATGGCCCTCATGATGCACGGCGAGCATCAGTGATTCGGCCCGCTCGGCGCTGAACCCGAAGTAGCTCCGAAAGACATGGGTGACGTAGCTCATCAGGTTGACCGGGTCGTTCCACACGACTGTCTGCCACGGCGTTTCAGCGGCGCGGAGCGTGTCGACATCCTCATCGGCTCGAGGCAGTGTCGCGCTGTTCATCAAGCCCATCCCAACTCGTGGAGCCGGTCGTCGTCAATCCCGTAGAAGTGCGCGATCTCGTGCACGAGAGTCGTATGGATCTCGGCGCGAAGGTCGTCCAGATCGTCGCACGCTGCCAGGTGCGCTTCGCGATAGACGATGATCCGGTCCGGAAGCTCACCCACGCCATATCGATCGCGTTCGGTCAGCGCCCACCCGTCGTAGAGCCCGAGGAGGTCCAGGGAACCGTCCTCGCCGCGGTCTTCGACGACGAAGATGACGTTGTCCAGTCCGTCGACCATGTCATCGGGAAGTCGGTCGAGTTCTTCGACGACCAGGCGCTCGAACGCGTCGGCATCCATCTCGACCATCGTGCCCCGCGCCTTCCCGCCACTCATCTCGTGCCCCCGACTGGACTCGAACCAGTAACCGTCGGATTAGAAGGCCGATGCTCTATCCATTGAGCTACGGAGGCGCATCAACCAGATTACCGGGAGCCGCCGCAGTAGCCGGGAGCGCCCGCTCTAGGATGGGCGGCATGGCTTCGAGCGAGAACGACCGGCTGGTGTGGATCGACTGTGAGATGACCGGACTGGACCTCGCCGTCGACGAACTCGTCGAGATCGCGGTGATCGTCACCGATTTCGAGTTGCGCCCGCTGGATCCCGGCTTCCAGATCGTTATCAAACCTGACGCTTCTGCGCTGGCGAACATGAATGACTTCGTCACCGCCATGCACGAGAAGTCCGGACTGCTCGAGGCGATCCCGAACGGCGTCAGCGTCGCAGAGGCCGAATTCGAGGTTCTCGAGTACATCCAGCGCTTTGTTCCCCTCGAGGGCAAGGCGCCGTTGGCCGGAAACACGATCGGGACTGACCGGATGTTCCTCGCGAAGTACATGCCCCGCGTCGATCGGTGGCTGCACTACCGCAACGTCGATGTGTCGAGCATCAAGGAACTGGCCAGGCGCTGGTACCCACGCGCATACATCCACGCCCCGGCGAAGGATGGCGGCCACCGCGCGCTCGCCGACATCAGCGAATCGCTGCGCGAGCTGGCGTATTACCGCAGCGTCGTGTTCGTTCCCGAACCGGGTCCGACCAGCGATGAGGCCAAGCAGGCAGCGGCTGTCGCCGTGTCGGCGTTCGCCCCCGGCGTGTGAGAGAATCTTTTGGTTGCGCACTCCGGTGTGCACATGGTGGCTATAGCTCAGTTGGTAGAGCACCGCGTTGTGGTCGCGGGGGTCGCGGGTTCAAGCCCCGTTAGCCACCCCACGTATTCCTACCTCGGTGACGCGAGGGGAGTGGTCGGCGCCGCTACCAGCCGCGATGTCGCCCGCGTGCGAGCGGTGTCGAACAGCGGCAAGGTGAGGTGTACCAGCGGGCCGATGGTCGCCGCGAACAGGACGGTCCCGAGCCCGACGGTGCCTCCCAGCAGCCACCCGATTACCAGCACGGTGAGCTCGACGCTGGCGCGAGCTGCCCAGATCGGCATCCCGAACCGGCTGCGCAGGCCGGTCATCAGGCCGTCGCGGGGACCCGGCCCGAAGTGCGCGCCGATGTACAGCCCCGAGGCGACGGCGACGAGCAGGATGCCGCTTACGAGCACCGCAAGCTGCGCGAGGAATCCCGTGATCGGTGGCAGGACCCAGAGGGTGACCTGCATCGCGGTTCCGACGACGAGGATGTTGGCCACGGTGCCGATGCCGGGGCGTTGGCGCAGCGGAATCCAGAGAAGCAGGATCAACAGGCCGAGGATGTTCGTCATCCACCCGACGCCGATACCGGTTCTGATCGACAGGCCCTCGGCCAGCACAGTCCAGGGGTCGACGCCCAGTCCAGCATCAACCGTCAGCGCAGCTCCGGCCCCGTAGAGGGGGAGCCCGATGAGAAGTTGCAGGATGCGGCGCGGCATGGCACCATCCAAGACCAGAAGTGGACTGACGTGACCAGTCCAATCGGGAAGGAGTGGCCGTGGAGTCCCGAATGTCCGCGCGATCACTGACCCTCGCACTGGGCGGATGGCGCACGCGCGAACCGGCTTACGAGGCGCTCGCCGACGGCATCCGTCTGCTCTGCTTGGACAACCGCATCGCGCCCAGGACCGCGCTTCCGGCTGAGCGCGAACTCGCCACCGCACTTCGAATCAGTCGCAGCACCGTCTCGATGGCCTATCAGAGCCTTCGCGACTCCGGGCACATCAGCAGCCTGCGGGGGTCGGGAAGCGTCACCCTTCCGCTCGGCCGGCGCGAGGTCGCGAGGGTGCTCGGAACTGACGGCACCATCGACCTCCAGCAGGCGAGCCCCCCAGCTTGGCCCGGGCTTGCGGGTCACATGGCCGAGGTTGCGGCCGATGCCGCGACCCTCGCCTCGCGCTCGGGGTACGACGTCCTCGGTCGCGCTGAGCTGCGCGAAGCCATCGCCGAGCTGTTCCGCGCTCGGGGACTGCCGACCGAGTCTCGCCAGATCATGATCACCGCCGGTGCCCAGAGCGCGATCCACCTGCTTGCGAGCGTGCTCATCGGACGCGGCGATCGCGTCGCGATCGAGACCCCCACGTATCCGCATGCAGCCGACGCACTCCGTCGCGCCGGCGGGCGGCTCGTCGGCATCCCGGTAGCGGCCGAAAGCGGATGGGATCTCGAGCGCGTCGCCGAGTCCTTCGCTCGCACCCGCCCCTCCCTTGCCTACCTCATGCCCGACTTCCAGAACCCGACGGGCCGCAGTATGTCGGCGTACGAGCGCGAGACCATCATGACGGCTGCACAGCGCTCTGGAACCCTCCTGGCGATCGACGAGACGACCGCCGACCTCGACATCGATCGAGGATCCCAGGACCGCGGTTTCCAGGCGACCGATGAATCCCTCGTGGTGCGCGTCGGGTCGCTCGGCAAGACCGTGTGGGGAGGTTTGCGTGTCGGGTGGATACGGACCGACCATGACCTCATCGACCGGCTCGTGCAGGAACGCCCGGCGTACGACCTCGGTACACCGGAGTTCGAACAGGCAGTGGCAACCGGGCTGATTCCGCGGCTGCCCGAGATCGCGCGACATCGCGGTGAGTTCCTGCGCGAGGGACGGGATGCGCTGGTCTCAGCGCTGGCGGAACGGCTGCCGGAGTGGCGCGTGCCCTCGGTTGATGGGGGAGTCGCCCTCTGGGTCGAGCTGAACGCGCCATTGAGTTCGGCGCTGGTGCTCCAAGCCAGGACGGCCGGACTGCTCCTGTCGGCCGGTCCGAGGTTCGCGCCAGATGGCGGAAACGAACGGCACCTACGCATTCCGTTTACCGCACCCCCCGGCGACCTGCGCCGGGCCGTCGAGATTCTTGCGGACGTCTGGCCGGGCGTGCTTCGAGATGCTCCGCACGGTGTCCGGGACCTCTGGAGCTCACCGGTCTGAGTCGCCGACCTCGGGACAGACGTCAGGTCGACAGCAGGAGGGCCTCGACGGCGTCATCGCGGCTCCAGAACCGTCCGAGCGCATGGAATTGCCTGTCACTCGGGTGGAAGCGTTTCACCGCGAAGTGCTCACCCTGAGCGTCGCGATCGACGCGCAGGTGACCGATCGGCCCGCGGCCCGCATCAACGACGCGCCAGGCGTCGATCCCGATCGGCACGAGCTGTATCTGTGAGGTCTGCATCAGTGTCTCCCTGAGATCGAACATAGATCCGACCTCCGACACATCGCAGGGAACAGCAATACGCGCGAGACTGTTGTTGCCAGTGGCGCCGAGAACCCGGCGCCACAACAAGGAGAAATCATGCACACGTTCGTTCTCGCAGGCGGCTGCTTCTGGTGTCTCGACGCGGCGTACCGCGCTCTTCGCGGAGTGTCGTCGGTCGTTTCGGGGTATGTCGGCGGCACCGTCGAGAACCCCTCCTATGAGCAGGTCTGCACGGGCCGTACCGGGCACGCCGAGGCCGTCGCCGTCACCTTCGATCCCGACGTCATCTCGGACGACGTCATCCTGGATGCCTTCTTCACGATGCACGATCCGCGACAGCTGAACCGACAGGGAAACGATGTCGGCACCCAGTACCGCAGCGCGATGTTCCCCGCCGACGACCAGCAGCGCGAGCTCTTCGAAGCAGCCCGCGATCGCGCGGCCGAGTGGTGGGATGGCGGCATCGTCACCACGATTGAGCCCCTCGGTGAGTTCTATCCCGCAGAGGAGTACCACCAAGACTTCTTCGCGAAGAACCCCACGCAGGGCTACTGCCTCGCTGTTGCAGTGCCCAAGGTGAATAAGGTTCGTGCGCGCTTCGCGGAGTATGTGACGGCCTGAGTTTTCCTCCCCAGCCACGCCGGTGCGCGGTCTGTCCACGGCTCAATGGGGCGGCGGACGTCGGTTAGCGATGATCGGCGAGCCTGATCTCGGCGCTGGTACCCGACGGGCACTCGGGTACCAGCGCAGCCCGGAACCGCTCCGGGCGGGAAAGGGAGAAATGCAGGACATCATCACCGTCACGGGAAACGTTGCGGGCCCTCCGGAATTCAAGATCACGGCGGGAGGTCTGCCCGTCGTCAACTTTCGGCTCGGGAGTGCGCAGCGCCGTCTCGATCGCTCGACCGGCACCTGGGTCGACGACGGGACGAACTGGTACAACGTCTCCGCGTTCCGGGGTCTTGCCGAGCACATCGCCGCCTCGGTCACGAAGGGGGAGCCGCTGGTGGTCACCGGCCGTCTGCGGCTTCGTCCCTGGGAGGCCGGCGGCAAGAAGGGTGTCAGCATCGATATCGACGCCGACACTGTCGGTCACGACTTGCGGTGGGGAACCACGACCTACACCAAGCAGGCAACCGCGCAGGGGACCGCATCCGCCGCTCCGGTGAGCCACGATGACGGTGCGGACTCGTGGGCTGCACCGGGACTCGACGGCGCCGCCGCTGCCCCAGCGGTCGGCAGCGAGACACCGTTCTAGGTGTACCGGGCCATGAGGTTGGTGGCGGTGCGGGCCTTGTGAATGGGGAGGACCTCCGGGCTTAGTGGAGATATCTGACGTCTCTGCTGACCGGAGGTCCTCGATGTCCCACGCTAATGCGCGCCTGACTGTCCGTGGCAGGCTGCTGATCGTTGAACGTGCCCGCGCCGGGTGGAAGCAGGCGCATATCGCCTCGGCGATGGGGGTATCTCGTCGCTGTGTGAAGCGATGGCTTGACCGCTATCGGGCCGAGGGCGACGCCGGCCTTCATGACCGATCGTCGCGTCCGCACCATGTCGCGAACCGCACTGCGGACGAGGTCATCGCCACGGTCGTCGCGGTGCGGACAGCAGAGCGCCTGGGGCGTGACGAGGTCGCAGCCCGGACGGGAGTGCCGGCCCGGACCGTGTCGCGCATCATCGCTCGTGCGGGGCTTCCTCGCCTGGCCGAGTTGGATCCGATGACCGGGGAACGGATCCGTGCATCCAAGACCACCACGGTTCGTTACGAGCGCGAGCGGCCCGGGGAGCTCGTGCACATGGACGTGAAGAAGCTCGGCCGCATCCCCGACGGCGGTGGATGGCGGGTTCTCGGTCGCGACGTCGTCGACCGGCACCGAAACGTCAAGATCGGGTTCGACTATGTCCACTCGCTCGTCGACGACCACTCCCGGCTCGCGTACTCCGAAGTCCTCGGCGACGAGAAGGGACCCACCTGCGCCGCGTTCCTCGAACGTGCGATCGACTACTTCGCCGCGCACGGCATCCCCCGCATCGAGCGGCTGATCACCGACAACGCGTGGGCGTACAGATGGTCGTTGCGCGAGGTCTGCGTTGCGCACGGCATCCGGCAGAAGTTCATCAAACCGCATTGCCCCTGGCAGAACGGCAAGGTCGAGAGGTTCAACCGGACCCTGCAGACCGAATGGGCCTACCGGCAGCCCTTCACCTCGAACCAGCAGCGCACCGAAGCCCTTGACCCCTGGCTCGACCACTACAACACTGGACGACGCCACTCAGCCCTCGGAGGCAAACCCCCGATCAGCCGACTGCAACCAACGTCATGACCGGGTACATCTAGGCTCCCAGGGAGCCGAGGGGAGTGGGGCTCTAGACTCCTCAGCGTGTGTGCCGCTGAAATGACCGCTCCGCCCCCTGTCAGGGGAGGCTCTCGCTTGGGCGGATTCGCCTCCATAGTCAGCGCGGCACTGGTGGTCGGGATGCTCGCGGGGTGTACCGCGACTCCGGAACCATCGCCGACGCCGACTGTCACTGCCATACCCACCCCGACTGAAACAGCGTCTGCGGCACCGGCTCAGGTCAGTGAGGCGACGACCGCCGACGAGGCGCTGCCGTTCTTCGCCGACGTCGTCGCAACCGTATGGGCAACCGACCAGCGTTTTCAGGGGCGCGCCTATATCGATGGCCTCACCCAGGCGGGTTTCGACAAGTCGGCAATGGAAGTCACGTACGACGAGTCGACCGTCGGCAACCCGGCTGAGAGCATCCAATTCTCGGTTCGGTGGGGCGAAGAGTGCCTTGTCGGCCAGGTCGGCCCTTCGACGGGAGACCCCGTGGTAGCCGTCATGCCGGGTCTTCAGACCGGCCGTTGCCTCATCGGGGACACCCGACCCATCGATTGGTGAGGCGCGGGCGACACTCGGGCGGCCCGTAGACTGGTCGGGCTATGGCTGAGTACATCTATCAGATGGTCCGCGCCCGCAAAGCTGTGGGCGAGAAGCTGATCCTCGACGACGTGACGATGGCGTTCCTCCCGGGAGCGAAGATCGGAATGGTCGGCCCCAACGGTGCCGGAAAGTCGACGATCCTGAAGATCATGGCGGGTCTTGACGCCCCGTCCAACGGTGAGGCGACCCTCAGCCCGGGGTTCAGTGTCGGCATCCTGATGCAGGAGCCGGAACTCGACGAATCCAAGACCGTTCTCGAGAACATCCAGGACGGGATCGCGGTCAAGGCCAAGCTGGATCGGTTCAACGAGATCTCGGGCCTGATGAGTGACCCCGATGCCGACTTCGACAGCCTGCTGGCTGAGATGGGGACGCTGCAAGAAGAGATCGATGCGGCAGACGCATGGGACCTCGACTCGCAGCTGGATCAGGCGATGAACGCGTTGCGCACCCCGCCGGGCGATGCGCAGGTCGCGCACCTGTCGGGAGGCGAGAAGCGCCGCGTCGCGCTCACCAAGCTCTTGCTGCAAAAGCCCGACCTGCTGCTGTTGGACGAGCCGACGAACCACCTCGACGCCGAAAGCGTGCTCTGGCTCGAGCAGCACCTCCAGAAGTATGCAGGCGCGGTGATCGCAATCACTCACGACCGGTATTTCCTCGACAACGTCGCCGAATGGATCGCGGAAGTCGATCGCGGCCGGCTCATCGGGTACGAGGGCAACTACTCGACGTATCTGGAGAAGAAGGCCGAGCGCCTCGACATCCAGGGCAAGAAGGACGCCAAGCTTGCCAAGCGCCTCAAGGACGAACTCGAGTGGGTCCGCTCCAACACCAAGGGGCGCCAGGCGAAGTCGAAGGCACGTCTGGCCCGCTACGAGGAGATGGCAGCCGAGGCCGAGCGCACCCGCAAGCTCGACTTCGAAGAGATCCAGATTCCGCCGGGTCCCCGCCTGGGAAGCGTCGTCATCGAGGCCAAGAAGCTGAAGAAGGGGTTCGACGGCCGATCCCTCATCGATGGACTGAGCTTCAGTCTTCCGCCCAACGGCATCGTCGGTGTCATCGGACCCAACGGTGTCGGCAAGACCACGCTCTTCAAGACCATCGTCGGTCTCGAACCGCTTGACGGCGGTGACCTGAAGATCGGCGAGACCGTCAAGATCAGCTATGTGGACCAGTCGCGCTCCAACATCGACCCCACCAAGACGCTGTGGGAGGTCGTGTCGGACGGGCTCGACATCATCACGGTGGGCAAGACTGAGATCCCGTCCCGCGCCTACGTGTCGAAGTTCGGCTTCAAGGGGCCCGACCAGCAGAAGAAGGCCGGCGTGCTCTCCGGTGGTGAGCGCAACCGCCTCAACCTGGCGCTCACCCTCAAGGAGGGTGGCAACCTGCTGCTGCTCGATGAGCCGACGAACGACCTTGATGTCGAGACCCTTCAGTCTCTTGAGAACGCTCTGCTCGAGTTCCCGGGCTGCGCTGTGGTCATCACCCACGACCGGTGGTTCCTGGACCGGATCGCGACCCACATCCTGGCGTACGAAGGCACCGACGAGAACCCGGATGCGTGGTACTGGTTCGAGGGCAATTTCGAGGCATACGAGAAGAACAAGCTTGAGCGCCTGGGGCCGGACGCGCTCAACCGCGCGAGTTCCACGTACCGCAAGCTCACGCGCGACTGATCCGGCGATGCCCGATACTGACACGTCCAAGGGCGGGAGAACCCGGGTTCACCTGCCGATCCACCTGCGCTGGGGCGATCTCGACGCCTTCAACCACGTCAACAACACATCGATGCTGAAGCTGCTCGAGGAGGCGCGGGTGCGAGCATTCTGGCGCCCCGGCACCGGCGAGAACGCGCCGCCGACCGCGGTCATGGACTCGAGCCTGCACTCCGGCGTCCTCACGCTTATCGCCCGTCAAGAGATCGAGTACCTGCTTCCGGTTCCCTACCAGCGGCATCCGCTCGACGTTCAGCTCTGGTTCGGCAGGCTCGGCGGCTCCAGCATCGACGTGTGCTACGAGGTCTGCAGCCCACGGGAGACTGCCGGCGAAGATGGACAGCAGATCTACGCGCGCGCCACGACGGTAGTGGTCAAGGTGGATGCCGAAACCGGCAGGCCGCTGCGTCTGAGCGAGGTCGAACGAGAAGCCTGGGCGCCCTACGTCGGTGAGCCGCTCCGGTACGGGCACCGTCGCTGAGGCGATCAGGGTTTCTGCCGAGCGTGTCAGTCCCGGTCGTGTGGCAGGCGGATCGTGATCTCCTGCGCGACGCTCGCCACCAGTATTCCCTCTGAGGAATAGATCTTCCCGGTGGCAAGACCGCGGCCTCCGCGCGCACTCGGGGACTCCTGTACGTACAGCAGCCATTCGTCGACTCGCGCGTAACGATGCCACCACATGGCATGGTCGAGACTGGCGACCTTTAGCCCGGGCGCGGACCACGCGACGCCGTGAGCGCGCAGCACGGACTCTTGGATCGTCATGTCGCTCATGTACGCGAGCGCGGCGCGGTGCAGATCGGGATCGTCGGGCAACGACCGGCGCGTGCGAAGCCACACCGCCTGGTGGGGGACGTGCTCACCATCCACGTGCAGATATATGGGGCCGGGGACGTGGCGCACGTCGAGCGGCCGGTCAGTGAACATGCGCTTGCTCATCGGATGCAGGCCGATCAAGTGATCTTCAAGGTCGGGCAGCTCGTCGGCGTGCGGGATGCCGTCGGGCATGGGCACCGCGTGTTCCAGACCGGGGCCCTCATCCTGGAACGACGCGATCATCGAGAAGATCGGCACCCCGTCCTGGTAGGCCTGCGTGCGCCGGGTCGAGAACGACCGACCGTCGTGAATCCGATCGACGGCGAACGTAATGCCCGCCGAAGAGTCGCCCGGGCGCAGGAAGTATCCGTGCATCGAGTGGACGGTTCGTCCCGGCGGCAGCGTATGGGAGGCCGCCACGATGGATTGGGACAGCACCTGACCGCCGTACACGCGCCCGAGCGGCATTGATTGCGAGACACCGGTGAAGATGTCCTCGGTGGTCCGTGCCCCGCTCGAGGACAGGGTGAGAACGGCCAGGAGTGCGGCGACCGGGTCCGCCTCCACGACCTCGCCGGGGGTGTTCGTGGCGCCGTCGGTCATCGGTTCTCCCGGAGCTTGCTGATGTCGCCGCGGCCGCGGCAGCTGTTCCGCTTGGTAGTTTAGGTCGAATGCCGACGCCCCTGAATCTCGCCGACGCCGAGACCGCTGTGGACGCGCAGACCTTCGCCTCACGCGCCGCACGCGTCGGAGACGGTGCCGTGCGTCTGCGCGCAACGGGCGGCATCCTCGTCATGACCTGCGCCCCCATCGCGCCGCGCGGGATCCTGGACACAGCCCCGACAATCCTCGGCGTGCGGGTTCTCGCCGCCGACCCGGAACTCGTATGCGACCTGGTCGTCGACGGCGCTTCTCTGCGGGCGCACGGCGTCACACTCGAATTGCCCGACGCGGGCGTGCGCGCGGCCTGGGCCGGTATCTCCCCGCCGGTGTCGGGCTGGACGGTGACCGGTGAGATCGCCTCGACCGACCTGGCCGCGGCTGCCCACCGCGGCATGGAGGAGGTCGCGACGTCGGTCCCCACGAATGCGGGTGAGGATGTGGTGCGTCAGATCCGTGCAGCGGTGTGGGGAGCGCCGGATGCAGGCCTCGGCGGACTACCGCGCGGCGTCGGATTCGTCGCCCAGGTGCTTGGCTTTCTCGGGCCAGACGTCGAGAGTGTGTCGATGCGCGAAACCGGTGCATGGGTGCGGTTGTCTCTTCGCCGCGGGCACGTTCTGGTGCGCAGATCCGGGATGAACCCGCGCGGGCCGCAGGCCGGGGGCCTCCTCGGCTGAGGGCCGGCCGAAGCATATGCTTGACCGCGAATTCGCCGTGCCCCTACGGTGACGGAATGGCGACTGCACCGATTACCTTCACGGCACCCGAGGGCAAGGGGTTGGCAGCCGGCACGCTGGGCTTGTGGGGATCGACCGTCGTCGGGTTGGCATCGACGGCGCCGGTGTACTCGCTGGTTGCAACGCTCGGGTTCATCGTCATCGCGGTGGGTGCGCAGGCGCCGATAATCTTCGTCCTGGCGTTCGTGCCGATGCTCTTCATCGCCTACGCGTACCGGGAACTCAACCGTGAGATTCCCGACTGCGGGACCACGTTCACCTGGGGAACGAAAGCCTTCGGTCCGTGGGTGGGATGGATGGGCGGCTGGGGAGTCGCCGTGGCCGGCATGGTCGTGCTGGCAAACCTCGCGCAGATCAGCGGGATCTATCTCTGGGCGCTTGTCGACGGCATCGTCGGAAGCCCCCAGGACGCTCTCCTTGCCGACAATGCGCTGCTGGTCACCGCGACGGGCGTCGTCTTCATCGTCGCGATGACGTGGGTCAGCTGGCGCGGTGTCGAGATCGGCGAGAGGGTTCAGAACATCCTGCTCGGCCTGCAGTATCTCGCACTCGCGATCTTCATCGTCGCGGCCCTCTGGCACTTCTTCTCAGGCAGCGCACCCGATCCGACTCCGTTCGAGTGGTCCTGGCTGAGCCCGTTCGCGATCGGCGACTGGAGCGGCTTCGTGCAGGCAATCCTGCTCGCCCTGTTCATCTACTGGGGCTGGGACACGACGCTGGCGCTCAATGAAGAGACGAAGGATCCCCGGCGAATCCCCGGACGCGCCGCACTGCTCACGACAGTCATCCTGCTGTTCACCTACGTTGCGGTGACGATCGCGGCGATGATGTATGCCGGGCTCGGCGATGGACCGACGGGCCTTGGCAACGAAGCCAACGCCGACGACTTCTTCATCGCCATCAAAGACGGCCTTCTCGGTCCGCTCGGGTGGGTGCTGGTCGTCGCGGTCATGGTGTCTGCGATCTCGTCGACGCAGACGACGATCCTCCCGACAGCGCGCGGCACCCTCGCAATGGCCGCCTACCGCGCTCTCCCCAGGAGGTTTGCGACGGTGCATCCGCGCTTCAAGACGCCATCGTTCTCGACCCTCGTCATGGGGATCGTCGCGGTCGTGTACTACGTCGGGATGACGCTGATCAGCGACAGCATCCTGCAGGACTCGATCCTCTCGCTCGGGCTCGCTATCGCGTTCTACTACGGAATCACGGGCTATGCGTGCGTCTGGTACTTCCGTCGCGAGCTGTTCACCTCACGGCGGAACTTCTTCTACAAGTTCCTGTTCCCGTTGCTCGGTGCGCTGATGCTGACCTACGCATTCGTCCAGTCGGCCATCGACATGTACAACGTCGACTACGGCTATACGGTGCTCTTCGGTGTCGGCGGCACGTTCGTTCTCGGCGTCGGCGCACTCGCTTTCGGCGTGTTGCTGATGTTCCTGTGGTTCCTCTTCCCGCGCGCGAAGTCGTTCTTCCGCGGCGAGAGCCTCAACCGCGACACGCCGGTCATGGTCCGCGACGAACCGTCAGCATACGGTCGCTCGGTTGACGGCGGACTGACCTGACGCTGGACGCAGCAATCGGTCACACGGTCGCAGCCGCGCCTCGCCCGGCTGCCCGACCGGAGAACAGGCATCCTCCGACGAAGGTCCCTTCGAGCGCGCGATAACCGTGCACGCCTCCGCCGCCGAACCCGCTGGCCTCGCCTGCGGCGAACAAGCCCGCGATCGGCTCGCCGCTGGGTCCGAGAACCCGCCCGGAGAGGTCGGTCTCGATGCCGCCGAGCGACTTGCGCGTCAACACGTGCAGCTTGACAGCGATCAGAGGTCCTGCAGCGGGGTCGGTGATGCGATGCGGGGCAGCCGTGCGGACGAGCCTGTCACCGCGGTAGGCGCGAGCCGAGCGCAGCATCGCGACCTGGGCGTCTTTGGTGAAGTCGTTGTCCATCTCGCGGTCTCGCGCCTCGACCTCGAAACGCACCCGGTCGGCATCCAGGGCTTCGCCGCCAGGCAGGGCCCGCATGCCCTCGATGAGGCTGTCGAGGTCGTCGCGGATGACGAAGTCGGCGCCATGGTCGAGGAAGGCTTGGACGGGACCGGCAGCGCCCTTTCCGAGCCGCGATCGCAGGAGCAGTCGCACATCCTTGCCGGTGAGGTCGGGGTTTTGTTCGCTGCCCGAGAGCGTGAACTCCTTCTCGACGATCCGCTGTGAGAGCACGAACCAGGAATGGTCGTGGCCGGTGGCTCGAAGGTGCGCGAGGGTGCCGAGCGTGTCGAACCCGGGGAACAGCGGAACGGGGAGGCGCGCGCCGGTTGCATCGAGCCAGATCGAGGACGGGCCCGGCAGGATCCGGATGCCGTGCAGCGGCCAGATCGGGTCCCAGTTCTGGATGCCCTCGACGTAATGCCACATGCGGTCGCGGTTGATGAGGTTCGCCCCCGCGGTCTCCGTGACTTCGAGCATTGATCCGTCGACGTACGCGGGTACGCCTGCCACCATGTCGGCGGGAGCTGCTCCCAGTCTCTCGGGCCACCACTGGCGCACGAGGTCGTGGTTGCCGCCGATTCCTCCGGATGCGACGACCGTTGCGCCAGCCTCGATCTCGAAGGTGCCGACGACGTCCCGCGACGTTGCCACACCACGGGCGGCGCTGGAGGGCGCCAGCACGTCGCCGGCAGCTCCTGTCACGGCGCCGTTTCGCAGCGTGAGGGAGGTCACGCGGTGGCGGGGGAGCACCGTGAGTGTTCCGGCACGCTCGGCATCCTCGAGTGCAGCCTGGAAGGGTGCGACAAGACCCGGGCCGGTTCCCCACGTGATGTGAAAGCGGGGCACGGAATTGCCGGGACCGCCGGCGGTGTAGCCGCCGCGCTCTGCCCAGCCGACGACCGGGAAGAATCCCACGCCGCGTTCGCGCAGCCAGCTGCGCTTCTCACCTGCGGCGAACTCGAGGTAGGCCTCGGCCCAGCGGCGTGGCCAGGCGTCCTCTGCCCGATCAAAACCCGCTGTGCCGAACCAGTCCTGTCGTGCCAGTTCGATGCTGTCCCGAATGCCCATCCGCCGCTGCTCGGGCGAGTCGACGAAGAACAGCCCACCGAAAGACCACCACGCCTGCCCACCGACGTTGGTGCGTGGCTCCTGGTCGATGATCGTGACACGCTTGCCCGCCGCGACTGCCTCTGCGGCGGCGACGAGTCCAGCCAGCCCCCAGCCGATCACGAGGACGTCGGTTCGGTGAACGGATGCTTCGGTCATGCGACTCCCTTGTCGTGGAATACCGTCGTCGTGTGTGTCAGTTCTCGGAGGTCAGCGGGATGTCTGCGCGACCGCCAGCCCCGGGCCCGATCTCGGTTCGTTCGAACGTGTTCACCATGGCATGCGCGGCACGACTCAGGTAGTCCCAGAGGGTTTCTTCGTGCAGGGGCGACAATCCGACCTCGTCGACGGCGGCGCGCATGTGTGCGAGCCATCGGTCGCGTGCGTCAGGATTCACCGGAAAGGGTGCGTGCCGCATCCGAAGGCGGGGATGACCCCGCTGCTGGCTGTAGGTCGTCGGTCCGCCCCAATACTGTTCGAGGAACATCAAGAGGCGCTCCTTCGCCGGCCCGAGGTCCTCTTCGGGGTACATGGGCCGCAGCACCGGGTCACCGGCGACCCCGCGGTAGAAGCCATCGACGATGCGCACGAACGTCTCATGTCCGCCGACTGCCTCATAGAACGACTGCTGCTCGGGCGTGCTCACTGCTCTGCTTCCCCGGATGCCTCGGAGTCGGCATCCGTTTTCTTACTCGTTCGCTTGGCTCGCCACACGGGCCGATCCGGAACCCCGGGCTGCGCGATGGGGGTGGGTTTGGTCCGGGGCGGGTTGGCGCCACGCACCCTGCCGGCCGTCTCGAGACCGGACAGCATGATGGAGTTCATCTGCGGCAGGGTGAGTCCGAGCCCATCGATCGCGCGCTTGAGTCTCATGCGCAGTTCGCGCGCGACGTCGTCCTTCGCCCCTGCCCGTGTCTTGATCACGATCCGGATGACCAACGCGTCGCCCGAGACCGACTCCAGCCCCCACACTTCGGGATCCTCGATGATGCGGCTGCGCCACTTCGGCTCCTGTGCGAGAGCGCGCGCGGCATCCAGCATCGCTTGTTCGACCTCGTCGACATCGGCATTCACCGGTACGGCGAGGTCGATGATTGCGCGCGACCATCCCTGTGACATGTTGCCGATGCGGGTGATTTCGCCATTGCGCACGAACCACAGCGTGCCGTTGACGTCGCGAACCTGGGTGATGCGGACACTCACGTATTCGACGACGCCGGTGGCAAGCCCCAGGTCAGCGACGTCACCGATGCCGATCTGGTCTTCGGCGACGATGAAGATCCCGTTGAGCACGTCTTTGACGATGTTCTGTGCGCCGAAACCGAGGCCGGCCCCGATGGCCGCGCTCAGCAACGTGAACGAGCCCATCACCTGAGGTCCCGCGAGGATCAGGATGATCAGCAGAATCGCGACGATCACGACGGTGACGTTCACGATGTTCTGCAGGATCGACCCGAGGGTGCGGGTCCGCTGCACGACGCGAACGGATGCCAACGGCGACCGTTCGAGCGCCTGCGTGTCGTCGACGCGAGCGCGGGATTTGGCGCCTTCGACCACCCGACGAACGACCCGACGGATGATCAGTCGCAGCACCCAGACGACCACCACGGCGCTCACGAGGACGATCGCGACCTGCAGGAGCGTGCCGCCGATCTCGCCGAGTATGGCGAGGAAGCTCTCCCACGGGGTCGCGGGTGCCGGGGCGGTCTCGAACTGGCGCATCACGAGAATCCTAGGACTCTCGTCTCAGCGTTGTCGCCGGGTTCGGACCGCCCCGGTTCATCGCTCACGCGTCGCGGCTGCGCAGCAGCACCCACCCGCCGATCAACGGGAGGATCGCCCAGCCGATGAGCGTGAGAAGGGGTGCGACGACGTCGGTGGCTCCAACGGCCGTGAGCGTCGAAGCTGCGGTCATCGGCAGGTAGGCGCCGAGATCCACGAGCCACTGCCAGCTCTCGCCAGCGAGCGAGAACAACTGGAAGACGATGGGAAGAACGAACAGGATGCCGACGGTGATCGCGATGGCGCCGGCGCCGTTTCGCACGATGAACCCGACGCCGAGTCCCAACAGTGTGAACGAGACCATCGAGAGCACCCCGTAGGAGAGCGGAATGATCGAGTCCGCTGGCGTTCCCCAGTCGATGCCCGTGGCCAGCAATGGCGCGGTGGCTGCGATCGCCACGGCGTAGGTGACGGCTGTGGCCAGGGCCATGATCACTCCGATGACCACGGCCTTGGCGATCAGCACGGCTCCGCGGCGGGGCTCCGCGGTAAGCGTCGAACGGATCATGCCGGTCGAGTATTCGCCGGTGATCACGATCGCACCGAGGATGCCGGCTACGAGCATCGTGAACTGTGTCGGCGACAGGATCGCCGAGATGGGAGGCAGTGGGTTCGGAAAGTCCCGGGAGCTCGCTGCAATGAGGCACGAGATCGCCAGGGAGAGAACGAGAGCGATCCCGAGCGACCACCACGTGGAGCGCAGGGTTGTCACTTTGATCGCCTCGCTGCGCAGCAAGTTCGCACCGGTGAGGCGGTGCGTGCCGGCGTGTTCGACCGTTCGAGTGGGGGTGGCAGTGGCGGTGGTCATGCGATCTCCTTCGTCCGGTACTCGACGGCCTCGCCGGTGAGAGCAAGGTAGGCATCCTCGAGAGAACCGGCATGGGGCGTGAGTTCGTGCAGCGGGATGCCGCGAGCCGCGGCAAGATCGCCGATGCGTGCAGCTGTCAGCCCCGTGATCGTCGCAAGCTCCGGTTCGTTCGAGGTCACGGTGACCTCCGATCCTTCTATTTCGCTGATGAGCTCGGTCAGCCGAGGCGATCGCACTGTCACGGCTGTGCTCGTCCATTCCTGAACGAGGTCGGGCAGATCACCCTCGGCGAGAACCTTGCCGCGTCCGAGCACGACGATGCGGTCTGCTGTCTGTGCCATCTCGCTCATGAGATGACTCGACAAAAGCACCGTACGTCCCTCACCCGCGACATAACGCACGAACTGCCGTACCCACCGCACGCCCTCGGGATCCAGACCGTTCACCGGCTCGTCCAAGATCAACGTGTGCGGGTCACCGAGCAGTGCGGTTGCGATCCCCAGACGTTGTCCCATACCGAGCGAGAAGGTGCCGGCGCGGCGACCGGCCACAGAGGCGATACCGGTCAGTTCGATGACTTCGTCGACCCTGGCCCGACCGAAACCGTGGGTTGCAGCGATCGCGCGCAGGTGGTTACGGGCGGACCGCCCCGTGTGAACAGCTTTCGCGTCGAGGAGAACGCCCACTTCCGTCAGAGGCGCCCGCATCGACTGGTACCGCGCGCCGTTCACGGTCACGCGACCAGCGGTCGGACGGTCAAGGCCCACGATCATCCGCATCGTGGTGGATTTGCCCGCCCCGTTCGGGCCGAGGAACCCGGTGACCTTCCCGGCGGCACGGTGAAGGAGACATTGTCTACGGCGAGTTTGTCTCCGAAGCGTTTCGTGAGCTGCTCTGCAACGATCATGCCTCCACGCTACGGAGGTCACCGCCGAGAAACATCCATCGCAAGGCGGACACGAGCGCGGGGGAAGTACTACCGAAGTGGTACTTCCCCCGCGTTGATACGTCAGAGCGCGTCGCGCTCCTGGACCGCAAGGGCGCGCTCCACGCCGGCGAGGTTTTCTGCCACAAGCCGGCGCAGCGCCGCTGGCGCTTCCCCGTTGGCGGAGAGCCACGCGCGTGTCGCGTCGCGGAGCTTCGCGTTTGCCAGCGGCGCGGGGTACAGGCCCAGCACGAGGTACTCGGCGATCTTGTACGTGCGCGACTCCCAGACGGGAAGCAACATCGCGAAGTACTGGTCCACGAACTCATCGAGCAGCAGCACACCGGCGGGGTGCGTGAAGCCGAGACCTGCGGCGCGTACGAGCGTGTTGGGCAGGCGATCCGAGTCGACAAGCGATGACCACGCCGCGTTCTTCGCCTCCGGCGTCGGCAGCGCAGCCTTGGCCTGCGCGGCGAACTCAGCGCCCTTGGCCGTGTTGTCGCTAGCCAGCGCCTCGTCGATGACGCCCTCGGTGATCACCCCGCCCGCGGCGAGCGACACGAGCAGCTGCCACGACAGATCAGTGTCGATCGTGAGCCCATCGAGGGTGATCTCGCCGGCGCGCAGGGCGCGCACCGTCTCCCAGTGCTCGGGGGTTGCAGCCGCGCTCGCGAACGCGGTGACGAACTGCAACTGGCTGTCGCTGCCAGCATCCGCTGCCTGCGCGAGCGCCCACAGCCCATCTGCCACCTTGTGACGCGACGCGTCGCGCTTGTCGGGGGCCACGTACGAGTTGGCCGCCAGCTGCAGCTGCGCGAGAGTCGTTCGCACCGTGGTCGATTCGGTCTCGGAGGCGATGTTGCCGAGGACCAGGTCGATGTAGTCGGATGCCGAGGCTTCGGCATCCCGCGTCTGATCCCACGCGGCACCCCACACCAGTGACCGGGCAAGCGGGTCGGAGATCTTCGAGAGATGGTCGATCGCCGTCTGCAGCGACCGCTCGTCGAGGCGGATCTTCGCGTACGCGAGGTCGTGGTCGTTCAGGAGAACCAGGTCGGGGCGGGTCAGGCCGACGAGTTCGGGAACATCGGTGAGGTCTCCGTCGACATCCAGCTCCGTGAAGTGGGTGCGGAAGAGTTCACCGTTCTGCAGGTCGTAGAAGCCGACGCCGAGGCGGTGGGGCCGGATCGTCGGGTAGTCCGACGGGGCCGTCTGGACGATCTTGAACGCCGAGATCGTGCCGTCTGCACCCTCGACGATGGCGGGGGAGAGGGTGTTGACGCCGGCGGTCTCGAGCCACTTCTTCGACCACTCGGTCAGCTCGCGTCCACTGGTCGTCTCGAGTTCGGTCAGCAGGTCGCGAAGCTCCGTGTTGCCGTACTCGTGCTTGCGGAAATACGCCCCGACACCGGCGAAGAACTCGTCGATGCCGACCCAGGCTGCCAGCTGCTTGAGCACCGACCCGCCCTTCGCGTAGGTGATGCCGTCGAAGTTCACCTGAACGTCTTCGAGGTCGCGGATCTCGGCGACGACGGGGTGGGTGGAGGGGAGCTGGTCCTGGCGGTAGGCCCAGGTCTTCTCCATCGCATTGAACGTCGTCCAGGCCTCGGTCCACTCGGTGGCCTCGGCCGTCGCAATCGTCGAAGCCCACTCGGCGAACGACTCGTTGAGCCAGAGATCGTTCCACCACTTCATGGTGACGAGGTCACCGAACCACATGTGGGCAAGCTCGTGGAGGATCGTGACGACGCGGCGCTCCTTGACGGCATCCGTCACCTTGCTGCGGAAGACGTACACCTCGGTGAAGGTGACTGCTCCCGCATTCTCCATGGCTCCGGCGTTGAACTCCGGGACGAACAATTGGTCATACTTCGCGAACGGGTACGGGTAGTCGAACTTGTCCTCGTAGTAGGCGAAGCCCTGGCGGGTCTTCTCGAAGATGTAGTCGGCGTCGAGGTACTGCCACAGGCTCTTGCGCGCGAAGATGCCAAGCGGGATGACGCGACCCGAGGCGCTGGTCAACTCGGAGAACGTCGACTCATAGGGGCCGGCGATCAGTGCCGTGATGTAGGACGAGATCCGCGGCGTCGGCTCGAACTCCCACGTTGCGACGCCCTCGCCGCTGGGTACGGGCTCGGGGGTCGGGGAGTTGGAGATCACCTTCCACGACGCGGGAGCGGTCACGGTGAACTGGAACGTCGCCTTCAGGTCGGGCTGCTCGAACACGGCGAAGACGCGACGCGAGTCGGGCACCTCGAACTGGGTGTAGAGGTAGACCTCGCCGTCGACGGGGTCGACGAACCGGTGCAGGCCTTCGCCGGTGTTCGTGTATTCGCAGTCGGCGACGACGACGAGTTCGTTCTCGAGCGCGAGTTCGTCGAGCGCAATCCGGGAGTCGGTGAACGCCGAGGCCGGGATGCTGCGTCCGTTGAGCGTGACGGAGTGGACGCGTCGGGCGATCAGGTCGATGAAGGTCGACGCGCCCTCGGTGGCGGTGAAGCGCACGGTGGAGGTCGACCGGAACACCTCCGGGCCGGTGGTCAGATCCAGCTCGACCTCATAAGACTGCGTGTCGAGGACGCCGCGACGCTCCTGCGCTTCGATGCGGGTGAGGTTTTCTCCAGGCACTTTCGGATGCTCCCAAGTGTGTGAGGGGTTCATGGATGCCGCGAAACGGCCTCGCGCATTGTGGGCGCGACAACCCCCAAGCCTACGCCGCGACCTCCTCGCAGCCGCGCGACCAGCGCAGGAGGCGGTATAGCGTTGAGCCGACGTTTACCTGACGAGTGAGTGCACACGGAATCAGGGAGACCTCGATGGCGCGGACCAATGACGGTGCGGGGACGAACGGACCTGTCAAGCGAGTGCTCCGCGAGGTCAACACCCCAGAGCTCGAGCGCGGCATCCATCCGGCGCTGATCCCCGGCATCGGTGTTGAACAGACGGGGCGCCGATCCTCAACGAATGTGACGGTCTTTCTCACGGCGGGCGTCTTCGTCGCAGCGGTGATCATCTGGGCGATCGTGTCGCCGGCAAGTCTACAGTTCGTCGGCAGCACCGCGCTCGGCTGGGTGACGACGAACTTCGGCTGGCTGTTTTCGACGCTCGCCGTTCTCGTCCTGGGCTTCATGCTCGTGATCGGCTATGGCCGCACAGGCGGGGTGCGCCTCGGTGCTGACGACGAGAAACCCGAGTTCTCGACGATCTCGTGGATTGCCATGCTCTTCTCGGCCGGAATGGGGATCGGACTGCTGTTCTATGGTCCGCTGGAACCGTTGTCATTCTTCGTCGACCCACCGCATGGTTTCACCGTCGAGCCGGGCACGACTGATGCCATGGAGACAGCCCTCGCGCAGACACTGTTCCACTGGGGCCCGCTGGCGTGGGGGTTCTACGCTCTCGTCGGCGCCGCTATCGCCTACGGCGCGTACCGGCGTGGTCGCGCGCCGCTCATCTCCGGGATTTTCGAGCCCCTGTTCGGCCGCCGGGTGGACGGCTGGGCTGGTGGCGTGATCGACATCTTCGCGATCATCGTCACGCTCTTCGGTGCTGATCGTCACCTTGCTGCCGTCGGGCCTGGTGACCTTCTTCAGCGACCTCGGCATCATGATGTCGCGCAACTCCTTTGAAGGTGAGGATGCCGCATCCTTCATGGCGTCCTGGACTACCTACTACTGGGCATGGTGGATCTCGTGGTCGCCCTTCGTGGGGATCTTCATCGCGAAAATCTCGCGCGGCAGGACGCTGCGCGAGTTCGTCACCGTCGTCATCCTCATTCCCTCGGCCGTCTGCTTCGTGTGGTTCACGACCCTCGGCGGAACGGCGATGTGGATGGAGCAAGAGGGAGTCGGGCTCAGCGAGCTCGCCCAACCCGAGGACGTGCTGTTCGGAGTGCTCGGGGAACTGCCACTGGGTGCCCTGACCTCGGTGGTCGCGATCATCTCGATCGTCGTCTACTTCGTCACCTCTGCCGATTCCGCCTCGATCGTCATGGGGTCGATGAGTCAGCGCGGGAAGCCGGAGCCATCCTCGTGGGTGACCATCACCTGGGGTGTGCTGCTTGGTGGGGTCGCTGCGGCGCTCTTGGTGGTCGGCGGTGCGACAGCGCTGCAGGGGCTGCAGTCCATCATGATCGTGACCGCCTTGCCATTCGCGCTCGTGATCATCGGAATCATGATCGCGTGGGCGAAGGAACTGCGCACAGACCCGTACGTGCTCCGCCGGAAGTTCGCTCGTGCAGCGATCGCGCAGGGGGTCCGGCAGGGCATCGCCGAACACGGCGATGACTTCGTGTTCGACGCCACCGAGGTCGGCTCGGGCGAGGGTGCGGGAGCGTGGCTTGATTCGACGGATCCCGAGCTCACCGAGTGGTACACGACAGCGACGCAGGAGATCGACGTGGTCGATGCTGACGACGTTGCACGCACCCTCGAGCCGGGCCGCATCCAGCCGAAGGGGCCTGACCGTCCCGACCACGAGGCATCCGGCGACGCGTCCCTCGTGACACGCGAGCGGCGGCCGAAACCCGCTGAGGACGACACCCCGCAGACGTGACGTCAGTCGCTTCTAGGATGGGAACCATGCGCATCCACATCGCCACCGACCACGCCGGTATGGAGTTCTCCACGCAGCTCCAGCACCACCTCGCCGAGCAGGGTCACGAGGTCATCGACCACGGCCCTATCGAGTACGACGCCGTCGATGACTACCCGTCGTTCTGCATC
Source organism: Microbacterium sp. SW12 (assembly GCF_055391095.1). Classification (NCBI taxonomy): domain Bacteria; kingdom Bacillati; phylum Actinomycetota; class Actinomycetes; order Micrococcales; family Microbacteriaceae; genus Microbacterium; species Microbacterium sp. SW12. The sequence goes on along the minus strand of NZ_AP024335.1, from coordinate 1,694,382 downwards.
CGTGCCGCCCTCGGCGTCGTCGCCGATCAGAGTGCGGGCATCGAGGCTCTCGGCATCGTGTTCGGTGGCTCGGGCAACGGTGAGCAGATCGCTGCGAACAAGGTGCGCGGCATCCGCGCAGCCCTCGTCTGGAGCATTGCGACTGCCGAGCTCGCCCGGCAGCACAACGATGCGAACGTCATCGCGATCGGAGCGCGCCAGCACTCCTTCAGCGAGGTCGTGACCTTCATCGACCGGTTCATAGAGACGCCCTTCTCGAACGAGGAACGTCACGTGCGTCGCATCGGCCAGATCGCCGCGTACGAGGCTGACGGGTCGCTCCTGCCCGACCCGCGGGATGTCGCGAACACCGCCGCGACCGACTCGTTCGACCCGGAAGCTGGTTGATGCCCGAGGGTCATTCCGTTCACCGGATCGCTCGGCAGTTCGCTCGCAACTTCGTCGGTCGCGCTGTGCAGGCATCCAGCCCGCAGGGTCGCTTTGCCGACGGGGCCGCAGCGCTCGCAGGCCGGGAAATGCTCGAGGCGCGTGCGGTCGGCAAGCAGATGTTCCTGCGCTTCGATGGTGACCTGTGGCTGCGTGTGCACCTCGGCATGTACGGTGCGTGGGACTTCGCCGGCGTGATCGACGCCGATCCCACCATCGCCTCCGCGAACGGGCGGATGGGACAGACCAACCAGCGCGGCACGGTGATCGACGAGCCGATCATGGATGCCGCGGGCGAGAACTCGCTCACCTCGATCGGCGCGCCCCGGCGCGCGCGCGTTCACGTGCGGATGTCGGAGCAGACGACCGGGCTGCCCGATGAGGAGGGTCAGTGGCCGCCCCCAGTGGTCGGCCAAGTTCGTCTGAGGCTGCTCACCGACGAGACCTGCGCCGATCTGCGGGGACCCACAGCCTGCGAGCTGCAGACGCCGGACGAGGTCGCCGCATCGCTCGCCAAGCTCGGACCGGATCCGCTCGTGGACGACCTCGCCGAGGGTGAGGAGCTGTTCACCGCGCGCGTGCGACGCGCCCCGACGCCCATCGGGCTGCTGCTGATGGACCAGTCGGTCGTCAGCGGAATCGGAAATGTCTATAGAGCTGAACTCCTGTTCCGGGTTCGGCTGAACCCTCATACCCCGGGGCGCGACGTGCCCGAAGAGACGGTGCGAGCACTCTGGCGCGATTGGACCCGGCTGCTCGCCATCGGCGTTGAGACCGGCCAAATGATGACAATGGATGACCTCGATCCTGACGCCTATCGTCGCGCCATGGCCCACCGCGACGACCGTCACTGGGTCTACCACCGCGCCGGGTTGCCCTGCCGGGTCTGTGGCACTGCGATCGTGGTCGAAGAGGCCGCGTCGCGGAAGCTGTACTGGTGCCCCAGGTGTCAGGCGTGAGCCTGGATCCGACCACCTTAGGCTGAATGCATGCGGCAGAATCCGAGCTTCGCCATGACCGACGTTGGCGAGTTGCGACGGATCGTTGAGCAGAATCCGTGGGCGACCCTGGTCAGTTCGACGGATGACGGTCTCGTCGCCTCCCACTACGCGGTGCTCCTGGATGACACTCGTGACGATCTCACCGTCGTCGGTCACGTCGGCAAGCCCGACGACCTGATCCACGACCTCGGGGCTCGCGAGTTGCTGATCATCGTCCAAGGTCCGCACGGCTACATCTCGCCCGGCTGGTACGGCGACCGGCCGAGCGTGCCGACCTGGAACTTCGTGACAGTGCACCTGCGGGGAGCGCCGGAACTGCTGTCGACCGACGAGAATCTACGGGTGCTCGACCGTCTGGTTGCGCGTTTCGAGACCCCGATGCCCGAGCCTCGGATGCTGTGGGAGCGTCCGAACGATGCTGATTTCGTCGAGCGACTCGAGCGCGGCACCGTCGGCTTTCGCCTCACACCGACGTCGGTGACGGCCAAGCGCAAGCTCAGCCAGAACCGGCCCGTCGAGCTCGTCGACCACATCATCCGTGAGCTCGAGGATGACGGTCCGCATCACAATCCGCCGCTTGCCGCAGAGATGCGCCGCGCGAATGACGCTCGCGCATGAGTGCCGTGGGCGCGACAGTGTCGACCATCGTCGGCGCACGGATCACGGGGCCGGGGAGCGAACTTCTGCCGGTCGAGGGCGCGTATGACGTGTTCATCGAGGGTGGCCGCGTCACGGATCTTGCTCCTACCGGCGCTGTTCGTCCGGTCGGTGAGGTGCTGCAGGCCGGCGGTGCGTGGCTGATCCCGGGCCTGTGGGACCACCACGTGCACACGGTGTCAGCTGCCCTCACTCGACAGCGTGAGCCGCTCGGTGGTGCCGAATCAGCGCACCATGCCGCACACATCATGTCGAGCGCCAGGCTGCTCGGTCGTGGCATCCGGGTCGGCGCTGGCTTTCGGGATGCTTTCTGGCCCGATGAACCGACGCTCGAGATGCTGGATGCGGCCACGGGCACCATTCCTACCTACCTGATCAACGCGGACCTGCACAGCGTGTGGCTGAACTCCGCTGCCTTCGCTCGTGAGCAGATCACGCCCCCGGATGCGTCGGGGATGCTGCGCGAGGAGCCGGCGTTCGAGATCACGCGTCGGCTGGCTGCCGCAAGCCCCGACGACGCCGACGAGGCTGTCGCCGACCTCGCCCGGCATGCTGCGGCGCGCGGCGTTGTCGGAATCATCGATCTCGACATGGCCTGGAATGCGGATTCCTGGTCTCGCCGTGTCGCGGCTGGCTTCGATTCCTTGCGCGTGGAGTTCGGCACCTACCCCTCGCAGCTGAGCCGGCTCATCGAGACGGGGTGGCAGAGCGGCGAGCGCCTCAGCGAGCTGATCACGGTCGGCCCGCTGAAGGTCATCACCGACGGGTCGCTCGGAACCCGGACCGCCGCGTGCTCGCATCCGTATCCGGGTGACCCGCACAATCATGGGGTCCTGACCATCCCGCCCGCCGACCTTGTCGCGCTCATGACGGATGCCACGGCTCACGGCATCTCCTGCGCCATCCATGCGATCGGCGACCTGGCGAACACCCACGCGCTCGACGCCTTCGCGGCAACCGGCGCGACAGGAACGATCGAGCACGCGCAGTTGGTTGCTGCCGTCGACATCCCCCGCTTTGCGCGGTTGGGTGTCGGGGCGAGCGTCCAACCCGAGCATGCCCTCGATGACCGGGATCTCTCCGACACCATCTGGTCTGCCCAGATCGCGCGTCCCTATCCCTTCCGGGAACTGGTGGACGCCGGCGCGAATCTGCTCTTCGGGTCCGACGCCCCAGTGGCGCCGCTCGACCCGTGGGCGGCGATGGCATCGGCGATCTATCGCACCCGCGACGGACGTCCACCGTGGCAGGTCGAGCAGGCCATCGACGCCCGCGTCGCACTGGCCGCGTCGACACACGGGGGATCCGCCGCCCCGGGTCGCATCGAACCGGGGACTGTTGCTGACCTGGTCCTGTGCGCCCAAGACCCGCTGACAGCATCCGAGTCGGATCTTCGCACGATGCCGGTGCGAGCTACCCTGCTCGGTGGCCGCGTGACACACCTCGAGGACTGAATCCCTCGTACTGCGGCTGGCCGGGCCGAGTAGCGCTGATCTACTGTCGGAGCATGACCTCAGATTCCGCATCCGTTCTTTCCGTCGCCGGGCTGAGTCCCGAAGTCGACGAGTCCGCGTTTCTCGCCGCCGGTGCGCGCGTGATCGGTGATGTTCGACTCGGGCCCGAGTCCAGCGTCTGGTACAACGCGGTGCTGCGCGGCGACAGCGCCTCGATCACGGTTGGCGCCGGCTCGAATCTGCAAGACAACGTTTCGGTCCATGTGGATGCCGGCAGCCCGGTGGTCATCGGCGAGAACGTCTCGGTCGGACACAACGCCGTGGTCCACGGCTGCACGGTCGAAGACGGATGCCTCATAGGTATGGGATCCGTGATCCTCTCCGGCGCCGTGATCGGCGCTGGATCGCTCGTCGCCGGGGGAGCGCTCGTTCTCGGCGGCACGATCATCCCACCCGGATCGATGGTCGCCGGCGTCCCCGCGAAGGTGCGGCGTGAACTGACGGACGAGGAGAAGCTCGGCATCCTGCGTAACGCCGAGGTCTACCGTGCCGGTGTCCTCGCGCATCGCGAGGCCCGGGACGCGGGGGAGTAAGACTGCCGTTAGCTGGAGGGGGCGACGGGAATCGTCCCCACCGCCACTCCACACGCCGCTGCGCGGCGCGCGGAGCCTCGGGCGGCGTGGGCCCACCCTGCGGGTTCGCTTCCCGCAGAACGCACGATCGCTCTCCCGCACGGCCTGCGGCCGCACGTGAGAGCGATGGAGGGGGCGACGGGAATCGTCCCCACCGCCACTCCACACGCCGCTGCGCGGCGCGCGGAGCCTCCGGCGGCGTGGGCCCACCCTGCGGGTTCGCTTCCCGCAGAACGCACGATCGCTCTCCCGCACGGCCTGCGGCCGCACGTGAGAGCGATGGAGGGGGCGACGGGAATCGAACCCGCACAACCAGTTTGGAAGACTGGGACTCTACCATTGAGCTACGCCCCCGCAGCGGCCGGAGCCGCAGCATCCGACAGTCTATAGGGCACCGCGACCCGTCCTCGCATCCGCGGCCCAACCGGGCCTCGTGAAGGTAGGAGAAATCGCCTGGGTAGGACGGATGCCGGGCCGATCGTCCTTCCTTAGGAAGAAGTCCTACGGCGGCGAGAAGGTCGGCCCCCGCAACGTCGGTCCGCGCGTCAGCTAGACTTCTGTGGGCCGTCTGTCGCACAGCGCGTGAGATCCCGCCCGGGGCGTAGCTCAGCTTGGTAGAGCGCCCGCTTTGGGAGCGGGAAGTCGCAGGTTCAAATCCTGTCGCCCCGACGTCACGGCCTTACACCCAGACCTTCCACCGCGCTTCGGTGCGGTGCAGCACGAGGAGAACAACACAGGCATGGTCACCAGCACTGTCGAGAAGCTCAGCCCCACCCGCGTCAAGCTGCTGCTCTCGATCACCCCCGACGAACTCAAGCCGAGCATCGCGCACGCTTACGAGCACATCGCGAAGGATGTCCAGATCCCCGGCTTCCGCAAGGGCAAGGTGCCTGCGCCGATCATCGATCAGCGCATCGGTCGGGGTGCCGTTCTCGAGCATGCCGTCAACGACGGACTCGACCGCTTCTACCGCGAGGCGGTAGAAGCTCAGGAGCTCCGCGTTATCGGTCGCCCGAGCGCCGACATCACCGAGTGGCCGAACGAGAAGGACTTCTCGGGCGACCTGAAGGTCGAGATCGAGGTGGACGTTCGCCCCGAGGTCACGCTCCCCGCGCTTGACAGTCTCACTGTCGAGATCGAGGCAGTCGAGGTCGACGAGGCCGCGGTGGATGCCGAACTCGACAAGCTGCGCGCGCGCTTCGGCACGCTCATCACCGTCGACCGCCCCGCCACTTCCGGTGACTTCGTCGAGCTGGATCTCGTCGCCACCATCGAGGGCGCCGAGATCGACCGCGCCGAAGGCGTGTCCTACGAGGTCGGCTCCGGTGAACTGCTCGAGGGCATCGACGAGGCAATCGAATCCCTCACCGCAGGTGAAGACACGACGTTCCGTTCGAAGCTCGTCGGTGGAGATCACGCCGGTGAAGAGGCTGAAGTTGCGGTCACCGTCACCAGCGTGAAGGAGCGCGAACTGCCCGAGGCAGACGACGACTTCGCGCAGATCGCGAGCGAGTTCGACACGATCGCGGAGCTCCGCGAAAGCCTGCGCACCACCGCATCGCAGCAGTCGGGCCTGCAGCAGACCTCTGCCGCCCGCGACAAGCTCGTCGACCTCCTCCTCGAGCAGGTCGAGATCCCCGTGCCGGCCGGACTCATCGAAGACGAGGTGCACCAGCACCTCGAGGGTGAGGGACGTCTGGAGGATGACGAGCACCGCGCAGAGGTGACCGAAGCGTCTGAGAAGCAGTTCCGCACGCAGATGATCCTCGACAAGCTCACCGAAACCTACGACGTCAAGGTGTCGCAGGATGAGCTGACCCAGTACCTGATCCAGTCGGCTGCCCAGTACGGCATGTCGCCGCAGGACTTCGTCAATGCGATCCAGCAGGGCAACCAGCTGCCCGCCATGGTCGGCGAAGTTGCCCGCAGCAAGGCTCTTGTTCACGCCCTTCGAGACGTGAAGATCGTCGACACGACCGGAGCCGCCGTAGACCTGTCGGCGCACCTCATCCTCGGTGAGGACGAGGCAGAGGCCGAAGAAGAGGTCGTCGAAGAAGCGCAGGGCATTGCGGATGCCGCCGCCGACGCCGACGAGATCATCGAGGCCGAAGAGGAGCCGGCTCCCAAGAAGCGCGCGCCGCGCAAGTCGACGAAGGCCGACGCCGAGTAAGACCACTGAGCGGATGCCTCGACCACATCGGTCGAGGCATCCGTCGTTTCTTGGGGTAGCGCGTGCGCGCCCCGCGCAGCACGATCTGCCCACGGCGAACACGAGCGGGTCGCGCGAACCCCGCCGGTAGATTCGATCTCACGCAACGAAACGGGAGCACACATGGCTGAACCACTGGTCGCGACGAGCGTCTTCGACAGGCTGCTGAAGGACCGCATCATCTGGCTGGGATCAGAGGTGCGCGACGAGAACGCCAACGAGATCTGCGCGAAGATCCTGCTGCTGGCCGCCGAGGACTCGCAGAAGGACATCTACCTCTACATCAACTCTCCCGGTGGCTCGATCACCGCCGGTATGGCCATCTACGACACGATGCAGTTCGTGCCGAACGACATCGTCACCGTCGGCATCGGAATGGCCGCATCGATGGGCCAGCTGCTGCTGACAAGCGGCACAAAGGGCAAGCGTTACATCACCCCCAATGCCCGCGTGCTCCTGCACCAGCCGCACGGTGGCTTCGGTGGCACGGCGAGCGACATCCAGACGCAGGCGCAGCTCATCACATCGATGAAGAACCGCCTCGCTGAGATCACCGCCGCGCAAACCGGCAAGTCGGTCGAGCAGATCAACGAGGACGGTGACCGCGACCGCTGGTTCACCGCCGAGGAGGCGCTGGCCTACGGCTTCGTCGATCACATCCGCGAGCACGCTGCCGACGTCAGTGGCGGTGGCGGCACCGACACCTCACCCGCGGCGCAGTGATCGACGCAGCGACGGCAGAAGAGAGAGAATCCGCATGAACACCCCGAACCTTCGCCTCCCGCAGGCCTCGCCCGCTGCGCTGCAGATGCCGGGCAGCCGGTACGTGCTCCCGCAGTTCGAGGAGCGCACCGCCTACGGTTACAAGCGCCAGGACCCGTACAACAAGCTGTTCGAAGATCGCGTCATCTTCCTGGGTGTCCAGGTTGACGACGCCTCCGCCGACGATGTGATGGCGCAGCTGCTCGTCCTCGAGTCGCAGGATCCCGACCGCGACATCATCATGTACATCAACTCGCCCGGTGGATCGTTCACCGCGATGACGGCGATCTACGACACCATGCAGTACGTGTCGCCGCAGATCCAGACAGTCGTGCTCGGTCAGGCAGCTTCCGCTGCCGCCGTGCTGCTGGCAGCTGGGGCTCCCGGTAAGCGTCTCGCGCTGCCCAACGCCCGCATCCTGATCCACCAACCCGCGATGGGCGAGGCAGGACACGGTCAGGCGTCGGACATCGAGATCCAGGCGGCGGAGATCCTGCGGATGCGCACGTGGCTCGAGGAGACCCTTGCGAAGCACTCGCACCGCAGTGCCGACGAGGTCAACCGTGACATCGACCGTGACAAGATCCTCTCCGCAGAAGAAGCGGTCACCTACGGGCTGGTCGACCAGGTACTCACGACGCGTAAGCGTCTGCCCGCGACCCCCGCGAAGTAACACCAGAAACCGGGCCCCGGCATCCGTCGCATGACACGGATGCCGGGGCCCGGCGCTGTCGGCACGAGCTGCGACCAATCCCACCGGATGTCGCCCGCCTCGGTTAGGCTCGGACCACAGCCGCCCGGAACGAGGAGGACCCCCTGATGGCACGCATCGGTGAGAGCGCTGATCTGTTCAAGTGCTCTTTCTGCGGTAAGAGCCAAAAGCAGGTGCAGCAACTCATCGCCGGACCCGGCGTGTACATCTGCGACGAGTGCGTCGAACTCTGCAACGAGATCATCGAAGAGCGTATGGCAGAGTCCGGCGACGGGGTTGTCGCCGACTTCGATCTGCCCAAGCCTCGCGAGATCTTCGCGTTCCTCGAGGAGTACGTCGTCGGTCAGGAGCCAGCGAAACGTGCCCTGTCGGTGGCGGTCTACAACCACTACAAGCGTGTCCGTGCGCACTCGACGCTGCAGCCCGCCGAGCAGCGCGCCGAAGACATCGAGATCGCCAAGAGCAACATCCTGCTTCTCGGGCCGACGGGATGCGGAAAGACCTACCTCGCGCAGACCCTTGCCAAGCGACTGAACGTGCCCTTTGCCGTCGCCGATGCGACTGCGCTGACCGAGGCGGGGTATGTCGGCGAGGACGTCGAGAACATCCTGCTGAAGCTCCTGCAGGCAGCAGACTTCGACACGAAACGTGCTGAGACCGGCATCATCTATATCGACGAGGTCGACAAGATCGCCCGTAAGGCCGAGAATCCGTCGATCACGCGGGATGTGTCTGGTGAGGGCGTGCAGCAGGCTCTCCTGAAGATCCTCGAGGGCACGGTGGCTTCCGTCCCGCCGCAGGGTGGGCGCAAACACCCGCATCAGGAGTTCATCCAGATCGACACGACGAACGTGTTGTTCATCGTGGCCGGCGCCTTCGCCGGATTGGAAGACATCATCTCGTCGCGCGTCGGCAAGCATGGTGTGGGATTCGGGGCGCCGCTTCATAACAAGGGCGACGACCTCAGCCTGTTCAGCGAGGTTCAGCCCGAGGACCTGCACAAGTTCGGCCTGATCCCCGAGTTCATCGGGCGCCTTCCCGTTGTCGCATCCGTGTCGCCGCTTGACCGCGAGGCCCTCATCGAGATCCTCACGGCGCCGAAGAACGCGCTGGTCAAGCAATACCAGCGGATGTTCGAGATCGACGGTGTCAGCCTGGAGTTCGACGACGAGGCGCTCGTTGCCATCGCCGATCTCGCGGTGGCGCGCAAGACCGGCGCCCGCGGCCTGCGCGCGATTCTCGAAGATGTGCTGGGGCCGATCATGTTCGAGATCCCCTCTGCCGAGAACGTCGACAAGGTGATCGTGACGCGCGCTGCCGTCGAGGATGGCGCAGCTCCGACGCTCGTACTGCGCCAGGCTCGCAAGTCCGCCTGAGCGGGCGTCACGTCCTGCCCGTGAAGGATGTCGGGGCCACCGAGTAGCGTCGCGGCGTGACGCGATTCATCTATGACACCGCGACCAGCTTCACCGGCTGGATCGCTGACTCCGACCATTCCTTGCAGTGGCTCTTTGACGTGCCAGGCGGCACCGAGCCAGATCCTGAGCTCCTGCCACCCACAGACGCGCTGATCGTCGAGGGGTCGTCGACCTACGAGTGGATACTGCGCGAGTCTGATCTCGTAGATCACCCCGAGAAGTGGCACGAGCTCTTCGGCACCCGCCGCACGTTCGTCTTCACCTCGAGGAACCTGCCCGTACCGGAGGGTGCGGATGTGACGTTCGTCTCGGGGCCGGTGACGGGCGTGTTGAGCGAGATTCGTGACGCCGCGGGGGAGTCGGACGTGTGGATCGTCGGCGGCGGAGAGCTTGCCGCGCAGTTCTACGACGCTGGAGCGCTCGACGAGATCGCCCTATCGATCGCACCTGTCGCACTGACCAGCGGCGCGCCCCTGTTTCCGCGTCGGGTTGAGTCGGACCGGCTCCGCCTGGTCGAAGCGCGCCAGGTCGGTCAGTTCGCGCGGCTGCGGTTTGTTGTCGACGCGCCCCGCGTCGGCCCGGCTGGAGACTGAGGGCGGGCTCCCTAGCTGTCGAGTCCCCGGCGACGCAGCAGCGGGGCGATCTCGGCCTCGCGGCCGCGGAAGTCCCGGTACGCCTCGAGCGGATCCTTCGACCCGCCGACGCCGAGGAGGCGCTCCCGGAATCTGTCGCCGTTCGCCCGCGTGAGACCGCCGTTCTCGCGGAACCATTCAACGGTGTCGGCATCCAGGACTTCGCTCCAGATGTAGGAGTAGTAGCCCGCGCTGTAGCCGCCGGAGAAGATGTGGGCGAAATACGTGGATGAGTACCGGGTCGGAACCGCCGGATTGTCGAGCCCGATCTCCGCCAGCGCAGCAGCCTCGAACTCCGCGACATCCACCGCGTCAGCACCATCAGTTGAACGAAGCGAGTGCCAGGCCTGATCGAGCCAGGATGCAGCCAAGTACTCGCTCGTCGCGAACCCCTGGTTGAAGCTCTCGGTCGCATTCAGGCGCTCCACAACCTGCGCCGGCAGTGGCTCGTCTGTCTCGATGTGGCGCGCATAGGCTGCCACGATCTCGGGCCAGAAGATCCACATCTCGTTGACCTGGCTCGGGAACTCGACGAAATCGCGGAACACATTGGTGCCGGCGAAGTGCGGGTAGGTGACTGTCGCGAACAGGCCGTGCAGCGCGTGGCCGAACTCGTGGAAAAAGGTCGTGACTTCGTCAAGGGTCAACAGCGTCGGAGTGCCCGGCTCCGGCTTCACGACATTGAGGTTATTTACCACGACCGGCGCCGTGCCGCGCAGCTGGGACTGGGAAACGATGGAGTTCATCCACGCGCCACCGCGTTTGCTATCACGTGTATACAGATCGAGCAGGTAGAGCCCGAGTGCCGAGCCATCGGCATTGAACACCTCGAAGACCCGCACGTCAGGGTGGTAGCCCGGAAGGTCGGGGCGCTCGGTGAAAGTGATGCCGTAGAGCTGTGTTGCTGCACGGAAGACGCCGTCTTGGAGCACGCGCTCAGCCTCGAACCACGGACGCAGCGCTGCGGTGTCGATGTCGTATTCAGCTGACCGAACCTTCTCGGTGAAATAGGCCCAGTCGTGTGCCTCTATCGTGAACGGTTCGGCTTGAGCATCCGCCATCGCCTGAAGCGACGCCTGCTCTGTTCGGGCGTTGCGGGCCGCCGGCGCGGCGAGGCGGAACAGCAGGTCGCGAACGGCTTCGGGGCTTCGCGCTGTCTCATCTGAGGTGACGTAGTCGGCGTGTGAGCGGTACCCGAGGAGCTCAGCGCGCTCTGCTCGCAGCTGCACGATCTCGCGTAGTACAGGGCGATTGTCGTTGCCGTTGTCGCGGGTACCACGAGCGCGGGATGCCGCCATGATTCTCTCGCGTGACCGGCGATTGTGCAGGGAACCCAGGTACGGGTGTCCGGTGAACAGGGTGAGCGAGATCAGCCAGCCCCCGTGATGCCGCGATCGGCAGCTGCTCGCGCGGCCGCCGACAGCTCACCCTCGGTGAGCCCGTCGAGCTCGGTGACATCATCGAACAGGACAGCGAGGTCATTTGTGTCGTTCAGGAGATTCTTCTCGAAGGTCGTGGTGAGGGTCGAGAGGCGACCGTTGATCTCGGTGAGTCGGGCCTTCTGGGCTTCGTCGAGGCCCGCGCCCGCGTGGGTCATCTCGCGGTAGTGACGCTCGACCAGATAGCGATCCTCCGGCGCGAGGTTGAGGTCATCCAGCTGCGCATGCACGCTCGCTATGCGTCGATAGAGCTCGGGGTTCAGCTGCACAGCATCCGTGTGCGCCGCCATCAACGGTGCGAGTGCCTCTTCGATCTCTTGAATCTCCGGCGTCGCGTCAGCAGACGAGACGGTGTAGAACGCCGACGCGACATCGTGGAGCAGCTCACCACTCCGCTCCAGGGGCACCAGTGTGTTCTCGAACGTCGGGGCGGCCGCGACATTCGTGATCGCGTCGATCTCGCGCCGATGCCGGGCGAATGCCTCGGTGAACGCCGGCAAATAGTGCTCCGGACGGATGGCCCGATAGTCGGGGAGCCCGTAGGGGAGCGGGCTTGCGGCGAGGAGCGGGTTCGACAGGGCGGCGTCGGTCATGGACTCAACCTATCTCCTCAGTAGCGGACTCCAAAACGTCGTTTGCAAATATATGCTTGCAAAATATTGTTTGCAATCTTATTCTTGCATCGTGAACGAGTCGGAGGAGATGCCGGGCGATCAGCCGCCGAGGATCGGCGAGGCGCGCGAACTGGACGTTGGCGCACTGCGCGCCCTCGCCCACCCGCTTCGCGTGGAGATTTACGACATCCTGAGTCAGTTCGGTCCTCAGACGGCGAGTTCGCTGGCGGAGCAGCTGGGGGAGTCGTCGGGCGCCACGAGCTATCACCTGCGCGCCCTCGCCAAGCACGATCTCATTCGAGAGGTTCCGGATCGCGGGACGGGGCGCGAGCGTTGGTGGGAACGTCCCAAGGGAGCCGTCTCGATGACCAGCCCGACGGCCGTCAAGAGTCCCGCGGGCCGCGCCGCCAGCCAGGTCGTCATCAGCGAGTTCTATCGACGCCGGAACCGGCAGCTCGAGGATTTCATCTCGCGCCAGATTCGAAAGGATCCCGACGAGTGGACAGCGATGCTCAGCACCGCCACCGTTCGGCTGACCGATGGCCAGTTCGAAGAACTCGTTCGCGAGGTTGAGACCGTCATCGACTCCTATGTCGCTCGCTATCGCGACCAGCAGGGCGAGGGAGTGCGACCCTTCACCATCCGAACCGATGTGTTCCCCCTGACAGACCCGGAGGAGTCATGAGCGTCATCAGCACAGTGGCCCCCAGCCGATGCGAGCAGCCGCAGCCGAGTGCGCTCGAGCGGGCGGCGCTGGCCATCTTGCGAGCGCTGGAACGGGATATTGAAGCGCGGGTTCGGAGGCGCGCATCGACACGTCGGATCCGGCACGCAGCGGAACGCGGGTACGCTGACGGGCGCGCTGATGCCCGCGCCGGCGCCCATCTCGGCATCCTGCCACGATGACCCTCGCCCCGAGCTCCGTCCAGGGTCGGGTTCCGCTCGGCAGGGACTTCGGGAAGCTCTGGACCGCTGCAGCATTCAGTAACCTCGCGGATGGCGTGGGCCGTACGGCGGTCCCTCTCATCGCGACGACGCTGACGCGGGACCCGGTAGCCATTGCCGCTGTGGGAGCGCTGGCGTTCGTTCCCTGGCTGTTCTTCGGGCTTCCAGCAGGCATGATCGTCGACCGGTTCGACCGACGCCGGGTCATGGCCTCGGCGAACGTGCTTCGGGGCGGCGTCGCGGTCGCCCTGGCTGCTCTGACGGCAACCGGTCACCTGGAGCTGTGGCACCTGCTCGTTGCGACTGTAGCGTTCGGCATCGGAGAGACCCTCTTCGATAACGCGACGAATGCGGTGATCCCGTCGCTGGTCGGCAAGGCAGGGCTCGACCGGGCCAACAGCCGGATTCAGGCAGCCCAGATCACGATCGACAACTTCGTCGCGCAGCCCATTGCGGGAGTCCTCTTCGCGATCTCGCTCGTGCTCCCGCTCTGGGTCGGATCGGCGGGCTATCTGATCCCCATCGTTCTAGCGCTCATGCTGCCGATCTCCGCTGCCAGTGCCCTGCGTAGGGCCGCCCCGGATGCCGCATTTGCAAGCGACGAGGTGGCGGTTCCCGGTGAGAGGCTCCCGGCATCTGCCGCTGCGCGGGTCTCGACCAAGGATGCTGCGCTGTACCTGTGGCGCCATCGCTATCTCCGTGCGCTCGTGGTCTTTACCTCGATCCTCGGTGGCGCCTTCTCGTTCGCGCAGGCGCCGACGATTCTCTACTTCCTCGAGACGCAGGGCGTGGCTCCTGCGGCGATCGGTTTCGTCACGGCGGGAATCGGAGCCGGCGCGCTGCTGGGCTCACTCGTCGCGCCGGCGCTCGTGCGTCGCTCCGGCCGCGGCGCCGTCATGCTGGGCGCCAATCTGGCTGCCGGCGTCTGCCTGGCTGCGGTGGGAGTGGCCCCCGAACTCGTCAGCGCGATCGTCGCCTACGCAGGAATGGCGTTCGCAGTGTCGCTCTGGAACGTCCCGTGGGGAGCGCTGCGGCCGATGATCATCCCGGGCGACATCTTCGGCCGGGTCCTCGGGATCATCCGGAGCCTCACCTGGGGGCTCTTCCCCATCGCCACGATGCTCGGGGGCCTGGTCGCACGTGTCGACCTTCGGCTTCCGTACGTCATCGCGGCAGCCGTGACGATCATCGCCGCACTCGCCGCCGCGCGGCTTCTTCTGGCAGCGAGCCGGGTGTCACCGAACGAGGAGTGATCGCAGGTTCACGCGAACTCGTCGTCGGGGTCGTGGTGCACGACCGCCTCGCCGTCGTCGTCGAGAGTCACGATCACGCCGGTGTCCAGTTCCGCGATCGGCCGACCCTCGAGCCAAGTGAGCGTCCAGCGCGGTGTCGGCTCCTGAGCGAGCTGTCCGGCAGAGATCAGGTCCTCGACCGCGGCGATCTGCGCGCGAAGCGCGTCGGGCACGGCGGCCGGCGGTGTCGCCCCGAGGGGCCAGCGGGTTCCGAGCTGCATGTCAGACCTCTCCGAGTTCGATGGATGCCACGGTCGTGCTGTCGGCATCCGTGTACGTGATCGTGTCGATGCGTCCCACGGCCTTCAGGTCGCCCTCGGCGGTGCGCAGACGCTCCACTGTCGCGGCAGGTGCACCGATCGTGATCGAGGCCACCGGCGTCTTCTGCGAGGCCTTTGCCTCCGTCTTGGCGCGACGGATGCCGATGAGCGCCTCACCGACCGCGGTCAGTACCGCGGGGTCCCCGTCGATGCCGAGCGGCTCGGGCCACGACGCCGTGTGAATCGAACCCTCCTCGAACCACGACCAGGCTTCCTCGGTCGCGAACGAGATCACGGGCGCGAGCAGACGCAGCTGCGTCGACAGCGCGATGCGTAGCGCCAGAGCGGCGGATGCCTGCCCGACATCGCTCTGGTCGTAGGCGCGTTCCTTCACCAGCTCGAGATAGTCGTCGCAGAAGGTCCAGAAGAACGACTCGGTGATCTCCAGTGCACGGGCGTGGTCGTACGCGTCGAGTGCTGCGGTGGCGTCGCGCACGACGCCGTCCAGGGTCGCGAGCATCGAGGCATCCAGCGCGTGAGTGATGCGGGCGCCTTCGGTGACGGGGAACGAGAGCACGAACTTCGCCGCGTTCAGGATCTTGATCGCCAGGCGCCTGCCGATCTTGATCTGGGTCGGGTTCTGCGGGTCGAACGCGGCATCCGTGCCCAGACGGCTGGATGCTGCCCAGTAGCGCACGGCATCCGAACCGTGCTGCTGCAGGATGTCGGCGGGGGTGACAACGTTGCCCTTGGACTTGGACATCTTCTTGCGGTCAGGGTCGACGATGAATCCCGAGATCGCGGCATCAGTCCACGGCGCTCGCCCGTCCTCGAGCGCGCTGCGAAGCATCGTCGAGAACAGCCACGTCCGGATGATGTCCTGTCCCTGGGGACGCAGGTCGAACGGTGCGACAAGATCCCAGAGCTCGGGATCGCGCTCCCAGCCGCCGGCGAGTTGGGGAGTCAGGGACGAGGTCGCCCAGGTGTCGAAGATGTCACGCTCGCTGTCGAAGCCGCCCGGGACTCCCCGCTGGTCCGCGGTGTAGCCGGGCGGCACGTCGGTGGTGGGGTCGATGGGAAGTTGGTCGTGAGAAGGGAGCAGGACGCGGTCGTAGTCGCGCTCACCGTTCTCATCGAGGGCGTACCAGACCGGGATCGGCACGCCGAAGAATCGTTGGCGTGAGACGAGCCAGTCGCCGGTGAGGCCGCCGACCCAGTTCTCGTAGCGCACGCGCATGAAGTCCGGATGCCACGCCACGTCGCGGCCGAGTTCGAGGAGCTTTTCACGCAGCGCCTCGTCGCGGGCTCCGTTGCGGATGTACCACTGACGCGTCGAGACGATCTCGAGGGGGCGGTCGCCCTTCTCGAAGAACTTCACGGGGTGGGTGAACGGCTTCGGGTCGCCGATCAACTCGCCTGACTCCTGCAGGAGTTCCACGATGCGCTTCTTGGCGCTGAAAACGGTCTTGCCGGCAAGCTCCGCATAGGCGGCACGCGCGGCGTCCGTCGTGATGACCTCGGGAGCCTCGGCGATGATGCGGCCGTCCTTGCCGATGATCGTGCGGTTGGGGAGGTCGAGCTCGCGCCACCAGATGATGTCGGTGACGTCGCCGAACGTACAGATCATCGCGATACCCGAGCCTTTGTCGGGCTGCGCGAGCGGGTGCGGCAGCACTGGCACCTCGACATCGAACAGCGGCGTGCGCACGGTCGTGCCGAATGCGGGCTGGTAGCGCTCGTCATCGGGGTGGGCGACCAGCGCGACACACGCGGCCAGCAGTTCGGGGCGCGTGGTTTCGATGTGGATGTCGCCGCTGCCGTCGCTCTTGTGGAAAGCGAGGCGGTGGTAGGCGGCTGGCTGCTCGCGGTCTTCGAGTTCTGCCTGCGCGATCGCGGAGCGGAAGTCGATGTCCCACAGGGTCGGCGCGAGCGACTGGTAGGCCTCGCCACGTTCGAGGTTGCGCAGGAACGCGAGCTGGCTCGTGCGCATCGTCTCGTCCGAGATCGTGCGGTAGGTCTGGGTCCAGTCGACGGACAGCCCCAGCATCCGCCAGAGATCTTCGAAGTGCTTTTCGTCTTCGACAGTGAGCTTTTCGCACAGTTCGATGAAGTTGCGGCGGCTGATCGGCACCTGGTCGGCTGCCTTGCTGCTCTTGTTGTCACCGCCCTCGTAGGGGGGAGTGAAGTCGGCGTCATACGGCAGCGAGGGATCGCAGCGGACGCCGTAGTAGTTCTGCACGCGGCGTTCGGTCGGAAGCCCGTTGTCGTCCCACCCCATCGGATAGAAGACGGTCTTGCCCCGCATCCGTTCGAAACGCACCTTCACGTCGGTGTGGGTGTAGCTGAACACGTGACCGATGTGAAGCGACCCGGATGCCGTGGGCGGGGGAGTGTCGACGGAGTAGACCCCGCCGCGTCCGACCTCGGCGGCGGCGCCGCGGTTGAACCGGTAGGTTCCGGCATCCGTCCAGGCGGCATCCCACTTCTGCTCGAGACCTTCGAGGGCGGGCTTGTCGGGTATGGCGGCCATGGGTCTCCTAGCGCGATATGTGCGGCACCGTGTGTGCGTGCCTGAGTGTGGGATACGCCTCGATTCTACCGGCCCGGGGCGGTGAGCACCGGGCCCGCGGGTACACCCGGGAGGTGATGCGCATTCCGGAGGGCCGAAGCTGGAGTCTCGTCCTCCCAAGCGTGCATCGCCTCCCGAGTGTCCGGCGAAAGTCGTACTACGTTCCTCCCCTGCCGCGCTGGCCGGGCGCACTCTCCACGGATGCTGCCACTCGAAGCCTCCGCCCCGGCACCGTGCGATGGGCTGGCGAGATGGATCTCAGCGCGTTCGTCGCGACTCACGGGGGTGTCATACCGTCGTCGTGGCTCAGAGCTCGGCGCGTCTCGTCGCGACGCCTCACTGATGCCCTCCGCTCGGGCGTTCTCATCCGGCCGCGGCGAGGGTGGGTTGCCGTGCCGACCGCCGATCCCGAGCTCATCCGTGCCGCGGGGGAGGGCGTGGTAATCACCTGCATCTCGCTCGCGCGCCGCCGCGGGCTCTGGGTTCTCAAAGAGCCGGAGTGGCATGTTGCCGCTCCATCCCACGCCGGTCATGTGGGGCTGCCCGGCGCGGTAACGCACTGGCGGACGCCACTCGTGCCTCGACCACCCGGCTCCTTGGAAGATGAGATCGAGAACATGCTGGTTCAGGTCGCCCTGTGCCAACCGGATGACGCGGCGCTGGCCATCTGGGAATCTGCGCTGCGCACGGGGCGAGCAGACATTGATCGGCTGCGAAACCTCCCACTCCCAGAGCCGGCCTCTCGACTTCTCGATCAGGTAACGCCCTGGTCGGATTCAGGGCTCGAGACGATCGCCGTCGTGCGGTTGAGGTGGCTCGGGCTCCCGCTGCGTCCGCAGATCTGGATCGCCGGCCACCGTGTCGATCTGCTCATCGGCGACAGGCTCGTTCTCCAGATCGATGGCGGGTCCCATGTTGGCGCACAACGGGACAGTGACAATCGGCACGACGCCGAACTGCGTCTGCGTGGCTATCACGTCATCCGGGTGGGTTACCGGCAGGTCGTCGACAACTGGCCGGAGGTACAGGCGCTTGTCATGGCTGCCGTCGCGGCAGGCCTCCACCGTCGTCCGCGCTAGGCATCCGGCTGGTTAGGGCTGTCGCAAACCGGGTTCACTCGGGAGGCGATGCGCGATCGGGAGGGCCCAAGTGGCGTACCTGGTCCTCCCGAGTGGTCACGCCCTCCGGAATGGCCGAGTCAGGGCGACGGATGCCGAGAGCGCCAGGCCGCGCGCGAGATCGCGAAAGCCAGGTGCGGCATGTCGATGTCGCGGTAGTGCTTGACGAAACGCTCGCGGACCGTCATCCCGAGCCGGATCGCGACGTTCATCGACGCGAGGTTCGTATCGCGCACTATCGCGTAGATCTCCGGCACAACGACGTTCGCGAAGCCCCAATCCAGGCACGCGGACGCAGCCTCCGTGGCATATCCGAGACCCCACCGCTGCCGCAGGAGGTGATATCCGACCTCGACGACCTCTGCCGTTGCAGTGCGCTGAACGGTGAGACCGCAGTCCCCGATGACCTCGTCGGTCTCCGCATCCGTCACGGCCCACAGCCCGAACCCGTCGTCGCGATAGCGGCGGAGTTGGCCCTCGATCCATGTGGCCGTCTCCGCCGGAGAGAAACCATGCTCGTACGCGCTCATCGCGACCTCGTCGCCGAGTACACGATGCAACGCCGAATGATCCTGCGGCGTGAGCTCTCGCAACCCGAGCCGAGCCGTCTGTATGCCCGAGAAGGCAGTCGCCGGCTGGGGAATCACTCGAGGACCCGGATGCCGAGAGCCATGGCCAGGGGCGTCGAGTGCTGCTCGACCTGCCGCGTCGTGAGCGTCGCGCCGCTCAGTCCTGCCGGACTGGTGAACGACAGCGCCTCGAGCCCTCGGAGGTCGAGGTGCTGCGAACGCAAGCCCCGCGAGTCGACCTCATCGGCGTGACATCCCTCGAAGGTGACGCGGGTGAGCGCTGCCTCAGGGAGGTCCAGAGAACCGAACCGGCAGTCCACGAATCGAACGTCGGTCAGGGTGGACATGCTGAGGTTCGCGTAGTCGATGCGCATTCCACGGAACTCGACGCCGTCGAGCTCGGCGCCGCTGAGTTCGAGAGTCGCGAGTCGCCCTCCGTTGATCGTCACGGTGCGCCAGGCGCTGTTGGGTGCGATCAGCCGCGTCGCACGGATGCCACTGATGAGAACATCACGCACCGAGGCGCCGGCGAGAGTCAGGGAGTCGAGGTCGACATCCGGAATCTCACACTCCGCGATTCTCGCGAACGAGCCGTCTACCTCGCCGCGAAGCGCACCCACACGCACGCCGAGAAGGTCATCGTGACGATCGATCGCCGCAACCGATTCGAGACTCGCCGGAAGGTCGGGGCTGCTGACGCGCGGAGCCAGCGGTTCATCGGATCGAGAGCGAGGCACGCATCCACCCTAGGCGCCGCTAGAATCGAGCAATCAGCACCGATCCGGCCATCACCGGGGAGCTCTCGGAAGAACGGTCCCGCGAGGGGCTCAGTAGAACCGAGCGGGTCAGGCCCGTCACAGCCGCAGTGAGAGGGGCTGGACCGGACGCAGACCGGACCGGCACGCAGGGTGGTACCGCGGCTCGCGAGAGTCGTCCCGGCAGATGATGTCCGTGACCCCTGCGAGATGACATGAGCTACCCCCGCCCCTCCGCCTTCGGCCCCGCCGCTGACGTTTCGCCGTGCCCGCGCTTTCCTGCGATTGAGCGCGACGTGCTCGCGTTCTGGAAGCAGGACGACACCTTCCGTGCGTCGATCGAGCAGCGCGACGGCGCACAGGAGTGGGTCTTCTACGACGGCCCGCCGTTCGCGAACGGACTCCCGCACTACGGGCACCTTCTCACGGGCTACGCGAAGGACCTCTTCCCGCGATTCCAGACCATGCGCGGCAAGAAGGTCGACCGCGTCTTTGGATGGGACACGCACGGCCTGCCCGCCGAGCTCGAGGCCATGAAGCAGCTCGGCATCACCGAGAAGGCCGAGATCGAACAGATGGGGATCGCCGCGTTCAACGCGAAGGCCCGCGAATCCGTGCTGACCTACACCCGCGAGTGGGAGGACTACGTCACCCGGCAGGCTCGGTGGGTCGACTTCGAACGCGGCTACAAGACGCTCGATGTCGGATACATGGAGTCCGTGCTCTGGGCTTTCAAGAGCCTCTACGACAAGGGGCTCGCGTACGAGGGCTACCGCGTGCTGCCGTATTGCTGGCGCGACGAGACCCCGCTCTCGAGCCACGAGCTGCGCATGGACGACGACGTCTACAAGATGCGCCAAGACCCCTCAGTCACCGTGACCTTCCCGCTGGTCGGCGCGAAGGCTGAGGCCCTCGGACTCACCGCTGTCCGCGCACTCGCGTGGACGACGACGCCGTGGACCCTGCCGACAAACCTCGCGCTCGCGGTGGGTCCCGACATCCGTTACGTCGTCCTGCCCGGTGGCCCGAACGGTGCGGCGGACGTCCACCGTACGCCTGGGGGAGCGGCTGACGACGCGGTCGAGACGATGGCGCACGAGTACCTGCTCGCCGAAGACCTGCTCGCCGGCTACGCGAAGGACCTGGGGTACGAGAGCCCAGAAGAAGCTCGTGCCGCTGTCTCCCGCAGCATCCTGGGTTCGGAGCTCGCGGGCGTCTCGTACGACAGGCTCTTCGACTACTACGCGGATGCCGAGACCTGGGGCACCCAGAACGCGTGGCAGATCCTCGTCGACGATTACGTCACGACCAGCGACGGCACCGGCATCGTCCACCAGGCCCCGGCCTATGGTGAGGATGACCAGCGGGTTTCGGAGGCTGCCGGCATCCCGACGATTCTCTCGCTCGACGAGGGTGGTCGCTTCCTGCCGCAGGTGACGGATGTCGCCGGGCAGCTGTGGATGGACGCCAACCGTCCCCTCATCCGCCTGCTGCGCGACGGCGGCCGGTTGCTGCGCGAGGCCAGCTACGAGCACTCCTACCCTCACTGCTGGCGGTGCCGGAACCCCCTCATCTACAAGGCAGTCTCGAGTTGGTTCGTGCGCGTGACCGAGATCAAGGATCGCCTGATCGAACTCAACGAGCAGATCACCTGGGCTCCCGAGAATGTCAAGCACGGCCAGTTCGGCAAGTGGCTCGAGGGCGCGCGCGACTGGTCGATCAGCCGCAACCGCTATTGGGGCTCTCCCATCCCGGTCTGGAAGAGCGACAACCCCGAATACCCGCGCGTCGATGCGTACGGGTCGCTCGAGGAGCTCGAGCGGGACTTCGGCACACTCCCACGAAACGAGGCAGGAGAGGTCGACCTGCACCGGCCGTACATCGACGACCTCACGCGCCCGAACCCCGACGACCCCACCGGTCAGTCGATGATGCGCCGCATCGAGGATGTCTTCGATGTGTGGTTCGACTCGGGGTCGATGCCCTACGCGCAGGTGCACTACCCGTTCGAGAACCACGACTGGTTCGATGAGCACGCGCCCGCCGACTTCATCGTCGAGTACATCGGTCAGACCCGCGGCTGGTTCTACGTCATGCACGTGCTCTCGGGTGCCCTGTTCGACCGCCCGGCCTTCACCGGCGTGTCCTGTCACGGCATCGTGCTGGGTTCGGACGGGCAGAAGATGTCGAAGTCGTTGCGCAACTACCCCGATGTATCGGAGGTCTTCGACCGCGATGGGTCGGACGCGATGCGCTGGTTCCTCATGTCGAGCTCGGTGCTGCGCGGCGGCAACCTCGTCGTCACCGAGGAAGGCATCCGTGCGGGAGTCCGCGAGTTCCTGCTGCCGCTGTGGAACGCCTGGTACTTCTTCGCCACCTACGCCAACGCCGCTGCCGGACCCAATGGCGCCGGCTACGAGGCGTCGTGGCGCACCGACTCGACCGATGTGCTCGACCGCTACATCCTGGCGCTTCTTGGAGACCTGGTTGCCGGTGTCGCTGCCGACCTCGAGGTACTGGACTCGACGAGCGCTGCCGAGAAGCTCCGCGATTTCGCCGAGGCGCTTACCAACTGGTACATCCGCCGTTCGCGCGACCGATTCTGGGAGGGCGTCACCGACGACCCGCGTTCCCGCGAGGCGTTCGACACCCTGTACACGGTCCTCGAGACCCTCACTCGCGTGGCTGCGCCGTTGATCCCGCTCGTCGCAGAGCGCGTCTGGCAGGGGCTCACCGGCGGACGCAGCGTCCATCTGCAGGACTGGCCGGATGCGGCATCCTTCGCGCCCGCTGCCGACATCCGCACCGCGATGGATGCCGTCCGCGAGGTATCCAGCGTCGCGAACGCGCTGCGCAAGAAGGAGGGCAAGCGCGTGCGCCTGCCGCTCTCGCGCCTCACGGTGGCTGTGACCGATGCCGCGGCCCTCGGCCAATTCGAGGGGATCCTGCGCGACGAGCTGAACGTCAAGAGCGTCGAACTCGTCGAGCTCACGGAAGGCCTGGCCGAGTCCTACGGCATCAGCCAGCGGCTCGCGGTCAACGCGCGGGCTGCGGGCCCGCGCCTTGGCAAGCAGGTGCAGCACGTCATCGCCGGCGCACGAGCCGGCCTCTGGAGCGAAGAAGATGGCGTGGTCGTCGTCGACGGGATCACGCTCGAGCCCGGCGAGTACGAACTCACCCTCGAAGCCGGGGGAGTAGCCGAGGGCACCGCGATCGCGCTTCTCGCGGCCGGAGGGTTCGTGCTGCTCGACACGACCACCACGCCGGAACTGGAGGCCGAAGGGCTGGCGCGCGACGTCATCCGGGCTGTTCAAGACACGCGTAAGGCTGCGGGATTCGACGTCAGCGACCGCATCCGGCTTCGGCTGCTCTTCCAGAACGCGGATGACGGCCACGCGGTCCAGTCCGCGTTCGAGGCTGCCGACGTTGCGGGGGAGACGCTCGCCGTCGACGCGCGGGTGCTGATCGCGGGGGAGCTCGACCCGGCCGATGCCGGCGGCGTGAACACGTTCTCTGCCGTTGCCGCGCGCGGGCACGGTGTGAACGTCGCGAAAGGAACCTACGCGAACCGCGGTTCGTTCATGGTCGTGGTCGAGCGCATTGGAGGAGCAGCATGAACGAGCGAGAGCGCGCAGACGCCGTCTACGACATCCTGCTGACCCGCCAGGGAGAGCAGTGGGTGCAACCGCGGATCGAGCGCACACAGAAGCTGCTGGACTACCTCGACAACCCACAGCGCACGTACCGGGTCGTGCACGTCACCGGAACGAATGGCAAGACCTCCACGAGCCGCATCATCGAGAGTCTCATCCGTGCCCACGGGCTGCGCACCGGAATGTTCACGAGCCCGCATCTCGAGCGATTCACCGAGCGCATCCTCATCGACGGCGAGCCGGTGACCGACGAGGCCCTCGTGGCGGCCTGGGACGAGATCGCACCCTTCATCGATCTCGTGGATGCCGAACTCACGGCATCCGGTGATGCGGAACTCACCTTCTTCGAGCTGCTGACGGTGCTGGCCTTCGTCGTGTGCGCTGACGCGCCCGTCGATGTGCTGGTGCTCGAGGTCGGGATGGGCGGACTGTGGGACTCCACGAACACTGCCGATGGCGATGTCGCCGTGTTCGCGCCCATCGACCTGGACCATGCCGCGAGGCTGGGCGACACGATCGAGCAGATCGCCACCGTGAAGGCTGGGATCATCAAGGAGGCTGCGGCTGTCGTTTCTGCCCGGCAGGCGCCGTCAGCTGAGGCGGTCCTGCGCGGACAGTCCGGACGACGAGACGCGACGTTTGCTATCGAAGGCGACCAGTTCGCGCTGCAGAAGTCTGCCCTCGCCGTCGGCGGTCAGCTGATTTCGGTCCGCGGGCTGGCCGGCGAGTACCCCGATCTTTATCTTCCGCTGTACGGATCGCACCAGGGTTTCAACGCAGCCCTCGCCATCGCGGCTGTAGAGGCCCTGATCGGCGGCGGGCAGCAGCCCATCGCTTCTGATGTGCTCGTGGAAGGTCTGTCCAGTGTCACGTCTCCGGGGCGGCTCCAACTCGTCGGAACGGACCCGACTGTGCTCGTGGATGCTGCACACAACCCCCACGGCGCGCGAGCTCTCGCCCAGGCACTCGGCGAATCCTTCGACTTCGACGAGTGGGGAGTGGTCGTCGGCATCCTCTCGGACAAGGACGCCGACGGTATCGTCACTGCACTGAGTGAGGTAGCCGCAGAGTTCTTCGTCACCGCGCCCGACTCGGACCGCGCAACGGATGCCGATGCGCTGGCCGACCTGCTCGAAGCCCGAGGTCTTCCCGCAGCCGTCTTCCCCGAGCTGGAATCTGCTGCCGAGGCTGCACGGTCGTGGGCGAGCGCAGCGCCGCGGCGCGCCGTCATCATCACCGGCTCGGTAGTCCTCGCCGGCGAAGCGATCACGCTCTCGGCAGACAATGAGTGGAAAGCGGGGTCAGGCGCGTGAGCGCGGACGAGCCCGCGGCGCCCCGCCGCACCCGCGGTGCTCGCGAGTCCCTCGGGTCGGTCGTTCTCGGCTTCGAGTCGATCATCGTGTTCCTCGGCGGCCTTGTCGTCTACGGCCTTCGTGTGCTGCCCGACGGGATCGAGCCGTGGTGGGGGATCGTTGCCGGGTCCGTGCTTGCACTGGTGATGGTCGTCATAGCTGGACTCCTCCGCCACTCCTGGGCAATCGCGGTGGGCTGGGCTCTTCAGGTGGTCGTTCTGCTCGGCGGCTTTCTGGTGCCGGCCCTCGTCGTCGTCGCGATCATTTTCGGTGGCATGTGGGCGTATGCGACGATCAAAGGGGCATCTCTCGATGCTCGCAACGCCCGACGCGCGGCACCCCCCGAACCCTCGAACGGAGAATAACGATGTCGACCGAAGAGACCCTCGTTCTGGTGAAGCCCGACGGTGTAGCGAGGGGCCTGACTGGCTCGATCCTCGCGCGCATCGAAGCGAAGGGATACGCCCTCGTCGACATCCGTTTGGTCGAACCCGACCGCGATCGGCTCGAGAAGCACTACGCCGAGCACGCCGGGAAGCCGTTCTATGAGCCCCTTCTCGAGTTCATGATGTCCGGTCCGTCGGTGGCCATTCGTCTCGCCGGCAATCGGGTGATCGAAGGCTTCCGGTCTTTGGCAGGCACCACCGACCCCACGACGGCAGCGCCGGGAACGATTCGCGGCGACTTCGGCCGCGACTGGGGGCTGGCGGTCCAGCAGAACCTCGTTCACGGCTCCGACAGCCCCGAGTCCGCCGCGCGCGAGCTCGAGATCTGGTTCGGTTGACGACTCGGCGGCGCTGCTCGGACGGATCCGTGGGAGTCGTCAGGGTGCGACGGTGAATTCGACCGCCGCCGAGGCGCACGACGCTCCCTCGGGACACGTCGCGATGTCCCAGTAGTTCGAGATCGACGCCACGGCCTGCCCCGGGCGGATCGTCGGTGGGACAGTGATGGACACCGCGAACGACCCGTCCGGGTCCGGCGTGACACGCGCTTGCGCGAGCGGAATCGTCTCGCCGACCGGCTGGATTCGCACGGTCAGCTCCGCGCCGGCGGGGAGGGGGCAAGCATCCGTGGTAGAGACTGTCACGATTCTGCCTGGCCTCGGGTTGTCGGGATCGACGGTCAGGGCCGGGACGCACACCGTGGATGGAGCGCTCAGGCATGACGTCAACGGTGCGCACACGACAACGAGGAGCATCGCCATGACTCCAATGCTGACGCGCCGATTCATGGCGCCACGTTAGGCCTGCGCGCCCCGACCCGTCCAGCGGCGCGGCGTGATTCTAGAGACCGAAGATGTTGGTCAGGGCCCGTGTCGGTGCCAGCTGCGCGACGATGACGATGATGCCGTAACTCACGATTGTCGCCAGCGGTACCCACCTCATGAGACCGCGCGAGAACCGCAGCAGGCCGGGCGATGTTCCAAAGGCGCCCGAGCGCATGGCGTGGACGGTGACGGCGTAGAACGTCGGAATCGTCACGCTCCACGTGACCATGCACCAGGGGCACAGGGTGCCGAGGACGAACAGGCTCTGGCTGATGAGCCAGATCACGAAACCGAACGCGAACAGCATCCCTGCCCAGAAAAGCAGCCAGAACCATCGAGCGAAGCGTGCGCCGGCCAGCAGCGCGGCACCCACGACGATCGGTGCCACCCAGCCAGCGAGCCCCAGGATCGGGTTGGGGAAGCCGAAGACACTTCCCTGCCACGACTGCAGATTCGCCGTGCACTGCACCAGGATGCTGAAGTCGCAGGATGCTGTCGCTTCCGGGTCTGCCAGAAGGTGGAATCGCTCGACGGTCAGGCTGAACGCGGCGTACCAACCGATGACACCGGCGAGGATGAGCCAGACGGCAAGGCCGATGGGTCGACGAGCGGATGCTGCGGGCATGCGTCAATTCTGGCATCCGTCTTCTTAGGAGACGCCTGAAAAGCGCGGGTCATCCGAACCAATGGAGTGTTTGTGCTCCGATAGTGCGATAATTGCCGGGACGAGTCCGCGGCCGCGCCGCGCGACATGTCGTCACAGACTTCCGGGCAATGGCTGCCCGTCGCAGCGTGAGCTTCGAGCCTGCTGCACACCGAGTTGATGAGCGACCTCCGGGTCGCGGAGATGTCGTCGGGCGACGCGCGGGGTCGCTCGGCAAGGAGTACGCCGACATGGGCGATGAGAACGATGTACAGAACACGATCGATGCCGACACGGAAGGTACACGAGACGACCTGACCGAGTCCTCCATCGCCGCCGAGACCGAGGAGCAGACTGCCTCGCAAGACGAGTCGACGGAGTCGGCGCCGGCTGAACACGATCCGGCTGCCGTTCCCGAGGCTGAGACGCCGGAGGGCGCGGTCGACGCGGAGCAGCCGGCCGCACAGGATGCCGGTGGCGAGGACGCTGCACCTGCTGACGAGCAGATCGACTCCGCCAGTGACGAGAACGCCGCAGCATCCGAGCCGCAGCACGATGGTGCGGCACCGGAGCAGTCAGCTGCCGAGTCGGAGAGTGACGAGGCTGAGACTCCCGCCGAGCCGGACAGCAACGACGAGGCTCAGGCGGCCGACGAGCCGGCGGGCCCGCCCACTGCCGTCAGTCTGGGGCTGCTGCCCGAGAACTTCGTGTCGTCGGTCTCGACGGCGCTGATGTTCTATGCGCCCGAGATCACGCCTCTTCCCGCACTTCCTGAGGACGAGCCTGACGACTCCGAGCCCTCCGGATCATCGCGGCGCCGCAATCGTCGCCGCGGTGGGGGAGAGTCCCGCGAGGACAACAGGTCTAACGGATCGCGTCAGCGTCAGGCTGAAGTGATCACCGAGCCGCAGCGGATCAAGGGGTCGACCCGTCTCGAAGCCAAGAAGCAGCGCCGTCGTGACGGGCGCGAAGCGGGCCGCCGCCGCACCGTCGTAACCGAAGCCGAGTTCTTGGCGCGCCGGGAGGCCGTCGACCGCGTGATGGTTGTGCGTTCGAAGAACGGACGGGTCCAGATCGGGGTGCTCGAAGACAACGTGCTCGTCGAGCACTACGTCGCTCGCAGTCAGGATGCCTCCCTCATCGGCAACGTCTATCTGGGGCGCGTCCAGAATGTGCTCCCGAGCATGGAGGCAGCCTTCGTCGACATCGGTCGGGGCCGCAATGCGGTGCTCTACTCCGGCGAGGTGGACTGGGATTCTGTCGAGACCGGCAACCAGCCGCGCCGCATCGAACTTGCGCTGAAGTCCGGCGACAAGGTTCTCGTTCAGGTGACGAAGGATCCGGTCGGACACAAGGGTGCGCGTCTCACGAGCCAGATCTCCCTGCCCGGCCGCTACCTGGTCTACGTGCCCGGCGGCGCGATGAACGGCATTTCCCGCAAGCTCCCCGACACCGAGCGCGCGCGGCTGAAGAAGATCCTCAAGGAGGTTCTCCCCGAGTCATCGGGCGTCATCGTGCGCACCGCGGCCGAAGGGGCCACCGAAGATCAGTTGACGCGTGACGTGCAGCGCTTGACCGCGCAGTGGGAGCACATCAACCGCCAGGTCGAGACCACCGGTGCTCCGGCGCTGCTGCACTCCGAACCCGACCTGCTGGTCAAGATCGTCCGTGACGTGTTCAACGAGGACTTCTCGCGGATGCTCATCCAGGGTGAAGATGCCCTGCACACCATTTCGCGCTACCTCGAAGGTGTCGCGCCCGACCTGCTCGAGCGTGTGTCGGCTTACGAGGGTGACGCCGATCCGTTCGACGAATTCCGGATCACGGAGCAGATCGAGAAGGCGCTGGACCGAAAGGTGTGGCTCCCCTCGGGCGGTTCGCTCGTGATCGACCGCACCGAGGCGATGACGGTCATCGACGTCAACACAGGAAAGTTCGTCGGCTCCGGCGGCAATCTTGAAGAGACAGTGACCAAGAACAACCTTGAAGCCGCTGAGGAGATCGTTCGTCAGCTGAGGCTGCGCGACATCGGTGGCATCATCGTTGTCGACTTCATCGACATGGTGCTCGAATCGAACCGCGACCTGGTGCTACGTCGCCTGGTGGAATGTCTGAGCCGGGATCGGACGAAGCACCAGGTGGCTGAGGTCACGTCCCTTGGCCTCGTCCAGATGACCCGAAAGAAGCTCGGCCTCGGCTTGCTGGAGACCTTCAGCGAACCGTGCGAGGTCTGCGCGGGTCGAGGGGTCATCGTTCATCACGATCCTGTCGTCAAGCACCGCACCGCGGCTTCCGGCAATGGTTCGCCGCGTCGGAGCCGAGGCGCGGCTTCCGGGAACGGTTCGTCCTCTTCCTCGTCGTCGTCTCAGGCGGGCAACGGCACGCACGTCATCACAGAGGGCGTGAAGTCGGCCCTCGCGCAGATCGCGGCATCCACGATTCACGCCCCCGTCGATGCGGCGGCCGTCGAGGAAGTCGTTGTGGCGGCGGTTCAGGAGGCGAGTGAGCCGGCCCCCGAGAAGCCCAAGCGTCGCAAGAAGAAGGCAGAAGCCGAGAAGCCCAAGTCCGAGAAGGAACTGCTCCTGGATTCTGTGCTCAACGCCCTACCCGAGCCGAAGGCCCCCGGCCAGGGACGCGGGCGGCGTCGTGTGACGACTGCCGCGCTGACAGGAACTCCCGTTTCTGCGACGCCAGCAGGGTCGGACGACGAGTCCTGACCGTCGTCCCTACGTGCCCTGACGGCGCTCACGTGCCGTCACACGCAGCCCCGACGCGATGAGCGCGCGAACCAGCGTGTGACCGTCGACGGGCCGCGCTCCGGCCGCCACGAGCCTCGCGTGCGCCTCGGCGGGAACGTCGTAGTGATCACGGTCGAAACCGCGGCGCGGGATGTCGTTTTGCTCCGCGAAGTCATGGAGCTCGGCGAGGTCAGTGTCGCTGATCAGGTGCGACCACAACCGGCCGTGCGCCGGCCAGCGGGGGTCGTCGATCAGAATCGTCACGCGCCGATCATAGGTGCTGGCCGACTGAGGTCGTCGGCGATGAGGGCCGCTCGCCTTGCCTCACGTCAAGATGTCCGGGTGTGATTCGTGGTTGCCTCACGTGAAATGTCCGCGTGGGTCATGCGGCGGGTCGGGTTCCCTGGGTGCGGGCTGAGGCCAGTTCGATGAGTTGTTGCTGGATCTGGTTGATCCGTCGGGTGATGCGTGCCGGGTTCAGCTTGGCATGCTCGTGCTCGAGGCGCGTCTTGGTCTTGGCGTCGAGGATGCCGTTGTCCAGGAGTCGCTGGTACGGGGTCCGGGGGGTGTCGTAGATCCGCTTCTTTCGGCCGGATCTCGTGGCGGTCCAGCCGGTCGCTTTCACGCAGGGCAGCAGGTGGTTCTTGCGGGCCATCACCAGGTCCCATAGCTCGTTCAGCAGCGTCATTTCCGCGTCGGTCTCGTACCGGTAGCGGAACGCGTGTCTGCGGATCCAGTCGCCGTTGCGTTGCTCGATGTGCGCGTTGTCGTTGTGCTGGTACGGTCGTCCGCGGGTCAGGGGGATGTCGCGGTTGTCGGCCCAGGCGATCACTGACCAGTTCAGGAACTCGGATCCATTGTCGAAGTCCATCCCGGCGATCGGCACCGGCGCGTGCTTCGCGATCCAGTTCAGCCCTTCGTGCACGTGCACGAACGCCTTGTTGCGGACGGTGCGCATCATCGTCCACCCGATCACCGGGTCGGTCGCGTTCAACGTCCACAGGTGCTCGCCCTTGAGGGTGTGGCCGCAGTGCGCGACGGTGTCCAGCTCCAAGAACCCCGGCACGGTCAGCGGGGCATCCATCGCGGTGCGCTGCGGGATCGACGACCGCAGGATGTGCGACGGTTTCGTGCCTGACAGCGCGACCGGGTATGCGGCATCCTTGTGCGGTTTCAGGTACCGGTCGATCGTCGCCGCGGACATCGACCGCAGTTCGTCGAGCACCAGGTCGGTGACCCGAGGGCCGACCTTGCCGAGTTCACCGAACCGGACGAGCCGTTCCAAGGTGTCGTCCATGACCGCGGCGAGGTACTTGCCCGAGGGCTGACCGGACAGCCGCCAGACCTCCTGCAACACCACGAGCGCGTCGTAGGAGTACTTCCGCTCCCGCGGTTTGCGGGGCTGCCGGCCCGCGGGACCGGTCCGGGCGTTCGCGGATCGGATCGCCCGCCGCGCATGATCCCGCGTCCACCCGGTCGCCGCGACGAGCCCGTCGAGGATCTCGCCCTTCGCATGCTTGTCCGCCCGCACATACTCGCGGGCGAACTTCTTCGTGATCTCACGGCGCGCGGCCATCGACAACTCCTGACTCACACGGCCAGAGAACTACGCGGACATTCCTATCTGAGGCAAACGCCACCGTTCCCGGACCTTTTACATGAGTCAAGTCGCCGCTTTGCGACTACGCCGCCGCATCGGGTAAAGTATTCCTTTGGTGCGTCGTGTGCCGCGTTCCGGACGGCGGCACGTCAGGGCCTCGGTTCCGCACCGCAGCGGTCATCCCCTACGGATGACCCCTCAGACAGACCGGAGCGCTGTGCTCCCAGAAGAAACAGGTGTGAAGTGGTTTACGCAGTAGTGCGCGCCGGCGGCCGGCAGGAGAAGGTTTCGGTCGGCTCGATCGTCGTTCTCGACCGTCTCGCCGCCAAGATCGGCGACAAGGTCGAGCTTCCGGCCGTGCTGCTCGTGGACGGCGACACCGTCACGACCGACGCTGCGAAGCTTTCCAAGGTCAGCGTGACCGCCGAAGTTCTCGGCGAAGAGCGCGGTCCGAAGATCGTCATTCAGAAGTTCAAGAACAAGACCGGCTACAAGAAGCGCCAGGGGCACCGCCAGGACCTCACGCGCGTCAAGGTCACCGGAATCAAGTAAGTCCCAGGAAGGCGCAGCAATGGCACACAAAAAGGGCGCTAGCTCTACCCGTAACGGTCGTGACTCCAACGCCCAGCGACTGGGCGTGAAGCGTTTCGGCGGCCAGGTCGTCAACGCCGGCGAGATCCTCGTTCGTCAGCGCGGCACGCACTTCCACCCCGGCGCGAACGTTGGTCGCGGCGGCGACGACACGCTGTTCGCGCTGTCGGCCGGCGCTGTCGAGTTCGGCACCAAGGGCGGCCGCAAGGTCGTCAACGTGGTGGCCGCCGCGGAGTGATCTGCAGCTGACATCAGTTTTCGGAAGGGGCGGGCTTCGGCTCGCCCCTTCCCGTCATCCGGCCCCGATAAGCATCCGAAGACAGGAGAAAGCGCATGGTCACTTTCGTCGACCGCGTCACCCTGCACCTTCGTGCGGGTAAGGGCGGCAATGGATGTGTGTCGGTTCGCCGTGAGAAGTTCAAGCCGCTCGCCGGACCCGACGGCGGCAACGGCGGCCACGGCGGCGATATCGTGCTGGTCGCCGACCCCCAGGTGACGACCCTGCTCTCTTACCACCACTCGCCCCACCGATCAGGTGGCAACGGCGGATTCGGGATGGGTGACAACCGATCCGGCGCCGCCGGCGAATCCATCGAGCTTCCTGTTCCGCTGGGTACCGTCGTGAAGGACCCGTCTGGCGAGGTGCTCGTCGATCTCGTTGAGCCCGGAATGCGTTACGTGGTGGCGCCGGGTGGTCTCGGCGGTCTCGGCAACGCCTCGCTCGCCTCACCGAAGCGTAAGGCGCCCGGTTTCGCACTTCTCGGCACTCCCGGCTGGGAAGGCGACGTCGTCCTCGAGCTGAAGACCGTGGCTGATGTTGCACTGGTCGGTTTTCCCTCCGCGGGAAAGTCCAGTCTGATCGCCGCCATCTCAGCCGCACGCCCGAAGATCGCGGATTATCCCTTCACAACCCTCCACCCGAACCTCGGTGTCGTCGAAGCCGGTGATGTGCGCTTCACCGTCGCTGATGTGCCCGGCCTGATCGAAGGGGCCAGCAGCGGCCGCGGACTCGGCCTGGAGTTCCTGCGGCATGTCGAGCGCTGCACGGCGCTCGTGCACGTGTTGGACTGCGCGACGCTCGATCCGGGTCGCGATCCGCTCACCGATCTCGATGTGATCCTCGCGGAACTCGCCGCCTATCCCGTTCCCGAGGGGCAACTGCCGTTGCTCGAGCGCCCCCAGGTCATCGCCCTGAACAAGGTCGACGTGCCCGAGGCTCGGGATCTCGCTGATCTGGTGCGTCCCGACCTTGAAGCACGCGGTTACCGCGTCTTCGAGATTTCGACGGTGAGCCGATCTGGTCTCCGCGAGCTGAGCTTCGCGCTGGCCTCCATCGTCGCCGAGCACCGGGCCGCGCAGGCGGACACACCGAAGCCCGAACGTGTCGTCATCCGTCCGCACGGCGCTCAGCAGGACTTCTCTGTCCGCGTCGAGGGCGGCACGTATGGCCCGGTCTACCGCATCCTGGGGGCGAAGCCTTTGCGGTGGGTCCAGCAGACCGACTTTCAGAACGATGAAGCTGTCGGATACCTTGCCGACCGGCTGGAGAAGCTCGGTGTCGAAGACGAGCTGTATCGCCTCGGCGCGACGCCCGGCGCGACGGTCGTCATCGGCGGCGACGACGGTGTGATCTTCGACTGGCAGCCCTCGCTGAGCTCCGTAGCGGAGCTGATGACGGCGCCGCGCGGCACCGATCCCCGCCTCGACCAGAACTCGCGGCGTACGACCGCGCAACGTCGCGAGCGTTACCACGAGCGAATGGACGCGAAGGCTGAGGCGCGGGAGGAACTCGAGGCCGAACGGCTGGCAGCACGGGGCGAGGCGGAGGACGACGAGCAGTGACTGTGACCGAGCGCGAGGGTCTCTTCGGTTGCCGACGGGTTGTCGTCAAAGTCGGATCATCGTCAATCAGCGGTGAGCACGCCTGGCGCATCGACGCGATCGTCGCCGCGATCGCTGCGGCTCATGGGCGCGGTACCGAAGTCGTGCTCGTCTCCTCGGGAGCTATCGCGACAGCCCTTCCGCTTCTGAAGCTCGACGGCCGCCCGGATGACTTGGCAACCCAGCAGGCCTCGGCCGCGGTGGGTCAGAACGTGCTCATGTGGCGGTACCAGACCAGCCTCGACCGGTTCGGCATCCTTGCCGGGCAGGTCCTGCTCACTGCCGGTGATCTGGAGAACGCGACGCACCGCTCGAACGCGCGGCGAGCCATGGAGCGACTACTGGGGCTTCGGATCCTTCCAATCGTCAACGAGAACGACACTGTCGCGACGCACGAGATCAGGTTCGGCGACAATGACAGGCTTGCAGCCCTCGTGGCCCAGCTCGTTGGTGCCGACGCTCTGGTTCTGCTCAGTGACATCGAAGCCCTCTACACGCGGCCGCCGGACGAGCCCGGTGCCACCCCGATCGATCGCGTGGAACCGGGCGATGACCTGCACGGTTTCCAGTTTGGTTCGGTCGTGGTCAACAGCGTCGGGACCGGGGGAGCCGCGACCAAGGTCTCCGCGGCGCGGTTGGCTGCGGCTGCCGGCGTGGGGGTCCTTGTCACCAGCGCCGATCGCGTTGACCAGGCGCTGCGCGGCG
Source organism: Microbacterium sp. SW12 (assembly GCF_055391095.1). Lineage (NCBI taxonomy): Bacteria > Bacillati > Actinomycetota > Actinomycetes > Micrococcales > Microbacteriaceae > Microbacterium > Microbacterium sp. SW12. Next base: position 1,660,485 of record NZ_AP024335.1, on the reverse strand, counting down.
AGAACATCGGCACATGGTTCGCTCCGAATCCGCATCCTGTCGCATCTGCTCTCACCGGCCCCATCGCCGTCGATCGGTAGGCTGGCGATCATGTCAACCACGCTGATGTCACCGACGGATGCCGTCACCGGCGCTCGGGAGCGGATGCAGCACGCCAAGAGCGCTGCGCGCACGGTGGGCCTGCTCTCCGCGCAGCGCAAGAGCGACATGCTGAACGCCGTTGCGGCGCGACTGGAAGCCGACACCGATCGGATCGTCGAGGCGAACGCGGCCGACCTGCAACGGGGCCGCGACACCGGGCTCTCGGAGGCGCTCCAGGACCGGCTCCGCCTCGACCCTGTGCGGGTCGCGGCGCTGGCAGCAGCGGTGCGCGAGGTCGCCGAGCTTCCCGACCCGGTCGGTCGAGTGCTCGAGGAGCGTCGGCTCGAGAACGGCCTTGCGCTGACCAAGGTGGCGGTGCCGTTCGGCGTGGTCGGATCCATTTACGAAGCGCGCCCGAACGTGACAGTCGATATCGCTGCACTGGCACTGCGCTCCGGCAACGCTGTTGTGTTGCGCGGGGGCTCTGCCGCAGAGAACAGCAACCGGGCGCTCATCGCGAGCATGCGCGCGGCTCTCGAGAGCGTCGGCGTGGACCCCGAAGCGATCCAGACCGTGGATGACTTCGGGCGTGACGGGGCACGGGCCATGATGCAGGCTCGTGGCCTGATCGATGTGCTCGTGCCGCGGGGCAGTGCCCAACTCATCGAGACGGTTGTTACCGAATCGACCGTGCCGGTCATCGAGACCGGAGCCGGGCTCGTTCACATCGTTCTCGACGAGAGCGCGCGCGCCGATTGGGCGCTCGAGATCGTCGTGAACGCCAAGGCACAGCGGCCGAGTGTCTGTAACGCTGTGGAGACGGTGCTGGTGCACCGTGGTGCCGCTGACCGGCTCGTTCCCGACCTGGTGGCGGCTCTCCACGCAGCCGGCGTGACCGTGCACGGTGACGTCGACGTGTCGGCACGAGCCGAAGGAGTAGTCCCGGCCACACCGGAGGACTGGGCAACGGAGTACCTGAGCCTCGACGTCGCCATCCGTGTCGTTGACGACCTGGATGCCGCGCTCGAGCACATCCGCACATACTCCTCGCAGCACACCGAATCGATCATCACCGAGGATCCCGCGGCTGCTGAGCGCTTCCTCGCGGAGGTGGACTCTGCGGTGGTCATGGTCAACTCGTCGACGCGGTTCACGGACGGGGGCGAGTTCGGCTTCGGCGCCGAGGTCGGGATCTCGACCCAGAAGCTCCATGCCCGGGGTCCTATGGGGCTCCCTGAACTGACGAGCACGAAGTGGCTGGTGCGCGGTGCCGGTCAGGTGCGCGGCTGAGAGCTAAGCTGGATACGCGCACCTGTCGCCGCAGCCACGAACGGAGTTTCAATGACCCTCGTCTCGCTTCTCGCCTTCGCCGCAGAAGAGTCGGAGCACCACGGCAACGTGGCATTGGAGACCGTCATCTTCGGGATCATCGCCCTGGCTGTCTTCGGGCTCTTGGCGCTTGTGACTGCGTCGTATCGCAACGTCGCGAACCGTCACGCGCACAAGGCTGAGGCTTACGCAAAGACCCACGCGGCTGAGCTGCAGCGATCGGGGCACGGCCACTAGGCATCCGATGTCGGCAGCACGAGCACGCCGAATCGGGGTGATGGGCGGGACGTTCGATCCCATCCACCACGGGCACCTGGTCGCGGCAAGCGAAGTTGCCGACTCCTTCGGGCTGGACGAGGTGGTGTTCGTTCCCACCGGACAGCCCTGGCAGAAGAGCGACGTCACGGAGTCCGAGCATCGGTATCTCATGACGGTGATCGCGACGGCATCCAACCCCAGCTTCTCGGTCAGCCGTGTCGATATCGATCGAGACGGCCCGACCTACACGATCGATACTCTCCGTGACGTGCAGCGACTCAATCCCGACGCGGATTTGTACTTCATTACCGGCGCGGATGCGATTGCGCAGATCCTCAGCTGGAGAAATCATGATGAACTGTGGGAGTTGGCGCACTTTGTCGCCGTCTCACGACCCGGCCACGTCTTGAACACTGACGGGCTCCCTGTCGAGGACGTAAGCCAACTAGAGATCCCCGCGCTGGCGATCTCGTCGACGGACTGTCGAGGACGGGTTCGCGGGGGACACCCCGTGTGGTACCTGGTCCCTGACGGAGTCGTCCAATACATTGCGAAGCACCATCTGTATCGGAGCAACGAATGACGAATGAGCAGCAACCGAACCAGCCGTTGACGCGTCGGCAGCTTCGGGAGCTCCGCAGCACGGGTGCAACCCCGATCCTGACGCCCGAGGGCACGCCGATCATGCCGCCGGCCCAGGCGACGACAGCTGCGAACGAGGCCAAGGCGCCGTCCGACGCCGACGATCGTCAGGACGTCGGGCAGGCTCCTGCCACGGCGGACTCCGCCGATGAGGCGTCCGAGACCGGTGAGTCAGCCGAGCCCGCGGCATCCGGGGGATCGGTTGACCCCTCGAGAGAGCCCGCACCGGCTCCGGCGGAGGAGTCGCCAGCCGTGGCTGATAAAGGCCAGGGTTCGGGCCCTAGCCCGTCAGAGCCAACTCCCGATCCTGACGGGGCTCCTCTGACCCGCCGGCGCGCCCGGGAGCGTACCGGCAACACTGACGCTCTCGCCGTCAACAATCCTGACGGTGACCACCGTGTGCCCTTCGTCTCGGTTCCGCCGGTATCGCCGGAGGAGCATCCGATCTCCCAGGCCGCGGCCGGACTCGCGTCGGGCGAACCTGCGGAGCGCGGCACGGTGAGCCCGCAGCTCGGATCGGCACTGCTCGCTGGCGTGGCGACAGAGCCCGACCCGCGACCGAGTTTCGACCAGCTCATCTCGCGTCCCAGCGCGGGCTCGACCGGCACCGGCAGCGCGCTGATCGTTACGGATTCCCCGCCGCAGGGCATCACGGCCCCCGTCAACGCCACAGGCGAGGTGCTCGTCACCGGCAGCCTGGCACTGCCCGACCTTTTCGCGACGACCGGGCAGATGCCCGGCACCTCCGAGGGCTTTGACATCGATGCCACGTTTGCCGACGGGGAAATCCCGCAGCACTCGTCGCCGACGCCGATCGCCGCCAGCGCAGCGATCAGTACGGTGAAGACGACGGCCGAGATCATCAAGCCCCCCGCGCCTGAGAAGGGGTCGCGGCTCATGCTGACCCTCGCCATTACCGCAGGCGTTCTCGCGCTGGCTCTGGTCGGCGTCCTGATCCTCGCCTTCGCGACAGGGGTGTTCTCGTGACGCGCTGCGCCGGTTTGTTGGGTCACGCGAGCACGGGAGCGCGCGCGTGACGGCTACTGAAACGTCGAAGCAGATGCTCGCGATCGCGGCTGCCGCGGCTGAGGCGACGGGTGCCGAGGACCTCGTGGCGCTGGATGTCTCGGAGCCGCTCCCGCTCGTCGATATCTTTCTGCTCGCGACCGGTCGCAGCGAACGCAACGTCGCGGCGATCGCCGACGAGATCGAAGAGAAGCTGCTGGAGGCAGGACACAAGCGTCTGCGCCGCGAGGGCCGCCAAGAGTCGCGGTGGATCCTGCTGGACTTCGGTGATCTGGTCGTCCACGTGTTCCACGAGCAGGAGAGAGCCTTCTACGGCCTGGAACGCCTCTGGAAGGATTGCCCGATCGTCCCCATCAATCGACCGGCGCAGGCTGTCACAGACTGAGAGCGGATGCTGCATCGGTTCGGCTGGCGTTCGCCGATGTAGTAATCTGTTCTAGTTGCCTCTTGGGGCAGCATCCGGGCCTGTGGCGCAGCTGGTAGCGCACCTGCATGGCATGCAGGGGGTCAGGGGTTCGAGTCCCCTCAGGTCCACCAAACGAAGAAGGGCGCCCCGCGTGGGCGCCCTTCTTCGTTTGTACGGGGGACCGAAGCACCTTCTCTAGAACCAGGTGATGGGGATGATCACCGTCAGTCCGAGGCCGAGCAGGAAGATGCCGCTGCTCACGCCGATGAGGACCCACTGGGCGCGGCGGTTTCGGATCACCGCGGCGATACCGAGGAGGAAGAGCGAGATCGCCATCAGGACCGTGTTCAACGTCAATCGATCGCTGTACTGATTGGCTTCGTCGCCTCGAGCGAGCAGAGTTTCAGCCTCGGCATCCGTCTCCGACCATCCTCCGAAGAGCGCTTCAAGGTAGTCCTCTGAACCCTGCGGATCGGTGTAGGTCGTTGGGTCTGCCTCGTTCTCGGCCTGAGCCCTCGTGATCGCGGCGTCCAGGTCGTCTGAGACGCTCGTGAAGTACAACTGGTCGTACTTCTCCGATGCTGTGGCAGCGAGGTTCGGGTCTGCGCTGCCCATCTCGATCTGATACTCGAAGAGGCGTGTCAGGGTCTCGGCATCCTGCACGTACTGCTGGTTGGCTTCGAGGTAGAGCGACTCGGCCTCGGTCTGGGCTGCACCGCCGCGCGAGTACGCGGCGGCTTGTTGGCCGCCGTACAACGCCGCTTGGAAAGAAACGTACGCAGTCGCTACCGAAACGACGCCGAGGAGGATGACGATCAGCAGTTGCAGATCGTCGAGAAACGATCGGCGGGGTGCCGGGATCGCATCGGGAGAGTCGGGCATGAGCGAGATCGTACTGCCTCCGGGAGGCCGCTCAGAATAGGCGGGTGGGGTGGCGAAACGCGCTCAGCTGTAGACCGAGGTAATGCCCAAATACTCCTCGAGCGACAGCCCGCTGTTGTACACCGCCGTCGCGGTGTCGACGCCGAGGTAGCGCAGGTGCCAGGGCTCCCAGATGTATCCGGTCACGCCCTCTTTGCCCTGCGGATAGCGCACGATGAAACCGAATCGGTGCGCGTTGGCGGCGACCCATTGACCCTCGGGTGTGTAGCCGAACGCTTCCGTGATGGTGTTCAGATCGAACGCGAGGCCCGACTGGTGCTCGCTGTGCCCGGGCCGCGCCGAATAGCGGTCAGCGGCAGCCGAACCGTCGCGGGACGCATAGCTGTTGTAGACCTTGACCTGCGTCGCGTACGAGCGGAACCCGCTCGCGATCCAGAGGTTGTGGCCCACGGATGCCGCTTCCGCCCGCATCCGCTCGAACGCGGCGAGCGTGTCGCCGGTGAGCCCGTTCCCGTACCAGCTGGGGAGGCGATAGGTCTTGTTGACGATCAGGATGCCGTTGATGTACGTGGGCTGAACGCCGTCGTCCCCGCCGCCACTGTTGCCCCGCGCCTGCGCAGCCTCAGCTGCGGCTTGCGAGTCTTGGACCGCGGTCCATGATTGCTGGTACGCCCCGATCCGCTGCGACGCGCTACCAGCCGCCGGGTCGCCGAGCGCGGCGACCGCGGCAGCGTACGCATCCTTGGTCTCCTGCGAGGCAAGACTCGGCACCTCGACCGCTGCGCCGTGAGCTGCTGCCGACGCAACGACGGCGTCGATGTCGGCCAACGCCGCAGTGGTGGCGGCCTCAAGCTCCGAGGTCGACTGCTCAGATGTGTCGGCAGTCTCCGTCAGGTGGGCCGTATCCTCGGTGAGCGATTGTGCCTGCGCGAGCTGCGCCTCTCGGCCTTCGGGTACGTCTGGCGTCGAGCGCGGGTCGGGCGCGGTTGTCGTAGCCGTCACCTCACCCGGCGCGGCGATCGTCAGCAGCCCCGCCGCGACTAGTGCATCCAACGACGCTCGCAGCGCGTCGAGCGTTGCTGAGTCCTGCAGCATCTCGGCGTTCGTGACCTCGATGACCGTCGATGCCTCAGCCGCCGCAGCGATGGCATCCGTCTGGGCGGCACTGAACGCGGATGCCGATTCGTCGACGGCTTCTCCGGAGGCTACCCACTCAGCGAGTGCCTCATCGAAGGCGGCACGGGCCTTGGCGTTGTCGGTCGTGATCGTCCCGACGACGCCGGCCGTAGTGAACACCGCCGCGAAGCCGAGGAACGTGCGGCGCGCTATAGCGCGGTCTTTGCGGTTTGCCCCCATGAACACCAGGGTAGTGTGCGCCGGAGCGGGTACCGTGAAAAGGTGAGCGCGGCAGGTCGTCAAGGATTTCACGCGGGGCGCCGCGGAGAGCACGCCGGCGTGCTCACGACGCTCGTGCGTACGAGCCTCGCCACGGGAGCTGCCGCAGCCCTCGCGGTGGGTGCTCTGGGTGTCGCCCCCGCTGCAGATGCCGCCACCTCCACGCCCGGTGAATCGCAAGCACCGGCGGGCGAGGTCGTCGTGATCCCCGGTACCGCCGCGAGTGTCACGACGCGCGCAGCCGCGGCAGTCGTCGCGATGAGCCTGAACGAACGCGCAGCGAGCGTCATCATGGGGCACATCCCGACCACCGACCGGGGCGTTCTGCGCGATTACATGGCCACCACCGGGGTCGGCGGATTCATCCTGATGGGCGCGAACGTGCCCGGAACCGAAGACCGACTGCGCGAGATCACCGCGGCGCTCACGGTCGATCCTGCCGTTCCGCCGCTCCTGGGCATCGACCAGGAAGGCGGCGATGTGTCGCGTCTGCCCTGGGACGACTTTGCTTCCTCGGTGACGTTGAAGTACGAGCCGCCGGAGGCTACCGAGCTCGCTTTCGCCGGACGCGGAGCTCTCGTGCAGCGGGCTGGAATCTCGGTGAACTTCGGTGTCGTCGCCGACATCACCGACGACACCGGCATGTTCATCTATCGCCGCGCGCTCGGCACGACTCCCGAGAGCGGCGCCTCGCACGTTGCGGCAGCCGTGGTCGGGGAGGAACCCGAGGCCCTCTCGACCCTCAAGCACTTTCCCGGTCATGGCGCAGCTCCCGGAGATTCGCACCGCGGCATCCCGTCCACGACGGAAAGCTACGACCAGTGGCTGCAGACGGATGCCGTTCCCTTTGCGGCCGGCATCGAGGCGGGCGCCCCGCTGCTCATGTTTGGCCACCTCGCCTACACCTCGATCGACCCGAACCCGGCGACGCTCTCGAGCGAGTGGCATCGCATCGCGCGCGAAGAACTCGGCTTCGATGGCGTCGCCATCACGGATGACCTGGGGATGCTCGAGGCGTCGGGCCTGCGCGAGTACCAGGATCCCGTCGCCAACGCCGTAGCCGCCCTCGCCGCGGGCAACGACATGCTGCTGTCGGTGCTGGGAACGAACTCCGGGACCGCGGCGGAGCTGACGGCGGGCATCGTCACCGCCGTCGAGTCCGGCGCCCTTCCCGCGGAGCGCCTCGACGAAGCGGCGGTGCGGGTGATGACGCTGCGCCTCCAGGCCGCCGGCGCCGGTCGCGGTCTCGTGCCCTGCTCGTCGTGTGCTCCCGCGGCCTGATCCCCGTCGCTAAGGCAGCGGCGGCCCGGGAACGGGCTCGATCAGTGCGGGGGAGTTGTTGCGGACGTTCCCGACGTCGGCGCTGACCGGATAAACCTCCAGAGTGTCGGCGACAATCCCTGCAGCGTCGACTGCGGCATCCAGGATGTCTCGCGGATAGTCGACAGTGGGATCGAGCCAGGCATCGGCGTGATCGGGATCCATGAAGACGGGCATCCTGGCGTGGAGCGAGCCGAGTCCACCGGCAGAGGCGCGGGTGAGGATCGTGAACGAGAGCACCCACCGGTCGTCTGCGTCTTCGGCCTTTGACGGGTCCTTCCACCATTCGTAGAGCCCGGCGAACAGCAGCGGGGCGCCGTCGGCGGGGTGGATGAAGTACGGGGTCTTTCCGGCGTCAGTGCGATGCCACTCGTAGTAGCCGGTCACGGGGACGATCGCGCGTCGCTTCTCGAGGGCAGCGCGGAACATCGGCTTATCTTCGAGCTCCTCGGAGCGAGCATTGAACGCCCGCGCCCCGATCGAGAGGTCCTTCGCCCAGCCGGGAACGAGGCCCCAGCGCGCAGCTTCCAGCCGCCGAACCGGGGGTTCGGACTTCGCCGAATCGAGCACGACGGCAGCCTTGTCGGTGGGAGCGACGTTGAAGGACGGTCCGGGCAGGTTATCGCCGACGAGGTCGACCCGCAGCATCCCGACGAGTTCGGTTCCAACGCTTGCAACCACGAACCGTCCGCACATGCGGCAAGCCTACGCGGGGGATACCCCAGCGTCCTGGAGGCGATCGAGCAGGCCCGCACCGTCGGATGCCGTAACCCACGGTACTTCGGCAGCCGAGTGGTCGTTCACCGCGGTTCGGCCGCCAGCGAGCACGGCTTCGGCGGGGGAGAGGCGGCGGATCGCGACTGCTGCCACGTGGCCCGGGTTCTCGCTCGCGAAAGCCGTGTAGATCGCATCGTCGTGCTGCCCGTCGTCGCCCACGAGCAACCAGCGGATGTCGGGGAACTCCTCGGCGAGGCGCTGCAGACTGTGCTCCTTGTGGGCTCGTCCGCTTCGGAACCATCGGTCATGGGTGGGGCCCCAGTCCGTGAGCAGCAGCGCTCCTGGCGGGAAGAGGTGGCGTCGCATGAATCGCACCAGCGTCGGCGCGACGTTCCATGCCCCCGTCGACAGGTACACGACGGGAGAGCCGGGGTTCTCGCGCGCAAGCCGCTCGAGCAGCACCGCCATGCCCGGAACCGGCTGTCTGGCGTGTTCGTCGACGACGAAGGAGTTCCATGCCGCAAGAAGTGGACGCGGCAGTGCTGTGACCATCACGGTGTCGTCGACATCCGAGATGATGCCGAAGCGCGCGTCCTGTGCGACGACGAATACCCGTGATTCAACGGGAGCGCTGTCTTCGACCGTCATCGTGAACGTCTGCCAGCCCGGCGGAAGCGTGGCGTCGAGAACGACATCCACGACGCCGCCCCGGTCTGCTGCCACGGTGTGAGTCTTGCCTGCGACGGTTATCTGCACGCTGGCGAAGCCGACCGGAACCGCCAGAAAGCTGCGCCAACCTCGAACCGAGGCATACTCGCCGCCGCCGCGCGGTTTACGCGGCGGAACGATCAGTACTCGTCCGAGAACCCGGATCCAGCCATCGCCGCCGTACCCCGCGAACGGGGTCACCGTCGGCTTGTGGCCGCGCGCGCGGGCACGTCGCTCCCGCCAGGTGTGGAATCGTCGCTCAAGCCGTGCGAGCCACAGGATCTTGGGGGCGCGGGGGTTTCCTCCGGTCCGGGCACCCGTTCAGTCTGTCATGCCATCGGCAGCCGGGTTCCGTGTGGCGTCGCCGACGGGACTGCTCTCGTCATCCGCATCCATGTGCCGCCGCTCGATGCGATGCAGCACCTTCTTGCCCAGGTAGATGGCCAGGATGAACAGCGCGATCGCTCCGACGAAGATGTACCCGGCGTAGTGGGCACTGTCGGCGAGGTCGCGGTAGGTTCCCGCCGCGGCCGACGAGACCGACACGTAGATCGTCGCCCACAGGATGCATGCCGGCGCTGTCCACGCGAGGAACCGCCGGTAGGGGTACCCGGTCATTCCGACCGTGAGTGGAACGAGAGAATGCAACACCGGGAGGAACCTACTGAGGAAGATCGCGATCCCGCCGCGTCGATTGACATACAGCTCGGCTCGGATCCACGCACGCTCGCCGATGCGGGCGCCGAGGCGGGAATATCGGATGCGCGGGCCGAGGAAGCGCCCGAGCCAGAATCCGATGCTCTCGCCGATGAGGGCGCCGATCACGACGGCGACGCCGAGCGCGACACCCTCCCACGGGCCGGCGACGGCGGTGCCAGCAATGATCACGATCGTGTCGCCCGGAACGACAAGTCCGACCAAGACGCTGGTCTCGAGCATGATCGCAAGGCCAGCCACGAGGGTGCGCACTACCGGATCGACTGCCTGCACCGTATCCAGCAGCCACGTGAGCCACTCGTTCATTCTTGAAGCGTAGAGCCGCCGACAGCGTTTAGCCTGTGAGGCGTGACCACGCCGCCGTCGATCGTTCCGTTAGCGGCATGGCTCGACCCAGAGCGAGTCTTCTGTGGATGGGCTCATCGCTTCGAGAATGCGTTCTGGCTGGATGCCGGACCCGGTGCGACCTCAGGGCGGAGTTGGGTCGGTATCGGTGAGTCAGTCGCCTCAACCGTCGTCGAACAGGTGGTCGTGCGGGGAAGTGTTGCCGAAGACGATTCGCGCTCGGATGAGCGCGGTCCGAGGCCGGGGGGATGGGTCGGATGGTTCGGTTACGACGGCGGGGCCCGGCGAGCCGGGGCGCCGAGTCTCTCGGACGCGGATGACGAGACCCGATGGATGCGGGTGCGCGCTGTCGTCGAGTTCGACCACGCGACGTGCCGCGCGACGGTATTCGCGGGAGGCGACGCTCGAGAACTCGCCACCGAACTCGCTGCACTGCCGCATCCGGGTGCCGTCGGGGAGCCGACGCCGGTCGTCGCGTCCTCGCGGCACGACGCGGCCACGTACGCGGCTCTGATTGAGCAGTGCCGCGAGCAGATCCGCCAGGGAAACGCGTACCAGCTGTGTCTCACGACGCGATTCGAGGTGGAAGGTGCCGTCGATGCGGTGGCAGCCTACCGACGCCTTCGACGGGGCGTCAGCGCTCACCATGGCGGTTTCGTGCGGATCGCCGACCGCGCGCTGCTGAGCGCGAGTCCCGAGCAGTTCCTCAACGTCGACCGCGGCCGGGTGCGCACTCACCCGATCAAGGGCACCCGTCCCCGCTCTGCCGACTCCGTGATCGATGCCGAACTCGCCGAAGACCTGCGCACCGACGTCAAAGAGCGCGCGGAGAACGTCATGATCGTCGATCTGATGCGCAACGACCTCTCGCGCATCTGTGAGATCGGAAGCGTGACTGTCGAGCGGCTCTTCGATGTCGAGTCCTACCCGGCAGTACATCAGCTCGTGAGCACGGTTGCCGGCAACCTGTTTCCGGGCCTGGAGGTGGGCGAACTCCTGGGCGCGACATTTCCTGCCGGCAGTATGACCGGCGCGCCGAAGCTCTCGGCGATGTCCATCCTGCAGCGGCTGGAGGGCGCGCCGCGTGGCATCTTCGCCGGATGCTTCGGATGGGTTTCACCCCAGGGGGATCTGGATCTGGCAATGGTCATTCGCTCAATCGTCGTTGAGAACGGCCGCGCGTACGTCGGAGCCGGCGGCGGTATCACCTGGCTGTCGCATCCGCCGTCCGAGGTTGCGGAGGTCGTCGTGAAAGCCCGCGGACCGCTGGCGGCTCTTGGCGCATCCGTGCCGTCCGGTTGGACGATGGTCGCCCCGGACGCGTGATTCCAGGCATCCGGTAGCCTGGATGCTGCGCTTTCGCGTGTCTTCCCTGCATCCCGATTGGTACCCGTTACGTGAGTCAAATGGCCCCTACCGACACCGTTGCCGCCCACGGTCCCGAAGGCGGGTATGACCCGCAGGCGGTCCAGGCCAAGTGGCAGGAGCGCTGGGAGGCGGCCGACCCGTTCCGCGCTGGTGGAGCCGACGACACGCGCCCGCGCAAGTACGTGCTCGCGATGTTCCCGTATCCGTCGGGTGACCTGCACATGGGCCACGCCGAGAACTACCTCTACTCCGACATCGTCGCCCGCAGCTGGCGGCACCGCGGCTACAACGTGCTCAACCCCATCGGGTGGGACTCGTTCGGTCTGCCGGCCGAGAACGCCGCGATCAAACGTGGCGCTGACCCGCGCGAGTGGACGTACGCGAACATCGACCAGCAGAAGGCAGGCTTCCGTTCCTACGGGGTCTCGTTCGACTGGAACCGGGTGCTGCACACCAGCGACCCTGAGTACTACCAGTGGAACCAGTGGCTGTTCCAGCGGCTCTTCGAGCGCGGTCTGGCCTACCGCAAAGAGAGCCCGGTCAACTGGTGCCCGGTCGACCAGACGGTGCTGGCGAACGAGCAGGTCGTGGATGGCCACTGCGAGCGATGCGGCGCCGAGGTCATCAAGAAGAAGCTCACGCAGTGGTACTTCCGCATCACTGATTACGCCGATCGTCTGCTCGACGACCTGAACCAGCTTGAGGGCTTCTGGCCCCACAAGGTCATCCAGATGCAGCGCAACTGGATCGGCCGTTCAGTGGGCGCCGACATCGACTTCGAGATCGAGGGTCGCGACGAGAAGGTCACGGTCTTTTCCACGCGCCCCGACACGCTGTACGGCGCAACGTTCATGGTGGTCGCACCCGACAGCGATCTGGCTGCAGAGTTGGCATCCGGGTCGACGCCGGATGTGCAGAGCGCCTTCCGGGACTACCTCGAGACCGTGCAGAAGCAGACCGAGATCGAGCGTCAGAACACTGATCGCCCCAAGACCGGGGTTTTCTTGGACCGCTACGCCGTCAACCCGATCAACGGCGAGCGCCTGCCGATCTGGGCCGCCGACTACGTGCTGGCCGACTACGGCCACGGCGCGGTGATGGCGGTGCCGGCGCACGATCAGCGCGACCTCGACTTTGCACGGGAGTTCGGCCTACCCATCCGCGTTGTTGTGGACACGACCGCACCCGCCACGGGTGCCATCCCGGTCATCGGGGAGGACGGTCCGCTCTCGGAGGATGCCGATGACATCGAGTCCATCGATCCCGCGAAGACGGGGGTGGCGCTCAGCGGTGAAGGACGTCTGATCAACTCCGGGTCGCTGGATGGCCTGAGCAAGCGGAACGCCATCGCGCGGATCACCGAGATTCTTGAGACTGCGGGCACGGGGCGCGCCTCGAAGTCGTATCGCCTCCGCGACTGGCTCATCTCTCGCCAGCGCTTCTGGGGTACGCCGATCCCGATGGTGCACACCGAGGACGGTCGTATCGTCCCGGTCCCCGAGGACGAGCTGCCCGTCAGGCTCCCCGACGCTCACGGCCTCGACCTGGCGCCCAAGGGTACGTCCCCGCTCGGGGGCGCTTCCGAGTGGATGGCTACCACCGACCCTGAGACCGGTGATCCAGCCCTTCGCGACCCCGACACGATGGACACGTTCGTCGACAGCTCGTGGTACTTCCTGCGCTTCCTGTCACCGGGCAACGACTCGGTTGCTTTCGACCCCGCAGAGGCGCAGCGCTGGGCGCCGGTGGACTTCTACATCGGGGGTGTGGAGCACGCCATCCTGCACCTGCTGTACGCGCGCTTCATCACCAAGGTCCTGTTCGACATGGGACTCGTCGACTTCACCGAGCCGTTCTCGAGCCTGATCAATCAGGGCATGGTGATTCTCGGCGGCTCCAAGATGTCCAAGAGCAAGGGCAACCTCGTGCTCTTCCACGAGGAGCTCGCGACGCACGGTGCCGATGCGCTGCGCGTGGCTCTTGCCTTCGCGGGCCCCGTCGAGGACGACAAAGACTGGGCCGATGTCTCCACGACGGGTGCGCAGAAGTTCCTCTCTCGCGCGTGGCGCATCGCGCAAGAGGTCACGAGCGAGCCGGATGTCGTCTGGGCGGAGGGTGATGTCGCGTTGCGCCGAATCACCCACCGCCTCTGGGCGGAGGCTCCGGGCCTCGTCGAGCAGACGAAGTTCAATGTCGTCGTTGCGCGGCTGATGGAGCTGGTCAACGCGATCCGCAGAACCATCGACACCGGTGCGGGCCCCGCAGACCCGGCGGTGCGGGAAGCAGCCGAGGCTGTGGCGATGATCCTCGACCTGTTCGCCCCGCACACCGCTGAAGAGATGTGGGAAGCGCTCGGCTACGAGCCGTTCGTCGGGCTCGTCGGGTGGCGTCAGGCCGATCCGACGCTGCTGGTCGAAGACACGGTCACGGCGGTCGTGCAGATCGACGGCAAGGTACGTGCGACGCTCGAGGTCTCTGCCAAGATCGACGGCGCCGACCTGGAGGCTCTCGCTCGCGCCGACGAACGGGTGCTCCGCTCGCTCGCCGGACGCGACATCACACGGGCCATCGTTCGCGCTCCGAAGGTCGTCAGCTTCAGCACGAGCTGACGCCTTCCTCCCCACGGGAGGTCTGCGAGAGCTTCTGCACCGCTTCGGTCCCCCCGTCGCTCGGTGACTGAGTCATCGCCATAGCGTCGCGATGTGGGTGGGCTTGCGCGCGAGGAGCGACGTCGCTGGGGCGTCGGTGCTGTCGTCATCCTCGCCCTTGGCGGTCTTGCGATCGCGGTGATCGTGGGGATCGTTCGGGGTGCCGGATCCGCTCAGTCATTGGCCCCAGCGCCGGTGACGGTGGCCACGGCGTCCACCTCGCTCTATGTCCACGTCTCGGGAGCTGTGAACGCTCCAGGGCTGTACGTTCTGCACGCCGATGCGAGGGTCGTCGATGCGGTGGCTGCGGCAGGAGGACTCGCCGAGGATGCCGAGGCTGCCGGGGTCAATCTTGCGCGCCCCGTATCGGATGGGGAGCAGGTGATCGTGCCGCGCGTGGGGGAGGCACCGGCAGCTGGACCTGCCGGTGTCACGGCCGACGGCCGGGTGAACCTGAACACCGCGGATGAAGGAGCGCTCGACACGCTCCCGGGCGTGGGGCCAGCCATTGCCGGACGGATCATCGAGTGGCGGGAGGCGAACGGGCGGTTCGCGAGCGTCGATGATCTGTTGTCGGTCTCCGGGATCGGACCCAAGATGCTCGAGTCCCTTCGTGATCTCGTCACGGTGTGAGCGGGCCGCCCTGTGCTGAGCGGAGGGCGGCGATGGCGTGCCGCGCGGCTCGTGCCGGCCGCGGTGGTGGCATGGGCGACGGCTTTCGTGCTGGTGAACGCTCCTGCGCTCGCGCCGATGGCGGTCATGGCCCTGGCGGCGGCCGGCGTCGGTGGGGGAGTTGTGCTCGGTGCGATCTCGCGACCGCGCTCCTCGACCGTGGCCGCGGAGGCCGGCGGCGGCTATCGGCGCGCACCGGGGACGGTGGGCATTCTGTCTGTTGTCGTTGTGGCTGTCGCGGCGGGCGCTGCTGTCGGCATCCATGTTGCGTTGGCGCAGCCGGGGCGGGATGCCGCGCTCGAAGCCTTCGGAAGCGGCTCGCGTGTCGTCGAGGTCGAGGCGATCGTCAGCGGCAAGGTCGAGCCGCGCGCGGGCGGCCAGCGCGCGTTCGATGCGTCGATCCGACTCATCGGGGCTGATGGAGGTGCGATCTCCGGCTGGACTGACGCGGCAGTACGCGTGTCGGGCGAGCAGGTCAGCAGCGGGCTGGATGTGGGCGCACGTGCACGGATGAATGGAACGAGCAGGCCGGCGTATCCGGGAGATCGTGCCGTTGTTCAGATCCTGGCGCACGAGATAGAGGTCGTCGAACCACCCACCGGCATCCTGCGCATCGCAGCCGACCTCCGGCAGTCGCTGGTCCGAGCCGCCGCGGGTCTGCCCGGCGGCGGGGGAGAGCTCGTTCCTGGACTCGCGGTGGGTGATACCTCAGCGGTCAGCTCCCAGACGGATGCCGACATGAAGGCATCCTCGCTATCCCACCTCACCGCAGTGTCGGGCGCAAACTGTGCGCTCGTCGTGGGGATCGCATTCGTCGTTGCGGCTGGACTCGGGGCTGGGCGCCGGGTCCGCGTCGTTTCCGGTCTCGGTGCGCTCGTCGGGTTCGTCATCCTCGTTACGCCCGAGCCCAGCGTCGTCCGCGCCGCGATGATGGCAGGAATCGCCATGCTCGCCGTCCTGCTCGGTCGCGCTGGCGCGGGGGTCGCGCTGCTGAGCGCGGCCGTGGTCCTGCTCCTGCTCTTCGATCCCTGGTTGGCGGGCTCACTGGGGTTCGCGCTTTCGGTGGCCGCAACTGGGGCGCTTCTGACGCTGGCCCGACCGCTTGCATCGGGGCTGACGCGTGCCATGCCGGCACCGCTGGCGCTTGCCCTCTCCGTGCCGCTGGCCGCCCAGCTGGCGTGCGGACCGCTGCTGGTGCTGATCGACCCAACGGTGCCCCTCTGGGGTGTGCCGGCGAACCTTCTCGCCGCACCCGCCGCCCCCGCAGCGACGGTGCTGGGGCTTGCCGCGTGCCTGGCCGCGCCGTTCCCGGTGCTGCAGAGCGGCCTGGCAGCACTCGCGTGGCTCCCGGCAGCCTGGATCGCCGGGATCGCGGATGTCGCGAGCGGGTTGCCCTTCGCACGCGTTCCTTGGGTGAGCGGACTCGTGGGCGCTCTCTCACTCGCTGTGGTGGGCGGACTCGTCGCCCTCGCGCTCGGCCTACCCGCACAGAGCCCCCGGTCCGCCCGCATCCGTCGTGGCTCGGCGCTGCTGCTCGCAGCTCTCGTCACCATCTGGACCTGCACGACCGTTGTCACCGCGATCACGCAGCGGTGGGGCATCCCCGGCGACTGGTCGATTCTGATGTGCGATGTGGGCCAGGGAGACGCCGTGCTCGTGCGCAGCGAGGGCGCGACGGCGCTCATCGACACGGGTCACGACCCCGCGCTGGTGAGCGCATGCCTCGACCGGGTCGGCGTCACACGCCTCGACTTGCTCGTCCTGACGCACTTCGACAAAGACCACGTCGGCGGCACCGAGGCGGTGATCGGGCGCGCCGAAACCGTGCTCCACGGTCCGACCGACGGAAGCGCCGACGAACGGCTCCTGGAAGAGCTCGCGGCAGCTGGAGCGCAGGTGGTGTCGGCTCAAGAGGGGATGACGGGAACGCTCGGTGGCGCCCACTGGAGCGTGCTCTGGCCGCGTGCCACGGCGCTGTTCGCTGCGGGTAATGACTCGTCGGTGACCGTAAGTATCGAAGGCGGTGGCGTCCCACGATCGCTCTTCCTCGGCGATCTCTCCGCGGATCCGCAACGGATGCTGCGCGCGAGTGTCAGCGGCGTCGTTGAGATCGTCAAGGTGTCCCACCACGGCAGCGCTGATCAGGATCCTGGTCTCTACGAGCAGATCGCGCCGCGCGTCGCGCTCATCGGGGTGGGAGCCGACAACACCTACGGTCACCCCACCACGACGACGATCGCAATGCTGCAGGGCAGTGCCGTCGGGCGCACCGACCAGGACGGGATCGTGGCGGTCGTCGGAGAGGGCGACACCCTCGCTCTATGGCGGGAGCGGGCGGCGTCTGTCGTGGGTGGCGGCTAGGCTTTCGGCATGGCTGCACCCCGTCGCTCGAGTTCCTCGAAGTCGGCGATCCGGCAGGTACCGTGGCGTGATCCGCGTCCTGCTCCCATCGTGCTGGTCTCGGGTCCCGAAGACGTCTGCGCAGAGCGTGCGATTGCGGGTCTGCGTGACTACGTCCGCGCAGAGGACCCCGCCGTCGAGGTGACTGATCTGCGTGCCGACGACTACGTGGCGGGAACGCTGCTCACCGTCACGTCGCCGTCGCTGTTCGGTGAGCCTCGGCTCGTGCGCGTCTTCGGAGTCGAGAAGGCATCCGACTCGTTCCTCACCGAAGCCGTGGCCTACCTCGAGTCGCCCCAGGAAGGCGCAACCGTCGTTTTGCGCCACACGGGCGCGAGCGTGCGAGGCAAGAAGCTGCTCGACGCGATCCGGAGCGGAAAGGCTGATGCTGTCGAGATCGCCTGCCCCGCGGTCAAGCGCGATAGCGACCGCTACGACTTCGCCGCTGCCGAGTTCTCTTCCGCGAACAAGCGGATCGCGCCTGCCGCCCTCCGTGCGCTCGTCTCGGCGTTCTCCGACGACCTCACCGAGCTCGCCGCGGCATGCCAGCAACTCATCGCGGATGTCGATGGTGATGTGACCGACGAGATCGTGCGGCGCTATTACGGCGGACGCGTCGAAACCACAGCCTTTGCCGTGGCAGACACCGCCATCGCGGGACGCTACGGCGAGGCGCTCATTACGCTGCGGCACGCTTTGGCCAGCGGAGCTGACCCGGTGCCGCTTGTCGCGGCGATCGCGTCGAAGCTGCGGACGATGGCGCGTGTTGCCGGCCTGCGCGAGTCCTCTGCCGCGATCGCGGCCCGGATCGGGGTGAAGGACTGGCAGGTTGACCGTGCCCGCCGGGATCTCACCGGCTGGAACGAGGAATCTCTGGGCCGAGCCATCCAAGCTGCGGCGCGAGCGGATGCCGAGGTCAAGGGTGCCTCGCGTGACCCGATCTTCGCTCTTGAGCGACTCGTCACCGTGGTCGCGACGCGCAGCGAGTTCGGGAGCTGACGCCCAGAACGACAAAGCCCGCCCCGAAGGGCGGGCTTTGCATGAAGCGTGAGGCTTAGAGAGCCGCGACCTGCTTCGAGATCGCCGACTTGCGGTTTGCAGCCTGGTTGGCGTGGATGACGCCCTTGCTGACTGCCTTGTCGAGCTTCTTGGTCGCCGTGGCCAGAGCCTTCTCGGCGGCGGCCTTGTCGCCGGCGGCGATGGCCTCGCGGGTGCGACGCACCTCGGTCTTCAGAGCGCTCTTGACTGCCTTGTTGCGCTCGTGAGCCTTCTCGTTGGTCTTGTTGCGCTTGATCTGCGACTTGATGTTCGCCACGTGGAGACGTTCTTTCGTTCGAGTGATGGATGGACTGCCGGCGACGAGAGAGGGGCGTCCACCAGCGATCGTGAGGGTAAAACCCACACACAAGCCAATCAGCGAGTCTACCAGGTCTGTTCGATGGTCGTGAGCGCAAGGTTCAGGACCGCGTTGAACACGCGAGGACGCATGGCCGTAACCAAGTGACTCGTCCGCGGCACAACGATCAGTTCGGCATCCGGCGCGACCCGCGTGAACAGTCGCTCGTTGACCCGCAACTGGTCGAACTGTCCGTTCACGAACCACAGGGGGACCTCGATCCGGCCGAGTGCAGACAGCAGATCCAGCACGGACAGACTTCGCAGTGCCGTGTCTTGCGCGTCGAGCGCATAGCCTCCGGCGCCGAAGTCTGCCCGTGTCTCGGGCGGAAGGGTGGCATCCAGCACCCGTTCGCTCAGCCACGCTCCGCGGTCCGGAAGCGAGTCAAACCCGCGGGCGAGAAGTCGATAGGTCTGCAGGGCGGTGCCGCGCGGAATCGCCGTGCAGGATGCAGCAATGAAGCCCGCGATCGGAGGGGGATTCTCCTGGCCGGCGTACTCGATCGAGAGCAGACCTCCCATGGAGTGGGCTGCCAGCAGCACCGTCCCGTGCTCATCCGCAGCCTGGCGCACGGCATCATCGATCGTCGCGAACGCGCCCTCGAGCGAGAACGTCTCGCTCATCCGAGACCCGTGCCCGGGGAGATCGACCGCCGTCACGGGGTTGCCGCGGTCGGTCAGGTACTGCTCTTGTGCCCGCCACATCGTGCGCGAGGTGCGGATGCCGTGCACGAGAACCACCGCGACCGCCATGGGTTCGAGGATACGGTGCGCCGTGTCGTCTCGCTTCGCTCGCTGGGCGAGCGCAACCCGTGCGCCCAGTAGGCGAAGGCGGGGGTACGCGCGCCGGTAGAATCGTGCGGATATGTCCCCCCGTGCCTCTACGCCGCTGCAGCCGGCAGCCACGCCGCCCGCGCAGATCCGCAACTTCTGCATCATCGCGCACATCGACCACGGCAAATCCACCCTGGCCGACCGCATGCTGCAGATCACGGGTGTCGTCTCCGATCGCGACATGCGCGCGCAGTACCTGGACCGCATGGACATCGAACGCGAGCGCGGAATCACCATCAAGAGCCAGGCGGTGCGGATGCCGTGGCAAACGGATGCCGGCACCTTCGCGCTCAACATGATCGACACTCCCGGTCACGTCGACTTCACCTACGAGGTGTCGCGTTCGCTCGCAGCGTGCGAGGGTGCGGTCCTGCTCGTGGATGCTGCGCAGGGCATCGAGGCGCAGACCCTGGCGAACCTTTATCTGGCGCTCGAGAACGATCTGCACATCATCCCCGTGCTCAACAAGATCGACCTGCCCGCCGCCGACCCCGAGAAGTACGCGGCAGAACTCGCCAGCCTCATCGGCGGCGACCCGGCCGATGTGCTCCGCGTCAGCGGCAAGACCGGTCAGGGCGTCGAAGAGCTGCTCGACCGGCTCGTCGCCGAAATTCCGGCACCCACCGGTGACGCCGATGCGCCGGCCCGCGCCATGATCTTCGACTCCGTGTACGACGCCTATCGAGGCGTCGTGACCTACGTGCGAATGGTCGACGGCAAGCTCGAGCCGCGTCAGCGCATCCAGATGATGTCAACGCGGGCGGCGCACGATCTGCTCGAGATCGGGGTCTCCAGCCCCGAGCCGACCCCGACCAAGGGTCTTGGCGTCGGGGAGGTCGGCTATCTGATCACGGGCGTGAAAGATGTCCGCCAGTCGAAGGTCGGCGACACAATCACGGACCAGCGAAAGCCGGCATCCGACGCACTCCCGGGGTACACCGACCCGAAGCCCATGGTCTTCTCTGGCATCTACCCGATCGACGGCAGCGACTACGCGGATCTGCGCGAAGCGCTCGACAAGCTCAAGCTCTCGGACGCTTCGCTGCAGTACGAGCCCGAGACCTCGGTGGCGCTGGGCTTTGGATTCCGTTGCGGATTCCTCGGCCTCCTGCACCTCGAAATCATCACCGAGCGTCTGTCCCGCGAGTTCGGCCTCGACCTCATCACCACGGCGCCGTCGGTGACCTACACGGTCACGACCGACACCGGAGAAACCGTGACGGTCACCAACCCCAGCGAATACCCCGACGGCCGTGTCGCCGAGGTTTCGGAACCGGTGGTGAAGGTCGGCATCCTGCTGCCCAAGGACTACGTGGGTACCGTCATGGAGCTGTGCCAGTCCCGACGCGGGTCGCTCCTGGGCATGGATTACCTCAGCGAGGACCGCGTCGAGCTGCGCTACAACATGCCGCTCGGTGAGATCGTCTTCGACTTCTTCGACCAGCTGAAGTCGAAGACGCAAGGCTACGCGAGCCTCGACTACGAGCCGGCTGGGTCGCAGACCGCCGACCTCGTCAAGGTCGACATCCTGCTACAGGGCGAGAAGGTCGACGCCTTCAGCTCGATCGTCCACCGCGACAAGGCGTACGGGTACGGCACGATGATGACCGAGCGCCTGCGCAAACTCATCCCGCGCCAGCAGTTCGAAGTGCCCATCCAGGCCGCCATCGGAGCGCGGATCATTGCTCGCGAGAACATTCGCGCGATCCGCAAGGACGTGCTGGCAAAGTGCTACGGCGGTGACATCACCCGCAAGCGCAAGCTCCTCGAAAAGCAGAAAGAGGGTAAGAAGCGCATGAAGATGGTGGGTCGCGTCGAAGTGCCACAGGAGGCGTTCATCGCAGCCCTCTCGGGCGACGTCGAGGGCAAAGAGAAGTAGTCTGATCGCCATGCGCCGCGGAACCTTCCGGGACGAGACCGTCGATTATGCAGCAGTCGGGGCCACTCAGGCTCCCGACCTCATGCAGTACCCGCCGGAAAAGAGCATTCCCGCCGAAGAGTCCTGGCGGATCGGAAGCGGCCAGGCACGATTCGAGTCGGCGACCGAGTCACTCTTGGCGTGGGCGCCGCTGCGTGGCGCCGGGTTGTCGTTGGCAGACATCCGCCCGGCATCCGGGTCCGGCTACGCCGGGGTCGCGTACGACTCGGATGGCGCACCGATCGCGCCGTCGCGTCGCGAAGCCGAGCAGCGCTTTGATGCCGAGGGCACTCCGTATGTCAGTGCCGGCGCGACCGTGCACGTCACCGGCCGGCTCAGCGGATACCGCGCGGATGCCGAACTGCGTGTCATCCTGGCCGTCGAAGAACCCCGGCGCACGGCTTTCGCGCTCGGCACCGTTGGTGGCTCTGTCGTCAGCGGCGAGGAGCTGTTCCTGATCGAGTGGCGCGACAACGACGAGGTCTGGTTCACCGTGCGCGCATTCGATCGCCCCGTCTCGGCGCTCTACCGGCTCGTACCGCGCTTCGTTCGCGGGCGGCGGCGACGGCTCTTCCGGGCCTACCTGACGGCGGTATCGCCCTTGTTCGCTCCCTGATGGGCGCAGCGCTTCCCCTCGGCGATCCCGTTCCGCGCGACGGATCGCTCCCCGGTGCGGTCATCGACCCCGCCACGCCGCTGTCGGCCTACGTCCACATCCCGTTCTGTCGCGTTCGCTGCGGGTACTGCGACTTCAACACCTATACGGGCGAGGAGTTGCGTGGCGCGCGCCGCGAGGACTACGCAGGGACGCTCCTTCGCGAGATCGACCTTGCTTCGGGTGTGCTCTCCGTCCATCCGCGCCCGCTGAACACGGTCTTCTTCGGGGGCGGAACGCCGACCCTGCTTCCCGCCCGCGATCTGGCGGTCATCCTGTCAACCCTGCGGGATCGGTTCGGGCTCGAGCCGGATGCCGAGGTCACCGTCGAAGCAAACCCCGACACCGTGACTCCCGAGGTCACGGAGGAACTGGCCAGTGCGGGAGTCACGAGGTTGTCCATCGGAATGCAGTCGGCCGTGCCGGAGGTTCTTCGCACGCTCGATCGCACGCACCGGCCCGAGAACGTCGCAACGGCGGTGAGCGCGGCACGGCAGAGCGGACTGTCAGTGAGCGTCGACCTCATCTACGGCGCCCCGGAAGAGACGCTCGATCACTGGCGACGCAGCATCGAGGCCGCGCTCGCGATGGAGACCGACCACATCTCGGCCTACGCGCTGATCGTCGAGGAGGGCACCGCTCTGGAGCGCCGCATCCGACGCGGAGAACTCAGCACACCCGACGACGACCTGCAGGCCGCCATGTACGAGCACGCCGACACCGCGTTCGAGGAAGCCGGCTACGGCTGGTACGAGGTATCCAACTGGGCGAAGACTCCCGCCGATCGCTCGCGGCACAACCTCGCGTACTGGCGCGGACACGACTGGTGGGGGTTCGGTCCCGGTGCTCACAGCCATGTCGGAGGGGTTCGATTCTGGAACGTCCGGCATCCTGCCGCCTACGCGCAGCGGCTGGCTGCCGGTGACTCGCCGGGGGCCGGTTCGGAGATCCCCGACGAGGATGCACGACTGCTTGAGCGGGTGATGCTGCGGGTGCGTACGGTCGAGGGCCTGCCCGTGTCGGAGCTGGCACCGGAAAGCCGACAAGCCGTCGCCGGTCTTGTCGCGGACGGACTCGTGGACGGCCGCGGGGCGGTTCGCGGGAACCTCGTACTCACACGCGCCGGACGATTGCTGGCCGACGCTGTCGTGCGCGCACTGACGTCGTGATCTGGGGCGTGGGGGAGAGGCATCCGCTAGAATTGGCACTCTGAGGATGTGAGTGCCAGTGCCACGTCGAGCCGCTCAGACGGCCGACGCCGGATGCGGAAGGAGGCGACATGGTCAGCGAGCGTGGGCTTCAGGTGCTCCGGGCGATCGTGCAGGACTACGTCGATACCCGCGAGCCCGTCGGAAGCAAGGCCATCGTCGAGCGCCACGCGTTCGGCGTATCGGCAGCCACCATCCGCAACGACATGGCGCTTCTCGAAGACGAAGAACTCATCGCGGCGCCCCACACCTCCTCGGGCCGCGTCCCGACCGACAAGGGGTACCGCGTCTTCGTCGACCACCTCGCCGAAATCCGGCCTCTTTCGCCCGCCCAGCGCGCCGCAATCGCGAGCTTCCTGCAGGGGCCCGGTGACCTCGATGGTGCGCTGGCGCGAACAGTGCGGGCACTCACGCAGCTCACCGGTCAGGTGGCGATCGTGCAGTATCCCTCGTTTTCCAAGGCGACCATCACGCACGTCGAGCTCGTTGCGCTCGAGCCTTCCCGGGTGCTCGTCATCGTCGTGACTGACACCGGACGCGTGTCGCAGCGACTTGCGCTTCTGACCGTTGCCCTCGACGAGACGGATCTCGCACGCGTGCGCGCCGAGGTGTCGACACTGCTCGTTGGGCGAAGCGTGCGTCAGGGCGCGAAGCGCGTCGAGGAGCAAGCCGACAGCGACGCGCGAACCGCCCACCAGTCGGCGGTGACCGAGATTCTTCGGGTCGTCCAGGAGGAGCTCGACGAGTTTCGACAGGATCGGCTCGTCATGGCCGGCGCAGCAAATCTCGCCCGGCGCGAGAGCGACTTCCGGGGAAGCATCTACCCGCTCCTGGAGGCGATCGAAGAGCAGGTGACCATCCTTCGCCTGATGGGCGAAATGGTCGCCGACGACAACGGGCTGGCGGCCAGCATCGGACGCGAGAATGAGGCATTCGGGCTGTCTGAGGCATCTGTCATCGCGAGTGACTACGATGCGACGGGCGCCAGAGCCCGTGTTGGCCTGATGGGTCCGACCCGAATGGACTACCCCAGCAACCTTGCGGCGGTGCGGGCGGTAGCGCGCTACCTCACCGGACTGCTGGCTGAGGACGAGAAGGGCCGATGAGCCCGTACGAACTGCCCGCGACCACACGTGGGATGCAGAAAGGTGACCGTGGCTGACCACTACGAGGTCCTTGGCGTGTCGCGAGACGCGTCGCCCGAAGAGATCAAGAAGGCCTATCGACGCCTGGCGCGGGAGCTTCACCCCGACGTGAACCCGGGGGAAGAGGCTGCTGAGCGGTTCAAGCTCGTGACGCACGCCTACGACGTCCTCAGCGACCCGCAGCAGCGGCAGCGCTACGACATGGGCGGCGGCCAGAACGGCGGTTTCGGCGGTGCCGGCGACTTCGGCGGTTTCAGCGACATCTTCGAGAGCTTCTTCGGCGGCGGTGGCGCGGCCCGCGGCGGGCGCCCGCGGTCGCGGAAGGAGCGCGGGCAAGATGCGCTGGTTCGCGTCGACCTCGACCTCAAGGATGTGGTGTTCGGTGTGCATCGCGACATCGACGTCGACACCGCTGTCATGTGCGAGACCTGCAACGGCTCGTGCACGCAGCCTGGGACGACACCGGTTCGCTGCGATATCTGCCACGGCACGGGTCACATCCAGCGCACGGTTCGAAGCCTCCTTGGCAACGTCGTCACCTCCCAGCCGTGCGGCACGTGCCAGGGGTACGGCACGACCATCCCGTACCCGTGCGCGACGTGCCAGGGGCAGGGCCGCGTTCGCGCTCGTCGCACCGTGTCGATCGATATCCCGGCCGGTGTTGACACGGGCCTGCGGCTTCAGCTTCCCGGATCGGGCGAAGTCGGCCCTGGCGGTGGGACGCGGGGCGACCTGTACATCGAGGTCTCCGTCGCGACGCATCCGGTATTCAGCCGCGAAGGTGACGACCTGCTCGCAACGCTCGAAGTGTCGATGCCGGATGCCGTTCTCGGCGCGGCCACGACGATCGAGGGCCTCGACGGGCCGGTGGACCTCGAGGTGCGTCCAGGAGTCCAGTCGGGCGATGTGCTGACTATCAAGGGTCGAGGCATCACACCGTTGCGCGGCAATCAGCGTGGTGACTTGCGCGTTGGCGTGCACGTGGTCACGCCCACGAAGCTCGACGCCAAGGAACGGGGCCTCATCGAGGAGTTCGCCAAGCGCACGAAGGCTCCCGCGCCTCACCTGGCGGAGTTCCATCAGGGTCTGTTCTCGAAGCTGCGCGATCGGTTCCGGAACGGCTGATCGTGCCGCTTCACTTCGTCGTCGACGAACCGCTGGATGCCGATACCGGCCAGACCGTGACCCTCACCGGCGCTGAGGCGCACCACGCCGCCACGGTGCGTCGGGTCCGCGTCGGAGAAACGGTCACGCTCGGTGACGGAGCCGGAGTGTGGCTCGAAGGCGCCTGCGAGCTCGTCGCAGCCCGCGAGGTCCTGGTTCGCGTCACGAACCGGGAGGAGGTACCGCGTCCATCCGTGCGGATCGAGCTCGTGCAGGCTCTTGCGAAAGGCGACCGCGACGAACTCGCGGTCCAAGCGTCGACCGAACTCGGCGTGGATGTCATCACGCCGTGGCAAGCTGCCCGCAGCGTTTCGCGGTGGGACGCGGCCAAGCGTGAGAAGGGTGTCACGCGCTGGCGTCAGATCGCGCGGGAAGCAGGCAAGCAGGCGCACCGTGCGTGGCTTCCAGAAGTCGGCGGCCCGCTGACGACTGCACAGTTGTGCGAGCGGGCCGCGGCGACCCGGATGCTCGTGTTGGAGCCGACAGCGGCGCTGCGTCTCAGCGAATGGATGCCTGACCCGACCGACTGCCGCGATATCGCTATCGTCGTCGGGCCCGAGGGCGGGATCGACGCAGGCGAGCTGACGTCCCTCGAAGCTGCGGGCGCGACGCTCGTGCGCCTGGGCGAGCATGTATTGCGTACTTCCACAGCGGGACCCGCGGCAATCGCTGTGCTCAGCAGCACGCTCGGCCGGTGGTGATCGTGCAAGTGGTAGCTGGGCCCGCCGGAGAGGCCGTCGGTAGACTGAGCGCATGAGCGAACCCTCCGTCTTCACCCGCATCCTGCGTGGCGAGATTCCCGCAGAGATCCTCAGCGAGACCGAGAACGTGTTCGTCATCCGGGATATCGCTCCGCAGGCGCCGCTGCACCTCTTGGTCATTCCGAAGACCGCCGAATACCGCGATGTCACCGAGCTTGCGGCGGGTGATCCTGCGTTGCTCGCCGAGATGGTGGCGGTGGCGGGGGATGTCGCCGCAGAGCATGGCAGCGGCGATTTCCGACTGGTCTTCAACACCGGTCCCGGCGCGGGGCAGACGGTCTTCCACGTGCATGCCCACGTGCTCGGCGGCGACCTTGCAGAAGGCAGTCTCGGTGGCTGATTCGGACAACAGTGCGGAATCCGGAGATCGCGTCACGGAGCGGTTGTTCGCCGACGGTGTAGCCATGGTCCAGCTTCTCGGGCCCCAAGACAGGCTGCTGCGCGTGGTCGAGCGGGAGCACCCGGATGTCGACGTGCACGTGCGCGGGAACGAGATCACTCTCGCGGGAAGCGCCGCAGCTGTGGCCGCGGCCCGAGAGCTCGTCGAGGAACTCCTGACGATGACGCGCACCGGTCACGATCTCGCGCCAGCTGACGTATCCAGCTCGAACCGTATCCTGCGAAGCGATGGCAACCCACGTCCGTCCGAGGTCCTGGGCGAAGCGATTCTCTCCAGCCGCGGTCGGGTGATCCGTCCGAAGACACTCGGGCAGAAGTCGTACGTGGATGCGATCGAGAACACCACGATCACGTTTGGCATCGGACCGGCGGGTACCGGCAAGACCTATCTGGCGATGGCCAAGGCGGTGCAGGCGCTGCAGCGTAAAGAGGTCAGCCGCATCATCCTGACCCGGCCCGCCGTCGAGGCGGGGGAGCGCCTCGGCTTTCTGCCGGGAACGCTGACGGACAAGATCGACCCGTACCTGCGTCCCCTGTACGACGCGCTGAACGAAATGATGGACCCGGAGATCGTTCCCAAGCTCATGGCGACAGGAACAATCGAGGTCGCGCCACTCGCCTACATGCGCGGGCGCACACTGAACGACTCGTTCGTCGTGCTCGACGAGGCCCAGAACACCACACCGGAACAAATGAAGATGTTCCTGACTCGCCTGGGTTTCAACACGAAGATGGTCGTGACAGGAGACATCACTCAGATCGACCTCCCGCAGGGGGCATCGGGTCTGCGCCTGGTCACGAAGGTGCTGAGCACGATCGACGACATCCACTTCGCGTATCTCACGAGCGACGACGTCGTGCGCCACTCGCTCGTCGGCAGGATCGTCGACGCCTACTCCGAGTACGACGAGCGGCGCCTGTCCGCGAAGCGAGAGCGCGACGAGGCGAGCGAGCTCAGCAATCGTGCCGAGCGCCGCGGGGCAAGCCGGCCCGCCGGACCACGCGATCACATGCCCAAACGAGGACGCCGATGACGATCGAAATCACCAACGAGTCCGGGATCGACGTCGACGAAACGGTCCTCCTGCGACTCACCGAGAACAACCTCGCCGAGTTGTTCGTGAGCCCGGATGCCGACCTCGCGATCCTTCTGGTCGACGAGGGCGCGATGGAGTCATTGCACGTCCAGTGGATGGACGAGCCTGGCCCAACGGATGTGCTGAGCTTTCCCATGGACGAACTGCGGCCGGGAACTGAAGATGCCCCGACGCCGGAAGGACTCCTGGGGGACATCGTGCTCTGCCCGCAGGTAGCTGAAAGCCAGGCTCAGGCTGCCGGTCACTCCACGATGGACGAGCTGATCCTGCTCACGACCCACGGTCTTCTGCATCTGCTCGGTTTCGACCACGCCGAGCCGGCGGAGGAACGCGAGATGTTTGCGCTCCAACGAGACCTCATCGTCCGATTCCACGCGGCCGAACGCCGCCGCCTCAAGCCGTGACCGCGGCCCTCCTGCTGGCCACAGCTGCACTCCTGGTCGCCTTCGGCGGTCTGATGGCGGCGGTGGATGCAGCCCTCGGGGTGACCTCGCGATCCGACCTCGAGGAAATGAGCCAGTCCGGACGCAATGCTGCGTTCCTTCGCGGCATCGCGGACGATCCGGCGGCCCATGCGAACGCCGCCGGGTTCATGCGCGTCCTGTCCGAGACCACCGCGGCGGTGCTGGTCACTGTCGCACTCACGATCCTGTTCGACAGCATCTGGTGGGCGATGCTCGCTGCCGCGATCATCATGACGGGGATCTCGTTCGTCGTGGTCGGCGCGAGCCCGCGCAGCGTCGGGCGCCTTCACGCCAAGGGGCTGCTCCGTGGCGCTGCACCCGTCATCCGTGCGATGCGCATCGTGCTGGGCCCGCTCGCTCACGGCCTCGTCGCGCTCGGCGACCGGGTGACACCCGGCGTAGCCCGCGGCTCGTCGTTCGCCTCCGAAGAGCAGCTGCTCAGCATGGTGGATGAAGCCGCGTCACAAGACCTCATCGAAGAGGATGACCGCGAACTGATTCACTCCGTGTTCGACTTCACCGATACGTATGTGCGCGCGGTCATGATTCCGCGCACAGAGATGGTGACAGTCGAGGCAGACACGACGACGAAGGACGCGATGGAGCTGTTCCTCGACAAGGGCGTATCGCGCGTTCCGGTGGTCGACGACGAAGCCGATGACGTCATCGGGATGCTCTACCTCAAAGACCTGGTGCAGTTCGCGTATCGCGACGAGGCTGGCTGGCGTGCTGCTGCGATCTCGCAACTTGCGCGACCGGCCGTCTTTGTCCCCGAATCGATGCGAGCCGAGACCCTCTTGCAGCAGATGAAGCGCGAAGCCGTGCACGTGTGCATGGTGGTCGACGAGTACGGCGGGGTCTCGGGCCTTGTCACCCTCGAGGACCTGATCGAGGAGCTGGTGGGCGAAATCGCTGACGAGTTCGACCCGCGGGCCACCGAGATCGCCGAGGTCGCCGAGGGGCGCTACCGCGTCAGTGCCCGACTCGGCCTTGCCGAGGTCGGGGAGCTTTTCGACCTCGATCTCGAAGACGACGAGGTCGACTCGATCGGGGGACTGCTGGGCAAGCAGCTCGGCAAGGTGCCGCAGCCCGGAGCGGTCACAGACTTCGAGGGGCTGCGCATCACTGGCGGCGCATCCCGCGGCAAGGGTCGCGGCATCACCACCGTCTTTGTGGAGCGCATCCCCGTTCGGGCCGATGCCGCGGAGACCGAGGCCGCAGCTGAGGGCGATGGCTCAGTGGCGGCATCCGAGACATCATCTGAGCGGAAGGTGCGCTCGTGAGCGGCAGCGATTCTCGGTCCGGCTCTGATTTTCGGTCCGGCTTTGTGACCTTCGTGGGGCGCCCCAATGTCGGTAAGTCCACGCTCATGAACGCCCTCGTCGGCGAGAAGATCGCGATCACCAGCGACAAGCCGCAGACCACCCGGCGCGCCATTCGCGGCATCCTGAACCGCCCCGGCGGGCAGATCGTGATCGTCGACACGCCCGGTCTGCACCGCCCGCGCACGCTCCTCGGTCAGCGCCTGAATGACCTCGTCGAAGAGGTGCTCGGAGACGTTGATGTGATCGCGTTCTGCGCCCCCGCCACCGAGAAGGTCGGGCCCGGGGATCGACGGATCGCCGAATCGCTCGACGGGTACGCCTCGGCGAAGAAGATCGCCCTGGTGACCAAAACGGATGCCGCATCCCGCGATCAGATCACGGAGCGGCTCATGGAGGTCGACGCCCTGCGCGAGGACTGGGCGGCCGTCATTCCGCTCTCGGCGGTCACAGCCGATCAGCTCGGGGTTCTGGCTGACGAGATCCTGAAGATGCTCCCCGAAGGCCCGGCCCTCTACCCCGACGACGTCGTCACGGACGAGGCCGATGACGACCGGATCGCCGAGATCATTCGGGAGGCCGCGCTCGATGGCGTGCGCGATGAGTTGCCGCACTCCATCGCGGTCGTCGTGCAGGATGTCCAACCGCGCGAGAACTCGGACCTGATCGACGTCTACGCCGACATCGTGGTTGAGCGCGACAGTCAGAAGGCGATCATCATCGGCAAGAAGGGCTCCCGACTCGCGCGCGTGGGTGCCGCTGCCCGCGAACAGATCGAACCACTGCTTGGATCCCGCGTCTTCCTGTCACTGCACGTCAAGGTAGCCAAGGACTGGCAGCGCGACCCGAAGCAGCTCGGTCGCCTCGGTTTCTGACCTCACGTGCAGATCCCGCCTCAGCCGATCGGTCTGAGAGCGGACTGGACGATGACGACGCCGTCGCCGTATTCGGCATCTGCGGCATCCTGCAGGGTGCCGTCATCCCAGATCACCTGCGCCCACACGTAGCCATCCTGCGTCCAGGTCGCGAGCAGCAGATCATCGAGCGCGGTCGGCAGCTCACGTGCAATCTCGTCGAGCTCTGCGACTGGCGTTTCGCCCGGGCCTCCTCCCGTCGGGTCCTCTGCGCGAATCGGATCGTAGAGCGCAAGCATGATCGGCGGTTGGGTGGCGGTGAAGACCTCGCCGTCGAACGTTCCGAAGACGGCATAGGTGCCCCACCGCGTGTCCCCCGACTCCTCGAACCCGTCGACGCCTTCCCAACTCCAGCCCATGAGCGGCAACCCGTCGCACTGCGGCGGGTAGGACTCGGCGATCGGGCCGAGGCAGAGCGCCACATCCCCAGCGACATCCAGCACAGTTCCCGTGCCGACCACTTCGCCGTCCGGCGGGCTGATTTGTGTGGTCGACAGTGAGCCGCCGGATGCACCGGACCCGCTGGCGCATCCGGTGGTGATCAGCAGGAGCGACGCAGCGGCGAGCGCGGCAGTGCCGAGACGAGCAGTGATCCTCATACCCATACTGTGTCGAGCGCGAACCAAACGTCTCACGGATCAGGGGACGAATTGCTGATAACATCGCGGTATGCGTGCACTCTCGCTTCTTCTTAGCTGCCGCGGCGGGGCCATCTAGGGCCTACCTCGTCGCGGAGCTTCGTGTCGGCCCGTTCACCTCGAGCCAGAAGCAGGAAGAAGCGACACCATGAAGAACACTCAGCAGCCGTCGGGGATGCCGACGCACAAGTACGTTCCTTATCACGAGCAGATCCGCGTGTCGGTTCCCGACCGCACGTGGCCCGACGCGAAAATCACCCAGGCACCGCGCTGGTGCGCCGTAGACCTGCGCGATGGTAACCAGGCGCTCATCGACCCGATGAGCCCCGAGCGCAAGCGGATCATGTTCGATCTGCTGGTGAAGATGGGCTACAAAGAGATCGAGGTGGGCTTTCCGTCCGCGAGCCAGACGGACTTCGACTTCGTGCGTCACCTGATCGACGACGACGTCATCCCCGACGACGTGACTATCCAGGTTCTGACGCAGGCGCGCGAGCACCTCATTGAGCGCACCTACGAATCGATCCGCGGCGCGAAGCGCGCGATCGTGCACCTCTACAACTCGACGAGCATCCTGCAGCGCGATGTCGTGTTCCGCACCGACAAGCAGGGGATCATCGACATCGCCCTCGAAGGTGCTCGCCTGTGCCGCAAGTTCGAGGCGACGGTTCCGGGCACGGAGGTGTTCTACGAGTACTCGCCTGAGAGCTACACCGGCACCGAGCTCGAGTTCGCCGTCGATGTGTGCAACCAGGTTCTCGAGATCTTCGAGCCGACGCCTGAGCGCAAGGTCATCATCAATCTGCCGGCGACGGTCGAGATGGCAACGCCGAACGTCTACGCCGACTCCATCGAATGGATGAGCCGCCACCTGAACCACCGCGAGAACGTCCTGATCTCGCTGCATCCGCATAATGACCGCGGCACGGCGATCGCGGCTGCCGAGCTCGGCTACATGGCCGGGGCCGACAGGATCGAGGGCTGCCTGTTCGGTAACGGCGAGCGCACCGGAAACGTCGACCTGGTCGCGTTGGGGATCAACCTGCTGACGCAGGGGGTGGACCCTCAGATCGACTTCAGCGACATCGACCAGGTCAAGCGCACCGTCGAGTACTGCAACCAGTTGCCCGTGCATGAGCGCAGTCCCTGGGCTGGCGACCTCGTCTTCACCGCCTTCAGCGGGTCGCACCAGGATGCGATCAAGAAGGGCTTCGAGTCGATGGATGCCGCCGCCGCGGCGCAGGGCGTCGGCGTCGATGAGTTGGTATGGGCTGTGCCCTACCTGCCGATCGATCCGAAGGATCTCGGCCGCTCGTACGAGGCCGTCATCCGCGTGAACTCGCAGTCCGGCAAGGGTGGCGTTGCGTACCTCTTGAAGACCGACCACGCCCTGGACCTGCCGCGGAGACTGCAGATCGAGTTCTCGGGCGTCGTGCAGGCAAAGACGGATGCCGAGGGCGGCGAGGTCACCAGCGACCAGATCTGGTCGATCTTCACCGACGAATACCTGCCGAGCTCCGTCGCCGACGAGCGCTGGGGCCGTTTCGAACTGCTCTCCACCCGCACCGAAAGCGACATGACCGGTGACGTGGTCCTCGACGTGAAGCTCCGCGACGGCGACTCCGAGGTCTCGGCGCGCGGAAACGGCAACGGACCAGTAGCGGCGTTCCTGGAGGTGCTGCGCGAACAGGGCTTCGGGGTCACCGTCTACGACTACGTCGAGCACGCTCTCAGCGCCGGGGGTGACGCGCAGGCCGCGGCCTACGTCGAACTGCAGGTCGAAGGCGAGCGGTTGTGGGGTGTCGGTATCGACGGCGACATCTCGACGGCGTCGCTGAAGGCGATCGTCTCGGGCGTGAACCGCGCTATCCGCGTTCGCGAAGAGTCCGGAGTGCTCGCGGCCGTCTGACAGTCGAGCGCGCGCGGGGGTCGCCGGTCAGCCGGTTGCCCCCGCGTCGCCGTTGTCCGTTGCTAGCGGGGCGACGACAGTGATAGCTGATGTCTCGACGGCGACCTTCCGGCGGTAGAGGGCGCGTTGCTCGGGAAGCGAAATATCGAAGACGACGGCGAGGAGCCGGATGACCGTCGTCACGGCCACCGCGATGATCGCCGCGGCAGTCAACGGCGCCCCGAATGAGAACGAGACGGTGAGCACGACACACCCGGCGCCTGCAGCTACCGCGTAGAGCGATCCGACGTGCATGATGGCGACCGGTAGGCCCATCAGCACATCACGCAGGATGCCGCCACCGACTGCCGCGGCGACACCAACGAAGATCGCGGGCACTTCCGGAAGCCCGAGATACAGCGCCTTGCTCGTGCCGAACGCGCCGAACAGGCCGATGACGAGAGCGTCGAGTCCGACGATCAGCCAGCTGACGCGCTCGAGGATCGTTGCGAGCAGCATCCCCAGGAGCGCTGCCGCGACCGCGGTGAGCAGGTACCAGTTGGACTGCAACGTCGAAGGCGTGACGTTCAGCAGCAGGTCACGGATCAGACCGCCGCCCATCCCCATCACGATCCCGATGATCGCGACGCCGAGCAGGTCAAGGCGCCGCTGGCCACGGAATCCCGAGGCAAACAGAGCTCCCTGGAGGCCACCGAGCGCCACGGCGGAAAGATCCGCCCAGAGCGGGATCACGAAGAGCGGCTCGTTCACCCGTCCATTGTCGCTCGATGCCGGGATAATCGAGGGGTGCCCACTTACCGTGACGAAGTCGTGGTTCTGCGCACCCACAAACTGGGTGAAGCGGACCGGATCGTCACGCTACTGAGCAGGCGCCACGGCAAGGTTCGCGCCGTGGCGAAGGGCGTACGCCGCACATCGTCGCGGTTCGGCGCTCGCCTCGAGCCCTTCATGGTTGCCGATGTACTGCTGTACCAGGGGCGCTCGCTCGATATCGTGCAGCAGGCTGACAGCCTCGGCGCCTACGGCGCTGACATCGCGCTCCACTACGACAGGTACACGGCCGCGCACGCGATGGTCGAGGCCGCGGACCGGCTGACGGAGTCCGAGGCGACGACGCAGCAGTATCTTCTGCTGCTCGGCGGCCTTCGAGCGCTGGCTCGGGGCGAGCACGCGTCGCGCAGCATTCTCGACTCGTACCTGCTTCGCGTGATGGCTCTGTCGGGATGGGCGCCCGGGCTGGATGCGTGTGCGCGCTGCGGGCGCGTCGGGGAGCACACCTCCTTCGTCGCCCAGCTCGGCGGGATGGTGTGTTCCGAGTGCTCGCCGGTTGGCTCGGCGCGGGTGGATGCCGAGACCCTCGGAGTGTTGCGCGCGCTCATGACGGGGGAGTGGGACATCGTGGACGCGGCATCCGGTGGGGCAAACGGGGCGGCATCTGGCCTGATCGCGGCGTACACCCAGTGGCACCTCGAGCGCGGCATCCGTTCGCTCGAACACCTTGGCACCTTTGCGCCGCCTCCACAGCAGCCAGCAGCCGTTCAGACGATGGAACCCACTCCATGAGCCCCAAGCCCTACACCCACCGTGACGCCGTTCCCTACCGGCCGATCGATTGGACAGGTCTCTATCCGCCCGAGTTTCCCGCGGGCTCGGTACCGAACCATGTCGCCATCGTCATGGACGGAAACGGACGCTGGGCCAATCGGCAGGGTCTCACCCGTGTCGAGGGTCACAAGGCCGGCGAAGCGGCACTTCTCGATGTCGTGGCTGGCGCCATCCAAGCTGGCGTGAAGCACCTGTCGGTATATGCCTTTTCGACCGAGAACTGGTCGCGCTCACCCGACGAGGTCCGGTTCCTGATGGGCTTTAACCGCGATGTGCTGCACCGGCGTCGTGATCAGCTCAATGAGTGGGGTGTTCGGGTTCGCTGGGCTGGCCGCAAGCCTCGGCTGTGGTCGAGCGTGATCAAGGAACTGCAGTTCGCCGAGCAGCTGACCGCAGGCAATGACGTCCTGACGCTCACGATGTGCGTCAACTATGGGGGCGTGTCGAGCTCGTCGACGCGGTGCGCTCCATCGCCGATGACGTGGCGGCTGGTCGCCTGCGAGCGTCGGCTGTGAGCGAGAAGCTCATCGCTCGACGGCTCTATCAGCCGGACATGCCGGATGTCGACCTGTTCATTCGATCAAGCGGAGAACAGCGCACATCGAACTTCCTTCTCTGGGAGTCGGCGTACGCGGAGTTCGTGTTCCTCGACACGCTATGGCCCGACTTTTCCCGAACAGACCTCTGGCGGGCGATCGATCTCTATCTCGGGCGGGATCGCCGGTTCGGTGGTGCCGTCGACACTCCGGAGGCGCCCGCTCTCTAGGCTGCTCGCTGGTAGGCGTCCACGCCTGATTCGGCTCGCCGCATATCGGCTCGTTTCCGACGAGTTGATCCTCGACGGCAATTCGCGTCAGAACCTTGCGACGTTTTGCCAGACCTGGCTGGAGCCCGAAGTTCGGGACCTCATGCGCGAGACACTCGATAAGAACATGGTCGACAAGGACGAGTATCCGCAGACCGCGGCGATTGAGGCGCGGTGTGTCCACATCCTCGCCGACCTCTGGAACTCTCCCGAGGCGGAGAACATCCTCGGCACATCGACGACCGGCTCGAGCGAGGCGGCCATGCTCGGCGGTATGGCCCTGCTGTGGAAATGGCGCGAGCGCCGGCGGGCAGCTGGTCTGTCGACGGACAAACCGAACCTCATCTGCGGGCCCGTTCAGGTGTGTTGGCACAAGTTCGCCCGCTACTGGGACATCGAGCTGCGCGAAATCCCCATGGAACATGACCGGCTGATCATGACGCCGGATGAGGTTCTTTCTCGCGCCGATGAGAACACGATCGGCGTGGTACCCACGTTGGGTGTTACCTTCACCGGCCAGTACGAGCCAGTGCAAGCAGTCAGTGCGGCACTGGATGACCTCCAGGCACGTACCGGACTCGACATCCCCATCCACGTCGACGGCGCGAGCGGTGGCTTCCTCGCACCCTTCACCGCCCCCGACATCGTGTGGGACTTCCGCCTACCCCGCGTGAAGTCGATCAATGCGTCAGGCCACAAGTTCGGTCTGGCCCCACTGGGGGTCGGGTGGATCGTGTGGCGCGACGCATCCGAGCTTCCCGAGGATCTGATCTTCGAAGTGAACTATCTCGGCGGCAACATGCCGACCTTCGCGCTCAACTTCTCCCGTCCCGGCGGCCAGGTGATCGCCCAGTCCTACAACTTCGTGCGACTCGGTCGGGAGGGGTACCAGCGCGTACATCAGGCCTGCTACGACACAGCGATGTACCTCGCGGCCGAGATCGCGAAGCTCGGTCACTTCGAGATCATCAACGATGGCAGTCCAGAGCACGGCATTCCGGCTATCTCGTGGAAACTCGTCGAGGGAGCCGAGCACGGATTCACCCTGTTTGATCTTGCCGACCGGCTGCGCACACGGGGCTGGCAGGTCCCGGCCTACACTATGCCCGCCGACCGGCAGGACTTGGCCGTACAGCGCATCCTCGTGCGCGCCGGCTTCAGCCGCGATGAGGCAAGCCTGCTGATGGATGACTACCGCGATGCCATTGCGCACTTCGACAAGCACCCCGTCTCGGTGCCGATGAGCGAGGAAGAGGCGGGCAGCTTCCACCACTGACCGGTGGTGAAGGCCTCGCGAGATCAGCGGGGGAGTGAGTCTTCGATCACCTCAACGATCGACGGATCGTCGGGCTTGGTCGTCGGGCGGAACCGGTGGACGGTGCCGTCGGGGGTGAGCAAGAACTTCTCGAAGTTCCAGAGCACCGGACCCCGCTTGCCCTCGGCATCCTTCGCCTTCTTGAGCGCCTTGTAGAGCGGCGCGGCGTGAGAGCCGTTGACCTTGACTTTCTCGGCGATCGGAAACGACACACCCCAGGTGGTCGAGCAGTAGTCGAGGATTTCGTCCATGCTGCCCGGCTCCTGACCCATGAACTGGTTGCAGGGGAACCCGACCACGGTGAATCCGCGATCACCGTAGGTCTTCTGAAGCTGCTCGAGCTGCGCATACTGCGGTGTCAGACCGCACTTTGAGGCGACATTGACCACCAGTACAACACCGTCGCCGTAGTCCCCGAGCGTCGCGGTCTGGCCGTCGGCGGTCACGAAGGGGATGTCACGAAGAGAAAGCTGCTGCACGTCGGTCATGGTTTCAGGCTACCGGCGGCTGCGGGGGAGGGCGCGGCACGTCGAGGCGCAGGTCTGGGAGAATGGGTGGATGCCGTCAACACCGTCAGCCACGTCTGTCGCGCCGTTGCGCATCGGCCCGATCACGGTCGACGCGCCGGTCGTGCTCGCGCCGATGGCCGGCATCACCAACACCGCGTTTCGGCGGTTGTGTCGCGAGTACGGCGCCGGTCTCTATGTCAGCGAGATGATCACGTCACGGGCACTCGTCGAGCGCAACGACACGACGATGCGGTTGATCACCCATCACGAGTCCGAAACGCCGCGATCGATTCAGCTCTACGGTGTGGATCCCGCCACGGTGGAGGGTGCGGTTCGGGTACTGGTCGAGGAAGACCGGGCAGATCACATCGACATGAACTTCGGATGCCCCGTCCCGAAAGTCACGCGCAAGGGCGGCGGCGCCGCCCTGCCGTGGAAGCTCGGCCTCTTCCGTGAGATCGTGACGCGCGCCGTAGCCGCGGCGGGGCCCATCCCCGTGACGGTAAAGATGCGTAAGGGAATCGACGACGACCATCTCACCTATCTCCAAGCCGGCAGAATCGCCGAGGATGCCGGGGTCTCAGCCGTCGCGCTTCACGCTCGCACCGCCGCCCAGTTCTACTCCGGGGAAGCTGACTGGGAGGCGATCGCCCGACTCAAGGAGCACGTCACGTCAGTTCCGGTGCTCGGCAACGGCGACATCTGGGCCGCCGAGGACGCGACGCGGATGATGGCCGAGACCGGGTGTGACGGGGTCGTCGTGGGTCGGGGATGCCTTGGGCGGCCCTGGCTGTTCGGAGAGCTGGCGCGGGCGTTCGATGTGGATGCCGGCCCGACCGTGGACGCGAACCTCGGGTTCGTCGCGCAGGCGTTTCGCCGGCATGCCGAACTCCTCGTCGAGTTCTTCGAGGACGAGGGCCGCGGCTGTCGCGACATCCGTAAGCATGTCGCCTGGTACTTCAAGGGCTACCCGGTAGGCGGTGATCTGCGTGCTCGGCTCGCGACGGCATCCTCGCTCGCCGAGATCGACGAGCTTCTCGCGGAGCTGGACCTGGACGCCCCCTATCCCGGCGCCGCCGCCGAGGGCCAGCGTGGGCGCGCAGGGAGCCCGAAGCGACCCGCCCTGCCCGACCGGTGGCTTGAGTCGCAGGAGATCGACGGCGTGGAATCGTGCGCGCTGGCCGAGGCCGAACTGGATCACAGCGGTGGCTGAGCGGGGCATTCCGGTGCATCCGGGATATACGGATGCCGATGCCGAGCGCTTCTACGCTGAGCACCACCGATCGCAGCGCGACGGCTTCGCACGGGATCGGGCGCGCGTGCTGCATTCGGCTGCGCTTCGTCGACTTGCCGCAAAGACCCAAGTCTTGAGCCCGGCAAGCCCTGCGGACTTCGCTCGCAACCGCTTGACGCACTCGCTCGAGGTCGCGCAGGTCGGGCGCGAGCTTGCGACGGCGCTGCAGCTCGCACCTGACGTGGTCGATACCGCGTGCCTGAGTCACGACCTGGGGCATCCTCCCTTCGGCCATAACGGCGAGCGCGCCCTGAACGACTGGGCAGAAGACATCGGCGGGTTCGAGGGGAACGCGCAGACCCTGCGCATCCTGTCGCGCCTGGAGCCCAAGGTGATCGACGCCACCGGCCGAAGCCACGGCCTCAACCTCACGCGCGCGAGCCTGGATGCCACCTGCAAGTACCCGTGGACTTCCGCGCATCCGCTTCCTGATCCGGGTGGCCGGCTCAAGTACGGGGTATACGACGAGGATGAGGCGGTCTTCACGTGGATGCGCGAGGGCGCTCCCGGCCGCGTTCGCTGCATCGAGGCCGAGGTCATGGATCTCTCCGACGACATCGCCTATTCCGTACACGATTTCGAGGACGCCATCGTCAACGGGTACCTCGACCCCGCGCGCCTGGCCGACCCTGCCGAGCATGACGCGCTCATCCAGGCCATCCAGACCTGGGTGGGATACGACTTTGCGCGGGACGAGCTCGAGGACGCCCTCTATCGCCTCATGCGGATGCCGGAATGGGTTGCCAGTTTCTCGGGAACGCGCTCCGACCTCGCGCGGTTGAAGAACCTGACCAGCGACCTCATTGGACGCTTCGCGCGTGCCGCCGTGACGGCGACCCGGGCAGCAGCCGGAGGTCCGGAACTGACGCGTTTTCACGCACACGTCGTGGTGCCTCGTGTCATCGAGGCCGAGATGGGGGTGCTCAAGGGCATCATTGGTGCTGTGGTGGTGAGTATCGACGGCCGCAAGGCGCTGTACAAAGAGCAGCGGCGCCTGCTCAAGCGCCTGGCCACAGCGCTGTGGGAGAACCCGCATGAGCTGGATGCTGTGCACCGTGAAGACTTCGATCACGCCACGACCGACCGCGAACGGCGCCGCACCATCGTCGATCAAGTCGCAAGCCTGACCGATCAGCACGCGATCTCGTGGCACGGCCGCCTCGTTGGCGAGGTCGATGTCGCATCCCTCGGCATCTGGGTGCCCGGCGCGCCGATGCGGGCCCGGTAGGGCGGCCTGATGCCAGGACGGATCGCGCAGGCCGACATCGACGAGGTGAAGGCGCGGACGAACATCGCCGATGTGATCGGCGAGCGTGTAGCCCTCAAGCCCGCCGGTGTCGGTTCGCTGAAGGGACTGTGCCCCTTCCACGATGAGCGCAGCCCGAGCTTCCATGTGCGACCGCAGGTCGGCTTCTATCACTGCTTCGGGTGTGGCGAGTCCGGCGATGTGTACTCATTCCTGCGCAAGATGGACCACCTGAGCTTCACCGAGGCTGTCGAGCGGTTGGCCGGGCGGATCGGCTACACCCTGCACTTCGAGGAGGGCGGCGCGGCACCGGAGAACTCGGGACGTAGTCGCCTCTACGCGGCAAACGCTGCAGCTGCCGAGTACTTTCGAGCCCAGCTTCTGACGCCCGAGGCCGAGGTCGGACGCCGGTTTCTGGGTGAGCGAGGGTTCGACGCTGCTGCCGCTGCGCACTTCGGGGTGGGCTTTGCGCCCAAGGGCTGGTCAAACCTCTCAGACGCTCTCGCTGGGCAAGGGTTCACGCGCGAGGAGCTGTTGGCTGCGGGGCTGCTCTCGCAGGGCCAGCGCGGCACGTACGACCGCTTTCGTGGCCGCCTCATCTGGCCGATCCGAGATGTGACCAGCCAAGTCGTCGGGTTCGGGGCGCGACGGCTGCTCGAGGATGACCAGGGGCCGAAGTACCTGAACACCCCAGAGACCTCGATCTACCGGAAGTCGCAGGTACTGTACGGCCTCGACCTTGCCAAGCGAGACATTTCCCGGGAGCATCGCGTCGTGGTCGTCGAGGGCTATACCGATGTCATGGCGTGTCATCTCGCAGGCATCACGACGGCGATCGCAACCTGTGGAACGGCGTTCGGCAGCGATCACATCACGGTGCTCAGGCGTGTCATGGGCGACGATTCGAGCGGGGGAGAGGTCGTCTTCACCTTCGACCCGGATGCCGCGGGTCAGAAGGCGGCGCTCCGCGCCTTCGCCGACGAGAAGCGCTTTTCGGCACAGACGTACGTGGCCGTGGCGCCGGACGGGCTAGACCCGTGCGACCTGAGGCTCGCTCGTGGTGACGACGCCGTGCGCGCCCTCATGACAACCAAGGCGCCGATGTTCGAGTTCGTCATCGACCAGCGCCTTTCGCAGTACGACCTCGGCACTGTGGAGGGGCGCGCCGCAGCGCTCCGCGCAGCCGCACCTGTTGTCGCCGACATCCGAGACCCGTCGTTGCGACCCGGGTACGTCCGCGTCCTCGCGCGCCGGATCGGTCTGGATCTCGACGAGGTGAGCGCAGCGGTATCGCGAGCTTCCCGTTCGCGTGACACGGGCGGGTCGCTGCAGCGGCGTGGGCGCGATGACTCGCCGCCGGCTGAGCGCCAGCATCCGGATGACGGAGCCGCCGCCTCCGCACCGGTGCTGATCCCGACGATCGCGTCGCTTCCTCGTACCCGCGATGTCGTGATCGAGCGTGACGCGCTCATGGCGGCTCTGCAATTCGGGCACCGCCTCGACGATGCGACGGTCCGTCGCGCCCTGGGAGCGGCGTTCCAGCACCCCGCGCTCGATGCCGTTCGTGCCGCCGTGGTCGAGGCGCCCGATTACACGCGAGCGGGATGGGCAGTGCAGGCCGTTGACACCATCCGCGAGCCCTACCGCGCGCTCGGCTCGGAGCTGCTCATGTCTGCGTTCCCGGCCCTCGGCGAGGCGGATGCCGCAGCCTCGGCATCCGATTTGATGCGTCGATTGATCGTGCGACGCGTCGATTCG
The DNA here is from genome assembly GCF_055391095.1 of Microbacterium sp. SW12. Taxonomy (NCBI): domain Bacteria; kingdom Bacillati; phylum Actinomycetota; class Actinomycetes; order Micrococcales; family Microbacteriaceae; genus Microbacterium; species Microbacterium sp. SW12. The sequence continues at coordinate 1,619,216 of NZ_AP024335.1, read as the reverse complement.
GAGAAGGCGGAACTGGTTCGCGCAGTCCAGCGCGTGCCTCCGGACTCCGAGGAGGGGCGTCGGATTCGCCTGCAGCTGCGCGAGCTCGATCTGGAGCGGCAGCGCTGGACAGGCGACACCGAACGCTGATCGACCGGGACTCTGGACTGGATCCCAGCGCAACGGCACGGCAGGATGAGGGTATGTCTCCTCGTCGCAGAGCCACCGAAGCGGCGATCGTGTGCTCGGACCTCTCGATCAGTCACACCGGTCGCGGCGAGACCGACAAGCTCATCGACGGGATCACCTTCACTGTCGCTCGCGGCTCGGTTCTTGCGCTCATGGGTCCTACCGGCGCCGGAAAATCGAGCCTCCTTTCGGTGCTTGCTGGTCGCGCGCACGAAGGCGTGTCGGTCACCGGGGGAGACGCGCTCGTCGATGGCATCTCGGTCCGGCGCCCCGGCAGGGCGATCCGCGAACTGACATATTTCGCCGGCTACCTGCCTCAATCAGCCGGCGCACACTTGCCCTCCCGGCTGACGGTCTCGGAGGTCATCGCCGAGCCGATCACCTCGAGGGAGCGGCGAATCAACCAGAAGGCCCTCGCGATCCGCGTCGCGGGCCTGCTCGATGAGCTCATGCTTCCCCTGGGCGTTGCGAACAAGTTCCCCTACGAGCTTTCGGCGGGGATGCGCCAGCGTGTGGCGCTCGCCCGAGGCCTCGTCGTCGACCCGCGGATTCTCGTGGCCGACGAACCGTTCGCGAATCTCGATGTCGAAGTCCGCAAAGCCGCGCGCGAGGCCATCACGCGGCGACGAGATGACACCGGCATGGCAGCTGTCGTCTCCACGCATGACCCCGAAGCCGTGAAGGAACTCGACGCGAACGTGCTCGTGCTGCGCGGTGGGCACGTCGTCGCCTTCGGCCACGGTACGAACGATCTGATCTGGACGCCGAGCGCAGAAGCAGACCGCCGCTTCGTCGTGTCCTGACGGCGCGACGAAGGCCTGGCTCGCGTCGTTGAAACCCCGTCGGCTTTGCTAAGATAGTGGGGTTGCCCGCTGCGGCGGGCATATTCCTCGGTAGCTCAATTGGCAGAGCAATCGGCTGTTAACCGATAGGTTCTTGGTTCGAGTCCAAGCCGGGGAGCCATTACTCCATACCCTCGTCCTCCGTTCAGGCGTCGAGGTCGTCCACTCCCGGCATCCACGACTTCCCCGGTGTGCCCCAGCCCTGTTTGCGGGAGATCTTCTGGGCGGTGCGCCAGTCGCGGTCACCGAGCCGGTCCAGGTAGAGCACACCGTCGAGGTGGTCGAACTCGTGTTGCAGGATGCGGGCGCGCCATCCATCGACCTCGATGTCGACGGGCTGGCCGTCGAGATCGATCCCGGTGACCCGGGCACGCTCGGAGCGGCGCAGCGGGAACCGCTCACCCGGGAACGAGAGGCATCCCTCCGACTCCTCATCGGGATCGGGCTCGCCCGGTTCCAGGGGAGTGATCCACAGCTCCGGGTTGATGACCACGCCTCGCCACGGTGCACCGTCGTCATCGGTGTAGCTGTAGGTGAAGATCCGAAGCCCTACGCCTACCTGCGGGGCCGCCAGGCCGACGCCAGGAGCGGCATCCATCGTCTCGTACATGTCAGCGACGAGCTGACGGATGTCATCGCTGATCTCCGCGACGGGAGTGGCGGGAGCGTGGAGGACGGGATCGCCCATGATGCGGATCGGGAGAACAGCCATGCGACAAGCCTATTGAGACACACGGCGTCTGGCCGACGCCGGGATAGGGTCGAATCGTGCTCCTCCTGACCGTGTCGGCAAGCGTGACCGACCAGATCACTGAGGCGTTCCGCGACCCCGCGATCCTCGCCGGGATTCCCCTTGCGCTGCTCGGCGCCATCTTCATGTCGTTCGGTGCCCAGTATCAGTACCGGGGCGTCCAGAAGGTTGAGAAGCTCACCGGCCGCTCTGGCGGGAACGGGCTCGATCGCAATCATCTTCTGAACTTGCTGCGGCGGCCATCGTGGCTGGCGGGCACCATCATGTTGGGGCTCGCGATCGTCTGCCAGCTCGCGGCGCTTTCGGTGGCGCCGCTGATCCTGGTGCAACCGCTCGGAGCCGTCTCGCTGGTCATCACCACCCTGCTCAACGCCCGCATCAGTGGGCATCGCCCCACGCGCCAGTCGATTCGATCGATCATCGCGGCAGTGGGCGGGATCTTCATCTTCGTGACGATCGCCGCGTTCTTTGCCACCGAGCGCCCCGTCACGCAGGCGCAGCTGCTGGTCATCCTCGGTCTGCTGGCGGTGACCATCGTCATTTTCGCCGTTCTCTGGCTCGTGTTCCGCAAGCACGGTCTAGCGCTGTTCTACATCGTCGCCTCAGGCGTTCTCTACGGCTTCGTGGCGACACTCGCGAAGGTGGTCCTGAGCCGGATCCGGGACCAGAACTTCGACTGGCTCACTCTGCTGTGCGTCGTCGCCCTGTTGGCGGCGGTGGCGGTCGGTGCGTACTTCGTCCAGACGGCGTACAGCCTCGGGCCACCCGATCTCGTGATCGCGGGCCTGACGGTGATCGACCCGATCGTGGCGGTGGTCATCGGGCTTGTCGTGCTGCAGGAAGCCGAGACTGCGCCGCTGTGGGCCTTCATCGGGTTCGGGGTCGCCGGCGCCCTCGCCGTATACGGAGTGATCAGCCTGGCGCGCAACCACCCCCAGGTGATCAGCGACAGCCTCGAGCTACCGTTCACGCGCGGAAGCTCCTCGGACGATTGATCGGCAGACGGTTCGAAGTCCGCGTCGTGAGCGCACGCCCGGTACGCTGATCTGGCAGGGGGCGGTGGCCAAGCTGGTCAAGGCAGCGGGCTCATAACCCGACGATCGTGGGTTCAAGTCCCACCCGCCCTACGAACAGAGCCCCGCCGTCTGGCGGGGTTCTGTTCGTTGTCGGGGGTGTTGCCGAGAGCGCACCTTGTGGGTGGGCCCCATTCGCCGGAGGCTCCGCGGATCGCGTAGCGAGCCGTGGAGGGGCGAAAGGGACAAGTCCCACCCGCCCTACGAACAGAGCCCCGCCGTGTGGCGGGGTTCTGTTCGTTGTCGGGGGTGTTGCCGCGAACGCGCCTGTGGGTGGGCGGGTGTTGCCGTCGAACGCTATTCCGCCTTCGGCTTGGTTGTGCGCCGGGAGGTGGCTACTTGCACGGGTTCGCTCGCGGCGGCATCCGCCATACCGGAGCCGAAGGCACGGCCGACGGCCTGCCCCTGGATGATGGTGGCGAGGTCAATGCCGGTTGCCGCCTGAACACTGTCGAAAACCGACTTCATGGCTGTCGCGCTGTCGGCCCCGATGACGCGGGATGCGCCCTCCTCGCCGGATCCGCCACCGACGATCGAGACGTTGCCGATGGCGGAGTAGCCCTTCGCGAACTCCGCCATGATCGAGGGGAGCACATCGAGCACGCGCTGAGACAGAATCGCCTCCTGGTTCGAAGCGATGGCTTCGGCCTCGGCTTCGATCGACTCGGCACGCGCCTGACCTTCGGCCCGGATCGCGTCGGCCTCGGCCTCTGCGCGCAGGCGCCGCGCGGTGGCTTCTGCGTCCGCGAGGGCGCGCAGTGCGCTGGCCTCACCGGCGGCGCGCGCCTCGGCAGCGGCTGCCTCACCGGCGGCGCGGGCCCGATCCGCTTCAGCCTGCTGCTCGGCGATTCGGGTGCGAGCCTCAGCTTCTTTGATCTTCTCGATCGCGGCAGCCTCTGCGGCACGTTCGCGAGTGTAGAGCTCGGCCTGAGCACGCGTCTCAGCCTCGTATCGCTGAGCGTCGGCGACGCGCTTGACGTCGGCATCCAGCTGTGCCTGCCGGTTCTCGGCCTGCTGCTGCAGAACCGCCTGCTCAGCCTGGGCTCTCGCGAGTTGCTCAGCCTGTTCGGCCTCGGCGCGGGCGCGACCGATACCGGCATTCGCATTGGCGGTATTGGTGTCCAGCGCCGTCTGCTCGATCAGGTTCGCTTCTTGGTTCGCGATGTTCTTCTGATTGATCGCGCGGTCGGCGTTGGTCTGCGCAATCTCGGCGGCCTGGCGTTTGGCCTGGATCTCGGGTGCGCCGAGCGACTGGATGTAGCCCATCGCGTCAGTGATTCCCTTGATCTGGAACGAGTCGAGGATGAGGCCCTGCTCGGCGAGCTCCTGAGAGACATCGGCGGCGATCTGATCCGAGAACTTCTTGCGCTCGCGCATGAGTTCGACGACCGACAGCGTCGCAACGATTCCGCGCAGCGCTCCCTCAAGCTGCTCCGTGGTGAACTGTTCGATCGCCTTGTCCTGTGACGCGAAACGCTCGGCGGCACGGCGGACGAACACCGGGTCGGACCCGATCTTGACGATCGCAACGCCATCGACGTTGAGCGTCACATTGTCGAGCGACTGCGCCTCGGCGTTCAACGACACCTGGCGAGAACGCAGGGAGATGATCTCGTGACGCTGCGTGATGGGGTTGACCAGTGACTTGCCGTTGACGATCACGGTGACCGGGGATTCGGACATCTCCGATCGGCTCGTGCCGTCGGCATCCATCACCGTGGTCTGCACTCGCTGCTTGCGGCCCGAGATGACAAGGGCCTCGTCTGCGCGAGCGACCTTGATCCATGCCTTCGCCAACAGGAGGCCGATGAGCGCGATGATGATCGCCGCAACGACTGCTATCCCGATGATGATCAGAGTGCCGACAAAACCGGCTGCCTCCATGGATGTCTCCTTTTGGTTCAGGCGCGCGCTCGAACAAGCGCGCGCCGAGAGCCGCATGTTGCCCCCGGGTTCAGCCTTTCAGACGGACGGGCTCCGGCAAAGCCCGAATATCGCGCCCTGCACCGGTGAATCACAGGCTTGTGATTCGGGTCGCCCCGGGCGATAATGGGCCCAATAACAGAACAGCCACAGATCTCCTGAGGACGTTGGGGAAGACGCACCTCAGAACGGAGATCGATATGGCTACATCAATGACGCGCGGTGTGGTGATGATTCACTCCGCGCCGCGGGCGTTGTGCCCCCACCTGGAGTGGGCGGTGGGACGCGCGCTCGGTCGCGCGGTGAGCTTCGACTGGGCCGACCAGCCGGTATTGCCCGGCGCGCGGCGCGCTGAGTACTTCTGGTCGGGACCTGTCGGCACGGGAGCTGCGATTACGTCCGCCATGCACGGTTGGGAGCACCTGCGTTTCGAGGTGACCGAAGATCCGTCGGCCGCCTCAGACGGCGCTCGGTGGATGCACACGCCGGACCTCGGCATCCATCATGCGCAGACGGATGCCGCAGGCAACGTGGTCGTCGGGGAAGACCGCGTCCGGTACGCGCTGGAACTGGCGATACGGGACGTTCATGACATGCAGCGCGAACTGCAGGTCGCGCTCGGTTCGGCATGGGATGACGAACTCGAGCCGTTTCGTCACGCCAGTGACGACGCGCCAGTGGTGTGGCTTCACAAGGTGGGGTAGCAGGCTTCGCGTGCAGCGCGCGTGCGTACCGGATGTCGGATGAGTCGATTCCCGGCGCTGGGAGAGCGTGGCAGCACGTGACGATGAGAACGGGTTCCTCCGGGCAGAGTTGCGGAGGGGCCCGTTCTGCGTTCGGCTTCAGCAGTTCGGCGGCGTCGGATGACCGGCCGGCGGGTGCCCCTGGATCTCGCCCCAGGCGTATCCGCTGACCGCGTTGCCGTCGAGTGTGCCGGAGTACGAGAACAGCCCCTCGTAGACGGCGCGCCCGAGTGCGTTTAGCTCCTGGTCTTGGGCGGTGGCGTTGAAGACGAGGTCGGCCGCGGGTCGCGATGCCGAGGCATCCAGCTTCACGGCGTAGGACAGCTCATAGACGTAGCAGCTATGCGGCGAGGTCCACGTGCTCGTCGGATCCGGCGTGATGTGGATCGCGCCCTGCGGCCAGTTGGCGGTCGGCTGAAGGGTGCCATTGCCTGACTGGGAAGATCCGGCTCCGCCGAGCATGGCGTAGTAGAGGTTCCCAACGTCCTGCTGGCCGGTCACCGCGATCAGCATGCCCTGGTCGGTGTCGGGTAGTTGGACCGAGAACTCCGTCCATGCGTACCCGTTGCTGACGATGTACTTGGCGGAATCGTTGTACGTCTCGGTGAGATTGTCGAAGAACAGCACGCCTCCGGTGCCGCCTCCCGCGTAGGTCGATCCGATCTGAATCGACCACGACTCGACCTCGACGAGCGGCATCGAGTAGTAGTGCGAGCCCTGACCGGTCATCGGATCATTCGTTGCCGCGAGGTAGCTGCCGATGTCCCCGCCGTAGTCGTTCATGATCGGGGTGCGCTGGTCGCTGGTCGCGATCGGGCCACCGGACGCCGGGAGCGGCGTCCCATCGAACATCCACAGCGGGAAGAACCCGTTGGGTCCGTATCCCCACTGGATGATCCCTGTCGTGTCACGCGCGCGGATGGTCAGGGAGGTCGGCTCGCTGACGCCGGATTGGTAAATTCCGGTGTCGACCGAGACGGTGAGCTCGTAGATCGCGCCGACGGCGCCGATGGATCCGGAAACGACCCGCATGTCGACCGTCTGAGGCGGCTCGCCGTGATTCTGCTGCTCGACGTGGATGCTCCACGGCTGGTAGGTGATGCTCGTGGGAACCGTGATGTCGGCGAGGCCGTCGATTCCACCGAACGCGGGTCCGCTGTTCTGGTCGAGCCGGTTGAAGATCAGTCCCGACTCTTCAATGGTGAGGAGGGGGACCTGAAGGCCCGGGATGACCGAGTTTCCCTGCGACATCAACGCGATCGCGTTGATGCTCCCGTCGTCACCGACGAGGTGCCCGAAGAACTCGTAGGACTGCGAGTCGTACTGGGGGAGACCGGTTGACAGGTAGGCCCGGAATCCGGTGCAGTCCCGACCCTGTGCGAGCGGCACCGGTGAGTACTGGGCGATGGAGCCAAACGCGAGAACGGGATCCGCGGGTGGTGTGTTGCTGGTGGGGCACGCCGGCGGGATCGTGGGTGTCGGCGTCGGTGTCGGTGTCGGCACGGGCGCCGGGTCGGGGTTCGAGGTCGGTTGCGGTGTTGGACGACCGGAGCCGCCCGTGCCGCCGCCGTGACCTGGATCGATCGGTGCTGGCGGAGCGGGCGTCGGACGAGCGGTCGGAGTGGCAGTGGGGGTAGCGGTCGGCGTCGATTGACGCCCCTGGATGGTTGCCGAGGGCGACGAGGAGGGGGACGCTGAGGTCTCCGGTGCGGCAGTGGGAGGTCCGAAGGTGCACCCACTCAGCCCGAGGAAGGACAGCGCCATGACCGGAGCCAGCACCATCGCACGAACAGAACCCACAGGTTGAGTCTGCCACACGGGGTCAGCCCGGCTGAGCGTCCCTAGACGCTGCGGAACGCCGCGACGGCGTTGTGTCCGCCGAATCCGAACGAGTTGCTGATAGCGACATGATCGCCGTCGCCGAGTTCGACGGCTTCGCCCACCCGCAGCGGAATCTCGGGGTCCTGTTCTGTGATGTTGATCGTCGGGGGAGCGAGGCGGTTGTGCAGCGCCAAGACGGTGAAGACTGCCTCCAGAGCACCCGTTCCACCGAGCAGGTGTCCGGTGGAAGCCTTGGTCGCAGAGACGGGGATCTCGTGCACGCGGTCGCCGAAGACCGACAGCAACGCCTTGTACTCGGCGATATCACCCGTAGGTGTTGAGGTGGCGTGTGCGTTGATGTGCGTGACATCGTCGACGGAGGCGCCAGCCTGTTCGAGAGCCTGCCGCACCGCCCGTGAGGCGCCGAGGCCTTCAGGCTCGGGAGCCGTGATGTGGTACGAGTCGGCAGTGACGGACCCGCCGGCTACGACGGCGTATATTCGGGCGCCGCGGGCCCGAGCGTGCTCTTCGGTCTCGAGCACGAGGGCGGCAGCCCCCTCGCCCATGACGAAGCCGTCCCGGTCGATGCTGTAGGGGCGTGAGGCGTGCGCGGGGTCGTCGTTGCGCCGCGAAAGGGCCTGCATCGACGCGAAGGCCGCGAGGGTGATCGGGTGGATCACCGACTCGGTGCCGCCCGCGATCACGACATCGGCGAGGCCGAGGCGGATGTGCTCGACGGCGTTGACGATGGACTCGGTGCTGGATGCACAGGCCGAGGCCACGGTCCGTGCGTAGGCGCGCGCTTCCAGGTGCATCGAAATGGCCGCTGCAGGCGCGTTGGGCATGAGCATGGGAACCGACATCGGCATGACGCGCCGCGGACCCTTTTCACGAAGCGTGTCCCAGCCATCGAGGAGAGTCCACAGGCCGCCGATCCCCGTAGCGAAGTCGACACCGAGGCGTTCGGGTTCGACCTCCGGTGTTCCGGCATCCGCCCACGCTTCGCGGGCAGCCACCAGGGCGTACTGCGACGACGGGTCAAGACGCTTTGCCTCGGGCCGGGCCAGGACGGTGTCCGCCGGAACGCGCGCGGATGCCGCGAACGTCACGGGAAGCTCGTAGGTGGCAACCCAGTCGTGCTCGAGTGAGCGCGCCCCGGATTCGCCGGCCAGCAGTGCCGACCAGGAATCGGGCGCGGTTCCTCCGATGGGGGTGGTGGCGCCGATGCCGGTGACGACGATGCGTGAACTGCTCATGTAGTCCTCAGGGATGGTCCGGTGGGGGCTGCGCCCCCACCGGAGATCGGGTCACGCCTGGTTCGACGTGATGTAGGTGACGGCGTCGCCGACGGTGTTGAGGTTCTTGACCTCGTCGTCGGGAATGGTCACGCCGAACTTCTCCTCGGCGTTGACGACGATGGTCATCATCGAGATCGAGTCGATGTCGAGGTCGTCGGTGAACGACTTCTCCATGGCGACCTCGTCGGCCGAGATGCCGGTCTCGTCGGTGATGAGTTCGGCGAGTCCTGCGAGGACGTCGTCGTTTGTGAGTGCCATGGGTATCTCCCTCTGGGTTGATGTGGATGGGTTGTGGTCGGTGTGGGCCTCAGGTGAGGCCGTCCTGCCAGTCTAGAGTTCGAGGCTCCGCCGTCACGGGAGCACGACGACCTGCGCGCCGTAGACCAGCCCCGCTCCGAAGCCGATCTGCAGGGCGAGGCCGCCGCTCAGTTCGGGGTGCTCCGCCAGAAGCCGGTGGGTGGCGAGCGGGATGGAGGCGGCGGAGGTGTTCCCGGTTGTCTCGATGTCGCGCCCGATCACGACGGACTCCGGCAGCCCGAGCTGCTTGGCGAACTCGTCGATGATTCGCATGTTCGCCTGGTGGGGAACGAAAGCTGCAAGGTCGGATGCCTCGACTCCCGCAGCCGCGAGGGCCTCACGGGCAACCTTGACCATCTCCCATACCGCCCAGCGGAAGACCGTCGGTCCCTCCTGGCGGAGCGTAGGCCACGGTGCGGTTCCGTCACGGAACTCCGTGAGTGTGTAGTTCATTCCGACGGCGTCGGCCTTCGAACCATCCGAGCCCCACACCGTCGGGCCGATGCCCGGAGTGTCGGATGGACCCACCACAGCGGCGCCCGCTCCGTCGCCGAGCAGGAACGAGATGGAGCGGTCGGTCGGGTCGACGATGTCACTGAGCTTCTCGGCGCCGATTACCACGGCGTAGTGCGCGCCGCCCCCGCGGATCAGCGCGTCTGCCTGGCCCACGCCGTACGCGAACCCCGCACACGCGGCGTTCAGGTCGTAGGCTGCGGCATCCTTCGCTCCGATGCGCTCCGCAACGATCGCCGACACCGAGGGGGTCTGCCGGGGGTTGGAGATCGTTGCCACGATCACGGCGTCGATCTTGTCCGGAGCGACGCCCGACTTCGAGACGGCTTCGGTGGCAGCATCCGCGGCAAGGTCGATCGCGGTGGTCGTCTCGACCGCGCGCACTCGGGTCACGATTCCCGTCCGTTGGCGGATCCACTCGTCGCTCGAATCGATCGGCCCGACAAGATCGTCATTGGGAACGACTCGTTCGCCCCGTGCCGCGCCATAGGCGTAAATCCGGGTGTGCGCAGCACCCTGGGGCTGACGAAGGGTCGCGGTCATTCGGCGTCTCCTTGAGCGGATGCGGCTGCCAGAAGCTCGGCTGCCGGTGTGAGGTCATCGGGTGACTTGACCGCGACCGAGGGTACTCCGCGCAGCGCGCGCTTCGCGAGGCCGACGAGGGTACCGCCGGGGGCGAACTCGATAAGTCCCGAAACACCGGCGGCGGAGAACGACTCCATACACGCGTCCCACCGAACCGGAGAAGCAACCTGATCGACGACGAGCGAGAGTGCCTCCGCGCCGCTGTTCACGAGCGAACCGTCTCGATTCGTCCACAACTGCAGGCCCGGGTCTGACGGGGTGACGGCTGCTACGGCTGACCGCAGTGTCTCGACCGCTGGCGCCATGTAGTGCGTATGGAAGGCACCCGCAACCGAGAGCGGAATCACACGGGTCCCCGTCGGGGGCTCGGCGCTTAGCGCGGCGAGCGCCTCAGCCGCACCTGCGGCCACGATCTGGCCACCGCCGTTGAAGTTCGCCGGGGTGAGATCGAGCGACGCGAGACGCTCCTCAACCACTGCCTGGTCGCCGCCGATCACGGCGCTCATTCCGGTGTCAGCGAGCGATGCTGCATCCGCCATCGCCCGGCCGCGGATCCCGACGAGCCGCAGGGCAGTCTCCGCATCAATGACCCCCGCAGCTGCCAGCGCGGCGAACTCGCCCACCGAGTGCCCGGCGACCCCGTCGACCGGCGCAGAGGCGCTCTGCGTAAAGAGCTCCCACGACAGAACGGAGGCGGCGACGATGAGCGGCTGCGCGATTCGCGTGTCACGAATAGTCTCAGCGTCCGCCTCGGTTCCCGCCTCGATGAGGTCGACCTCTGCCCACTGCGAGAACTGATCGAGACGTGCGCGGACCCCATCGCGTTCGAGCCAGGGCCGGAGGAATCCTGGTGTTTGGGAGCCTTGACCAGGGAAGAGGGCGATGATCACCATCCCATCCTGCCAGCGTGTCGAGCGGTCATTCTGGAGATTCTGATCGAGAAAACGCGCATTCGTTTGTCGCGCGTCTACACGCTCAGGCTGACACGCGGCGGTGCAGCGCGGCAGGTCGGCGACGCACCGACTCCGTGCCGATCGATCCCAGGATGAGTGCAGTCTGGAGGATGAGCGCCTCCCGGGGACCCGTGGCATCCCAGCCGATGACCTCCGAGACCCGCTTGAGGCGATACCGAACCGTGTTGGGGTGTACGAACAGTTCACGCGCGGTGGCCTCGAGCGACCGGCCGTTGTCGAGGTAGCTCCACAGGGTCGTGACCAGATCCGTCGAATGCGCATGAAGCGGACGGTAGATGCGCTCGATCAAGGTCTGCTTGGCCAACGGATCGCCGGCGAGGGCGCGCTCGGGCAGCAGATCGTCGGCTTCGACCGGCCGTGGCGCATGCCGCCACGCTCGGGCAACGGCAAAACCGGCCAGGGCCGCCCGCGCGCTCATGCTTGCATCGACCAATGCCGGCACCGCGGGGCCGAGCACGAGGTAGCCCGGCCCAAAGCCGGGCTCGAGGCGACGAGCGATCTCGGGGAAGGGCAAGTCCTGCTCCGCGTCTTCCGCCCGTGGTGACGGCTCCGACCGCCCGATCACCAGAACCAGTCGCGACCCCTGCACGCCGATCAGAACATCCACGCCGAGCTTGCGCGCGGTTCGGCGCAGCTGGTCGACGTCGAACTGCGGCGGCGTCGTGCCCACCAGAACAGCGACTTCGCCGTGACCATGCCATCCGAGTGCGGCAATCCGACTCGGGAGCTCCTCGTCGGCCTCGCCCGTGAGGATCGAATCCACGACGAGGGCCTCAAGACGTGCATCCCACAGTCCCCGCGCTTCGGCGGCTCGCGCATACACGTCGGCCGCGGCGAACGCGACCTCCCGGGAGTAGAGGAGGATCGCCTCACGCAGACTTTCGCTCTTGCTCGCGATCCGCTCCTCCGTGACCGTCACTGAGACGCGGATGAGCTGAAGCGTCTGCTGCAGGCTCACGCTGCGCAACAGCTCGCGGGGCGCGGCGGCGAAGATGTCGGCGGCGATCCAGGGCGTCGACTGCGGATCGTCGTACCACTGGATGAAGGATGTGATTCCCGCCTGAGCGACCAGGCCTACCGCGGACCGACGCGCAGGCGGCATCTCCGAGTACCAGGGCAGACTCTGCTCGAGTCGCTGAATCGTCGCGGTCGCGAGATCCCCCGAGATGCGGCGTAGCCACGCCAGAGTCTCGGCCTTGTCGGTGGGATGCGCTGTCATGGCCGGGTCGTCAGCTCTCCCCGCCCGCGTTTCCGCTTGTGCCCGCCTTGACGTTGTGCAGGTCATACTTGCGGATCGCCTGGCCGGCAAGGGCCCGATCGACGGCTCCCTCCTCGGCCAACGCCTGCAGCGTGCGCACCACGATCGAGGGGCCGTCGATCTTGAAGTAGCGTCGCGCAGCCGGACGCGTGTCCGAGAAGCCGAAGCCGTCGGCGCCGAGCGTCGCGAAACGCCCCGGAACCCACGGACGGATCTGATCCTGAACGGCGTGCATGAAGTCACTGACGGCGACCACGGGGCCCTCGGCGTCCTGCAGCTTCTCGCTGATGTACGCGCGGCGGGGCTCGTTTTCGGGGTGCAAGAAGTTGTGCTCGTCGGCGGCGAGGCCGTCGCGGCGCAGTTCGGTCCACGACGTCACCGACCACACGTCGGCCTGAACGCCCCAATCGTCGCGCAGCAACTGCTGGGCTTCGAGCGCCCACGGCACACCGACCCCCGATGCCAGAAGCTGGGCACGCGGGCCCTCACCCTCGGCGGTGGAGATGCGATGGATGCCGCGCACGATGCCTTCGACATCCACACCCTCGGGCTCCGCAGGCTGAACAAGCGGCTCGTTGTAGACCGTGAGGTAGTACATGACGTCGGGGTCGGGGTGGTGTCCGCCGTACATCCGCTCCAGGCCCGACTGCACGATGTGCGCGATCTCGTACCCGTATGCCGGGTCGTACGAGACCGTGGCCGGGTTCGTCGACGCCAGAAGGTGCGAGTGGCCATCGGCGTGCTGGAGACCTTCACCTGTCAGGGTTGTCCGTCCCGCGGTCGCGCCGATCACGAAGCCGCGCGTCATCTGGTCGCCGGCGGCCCACTGCGCGTCGCCCGTCCGCTGGAACCCGAACATCGAGTAGAAGACGTACACCGGAATGAGCGGCTCGCCGTGCGTTGCGTAGGACGTGCCCGTGGCGGTGAACGCGGCCAGCGCGCCGGCCTCGTTGATGCCGACGTGCATGATCTGACCCTGCGGGCTCTCCTTGTAGGCGAGAAGCAGATCGCGGTCGACCGAGGTGTAGTTCTGGCCGTGCGGGTTATAGATCTTCTGCGTCGGGAAGAACGCGTCGATCCCGAAGGTGCGTGCCTCGTCGGGAATGATCGGCACGATGCGGTTGCCGAATCCCTTCGCGCGCAGCAGGTCCTTGAGCAGGCGCACGAACGCCATCGTGGTGGCGACTTCTTGCGTACCCGACCCCTTCTTTGGCATGGCATACACGTCGTCGCCCGGCAGCGTGATCGCGGTGTGCGAGGTTCGGCGCTGGGGGAGGAACCCGCCGAGGGACCGACGGCGCTCCATCATGTACTGGATGGTCTCGTCCTGCGGTCCGGGGTTGTAGTACGGCGGCAGGTACGGGTTCTCCTCGAGCTGGGCATCCGAGATGGGGATACGCATCGAGTCGCGGAAGTGCTTGAGATCCTCGAGCGTCATCTTCTTCATCTGGTGGGTCGCGTTACGACCCTCGAAGTGGTGACCGAGGCCGTAGCCCTTGATCGTCTTGGCGATGATGACGGTGGGCTGGCCCTTGTGCTCGACTGCCGCCTTGTAGGCCGCGTAGACCTTGCGGTAGTCAAGGCCACCGCGGCGCAGCTTGCCCCAGATCTCGTCGTCGGTCCAATCCTTAACGAGCGCCGCCGTGCGCTCATCGCGGCCGAAGAAGTGCTCACGGATGAATGCGCCGTCTTCAGCACGGTAGGTCTGGAAGTCGCCGTCCGGCGTGGTGTTCATCAGGTGCACGAGCGCGCCGTCGGTGTCTTTGGCGAGCAGTTCGTCCCAGCCGGTTCCCCAGACGACCTTGATGACGTTCCAGCCCGCGCCCCGGAAGAAGCTCTCGAGCTCCTGGATGATCTTCCCGTTGCCACGCACGGGACCGTCGAGACGTTGCAGGTTCGCGTTGATCACGAACGTGAGGTTGTCGAGGCCTTCGTTAGCGGCTACCTGAAGCTGACCGCGGCTTTCGACCTCGTCCATTTCCCCGTCGCCGAGGAACGCCCAGACGTGGCTGTCGCCGACATCCTTGATGCCACGGTTCGTCAGGTACTTGTTGGTCATCGCCTGGTAGATCGCGTTGATCGGCCCGAGACCCATCGACACGGTCGGGAACTGCCAGTAGTCCGGCATGAGACGCGGGTGCGGGTACGACGGCAGACCGTTGGGTGCCGCCGACTTCTCCTGCCGGAAGCCGTCGAGCTGTGCTTCGGTCAGGCGTCCCTCCAGGAAGGAGCGAGCGTAGGTTCCGGGGGAGGCATGCCCCTGGATGAAGATCTGATCGCCGCCGGACGGGTGATCCGGGCCGCGGAAGAAGTGGTTGAAGCCGACCTCGTAGAGGGACGCGGACGAGGCGTAGGTCGAGATGTGACCGCCGACGCTGATGCCCGGACGCTGCGCGCGGTGGACCGTGATGGCAGCATTCCAGCGAATCCAGCGACGGTAGCGGCGCTCCAGCTCCTCGTCACCGGGGAACTCAGGCTCCGCATCCGGCGAGATCGTGTTGATGTAGTCGGTGGTTGGCACCTGCGGCACGTTGAGCTGGAGCTCGTGCGATGTCTGCAACAGGCTCAGCATGATTTCCCTGCCTCGCCCCTGGCCCTTGGCCGAGACGAGCTGGTGGAGGGACTCCTGCCATTCCGCAGTCTCGTCGGGGTCGCTGTCGAGCGGTCCCTGCGAGTACGGATCCTGATCGTTGACGGTCACGTGAAACCTTTCTTCGACGGGCAGGGTGTGCCACGAACGGGCGGCCGTGCGCTGCAGGGTGAGCATCGCAGGGTCTGGTCGTGCGCGTGTCGTACGGCAGACCACGACCCAGCCTAGCGAGTCCCGCATCCGGTGGGAGCGGGCGAGGCGGCCGGGCTCGGTCAGCCGAAACCATGGATGCCGCTTTGGCCCCGTAGACTCGCCTCGAGGGCCTTTAGCTCAGCTGGTAGAGCGCCACGTTTACACCGTGGATGTCGTCGGTTCGATCCCGGCAGGGCCCACATGAATGCGAGTCCCGACGACCAGCGGCGTCTTCTCGAGGTCGCTGCCTTGGACGCCCGCATCCGGAGTGCCGCCGCAGCGGCGCGTTCACCCGAACAGGCCGCGCGGATCTCTGAGCTGATGCAGGCGCGCACCGAGCTGAATCAAGACCTCGTTCGGGCGCGGGGGACCGTCGATGACGTCCGCGCCGAGCAGCGTCGCCTCGACGACGATCTGAAGGTCGTCGAGGCCCGCATCGCCCGCGATACGGCACGGCTCGCCGACTCGGCCAACGCCAAGGAGGCGCAGAACCTCGAGCACGAGCTAGCGGCTCTGGCGCGGCGAAAGAGTGATCTGGAAGACGCCGACCTCGAGGCGATGGAGCGTGCGGAGGCTGCCGAAGAGATTGTCGCCGGCCTCGAAGCTCGACTTCGAGAGGTCAACGAAGAAGGCGCATCGCTCAGCGCCGCGGCGAAGGCGGCGGTATCAGCGGCCCAGGCCGACGAGGCTGCCGCGACCCGTGACCGCGAGGCTGTCGCATCCACGGTCGCCTCCGATCTTCTCGGTCTCTACGACAAGCTCGCCCAGCGAAGCGCCGGTGCCGCCCTGTTGACCCGACAGACCTGCGGCGGATGCCACATGGTGCTTGCTGGCAGCGACCTCAGCGCGCTGCGTGCCGCCGCGCCGGAGTCTGTCGTCACCTGCCCCGAGTGCGGCTGCATCCTCGTGCGCACGGAGGAGTCGGGTCTCTAGCTCAGCCGGCAGCTAGACCCCGCGGGGCGCCGCGTAGACCCCGCGGGGCGCCGCGTAGACTCGGCGGTGCGAATGGGTCGGCCGGACGGTCGCGTCGTGGCGGTGCCACGCCGAGGAACGTCCGGGCTCCACAGGGCAGGGCGGTGGGTAACACCCACCCGGAGCAATCCGCGAGACAGTGCCACAGAAAGCAGACCGCCGGGCTCGTCCCGGTAAGGGTGAAAGGGTGGTGTAAGAGACCACCGGGGTCGTGGCGACACGACCCGCACGGTAAACCTCGTCCGGAGCAAGGCCAGACAGGGGATGATGACGCGGCTCGCCGAGTCCCCGGGTAGGCCGCTAGAGCGGCGCGGCAACGCGTCGCCGAGAGAGATGACCGTCGACGGAGCAGCGCTCCCGAACAGAACCCGGCGTACAGGCCGGCCCATTCGCCCTGTCGGGGCCGTACAGCTCCCGACAGGGCCGCCCTCTCACTGCGCGGCGGTGGCCTGCGCGAGCTGCGGCATCACCCCGAGCGAGAGTGCAGCTGCGCCGATGATCCCGGAGTTGTTGCGGTGCACCGCCGGCACGATCGGGGTGTTGAGCTTCAGCAGCGGCAGGAACTCCTCCGGGTGCTTCGAAACGCCGCCACCCACGACGAAAAGGTCGGGGGAGAAGAGGAACTCGAGGTGGCTGTAGTACCACTGCAGCCGCTTAGCCCACTTTGCCCAGGACAGTTCTTCCCGCTCCATGGCGGAATAGGCCGCGTAGTACTCGGCATCCTTGTCCTTGCCAGGGCGAGCGAGGTGGCCGAGTTCTGAATTGGGAATCAGGACGCCGTTGTAGATCATCGCCGAGCCGATGCCGGTGCCGAGGGTGGTGAGCAAGACGAGTCCCTCAACACCCTTCGCCGCGCCGTAGCGCACCTCGGCAACGCCGGCGACATCGGCATCGTTGGCGAAATGGATGTCGCGGCCCAGCCCGTCTTCGAAGAACTTCTCAGCCTCGAAGCCGATCCACTTTTCCGAAACGTTCGCCGCCGACAGGGTCTTGCCGTTCTTCACGATCGCGGGGAACGCAACGCCCAGGGGGATATCCGAGTCCGCCACCTCGAGCGTTTCGAGAACCTGCTTGACGGCATCCAGCACCGCGGGCGGCTCGGCTCCGGGCGGGGTGGGGACCTTGATGCGATCGGTGACGAGCTCACCCGCTTCGAGGTCGACAACACCCCCTTGATTCCCGTGCCGCCGATGTCGATGCCCACTGCTCGGGTCAGGTCAGATGCCATGCGATCAGCCTACCCATCCCGGCGCCTCCGATCAGTAGGATCGAGTCAACGGAACCCACCGAGGGAGCAGACGTGTCAGCTGACGCCGAGAAGTACTGGTACAACCTGACCACCGGTCAGGTAGAGAAGGGCTTCGAGTCGCCCGCTGTCGACCGTGCCGGTCCGTTCGAGACCGCAGAAGAGGCAGCTCGCGCGCCGGAGATCATGAAGGAGCGCTCGCGCGCGTGGGCTGATGACGAAGCACGCGAGGACTCCTGGGGTTCCGGCGGCAGCGCCACCCACTGACGTTCGTACCGAGAGGACCTCCATGGACAAGCAGCGGGACTTTGTTCTTCGCACGATCGAGGAGCGCGGCGTCAAGTTCGTGCGCCTGTGGTTCACCGACGTGATCGGGACGCTCAAGTCGGTGGCAGTTGCGCCGGCCGAGGTTGAGGGTGCGTTCACGGAGGGCCTGGGCTTTGACGGTTCGGCCATCGAAGGGCTTACCCGCTCCTACGAGTCCGACCTGCTCGCGCATCCCGACCCGACCACGTTCCAGATCCTGCCGTGGCGCGGAGAGATCGACCCGACCGCGCGCATGTTCTGCGACATCACGACCCCCGACGGCCAGCCCGCCGTCGCCGACCCGCGTCATGTGCTCAAGCGCACCCTGGCAAAGGCCGCGGACGCGGGATTCACGTTCTACACGCATCCCGAGATCGAGTTCTACCTCCTCAAGTCCTCGTCGTACGGCGCGGAGGGGCCGGAACCAGTCGACTCCGCGGGGTACTTCGACAACGTTCCCGGCGGCACCGCTCACGACTTCCGTCGCCGGTCGGTGAGGATGCTCGAAGACCTGGGAATCTCGGTCGAATACAGCCACCACGAAGGTGGTCCGGGACAGAACGAGATCGACCTGCGCTACGCCGACGCGCTGGCTACCGCCGACAACATCATGACCTTCCGCACGGTCATCAAAGAGGTGGCCATCGAGCAGGGCGTCTATGCGACCTTCATGCCCAAGCCGCTCAGCGGTCAGCCGGGAAGCGGCATGCACACGCACATGTCGCTGTTCGAGGGGGACGTGAACGCCTTCTACGAGGAAGGCGCCCAATACCAGCTGTCGAAGGTCGGGCGGCAGTTCATCGCCGGTCTCCTGCGCCATGCCAACGAGATCAGCGCCGTCACGAACCAGTTCGTCAACTCCTACAAGCGCCTGTGGGGCGGCGACGAGGCGCCCAGCTTCATCTGCTGGGGTCACAACAACCGCTCGGCCCTCGTGCGCGTCCCGATGTACAAGCCCAACAAGGGTCAGTCCTCGCGGGTCGAGTACCGAGCGCTGGACTCCGCTGCCAACCCCTACCTGGCTTATGCGCTGCTGCTCGCCGCCGGCCTCAAGGGCATCGAAGAAGGGTACGAGCTGCCGGCAGAGGCGGAAGACAACGTCTGGTCGCTCAGTGACTCCGAGAGGCGAGCCCTGGGCTACGCGCCGCTCCCGCAGAGCCTCGACCACGCGTTGGAGTACATGGAGGACTCCGAACTCGTGGCCGAGACGCTCGGCGAGCAGGTGTTCAACTACGTCCTGCTCAACAAGCGCCGCGACTGGCAGCAGTATCGTGCACAGGTCACCCCGTACGAGCTGAAGAGCAACCTCGAGATGCTCTGACGCGCCCGGGACCGTCGATGGCATCCACCGAACGGACCACGGGTCTCACCGACCTGGCGCGCGTCGGCTTCAGCGAACTTGCTCAGGCAGACGCCGGGCTCGCGGAACTGGCTGAGACACTCGGCATCGACCGAGCATCCGTGGCGGCCCCTGCTGCAGCCGCCGCAGATCCCGACGCGGCACTGCAGGCGTTACTCCGGGTAGCGCGCCGCGACGCCGACGCACTGCGGGTCGCCGCCTTCGACGAGCGCCGGTGGTCGCACCTGTGGCTTCTGCTCGGCGCGTCGCGCGGGTTCGGCGAGTTCTATGGCCGGCATCCGAATGAGATCATTCAGCTCGAGGGTGGCGCCGACAGGCTCCCGAGCGAGGCGGAGCTTCGCGAAGTCCTTCTGACCGCAGTGGGCGTCCAGGGAGGATTCGCCGACGACGGGTCGGAAGCCGCCTGGGTCCGTTTGCGCATTGCGTATCGGACCCAACTGGCGCGCATCGCGCTCTTCGATCTCTCGCATGTCGCACCGGAAGCCGTCTTGGACGCCGTGTCGAGGGCGCTGGCCGATGCGGCGGCCGCCGCGCTCGAAGCATCCCTGTGTATCGCCAGAACCCGTATTTCAACGGGAGGACCTGCCGGCCAGTTCTCTCGCGAGCAGGTCGATGCGACCCAGCTGGCGATCATCGGCATGGGCAAGTGCGGTGCCCGTGAACTCAACTACGTCTCCGACGTCGACGTGATTTTCGTCGCGGGGACGGATGACGAGTCCCTGGTGTCCGAGAGCCGCGCTGTGGATATCGGCACGCGCCTGGCCGTGCAAACGATGCGTGGAATCTCCGGCGTTGAGATCGAGCCGCCACTGTGGGAGGTTGACCCGAACCTGCGACCCGAGGGTAAGCAGGGCGCTCTGGTGCGCACGCTCGATTCGCACGTGGCCTACTACGAGCGGTGGGCGAAGAGCTGGGAGTTCCAGGCTCTCCTGAAGGCTCGCCCGATCGCGGGAAACCCAGCCCTGGGGAGGCCTACATCGAGGCAGTTCGACCGCGGGTCTGGGCGAGCGCCGCCCGTGAGAACTTCGTCGACAGCGTGCAGCGGATGCGAGAGCGCGTGACCGACCACATCCCCTCCGAGGAGGTCGCCCAGCAGATCAAGTTGGGTCCGGGCGGCATCCGAGACGTGGAATTCACGGTGCAGTTGCTGCAGCTGGTGCATGGCCTCAGCGACGAGGCGATCCGGCAGCGCGGCACGCTTGCAGCGATTGATGCATTGGTCGCTGAGGGGTACATCGGGCGCACGGATGCCGCGGCATTCGCGCGTGACTACCGGCTGCTGCGGCTGCTGGAGCACCGTCTACAGTTGCGTCGGCTCTCGCGTACGCACCTGATGCCCACTGATCCCGACGAGTTGCGCGTATTGGCCCGCGCATCCGGCCTGGCTGACACCGGCGCTGACCTCATCGCGCAGTGGGAAGCGATCAAGCGCGAAGTCCGCGACATTCATGTGCGGCTGTTCTATCGGCCGCTGCTGTCGGCCGTGGCGGCACTGCCCGCTGAGGAGCGCGCCCTGTCCGAGGATCAGGCTCACGACCGCCTCGCGGCGATCGGCTTCCTCGATCCGCCGGGTGCGCTCCGCCACATTCGTGCGCTGACAACCGGTCTCAGTCGCAAGGCGACCATTCAGCGTCATCTCATGCCCGTGATGATCCGCTGGTTCGCTGACGGCGTTGATCCGGACTACGGCCTGATCTCTTTCCGGCGCCTGAGTGAGCGTCTCGGTGACACTCCGTGGTTCCTCCGAATGCTGCGCGACTCGACGGGGGCTGCTGAGCGACTGACCCGCGTTCTTTCCGGTTCGCGGTACGTGGGGGAACTCGTCGAGTGGATTCCCGAGTCAGCGGCATGGCTGGACGGGGAGGAGCAACTTCGGCCCCGCTCTGGTGTGGCGCTCCAGGAGGAAGCCCGAGCCATCCAGACCCGGCACAGCTCCATCGAGGACGCAGCGCGGGCCGTGCGGGCTCTGCGCCGCCGGGAGGTCCTCCGAACTGCGATGGGCGGCGTTCTCGGAATCCTCTCGATCGACGAGATCGCCAACGCGCTGACGACCATCACCGAGGTGACGATCCAAGCCACGCTGCGGGCGGTGCGGCGAGAGGTCGTGCCGCCCGAAGATGATGCACTCGACTTCTCGGTCATCGCGATGGGCAGGTTCGGCGGCGCGGAACTCGGCTTCGGGTCCGATGCCGATGTGCTCTACGTCTATCGTGCCAACGGTGTCGAGGAGGGGCGTGCGAGCCAGCTGGCGAACGCGCTCGTCGCCGGCTTGCGGCAGCACGCGGAGGATCTGCGGCTGCCGCTCGATCTGGACGCTGACCTACGCCCTGAGGGTCGTACTGGCCCGATCGTCCGGTCGCTGGAGGCCTACGCGGCGTACTACCGCAGGTGGTCGCTGTCGTGGGAGGCCCAGGCACTGCTTCGCTCCCGGGGTGTCGCAGGAAGCGTGAAGCTGATCGGCGCGTTCACGGAGCTCGCCGACTCGGTCCGCTATCCGGCGTCTGCCGACGAGAGCGGTTTGCGTGAGATCAAGCGCATCAAGGCACGGGTCGAGAACGAACGTCTGCCGCAGGGTGTCGATCCTGCGAGACATCTGAAGTTGGGCCCCGGTTCTCTCAGCGATGTGGAGTGGCTGGTGCAGCTGCTCCAGCTGCAGCACGCCCATGACGTTCCCGAATTGCGCACCACGTCGACCCTTCGAGCACTCGACGCGCTGGCTTCGCATGGGTTGTTGCCCGCCAGCGCGGTCGAACGTCTGAGACATGCCTGGATCCTCGCGAGCAGATTGCGGTCGGCCAACACCCTGCTGTCGGGGCAGACGAGCGACGTTTTACCGACGGATCGGCGCAAACTCGACGGGCTCGCTCGCCTGCTCGAGTACCCGCCACACTCGGCTTCGCGGGTGGAAGAGGACTATCTCGGCGTCACGCGGCGCGCACGTCGTGTCTTCGAGAAGCACTTCTACGGCTGAAATCGACGTGCGATGCCCAGTGGAAATGGGAGAAGGCCCGCATCCGAGTGGATGCGGGCCTTCTTCGTGATCGGTATCAGACGCCGAAGTACAGCTCGTACTCGAACGGGTGAGGACGGGCGTTGATCGGCTGGATCTCGTTCTCGAACTTGTACTCGATCCAGGTCTCGATGAGCTCGGGCGTGAACACGTTGCCACGGAGCAGGAACTCGTGGTCGGCGCGCAGGGCGTCGAGCGAGTCCAGCAGCGAGTTCGGCACCTGGGGGATGAGCTTGGCCTCCTCGGGGGGCAGCTCGTAGAGGTCCTTGTCGACGGGCTCGTGCGGCTCGATGCGGTTGATGATGCCGTCGATGCCGGCCATCAACTGCGCAGCGAACGCGAGGTACGGGTTACCCGAGGAGTCGGGGGCGCGGAACTCGAGGCGCTTGGCCTTCGGGTTGGATCCGGTGATCGGGATGCGCACAGCTGCCGAACGGTTACCGGCCGAGTACACCAGGTTGACCGGAGCCTCGTAGCCCTTGACCAGACGCTTGTAGGAGTTGAGCGTCGGGTTGGTGAATGCGAGAACAGCCGGAGCGTGGGCGAGCAGGCCACCGATGTACCACCGAGCGGTGTCGGAGAGCTGTGCGTAGCCGGCCTCGTCGTAGAAGAGGGGCTTGCCCTCGAGCCACAGCGACTGATGGGTGTGCATACCCGAGCCGTTGTCGCCGAACAGCGGCTTGGGCATGAAGGTCGCAACCTTGCCCCACTGCTCAGCCACGTTCTTGACGATGTACTTGAACTTCAAGATGTCGTCGGCGGCGTGAACCATCGTGTCGAACTTGTAGTTGATTTCCTGCTGGCCACCGGTACCGACCTCGTGGTGGGCGCGCTCAAGCTCAAGGCCCGACTCGATCAGCCGCAGCGAGATGTCGTCACGCAGGTCAGCGGTCTTGTCGACGGGGGAGACGGGGAAGTAGCCGCCCTTGTACGGGGTCTTGTTTCCGAGGTTGCCGCCCTCTTCTTCGCGGCCCGTGTTCCAGGCACCCTCGGAGGAGTCCACGGAGTAGAAGCTAGAGTTCTGCTTCACCTCGTAGCGCACGTCGTCGAAGATGTAGAACTCAGCCTCCGGTGCAAAGTACGCGGTGTCCGCGATGCCGGTTGAGGCGAGGAACTTCTCTGCCTTCTTCGCGACCTGGCGCGGGTCCTTGTGGTAGATCTCGCCGGTGCGCGGGTTGTAGATGTCGAAGACCATGATCAGCGTCTTGGCGTCGCGGAACGGGTCGAGGTACGCCGTGGTGACATCCGGAATGAGCTGCATGTCCGACTCGTGGATGTTCGCGAATCCGCGGATCGAGGATCCATCGAACAGCTGGCCGACGGTGAAGAAGTCCTCGTCGACGGTGGATGCCGGAATGTTGAAGTGCTGCTGCACACCGGGGAGATCCGTGAAACGGATGTCGAGGAACTTGACGTCCTCGTCCTTGATGAACTTCAGCACCTCAGATGAATCTTTGAACATGAAGACTCCAGAGGTAGGGCGTGGTGATACCCGTGTCGGGTTTCCCAAAACGGTAGTCGGCAGGGATTGCCCTGCCGTGTCCCTATTGTTTCGGGCATGTTACGAGCCTGTCGAATCGACTCGCCCAGGTAGGCTCGTTCGGTGACCTCAGTTGCCCAGGACTACCCCGGCAAACGGCTCGGACTTCCGGAGTCTGGGCCCGGATCGATGGGTCGACTCGGTCGCCGAGTCGGTGCACTGTGCATCGACTACGGCGCGGCGTACCTGATTTCCGGGTTCTTCGGATGGGACCCGCTCGCCATTCTGGGAATCTTCGCGCTCATTCAGATCGCCTTCCTGCCGACGCTGCAGGGCAGCCCCGGTCACCGGATCTTCGGGTTGACGCTCCAGCGCGTAGACGGGGGCTGGGTCGGCCTGTGGCGACCGGTGATTCGCACGCTGCTGTTGATCGTTGTGATCCCGGCAGTGATCTGGGATGCCGATCAGCGAGGGCTGCACGACAAGGCTGCCGGCACGGTTCTGCTTCGCAGCCGCTGAGGCGGGGGCACGTCCGTGGGATCGACGCTCCGCGGGCTGTCAGGGATCAGCGCGGACGCGGTGCCCTGACCTTGGTCGGGTCGATGCCCTTCGGAATCGGAAGCGACGTGAGCGACTGTGAAACCGAGTCAACTCGCTTGATGACGGCGGCCATCGTTGCGCGGTCGATCTTCTTGGGGAGCTTCTTGATCCGGGTTGCGAGCTGCGAGATCGGCACATCGTCATCACCGTGCCCGACGTAGATCACTGTCAGCGGTACACCGGATGCCACACGCTGAACCTTCTGACGCTCGTCGTTGACCAGCCGAGTCAGTCGTCCGCGTGAACCCTCGCCAATGATGACGACGCCGCCGCGACCAATGACGCGATAAACCGCTTCCTGCGTCTTGGGGTTGACGCCCACGGGGTTCTCGTTAGCCTGCCACGAACGGCCGAGTGAGGTGGAGATCACGTGGCCGGTGGCCCCGGGGACGCCGTCGATGCGCTTGTACATCGCGCGTGTCGACAGTCGCGTCGTCAGGGTCAGGCCCATCAGCACGCCGAAGAGAAGCCCGGTGACACCCCAGAGGATGATGCTCCAGACCGCGACCGGCGGGATGAGGAACCCGACTCCGACGCCGAGGGCGGCGCCTGCGAGCACGACACCGACGAGCATCCAGGGAAGACCGCGGTAGGTCTGCTGCGTGAACGTATACAGGGTACGAAGCTGCGAGAAGAAGCCGGGCCTTTTCTCCGGTGAGGACGCGCGTGCTGCCATCCCTCCAGCGTACCCGGGCGGGGCGTGCCGTATGCGTTGCTGCGTACGGCAGCCGATCCCCGAGCGCTCTCCTCCCCAGGCCATGCTTGGGCTCGTCAGTCCCCGCACCGGATGGGCCTTGGCTGGGGCGCCGCCGCTTCCGCTCAGGCTGGGGGCATGAGTGATGCAATGCCCGGGTGGGCGGATGATCCGTTCTTGATCGCCTTCACCCCGCTCCGCCGTGTCACGACGAGAGAGTCGCCGTACGCGGGAACGCTGGTACGCAGCCCGGCGGGAGTGCACCTTCTGATCGATCCAGAACAGGTGCCCGGTGGCGAGCTCTTCTGGACGCCTCAGGATGACACGCACGTGCTCCGAGCGCTGGATGTCGTCCACATGGGCACCTCGCGCTCTGACGCAGCAGCGGGCGCGCTCGTCGAAGCGTGCCGCGAGCCCCTCGAGACGTACCTCGCGGTTCGCGACAGTCTGAGGTCGCCTGTCACGGAACCCGAATGCGCCACCATCATGATCAGCCTTCTGCGCGGAGCGAACGAGCTGCGCGCTGAAGCCCGGAACGACCTCGGCGGAGGATGGTGGCTGTCGGGCTCGGCCAGGCCGGTCTTCGCGCTCTCGCCCGGTGCTGAGCCCGCTCGCGAGAGCGCATGCCGCATCCTGAATCGACTACCGCTCGATGATGCCCGGGGAGGTTCCGTGCGGGATGCCATCGTGGCGCTCTTGCGGACCGATGACGTTCGGGCGGGCGGCATCGACGCTTGTGAGCGCGCGGTGTTCGAGTGGGTGGAGCCAGGGCCCCTTCGCCCGTCTTCCGAGGCCCCGGCCGCCGTACGGCTGACGCCGAGCCCCGCATCTGTCGAACCGCCGCCGCGGGCGGGGGACGGGGGTGCAGCGCCGGATGAGCCCGGTGCATTCGATCGGCTTGTGCGCGGTGGCGATGGCCGGTGGCAGGAGACCCTTGCCGACGTCGCTGCCTCGGCGCGCGGCGCCATGCGGTCATTCCGGCGTCGGCCGACATCGGAGCGCCCCGTCCGGCGTGGCCGACTCCTGATCGCCGCCGCGGCCGTCGGCGCGGTCCTGGCTATCGCTTTCACGGTCCTGGCTCCCGATGCGCGGAGCGCGCCAGAGGAGGGCGCGCCGACCGGTGAAGCCGCTATCCCACCGGATGCCGGAGTGGATGCCTCGTCTGAATCCCGTGTTCAGGACGACCAGCCGGATCTGCCCCGTGCGGCGGGCGCGATCCTCGATGCCGTGACGACGTGCGCCGGTGATGCCGCGTGCGTGCAGACGATCGCCGAACGTGCGGATGTGACGCCCGCGACCGGAGCTGCCACAGCCCCCGCCCCGCTTAGAACCCTGCACGTGGTTGACGAATACGGGGACGTCGCGGTCATCCGCGCCGAGGCAGACGGTTACCCGCCCCAGCTCGTTGTGATTGCGCGGCACGACGACCGATGGCTGCTGCGCGAGGTTCTCGACCTCGCACAGCAGCCATCGTCGTAGCGGTGATACGTTCCTCCGGGCTCGACGCCGATCCGTCAGATACCGAGGTCGCCGGCGAAGTCTGCCTCTTCGAGGCGGGCCTTCACGGCGCCGAGGAAGCGTGCAGCATCCGCACCGTCGATGATCCGGTGGTCATATGACAGTGCCAGGTAAACGTACGAGCGGACCGAGATCGCATCCTTGCCATCAACCTGCACGACACCGGGGCGCTTGACGACGGTGCCGGTGCCGAGGATCGCTGACTGCGGCAGGAAGACGACCGGCGTGTCGAAGAGCGCGCCTCGGGAGCCGGTGTTGGTGAGCGTGAACGTGCCGCCTGCCAGCTCATCGGGCTTGAGCTTGTTCTCGCGCGTGCGCGCCGCGAGGTCAGCGATCTCGTGCGCGATCTGAGCCAGGTTCTTCGTCGCAGCATCCCGCAGTACCGGCGTGAGCAGGCCCCGCTCGGTGTCGACGGCGATCGAGAGGTTCTCGCTTGCCGGGTACACGATCGAGCCCTCGTCGACCGTGGCATTGATCACGGGGTACGCCTGCAGGGCCTCAGCGGCTGCCAGCGCGAAGAAGGGGAGGAACGACAACTTGTCGCCAGTCTTCTTCTGGAAGTCGCCCTTCACCGCATCCCGGAACGCCGCGACCTTGGTGATGTCGACCTCGACGACCGTGGTCAGCTGAGCTGTCGACTGCATCGACGCGACAGCGCGCTCGGAGAGGACCTTGCGCAGACGCGACATCGGCTGCGTGGTCCCGCGCAGCTCCGAAACCTCGCGTTCAGAACGCTTGGGCGCCTCGCTCGCGGCTGCGGGAGTTGCCGCCGACTCGGCAGCTGCCAGGACGTCCTCCTTGCGGATCCGCCCTCCAACGCCTGTTCCCTTGACGTTCGAGAGGTCGACGCCCTTCTCCTGCGCCAGCTTGCGTACGAGCGGGGTCACATAGGTCTTGCTGTCGCCGTCAGCCTCAGAGCCGGACTCGGTTGCAGCTGCCTCGGTCACCTCGGACGAGGTCGCGGGGGTCTGCGCGGTCTGGCTCGGCTCTGCCGACTTCTCTGGCTCAGCTGCCGGCTTCTCCGGCTCGGCAGCAGGCTTCTCGGGTTCCGGGGCACTCTGCTCGGGCTCAGACTCCGGCTTCGGCTCTTCGGCGGGCGCGGGCTCAGGAGCTGACTGCTGCGGGGCGCCGTCCCCGATGCGGGCGAGCGTCGCGCCGACCGAGACTGTCTCGTCTTCCTGCACCAGGATCTCCTGCAGCGTCCCCGCGACAGGGGACGGGATCTCGGTGTCGACCTTGTCGGTGGAGATCTCCAGTAGTGGCTCATCGACCTCGACCGTGTCACCGACGGCCTTCAGCCAGCGGGTCACTGTGCCTTCCGTCACGCTTTCGCCGAGTTCGGGGAGGACGACGTCCTTGCCCCCACCGGACGCGGCAGTCTGTGCCTCGGGGGCAGGCGCGGGCGCAGGCTCTGGGGCCGGCTCGGGCTGCGGCTCCGGCTCGGCCTCCTGGGGCGCCTCATCCTGGGGGGCCTCCTCGGCGGGAGACTCCGACGACGGTGCTGACGAGCCATCACCGATCTTGGCGAGGACTGCACCAACCTCGACGGTCTCGTCCTCGTCAACGAGGATCTCCTCGATCACGCCCGAAACGGGGGAGGGGATCTCGGTGTCGACCTTGTCGGTCGAGATCTCGAGAAGCCCTTCATCGGCCTGAACTGTGTCTCCCACCTTCTTGAGCCAGCGGGTCACCGTTCCCTCCGTAACACTCTCGCCGAGTGCGGGGAGGACCACGGAAGTGCTCATGAGCTTGTCTCCTTCAGAATGCCGATGTCTTTTCCAGCTTAGTGATTCTGCGGGTGCGGTCGTCAGATCGCGTGCAGCGGTTTGCCCGAGAGCAGCAGGAGCGCCTCGCCCAGCGCCTCGCTCTGTGTCGGATGGGCGTGAATGAGCGGAGCGACATCTTCCGGATGCGCGTCCCACCCCACGAGCAACTGCCCCTCGGTGATCAGTTCGCCGACCCGATCTCCGACGAGATGCACGCCGAGAACGGGACCTTCGCGACGGCGCACGACCCGCGCGAACCCGGATGTTCCCAAGATCTCGCTCTTGGCGTTCGCGGCCAGCGGGATCTCGGCGGTCTCGACAGCGTCTTCGCCGAAGCGTTCGATCGCGGCAGCCGTCGTGAGGCCCACCGACGCGACTTCGGGACTGGAGTATGCAACGCGGGGCACTACCTCGTCCGCTAGCGGGGCAACGGCGAGCCCCGCTATCCGCTCCGCCACCGCGATGCCGTGAGCGAACCCGCGATGGGCAAGTTGCGGGCCCCGGACGATGTCGCCCACCGCCCAGACGTGCGGCGCGCTCGTGCGCAGCTCGGCATCCGTCACAACGAAACCGGCGTTGAGTTCCACGCCAGCATCCTCGAAGCCGAGACCTGCGGTCGCAGGTATGCGGCCCGCGGCGACGAGGACGTAGTCGGCGGTGCGCGTCGAACCATCCGACAACGTCACCGTGACCCGATCCTCGCCGGCATCGACGCCGGTGCACGATGCTCCGAAGCTCGCCGCAATCCCGCGCTTGCGGAACGCTCGGAGCAGTGCGGCACTGCTGGCCTCGTCCTCGGAGGGAAGCAAGCGTGCCAGCGGCTCGATGATCGTGACCTCGGCGCCAAATGAACGCCAGATACTGGCGAACTCGACACCGATGACGCCGCCGCCCAGGATCACGACCGATGACGGCACCTCGTCGAGTTCCAGCGCGGTGTCGCTGCTCAACACTCTTCCGCCGAGCGGCACGTCCGCAAGCTCGCGGGTGCGTCCCCCCGTCGCGAGGACGATGTCGGATGCCGACAGAACACGGTCACCGACGCGCACCCGTCGATCAGCTTCGAGGTAGCCGTCACCGGTGATCGTCACGACTCCGCGTGCGGCGAGAAGTCCTGTGAGGCCCGCGTGTTTCTTGCTGACGATCTTGCGCCGGTAGTCGTGGACCGCAGCAATATCGATGGCCTCAAAGCTCGCGCTCACGCCGTGATGGGCAGCGTTGCGCACGACATCGGCAACCTCACCAGAGTGCAGCAGGGCTTTCGTGGGAACGCAACCGCGATGAAGGCAGGTGCCACCGACCTGGTCTCTTTCAACCAGAGCGACGGTCCGTCCGAGCTCCCGGGCGCGCAGCGCCGCCGCATAGCCCCCGGAGCCGCCGCCGAGGACGATGATGTCGAAGCCGTCCTCGCTCATCGGCGCGCCTCGCTGAGCACGAACTCGATGAGGCTGCGGGTCGTCGCGGCGGTCGGTCCCTTGTCGGTGAAGCCGAACGCTGCCCCCTTGTTCATGCCGACGCCGGCGATGTCGAGGTGAACCCACGGGATGCGCGCTTCGTTGCCGTCGGCTTCGCCGCGTGTGCCGACGAAGTGACGAAGGAACAGCCCTGCGAAGAGAGATCCACCCGCGGGATCGCCGACCTTCGCGTTGCGGAGATCCGCGATAGGCGAGTCGAGTTCATCCACCATGTGGTCGGGAAGCGGCATCTGCCAGGCGAGTTCGTTGACGCGATCGGCGGCTGCGAGGTATCGCGCGACGGCGTCGTCATCTCCCATGACGCCTGCGTGTCGCGTTCCCAGTGCCGTGGTGATCGCACCCGTGAGGGTTGCGACGTCGACGATGAGGTCGGGATGCTCGCGGCTCGCGGCGACCAGTCCGTCTGCGAGGACGAGCCGACCCTCGGCATCCGTGTTCAGGACCTCGACCGTCGTGCCGTCGGCGATGCGAAGCACATCGCCCGGGCGGGTCGCAGTCCCCGAGGGCATGTTCTCGGCCAGGCACAGCCACGCCGACACTTGCACGGGAGCGCCGATCCCGGCAACGGCGCGAAGCACAGCAAGCACGGTTGCAGCTCCGCACATGTCGTACTTCATGTCGATCATTCCGGCGGCGGGTTTGAGCGAAAGCCCACCCGAATCGAAGGTGATGCCCTTGCCGACCAGAGCCACATGGCGCGTCGCGCCGTCCGGCGCATACTCGGCGCGTACGAGGCGCGGGGGGCGCGCCGAGCCGCGGCCGACACCGAGGATGCCGCCGAACCCGCCCGTTTCCAGTTCGGTCTCGTCCCACACCCGGACTGTGGCCGGGAGCTCACGCAGCAGGTCGCTGGTCGCCTGGGCCATATCGGCAGGGCCGAGAGCGTCGGCAGGGGTCGTCACGAGGTCCTTCACCAGCGCGACTGCCTCGATGACGGCGCGAACCCGAGCCACATCCGCTGGCGAAACCGCCGCGGCGGTGTGAACGACGACGCGGGTAGCACGCGGCTTGGGCGGCTCCTTCTTGAAGCTGGCGAAGCTGTAGGCGCCGAGCCCTGCACCCTCGGCTGCTGCAAGCGCCGTGTCTGCTGCCTCATGGAACGGCAGAGCGACAGCGACCGACGCGAACCCGGTGAGGGTGCGGCATCCGATACCGACGGCGTTGCGAACTGACGCGGCGTCTCGCCCCGCGCCGCTACCGACCACGGCGACGGGCTTGGCGAAGAGCTGCGGAGCCGCCACGCGAGCGTACGACCCGGACGAGCCGGTGAACCCGATCGACTCCAGGCTCTCGCGCAAACCGGGAAGCGACTCCCACTCGTCGTCAGTGGTTGCAGAAACAAGAGGGACGACCATCACCACCGCGTCTGCGTCGTGTTCGGTAACCGGGGCTTCGCTGAAATCGACGACAGGACTGGCCATGCATTCATCCTAGGTCGGGGGTGTTCGCTCTGAGCGGCACGCGTCGGGGCGGTCGCCGCGACCACGCGCCTAGCATGGAGGCATGACTCTGTCGGTACCCGTCTATCACCGCGTCGCCAGCGCTCCGCCGGTGCCCGCGGGTCTGCCGCTCGTGATCGCGCTCACCGGGTTCACCGACGCTGGCTCCGCCGTGAGTCGGATCGTCACGTATGTGAGGGAAGACCTGGAGCCGACCCCGATCGCGGTTTTCGAGAACGACATCCTTCTCGATTACCGTGCCCGTCGCCCGGTCATCTCCTTCGAGCACGACCACCTCACTGACTATCGTCCTCCTCGGCTGGAGCTCTCTCTCGTCCACGACGCGCTGGGTCAACCGTTCGTCGCGCTCACGGGATACGAGCCGGACTTTGCGTGGGACTCGTTCACGGCAGCGGTCCTTGACCTCGCCGCGGAACTCGACGTGTCGAGCGTCACGTGGGTGCATGCGATTCCGATGCCCGTGCCTCACACGCGCCCGTTGGGAACCACGGTGAGCGGCACCCGGACGGAACTGACGGCGGCTCACTCGGTATGGCAGCCCGAGACACAGGTGCCCGCGACTGTCGGCCACCTTCTGGAGTATCGCTTTGCCGAGACCGCTGCGGATGTCGCGGGTTTCGTGCTTCTCGTGCCTCACTATCTCGCCGACACGCAATATCCGGCAGCAGCTCTCGCTGCGCTGGACAGCGTGACGGTTGCCACCGGACTGGTCTTCGCGGGAGACGAGCTCCGCGAAGAGAACCGGGAGTATCTCGAGAAGGTGCAGGAGCAGGTTGGTGGCAGCGACGAGCTGCAGCGAATGATCGAGACTCTCGAAGAGCGCTATGACGCCTACATGGCTGGGGCCACGAACGCGACGCCGATCATCCACACCGGTGACCTGCCGACCGCGGACGAGATTGCCGCGGAATTGGAGCGCTATCTCGCGACCCGGCCCGCCGGCGACGACGACAAGGGCTGATCGCCACCTGGGCGACTGGAATAGGTAACGCCTCAGAGAGGTTGTGCTGGGTATCCGTTCGCGTGGCCAGGGGAGTAGGCCAGGAATCGTGCACGGAGTATGAGACAATGGTGGTTCGACCCATTGTCACCCGCGACCGTCACACGCCGCGGGACTTGACAAGGGTCTTACTAGCGTCCGAAACCAACAGCGCGGCAATCAGATCGCCGTGCGCTGAGAGGCGAAACGTGACCGCAAGCACGACATCCACCCGTACGCGCGCTAAGAAGGCCGACGCGGACGAGCTGGCGCCCGAGATCGAGAGCGACGACGAAGTCGCCACGACTCCTGCCAGCAAGCGTCCCGCCGCCAAGAAGCGTAGCGGCGCCGCGGGTGCGAAGGCCAGCACCAAAAAGACATCCAAGAAGAGCGCGGATGACGACCACGTCGACGAGGATGAAGAACTCGCCGAGGCTGACGTGGACGGCGACGATGAGGGCGAAGACGACGACTCTTCGGACTCGGAATCGTCCGATGACGCTTCCGACGCGCCGGCCGCGAAGGATGCCTCCGACGACGGCGACGACTCGGACGACGACGAAACGTCCGGCAAGCCGGTGTTCACCGAGCCGCTCCCCAGCGGCGCCATCGTCATCACGTCGAACGACGAGGATGACGTCCCGATCTACTCGACGCAGATCACCGGTGCGACAGCTGACCCGGTCAAGGACTACCTGAAGCAGATCGGTAAGGTTCCGCTGCTGAATGCGGCCGAAGAGGTCGAGCTCGCTATGCGGATCGAGGCGGGTTTGTTCGCCGAAGAGAAGCTCTCGAACATGACGCCCGCCGAGAAGTCCAGCCAGCTCGGTTTGGACCTGCAGTGGATCGCGCGCGATGGTCAGCGCGCCAAGAGCCACCTGCTGGGTGCGAACCTGCGTCTGGTCGTCTCGCTCGCCAAGCGCTACACGGGTCGCGGGATGCAGTTCCTCGACCTCATCCAGGAGGGCAACCTCGGCCTCATCCGAGCTGTTGAGAAGTTCGACTACACCAAGGGCTTCAAATTCTCGACCTATGCGACGTGGTGGATTCGTCAGGCGATCACCCGCGCCATGGCGGACCAGGCGCGCACCATCCGTATCCCGGTACACATGGTCGAAGTCATCAACAAGCTCGCCCGCGTCCAGCGTCAGATGCTGCAGGACCTGGGTCGCGAACCCACCCCCGAAGAGCTCAGCCGCGAACTGGACATGACCCCGAGAAGGTCATCGAAGTTCAGAAGTATGGCCGTGAGCCGATCTCGCTGCACACGCCGCTCGGTGAGGACGGTGACAGCGAGTTCGGTGACCTCATCGAGGACACCGAGGCTGTTGTTCCTGCCGACGCGGTCGGGTTCACGATGCTGCAGCGCCAGCTGGAGTCTCTCCTCGACTCCTTGTCGGAGCGAGAGGCCGGCGTCATCCGGATGCGTTTCGGACTCGGCGACGGTCAGCCCAAGACGCTCGACCAGATCGGCGACACGTTCGGTGTGACCCGTGAGCGGATCCGCCAAATCGAGTCGAAGACGATGGCCAAGCTTCGCCACCCGTCGCGGTCGCAGTCGCTGCGGGACTATCTGGAATGACCGGCGTCGCCAACGAGGGGAAGGCGCTCGAAGTCGATATCGACGGCGCGCGCTATCGACGGATTCCGATCCGCACGCGGGTGGTCATGCCCGGCGATGATCTCGATGACATCATCCGCGAATACGCCCTCGAGCACGCTGCCGCCGGCGACACGCTGTTCGTCACCGAGAAGATCGTCGCGATCACACAGGGCCGCTCGTACGCGGTTTCGGACATTCAGCCGCGCAAGCTGGCCCGGTTCCTGGCGCGCTACGTGACCCGAACTCCCTACGGGATCGGACTCGGAATGCCCGAGACGATGGAAATGGCGCTGCGCGAGTGCGGCACACCCCGCATCCTGTTCGCGGCGGCAGTCTCCGCGGTCACGAAGGCGTTTGGGCGCTCCGGCGACTTCTACCGGATCGCCGGCGACCGTGCCCGCGCCATCGACGGCCCGACGAGCGGAACCATCCCGCCCTACAACAGCGCCGTGGTGCTGGGCCCGGAGCGTCCCCGTGAGGTAGCTCAGCATCTGAAGACGCTGCTGGCGCCGGGCGTCGAGGTCGCGGTGGTCGACATCAACGACCTCGGCGGGAACATCCTCGGGTCGACCCTTTCGAAGACCGACGAGAAGACGCTGCTCGCTGTGCTTCGCGACAACCCGCTGGGCCAAGGCCACCAGTCCACGCCGCTCGGGATCGTTCGCGCCGTCTAGCCGCCTCTCAGAAGCCGATTGCAGCCCGGTACCGGGGCTTGTGGCCGGTGCGGATGCCGGTCACGCTGGGCTTGTTCTCATAAACCCCTGCCGCCCAGTTGCCTTCGACGAGGACAGGGCCGGCGGGAGTCACGACGACATCCCACCCCACGTAACGCACCGTCGGAACGACGCGTGCTACCTCATCGATGAAGGTCTTCACCTCGCCGAGCATCGGCAGAGTGAAGTCGGAGATGCGGCGTCCGGTGTCGGGGTGCAGCTCGTGCACGTTGCCGTGCGAGTCGTATCCGGCGCCGACCGCACGGCCGTCGTCGTCGAGCATCGAATAGAAGCCGCCGAAGCTCATCTGGTCGCTGACTTGTCCTCGGCCGAACTTCTGCGCCATCGCGAGGATATGTGTGCGTTCGCCGTCGAAGAAGGTCGTCACCCGGGTCGTGTTGACCGTGCCCGGGCAGAAAGCCGCAAGGTCAGGATGCTGCGTGATCACTTCTTCGGCGAGAAGCTCTCCGCGGTCGAGCAGACCCCTGTGGAACGCCGACCAGTCGGTGACGGCATCCGCCCGATAGCGGTGCACGCCGGATCCCGCTTGACCGACCGGCTCCTTGACGATGACGGTGCCGTGGCGCTCGACGAAATCGCGGAACTCGTCCGCGTTGTCGGGCGTGATCGTCATCCATTCGCGATGGAGAAACGGCGCAAACGTCTCGTTGAACGTGATCTTGTTGTGGAACTGGGAACGGTGGCGCGGATCGTCGTATCGCTGTGACAGCTCGTTCGAAACGGGATGCGTCATATAGGTGTCCCGTTCCGCGCGGGTCAGGGTCGCGAAGTCATAGTCGACGTAGTCCTGGAATCCGACCTGACGCACGCCCGCCGACCAGAGCATGTCGGCGAGCACGGCAGGAGTCCAGCGATCGTGCTCCCGTGACGTTTCGCGCGCGCGTTGCCACAGCGACACGACGTCGATCTGTCGTGCCCGCGCGGCGCGGTAGTGCATCCGCGTCCGCGGATCAAGCGAAGCCATTCAGGGTGTGCAGGACTCGACGTGTGCTGAGGTCACTCAGCGCTGAGACGGTGCGTCTCGTCGTGCCAGCTCGTCGCAACCTCGCGCAGCTTCTCTTCGTAGCGGCGTCCGTGGTGGGCGCAGAAGAGCAGCTCGCTGCCGTTCACTTCGGCGGCGATGTAGGCCTGAGCGCCGCACGAGTCGCAGCGGTCGGCGGCGGTAAGACGGCTCTCGATGACGTCGATCTCTGCGGGGGAAAGGGTAGCCATGGTCATGCCTCCTCGGTGCGTCACTCCTGGCGGTGTCATGACATACAACCACGGGGATGTTTCGGGTATGCCGCTATTGGGTCACATTTCGCTGAGCGCGTACCGCAGCCCCCAGTGCCGCGTGGCTCCCCGTCGATCCTGTCGACGCCGCGTAATCTGAACGATTGTGACCGCCGAGTACTCCGCCCATCATCTGCAGGTGCTCGAGGGCCTGGAGGCTGTGCGCAAGCGCCCCGGAATGTACATCGGATCGACGGATTCCCGCGGTCTGATGCACTGCCTGTGGGAGATCATCGACAACTCGGTCGATGAGGCGCTGGCCGGCCACGGCTCGACGATCGAGATCGTGCTGTACGCCGACGGGAGCGTCGAAGTGCGAGATCGAGCCCGCGGCATCCCCGTCGACATCGAGCCTCGCACGGGACTGTCCGGCGTCGAGGTCGTGTTCACGAAGCTGCACGCCGGCGGAAAGTTCGGGTCCGGTTCGTACAGTGCGTCGGGCGGTCTGCACGGCGTCGGGGCGTCAGTCGTCAATGCCCTGTCGGAGCGTCTGGATGTCGAGGTAGACCGCGGCGGCAAGACCTGGGCGATGTCGTTCCACCGGGGTGAACCGGGCGAGTTCGCGGGCCCCACGCCGGACTCCGCCTTCACACCGTTCGAGAAGAGCTCGACCCTTCGCGTGGTCGGCAGGGCTCCGAAGGGCGTCACCGGAACACGCATCCGCTACTGGGCCGATCGGCAGATTTTCACGCGCGACGCATCGTTCTCGCTCGAAGACCTACAGCAGCGGGCCAGGCAGACGGCCTTCCTCGTACCGGGCCTGTCGATCACGATCACCGATGAACGTGACCCCGAGGCGCCGCTCACGACGGAGTACCGCTTCGACGGTGGGATTTCGGAGTTCGCGGAGTTCCTCGCTCCGGACGCCGCGGTCACCGACACCTGGCGGCTGCAGGGCACGGGTACCTTTACCGAGACCGTGCCGGTACTGCAGGCATCCGGGGCCATGGTGCCGACGGAGCTGGAGAGGACGTGTGAGGTCGACGTCGCGGTGCGGTGGGGGACCGGCTACGAGACCACGATGCGCTCGTTCGTGAACATCATCGCTACCCCGAAGGGCGGCACGCACCAGCAGGGGTTCGAGGCCGGCCTCATGAAGGTGATCCGCACGCAGGTCGAGCAGAATGCACGTCGGCTGAAGGTCGGCAACGACAAGCTCGATAAAGACGACATCTTGGCAGGCCTCACTGTCGTGCTCACGGTGAGACTCCCCGAGCCGCAGTTCGAGGGACAGACGAAGGAGGTTCTGGGCACCCCTGCCGTCCGCCAGATCGTCTCGACCGTGGTTGCCCGGGAACTTGCTGCGCGATTCTCCTCGTCCAAACGTGACGACAAGGCGCAGACCTCGCTGCTGCTCGACAAGGTCGTCGCTGAGATGAAGGCGCGCATCTCCGCGCGCGCGCACAAGGAAACCCAGCGACGCAAGAATGCGCTGGAGTCGTCGTCCCTTCCCGCGAAGCTTGTCGACTGTCGCTCGAACGACGTTGCCGATTCCGAGCTTTTCATCGTCGAGGGTGACTCGGCGCTCGGTACCGCCAAGCTCGCGCGCAACAGCGAGTATCAGGCGCTGCTCCCGATCCGCGGAAAGATCCTCAACGTTCAGAAAGCGTCGATCAGCGACATGCTCTCGAACGCGGAGTGCGCGTCGATCATCCAGGTCATCGGTGCCGGTTCAGGTAGGTCGTTCGACATCAGCACCGCGCGCTACGGCAAGGTGATCCTGATGAGCGACGCCGATGTTGACGGCGCCCACATTCGTACGCTGCTGCTCACCCTCTTCTTCCGTTACATGCGACCACTGATCGAGGAAGGACGGGTGTTCGCCGCCGTTCCGCCGCTTCACCGCGTCGTCGTGAAGCATCCGGGGTCCAAACCCAACGAGACGCTCTACACGTACAGCGAGGCGGAGCTTCATGCCCTGCTGAACCGCCTCACGAAGGCCGGCCGTACGTGGCAGGAGCCCATCCAGCGCTACAAGGGTCTTGGTGAGATGGATGCCGAGCAGCTCGCGACCACGACGATGGATCGCGCGGGTCGCACTCTGCGTCGGGTTCGCGTCCAGGATGCGGAGGCTGTGGCATCCGTTTTCGAACTGCTCATGGGTAATGACGTCGCACCGCGACGCGAGTTCCTGATCGAGTCGTCCGACCGGCTCGCCCGCGAACGCATCGACGCCTGAGCGGTTCCCGGCAACAGCGCCGGCGTCGGGCTCAGCGGACGACAGTGCCGATCGCGGCGACGCCGGCTTCGAGCGAGACCCCGGACGCGTCGCGCTTGGCGCCGGCGGGGGGCAGGGTTCGTGCTGCACCGTCTTGCGCCACTGCGCGCGGGTCGGAACCTGCCCAGGCCAGAACCAGGCGATCCTCGCCCTTGAGCAGTCGGTGCGCGCGCACACCGCCGGTGGCGCGACCCTTCGGTGGGAATTCGCTCAGCGGCGATACCTTGCCCGAACTCACGTCTGCACCAGCAAGTGCACCTGCACTTCCCGCCGCCGTCACCACGACCGCCTCGGCAGCTTCCATGGCCGGGATCACGGCGAAGCCGATGACGGCAGCGCCCGAGCCGAGACGGATACCGGCCATACCGCCGGCTGCGCGCCCCTGAGCCCGCACCGCGCTCGCGTCGAAACGCAGCAGCTGCGCATCGTCGGTGACGAAGAGAAGTTCGGCATCGTCGGGAGCCAGCGCTCCGCCCACGACAGCGTCGTGGGGCTTCAGGGAGATGATCTCGATCTCGTCGCGGGCGGCGATTTCGCTCGGGAGGACGCGCTTGACGACACCCTGGGCGGTACCCAGCGCAAGGGGGATCGTCCCATCGAGCGGAACGATCGCGACAACGTGTTCACCGCCCGAGAGCCCGAGGTACTGGTCTGCGCGGGTTCCCGCCGCCAGTTGCACCGAGTTGCCGGGGACGGACGGGAGGTCGACCGGCGTAAAGCGCACGAGGCGTCCGCGGGTCGTCAGGGCCCCGAGGTGCCCGCGAGTGGTCGCGTCGGCGGCGCTGCGGATCGCATCATGCTTCGACCGCCGTGTGGGCGACACGATCCCGCCGCCCGTCGCCTCCGGATCGAGGTCAGCCCGAACCATTCGGCCTGTCGCCGAGAGGAACACACGGCAGGGAGTGTCGGCGATCTGCAGATCGACGGGTTTCTTCGACGACGACCGTGACGCAACGGGGCCGCCGTTGAGCAGCAGCGTGCGGCGGGGCGTGCCGAACGCCTCAGCCGCGGCATCTAGTTCGGTGGCGACCTGCGCGCGGATCAGTTTGTCGCTCGCAAGCAGCGCCTCCAGCTCGGCGATCTCGGCCTTCAACGCGTCGCGCTCCTGCTCGAGCTCGATGCGCGAGAAGCGGGTAAGCCTGCGCAGACGAAGCTCAAGGATGTACTCGGCTTGCGGCTGGGAGAGGTCGAAGACCTCCATGAGTCGTGAGCGGGCCTGCTCGCCGTCATCCGAGGTGCGGATCACCTGGATGACTTCGTCGATGTCCACGATCGCGATCAGGAGGCCCTCGACCAGGTGCAGCCGCTCGCGCCGCTTTCCCAGGCGATGACGGCTGCGCCGCGTCACGACCTCGATGCGGTGCCTGACGTAGACCTCGAGCATTTCCTTGAGGCCGAGCGTCTGCGGCTGCCCCTCGACGAGCGCCACGTTGTTGATGCCGAAGGAGTCCTCAAGTGGCGTCAGTCGGTACAGCTGTTCCAGCACGGCATTCGGGTCGAACCCGGTCTTGATGCCGATGACCAGCTGCAGTCCGCGGTGGCGGTCGGTGAGATCGGTGACATCGGCGATGCCCTGCAG
Organism: Microbacterium sp. SW12; assembly: GCF_055391095.1. NCBI lineage: Bacteria > Bacillati > Actinomycetota > Actinomycetes > Micrococcales > Microbacteriaceae > Microbacterium > Microbacterium sp. SW12. Next base: position 1,579,916 of record NZ_AP024335.1, on the reverse strand, counting down.
CTTCTTGGACGTGACGGCATCCTTGATCTTCTCGATCACCCGCTCGGGGCCGACGAGGTAGGGAAGCTCGGTCACCACCAGGCCGGTTCGTCGCGGCCCCAACGACTCGATCGACACCTTCGCGCGGGTCCTGACCGAGCCTCGGCCCTTCGCGTAGGCATCCTTCACTCCGTCGAGGCCGACGACGATGCCTCCCGACGGGAAGTCCGGTCCGGGAACGAACTCCATGAGCTCTTCCACGGTGGCCTCGGGGTTTTCGAGCAGATGGATCGCGGCTGCTACGACCTCGATGAGGTTGTGCGGCGCCATGTTCGTTGCCATGCCCACCGCGATGCCCGACGCGCCATTGACGAGCAGGTTCGGGAAGGCTGCGGGCAGCACCGCGGGCTGCTGGAACTGCCCGTCGTAGTTCGGGATGAAGTCGACGACGTCTTCATCCAAGTTCTCGGTGAGCGCAAGCGCCGGGGCCGCCAGTCGCGCCTCGGTGTATCGGGGAGCCGCGGGACCGTCATCGAGCGACCCGAAGTTTCCGTGCCCGTCCACGAGGGGCACGCGCAGCGAGAAGGGCTGCGCGAGGCGCACCAGGGCGTCGTAGATCGCCGCATCGCCATGGGGGTGGAGCTTTCCCATCACCTCGCCGACGACGCGCGAGCTCTTGACGTGCCCGCGATCGGGCCGCAATCCCATGTCTGCCATCTGGAAGAGGATGCGCCGCTGCACAGGCTTGAGCCCGTCGCGTGCATCGGGAAGTGCGCGGGAGTAGATCACCGAGTAGGCGTACTCGAGGAACGAGCCCTGCATTTCAGCTGCGACGTCGACATCCTCGATCCGCTCGGCGACCTCAGCGGGCTGGGGGGGACGGGATGACGGCATGACAAAACCTCGAACGCTGGGACGGACGCACCTCGGCCTCCGGGAAGAGGGGCCGTGGGAGACTGGCGTGGATGCCGATCACACTACCTGCGCACTCGCCGAGAACCCGGAGCCTCACCGACGTCGTGCCGGAGATGTTCCGTTCGCTGCGCGGGGAGAGCATCTGGCTGCGACCCGCCCAGAGCACCGTCCTCGTCATGCTCGACGGAGTGGGCGCTGCACAACTGCGGGCACGCGCCGGCCACGCGAGGTTTCTGGCGAGCATCAGCGGCATCCGCGACGTCGCCCGTACGACCTTTCCCTCGACCACAGCCAGCGCGCTCACGGGCCTGCTCACGGCGACGGATCCCGGACAGAACGGGATGCTCGGGTACCGGGTTCGTGTCCCCAAGACCGGCCGCGTTGCGAACCTGCTCCATGGCTGGGAAGACGGCGACCTGCCCGACGATTGGCAGCAAGAGCAGCCGCTCACTCGTGCGCAGGCCCGGCACGCGCCGGTCTTCGTGGTCTCGAAGCCGGAGTTTGCCACGACGGGCTTCACCCGCGCGACCACCGACGGAGCCCAGTTCGTCGGGGTCACCGACCTGGACGAGCGGATCGCCCGTGCGGGTGCACTCGCGGCGCAGCATCCGGGCAGTTTCACCTACCTCTACGTTCCCGAGCTCGACGGCATCGGCCACCGCGCCGGCTGGGAGTCCGGGGCGTGGACGGAGGGCCTCGAACGCGTGGATGCCTCCCTTCGCGACCTCGTGCGTGCAGCGCCGCAGGCCGGCGTGCTCATCACCGCCGATCACGGAATGATCGATGTCCCAGCGGGCCGTCACGTGCTCCTGGACGACGGCGATCCACGGCTCGAGGGCGTCGCCGATATAGCGGGCGAACCGCGGATGCTGCATCTGTATACGGAGCCTCAAGCGGCTGACGCGGTGGCGGGCGTGTGGCGAGCCGCCGATGCCGACCGCGCCTGGGTGATGACCCGTGACGAAGCCATTGCCGCCGGGGTGTTCGGGAGCGTGCGCCCGACCGTCGCTGATCGGATCGGTGATGTCCTTGTCGCCGCACGAGCCCGGGTCGCCTACTACGACAACCGTCTCGACGACCGGTCACCGCAGCGCATGGTGGGGCAGCACGGATCGCTCACGCTCGAGGAGTCAGTCGTCCCCCTGCTACGAGCTGGCGCATACGCAGTTTGACGGCGTTGGGCCCGGGGTCGGGCTACTCGTCAGAGCGAGCGCCGAAAACGATCTCGTCCCACGTCGGTAGGGACGAGCGACCGCGCCTGCGGGATGACGACAGCTGTGTGGCTTCCAGATCCGCCGGCTCCTCGTCGGCCGCCGCTGCAGGGGGAGTGGTGGTCTCGTCGTATCCGGGCTCGAGCGCATCGAACAGCGCAACCGGCGAACGTTCTGCCTCATCGGTCGAAGGCTCCGGAGCGGATTCGCGCTGGCCGCGACGACGGCGCAGCGCTTCGAGCAGATCCGCTGTCTCCGGAGAGGTCGTCACGACAGGGTCGGCGGCGCGCTTGGTCGCCGCCTCACGGACCGCGGCGCTTGCGCGTTCCGGGGTGCGCTCAGCGGGGCGCTCGGCCTCGCGTGCCTGATCATCGTCTCGCCGAGGGCCGAACGCGCCGGAGTCGAACCGTGAGTCATCCTTCGACGGCGACGGATCAAGGGCACGCAGCCGCGGGATGAGACCGTCGGGGAGTGCTCCTTGCCTCGACAGCTGCGTTGCATCGGTGTTCAACGGCGACAGCGTCGTACGTCGCGGGTCAAAGCCCCAGCGCGCATCGCGGTCGACATCACCGGTGCGGAACTCGAGCTTGATCACCCAGCCCGTCGCATCCTTCCAGCTCGTCCACCGCTCCGCGGTGGCACCCGCTTCAGCGAGCTTCGCGCGCACCGCCGCACCGAACGTGGACTCGCCGTCGGGTTCCAGCTCTGCAGAAACGAGCACCGGGACTGCCAGCGCCTGGCTGAGGACGTGCTCTCGTTCGGCCAGCACGGGACCTTCGTACCGGCGCACATCCTCGACACGAGCCCCGAGAAGCTCCGCGACCTCTTCTGCGCTGAGGCCGGCGCGGATCTGCGTCTGGATGTCTCGAGGGCTCGGGCGAGCAGCAGATGCGTCGGACTCGCGTGCCCGGCGGGCCCGGCGGACCTCGAATGCCAGTGCATCATCGAGGGCGAGCGTGAACCTGTCGCCCGACTCTGTTGCGAGGATCAGCTGATCGTCTTCCGTCGCGATGACTTTGAGCTGTTCCATCCCACGCTCCTCCCGTGCCTCTTCGGCGTGTCGGCCCCATGCTGGCACACCGTTCGGCTGCGTCAGGGAATATCCATCGCGCGCCGCCCGTTTCGTCCACGTCGGCACACGGAGTGAGCATTTGCTAAATCCCGATCTGTCGTGCAAACTATCGCCGCCCATAGCGGCCCCGCAGCACCGCACCACAGCATCACGCAACGGAAGTAGAGAATGGCCACCGACTACGACGCACCCCGCAAGAGCGACGACGACAGCGAGTCCATCGAGGCGCTCAAGGAGCGGGTCCCCGACAAGATGTCGGGTTCGGTCGACGTCGACGACTCCGACAACCCGTCTGGCTTCGAGCTGCCGGGGGCCGACCTCTCCGACCTCGAGCTTGACGTGGTGGTGCTCCCGCCGCAGCAGGACGAATTCACCTGCGCCAGCTGCTTCCTGGTGAAGCACCGCTCGCAGGTGGACCACGAGGAAGCAGTTGGCATCATCTGCAAGGAGTGCGCAGCCTGATCAGCGGGCAAACCGCCTAGCGCGACGCCTGCGCGCGCCGAATCGCCGCAGCGAGCCTGTCCGGTGTCCGACTCGAGATGACCCAGGCCCGTGCCGGGTCGTCCGAGTCGACGACAGGGACGACCACGAGCCCGTCGATCCCGCCGCGAATGACGTGCCATGCCGTCGCATCCAGTCCCGGGCCGCGCGCGAAGCGCGCATCCTCACCAGTGAGGGCGACGGGTTCGCCGAGGTAGCTGGCCTCGATCCAGGCGCGGCCGGCGAAGACGCGTCCCTCGCTGACGCGAACGACCGGGCTGACCCAGACCAGCAGCGCAATTGCGGCGACCCCGATCACGGCACCGACAGCCAGTGCGACGGTGGTGTCGATCGGCACCAGGACCAGCGCCGCCATCGGCGCCACCACCGCAGCAGACACGACCACCCACAGCGACGGACCCAGCCGTTCGCGGTAGTCGGCTGAGGTCTGGACTCTCGTCGTCGCCATCGTGTTCTGCATTACCCTCGTTGCGTGACCCCATCCGTGGACATCCCCATTATCGCCGCCCACCCGCCGACATACAGCCACCCGGGCGACGCCGGCGCGGATCTGGTCGCCGCTGAGGCCGTGCGCCTCGAGCCGGGGGAGCGCGCCCTCGTGGGAACCGGTGTTCGCATCGCACTCCCGGATGGATACGCGGCCTTCGTCGTTCCCCGAAGCGGGCTTGCCGCCAAGCACGGCATCACGGTTGTGAACTCGCCGGGCACGGTGGACGCCGGATACCGCGGCGAGATCAAGGTGTGCCTTCTGAACACCGACGCCCGCGAGTCCTACGAGATCGCGGTGGGGGACCGTATCGCGCAGATGATCATCATGCCGGTGACCATCGCGCGTTTCCTGCCCGTCGAGGAGTTGCCCGACAGCGTCCGCGGCGACGGCGGATTCGGATCGACCGGCTACGTCGGGGGTAGCGTTGACGGCATGGGACGGAGCGCAGCACGATGACGGAGCAGATCGACGACGGTTCACCCGACGCCTCGACTGACGGACCCGAGAAGGACGCCAAGTCCGCTCCCGCGGACCGGGAGCAGTCGGGCCCGTTCGATGAGGCCGAAGCGCGGGCCGTGCGTCCGTACATCGACCTCGGCGCGATCAAGATCCTGCCGCGTGAGGGCCTGAATCTGCGCCTCGAGGTGGAGGAGCAGACCAAGCGCATCGTCGCTGTCGGCCTTGACTACGCTGGTTCTACTCTGCAGGTCCAGGCTTTTGCAGCGCCTCGATCGACCGGTCTGTGGAACGAGACCCGAGACCAGATTCGCGCGCAGATCCGCCAACAGGGCGGTCGCGTCGAAGAGCGCCAGGGCCCGCTCGGGCCAGAGCTCCTCGCGGAAGTGCCGGTTGTGGCCGGAACCGATCCGTCGGCAGGTAAGCGCATCGCGCGCTTCATCGGTGTGGACGGACCCCGGTGGTTCCTGCGTGGCGTCGTCGGCGGCGCCGCGGCCACCGATGTGGAGGCTGCAGCACAGATCGAGGATCTGTTCCGCTCGATCGTCGTGGTGCGCGGGACCACCCCGATGCCCCCCGAGACCTGATCCCGCTTCGAATGCCCGCAACGCCGGGTACCGCGTGAGCACTCCACGCTCGGGCGCCGATGACTCGGCGCACCCCGAAGAGTCAGGGCCTTCCCCGGCAGGCGGAGAGCAGCCGCGGGTCTCGGATGCCGTGAGCGCCGCTCTCGGTGAGGCTGCTCGGCGCGCGGGGCTCGACCCCGCTCAGGACGTCACGACTGGGCGTGCAGTCTGGGCTGCGATCGGCGGCTGGCGCGGCATCCTCGAATCGGTCCTCCCAAGCCTTGCCTTCCTCGTGCTTTATACGCTCACGAGCGAACTTGTGCTGTCGCTCGCAGTGTCGGTGGGGCTCGCACTGGTTTTCACCGTCGCGCGTCTCATTGCGCGCTCGTCGCTGAACGCCGCGCTGGGGGGCTTGATCGCCGCAGCCGCTGCAGCAGCGCTTGCCCTCTGGACGGGAAGGGCGGAGGACAACTTCGTCCTCGGTTTCGTCACGAACGCCGTCTACGGATCGGCATTTCTGGTGTCAGCGGTAGTGGGATGGTCGCTGATCGGGCTCGCCGTGGGATTCCTCATGGGCGAGGGAACGGCCTGGCGCCGCGATCCGCGCAAGCGCCGGGTCTTCTTCTGGTTGTCGATCGCATGGGCCGCGCTCTTCGCTGCGCGCCTGATCGTCCAGCTCCCGCTCTACTTCGCGGGAGACGTGACGGCGCTCGGGACGACCAAGCTGCTGATGGGCATCCCGCTATTCGCGCCCCTCATCGCCGTGACCTGGCTGGTGGTTCGGGCTCTGTATCCGCGCCGCGCCGAGTGATACCATTTATCTTGACGTCAAGATACTTTTCGGCTTCAGACCCAGTAAGGCTCGCCTTGCTGGCAGGGTCCGAAGCTGACGAACAAGATGGGGAGCGACCGGCTTCCCGCCTCCGCCGACGAAGGAGCACACATGTCCACCGTTGACAGCTTCGGTGCCAAGAGCACACTGACAGTCGGGGAGACCGACTACGAAATCTTCCGGATCGACTCCGTCGCCGGCTACGAGAAGCTTCCCTTCAGCTTGAAGGTGTTGCTGGAGAACCTGCTTCGCACCGAGGACGGTGCGAACGTCACCAAGGAGCAGATCCAGGCGCTCGGTTCGTGGAACCCTGACGCCGAGCCCGACACCGAGATCCAGTTCACCCCGGCACGCGTCGTGATGCAGGACTTCACCGGTGTTCCCTGCATCGTCGATCTCGCGACGATGCGCGAGGCCGTGACCGACCTCGGTGGGGATCCCGCCAAGATCAACCCGCTTTCGCCCGCCGAGATGGTGATCGACCACTCGGTGATCGCTGACCTCTTCGGAACGCCCAACGCACTCGAGCGCAATGTCGAGATCGAGTACGAGCGCAACGGCGAGCGTTACCAGTTCCTGCGGTGGGGCCAGACCGCCTTCGACGACTTCAAGGTCGTTCCCCCCGGCACCGGCATCGTGCACCAGGTGAACATCGAGCACCTCGCGAAGGTCGTGTACGACCGTGAGGTCGGCGGTGTGCTCCGCGCCTACCCCGACACGTGCGTCGGTACCGACTCGCACACCACCATGGTCAACGGTCTCGGCGTGCTCGGTTGGGGAGTGGGCGGCATCGAGGCCGAGGCCGCCATGCTCGGTCAGCCGGTCTCCATGCTCATCCCGCGAGTCGTGGGCTTCAAGCTCACCGGCTCGATCCCGGCGGGCGTGACCGCCACGGATGTCGTGCTCACGATCACCGACATGCTCCGCAAGCACGGCGTGGTCGGCAAGTTCGTCGAGTTCTATGGCGAAGGTGTGGCATCCGTTCCCCTGGCCAACCGCGCGACCATCGGCAATATGAGCCCCGAGTTCGGTTCGACCGCTGCCATGTTCCCGATCGACGACGTCACGCTCGACTACCTGCGGCTCACGGGCCGCGACGAGCAGACTGTTGCGCTGGTCGAGGCATACGCGAAGCTGCAGGCGATGTGGCACGATCCGGCCCGCGAACTCGTCTTCAGCGAGTACATGGAACTCGATCTCGGCACGGTCGTGCCCTCGATCGCCGGTCCGAAGCGCCCGCAGGATCGCATTCTGCTTTCTGAGGCGAAGGAGCAGTTCGAGAAGGACATTCTCAACTACGCCGCGCCCACGTCATCGGATTCGATCGTCGACCTCGAGTCGCAGGGCTCGTTCCCGGCATCCGATCCCGGTGGGGAGCCCGGTGACGAGGACGGTCACGTGCACGACGTGCTCATCTCGTCGGGAGGTCCGGCTGCGGCATCCAAGCCCGTCAAGGTGACGACCCCCGAGGGTCAGAGCTATCTGCTCGACAACGGCGCGGTCACGCTCGCGGCGATCACCTCCTGCACGAACACCTCGAACCCGTCGGTCATGCTTGCGGCAGGTCTGCTGGCGAAGAAGGCCGTCGACAAGGGCCTCAAGCGCAAGCCGTGGGTCAAGACGACCCTGGGCCCGGGCTCGAAGGTTGTCACCGACTACTACGAGTCATCGGGCCTCGACAAGGCGCTGGAGGGTCTCGGCTTCTACACGGTCGGCTACGGCTGCACGATCTGCATCGGCAACTCCGGTCCGCTCATCGACGAGGTGTCGGCAGCGATCAATGACCACGACCTTGCAGTGACCGCGGTGCTCTCGGGCAACCGCAACTTCGAGGGTCGGATCAGCCCGGATGTCAAGATGAACTATCTGGCATCGCCGCCTCTCGTGGTGGCCTACGCCCTGGCCGGCTCGATGAACTTCGACTTCGAGACCGACCCGCTCGGCCAGGACCAGGATGGGAACGACGTGTTCCTCAAGGACATCTGGCCCTCGACCGACGAGGTCCAGGAGGTCATCGACTCGTCGATCTCGCGTGAGCAGTTCATCAAGCAGTACGCGACAGTGTTCGACGGTGACGAGCGGTGGCGCAGTCTTCCCACCCCGGATGCCGCGCAGTTCGAATGGGACCCGAACTCCACCTACGTTCGCAAGGCCCCGTACTTCGACGGCATGACGATGGAGCTCACCCCCGTAAGCGACATTCGCGGAGCACGCGTGATGGCTACCCTCGGTGACTCGGTGACGACCGACCACATCAGCCCCGCCGGAAACATCAAGGCGGGAACCCCCGCCGCCCAGTATCTGGCAGAGCACGGCGTCGCGCAGAAGGACTTCAACTCCTACGGCTCGCGCCGCGGAAACCACGAAGTCATGATCCGCGGCACGTTCGCCAACATCCGGCTGAAGAACGAACTTGTCGCTGCCGTCAACGACGGTCAGGTCGTCGAGGGCGGATACACGCGCGACTTCACGCAGGAGGGCGGCCCGCAGTCCTACATCTACGACGCGAGCATGAACTACCAGGAGCGCGGTATTCCGCTGGTGGTCTTCGGCGGCAAGGAGTACGGCTCCGGTTCATCGCGCGACTGGGCTGCCAAGGGAACGAACCTGCTGGGCGTGAAGGCCGTCATCACCGAGAGCTTCGAGCGTATCCACCGCTCGAACCTCATCGGGATGGGTGTCGTGCCGCTGCAGTTCCCCGCCGGGGAGAGCTGGAAGTCTCTCGGCCTGGACGGCACCGAGGTCATCAGCATCACCGGCCTCGAGCAGCTCAACGAAGGCGTGACACCCAAGACGGTGCGGGTGACCGCCGAGCCGAGCGAGTTCTCGCCGGAGGGCAAGCAGACCATCGAGTTCGACGCGATCGTTCGCATCGACACCCCGGGAGAGGCTGACTACTACCGTAACGGCGGCATCCTCCAGTACGTGCTGCGCTCGCTCGTCTGAGGTTCATCACGGCGCTGTCGACGTTCATCGCTGGGCGGGATCGAAACACGAGTGTGCTCGATCCCGCCCAGCGGTGCCTCGATAGACTTGCCAGATCGCATCCCAGCTGGGATGCGACCCGACGGGAGGAGTGAGATGGCTCTGCTGCCCACGATCCGCTCACCACGGGATCTGGACGCGCTCACGACGGATCAGCTGGGCGAACTCGCAGAAGAGGTGCGCGCGTTTCTCGTCGAGAACGTCGCCCGTACGGGAGGCCACCTCGGGCCGAACCTCGGAGTGGTTGAGCTGACCATCGCGCTCCATCGGGTGTTCTCGTCACCCGATGACCCGATCATCTTCGACACCGGGCACCAGTCGTATGTCCACAAACTCCTCACGGGGCGTCAGGATTTCTCACAGCTGCGCAGCCGTGATGGGCTCGCCGGCTACCCTCAGCGCTCGGAAAGTGAACACGACGTCGTCGAGTCGTCGCACGCCTCCAGCTCCCTGAGCTGGGCTGACGGAATTTCGCGGGCTTTCGCGCGAACAGGTCGTCGAGATCGGCACGTGGTGGCCGTTGTCGGTGATGGCTCGCTGACGGGCGGCATGACCTGGGAAGCGCTCAACAACATCTCGGACGACAACGATCGCAATCTGGTCATCGTCGTCAACGACAACGGACGCTCGTACGCACCGACGATCGGCGGCATGGCGCGCTATCTGAATCGTGTACGTACGGCATCCAGCTACGAGACGCTGCGTAAACGATCCGACCGGATATCCAGCCGACTCGGGCCTGCAGCTCGCGCCTTCTACCGGGGGGTGCGCGGCGGAACGCGGGGATTCCTTTCCCGATTCACCAATAACGAGGCGTTGTACTCCAACCTCGATATCAAGTACCTCGGCCCGATCGACGGCCACGACCTGCCGATGCTGCTCGAAACACTCGAGCTCGCGAAGGAGCACGGGGCGCCTGTCATCGTGCACGCGATCACCGAGAAGGGTCGCGGTTACGAACCAGCCCTTCGCGACGTCGCGGACCAGTTCCATGCTGTGGGCAAGATCGACCCCGTTTCGGGTGAGCCGGTCGGTGGGTCGGGCGCATCGGCCTGGACCGATGTCTTCGCCCAGGAGCTCGTGGAGGTGGGAACCGAGCGCGAAGACGTGATCGCCATCACCGCTGCGATGCTGCGCCCCACCGGTCTGCAACCGTTCGCAGAGCGCTTCCCGCAGCGGGTCTACGACGTCGGCATCGCTGAACAGCACGCCGTTGCGTCAGCCGCGGGTCTCGCCTTCGGGGGCCTGCATCCGGTCGTGGCGATCTACGCCACCTTCATGAACCGTGCGTTCGACCAGGTCATGATGGATGTCGCTCTGCACCGCGCGGGCGTCACCTTCGTTCTCGATCGCGCCGGTGTCACCGGGCCCGACGGTCCGAGCCACCACGGCGTGTGGGACCTTGCCATGCTCCAACTCGTCCCGAACATCCGGATCGCTGCCCCGCGGGACGCGGAGCGCCTGCGCGAAGAGTTCCGCGAGGCTGTCGCGGTGTCTGATGCACCCACGGTCGTGCGCTTCCCGAAGGGGTCAGTGCTTCCCGACCTTCCCGCCGTAGAACGTCTCGAGGATGGCGTCGATATCCTTACAAGGGGAGGCGCGGAGGACGTTCTGCTGGTGGGCATCGGCCCCATGGCGCACATTGCTATGGACGTCGCCAGCCGCCTGCGCGCCCAAGGGATCGGCGCGACGGTCATCGACCCGCGCTGGGTGATCCCCGTACAGCGTTCTGTCATCGACCTCGCCGCCGCGCACCGGCTCGTGATCACGATCGAAGACGGCATCCGTGTCGGCGGGATCGGGACGCGCGTGCGCCAGGTCCTGCGCGAGGCGGGCGTCGATACCGCCGTTGATGAGCTCGGCCTTCCGGATGAGTTCATCGCCCATGCAAGCCGCGAGCAGATCCTCGAGGATGCCGGGCTCGTCGCCAGCAAGATCGCTCAGGATGTGGTCGCTCAAGTTCTCGGCACCAGAATTCCGATCGCGCGCCGCGCTGAAAACAGCTCCGATTTCGTCGCCGAGTTCGCCCGGCGCCGCGACTGACGCAACAACGGCAAACGAGGAGGGGCCCGGCTGATCCAGCCGGGCCCCTCCTCGTTTGCCGCCAGGTCAGACGGCGGCGATTCCTCGGATCGGAGGTTCGTGGAAGGTACCCCCGAACACGCGCTGAGATGCGCCCTCGCGATCAAGGTACGGCGATGCGCCCCCGTCGATGAAGGGCCAGCCGGCGCCGAGGATCAGGCAGAGATCGATGTCTTCAACCTCGGGTACGACGCCCTCATCGAGCATGATGCGGATCTCCTGCGCCAACCCGTCCTGGACGCGGCGGAGAATCTCGTCTTCGCCTGCCGGGGCGGTACCCACGGCCGGCTTGAGGATCTTCTCGGCAGGCTTCGTCCAACCGGTGACCTTGCCGTTCTTGTCCTTCTCCACGACCTGGGGCAGCTCCGCCAGCTCGTGGAAGTTCTCGTTGGCGTAGAAGCGTTCGGGGAAAGCGGAAGCCATGGTGTCCTGCACATGCGCAGCGACCTTCCAGCCGACGAGGTCGATGAGCTGGAAGGGACTCATCGGTAGCCCCAGAGGGCTGAAGGCCTTCTCGACCGTGAGCAGCGGCGTGCCCTCGTACACGGCCCGAGCAGCCTCGCCCATGACCTTCGCGAGGAGGCGATTGACGACGAAGCCCGGGGCATCGGCCGTCAAGACGGCGTTCTTGCCCAGACCCTTGGCCACAACGAAGGCAGTCGACAGCGCCGCCTCGTCGGTGGTGGGGGTCTTCACGATTTCGATCAGCGGCATCACCGCCACCGGGTTGAAGAAGTGGAATCCCACGAGCCGCTCCGGGTGCTCGAGCTTCGCTCCGATCTCTTCGACCGACAGCGACGACGTGTTTGTCGCGAGGATCGCGTCTTCGGCGATGATCTTCTCGATCTCGCCGAACACCTGCTGCTTGACCCCGACCTCCTCGAAAACCGCCTCGATCACGAAGTCGCAGTCGGCGTACTCGTTCTTGTCGGTGGTGCCGTGGATGAGCGCACGAAGGCGATTCGCACCATCCCCGTCGAGTCGTCCCTTCTGCTCGAGCTTGCCGATCTCTTCGTGGATGTAGGCGAGTCCCTTGTCGACGCGCGCCTGATCAAGGTCGGTGATCAGGACCGGCACCTGGAGCTTTCGCACGAACAGCAGCGCGAACTGGCTGGCCATGAGGCCGGCACCGATGATCCCGACCTTCTGGACCTTCTTGGCAAGCGCCTTGTCGGGAGCGCCGACGGGTCGCTTGGCACGCTTCTGTACGAGGTCGAACGCGTACATGGATGCCGCGAACTGATCGCCGGTGATGAGATCGGTCAGTGCCTCATCCTCGCGAGCGAAGCCTTCTGCTTTCGTGCCGCCCTTGGCCTTGTCGAGAAGATCGAGCGCGACGTAGGGGGAGCGGGGGACCGTGCCGATGCGGCTCTCCAGCATCCCGCGAGCCATCTTGATCGCGATCGGCCACTTGGTCAGACGCTCGATCTTGCCCGGCTCGTTCTTGCGCTCGACCTTGACCGAGCCGGTGAGGACGCCATCGGCCCAGCGCAGTGAATCCTCAAGGTAATTCGCTGCCGGGAAGATGGCATCCATGATGCCGAGGTCGTAAGCCTGCTGGGGCTTGAGTACCCGGTTCTGCTTCAGCGGGTTGGAGACGACGACTTCGAGCGCGTTCTCGATACCGATGAGGTTGGGGAGCAGGTACGCTCCACCCCAGCCGGGAATGATGCCGAGGAACACCTCGGGGAGCGCGATAGCGGCCGCCGAAGCATCCACCGTGCGATACGTGGAGTTCAGCGCGATCTCGAGCCCGCCGCCGAGCGCGAGACCGTTCACGAAAGCGAAGCTGGGTACGCCGAGGCTCGAGAGCTTGCCGAGGACCTGATGGCCCCGCTGCGCGATCAGTTTGGCGATAGCGGCCGAGGGAACCCGAGAGACGTCGCTCAGGTCGGCACCGGCGGCAAGAATGTACTGCTTGCCCGTGATGGCCAGAGCATCGATCTCGCCGGCCGCGGCGCGAGCGGCGAGAGCGTCGAGTGTTTCCCCGAGCTCCTTGAGCGTTGCCGGTCCGAGCGTGTTGGGCCGCGTGTGATCACGCCCGTTGTCGAGGGTGACAAGGGCCAGCACCTTGCCGGAGGCCAGACGCACGTCGGTCACCAGCGAGTGCGTGATGACCTCGCCGTCGGTGAGGTCATCCAGCGGCGAGAAGTCGATCTCGTCGTAGTTGGTCATGGCGGCGAACTCCTACTTCTTCTTCTTGCCGTTGTAGTGCGGGTTTTCCCAAACGACCGAACCGCCCTGCCCGAGACCCACGCACATGGCGGTCAAGCCGTACCGGACGTCGGGGCGTTCGGCGAACTGTGCCGCAAGTTGGATCATCAGCCGCACGCCGGATGCCGCGAGCGGGTGCCCCAGAGCAATGGCGCCACCCCACTGGTTCACGCGAGGGTCGTCATCCGCCACGCCGAAGTGATCGAGCAGTGACAGCACCTGCACGGCGAAGGCCTCGTTGAGTTCGAACAGCCCGATGTCATCGATCGTCAGGCCGGCTTTCTGAAGCGCCTTCTCGGTAGAAGGAATGGGCCCGATGCCCATGATTTCGGGCTGCACTCCCGCGAAAGCGAAAGACACCAGTCGCATCTTGGGGGCGAGCCCGAACTGCTTGACCGCGTCGCCGCTGGCCAGAAGCCCCATCGTGGCCCCGTCTGTGAGCGGTGATGACGTGCCCGCGGTAACGCGCCCGTGCGGGCGGAACGGGGTCTTCAGCGATGCGAGCCCTTCCATCGTCGTCTCCGGGCGGCGACCCTCATCCTCCGTCGCGAGCCCCCAGGCACCCTCAGCAGTCTTGATCGCGACGGGGACGAGATCAGGCTGGATCTTTCCGGCGTCATAGGCTGCCTGCGCCTTCTGCTGACTCCTCATGCCGAAGCGGTCGGCGCGCTCCTTGGTGAGCTGCGGGAAGCGGTCATGCAACCGCTCAGCGGTGACGCCCATGTTCAGCGCGCCCGGATCGACCATCTTCTCCGCGACGAAGCGCGGGTTGGGGTCGGCGTTGGAGCCGATCGGGTGGCGGCCCATGTGCTCAACGCCGCCGGCGATCGCAAGGTCATACATGCCGAAACCGATCGAGCCGGCCATCGTGGTGACACTCGTCATCGCCCCGGCACACATGCGGTCGATCGCGAAGCCAGGAACGGTCATCGGCAGTCCGGCGAGGATCGCCGCAGACCTGCCGAGCGTCAGTCCCTGATCGCCGGTCTGTGATGTCGCGGCGATCGCAACATCGTCAATGCGGTCTTTCGGAACGTCGGGATTGCGTTCCATCAGTCCGATGATCGCTTTGACTGCCAGGTCGTCAGCCCGGGTGTTCCAGTACATGCCCTTCTCGCCCGCGCGCCCGAATGGGGTGCGCATACCGTCGACGAAGAAGACGTCCGACATTTCGGCCACTCTGCCTCCAAGGATTGGGAATGACGCCAGCCTAGGAAGGAGTCAAAACGGCGCGGAATCGGTTGGGTCGAACCTACGAAGCCCTCTCGGAGGCCTCCGGCGAGGGTTGACCGGATTCCACAAAGGCTTCGGCGATCACCTGTGCAGTCTGCTCAATTTGCCAGGGTCGCGCACCGAGTTCCGACAGCGCTGCGCCGATGGACTCGGCGTCGATCGACGCCGGGGGAGCCCAGGCGACGCGTCGGAGCAGCTCCGGGGTGAGGAGGTTCTCGACCGGCATGTGCAGCGACTGCGCGAGTTCGTCGATCGCCGGCTTGGCGGCCTTCAGACGGGCGTCAGCCTCGGGCGCGCGATCGGCCCACGCCCTTACCGGCGGGATCGTGTCGGTGTTTCGCACCCGTTCGGGTGGCAGGTCGGGGTCGGCGCGTCCTGCTTCGAATGCTGCCCACCACCGATCGAGCTCGGAGCGGCTGGCTCGGCCGGTGAACTCTTTGACCGCCGCGAGCTGCTGCTTGGTCTTCGGGTCGGCCAGGATAGCCGCGACCAGAGCACGGTCGGGCACGAGTCGCCCTGGCGAGACATCCTGCGTGATCGCTAGTTCTTCACGGGCGAGCCACAGCGCCCGCGCGATCGCGAGCCCCCGGCGTCCACGCACCGTGTGGAGACCACTGAGCCGGCGCCAGGGATCCTCCCGCGGCGGTTTGGGCTCCCGGGTGAGGACCGCAGAGAACTCCTGCGCCGCGAACGCCGTCTTGCCGGCATCCGCGAGCTGCTCGACAAGGATGTCGCGCACATCGATCAGGTACTCGACATCGAGCGCGGCGTACTCGAGCCACGCTTGCGGAAGAGGACGAGTGGACCAGTCGGATGCCGAGTGTGCCTTTGCCAGGGTGACGCCGAGGGTTTCTTCGACGACGGCACCCAGGCCCACACGCTCTCGTCCGAGAAGTCGTGATGCCAGTTCGGTGTCGAAGATCGTCGGAGGCTCGAGGCCGAGCTCGCGCAGGGAAGGCAGGTCCTGACTGGCGGCGTGAAAGACCCACTCGAGGTCACCGATTGCCTGTTGCAGTGACGTGAAGTCGGCACCGACAGCTGGTGGGTCGACCAGGAAGACGCCGGCGCCACGGCGGAAGAGTTGAACGAGGTAGGCGCGCTGCGAGTAGCGGAATCCGGAGGCGCGCTCGACGTCGACGGCCACCGGGCCTTCGCCTGCTGCGAGCTCAGCGGCGGCACGATGCAATCCGTCGGCATCCGTGATCACGGTGTACTCAGCCACGGCTCACCCTGCGGGAGGTCACCGTTGCGATCTGCTCAGATCCGGGGGAAGTCCCGCGAGCATGCAGACCAGCTCTGCCCACGCCTCGACGTGCGCGTCGAGGTTCGCGGTCGGTGTCCACGAGGCGCGAAGTTCGATCTGCGCGCCATCGCCCTCGTCGGCAAGGCTCCCGAATCCCTTCGAGAGGGTCTTCGTCGCGGTGCCTGAGGGGGAGTGATAGGTAGCGGCGTGTGCCTGCAGGGCGTCCGTGAGCCACGACCAGGTCACATCCGCCAACAGCGCGTCGATGCCGATCTCGGGCTCCAGTGGCGCCTGCGCAAAGCACACGATGCGCCACGCTCCGTTCCACTGGGAGGGCTCGTCCGGGTCGTGCAACAGGATGAAGCGACCCGTTCCGTACGCTGAGTCGGTGCCGGCTGCCTCGGGTCTCACGTCAGCGGCCAGAGCGAGGGCGTGAGGAGCAAGGCCGGTCGGTGCGGGAATCTCGCGGACCGTGAGGTCGTCACGGAAGGTGGCCTCGCGAATCACCGCGGCCACGTCGTCGAACGCCACCCCGACAGAAGGTCTCCGGTCACCCCGACAGACTAGAGTGAGGACCCCATGGTCGAGTCCAGGCGCGCCGCCTCCCCACAGTACGTCGTTATCGTCAAGGCGGCCCTTGCGGTGATCTCGCTGGCCCTCGGCGCTGTCCTCGCGCTGTGGGGCGGGATCGCCGTCCGAATGGCGAGGAAGGTGGTCACGCCGGCAGCGCGCATCCCCGATTGCCGCATCCTCGAGCTTGATACGTCCGCCCAGACCATCACGCTCACGCGCACTCCCGACACCGAGTTGGCTGGCCGGTATGGCCTGTTCACCACGGGAACAGAGCGCTACCTCAAACTCGGATCCGTGCTGTCGGAGACGGCCGACACGGTCAAGCGCAAGCTTCTCACTCATGTCGGCCCCCAGGCTCGGATCGTCAGGGATGCCGCCTTCAGCGGGTGGTACTACGAGCGTCCCGAAGAACTGCATCTGCCCTTCAGTCCGGAGCTGGTCGGTTCGGCGCTCGGACCCTGCCCCGCCTGGTTGTTCCCCGCCGGCGAGGGTGAGATCTGGGTGATTCAGGTGCACGGGCGTGGCACCACACGAGCGGAGTGCCTACGCGCCGTGCCGATCTTCCACGCACTGGGGATCACATCGTTGGTCGTCTCGTATCGCAATGACGGCGAGGCGCCTCGGAGCCGCTCGGGCACCTACACACTCGGTGCCACCGAGTGGCGCGACGTCGACGCCGCTGTCGGCTTCGCCCGCCGCCGGGGGGCGAAGCGAGTCATCATCATGGGGTGGTCCATGGGAGGAGCGATCGCACTGCAGCTCGCCCTGAACTCGGCCCATCGCGATCTCATCGTCGGCCTCGTTCTCGACTCACCGGTCGTCGATTGGCGCATCGTGCTCGATTACCAAGCGCGGCTCATCAAGCTGCCTCCGGCTGTCACGCGCCTGGCGATCACCGTCCTCGGTGCCGACTGGGCGACGGCCCTCACCGGCGCCGGCGCTGCGATCCCCTTCCGACGCCTCGATGTGCTTGCCCGTGCGGCGGAGCTGCGGCATCCGATTCTCATTCTCCACAGCGACGATGACGGGTTCGTCCCCTCGGATGCTTCCCACGATCTGGTGGTTGCACGCCCCGACCTCGTGGACCTCGACGTCTTCAGTGTCGCCCGCCACACGAAGCTGTGGAACTACGACCAGGAGCGCTGGACGGGCAGGATCACGCGGTGGCTGACACAGCACGGGTTCGTCAGCGAGCGCGCAGACGCAGATACGTGAACCCCGTGTCGTCGACGAGGTGACCCGCGATCTCCGTCTCGACGGCGTCGTTGATCCCCAGAAACGGATGATCGGCGGGCGTCAGCGCGGGCGCGACAGTGATGCAGTACTCGTCGATGATCCCCGACTCCGCGAACTGTCGAGCCAGCGACGGTCCACCCTCGCACACGAGGCGACGAAGGCCCCGGTCTCGGAGAGCGTCGACGATCTGCTGCGGTGTCGTTTCATCGGCGGGCAGTCCGACGACCTCGGCGGAAGGGTGAGCGACTGAGGCTTCGACCTGCTCCGTCCGTGACGCGGGACACAGGACGATGAGGCGCTGGCTCGCCTCGTCCGAGACTCGCAACCCCTCGAGTGAGCCAGAGCGCGTCACGACCGCAAGAGTGGCGGACCGGGGGAGAAGGTAGCTCTCGGCGCGAACTGTCTGCGCCCCGACGATCACGGCATCCGCCGCCGCGCGGATAGCGCTGAGAATTAGCCGGTCCGCTCCTCCGGTGAGCGTCTCGCTGGTGCCGTCACCGCCGACGGCGGACCCGGTGAGGGAGGTGATCATGTTCAGCCGCACAGTCTCCGCCTCCGCCGACCCGTAGCGCGCGGCGATCCACGCGCGTGCTGCATCACGATCGGCATCGATCTCGATCGTGTCGAGACTTCGGGGAGACAGCTCGGTCACGATCATGGAGAGATCCTCTCTGTGCCCACGGGAGTTCGGTCGGGGGAGTCTTCGGGTGCGCGGGGCGCGGCGACAGCCCGCGTAAGGTAGGAGGGTCCTCCCGCCCCCCTGACTCTAGGCGGCACGCGGCCAGCCCGCATCCGTCTCCGCCGCGGAAGCAACCCATGCCAGCATCCGGCCCCACCGGCATCGTCCACCTCGCAACGCGTTCGCCCGAACTCTCCGGCGACCAGATGGTGGCGTCACTCACGCCTCCGCCGCAGTTCGCGCACGCGTCTTTCGAGTCGTACCGCGCCGACCCGGCCTTCCCGTCACAGCAGGAGGCGAAGGAGATGCTCATCGCCTTTGCCGGTGGACGACCCGACGCGCCGCGCGGGGGGCTGTTCCGGCGCCGTCCTAAGCAGCCCGAACTGAAGCCCGGCGTGTACCTCGACGGCGGGTTCGGGGTCGGCAAGACGCACTTGCTCGCCGCGATCTACCATGCGATGCCGGTGCGGCGGAAGTACTTCGGATCGTTCATCGAGTACACGGCGCTGGTCGGGGCCCTGGGCTACCAGAACGTCGTCAAACTCTTCACCGGCGCCGACCTTCTGTGCATCGACGAGTTCGAACTCGATGATCCCGGCGACACGATGGTCATGACGCGTCTGCTGGGCGAGCTGGTCGCCACGGGAACCCGGCTGGCGGCGACATCGAACACCCCACCCAATGCGCTCGGTGAGGGGCGATTCGCGGCGCAGGACTTCCTGCGTGAGATCCACGCGATGGCCGAGAGTTTCCAGACCATACGGATCGACGGCACCGACTACCGTCACCGCGACGTAGACGGACACGCGGTGGCCCTGGAGGCTTCCGACTACGAAGCGGCAATCGAATCGGCATCCGGCGAGGCACTGGTCAGCGACGACGCCTTCGACGATGTGGTCGCTCAGTTGGCGCGCGTGCACCCTTCCCGGTACATCCGTCTCATCGAGGGGGTGTCGTTGGTGGGTCTGCGTGACGTGTCGGTGTTCACCGATCAGTCCGCAGCGCTGAGGTTCGTCGCTCTCGTCGACCGCATCTATGACGCGCAGATCCCGATTCGGGCCACCGGCATCACCCTGGACCGGGTGTTTCCGGAGGAAATGCTGGCCGGTGGGTATCGCAAGAAGTATCTCCGGGCGATCTCGCGCCTGGTCGCATCGACGCTCGCGTGAATTTCGTGGCGACCTCGGGGTCGCCCGAAACCTGATGTTTACCTGAGCGTCGGTCGTGTAACAGACGCGAAACACGGGGCGCCCTCTGGTCGAAACCGGTCGCCGCGAGACTGGCTCCGCAAGTGCATCGGCTACCCGCGTCGGTGCAGCTTTCGACACACGACACGAATTGAGGACTCTCAATGGATGCTGGAACTCTCGCCTGGGGTATTACCTCATCGGCGCTAGTCCTGTTCATGACGCCCGGCGTCGCCTTCTTCTACGGTGGTCTCGTCAAGGCGAAGAGCGTCATCAGCATGATGATGATGAGCTTCGGCGCGATGGCTCTGATCGCTGTGCTTTGGATCCTGTACGGATTCAACATGGCCGCCGTGAGCGACCCCTGGGCTTTCGCAGGAAACCCCTTCTCGAACTTCGCACTCTCGTCGCCTGAGCTCTCGAGCTCCGACTTCGTGCTCGCGCTCTTCGGCTCCACCTTCGCGATCATCACGGTGGCCCTGATCTCGGGCGCCATCGCTGACCGCGCCCGGTTCGGATCGTGGATGATCTTTGCCGGTGTGTGGGCAACAGTCGTCTACTTCCCTGTGGCCGCATGGGTTTGGGGCGGCGGCTGGATCATGAACCTCGGCACCACGCTGTTCGGCGAGGAGTCCGGTATCGCGGTTCTTGACTACGCGGGTGGTACTGCCGTTCACATCAACGCGGGTGCTGCAGCTCTTGCCCTGGCGCTCGTGCTCGGCAAGCGCATCGGCTTCCAGAAGGGCATCCAGAAGCCGCACAACGTGCCGCTGGTCATGCTCGGCGCGTCGATCCTGTGGTTCGGCTGGTTCGGCTTCAACGCGGGTGCAGAGGCGAACTGGCTCAACGGTGACGGCTCGTACGGCGCAATGGGCCCCGACTCGCTCGCTGGCGTCATCGTCATCAACACGCTCGGTGCAACCGCTGCCGCCATCATCGGTTGGCTGATCGTCGAGAAGTTCAAGGACGGCAAGGCCACGTCGGTCGGCGCCGCCTCGGGTGCCGTCGCCGGTCTCGTCGCAATCACCCCCGCGTGTGCGTTCCTGACCCCCGGCTGGGCGCTCCTGCTTGGTCTTGTCACCGGTGTCATCTGCGCCTTCGCGATCGAGCTCAAGTGGAAGCTCGGCTACGACGACTCGCTCGACGTTGTCGGCATCCACCTCGTCGGTGGTGTCGTCGGAACGCTGTACCTCGGCTTCTTCGCAACCGAGACGGGTCTGTTCCTCGGCGGCGGCTTCGAGCAGCTCGCGGTGCAGGCGATCGCAGCCTTCGGTGTCTTGATCTACTCCTTCGTCGTCGCCTGGATCCTGGGCTTCGCCATCGAGAAGACGATCGGTTTCCGCATCAAGAACGAGGACGAGCTCGCCGGTGTCGACACCAGCGTGCACGGCGAAGAGGGCTACTCGCTCGCCGAGCAGGTCTGATCTGCCGGGAGTTCGTCTCCCAACCCTCAGGGGCGTCGCGAATGGTTCGCGGCGCCCCTGAGGCGTCTCCGCGCGTCTTCGGCAGCTAGGGTGACCTGGTGAATCGGCTGTCCTCGTTTGTCCGCAAGGTTGCTCGTGCGCTCACGCCGCCGGTGCGCAGAAACGTGCGCACGGATGCCGCCCCCGACGCGCCGCCGCTCACCGTCCGCACCCGGCTCATTGCCTCACCTGGCGCGAACGGCCTGAAGATCAGCTATGCACCCGACGCGGACGGGGACGCTGACGCCGGCGAGATCGTGTGGACCTGGGTGCCTTACGCCGAAGGCGACGGGCGAGGCAAGGATCGGCCAGTCCTCGTGATCGGGCGCCAGGACGCCGATCACGTCTATGCCGTACGACTGACCAGCCAACCGCACGACGGCGAGGGAGGCTACATCGCGATCGGCTCAGGGCCGTGGGATGGGCGAGGGAGAGCATCCTGGGTCGACATCGAGCAGCTCTACAGTGTGCACCGTCGGGGCATGCGTCGTGAGGCGGCGGCGCTGGATCTCGATCGCTTCGTGCTCGTCGCCAACGCACTGCGCCGCCGTTACGGATGGGACGCCGAGAGGCGCCGATGATGCCGAATGTGGTGGGCGATACCAGACTCGAACTGATGACCTCTTCCGTGTGAAGGAAGCGCGCTACCAACTGCGCCAATCGCCCAAGACCCTCGCGGGCCAAGTCTCGATCCTACCGGATTCCTGGTCGAGCACACGACCGCGGACCCCGACACGCGCGGAGCCGTTTCGGTTTTGCGCGGCGGCGATTCTCGACTAAAGTCGATCAAGCGCCACACGGTGGTGCAATGCGGATGTAGCGCAGTTGGTAGCGCATCACCTTGCCAAGGTGAGGGTCGCGAGTTCGAGTCTCGTCATCCGCTCGAGTGCGGGGCTTCCTTCGGGAGCACGACACGTGGGTCGAACCACACACGGTGGCGTGGCCGAGCGGCTAGGCACCGGCCTGCAAAGCCGTTTACACGGGTTCGAATCCCGTCGCCACCTCGCATGACAACTGAATAGCCTTTTTTAGGCGCGATTGGCGCAGCGGTAGCGCGCTTCCCTGACACGGAAGAGGTCACTGGTTCGATCCCAGTATCGCGCACCACGAACAACGAAAACCCCCGGAGTTCCGGGGGTTTTCTCGTGTGTCCAGGTGGTTGGTTCCGCGCAAGCTCGCTGCGCACTACGCGGCCAGGGCCACCCGGATCGAATTCGCCCAGGGATCCTCGAAGGTAAGTGTCGCGCCGTCATCGGCCACGTCGACACCGTGGTGGCGCATCCGTTCATCGAGCGCGCCGAGGTCGTCACTCGATGGGACCAGGAGATTGACTTCACCGAGGCCCAGCGCGGGCTGACGCCGCCCGGCGCCGCGGCTGTTCCACACGTTCATCGCCATGTGGTGGTGGTAGCCACCGGCGGAGACGAACAGCGCCGAGCCGTGGAAGTCCAGCGTGGCGTCGAACCCCAGCCGGTCGACATAGAAATCGCGCGCTATGCTTACGTCTCCGACGCTGAGGTGGACGTGCCCGACTCGCGCCGCACGGATGCTGTCAGGCTCGGTGGACGGGTCGCTGAGGTGCTCGCGCAGGAACTGATTCGGGTCAAGGAAGAGGGTGTCCATCTCGACCTGTCCGTGCGTCCAGGACCACTGCGTTCGGGCGCGGTCCCAATACAACTCGACACCGTTGCCCTCAGGGTCCGTGAAGTAGAAGGCCTTGCTGACGAGGTGATCGGCGCTGCCGGTGAACGTTCCAGGGGCCCGACGTGCGACCGATGCCACAGCCGAAGCGAGGGCAGTTTCTGTCTCGAACAGGATTGCCGTGTGATACAAGCCCGCCTGCCCGGACGCGGCGTGACGGAGCTCGGGCGTGTGAACAAGGACCAGTACGGGAACGCCGCCACGTCCCAGCGTGGCGGTCGGTCCGGCGTGACTGAGAAGCTGCAGCGGCACCGCCTCGGTGTAGTAGCGGATCATCGCATCCAGGTCTCCGACCTTCAGAGTGACCGCTCCCATGTGGGTTGCTGCCGCGAGCTTGTCAGACATGCCGAACCTTTCGTTCCTGTCGTCCAGAGCCGTTACCGGACGACCGCGAAGCCAGCGGTCCAGCTGGTCTTCTCGGAGGCAGCCAGGGTCAGCTGGAGGAAGCCGATCGCCTCAAGCTCGTGTGCACGCGCCAGAGCGCCGGCGTCAAGCGCTGCAAGCCCACCGGCGGTGACAGCGTTGATCAAGGCAGCTTTCGCGTCAGCGTCGTCTCCGGCGACCAGCACCGTGGTCTTCTCGGTTCCGACCGTTCCAGCCGCCAGGGTAGCCGCGAAGTTCGTGTTGAAGGCTTTGAGGACGCGTGCGCCCGGCAGAGCCTTCTGGAGCTCAGCCGCAGCCGATGAGCCGACCGGCACCACGAGGGAGTCGAACGTCTCGAAGTTCAGGGGGTTCGTGATGTCCACGACGGTCTTGCCCGTCAGCTGCTCGCCGTAGGTTGCTGCGATCGTCTCGAGGGCGCCATACGGGACGGCGAGGACGACAAGGTCGCCCTCGATCGTTGCGTCCGTATCACCGCTGACGATGTGCTGGATCGAGGCGCCCCCGCGAGCGAGGACGCCGGCGATGGCCCCGCCCATGTTTCCGTTGCCGAAGATGGTGATCGTGCTCATGATGTGACCTGCCTTCTCTGAGAGTCCCGCGGGCCTGCGGGAGGTGGATAGCCCATGCGAGCTATGTGACTGCCCAACATAGTTGTAGCAACAACTATTCCCGTAGAATCGCACAATGCACAGAACCCGATCTTTCACGGCCGAGGAGCGGGCCACCTGGGTTCCGCTCGTTGCCGTACTCGAACTGCTCCCCAAACAACTGGACACGCAGCTGAAGCGGGATGAACAGCTCAGCCACTTCGACTACTTCGTCCTCTCGCTACTGGCACTCAGCGATGGGCGCACACTGCGGATGAGCACCTTGGCGATCGAGTCAAACGCCACGCTTCCGCGTCTGTCGCATGTCGTCTCACGCCTCGAAGAGCGAGGATTCGTTCGGCGCCTCCCGGCGCCTGAGGACGCGCGTGCGACGGATGTCGAACTCACCAGTGCTGGACGCCGCAAGGTCATCGCGGCCACACCAGGGCACGTCGCCAACGTGCGTTCTTTCGTGCTCGACGCGCTCTCCCCGACCCAGCAGGCGCTGCTGCGCGAGATCGCGGAGATCATTCTTGATCGCCTTGACCCGACCCAGAGTCTCGCTGCGCACGCACGACACGTGCCGGTCGATTCCAGCACGTAACGACGAAGACCCCCGTCCTTCATCGGATGAGGGCCTTCGGGTCGCTGTGGATCAGGCCTCGCTCATCGCGAGCTTCTCCTTCTGGCCCTTTGCGGCGTAGTACGCGGCACGGGCTGCATCCCGGCGCGCCTGCTCGGCCTGGCCGGCCTCGCGGATCTCCTCCGAGACGGGGTAGTACTCGGTGGTGGGCTTGCCGTGGTACTTCTCGATGTAGGCGTCAAGCTCCGGGCCAGACGTCCAGGATGTGATGAGGCAGTAGCGCGGCTCGTCGCCCTGATGGTGGACGGCGTGCCAGAGACGCTGCGTGTCGACGATCAACTGAGCACCAGCCGGCAGCGCGATGCGGTACTCGATGCTCGGGTCGGTGCGGTTCTCACGCAGGACGAAGTAGCTGTCCTTGTCATCGGTCAGGTTGAAGAACCCACGAACGACCCAACCGGTGCCGTCGGGGTTGAGGCGGTTGTTGTCGTCCTGGTGGAGGTTGTAGAGGCAGTCGGCGTACGAGTTCGGCTGCAGCTCGATGATGCGGCACCGTCCCACGTTCGCGCCTGGCTCCTTCGCCCGGGCGGTGAGGGTTGGTGCAAGTGCGGTCTGGGAATCGATCCAGACGCCGTCCTTGTCGGTACGGGGCGGCTGGTGGTTCCAGAAGCCGTTGCACTCGATCTCGCCCTTGGCAGAGGCAAGAGGTGCGAAACGAGTGTCACCCGAGGACTTCCAATCCACGTACTCGATGTCGAGCCATTCCTTCGGATCGATCGGATCGTTGTAGCTGTCGAGGACGACAAAGCCGGTCTCGTCGAGAGCGGCGCTCTTGATGTAACCCATAGGGTTTGTGCCTTTCGGTCGGTGAGCCAGCGCGTTTTTACAGGCCCAACGTAGGCAACCCTACCTCCGGCCCTGCGCGGGAACCTGGGCATCCGCGCCGTGATTATTAGACTCGTCGGGGTCGTCCACGCAGCCTGAGGAGACACTCGATGATCACCGCGACGAACATCCGCGCTCACGCCGTCAACACGGTCGCGTGGCTGGCGTCGGCGCAGGCGACCATCGTCGTCCCGGTGTATCAGCGCCAGTATCGCTGGGATATCGGGGGCTGCGAGCAACTCCTCAGCGACATCCGCGCTGTCGCCGATCGGGATGCCGATCAGATGCACTTCATCGGCTCGATTCTCAGCGCCGCCGATTCTTCGAGTCCCCGCTCGGGCGACGACACGGAGGAATGGGTGCTCATCGACGGACAGCAACGCATCACGACACTGATGCTGCTGGTCGCCGCGCTGTTCCACACCATCCGGGACGAAGACGCCGCCCTTGCCGCAGAACTTGAGCGCGTGCTCCTTCACGCTGCCACCGGTGACACGAAGCTTCGGCCTCACCGTGAGTGGGCAGGAGCCTTCCGGGACGTCGTCGTTGGGGCTGCGGATGGGGTCCCCGCGCCCTCACGGTTCGCCGACAACTACGCGTTCTTCCGTAGCCAGATTTCCGCCGATGATGTGGCCCGGGTCTGGCGCGGGCTTCAGCGGCTCGAGCACGTCGCCATTTCGCTGGGTACTGGCGCCAATGCGCAGCAGATTTTCGAGAGCCTGAACTCCACGGGCGAGCCACTGCGCGACCACGAGTTGATTCACAACTACGTGCTCATGGGACTCTCGCATGCCGAGCAGCTGGTCATCGAAGACGAGTACTGGGCTGCCATCGAGCGCAGCACCGGCGATCACATCGCCTCGTTCTGGGCCCACTACCTCGTCATGGTCGGCGGACGCGAGGTCGCCACTACCGCGTCGGGTCGCGGTGTCTACGACGTATTCCGCACTCAGTTCCCGCGGCTCGACCCCGTGGCGCTTCGAACCCTGGCAGAACAGTGGCGTTCCTTCGCGCAGCTCTACGCGACGTTGCTTGACCCCGAGGGGGAACCGGATCCCGAAATCCGGGCGCGTCTGCACTACCTCAACACGTTCGGCCGCGGGATGTATCCGCTCATCATGGCGCTCTACGCGCGCCACCGCGCCGGCGAGATCGAGCGCAACGATCTTCTGAGCGTGCTCGACGATCTGCAGTCGCTCCTCTTGCGCCGCGACGTGGTCAGCGTCGGGTCGGATCGTCTCGTTGCCCGCCTCGTCCGCGCATCACGGGAGGGCATCGACGCACTCGCGGCTGCGATCTCTCGCCAGACCCCGTCGGATGACCGTGTGCGTGTTGCGCTGAAGCACAGCCCGCTGCCGCATCCGGAGTATGTCCTGTCCCGGCTGGCCGACGTCGATCCGGCGCAGGATGACCTCGTTATCGACCACGTCTTCCCGCCAGCGCCGTCGGACGACTGGACCGGCGGCGATGGGCGGCGGTGGAAGGACTACAGCGAGGACGAACAGAACAGTCACCGGGCTCTAGCCGCGACCCTCGGTAACCTCGCGCTGCTCGAGGAGCCCCTTGCCGCCCAGGTCTTCGACGCGGACTTCCCCGATAAGCGCACGGTGTATGGCAGGAGTTCCATGACCGTCACGCAGCCGTTGGCGTCGATCGAGACGTGGGGAACCGCCGCGATCAGCGGTCGGTCAGCGGAGCTCGCTCAGCAGGTGATGACGCTCTGGCGCCGCCGGGGCCCGCTCGTCATCGACGACGATGGGTTGACCCCCATTCTGGATGCGATTCCGCGCCGCGGATGGCCCCGAGGCTGGGAGCGCGAATTCTCGTATGTGGAGTACGTCGGTGAGCACTGGGAAGTTCCCGACATCAAGTACCTCTTCAATCGCATCTTCAAGCGGTTGTGGGCGGATCGGCGTGACGCGGTCATCGCGTACTGCTCCCGGCGAGGTGGGCCCGTCTACAACGAGCGTGCGTGGAACGGTGACTGGGACAGCCTGGATGACGACCATCACCTGTACATGGGGTGGGACTCGCGATACATGATGGCTGCCGTGCAGGGAGTGCTCGAGGAGGCGGGGCTCGCGCCCGAGGTCTTCGTCAAGTACTCGTACATCGGGCAGATCATGTGATCACTCTGGTCGGATGCCCCCGCGCGGCTCGGTAGCCTTGAGACTGACATCGCCCAGGAGTTCGCTGTGACACAACCGCTCGTCCCGTCTGACGTGGCCTATCCCGCCGACGGTTTCGCCCTCTTCCCCGATCGCTCTGTCGTGGCCCTGCGGGTCAACGGCACGTTGCGGGATCTCGCGACGGTTGTGACCGCCGAGGACACGGTGGAGCCCGTGACGATCGACAGCGCCGACGGGCTCGACATCCTTCGACACTCGACAGCGCATGTGCTCGCCCAGGCGGTGCAGCGGATCCGGCCGCAGGCGAACCTCGGGATCGGACCGCCGATCACCGACGGCTTCTACTACGACTTCGGCGTCGAGGAACCGTTCACGCCCGAAGACCTCAAAGCCATCAAGAAGGAGATGGAGCGCATTGTCCGCGAGGGCCAGCGCTTCACTCGACGGGTGGTCACCGAGGATGAAGCACGTGCGGAGCTTGCCGACGAGCCGTTCAAACTCGAACTCATCGGGTTGAAGGGTGGAGGAGCGGATGCCGCCGAGGGTGCGTCGGTCGAGGTCGGCGGTGCGGAACTGACGATCTACGACAACGTGACCCGCGATGGCGAGACGGTCTGGAAGGACCTCTGCCGCGGTCCGCACGTTCCGGGCACTCGCATGATCGGTAACGGCTGGGATCTGACCCGAATCGCCGGCGCCTACTGGCGCGGCAGCGAGAAAAACCCTCAGTTGCAGCGCATCTACGGCACCGCTTGGCCGACGAAAGACGAGCTGCGCGCCTACCAGCACCGTCTCGAAGAAGCTGCGCGGCGCGATCACCGCAAGCTCGGCGCTGAACTGGACCTCTTCTCGTTCCCGGACGAGATCGGGCCGGGACTGGCGGTCTTCCATCCCAAGGGTGGCATCATCCGCTACGAGATCGAGCAGTACATGCGTCAGCGCCTGCTCGCCGCCGACTACGAAATGGTCAACTCGCCCCACATCACCAAGGGCGACCTCTTCATGGCCAGCGGCCACCTCCAGTGGTACGCCGACGGGATGTACCCGCCGATGGAGCTTGACGAGATCGTGGATGCCGAAGGCCACGTCACCCGGCAGGGGCAGGAGTACTACCTCAAGCCGATGAACTGCCCGTTCCACAACCTGATCTTCCGGTCGCGAGGCCGCAGCTACCGTGAACTGCCGCTGCGACTTGCAGAGTTCGGCACGGTCTATCGCTACGAGAAGAGTGGAACCCTTGCGGGTCTCACCCGCGTGCGGGGGATGACGCAGGATGACGCCCACATCTACGTGACCGCCGATCAGGTGCGCGACGAGCTGACGCGAAACCTCGATTTCGTGCTCTCGGTGCTGCGCGACTACGGTCTGCAGGACTTCTACCTCGAGCTGTCCACCAAAGAGGAAGGCAACCCGAAGTTCATCGGTGACGACTCCTTGTGGGCGGAAGCTACCGAGACCCTCCGCGAGGTGGCCGAAGCCTCGGGCCTCGAGCTCGTGCCCGACCCGGGCGGCGCCGCGTTCTACGGACCGAAGATCTCGGTGCAGGCCCGCGATGCGATCGGTCGCACCTGGCAGATGTCGACGATCCAGCTTGATTTCAATCAGCCCGAGCGGTTTGAACTCGAGTACACCGGTCCCGACGGCGCGAAGCACCAGCCGGTGATGATCCACCGCGCGTTGTTCGGCTCGATCGAGCGGTTCTTCGCGATCCTCCTCGAGCACTACGCAGGCGCCTTCCCGGTATGGCTGGCCCCCGTTCAGGTCGTCGGCATTCCCGTCGCCGATGAATATGCCGCCTATCTCGGTTCGTTCATCGACCGGCTCCGCTCCGCGGGCGTCCGAGCGGAGCTCGATCGCAGCGACGACCGCATGCAGAAGAAGATCCGCACGCACACGACCCAGAAGGTCCCGCTTCAGGTCATCGCGGGGGAGCAGGACCGTTCCGCGGGAACCGTCTCATTCCGTTTCCGTGATGGCTCGCAGACGAACGGCATTCCGCTGGATGAGGCGGTCGCGCGCATTGCGGCTGCCATCGAGAGCAAGACGCTCGTCGATACCGCCGAGGACCTGGCATGACGGATGCCGCGGCATCCGGATCGGAGGGAGTGCCGTCGTCCGAGTTCGCCGGGGTGCCCGACGGCTTTCAGCGGCTCTGGACACCTCACCGGATGGCGTACATCCAGGCCGGGGCCGACGCGATGCGCGCCGCCTGCCCGTTCTGCGCCGCACCGGGAAAGCCGGATGCCGACGGCCTGATCGTCCACCGCGGCACGAGCGCCTACGTTCTGCTGAATCTCTTTCCGTACAACTCCGGTCACCTGCTGGTGTGCCCGTACCGCCATGTCGCGACGTACGATCAGGCAACGGCCGAGGAGACCCAGGAGATCGCCGAGCTCACGCAGACAGCTATGCGCGTACTTCGCTCGGTGTCGCGTTGTGACGGCTTCAACATCGGGATGAACCAGGGTGCGGTAGCCGGTGCGGGTGTCGACGAGCACCTGCACCAGCACGTTGTTCCGCGATGGGCCTCGGACGCGAACTTCTTTCCGATCATCGCGCGCACCAAGGCGCTGCCTCAGCTTCTGGGCGACGTGCGCGAGACCCTCGCGGCAGCCTGGCCCGCCGACTGAGCGTAGAGGTCAGCGAACGCGTGCGACCTCGAACTGCATCCGCGGGTGGGCATAAACCTCCTGCGATTCGATGAGTTGCAGTTCCCGCTCGCCCGAGCCGTACGTGTTCTGCAACAGATCGAACACGCTTGAGACCGTCCGTGCGAGGGCGAGCGCGGCGTCACCGGTCGCCCCGTAGTGGGCGGTGAACAGCGCGGCAGTCACATCGCCGGAGCCGTTCGCCTTCATCGGGATGCGCGGCGTCTGTACGATCCATGCGCCGTCGTCGGTGACGGCGAGCATCTCGATCGTGCCCTCGGGAGCGTCAGGGCGTTCGACACTGGTGACCAGGACCGTCCGCGGGCCCATGGCGCGGGCGAGATCCGCCGAGACGAGCGTGGATTCGAGATCGGCGGGTTCGGTGCCCGTCAGGAAGCCGAGCTCGAACTGGTTCGGGGTGATGATGTCGGCAGCGGGAACTACACGCTCGCGCAGCAGCACCGGGATGGCCGGCGCAACGAAGCATCCTGACTTCGCATTACCCATGACCGGATCGCAGGCGTAGACCGCCGCCGGGTTGGCGGCTTTGACCCGGGCGACGGCGTCCAGGATCACATCTCCGATGCCCTCGGAGCCCTGGTAGCCCGACAGCACCGCGTCGATCTGCGGAAAGACTCCGCGCTCCTCGATGCCGGTGAGCACCTCCGCGACGTCCGCCGGCGAGATCAGCGGTCCGCGCCAGGCGCCGTACCCGGTGTGGTTGGAGAAGTTCACGGTGTACACCGGCAAGACCTCGACGCCGATGCGCTGCAGCGGAAACACCGCTGCCGAGTTGCCGACGTGGCCGTAGGCGACGGCGGACTGGATCGAAAGGATCTTCATGAGGGCTGGCCTGCTTTCGTGGAACGAGCCGCGTCGATAGCGGCTGACAGATCGGATGCCAGGCGTGTCGCCTCGGCATCGGTGAGGTCGTGAACGGTCAGGCGCAGGTGCCGGGCGGCATCCTCCCCGGCGAGCACGAACTCTTCGCCGGAGCGCGCGAGCCACCCGCGCCGCATGAGATGCTCGCCGACAGCGCGAGCTGGGGCCCCGAGCGGCACCCACAGGTTGAGGCCGTCGGCCGCATGCGCCGGAACACCGGCATTCTGCAGCAGCTGCGCAACTGCAGCGTTGCGTTCGGCGTAGTGGGCTCCCGCACGACGGATGTCGTCGCGGACTGCATCGTCGGTGAGCAGCGCGTGAGCAAGGCGCTGAAGCAGATGGCTCACCCACGTCGTTCCCGGGCTCAGGCGCAGCGCGAGACGTGCCGCCGTTTCGGGGTCCGACGCGGTGACCGCCAGGCACATGTCGGGGCCGAGGAATTTCGACACCGACCGGATGAGAGCCCAGCGTTCGTGATCGGGTCCGACGATCGTGTGGAAGGGGCGCTCGGAGAGGAGGGAGAAGTGGTCGTCCTCCACGACGAGAACATACGGGTGCGCGGCGAGCTCGGCGCGCAACGCGGCTGCCCGCGCTGCTGACAGGCTGGCGCCGGTGGGATTCTGGGCGCGGGGGGTGCTCACGATGGCACGCACCCCGGCATCCAGGGCCGCACGGAGGCCGGCGACAGTCATTCCTTCGTCGTCGACAGGAACCGGCACCGCCCGGTAGCCGCCCAAACGCAGGATGTTCATCGTCGACAGGAAGCAGGGGTCTTCGACGGCGACGGCATCCTCACGGGCGAGGGACTGTCCGAGCAGGCGCTCGATCGCGTCTGACGCGCCGCCGGTGATCGTCAACCGCAGCTCGGGCTGATCGACCATCGCCTCGCGCATCCACGCGTTCGCCCACGCCTCGAAGTCGCGGTCGATGACCGGCTCACCGTAGAGCACGGGTCGGCCAGTGACGCGCGAGAGCAGGCGGGTTGGATCGGGGATGAGTGCGGCATCCGGATTTCCGGTGCCGAGGTCGCGCAGAACCGTTCCGGAAGCAAAGCCCTCCTGCGGCATCCGGGGCGATCCGGCAATGAGGGTCCCGCCCCTGCCCCGTGTCACGACAGTTCCCGCCTGGGCGAGATGGCGATAGGCAGCGACGACAGTATTGCGATTCACGCCCAAACGCTCGGCCAGGGCGCGGACCGGGGGGAGCGCGTCACCGGGAGCGAGCACGCCGCGTTCGACGAGGCCCCGAACGCTCTCCGCGATGTCGGTCGCCGTCGAGCCGGCGATGGCCGGGTGCGCATCGAGGGCAGTCATCCCGACGAGTCTAAGCGGTGGGACATGCTAGGTTTTGGCATAGGTCAAGACGAAGGGATCCTCGTGTCCGCATCCACCACCGGTTCGTCTCGCGTCAAGCGCGGGCTCGCCGAAATGCTCAAGGGCGGCGTCATCATGGACGTCGTCACCCCCGACCAGGCGAAGGTCGCCGAGGACGCGGGCGCCGTCGCGGTGATGGCCCTGGAGCGGGTGCCCGCTGACATCCGCGCGCAGGGCGGCGTGTCGCGCATGAGCGACCCCGACATGATCGACGGCATCATCGAGGCGGTGTCGATCCCGGTCATGGCCAAGGCGCGGATCGGGCACTTCGTCGAAGCTCAGGTGCTGCAGGAGCTCGGCGTGGATTACATCGACGAATCCGAGGTACTCTCGCCCGCCGACTACGTCAACCACATCGACAAGTGGGGTTTCACGGTGCCTTTCGTGTGCGGTGCCACGAACCTCGGTGAGGCTCTGCGCCGTATCAACGAGGGCGCCGCGATGATCCGCTCGAAGGGCGAAGCCGGCACCGGTGACGTCTCTGAGGCCATGAAGCACATCCGCAAGATCAAGGGCGAGATCGCCGCACTCGGTGCGCTCTCCAAGGATGAGCTGTACGTCGCCGCCAAGGAACTTCAGGCTCCGTACGAGCTCGTCGCCGAGATCGCTGAGACCGGAACGCTGCCGGTCGTGCTCTTCGTCGCTGGGGGCGTTGCTACGCCCGCGGATGCCGCGATGATGATGCAGCTCGGGGCCGACGGCGTCTTCGTCGGATCGGGCATCTTCAAGTCCGGGAATCCGGCGGAGCGCGCGGCGGCGATCGTGAAGGCGACGACCTTCCATGACGACGCGAAGGTCATCGCGGACGTGTCCCGGGGCCTCGGCGAAGCGATGGTCGGCATCAACGTCGCCGACCTTCCGGCACCCCATCGCCTCGCCGAGCGGGGCTGGTGAGCACTACCCGTCCGCATGTCGGTGTGCTCGCCCTCCAGGGCGATGTGCGCGAGCATGTGGCGGTGCTGCGCGGCCTCGACGTCGAGGTTTCCGTCGTGCGCCGACCCGAGGAACTCGCCGCTGTCGACGGGCTGGTCCTCCCCGGCGGCGAGTCCAGCGTGATCGACAAGTTGTCCCGAGCCTTCGGGATGCGTGAGCCGATCATCGCGGCGCGAGAGGCCGGGATGCCGATGTACGGCACGTGCGCCGGCCTGATCCTCTTGGCCGACGACATCATCGATGGCATCGATGGTCAGCAGACATTTGGTGGCCTGGACGTCATCGTGCGCCGCAACGCGTTCGGAAGCCAGGTCGACTCGTTCGAAACTGACATCGATGTGCCAGTCTTCGGCGAGCCAGCGGTGCACGCGGTCTTCATCCGTGCGCCGCTGGTCGAGCAGGTCGGGGAGCGAGCCGAGGTCGTGGCATCCCTCGACGACGACCGTGTGGTCGCCGTCCGCCAGGGTGCCCTGCTCGGAACCTCGTTCCACCCCGAGGTGACCGGCGAGACGCGGTTCCACGAGTTGTTTCTGCGCGCCGTGCGCTCGGCAGCCTGACGGAGCACGCTTCACGCGGCCGATAGAATCGAGCGCATGTCCGGCCACTCCAAGTGGGCGACGACCAAGCACAAGAAGGCCGTCATCGACGCGCGTCGTGCCAAGTCGTTCGCCAAACTCATCAAGAACATCGAAGTCGCAGCCAAGCTCGGCGGTGCCGATCTCGCTGGTAACCCCACGCTGTACGACGCCGTGCAGAAGGCGAAGAAGACCTCGGTTCCCAATGACAACATCGACCGCGCAATCAAGCGCGGTGCAGGCATCTCGGGCGACGCCGTCGAATACCAGACGATCCTCTACGAAGGCTACGGACCGAGCGGCGTGGCCCTCATGATCGAGTGTCTGACCGACAACAAGAACCGCGCGGCAGCCGAAGTGCGCACAGCGCTCTCGCGCAACGGAGGAACGCTGGCAGACCCCGGGTCAGTCGCCTACAACTTCCACCGCAAGGGAGTCATCGTCGTCTCGGGTGAGGGCACCACAGAAGACGACGTCATGATGGCGGCACTCGAGGCAGGGGCCGAGGAGATCGAGCCGCACGCTCAGGGATTCGAAGTCATCACCGAGGCATCCGACCTCGTCGCCGTGCGTTCGGCGCTGCAGGAGGCGGGCCTTGACTACGAGTCGGCGGATGTCGAGTTCGTTCCCTCGCTCAAGGTCGAGGTCGACGCCGACACTGCACGCAAGGTTTTCCGGATCATCGACGCTCTCGAAGACAGCGACGACGTCCAGAACGTCTACAGCAACTTCGACCTGTCGGCCGAGGTCCAGGCCGAGCTCGAGAACGACGAGTAGGGCGCGCCTTCTGGGCACCGCCGCTCGTCGCGCCTAGCGTTACCGGGTGGCGACTGTTCGCGTGCTCGGAATCGATCCCGGCCTCACCCGCTGCGGCGTGGGTGTCGTGGATGTCGCTGCCGACCGCTCTGCGGCACTTGTCCATGTCGGCGTGATCCGGACGGATGCCGACCTCGCCATCGAGCTGAGGCTCGCCGGCATCGCGTCCGGCATCCGCGAGATCCTGGATTCGCATCGGCCCGATGTCGTTGCGGTGGAGCGCGTGTTCGCCCAGCACAATCGGAGCACGGTCATGGGTACTGCGCAGGCCAGCGGTATCGCGTTGATGCTCGCGGGCGAGCGGGGTCTTCCGGCGGCTACGCACACCCCGACCGAGGTCAAGGCCGCGATCACCGGGTACGGCAGCGCCGACAAACGCCAAGTGCAGACGATGGTGGCGCGCATCCTGCGGCTGGATGTCCTCCCGCAGCCTGCAGACGCCGCCGACGCCCTGGCGCTCGCTCTGTGTCATGCGTGGCGCGGCGCTCCTCAGGCGCGCGCGGCGACCGGCGGCTCGCTGACCAAGGCGCAGCAGGCCTGGCGGGATGCCGAGCGGCGCGCTCGGGTCTGAGCGTGTCGCTCGAACAAATGTCCGATTCGCCGCATAGCCTGCTCTGAGGCGCGGGCCGCGCCGAACGGAAGGAGCACGATGATTTCGTCAGTGCGGGGCGTCGTCGGCTACGCCGACCTGGACTCGGTGGTGATCGAAGTCGGGGGAGTGGGACTCAACGTCGCCGTGACGCCCGACGTCGCCCGCGCGGCGCGAGTCGGTGAACCGCTGTTCCTGCACACATCGTTGATCGTCCGAGAGGACGCACTGAGCCTCGTGGGCTTCGAGACCCGCGACGAGCTGACGACGTTTCTGCTGCTGGTCGGAGTCACCGGCGTCGGCCCGAAGTCCGCACTGGGAGTGCTCAGCGCGATGTCGGTCGATCAGATCGCCACCGCTGTCGCCGCCGAAGACGACGCGCCCTTCCGTCGGGTATCGGGAATCGGCCCGAAGACGGCAAAGCTGATCGTGCTGCACTTGACGGGGAAGGTCATAGCCCCCGCTGCGGCGTCGCGCGCGGCATCCGGATCTGACAGCCGAGCTGACGCGGTGACAGCCGCGTTGACCGGGCTCGGATGGCCCGAGCGCCACGCCGCCGAGGTGGCAGCGAGCGTCATCGAGGATGCCGCCTCCGAGGCGTCAGTGCAGGATCTGCTGCGCCGAGCGCTGGCAGAGCTCGGGCCCGCACGCAAGGAGACGACCCGTGGATGACCTCACCGACCCCGCGCCCTCGAAGGATGAGTCGGAGCTCGCGATCGAGGGAGCGTTGCGGCCGTCGTCCCTCGCTGAGTTCGTGGGGCAGACGAAGGTCAGGGGACAGCTTCAGCTCCTGCTCGACGCAGCACGCCTTCAGGAGCGACCCGCCGATCACATCCTGCTGGCCGGTCCACCAGGCTTGGGCAAGACGACGCTCGCCATGATCGTCGCTCACGAGAGCGAACGGCCGCTGCGGATGTCGAGTGGACCGGCGATCCAGCACGCCGGCGATCTCGCGGCTCTGCTCTCGAGCTTGACTCCCGGTGAAGTGCTCTTCATCGATGAAATCCATCGCATGGCTCGCTCTGCCGAAGAGATGCTCTACCTCGCCATGGAGGATTTTCGGATCGACATCATGGTCGGCAAAGGCGCCGGTGCCACGAGCATCCCTCTCGATCTGGCCCCGTTCACGCTCGTGGGCGCCACGACGCGCGCGGGCCTGCTCCCGAATCCGCTGCGAGATCGGTTCGGCTTCACAGCGCACCTGGAGTATTACGAGCCCGAAGAACTGGAGCGGGTCCTCGAGCGATCGGCGCGGATGCTGGACGTTCCGCTGCCAGCCGAGTCTCGCGCCGAGATCGCCCGGCGCTCACGAGGGACACCGCGCATCGCGAACCGGCTGCTACGGCGGGTCCGCGACTACGTCGTCGTCCACGGTGGCAGCGCCTCTGCGGCATCCGTAGACGCCGCCCTCGACCTGTACGACGTTGACGCGATTGGCCTTGACCGACTTGATCGCGCCGTCCTGGAGGCGCTCGTGCGCCGGTTCCATGGCGGTCCCGTCGGACTCAACACTCTCGCCGTGACCGTCGGCGAGGAAGCCGACACGATCGAGTCTGTGATCGAGCCCTACCTCGTGCGCATCGGCTTCATGGGCCGCACCCCCGCGGCCGCGTTGCGACTCCTGACGCCTACGCGCACCTCGGTGTACGTCATGCCGATCAGACGCTGAGATTCGATGACCTATAATTCCTGGAGGCTTTGACCCCACGCGGCCCGACGTCTGCGCGGCCGCACCCGAAAGGCGCCCTTCTTCATGAACTTCCAGGACTTCTTCCTCAACTACGGCCTGCTCATCCTGCTGGGCGCCCTCCTGGTGTTCATGTTCTGGAACTCCAGCCGCCGCATGAAGAAGCAGCGCGAGGAGCAGGCACAGAAGGCGCGCCAGACCGTTCCCGGCGCCGAGGTGCTGCTGCAGGGCGGCCTGTACGGCACCATCGTCGAGTTCGACCCCGACAATCTCGACCAGCCTGCGGTTGTCGAGATCGCGCCCGGCGTCGACATCAAGGTCCACAGCCAGGCGATTCTGCGGATCATCACGCCCGCTGACGAGGTTGAGGACGAAACCGACGACGGTTTCGACGACATCGTCGACAACTATCACGAGACCCACGACGGCGAGTCCTCGGATGCTGTGACCACGGACGCGGAGCCGGCCGCCGAGACCGACGCCGACGGGCGCGACGGCGACACCAAGCCCAACGCCTGACCCTTTCTGGAAAGCATCCCGTGGCTGCATCCACTCCTGTTCGCCGTGCCTGGCGGGCCCTCACCGGTCTGCTGACAATCACGGCGGTTCTGTTCGGTATCAACGCCCTGGGCGTCTATGTGTTCAACGCAAGTTCATGGGCACCGGAGCTCGCCCTGGACCTGCAGGGCGGCACCCAGATCATTCTCGAAGCGCAGACCGCGGACGGTGCTGACCCGTCGGCCGAGCAGATGAATCAGGCTGTCACGATCATCCGCCAGCGTGTCGACGCCTCGGGTGTCGGCGAAGCTGAGGTCACCACAGAGGGTGGCAAGAACATCGTCGTGCAGATCCCGGGCGAGGCAGACGAGCAGACCCGGCAGAGGATCGAGGCCTCCGCGCAGCTGCAGCTGCGAGCTGTGCTGTACACGGGGTCGCCTGCCACGTCGTTCATCGGCGAGGACGGCGAGTCCACCCCGTATCCGACGCCGGACCCCAGCCTCGAGTCGACGCCGACAGTGGAGCCCACCAGCGGGAGCGACACCAACTGGATCACGCCGGCATTGCAGGCGGAGTTTCTTGCGTACGACTGTGCGAACCCGGACAACGATCCCGCGAACGCGCCCACTGATGAGCCACTCATCACGTGTGACGCATCGGGAACGGTCAAGTACATCCTCGGACCGGTGGAGTTGGACGGGTCATCGATCGTCGACGCGACGAGCGGACTCGAGCAGACTTCCGGTCGATGGGTCGTGAACCTGCAGTTCAACGAGTCCGGGACTGAGACCTTCGGGCAGATCAGCCAGCGGCTCTTCGGAGCGACGCCGCCGCTCGACCAGTTCGCCTTCGTCCTCGACGGCTACGTCCTGACCGCTCCGTCGATGAATGCGCAGATCCTCGACGGACGCCCGAGCATCAGCGGCAGCTTCACGCAGGAGTCCGCAAAGGTCCTTGCCGACCAGCTGAAGTACGGTGCGCTACCGCTGAGCTTCGTCGTCGTGAGCTCTGACACGATCTCGGCAACCCTCGGGTCCCAGCAGCTGCAGATCGGGTTGATCGCGGGCCTTATCGGCCTGGCCCTGGTCGCCATCTACTCGCTCATCGTCTACCGCGCCCTCGGGTTCGTGATCATCGCCTCCCTCGTCGTGATGGCGGTGCTCACGTACGTGATGCTGCTGATCCTTGGCTGGCGCATGGGCTTCCGGCTCTCGCTCGCCGGTGTCGCGGGTCTGATCGTGTCGATCGGGTTCACCGCTGACTCGTTCATCGTGTACTTCGAACGCATTAGAGACGAATTGCGCGACGGCAAGTCGATCACCGGCGCCGTCGAAGACGGTTGGTCGCGAGCGAAGCGCACGATCTACATCTCGAAGTCGATCAACATTCTCGCGGCGGTCGTGCTCTACATCCTGGCCGACGCAACGGTGAAGGGTTTCGCCTTCACCCTCGGCCTCACGACCGCGATCGACGTTTTGATCTTCATCATCTTCACGCACCCCGTGATGCAGCTGCTGGCCCGCACGAGATTCTTCTCATCCGGCCACCCGCTTTCGGGCCTCGATCCCGACGCCCTGGGCGCCGTCTACCGCGGGCGGGCACAGTTCCGCGCGCCGGTCGTGGCGCCAAAGACAGCCGCCGAGAAGCGGGCGTCTCGCTCCAAAGGTGAGGCCGCGCGCCGCCAGACGATCGCCGAGCGCAAGCTTGCCGAGTCCCGCACGTCCGGCTCTAGCCAGACCACCGAGGGAGAGGACACCCCCTGATGCGCTCCCTCAACCAGCTCGGAAACGACCTGTACAGCGGGAAGACGTCCTTCCCCTTCGTCGGCAAGCGGCGGCTGTGGTTCATCATCGCCGCGATCCTCGTCATCGGTTCGGCACTTGTGCCTTTCATCAGGCCGATTCAGTTCTCGATCGAATTCACCGGGGGCTCCCAGTTCACCGTTTCGGGTGCCACCAGCACCGACCAGCTCATCGCCACCGAAGCAGTGCAGTCGGTCGTGCCGGGCGCGACGACGAAGGTCGCGACAGTCGGTGCCGACACGATCCGCGTCCAGACCGATCAGATGACGGATGCCGAGACGCGCGATGTCGCTGCAGCACTCGCCGAGGCGTACAGCGTCGACGCGAGCGAGGTGACCACGTCGTTCATCGGCCCGAGCTGGGGACAGGACGTCACGCGCCAGTCGCTCTGGGGTCTGGCCATCTTCCTCGCGCTGACCTTCATCATCCTCGCGCTGTACTTCCGCACCTGGAAGATGTCTGCGGCAGCAATCATCGGCCTCGTCGACGTGCTGGTGATCACGGTGGGGATCTATGCGCTGTTCGGTTTCGAGATATCGCCTGCCGCAGTGATCGGGTTCCTCACGATTCTCGCGTATTCGCTCTATGACACGACAGTCGTGTTCGACAAGATCCGGGAGAACACCTCGGAAGACGGCGAGATATCGGGCCGCACCTTCGGCGAGTCGGTGAACCTGGCAGTGAACCAGACGCTGGTCCGCTCGATCAACACGACAGTCGTGGCGATCCTGCCGGTCGGCGCGATCCTGTTCATCGGGGCGTTCTGGCTCGGAGCCGAGACGCTGAGCGACATCTCACTGTCGATCTTCGTGGGAATCATCGTTGCGGCCTATTCGACGCTGTTCGTCGCGGCGCCGCTGTTCTCGCTGTTCCGTGAGGGCGAGCCGGCCATCCGTCAGCGCGATGAGCGGGTCCTCGCCGCCCGCGAACAGGCGGTAGCTTCGGCCTGATCGCCCCTAGCGCAGCGTAGGATATGGGCTCCAGCGAAGGGAGGGCTACCGGGTGACCGAGACAGTCCCGCCCGCCCAGAGCGTGCCTCCAGGGTCCTCGTCGTTGCTGAGGCTCGTGCCGCGCATCTTCTCGCGTGCCGCACGTCGCGACGATGTCGAGAAGCTCTTGCGCACCGTCCGCACGCACCATCCCAAGGGTGATCTGGCGATCATCGAGCGCGCCTACGCGATCGCCGATCGCGCCCATTCGGGACAGAAGCGTCAGAGCGGCGAGCCCTACATCACGCATCCGCTGGCTGTGGCCCAAATCCTCGCCGATCTGGGCCTTGGCCCCAAGGCTGTGGCGGCCGCCCTTCTGCACGACACCGTCGAAGACACCGGTTACTCGCTCGATGCCCTCGCCGCGGAGTTCGGCGACGAGGTGGCGATGCTCGTCGACGGGGTGACCAAGCTCGACAAGGTCAAGTACGGCGAGAGCGCGCAGGCAGAAACCGTACGCAAGATGATCGTCGCGATGTCGCGCGACATCCGTGTCCTGCTCATCAAACTCGCTGACCGGTTGCACAACGCACGGACGTGGGGCTTCGTCCCTCCCGAGAAGGCCCGCAAGAAGGCCACCGAGACGCTCGAGATCTACGCACCACTCGCGCATCGCCTCGGTATCCAGACCATCAAGTCCGAGCTCGAGGACCTGTCGTTCGCTGTTCTGCATCCGAAGCTCTACGCCGAGATCGAGAGCCTGGTCAAGCAGCGCACCCCGCAGCGCGATAAGTACCTGCAGAACGTCATCGACGCCGTCGACACCGATCTGCGCGAGTTGCGTATCCGCGGGCGCGTACTCGGTCGCCCGAAGCAGCTGTACTCCGTCTATCAGAAGATGGTGGTGCGGGGTCGCGAGTTCGACGACATCTACGACCTCATCGGCATCCGCATTCTGGTCGCGTCGGTGCGGGACTGCTACGCCGTGCTGGGTGCGATTCATGCCCGGTGGACGCCGTTGCCCGGGCGGTTCAAGGACTACATCGCCACCCCGAAGTTCAACCTCTACCAGTCGCTTCACACGACGGTGATCGGACCGGAGGGTCGCACCGTCGAGATCCAGATTCGCACCCACGAGATGCACCAGCAGGCCGAGTACGGTGTGGCAGCCCACTGGAAGTACAAGGAGCGGATGGCCGGCGGGAAGATCGACGACAAAGCCGTCGACGCAGATCTCGCGTGGCTCGCGCGGATTTCGGATTGGCAGGCAGAAACCGCCGACCCGGGAGAGTTCCTCGATTCGCTGCGCTTTGAGATCGGCGCGAAAGAGGTTTACGTCTTCACCCCCAAGGGGCGCGTGATCGGACTTCCGGCGGGCGCGACGCCGGTCGACTTCGCCTACGCAGTGCACACCGAAGTCGGTCACCGCACGATGGGCGCGAAAGTCAACGGGCGGCTCGTTCCCCTCGAGTCCGAGCTCAAGAGCGGGGACGTCGTCGAGGTGTTCACCTCGAAGAACCCGGATGCCGGGCCAAGCCAGGACTGGCTGAGCTTTGTCAAGAGCACCAGAGCTCGCAGCAAGATCCGGGGATGGTTCACGAAGGAGCGGCGCGAAGAGGCAATCGAACAGGGCAAGGAGTCGATCGCGCGCGCGATGCGACGCCAGAACCTGCCGCTGCAGCGACTGATGAACCAGGACACGCTCAGCGAAGTGGCTGACGGACTGCGTTACGAAGGCGTATCAGCACTGTACGCGGCTGTCGGCGAAGGCCATGTCTCGACGCAGTCGGTCATCGAGAAGGTCACGGCGCTCGTCAGCGCATCGAACGACACGGCCACGGGGCCGATCGACCTCCCGCACGTCGGGCGCTCGCGTCAGCCGCGCGCCGGTGACTCGGGCGTTCTCGTGCGCGGTGCACCCGACATCCTCGTCAAGCTCGCGAAGTGCTGCACGCCGGTGCCCGGCGACGAGATCCTCGGGTTCGTGACGCGGGGAAGCGGTGTCTCCGTGCACCGAGCTGACTGCACGAACGTGGCATCGCTGCGCTCGGACCCCGAACGCCTCATCGATGTGGAGTGGGCCCCGACGACCAAGAGTGTGTTCCTGGTGCAGATCCAAGTCGAAGCCCTCGACCGTTCAGGGCTGCTCAGTGACGTGACTCGCGTACTCAGCGAACACCACGTGAACATCCTCTCTGCATCCGTATCCACCACGAACGACCGTCTGGCGATTAGCCGCTTCGTGTTCGAGATGGGCGACATCGTCCACCTTGACCGCGTCCTCAATGCGGTCCGCCGCATCGATGCCGTCTACGACGTCTACCGGGTCACGTCCTCGTAGGTTCAGCGCTGCGGGAACGCAACAGGTCGAGGGCTCGCACCTTGTGCGGAACGGTGCCGGCGTGCTCTAGCCAGTCGATGCCTGCCCGGATCGTCGCGGGGTCTCGCGCAAAGCCGTCGAGAGCTGTCCGGTGGTCGGCGTCACCCACGCGAGCAAGGTCGGCGACCGTCCGCGCCGGAGACGTGACCAGCACCCCGCCGATCCGGTAGAGGTCGCTGGCGGGCAGGTACGGGTCTCGATAGTGGAGTCGGCGATGGATGACGCCGTGGATGCGATGCGGCACCGCTCGCTGCACGGTATGCCGGGAGGGCGGCTCACTGATGACACCGTGCACCCATGCTGCCGAGAGGTGAGTCGCCGCCATGAGATCGCGAAGCAAGGGCCCCAGAGACGCTGCCCGCGCGCTGGGCGTTTCCACGGTGTCTGCCGGCATATAGGCGGCGTCGATCTCGATGAGGTGCCCGTCGAGGCGTGCGGCAGACAGCTCCGCCAGCGAGAGTCGCTCATCGACGAAGTACAGAAACGGCGAGGTCATCCCCGCAGTCTGCCTCCGGTCGACTCACTCGCCGGTGCGCTGTTGTCAGTCTGTGGAGAAGTCCCGGTCAGCCCTCGACCGCGCGGAGCCAGGCGCGCCGGGCCTCGAGAGCCTCGCTTGCCTGCTTGATCGCCCGCTGGTCCTTACGTGCGGTGGCCTCGGCAAGCTCCGCCTCGAGCTTGGTGATCGCGTCATACAGCTGGCGGGTCATGTCGTTGGCACGTGCCGTGGTCTCGGGATTGTTCCGCGTCCACTCGGCGTCCTCGCGCGCACGGACCGACACTTCGATCTTGCGCAGCTCATCATCGAGGGCACGCTCCTGATCGCGCGGAAAGATGCGACCGATGTCATCCCACGACCGCTGAATCGCGGTGAGGGCGCTGCGCGCAGCGGCAAGGTCTGACATGTCGAGAATCGGGCGTGCCCGCTCGAGGAGTTCCCGCTTGGCGTCGATCTTCTCTTTCGATGCCTCGACCTCCGCAGCCTCACGACCCGCCCGTGCCGAATAGAGCGCGTCCCCGGCAGCTTTGAACCGAGCCCATAGTGCGTCGTCGACCTTCTTGCCGGCGCGGCCCGCAGCTTTCCACTCGTTCAGCAGGTCACGGTAGGCGCCGATGCCGTCTTCGCCGCGCGGCGCGAGCGCCTCTGCGCGCTCAACCAGACGGTTCTTACGCTCACGAACTGCCTTGTGCGCCTCATCGAGCTCGGCATAGAACTCGCGGCGGTGCTTGTCGACAGTTGCCCGCGCGTCTCGGAATCTCTTCCACAGCGACTGCGAGATCGACTTGGGAAGGTGCGGACCGTTCTGCTGGTGAGACTGCCACTGGTCGAACAGCGAGCTCATCTCGGCCGAGGCCGTCTTCCACTGCACGGTCTTGGGGTCGCGCGCGGCGATCGCTTCGGCCTGCTCGACGAGCCGTGTCCGCTCGGCAATCGCGGCATCCACGGCCTCCCGAGCCTGAGCGGCCTCGGCGGCGCTCGCTTCGGTCAGCGACGCGGTGAGAGCCTCGACCCGGGCGCTCAGCGCTGCGAGGTCGCCGACAGCTGACGCTCCCGAGATCTTCCCGCTGAGGGTCGCAGCTGTCGCACGCAGGTCCGCGGCGCTGGCACCACCGCGGCGGTGGCGAACTTCCAGGAGTGTGACCTCGGAGGCGAGATCAGAGAATTTCCGCTCGTAGTAGGCCAGAGCCTCTTCAGCGGTGCCGTCAGGGTATTGACCGACGACGCGCCACTGGTCGCCTTCGCGAACCGAAACCGTGCCGTCGTCATCGACGCGGCCCCAGGGCTGTTCGACGGGGGTGGAGGAC
Organism: Microbacterium sp. SW12; assembly: GCF_055391095.1. Classification (NCBI taxonomy): domain Bacteria; kingdom Bacillati; phylum Actinomycetota; class Actinomycetes; order Micrococcales; family Microbacteriaceae; genus Microbacterium; species Microbacterium sp. SW12. The sequence goes on along the minus strand of NZ_AP024335.1, from coordinate 1,535,815 downwards.
GAAGCTGTGTCTGACACGGAAGGCACCTCAATGCGGCGAAGCCGCCTGCGGGGGATGGACGCTTAAGCCTAATACGGAGCGCCTCCGCGGCCAGGCTCGGATGCGGCGGCGATGTCGTCGTGCGCGGCTAGCCTGGATCCCATGGCGAACACGGCGGGGCTCTTCTCCGGGCAAACCCCGCTGCCGGTGCGGATGAGACCCACGTCCCTCGACGAGGTCGCCGGACAGCAGCACCTGCTGCGGCCGGGTGCGCCGCTTGTCGTGCTCGCGGATCCCGATGGTGGCGCGCGAGCGGCGACATCCGTCATCCTTTGGGGTCCGCCGGGGACCGGCAAGACCACTCTCGCCCAGGCTGTCGCGCGCTCATCCGGTCGCCGCTTCGTCGAGCTGTCGGCTGTCACCGCCGGAGTCAAGGATGTGCGCGAGGTGATGCAGGACGCTCTGACGCAGCGCGACCTGTACGGAACCTCCACGATCCTCTTCCTCGACGAGATCCACCGATTCACCAAAGCGCAACAGGACGCGTTGCTGGCTGGCGTCGAGAACGGTTGGGTCGTCCTGATCGCCGCAACCACGGAGAATCCGTCGTTCTCGGTCATCTCGCCGTTGCTGTCCAGGTCGCTGCTGCTGACGCTGCAGCCGCTGACGGATGCCGATCTCGCCGAACTCATCGACCGGGCGGTGTCGGATGCGCGCGGACTTGCCGGTGCCGTGGCCCTGACCGACGAAGCACGCGCTGCACTCGTGCGGCTCGCTTCCGGTGACGCCCGCCGCGCCCTTACCGCCCTGGAGGCAGCGGCGTCCCTCGCCGAACCGGAAGCCGACGGGGCAGCCGGCACGATCACCGCCGAGCACGTCGCGCAGGCGGTGGACCGGGCGCTCCTTCGATATGACCGTCAGGGCGACGAGCACTACGACGTCATCAGCGCGTTCATCAAGTCGATCCGCGGGTCGGATCCGGATGCCGCGCTGCACTATCTTGCGCGCATGATCGAGGCGGGGGAGGACCCCCGCTTTATCGCACGTCGTCTGATCATCTCGGCCGCCGAGGACATTGGTCTCGCAGATCCGCAGGCCCTCCCGCTCGCGGTTGCGGCAGCCGACGCGGTTCAACTGATCGGCTTCCCCGAGGGACGTATTCCGCTTGCTGAGGCGACGGTGTACCTCGCGACCACGGCCAAATCGAACGCCGCGTATCTGGCGATCGATGCCGCGATCGCCGACGTGCGCCAGGGCGGTGGCGGCAGAGTCCCGCCGCACCTGCGGGACGCGCACTACCCGGGAGCCGCGCGGCTCGGACACGGGAAGGGTTACCGCTACCCGCATGACGATGAGCGCGGCGTGGTCGCGCAACAGTACCTTCCCGATGCGCTGCGCGACCGCAGCTACTATCGCCCGACCTCCCGTGGCGCAGAACGGGAGATTGCGGCACGGTGGAGCCGAATCCGCCGCATCCTCGGCAGGCCGGAAGAGCCCGGCTCGGGTGCCGCTTCCGGCGGGGACTGAGAGCTCTGGTAGACTAGTTCGGTTCGAAACCGAGTTTTCGGATATCCCCTCACTCGAGATCACCTTTCGGTGCGCTGCGACGTGCGAACCGAAGCGGGAGTGCGGGATACGTCCATGAGTCGCGAGAGTCGCGGCCATGTCATCGGAAGGAATCCTTCGTGCCTACGAAGTCCCAGGACCGCCGCAAGGTGCGCATGTCGCGCGCCCTCGGCGTCGCACTTACCCCCAAGGCAGCTCGCTACCTCGAGAAGCGTCCCTATGCACCGGGCGAGCACGGCCGCACCAAGCGCAAGGCCGACAGCGACTACGCCGTCCGCCTGCGCGAGAAGCAGCGTCTGCGCGAGCAGTACGGCATCCGCGAGAAGCAGCTGCGCATCGCGTTCAACGAGGCCCGCCGCAAGGACGGCCTGACCGGTGAGAACCTCGTCGAGCAGCTCGAGATGCGCCTGGACGCGCTGGTTCTTCGTGCCGGCTTCGCCCGCACGACCGCGCAGGCTCGTCAGCTCGTGGTGCACCGCCACATCCTCGTCGACGGCAAGACCGTGGACCGCCCCTCGTTCCGCGTCGCACCCGGCCAGCTCATCCACGTCAAGGAGAAGAGCGAAGGCCTCGAGCCGTTCCAGGTCGCCGCGGCCGGCGGACACGCCGAGGTTCTGCCCCCGGTTCCGGGCTACCTCGAGGTCGAGCTCGACAAGCTCCACGCCCGTCTCGTGCGTCGCCCCAAGCGCGCCGAGGTGCCCGTGGTCTGTGACGTTCAGCTCGTCGTTGAGTACTACGCGGCGCGCTAAGCGGCGCGTAGTACAGCCGCGAAGCGGCCAACAACACCGTTACGCGGCGCGCTAAGCAGTCCGCAGAAGCACGTTCGCGAAGGGCGTCGGGGTGACCCGGCGCCCTTCGCCGTTCTCGCCTACGATGGGATGAGCCGCCGTCGCGGAAAGGGAGTGAGCGCATGAAAAACCTGCTGTGGTTCGCACTGGGACTTGCCGGGGGTTTCGTCGCCGCCCATTACGTCAACAAAGACCCACGGGGACACGAACTGCTCGCCGAGGTGGATGCTCGTATCTCGCAGTTCACCGACCGCATCGCGGATGCCTACCGCGAGCAGGAAGCTCGCATTGTCGGAATCGTCGAGGACGCCGTGGACTCGGCATCGTCGACGGTCGATACTGTGGCCGACGCCGTGACGGATACTGCGGGCGACGTCGCTGACGCGGCAAAAGACGCAGCCAAGAAGCTGACTGACTGATCTCCATGCGTGTTCGCATCGCCCCGCGCGGGCGGTGCAGTTCACCTGTGCAAAGGAAACCCGATGAAGACCGCTGAGATCGCGCAGCGCTACCTCGACTACTTCGAGAAGAACGATCACGTCATCGTCCCGAGTGCGTCGCTTGTCACCGACGACCCGTCGCTGCTGTTCACCGTCGCGGGCATGGTGCCGTTCATTCCGTACCTGACGGGCGTCGTTCCCGCACCGTATCCGCGCGCCGCTGACGTGCAGAAGTGCATTCGCACCAACGACATCGAAGAGGTCGGCAAGACCGCACGCCACGGCACGTTCTTCCAGATGCTCGGCAACTGGTCGTTCGGCGACTACTTCAAGGCAGGCGCCATCGAATATGCCTGGGAGTTGCTGACCTCGCCCGAGTCGGCCGGTGGTCTCGGCTTTGCCGAGCGGGACCTGTGGGTCACCGTGTACGAGGACGATGACGAAGCAGCCGGCCTCTGGAAGCGGATCGCAGGACTCCCTGAGGAGCGCATCCAGCGATTCGGCAAGGAAGACAACTATTGGTCGACCGGTCAGCCTGGCCCTGCGGGTCCCTGCTCGGAGATCTACTTCGACCGCGGACCGGCCTACGGTCCCGACGGGGGCCCGGCAGTCGATGACAGCCGTTTCACCGAGATCTGGAACCTCGTGTTCATGCAGTACGCGATCACGAACGTTCGGTCCAAGGTCGACTTCGATGTGGTGGGGGATCTCCCGCAGAAGAACATCGACACCGGCATGGGCCTGGAGCGCGTCGCGTTCATCAAACAGGGCGTCGACAACATGTACGAGACCGACCAGGTGCGTCCTGTGCTCGATCTCGCCGTCGCGCTGTCGGGCCGCACCTACGGTGCAGTCCACGAGGATGACGTGCGATTCCGCGTCGTCGCGGATCACGTGCGGTCTTCGCTGATGCTGCTCTCGGACGGTGTCCGCCCTTCGAACGAGGGCCGTGGTTATATCCTTCGCCGCCTCATGCGGCGCACGATCCGTGCGATGCGACTGCTCGGCGTCGACGCGCCGACGTTCCGCGAACTGTTCGCGGCGTCACGGGATGCCATGGCCCCCGCGTATCCGACTCTCGCCACCGAGTACGACCGGCTCGAGTCCGCAGCCGTCGCCGAGGAAGAGACGTTCCTGCGCACGCTTGCAGCGGGCTCGACGATTCTGGATCTCGCCGTAGCCGAGACCAAGAGCGCGGGTAAGGCCGAGATCCCGGGCTCCGAGGCTTTCCTGTTGCACGACACCTACGGCTTTCCGATCGACTTGACCCTCGAGATCGCCGAAGAGGCAGGCCTCTCGGTGGATCGGGCCGCTTTCGATTCGCTCATGCAGGAGCAGCGCCAGCGGGCGAAGGCCGACGCGAAGTCCCGCAAGCGCGCTATCGCCGATCATTCCGTGTACCGCGAGTTCCGCGCCCTCGGCGAGACGACGTTCACGGGATACACGGATCTTGAAACCGAGTCCCGCATCCTGGGCGTGCTCGTGGATGGGGTCTCGGTCGATCGCGCGACCACCGGTCAGGTAGCCGAGGTCATCGTCGCCGAGACCGCGCTGTACGCCGAGTCGGGCGGTCAGGTCGCCGACAAGGGCATCATCGTCGGTCCGGGCTATCAGCTCGACGTCATCGATGTGCAGAAGCCGGTACCGGGCCTGGTGAGTCACACCGTGGAGGTGACCAGCGGAGAAGTAGCTGTGGGCCTTGCCGCGACGACGATCGTGGATGCCGCCAATCGTCGTGCGGCAGCACAGGCGCACTCGGCGACACACCTCGTCCATGCCGCCCTCCGCGACACGCTCGGCTCGTCTGCCACGCAGTCGGGATCGCTGAACCGCGCGGGCTACCTGCGTTTCGACTTCGCGTGGACACAGGCCCTGTCGCCCGAGACCAAATCCGAGATCGAGGAGATCGCGAACAACGCCGTGCGGGACAACCTCCAGGTGACCACCCGCGTACTTGCCCTCGACGAAGCCAAAGAGCTCGGAGCAATGGCTTTGTTCGGAGAGAAGTACGGCGACACCGTGCGGATGGTCGACATCGGAGGTCCGTGGTCTCGTGAGCTGTGCGGTGGCACCCACGTCGCGACCAGCTCCGAGGTGGGCCTCATCAACCTGATCGGCGAGTCATCGGTCGGCGCTGCCAATCGCCGCGTCGAGGCGCTCGTCGGGGCGGACGCCTTCCGTGAGCTCGCTGCCGAACGGGCGATCGTCTCACAGCTGACCTCGTCGCTGAAGACTCCCCGGGATCAGCTGCCGGCGCGCATCGCTGAGCTGACCGCGAACCTCAAGGCAGCCGAGAAGAAGATCGCGTCGCTGCAGGCGAAGGCTCTGAGTGAGCAGGTTCCGGATCTCGTTGCCGGAGCTCGTCGTGTGGGTGCTCTGTCCGTGGTCGCTGCTAACCTCGGACGCGCGGGCTCGGCTGACGACGTACGTGCCGTCGCACTGAAGGTTCGTGAGCGACTCGGTTCCGACGCTGCGGTGGTGGCTCTCGGAGGCGAGGTCGACGACCGACCGGTCGTCATCGTTGCGACGACGGAAGCGGCTCGCTCGCTCGGGGTGAAGGCAGGTCCCCTCGCGAAAGCTGCGGCGACAACACTTGGCGGCGGTGGCGGGGGACGCGATGATCTTGCCCAGGGCGGTGGTAGCGACGTGAGCGCGCTGGCGCGGGCCCTTGATGATGTCGTGGCGGGGCTGCCCCGACCGTGAGCGGATTTCGCCGCGGCATCCGTCTCGCCGTCGACGTCGGCAAGGCCCGCGTGGGGGTCGCCCAGTGCGATCCGGACGGGATGCTCGCGACGCCGACTGAGACGGTTGCGCGCGGCGACGGCACGATCGGCCGCCTGATAGACCTCGTGCGCGAGGTCAGTCCGCTCGAAGTCATCGTGGGGCTACCGATCAATCTCCGCGGAGAGCGCACAGCCTCAACCGAGGATGCAGAGTCCTTCGCCCACGAGCTGAGAGAGCGAATCGGCGTTCCGATCCGGATGCTGGATGAGCGCCTCAGCACGGTCTCGGCGCACAGCGCACTACGCGCGTCCGGCAGAAACACCCGATCTTCTCGTACGATTGTGGATCAGGTTGCCGCCGTCGTGCTCTTGCAGCAGGCGTTGGACATCGAGAAGAGCACCGGCCGCCCACCGGGTGCGCTACTACCCCCCGCCGAGGAGCCCGCCTGACATGCCCGACGATTCGTCACCGTTCGACGATCCGTTCGCCGATCTTTTCGGGAAGCTCCCGGACGGCCGTTCGCGACCCACCGCAGGCGCAGCCTCATCGTCAGAACCGTCATCTTCCGCGAACACCGAAGGCGACCCCGCTGACACCGCGGCGGAAGACCACGCACAGGACCAGGGCAGCGGTCAGCCGACGTCGCCCTCGCAGGGCGAAAAGCCAGCATCGGTACCCGATTCCGAGGGATTACCCACGCAACCTCCGCCGTCGCGACGCGCAGCCCGCGAAGCGCGCGCCTCGGCCGCGAGCGGCAGCTCCGGGTCGGTTTCTCAGCTCCCCGCGCAGCCGAGGAGCGCGACCGGCTCTGGCTCGAATAGCGACGATGTGCCACCTGAGCTCTTCTGGGCCGCGGTCGCAGCTCCGCCAGCCTCAACCCAGACTCTCACCTCGACCTCGACATCCGTCCCTCGTGCGGATCGTTCCGCGCCGGCCTCGGCCGGCACCCTCGATGACCTCTTCACGGGAGAGCGCACCACGGATGACATCGGCATGACCCCTCCGCCCGCAGAACGCCGTCGCCGCCGTCGCGGTGGATGGATCGCCCTCATCATCGTGCTCGTGCTCTTCGGCGGTGCTGCGGCCGGTGGTTGGTGGGTGTGGTCGAACTACGAGGACAAGATCCGCGAGGTGTTGGGCTGGGAGGAGCCGCAGGAGTACGAGGAGGGGATGGCCACCGGTGAGGCGTTCCTCACGATCGTCTCGGGCGATACCGGCGCCTCGATCTCACCGAAGCTCTACGAGGCCGGGGTAACGAAGACGCCTGACGCGTTCTATGACTACCTCGTCGCCGAAGACTTGAATCCGCCGTTTGTACCCGGGGTGTTCCGTCTGCAGCAGCAGATGACCTCAGCTGCCGCACTCGAGGCGATTCTCGACCCGGCCAACAGGATGGAGAACACTGCGCAGCTACGCGAGGGACTCACGGTCGACCAGTCGATCCAGATCCTCTCGGAGAGCCTGGCGATTCCGCTTGAAGACTTCCAAGCCGCAGTGGCCGACCCCAGTGTCTTCGGCGTTCCCGTCAACGAGGCTGTCGTTGCCGCGGGCGGGCAGCCGCTGGAGGGCTGGCTCTTCCCGGCTACCTACACGTTCGACCCGGGCGTGACAGCGCAGCAGGTGATTCAGACCCTCGTCGACCGCGCGGTCCAGTCCTTGGATACCGCAGGCGTGCCTGTCGATGATCGGGAGCGCATCCTCACAATCGCCTCGATCATCCAGCGCGAAGCCCGTTTTGAAGCCGACTTCTACAAGGTCTCGCGCGTCATCCAGAACCGGCTCGATCAGGGCATGAAGCTGCAGATGGACTCGACTGCCCAGTACGGCTACGGCGAACTGCACGATGGGACCGTGAGTTCTTCTGGCGAGGCTCTGACCGACGACAATCCGTGGAACACCTACGTCATCGACGGGCTACCGGTTGGCCCCATCGCCAACCCCGGAGACCTCGCGATCGACGCGGCCATGCACCCCGAGGATGGCCCCTGGCTGTACTTCGTCACGGTGAACCTCAATACCGGTGAGACGGTCTTCACGACCAACTACGATGACCACCTCGCCGCCGTCGAGCAGTGGCGCCAGTGGTGCACGGATAACCCCGACGCCGGATGTTGAGGTGACGGATCGTCCTCCGCGTCTGGAGGTTTGGGGCGACCCGATCGAGCACAGCCGGTCGCCCCAGTTACACGCCGCCGCGTACCGCGTACTCGACCTGGACTGGTCCTACGGATGCCGCCGGGTCACGGCGGTGGGGTTCGCCACAGAACTGGCCTCGCTCGACGACACCTTTCGAGGCTTATCGGTCACCTACCCGCTGAAGGAAGCAGCTTTCGCGGCATCCGTGACCCGCGACGCGCGCGCGGAGCTCACGGGAGCAGTAAACACGCTGCTGTTGACCGGCGCTGGGCCCTCCGGCTTCAACACTGACGTCGGCGGAATAGTCAGTGCCCTCGCTGACTGCGGGATCGCCGAGCTGCGCCACGTCCGGATCGTCGGGGCAGGCGCCACAGCGACATCCGCGCTCGTGGCTGTCGCCGAGCTCGGTGCGGACCAGATCGAGGTTGCAGCGCGCCGGCCCGAAGCTGTCGCCGCGCTCAGCGAGATCGGCGAACGGCTGGGCCTGTCCGTTCACGGGGTCCCGCTCACGCGACCAGAGCCCGTACCGGTCGATCTGACGATTGCGGCACTGCCGGGCGGTGCGGTGGTGCCCGAGGCCGACGCCGACGCGCTTGCCTCCGGCGGCGGGCCGTTGTTCGACGTGGTCTATGGGCAGGGGATGACATCACTTCAGGCAGCCTGGTTGCGCGCCGGCCGTGACATCTATACGGGCGAAGCGATGCTGCTGCACCAGGCGGTACTGCAGGTGCGGATCTTCGTCGGAGGAGATCCAGCGGTTCCGCTTCGCGACGAGTCGGCTGTCGTCGGCGCGATGCGCGCGAGCCTCGTGGGAGACTAGACCAATGCTCCGCGTGCTCACGGCCGGCGAATCGCACGGCCCCGAACTGGTTGCCGTCATGGAGGGTCTTCCCTCCGGTGTGCCCGTTTCCCGTTCAGAGATCCAGGCCGACCTTGCTCGTCGCAAGCTGGGATACGGGCGCGGATCCCGCATGAAGTTCGAAGAAGACGAACTCACGATCTCCAGCGGCGTCGTGCACGGCCTGAGCCTGGGCAGCCCGATCGCGCTGCGTATCGCCAACACCGAGTGGCCCAAGTGGGTCGAGGTCATGAGCGCTGAGCCCGTCGAACTGACCGAGAGGTCGCGCGGTCGGGGAGCAGCACTGACCCGTCCTCGCCCCGGCCACGCCGACCTGGTCGGGATGCAGAAGTACGGCTTCGATGAGGCACGGCCCATCTTGGAGCGCGCAAGCGCCCGCGAGACTGCTGCTCGGGTCGCGCTCGGAGCCATCGCCCGCGCGTTCCTGGCAGAGCTCGGCATCCGTCTTGTCTCTCACACGGTGGGTATCGGCCCGGTCGAAGCTCCCCGGGACGCTCCGCTGCCCACGCCGGATGACGTGGAGGCACTGGATGCCGACCTGATGCGCTGCTTCGATCCGGAGACCTCAGCGCGGATGGTTGCCGAAGTCGATGACGCACGGAAAGCCGGCGACACCCTCGGCGGTGTCGTCGAGGTGCTCGCGTTCGGGCTCCCCCCGGGGCTCGGCAGCCACGTGCACTGGGATCGCCGGCTCGACGGCAAGCTAGCGCAAGCGCTCATGAGCATTCAGGCGATCAAGGGCGTCGAGGTCGGCGATGGATTCCTGACCACGCGGCGGCGGGGCTCGGAAGCCCACGACGAACTGTTCGCCACCGACGGCGGCATCGCCCGGGCCACCGATCGCGCCGGAGGCACCGAAGGCGGCATGTCTACCGGCACGGTGCTTCGGGTCCGGGCCGGCATGAAGCCGATTGCCACGGTTCCGCACGCGCTTCGGACTGTGGACGTCGCCTCCGGCGAGACCGCCAGCGCGCACCACCAGCGTTCGGACGTGTGCGCGGTCCCGGCAGCCGGCGTGGTCGCTGAAGCCATGACGGCCCTCGTGCTCGCTGATGTCGTGCTTGAGAAGTTCGGCGGCGACAGTGTCGCTGAGACACGACGCAACCTGCAGTCCTACCTCGACGCGATTCCTGGAACGCTGCGAACGAGCGCGGAAAGCGACGACTCGCTGCTGGATGCCGCGGTTCTCACCGGCGATGGCTCCCACTAGCCCGCTCGTTCTGGTCGGCCCCATGGGGGCGGGAAAGACGAGCATCGGCCGTCGCGTTGCCAAAGCGTTGGGCATCAGGTTCATCGACACGGATGCCGTGATCCAGCGCGAGCATGGGCCGATTGAGCAGATCTTCGAAACCCACGGCGAGTCGACGTTCCGTGCCTGGGAGCGTGAGGCAATCCAGAACGCCCTTGGGTGGGGCGGTGTTGTCGTGTCGCTCGGCGGCGGTGCAGTGTTGAATGCCGACACTCGTGCGGATCTGGCGACATGCGATGTCGTGATGCTCACTGTCGACCCTCGCGTCGTGGCGGGGCGGATTCAGGGAACCGCGCGCCCGCTCCTGACTGGTGAGGACCCCATGGAGCGGTGGCGGCGCATCTGGCAGGAGCGTCGTCCCCTGTATGAGAGCGTCGCCGACATCACGATCGACACCTCGACCGGCCCCCTGCAGCACGTTGTGGACGAGATCGTCGCTTGGGCACGCCCGCGTGCAGCGTCATCCGAACCATGCGACACCGCGAAGGAACAGTCATGACCCCTCCGACGACGATCGCCGTCACCGGCGACAACCCCTACGACATCACGATCGGGCGCGGCATCCTGGATTCGGTTGCGCAGGCCCTCCCGGCAGCCGCCCAGCGGGTACTCATCGTGCACCCGCCGACACTGTCAGCACAGGCCGAGGAACTCCGAGGACGCCTTCAAGGGGAGCGACAGGTGCTTCTCGCCGAGGTGCCCGACGCCGAGGCCGGCAAGCGCGTCGAGGTAGCCGCGTTCTGCTGGCAGGTGATGGGGCAGGCGAACTTCACTCGCACCGATGCCGTCGTCGGCTTCGGCGGGGGAGCGGTCACTGATCTCGCGGGCTTCGTCGCGGCGACCTGGCTGCGCGGGGTGGCCGTGGTCCAGATCCCGACGACGGTACTCGGCATGGTCGACGCGGCGGTCGGCGGAAAGACCGGCATCAACACGGCCGAAGGAAAGAACCTGGTGGGCGCCTTCTGGCCACCGACCGCCGTCGTCTGCGACCTCGACCTCCTCGAAACGCTCTCCCGCAACGAGACCGTCGCGGGATTCGCCGAAGTCGTGAAGGCCGGCTTCATCTGGCATCCGGAGATCCTCGAGCTGATCGAGCAGGACCCGGATGCCGCCACAGATCCGGCATCCGCATCGTTCCGACGGTGTATCGAGCTGGCGATCGGGATGAAGGCGCGAGTGGTCTCCGAGGACCTGCGCGAGGCCGGCCTTCGCGAGGTCCTCAACTACGGTCACACCCTCGGTCACGCCATCGAGCACACCGAGCGGTATCAGTGGCGCCACGGGGCCGCGATCTCGATCGGCATGGTGTTCGCCGCTGAACTCTCTCGGCTTGCCGGGCGCCTTTCCGACGATGCCGCCCAGCGACACCGCGACATCCTGACCTCGCTCGGTCTGCCCACCACCTATCGAGCGGGCGCATGGCAGCAGCTGCTCTCGACGATGCAACGCGACAAGAAGACGCGGGGGAGCATGTTGCGCTTCATCGTCCTCGACGACATCGCGCGTCCGACGGTGTTGCAGGCCCCCGACGAGTCGCTCCTTTTCGCGGCCTACCAAGAGGTCGCCCAATAGTGACAGGCGGGCACGGTCTCGCCTCGCGACACGAGGTGCGACGCGTTCGCCTGCACGAGTGGGCGGCAGTTCGCGAGCTGCGGATCCGCGCGACCGGCGATCCGGATGCCCCGCTCGCATTCCTCACGAGCCAGGCCGATGAGCTCGCCCGGGACGATTCCTTCTGGCGGGACAGGACCGCCGGCGGCGCCCTGGGCGAGAACGGCGCGCAGTTCGTCGCTGTCACTCGGGGTGACCGCTGGATCGGCACAGCCACAGTCCTGCTCCGCGCCGTCGGCGAAACCGACCACCTCGGCCGTGTCCTCAGCTACCCGCGTGCTGATATCGTCGGCGTCTACATCGACCCCGCCCACCGCGGGCAGGGGGTTCTCTCAGATCTCGTCGACGCGGTGTCGGTGTGGGTCGGAGCGCGCGGGCACAAGGCTCTGACGCTGGATGTGCACCGCGACAACGTGAGGGCGCAGCGAGCCTATGCGCGGCTCGGGTTCGCCCGCACGGGCGTCGGTTTCGTGAGCGCGATCGGGCCGGAGATCGAGATGCAGCGGGCAATAGAGTTGCCACTGTGACGTCTCCTCCTCGCCGGCTGCTGTTGCTCAATGGACCGAACCTCAATCTTCTGGGCACACGAGAACCCGACGTCTATGGGCACGAGACGCTCGAGGATGTCGAAGCACTCGTCTCGCGCACCGCTGCGGCATCCGGTTTCGACGTACGTGCACTGCAGTCCAACCACGAGGGTGTCCTCATCGATGCCGTCCACGCAGCGCGAGCGGATTGCGCCGGAATCGTGATCAACCCCGGCGGGCTGACGCACACGTCGGTATCCCTGCGTGATGCGCTGTCGGGCGTCGCGCTGCCGGTCGCCGAGGTCCACATCTCGGACGTGTACGCACGCGAGGAATTCCGTCACTATTCGTACATCCGCGACATCGCCGCCGTCCACGTGGTGGGCGAAGGTGTGACCGGCTACGCACGTGCGACCGATCTGCTGATCGACATCATCGCCGGCCACGCCGACGGCTGACGGACGAATAATGAGTAGACTCATTTCTGAGGCTACTCATTATGACCGCAGAACAAGGCCGCCGAGAACGCAGCAAGCTCCAGAAGCGTGCGCGCATCTTCACCGCCGCACGTACCCTATTTGCGGAGCACGGTTACGCCGAGGTGACGACCCAGCAGATAGCCGAACATGCTGACGTCGCCGCGGGAACTGTCTTTCGGTACGCGGCGACGAAGGCGGAGTTGCTGCTGATGGTGTTCAACGCGGACTTTCGAGCCTGCGTCGAGCGCGGTCTGGCCGAGGCCGCCGGCGTCTGGCCCCCGACGGCCGCGATCTGGACTGCGCTGGCGCCCACGCTTGCGGCGGCTGCCGCTCGCCCTGCCGACACTGCTGCGTATCAGCGCGAGCTCATGTTCGGCGGGGAGGCGGATCCGCATCGCGCCGAGGGACTCGCCATCGTCGCCGACCTCGAGGGGGAATCGCCCGTCTGCTCGCGGGGGAGACCCCTCCCGATGACGCGTATAGCGCTGCGCGCGCCGTGTTCGCCTGCGCGCATGTCGTTCTTGTGCGCGCGAGCACCGGCGGTGACCTCCTCGCCGCGCAGCTGCAGATACAGATCGAGCAGATCGTCGCCGGCTGGGACCGGCGCACCATCCGCGCAGCCGATGTGCCGCGCACAGCCGAGCGGGCGATCCCCGCTGGAGAGAAGGAATCATGACCGACATCACCACTGTCGCCGTCCTGGGCACAGGCGTCCTCGGTTCGCAGATCGCGTTCCAGACCGCGTACAGCGGATTCGCCGTGACCGCTTATGACATCAGCGATGACGCGCTAGCCGCGGCACGGGAACGCTTCGCCCACCTCGCCGCCACGTACCGCGCCGAGGTTCCCGGTGCTGCCGAGGACGGTAAAGCCGACCTCGCGCTGATGCGTCTGACGCTCTCCACCGACCTTGACGCCGCAGCCCAAGCCGACCTCGTCATCGAGGCCGTACCCGAGGTACTGGACCTCAAGCGTGACGTGTACACCAGGCTCGGCGAGCTGGCGCCGGCGAAAACGATCTTCGCGACCAACTCGTCGACACTGCTGCCCTCCGACATGGTCGAGTTCACCGGACGGCCGGATCGCTTCCTTGCGCTGCACTTCGCGAACAGAGTGTGGAAATTCAATACGGCCGAGGTGATGGGCACGACGCAGACCGATCCCGCCGTCTTCGCCACCGTCGAGGAATTCGCCACCGAGATCGGCATGGTGCCCATCGCGATTCACAAGGAGAAGGCCGGCTACGTTCTCAACACTCTTCTCGTCCCGCTGCTGAACGCAGGTATGGGCCTCGCCGCCGGCGGCTACGCCTCGGTCGAGGACATCGACAAGACGTGGCGCATCGCGACCGGTGCACCCCTGGGACCGCTGCAGATTCTCGATGTGATCGGACTCACCACGCCGTACAACATCTTGACGCACAGCTCGACGGGAGACGAGAAGCTCGCCACATGGCTGAAAGAGACCTACATCGATCAAGGCAAGCTCGGCGTTGCCACCGGCGAGGGCTTCTACAAGTACGCGTGAACCGGATGCGGCAGGTATGCGGTCCGGCATTTCGCCGGCCGCGTACCGCTGCCTCCTCCATGGGCGACGGTGCGTGCCGGCCGATCCCGTAGAATCGTGCGTCGGACCTGCCTCGACGAGTTCAGTGTCCCTCGGAAACCCAAGAACGGAACCTCCTCCCATGGCATCCACCGCAGACATCAAGAACGGCGTCGTCCTCAACATCGATGGACAGCTCTGGAGCGTCGTGGAGTTCCAGCACGTCAAGCCGGGCAAGGGCGGCGCATTCGTGCGCACCAAGCTCAAGAACGTCCTGACCGGCAAGGTCGTCGACAAGACCTTCAACGCCGGCGCCAAGATCGAGATCGAGAACGTCGACCGCCGCGACTACACCTACCTGTACAACGACGGCGACAGCTTCGTGTTCATGGACCAGACCGACTACGACCAGATCAACGTGCCCGCCGCCACCGTCGGCGACGCGGCGAACTTCATGCTCGAGAACCAGCAGGTCACCATCGCGATGAACAACGGCACCGCGCTCTACCTCGACCTGCCGGCATCCGTTGTGCTCGAGATCACCTACACCGAGCCGGGTCTGCAGGGCGACCGCTCGTCGGCCGGCACAAAGCCTGCAACCGTCGAGACGGGCTACGAGATCCAGGTCCCGCTGTTCCTCGAGACCGGCACGAAGGTCAAGGTCGACACCCGGACGGGTGACTACCTCGGCCGCGTCAACTGACGCGACAGCACCGATGAGTGCACGTTCGAAGGCGCGCAAGCGTGCGCTGGACATCCTGTTCCAAGCTGACGTCCGCGGTGAGGATGTCGCGCTGACACTTGCCGCAGAAGCCCGTCGCGCCGCGTCCGAACCGGCGCGCGAGGCGTCGTGGCTGTACGCCCGTGAAATCGTCGACGGTGTGATCGACAATGCGCCGGCGATCGACGAGGCGATCACGGCCGCCGCGAAGGGCTGGACGCTTGTCCGAATGCCGGCCGTCGACCGCGCGTTGTTGCGCATCGGCACGTGGGAGATCGTCTACAACGACGGCGTTCCCGCCGCCGTCGCGATCGATGAGGCGGTGGAACTCGCGAAGGAGTTCTCGACCGACGACTCCGGCGCGTTCGTGCACGGTGTGCTCGGTCGTGTGGCGCGCGGGGGCGAGACTGCCACGGGAAAGCTCGACTGACCCGCCGCATTTGCACGGCGTGATCCCACTGCCGACGCGCAGGAGCCGCCTACACTCGTCTCGGGAGAGGAGCGTCCATGCGCATCACCGGACTCGGACATGCCGGCATGTTCATCGAGACCACGGGAGGTTCGATCCTGTGCGACCCGGTCATCGGGCCGTCGTTCTTCGGATCCTGGTTCCCGTTCCCTGACAACCGGGGGTTGGATTGGGAGCGTTTCGGCGCCGCTGACTTCCTCTACATCTCTCACCGGCATCGCGATCATTTCGATCCCCGGATGCTGCACCGGTACGTCCGCCGCGACATCCCCGTGCTGTTGCCGGAGTATCCGACAGATGACCTCGAACGCGACCTGATCGACCTCGGCTACACGAACATCGTCCGCACGGAAGCCGGCGTCCCGGTGACGTTCGGTGAGATGACGCTCATGATCACGCCGCTGCGCGCCCCCTCCGACGGCCCGATCGGGGACTCGTCGCTGTCGGTGGACGACGGCACCGCCAGCATCCTGAACCAGAACGACTCGCATCCGCTGGACCTCGAGAAGCTGCTCGCCTTCGGTCGCCCGGACGCGTACTTCACCCAAGTCTCCGGAGCCATCTGGTGGCCCATGGTCTACGACCTGCCGCAGGATTCGAAGCAACACTTCGCGCAGCTCAAGCGCGACGCGCAGAACAAGCGCGCGATGTACTACATCGACAAGGTCGACGCCGGGCATGTCTTCCCGATGGCGGGACCGCCGATGTTCTTGCGCGAAGAGTTGTTCCGCTACAACGGCACCGGGCTTGAGAACGATTCGATCTTCACCGATCAGGCAGAGTTCCTCGAGCACCTGCGCGCGGAGCGGCCTGACAAGGCGGGTCACCTCTTCATCCCCGGAACCCAAGTCGACATCGTGGGCTCCGACGTGACGATCACCCAGACGCTGTACACCGATGCCGAGATCGAGCGCATCTTCCACGACAAGTGGACCTACCTCGCCGAGCAGCGCGACAGTCGGCAGGACGAGGTCCGCGCCGAGGAGTCGCGGCGTGCGACAGTACTCCCGCCGCAGGAAATGCTCGCGGCGATCAAGGAATGGTGGGAGCCGCTCCTGCGGCGGGCCCGGACGATCCGCGATGGCGTCGGTGGCAACGTCCGGTTCCGCATCGGCGAACTCGATATGGTCGTCGACTTCCCCAAGGCGAAGGTTCGCGAGTACGCGGGGGAGGAGTGCATCTACTGGTACACGATTCCGGCTGACCTCGTCTCGACCAATATCGCCGACCACGAGATCGACTGGTCCAACTCGATCTTCCTCTCGATGCAGTTCTCGGTCGGTCGCAGCGGCAAATTCAACGAGTTTCTCACCACGTTCCTCAAGTGTCTGTCGCGTGACCGCATCGAGTACGTCGAGAACTGGTACGCGGAGCAGTCAGATCAGACCGAGGATGTGCAGCTCGAGGACTGGGTCGTGCAGCGCCGTTGCCCGCACCTCCGGGCCGACCTCACCAAGACCGGCAAGATCGAGGACGGCGTACTGACCTGTTCCCTGCACGACTGGAAGTGGGATCTTGCCAGCGGCAAGTGTCTCACCACGACGGGGCATCCCATCCGGTCACAGCGGATCATCGAGACGGCTGACGCGCCTGCGATTCCCTGACGAGCGCTTCCGGTAGGCTCGGACTACAGCAACCTTTAACACCGTCCTGTGAGGCGGAGAAGGGAGCGACGATGAGCACCCGCGCAGTCATGCAGGATGCCGACATCTCACGCGCTCTGACGAGAATCTCTCACGAGATCATCGAATCCAATCGCGGTGCCGGCGAGCTCGTCCTCCTCGGCATCCCGACCCGCGGCGTGCCGCTGGCAGAGCGCATCGCTGCGCTGATCAGCGGCTTCACCGGCCAAGCGGTGCCCGTCGGCTCACTCGACGTCACGATGTACCGCGACGACCTGCACCGCAATCCGACGCGGACGCCCCACCCCACACGCATCCCGGACTCGGGCATCGACGGGAAGACCGTCGTGCTCGTCGACGACGTGCTCTTTTCGGGGCGGAGCATCCGCGCAGCGCTCGATGCCCTGCAAGACATCGGCAGGCCAGCAGCAGTGCGCCTCGCGATCCTCGTGGACCGCGGACACCGCGAGCTGCCGATCCGGCCGGACTTCGTGGGCAAAAACCTGCCGAGCTCCAGATCGGAGCACGTGGCGGTCCGCCTTCGCGAGATCGACGGCGAGGACGAGGTGAGCATCCGATCATGAGACACCTGCTCGACACAGCGACCCTCAGCCGGGCCGACGCGCTTCGTATCCTCGACACCGCCGAAGACATGTCGGACACGCAACGCCGAGAGGTCAAGAAGCTGCCGACCCTGCGCGGCAAGACCGTCGTGAACCTCTTCTTCGAGGACTCGACTCGCACTCGCATCTCCTTCGAGGCGGCTGCCAAGCGCCTGTCAGCCGATGTCATCAACTTCGCAGCCAAGGGCTCGTCGGTCTCGAAAGGCGAGTCCCTGCAGGACACCGCACAGACGCTCCAAGCGATGGGCGCGGATGCCGTCGTCATCCGCCACGGAGCATCCGGCGCGCCGCACACCCTCGCCACGAGCGGCTGGATCAGTGCGGGCGTCGTGAACGCCGGCGACGGAACCCACGAGCATCCCACGCAGGCGCTGCTCGACGCGTTTACGATGCGCAAGCGTCTCTACGGCGATGACAGTCGTGGCCGGGATCTCGCCGGCACCCGGGTCGCGATCGTGGGCGATGTGCTCCATTCCCGCGTGGCGCGCTCGAACATGTGGCTGCTGCACACGCTGGGAGCGCACGTTACCCTCGTCGCTCCGCCGACGCTCGTGCCGCAGGATGTATCGGCCTGGCCCGCTCACGTCATCTACGACCTCGACGAAGCTATAGCAGCAGCTCCCGACGTGCTGATGCTGCTGCGCATCCAGCTGGAGCGCATGAACGCAGCGCATTTCCCGAGCGAGCGGGAGTACGCGAGGCGCTGGGGCTTTGACGCACGGCGGCTCGCGGCCCTCGGCGCCGATAGCATTGTGATGCACCCGGGCCCCATGAATCGTGGGCTCGAAATCTCCGCCGAAGCCGCCGACTCGGCTCAATCGACAGTCCTGGAACAGGTAGCCAACGGCGTGTCGGTCAGGATGGCGGTGCTCTACCTGCTGCTGGCGGGTTCGACGACAACCACAGCGACGACAACGACAGGGGAGGAACGAGCATGACCGAGGTCCTCCTGGTTCGCGGCGCCGAGCTCGTGGACGGCACCCGCACAGATCTGCTCGTGCAAGACGGCATGATCGTCGAGACAGGCTCCGCGCTGGACAAGCCCGGCGCGCGCGTGATCGACGCGTCGGGCCTCATCGCACTTCCCGGACTGGTCGACCTTCACGTGCACTTCCGCGAGCCGGGCTTCGAGGCATCCGAAACGATCTTCACCGGTTCGCGCGCAGCAGCTGCCGGAGGCTTCACCACGGTCTTCACGATGCCCAACACGTCCCCGGTTGCCGACACCGCCGGAGTTGTCGAACAGGAGCTGGCACTCGGCGAGGCCGCCGGCTACGTCACCGTCCAGCCCATCGGGGCCGTCACCGTCGGCCAGAAGGGAGAGCGGCTCGCGGAGCTCGGCGCCATGGCTACCTCCCGGGCCCGGGTCCGTGTGTTCAGCGACGACGGGTTCTGCGTCTGGGATCCCGTGATCATGAGGCGCGCCCTCGAGTACGTCAAGGCATTCGGCGGCGTCATCGCCCAGCACGCGCAAGACCCGCGCTTGACCGAAGGCGCGCAGATGAACGAGGGTGTGGTCTCGGCCGAACTCGGCCTGGCGGGATGGCCGGCTGTCGCCGAGGAGGCCATCATCGCCCGGGACGTGCTGCTGGCAGAGCACGTCGGGTCGCGCCTGCACGTCTGTCACCTCTCGACGGCGGGGTCTGTCGACATCATCCGCTGGGCCAAGAAACGCGGAATCGATGTCACTGCCGAGGTGACCCCGCACCACCTGCTGCTCACCGAGGATCGCGTTCGCGGCTATGACGCGCGGTTCAAGGTCAACCCGCCCCTTCGCACCGCCGAGGATGTCGAAGCCGTGCGCGAAGGCCTTGCCGACGGAACGATCGACATCGTGGCAACCGACCATGCGCCGCACCCGAGCGAGACAAAGGCGTGTGAATGGCAGGCGGCATCCCACGGGATGGTCGGTCTGGAAAGCGCCCTCCGTGTCGTGCACAGGACGATGGTCGACACCGGTCGGATGACGTGGACGGATGTCGCGCGCGCGATGTCGGCAGCGCCGGCGCGGATCGGGAGCCTCAGCGGGCACGGCACTCCCGTGGCGGCGGGCAACCCGGCATCGTTCACGCTCTACGACCCGGCGCCGAAAACCACCTTCTCGGTCGATGATCTTCGCGGGCGCAGCCGTAACTCGCCCTACCTCGGCGAAGAACTGCCTGGCGAGATCCGCTGGACGATCAACCGGGGCACCGTGACCGTGGCTGACGGAGCTCTTCTCGAGACGCCGGGGGTGGTGTCATGACCCGCGAGGCCGCCGTCCTCGTGATGGTCGCGGTGGCCGTGGTGCTGCTGGGACTCGCCGCCTGGGGCTGGGTGCGACGTGCCCGTCGCGATCGGACCCCCCTCATCCAGCCAGCCGAGCTGAACGCTGCGGACGTACCCCGCGAGACGATAGACGCGCTCTACGTCGCGACCACGGTCCACGATGCTCCGCTGGAACGGATCGCTGCCCCGGGCCTCGGTTTCCGATCACCGGTGACTGTCACCGTGACGGATGCCGCTGTCGCGCTGGACCTGACCAACCAGCCGCGAATCACCATCCCGGCTGACAGGATCACCGCCGTCACACAGGCCACCCTCACGATCGATCGTGTCGTCGAGAAGGACGGCCTCGTGCGTCTGAGCTGGCTCGCCGACACCGGCGTGGTCGTCGACACCTACCTTCGCCCCCGCGACACCTCGGCCAGACAGCTGGCCGACGCCCTCGCGCCGCTCGCCGATGCCACCGACCCCTCCACCGCAACCGGAGATTCCGAATGAGCTTGTTCACCACCGATCCCGCCGTGCTCGTCCTCGAGGACGGAACCCGATTCCGTGGGCGCGCCTATGGGGCGCGCGGCGTGACTCTGGGCGAGGTCGTCTTCGCGACCGGCATGACCGGCTACCAGGAGACCCTCACAGACCCGTCCTACGCGGGTCAGATCGTGCTGCAGACCGCGCCCCACATCGGCAATACGGGAATGAACGACGAGGACCCCGAGTCGCGCCGGATCTGGGTCGCCGGCTACATCGTCCGCGATCCCTCGCGCGTCGTGTCGAACTGGCGAGCCGATGAATCCCTCGACGAAGCACTCGAACGCGACGGCATCGTGGGGATCAGCGGAATCGATACCCGCGCGGTTACCCGTCACATCCGGTCGGTCGGGTCGATGCGCGGTGGCGTCTTCTCCGGAGACGCTGCATCCCTGGACGCCGAGGAACAGCTACGCCTGGTGCGGGAAGCGCCGCTGATGGCCGGCCAGAACCTCTCGGCATCCGTCTCGGTGACGGCCGCGGAGATCACCCCGGCGACGGGGGAGAGGCTCGGGTCTCTCGCGGTCATCGACCTCGGTATCAAGAAGGCGACGATCGAGAACCTCGCCGCCCGTGGGTTCGACGTCCACGTGCTGCCGCAGGATGCCACGATCGACGACATCCGCGCGATCGACCCGGTCGGGGTCTTCTATTCGAACGGCCCGGGTGACCCATCGGCCTCTGCGGATCACGTCTCGCTCCTGCGATCCGTGCTCGATGATCGGGTTCCGTTCTTCGGCATCTGCTTCGGCAACCAGCTGCTCGGCCGCGCCCTCGGCCTCGACACCTACAAACTGCCGTTCGGTCATCGGGGCATCAACCAGCCGGTCCTGGACAAGCAGACCGGCCGCGTCGAGATCACCGCCCACAACCACGGCTTCGCCGTCGACGCACCCTTGGATGAACCGTTCGACAGTCCCCAGGGTTACGGGCGCGTCGAGGTGAGCCACATCGGGCTCAACGACCGGGTCGTCGAGGGCCTTCGCGCCCTGGACATCCCGGCCTTCTCGGTCCAGTACCACCCCGAGGCCGCCGCCGGCCCACACGACGCCAACTACCTGTTCGACCGGTTCGCCGAGCTTGTTCGCGCGAACCTCAGCACGAAAGAAGCGAATGCCTAAGCGCGACGACATCCGCTCCGTCCTGGTCATCGGCTCCGGCCCGATCGTCATCGGCCAGGCCTGCGAGTTCGACTACTCCGGTACCCAAGCCTGCCGCGTACTCCGCGCCGAAGGCGTGCGGGTGATCCTGGTCAATTCCAACCCCGCCACGATCATGACCGACCCCGACTTCGCCGACGCGACCTACATCGAACCGATCACCCCCGAAGTCATCGAGACGATCATCGCGAAGGAGAAGCCCGACGCGATTCTGCCGACGCTCGGCGGTCAGACGGCACTCAACGCCGCCATGGCGCTGCACGACCGCGGCATCCTCGAGAAGTACGACGTCGAGCTCATCGGCGCGAAGGTGGACGCGATCCGCAAGGGTGAGGACCGCCAGGTCTTCAAGGAGCTCGTGATCGAAGCCGGCGCGGATGTCGCTGCCAGCCGCATCTGTCACACGATGGATGAAGTGCTCGCGGGTGCCGAGGAGCTCGGCTATCCGCTCGTCGTTCGGCCGTCGTTCACGATGGGGGGACTGGGGTCGGGCTTCGCGTACACCGAGGCAGACCTGCGCCGCATCGCCGGTGCCGGCCTGCACGACTCGCCGACCCACGAAGTGCTGCTCGAGGAGTCGATCCTGGGTTGGAAGGAGTACGAGCTCGAACTGATGCGCGACACCGCCGACAACACGGTGGTCGTGTGCTCGATCGAGAACGTCGACCCCGTCGGCGTCCACACCGGCGACTCGATCACCGTTGCGCCGGCGCTGACCCTCACCGACCGCGAGTACCAGCGGCTGCGCGATATCGGCATCGACATCATCCGTGCGGTCGGCGTCGACACCGGGGGCTGCAACATCCAGTTCGCCGTCGATCCCGCCAGCGGACGAATCATCGTCATCGAGATGAACCCCCGCGTGTCGCGCTCGTCGGCGCTGGCGTCGAAGGCCACCGGCTTCCCGATCGCGAAGATCGCCGCCAAGCTCGCCATCGGCTACCGGCTCGATGAGATCCCCAACGACATCACCAAGGTCACTCCGGCAAGCTTCGAGCCGACGCTCGACTACGTCGTCGTGAAGGTGCCGCGCTTCAACTTCGAGAAGTTCCCGGCCGCCGACACCACGCTCACGACAACCATGAAGTCCGTCGGCGAGGCCATGGCGATCGGCCGTAACTACGCGACGGCCTTGCAGAAGGCCCTTCGATCGCTCGAGAAGCGCGGCTCGAGCTTTCACTGGGGCCCAGAAGAACGCAGCGTCCAGGAGCTGCTCGAGATCGCTCGGACACCCACCGACGGTCGTATCGTCGTCCTCCAGCAGGCCCTCCGCAAGGGCGCGACCGTTGAGCAGGCGTTCGAGGCGACAGCGATGGACCCCTGGTTCCTCGATCAGATCGTGCTCATCAACGAGGTCGCGGCATTCATCGCCGGAGCGGGGGAGTTGGATGCCGAAACACTGCGGATCGCCAAGGAGCACGGCTTCAGCGACGCGCAGATCGCTGAGTTGCGGGGGATCACCGAAACCGAAGCGCGCGGCATCCGCCACGGTCTCGATATCCGGCCCGTATACAAGACGGTCGACACCTGCGCCGGCGAGTTCCCCGCGCTCACCCCGTACCACTACTCCAGCTATGACGCTGAGACCGAGGTCACGCCGTCGGAGCGCACCAAGGTCGTGATCATCGGCTCGGGACCGAACCGTATCGGTCAGGGCGTCGAGTTCGACTACTCGTGCGTGCACGCCTCGTTCGCCCTCAGCGACGCGGGCTTCGAGACGATCATGGTCAACTGCAACCCCGAGACGGTGTCGACCGACTACGACACCTCCGACCGGCTCTACTTCGAACCGCTCACGCTCGAAGACGTTCTGGAGGTGCTGCACGCCGAGGCGCGCTCGGGCACGATCCTCGGCGTCATCTGCCAGCTCGGCGGGCAGACCCCGCTGGGGCTGGCCAAGGGCATCGAGGCAGCCGGCTATACGATCCTCGGCACGAGCCCAGCCGCGATCGACCTTGCAGAGGAGCGGAGCCTGTTCAGCGGCATCCTGGCTGATGCGGGTCTCGTCGCACCGCGCCACGGCACCGCCGTCGACGTCGAGGGCGCGGTTGCCGTCGCCGAAGACATCGGGTATCCCGTGCTCGTTCGTCCGAGCTTCGTTCTCGGAGGACGCGGCATGGAGATCGTGTACGACACCGCCAGCTTGCGCGACTACTTCGTGCGCATCGCCGACCAGGCCATCATCGGCCCCGGGATGCCGCTCCTGGTCGATCGGTTCCTCGACGATGCCATCGAGATCGACGTCGACGCGCTCTACGACGGCCACCAGCTCTACATCGGTGGCGTGATGGAACACCTCGAGGAGGCCGGTATCCACTCCGGCGACTCCAGCTGCACCCTGCCACCGGTCTCGCTAGGACGCACCGAGATCGATCGCGTTCGCGAAGCGACCCTCGCCATCGCGTCCGGTGTCGGCGTCCGGGGCCTCCTCAACGTCCAGTTCGCGATCAGTGCCGGTGTGCTCTACGTCATCGAGGCGAACCCCCGCGCAAGCCGCACCGTTCCCTTCGTATCGAAGGCCCTGGGCATCCCGCTCGCGAAGGCGGCCAGCCGCATCATGGCAGGCACGTCGATCGCCGATCTCATCGCCGAGGGGCTGCTGCCGGCATCCGATGGCTCTCGTGTGCCGCTGGACGCCCCGGTCGCCGTCAAGGAAGCCGTGCTGCCCTTCAAGCGCTTCCGCACCAAGGACGGTCAGATCGTCGACTCTGTCCTCGGGCCCGAGATGCGCTCTACCGGCGAGGTCATGGGCATCGACCGCGACTTTCCGACGGCTTTCGCGAAGAGCCAGGCCGCTGCATACGGCGGACTGCCGCTGTCGGGAACCGTCTTCATCTCGGTGTCGGATGCCGACAAGCGCGCGGTGATCCTCCCCGCCCACCGGCTGCAGGAGCTCGGATTCGAGCTGCTCGCCACCGAGGGCACCGCCGAGATCCTCGCCCGCAACGGGATCGCCGTCGAAGTCGTGAACAAGTACTCCGCGACGCAAGCCTCGGGTGAGACCAACGTCGTGGATCTCATCAACGAGGGACGCATCGACATCGTGGTCAACACCCCAAGCGGCGGGATGGCCCGGGCCGATGGATACGAGATCCGTGCCGCCGCTGTGGCCGGCGACAAGGCTCTGTTCACGACCATGGCGGTCCTCGGCGCCGCGGTGAGTGCCTTCCCGGTGCTTCGCGAAGGCTTCGAGGTCAAGAGCCTGCAGGACTACGCGATCGAGAGGGCTGAGCGCGCGTGAGGTCGTTCGGCGCTCGACTGTGGGACTCGCTAGGCCAGTTCGGTCCGCTGTGTGTGGGTATCGACCCGCATGCGAGCCTGTTGGAGTCGTGGGGGTTGGATGCCACCGCTGACGGAGCGCGCCGGTTCGGGCTCCGTGTGGTGGAGGCGTGCGCGGGTCGCGTGGGTGTCGTGAAGCCCCAGGTCGCGTTCTTCGAGCGCTACGGCTCGGCGGGATTCGCGGCCCTGGAGGACATCTTGGCAGCGGCCCGGAGCGCTGGGTTGATCGTGATCGCCGATGCCAAGCGCGGAGACATCGGCACGACGATGGACGGTTATGCCGCCGCGTGGCTCGAGCCCGGATCTCCGCTCGAGGCTGACGCCGTGACGCTGAGCCCGTACCTGGGTCCCGACTCGCTCTACGCCACCATCACGACGGCGATCCGCCGAGAGAAGGGCGTATTCGTTCTCGCTGCGACCAGCAATCCCGAGGGCCTTCCGGTACAGACCGCTCTCACCCGAGATGACTCGGCTCCCGGCGACGAGAGCGTCGCGGCCCGGGTGGCGCGCGAGATCGGTTCCCTCAACATCGGCCTACCCGGCGCACTCGGTTCGGCGGGGCTGGTCGTCGGAGCAACCGTCGACCGTGCAGCCTTCGGACTCCGCGACGTCATCCTCGCCGGAACGCCCATCCTGGCTCCCGGCTTCGGTGCGCAGGGGGCGCAGCCCGCCGATCTGACGCGGCTGTTCGGGTATGTGGCAACCAACGTCGTCGCGTCCGAGAGCCGAAGCATCCTCGCTGTCGGACCGGACCGCCTGGAGACGCGCATCGAGGAGCGTGCGGCCCTGTATCCGCGAACCAGCCATGACTGAGCGCCCCGCCCCTCCCGACGTCGACCGCGTCGCAGCATCGCAGCGTGCCGTCGCCGCGCGACGGGAGCGTGCCTCGCTGAAGCAGGATGTCGCCACTCGTGTGATCAGCCCCCAGGAGTTGCTCAGCCGAGCGCTTGCGGCTCCGCATTCACCGGCCGGCGCCATGCGTGTCACCGAGTTCCTCACCGCGATCCCCGCAATCGGCGTCGGAAAGCGGGACAGAATTCTCGAGCGTCTTCAGATCTCCCCGGTGAAGCGGCTCGGCGGGCTTGGCCGCCGACAGCAGCAGGCCCTGCGCGCGTTCCTCGATGACCGTGTACCCGAGCCGCGCCCACGCGCTGACCGGTCGGCGCTGGTCGTGCTCGCGGGGCCGACAGCTGTCGGCAAGGGAACGGTGGCTCAGTACATCCGCGCTCATCACCCCGAAATCCACCTGTCAGTCTCGGCGACCACTCGCCCGCCCCGCCCTGGCGAACGCGACGGCGAGCACTACTACTTCGTCGACGATGCCGAGTTCGATCGGCTCATCGCCGATGGCGAGCTTCTCGAGTGGGCTACCGTGCACAACGCGTACCGTTACGGCACCCCGCGCGCACCGATCCGCGCAGCTCTCGATCGCGGTCAAGCAGTTCTGCTCGAGATCGATCTGCAGGGCGCGCGACAGGTTCGCGCGGCCCAGCCCGACGCGACGCTGGTGTTCCTCCTTCCGCCCAGCTGGGACGAACTGGTCAACCGACTGGTCGGTCGAGGCACGGAGGACGCGGAGGAACGTTCGCGACGCCTGCGCACGGCACGGGTGGAATTGGCGGCCCAAGACGAGTTCGATTACCGCGTCGTGAACGGCGACGTCGCCGTTGCGGCGCGCGAGGTCGTAGAATTGATGAATGCGCCCGCGCGCTGAGCGCGACAGCGGCGCCACAGACCTCTCACCGACATCCGTCGCCAGCGAAGGGATTCCGCCATGGCCGGGAACAACCAGGGCATCATCGAGCCCCCCATCGACAGCCTTCTCGAGAAGGTCGACTCGAAGTACCAGCTCGTGATCTACGCAGCCAAGCGCGCGCGTCAGATCAATGACTACTACTCCGACCTGCACGAGGGGAACCTCTTCGACAACGTGGGACCGCTGGTCGACTCGACCGTCGAGGACAAGCCCCTGACCATCGCGCTCCACGAGATCAACGAAGACAAGCTTCGCCTCCGTCCGATCGACTGACGATCACCTCTTTGCGCGTCGGTGTCGTACGCCGTCGCGATACTGATCGACGTCCACCACTGACGGGAGCTCCATGACCGCGTTGCGTCTGTTCACGTCCGAATCGGTCACGGAAGGTCACCCCGACAAGATCTGCGACCAGATCTCCGACAGCATCCTCGACGCGATCCTCAGCGAGGATCCGAGCGGACGCGTCGCGGTCGAGACCCTCGTCACCACCGGACTCGTGCATGTCGCGGGTGAGGTGAGCACTTCCGCGTACGTCGAGATTCCCGCGATCGTTCGCGACGTCGTCAACCGCATCGGATACACCTCGAGCGAGACCGGCTTCGACGGCGACTCGTGCGGCGTGAGCATTTCGATCGGGGCGCAGTCCTCAGACATCGCCTCGGGGGTGAACAAGGCCTTCGAGCAGCGTGAACGCGGATCGTCCGACCCCCGCGACGAGCAGGGCGCGGGCGACCAGGGCATCATGTTCGGCTATGCGACGACCGAGACGCCGCAGCTGATGCCGATGGCCGCATGGACGGCGCACCGCATGGCTGAACGCCTCGCCGATTCCCGGCGCTCGGGTGCGCTGCCGTTCCTTCGTCCCGATGGCAAGACGCAGGTCACCCTCGGGTTCGAAGGCGCCGTCCCGCGCACCGTCGAGTCCGTGGTGCTCTCGACCCAGCACCATCCCGACATCTCGCAAGAGGACCTGCGCGCCCAGATACAGGAGGTCGTCATCGATCCGGTTCTGGAGAGCACCGGACTCGATCTCTCGGGCGTCACCTACTACATCAACCCGGCGGGCCCGTTCGTCATCGGCGGCCCGAAGGGGGATGCTGGCCTGACCGGCCGGAAGATCATCATCGACACCTATGGCGGCGCCTCGCGTCACGGCGGCGGAGCGTTCAGCGGCAAGGACCCCTCGAAGGTCGACCGCTCTGCTGCCTACGCCATGCGGTGGGTAGCGAAGAACGCGGTGGCCGCAGGACTCGCTGATCGGCTCGAAGTGCAGGTCGCCTACGCCATTGGCAAGGCAGCTCCGGTCGGCCTGTACGTCGAGACGTTCGGGACCGGCCACGTGGCCGATGAGATCATCACGACGGCGATTCTGGACGTCTTCGACCTGCGCCCGAAGGCGATCATCGACCAGCTCGATCTGCTCCGCCCGATCTATGCGCAGACCGCGGCCTACGGGCACTTCGGCCGGGAGCTTGCGGACTTCACCTGGGAGCGCACGGACCGCGTCGACGACCTGCGCTCAGCCGCCGGTCTCTGACATGACCACTCGGCGCATCGCGCGAGTGCTCCTGGATTCCCCGCTGCCACAACTGGATCGGCTCTTCGACTACGAGATTCCCGACGAGCTGGCACCTGAGGCTCGAGAGGGAGTCCGCGTGCGCGTGCCGCTTCGTGCGGCTGGCCGTATCGTTGACGGCTTCATCGTAGAGCTGGACGATGAACCCGCCGCTGACCGCCCCCTCTCGGAGCTCGAGTCAGTCATCTCTCCGGTACCCGTGCTGCCTCGGCGGCTCTACGACCTCGCACGAAAGGTCGCCGACCGGTCGGCGGGGTCGGCATCCGACATACTGCGCCTGGTCGTGCCGCGACGGATGGTGCGGGCCGAACGCTCGTGGCAGAACGCCGAACGGGCGGCCGCTCCCGAGGTTCAGGCATCCACCGCAGAATGGGCGGCAGCAGGGCTTGCAAGCTTCCCCGGTTTGGAGGAATCGCTCTCCCGAGGTGCTCGCATCGCGCTGACGGCACCGACCACTCCGGTAACGCCTGGCTCGCCCGCACCGGGGTGGGTGGGCGTTCTCGCTGCCGCGTCCGCGCAGCTGCTGGCGGCAGGACGCAGCAGCATCCTCGTCGTGCCCGACCACCGAGATCTCGATCAGCTCGAGCAGGGCCTGATCGCGCACGGACTCGGTGAGGCAGTCATCCGGACGGATGCAGCTCAAAGCGCCCCCGCCCGCTACGGCGCGTACCTGCGGGTACTCGAGCCCACGCCGTCGATCGTGATCGGCAACCGATCCGCCGTCTACGCGCCAGTCCACGCCCTCGGGCTTGTCGCTGTCTGGGACGACGGCGATCCGCTTCTGCGTGAGCCGCTCTCACCCGGCGTCCACGCGCGCGACGCCGCGCTGGTCCGGCAAGAGCAGGAACAGTTCGCGCTTATCTTCGCCGGGTTCACCCGCACCACCGACGTCCAACGTCTTGTCGATATCGGGTGGGTGGAGGAACTCCGCGCAGCCCGTCCAGCAGCTCCCCGCGTGGTGCTCACACCACTGCGCGAGGGGGAGACCGGGACCGCGCGGGTCCCCTCTGCGGCGTTCACCGCCGCGCGCGAGGCAGTTCGGAGCGGTCCGGTTCTGGTGCAGGTCTCTCGTCCCGGTTATGCGCCAGTGCTCGCCTGTGCCGACTGCCGGCATCCCGCACGCTGCCGCGCCTGCGGCGGATCGCTCCAGGCCGGAGCGCGAGGGGCGACACCCACCTGCTCCGCGTGCGGACGCCGCGCTGAGGGCTGGACCTGCGCGTCGTGCGGGGGCACACGCTTTCTGCTTATCGGCTCCGGGAGCCGCCGCACCGCCGAGGAGCTGGGTCGCGCGTTTCCCGGCGTCCGGGTCATCGTCTCGGACGCCGAGCATCAGGTCCTCGACGTGCCGGCCGCACCGGCCCTGGTCATCGCGACCCGGGGGGCAGAGCCCCGAACCGCGGGCGGATACCGCGCAGTCCTGCTCCTGGACGGCGAACGGATGCTGCTCGCCGACGATCTGCGGATCGCGGAGCACTGCCTGCGCTGGTGGTCGAACGCGGCGGCCTTGGCCGCACCGGGTGCGCCGGTGCACCTGGTCGGAGTCGCCGGGACACTCGGCCGAGCCCTGGCTACCTGGACCCAGCCGGCATTCGCGCGCGCGGAACTGGCCGAGCGCGCGGAGCTTCGCATGCCGCCCGCCGTTCGGGTCGCCGCGTTGGAGGGGGCCCGACCGGCAGTGGAGACCGCGCTGGCCGCCGTGAGGACGGACGTGCCGCGGTTGCGTGCCGGTGACATCCTCGGGCCCGTGCCGCTGCCCGCAACCGACTCACGAGATGACAACGTGCGCGCGCTCGTGCGCTGCGACTACCACGATGGACCCGACGTCGCGCGCTCCCTGCGCGCGGCTCTTGTCGCTTCAGCGCTGCGGGGACGGCGATCGCGGACACGCGGTGGCTCGCGCGCCACCCTACGCATCCGTATGGACCTGCCCGACCTGAACCTGGAGATACAGCAATGAGAATCGTGTTCGCTGGTACTCCGCAGCCCGCGGTACCGTCGCTTCTCGCCCTCGTGGACGCCGGTCACGAGGTGCCTCTCGTGATCACACGCCCCGATGCACCAATCGGCCGCCGACGCGTCCTGACTCCCTCACCGGTGGCCGCTGCCGGCCTCGAACTGGGCCTTGCAGTGCATCGCACCGCGCGCCTCGATGAGGAAGCGCTCACGGCGGTGCGAGAGGCGCAGCCCGATCTTGGCGTGATCGTGGCCTATGGCGGACTGGTCCGTGAGCCTCTGCTCTCGACGCCCCGGCACGGCTGGATCAATCTTCACTTTTCCGTGCTGCCCCGGTGGCGGGGTGCCGCTCCGGTGCAGCACGCGATCATCGCAGGAGATCCCGAGGTGGGAGCCGACGTCTTTCAGCTGACGCACGGACTCGACGAGGGCGACATTTTCGGCGAGATTCGTTTCCCTCGCCCCGCAGACGCGACAGCAGGCGATCTGCTGGCGACCCTTGCGGAGTCCGGCGCCGAGCTGCTCGCGGCGGTCGTCGGCGAGATCGCAGACGGCACCGCTCGGCCCCGCCCGCAACAAGGCGAGCCGACCTACGCACCGAAGCTCTCGATCGAGGACGGTCGCGTCGACTGGGAGCAGCCTCGGGAACAGGTCGTGTCGCGGATCTTCGGCGTCACTCCGGAGCCGGGCGCTTTCGCGACGGCTGACGGCTCACGGCTGAAGATCCTCGCCGCCGGCCCGGCCTCCGCCGACTCACCGCGCTTGCGCCCCGGACTGGCGGCATCTCACGCGAAGCAGGTGATCGTCGGAACCGCCACTCACCCGATCGCGCTGCAGCGTGTCCAGCCTGCCGGCAAGCCTGCGATGGATGCCGGAGATTGGTGGCGCGGCACCCGGCTGAGCGAGCTCCAGTTCGACACTGGCAACGCCGGCGAGCCGTCTCCCGGAGCGAGCGGGGCCACGGCATGAGCAGTGCACTGTCTGCCCGGCGGGTCGCGTTCGACACTCTGCGCGCGGTCCATGACGCCGATGCGTACGCGAATCTCGTCCTGCCGACAGCCATCGCCCGGGCACAGCTGAGTCCTGCGGACGCAGCGCTCGCGACGGAGCTGACCTATGGAACCCTGCGGCAACAGGGAACCTGGGATGCCGTCATCGCCGTCGCCGCGAACCGTCCGACCGAGACTCTCGACCCGCCCGTGCTCGACATCCTGCGTCTCGGCGTGCATCAACTCCTGGCCACGAGGGTCCCGCCGCACGCTGCAGTCAACGAGTCGGTTGCGCTCACGCGGGCAAGCGCGGGGCAGCGCGCTGTCGGCTTCGTCAACGCCGTTCTGCGCAGAATCGGCGGCGCGGATGCCGCGACCTGGATCTCCCGCGCCGAGGAGGCTGCCCGATCGGACGATGAACGCCTCTCGGTGCGCACCTCCCACCCGGTGTGGGTGATCCGGGCGCTCCGGCGGGCTCTGGACGACGAGGGACGCGCGGGCGAGCTCACCGATCTGCTCGCCGCCGACAACGACCCACCGCGCGTAACGATGACCGCGCTTCCCGGTCTTGCAGCCATCCCCGAAGGGTCGGAGCCGACGTCCTTTTCGCCGTACGGCTTCCGCGCACCGGCGGGCGATCCCGGCAGGCTCGTCGCCGCCTCCGGCGGCGCGCTACGGGTCCAGGACGAGGGATCCCAGCTCGCGGCCCTCGCCCTCTCGGAGGTCGACCCCGTGCGACCCGGAGAGCGCTGGCTCGACCTGTGCGCAGGACCCGGCGGAAAGACCGCTCTGCTGGCCGCGCGCGCACTCGAGGCGCGGGAGGTCGGGAGCCCTCTGGACCTCGAGGCCAACGAGGTGTCATCCACGCGCGCCGGTTTGGTTCGCCGGTCCCTCGAGCCGATCCCGTTCGAGGTTCCCGTCTCTGAGGAAGACGGGAGGGAAAGGGCAGGCTCTGCAGCCTACGACCGAATCCTCGTGGATGCCCCGTGCACGGGCCTCGGTGCACTGCGACGACGGCCCGAATCGCGGTGGCGAAAGTCCCCGCAGGATGTCGCGCCGCTCGCAGAACTCCAGGGCGAGCTGCTGTCCGCGGCAGTGACGGGGCTCCGCCCCGGCGGTGTCGTCGCGTACGTAACGTGCTCTCCGCACCTTGCGGAAACGCGCGATGTTGTCGCGGCGGTGCTGGACCAGCACCGCAATGAGCTGGAGGAACTGGATGCGCGGGGCGTGCTGCGTCGGGTCTCGCGAAACGTTCCGGATCTGGCGACCCCGGGCTCGGGCGGTGGACGCGCGCAGCTGTGGCCTCACCGGCACGGCACCGACGCGATGTCGATCACACTCCTGCGACGACGTGGCTGACGGGCGCCCTCGCCCATAATGGACGGGTGAGTTCCCCCGACGCCGCGACGCATGACGCTACGGTACGCATCAATCCCAGCATCCTCGCCGCCGACTTCGTCAACATGCAGGCGGAACTGCAGCGCATCGCCGCCGCCGACTTCGTTCACGTCGACGTGATGGACAATCACTTCGTCCCCAACCTCACGTTCGGTCCGCAGATGGTCGAGCGAATCCAGGCGACATCGCCCGTGCCGCTGGATGTGCACCTCATGATCGACGATGTCGACCGCTGGGCACCGGGCTATGCAGAGATCGGCGCGGCATCCGTGACCTTCCACACCGAGGCAACCGCAGAGCCCGTGCCTCTGGCGCGCCGACTGCGGTCCATGGGGGCACGCGCCGGAATCGCACTGAAGCCGGCTACACCGGTCGAGCCGCTCTTCGACATCCTCGACGAGTTCGACCAGATCCTCGTGATGACCGTCGAACCCGGATTCGGCGGTCAGTCCTTCATGACTGACATGATGCCCAAGCTCCGCACCCTCGCTGATGAATGCCGCCGCCGCGGTTCCGCGGTGTGGTTGCAGGTGGACGGCGGCATCTCGGAGTCCACGATCGAACAGGCCGCCGCATCCGGGGCCGACACGTTCGTCGCCGGATCAGCCGTGTTCGGGGCCGGCGACCCGGATGCTGCAATCGCAGGGCTGCGTTCTCGCGGCACGCACGCCCATCGGCACTGACCGAGCAGGCCGCGCGGTTCGCTACCCTGGCATGGTGAAGTCCTTCGAAGAGCTGTTCGCCGAATTGACGGTGAAGGCGCAGACCCGTCCCGAGGGTTCGGGGACCGTCGCAGAGCTCGATGCTGGCATCCACGCGATCGGCAAGAAGATCGTCGAAGAGGCCGCTGAGGTGTGGATGTCTGCCGAGTACGAGTCTGACGAGGCTGCAGCTGAAGAGATCTCGCAATTGTTGTACCACCTGCAGGTGTTGATGCTGGCGAAGGGTCTTTCGCTCGAGGACGTGTACCGACATCTCTGAACCCGTCGCCCGCTCCCGCTTCGACCCGAAAGACCCCCATGCTCCGAATCGCCGTGCCCAACAAGGGCTCGCTGGCCGAGACGTCTGCCGCCATGCTCACCGAAGCCGGGTACACCGGCAGACGCGACCCGAAAGACCTCCACGTCATCGACCCTGCGAACGAGGTCGAGTTCTTCTATCTGCGGCCGCGCGATATCGCGACGTATGTCGGCTCGGGTGCCCTGGATGTCGGGATCACCGGTCGCGACCTGTTGCTGGATGCCAGGATGCCGGCGCGCGAGGTCGAGTCCCTCGGCTTCGCCGACTCCACCTTCCGCTTCGCGGGGCCTCCCGGAAGGTTCACCGAGCTCGCTGACCTCGAGGGAATGCGCGTGGCTACGGCTTACCCGGGCCTTGTGGACTCGTTCCTTGACGAGCGCGGGATCGCTGTCGACCTCGTTCCGCTTGACGGCGCGGTCGAATCCGCCGTGCGCCTGGGCGTCGCTGACGCCGTCGCCGATGTGGTCTCGACGGGCACGACCCTCAAGCAGGCGGGGCTGGAGATCTTCGGCCCGGTGCTTTTGGAGTCCGAAGCCGTCCTGATCGGAGGGCCCCGCGAGGTCGAGGGGACCGAGACTCTCCTGCGGCGTCTGCGCGGCGTCATGGTTGCCCGCCGATACGTTCTCATCGACTACGACCTCCCGGCGGACCTCGTCGATCGCGCAGTCGAGATCGCACCGGGTATCGAATCACCGACGATCTCGCCGCTCCGGGACCCGTCGTGGGTTGCTGTACGCGTCATGAGCCCGCGCAAGGGCGTCAATCAGGTGATGGATGCCCTGTACGGCATCGGCGCTCGCGCCATCCTCGTGACCGAGATCCACGCGGCGAGGCTCTAGATGGCTGTCGCGACCCGCGTCATCCCGTGCCTCGACGTCGCCGCCGGGCGGGTGGTGAAGGGCATCAACTTCCTGAATCTCCGCGACATGGGAGACCCCGTCGAACTTGCCGCGGCGTATTTTCGGCAGGGCGCTGACGAGATCACGTTCCTCGACGTCACCGCGACTGTCGACGAGCGCGCGACAACCTACGACGTCGTTCAGCGCACCGCCGAAGAGGTCTTCATCCCGCTCACCGTCGGGGGAGGGGTACGCTCGGGCGACGACGTGGCTCGGCTCCTCGGCGTCGGAGCAGACAAGGTCGGGGTCAACTCCGCCGCCATCGCTCGCCCCGGGCTCGTCGACGAGATCGCCGATCGCTTCGGCGCGCAGGTCCTCGTGCTCTCACTCGATGTGAAGCGCTCCGCAGCGGTCGACTCGGGATTCGTCGTGACCACCCACGGTGGCCGCACCGAGACGACGCTGGATGCGCTGGCATGGGCTCGCGAGGCCATCGATCGAGGTGCAGGCGAGCTCCTGGTCAACTCGATCGACGCCGATGGCACACGGGAGGGTTTCGATCTGGAGCTCGTGTCGCTGATGCGCGAGATCTCGTCGGTACCGGTGATCGCCTCCGGCGGTGCGGGATCGGTCGAGCATTTCGCGCCGGCCGTTCACGCCGGAGCAGACGCTGTGCTGGCCGCGAGTGTCTTCCACTCCGGTCAGCTCACCGTCGGTGATGTCAAGTCTGCACTGGCAGCCGAGAACGTGGAGGTGAGAGCGTGACCGATGTCGATGACCGCATCACGGCAGTCTCCTTCAACCCAGACGGACTTGCGCCGGCGATCATCCAGCAGTGGGACACCGGAGAGGTGCTCATGCTCGGATGGATGGATGCTGAAGCGCTGCGGCGTACGCTCACCAGCGGCCGCGTGACCTTCTGGTCGCGCTCGCGTCAGGAGTACTGGCGCAAGGGCGATACGTCCGGGCATGTGCAGTATGTGCGCGGTGCGAAGCTGGATTGCGACGGCGACGCGCTCCTGATCGAAGTCGAGCAGATCGGTGCAGCCTGCCACACCGGTACGCGAAGCTGCTTCGACACGACCGACCTCGAACCGGCTGTCACCCACGGGGACGCATGATCGCGCGGGCCCGGCTCGTCGGAGTTGTCGCTCTGCTGATCGCTGGTGCGACGGGCCTCATCTCCTCGACCCAGACGTGGCTCCTCGTGTCGTTGACAGACGGTGCCGCGGAACCGCTCGCCGTGGCGGGGGCGTCCGCGGTGGTGCTCCTCGCGCCGCTGAGCCTGACGGCGCTCGCGCTCGGAGCCGCTCTATCCATCGTCGGTCGGATCCTCCGTCCCGTGTTCGGTCTGATCGGGGCCGCCCTCGGGGTCACTCTGGCCGTCCTCGCAGCACCGATCGCCATCAACGCCCCCGTAGACGCCGTCGCAGCCGAAGTTGCAGCCGTGACCGGCATCCGCGGCGAGAGCGCGATCGCGGAGCTTGTGGCAGGGATCACCGTCACGGCCTGGCCCGCCATCACCCTCGTCGCGGCCGTCATTATGGCTGCCGCCGGGACCTGGGTTCTCGCGACAGCCCGCCTGTGGCCCGAGGGTGGGAAACGGTACCAGGCCGAGCGCGCCGAGCGACGCCAGAGCGGCGAACCCCTCGATGCCATCGACTCGTGGGATGACCTCTCCCGTGGCGGGGACCCCACCACCTGACCGCTAGACTGGCCACAGCCCGCGCACTACCGGAGGATATCCATGAGCAACCCCATCGGCGACCCCGGCCACGGACACTCGCCGGCGGCCTGGACGGCTGTCGTCATCATGCTCGCTGCCATCGCCCTGGGCACAGTGGCGTTCTTCCTGGAGATCGTCTGGCTCGTGTGGGCGTCGGTAGTCCTTGTCGTGGTGGGGGCGCTCGTCGGTTGGATCATGGCGAAGGTCGGCTACGGCGTGGGCGGCTCCAGGTACACCGCGAAAGAGCATTGAGCATGCTCGCCGACCTCACGGCCGGCGCTCTCGAGGACGCCCGGTCGCGCGAAGCCGTGCGGCCGCTTGCGGATGTCGAACGCGCCGCACGTGATCGTCCCGCCGCGCTCCCGGCACTCGAAGCACTGGCACCCACCGAGAACGTGCGCATCATCGCCGAGGTCAAGCGTGCCAGCCCATCACGCGGCGACCTCGCCGAGATCCCCGACCCAGCCCACCTCGCATCTCTGTACGAGCGCGGGGGAGCATCGGCCATCTCGGTTCTGACGGAACAGCGTCGGTTCAAGGGGAGCCTCGCGGATCTCGAGTCAGTCCGTGCTGCAGTATCCCTCCCGGTGCTGCGCAAGGACTTCGTCTCCACCGAGTATCAGGTCTTCGAGGCCCGCGCGGCAGGCGCCGATATCGTTCTGCTCATCGTCGCGGCCCTCGACCAGCCGGTACTCGAGCGGCTGATGCGCCTTATCGAACAGCTCGGGATGACGGCACTGGTCGAAACACACTCGCTCGAGGAACTGCAGCGTGCCGCGGACATCGGTGCACGCCTGGTCGGCGTCAACGCGCGCGACCTTTCCACGTTCGAACTCGACCGCGGTCTGTTCGGGCGCCTGCGCGAGTCCATCCCCGCGGATGCCATCGCTGTCGCGGAGTCCGCTGTGCTAGCGCCGGCCGATGTCGCGCACTACCGGGCTGCGGGCGCAGATGTCGTCCTCATCGGCGAGGCGCTGGTTACCGGTGACCCCGTCGCGACCCTCACCACGTTCCTGGAGGCAGGATCATGACCACGAGCCTGCGCGAACAGCGCGGTCCCTTCTTCGGCGACTTCGGCGGGCGTTTCATGCCCGAGTCGCTCAT
Organism: Microbacterium sp. SW12; assembly: GCF_055391095.1. NCBI lineage: Bacteria > Bacillati > Actinomycetota > Actinomycetes > Micrococcales > Microbacteriaceae > Microbacterium > Microbacterium sp. SW12. Next base: position 1,498,878 of record NZ_AP024335.1, on the reverse strand, counting down.
CGCCGCAATCGACGAGCTCGCTGCCGAATACGAGGCAGCTCGCATCGACCCGGCGTTCCAGGCGGAGTTCGTTCGGCTGCTGAACTCGTACGCCGGCAGACCTTCTGCCCTCACCGAGGTGCCGCGGTTCGCCGAGCACACCGGCGCCGGGCGGGTGTTTCTCAAGCGTGAGGACCTGAACCACACGGGGTCCCACAAGATCAACAACGTGCTCGGCCAGGCTCTGCTCACGCAGCGTCTGGGCAAGACGCGGGTGATCGCGGAGACCGGAGCCGGCCAGCACGGTGTGGCAACTGCCACGGCTGCGGCGCTGTTCGGTTTCGACTGCACGATCTATATGGGCGAGGTCGACACGCAGCGCCAGGCGCTGAACGTCGCCCGCATGCGGCTGCTCGGAGCCGAAGTCATCCCGGTCACGACGGGCTCGCGAACGTTGAAGGATGCCATCAACGAGGCATACCGCGACTGGGTCGCCAGCGTTGAGAACACGAACTACATCTTCGGCACCGCCGCGGGCCCGCACCCGTTCCCTGCCATGGTCCGTGACTTCCAGAAGGTCATCGGCGAAGAAGCGCGCGCTCAGCTTCTGGATGAGATCGGACGGCTTCCCGATGCCGTCTTCGCGTGCGTCGGCGGCGGATCGAATGCCATCGGCATGTTCGATGCATTCCTCGACGACGAGGGCGTCGCCCTCTATGGCGTCGAAGCGGCCGGGGATGGCGTCGACACGCCCCGGCACGCGGCATCCATCGAGCGGGGCACGCCGGGCATCTTGCACGGCGCCAAGACCTTCGTCCTGCAAGACGAAGACGGCCAGACGGTCGAGTCCCACTCGATCTCGGCAGGCCTGGATTATCCCGGGGTCGGACCCGAACACGCCTGGCTCGCCGACATCGGTCGTGCCCACTACATCCCCGCCACCGACACCGAGGCGATGGAGGCACTGCGCCTGCTTTCGCGCACCGAGGGCATCATCCCGGCGATTGAGTCGGCTCACGCCCTCGCCGGTGCCCTGCGCATCGGGCGCGACCTCGGACCGGAAGCGGTTCTGGCCATCTCGCTGTCCGGTCGCGGCGACAAAGACATGGACACCGCGGCCCGGTGGTTCGAGCTGTACGACGAGGGAGCCCAGCCGTGAGCGCCGTCGCCACCGCGATCGACGCGGCCCGGGCTGAGGGCCGTGGCGCCCTGATCGGCTACCTTCCCATCGGCTATCCCGACCTGCAGACCAGCATCGAGGCCGCCGTCACGTTGGCCGAGGCCGGCGTCGACATCCTCGAACTTGGACCGCCGTACTCGGATCCGGTGATGGACGGGCCGGTCATCCAGGAGGCAACCAACGCTGCGCTGCAAGCGGGCTTCCGGATGCGTGACACCTTCACCGCGGTTCGCGAGGTGTCAGCACGCACCGACGTTCCCGTCCTGGTCATGACGTACTGGAACCCCGTAGTCCAGTACGGAGTCTCCCGCTACGCCGACGACCTCAGCGCCGCCGGTGGCGCCGGGCTGATCACACCCGACATCACCCCCGACGCGGCATCCGACTGGCTCGCCGAGAGCACGCGAACGGGCCTTGACCGGGTGTTCCTCGCCGCACCGAGTTCGACCGATGCCCGCCTCGAGATGATCGTGCGCGAAACCACCGGGTTCGTGTACACCGTGTCAACGATGGGCATCACGGGGGAGCGGGCGCAACTGGATGCTGCAGCCCGCGCTCTCGTCGCCCGCCTTCGCGAGCACGGTGCAGAGCGCGCGTGCGTGGGCATCGGCGTCTCCAACGCCGACCACGTGCGCAGCGTCCTTGAATACGCCGACGGTGCAATCGTCGGCACGGCGCTCGTGCGGGCGCTGCGTGATGGCGGGCTCGACGGCCTCGCTGCTGCAGCGCGCGAGCTCGTCGCAGGCACCGTTCGCGAGTGAGCCCGCCCCACTCGAACTAGACTCACGTCGTCGGCCCTCCGGTCGGCGCCCGACCAACCGAGGACGATCGACATGATCAGCGCTTTCCAGAACGTCCTGACGAGCATCCCCAGTCCGAGTGTCAGCTACATCGACCTCGGGCCGCTGCGCATCCACTTCTACGCGTTGTGCATCATCGCCGGCATCATCGTCGCCGTCCTGCTTACGAACTACCGCCTGACCAAGCGCGGTGCCGAGAACTGGATCGTCATCGACATCGCGCTGCTCGCGGTTCCCCTCGCGATCATCGGCGCTCGGATCTACCACGTCGTCACGCACCCCGGCTTCTACTTCGGCGAGGGAACCGACATCTGGGCGGTCTTCCGCATCTGGGAGGGTGGCATCGCCATCTACGGCGCGCTCATCGGCGGGGCAGTCGGGGCGTGGCTCGGATGCCGCTGGACCGGCATCCGATTCTGGTCATTCGCCGATGCTTTGGCGCCAGGTCTGATCATCGCCCAGGCCATGGGACGACTCGGCAACTGGTTCAATCACGAGCTGTTCGGCCTTCCGACCGACCTCCCGTGGGGCTTGGAGATCGAGTCCACCAACGCCGCGTTCCCTCCGGGCCTTGCCCCCGGGACCCTGTTCCACCCGACGTTCCTGTACGAGATGATCTGGAACCTGCTCGGCGCTGCTGTGCTGCTGTGGGCGGGGCGTCGTTTCGCGCTGCAGTGGGGACGCCTGTTCGGTCTCTACCTGATCTGGTACAGCGCCGGCCGCATCGTCTGGGAGTCGATCCGCATCGATCCCAGCGAGATCTTCCTCGGCATCCGCACCAACGTGTGGGCAGCGATCTTCGGCGTCGTCATCGGCCTCGCGATCATGATCGTGCAGAGGCGCCGCCACCCCGGGCGGGAGCCTTCACCGTACGTTCCCGGTCGCGAACGCGCCGCGAAAGGCACTGTACAATCGCAGGACACTCCCGACTTCGTCGACGTCAGCGAACCACCGGCCCCCGAAGTCACCGCCGGCAGCGCCACAAGCACCACACGGCCGCAGTGATCTGATCACCGGAGTAGTACCCCGATCACCGCGTACACCACACACAGCCGGGCCGACGTCGTCCCATCTTGAGCATCAACGTGAGGACGGTAGCAATGGCATCGAGCCCCCGTCGCATCGCCACCGGCGAATCCGGCTTCCCCGCCAAGCAGGGGATGTACAACCCTGACTTCGAACGGGACGCGTGTGGCCTGGCCATGGTCGCGACCCTTCGTGGGGAGCCCGGTCACGACATCATCGACCTCGCTCTGACCGCCCTTCGCAACCTTGAGCACCGGGGTGCAATCGGGTCGGATGCCGGTACTGGCGACGGCGCCGGCATCCTCACGCAGATGCCGGATGCCTTCCTTCGCGCTGTCGTGGACTTCGACCTGCCTCCGATGGGGGAGTACGCGGCGGGCATGGTCTTCCTTCCCCTGGATCACGAAGCTCGGGCCGAGCAGAAGGCTGGCATCGAGCGCATCGCGGCAAGCGAGAACCTCGAGGTCCTCGGCTGGCGTGAAGTCCCCACCGACGAGGAGCACCTCGGCAAGCTCGCGTTTGAGGCGCGCCCGGCCTTCGAGCAACTGTTTGTTTCGCGTCCCGCGGTCGGTGACGCCCCTGCGCTGTCGGGAGTCGCGCTGGATCGCCGCACCTACCGGCTCCGCAAGCGCAGTCGCACCGAGCTCGGCGCATATTTCGTCTCGCTGTCGGCACGCACCCTCGGCTACAAGGGCATGGTCACGACGCTGCAGCTCGAGCCGTTCTACCCCGACCTGCAGGACGAGAGGTTTGCATCCGAGCTCGCCGTGGTTCACTCGCGGTACTCGACCAACACCTTCCCCTCGTGGCGACTGGCTCAGCCGCTGCGCATGCTCGCACACAACGGCGAGATCAACACCGTCAACGGCAACCGCAACTGGATGCGCGCACGCCAGTCACAGCTCGAGTCCGAGCTGATCGGCGACATCCGTCCGCTGCTTCCGATCTGCACCGACGGCGCCAGCGACTCGGCCTCCTTCGACGAGGTGCTCGAGTTGCTCACGCTGACCGGCAGAAGCCTGCCTCACGCCATCATGATGATGGTCCCCGAGGCCTACGAGAAGCAGGTCGGGCTCGACCCTGATCTGCGCGCGTTCTACGACTATCACGCGATCCAGATGGAGCCGTGGGACGGTCCCGCCGCCCTCATTTTCACGGATGGCACGCTCGTCGGCGCGACTCTGGACCGCAACGGCCTGCGTCCCGGACGATGGACCGAGACCACCGACGGCCTTGTCGTCATCGGCAGCGAGACCGGTGTGCTCGACTTCGAGCCCGAGCGCATCAAGCGACGCGGACGCCTGCGCCCTGGCCGCATGTTCCTCGTGGACACGGCGCAGCGCCGGATCATCGAGGATGACGAGATCAAGCGCGATCTGGCGACGATGCAGCCCTGGCAGGAGTGGCTGGACGCCGGTCGCGTTCGCCTGGCGGAACTGCCCGAGCGTGAGCACATCGTGCATCCGATCGCGTCGATCACCCGCCGTCAGCGCACCTTCGGTTACACGGAAGAAGAAGTCCGCATTCTGCTGACCCCCATGGGGCAGAAGGGCGCGGAGCCGCTCGGCGCTATGGGCAGTGACACCCCCGTCGCGGTCCTGAGCGACCGCCCGCGCCTGCTGTTCGACTACTTCACCCAGCAGTTCGCTCAGGTGACCAACCCGCCCCTGGACTCGATCCGAGAAGAGGTCGTCACCTCGCTCTCGCTCGGTATCGGCCCCGAGCGGAACCTCTTGGACTGGGGCCCGAGCCACACGCGCACCGTGACCCTGGACTTCCCGGTCATCGACAACGATGAACTCGCGAAGATCCAGCACATCGATACCGCAGTGCCCGGACGCTCCTCGGTAACCATCCGTGGCCTGTACCGCGTCGAGGCTGGCCACAAGGGGATGCAGAAGCGCATCGCGCAGATGTGCAGCGAAGTCGACCAGGCGATCGAGGACGGTGCCGAGTACATCGTGCTCAGCGACCGCGACTCCAACAAGGACCTCGCCCCGATTCCCTCGTTGCTGATGGTCGCCGCCATCCACCACCACCTGATCCGGCGCGAGACGCGAATGAAAGTAGGGCTGGTCGTCGAGGCTGGAGACGTCCGCGAAGTTCACCACGTCGCGACGTTGCTTGGTTACGGGGCGTCAGCAGTGAACCCTTACCTCGCCATGGAGACCGTCGAGTACCTCGTGCGCGCCGGGTACATCACCGGCGTTTCGCCCGAAAAGGCCGTCAAGAACCTCATCTATGCCCTCGGCAAGGGCGTTCTGAAGATCATGTCCAAGATGGGGATCTCGACAGTGTCGTCCTACGCGGGCGCCCAGGTGTTCGAGGCCGTCGGCCTGTCGCAGGAGTTCGTGGACGCGTACTTCACCGGCACCGAGACCAAGCTCGGCGGCGTCGGGCTCGACGTCATCGCCGCCGAGAACCGTGCCCGACACGCCTACGCGTACCCCGAGGACGAAGCAGAGCGCGCGCACGAGCGCCTCTGGACCGGTGGGGAGTATCAGTGGCGCCGAGACGGCTCGCCTCACCTGTTCAACCCTGAGACGGTCTTCCGCCTTCAGCACTCGACCCGCACGCGCCGGTACGACGTGTTCCGCGAGTACACCAAGCTCGTAGATGACCAGGCGAGCGAACTGAAGACCCTCCGCGGACTCTTCCGTCTGCGCACCGGTGTGCGCCGTCCCGTGCCGATCGACGAAGTCGAGCCGGTGTCGGCGATCGTGAAGCGGTTCTCAACCGGCGCGATGAGCTACGGCTCCATCTCGAAGGAAGCGCACGAGACACTCGCTATCGCGATGAACCGGATCGGCGGCAAGTCCAACACCGGTGAGGGCGGCGAGGATGTCGACCGTCTCCTCGACCCCGAACGCCGCAGCGCCATCAAGCAGGTGGCATCGGGGCGCTTCGGTGTCACGAGCCTGTATCTGACGGAAGCCGACGACATCCAGATCAAGCTGGCACAGGGGGCGAAGCCGGGCGAGGGTGGGCAGCTGCCCCCGACCAAGGTCTACCCGTGGGTGGCGCGCACCCGGCATGCCACCGCCGGTGTCGGCCTCATCTCGCCGCCGCCGCACCATGACATCTATTCGATCGAGGACCTCAAGCAGCTGATCTTCGATCTCAAGCGTGCCAACCCGCAGGCCCGCGTGCACGTCAAGCTGGTGAGCCAGTCGGGCATCGGTGCGGTAGCAGCGGGTACGGCAAAAGCGCTGGCCGACGTCATCCTGGTATCCGGACACGACGGCGGCACCGGTGCCAGCCCGTTGAACTCGCTCAAGCACGCAGGCACGCCGTGGGAGCTGGGCCTCGCCGAAACGCAGCAGACCCTGATGCTCAACGGCATGCGCGATCGTGTGGTCGTGCAGGTCGACGGCCAGATCAAGACAGGACGAGACGTGATCATCGGCGCACTGCTCGGCGCCGAGGAGTTCGGATTCGCCACCGCTCCGCTGGTCGTTTCCGGATGCATCATGATGCGTGTCTGTCATCTCGACACCTGTCCGGTCGGTGTCGCCACGCAGAACCCCGTCCTGCGGTCGCGGTTCACCGGCAAGCCGGAGTTCGTCGAGACCTTCATGGAGTTCATCGCTCAGGAGGTGCGCGAGTACCTGGCAGAGCTCGGGTTCCGCTCGCTCGACGAGGCGATCGGTCATCACGAACTGCTTGACACCAACCGTGCGATCGCGCACTGGAAGGCAAGCGGAATGGACCTGACACCCGTGCTGGAGGGTCCCGCGTTCTCCGACGACGAGCCGCGCCGCAACCTGCGTCCGCAGGATCATGAGCTCGACGAGCACTTCGACGTCCCGATCATCGAGCGGGCGCAGGATGTGATCGCGCACGGCGGCCAGATCACGATCGACCTGCCCGTGCGCAATACGGCCCGCGCGGTCGGTACGTTGCTCGGCCACCACGTGACGAAAGCTCAGGGCCAGAACGGTCTGCCTGCAGGTTCCATCACGATCAACCTCACCGGTTCGGCCGGGCAGTCCTTCGGTGCGTTCATGCCCGCAGGGATCACGCTGCGGTTGACGGGAGACTCGAACGACTACGTCGGCAAGGGGCTCTCCGGCGGTCAGATCGTCATCCGGCCTCCCGAGGATGCTGCCTTCGATGCGTCGCAGAACGTCATCGCCGGCAACGTGATCGGCTACGGCGCAACGCAGGGAACCCTGTTCCTGCGCGGCATCGTGGGCGAACGGTTCTTTGTCCGCAACTCGGGGGCGACCGCTGTCGTCGAAGGGGTCGGTGACCACGCGCTCGAGTACATGACCGGTGGTCTCGCCGTCATCCTGGGACCGACGGGCCGGAACCTCGGTGCCGGCATGTCGGGAGGAACCGCGTACATCTACCGGCTCGACGCCGACCTCGTCAACCGGGAGGCGCTGGCCACCGGTGAGCTCGAACTCGGACCGCTGGGTTCCGGGGATGCCGAGATGCTGCGCGATCTGCTCGCGCAGCACGTCGAACAGACCGGATCCGCGCTTGCCGCAGACTTCCTCGCGCGCTTCGACGAGGAGGTCGCCAACTTCGTCCGCGTCGTTCCTCGGGACTACGCCGCCGTGCTGCGTACACGGCAGGAGGCTGTCGACGAGGGCCTCGACCCCGACGGCGACGTTGTTTGGACCCGCATCCTGGAGGTGACCGGTGGCTGATCCCAAGGGCTTTTTGAAGGTGACCGAGCGGGAGCTGCCCGCACGCCGTCCGGTGCCTGTTCGCATCATGGACTGGAAAGAGGTCTACGAACCGGGCGACAGCGCTGTGCTGCGCCGGCAGGCGGGACGCTGCATGGACTGCGGCATCCCCTTCTGCCACCAGGGATGCCCGCTGGGAAACCTCATCCCCGAATGGAACGACCTCACGTGGCGTGGCGAGGGGCGTGCGGCGATCGACCGTCTGCACGCCACGAACAACTTCCCGGAGTTCACGGGTCGGCTCTGCCCCGCGCCGTGCGAGAGCGCGTGTGTGCTGGGGATCAACCAGCCGGCGGTGACGATCAAGCAGGTCGAGGTCTCGATCATCGATCAGGCCTTTGCGAGCGGGTGGGTCGAGCCCAAGCCGCCGGGCCGCCTGACGGGGAAGACCGTCGCAGTGGTCGGTTCAGGCCCAGCGGGCCTCGCCGCCGCGCAGCAGCTCACGCGGGCTGGTCACACCGTCGCTGTCTACGAGCGGGATGACCGTATCGGCGGCCTGCTGCGCTACGGCATCCCGGACTTCAAGATGGAAAAGCGCCACCTGGAGTCGCGTCTTCGTCAGATGCAGGATGAAGGAACCCGGTTCCGTGCCGGCGTGAACATCGGCACCGACATCACCTGGGATGCCCTGCGTGCCCGGTACGACGCTGTCGTCGTCGCAACCGGCGCAACAGTTCCGCGGGACCTTCCGATCCCAGGACGCGATCTCGCCGGCGTCCATTTCGCGATGGAGTACCTCGTCGAGTCGAACCACGCTGTCGCCGGGGATGCCGTAGCCAACCAGATCACGGCGGAGGGCAAGCACGTGATCGTGATCGGTGGCGGCGACACCGGTGCGGACTGCATTGGAACGGCACACCGCCAGGGCGCGCTGAGCGTCACGAACCTCGCGATCGGTCGCCGCCCTCCCGAGGCGCGCCCTGAAGCGCAGCCATGGCCGATGGCCCCCACCCTGTTCGAAGTGCAGTCAGCCCACGAGGAAGGCGGGGAGCGGATGTACCTCGCCTCCACCGTCGAGTTCCTCGGTAACGACGCAGGCGAGGTGCAGTACCTGCGGGTAGCTGAGACCGAGTTCGTGGACGGCCGACGCATCCCGAAGAGCGGCACCGAACGCGAGATCCCCGCAGATCTCGTGCTCATCGCCATGGGCTTCACCGGCCCCGAGCGACTTCTTCTGGAAGACCAGCTCGGCACCAGATTCACCGATCGCGGCAACGTTGCCCGTGAGGACGATTACCAGACGACGCATCCGGGGGTGTTCGTTGCCGGTGACGCCGGGCGCGGCCAGTCCCTCATCGTCTGGGCGATCGCCGAAGGACGCGCGGCCGCTGCAGCGGTGGACCGGTATCTGATGGGCGACACGGAGCTTCCGTCTCCTGTTAACCCGACGGATGTCGCCATCGGTATGGCGCACGCGTAGGCTGGGCCCGGCCCCTGCCTATACCCGCAGGCCTTCTGCCTGCATCACGCAAACAACGGAGCATACTCGGATGAGACGCGCGAAGATCGTCGCAACCTTGGGCCCGGCAACCTCGACATACGAGATGGTTCGCGCCATCATCGATGCCGGTGTTGACGTGGCCCGCTTCAACCTCTCCCACGGCGACTACTCGGTTCACGAGAACAATTTCGCCAATGTCCGCAAGGCTGCCGACGACGCACAGCGCGCCGTCGCGGTTCTCGTCGACCTGCAGGGACCAAAGATTCGCCTAGGCAAGTTCGAGAACGGACCCCACGACCTCGCGGTCGGCGACATCTTCAAGATCACGACCGAGGACATCCTCGGCACGAAAGAGATCGTCTCAACGACGTTCAAGGGTCTTCCTGCCGACGTGAAGCCGGGAGACTTCCTCCTCATCGACGACGGCAAGGTTCGCGTCAAGGTCGTCGAGACCGACGGCACGGTCGTCACGACCGAAGTCATCGTCGGCGGCCCGGTGTCCAACAACAAGGGCATCAACCTTCCCGGGGTCGCGGTCAACGTTCCCGCCCTCTCCGACAAAGACGAGGCTGACCTCCGCTGGGGTCTGCGCACCGGCGCCGACCTGATCGCCCTGTCGTTCGTCCGGAATGCCAAGGACGTCCAGCGTGTTCACGTGATCATGGCCGAGGAGGGCCGCCGGGTTCCGGTTATCGCCAAGATCGAGAAGCCGCAGGCCGTCGACAACCTCGAGGAGATCATCGACGCCTTCGACGGCATCATGGTCGCCCGTGGCGACCTCGGCGTGGAGCTTCCGCTGGAGGCCGTACCGATTGTGCAGAAGCGCGCAGTCGAGCTGTGCCGCGCGATGGCCAAGCCGGTCATCGTCGCCACGCAGATGCTCGAGTCGATGATCAACAACCCGGTTCCCACGCGCGCTGAAACGAGCGATGTCGCCAACGCCGTCCTCGATGGAGCCGACGCGGTGATGCTTTCGGGCGAGACCAGCGTGGGGGAGTACCCCGTGGTCGTCGTACAGACCATGGCTCGCATCATCGAGTCGACCGAAGAGCACGGCCTTGAGCGCATCGCGCCTATCCACACCAAACCGCGCACCCAGGGTGGCATCATCACGCTCGCCGCCAACGAAGTTGCCGACTTCGTGGAGGCCAAGTTCCTGTGCGTGTTCACGGAGTCGGGCAACTCAGCCCGCCGCCTGTCGCGGCTGCGACCGAAGATCCCCATGCTAGCCTTCGCCCCAGACCCGGCGATCCGCCGTCGTATGGCGGTCACCTGGGGCATCCAGTCGACCCTCGTCGAACACGTGTCACACACCGACCGGATGTTCCTGCAGGTGGATGACTACCTGCTTGCGAACGACCTGGCCAAGGTCGGAGACAAGGTTGTCGTGATCTCGGGTTCGCCTCCCGGAATCGAAGGCACGACCAACGACATCCGCATTCACAATGTGGGGGATGCGGTGCACGGCAAAGCGCCCGCGTACCAGAACGCGGGCTGACACTCGCTTCGCACGACACGGTCGCGCTCGGCACTATGCTGAGCGCGACCGTTTCGCATTCGGAGGTAGCCGTGCTCGGCATCTGGGACATTTTCTAGTTCGCGCTCGTGATGTTCTACATCGCCGCCTACATCTACGTCGTGGCGCTGATCATCATCGATCTCTTCCGCGACCACACTCTGGCAGGCGGCTGGAAGGCGCTGTGGATCATCTTCCTGGTGCTCGTGCCGTTCCTGACGGCTCTGGTCTACGTGATCGCGCGAGGACGCGGGATGGCCGCTCGCGCGAGCATCCGTCGCGGGGTGGTTCCCGAGACCGACGAGTATCGTCCCGCCGCTTTGCCGCGAACCCGACTGCCGAGATCGAGCGCGCCAAAGCGCTCCTGGATGCCGGCACAATCTCGCAGGGCGAATTCGACGCGCTCAAGAGCAAGGCACTCGGGAACCAGTTCTTCGGCGCCTGAGCCGCGCCCACCGTGCGCTCTTCCCAAGCCGCACGATCGAGACGTGAGAAGAGCCGCACCCCTGGCGGGTCGCGGCTCTTCTCACGTGCCGGTGGTGGGAGTCGAACCCACACGCCCTTTCGGGCAACCGATTTTGAGTCGGTCGCGTCTGCCATTCCGCCACACCGGCCTGGCACGTCCGCATTGACCATACCGTAGGATTCAAAGGTGACAGAGCAAGAGCAGGCCGCTACGTCCGCCGCCCGGACCCCCCGTCGTGTCGTCGTCGCCGAAGATGAGTCCCTCATCCGGCTCGACATCGTCGAAATCCTTCGCGACAACGGCTTCGATGTCGTAGGCGAAGCCGGCGACGGCGAGAGCGCGGTTCAGCTGGCCACGGAGCTACGCCCAGACCTTGTCATCATGGACGTCAAGATGCCACAGCTCGACGGCATCTCAGCCGCCGAGAAGCTCAACAAGAACAACATCGCTCCGGTCGTGCTCCTGACGGCGTTCAGCCAGAAGGAACTCGTCGAGCGAGCCAGCGAAGCTGGTGCCCTCGCGTATGTCGTGAAGCCCTTCACCCCGAACGACCTCCTTCCCGCGATCGAAATCGCTCTTGCCCGGCACGAGCAGATCCTCACGCTCGAGGCAGAAGTTGCCGACATGGTCGAGCGGTTCGAGACGCGCAAGCTCGTGGATCGGGCCAAGGGCCTGCTGAACGAGAAGATGGGCCTCTCCGAGCCTGAGGCATTCCGGTGGATTCAGAAGGCCTCGATGGACCGCCGCCTCACCATGCAAGACGTCGCGAAGGCGATCATCGAGCAGCTGGCGCCGAAGAAGGCCTGACACCCCGGCCCGCTCAGCCCGGGCATTCGCTCACGCGCAGAGTCGACGAGCGCGCGACGCTGGTTCACGCCTCAGGGCGCGTGAGTTCCTCGGGGAGCGGCACATCCTTGATGAGGTTCGTGATCCGAATTGTGGAGCAACGACGGCCCTCATCGTCGGACACCACGATCTCGTGAACGGTCATGCTGCGGCCCAGATGCACGGGCGTGCACACGCCGGTCACGAGACCCGAGCGCGCGGACCGCGTGTGCGTTGCGTTGATGTCGACCCCGACCGCGAGGCGTCCGGGGCCCGCCCAGAGGTTCGCGGACATCGATCCCAGCGATTCGCCGAGAACGACGTACGCGCCACCATGCATGAGGCCGACAGGCTGCGTGTTGCCCTCCACGGGCATCGTCGCAACGGAACGCTCCACGGTGAACTCGACGAACTGCATGCCCATTTTTTGGGCGAGAGTCCCCATGCCGCGCTGCGCCGCCCACTCCATACCGTTGACATTAGCCGGATGCTGCGTGCTCATGACCACCCTCGGGAGAAGTGCTGTCGGAAGCCGTGGGTAGGCTGACAGAGTGACGGACTCCTCGAAGCCTACCCTCCTGGTCGTCGACGGCCATTCGCTGGCCTTTCGGGCGTTTTTCGCCCTCCCCGTCGAGAACTTCACAACCAAAGACGGGCAGCACACCAACGGGATCTACGGTTTCCTGTCGATGTTCGTAAACCTGCTGAAAGCCGAAAAGCCCACGCACGTCGCCGTCGCCTTCGACACCTCGCGCCAGTCGTTCCGTACCCGTGAGTATGCGGAATACAAGGCCAATCGCGCCGAGACGCCCAAGGAGTTCCAGGGGCAGATCCCTCTGCTGCAGGACTGCCTGCGTGCCATGAACATCACGGTGCTCCAGCAAGAAGACATCGAAGCCGACGACATCCTCGCCACGCTCGCCACCCGCGGCGCCGAGGCCGGCTACACCGTGCTGGTCTGCTCAGGCGACCGCGACACGATCCAGCTCGTTGATGAGCGCATCACACTCCTCTACCCGAGCGTGCAGGGAGTGTCCCAGCTCAAGCGGTACGACCCCGAAGCCGTGCGCGAGCGTTACGGCGTCTCCCCTGAGCAATACCCTGACATCGCGGCTCTGGTCGGCGAGACCAGCGACAACCTTCCCGGCGTCCCGAAGGTGGGGGAGAAGACCGCGGTGAAGTGGCTCACCCAGTTCGGCACCCTCGACGAGCTGCTCGAGAACGCCGACCGTGTCACGGGAGTGGTGGGCAACAACCTGCGGGAGCACCTCGATGACGTCAAGCGCAACCGGGCGCTGAATCGGTTGTTGCGCGACGTCGAACTGCCGGTCGGCCCCGACGAGCTCGCTGTCACCGGCATGGACGCACAGGGCATTCGCGACATCTTCGCGCGCTTGGAGTTTCGTACCCTGCTGCCCCGAGTCTTCGATGCTTTGGGTGGCGAGGAACCCGCGGATTCGGCGCCGGCGGTGCAACTCCCCGCAGCCACAGAGGTGGACGCTGACGCTGTGGCTGCTTGGCTGGCAGGGGGCGAGGGCGAGGTCGCGGTCACCGTCGTTCCCGGCGCAGGTGCCGCGAGTTCCGCATCCCTCCCCGCCCGCCTCGGGTTCGCGCGCGAAAGCGACGTCGTCGAGACGAGCTGGACGAGCGAGTCCGCAGCGCGCCTCTCGGCATGGTTCTCGTCCGATAGCCCGAAGGTGTTCGCCGACGCCAAGCCGCAGATCAAGATGTTGCGCCGGGCGGGCATCACCGTGGGGGGAGTCGCGTTCGACACTGCGCTGGCCGGGTGGCTTCTTCGTCCGAGCTTCCCCGACAAAACACTCGGAGATCTCGTCGACCGATACCTGGGAGAAAAGCTCCCCGAGGCCGATCCGACGCAGCTGATTCCCGAGACCGAAGGGGCCACTCCCGGACAGCTGTCATGGTTCACGCTGCGAGTCGCAGACGCGCTGCGGGCTGAACTGCCGGACGACCTCGCCGGCGTGCTCCGCGAGATCGAGCTTCCGACGCTCGACGCACTCGTCGACATGGAGCTGGACGGGGTGGCGGTCTCGCACGAGACGCTCGCCGGGTTCTCGGCAGAACTCGGCACCCGCGCCGACGCGATTGCCGCCGAGGCGTTCGAGACGATCGGTCGCGAGGTGAACCTGGGTTCCCCGAAGCAGCTCCAAGAGGTGCTGTTCGAAGAACTCGGGCTCCCCAAGACGCGCAAGACCAAGACCGGGTATTCGACGGATGCCGCGGTCCTGGCCGATCTGCAAGAGACCAATCCGCATCCGTTCCTCGGTCTGCTTCTCCAACATCGCGAAGCGACGAAGCTCCGGCAGATCATCGAGTCGCTGGATGCCGCGATCGGCGCCGACGGTCGCATTCACACCACCTACGTGCAGACGGGAAGCCAGACGGGGCGCCTCTCGAGCACCGACCCCAACCTGCAGAACATTCCGATTCGGACCGAGGACAGTCGACGCATCCGTTCGGCCTTCGTCGTCGGTGACGGCTACGACACCCTCCTGACCGCTGACTACTCGCAGATCGAAATGCGCATCATGGCGCACCTGTCGGAGGACCCCGGGCTTATCGAGGCCTTCAACTCCGGTGAGGACCTGCACCGCTTCGTGGGCGCGCGCGTGTTCGGTGTGGACCCCGGCGATGTCACTCCACAGATGCGGACGAAGGTCAAGGCCATGTCGTACGGCCTCGTCTACGGCCTTTCAGCCTTCGGGCTGTCCAAGCAGCTTCGCATCGAACAGGCCGAGGCCAAACAGCTCATGATGGAGTACTTCGCGCGATTCGGTGCGGTGCGCGACTACCTCCGAGCGTCCGTCGAGAAGGCGCGGATCGACGGGTACACCGAGACGATTTTCGGCCGTCGTCGCCCCTTCCCTGACCTCACCAGCCCCAACCGGGTTCTGCGCGAGAACGCCGAGCGCGCTGCGCTCAATGCTCCCATCCAGGGCAGCGCTGCCGACATCATGAAGATCGCGCTGTTCCGCATCCACCAGGACCTCCGCGACAGCGATCTACGTTCGCGGGTGCTGCTGCAGATCCACGACGAACTCGTGGTCGAGGTCGCGCCGGGGGAGTGGGACCGGGCTGAAGAGATCGTCAGGCAGAGAATGGCTGACGCGGCGACACTCTCCGTACCGCTGGATGTCGAAGTCGGCCGCGGCGGCGACTGGAATCTTGCCGGGCACTGACCGCCTGTTCTGGCTAGGCTCGAACGCATGACTGAAGCTCCTCGATCTGCCACGCCCATCGACGCGATCGCAGATGCGTGGGTCGACACGCTCGCGGAGCGTGTCCCCACTCTCGCCACCTACATCGGTCGCTCTGAGCACAATGCACGCTACGGCGACTACTCGCCCGCCGGCGCTGACGCACTCGCCGTCGAAGCCCGCAAGACGCTTGCCGCGCTTCGCGCCGAAGAGCCTGTTGACGACATCGACAGAGTCACGAAAGCAGACCTCACCCGCGAGCTGGAACTCGACCTTGAGCTCCACGACGCCCAGTGGCATCTTCGCGACCTGAACGTGATCGCCTCGCCGCCGCAGGACATCCGCGCGGTCTTCGATCTCATGCCCACCGACACCGCCGACGAATGGTCGGTCATCGCGACGCGACTGGGAGCGGTGCCAGAGGCGGTGCGCGGCTACGTCGAAACGCTCCGCGCCGGCGTGTCGGCAGGGGTTGTCCCTGCACAGCGGCAGGTGCGCGAGGTCGTGACGCAGATCGGCCGGTACACGAGTGACCGTGGCTTCTTCGCGGAGTTCGCCGCTGAGGCAGCGCCCTCCGACGGGCAGCTTCCGGCATCCCTCGCGCGCGAATTGTCCGACGCAGCCGGTGCTGCCCGCGTGGCGTACGAGGAGCTCGCCGACGTGCTTGCCGGCGAGGTTGCGCCGGTCGCTCCGGAACAGGATGGCGTCGGCCGGGACCTGTACGCGCTGCATTCACGGCGCTTCCTCGGCGCGACCATCGACCTCGACGAAACCTACGAGTGGGGGATCGAAGAGCTCGCGCGCATGGTAGCCGAGCAGGAAGAGATCGCCGACGAGATCCTCACCGGAGCCAGCGTCGAAGAGGCTGTCGCGTTTCTCGAGAAGGATGCTGCGCGAAAACTCCACGGGACGGAAGCGCTGCAGAGATGGATGCAGCAGACGAGCGATCATGCCGTGGCGGAGCTCGGGGAGACGCACTTCGACATTCCCGAGCCGATCCGCACGCTCGAGTGCATGATCGCGCCCACCAAGGAGGGCGGGATCTATTACACCGGCCCGACCGACGACTTCTCACGCCCCGGGCGCATGTGGTGGTCAGTGCCCGAGGGTGTCGAGGAGTTCGACACGTGGCGGGAGCTGACGACCGTTTACCACGAGGGCGTTCCCGGTCACCACCTGCAGATCGCGCAGGCCGTCTACAACCGGGCACAGCTCAACTCGTGGCGGCGTCTGCTGGCCGGCACCTCGGGCCACGCCGAGGGGTGGGCGCTCTACGCCGAGAGACTCATGGAGCAGCTCGGCTACCTAGATGACCCCGCCGACCGGCTCGGCATGCTCGATGGCCAGCGGATGCGCGCGGCGCGCGTCGTGTTGGACATCGGTGTGCACCTCGGCAAGCCCCGCTTGGACGGCGACGGCGTGTGGGACCACGACTACGCTCTCGCCTTCATGCGCCGCAACGTGAACATGTCGGATGAGTTCATTCAGTTCGAGGTGAACCGCTACCTGGGCTGGCCGGGCCAAGCACCGTCCTACAAGGTCGGCCAGCGAATCTGGGAGCAACTGCGCGACACGGTTGCCGAGCAGCAGGGTGATGCTTTCGACATCAAGGCCTTCCACAAGCGCGCGCTCGACATCGGTGGCGTCGGGCTCGATACGCTGCGTGCGGCGTTGCTGACCTGAGGATCGGAATAGGGACCGGAATCGTATGGTTCTATGCAAGTGCATGGAAAGGATGCCGTCATGATTCAGTTCGGTCTCGATACCTTCGGTGATGTCACTGTTGATGAGAGCGGAGCGCCCCTCTCGGATGCACAGACGCTGCGAAATCTCGTCGAGCAGGCTGTCCTGGCCGACGAGCTCGGCATCTCGTTCATCGGGGTGGGGGAGCACCACCGCCCCGATTTTGCAGTGTCGAGCCCCGAGATGGTGCTCGCGGCCATCGCTGGCCGAACCCGCGACATCCATCTCGGCACTGCCGTGACCGTTCTGTCTTCAGACGATCCGGTGCGGGTCTACGAGCGGTTCGCGACCCTGGATGCCATCTCGAACGGGCGTGCCGAGGTGGTACTGGGCCGGGGTTCCTTCATCGAGTCTTTCCCCCTGTTCGGGTACGACCTGAAGGATTATGAGGCCCTCTTCGAGGAGAAGCTCGAACTGTTTTCTCTCTTGCGCCAGGAGCGCCCGGTCACGTGGTCGGGCACGACCCGCGCCGCGCTCACGAACGCGGACGTCTACCCGAAGACCGAGGGCTCCGGCCTCACGACCTGGGTTGGTGTCGGCGGATCACCGGAGTCCGTCGTCCGGACAGCGCGGTACGGCTTCGGCCTCATGCTCGCGATCATCGGCGGGCCGGCTGAGCGCTTCGCACCCTACGTCGAGCTCTTCCACCGGTCGCTGGCCTCCTTTGGGCACGATCGCAGGCCCGTCGGTGTCCACTCGCCGGGTCATATCGCCGATACCGATGAGCAGGCGTGGGAACAGGCCTACCCGCGTTCGAAGCGATGAATAACCGCATCGGAGCCGAACGTGGGTGGCCGCCCTATAGCCGCATGCGGTTTCAGCACGATGTCGGAGCCGGGGGAGCGGTCTATTCCGGATCTCCCGATCGGGTGGCACGCAAGATCGCCGACACTGTCTTGGCGCTCGGCATTGACCGGTTCGATCTGAAGTACTCGAACGGCACACTCGGGCACGACAAGCTGATGCGCTCGATCGAGCTGTACGGCACGAAGGTCATCCCGATGGCGCGCGAGATGATCGCAGAAGGCGCGGAGACACAGCGCGACGAAGCGACCGTAGGCTAGGGGAGTGCACGAGATCCGCTATGTCGCCATCGGTGACTCCTTTTCCGAAGGCGTCGGCGACGAGCTGCCTGATGGCACTGTGCGCGGATGGGCGGACCTCACCGCTCTCGGCTGGGCGAACGCGCTCGGCGCTCCGATTTCGTACGCGAACCTTGCTATCCGCGGCAAGCTTGCGTGGCCGATCGTCGAAGAGCAACTGGAGCCGGCGCTGGCTCTTCGACCGACGCACCTCTCGTTCAACGGCGGCGGCAACGACATGCTGCGGCCCCGCACGACGATCGCGAGCATCGCGGATGCTTTCAGCACCGTGCTGCGCCGGTGCGATGAGGAAAACGTTCGCCTGGTTCTCCTGTCGGGCGCGAATCCGTCCGCTCAGCTGCCGTTCCGTTCGCTCATCCAACGCCGGGGAGACGATCTCTCGCGCGCGGTCGTGGCCCGAATCGCCGACCGTCCCGATGTCGTCCGGGCTCTCAACTGGCCGGATCGCGAGTTATCGCATCCGTCGTTCTGGTCTGCGGACAGGCTGCACATGAACTCCCGCGGGCATCACCGGGTGGCTGCGCGCCTCCTTGGCGCCCTGGGTCATCCCGCACCAGGGGAGTGGTGGTCGATGCCCGAGCAGTCCACCGCCGACGCCGTTCGAGGATTGGCCTACTATCGCGCGCACGTCGGTCCGTGGGTTCGTCGACGGCTGACGGGCACGTCATCGGGTGATGGCCGGGTACCGAAGTTCGGAGATTGGGTGACGATCGAGCCCGAAGCGGCGTGAGCTGGTCTATCGTGGGGCACAAGGGGGTGGCGATGATGACGTTCTGGAACCGGGTGACTCGCCTCTTTGTCCGTAAGCCCGTCTCGTTCTCCGAGGCGAAAGAGGGCCGCGAAGCGCAGGAAGCTGTTGAGCGAGCGCGTGCCGCGGCTCAGCATCAGTTCCAAGACAGAACCGTGCGCAACAGCGGCTGGTTCATGTGACTCCGCCCGGATGCGGCCATATGCCACATCCGGAATCTAGTGTCAAGGCGCTTCCGGCCGTGCGGTGCGTCCACCAAGGTGTCGGATGCGGCTTCTGCCGCACTGACGAAAGGGACGCTCCATGAGTATTGGTACCGGAATCGTGCTGTTCGTGATCGGCGCGATCTTGGCTTTCGCCGTAAACGTCGAGGTCGAGTGGATCAACCTTGACCTCGTCGGCTACATCCTGATGGGCGCCGGTGTTCTCGTGTTCCTGTTCGGGATCATTCTGTTGGCGCGGCGCCGCCAGACCGAAACTGTGACTCGGTCGAGCGTCGACCCCGCAACGCAGGAGCGCGTGGATCGCCGCAGCACGAGCACGACCGACGACGGCGCGGGCCTCTGATCCTGGGGAGCTGCGCGACAGGCTCCTAGAGGGTTAGCGCCCGATCAGCTCCGCGGGGTGCGTCAGTCGCCACCAGTCAGTGGGAGGGGCAATTGACTCGGTCACGATGAGGTCGGCGCTCTCCGTGTGAGGACCGGCGGTCCAGACGATCTGACCGACGACGTCGCCCGTCGCGAACTCCGTCGGGTCAGCCATGGTGACCTCCACGGAAATCGGTGTGTCGGACCAGGTGAAGATATCGACGTCGCGGGAGACAACGACCTCGGTGGTTCCACCCCACGGTGCCGTGACCGTGCCGATGTGGTCACCCGCGAGTGCGACCGGAACATCGTGGAAGCCGCGACGGATGCTGTCGATCATGCGGAGCACATCCGCGTTGACAGACTCCCGTGTCGCACCACCCTGGATTGCGCCTGTGACATCGAGGTGCATGCCTTCGATGTCCATACCGGCTGTGAACAGGAATGCATAGGTGCCGTACCCGAGGTTTCCGGTCTTCATACCCGTGACGCCGTCGACGCCCAGCAACGCGTTCGTGTTCTGCAGGGACCCGGGCCCGGGGATCGTGAGCGACGGTGTTCCCACGATCGCAGCGATCGTCGGGTTTGCAGCCGCAAGTTTGGCGATCGCGACCAGATCCGTCGGCGTGCTCACATTCTCGGAGTCCAGGCCTGTCGGCTCGACCACCGTGGTGCCCGCCAGACCATGCGCCTGGAGCCAGTCGCGTGCCGCCGCACGGAACCCGGAGATCGAGCCGAAGGCCCACCTGCTGATCGCCTCGGCGTAGTTGCTCGCTGAGGGAATCAGCATCGTGGCCAGGGCGTCGTGCAGCGACATCCTGGTCCCCGTCGGCATCGCCGCGATCGTTGCGCCACGCACGTAGTACTGGTCGTAGAGGTCGTGGTCAGCCTTTGAGAAGGTGATCGTCGGGCCGGGATCGGATGCGTCGGCTAGCGGGTACTTCTCAAGCACCACGAGGGCGGTGATGATCTTGCTGATGCTCGCCATGACCTGGGGATCCTGCGGACCGGATGTCTGCCAGATTCCGCTCGCGCCGTCGCCGAGGTAGATGTCTGCACCTGAGACGCTCAGCGCGGCAGCACCGAATGATGGGACTGAAATCTGGGCCGCGATGGGCGTTTCGACGGTCGGTGTCTGCCACTCCAGCGTCGCGGCAGGCAGGGGCGCGTTCAGCGCCCACGCGACGTAGCCGCCCGTAACCACGAGCGAGAGAACCATGACGATTCCGATGATCAGCCCGGCGATCTTCAGCCCACGCGACGATCCGGAGGTGACGACGAACGCATCGTCCTCCGGGTCGGGAGTCATCAGGTCGGTGATCGTCACCTGATCGTCGCCGTCCGGGGGAGTAGCGGTCATGACTCCGCCCCTCTGAACTCTTCAGAGTGCGGGCGCCACGCACGGCTCACCGAAACGAAACAACCCCGCATCCGACACGCCCCTCCGCGTCATGCACCACACCCGATAGGTCGAGGCTAACCCCGCGAAAGCCGAATCACGAACCTGTGCCGCCGTTCGATCTCGAGCGGGCACCGCACTGTCTGTCCAGGGCTGGAAGCACCTCCATGCACTACGGCAGGGTGTCGGCCCTGCGATTCCCGTGAACTCGATTCGCGAAATCGGACAATACTGAGTGTGACTACCTCTGACGGCGAGCTGATCCGGCGGTCCATCGAGCAGCCAGAGGCGTTCGCCGCGCTGTATGACAGACACGAGCGCGTCATCTACCGCTACGCAGCCCGACGTCTAGGAGCGTCCGAGGCCGATGACATTGCCTCGGAGACATTTCTCGTCGCTTTCGCGCGCCGGCGAGACTTCACGGGCAGCGACGATGCGCGGTCGTGGTTGCTTGGCATCGCCACTACTCTGATGCGCCGCTTCGCGCGAACAGAAGCGCGCGCGTGGCGGGGAATGCTCGCGTCGGACCTGGCACGCACCGACATCGACCAGATTGAGGCCGCTGACTCCCGGCTCGATGCCAATCGTCTCGCGCGCCGACTCGGTAAAGCACTGGTTCGATTACCCCCCGGCGACCGCGATGTCCTCCTGCTGCAGACATTCGGCGATCTCGACTACGAAGGCATCAGCCGAGCGTTGAGCATCCCGGTCGGCACCGTCCGTTCACGACTGAACCGCGCGCGACGCAAGCTGCGCGCTGCGATCGAACCGTTTTCACGCCAAGAGAAGGAACAGAGCCATGGACGAAATCTCGCTCCTGCGCCGAGCACGGACTGACGTACCCGAACGCACTCCAGAGGGGGTTGCTGAGGGCCGCGCGGCGCTGTTTGCTCAGATCGAGGCGGAAACGCCGTACGCGTTATCTACAACTGTGGGGGATGAAACATCTTTCGCGCCGATGGCGGCACCGGTGCGCCGCCGACGAGGGCGCTCCGCTGTATGGATGAGATTCTCCGTCCTCGGCGCCGGCGCGCTGACGATCGCACTCATCGGCGGCAACCTCCTGGGACTCGGCAGTTGGCGTGGCGGCGCCGATTCAGCAGCCGCAGCCGTGCTCAACGCCGCGGCCATCGCCGCCCTCGAAGCGACTGATCCTCAGCTCACGCCAGGCCAATACCTTCGCGTGCGCAACGACGCCGTCTACGTGACACAAACATGGCTGCAAGAGGACGTGGATGCTGCCCGCGTCAACGGGGTGGCGGACCTCAGTTCGGTGCACGCTCAGTTCTACTTGCGACGAGAGCTGCTGGAAATGTTCCAGCCTGCGGATCGGAACGACACTTGGTGGCTAATCCAGTGCCGGGGGAGCGTGGCGCAAACCTTCGGCGCAGATTCAGAGCGGGCCGCGCAGCAGGACCCCTCAAACCGAGAGGGGCCGACAGGAAACCTCATTGAGCTGCCGGGCGGGAACCTCGAGTACGAACTACCAGACGGGCAGATCGAGGTCAGCACCTGGTTGGGCGGATACTTGACGCCGAGTGGGCTAAGCAAAGACTTCTCGCAGCTTCCGCTGGAACCGGGCGAGCTGCTCGCCGAGATCTACCGCTTCACAGACGGGCAAGGTCCCTCCCGCGACGGAGAAGCCCTCGTATGGATCGCAGACACCCTCCGATACGGTGCGGTGCCCGCGGAGTACCGCGCCGCTATGTACAAAGCGGCCGCGCTGATCCCCGGCGTCTACATCACAGACGAGCAAGCGACCCTCGACGGGACTATGGGCACTGCCATTGGTCGAGACGAGAGCAACAACGCTTTCCGCCAAGAGATCATCATCGATCCCGCAACAGGGCAGTTCATCGGCGAGCGGCTCGTCGCTCTGGAGGGATTCGGCGTTACCGACGTTGATCCTGGTCTGCCCGCTGGCACGGTTGTGGGATGGACCGCTGTGACGACGGAGATCGTCGACGCAGCACCGACCGATGTGTCCGTCTGCGGCGCCAATCAAGGGTAGTCCAGTGCTCGAGGCGTCCAGCCCACGGCCCGTTGTTCCGTCAGACCTCACACTTCCCGCCACCTACCAGGTCGAGCTTACGTGGCTCGTGTCGCATACGAATAGAAGTGACGAGCGCTGAGTGCGGGGAGTGATCCAGTGCCGCGAGCTCGAGCGCACTGACATAATGTGCATTATCGGATACTGCTCTCGGGATCGACTGTACGGGGCCGTCCGTCGTCGTGAACGCCGTCTGGTTAGGCTCGACGGATGCTGCGACGAAACCTGACGTGGACAATCGGTGGCAGCGCACTCATCCTCTCCGGAGTGCTTGTCATGATGCGCGAGATCGCGCTGGGTTCCTCACTGACTCCCGCGCTTGCTGTGATCGCCGAACTCACGTGGAGCGTTGGCGTGACAGTGTTCGCAGTGGGACGCACGCGATACGAAAGCGTCGTAGCGCGCAGGCCGTTGGGCCTCGTCGCGATCCTGATCCTCGCCTGGTGGCAGGTCGCCGCCCGCATCGTCTTCGACGCGCTGACGCCGAGCGGCGGCTTCGCTACTCCAGATTCGGTTCCGCCGACGTACGTCGTCTTCGGCTACCTCCATCTGCTGATGCCGCTCGCCGCCGGCATCATCGCAACCGTCCAGATCGCGCGGACCCGCATCGTTCCGTCTCCGTGGCGGTGGGCGCCGCTCTGGGTGCTCGGTCTGAGCGTCCTTGTGGGCGTCATCACCCAGGCCATGTTCGCGACCCTCGCACTCCCGCAGCAGGCGCTGGCCGACGTCGCGACACTCCTCGGCGCACTATCGAACCTTGCCAGCACGATCGGACTCGGTGTTCTCGCACTCGTCCTCAGCGAGCGCGGCCGCGCCTCAAGTGTCCAGATCTTTCGTTCCGGTCAGTCCTGACGCGGCCGCGTGACTGGTGCTCGCGAACGGCGGCGGTAGCGTGGAACGATGCGAGCTCCGGACCTTTCGTGCTGAACGCCGCCACCGGGTTCGCGGTTATCGGCCTCGCGATCGCCGTCGGATACGTGATCGGCCGGATCAACCTCCTCGGCCCGCAAGCCGGCCCGGTTCTGGGACGACTGGTGTTTTTCGTCCTCTCCCCCGTGCTGCTGTTTGTGGTCCTCTCCGAAGCCGATATCGCAACCCTGTTTTCGGCACTTCTCCCGGTCTCGGCGATCACGGCGATCATCGTCATCGGCCTCTACGCAACGATCTCCCGCCTGTTGTGGCGACGGCCCGTGGGAGACACGCTCATCGGCGCGCTCGCGGCCGGTCAGGTGAACTCCAACAACATCGGGATCCCCCTGTCGCTCTATCTCCTGGGATCGGCCGCGTTCCCGGCACCCGTCATCTTGTTCCAACTGCTTGTCCTCGTACCGATCTCGATGGCGATCCTCGAAAGCGTCACCGCGCAGACTCGGAACTTCGGAAAGATCGCGCTACGCACTGTGACGAACCCGGTCGTGATCGGATCGGTGGCCGGAACGATCGTGGCGGCGACGGGGCTTCAGCTCCCGTCACTCGTCACGGAGCCTTTACACTTCCTCGCCGCAGCATGCGTCCCGGTGCTCCTTCTGAGCTACGGGATGTCTCTCCATGGCCAGCGGGTTCTCGCCGCCGGCGGTCACCGCCGCGAGGTGATCCTGGCTACCGCGTTCAAGCTGATACTGATGCCGGTGCTGGCCTGGGTGCTTGCGAGCATCGTGTTCAGATTGCCGGCGCCCGAAACGCTCACCGTGGTCGTCCTGGCAAGCCTCCCGACCGCACAGAATGTCTTCAACTTCGCTCAGCGCTTCGGCGTCGCGGAAACCGTCGCGCGCGACACTGTCTTCCTCACAACAATCGGGTGCATCCCGGTGCTGATCGGCGCGCTCGTCCTTTTCGGGTGATCTCGGGCCGACATGCCCCTCCCACTCCCCCGAAGTCCGGCCGGAAGAACGCTACGCTGAGAACGCAAGCTCTCAGCTAACTCCCAGAAAGGGAACGCCATGTCAACCGAAAGCTCCGTCGCCAAGGAGGCCATCAACGGCGTCCGCACGGCGCTCGGCATCGCCGGTGTCCTCTCGCTCATCGTCGGAATCCTGATCCTCGTCTGGCCGGGCCGCACGGCCATGGTCGTGACCGCGATCATCGCCATCTACGCCATCGTCGGCGGACTGGTCTACGGCGGCCTCGGCATTTTCTCGAAGTCGATGGGTGGATGGTCTCGCGTTGGCCACATCATCCTCGGCGTCGTGTTCATCGCCGCTGGTATCTTCGCCTTCTTCAACCTCGCAGCCACAACCGGCTGGTTCGCCGTCTTCCTCGGCATCCTGGTCGGCATCATGTGGATCGTCGAAGGTGTCGTCTCCCTGACCACGCTGGGTGACGCAGCATCCAAGGGCTGGACGATCTTCTTCGCGATCATCAGCATCGTCGCCGGTGTCGTGCTGCTGTTCTCGCCGCTGTGGGGCGCGGTCGTGCTCTGGTGGCTGCTCGGGATCTCTCTCGTCGTGCTCGGCATCATCCAGATCGTGCGCGCGTTCACGTTCGGTAAGAAGAGCGTCTGACAAGACACATCACAGAAGAAGGCTCCGGGGGATTTCCCGGGGCCTTCTGCTGTGAATGGATGCAGTGCGGACTACTCCCCCACAAAAGAGCTCGTGTCGCCGACGAGCCGCGTGTTGTCCGCGGGGATCGGGTCCACAGCGGCCTGTGCGACCTCGGCAGCGAACTCCGAAACGTTGTAGAGCTTGCCGGCTGATTCGCGACGCGACGCGATAGCTCCGGGGTTCGCACGCTCCAGCAACGTTGCGGTGATGGTTCCTTCGATCATGTCGCCGGAGACGACGACGAACCCGATGCCGCGTTCGAGGAGCGCGGGCACCCGCTCGCGAAGCGCATCCTCGCCGGCACGCTTGGACAGCGCGACCGGCTCATATTCGGGCATGGTCGGGGTCGTTCGGATGAAGTGCGCCTGGTGGCTGGTCACGAAGACCACCCGTGCGTCGCCCCGAAGAAGCGGCACTGCCGTCTCAAGCACGCTGACCTGAGCGTCTCGGTTCAGCAGCAGGGCGTAATCTTCCGCCATTCCTGATTCCATGCCACCGGATGCGTTCAGGACGAGGATGTCCAGGCCTCCGAAGGCCTCCTCGACGGCAGCGAACATTGCCGCGACCGACTCTGGATCGGTGAGGTCCGCTCCCACGACGAGAGCGTCGACACCCAGCTCCCGCACCTCAGCGGCAAGCTTCTCAGCGCGGGGAGCCTTGTTGCGGAAGTTGATGACGACGTTGGCCCCCGCGGCTGCGAGATAGCGGACGGTGTCGGCACCGATTCCGCGCGACGAGCCGGTCACCAGTGCGGTCTTGCCGCGCAGGGTTCCGGGGGCGATCGGGGTGGAAATGTCGGTCACTGTTGCTCCTGTTGCACGGTGGCGCATCGGCCGGGGGCGGCACCGGAATGGCGCGCGTACCGACCCTACCAACCGGTCCGCTGCGCGCCCTGCGTTGATAGGGTCAGTCCAAGAGGAAGGAGACTCGGATGTTGCCCGATCTCACGCAGTATCTGTGGATCCTCTGGCTCGCTCTGGCAGTCCTGTTCGTGATCATCGAACTGCTCACCCTTGAGTTCACATTCCTCATGCTCGCCGCCGGAACTCTCATCGGGGGCCTGGGAACGAACTTGCTGGGCGGCCCGTGGTGGCTGCAAATCGGCCTCGCCGCGATCGCATCAGCGCTTCTCCTGTTCACGATTCGCCCACTCCTGCTGCGGGCGCTGCATCGAAGTTCGCCCGTCGTCCTCACGAACGTCGATGCACTCGTCGGGATGCCGGCGCGCGTGACCCGCGCGTTCGTGCAGGGTGCGGGTGAGGTGAAGCTCGACAACGGCGAGACGTGGACGGCACGACTGAGCGCGGGCGTCACGGATGCCGAGGCGAGCGTTGGACAGTCCGTCAGCGTCATTGCAGTGCGAGGCGCCGCCGTCGAAGTAGCTCCGGAGCCCCGGCCATCGACAGAAAGGACCGTGGAACATGATTGACATCGGCGCGTTCGCGGGACAGATCTTTGTCATCGTCCTGCTGCTTGTCATTGCGATCTTCGTGGTCGTGGTGATCTTCCGATCGATCCGGATCATTCCGCAGGCCACAGCCGGCGTCGTAGAGCGCCTCGGCCGCTATCACAAGACCCTCTCCCCCGGCTTGAACCTCCTCGTCCCGTTCATCGACCGCGTTCGGCCGTTGATCGACATGCGCGAGCAGGTCGTCTCGTTCCCCCCGCAGCCGGTCATCACGGAAGACAACCTCGTCGTCTCGATCGACACGGTCGTCTACTTCCAGGTGACTGACGCCCGTGCGGCCACTTACGAGATCGCGAACTATCTGGGCGCAGTCGAGCAGCTCACGACGACGACGTTGCGAAACGTCGTCGGTGGCTTGAACCTCGAGGAGGCACTGACCAGTCGCGACGAAATCAACACGAAGCTGCGGGTCGTTCTGGACGAAGCGACGGGCAAGTGGGGAATCCGAGTGTCGCGGGTGGAGTTGAAGGCCATCGATCCCCCGGTGTCCATCCAGGACTCCATGGAGAAGCAGATGCGCGCCGAGCGAGACCGTCGTGCGGCGATCCTCACCGCAGAGGGCACGAAGCAGTCGGCCATCCTGCAGGCTGAGGGCGCACGTCAGGCCGAGATCCTGCGCGCCGAGGGCGAAAAGCAGGGCCAGATCCTGCGTGCGCAGGGTGAAGCTGAGGCGATTGCCACGGTGTTCAACGCCATCCACGAGGGCAATCCGGATGACAAGCTGCTCGCCTACCAGTACCTGCAGACGCTTCCGAAGATCAGCGACAGCGCGTCGAGCAAGCTCTGGATCATTCCGAGCGAGTTCACCGAGGCACTCAAGGGTGTGTCCGGTGCGTTCGGGGCGCGGGAGGCCGCAAAGTCTGCACCTGACGAGCAGGCGTGACCCACCCGTACTTCGTCGACGCGCCATACCCGCGCGTCCTTGCGCACCGGGGGCTGACGGTTGACGAAGCGATTGCGGAGAACTCCTACGCATCGGTTGCCGCGGCGAAGCGCGCTGGCGCGACCTACGTCGAGTCCGACTGTCATCTCACCCGGGACGGCGAGGTCGTGCTGTTCCATGACGCGGATCTTCGTCGGGTGACGGGCGATCCTCGACGTGTCGTTGACGTCGAGCTTTCAGAGTTGACTGACTTGATGGCAGATCGCGGCGGACTGATCACGTTGCGCACCGCGCTCGAGGACTTCCCGACCGTGAGGTTCAACCTCGACGTGAAGGCGCCCGGCGCTGCTGACGCCGTCGGCATGCTCGTGGCCGGTCATGGTGAGCGCGTGCTCCTGACGAGTTTTGCGGACACCCGCCGCCGCGCAGCCGTAGCATCCGCAGCTCGTCACGCACCCACCGGCGCGGCGGCACCTGCAACATCGGCGGGTCGCGAGACCATCGCCCGGCTGCTCTGGGGCCTCGTCGCGCGGTCGCCGCGGCTGGTCGCATCCTCGCTCGCGGGCATCGACGCACTGCAGGTCCCGGAGCGTCAGGGACCGGTGCGGGTGGTGACGCCACGGCTGCTTGAAGCCGCTCACCGTCACGGGGTCGAAGTCCACGTATGGACAGTGAACGATCCCGCAGACATGAGCCGGCTTGTCGGCATGGGCGTCGACGGCATCGTCACAGATCGCGTAGACGTCGCGCTCACGACTCTCGGACCCGCGCTGGGCCACCCCTGATTCGGCGGCGCTGACGGCGCCGCACCCCAGGTCGGCGTTGCGCCTATTCCTCCCCCGCTGAAGATCGGCTGAGAATGCTCTCATCTGCGGGTCGGCATGGATGATCTGCCCAGCTGAGAGCGTTATACCTGAACAGCGACGAGAGGACCACACAATGGCAGACCGCAGCCTCCGCGGCATGCGACTCGGCGCCTCCAGCCTACAGAGCGAGGACGGCGTCGTATTTCATGAGCGGGCACAATTCACCTACTCCTGCACGTCTTGTGGACGTGACACCACCATGACCTTCGCGGCAGACGCCGAGGTCCCCGAGACCTGGGAATGCCGCACCTGCGGCGCCGAGGCTTTGCTGCGGGTCGACGGCGAGACCGTCACCGTCGACCACGGCGACGTCAAAGCCCCCCGCTCGCACTGGGACATGCTTCTCGAGCGTCGCACGATCCCGGAGCTCGAGGAGCTGCTCGAAGAGCGCCTCGCCTTCGTTCGCTCACGCCGAGGCGCCGGCGACGACGTCACGGTCGACAAGCTCAGCGCCTGACAGACGCCCACCGCGACGGCTTACGAAGCGGTGCAACAAACGGGACCGGTCCGATCACGGATCGGTCCCGTTTCATGTCCGGCGGCGGCTCGCGACGACTCCGCTGGCGATCAGACCGGCAATGCTAAGAATCGCGATCGCCATGCCCAGTGAGCCGCCGATCACGATGCTCGGGGTCAGGCCGGTCCGCAGCGGAACGTCGGTGAGCATCGCTCCGGCCTCATCGGCGGGAAGAGAATCGATCGTCGCACCGTCGGGGCCGATCACCTGGCTCGTGCCGACTGTCGAGATGTTCACGACCGAACGACCGGTCTCGATAGCGCGCGTGCGCGCGAAAGCGAGTTGCTGCAGGTTCTCGTCGGTGTTGCGGAAGTCGGCGTTGTTGGTCTGGAACATGTAGACCTCGGCGCCGTCTCGCGCGCCTTCATGGATGACGTCGTCATAGATCACGTCGAAACAGATAGCGAGCCCCACCCCGGTGCCATCGATATCGACGTACGGCGGATTGGATCCTGGTGTGTACTCCCGGCCGATGAGCCCGATCAGATCGGGAACGATCATCTCGTAGAACCACCGGTCGGGCACGTACTCGCCGAAGGGAACCGGGTGAGTCTTGTCGTGATACTGCACGGCGCCCTCCCCCGCTTCCCACAGCATCGAGGTGTTGTAGGTCAGGTCGCCCCGCGTTGTTGCGGCGTTGACAAGAAGCGGAGCATCCGCCGCCTCCGACAGTCCGTCCAGAACCGCCGCAGTCGTCGCGTTGGTCATCGGATCCGAGTCGATCCCGCCTTCGGGCCACAGCAGCACATCCATGTCCTGACCGATCAGGTCAGTGGATGCCGACAGCTGCGCGTTCAGGATGTCGTTTCGCTGTCGCGCGTCAAAGTATCCGGAGGGACCGTTGCCCTGCACACTTCCCACGGTCATCGTGCCCGCCGGGGTGGTCGGGAACTGCGGCGTGACGAGCAGGGCGATCCCCAGCCCTGCGACCGGCAGCGCCGTGCGCACATCCGACCACTGGCGCAGTCGCAGCCACTCGATGGTCCCGGCGGTGAAGGCGACCATCAGGAACGACAGGCCCGTCACGCCGATCCACGAGGTCAGGTGTGAAAGGGGGCTCTCGGATTGACTCATCCCGATCCGCGCCCACGGGAACCCTGTGTAGGGCCAGGATCCGGTCACGAGTTCCCGCAGTGTCCACAGCCCGGCTATCAGCAGCGGTGTCAGGACGAGCTGAGCCCACCGACCGGGGGCTGCTCTCGGCATCCACCGGTATGCCAACGCGATGAGCACGGAGCCGAGCGCGACGTAGATGGTGGCCGCGACCGCCAGGGCGAACCACGGGATGACGCCGAGGTAGCGGTTCAGCCACACGATGTGGACGAGATAGAACGTGATCCCGAAGATGAACCCGACCAGCAGCGCGCCCCAGGCGCTGCGCCCAATGAGCGCCACAAGCGAGAGTCCGACACCGACGAAAGCCAACGGCCACCAGCCCACCGACGGGTACGCCAGATCGAGGATGAGCCCGGCAGCAACTGCCACCAATACCGCAGCCCACAAGGGCAACAGCGCACGGACACCGGTGGTACGGCTCTGCGTGGCGCTCGACGGTTCGGGCATGAGGACCAGCCTACATTCGGACGGCTATGGTGCGGCTGAAGGTTCGGCGATCACACCGACGAGTACGCCACGATCCCGCGACGAACACCATCGAGCGCCCGCCGCGCGACCGTGGCAAGGCTGGGTTCGGCCACAAGCGACATCTGGTCGAGAAGGTCGATCGTCTGCTTGGCCCACCGGACGAAGTCGCCGGCGGCAAGGTCTGCCTCGCGAAGCACGCGATCCAGCGGCATCCCCTTTGCCCACGAGTGCATCGCGAGCGCGAGTCCCGCTGCCGGCGGCTCCGACCCGGGCAGCCGCGAGTCGCGTTCGAGATCGTCCAGGCGTTGCCAGAGGTCGAGGGTCTGCGCGAGAGCCTCGCGGAACGCGCCGCGGGGAAGCGCCCGCTCCCCCGGTTCGTCCCGGCGCGGCTCGTAGACCAGAGCACAGGCCAGGGCGGCCAACGACGGCGCGTCCAGCGAGTCCCACAGGCCCAGGCGCAGTGACTCGGCCACGAGCAAGTCACGCTCTCCGTAGATCCGGCGCATTGTGCGACCAGCGGCCGTGAGCGTCGCCGCTCCGTCTGCATCCACGCGCACGTAATCAAGAGAGGCCAGAACATCCACGATGCGGTCAAAGACCCGCGCGACGGTTCCCGTGCGCGCGTCGATCTGGCCACGGAGTCGTTCGACGGTGCGGTTCAGCTTCCAGTACCGCTCTGCCCAGCGGGCGTGATGCTCACGGTCGGGGCACTGGTGGCACGGATGCCGCTGCATGCGCCTCCGCAGCTCACTGATCTCGCGCTGGCGCTTGTCGCGCGTCTGGCGCGAAGCATTGGCGTCCTTGCGATTCAGCTTCTCGAGATCACTCAGCTCGCGACGGATGCCGGAGTATTCGGCGAAGTCGCCCTTGTCGCAGCTCATCGCCTTGGCGTAGCCCGCGAGCGACTCTTCGGCATCCTTCACCTGCCGGGCAAGGCCGACGACAGCGCGGTCGGCCTGGAACTGGGCGAACGAGGACTCCAGGATCTCGCGCGCCCGTGCTCTGCCGAACTGGTCGATGAGGTTGACCGCCATGTTGTAGGTCGGCCGGAAGCTGGAGTTCAGCGGATACGTGCGGCGGGATGCCAGTGCTGCCACGGCCTGCGGGTCGAGTCCTTCGGTCCACTGGACGACGGCGTGGCCTTCGACATCGATCCCCCGGCGTCCAGCTCGACCGGTCAGCTGTGTGTACTCGCCCGAGGTGATCGCGACCCGCGCTTCGCCGTTGAACTTCTCGAGCTTCTCGAGCACGACAGTTCTCGCCGGCATGTTGATCCCCAGCGCGAGGGTCTCGGTGGCGAACACGACCTTCACGAGCTTGCGCTGGAAGAGCTCTTCGACGACCTCTTTGAACGCCGGCAGAAGACCCGCATGATGCGCAGCGACTCCCCGCTCAAGGTTCTCGCGCCATTCCCAGAATCCGAGGACAGCCAGATCCTCCTCGAGCAGGGTTCGGGTGCGCTCCTCGACGATCGCCCGGATCTCCGCCCGCTCCTCGGGTGTCGTGAAGCGGGCTCCGGACCGGCGAACCTGCTGCACCGCGGCATCGCAGTCGGCGCGGCTGAAGATGAAGAAGATGGCGGGGAGCAGATTCGATCGCGCGAGGAGTTCGATCACCTCGGGGCGATCGAGCCGTTCGATCCGTTGTGCATTCGCCGATCTCACCGGCCGCTGACCGCCCTTGTGGGGGCGGCGATGCTGGCCGTCACGGCCGCGACTTCCTGACATTGCGGCACTGCGGCCAGCCTGAGCGCGCCGATTGTTCTCGTAGGTCGGGCCCTTGAACGAGCGGATGCGCATGAGCTCTTGGTTCACCTGCGCCGTCGCGATGCCGGCGCGATCGTCGAACAGTGGCAGGAGGTCGCCGCGCACCAGAACATGCTGTTCGAGCGGAACCGGTCGCGTCTCAGACACGATGACGTCAGTGTCTCCGCGCACGGTGTCGAGCCAATCACCGAACTCTTCGGCGTTCGAGACCGTCGCCGACAGCGAAACGAGACGCACCGCCGGCGGCAGATGGATGATGACCTCCTCCCACACTGCACCGCGGAACCTGTCGGCGAGGTAATGGACTTCGTCCATGACGACATAGCGCAGGTCGCGGAGCGCCGGTGAGCCCGCGTACAGCATGTTGCGCAACACCTCGGTCGTCATCACGACGACGCGAGCATTTCCGTTGATGTTGGTGTCTCCGGTGAGAAGCCCCACATCATCGGGCCCATAGACATCGACGAGTTCGCGGAACTTCTGGTTCGACAGCGCCTTCATCGGCGTCGTGTAGAACGCCTTGTCGGAGGGCTCCCGCATCGCCAGATGAATCGCGAACTCGCCGACAATGGTCTTTCCCGCCCCCGTGGGCGCAGCGACGAGCACGCTTCGCCCCGACTCGAGCGCGTGGCATCCGGCGATCTGAAACGGATCGAGATCGAAACGCTGATCGTCGGCGAACGCCGCCGTGACCGGATACGCACGGGCTGCTTCGGCCCGCGCAAATCGCTCCGCTGGGCTTGGAGCACTCACCCCGTCGCCTCAGGCGGCAGCAGGGCTGCGTCGCGCTTGGATTTGCGTCGGTCGAACAGTAGCGACACACCGGCTGCCGCGAAGAAGAGCACGACGAGGATGCCTGCCAACATCAGCATTGACACGGCGTCAGCTGCGGGTGTTGCAACCGCCGCGAAGAGGGTAGCCACCAGCACTGCAACCCGCCACCCTTTGAGAATGCCGCGGCCCGAGATCACCCCCGCGACGTTCAAAGCAACGAGGAAGACGGGTAGGACGAAAGAAACCCCGACCACAAGGAGGAACTTGAAGACGAAGTCGTAGTAGTACGTTGCGTCGTAGAACAGGGAAGTCTGGTCTGGAGCAAAGGTCGCCATGATCTCGACGACGTGCGGGAGCACGAGCCACCCCACGGTAGTCCCCGCGAAGAACAGCGGAACAGCTGCCCCGACGAACCCCGCCGTGTAGCCGACTTCTTTCCTTGTGAGTCCCGGCATGATGAATGCCCAGATCTGCCACAGCCAGACCGGTGCAGAGATCAGAAGACCGGTCGCGAAAGCGATTCGGATGCGGAGATCGAACGGACCGGTGATCGTCGTGAACATCACCTCGACCTTGTCGGTCTCGCCACGCATGGCCGCCACATCTGCGATCGGAATCGTAATCAGCCGGATGATCGGATCGGTGATGATGAACGCCACCACCATGCCGACGACGAGCGCGAGGGCAGCGATCATGAGCCGCTTGCGCAACTCGATCAGATGTTGCCCGAGAGACATCCTCCGGTCACGGCGCGGCCGGTCGGGCTCTCCTACCTCCGG
This sequence comes from Microbacterium sp. SW12, assembly GCF_055391095.1. Classification (NCBI taxonomy): domain Bacteria; kingdom Bacillati; phylum Actinomycetota; class Actinomycetes; order Micrococcales; family Microbacteriaceae; genus Microbacterium; species Microbacterium sp. SW12. The sequence goes on along the minus strand of NZ_AP024335.1, from coordinate 1,464,923 downwards.
CAGGGAACTGGTCGCCACGCGGCCGGGTCAGGCTGTGGAATCTCGGCCGCTGGATGACGCGGCCTGCGACGAGCCAGCAGAACCCGTCGAGGACGAGTCAGCGGCTTCGGACGCTGCGACGTCGGGCTTCGCGGCATCCTTGGAGTCGTCGTCCTTCATGGCCTTCATCTCGCCCTTGAAGACACGGGCGGACTGGCCGAGGCTCTTTGCCAGCGCGGGCAGCTTCGCCGCGCCGAACAGCAACAGGATCACCGCGAGAATGATCAGCAGGTGCGGCCACCCGAATGCGTTCCCCATGGGGTCTCCTCACGATTGCGGTTTCTGCAGTCTACCCCGGTGCCGCTCACCGGTACCGGAACCTGGCCTGAGAACCATCCATATCCCTGTTTTGGTCTTCTTATGTCTGCTCGGGGTACTGGGCGAGGCCCGCCTCAGCCCACTCCCGCGCCGCTTCGCGGGCGCCTGTCGGCGCGAGAATCCGCACGTCTCCCCCGCGACGTGCTGCAAGTCGTCGCAGGCTCAGCACATCAGCCACCCGCATCCGTGCGGTGCTCACCCCCGCCGTGGTAGTGACGGTCGCTCGATCGAGGTAGTCACCCAAGAGTGGGGCGACGGATGCCGGGAACTCGAAGGTCACGTTCACGTCGCCCGCTGCATCGTCGCCGGTGTCGGCGAACCAGCCGGGTACGGTTTCTTGCCCGTGCGTGATCGGGATGTCGGTCAGGGCGAGATCGCTCACGCGGTCAAGGTGGAAGGTCCGCATCGCCTCTCGCAGATGGCACCAGCCCTGGAGATACCACTGCCCTTGGGCTATCAGAACCTTGACGGGATCGACCGTGCGTGTCGTCGGTGACCCTTCGGGAGTCTTGTAGGTGAAGCTCACAGCGACCCGACGACCGAGAGCGTCGGCTACGAGACGGCGAACCGCATCGACCGGCTCCGATGCAACGACGACGGCAGCAGGTGCGCGAGACGCGCCGCGCGCGAGTTTCGCCAGCAGCCCGGTATACAACTGCGAATCCCCCACGCCGGGGATCGTGGCCGCAAGCTGCAGTCCCGCCAGCAGAGCAGCAGCTTCGCGGGCGGTCAGTCGTGGCGCCCGCTCGAGACCCACGGAGTTCGTGATCGCGATGAGGTCCCGCTCGTCCAGCAGGTCCCAGTCGATGTCGAAGAGCTCGTTCGCCATCTGCCAATAGCCGGAGTCTCCGGGCAGCCCGATGACGGTAAGGCCGCGCACCATGGTGCGCATCTGCTCCGCGGTGACGTCGAACTCGTCTGCAGCCTCGGCCACTGACACCTCGCCCTTGGAGATGAGGTATGGCACCAACTGCAGGAGCAGTGCTGCGCGGTCGGTCGCGATCGACGAGCCGCTCATCCGTTCCCTCCGTTGTGCGCATCCCGAGTAGAGCGAAGCCGCCGAATGACCTCTGCTTTGACGTCATCCGGTTCGACGACACGGACTTCCGGACCGTACGATGCCAGCTCGTCGGCGAAGACGTGAAGATCCACGTACGGCACCCACCAGCCTTGCGCCGCAGGTTCCGCGCGACGCGAGAGGCGCAACCACGCCTCGGTCCCGGGGTCGATCTCCACCAGTGCCCTCTGCCGCTGTGCGAGCTCGCGCAGCCCGTCGAGCGCGCGGGCACCCGCACCCTCGCGCAGCGCGGGGTCTCCGACGGTTCGACTGATCACGACGTCATCGACGATGCGCGTGAGAAGGAAGGTGCGAGGCGCGTCCAGGTCGAGATCCAGACCGTATACGTGCCACCGAGCCTCGAACTCGACGAGCGCGAGCGGCTGCAGCCGCCGCACTCGCGGCGCAGCGCTTCCGGGCCGCATATATCGGAAGCTCACGATTCGCGAGTCCTCGATCGCCCGCTGCAGGGGCGCAAACGACGGTTCGCGCAGACTGATCCGCGGCGAGTATCCGAGGATCGGATCCTCGACCGGAATGCCGAGCGCGCGAATCTTGCGTAGGCCGCTGCGCGCATCCGCCGACAGAGAGCTTTCGCTCCACACGCCTCCGGCCAGGTTCAGCAGAGCGAGCTCGGCCGGCGTGAACTCGATATCGGCAGGCAGCTCGTACTCGGCGGTCGGTACGCGGTAGCGAGCCTCGCGAAGATCGTCGGGATCGGCACGGTCACCGATCGTCTCGATCGGGACACCGAGTCCACGAAGGCTCTCTTTATCGCGCTCGAACATCTTCTCGAGCGCGTCCTTCGACGTGCCGGCTTCCGACTGCTCGCGGTAGCCCGACACCGACGACAGAATCGTGTCCTTCGTGAGGCCCTGCTCGGTCGCCATCAGGGCGACCACGAGGTTGACAAGCCGCTCCTCGGGCGGGATGCGCACAGTGGACTTCGAGGGCACGCCCCTCATCCTAGGTCCGCGATGGGCGGCATCCTCTCTTGCCGTGGGCGATTTCGCTCAGGAGGCCGGCTCTGGATCGAGCCCCAGGATGTCGATGACGAACACCAGCGTCGCTCCGCCGGGAATCGGCCCCTGACCGGCATCGCCGTACCCCTGGTCCGGCGGCACCACGACGAGAACCTGGGATCCGACGGTCTGACCCTCGAGAGCCGCGGCGAAGCCCGGCACGACCGCGGTCAGATCGAACGAGACCGGATCGCCGTCCCAGCTCGTGTCGAAGACCTCACGCGTGTCCCACAGCAGACCCGTGTAGTGGGCGCGAACCGGCTGCTCGCCGGTGACGACCTCGCCGTCGCCCTTCTTGATCGTTTGGATCGAGAGTTCGGTCGGGGCCGGGGCATCAGGGATGATGACTCCGGGTCGCCCGTTCGGGGCGCGGACGACGGACGGAAGACCGTTGCTGTCGGTGAACTGGTCAGCGCCATCCGCCTTCGGAAGGTAGACCTTCCGAACGTCGACGACGGCGACCGCGGAACTGCCCTCCTTGAGCCCGATCTGCGTCGCGGCAGCCGGGTTGATCGCATCTGCCGGTAGGGCGACAACGACGCGGTCCCCTTCCTGCGCGCAGTGAAGAGAATCCTCAAGCCCTGGCAGGGTGTCGATCCACCGCGACATCGAGAAAACGTTCTCGAGCGTCACGTCGTAGGAGGTGGCGACGGCCGGCTCACCGGTCTGACCGTTGAGGACCACCATGTCGAGGATGACCATCTGGTCGGTCGTGATGATCGGCGTCCCCTCCCCCTGCGTGAGGTCGGTCCATGCGAGCTCATCCACCTGGAACGGGGTATAGACCTCGACGTCGGGCGCCTCGCCGAACTCACCGGTGACTGTCACGAGATCGGTCGCTGCGGGGTCGGTATCGGTGACACGAGCGCACCCGTCGGCTGGGCTTGTCGAGCAACCGACGAGTCCGGCAGCTGTCAGTCCGAGGATCGCGAGGAAGGCGGGTGTCTTTCGCACCGGATCAGTCTAGGTGGTCAGGCTCAGCCGTTTCGTCGACCGTCACAGGGCCGCCGCCGGTGGCGGCTTGGCGGGCACCGTCAGCCGCCTTCTGCGCTTCGCGAACTCGTTTCCGCAGGTTCTTGTCGGTGATCTGACGGTCACCGACGGCACCGGGAGTCCACAGCTCGACATCCTCGTCGCCGTAGCTGCTCTTCGAGGCACGCCGCTTCTGCTCGGGCGCGACAGCGCCGGGCGCGAGGCGTCGAGCCCACAGCAAAAAGCCCGTGTGCGCGACCATTCGGTGGTCTGGGCGAACGGCGAGACCCTCGACGTGCCAGCCTCGCACCATCGTCTCGTTCGCGTCGGGTTCGGTGAACAGGCCGGTGTTGCGGATGTACTCGGCTACGCGGCTCAGTTGCGTGGCGGTCGCGATGTAGCAGAGGACTACCCCGCCCGGGGTCAGGGCCTCCGCAACGGCGTCGATGCACTCCCACGGGGCGAGCATGTCCAGGATGACGCGGTCTACCGTTCCGGGTTCGACGGCCGTCGGCAGCTCAGTCACGAGGTCGCCGACACGAACGTCCCAGGATGCCGGGCGGTGACCGAGGAAGGTCTCGACGTTGGCCTGCGCAACCTCGGCGAACTCCGGCCGTCTTTCGAACGAGACCAGTCGCCCGGCGTCGCCGATCGCGCGCAGCAGCCAAAGCGAGAGCGCGCCAGAGCCGACGCCGGCTTCCACCACGACGGCGCCCGGAAACACGTCAGCCTCGGAGAGGATCTGCGCCGCATCCTTCGGATACACGATCGCGGCGCCACGCGGCATCGACATCACGAAATCACGCAGCAGGGGGCGCAGCGCGAGGTACTCGTGGCCGGCGCTATTGACGACGACCGAGCCGTCCGGGATCCCAATGAGGGTCGAATGAGGCAGCACCCCGTGATGCGTGTGGAGTTCCCCACCTTCGCGAAGCGTAATCGTGTGCAGCCGGTTCTTCGGACCGGTGAGCTGGACACGGTCGCCCACGCGGAACGGACCGGACAGACGTGGTGTGGTGCTCATGCGGCGCCGACCTTTCGGTGTGCGCGGTGAAGCTCGCTGAGGTCCGAAGCTGTCACCCCGTGAAGTGTGGGCCAGACGGCGTGGGCACCGGCCCCCTCGAGCGAGACCATCGCGGGAACGCCCAGAACAACCGATCCCGCGGCTACAGCGGAGCGCAGCCCGTTCGGCGAGTCCTCGATCGCCACGGTGTCGGCTGGTTCTACGCCGAGCGATGTGCACGCCTGGAGATACGGATCCGGATACGGCTTCGGGCGGGTGACGTCATCGCCGGCGACGACGAGGTCGAATGCGTCGAAATCGATGAGCTCGGCGATATGGGAGGCCATCCGTCGCATCGACATCGTCACCAACGCTGTCTTCAGGCCGGCATCCTTCAGGTCGGCAAGAAGCTCGCGCGCGCCCGGTCGGAAGGGAACGCCGTCCCGCGAGATGCTGCGCATCACTTCGCTGGTGAGGTGCTCGATGATATCGCCGGTGGACATTCGCACTCCCTCTTCCTGCAGGATCCGCGCAGAATCCTCCAGGGCGAGCCCGACCAGCGACAGCGCCTTCTCGTGAGTCCAGGACCCGCCGTAGCTCTCAACGAGCGGCGTCTCAGCCGCAATCCAGTACGGTTCCGTATCGACGAGCGTGCCGTCCATATCCCAGAGCACGGCGGAGAGGGCGGGTGGCGCAGTCACCGGACCATGCTACCGACGGCCTCGTTGACGATTGCCCGCTGCCGGCTCCCCCCGACCTCGACGTTTCTCGCACCCGCCCGACAGCGGCATCCTATTCTGGATGGATCGCCACCTGAGGAGGTCACGTGGAGGGACTGGGACGCAGGGTTCTCGTCGCCGCATTCGACGGCTGGAACGACGCGGGTGAAGCAGCGTCCTCGGCGGTCGCTCATCTGCGCGACTCCGGCGGCTACGAGACTGTCTACTCGGTCGATCCCGAACTGTACTTCGACTATCAGTACACGCGTCCCCAGATTCGCACGACCGCGGATGGCGCCCGCGAGCTGACATGGCCAGAGACGACAATTCACCGTCCCACCCGCGCGACGCGGGGCACGCAGCTCTGGCTGCTCACGGGGGTCGAGCCGGCGCGAGCATGGCAGGCTTTCGCGTCCGAACTTGTCGATGTCGCCCTGCGCGAAGACATCACCGGGTTCGTTGCGATGGGGTCGATGATGGCGGATGTTCCGCACACTCGTCCGATCTCTGTCTTCGCGGGTAGCGAGAGCGAACCGGTGCGGACGTCCTTGGGACTTGAGCGCAGCTCCTACGAGGGCCCCGTCGGCATCCTGAGTGTGATCTCGCACGTCGCGACGGCTGCCGGCATCCCGGCGGCGCAATTGTGGGCCAGCGTCCCGCACTACGTCGCCGGCCACACTCCCTCACCCAAGGCGAGCCTGGCACTGCTCGATCGGCTTGAAGACATCACGGGCGCGAAGCTCGACCGCGGCGACCTTCCCGCTCAGGCACGCACGTGGGAGGCCTCCATCGACGCTGCGGCGGCCGACGATGAGGAGATGACGGAGTACATCCACCAGCTCGAACGCACGCGGGACACGTGGGACTCGCCGGAAGCGTCGGGGGATGCCATCGCGCAAGAGTTCGAGAAGTACCTTCGTCGTCGCGGCGACGGGCCCGGTCGCGGTGGACGCGACGAGCCTCGCAAGCCCTGACCCGTTTCGGCCCCGCTCACCCGAGTCAGTAGGGCTGGATGACGCCCATGCTCAGCAGCACGAGCAACGTCGCCCCGAGGGCTACCCGGTAGACCACGAACGGCAGGAAGCTGCGCTTGGAGATCCAGCTCATGAAGAAGGCGATGACGCCGAGCGCGACGATGAAGGCCACACCGGTGGCAGCAGCAGTCTCTATCGGGGTGAACGGCCCCTGCTCGTCCCAGCTCTTGAACAACTGATAGAAGCCGCTGCCGAAGACCGCAGGGATCGCCAGGAGGAAGGCGTACCGGGCTGCAGCCGCGCGTTCGTAACCGAGGAACAGTCCGGCGGTGATCGTGCCGCCAGACCGCGAGACTCCGGGGACCAGGGCGAGAGCTTGCGCGAACCCGAAGATGACGCCGTGTCCCAGGGTGAGCTGGTCCAGTTTTCGCCGCTTCGCACCCACGAGGTCGGCGATGCCCAGCAGTACGCCGAAGAAGATGAGCATTCCGGCGACGAGCCAGAGCGATCGGAGCGTCGTCTCGATCTGATCTTGGAAGAGCAGCCCGAGCACGACGATCGGCACCGATCCGATGATGATGAGCCAGCCCATGCGGGCGTCGGGATCATTCCGCGGCGCCCTCCCGACGAGGGCGAGCGACCAGCGTGAGACGATCCGCACGATATCGCGCCAGAAGAAGACGACGACCGCCGCCTCGGTACCGATCTGGGTGATGGCGGTGAAGGCTGCACCCGGGTCCTCAGCGCTCGGAAGAAATTCGCCCAGGATGCGCAGGTGAGCACTCGATGAGACCGGCAGAAACTCCGTGAGCCCCTGCACGAGGCCGAGGATGATTGCTTCCAGCAGCATGGATGCCTTCCGGATCAGTAAGACAACAGCAGGTCGGTCAGCACGCGCTGACCGAAGACGAGCGAGTCGAGCGGGACTCGCTCGTCAACACCGTGGAACATACCGGTGAAATCCAGATCCGCCGGAAGCCGCAGCGGCGCGAACCCGTAGCCTCGGATGCCGAGTTCAGCCAGTGCCTTGTTGTCGGTGCCTCCGCTCATCAGGTACGGGAGGACCGGAACGCCCGGGTCGTGTCGCCCGAGGGCAGCGACCATCGCATCGACCAGTTCGCCCTCGAAGGGCACCTCGAGACCGATGTCGCGGTGGACGACCTCGATCTCGATGTCCGGCCCGACGATGTCCTGGATGGCGCGCAGGGCACCATCCTCGCCGTCAGGAAGGGTCCGCACGTCGATCAACGCCTCGGCGCGGTCCGGGATGACATTGTGCTTGTACCCGGCGGCGAGCGCAGTCGGATTCGTCGTGGTGCGGATGGTGGAGCGTAGGAATCTCGACGCCGGCCCTGCCGCCGCGGCCACCGCATCAGGGTCATCCGATGCCTGGCCGGTGAGTTCGGCGATCCGTTGGGTCAGCCGTTCCGTCGTCGCGGTCAGTTCCACCGGCCACGCCGTGCGTCCGAGCGCGGCGACGGCCTCGGCGAGGCGGGTGACAGCGTTGTCTTCATGGAAGGCGCTGCCGTGAGCGGCCCGTCCGCGGGCGATGAGGCGGATCCAGACCAGCGCCTTCTCGCCGACTTGCAGGAGGTAGGCGCGGCGACCGGCGAGGTCGATCGAGTAACCGCCGACCTCGCTGATGGCCTCGGTCGCGCCAGCGAACCACTCCGGGTGGTCGCGAACGACCAGTGCGGAGCCCTCGCCGCCGCCGTTTTCTTCGTCCGCGAAGAAGGTCACCACGAGGTCACGCGCTGGCTGACGCCCGCTGCGCAGGATGTCTGCGACAGAGGTGAGGATCATGGCGTCCATGTCTTTCATGTCGACCGCGCCGCGTCCCCACAGCATCCCGTCGCGAATCTCTCCTGCGAAGGGGTCGACCGACCAGTCCTCAGCGACAGCTGGCACGACGTCGAGGTGCCCGTGGACAACAAGCGCGGGCTTGTCGCGGTTCACTCCCGGAATGCGAACGCCGACGTTCGTTCGCCGGTCGATCGGTTCGTAGATCTCGGGCGTCAGGTCGAGCTTCCGAAGATAGTCGGCCACGTACTCTGCGGCTTCGCGTTCGCCGCGGGCCTGTCCCCCACCCCAGTTCGTGGTGTCGAAACGGATGAGGTCCCGGGCGACGACGACGACTTCGGGGAGATCCGATTCGGTATGCGACACGGCCACCAACCTACCGCGATCAGACGACGCGAATGTTTCGGGTCGAGACCTCCTGCGATTATCGGCGGTGCCGCGGACGTGATAATGTCGATCTTCGGTTGCGAAGCCGAAACCACTCTGCGCGGGTGGCGGAATAGGTAGACGCGCTAGCTTGAGGTGCTAGTGCCCGTATAGGGCGTGGGGGTTCAAGTCCCCCTCGCGCACAAACGAAAATGGGTCCCGAAAGGGGCCCTTTTTCGTTTGTGCGGGAGGGGTAGACGCGGACGCACCGGGGTGGGCCCACGCCGCCGGAGGCTCCGCGCGCTGCGCAGCGCGGCGCGTGGAGCGGCGGTGGGGAGGCCCACGCCGCCGGAGGCTCCGCGCGCTGCGCAGCGCGGCGCGCGGAGTGGCGGTGGGGACAAGTCCCCCCTCGCGCACAAACGAAAATGGGTCCCGAAAGGGGCCCTTTTTCGTTTGTCTGGGCTTCGCTAGCTCGTTACGGTTTCGCTGTCCGCGGCGGGGATGTTGCAGACATCGCCTTCGCAGACGATCCCGTCACCACCGAGCATGGTGAACGGCTGGGCAGCATCCTGTTGGGTCGGGGACGAACCGCTCATGCCGGAGTCCGCTCCGACGCCACCTGGGCGAGCACCTGAGCGAAGGTCGCGCTCTCCTGTGCCCCCGAAACGCCGTACTTGCCGTCGAATACGTAGAAGGGCACACCCTGGATGCCGTACGCGGCAGCTTGCGCGACATCCGCCTTCACCGCGGCGGTGTACTGGCCGGACTCGAGCGCGCGGACGACGTCATCATGGTCGAGCCCGACCGTGGCGGCGAGATCGGCGAGATCATCGACCCGGCCGACGTGCCCGCCATCGACGAAGTATGCCTTCAGCAACGCTTCCTTCATCTCTTCCTGCAGACCGTGCGCCTTCGCATAGTGCAAGAGTTCGTGGGCCTTGATCGTGTTCGTCTGATGGATGTGGTCGTAGTCGTAGGCGAGCCCCTCGCCTGCAGCGAGCGTCGTCACCCGCTCGACCATCTGAGCGGCCTGCTCCGGCGAGACCCCCTTGCGCTCGGAGAGGTACTGCACCGGCGACCCGTCGTAATCGACAGGCGTGTCAGGGGCAAGCTCGAAGGAGTGATACTCGATCTCCACGGGTACTCCGGACGCCGCCACGCCCTTCTCGAAGCGCCGCTTGCCGATGTAGCACCAGGGGCACTGCACATCGGACCAGACATCGACCTTGATCGGGGAAGCAGAAGACTCGCTCATGTCACACCGAACCGCGGCATCCCCGACACTATTCCCGGCGGCAGCGGCGGAAGCGGGCTCGCGGTCAGCCGACCGTCACTCCGAACAGCAGCCCCAGAAGGTAGGTCACCGCTGCCGCACCGAATCCGATCGCAAGCTGTCGCAGCGCGCGCTTCAGGGGCGGACCGCCGGACAGCAGCCCCACCGTGGCCCCTGTGGCCAGGAGCGCGACACCGACGAGCGCCAGCGCTGTCGCGACTGCCGCGAGTCCGGATAGTCCGAAGACCCACGGCAGCACCGGGATGATCGCTCCGGATGCGAAGAACAGGAAGCTGGAGAGCGCTGCGCCCCACGCACTTCCGACGACGTCGTCCTCGGCATCGCCCGCCACGCCTCCGCGGGCCAGAGCGCCGGGACCCGCCGTTTGAGCATCGCCGATGATCGCTCGCGCCGCTGTGAGCGCCTCTTCCTCTGGCATCCCGCGCGTGCGAAACACCAGAGCCAGTTCGTTCGCATCGAGGTCGAGGAACGACAACACCTCGTCGGCGTAATCGTTCGGCTGCGTCGCCGCGAGCAGCTCGCGCTGGGATCGCACCGAGACGAACTCACCGGCACCCATTGACAGCGCACCGGCGAGAAGGCCCGCGATACCGCTGAACAGCACGAGTTGCGGGGCGACTCCGGTCGCACCGATTCCCATCACCAGGGCGAGGTTCGAAACCAGTCCGTCGTTCGCGCCGAACACCGCGGCTCGGAACGTCCCCGACAGCCGCCGTCGCCCGCGGGCCGCAAGCCCACGCACGACCTCGTGATGGATCTTCTCGTCGGCCGCCATCTGCGAAGTCGCATGCGGATCGCTGTCGTAGGGAGAGCGCGCTTCGGCGTTTTGGGCGAGAGCGAGCACGAAGATCGAGCCGAAATGCCGCGCCATCCACGCAAGCATTCGAGTCGACACGCGGGGTCGCGGCAGCGTACTCGGCTCGCCCCCGAGCAACTGCAGCCAGTGCGACTCGTGCCGACGTTCGGCATCGGCGAGGGCTTCCAGGATCGCCCGCTCTTCCCCGGTGCGGCGAGCAGCCAGCTCACGGTATACGCGCGCTTCAGCGCGCTCGTCCACAAGGTACTGAGCCCACCTCCGCCGCTCACCAGCCGTCGATTCGGCGTTCATCGGGCTCCTTCTGGGTCTTCCCCAGGCTAGGAGACGCCACCGGGCCCCCGATGCCGAATCCGTGGATTCGCAGCATTTTGGAGCACCGAATCCCGGCTACGACCTCACTCGGGCACGCAACACATCGATGCGCGCCTGGAGCTGCGCGACAGTTGCGTGCGAGACGGCGGGGCCGCCACAGATGCGGCGAAGCTCGGCATGAACGTGGCCGTGTTGCTCACCAGACTGTCTCGCATAGAGCCCCACGAGGCTGTTGAGCAGCTGCCGTTGTTCCTTCAGCGTGCGGTGCAGGGCAGGAGGCGGCGCGTCATCCGTTGCCCCTACTTCGCGCTCCTTTGCTTCACGCGCCTGCCGGTGACGGCTTTGCCGCGCCTGCCGCTGCATCAGCAGATCGTGCACGTGTTCGGGTTCGAGTAGCCCGGGAAGGCCGAGGAACTCCTCCTCTTCCGGCGTTCCGGGGGTGGCGAGCTGTCCGAACTCCTTGCCGTCGAACAGCACGCGGTCGAAATGGGCGATGGCACCCAGCGCGGCGTACTCGAACTCGTCGGTCAGCGCGTCGGATGTCGCATCCTCACGCTCGGCCGCCGCGAGCAGGTCATCTTCGGCCGACCACTCGCCGTCCTCGTCAGACCGCCGATCGAGGGCGTGATCGCGCTGCCGCTCGAGTTCGCCCGCCAGAGCGAGAAGCGGCGGCACGTGCGGAAGAAAGATGCTCGCGGTCTCGCCACGGCGTCGCGCGCGCACGAAACGCCCGATGGCCTGGGCGAAGAACAGCGGGGTGGACGCCGACGTTGCGTAGACGCCGACCGAAAGCCGTGGCACGTCGACGCCCTCAGACACCATTCGTACCGCGACCATCCACCGGGTCGTGTCGGCGGCGAAGGTCTCGATACGCGCGGATGCCTCGGGCTCGTCCGACAGCACGACGGTGGGCTCCTCACCGGTCACTGCCTGCAGGATCTGCGCGTAGGCCCGAGCGGCGGTCTGGTCGGTGGCGATCACGAGGCCACCGGCATCCGTGACGTGCTCTCGCACTTCGGTGAGCCGGCGGTCGGCGGAGCGCAGCACTGCCGGAATCCACTCGCCGCCGGGATCGAGAGCTGTCCGCCAGGCCTGCGCCGTGATGTCTTTCGTGTTGTCTTGCCCGAGTTGGGCCTCCATCTCGTCGCCGGTGCGGGTTCGCCACCGCATGTGGCCGGCGTAGACAAGAAAGAGCACGGGACGCACGACACCGTCTTCGAGCGCACGTCGATACCCGTAGTCGTAGTCGGTACGAGACACCCGGATGCCGTCGGCGGTGGGGTGGTACTCCACGAAGGGGATGGGCGCCGTGTCGCTGCGGAACGGCGTACCCGACAGCAGCAGCCGCCGCGTTGCACGTCCGAAGGCCTCGCGGAGGGCGTCTCCCCAGCTGAGGGCATCCCCGCCGTGGTGCACCTCGTCGAGGATCACGAGGGTTCGGGCCGACTCGGTCACCACCTGATGCACCGATGCCTTCGTGGCGACCTGCGCGTACGTGACCGCGACCCCGTGGTAATGGCGGGCCGGGCGAGTGTGCCGATTCGTGAAGTGCGGGTCCAGCCGCAGCGAGACCCGGGCTGCAGCGTCGGCCCACTGGGTCTTCAGATGCTCGGTCGGGGCGACCACGACGACCCGGTCGATGATGTTGCGCCGCAGCAACTCGGTAGCAAGGCGCAGTGCGAAGGTCGTCTTGCCGGCGCCGGGCGTCGCGGCAGCGAGGAAGTCGCGAGGTCCACCGCCGGGACCGTCGGGCCCGTCCATGTCGAAGTACCGGTCGAGGGCTTCGGCCTGCCACGCGCGCAGGCGCCCGGCCGTTCCCCAGGGTGCACGCTGCGGGTAGGACGGCGACAGGTGTTCGGCGGCGAAGCTCCCCCGGGGATGGTCGGATGCCGGGACCGGCGCTGTCTCGTGCACGCTCCCCCTCCCACAAACATCGGTCGCTCGTCGGACCGCCCGACTACGATAGACGACCAGGAGGACAGAGCATGGCCGCCACCGACGAACACCGAACTCCGTTCATCGCGAACAGCGAACCTCACCCCTGGCGACGGTTCGTGGCGCTCGGTGATTCGTTCACGGAAGGCATCGGTGACCCCGACCCGACCCACCCCGGATCGCACCTGGGCTGGGCCGACCGCGTAGCTGAGGTGCTGGGATCACAGTCCGAAGACTTCGCATACGCAAATCTCGCGGTGCGCGGCAAACTCATCGCCCAGATCGTCGACGAACAGGTCGAGCCGGCACTCGAGCTTTCTCCCGACCTGATCACGTTCTGCGCGGGGGCAACGACGTCATCCGGCCCGGTACCGACCCTGACGAGATCTCGCAGTTGTTCGAGGATGCGGTCGTGCGTCTGAGCAGCACCGGCGCGACAGTCGTGATCTTCACGGGCATCGACACGAGCTTCACTCCCGTCTTCCGCGCGTTTCGCGGGAAGATCGCGATCTATAACGAAAACCTGCGCGCCATCGCAGACCGCTACGACTGCATCGTCGCCGACCAGTGGTCGCTCAAAGAGATTCAAGATCCCCGGTTCTTCGATGACGACAGACTCCACCTGAACGCGCTGGGTCACCACGAGGTCGCGCGGATGGTCTTGCGTGCGTTGAATGTGTCCAACGACCTCGTGCCGATGCAGCCGGATCCCTTCCCGACCCGCACGTGGCGCGAAGCGCGTGCCGGAGATCTCGTCTGGGCACGCACGCACCTCGTGCCGTGGGTCCTGCGGCGCCTGCGACACCAGTCATCGGGCGACAACCTGACAGCCAAGCGCCCTCAACCGCTCCCGATCGCGACCACCGGTGCGATCAGCCTGCCGACAGAGGATGCCTGAGCGCCCACAGCGCGACAGCGCTCGCGGCGGCAACGTTCAGTGAGTCGACGCCTCCCGCCATCGGGATGGTCACGACAGTGTCAGCAACGCCAAGAGCTTTCGGTGTGAGCCCGTCGCCCTCGGCGCCAAGCAGAAGCGCCACACGGGAGGTCGGCTCGAAGTCGTCGAGCGAAACAGCGTCCTCACGCAGCGCAAGAGCGGCGATCTGGAAGCCTTCCTCGTGCAGAATGCTGCGGGTCTGGTCCCAGTCGGGTAGGCGCGTCCACGGCACTTGGAAGACCGTTCCCATGCTCACTCTGACGCTGCGCCGGTAGAGCGGATCGGCACAGCGCGCAGACACCAGCACTGCATCGGCGCCCAGCCCTGCGCAGGCGCGGAAGATCGCCCCCACGTTGGTGTGATCGACGATGTCCTCGAGCACAACGACGAGTCTCGCCTCCCGCAGCACGTCTCGAAGCGGCGGCATCTCCGGCCGGTGCATCGCCGCCAGAGCGCCACGGTGCACGGCGTAGCCTGTGAGGCGCTCAGCGAGGTCGGCACCGACGACGTAGACCGGAACGTCCGGGTGCTGCGCGAGCAGCGGGGCGAGATCATCGATCCACTTCTGCTGGGTCAGGACCGAACGCGGCCGATGACCCGCACCCAGCGCGCGGGCAATGACCTTCGCGGATTCTGCGATATACAGCCCCCCTGCGGGCTCGATGCGTCGACGCAGGGCGACATCGGTGAGATCGCGGTAATCCTCCAGCCGTGGGTCGTTGGCATCCAGGATGTCGACGCGCTGCATCCTTTGATCCTCTCACTCGTGCGGTGCGGACCCAGCAGCACGAAACATGCCGGAAAACGTGGATGCCTAAACTTGAACCAGGCGAGACAGAGGAGGCAGGGATGTCGCTCATCGACGGCGCTGCCACGGACGTTCCCGAAGCTCTCGCCCATGCGCTGCGCGTCCTTGACGGGCGCTCAATGACGATCCTCACCGGTGCTGGCGTTTCGACCGACTCGGGAATCCCGGACTATCGCGGAAAGGGTGCGCCGGTGCGCCGCCCCATGACCGTCGAGCAGTTTCTTGGCAGCGATGCCGCACGTCGGCGCTATTGGGTCGGCTCCCACCTCGGGTGGCGCAGCTTCGCCTCGGCAGAACCCAATGCGGGGCATCGTGCCATCGCCACACTCGAAGAGCACGGGGTTGCCACCGGGGTGATCACACAGAACGTGGACGGTCTGCACGTGCGGGCCGGCAGCCGCCGCGTGGTTGAGCTGCACGGCACGATGCGTCGCGTGTTCTGCACCCGCTGCGGCCAGGTCTTCGACCGGCGGGATCTGTCTTCACGGGTGGAGAGTGACAACCCCTGGCTGGTCACGACGCACGAACTGCCCCTTGGACCCGATGGCGATGTGACGCCCGAAAGTACCGACGGTTTCATCGTGCCGGACTGCTCGGTGTGCACGGGAACCCTCAAACCCGATGTCGTCTTCTTCGGCGAGTACATTCCGACCGAGAAGTTCCGTGAGGCAGAGCAGCTCGTCCTGGGCAGCGAAGCCCTCGTCATCGCCGGCTCTTCTCTCGTGGTGAACTCCGGCATCCGCCTGCTGGAACGGGCGCGCCGCCGGCGAATCCCGATCGTGATCATCAACCGCGGTCAGACGCGAGCGGACGGGCGCGCCACCGTGAAGATCGACGGTGGAACCTCCGAGGCCCTCACAGCGCTGCTCGAGGGATTGGTGACGCCAGTCGGTCAGCGAGAGCTGGCAAGTAGTCTCGAGAGGTGACCCACCTCACGCTCATCCGTCATGGCGAGACGGACTGGAATCGCGCCCGGCTCATTCAGGGCAGTACCGACATCCCCCTCAACGAGACTGGACGAGCGCAAGCCCGTCAGACCGCCGAACGGCTACGCGGAGCACTCGAAGACCCGACCGCTGCGCGCATCGTCAGCAGCGACCTCTCTCGCGCCCGTGAGACAGCGCAGATCATCGCTGACCAGTGGGGATCGGAGGCGCCACTGGCGTACTCGGCGCTCCGTGAGCGCGCCTACGGCGAGGCCGAAGGGCTGACGGTCGATGATTTCGCCGTGCGGTGGGGCAACTGGTACACGGCCGAGGTGCCCGGCGCGGAATCGCGTGAGCAGCTGCAGCTGCGGGCGTTCGCGGCATTGGATGCCGTCGTCACCGACGCTCTTGCCGCTCAGCCCGATCTCACGCGAGTATTCGTGGTCACTCACGGCGCACTCATCCGTTCCGTCATCCATCACGTGAGCGACGGCAGGCTACCTGCCCGCGAAGAGCGGCTTGCCAACGGATCCGACTACACCTTCCAGTACTCGCCCGATGGACTCACCTTGGTCGACTACGCGGGGGCGGCAGTCTCCCTATAGGTTGGGCATACCGATCCGCCCATCGGACTGCGCTACGCAGCTCGCTCAGTTTCGTGATGACATTGTGAGCAACATGAGCAATCCGCGAATCAGCGACATGCTAGCCTTCCGCGATATGACCGCTCTTGACCATGTCGACCTTGAGCTCCTGGCTGCGCTCGCGGCGGACCCGCGCGCGACCGTGGTGGCGCTGTCGGATCGCCTCGGTCTGTCTCGGAACACCGTGCAGGCGCGGATGTCGAGGCTCGACAAGGCAGGCGTCTTCCTCTCGTACGAACGGGCTCTCTCCCCCACCGCTCTGGGTTTTCCCATTGAGGCATTCCTCAACGTCACGGTCCGCCAGGCTGACTTGCCACGGATCACAGCAGAACTCGAGAGAATCCCCGAGATCGTTCAGGTGCACGGCCTGAGCGGGACCGTGGATTTGCTCGTCCGAGTAGCGTGCCGCGATACCCAGCATCTGTTCGATACCGATGCCCGCATCCTCGCGATCGAGGGCGTCGAGCGCACCGAGACCTCGCTGGCGATGGGTGAAGTGATCGGCTATCGGGTGGGCCCACTCATGGAGCTGGCACGAGAGGAACGCTAGCTTTCTCTTCCTTCGCGGCCTCGCCGGGATCGGAACGCACGAGGATCACTCCCGTCAAGATCATCGCTCCCCCGACTGCCTGCATCACGGTCGGCACCTCGGCGATCACAACCCACGCAATGAGCAGCGCGAACAGAACCTCGGTGAGCCCGACGAACGACGCGACGCGGGAACCGAGCATCGATCCCGCTCGCACCCCGAACGCGTAGCCTCCGGCAGTTGCCACGACAATCACCCACGCGATGGGGACGTACCAGGGAAGGCTGACGCCGGCCAGTACGACGTCGACGTCCGGAGCCGTGAACGCCAAGAAGCCGGTACCCACGAGCACGCCCATCAGAAGTGCGCCGGTGATGAGACCGCCCGAGGCTAGCGCGAGCGGCGGGATGTCGTCGCCGGTCTTCTCGGCGATGAGAAAGTACGCGGCGGTGCAGGCGGCTGCCCCCAAGGCGAGCAGGGTGCCGAGCAGGTCGAAGCTTGCCCCGGCAATGTCGACGACGAGCACGAGGCCCGCGATCGCGAGAACCGAGCCCGCGAGAATGCGGCGGGAGGGTGCTCGCCGGGTGCGCACCCACGCGAGCCCGACGAGCAAGACCGGAGCCAAGTACTGGATGAGCAGGGCCATCGCCACCGGCATCCGTTGCAGGGCAGCGAAGTAGAAGATCTGGCAACCGGCCACTCCGGTGAGCCCGAAAGCCACGATTAGCAGGCCGTGCTTGCGAAGAAAGCCGGGCCGGCGACGGATCGTCACAATCAGCACGGGCGCGAGAATCAGGGCGGCTCCACCCATGCGCAGCAACAGGGTCGCGCCCAGGCTCCATCCTGCCTCCATCAGGGGCTTCATGAAGCTCCCCGAGGACGCGAAGCTCAGCGCGGACAACAGTCCGATCGCGAGCCCCGCCAGCGAGGAGTGCCGACGCGCAGGAGCGGTGAGCACGGGGACCGGAGCGGTCGGAGCGGACATGGGCGGCCTGTCAGGAGTGAAAGGGGGTGACACTCGTGACACACTGGTCACGAACGAAACAGTAGCCCTCGGCATGTCAGGAGTCAACATGGTTTTTATCCATGACACCGAGATGGCCCTGCGCGCGGCCGTCGACCTGGTCAACACGCTGCCCCTCGGCGGTGACGACGACACCCTTACTACCGCAGACGAGTACGATGCCTTCCTCGCACGCTACCCCTACAGCGGCACGGTTTCACGCACGCGTGATGAGCACGAGGCTGTGCGCGCCATCCGGTCTCGTCTTCGCACCCTCTGGGGAGTCGACCGTGAGAGTGCCGTGCCGATCGTCAATGCCATGCTCCGCGACGGTGAGGCGCTTCCCCAACTCGTGATCCACGACGAGTACGACTGGCACGTGCACGCGTCGGATGACGATGCGCCCCTGGCCACACGCATCCTGGTCGAGACAGCGATGGCCTTCGTGGAGGTCATCCGCATGGACGAGTACGATCGGGTGCTGGTCTGTGAGGCTGACGACTGCGAAGGAGTTCTGGTCGATTTCTCCCGCAACCGCTCGAAGCGCTACTGCGACACCGGCAACTGCGGCAACCGCATGAATGTCATCGCGTATCGGGCTCGTCGAGCCCAAGAAACGTCCTGATTGCAGCGGCGGCCGGCGCTGGCGTTTCGTAGTGGATGAGGTGTCCGACATCCGCGATCTCGACGAGGGCGGCGTTGGCGAACAGGCGCGCGAGCTCGCGCTCCGCCTCGATCGGCGTGATGTCATCGCGCTCGGCCGCGATGAGCAACGTCGGCTGCGTGATGCGGGAAGCGAATTCCCTGACGTCGTGGGAGACCGAGGCCACAAACGCATCGTGCAGCACATCACGATCGGCGAAGCGCGAGAAGTACGTGTCGTGCTGGTCGTGGATGAACCGGCGCAACTCAGGGTCCCGCGTCTTGGCCATTGACACGCTCATGACCCGCACGACTGCACCGTTTCTGAGGAGCGCAGTACCGACGCCGCTCGGTAGCCGCGCGCCGGCCCAGTAGTAAAAGACCGCGAGCCGGGTGAGGATCCCCCGCGGCCCTTCCAGCGCGGGCGCGCCGATCGGATTCACCAGGATGACACGCGGGGTATCGAGCCCGGCGTCCACGGCGGCAGCCACCACGATCGAGCCGAAAGAGTGACCGAGGATGACCGCCCCCGGCGCGACACGAGAAACGAACTCGGCGAGCCACTCGGCATACAGCGACAGGTCATGCCTGCGCCCGGCGATCGGCGCCGTGTCACCGAAGCCGGGGAGATCGGGCGAGATGATGCGCATTCCCGGGAGGTAAGCGACGACGGGCTCCAGCCCGTGGTGCTCGCCGCGGAAGCCATGAACGGCGACGACGGTGACCGGCGCATCTGCCGGTCCGTAGTCCCAGTACGCAGTCGTGCCGCCGAGCACTGACACCTCACGGCCGGTGACCGGAATCTCGTCCAGAAGCGCGGCGTACGGATGCGGGGCGGGCACCCGACGAGTCTACTGAGCGCACCCGCCCCTTCGACGCTGACAGAAACGACGAAGACCCCGCTCGAAAGCGAGGTCTTCGTCGTGTGCGATTCGTGCTTACTTGCTCGAGCCGCCGAAGTTCTTGAAGCGCTGGTTGAACTTCTCGACGCGGCCGGCCGAGTCCATGATGCGCTGCTTGCCCGTGTAGAACGGGTGCGACGCCGACGAGATCTCGACGTCGATGACGGGGTACTCCACGCCGTCCAGCTCGATCGTCTTGTCGCTGGTGACCGTCGACCGCGTGAGGAAGGTCTCGCCGGAACCGAGGTCGCGGAACACGACAGCCTGGTAGTCGGGGTGAATGTCAGTCTTCATGGGGTTCCTTGCCGAGATGGGGAAAGAAAGTCTGCGGTGCGCTGGCACCAAAGGACGAGTCTATCAGGTTCGCGTGCGGATGCCGATCACGACGTCCGCGCCCGTGCAGCGTATCGACCGGCTTCCTCGTGCAGGGCTATGGGCACCCCGAACGCGGTGCTGAGCGCATCCTCCGTGAGTGTCTCGCGCAGTGGCCCCGCTGCGATGACGGCGCCATCGCGCAACAACAGCACGTGGGTGAAGCCCACCGGGATCTCTTCCACGTGATGGGTGACCATGACCATGGCGGGAGTCGTCGGCTCGGCGGCGTAGCCGCTCAGGAGCGTGAGAAGTTCCTCGCGCGAGCCGAGGTCCAAGCTCGCGGTGGGTTCGTCCAGCAGCAGCAGTTCGGGGTCCGTCATGACCGAGCGTGCGATCTGCACGCGCTTCTGCTCGCCGTCGGAGAGCGTGCCGAAGGTGCGCGTTGCAAGATCATCGAGCTGCCACTCGGCAAGCACCCGCATCGCACGGCGAACGTCGACCTGGTCGTACTCTTCGCGCCAGCGACCCATCACCGCGTAAGCGGCGGTCATCACGACATCCAGCACTGTCTCGTCCGGCGGGATGCGACGCGCCATCGATGTGGACGCGAAACCGACGCGCGGACGCAGCTCGAAGACGTCGGTACGCCCGATCCGCTCCCCCAGGATGCTCACGCGACCCGAGGTCGGGTGAAGCAGCGACGCCGAAAGCTCGAGCAGGGTTGTCTTCCCTGCGCCATTCGGGCCGAGCACGACCCAGCGCTCGTCCTCGGACACTGTCCAATCGATGTGATCGATGATGTCTCGGGCGTTTCTGCGGACGACGACGTCGGAGAATTCGAGCACCTGAGCCATGCGTTCCAGCCTATCGGGCGCCGCGTGTCACCTCGGCGTAGAGCGCGGCGGTTTGCTCCGCGATGCGCTGCCAGCTGAACTCTGTTACCGCGCGCTTGCGACCCGCTAGCCCGTACTCCTTCGCTCTCTCGCGATCGCTCACGACCTCGCCCAGAACCCGGGCAAGGTCGGCGACGAACGCCTCGGGATCCAGTGGCGTTCCGGTGCCGTCCGTGACCTGTTCGATCGGAACCAGCCTGCCCGTCACGCCGTCGGCGACGACTTCCGGGATGCCGCCAGTGGCGGTGCCGACGACTGCTGCGCCGCACGCCATGGCCTCAAGGTTCACAATGCCGAGGGGCTCGTAGATCGACGGGCATACGAAGGTCGTCGCCGCGGTCAGCGCCACGCAGAGCTCGTGTCGGCTGAGGTGGCGGTCGATCCAGACCACCCCATCGCGCGTCTCCTGCAACCCCCGAACAAGTCCCTCGACCTCAGCGAGGATCTCGGGCGTGTCCGGGGCGCCGGCGCACAGGATGAGCTGCACCTCCGGGTCCAAACGCTCGGCCGCGCGCAGCAAATACGGCAGACCCTTCTGCCGTGTGATGCGCCCGACGAAGACGATCGATGGTCGGGTCGGATCGATGCCGAGCGCGGCGAGGGTCTCGGCATCCTCGACCGGATGCCACTGCTCGGTGTCGATGCCGTTGTAGATGACCCGGACGGTCGCCGGATCGAGGTCGGGGTAGCTGCGCAGGATGTCGGCACGCATGCCCTCGCTTACCGCGACGATCGCCGCTGCCCCGTGGTACGCGGTGCGTTCGATCTCACTCGAGACCGCGTATCCGCCGCCGAGTTGTTCGGCCTTCCATGGGCGGAGCGGCTCGAGGCTGTGTGCTGTGACGATGTGGGGGATGCCGTGGAGCAGCCCTGCCACGTGCCCGGCGAAGTTGGCGTACCACGTGTGGGAGTGCACGACAGCGGCGCCTGCCACATCGTCGACGATGAGCAGGTCAGTCCCCATCGTCTGTATCGCCGCGTTCGCGCCCCGAAGCTCTGCCGGCGTGACGTACGACGTCGTGCCAGCTTCGTCGCGATCAGCGCCGAAGGCGCGCACCTGAACGTCGAGCGGAGCGGCGCCAGGCGCCTCGCTCGCCGGAAGCGCGCGGAGTGCCTTGACCAGCTCTGCGACGTGCACACCGGCGCCCCCATAGATCTCGGGCGGATACTCCTTGGTGACGATGTCGACGCGCATGTGTCGAACGCTAGTACAGGGTCACCGGGCGGCATAGTGTGGGGGTATGGCTACGTCGCCCAAGATCTTTGGAATCGTCCTCGCCGGTGGAGAGGGTAAGCGGCTGATGCCGCTGACCGCCGACCGCGCCAAGCCCGCGGTTCCCTTCGGCGGCCAGTACCGGCTGATCGACTTCGCGATCTCCAACCTGATCAATTCGGGGCTTCGGCAGATCGTCGTACTCACGCAGTACAAGTCCCACAGCCTGGATCGCCACATCTCGCAGACCTGGCGGATGTCGCCGATGCTGAGTTCCTACGTCGCCTCGGTGCCTGCTCAGCAGCGGCTCGGAAAGCGCTGGTTCTCGGGCTCTGCCGACGCGATCCTGCAGTCGATGAACCTCATCATCGACGAACAACCCGACATCGTCATCGTCATCGGCGCGGACCACGTGTATCGCATGGACTTCCGCCAGATGCTCGACGCCCACATCGAGTCGGGTGCCCGGGCGACTGTTGCCGGCATCCGTCAACCGATCGGCCTCGCTAACCAGTTCGGCGTCATCGACGTCGAACCGGGCTCGACGCGCATCCGCGAGTTCCTCGAGAAGCCGCAGAATCCGAACGGTCTGGCTGATGCTCCACACGAGGTCCTGGCGTCGATGGGCAACTACATCTTCGACACGGATGCCCTGATCGAGGCAGTCGAGGCCGACGGTGAAGTCCCGACATCGAACCATGACATGGGCGGCGACATCGTGCCGTACTTCGTCAACCGCGGTGAGGCGAGTGTCTACGACATGAAGCTCAACGATGTTCCCGGATCCACGGATCGGGACAGGTCCTACTGGCGGGACGTCGGAACGATCGACTCGTTCTTCGACGCGCACATGGACCTCATCTCGACGCTCCCGGTCTTCAACCTTTACAACACCGACTGGCCGATCCACTCCCAGACCGTCAACTCTCCGCCAGCGAAGTTCGTGCGCGACTCGGTCGGAAGGATCGGGACCGCCATCGATTCGGTGGTCTCGCTCGGTTCCGTGCTCTCGGGAACGCACCTGGAACGCAGCGTCGTCGGCCCGTGGACTCTCGCTGCCGGCGGATCGACCATCACTGATGCCGTACTGTTCGACTACGTGCGCGTAGGTCCGGGTGCGCGCGTCCACCGCGCGATCCTCGACAAGAACGTCGTAGTCGCCGACGGCGCGACGATCGGGGTCGACCGGGCTCATGACCTCGAACGTGGGTTCACCGTCACGGACTCCGGGATCACCGTCGTCGGCAAAGGCGTCGTCGTCGAACGCTGATCCGTGCCGCGCCGGCCGGGCCGGTAGCGTAGTCGGGTGATGCCAGCCCGCTTCCTTGTCGTTCTCGATGCCGATTCGACGCTGCTGCGTAATGAGGTGATCGAGCTCATCGCCGATGAGGCGGGTCGCGGCGCAGAGGTCGCTGCCGCGACGGAGGCAGCGATGCGCGGCGAGGTTGACTTCGCCGCGAGCCTGCGAACCCGCGTGGCCGCTCTGACGGGAGTACCGCTGGAGGCGTTCGAGCGCGTGCTGGCGCGCGTCGAGCCGACACTGGGCGCATCCGAGTTCATCGCCGGCGTCCACGAGCGCGGCGGCGTGGTCGGTGTCGTATCCGGCGGTTTTCACGAGGTCCTCGATCATGTCGCGCCCAGGCTCGGGGTGGACCGTTGGCGGGCGAACCGCCTTGCCGCTTCGGACGACACCCTGAGTGGAACCGTAGAAGGCGAGATCGTTGATGCTGAGGGCAAGGCCGCAACCCTGCGGGAGTGGGCGGGCTCACTCGGCCTCGCCTTGGCGCAGACGATCGCGGTGGGCGATGGCGCCAACGACCTTCGAATGATGGCGACGGCGGGCCTCGGCGTGGCGTTCAACGCGAAGCCCGCAGTCCGTGAGCGTGCCAACGTCGTGGTCGACCCGGTCGACCTGCGCGAGATCCTCCCCCTCCTCCCCCGCTGAAAGCACTCCGAGAGCGAAGCGCGGGCAGGGTCCTGATCGGTGTCGGATGCCGGCGCTAGCGTTGCCGCTATGCACATCATCCTGATTCCCGGCCTCTGGCTGGACGCGTCATCGTGGGACGACGTCATTCCTGCGCTTCGCGAAGCAGGCCACGAACCGCACTCCGTGACGCTTCCGGGTGTGGGCGAACCGGCCGACCGGTCCGGAGAGATCGGCATCACCGAGTGGGTGGGTGCTGTGGTCGATCTGATCGACCAGCTCGACGGCGATGTCGTGCTCGTCGGTCACAGTGGCGGGGGCAACGTCGCGTGGGGTGCGGCAGACCGGCGTGTGGATCGTGTGGGGCGCGTGATCCTGGTCGACACGCTTCCGCCCACCCCTGGCGGGATGATTCGGGAGTTCCCCATCGTGGACGGAGTTGCGCCCTTCCCCGGATGGGACACGTTCGAAGAGCGCGAGATCCGCGACCTCTCCGAGGCGGTGCGAGTCGCGGTGGCACAGCGGGCCCTGGTCGATCGTCGAGATCGACTCGGGTCACTGGCCGCAGTTCTCGGTGCCCGATGAGCTCGCCAGAATGCTCATTGCCGCCATCCGGGAGGACTGAACTGCGTCAGTGCCCCATACCCAGGCCGCCATCGACCGGGATGACCGCTCCCGAGATGTAGGCGGCGTTGTCTGAGGCGAGCCACGTGACCACACCGGCCACCTCGTCTGGGGTCGCGAACCGGCCCGCGGGGATCGTCGCTTTGTACTGCGCCTGCGTCTCGTCCGGGAGCTCGGCGGTCATGTCGGTCTCGATGAAGCCGGGGGCCACCACGTTGGCGGTGATAGCGCGACCGCCGAGCTCCCGTGTCAGCGACCGCGCGAACCCGACGAGCCCGCTCTTGGATGACGCGTAGTTGATCTGGCCCGGCGAGCCGTAGAGGCCGACAACGCTCGAGATCAGGATGACCCGTCCCCACTTAGCGCGCAGCATGCCCTTCGCCGCACGCTTGACGACACGGAATGCGCCACCGAGATTCGTCGCCACGACCGAATCGAAGTCGTCTTCGCTCATACGCAACAGCAGGGTGTCCTTCGTGACGCCCGCATTGGCCACCACGATCGTCACCGGTCCGAGCTTTTCCTCGACCTCCGAGAACGCGGCGTCGACGGCCGCGGCATCCGTCACATCGGCGCGCACCGTCAGCGTGCCGGCGGGGCCCTCTCCGGAGCGGGCGGTCACGGCGACCGGGTACCCCTCCGCGACGAAACGCTCGGCGATGGAGCGACCGATGCCGCGATTGCCTCCGGTGACGAGAACGACGTGATCGGTGGACATGAAGCATCTCCTGCGGTCGATTCGACCCGCTGCGCGGGCAGGACCGACCCAGACTACCGTCCACGTTGACACGCCACGGGGCTACTGGAACGCTGGTGGCAGCACGAACGATCGTGCGGATGCGTGTCAGAAAGGCCGAACCGTGAGCGACCAGAACACCCCCGCAGCCCCCGAGGAACAGCCGCCCGCGGCAGCTCCGGCACCACCTGCTTCCTACCCGCCGCCGGCCCCGCCCGCACCTCCGGCCTACGGCGCGCCGGCAGCTCCGCCTGCCTACGGGGCAGCGCCCGCCTACACCGCGTACCCGCAAGGCCCCAAGACCAACACGCTGGCGATCGTGTCCCTCGTGTCATCGCTCGTGGGTGTCTTCGTGATCCCCGTCATCGGCCAGATCGTCGGCATCATCACCGGCCACATGTCGCTCAGCCAGATCAAGCAGACGGGTGAGGGCGGCCGCGGGCTCGGACTTGCCGGAGTCATCATCGGTTGGGTGACGTTGGGACTGGCGATCCTCGGCATCATCTTGTTCATCGCATGGTTCGGAGTCATCTTCGCGAACGCGCGCGAGATGGGTTATTCGTCCTAACCGTCACGTCACAAGCGTCGCCCCGACGGATCCCGTCGGGGCGGCGCGGCGTAATCTGGTATGACCGTGAAATCATCTGCCAAACCGCAACCGGCGACGTCCCTCCCCCGGGCGCCGAAAGAGGACGCAGGCAAGCGGTCGACGACGTATCTCGTGATGATGGCGATCCGTCTCGTCTGCCTCGGCCTCGTCCTGTTCGTGACGCCCTACAGCTGGTACACCTGGGTCTTCGCGGCCATGGCGATCTTCCTTCCGTATCTCGCTGTTGTCATCGCCAATGTCAGCGCAGACATGACCGCACCCACGGCGCTCGGGCCCGAACGCATGATCGAGGCGCCGGCGCCGGGCCAGACTTCAGCTTCGCCTTCGCCGGCGGCACCGCAAGTCATCCGGATCGACGAGAGTCGGCAGGAGGACGCGGGTGACGACTGAATCCCCGACCGCGGGCCCAGAGACGATCTGTTCACGCGCCGGATGCCGCGAGGATGCGCAGTGGAGCATCCGATGGCGAAACCCCCGAATCCACAAGGGAGATCGCAGCAAGACGTGGCTTGCCTGCGATGAGCACGTCGGCTACCTGCGAGAGTTCCTCGCTGCGCGCTCGTTTCCCCTCAGCGTGGAAGCTTTCGCGGCGGAACAGGCGTGAGTGAGCACAAGGCGCCTGCGGCAGAGCACAAGGCGCCAGCGGCGGTGCGCTGGACGGCGTACATCGGCATCGCGGTGCTGTTCGCGATAGCGTGCGGATTCCTCTCCAACTGGCAGTTCACCCGCAACGCTGAGCGCTCGCAGCAGCTTGCTCTCGTCGAGGCCAACTACGACGCCGAGCCTGCGGCGCTCGATGATCTGGTGCCCGAGACGGGAGATCTGCCGGTCGACAACGAATGGCACCCGGTGGCGCTCCAGGGAACCTATCTGGTCGACGACACAGTGCTGGTAAGGAACCGCCCGCACGGCGGGACTGCCGCCTTCGAGGTCCTGGTGCCGTTCCAGACGACGGACGGCCGAATCCTACTCATCAACCGCGGCTGGGTTCCCCCCGCCGAAGACAGCGATCCGAGTGCGGTCCCCGCACCCCCTGCGGGCACCATCGACGTGATCGCACGGCTGCGACCGGGAGAGTCGCTCCCCCGATCGGGACGTACCGAGGCCCCCGAGGGTCAAGTGCCGACGATCCACCTGCCGCTTATCGCTGAAGCTCTCGGCGGCGACCCCGCTTTCATCACAAGCGCGTATGGCGTCATGGTCTCGGAGACTCCGGCTGCAGCATCCGTACCCAATCAGCTGGAATCCCCCTCTGAGGACCCCGGGCCCTACCTGTCGTATGCGATCCAGTGGATCCTGTTCGCCGTGATGGGGTTCTTCTTCATCGGCTACGTCATCCGCACCGAGGTCCGTCACCGCCGAGAGGAGACCGACGACACCCCTCGCCCCCCGCGAGGCCAGCGCCGGCGCGACCGCGACATGGCCGAGGAAGACGAGATCCTCGACCGACTCCCTCAGTAGGGCGCGAGCGCGCCTGCGAGGCGAAGCCTCAGGCGAGCGTGATGAGGTCGATGTAGTCGCGACCCCAGATGTCTTCGACGCCGTCGGGAAGAATAAGCACCCGCTCGGGGTTCAGCGCCTCCACAGCACCCTCGTCGTGAGAGACCAGGATGACTGCGCCCTCGTAATGTGCCAACGCGCCCAGGATCTCGTCGCGGGATGCCGGGTCGAGGTTGTTGGTCGGCTCGTCAAGGAGCAGCACGTTGGCACTAGAAACGACCAGCGTCGCCAGCGACAGGCGGGTCTTTTCCCCGCCCGAAAGCACCCCGGCGGGCTTGAGCACGTCGTCTCCCGTGAACAGGAACGACCCGAGAACCTTGCGTGCCTCGGTAGCGGTGATGTCCGGCGCCGCGGACATCATGTTGTCGAGCACCGAGCGGCCCACATCGAGGTTCTCGTGCTCCTGCGCGTAGTACCCGATCTTCAGTCCGTGTCCGGGCTCGACCTGTCCGGTATCGGGACGGTCCACTCCGGCGAGGATGCGCAGCAGCGTCGTCTTGCCGGCACCGTTGAGTCCGAGCACGACCACCTTCGATCCGCGGTCGATCGCCAGGTCGACATCCGTGAAGATCTCCAGGGACCCGTACGACTTCGAAAGCCCGGATGCCATGAGTGGCGTCTTGCCGCACGCTGCCGGCTTCGGGAAGCGGAGTTTGGCGACGCGGTCCTCTTGCCGCACCTCGTCGAGGCCCGAGAGAAGCTTCTCGGCACGTGCAAGCATCTGGTGCGCAGCAGCAGCCTTCGTGGCCTTGGCCCCGAACTTCGCCGCCTGCTGCTGGAGCGCAGTGGCCTTCTTTTCGGCGTTGGCGCGCTCCTTCTTGCGGCGCTCCTCGTCGGCCACACGTTGGCGCAGGTAGTTCTTCCACGACATGTTGTAGATGTCGATGACCTGACGGTTTGCGTCGAGGTAGAAGACGCGGTTGACGGTCTCGCCGACGAGTTCGACATCGTGCGAAATGACGATCAGACCGCCCTTGTAGTTCTTCAGGAACTCCCGCAGCCACACGACACTGTCGGCATCCAAGTGGTTCGTCGGCTCGTCGAGGATCATCGTCTGCGCGTCCGAGAAGAGGATGCGGGCAAGTTCGATGCGTCGGCGCTGACCACCCGACAGCGTACTGAGCGGTTGGTCGAGGATGCGGTCGGGCAATGCCAGGTTGTGGGCGATCGAGGCTGCCTCGGCCTCGGCGGCGTACCCGCCGAGAGCCTCGAAGCGCTCGGTGAGCGACCCGTAGCGGCGCATGGCGCGCGCGGCGACATCGGCATCGTCATCGCCCATCGCGAGGCTTGCCTCGTGCATCCCGATGGCGAGCTGGCCGAGCCCCCGCGCGTCGAGGATGCGGGTGCGGGCGAGATCCTCGGGATTACCCGAGCGCGGGTCCTGGGGCAGGTACCCGAGTTCGCCGCTGCGATCGACGCGACCCGCAGCCGGCAGAAGGTCGCCCGAGAGCACTTTCGTGAGAGTCGTCTTGCCGGCACCATTGCGACCCACGAGCCCGACCTTGTCGCCCGCGCCCACGCGGAACGTGACGTCCGACATGAGCACCCGGGCGCCCACGCGAATCTCGAGGTCGTGCACGGAGAGCACAGCAAAGCTCCGTTTCATTCGGTGAGAAGGGTACAAGGGGGCCGATGGCCAGCCCCCTAGTATAAGTCGCAATACTTCGCCGCCTGGATTCAACTGACCAAGGAGCACCATGACGACTGCCGCCGCACCGGCCACGCACACCCGGGTTCTCGCCGACATCATCGCCCGGCCCTCGTCGCGGGCGCGGGCGTTCGCCATCGACGCCGGCCTCGTGCTGGCGGGAGTCGCCGTCGTGGCGTTGCTGGCGAAAGTGTCGTTCTTCATCGGGCCGATCCCGATCACGGGGCAGACCCTCGGCGTCATCCTCGTCGGCGCTGCGCTGGGGTCCGCGCGCGGCGCTGCCACGATGACGACCTACATGTTCGTCGGCCTTCTCGGTCTGCCGGTGTTCGCCGGACCGGTCGCAGGCCCGGCCTACCTGCTGGCTCCCTCGTTCGGGTTCATCCTGGGCTTCATCCCGGCGGCGTTCGTCGCCGGATGGTTCGCTGAGCGTGCTTGGGATCGCAAGCCCCTCCTCGCCTTCGCGGGGTTCGTGATCGCCAGTGTCATCCCGTTCGTCATCGGCGTGCCCTACATGGCCTTCATTCTGTCGACAGTCATGGGCCAGACGATCTCGCCAGCTGAGGTGCTCAATGCGGGCCTATGGCCGTTCATCGTTCCCGGCCTGATCAAGGCGGGCTTTGCGGCGCTCCTGATCCCCGGCGCATGGGCGCTCGTGCGCCGGATCGACACCGCCAAGAAGCGCTGAGGTTCAGCGGGAGAGCTCGCCGATCCGCTCGATCGCCTCGCGCAGAACCTCCGGCGAGCACCCGAAGTTGACCCTCACGAACCCTCGACCCTCGTCACCGAAGGTCGGACCGTGGTGGACCGCGACTCGCGCCTCGGTGAGAATCCGCTCTGCGGGGTCCTCACCCCACCCCAGGCCCGACAGATCGACCCAGGCAAGGTACCCCGCATCGGGGATCGCATACCGCGCCGCCGGTACGTGCTCGGCGAGCAGGTCGGCGAGGAGGTGCCGGTTCGCGTCGAGCGCGGCGAGTAACGCATCCAGCCACTCATCGCTCTCGGGCGAGAAGGCCGCAACGCCTGCCAGTGCGCCGAAGTGACCAGTTCGCCACTCGACTTCCTTCGGGAGCCCCTGCACGACCCGGCGCGTGTGGTCAGCGGCGGTCGACATCAGCGCGCACTTCAGACCAGCGAGATTGAAGGCTTTGCTTGCGCTCGCCACGGCGTATCCGACGGATGCCGCAACCGGAGATGCGCTGAGGAACGGTGTGAACGTCGCCGGCGCATGCACCAGGGGTGCATGAATTTCGTCACTGACGACGATCGCGCCGTGGCGTGCGGCGATCTCGGCGAGTTCTGCGAGCGTCTCGCGGGAGTGCACTGTTCCCGTCGGGTTGTGCGGGTTGCACAGCAGAACCGCGCGGGCGCCTCCGGCCAGTGCCGCCTCGATGCCGGCCAGATCAAGCGTGTATCCGGCATCCGCGAGCAGCGGCACTGTCTCGACGACTCCCCCCGCTTCCGGGATGAGGTCGTAGAACGGCGGATACACCGGGGGCGTGATGACGACGCGGTCCCCGGGTGAGATTGTGGGTCTGAGGATCTCGACGAGACCCATGACGACGTCGCCCGTCGAGCGAACGTGCGCGGGGTCGATCTCCCAGCCGTAGCGCCGCCGCGCGAAACCGGCGTAAGCCTCAGCGATCCCCGGCTTCGGCGGCGTATACCCCGTGTCACCGATCTCGACTGCTGCCCTCAGACGCGCCGTGATCGCCGGTGCGAGCGGGAAGTCTGTCTCAGCCACAAACAACGGCAGCACATCGGCCGGGTAGGCGCGCCATTTCGTGCTCGTCCGCTCGCGCAGTCGCTCGATCGGGAGGGCCTGAAGTGGGCTCGCGGTCATCCTCCGAGCCTAGCGTTGCAAGCCCGAACCTGTCCGGGCGCAGCCGCGCAGCGGGGTGCCGTCCTCGGGGCTGGCACCGGGTCTGGCGGGAGCGGGCGCAGCCCGCGAGGGCATGTCCCCGAGGACGGCACCCCGCGGAGCGGCGGACATCAGACCCAGCCGCATAGCGGCACACATCAGACTCAGCCGCATAGCGGCACACATCAGACTCAGCCGCGTAGCGGCACACAGCAGACTCAGCCGAACAGAAGGTACCGCGACGGATCGTCGGGAAGAACCCAGTTGAAGCCCTCCTCCGCGAACACAACGACGAGGTTGATCGCGATCGTGGCGACGAACGCCCACACCACGACCCACGCGAGAATGCGCAGCCACGGGGTGGTCGGGGCGACCGGCACGACATCCTGCGCGAACACCGCCACGACGCCGGCGAACACGATCACGACGACGAAGGTGATCAGCGCCCACGTGTACAGGTGCAGCCCCAGAACCGCCTCGCCGTACCCGGGGTCACCGGGCAGGATGTGCAGCAGAATCTGTCTGATCGAGATCGCCGCGCCCACGACGGCACCGAGGATCGCTAGCCCCAGGCCGGTCGCGAGTTCGCGCAGCAGAAGCTCGCCGCGCAGCGCCCTCACCACGACGTACAGCGCTCCGAGGCTCGCCAACATCATGCCCATCCGCTGCAGGATGCACAGCGGGCACGGCAGTTCGCCGAGCCCGAATTGGAAGACGAACATCGCCATCGACAGGATGCCGACATAGGCCACGAGGAAGGCCACGAAGGCCCAGAACGAAAGTTTGCGAACCACGATCGAGGCGGACATCAGAAGCTCAACTCCAACACGTCGTTCGCGTGGTAGGCGAACAGCCCGATCACGGCAAGCGCGGCGACGGCCCAGGAGCCGATGACCAGCCACCGACTCTTGGAGAAGATGATGATGAGGGCTACCGCGAGCAGCACGCCGAAGATGAGGGTGTCCACGCCCTCAACGTAGCGGGGGCTCCAGCTCGGGAGCCATAGCGCGCGGAGCCGGCGAGCCGTCCGACGTTCAGTCGCGCGAGCTCGCGTTCACCTCGCCGGAACGCTCTTGACCGCTGAGGGCTGCGATCGCGTTCATCGTGCGCTCGGTGATCTGCCGCCGGGCTTTGCCTGCCGGAACGCCATCGAGATCGGAGAGGTCGAGCGGCTCACCGAAATGCACCTCGATTCGAGACCTTCCCGGCACCAGGTGGCTGAAGGGCTTGACGGTGCCGGTACCGATCAACCCCACGGGGACGACCGTCGCGCCGGTGTCGTACGCCATCCATGCCGCTCCCCCGTGCCCCTCGTGCAGTCTGCCGTCGCGCGAGCGGGTGCCCTCGGGGAAAACGGCGAAGACGCTGCCGGCTCGAAGGATGCTGGCACCGGCCTCGAGTGCCGCGCGCGCATCGCGTCCCGTTGCGCGGTACACCGGCACCCCGCCGATCGACGTGAAGAACCAGCGCATGAACCGTCCGAGCAGCCCGGACCCGGTGAAGTACGACGACTTGATGAGGAACTGGACAGGTCGCGCGGCGGACGTAGGGATGATGACGGTATCGAGAGAAGAGAGGTGATTGCTCGCGAGCAGGACGGGTCCGCGCGGGGGCACGTTTCCCCGACCGACGATGCGCGGCCGGTACAGGATCCAGAACAGCGGGCGGAGGACGACCCGCCCGAGGAAGTAGATGAATCCTGGCCGGGAGACACGGCGGGGCGGAGCGGGATCTGTCACCCCGCCACCCTATCGGCGGCAGAACACGGCGTGATGGCACGCCCGGAAGGAGGAGCCGATCAGATGGCGAAGCCGAGGGCACGCATCATGTCGCGACCATCGTCGGTGATGCGCTCGGGGCCCCACGGCGGCATCCACACCCAGTTGATACGGAAGCGTTCCACGACATCGTCGAGGGCCTGCGCCGTCTGCTCTTCGAGGACGTCGGTGAGCGGGCACCCGGCGGAGGTCAGCGTCATGTGGATGACGAGAGCGTCGTTCTCGTCATCCCAGCTGAGGTCGTAGATCAGTCCGAGGTCGACGACATTGATCCCGAGTTCGGGATCCATGACGTCCTTGAGGGCCTCGGTGACCTCGTCGAACTTCTCAGGGCTGAGAGTCGCGGTCATGACTTGATCCTAGGCGCCGGATCCGGCGGCGGGCTCGAGAAAGCGATCGTATCCCTCGGCCTCGAGCCGGTCGGCAAGCTCCGGCCCGCCCTCTTCGACGATGCGTCCGCCGACGACGACGTGCACGAAGTCGGGGTGGATGTAACGAAGGATGCGGGTGTAGTGCGTGATCAGTAGCACGCCCATGTCGGTCTCGGCCTTGGCACGGTTGACGCCCTCCGAGACGACCTTCAGGGCATCGACGTCGAGACCCGAGTCGGTCTCATCGAGCACAGCGATCTTCGGCTTCAGCAGCTCGAGCTGCAGGATCTCGTGGCGCTTCTTCTCGCCGCCCGAGAAGCCCTCGTTGACGTTTCGCTGCGCGAACTTCTCGTCCATACGGAGGTCCGCCATGGCCTTCTTGACGTCCTTGGTCCACGTGCGGATCGAGGGCGCCTGCCCGTCGATGGCGGACTTCGCCGTGCGCAGGAAGTTCGTCACCGTCACGCCGGGGATCTCGACGGGGTACTGCATCGCGAGGAAGAGACCGGCGCGCGCGCGCTCGTCGACCGACATCTCGAGGACGTCTTCACCGTCGAGCGTGATCGAGCCGCTTGTCACGGTGTACTTGGGGTGCCCGGCGATCGTGTACGCGAGGGTCGACTTGCCCGACCCGTTGGGGCCCATGATCGCGTGGGTCTCCCCCGTCCGAATCGTGAGGGTCATGCCGTTGAGGATCTCGGTCTCTCCGGCATCCGTGTCGACCGTGACGTGCAGGTCGCGGATCTCGAGAACAGCCATGGGGTTCCTTTTCAGTGGATGTCTGGGGTGACGGCCTTGGTGACGGCCGGGTCGATCAGGACGTCGTCGCCCTCGATCGTGACCTCGTACACCGGCACCGGCTCGTACGCGGGAAGGTTCAGGGGGCGGCCCGTCAGAAGCGAGAACGCTGAGCCGTGGGCCCAGCATTCCAATGTCTCGCCCTCGACGAAGCCGTCGGAGAGCGAAATGTCACCGTGTGTGCAGGTATCGCCGATGGCGTGCACGTCACCGTTGGAGTCTTTGACGACAGCGATCGCAACACCGTCGATCACGACGCGCTTGGCAGCGTCCTGTTCCAGCTCGCTCAGCGAGCACACGCGGGTGGCGCTCACGCAGCCGCCTCCTGTTCGAGTTCGGCGGTGACCGCCTCGGTGAGTTCAGCCTCGAGCTCGGGGATGCCGAGGCGCTGGATGATGTCGCTGAGGAATCCGATCACCACGAGCCGGCGGGCTTCGTCTTCGGGGATACCTCGCGCCTGCAGGTAGAAGAGCTGCTCGTCGTCGAAACGACCGGTGGCGCTGGCGTGTCCGGCACCCTGGATGTCGCCGGTCTCGATCTCGAGATTCGGGATCGAGTCGGCGCGGGCACCGTCGGTGAGCACGAGGTTGCGGTTGGCTTCGTAGGAATCGGTGCCGACGGCCTCGCGCCCGATGAGCACGTCCCCGACCCAGACGCTGCGTGCGCTCGAGCCCTGCAGGGCTCCCTTGTAGAGCACGTCGGCACTCGTGTTCGGGCCGCGGTGGTGGACGTACACCTGGCTCTCAAGGTGCTGACCGGAGTCAGCGAACGACAGACCGTAGACCTTGCCCTCGGATCCGGCGCCGGCGAGATCGACGGAGGGGTTCACCCGCACTACCGCGCCACCGAGGCTCACGACGGTGTGCCGGAGGGTCGCGTCGCGTCCCACGACAGCCTGGTGCGCGGCGACGTGCACCGCATCGTCGTCCCACCGCTGCAGCGAGATCAGCGTGAGGCTGGCACCGTCACGGACGATGATCTCGACGTTCTGCGCGAACTGGGCCGACCCTTCGTGGCGAAGCACGACAGTCGCACGCGAGTGCGGGGCAGCTTCGATCACTACGTGGGAGTGGGCGCGGAGTTGGGCGCCGGAGCCCGTGAAGACTACTTCGACGGGCTCATCGAGTTCGGCATCGGCCGGCACCTTCAGATAGAGCGCTTGCGCGGAGCGCTGCCAGGCGATTGCGCTCGGCAGATCCTCGGGCACGAAGGCTTCGCCGCGCGGTGACTCGCCGACAGCGAGGCCGGCTGCCGCGAGCGGGCCCGTCACCGTGATGCCGACAGCGCCTTCGTCGCCGGGCTCGTCGGCGAACAGCGGAGCGACAGCCGCGATGGGGCTGTGCTTCCAGTTGACTTCGCGCCCGGTCGGTGCACCGAACGCCGAGGGCTCGTACGAGCGCGGGCGTTCGGAGCGGGTCTGGACGGGAACGAGGTCCCAGCCCCCGTCGGTGTGCGCGGTCGATCCGGGCGCCGTCGCCGACGCCTGTGCGGTAGTCGTCATCTCAGCCGACGCTGCCTTCCATGCTCATCTCGATGAGCTTGTTCAGTTCGAGGGCGTACTCCATGGGCAGTTCGCGAGCGATGGGCTCGATGAATCCACGAACGATCATTGCCATCGCCTCGTCCTCGGGAAGCCCCCGGGACTGCAGGTAGAAGAGCTGCTCTTCACTGACCCGCGAGACTGTCGCCTCGTGTCCCAACTGCACGTCGTCGACGCGGATGTCGATAGCCGGGTAGGTGTCGGAGCGGGAAACGGTATCGACCAGCAGCGCGTCACAGCGAACCGTGTTGGCGGAGTGGTGGGCATTCGGGTCGACCCGGACCTCGCCCCGGTACCCCGCGCGACCGCCGCCTCGGGCGATGGACTTCGAGACGATCGAGGACGTCGTGTACGGCGCCATGTGGATCATCTTCGCGCCGGCATCCTGGTGCTGCCCGGGGCCGGCGAAGGCGACCGAGAGGGTCTCGCCCTTCGCGTGCTCCCCCATCAGGAAGACCGACGGGTACTTCATCGTCACCTTGGAGCCGATGTTGCCGTCGATCCATTCCATCGTGGCGCCCTCGTGGGCGACGGCGCGCTTGGTGACCAAGTTGTAGACGTTGTTCGACCAGTTCTGGATCGTCGTGTAGCGCACGCGGGCGTTCTTCTTCACGATGATCTCGACGACTGCCGAGTGCAGGGAGTCGCTCTTGTAGATCGGGGCCGTGCAGCCCTCGATGTAGTGGACGTATGAGCCCTCGTCGGCGATGATCAGCGTCCGCTCGAACTGGCCCATGTTCTCGGTGTTGATCCGGAAGTAGGCCTGCAGCGGAATCTCGACGTGCACCCCGGGCGGCACGTAGACGAATGACCCGCCCGACCACACGGCGGTGTTGAGGGCCGCGAACTTGTTGTCACCGGCGGGGATGACGGTGCCGAAGTACTCCTCGAAGAACTCGGGGTGCTCGCGCAGCGCCGTGTCGGTGTCCATGAAGATGACACCCTGCGCCTCGAGGTCCTCGCGGATCTGGTGGTAGACGACCTCGGACTCGTACTGCGCCGCGACGCCCGCCACAAGGCGCTGGCGCTCGGCCTCGGGGATACCCAGCTTCTCGTAGGTGTTCCGGATCTCTTCGGGGAGGTCTTCCCAGCTCTGCGCCTGCTTCTCGGTGGAGCGCACGAAGTACTTGATGTTGTCGAAGTCGATCGCGCTGAGGTCGGCACCCCAGGTGGGCATGGGTTTGCGGCCGAAGAGCTGCAGGCCCTTCAGTCGGGTCTTCAGCATCCACTCCGGCTCGGATTTCAACGAGGAGATCCCACGGACCACGTCCTCGTTGATTCCGCGCTGAGCCACCGCGCCGGCGGCGTCGGTGTCGTGCCAGCCGAACTCGTAGACTCCCAGGCTTTCGAGTTCGGGACGCTCGATCAGCACATCGGACATCGGTTTTCTCCTTCGCGGCCATTGCGGTGTCATCCGCACCGACATCCGTCGCCCCCGGCGGAGTACCGGAGGGGATGTCGCTTACGGGCCCTTTCACGTCTTCGGCGAATTCTCGCGCCTAGACTGGTGATGATCCTGCGGCATTTCTCCGCGGAATCAGACCCTTCGAGTCTACAGGCATCGACCCAGCCCCGGGCCGAGCACGCCGCGCCCCCACAGGGCGATCCCAGGAGTGAAGACCGTGTCCGCACCGTCCCCGTCCCCCGCCCGCGTTTCGCTATTCGGGAGGTTCTGGGCATGGTTGCCTGACCACGTCGATCGGCGCGTCCGGGTCGCCGCGTGGTTGTCGTTTCTCGCCGAGGTGCTGATCATCGGGACCGGGGGCGCGGTGCGTCTGACCGGCTCGGGCCTGGGGTGCCCGACCTGGCCCACCTGCACCGCGGAGTCGATCGTCAACACGCCGGAAATGGGTATTCACGGGTTCATCGAATTCGGCAACCGCACCCTGACAGGTCTTGTCGGCATCCTCGCGATCATCGTGTTGGTCTTCGTGCTGAAGATGCGCCGGGAGCGCCGCGACCTTTTCGTTCTTGCCCTGGTGGTGGTGCTGGGCGTGGTCGCGCAGGCTCTTGTCGGCGGCATCACCGTGCTCACCGGGCTCAACCCGTTCATCGTCGGCTTCCACTATGTCGCCTCGGTCATCCTCGTGGCCGTGTGTGCCGCGTTCCTCGTGCTCATGCGCACGCCGGGGGGCCCGCGCGCTCGCGCTGTGACGCGTGCTCACGCACTGTGGGCCCACGTGGCCACGGCTGTGCTGGCCCTGACGATCTTCTTCGGCATCCTGACCACCGGTGCCGGCCCCCACTCGGGCGACGAGGATGCCATTCGCAGCGGCTTCGATGCGGAGCTGCTCGAACACATCCACGCCTGGCCGTCGTACGCACTGTTCGCGCTGACGCTGGTGCTGCTGGGCTTCGCCTACCGGCGGCGCCAGGAACTGCCACGCGTGTTCGGTTGGACCCTCACGGTGCTCGGGGTCGAGATCATCCAGATCGCCGTGGGCCTCTTCCAGGCCCGTAACGGACTTCCCCCGATCGCCGTGGGCATCCACATGGTGCTGGCATCGCTGCTGGCCGCCGCGATGACGGCGCTCATCCTCAATCTCAAGCAGCCGCGTGTCGCCGAGTTCACGCCGTCGGACCCGGTCGGCGCACAGGCGATCCATAGCTGACGCATCGACACGGCACGCGTCGAGGGACCAGACTGGTCGCGCCGATCTCTTCGGCGTGACTGACATCGATCCCTTCGCAGGAGTTTCCCTATGACCAATCGTCTCGCCC
Organism: Microbacterium sp. SW12; assembly: GCF_055391095.1. Classification (NCBI taxonomy): domain Bacteria; kingdom Bacillati; phylum Actinomycetota; class Actinomycetes; order Micrococcales; family Microbacteriaceae; genus Microbacterium; species Microbacterium sp. SW12. The sequence continues at coordinate 1,427,369 of NZ_AP024335.1, read as the reverse complement.
GCAGCGTTCCCTTCTGGGTGCTGCTTCTCGCCTCCCTCGCCAGCATCGGCGTCGGGCTCTGGCTCGTGCTGACCAAAGTGAGCGAGATGAGCGCAACGCTCGCGGATGGTTCGGCGACGTACGAGCAGGTCTACGTGAGCCCTGCGTGGATCGGATTCGGCGGTGTCCTGGTGGGCGCCGGCATCCTCGGTCTGCTGCTCGTGCTGACCCTCGCCGCCCTCCGCTCCGCTCTGCCCGCCCCCGCGGCCGAGACCGCCATCGTGGAAGAAACCGTCATCGTCGAGGAGGCGGCTCCGGTCGCCGAGCAGGCTCCTGTCTTCGAGGATGCCGACGTCGAGACCTCGACGACCGACACCGCCCCGCCCGGTGCCGCGGCAGAGGCCGCAGCGCAGAGCGACACTGGCGCACCCGAGAACCGCTGACCTTAGCGCCGGCTCATAGCGAAGGCCCTCCCGCCGAACATCGTTCGACGAGAGGGCCTTCGCTTATCCGCGGGCCACCCGGGGATGGCGCGCTCAGAACGGGAGCAGCGGATCGACAGCGATCGCGACGAACAGCAGCGTCAAGTAGGTGATGGATGCGTGGAACACACGCATCGGCCGTGGCTCCGTGCCCCGCACCGCGCGAGCGTAGAGAACGTGTGACTCGTAGATGAACCACCCACCGAACACCAGCGCCGATGCCGTGTAGACGAGCCCCATCGAGGCGACAGGAATCAGGAGGAGCGAGGTCACGACAGTCGCCCATGCGTAGAGGATGACCTGAAGGCCGACCTGCGAGCCAGAGCGCGTGGCGCCCAGCATCGGAACCTCGACCTCGTCGTACTGGTCGCGGTACTTCATCGAGAGCGGCCAATAGTGAGGCGGGGTCCACAGGAACACGAGCAAGAACAGGATGAGCGCGGGCCAGGCAAGCGTCCCGGTGACCGCACTCCAGCCGATCAGCACCGGGAAGCATCCGGCGATGCCGCCCCACACGATGTTTTGCTCGGTCCGGCGCTTGAGGATCATCGTGTAGATGACGACGTAGAAGAAGATCGCACCCGCCGACAGCGCCGCGGCGAGCCAGTTCGTCGTGAAGCCGAGCCACAGCGTCGAGGCGATAGCAAGCGACCAGGCGAAGATCAGTGCACCCCGGGGCGAGACCTCGCCGGTGACGAGCGGGCGATTCTCGGTGCGCTGCATGTGCGCGTCGATATCGCGGTCGAGGTACATGTTGAACGCGGCAGCCGAGCCGGCGCTTGCCGAGCCGCCGATCACGGTGGCGACGACCAGCCACAGCGGCGGGAATCCCTGCTGCGCGAGGATCATGACCGGAACCGTCGTCACCAGCAACAGCTCGAGAACGCGCGGCTTGGTCAGGGCGATATAGGCGCGGACGGTGCGGCCGAACGAGGCGGGTGCGAGCTGCGCACGCGTCGTCGTGGAAATGTCCATTGCCCTCACTATCGGCCGTCAACCCGGGGTTTCCAGTCTATGGCATCCCCCACGCGAGGTAGGCGCCGGCGGAGCATGCACGGCACGCGGCGGCCGGGGTGCGGGGCGTCGAAACACGGCCCACTGGGGGAACCGGAATCGCTATGCTGAAAACACACGCGCGCTCTGCGCCGGCTGCTCTTCCCGTGGTGACGCGGTCTGCGGACCGGTGGTCTCAGGGCGCACCCCTCTCGAACGGAAGGCAATCCGGTGACGGAACTGCGTTGGGATGAGATCGACAAGCGCGCGGTGGACACCGCTCGCGTTCTCGCGGCGGATGCCGTGGAGAAAGTCGGCAACGGACACCCCGGGACGGCGATGAGCCTCGCTCCCGCGGCGTATCTGCTGTATCAGCGCGTCATGAAGCATGACCCGGCTGACACGCACTGGCCCGGCCGCGACCGTTTCATCCTCTCGTGCGGTCACTCCTCGCTCACGCAGTACATTCAGCTCTACCTCGGCGGATTCGGTCTCGAGCTCGATGACCTGAAGGCGCTCCGCACGTGGGGATCTCTCACCCCCGGTCACCCCGAGTACGGCCACACGAAGGGTGTGGAGATCACGACGGGACCGCTCGGCCAGGGCCTGGCATCCTCGGTTGGTTTCGCCTACGCAGCACGGTACGAGCGAGGTCTGTTCGACCCTGAGGCACCGGCCGGCGAGTCGCCCTTCGACCACTTCATCTACGTCATCGCCTCCGACGGCGACCTTGAAGAGGGTGTGACGAGCGAGGCATCCTCGCTCGCTGGACACCAACAGCTGGGCAACCTCGTCGTCATCTATGACTCGAACCAGATCTCGATCGAAGACGACACGAACGTCGCTCTGACCGAGGATGTCGCGAAGCGCTACGAGGCCTACGACTGGCACGTGCAGACCGTCGACTGGAAGAAGTCGGGCGAGTACGTCGAGGACGTGCAGGAGCTGTACGACGCCATCGAGAAAGCCAAGGGCGTCACCGACAAGCCCTCGATCATCATCCTCAAGACGATCATCGGCTGGCCTTCCCCCGGCAAGCAGAACAGCGGCAAGATCCACGGCGCCGCGCTCGGCGGCGAAGAGCTCGCCGCGACCAAGAAGGTCCTCGGCTGGGACCCCGACACGACGTTCGACGTTCCCGACGAGGTCATCGCCCACACCCGCTCGCTCGTCGAGCGCGGCGAGGCCGAAAAGGCTGCATGGCAGGAGAAGTTCGACGCGTGGGCCGCAGCTAACCCCGAGCGCAAGGCGCTGTGGGACCGGCTTCACGCTCGCGAACTTCCCGCGGACATCGCTGACGCACTCCCCCAGTTCGAGGCAGGCAAGGATGTCTCGACCCGCGCCGCATCGGGTCAGGTCATCAACGCGCTGGCCGCTGAGCTGCCGGAGCTCTGGGGCGGCTCAGCCGACCTCGCGGAGTCGAACCTGACGACCATCAAGAATGCGGCGTCGTTCATCCCCGAGGAGTGGTCCACGCACGAGTGGTCGGGCAACCCGTACGGCCGCGTGCTGCACTTCGGCATCCGCGAGCACGCGATGGGGTCGATCCTCAACGGCATCGTGCTGCACGGTCCGACCCGTCCGTTCGGTGGCACGTTCCTGATCTTCAGCGACTACATGCGCCCGCCGGTGCGCCTTGCTGCGCTGATGAACATCCCGACGCTGTTCGTGTGGACGCACGACTCCGTTGCCCTGGGTGAAGATGGGCCGACGCACCAGCCGATCGAGCAGCTCGCCGCTCTCCGCGCGATCCCGAACTTTGCTGTTGTGCGCCCGGCCGACGCGAACGAGACAGCAGCCGTCTGGCTCGAGCTCGTGCGCCGCCACGGGGCCCCGCGGGAATCGCATTGACCCGCCAGAACGTTCCGACGTTCCCCCGTGGCGAGGGTGAGGCATCCGGCGACGAGTTCGCTTCGGCCGACCTCGCCGCCAAGGGCGCGTACGTGCTCGCCGACTCGCCGACCGGCGCCGTCGATGTGATCCTGATCGGGACAGGCTCCGAGGTTCAACTCGCCGTGGCTGCTCGCGAGCAGCTTGCCGAACAGGGCATCGGCGCACGGGTTGTGTCAGCCCCGTCGCTCGAGTGGTTCGCCGAGCAGGACGACGCATACCGCGAGAGCGTGCTGCCGGCATCCGTCAAGGCGCGGGTCTCGGTCGAGGCAGGCCTGGCGATGCCGTGGCGCGGGATCGTCGGCGACGCCGGCCGGTCCGTGTCGATCGAGCACTTCGGTGCATCGGCTGACTACAAGACGCTCTTCCAGAAGTTCGGCATCACGACCGAAGCCGTCGTGACCGCCGCCCACGAGACCATCGCCGCCGCCGGCGCCTGAGCCGCGGCTGCACACAAAGGAGAACGCATGACCACCCCCACCGAGAAGCTTGTCGCCGAGGGCGTCAGCATCTGGCTTGATGACCTGTCGCGCGAGCGGATCAGCTCCGGCAACCTGGCCGCGCTGATCGTCGACCGCAACGTCACCGGCGTCACGACCAACCCGACGATCTTCGCCGGCGCCCTGGCGAAGGGTAACGCCTACGACCAGGCCATCCGCGACCTGAAGTCTCAGGGGGCTGACACCGAGACGTCGATCTTCACGATCACGACGACCGACGTGCGCGACGCCGCCGACATCTTCCGCCCGGTCTACGACGCGACCGGCGGCGTGGACGGCCGCGTATCCATCGAGGTCTCGCCCGAGCTCGCACACGACACCGAGGCGACGATCGCTCAGGCCAAGGAGCTGTGGAAGGTCGTCGACCGACCGAACGCGCTCATCAAGATCCCCGCGACCAAGGCCGGACTCCCCGCGATCACCGAGGCGATCGCGTCGGGCATCTCGGTGAACGTCACGCTCATCTTCAGCCTCGAGCGCTACGCGGCTGTCATCGACGCCTACCTCACCGGTATCGAGCGGGCCAAGGCTGCTGGCCACGACATCAGCACGATCCACTCGGTCGCCTCGTTCTTCGTGTCGCGCGTGGACACCGAGGTCGATAAGCGCCTCACCGCTATCGGGTCGGATGCCGCGACGGCACTGAAGTCCCGCGCCGGCATCGCCAACGCGCGCCTCGCGTTCGAGCTCTTCGAGAAGGAGTTCGCTACCGAGCGCGCAACGGCACTGGTCGCCGCAGGTGCCACCGTGCAGCGTCCGCTATGGGCGTCGACCGGCGTCAAGGACCCCGCTCTTCCCGACACGCTGTACGTCACCGAGCTCGTCGCGCGGGGCACCGTGAACACGATGCCTGAGAAGACGCTCGAGGCGACCTTCGATCACGCCGACGTCGTCGGCGACACGATCACCGGCAACTATGGCGATGCTCACGCCGTGTTCGACGGCCTCGCATCGGTGGGGATCGACTTCGCCGATGTCACGCAGGTTCTCGAAGACGAGGGCGTCGACAAGTTCATCGCCTCGTGGCACGAGTTACAGGCGACGGTGACGACAGCCCTCGAGAACGCGGACGTCTGAGCCGGCGATGGCATTCGACATCCACCTGACCGGGCACGTCAAGTCGGTCGTCGAGGCGACGCTGCCCGGTCTCGTCGGCGATCTCGTCGCGTCGGGCCTCACCGCGGGCGACAGCTCGCTGTGGGGTCCGGATGCCGAGGCCGAGGCATCACGCCGGCTCGGGTGGCTCGAGGCTGTCACGGTCTCCCTGCCGCTGGTGCCGCAGATCGTTGCGCTGCGTGAGGAGCTCGTCGCGAAGGGGCTCACGCGGATCGTCCTAGCCGGCATGGGCGGGTCCTCGCTCGCTCCCGAGGTGATCGCGCAAACCGCCGGAGTTCCGCTGGTCATCCTGGACTCGACGTCGCCCGGCCAGGTGCTCGCAGCCCTCGACGGCGACCCCGAAGCTGGCGGTCTTGAGCGCACGGTTCTCGTGGTGTCATCCAAGTCCGGATCGACGGTCGAGACGGATTCCGCGAAGCGTGCCTTCGAGGCGGCATTCCGGGACTTGGGTATCGACCCCACCGAGCGGATCATCGTGGTCACCGACCCCGGTTCGCCCCTGGACGAGTCGGCACGTGCCGACGGGTACCGAGTGTTCAACGCCGATCCGAGCGTGGGTGGCCGATACTCAGCGCTGACGGCTTTCGGGCTGGTCCCCGCGGGCCTTGCCGGCGCCGACATCCAGGAGCTGCTCGCCGAAGCCGATGCGACCCTCCTTGAGGTCGCCATCGACAGCCCCGAGAACCCAGCACTGGTGCTTGCTGCCGCAATCGCCGGCGGCGAGCCGCGCCGCGACAAGCTCGCTCTCATCAGCGATGGCACGCACATCGTGGGGCTCCCCGACTGGATCGAGCAGCTGATCGCGGAGTCGACGGGAAAGAACGGCACCGGCATCCTGCCCGTTGTCATGCTGCCCGTCTCCCCCGAGCTCGAGTCCACACCCGCAGACCTGCAGGTGCTGCGTCTGGTCGACGAGGCTAACGAATTCCACCTGTTCGAACATCACCAGGGCGAGATCCTGGTCAGCGGTTCCCTTGGGGCACAGTTCGTCGTGTGGGAGTACGCGACCGCGATCGCGGGACGGATGCTCGGTATCAACCCGTTCGACCAGCCCGATGTCGAGTCAGCCAAGGAAGCCACGCGGGGACTCCTCGAGCGCACGCCCGAACCGACTGCACCGGCGTTCGTCGTCGATGGCGTCCAGGTGCGGGTCACGGATGCCGCGCTTGCGGCATCCGGCACGATCGCCGGCGTCCTCGACGCACTGTGGGCGCAGCTGCCTGCCGACGGATACGTCTCGGTGCAGGCCTACGTCAACCGCCTCGCGATCCCCCAGCTCCAGGGCCTGCGCGAACTCGTCGCTGCCGATTCGGGCAGGCCCGCCACGTTCGGCTGGGGCCCCCGGTTCCTGCACTCGACGGGGCAGTACCACAAGGGCGGACCCGCGAACGGGGTGTTCTTGCAGATCGTGGAGCGCACCGATACGGATGTCGAGATCCCCGGCCGGCCGTTCACCTTCGGTCAGTTGATCGCCGCGCAGGCCGCGGGAGATGCCGAAGTCTTGGCCGCGCACGGGCGTCCCGTCGTCACGCTGACCCTCACCGACCCCCAGGTCGAGGTTCTTTCCCTGTTCGAAGCTGCTCAGTAAGGCATCCCATCCGATGACAGTCGAGATCTCTCGCGGGCACAATCCGCTGCGCGACCCCGAAGACGCACGCCTGAATCGGATCGCGGGCCCCAGTGCCCTCGTGATCTTCGGCGTGACCGGCGACCTCTCTCGCAAGAAGCTCATGCCGGCCGTGTATGACCTCGCCAATCGCGGGTTGCTCCCGCCGGGGTTCGGACTGGTCGGGTTCGCCCGCCGCGACTGGGAGGATCAGGACTTCGCGCAGGTTGTGCACGACGCGGTCCGCCAGCATGCGCGAACCGCGTTTCGCGAGGAGACCTGGCAGCAGCTGCTGCAGGGCATCCGCTTCGTTCCCGGCGAGTTCGGCGACGACGACGCCTTTGCGCGGCTGCGCGAGACCGTGCAGAGCCTTGACGAAGAGCGTGGCACCATGGGCAACCACGCGTTCTACCTGTCCATCCCTCCGAAGGACTTCCCGGTTGTCGCACGGCAGCTGCGAACGTCAGGTCTCGTGGATGACACCGCCGACCAGCCCGAGCGATGGCGACGAGTCGTCATCGAGAAGCCGTTCGGTCACGATCTCGCGTCGGCCCGCGAGCTCAACGACGCGCTGCGCTCGACCTTCCCGGCCGACTCGATCTTCCGGATCGATCACTACCTCGGCAAAGAGACGGTCCAGAACATCCTCGCGCTGCGGTTCGCGAACGAGCTCTTCGAGCCGATCTGGAACCGCAACTACGTCGACCACGTCCAGATCACGATGGCCGAGGACATCGGCGTGGGCGGCCGCGCCGGCTACTACGACGGCATCGGGGCGGCGCGCGATGTCATTCAGAACCACCTGCTGCAGCTTCTCGCGCTGACGGCCATGGAGGAGCCCATCAGCTTCGACGCGAGCCACCTGCGTGCCGAGAAAGAGAAGGTGCTCGCTGCCGTCACGCTGCCCGCAGACCTGTCGCTCGCGACAGCGCGCGGCCAGTACGCCGGAGGGTGGCAGGGTGGCGAACACGTCACCGGATTCCTCGACGAAGACGGGATGAAGCCGGACTCGACGACCGAGACCTACGCGGCCCTCAAGCTCGAGATCAACACGCGCCGCTGGGCGCATGTCCCCTTCTACCTCCGCACCGGAAAGCGACTCGGACGCCGCGTGACCGAGATCGCCGTGGTGTTCAAGCGCGCACCCGAGCACCTGTTCACGCGTTCCCAGACATCCGGACTCGGTGAGAACGCGCTCGTCATCCGCGTGCAACCGGATGAGGGTGTCACGATCCGCTTCGGCTCCAAGGTCCCCGGTGCAAGCACGCACGTGCGAGACGTCACGATGGACTTCGGCTACGGACACGCGTTCACCGAGGCCAGTCCCGAAGCCTACGAGCGGCTCATTCTCGACGTCCTGCTCGGGGATCCCCCGCTGTTCCCCCGCCACGAAGAGGTCGAGCTCTCGTGGAAGATCCTCGACCCCGTCGAAGAGTTCTGGGCGCAGCAGGGCGGGCCGCTCGACCAATACGAACCGGGGTCGTGGGGCCGAAGTCAGCCGACCAGCTCCTCGCCCGCGACGGACGCACCTGGAGGCGGCCATGATCGTCGATCTTCCCGACACGACAGTCAGCAAGATCTCGCGCGCGCTCATCGATGTGCGTGAGGAGGGCGGCGCCGTTGCGCTCGGACGTGTGCTCACGCTCATCATCGTGACCACCAACGGCGGCACCGAAGACGGTATCGAGGCTGCCAACGACGCGTCTCGCGAGCATCCGATGCGAGTCATCAGCCTCCGACTCGACCCTGAGGGCGAGCCGAAGCTGGATGCCGAAATCCGCGTGGGCGGTGACGCGGGCGCGAGCGAGGTCGTCGTGCTCCGGGCTTCCGGCGATGCGGCATCCAACGTCGAGAGCCTTGTCACGGGCCTGCTGCTGCCCGACGCACCGGTCGTGGTGTGGTGGCCCGACAATCCGCCGGCCACTCCCTCACAGTCCCCCCTCGGTCGGATCGCTCAGCGCCGCATCACCGATGCCTCGACCGTGCCGTTCGAGACCACGCGTGTTGCTCACCTGGGTGACTGCTACTCGCCGGGTGACACCGACCTCGCCTGGACGCGCCTCACGCATTGGCGCGAACAGCTCGCCGCTGTGCTCGACCAGCCGCCGTACGAGCCGATCACCGCGGTGGAGGTTCGCGGTGCTGAAACGTCGCCGTCGACAGCACTGTTGGCTGCGTGGCTGCGCCTGACTCTCGGTGTGCCGGTGGACTGGCACTACCTCTCCCCGACGAATGGAGCGACGGCATCAAGTCGGTCCGCCTCACGCGTGCCAGCGGCGACATCGTTCTGGAACGTTCGAGCACCGCGATCGCCTGCCTGACGCAGCCCGGACAGCCGCAGCATGATCTCGTGCTCCCCCGCCGGACGCTGCGCGAGTGCCTCGCCGAGGAGCTGCGCCGGCTCGACGCCGACCTCTTGTATGGTCGAGTGATCACCGAGGGCTGGGCACTGCTCGACCCGCCACAGTCGCAGGAGACCCATGGCTGAGATCACGAACGAGAAGCGGGTGCTCATCAGCCCCGACCGGGCCACGCTCGCCGACTACGTGGCGAACCGGTTCCTGCGCCGCATCGAGAAGCAGGCTGATGAACCCGCCGTTCATGTCTCGCTCACCGGCGGAACTATGGGCATCGCGGTGCTCGAGGCTGCTGCAGCAAGCCCGCGGCTCGCGGGCCTTCGCTTCGACAATGTTCACTTCTGGTGGAGCGACGAACGATTCGTTCCGCGTCAGGATGCCGAGCGCAACGACAAGCAGGCGCGCGAGGCGCTGCTCGATCGGCTGGACATCCCCGCTGGCAACATCCACAGCGTCGCCGCCAGCGACGAGGGTGTCGACCTGGATGAGGCGGCTCGCGCCTATGCTGCCGAGCTCGCTCGCTTCGCCCAGCCCGGCGGGCCCGCCTGGCCGTCCTTCGACATGTGCTTTCTGGGGGTGGGGCCCGACGCACACATCGCCTCGCTCTTTCCCGACCACCCCGAGATCCGGGACACCGAGAACGCCGTGCTTCCGGTCCGGAACTCGCCTAAGCCGCCGCCGGAGCGCGTGACCTTTACGCGGCCGGTGATCAACGGGTCGCAGCGCGTATGGCTGGTCATGTCCGGCCCCGACAAGGCCGCAGCCCTCGGGCTCGCGCTTGCCGGCGCCAACTACACGAGCGTCCCTGCCGGCGGGGCGAAGGGACGGCGACGCACCGTCTTCTTCGTCGACCGGGAGGCTGCCGAACAGGTCCCGCCCGACCTGATCGACCAGGAGTACTGAGCCGAGTCGATTGACGAGAAACGCCCGGCCCCTCAGGGAGACCGGGCGTTTCTCGTGCAGGGAGCCCCTGCGGAAAGTCTCAGAGACCGCGGCGCTCGCGCAGCGACTTCAGCGCGTCATCCAGGAGCGCGTCGGCTTCCTCTTCGGTGCGACGCTCCTTCACGTACGCGAGGTGCGTCTTATAGGGCTCGGCCTTCGCCATCTGCGGCGGGTTGTCCTTGTCACGCCCGGCCGGGAGACCGGAGTGCGGCGAGTCGATAGTCTCGGGGATCTCCTCATCGGGAATACCCGCCGCGAAGTAGCGGACGGTTTCGTTGCCGAGAGCATCCCAGTACGAGACGGCGACGCGGTCGGCGTGATAGCCGTGGTCCTGTTCGCCCATGGGACCGGCACCCACCCGGGTGCCGCGGATTGCGTTGCCGCCGGTTGCCATCAGATCACCTGGAACTTCGTAACGAGGCCGAGTCCGACGATGGTGATGAACCATACGAGAGCCAGCACGATGGTGAATCGGTTCAGGTTTCGCTCAGCAAGACCCGACGATCCCAGAGCTGAGGTCATTCCGCCGCCGAACATGTCGGAGAGGCCACCACCTCGGCCCTTGTGCAGCAGGATCAGCAGCGTGAGCAGCAGGCTCGTGATGCCCAGAATCACCTGCAGGATCAGTTCGAGAATCGCCAAGACGTGAAACCTTTCGTCGCGACGGTGTCTCGTCGCACAAGCGTCCAGTATACGGAAAGAGGGTTTGATGCACGGTTAGGTGACAGCAAGTAGTCACGCCGCGGACGCGGTCGTGACGCTCATCATCGTCTCGTACTCCACCGGCGTCAACCGTCGCAGGCGCACCTGCCGCCGCCGTCGGTGATACGTGCGCTCAATCCAGGTCACGATCGCCACCCGCAACGACTCCCGGGTATCCCAGACCCGCCGATCCAACACGTTTTTCTGCATCAAACCCCTTCCCTCAAGACGTGATCCTGTGGGCAGTGCGCTGGTACTGCCGCTACGGAGTGTCCTACAGGGATCTCGAGGAGATGCTGACAGAGCGCGGTGTGCCGGTGGATCACACCACGATTTACCGGTGGGTACAGAAGTACGGACCCGAACTGGATAAACGTACCCGCCGGTACCGTCAAACCTCGCCGTTGGTCTCCGACTCCTGGCGAGTGGATGAGACCTGCATCCGGGTCGGCGGGAAATGGTGCTACCTCTACCGGGCGGTGACCAAGGATGACCGGACCTTGGACTTCTACATGTCCACCCGACGCAACACGCAAGCGGCAAAAAGGTTCCTGGGAAAAGCGCTGCGAGGTGCTGGCCACCGCGGTCCTGATAGCAGTCCCCGAGTGATCTGCACCGACAAAGCACCGGCCTACGCCGCGGCGATCACGGAGTTGATCAGGAAGCAGAAGCTGTCGAAAACAGTCCAACACCGGCAGGTGAAGTACCTCAACAACGTGATCGAGGGTGATCACGGCAGGTTGAAGCGGATCCTGGGTCCTAAAGGCGGTGGCTTCAAGAAACCGGTGTCGGCCTACCGGACACTGCAGGGCATGGAGGCGATGCACGCGCTACGCAAAGGCCAAGGCCGGGTGTTCGCCTTCGGGTGTCCGAACCCGGATGCGGTGATCGTCGCCTTAGGCCTTCACAGGCGCCTGAGATACCAGCACGCGGGGTCGGGAACTCCTGGCGTGATCAGCTTTCCGACACCATCACCCCAGATTGCAACAGCACCAGTTATCCGTACCTTCCGGCCGACTACTGCCTACGGATCGTGAGGCTCTGCTCCGCCCGCCCTACAGGGCCGTGAATGTCGTGGAGCACCGTGGAGGTGAGGCCAATCCCAGTCGGGCCCCAGGTCACGGTCGTGTCGAGACCGGTCCAAGAACTCTCGGGCTCCCGGAAGAAGTGGACAGAGAGATCGATGTTAGGGAACATCCACTCGGTCGGGTCCTCACGCACCGCGATGCCATTGGCCGTATCGATCCGGGCAACATACTCGGCAATCCCGATCGGCTTCTCACCCTCGATGAGATGGGTGGGCGAGGTGATCCATGTGGCACTCGAACCGGGACGCGGCTCCGAGACCTGCTTCGCCTCGACCTGATGGATATACCCACCCGTCCACACCCGGGTGAGGTCGCGCTCCCACCCGGACTCGGGCCCAGGGAGCGGCGCCTCCTCGATCACGGAGACCGGCGACGAGTCCGCTTCGGTGAGATACCAGGCCCGCGTGGTGAGTACGCTGCGGCCCCCGCTGGACATCGTTGCTTCTACGAGCTCGATCGTTCGGCCCGGCCGGATCACACGGACATCCACCTCGAACTCTTGAAACGGGAGCCTTCCGAGGATGTCGAAGGTCAGGCGCGCGAGCTGGCTAGGGCCGTTGCCCCGCTCGTGCCGGTCTCGTTCGATCTCATGGACGAGTAGTCCGGCGAGCGGGCTGAAATGCTGGTCGCTATCCGACCACGCCCCGCCCGCATGGACGGAAGGAGTAAAGGTCGAAGCGCCGGTGCGTTGGAAGAAATGGCCGGGGTTCACACCGGAAACCCTAGATACAGCCACCACCACCGTCAACACGTCGGTGCAAGGGTGGCACCGGGTCGCGCAGAATCGGACACGACCACAAGCCACCTGCGGGACAGTCGCACGTAACGACTACACCAACCCCCGCCGGTAATCGGGTCTTACGTCAAGCACGTCACCGCGGGTGCGCCTGGCTCGGTACGAGCCCGATCGAATACGCCACGAGAACGAGCGCCAGGGGTTTGATGCCGGAACGGGTGACAGTTGTTGTTTAGGCCGCGAGGGCCAGGGGTGGGTTCATGATCGTCTCGAACTCGACGGGCGTCAAACGCCCGAGCGCGGCCTGGCGGCGGCGCCGGTGGTAGGTGCGCTCGATCCAGGTCACGATCGCGATCCGGAGCTCGTCGCGGGTCGCCCAGGCGCGGCGATTGAGGACGTTCTTCTGCAGCAGGCTGAAGAACGATTGTGACACTCGGATCATGCTGCGCGGCAAGGTGGTGTCGGCTGACGTGACCCGCAGAATGACCGACCCTCCGGTGTCCTCATTTGGAGATATGTCCGCCAGCCGCCCTGGAGTCCCGCGGGGTGGTGGTCTTTCGGGCCCGCGGCGTCGTGACCGCGACGGGGTGAGCCATCGTGCGATGGTCAGTGAGAACGACCAAGAACTCACACAGAAAGACGACACCGCACGATGGCTCTTGACCAGTCTGCCCTCCTCGAGCTGCTCGGGGAACTGAAGCTCACCGGCACCACCGACCGCATCCGAGCCGCGACCGAGCGGCTCTACCAGGAGCTGATCGACGCGGAGACAGCCGCATTCATCGGCGCCGCCCCCTACGAGCGCACGAGCGAGCGCACGACTACCCGCAACGGTTCCCGGCCGCGGGTGCTGTCGACCACGGCTGGGGATCTGGAGTTGCGGATCCCGAAGTTGCGGCAGGGGTCGTTCTTCCCGTCGCTGCTGGAGCGGCGCCGCCGGGTCGACCAAGCCTTGTTCGCGGTCGTGATGGAGGCCTACCTCCACGGCGTCTCAACCCGGAAGGTCGATGACCTCGTCAAAGCGCTCGGCGCTGACACTGGCATCTCGAAGTCCGAGGTGTCCCGCATCTGCCAAGGGCTCGACGCCGAGGTCGCATCGTTCCGCGACCGCTCGCTGTCTGACATCGCCTACCCCTACGTGTTCCTCGACGCGACCTACTGCAAGGTCCGCATCGACCACCGTGTCGTGTCCCAGGCGGTCGTCGTCGCGATCGGCGTCGCCGCTGACGGGCGGCGGGTCGTGCTGGGCTTCGATGTCGGAGACAGCGAGACCGAGGAGTTCTGGAAGCAGTTCCTGCGCTCGTTGAAGACACGAGGTCTGGGCGGGGTGAAGCTGGTGATCTCCGACGCCCACGCCGGACTGAAGAAGGCCGCAGCGACCGTGTTGCAGGGCGCCGCCTGGCAGCGCTGCCGCGTCCACTTCATGCGCAACGTCCTGACCGCCCTCCCGAAGGGCCGGCAGGAGATGGTCGCCAGCGTGATCCGCACGATCTTCGCCCAACCCGACGCCGAGCACATCGATGCCCAGTTCGACGAAGTCGTGCGCATGATCGAGCGCGTCCACCCCAAGACCGCCGTGATGCTCACCGACGCCCGTGACGACATCCTCGCGTTCAAAGCGTTCCCCGCCCGGCATTGGCGACAGATCTGGTCCACGAACCCGCTGGAACGCCTCAATCGGGAGATCAAGCGCCGCACCGACGTCGTTGGCGTGTTCCCGAACAACGCCGCCCTGCTCCGCCTGGCCGGCTCCGTCCTCGTCGAGCAACACGACGAATGGGAAGCCGCCGACCGCCGCTACTTCTCCGAAGCCTCCATGACCGAGCTCACCGCGACCACCCCCACCATCGACGAGGCGGTGATACTCCCCGAGATCACCGCCGCCTAAACTAACGACAGCTGATCATCGCAACGAAGCGAAAGACCACCACTCAAACGGACGCGGCCCCAGCCGCACCGCCGACTTCAGATGGCTTGATTAGGAGCATGTCCCTTCGGGTGACTCATCACAGTCCTGCCTCGATCCCTTCCGTCGGTGGTTTCCATCGAAGAAGAAGGAGGAAACGGGCATGACTGATCTCGCAGAACTGGTAGACCACGTGATCGGCGTCGACCCTGACCGTGATCGCGTCACCGCCGCCGTCGTGAGCGTCACCACGCAAGGAGAACTGGCAGCAGCGACATTCCCTGCGACGCGACGAGGGTACGGCCAGGCGCTCCGATGGGCGAAGACCCTTACCGTCGACGAGCGCCGCGCCTGGGCGATCGAGTCGACCGGCAGCTACGGCGCCGGCCTCGCCGCGACCTTGGCAGAGAAGGGCGAGTTCGTGATCGAGTTCGACCACCCGAGCACCCGCGCATCGAAGGACGGAGCGAAGTCTGACTCGCTCGACGCGGTGCGCGCGGCACGCGAGACACTCGGCCGCAAAACCTGGGCAACGCCACGATCTCGAGGACTTCGCGAGGGTTTGCGAACGCTCATCGTGGCCCGGGATTCCGCGAAGCTCGCCCGGGTCGCCGCGATCAACGTGCTCAAGGCGCTCATCGTCACCGCACCCGTCGATCTCCGGGAGGACCTCCGCGGGCTCACGTTCGGACAACTCGTCGACCGGTGCATCCGGCTCCGTCCAGACACGGCGACCGAGCCCGAGCACGCCGCCACCAAACTGTCCCTGCGCAGCACGGCGACCCGGATCAAGCAGCTGACGACCGAATGCCGCGAACTCGAGCTCGCGATGCTTCCGATCGTCCGCGAGATCTGCCCCGCTTTGCTCAACGAACCGGGCATCGGCACGCTCGTCGCCGCGCAAATCCTCATCTCCTGGTCTCACGCCGGGCGATGCCGTAACGAAGCCGCTTTCGCTCGGCTCGGCGGCGTCGCACCGCTGGAAGCCACCTCAGGTCAGAACCAGACGCGGCATCGTCTCTCACGCGGCGGTGACCGTCAGCTCAACCGAGCGCTTCACACCGCGATCCTCGCGCGCGTGAAGGTGCACCCTGAGACGCGCGACTATCTCGCGCGACGGATCGCTCAGGGTAAGACGAAGAGAGAAGCGATGCGGTGCCTCAAGAGGTACTACGCCCGTCACATCTTCCGACTCCTGGAAAGCACGCCCACGCCCACTTGACAGCGATAGGAGCATCTCCATCGCGGCGTTGTCGCCGGCCGCGCCGACGCGGCCCATCGATCCGACCAGCCCGTGACGGGGGAGGGTGCGGATCGTCTTCCGAGCGCGAAATTGGCTGCCCCTGTCGCTGTGAACAACACATCCGGCGACGTCGCCGCGGAGCGCGACGGCGTTGTCGATGGCGTTCACGACGAGGCGTGACTTCATGCGCGAGTCGATCGAGTAGCCGACGATCTTGCCGCTGAAGACGTCCTTGACCGCGCAGAGCTAGAGCTTGCCCTCGCCCGTCCGATGCTCGGTGATGTCGGTCAGCCAGAGCCGGTTCGGGGCGTCGGCGACGAACTCGCGCCTCACGAGGTCGTCATGAACGGGCGGGCCGGGCTTGGTCCCCTTACCGCGCGCCTTCTTCTTCCCGAACGCGGACCACCAGCCGTTGACTGATGTGATCCGCCACGCGGTCCGGTCCGCCATCTGCTCGCCATGCTCGTACGCGGCCTCGTCGGCGAGGAGCCGATACCCGAACTCCGGGTCCTCCCGATGCGCGTCGAACAGCGCGTTCGCGCGATACGCCTCGGTCAGCTCCGTGCGAGTGATCGGGGTCTTCAGCCAGCGGTAGTACGGCTGGCGAGCGAGCTTCAACACCCGGCACGACACCACCACGGGGATCCCGTCGGCAGCGAGCTCTCGAACGAGCGGGTACATCATTTTCCCGGCAGATGCGCCTGCGACAGGTACGCCGTCGCGCGGCGCAGCACCTCGACTTCCTGTTCCAGCAGGCGGTTCCGTTTGCGCAGTTCGCGGAGTTCGGCCGCCTCGGCGCTCGTGGTCCCGGGTTGCTCGCCGGCTTCGACGCGTTCCTGGCGCATCCAGTTCTCGAGCGTTCCGGGATGGATTCCGAAGTCCTTCGCGACCTGCGCGATCGTCACGCCGGGTTCGCGGCTCTGCGCGACCCGGACGACGTCGTCGCGGAACTCCTGGGGATAGGGAGCGGGCATGGTGTCATCCTTCCAGTCCGGCCACCTCGGCCAGACACCTCAGATGTCACCTATCCCTGCACCAGACCCAGAGGCGCGCGCGTTTCGTTTCGGCCCGCCGCGCTGTCGCTGGGTGACCGGGTCATCCGGCGACCCAGCGACAGCTGCGAGTCGAAACGCCCTTAGACGCCGACGTGCTTCTGGTAACGGATGATGGCAGCGAACTCATCCACGATGAGGCTCGCTCCGCCGACCAGGGCGCCGTCGACATCCGGCTCACGCATGAAGCTCGCAATGTTCGCGGCCTTCACCGAGCCGCCGTAGAGCACACGTGTGCGCTCCGCGGCATCCGCGCCAAGCGTGTCGGCGACCACCCCGCGCAGCTTGGCGCAGACATCCTGAGCCTGATCGGGAGTGGCGGCCTGACCGGACCCGATGGCCCAGACCGGCTCGTACGCCACAACGATGTCGGCATCAGCCGGCACATCAGCCAGAGCGGTCTTCAGCTGCCCCACCGGCACAGCGCTCGCGCCGTACTTCTCGAGGTCTTCCGCGGTCTCACCCACGCAGATGACCGGCACGAGACCGTGACGCAGCGCAGCCTGAACCTTGCTGGCGACGACCTCGTCGGTTTCGTGGTGGTATTCGCGGCGCTCGGAGTGACCGATGATGACGTAGCGAGCGTCCAGCTTTGCCAGAAACGCCCCGGAGATATCACCGGTGTACGCGCCGGAGTCCTTCGGCGACAGGTCCTGCGCGCCGAGGGCGAAGGGGATCTTGTCGGCATCCAGCAGCGTCTGCACGGTACGCAGATCGGTGAAGGGCGGGAAGACCGCGACCTCGACCGAACCATCCTCGTGCTTGGCGTCCTTGAGGGTCCAGTGCAGCTTCTGGACGAACGCGACAGCCTGCAGGTGGTCGAGGTTCATCTTCCAGTTGCCGGCGATGAGCGGTGTTCTCACTGCTCCCATCCGAGGACCTCCAGTCCGGGTAGCTTCTTGCCCTCGAGGAATTCGAGGCTTGCCCCGCCACCGGTGGAGATGTGGCCGAACTGGTCATCCGTGAATCCGAGCTGGCGCACCGCGGCTGCCGAGTCGCCACCGCCGACGACGCTCAGGCCGTCCACCTCGGTCAGTGCCTGCGCAACGGCCTTGGTCCCTGCGGCGAAGGCGGGCATCTCGAACACACCCATCGGGCCGTTCCAGAACACGGTCTTGCTCGCGCGGATCGCATCGCCGAAGATCTTCGCCGTGTCGGGGCCGATGTCCAGGCCCAGCCCCGTCGCGCCGAACGGGGTCTCCTCGAGCGAGTCAGCGGGAGCGACAACGTGCTCCGCGTCGGCGCTGAAGGATGCAGCCATCACAGCATCCACCGGAAGCACGATCTCAACGCCGCTCTCCTGCGCCGTGGTCATGTACCGGGTGACGGTGTCGATCTGGTCCTCTTCAAGCAGGCTCTTGCCGACCTCGTAGCCCTTGGCCTTGAGGAACGTGAACAGCATGCCGCCGCCGACGAGGATGCGGTCGACACGCGGGAGCAGGTGCTCGATCACACCGAGCTTGTCGCTGACCTTCGAACCGCCGAGCACGACAGTGTAGGGCCGTTCCGGCTTCTCAGTGAGGCGGTCGAGGACGTCGACCTCCTTCTCGATCAGGAATCCCGCCGCCGACGGCAGGATCTCCGCGAGGTCGTACACGCTCGCCTGCTTGCGGTGCACGACACCGAAGCCATCCGACACGAGAGCGTCACCGAGAGCTGAGAGCTCCCGAGCGAACGCGCCGCGGACCTCGGCATCCTTCGCGGTCTCCCCCGCATTGAACCGCAGGTTCTCGATGACCGCGACGTCGCCGTCTTCCAGCGCGGCGACGGCGTCGTGAGCAGACTCACCCACGGTGTCGCGGGCGAACGCGACAGGCTTGCCGAGCAGCTCGGACAGGCGCTGAGCGACAGGCTCGAGGCTGTACTTCGGGTCGGGTGCCCCGTCGGGGCGTCCCAGGTGCGAGCACACGACGAGGCGCGCTCCCTGGTTGATGAGGGCGTTGAGCGTGGGAACGGAGGCCCGCACGCGGCCATCGTCCGTTATGACCCCGTCCTTCAACGGAACGTTGAGGTCACAACGGACGATGACGCGCTTGCCAGCCAGCGAACCCAGCGAATCGAGGGTGCGCAGAGCCATGTCTGTTACCGGATGCCGCGGCTCAGAGCTTGCTGGCGACGAGCTCGGTGAGGTCGACGAGGCGGTTGGAGTAACCCCACTCGTTGTCGTACCAGGCCGAGACCTTCACGAGGTTGCCCGAGACATTGGTCTGTCCGGCGTCGAAGATCGACGAGTGCGGGTCGTGCACGATGTCGGTCGAGACGATCGCGTCGGTGTTGTACTTCAGGTAGCCCGCCAAAGCACCGTCGGCCGCAGCCTTCTCGTAGGCAGCGTTGATGGTCTCCTTCGTGAGGCCCTCGGCCGGCGTGATGATCGTCAGGTCCACGATCGAACCGGTGGGAACCGGAACGCGGTACGACGAACCGCTCAGCTTGCCGTTGAGCTCGGGCAGAACCAGGCCGATCGCCTTGGCCGCACCGGTGGCAGCCGGCACGATGTTCAGCGCGGCAGCGCGAGCGCGGTGCAGGTCACCGTGGGGGCCGTCCTGCAGGTTCTGGTCTGCGGTGTAGGCGTGGGCGGTCATCATGAAGCCGCGCTCGATACCGAAGTTGTCGTTGAAGACCTTCGCGAGCGGCGCCAGGCAGTTGGTCGTGCACGATGCGTTCGAGATGACGTGCATCGTGGCCGGGTCGTACTCGCCGTCGTTCACGCCCATGACGAACGTGCCGTCGACGTCGGTGCCCGGTGCCGAGATGAGAACCTTCTTCGCGCCGCCCGCGATGTGCTTGCTGGCGTCAGCTGCCTTCGTGAAGCGACCCGTGGACTCGATGACGATGTCCACGCCCAGCTCGCCCCACGGGAGGTTCGCGGGGTCGCGCTCTTCGAAGACCTTGATGCTCTTGCCACCGACAGTGATGGAGTCCTCGGTGTACGAGACCTCTTCGCTCAGCCGTCCGCCGACCGAGTCGTACTTGAGGAGGTGGGCGAGCGTCTTGTTGTCGGTGAGGTCGTTCACCGCCACGATGTCGAGGTCCGCGCCCTGCTCCAAAGCTGCGCGGAGGTAGTTGCGTCCGATACGGCCGAAGCCGTTGATACCGATCTTGACAGACACGGTGTCTCCCTGTTTCTCATCGCGCCGAAGCGCCGGGGGTCAGCTCCGGATCGACGACCCGGAGAGGGGTGTCATTTGTGGTGTGTTACAGCAGACAAATGAGGCTGCCGGAGCCCCCGAGCGGGCGAGGGCTCCGCGGCATCCTCACCTGATCATGACCCTAGCAGCAGACCTGCCGTCTTCTCACGAGCCGTGACAAAGCGGTCCTGGACGTTCTGCCAGTTCACGATGTTCCAGAACGCCTTCACGTAGTCAGCGCGGACGTTCTTGTAATCGAGGTAGTACGCGTGCTCCCACACGTCGAGCATGAGCAGCGGAACGCTCGCAGCGGCGAGCTGGCCCTGCTGATCGAAGATCTGCTGAATGACGAGGCGCTCACCGATCGAGTCCCAGAACAGCGCCGCCCAACCCGAGCCCTGCACGCCGAGAGCTGCAGCGGTGAAGTGCGCCTGGAATTTGTCGAACGAGCCGAAGTACTCGTCGATGGCGGATGCGAGCTCGCCGGTGGGCTTGTCGCCGCCATCCGGCGACATGTTCGTCCAGAAGATCGAGTGGTTGGTGTGACCACCCAGGTTGAACGAGAGGTCCTTCTCGAGCTTGTTGACGTTGGCGAGGTTGCCCGAGTCACGCGCCTCGGCCAGCTGCTCGAGCGCCGTGTTGGCACCCGTCACGTATGCCTGGTGATGCTTGTCGTGGTGCAGCTGCATGATCGTGGCGCTGATGTGCGGCTCGAGCGCAGCGTAGTCGTAGGGGAGGTCGGGCAGGGTGTAGGTGGCCATTCGCTCTTCTCTTCCTGTCGTCGCGGCGCCAGGAATGCCCCGGCGTCGCTGGGGTGACAGTTGTCATCCTAGTGAGGCGCGGCACCCGCTCGGCGGGTCTTGCGCGAGAAGAGAACACGCGTTACGGGGGCTGGCCCCGCCGGGATGGTCAGTCCAGGGCGCTGGCCGGAACCGCTGATTCCGTTCCGGGAATACCCTCGGCTGCAGCCTTCTTGTCGGCCATCGCGAGAAGGCGACGGATGCGGCCGGCAACGGCATCCTTCGTCAGCGGCGGATCGGCGTGGTGGCCGAGCTCATCGAGACTCGCGTCACGGTGGGCGAGCCGCAGGTCACCGGCCTCGCGCAGGTGATCGGGGATGTCATCGCCGAGGATCTCGAGGGCACGCTCGACGCGGGCACACGCCGCAACCGCGGCCTGGGCAGAACGACGCAGGTTGGCGTCATCGAAGTTCACGAGCCGGTTGACGCCGGCGCGAACCTCGCGGCGCTGTCGCATCTCATCCCAGTGCGCGGCGACCTGGCGGGCTCCCATGACGGCCAGAGCCGTGCGGATGGCATCCCCCTCGCGCACGACGACGCGGGGCGCCCCACGGACCTCGCGCGCCTTCGCCCCGATGCCGAGCCGGTGCGCTGCCCCAACGAGCGCCATGGCGGCTTCAGACGACGGGCACAGCACGTCCAGTGAGGCGGATCGGCCAGGATCGGTGAGAGCACCAGCACCGAGGAACGCCCCGCGCCACACGGCAGCGAGGTCTCCCCGGGACCCGGTCGTGAGCTTGTTCGGCAGCCCCCGCACCGGCCGGCGCCGCTGGTCGAGCAGGCCCGTCTGACGTGCCAGCGTCTCTCCCCCGTCGATGACCCGCACCGCGAACAGCGCCCCCGCTCGTGAGCCGGATCCCTGCGTCTGGACGATCTCGGGCCTCACACCGTAGATTTCCATGAGCTCTCGGGCGACGCGGCGGGCAAGGGCCTCGGAGTCGACCTCAGCCTCGACCGCGACACGGTTGGCGATGGAGTGCAGGCCGCCGGCGAAGCGGAGCAGTGATGTCAACTCGGCGATCCGGGCGTTCGGAAGCGGGTCCCGGACCGCAATGAGTTCTGCTTTGACATCGGCCGTCAGCGACACGAGGCTCCTTTCGAGGGTGCCGGCACGGCCGGCGGATGACGCTCTAGCCTACTCGGGCGGGCACCTCGAATTCTCGGCGGTCTCCCGGTCCGGCGCTACTCCCGACCGAGGTCGCGGTGCTTGATGCGAACGGCGACCCCAGCCTCATCGCTCAGCCGTCGGGCAAGCTCTTCGACCACGACCACCGAACGGTGCTTGCCGCCGGTGCAGCCGACAGCGACGACCGAATGCCGCTTGTTCTCGCGCTGATAGCCCTGAAGCACCGGCTGCAAGGCTGCAGCGTAAGCGTCCACGAACTCGCGGGCCCCGGGCTGGGCGAGCACGTAGTCGCGCACCTGCGGGTCCTGCCCCGTGAACGCACGCAGCGAGGGGTCCCAGTAGGGGTTGGGCAGAAAACGCATATCGGCGACCATGTCGGCATCCGTCGGCAGACCGTACTTGAACCCGAAGCTCATGATCGTGAGCATGTGGCGAGCCGCACCCTCATCCGAGAAGAGCTCGAAGATCCGTGTCGCGAGTTGATGCACGTTCAACGACGTCGTGTCCACGACGATGTCGGCGCGCTCTCGAATCTCCGAGAGCCGCTCTCGCTCGGTGCGGATGCCGTCGATGAGGGTGCCCTCGCCCTGCAGCGGATGCGGGCGCCGCACTGCCTCGAACCGCCGGACGAGAACATCGTCTGAGGCGTCGAGGAAGACGATGCGCACGTTGCGGCGCGAGCGCAACTCCCCCACTTCCGCGGGGAGCGCCGTGAACAGATCTCGGCCGCGCACATCGACGACAGCGGCGACCTTCGGCAGCGCGGATGCCGCGATCTCCGACAGCTCGAGCATCGGCTTGAGCATCTGCGGCGGCAGGTTGTCGACGACGTACCAGCCGAGGTCTTCGAGGGCGTTAGCCGCTGTCGAGCGTCCGGCGCCGGACATTCCGGTCAGGATGAGCACGTCGCTGCTGGCGGCTGTCGTCTCATCCATCGCGTCCCCTTGCCCTCCGGTGGCGCTTGTGGCGCGGCCTTGCGGCCCCGCGGTCGTCGGGTGCACGGTGTGCCGCCTGCCAGCGGGTTCCGCGCCCCGCCAGCCTATCGACTTGCCAGGTGCGCGTGGATCGTGGCGGCAAGCTTGGGGCCGACCCCGGGAAGCTCTTGAATCTCCTCGGGAGTCGCGTTCCTGAGCGCGGTCACCGATCCGAAGTGGCGAAGCAGCGCCCGGATGCGGGCCTCACCGAGACCCGGAATCTCGGCGAGCACGGTCTGGATGTCCCGTTTGCGCTTGCCGCGCTGCTTGGTGATGGCAAATCGATGGGCTTCGTCACGCAGTCGCTGCAACAGATAGAGCGCCTCGCTGGTGCGCGGCAGGATCACCGGGTAGTCCTCGCCGGGCAGCCACACCTCTTCCAGACGTTTGGCGATGCCGCACAGCGCGATGTCGGAGTGCCCGGCGTCTGCCAGCGCCCGTGCTGCCGCGTTGACCTGCGGCCTGCCGCCATCGACCACGAGCAGCTGCGGGCGGTAGGCAAAGCGCGGGCGGCTGCGCTCCGTCACGACGGTGCCCTCGGCGGTCGGGTCAGAGCTGACGGCGATCTCATCGGCGTCAGTCTCGCTGGCGCCGCCAGCAACGGTCGCGGCGTCAACGGCCATCGGCGCTGCCCCATCGCGCTCATTGTCGATATATGCGAGTCGGCGCATGAGCACCTGATAGAGCGAATCGGTGTCGTCGGTGGTCTCGGCGACACCGAACGTGCGGTACTGGTCCTTGCGCGGCAACCCGTCTTCGAACACGACCATCGACGCGACGACGTTGGTACCGCTCAGGTGCGAGACGTCGTAGCACTCGATACGGAGCGGCGCCTCATCGAGGTCCAGCGCTTCCTGCAGATCGGTGAGCGCCTGCGAGCGTGCCACGTAGTCGCTCGTGCGCCGGGTTTTGTGCAGCAGAAGCGCCTGTTGCGCGTTCAGCGCTGCGTTCTTCATGAGGTCGGCCTTCGCGCCACGCTGCGCGATCTGAATCGTGACGTTCGTGCCGCGCTTCTCGCGAAGCCACGCCTCCAGTTCCGCGGCATCGTCAGGGAGCGCTGGAACAAGCACCTGCTTAGGGATGTCGGCGCTGCCCGAGGGACCGTAGGTCCGCTGCAGAATCTGGTCGACGAGCTCTCCCCCGCTGATGTCCAGTTCCTTCTCGATCGTGGTAGCCCGCACACCGCGGACGCGCCCGCCGCGGATGACGAAGTGCTGCACGGCGGCGGCGAGTTCGTCCTCCGCGATGCCGAACAGGTCGGCATCCGTGTCATCGGGTAGCACGAGAGCGCTCTTGTTGAGCACCGCTTCGATCGCTTGGAGTCTGTCACGATAAACCGCGGCTGACTCGTAATCCATCGCAGCTGAGGCTTCCTTCATCCGCGCCGTCAGCTGCCGGGTGAAGCGCTGATCGCCACCGGACATGAACGCCACGAAGTCGTCGACGATCGCCCGGTGCTCCTCGATCGTCACGCGGCCAGAGCACGGCCCGCCACAGCGGCCGATCTGGCCGGGGAAGCAGGGGCGACCAGTGGCCATGGCGCGCTTGTAGGACGAGTCACTGCAGGTGCGGATCGGGAACACCTTGATCATGAGATCGATGACCTCGTGCACCGCCCACACCTTGGGGTACGGGCCGAAGTACTTCGCGCCGCGGATCTTGTGGTT
The DNA here is from genome assembly GCF_055391095.1 of Microbacterium sp. SW12. Classification (NCBI taxonomy): domain Bacteria; kingdom Bacillati; phylum Actinomycetota; class Actinomycetes; order Micrococcales; family Microbacteriaceae; genus Microbacterium; species Microbacterium sp. SW12. The sequence continues at coordinate 1,403,082 of NZ_AP024335.1, read as the reverse complement.
TCGCGTCACCATGACTCTCGGCGCTTCGTCAGCGAGGGTGATCGCCATGTACGGATAGGACTTGTCGTCCTTGTAGCGCACGTTGAAGGGCGGCGAGAACTCCTGGATCCACATGTATTCCAGTTGCAGTGCCTCGACGTCGCTGCTGACCACCGTCCACTCGACGCCGGTGGCGGTGGTCACCATCCGTCTCGTGCGCTCATGGAGAGTGTGCAGCGGCGCGAAGTAGTTCGACAGGCGCGCGCGAAGGTTCTTCGCCTTGCCCACGTAGAGGATGCGCCCGGTATCGTCCCGGAACCGGTACACGCCGGGGTTCGTCGGGATCTCCCCCGGCGCCGGCCGGTACGAGAGCTGGGGATGGGTGGCGCGCGCCACGCTCAACCTGCCTTGCGAGCCGCCGGCGCGTCGTGGGCGTCGAATAGCTCGGCCAGGAACTGTCCGGTGTAGCTCTCGGGCACCCCCGCGACCTGCTCGGGTGTTCCGGTGGCGATGATCTCGCCGCCGCCGGAGCCGCCTTCGGGGCCGAGATCGATGATCCAGTCAGCCGACTTGATGACATCGAGGTTGTGCTCGATCACGATCACTGTGTTGCCCTTGTCGACCAGGCCGTTCAAGACCTCGAGAAGGCGGCGCACGTCTTCGAAGTGCAAGCCCGTAGTGGGCTCGTCGAGCACGTAGATGCTGCGTCCGTTGCTTCGCCGCTGCAGTTCCGTCGCGAGCTTCACGCGCTGCGCCTCACCGCCCGACAGAGTGGTTGCCGACTGGCCGAGCCGCACGTAGCCGAGGCCCACGTCGACCAGGGTCTTCATATACCGATGGATCGCCTGGATCGGCTCGAAGAAATCGGCTGCCTCGGCGATCGGCATCTCGAGAACCTCGGCGATGTTCTTGCCCTTGTAGTGGACCGCGAGCGTGTCCCGGTTGTAGCGCTTGCCGTGGCAGACCTCGCAGTCCACGTAGACATCGGGCAGGAAGTTCATCTCGATCTTGATCGTGCCATCGCCCGCGCACGCCTCGCAGCGTCCGCCCTTCACGTTGAAACTGAAGCGGCCGGGTTGGTAACCGCGCGCCTTGGCTTCGGGGGTCTCGCTGAAGAGGGTGCGGATGCGATCGAACACGCCGGTGTAGGTGGCCGGGTTCGAGCGGGGTGTGCGCCCGATCGGAGCCTGGTCGACGTGCACGACCTTGTCGAGGTTGTCAAGACCCGTGACGCGCGTGTGCTTGCCGGGAACCGTTCGTGCTCCGTTGAGCCGTGCCGCGAGCACCTGGTAGAGGATGTCGTTGACCAGTGACGACTTGCCGGAACCGCTCACGCCGGTTACTGCCGTGAGGACGCCCAGCGGGAACTGCGCGCTGACCTGTTTGAGGTTGTTCTCACGCGCACCGACGACTTCGAGCATCCGCTTCTTGTCGATCTTGCGGCGCTTGCGCGGCGTCGGGATGCTGCGGCGGCCGGCAAGGTAGTCACCCGTGATCGAGTCGGAGTCGGCGAGGAGTTCAGCCAGGGGTCCGGAGTGCACAACGTGCCCGCCGTCGACGCCGGCGCGAGGCCCGATGTCGACGATCCAGTCGGCTGCGTGAATTGTCTCTTCGTCGTGTTCGACGACGATGAGGGTGTTGCCGAGGCCCTTGAGCTTCAGGAGCGTCTCGATGAGGCGGCGGTTGTCGCGCTGGTGCAGCCCGATCGACGGTTCGTCGAGCACGTACAGCACACCGGTCAGCCCCGACCCGATCTGGGTAGCGAGGCGGATGCGTTGAGCTTCGCCGCCCGAGAGCGAACCGGCCGAGCGGCTGAGGTTCAGATAGTTCAGCCCGACCTGGATGAGGAATTCGAGGCGCGCGCGGATCTCGCGGAGCACCGCGGCGGCGATCATGGCCTCGCGCTCGGTGAGCTCGAGGGTCGCGAAGTACTCCTGTGCCTCCGCGAGGCTCAGGCGCGAGGCATCCGCGATAGAGCGCCCGTGCACGAGTACCGCGAGGACCTCGGGCTTGAGGCGGTCGCCGTTACAGGCGGGGCAGGGAACCTCGCGCAGGTACTCCGACCAGCGCTGGCGCTGCGTGTCGGACTCGGCCTGCACGTACTGGCGTTCGATGTAGGGCACGACACCCTCGAATCCCGACGTGTACCGCATCTCGCGGCCGTAGCGGTTCTTCCACTTGACGTTGACCTTGAAGTTCTCGCCGTGCAGGACAGCGTTCTGAACCTCCGCCGTGAGCTCCCGCCAGGGGGTGTCCAACGAAAAGCCCAGGTCATCGGAGAGGCCTTCGAGCAGGCGCTCGTAGTACTGGAACAGCCCCTTGCCCTGCGTCGTCCACGGGATGAGGACTCCCTCGCGGATCGAGAGTTCGGGGTCGCCCAGCATGAGCTCGACATCCACCGACATCCGGGTGCCGAGACCGGAGCACGTGGGGCAGGCGCCGAACGGGGCGTTGAACGAGAAGGTCCGCGGCTCGATCTCGGTCAGCTGCAGCGGGTGACCGTTCGGGCACGAGAGCTTCTCGCTGAACGACTGCCACGCGTCATCGCCCTCTTCGTCGACGAAATTGACCTGCATGATGCCGCCCGCGAGCCCGAGCGCCGTCTCGACGGAGTCGGTGACACGGCTCAGGATGTCGGGGCCTGCCACGAGACGGTCGACGACGACCGCGATGTCGTGCTTGTAGCTCTTCTTGAGGGTGGGTGGCTCGGCGAGCTGGATGAGGTCGCCGTCGACGACAGCTCGGGCGTAGCCCTTCGCGGAGAGCTCTTTGAAGAGGTCGACGAACTCGCCCTTCTTCTGGCTCACCACGGGCGCGACGATCTGGTACCGCGTACGCTCGGGCAGCTCCATGAGCTGGTCGGCGATCTGCTGCACGGTCTGACGCTGGATCTGCGCACCGCACTCCGGGCAGTGGGGCACCCCGATCCGGGCCCACAGCAAACGCATGTAGTCGTGGATCTCGGTGATCGTGCCGACAGTGGAGCGCGGGTTGCGGTTCGTTGACTTCTGATCGATCGAGACCGCCGGGCTCAGCCCCTCGATGAAATCGACGTCGGGCCGGTCGACCTGACCCAGGAACTGGCGCGCGTAGGAGCTCAGCGATTCGATGTAGCGACGCTGCCCTTCGGCGAAGATCGTGTCGAACGCGAGGCTCGATTTTCCGGACCCCGACAACCCGGTGAACACGACGAGTGAGTCGCGCGGGATGTCGAGATCGACGTCCTTGAGGTTGTGGACGCGGGCGCCGCGAACACTCAGTGTTCCAGTGCTGTGGGCATGCGAAGAGACGGGGACGATGGGCACCCGTCAAGTGTAGGTGTGGCCTCGGACATCGGCTCCGGAGCGCACGTTCGACGATCTGGAGCAGCCAGTTCAGTCGCGTCTTTGTGTCGCCTCCATGCCGTGTGACCCGCATCACGACGCGACCGAACGTGGGTGCCCGAATTCGGTCGCGCCTTCTTGCGGGTCGGTCGCCTTAGCACCCGCAAAACGGCGCCACCGAACCTAGATGGGAGCTGGAGTTGGAACTCAGGGGCAGTACATGAGGGGCTTGTCGGCCGAGCGGTCGAACGTGTGCTGATTCATCGGCTGGTGGCAGAGAGGGCACGCGCGCTCTGCCCGCTGCTCAGCCGTCGGCCCCGGTTCGATGGGGCTGACGGCGGGCGGGCCCGCGACGCGGATGAGGTTGGTGTTGAACCAGGTGTACCAACCGCCCGCTTCGCGCACGCGCTCACGGAGCGGTCGCTTCGGCGCCTCATTCGTTCGTGTCATGATGTTTAGTGTACTAATAGATTGCTAGACTGGCCACATGGCCGACGAAGATGACCTGCTCAAGCTCGACAATCAGGTGTGCTTCGCTCTCGTGACCGCTGCCCGCAACGTGGTGTCGATCTACCGCCCGATCCTCGAACCGCTCGGCCTCACACATCCGCAGTACCTCGTCATGCTCGCCCTGTGGGAGGACTCACCGCGCTCGCTCGGCGACCTCGCCGACGAGCTCGCAATGGAACCGGCCACCCTTTCCCCCCTGGTCAAGCGCCTCGAGACGCAAGGGCGCGTCACGCGCACACGTCGGACCGATGACGAGCGGGTGCTCGACATCGGTCTGACGCCGGCCGGCCGGGTACTCCGCGAGGAGGCGCTCGAGGTACCCCGACGAGTGATGGCCGTGACCGGCCTCGGCGCGGCCGAACTCAAGGAGCTGCGCGACGGACTTCAGCCGTTCGCAGGCCGGATGCCGAACCTGGCCGGCTGAGGCATCCGTCGGACGGCTTGGCGTGCCGTGCCCCCATACGCGGTCGCAACGGCGCACGAAGAGGATGACCTATGGGTCGACGAACCTCATCACGATCCGATCGTGACGCGACCGGCAGCATCTAGTGGCCAGGCGGGGTTGTGCGCGACCTCCCACGGGTGGCCGTCGGGATCGATGAACACTCCAGAGTAGCCACCCCAGGGCGTCGGCGCACCGGCACGTGCGACGCGCGCGCCGGCCGCCGCGGCATCCGTGAGAGTCGCATCGACCTCCTCGGGTGATCGCACATTGTGAGCGAGGGTCACGCCGCCCCATCCACCGCCGTCGGTGACCGCAGAGTCTGCGGCGAGCTTCGCCCGGCTCCAGATGGCGAAGGCCATGCCGTCGAGCTGGAAGAACACAACCTCCCCGGGAACCGACCCGGGATGCGGCTCCCACCCGAGCCCGCGATAGAACGCGATCGCGCGCTCGAGGTCCGAAACCCCGAGGGTGATGAGGCTCAGTCGTTGCTCCACATCCGCTCCGTTTCAACCCGGTGAGCTCGCGGCCAGCTCGGCGGCGTCAGGCGTGACCTGCCCGCTCCATGGCTCGCAGTTCCTTCTTCAGGTCTTGCAGTTCATCACGCAGGCGTGCCGCGAGCTCGAACTTCAGTTCCCCGGCCGCGGCCAGCATCTGGTCGGAGAGGTCGCTGATCATCGCTTCGAGCTGCGTCGCACCCTCGGCGGCGATCCCCTCGCGACGCAGGTTCGGGGTGGGGCTCTTGCCCTTGCCGTTCTTGGATGCGGCGGCATCCTTGCGGTTCAGCATCGCCTTCGTGTCGGCGCCCTCGCGGATCAGTGCATCGGTGATGTCGGCGATCTTCTTGCGAAGCGGCTGCGGGTCGATGCCGTGCTCTTTGTTGTACGCGATCTGCCTCTCGCGCCGGCGGTCGGTCTCATCGATCGCTGCGCGCATCGAGTCGGTGACCGTGTCGGCGTACATGTGCACCTGGCCGGACACGTTTCGGGCGGCGCGACCGATCGTCTGGATGAGGGACGTGCCCGATCGCAGGAACCCCTCTTTGTCGGCATCCAGGATCGACACGAGTGAGACCTCGGGAAGGTCCAGTCCCTCGCGAAGCAGGTTGATGCCGACCAGCACGTCGTAGACGCCGGCGCGGAGCTCACTGAGCAGTTCGACGCGGCGGAGGGTGTCGACGTCCGAGTGCAGATACCGCACGCGCACGCCGTGCTCGCCGAGGAAGTCGGTGAGTTCCTCGGCCATCTTCTTGGTGAGGGTCGTCACGAGGACTCGCTCGTCGCGCTCGACGCGGACGCGGATCTCTTCGAGGAGGTCGTCGATCTGTCCCTTGGACGGCTTGACGACGATCTCGGGGTCGACGAGGCCGGTAGGACGGATGATCTGCTCGACGACCCCGTCAGCGATCCCCATCTCGTACCGCCCGGGAGTCGCAGACAGATAGACGGTCTGCCCGACGCGGTTCTTGAACTCATCGAAGCGCAACGGGCGGTTGTCGAGCGCTGACGGCAGCCGAAAGCCGTGGTCGACGAGGGTGCGCTTGCGGGAGGCATCCCCCTCGTACATTGCGCCTATCTGCGGCACGGTGACGTGCGACTCGTCGATCACGAGCAGGAAGTCGTCGGGGAAGAAGTCGAGCAGCGTGTGGGGCGGCTCCCCCGGCTGGCGACCGTCGAGGTGCCGCGAATAGTTCTCGATGCCCGAGCAGAAGCCCAGTTGTTGCAGCATCTCGAGATCGAAGGTGGTGCGCATCCGCAAGCGCTGGGCCTCGAGCAGCTTCTGCTGGGACTCGAGTTCTTTCAGACGCGATGCGAGCTCGTCTTCGATCGTGCCGATCGCACGCTGCACGGTCTCGGTTCCTGCCACGTAGTGCGAGGCCGGGAAGATCGGCACCGAATCCATCTTCTGGATGACATCGCCCGTGAGCGGATGCAGCAGGTAGAGCGCCTCGATCTCGTCGCCGAACAGCTCGATGCGGATGGCGTACTCCTCGTACACCGGGATGATCTCGATCGTGTCACCACGGACGCGGAAGTTGCCGCGGGAGAAGTCGACGTCGTTGCGGTTGTACTGCATCGCGATGAACTTGCGGATGAGGGCGTCGCGGTCATACCGCTCCCCCACCTGCAGCGCGACCATCGCCCGCAGGTACTCCTCGGGCGCACCGAGGCCATAGATGCACGACACCGTCGAGACCACGACGACGTCGCGGCGTGAGAGCAGCGAGTTGGTCGTCGAGTGACGAAGGCGCTCGACCTCGGCGTTGATCGACGAGTCCTTCTCGATGAACGTGTCGGTCTGCGGCACGTAGGCCTCGGGTTGGTAGTAGTCGTAGTACGACACGAAGTACTCGACCGCGTTGTTCGGCATGAGTTCGCGGAACTCGTTGGCCAGCTGCGCGGCGAGTGTCTTGTTGTGCGCCATTACAAGCGTCGGCCGCTGCACCTGCTCGATGAGCCAGGCGGTAGTCGCGGACTTGCCCGTTCCCGTCGCACCGAGCAGCACGACATCCGTCTCACCCGCGTTGATGCGCGCTGCGAGCTCGGCGATCGCCTGCGGCTGGTCACCCGAGGGCGCGTACTCGCTGACGACTTCGAAGGGCCTGACGGATCGCGTGGTCTGCACCTCTCCAGGGTAGGCGCGCCCTCGGACATCGGGACCGTGCCCACGTCCCGGATCCGAGTTCGGGACGAGGACGGTGCAGGCAGGAGGAAGGATGCCTACCCTGGAGGGGTGCTCGAGTTCTTCGTGGGATCCGGTCTTGCCGCAGCGGCAGGCCTGAACGCGTGGATGCCGCTCCTGGTGCTCGGGCTCGCCAACCGCTTCTTCGACGCGATCGAGCTCCCGGCCTCATGGGCGTGGCTATCCAGCGATCTCGCCCTCTGGATCATCGGCGCCCTGCTCGTTCTGGAGATCGTCGCCGACAAGGTCCCAGTGGTCGATTCCATCAACGACGCGGTGCAGACGGTCATCCGGCCCGCCTCCGGCGGGATCGCTTTCGGTGCCGGAGCGAGCGCCGAGACCGTGCGGGTGGATGATCCGAGCGCGTTCTTCGCGAATCAGAACTGGGTGGCGATCGGCATCGGCGTCGCGATAGCGCTCGCCATCCACGTGGTGAAGGCATCCGTTCGGCCCGTCGCGAACGCGGCGACGGCGGGCGTCGCGGCCCCGATCGTGAGCACCGCCGAGGACGTGTCGAGCCTCGCACTCTCGGTCTTCGCGATCGTGCTGCCGATCGTCGGGTTCCTCTTGCTGATCGGCGTGATCGTGACGGCGATCGTGTGGATCCCGCGCTGGCGACGTCAGCGCGACCGACGGGCGGCGATCCGCAACGGCAACGCCTCCCAGAGCACGTCGACCTGATCGCGGGTCTGCGCGAGGGTCCCCGCGGTGTCGATCACGACGTCGGCGATCGCGAGCCGCGCCTCGTCGGGCACCTGTGAGGCGATCCGGGATGCAGCATCCTGCCGGCTCATGCCGCGCAGGTCGACGAGGCGTTGTTCGCGCACCTCGGCGGGAGCATGGGCGACGACGACGAGCTCCCACGGATCGTCGACCCGCGCCTCCACCAGCAGCGGCACGTCGTACACGACGACGGCGTCGGGGTCCGCCGCGAAGGCCTCCCCGAAGCGGCGGGCAGACTCGTCCCGCACCGCCGGGTGGACTATCGCATTGAGTGCGGCAAGTCGATCGGGGTCGCCGAACACGAGGGCACCCAGCGCCGGACGGTTCAGCGATCCGTCATCAGAGAGGATGCCGTCACCGAACTCGTCGGCGATGCTGTAGAGCACCGGCGACCCGGGTCTCTGCACGTCCCGCACGATCTGATCGGCGTCGACGATCACGGCGCCGAGCTCGGCAAGACGGGCCGCGACCGTGGATTTGCCTGCGGCGATCCCTCCGGTCAGGGCGATCAGCGGCACGATCAGCTCCCCGCCGGCGCCACTGTCGGCGTGTCGGGAGTGGTGGATCCGGGAACCACAGGGGTGGTGGATCCGGGAGAGACAAGGGCGATCGCGCCGGTCGGGTTCGCCTGCGAGGGTTCGGCGATCAGCACCGAAATGTCTCCCGACTTGGCTGAACGGGTGGATGCCGCATCGGCCGCGTCGATGAGGGTGCAGGCGTCGTAGCCGAAGTCGTGAGTGACCGCGACGCCGATTCCGACGACGGGCACGACGGAGTCCGGAACGGTCCGGAGGGCCTCGAACACGGCGGAGGCGAGTCGGGATGCCTGACGGCGCGCTTCATTCGCGTCCCAGGCCGTGTCGCACACCCACAGCAGCGTGGCCCCGTCGTCGCCGATGACCGCGAGGGGTTCGACGGTTCGTCGTACCGCGTCGCGTGCGGCGACGGCGACATTGCGTCCGACCTCGTTGCCGAAGGCTTTCGCGATGAAGGGAAGGTCGTCGATGCGCATCGCGATGACACCGACGCCGATGCCCTTCTCGGAGGCGCGTTCGAGCACGTCGGTGATCGTCGCTCGGAACTGCGGCTCGGTGAGGATGCGGTCCGCTCCATCGGCTCCGACGAGGTTCGTGTACCCGCGGGTGCCGGCGCGTCCGGCTCGCAGGATGGAGGTGACGATCGCGGCGGTGATCACGAGCGCGATCGTCACGAAGCTGGACGGGATGGTCGAGAACCACGCCTGGAAGACCGGGTCGTCGGGGCCGAGCATGAGGAAGGCGATGGCCCTCACCGCCGTGTAGACGGCCTCGACAGCCAGCACGACCCCGAGCGCGATCGTCGTACGGGTCTGGGCCAAGCGGGCACGACCTGTTTCCCATACCGCGAGTGACGCGAGCACGGTGAGCGCCGCGTACATCCAGACGACGCCGGCCCAGTCCCCGCCGTCCGGACCGGCCGCGGCGACCGCGACGAAGGCGATCGTCATGCCGACACCGACGGTCACGTACGCCCAGCCGATGCGGTGCCCGTTGTAGCTGCGGCAGCCGATCCAGATGAACCCGGTGGCGGCGACGAACGCGGCGTTACCCGCGGCGACCGCGATCCACCCGCCCCCGGCTGCCCAGACCGCGTAGGCGACGGTGGTCAGGATGCCGGCAAGAAACGCGATCGACCAGTGCCGCCCCGACACCTCGTCGCGGCGGATGAGCGTCTCCGACACGTAGATGACTCCGACGATCAGCACCACTGCCGCCGTCATGACGCTCACCGAGAAGAGGTCGAGGGTCATCCCGTTGCCTCCATGTCGGAGCGTCCCGCGGTCGTGACCGCACCCGACATGTCGAGTGCTTCTTCGGGGTCGATCGGTGGCAGCATGACATCGACCTTCGCGGGGAGACGGACCAGGAACGCCGACCCGACGCCCTGCTCGCTGCCCACGATGATCTCGCCGCCGTGCGCACGAACGATGTCGCGGCAGATCGCGAGGCCCAGGCCTGTGCCGCCGACGTCGGTTCGGGCCCGGAAGAAGCGCCGGAACAGACGATTCTGGTCATCCGGCGACAGTCCGATGCCGTCATCGCGGACGAGGAGATAGGACGCCACGTCATCGCCGTAGACGGCCAGCTGCACGGAGCCGCCTTCACGCCCGTACTTGATGGCGTTGCTGATGAGGTTGTCGGCGACCTGCCGCATCCGCGCCGGGTCGACGTACGCGTCGGTGGGCTGCACGTCGTCGGTGAAGATCGTGATCCGCCGCTCCAGCGCGCTCGGCTCCCACGCGGCTGCCGCCGCGAGCACCAGATGCTGCAGGTCGACGTTCTGGGGGAGACCGTCACATCCACCGTCGACTTCGACGACGACGTCGCCGAGAGGATGTCGGAGATGATCTGGATCATCCGTTCCGCGTTCTGGGTCGCCACATCCAGGTCGCCGCGGACCTTCTCGGGGATGCCGTCGGTCTCGAGGGCGAGATCGAGGTAGCCGATGATGGCGGTCAGCGGGGAGCGGAGTTCGTGCGAGACCGAGGCCACGACGTTGTCGCGGGCGCGCAGGGCGGTGCGTTCGGCGGTGACGTCGCGGGAGATCACGACGACTCCGGCATCTGCTCCCCGGGCATCGCGTAGGCGCCGCGCCGTCACGCTCAGTGCCCGACGCGTGGTGTCGGGCGCCCCGAACCACACGATCTGGTTGTCGAAGACCTCGCCCCGCTCCGCGCGGGCCACGGGCATCCGTTCCGGATCGAGCGGCGTCTGTCCGTCGGAGTCATAGGGGGGCAGGCGGTTGTGGCCGTCGGCGCTGACGAGAGCGTGCTGCATGCGCGCGTGCGCTTCGTTGGTGATGCTGATGCTGCCGTCGAGCGAGATCCGGATCACACCGAAATCGACCGAGTCCAGCACCTGGGTCAGCAGTTGCTCTTGGTGCTGCGTGCGCTCCAGGCTCTGGCCCAGCACGAGCGCCTGCTTGTCCAGGAGCGAGCGTTGGGCGGCGAATCGGCGCACGCTGAGGTACGCGCCGGTGGAGACTGCCAGAACCACGATCGGCATGAGCAGCAGCGCGAAGCTGAACGCCGACTCGTTACCCGAGACGATCACCCACCAGTACGCGACCCAGACGAAGAGGTTCGCTGCGACGTAGCCGGCCAAGCCCAGGGACGCCGAGAGCCACATGACGGGGAACAGCCACAGCAGCGCGAGTCCCGACTCGGGGAAGGCGACCCGCATCAGCATGATCGCGACGATGTCCAGTACCGGGATGACGCCGACTGCCCACGGGGAGAGCCTGTTCCAGGGAACGAGCATCGTCACGACCGCGAGGACGAACACCATCCCGACGCCGGTGAAGAACATCGTGAGGTCTCCGGGGATGCGGGCGATCACCGCGAAGGCCGTGACCGCCAACGCGACGACGGTGAGCATCAGTTGCTGCAGCACTGCCACGCGGGCCTGCGTCCCGTCGTGCTTCAGGGTCAGCTCCGCCGCGAGTGCACCCCACAGCGTGTTGCGTCGTCCAGAGCGGCTCTCGCCTCGGCGCACAGAGCTGGTGTCCACCTTCCCCATGAATGAACGTTATCGCGCGGGCGCGGGCACGAAGTCCTCCGCGCGCCGCTCGATCAGAAACCGAAGTCGCCGAAGTCCCCGAATCCACCGTCGGCGAAGCCCGCGTCCCCGCCTCCGGCGGCATCGCTCCACCCGGTATCGGCCCCGGTGTCGGCAGCGGTATCGGCGGGTGCGGCATCCGCGGCCCCCGCGTCGGCGGCGAACATGGGAGCCATGAACGCCGACACGAGCGCGGAGCCGATGACGTACCCCGCGACGGTGCCCAGCAGAGACGAGCCCACCATGGAGCCGAAAGTTGGGCCCTGGCGCTGGCCACCGAGAGTGCGCTCCATAGCGCCCGGGTTCATGTATTCCGCGCGGGTGGCGGCTCGGGCCATGTCGTTCGGGTCGGCTGACCGCGGCCGCTCGGATGCCGGGAGCGTCGCGGTCATGTCGGCCAGAACCTGCTGGCGCTGCGGCTCGGTGAGCTTCGCGAAAGCCTCGGCGTGGACCTGCTCGATCGTCTCGGGAGGTGCGGTGCGCAGCAGGTACCGGTAGCGCTCGATCGCGAGCTCGTCTTCGCTCTTGGGCGGCGTGGTGGACGGATAGCCGGCGGCGCGCGACGAGGCGGGCTGCTGGGCGTATGGCTGCCGGTGCTGGGGCTCGGTGCCGAAGAGTCGGTCAAGGAATCCCATGGTGTCCTCCGTGGTGTCGGGTTCGGGGACTCTTGACGTTATCGAGGGCAGCTTTGCGACCGCTGTGAGGTGGGGGGCGTCCTCACTCCGTGGGCGGAACCCCCGGTTCGCCGATCGAGAGCATGAGGCGGTTCGCCCAGTTGAAGAAGGCGCCCGACAGGATCGTGTCGAGCACTTCCAGGTCGTCGAGTCCGGCTGCCTCGAGGCCCGCGATCTCGTCGGCCCCGAACGTGGCGGGCGTGGCAGTGAGCGCGACCGTGGCGTCGACGATCGCGTCCCAGCGCGGGTCGATCCGCGTCGAGACACCCTCGTCGAGCAGACGCTGCACGTCTTCGCGCCTGCCGGAGTACTGCGTCGTAAACGCCGAGTGCACTGATGCGCAGTAGACGCAGCCGTTGACGCGGGATGCCGCGGTCGCGGCGAGCTCCCGTTCGGCACGTGGCAGCCCGGCATCCGTGTTCAAGAAGATGTCGAGGTCGGTCTTGGTGCGCTCGCGCAGGATGTCGGGGTCGCGCACGAGCAGCCGGAAGTACGGGTTCTTGACGCGCGAGCGCTGGACGAGCGCTTCGTAGTGGTGGTCGGTGACGTCGTCGATCGGCAGCGGCTCGACCCACGGCACCCAGTCGAGGGTGTCCTGCGTGAAACGAGTGGGTGCGACGAGATCGGCGGGGGCGGGGATGATGGCGCTCATCGGCCGGCTCCTTCCGTGACGGATGCGGCACGCGTCGCCTGCAGGGCAGTGAGCCCCGCGACGACCCGCAGCTGGAACGCGAGGAAGGCGACCAACTGAGACAGGGTGACGATGCCGGTGGCGCTCCACCCGGCATCCTCGAGGCGACGCAGGTCGTCGGGGGCGGCATCGCGCGGGTGCAGCGTCAGTAGATGTGCGTGTTCGAGGGCGGCGGCGAGTCGGTCGCCGAGCACGTAGCTGGCGGCGACGTCGCTGATCTCGAAGCGCGGGCCCGGGACGCTCTCGGGGGCGTTGTCGGCGGTGAAGTTCCCGTAGGGGCCGACGGGGGCAAGATCCTGGGCGGATGCGGCGAGCTTGAGGACGGTGGCGGCGATGCGCTCGTCGCCCTCCCCCTCGAGCAGCGCGCGGTAGTGGGCCACAGCGGACTCCTGCCGGTGCAATGACGCGACGAACGTCGCGATCGCGGCGCGCTCCGCGACGCTCGCGTGCGACACATCCGCGGGCGCGAAGAGCGCGTCGTAGCTCCCCTGCGCATGCGTGCGCGATTCGGGACGGCGGGCCCGCAGCTCGTCGAGGGGGGAACCCGGCGCGATGCCCGCGAGGGTGTCGATGACGTCGGTGGTCGACATGCGTGTCCTTTCGTGCGGTCAGGCGGTAGTTTGGCCGAGGTAGGCCTCACGTACCTGCGGGTTGGCGATCAGTTCGGATGCGGCACCCTCGAGGCGCACGGTGCCCCCGGCGAGCACGTAGCCGCGATGGGCGATCGAGAGGGCGAGCTCTGCGGCCTGCTCGACCATGAAGACGGCGACGCCGCGCTCGGTGTTGATGCGCTGGATCGTGTCGAGCACCTGGTCGACGATGATCGGCGCGAGCCCCATGGTGGGTTCGTCCATGCAGATCAGGCGCGGGCGCGACATGAGGGCGCGCGCGAACGCGAGCATCTGCTGCTCGCCGCCCGACATCGTGCCGGCCTCCTGCGTGCGCCGCTCTGCGAGGCGCGGGAACAGGTCGTACTGGTTGTCGAGGTCTTCGCGCAGGGCGCGCGCTCCGCCGCGGCGGGTGTGGGCTCCGACGAGAAGGTTCTCTTCGATCGTCATCTCGGGAAAGACGCGGCGTGCCTCAGGCACGCTCGCGATCCCGGCACGCACGACATCGGCTGTCGTGTCGCCCAGGATGCTGCGTCCGTCGAACCGGATCTCGCCGCTGCGGGGCTTCACGAGGCGCAGGATCGTCTTCATCGTCGTGGACTTGCCCGAGGCGTTGCCGCCGAGCAGCGACACGATCTCGCCCTCGTGGATGCGGTAGCTGACGTCCTGCAGTGCGTGGAACTCGCCGTAGTAGACGTTGACGCTCTGTACGTCCAGGAGGGGCGCCGTCGACGGCGCGTTCTCGGCGCTCATCGCGCGTCTCCTTCCGTGCGCGGGGCAGGTTCATCCCCGGTCTGCGCGGGTTCGACGGTGGTCGGGGCGGAGTCCTCGATCGCATCCTCGATGTGGTGCGTGCGGGCGACCACCGTGCCGCGGCGCGACCCGAGGTACGCGGCGATCACGGCGGGGTCGTTCTGCACCTGGTGCGGCGTTCCCTCCGCGATGATGCGGCCGCCGTCCATCACGATCACGCGGTCCGAGATCGTCATCACGAGCTCGAGCTTGTGCTCGACGACGACCATCGTCTGCCCCTGCGCCTTGAGCTCGAGCAGCTGGTGCATGACTTCCTTGGTCTCGGAGACGTTCATCCCGGCGGTCGGTTCGTCCAGCAGCAGCAGGCGAGGGTCGGATGCGAGGGCACGCGCGATCTCGGTGCGCCGACGGTTCGCGTACGACAGGGTCGCGGCGGGGTCGTTGCGGCGGGCGGTGAGCCGCGTCGCGAACCGTTCGAGCTGCGCCGTGACGCGGGCATCGAGGTCGGCAGCCTCGCGCCGCTGCGCAGGGGTGCCGACGATCGCGAGCACCGTCTCGACGATCAGCGCGATCCACCGCAGCACGGGGATGCGGCGCAGCCGCGGCAGCGGTGCGGATGCCCGCACGAGCGGAGTCTGACCGACGAGCACGTTCTCTTCGACGGTGGCGTTGCCGAAGACGCGGCCGTTCTGGAAGGTACGGCGCAGGCCGGCGCGGGCGATGACGTCGGGGGTGCGTCCCGCGATGTCGGTCTGGCCGAGCACAACGTCGCCGCGATCGGGGCGCAGCTCACCCGCGAGCAGGTTGATCGTGGTCGTCTTGCCGGAACCGTTGGGTCCGATGATGCTGACGACCTCCCCGGGCGCGACGTGGAACGAGATCCCGTCGACGGCGGCGAGGGCGCCGAACGACTTCGCGAGGTCGGTGACCCGCACGAGCGGTGTCGTGGCCGCGCTCATGAGCGGGTCTCCTCTCCCCCGTCGGTACCGGTTCGCTCGGCAGGGCCGGTTCGCTCGGCCGCGCCGGTTCGTGCGCGACCGGCGGGCGTGAGGGTTCCCACGAGCCCCGCGGATGCCGACTGCTCGGCGACCACCGGGGTGCCGGCATCCGCGCGACGAAAGAGCCGCGCGAACGGCAGCGGAAGCGTCCACATGCCCTGGGGGCGGAACCAGATCAGCAGCAACAACACGACGCCGTAGATGAGCAGCCGTGTCTCGCTCGCGACCCGGAACAGTTCGAGGCCGCCGACCAGAACGATCGAGCCGAGCACCGCTCCGAACGGGCGCAGCATGGAGCCCAGCACGGCGATGATGACGATCTGGAACGACAGGTTCGGGTTGAAGATCTTGGGCTCGACGAACCCGAATTGCGCCGCCCAGAACGCGCCGGCGACACCGGCGATGAACCCGCCGATCCCGAACGCGAGGGACTTGTACTGCGGGGTCGCGATTCCCGCGGATCGTGCGGCGACCTCGTCGTCGCGGATCGCGCGCCACGTCAGGCCCAGGTGCGATCGGCCGAGGCGGTGGACGAGCAGGATGAGCACGAGCAGGATGCCGAGGCCGAGCGCATAGAACTGGGTTGTCGAGGAGATCTGGATGCCGAAGATGTCGGGCAGGGGGATCTGCGCGATGCCGCTGCCGCCCCCGGTGATCGGGGTCGCGACCAGCAGCACGGCCGAAATGGCAGCGCCCGTGGCGAGGGTCGCGATGGCGGGATAGTGCCCCGACAACCGCCAGGAGGGGGCGTTGAGCACGGCGATGAGCACGGCGGAGACGAGTCCCGCCAGGGGGCGGCGACGAGGAACGGGAGCCCGGCATCCTTCGTCAGCATCGCCGCCGCATACGCTCCCAGGGCTACCGGTCCCGCCTGGCCGAGCGAGAGCTGCCCGGCAGCGCCGCCGATCACCGTCATCGACAGGGCGATCATCGCGAAGGCGAGGATCTGCACACCGATCTGCACGGCGTAGCCGTCGAAGACGCCCGGGATCGTCGGGATGAGCGCGAGTGCGATCAGCACCGCGACCTGCCAGCGCCGCATGACGACGGGACGAGCCTGGGCGAAGAAGGTCCCGGTGAGCGGTTCGCGGCGCACGGTCTTCTTGCCGAGGATGCCCTCGGGCCGGATCCAGAGGACGAGCAGCAACGCACCGAACGTGATGAGTTGGCGCGCCGAGTCGCCCCACAGGCCCACGCCGAAGGCTTCGGCGACACCGAGCACGAGGCCGCCGATGACGGCGCCCAGGAGCGACCCGAGTCCGCCGATCGCGGCTGCGGCGATACCGGCCAGGCCGATCTGGAAGCCCTGCGTCGGGGCGATCGTCGTGAAGTACGCGGCGACGAGCACTCCGGCGAGGCCGCCGAGGGCTGCCGAGACCATGAACGCGATCGACTGGACCCGCGCGACCGGCACTCCCATCTGCGCCGCCGCTTCACGGTCCTGCGAGGTCGCGCGGATCGCACGGCCGAGCTTGGAGTAGCGCAGGACGCCGGCGAGCACGAGCATGAGCGTCACGCTCGTGACCAGGATGACGACGTCGATGAGCCGCAGCGTGATGCCGCCGATCTGCCACGTGATGTCGGGAAGGCCCGAGTCGAAGCGGCGCACCTCGGGCCCGAAGACGATTTGGGTGAGGTTGTCGAGGATGATCATCACCGCGATCGTGGCGAGCACCGCCGCGATCGGCGCCTTGCCCGCGAAGGGGCGGACCGCGACGAGGTTGATGAGCCACCCGAGGGCCGCGGTGACGGCGATCGCCGCGAGGGCGCCGAGCCACAGCGGCATCCCGAGGTTCGACGTGACGACCCAGCCGACCATGGCTCCCACGGCGAACAGCGACCCGTGCGCGAAGTTCACGACGTTCGCGACGCCGATCACGAGCGAAAGGCCCAACGCCACCAGGGCGTAGGCGTTTCCGTTGATGAGGCCGGCGATGAGCAGGTCGAACACGGGGCTCCAGAGGTCGGGACGGGTCGGTGCGAGTCGGGGGACTGATGCCGAAATGCGGACGACCGGATGACCGAGGCCCTAGTGGTTAGGGAGTAGGGCCCCGGTCATCCGGTGTGGGCTCAGCCGACCTGGTCGGTAAGCACGAACTGTCCGTCCTCGACGACCAGCCACTGGAAGCGCGGGCGGTCGATACGACGCTCGTCGTTGTAGGTGGCGGTGCCATAGATGATGGACGGGATATCGGTGCCGTCGCGCAGGGCGTTGCGGATGCCCTCACGGTCGAGGGTCTCGGCGTTCTCGGCCGCCCACGCCAGTTGCTTCAGACCGTCGTAGGCGTACGCGGCGAACAGGTTGGGCGCGTGCCCGAACTCCTCGGTGTAAGCGGTCACGAAGCTCTCGACCGCCGGGTCGTCGGACTCGGGGTAGAACGTCGTGTCGACGTACACACCCTCGGCGGCATCCTGGGCCAGATCGAGGAACTCGGCGGAGTAGTTGGACCCCACAGCGAGGAACGGAACGTCCAGGCCCGTCTGCTCGGCCTGCTGCACGAGGAGGGCGGTGGTGCCGTAGTACGTGTAGAAGATCACGACGTCGGGGGCCGCGTCGCGGGCCTGCACGAGCTGCGGGCGGAAGTCGGTCGAGGTCTCTTCGACGGGCGAGCTGTAGACGATCGTGTCGCCGTTCTGCTCAGCCTGATCCTGCAGCACCTCGAACGCCGTGTTGCCCCAGTCGGTGTTGAGGTAGAAGACGGCGATGTTCGAACCGATCTCGTGAGCGGCATCCTCGATGACCCGGGCCTCGACTGCCTGCGTGACGGACGGGCTGAAGATGTAGTCGCCGGTCGCGGTGAACTCGGGATGCGAGTTGGTGATGCCCAGCTGCAGCAGACCCGCGCGCTGGTAAATCGGGCTCGCGACCATCGAGGTGGCCGACGAGAAGTCACCCAGCACCGCGAGGACCGAGTCGTCGCTGACGAAGCGCTGCGCGATCGTGGTGGCCTGGCTCGCCTCGCCCTGGCTGTCTTGGAAGTCGATCTGCACCTCGCGGCCGTTGACGCCGCCGGCGCCGTTGATCTCGTCGAGGGCGATCGCAAAGCCTTCCTGCCAGTTCTCGCCGTACTCGGCCTGGTTGCCGGTCAGGGGACCCGAGACGCCGAAGACGATCGGTTCGGTGCTGTCGGCATCCGTACCTCCGCTGCTGGAGGCGCAGCCTGCCGCGACGAGTGCTGTCGCGGTGAGTGCGGCGGCTGCCGCAAGGGTGCGCGTGCGCAGATTCATGCTGACTCCTGGTGAGAAGGGATGCTGTGGCGCCGTGGAATACGGACACTGCCGCTTTCGTCGTGAAGCGGCCTGGCTATCTTGCGCTCCGGCCGCCGAGATCACGCAGTCGGGCCGTCATGAAGCGAAGCATTTCGTCACATTCATCCGATTCGACTGTCACAGATCGCGCTTCATGCGGCGTCCAGACGACCGTTTGTGACAGCCGAATTCGCGTTTCGGCCCGGAGTTGCCTAGACACGAAGGTATGTCTGCCACCTCCGCGATCGCGCTCGTCGGCGGGGGGCCGCGCGGCGTCTCGCTGCTCGAGCGCGTCGTCTCGGCGCTCGCCGAGCGCGCGGACCCCGACGCGACCCGCATCGACGTGTACCTGATCGACGATGTCGAGGTGGGCGCGGGCCGAGTGTGGCGCACAGACCAGACGCGCGAGCTGTGCATGAACACCCTCGCCGATGCGGTGACGCTCTTCACCGACGACTCGGTGCAGATGGTCGGCACCGTGCGACCCGGTCCGACGCTGTACGAGTGGGCGATCCTCGCTGCCCACGCCGAGGCGCCGGATGCGCGGACGGCCGAGATCGTGGCGGCCATTCCTGCGCCGCGTCGGGCGGGATTCGCCGAGGCGCCGGTGCGCGCCGGTTTCGCGTCGGACTACGCGGGCGAACTCGGGGCGCTGCGCCCAGAGTCGCATCCCAGCCGGTCGCTGTACGGCGAGTACATCGCCTGGGCGCTCGCGCGCGTCATCCGTGTGGCGCCGGACGGTGTCCGGGTGCACACGCGCACCGGGCGCGTGGGGGCGATCGTCGAACGCGGCGGACGTCAGGAGCTGCAAATCACGGATGCCGAGGGCGGCGCGACCGAGATCACCGTCGATGCCGTGGTGTTGGCGACAGGGTGGCTTGCGAACCTTCCCACAGCCGAGGAGCGGCAGCTGTCGGCATCCGTCTCGGCTCGACCCGCGCTCGTGTGGGTGGCACCGGGGAACCCTGTCGACCAGGATCTCTCACGCGTGCCCGCGGGCGAAGACGTCATCATCCGGGGCCTCGGGATGGGATTCTTCGACACCGTCACACTGCTCACTCTCGGTCGCGGCGGACGGTTCGTCATGGATGCCGGCGCGGCGGGTGGTCTTCGGTACGAGGCGTCGGGCGCCGAGCCGATCCTGTGGGCGACCTCACCCCGGGGTGTGCCGTACCGCGCCAAGACGCTGTACGGGAGCCTGCCGCCGCGCGCACCGCAACGGCACCTGCGCGCCGTGCTCGATGCCGGCCTGTCGCGGCCGATCGACGTCGAGGGGCTCCTGTGGCCGGCGATCCGCAAGGACGCGTTCGAGGCGTACTACGAGACGCTGCACCGGACCCGTCCCGGGGCGCTGACCGGCTCGTGGGACCAGCTGCGGGCGGCGATCGCGGCGGATGCCGGTGACGCCGAGTCCCTGGCCGCGGCTGTCGCACCGTTCGTCGCCAACTCCTCGGATCTGTTCGATCTGACCGCCGCACTCGACCCGTCCCGCCGATCCTTCGCCGATCCTGAGGAGTTCGACACGTGGGTAGCGGCGTTCCTCGCCGATGACCTCCGCGAAGCCGAGCGCGGTGCCGACTCGCCCCTGAAGGCCGCCCTGTGGTCGATCGGGTCTGCTCGGCAGCCCGTGAGCCTGGCCGGAGCGTTCGGGGGGTTCGACGCGGCGACCCGACGCGGAGCGTTCGGCCGACTGCTCTCGATCGGCGGGATGTTCGGGTCCGGTCCGCCCGCATTCCGCAACCGCCAGCTTCTCGCGCTGCACGCGGCGGGCATCGTGCGCTTCCTCGGTCCGCGCCCGCAGCTGAGCATCACCGACGACGGCTTCCACGTCACCTCCGCGCGGGTTCCGGATGCCGACCTCACCGCCCGGACCCTGATTGACGCGTGGATGCACATGCATGACGCGGGCTCGAGCGCCGATCCGCTGGTGCGGTCGCTGACGGATGCCGGGCGCCTGCGCGTGTTCCAGGTCGCCGACCGCAACGGCGGGCTCGGAGCAACCGGCGGCATCGACATCGACCCCGACACCGGCCTGCTCATAAGGTCGGATGGCACGCTTGATCCGGCCGTGCACGTGGCAGGCATCCCGGTTGACGAGGTCGTGCACGACACGATCATCAGCCCCATGCCGGGCACGAATCCGACCATGCTGCGCGAGACCGACCGTGTCGCGCGCAGCGCCGTGCGGATCGCGCTGCGCGCGGCATCCGTCTCGCCTCCAGTTCCGCTCGCAAGGAGTTCTGCATGACCGCATCCGGTGTTCGCCCCCACGCCCTCGTCACCGGCGCGACCGGCGGCATGGGCGGTGAGATCGTTCGCGAGCTCTCGCGCACACACGAGGTCATTGCCGTCGGGCGCAGCGCCGATGCGCTGAGCGAACTCTCGCGGCAGACCGGCGCCACCCCCTGGGTTCTCGACATCACGGATGCCGACGCCCTGGCCGCCCGCACCGCCGAGCTCACGCGCCTGGATGTTCTCGTGCATGGCGCGGCGATCGCGGCCGTGCACACGACCGAGACCGCAACGCCCGCGGACTGGGAACGCCAGTTCGGCATCAACGTGTTCGCGCCGGCCGAGCTCACGCGTCAGGTGCTGCCGCTGCTGCGCGAGAGCCAGGGCACCGTCGTGTTCATCGGGTCGGGAGCAGGCACGCGCCCGGTTCCGGGGCACGCCATCTATACGGCATCCAAGCACGCGCTCCGCGGCTTCGCAGACGTGCTGCGGATCGACGAGCAGCGCCACCGGGTGCGGGTCGTGACGCTTGCGCCGGGCCAGACCGACACGGGGATGCTGCGCACGCAGTCGGCCGAAATGGGCACCCCGTACGAGCCCGAGCGTTACATCAAGCCGTCGTCGGTCGCGGCGACGGTCCGGTTCCTCGTGGACGCCTCCCCCGACGTCCACCTCACCGACATCGCCGTGCGCCCTAGGGTCGAGATCGCGCGCCTCTGACATCGCCGGCTCGGCGCGAGGAGGTGGCTAAGTCCTCACCCGCGGGGCGGATTGCTGTGCGGCTGTGCGCAGCATCCGGTTCCTGCCGCCGTTCTCACTGAGTTGGCGACGGCCGACGACGGAGCCGAGCCGACACGAATCCCAAGGTCGGATGCCGGCCCGGCTCTCTCGCCCGACCGGTTCGGCCCGGCGCGCCGGTGTCGCTAACTCCTCACTTCCGGGCCGAGCCCGCGCGACGCCACGCCTGGCATCCGGCTCGCCCGCCGTTCTTGCTGAGTTGGCCACAGCCGATGACTCGCACGGATGCCGTCACGAATCGAGAAGACGGATGTCGCGGCATCCCGCTAGCGTGTGCTCATGCCTACACCGACGACGCACGCCGCCGACGCCCATGACCTCATCCGCGTGCACGGCGCGCGCGAGAACAACCTCAAGAACGTCGACGTCGAACTACCCAAGCGGCGTCTCACGGTGTTCACCGGAGTGAGCGGGTCAGGCAAAAGCTCGCTCGTGTTCGGCACGATCGCCGCCGAATCGTCGCGGATGATCAACGAGACGTACTCGACGTTCATCCAGGCGTTCATGAATACGCCCCCGCGTCCGGATGTCGACGTGCTCGAGGGCCTGACGACCGCGATCATCGTCGACCAAGAGCGGATGGGCGCCAACGCCCGGTCGACCGTGGGAACGGCGACGGATGCCAACGCCCTCCTGCGGATCCTCTTCAGCCGCGTCGGCCAGCCGCACGTCGGCGGCCCGCAGGCGTTCTCGTTCAACGTCGCCTCGGTCAGCGGCAAGGGCGCCGTGACCAGCCAGACCGCCGACGGCAAGAAGGTCGAACGGCGCAGCTTCACCGTCACCGGCGGAATGTGCCCGCACTGTGACGGCATGGGGCAGGTCAGCGACATCGATCTCGCGCAACTGTTCGACGAGACGAAGACGCTCGCCGCCGGGGCGCTCACGGTTCCCGGATACACGGCCGATGGCTGGTACGTGAAGATCTTCGGCGGAGTCGTACCGATGGATGTGCCGATCAAGGACTTCACCGAGCAGCAACGGCACGACTTCCTCTACGGCGAGCCGCGCAAGATCAAGCTCGAGAACATCAACATGACCTACGAGGGTCTGGTGCCGAAGATCCAGAAGTCGTTCCTGTCGAAGGACGTCGACTCGATGCAGCCCCACATCCGCGCGTTCGTCGAACGGGCCGTCGCGTTTCAGCCCTGCCCCGAGTGCGGCGGTACTCGCCTCAACGAGGGGGCGCGGTCGTCGAAGATCGCCGGCAAGAGCATCGCGGATGCCTGCGCCATGCAGATCTCGGACCTTGCCGCCTGGGTGAAGGGCCTCGATGAACCGAGTGCCGCTCCCCTGCTGCGGAGCCTCGGCGTCCTCTTCGACTCGTTCGTCGACATCGGCCTCGGCTACCTCTCGCTCGATCGCGCATCGGGGACGCTCTCGGGCGGCGAGGCGCAGCGCACCAAGATGATCCGGCACCTCGGGTCTGCCCTCACGGATGTCACGTACGTCTTCGACGAGCCCACGGTCGGACTGCACCCGCACGACATCCAGCGCATGAACCGCCTCCTCGAGCAGTTGCGCGACAAGGGCAACACGGTGCTCGTCGTCGAGCACAAGCCCGAAACGATCGCGATCGCCGATCACGTCGTCGACCTCGGGCCCGGCGCGGGATCGAGCGGCGGGCAGATCATGTTCGAGGGCACGGTCGACGGCCTCCGCGCCTCGGGAACTCTCACGGGGCGGCACCTGGACGATCGGGCGCAGCTGAAGGCATCCGTCCGCCAGCCGTCGGGGGCGATCGAAGTGCGCGGCGCGAGCTCCCACAACCTGCAGGACGTGGATGTCGACATCCCGCTCGGCGTCTTGGTCGCCGTCACCGGGGTCGCGGGATCGGGCAAGAGCTCGCTGATCCACGGATCGGTTGCCGGCCGCGAGGGTGTCGTCGCGATCGATCAGGGCGCGATCAAGGGCTCGCGCCGCTCGAGCCCCGGTACCTACACGGGGATGCTCGAGCCGATCCGCAAGGCGTTCGCGAAGGCGAACGGCGTCAAGCCCGCGCTGTTCAGTGCGAACTCCGACGGCGCGTGCCCCGTGTGCAAGGGGTCGGGCGTCATCGTGACCCAGCTCGGACCCATGGAGCAGGTGGAGACCCCGTGCGACGTGTGTGAGGGCAAGGGCTTCGATGAGGCGGTTCTCGTCCATCTGTTGGGCGGCAAGAACATCGTCGAGGTGCTCGATATGTCGGCATCCGACGCTGCGGAGTTCTTCGGCTCGGGCGAGGCGAAGGTGCCGGCGGCGGCCTCGATCTTGAACCGGATGGTGGATGTCGGGCTCGGCTACATCCGGATCGGCCAGCCGCTGCCCACCCTCTCGGGCGGGGAGCGGCAGAGGCTGAAGCTCGCGGTGCACATGGGCGAGAAGGGCAGCGTCTACGTGCTCGATGAGCCGACGACGGGTCTGCACCTCGCCGACGTCGAGAACCTCTTGGGCCTGCTCGACCGGCTCGTCGACTCGGGGGTGTCGGTCATCGTCATCGAGCACCACCAGGCGGTCATGGCCCATGCGGACTGGATCATCGACCTCGGCCCGGGTGCCGGACACGACGGTGGCCGGGTCGTGTTCGAGGGCACGCCCGCCGACCTGGTCGCCGCCCGCTCGACGCTGACCGGCCAGCACCTCGCCGACTACGTCGGCGCCTGAGATCCGCCCGGTCGCTCCCCGGTCGTTGAGCGAGCGAAGCGAGACGAAACGCCCCCCGCCGCATCCCGGTCGCCTCCCCGCGAAGTTCGCAGAATCGATGCGTTGATGCGTTGATGCGTTGATGCGCTGCTCGTAGAATGGCGCCATGCGCACGACTCTCGACATCGACGACACCGTGCTCCGTGCGGCACGCGCGCTTGCTGCACAGACCGATCAGTCGCTCGGTGCAGCTGTCTCGGAGCTGGCGCGACGCGGCCTCGGCGCAGAAGCCCCCCGTATTCCCCAGGGGTTTCCGACTCTTCCCCGGGCGGGCGGGAGTCACGTCATCACCGATGAGCTGGTCGCCGAACACCGCGACGACGTCGCATGACCATTCCGCTTGCCGTACCCGACGTGAACGTCCTGCTCGCGCTCATCTCCCCGGATCACGTCCATTACCACGCTGCCCACGCGTGGTTCTCCGACACCACACAGTGGGCCACGACGCCCTACACCGAAGCAGGGCTGGTGAGACTCGTGCTCAATCCGGTCGTCGTGGGCGCGACGTTCACCGCCGCAACTGCGCTCGAGGTCCTGCGAGGGCTGCGAGCCCTGCCGCTCCACCGATTCCTTGCGGATGACTCCAGCCTGGCAGCCCCCCATATCGATGTGGCGGCACTCGTCGGTCACCGACAGGTCACCGACTATCACCTCGTGAACCTCGTCGCCCGAAAAGGTGCGCAGCTGGCAACGTTTGACTCCCGGTTGGTCGCTTCCCTCGCCCCGGAGGACCGCCGACACGTGACGATCATCCCGGCCTGACCGCCCCCGCCCGCCCGGTCCCCGCTCCCACCGCACCCCGCTCCCACCGCGCCCCGCTCCGCTCACTTGCCGCAACACGCCGCAACTGGCCCGCTGGCCCCACAGTTTGCGGCAAATGAATGTACCGTGGCCTCGCCCGCCGCCGCATCCGGCTCAGGCCTTGTCGGCGTCGGCCTTCTCGTAGGAGGCGACGAGCTCGAGTTCCTTCTGCTTCTTCGGGAGGAAGAACCAGACGACCGCGGCGCCGATGGCGATGGCGATCGCGCCGAAGGCGTAGGCCGCGATCGACCCGGTCTCCAGCGACTGGCGGGCGGCGGTCAGGATCTGGTCTTTGTACTGCGGGTACTGGTCGGCCACGTGCAGCGCCGAAGCGTACGAGGCCTGCAGCGCCGCGACGACCTGGTCGCTGATGCTCGAGGCCTGCGAGGACTCGGAGATGAGCTTGCCGAAGTGGTGGGCGAAGCCGGCGGCGAGGATGGCGCCGAGCACGCCCTGCATGATCGATCCGCCGAGGTCTCGCTGCAGGTCGGCGGTGGCAGAGGCCATCCCGACGCGGCGCACCGGGGTCGATTCGGTGATCGCCCGGGATGCCGGGGTCATCGCGAACCCCGCGCCGATCCCGATCACGAGGTAGGCGATCGAGACGTACCAGAACGGGGTGGTCTCGTTCCAGAAGAGCATCGTGATGAACCCGAACAGCACGAACAGGTAGCCGATCATCATCGTGAAGCGCGATCCGCGGGTGAGGACGAGCTTCGCGGACTGCGGCGCGACCAGCAGCAGGCCGACACCGGCGGGCACGATCGAGAGGGAGGCATCCAGGGTGGAGTACCCGAGGATGTTCTGCTGGAACTGCTGCCCGACGAACATCGCCCCCATGAGCGATCCGAAGACGATCATGCCGCCGGTCGCGGGCGCCCAGAACATCCGTCGCCGCGCGACGCGCAGGTCGTAGAGGGGCGAGGATGCCGTCGCCTGCCGCCACCCGAACAGCCCCAGCAGCACCACGGCGGCGATCAGCAGGATGAGCCCGAACGTGGCGGTGTCGGGCACGAACACGGTCGAGAGCCCGAGCACTATCGATCCGATCATGAACACCGAGATCACACCGCCGAGGTGGTCGACCTTCTCGTTGTTCTCGGCGACGTGGCTGGGCACGAACATCCACACGAGGATGAATCCGGCGAGGGCGAAGGGGACGGCCAGCAGGAACGCCGAGCCCCACCAGAACCACAGCAGCAGTACGCCGGCGAGCACCGATCCGACGACGGTCGCGGTGGCGCTGACCGCCGACCACAGCGCGATCGCGAGGGTGCGCTGCTTGCCCGGTCCCCACAGGGCGGTGATGAGCGAGAGGGTCACGGGGTAGGCCATGCCGGCGGCGATGCCGGTGAGGATGCGCGCGACGATGAGCATCTCGACGGATGCCGAGAACGCGGCGACGAAGCTGATGACCACCGTGAGGCCGAGGCCGAGGACGAGCAGCTGCTTGCGTCCGTACCGGTCGGCGACTGCGCCGAGGTAGAGCACCGACATCGCGAGGCCCAGCGAGCAGCCGACGGCGACGAGGTTGAGCGCGGTCTGCCCGGCGCCGAACGCATCCCCGATGTCGGGGAGGGCGATGTTCGCGGCGGCGAGGTTGATGTTGCACACCAGCGCGCCGAGGATCAGCGCCGTCAGCACGAGTTTCGGCCGCGGCGGCGCGGCGGGGGTGGCGGGCACGGATGCTGCGGCGTCGGTCACGCGACAACACTAGCGATGCTCGGTCGGCGGCATCGGCATCCGTCGCCAACTCCTCAATACCGCGGCCCGGCGCGGCATTCGGCGCGCAGGACCCCCGCGCCGCCGACGGATGTGAGGAGTTGGCCACACGTACCGCAGGCCTCCTCGCGCGGAGGAACGTCGTCGGGACCTTACGGACGGGGACTCTGGTCGCGCATCCGCCCCGTCTGGTGTGCCCAGATCGCGATCTCGACGCGGTTGCGGGCGCCGAGCTTGGTCATGAGGCTCGCGATGTGCGTCTTGACGGTGCTGAGGGTGATGTAGAGGTTCGTCGCGATCTCACTGTTGCTGAGCCCGCGCGCGACGTCGGCGAGCACCTGCTCCTCACGCTCGGTGAGCGGTTCGATCGGCTGCGGAACCGGCGACGGGGCCGCAGCGCTGAAGACGTGCAGCAGCCGCACTGTGACGTTGGGCGCGATCAGGGCGTCACCGTTCGCGGCAGCGCGGATCGCCTGGGCGAGCAGTTCGGACCCGGCATCCTTGAGGAGGAATCCCTTGGCTCCTGCCCGCAGCGCGTCGAACACGTATTCGTCGAGGTCGAAGGTCGTGATGATGACCACCGCCATCGGGTCTTGGATGTCGGGACCGGCGAGCATGCGGGTCGCCTGGATGCCGTCGAGGCCCGGCATCCGGATGTCGAAGAGGCACACGTCCGGACGCAGCCGGCGCGCCAGCGCGACAGCGTCGTTGCCGTCGGATGCCTGCCCGACGACCTCGATATCGGGCTGTGCGTCGAGGATCATGGTGAGCCCCGTGCGAACGAGCTCCTGATCGTCGGCGATGAGCACGCGGATGGTCACGGAGCCCATCCAACACGAGGGAGGGTCGCGGTCACAGCCCACCCGCCGTCCGGTCGCGGGCCGGCTTCGCAGGTGCCGCCCAGCAGGGCCGCGCGCTCGCTCATGCCGATGAGGCCGAAGCCGGGCGCGGGCGGCGCCGCCAGGTCGCCGTCGTTGACGACGCTCAGTCGCACGCCGGTCTCGTCGGCCACGGCGACCACCTCGACCCGGGTCAGGTGACGGGAGTGACGGAGGGCGTTGGTCACTGACTCCTGCGCGATGCGGAACACCGCGGCGGCAACGGGCGGAGGGATGCTCACCTCGGCCTCGCTGACAGCGACCTCGACCACGACGCCACCGGGTGTGGTTCCCGCGAGCTGTGCGATGTCGCCGAGGCCCGGACTCGGGGCGAGCTCGGCCGTCTCACCGTCTCGCAGCACGCGCACCATCGACCGCAGCTCGCGCAGGGTCTTGGCCGCCTCGATCTCGATCACGCGGAGCGCGTCCTGCGCCGCGGACGGGTCGTGCGGTGCGACCGCGGTGCCCGCCTGCGCGCGGATCGCGATCGCCGTGACGTGGTGCGCGACGGTGTCGTGCAGGTCGCGTGCGAGCTGCTCCCGTTCGTGCATGCGGATGCGTTCCAGCAGGCGCAGACGGGCGCCGGCGCGGTAGCGAAACGCCATGCCGAGCAGGACCGACATGAGCAGGAGGGCGAATCCGCCGACCAGCTCGAGAAGTCCCCCGCCTCGCACGAAGGTGAGACTGAGGCTCGCGATCACGAGCACCGAGCCGATCACGAGGTCGCGCCCCGACGCCCAGCGGAACAGGGCGTAGACGATCACCATCAGGAACAGGCTGGTCGTGAGGCTCGCCACCGGAAGCACGATGTCGATCGGCAGTAGGACGATGCAGAGCATCCACAGCGGCTGAGTGCGACGCCACAGCAGCGTCGGCGTGACCGCGAGGACCACCGCCGTCGACAGAAGTGGGTTCACGAGGTCGGGGGTGAACACGCCTTCCACGACCACGAGCACGGCGACGAGGGCGAACAGCACCCAGTCCCGCCATACCCGACGTGGCGGCGGCGGCACGGCGCTCGGCGCCTCCCAGGCTGAGCGCAAGAGCCCACTCACCGGGTCAGGATACAAGTGCACCACGCTCCGCCGCCCGCGACGTGGCGGCGACCCGGCGCCTGATGATGATCTCGGCCACGAGGCAGTTGAGCACGAACCCCGCGCCCACCACCCAGGTCTCACCGGATGCGTCGGGTTCGCCGAACGGAATCGTCCACAGGATCGAGACGAGCGCCTGTGTGCCGCCCGAGACGGCGATCGCGAAGGCACGGGTCGACCAGGAGCCGTGTGCGGTGAAGTCGCGGCGCACGATGGCGATCGCCGACATCGTGAGGAACACGAGCATGACCGCGCAGAAGAACAGTCGCACCATCGCGAGCGGGAACTCCTCGTCGGGGCCGCCGAAGAAGACCGCGAGCCAGGCTCCCGACACCGCCGCCACGAATCCGAGCGGCAGCAGCACTCGGCCGGCTGCTCGATGCCACCGGCGCCGTGCCCGCAGCGCGGGCGAGAACTGAAACGCACCGGCCACGCAGAACACGCTCATCGAGACGATGTGGGCGACCATCGCCACGGTGGATGCCCACGCGAGGGCATCGGCTGCGGGAGCACTGGCCTCACGCAAGCTGAGGGCGCCACCGATGATCGGAAGCGCGCTCAGCAGCAGCAGTCCGCTGATGGCGGGCCATCCGGACCTCGTTCGCGGCCGGGCATCCGGTGCCGCCGGCAGCGGCGGTGCGTCTTTCACGTGAGAAGGCATGACTCGATGCTCGCGTGGGTGCATCACCGCGCACATCGGCCTGGGGTACGGACTGAGGACCGTACTTTCGGCCGATCAGATCGCGGCCTTCCGGCCGATGACGGATGCCGTGCACGCGGCGCATTCTCGATGTCATGCACACCACGACGACCATGCGCGCCGCCATGCAGCGCCAGTACGGTCCCCCTTCCGTCCTCGAAATCGCCGATGTCGAACCGCCGGCTCCGGGCCGCGGCGATGTGCTCGTGCGGGTGCGGGCGGCGTCGGTGCACCCCGGCGATTACTTCGTCATGACCGGCGAACCGTACATCGTGCGCCTCGCTTTCGGTCTGCGCCGGCCGCGCCATGCCATCCGCGGCATGGACCTTGCGGGCGTGGTCGCGGCGGTCGGTGAGGATGTCGAGGGCTTCGAGCCCGGCGACCTCGTGTTCGGGTGGTGCACGACCGGGTCACTTGCCGAATACGCCTGCGTTCCCGCGAGGAACCTCGCGCCCGTGCCCGAGAACCTGTCGCTCGCGGAGGCCGCCGCGGTGCCGACCTCCGGCATGACGGCGCTACAGGCGATGCGGGATGTCGCGCGCGTGGCACCGGGACAGAAGGTGCTCATCGTCGGGGCATCCGGCGGTGTGGGGTCGTTCGCCGTGCAGATCGCCGCGTCCCTGGGTGCCGAGGTCACTGGCGTGTGCAGCGCCGGCAACGGGGAGCTTGTCGCCTCGCTCGGCACCGACCACGTCATCGACTACGCGGCATCCGATTTCACCGCGCGGGAATCGCAGTACGACGTCATCCTCGACAATGTCGAGTCCCGTCCGCTCAGCGTCGTCCGTCGAGCCCTCACCCCCGCCGGCACCCTGATCCCCAACAGCGGGAAGGGCGGCCGCCTGCTCGGACCGATCGGACGAGTCATCCGCGCCCATGTGCTTTCCCTGTTCACCCGCCAGCGCCTGCGACCGTTCACCTCCGTCGGCACCCGAGAAGACCTGCTCGCTCTGGCCGCGCTCGCCAGCAGCGGTCAGCTCACGCCGGTCATCGACCGCGTCTATCCGCTGGATGCCGCCGCCGATGCCCTTCGCCACGTCGCGACCGGGCATACGCGAGGAAAGGTCGTCGTCACGATCTGAGTTCGCTGACGGCATTCACACCGCGCATCGCGCACCCCGACCTGCCGCCGCCCTGGCGGATGGAACACCCCTGACACCGAGAAGGACCCATGACCACCTCACCCACCACGAAACCGCTCGCCACCGCGCTTGTCCCCGTGCAAGCCAAGCTCGCCGCCGCCTGGACGAGCTTCATGTTCCTGGTCATCTATGTCGACTACTACCACCTCCACAAGCCGAACGTCATCGACAACATCCAGGCGGGTCTGGTCTTCGAGTTCCCGATCACGCCGGCGCTGATGACGGGATTTCTCACGCTCACGGCGATCCCGTCGGTGATGGTCGTGCTCTCCGCGGTCCTTCCCGCCCGCGCGAACCGCATCACGAACCTTGTCGTGGGCGTTCTGTACGTGCCCGTCACGGTGTTCAACGCCGTCGGCGAGACCTGGGAGTGGGCGCCCTTCTATGTCGTCTCGATCGGCATCGAGCTGGCGCTTCTGGCGTACATCCTGCGCTCGGTCTGGATGTGGCCGCGCACCGCCAGCCGACAGAACGCCCGCTCGTGACATCCCCCTTCCCCACCCTCTTCCTACGGAGCACCATGCACACCCGCACCCAACCGTTCACCCGCGCCGCGGTTCTCGCCGCCGCAGTCTTGCTTGTCGCACCGCTGTCGGCCTGCGGACAGATCCCGTTCTCAGGACCCATGACGACCCAGACGCGAGAGCTCGCCGAGGTGGATGCCGTGGACCTTCGCACCAGCGGCGATCTCACCATCACGATCGGCGAGGAGGAATCGCTGACGATCACCGCATCTGCTGTCGCGATCTCGGCGCTGACCTCCGACGTCGACGAGGGCACGCTGGTGCTGGACTACGGCGGCGGCGCGTTCGGCGTGAGCCGGATCAGCTATGACCTCACCGTGCGTTCCCTCGATCGTGTGCAGGTCAGCGGTTCGGGGAGCGTCTCGGGCGCCGGCGTGCTCGGACCTGAGGGGGTCGTCGAGATCACGGACTCCGGCAGCCTCGCGCTGACCGACACTCACACGCAGGGCCTGACGGTGAGGATCGACGGATCGGGCAGCGTCACCCTCGACGGTTCGAGTGTGTCGCTCGACCTCTCCATGGACGGGTCGGGTGACTTCTCGGGCGAGGATCTGCGCACCCAGAAGGCGTCAGCCTCGATCGCGGGCAGCGGCTCCGCGTGGATGTTCGTCACCGACACCCTCCGTGCCAGCGTGAGCGGCAGCGGCGGACTCACCTATGCCGGCGATCCCGTCCAGGTCGCGACGGATGTCACGGGCAGCGGCACAGTGGAGATCGCTGCACCCCGGTAACCCGCAGGGGCGGGATGTCGCGTCAGCCGGTGTAGACGTAGACGTTCTCGCTGATGGGGGTTGCCGTGGAGGGCACCTCGACGTCGTCGGAGTGCCAGCCGAACGTCCCCAGGTCTGCCCCCATCACCTCGCCGTTATGCGGCGCCCCGCAGCCTGCGACCCAGTCCTCTTCACCTGACGACGCGGCGATGAGACAGACGTTCCCCGCCGCGACCGTCTTCACGAGCCAGAGCGACACGTCCTCATAGGTGCCCACGAGTCGAGCGGATTCGACCTCCGGCCTGCCGTCGCCGGTTGACACCTCGTTCATCTGGTCGAGAATATCCTGCGGCGGCTGGTCGGCGGCGGTGGCTTCCCGTTCGAAGATGGGGTAGTCCCGGTAGGCGGAGCTCACGCCGGTGCAGGCGGCAAGAGCGAGCGCTGCAACGAGCGTTCCGGTGGTGGCGGTCAGTGTGCGTCGTGTGAGTGGGCGCATCGTCCAGTCTCATCACAGATCGAGACGGATGTCGAACCTCCGCCCACACGACACCGTGCGAAATCACCGCACGACGTAGACGTTCTCGGCGAGCTTGACGGCTCCATCCGGCGCGGGGTCCCCGTCGGGAACCAGCTGGTACGCCGCAGAGGTCCCTCGGCCGACCTCGAGAACCCCCCGAGATGCGCATCCGGTCGACGCCCTGTCGTAGGCGACCAACACGAGACAGTACTGGGGCCCCTCGGTTCCGATCCCGCGCACGGCCCACACTTGCGTGCCGTTGTCGTCGCCGGCGTACCGCGACATGCTCTGCGTGAGATCCGCAAACAGGTCACTCGCGGCGTCGGGCAGCGTGTCGATGTCTTCGGCACCACTGTCGAAGATGCTGTACGTGTAGGTGCGCGGTGAGTTCGTCGGCTCCGGTGCCGCATCGGTGCATCCGGCGAGCCCGAGCACGCCAACAAGAGCAACAGCAAGTACTGCGATCCCCCGATGCATGCGCCCAGTGTGGCACAGCACCCAAGCCCCCAGGAACGCTGAAAGGCCGGGACCCCCAAGCGGGGATCCCGGCCTTCCTTTGCTGTGTGGTGCTACCGGCTGTGACGCGGGTGGTGCCGGGTCTTAGCGGCCCGAGAGCTTCTCGCGCAGGGCCGCGAGTGCTTCGTCATCCGCGAGCGTGCCGACGGGGCTTTCGCTCGAGTACGAGCCGGAGCCCGATGCGGACGAACCGCTGTAGCTGTCGTCGGCTTCCTTGGCGGCCTCGGCCTCGGCGGCCTTGGCAACCGTGGCCTTGTGGGCTTCCCAGCGAGCCTGGGCTGCAGCGTATTCCTGCTCCCACTTCTCGCGCTGTTCGTCGAAGCCTTCCTTCCACTGGTTGGTCTCGGGGTCGAAGCCCTCGGGGTACTTGTACTCCCCGTTCTCGTCGTACTCCGTGACCATGCCGTAGAGGGCCGGGTCGAACTCGACACCGAAGGGGTCGATGGACTCGTTGGCCTGCTTCAGCGAGAGCGAGATGCGGCGACGCTCGAGGTCGATGTCGATGACCTTGACGAAGACCTCTTCGCCGACCGAGACGACCTGCTCGGCGAGCTCGACGTGCTTGCCCGAGAGCTCCGAGATGTGCACGAGGCCCTCGATGCCGTCTGCGACGCGAACGAACGCACCGAACGGAACGAGCTTGGTGACCTTACCCGGTGCGATCTGGCCGATCGCGTGGGTGCGGGCGAACACCTGCCACGGGTCTTCCTGGGTGGCCTTGAGCGAGAGCGACACGCGCTCGCGGTCGAGGTCGACCTCGAGGATCTCGACGGTGACTTCCTGGCCCACCTCGACGACCTCGGATGCGTGCTCGATGTGCTTCCACGAGAGCTCCGAGACGTGCACGAGACCGTCGACGCCACCGAGGTCGACGAACGCACCGAAGTTGACGATCGACGAGACGGTGCCCTTGCGGACCTGGCCCTTGTGCAGGTTGTTGAGGAAGTTCGAACGCGA
The DNA here is from genome assembly GCF_055391095.1 of Microbacterium sp. SW12. Lineage (NCBI taxonomy): Bacteria > Bacillati > Actinomycetota > Actinomycetes > Micrococcales > Microbacteriaceae > Microbacterium > Microbacterium sp. SW12. Next base: position 1,369,584 of record NZ_AP024335.1, on the reverse strand, counting down.
CTCCGACTGGGTCTGCTCGAGCAGCGCACGGCGCGAGAGCACGACGTTGTTGCGGTTCTTGTCGAGCTCGAGGATCTTCGCCTCGATCTCCTGACCCAGGTAGGGGGTCAGGTCACGGACGCGACGCAGCTCGATCAGCGATGCGGGGAGGAATCCACGCAGGCCGATGTCGACGATGAGTCCACCCTTGACGACCTCGATCACGGAACCGGTGACAACACCGTCGTTCTCCTTGATCTTCTCGACGTCGCCCCAGGCACGCTCGTACTGGGCACGCTTCTTCGAGAGGATGAGGCGGCCTTCCTTGTCCTCCTTCTGGAGAACCAGCGCCTCGACCTGGTCGCCGACGTTGACAACCTCGTTGGGGTCGACGTCGTGCTTGATGGAAAGTTCGCGCGAGGGGATGACGCCCTCGGTCTTGTATCCGACGTCGAGGAGGACCTCGTCGCGGTCGATCTTGACGACGGTGCCCTCGATGAGCGAGCCGTCGTTGAAGTCCTTGCCCTTGAGGGTTTCTTCGACCGCGGCCAGGAAGTCCTCAGCAGATCCGATGTCGTTGATCGCAACCTGCTTGGTGGCCGGGGCGGTCGTTGCAGTAGTCATGTAGTGGGTTGTCCTTGGATGGTGTTGTAGTCGGGGCCAGGATGCTTTCCGTTCGTTGAGCGAGCGAAGCGAGTCGAAACGCGCCTCTCGGTCGTTGAGCGAGTAAAGCGAGTCGAAACGCACTTCACACGCACGGATGCCGCACCAAGGCCAGGTGGATTGGGTTATGCGATGTCACTCCCCCGCGTTCCCGCGGGCAGGCATGCAGAACGAAGCCCACGAGTGACACTTCAGGATATCAGAGTCGACGGGTGAATTGAGGTACCATCACCCTCCGTGCCGGCCGTCTGGATTGAGGTGCTGCACGGAGGACGAGTTAAAGCGGAAGGGCGGGTCCGCCGCTGAAACCAACTCGATGGCTCTCAAGGAACCGTCAGCCATCGTCACGGCGATGCGTTTCCTAGCTTCGTGAAACTCCCGTCGACTTCTATGCCGAGTGCCCTGATGAGGTTCGCGTGCAACGACACAAATACCCCCACACCTTCAGCGCTCAGCGTCGATCGGTCATTCTCGACCAGCCAATTCGCGACTGCCACCTTAGACGGAGCCTTTAGCCCGACGCTCTTGATCCAGTCGTACATCCACTTCGCAGCCGAAGCGCCCGTCTCTGCTCCAATCGGTGGCACTTCTGGAAGATCGCTTGCAGTGACTCCTGGATTGCACTCAGGAAGCAGCGCCGAGATCGCAGCCCTGTAGGCGTCCGGCTCGAGGGCGTTCTCGATCCCCGGAAATCCCAACTCAGCGATCAGGCTCTCTGGCACGCCTGCATCTGTGAGGGCAGTCTTCAGCTTCGCCCCGCCATCATCACCGTCGACGAGGTATGCGACGTGGGCAGCCTCGAGGTCGAGTTTCGGCAGAAAGTCGTTCGGTACTTCGGACAGTCCTGGCGCCACCTGATAGGGTAGATCCGCCTGTCCAGTTGCGGAACGTATCAGCGTAGGTAGAAGGATCATCTCGGTGGCCCCTCGGCCAGGACGACGTAGCGAGCGGGCGTGAAGGCAGCGGCCGCTGCACCCATTGCAAGCATCAGAGGCGAGTAGCCTGCTGCACCTTGCCAGAAGCTGTTCTTCACGTCGCTCACTTGGAAGTTGTCGTGACGCGGTACGACAACACGAATCCCAGTGCCAAGGTCGGGCGGAAGGCACGCAGGACTGTGGGTCGTGTAGATGACCTTGATCGCGTGCTCCTGCGTGACGAACATATTGACCAGATCCGCTTGCGCATCGATGTGGAGATGGTTCTCTGCCTCGTCGATGAGCAAGATCGGCGCACGCTCCGAACCATGAACCTTCAGGAAGGCGATCAGAGCGACGAACATTCGGAGACCGGCACTGCGCTCGTCGAAGACTGTGATGTTGTCGCCGTCCTCCATGAGCTCGATGCGAAGCTGATCACCGTCAAGCTCAAAGTGGACAGCCAGCTTCGACTGTTTCCACGCTTCGTCGAAGATGGCGTCCATCCGCTTGTTGGCCTGGACGATCGCCGTTCGTCGACGCGCAATGTCTCCTGTTCGAACGAACTGGAGAAGCTCTGCGAGGTCGAGTGACGCTGTGCCCGCAAGGTTCGCAAGCGCGACTGGGGTGTCGTTGATCAGCGCGTCGTCGAATGTGTACGCGGATTGAATTGAGCGATCGGCCTAGTCGAAAAGGATGAAGTCCGGCGTGCGCCTCCAGATGCGGTCGCGAGCGGCTGGAGCGGGGTCTTCTCGCTCAGACCACGCGATGATCGCATCGAAGGCCGCACGCAGCGACTCCGCATCGACGTCGTCAGCAAGCGTTACACCCCGGAGGGATTGCGCAGTCTGAACTGCTTCGGCAGGAAGATCACTTCCGACCTCCCCGACGGCAGCCTCGACAGCCTCGACCACGGAGCTGAGCTCCGCCCTGTAATCATGCGGATCGTCAGACCCCGGATCGACATACGCAGTGTTTGGATCGATCCAGTCGTCAAGGTCTTCTTTGACGGCTGCTGCCTTAAGCGTGTCGAGTGCATCTTGGAGTGGCCGCACGGACTTTCGAGGCGCTGGAAGCAGGTCGACGATGAGCTTGTCTCCGGAAGCGGAGCGTGCAACGTGGGCGCGAGTCGGTTGCTCGTGCAAGTCGAGATCCGCAAGGGCAGTGCGATCTTCCTCTTCCACGATGTAGTCGAAGGTCGTCACACGGGTCTGATCGGTTACTTCGGTAGCTCGCGAACGCTGAGGCACCGGCACGGCGGTCTCGCCATCGACGTGAGCGAGCGCCTTGAGCAGGGTGGTCTTACCTGCCTCATTCGGCCCCACGATAGCGATGACCTTCGCATCCAAGTTGATCTTGGAATCGACGATCCGGCCGTAGCCCTGGACGTGAGCGGAGATGAGCCTCATAGCCTCCACGCTCCCGGTACTGCTCGTGCGTAGTCCTCGATGCCAATGGCCTCGAAGTGGCGCTTGGCAGACTTGATCTTGTCGCGCTCAGTCGGGCGGAGCTTCGAGTCATCGAGCGTGCTCTTCGTCTCGCGGATCATGTAGATCCGGTCCTCGCCGTCCTCCTGCTTGATGATCGCCCAGTCAGGGTTGTACGGCCCGACGGGGGTGTCGATCTTGAACTTCGCAGGCAGCTTCATGAACAACTTGATGTCCTCGCGCGAGTCAAGCAGCTCCGCGAACTGGCGCTCGACATCGGAGTCGAAGACGACGTAGTCGAAGTCGGTCTTCTGGGTGTGCTGCACCTTGTACATCTGGTCGAGGAAGCGCTCCTTCTCCTCCTCACCGTCCTTCTGCAACTCACGCAGTTCGTATACCGAGCCCGCGATCCGCTCGTACTGGACGCCATCGACAAGGAGCGCGCCGAGTTCCGCTTTGAGCACGCGCTTGGCCATCGCAATGAAGTCGTTCGGGTTGCCGATGAACTCGCTCAGCCGTTCGCTGCCGATCAGGATGTCGACGATGGTCTTGCGAGTGAGGGAGGTCGCCTCCTGAAGCTCCGTGATGATGTCGGGCAGGTCGTAGCTGCCCTTGAGGTCGGCCGAGCGGGTGCCGAGTTCTTCACCCTTGGCGCCACCTCGAAGCACCTTGACCCCGGCGCGGCTGATCTGGATGCGCAGCGCGTCGATCTTCGGCGCTTCCCGTATCGCCCGGATGGCGTTCTCGATCAGCTGATCGCGACCGACCTTGACGCGGTAGGTGGTCTTCTGGCTGATCGTCTCCCAGAACTCCTCGAACTCGGGGGTCGAGTAGAGCTGCTTGTTGAGCACCCGTGGCTGACGCTTGCTGACCGGCTTGACGTACTTGCCGATGTTGGCGCGTTCGACCAGCTCGATGATGATCGTCTCGGCCCAGGCGAAGTCGACGGGCAGGCCGAGGTCGAAGCCGAGCTGGTTCGGCTGGAACTTCGGCGTGACCGTGCCGTCCTTGTCGATGAAGCCCTTGTCCTTGAGGTGCTCCCACACCAGAACGGAGCGCTGGTAGCCGAACTGATCGTCGGTGAGCGCACCGTTCTCGTCCTGCAGCGGGATCTTCGAGAACTCGGCCCGGCGCACCCGGCCTATCTCGACACCGGCGTCCTTGTACTCGCGCTGGAGCGCGTCCGCGAACTTCGTGTACGACTCGTTCGCCACGACCGTCAACGTCGCGACGCCACGGTCAGCCACACGGGTGTAGCCGTCAGCGGTCTTGGCGACGGGGAGGCGCAGGCCACGGCCGAGGGTCTGGCGGCGCTCGGTCTCGGCACCCATCTCGCGCAGGGTGCAGATCTGGAAGACGTTCGGGTTGTCCCAGCCCTCGCGCAGGGCAGAGTGGCTGAAGATAAACCGCACGGGCTCGTTCTCGTCGAGCAGGCGTTCCTTCTGCTGCATGATCAGTTCGTAGGCGTCGTCATCGGCCTTGGTGGTCCCAGACGAGTCCTGGAAGGTCGTCGTCTTGCCGCGTTTGATCTGGGAGAAGTACGCCCGGCGCAGTTCACTCGGCGCCTGCGGCAGCAGCTCCTGGTAGCGCGCGGACTTCGCGCGCTCCTCGACGAAGACCTCATCGAACCACTGCACGAAGTCACCGCTCGCATCGTCGTTGTTCGTGCCGTCGCCCAGGTAGCTGGCGACCTTGTCCACGAAGAAGAGGCTGAGCACCTTAATGCCCTTGGCGCGCAGCATCGATTCCTTGCGCAGGTGCTCGCGAACGGTCTCGCGGATCATCTCCTTGTAGATCGCGCCGGCCGAAGCACCGATGCTCTCGCCCTCGTACAGGAACCCGTGGGTGGTGAGGTCGACGTAGGCGGGCTCAATGCTCATCTCGTTGATGCGCCAGCCCTCGTAGATCGGGTTGTTCGTCAGGCGTGCATCCGACAGCTCCTGGTGCTGCTTCACGCTCACGACCCGACGCTCGAGCGAACCATCGGCCTTGCGGCAGGACAGCTCCAGCCGGGCCGACCACGACGGCTCACGCCGCACCTCAACCAGCTTGATATACGGCGTCGCGTCCGCGCCCTGCTGGGCCACCTCGGCCACGACGATCTGCTTCACCAGACCGAGATCGTGGGCATCGACCGGGTCAAGCCGGTAGACGACGTTGCGCTGCTTCTTGTGCGTCGCGCTGTAACGCAGAGTGAACACCGGATCGAGTTCACCGACCGCTGACTGCGAGAGCTGCGACTCCATGTTCTGCGGCTCGTCCATGATGACAACCGGGTGGGTCGCCTTCAGATAGTCGATCGGGCGCAGACCGTTCAGCTTGTCACGCGTCTGGTGGATGATGCGGGTGTTCGCATTGCCACGGATCGAGTCAATCGTCATGATCAGGATCTGCACGTTCGTCGAGGTCGCGAACGACTGCACCTCCTCAGCGCTCTTACCGCTGTAGATCGAGGCATCGAAGGTGATGCCCTGCGGCTTGTAGAGGTTCTCGAAGTGCTCGCGCATGAGCCGGATGCTCGTGCTGACACCCTCACGAATCGCGACACTCGGCACCAGGATCACGAACTTCGTGAAGTTGTAGCGGACGGCCAGATCGAAGATCGTGCGCAGGTAGACGTAGGTCTTACCCGTGCCGGTCTCCATCTCGATATCGAAGTCGAGCGCGTCGCCCGCTAGTGCCGGCGCCACCTCAAGGCCGTTGCGATCCTGCACTCGCTGCAGGTTCGCGAGGATCAGGTCACGATCGAGCACCAGGCTGTTGCCGACCGCACCAACCTCCTGCGTGAGATCGATGTCGAGCGCGGCCTGATCCGAATCAGGAAGTACCGCCGCGCCACGCAGGGTCGTGACCAGCTTCTCCGCATCCTTCGGCTGCCCGTCGAACAGGTCAACCACGGACGCGATCGCATCCAGCTGATACGGCTGACTGGCGTCGAACTGAAATCCTGATCCGCTCGCTGTGCCGTTCTTCATACTCAGGCCGTCCAGAGCTCAATGCCCTTGCTCTTGCAGAGCTGGGCCAGGTTGGTCTTGAGTTCGTCGTCGCCCTGGAACGCATCCTCGAGCACGATGATCCGCGTCGGAGACTCGTCAACGAGTGCACGGAGCTGCTCAAGCGTCGGCTTGACGTGCTCGTTCAGGTAGGCCAGCACGGCGATGTCACCATCGCGATCGCGCACGAGACGGACATCGAGGCCACCAACCTCGGCAGCCGAGATGTCCTCGGTCAGCGAGTAGCCCTGCTTGAGCAGAATCTCGGTGAGCAGATCATCAGCAGTCGCATCGTCGGTCGCGCTGTCACGGAGGCCGAGCAGGTGCTGCTGCAGTGCGTCCTCTTCGACATCGCTCGACAGCCGCCACTTGGCGAAGTTCGTGTCAGACAGTTTGTAAGAGCGGAACCCCAAGTCAAGCGGCGCTCCATGCGTTGCTAGTTGTTCCGCTTGCCGTTCTGCAACTTTATTGGCCGCCAAAGCAATGCGTTTCCTCGAAACGTCGGCGATAGTCCTATAACCTCTGGCTCGCGCAGTCGAAGGCTCAGACAATGGTTCAGGAAGTTGAATCGCGATGTACTTGCGAGACCCCCCGTCCTCCGCATTCAGCTCCATCACAGCGTGTGCGGTCGATCCAGACCCTGCGAAAAAGTCAAGAACGGTTGCCCGCTTATCTGTAAGTGCCACCGCTTGCACAACTTGCTTAATGAACTCGACAGGTTTCGGATAGTCGAAGTACTCGTCCATACCGAGCTCGGCTAGATCGTTCTTTCCTTGCTCGGAAAGAACTCGAATAATCGAGTAAATCTTCGAAGTTGCCGCTGCGACCGGAACCAGCTCATAGATGACGTGCATTCCGACATCAGGCCTAGGTTCGAGATGGAGTTTGCCGTCAGCAATCTTCTCGTCGATCTCGCGCTTCTTCTCAGTGCCTTTGACATCTTCGAGTTCCTCGTAGAAGCAACGTCGATCCAGAGACTTGTCATACTTCCCAAAAGAACGCCTTACAACATCATCATTCTTGAGATAGTCGACCCCATCGATAGTCACGACCGGCTGCTGGATCACTTTCGGCCTCAGAAGCGGCGCGAAACGTCCGATATTCTTGCAGACTGCAATAAGGTAGTCATGGCCGCGCACTACGAACTTTGCTTGGCCACCACCCTTGGCGCGTTGGTGAATAAGCGTGCCGATCACGTTCGACTCACCGAATATCTCCCGACACATAAGCAACAGGTTCGCTGCCTCAGCGTCATCGATACTTATGAAGATGGCCCCGTCATCAGCGAGCAGGTTCCGCGCGAGTTTGAGGCGCGGGTACATCATGTTGAGCCAGTTGGAATGGTAGCGACCCTCAGTCTCGGCGTTGGTCGTGACCTTCTTGCCCTCCTCGTTGACCTGGCGCGTCCACTCGAGGTAGGTGTCGAGGCCCTCCTTGTAGTTGTCCGGGTAGACGAAGTCCTTGCCGGTGTTGTATGGAGGGTCGATGTAGATCAGCTTGATCTTCGCGTGGTAGTGCTTCTGCAGAATCTTGAGCACTTCGAGGTTGTCGCCCTCAATGAAGACGTTCTTAGTCGTGTCCCAGTCCTTCGAGTTTTCGAAGTCGGGCTTTAGCGTCGCTGTGGTCGGCTCCTGCGCCGCACGGAGGGCGCGCTTCTTGCCGGGCCAGAAGAGTCCGAACCGTTCGTTGCTGTCGGCCACGTCGCCGTCGAGCAGTTCCTTGAGCTTCTCGACATCCACCTTGCCGTCGGCGATTGCCTCAGGAATCAGATCGGCAAGCTGCGCTGCCAGCTCGGTCTGGAAGTTCGGAGTAGTGGATGGTGTTTCGTAGATCTCGTCGGTCATTCGGGTGATTCTCTTTCATGATCTTAACAATTTGCGTCGGGTTTGTGAATGACCCGTGGTCTATGTGGCGATCCGCCAGCGAATCGTAAACAGGTGCTCGGTCTCCTGGGTTCCCTCGAGCGACTGCTCGAATAGCTCGAGGTACTTATCGGCCTCGGCCCGGAGCTTCTTGCGCGCGTCCCGGAAGTCCTCGTCGGCCTCCTCGGCACGCTGCTCCCACTTGCGGGCCTCCTTCTTGAGCCGCAGTTGCTCCATCGGATCGTCGGCCTGCCGGGCGAGCTTGCGGGCTTCCTTCTCCTTGGCGCGGTACTCGCGGATCTTGCCCTCGTGCTCGGCCTTACGATCCTGCTGGTTGCGGTAGAGGAGTTCCTCCTGCTGGTCGTAGTAGCGAGAGTTACGACCCTGGACTTCCTTCTCCAAGTCCGCACGTCGCGCATCCAGGTGCGGCGTGAAGCGGCTCTCGTCTATCGTCACGGGCCCTGTGCCGACGTCGATACAGGCGAGGTCGAGGATGTCTGCGACGTACTCCTCATCGAGCCACCGGCCGTCGTCAGTCAGTGCGCCGGCGAGCATGTAGGACTCGGAGACGTCCTCGTCGCGCGCCTTCATGCGGAAGGTCGCGACGCTGACGGTGAGCTCGCCGCTGGTGCCCTCGAGTGCGCGGATTGCGCTGCTGACGCGCTTCGACTGGCTCAGCGAGAAGGTCAGCTCGCGTGCCGGGGTGTCGTGGGTCTTGGCGGTCTCGACGACGTGCTGGGCCAGGGGGCTCGCGTAGCGGTACTGGTGGGCGTTCTCCAGCGGCTGGGACTTGAAGAAGTAGCGTCCGGTCGGCGCGTCCTTCACGGGCGACTGGTTCAGCACGAAGGTGCGCCCGTCGCCTTCAAAGGTGGCGTGCTGGTCGAGTTCGTGCCGGGTTACCGCGAGCAGTAGACGTTCGAACTTATTGAGCACCTCACCGGACTGCGTATCGTATGCCTTGAGGCGATCTTGCACGTGGGGATCGAGGTTGTCGAAGACCTTCGCCTTGGCGCTGGCCATCTCGCGCGAGATCTCGCCCGCGTACTGCTCTTCCAGTTGTCTGAACGCGGAGTCCAGCTCGTCGGCGGTTCTGCAGCGGGTGAGGATGTCGCTGATTGTCTTCTCGAAGTCGAGTCCGTCCTCGATCGCACCGAGCACCTCGTCGCTTGCGCCGAAGACGCTGGAGAACAGTTGGAACTTGTTCGTCAGCAGCTCAAGGATGCGTTGTTCGGCGATGTTGCCTTTGTTCGAGAAGTTCACGACGACGACGTTGTGCTTCTGCCCGAAGCGGTGCACGCGTCCAATGCGCTGCTCAACCCGCTGCGGGTTCCAGGGCAGGTCGTAGTTGACGAGCATCGAGCAGAACTGCAGGTTGATGCCCTCTGCCGCAGCCTCGGTCGCGATCATGATCGTGCCCTCGGTGCGGAAGTAGTCCACGAGCGCCTTGCGCCGATCCACGGCGGCGATACCGGTGATCAGGTCGCCGTCTCTGTTCTTCTCCAACCACGCCTGGTAGATCGCGGTCTGCTCCGGGCCATTGTTCGTACCGTTGAACAGAACGAGGCCCTTGCCGCGACCGGCCTCCCGCAGCGAGCGGGCGATGTACTCCTGCGTCTTGGTCGAGTCCGTGAAGATGATGGCCTTCTCGGGAGCGCCCAACTTACGCAGCCGTTCGAAGCCAAGGTCGAGTGCCTCACCGAGTTTGACGGCCTTCTGGTTCTCCGTGATCGAACGGGCAAGCGTCGCGTACTCGCGCAGCTCGGCAACCTCGGCACGCATCGCCTCCAGTAGCGACTCGTCAAGGGGCAACGACGACGGGCGGGAACCGTTGGCGGTGCCGTCGATCTCCTCGGCTTCCTCCAGTTCCTCGCTGGTGATCTCATCGTCGATGGCAAAGTCGGTTGCCACGAGGCCACCGCGACCATCGCGGCGCTGCCCGGCAGCGACCTCATCGGCCAGGCGGTTGGCGATGTTCTCCAGCGTGCTTGCGACGGCATAGGTCGACGAGCCGAGGCGCTTACGGATGATCAGAGCGGAGAGGTGACGCTGGCTGCCCGCGAAGGCGAACAACTCGTCGCGCTGCAGGTAGTCGTTCACCAGGTCGTAGAGCCGCGCCTCGTCCGGCGACGGGGTGAACTCAACGGTCAGCGGCAGGCGCTTGGTGAAGTGGATGTACTTGTCGGCGTCGCGCCGCAGCGTGCGCTTCGAGACGGTCGCGACGCGCTCGACCAGATCGTCGTCTCCGCCGAGGTCTCGGTTCTTGACGTACCGTTCCCGGAAGGCGTCGAGGGAGTAGAAGTAGCCCGGGTCGAAGATCGACACTAGCCCGTACAGTTCCTCGAGCTTGTTCTGTAGCGGCGTCGCCGTCAGCAGCACCGTCTTATGGGCGCCTTTGACGATGTGCGCCACGGCCTCGGCGGCTTTCGTCTTGCCCGTCCAGTAGTTCCGCAGTCGGTGTGCTTCGTCCGCGACCACGAGATCCCACGCCTTGAGCAGCGAGGTCTCATGCCGGAGCGCGAACTCGTAGGAGCAGATCAGCACCTGTGCTGAGCGTCCGCCCGCGGCAGCAAGCAGCGAGTCCTTCGACTTCGGATCGAGGATGACAGACGGGATCAGGAACTTCTCGTAGAGCTCCTGCTGCCACTGCTGTCGCAGGCTAGACGGGGCAACGATCAGGATGCTGCGGCGGCGCTCGGCCCAGTACTGCGAGATGACGATGCCCGCCTCGATCGTCTTGCCGAGGCCGACCTCGTCGGCGAGGATCACGCCCGCCAGGAACGGCGTCTGTAACGCGAACAGCGCCGCATCGATCTGGTGCGGCTTCGGCTCCACCTTCGCGTCGAACAGCAGGCCGGCGAGCTTGCCGACGTGGTCGTTGGCGTAGCTGCGCTGCAGCTCGTGCGCGTAGTACTTCGCCTGGTAGTTCGTAAGCGCTGGCGTCATTTGCTCGCTACTCTCGCTCGCGACACGTGAAAGCACTCCCAGACTGCTAAGGCCCCGCTCAGCAGGGTCAGACTAGCGCAGCGGCTGGCGGCTAGGACATGCTCGGTTGGCGTAGCGTTCACCGTGTTTGCCACAAAGGGTCAGAAGCCAGGATCCGCACCTCGGCGAGACACATCGCTATTGTCTATGCAGTTCTTGCGCCACGGGGGTCAGCACATGTCCAAGTACACAGTCCATCAGCACTCGGTCGAGACTCTCCTTTCGTGGGTCAAGTCTGGGCAGGTCGCCATCCCCGAGATGCAGCGACCCTTCGTGTGGGACTCGACGAAGGTCCGGGACCTTCTGGACTCGCTGTACAACGGCTTCCCGATCGGGTACCTCATCACCTGGCAGAGCGCCGACGTGGGCTTGAAGGACGGATCCGTGTCGGCCTTTCGACAGATCCTGATCGACGGTCAGCAGCGCATCACGGCGATGACCGCCGCCCTCGTGGGACAGGAGGTCGTCGACAAGAACTACCGACGCAAGCGGATCAAGATCGCGTTCAACCCCATCACCGAGCAGTTCGCCACGCAGACACCGATCCTGGATCGTGACCCCGCCTGGATCTCAGACGTGGCAGAGTTCCTCAACTCGTCTTCAATGTTCTCGGCGACCCGGAAATACATGGAAGCGAACGAGCACATCGACGCAGACGGCGTAGAAAAGGCACTCGAACGTCTGGCTGGCATCCGCCAGGCCCAAGTCGGCATCATCACACTCGCTGAAGATCTCGACATCGAGACCGTCACCGAGATCTTCATCCGCATCAACTCCAAGGGTGTGGCGCTCAGCAGTGCTGACTTCGCCATGAGCAAGATCGCGAGTCACGGGCAGATCGGGAGCGATCTGCGCAAGCTCATCGACTACTTCTGCCATTTGGCAGTCGCGCCGCACGTGTACACCCATATCGAGAAACACGACACCGCATTCGCGGCATCCAGGTACCTAAAGTCAATTGCTTGGCTGAAGAACGACAACTCAGACCTATACGACCCGACCTACACCGACGTCATCCGCGTTGCGGGAATCAAGGAGTTCTCACGTGGGAAGGTCGCCGCGCTCGTGAGTGTTCTATCAGGACGCGACTTCGAAACCCGCACCTTCAGCGAGGAACTCGCAGTCGAGTCGTTCAAGCGCCTCGAAAGCGTGTTGCTCGAGATCGTGAATCAGTACAACTTTCAGCAGTTCACCCTCACGATCAAGTCGGCCGGCTTCATCGCCCCTCGCCTGATCAGTTCGAAGAACGCCCTCAACTTCGCCTACGCGCTGTATCTCAAGCTTCGTTCCGAGCGGGCGCTGAATGAGGGGCAGATCAAGTTCGTTGTTCGTCGCTGGTTCGTGATGTCGGTGCTGACCGGCCGGTACACCGGCAGCTTCGAGACCGCATTCGAAGCCGACATCCGCCGGATCAACGAGATCGGCGCCCTGCAGACACTGAGCGACATTGAATCGTCGCAGTTGGCTGACACCTTCTGGGATGTTGGCCTTCCAATGGAGATGGAGTCTTCGTCGGTACGGAGTCCTTACTTCCTTGCTTTCCTCGCTGCACAGATCCACACGCAGGCGCGCGGCTTCCTGTCCAAGAACGTCACGGTCTCGAGCATGGTCGAAGAAGTCGGCGACATCCATCACGTGATCCCGAAGAACTACCTCGTTTCGAACGGAGTGAACGACCGCGGCGACTATAACCAGATCGCCAACTTCGCTCTCACCGAGACGCCGATCAACATCTCGATCAAGGACGCCGCCCCCGCCGACTACATGGCGCGTGTCGACCAGCAGGTCGCCGATGGGGTGCTTCGGCTCGGCGAGCTCGCGTCAGAGGTCGAGTTGGATGCCAACCTGCGCGCGAACGCGATTCCGGCGAGTATCCGGACGACCACAGCGGAGACGTACGGCGCGTTTCTCAAGGAGCGGCGGGCGCTGATGGCGAAGGTGATCCGGGACTATTACTTCTCGCTCTAGGAGAGAATCCTGGGTTGCCTTGGCGCGCCGCCAGCATCGAGCACGCGGCCGCACCGACCTGAACGATGGTGAACGTCCACATGAAGACGTTGCCGGAGCGTACGGCGCAGATGACGAAGAGCGCAAAACTTGCAATCACAGCCAAGCCCGCGAGAGTCCAAACCTGCCGTGGTCGATTGGTGAAAAGAGAAGCGAGCGTCGTGAGCACACCCACACCGGCGAGAATTGCCTGCGGCGCGTACTCCGCGCGTGCGAGCTCAAGTTTCGGTAGACCGATCAGGGACAACGAAACGCTCCCCATTACGGTGGCCCCGCCAGCTACGAGGGTGAATGTGAACCCGCGCCATTCCATCCAAGTGTTATTGGTCGGCGCTTGGCCACCGGACCGATTCGTCCCCACGGGGTCAGGTTAACGACGAGCTCCTCTGTTTGCCATTGCTTAGCGACTGCAGGGGTCACGGAGTGCCGAGGCTGGGCGGTGCCCCCACCGCTCGCCGAAGCGCCTGTCCGTACAGGGCAGGGTCATCGCGGGTCGTTGATGAAACGACGAGGTGCCGGGACGTGATCCGTCGGGAGAAGTCGATGCCATAGGGAAGAACGATGATGGAGTCGATGCCGTCCCGCCACGCCTCGATGAGATCGGAGAGGCTCCTTCGTTCGGGTGCCTCATCGAGTCGTCTGGGCACATCGTGCAGGGTCCGCATCCATTGCCACAAGGCATCCCGGTCGATGCCTTCGCTTCCGTACTGCGTCTCCCACATCGGCGGGAGGTGAGCGGCCAGTTCGGCAAGCGCAGCCTGAGGGTCAATCCGCCCTGCATCCCGGTATTGGATTCCTCCGCCGTCCACGTGCCATGCCCAAGCGGCGTTCCACGTATCGACCCAACGCTCAGACCAGACATCCGGCGACGGCGATTCTGGACGCATTGAGTCTCCGGGCGCGGGTGGCGGCGCCAGCGCGGGGATGTCCACATCTCGAGCGATGTCCCACACTTCGCGGACGAACAGCAGCGTGAGCAGGTTGTTGGGCTGATCGACGCTGATCACCATGTCGTGGGGCCAGGGCTCGCCCGACAGCTCGTGCACAGACCGCATGTCGCCTCCTTGATCACACCTGGGCGCTCTGAGCCCCGATGGAGACTGAGACTGAGACGCCGTCTACACAGTGTGACGGACTTAGAGACGCGAAGCTCGACCGCGTTCTCGGGAAGCTAGGCGAAGACCTCGACGCGTGCGGCCACGCCAGGAACGTTCCCGAGGCCCCTGTGCGTCAGGATGGGGTGAGACACCAGCACTGCTGACCTTCGCACTGCACGGGGCGAGAACGGACCAATACTGAGATGACGATGACGGTTGCTGACGTCGGCACCGATGATGGGGCTATGGCTCCTCGTGCTGACCGGCCCAAGAGGCGGACGTTCACCGCCGAGTTCAAAGCGGCGATCCTGGCCGAGTACGACGCCGCGGACCGCTCTGGGCGTGGGGAGATCCTGCGCCGGGAGGGCCTGTACACCTCCCACATCATCGAGTGGCGCAAGGCCGCGGCCGCCGGCTCGCTGTCCGGGCTGGGCAGCAAGCCGCGGGACCGGCGCGAGCGGGAGCTGCAGGCGCTACGGGCCCGGGCGGAGAAGGCCGAGGCCGAGCTGGCCAAGACCAGGGCGGCGCTGGACCTGATGGGAAAAGCACACGCGCTCTTGGAGACGCTCTCCGAGAGCGCGGACAAGCCGCCGCGGTCGCCGCGGTGATCAACCCGGCCGTCGACGGGCTGGCCGAGCACGTCGGCACCGCGGCTGCGTGCGCGCTGCTGGGTCGCTCCCGCGCCAGTCACTACCGGGCCAAGAACCCGCCACCGCCACGTCCACGGACACCGCGGCCGGCACCGGCGAACAAGCTGTCCGCCGCCGAGCGGGCCCACGTGCTGGCCGTGTTGACCAGCCAGCGGTTCGCGGACAAGTCGGTCGCCCAGGTCTGGGCCACGCTGCTGGACGAGGGCACCTACCTGTGCTCGATGTCCACGATGCACCGGATCCTGCGCGAGCACGACATGGCCGGGGAACGGCGCCGGCAGGCGAGCCACCCGCCCCGGACCCGGCCCGAGCTCGTCGCGACGGCGCCGGGGCAGGTGTGGAGTTGGGACATCACAAAGCTCAAGGGGCCGGAGCGGGGCGTGTACTACGACCTGTACGTCGTGCTCGACATCTTCTCCAGGTTCGTCGTGGGCTGGACCATCGCGGCCCGCGAGGACGCCGAGATCGCCAAGAACCTGCTCGAGCACGCCATGGGCATCCATGGCGTGCCGGAGGCGATCCACGCCGACCGCGGGACCTCGATGACCTCCAAACCGGTCGCTCAGCTGCTCGTCGACCTCGGGGTGGCCAGGTCGCACTCCCGCCCGCACGTGTCGAACGACAACCCTTACAGCGAGGCGGCGTTCAAGACGCTGAAGTACGCCCCGGTCTTCCCCGAGCGCTTCGGGTCCCTGGCCGACGCCGGCGCGTTCGCCGAGCAGTTCTTCGCCTACTACAACCACGAGCACCGCCACTGCGGGATCGGGCTGCACACCCCCGCCAGCGTCCACTTCGGCACCGCCGGGCAGGTCCGCGCCCAGCGCCAGGCCACCCTGGACGCGGCCTACGCCGCCCGTCCCGAGCGCTTCGGCCACCGCCGACCCCAGGCGCCCAAGCTGCCCGAGGCCGCCTGGATCAACCAGCCCTCACAGGAGGCCCTCATACAGACCGCCTGACGGAATCTGTCTCACCCGCCTTGACACTTTCCGGGCGGGCGTCACAGGTCACAAGCGTGGCATTCGTGAGTTCGGCAAGCGCGAGGTATCCAGCATCGTAGGTTGTCACGTTCGCCCGCAGCTGCCACGCCCGCGCCGACAGAAGGTGCCACGGCCAGAGGTCGATCGGAAACTGGGCGAAGAGGTCGCGCGCGGCATCCGTTTGCACTGTCGAGATCTTTCGGCCCCGCTCCAGGCCACGCAATGCACTGTCAACCTCGGTGGGCGAAAGGTGCGGCGCGAGCAGCGTCGCATCCGCGAGACGGGCCGCAATGCGGTCTCCAAGCTCGCCACCTGACGCGACCATGGCCACAACGGCTGATGCGTCGAGCACCACGAGCGCGGATGCCGCGCGGTCGGCATCCGTTGTCACCGACGCCCCTCGTTGACAGCGGCGACGATCTCGTCCGCTGTCAGGGCGGGATTCACACTGGCGCCCAGTCGCGCTCGCACCGCTGCGTCGGCCGCGCTGGGCGTGCTCGCGGTGCGGACGAACTCCGCGCTCAGGAACTCCTGCAGCGACCTGCCCGACCGCGCCGCGCGGGCAGCGAGCTCGTCGCGCACCTCATCGGGCACGTTGCGGATCGTGATGTTCACCGGCATGGCATCAGGGTAGGCGCGGATGCCTGCATTCTGCATGCATTCCTCCCCCATCGCGTACTTGTTCTCTCGGATCCCCAACTCACTCCACCTGCGATCTTGCTACTTCGGTAGCATCCAAGAGTGGTGCATGTGAAAGTCAGCCTCAGTCTCAGCACCGATGACCTCGCGTTCCTCGACGACCAGACGCGGGCCGGCGTCTATTCCAGTCGATCCGCGGCGGTGCAAGACGCCGTGCGGGTGCTGCGCGAAGAACGACTCGCGGATGCCTACGCCGACGCCTTCGCCGAACCTGCCGACGACGCGTGGGATGCAGCATCCGGCGACGGACTTGCGCGGCGGTGACAGATCCTGTGCGCGCGTTGCGGCGCGGTCACGTCGTGCTCGTCGATCTCGACCCAGCCGTCGGATCCGAAGCCGCGCGAACTCGCCCGGCCATCGTTGTCAGCAACGCGACGGCAAACCTCAGCGCTGCGCGCACCGGGCACGGGGTGATCACGGTCGTGCCGGTGACCTCGAACATCTCGACGGTTCATCCGTTTCAGGTGCTTCTCTCGCCGGAAGAATCGGGACTCCCCCGGCCCAGCAAAGCCCAGGCAGAACAGGTGCGCGCTGTATCGATTTCGCGTGTGAGCCGCGTCACTGGCCGCATCACCGCTGAATCGCTCGGCGCTCTCGACGACGCGTTGCGGCTGCACCTGTCTTTGTAACGGCGCTCAGCCGGCCGCATCCGTCGCTTCCGGCAGCGCCGCTGCTTTGCGCTCCAGCACTGAGCGCTGCGCGCGGTTCTCGGTCATCGCGGCAGCCCGAAGCAACTCCTCCCGCGCTTCGCGCGACCTCCCGAGTTGCGAGAGCAGCTCACCGCGGACGCTCGGCACGAGGGGTGATCCGCTGAGCTCGCCCCGCTCGACGAGATCGTCCACCAGCCGCAGGGCCTCGGCGGGACCGGCATCCATCGACACCGCCACTGCCCGATTGAGCTCGACGATCGGGTTCGGGGCGATGCGACCCAGGATGTCGTAGAGCACGACGATGCGCGCCCAATCCGTCTCAGCCACGCTCGGTGCTACCGCGTGACACTCGGCGATCGCCGCCTGCAGGGCGTACGGCCCTCGCGCGATGCCCCGCGCCCGTGCCACCGCGTCAGCGCGTGCCAGCACCTGCCGGGCGCGCGCGATCTGACCGTGATCCCATCGGCGCCGATCCTGATCGGCCAGCAGGATGGGGGTGCCGTCGCGCTCCTCGCGGGCACCGAAGCGCGAGCGCTGAAACTCCATGAGGGCCAGGAGTCCGAGCGGCTCGGGTTCGCGCGGCAGCAGCTCGGCCACGATCCGGCACAGGCGGATCGCTTCGTCAGCGAGATCGGGACGGGTCCAGCGGTCGCCGGATGTCGCGACATACCCTTCCGTGAAGAGCAGGTAGACGACACCGAGCACACCGGCCAGGCGCGCCCGCCACTCGCTCGCGGGAACCGACTCGAACGGCACCTGCGCCTCGGCGAGGGCCTTCTTCGCCCGGGTGATGCGCGCCTGCACCGTGGGGACGCGAGTGAGCAGCATCCGGGCGATCTCTTCGGTCGAAAGTCCGGCGACAACCCTGAGGGTCAGGGCGACCTGCGACTCCCGCGAGAGCACCGGATGACACGCGATGAACACGAGCCGCAGCACGTCGTCGGGGATCGGTTCCCACTCGTCTTCGCGGGCCTCGCCGAGATCCCGCGCGAGCACGGCGTAGCGGGCATCCAGTTCACCGCGTCGCCGCCACGCGTCGATCGCCCGTCGCTTGGCGGCCGCTGTCAGCCATGCCCCGGGATTGCGCGGGATGCCGTCGCGCTGCCAGGCGACAAGCGCCTCGGCGACGGCATCCTGCGTCACATCCTCAGCCAACCCGACATCGCCCGTCATGCGCGCGACGGCGGCGACGATGCGGGCACCCTCGATGCGCCAGAGCGCGTCGACAGTGCGACGGATCGAGGTGTCGATGGCGGCCTCAGCCAGCCTCGGGCCGGGCCGCAGCCTGCTCGGCCTCGCGCCACTCGACCTGCTTCTGGAGGTACTCGTTGTCGGCGAAATCGGCGAAATCCGACTCGTCGGTCACGCGGCGCACCTCGATCTGGTTGCCGGGGGTGAGCGGGGCGCGCTTGGCCCACTCGAGCGCCTCTTCGACCGTGGCCGTCTGCACGATCCAGAACCCGTTGAACAGTTCGTGCACCTCGCCGTAGGGCCCGTCGCTGACGACCGGGGTCTCGCCCGAGAAGTCGACGACGTACCCGGGCTCAGGCGCGAGGCCATCCCCACCGACCAGGACGCCCGCGGTGACCATGGACTCGTTGAACGCGCCCATCGCGTTGATGACGTCTTCCATGTTCATCTCGCCATACGCCTCGACCGCTGCGGCGTTCGCTCGCATGATCAGCATGTGCTTCATTGGTGACTCCTCCGTCGTCATGGTGTGGTCCGGGGACTCCCCCGCCACCGCACTCCCTTCACTATCGCGTCGAATGGCACTCGGGGATATCGACATCGGGATCGAAAGTTCCCGGATGCCGTTTTTCAGCTTGTCCAGAGGGTCGCGAGCACGAGCGCAGTGGGTGCCAGAGGGAGGACCCAGCCGAGGAGTGCGTCGGTGCGGCATCCGTCGTCCCTGAGGCAAGCTCCGAGCGTCGTTCCACGTGACGGGTGTGGCGCTCGCCCCACCACCGCACCAACACGCTCCGCCTGAGCGCGTGGGAGGCCGCACCAGTGCGAAACGGCGCGCGACGAAGTGTTCGAGATCATCCGGGATATGCCCGGAACCCATGCTCGCGTCTTGGCGCGGCGTACGTTGCAGGTGAGCCGTCATGTCCCTTCCGCGACTGGCTCGGCCACCCGACAAGGAAGCACGACCGTGACCCCAACGGCTCCCGAAAACGCAGAACCCGGCGACTCAGCGATCGGCAGCGAACAAACCCGCACGACGAGGCGCCCCCGCCGGCACGGCGCGATCTTCCTCGCGACAGCGATCGTGGCGGTCGTCGCCCTCATCGCGGCAGGCGTCGTCTGGTTCGCCCTCCCTCGCGAGACGACCGTGACCCACGAATGGGGTTCCGGCACTCTCACCGTCCAGGCCACGGGCGTCGACCTCAGCATCGTCGAGGCGGAGCCGACACCCGAGCTGCTCGACGCCATCACCACGGTGGTGCCGACTTCGTACCTCGCCCCGACACCACTCGAGATCACCCCGACGGGCGACATCCCAGACACCGGCGTCACCCTGAGCTGGCAGCTGCCTACGCCCCTCCCCGAAGCCGCCGCCGCCACCTTCGCGTACTTCGACGAAGAGATCGACGCGTGGGTTCCCGAATACACGACGATCAGCGAAGACCGCCTCACCGTGACCGCCCTCGTGCACCACCTCTCGGTATGGGATGCCTTCATCTCTGCGACCGAAGACGTCGTCAGCGCGCTCGGCGACTATATCGTCGACTTCGGAGACGCCTACGTCGCCGGGTGGGAGACCGGATCCCAGCACCTGTTCCGATTCAGCCACGACCTTCTCGGGAACGCCGCAGCCAACCCCGTCTGTTCCGCCGACCTGCCCTCGTGGGTCGACGACACACTCATGAGCGACAATGTCGACGTCGACTACGGGCTCGGCGGTGATGCCGTGGGAACCGCCGCCGTCCTGCTCTGCACCGGCGCCGCCGAGGATGCGGAGTTGCTCGAAGTCCGTGCGGCCGCGAACCGCGGCTACGGCTTCCCCGTCACCTTCGCCGAAGGTGTCGTGCCCGTCTCGGCCGGCCTGTCGGGCGTCGAACCGACCATCGCAAGCGCGATCAGCGTCGGCATGAGCACCTTCTTCGACGGCGCAACCTCGCTCGGACTCTCACCCGACTCGTTCGTCTTCGCGACGCAGGAGTACTCCGCCACGTTCTCGCAGCAGAACCTTCGTGACGCCGCCGCGGGTCGGATCATGGAGTTCGGTCTTCCCAACATCGTGCAGGTCGCCGTGTCCTCGACCTTGAAACTCGCCATGGATCAGATCGCGGGCGAAGAGGATCTGGTCGTCGGCGGCATCCTGACCGTCCTTGCGGCGCTCGAGAACTGCGACCTCACCCAACTCTCTACGCTTCAGGATCCGGCCGAGACGACGCTGTGGCTCGCGGGATGCGCCGCGAGCTTCGACATCGACATGGTCGCCGATTCCGTCGAGGTGATCACGAGCGACGTGGACGGCAACCGCAACGCCGCGGCGACACCCGCACTGAAGAAGATGGCGAACGCCGTGAAGATGCTCCTCCTCCTGAGCGCCGCGCAGACCCTTGTCGACTACATCGGCGATCTCAGCACCGAGTCCATATCGAGCTACCCAGCATGGTTCGTTCAGGTGCAGCTCAAACCCGAGCCGCCGACCCTCGAAGCACTCTTCGGCACCTACACCCGCTCAGATTCCTACGGATTCAACACGTTCACCTTCGGCAGCGACGGAATCTTCCTCAGCGCCTGCTCCGCCTGCGGCGGGAGCGACCAGCTCGCGTCGCTCGGCGGCTCGACGTGGGACGGGCAGTGCTACACCGTCGAGAACCTGATTACGACACCCGGGGTCGACAAACCGTATGTCGAGACCTGGCTGGCATGCCCGGCAGGCTTCGGGGGTCCCGGCGACGACACGATCGACCGGTTGGGATCGATCTTCCGCGACTTCGCGCCGACCTGGTACCTCCGCGACTGAGTCGGACGTGCTGCTCGTGAAGCACACCGACACCATCACGTCGCATCCCAGAGCCGCTCGTAGTACCGCATCCGCCTCTCATCCGGCGCGACGCCAGGATGCATCGCTGTCGGCTGCGCGCGACCTGCCTCGCGGGCTCGCAACGTTCGACTTCGAAACAACGGGCCCGCCGCCACTACTCGGGCCGGGACAGTCCGCTTCGTGAGGCACTGGCACGTTACGCGGAGTTCTTCGACCTCTTCGAGACGTTCGACGGGTACGTCTCCTCCTGGCTTCTCGATGGCCTCGTGGCCGGAGGCGAAATCGGGTTCTTCCATCCTTTCCCCGACTTCGCGACTCCGGCTGTGCCCAAGACCCTCGACGACTATGTCCGGTACGTGGAGGCGAGCAACGCGTTCGTCGCGGCGCGAGACGAACGGATTCGAAGTTGCGACCCGTCGACCTCCACTTCGCAGCTCAACTGGGTCTCGCGGGCGACGGTAGTTGGATCTCAGTCGAGATGCGGGTGAATGTGGCGGTGTCCGAGAATTGGGATGCCAGCCGGTACACACCCAGGAAGCGGTAGTAGACGGCACCGAGCACCGGGTCACGGAACTTCGCGAAGACGACGCGTTCGACATCCTCGTACGGGTGTGTCTGCCAGTCACCGAGACGCTGCTCGACGATCGTCTCGCCGTCCCCGCTCAGCCGGTTGTCCCAGTCGTCGCGCTTCGGTGCTCCTTCTTGGGCGAGGTGCGGCATCCAGAGCTGACGACCGTCCGCGAGCGGGAACACCGCCCGCTGCCACCCCTTGTGGTTGTATCCGAAGAGCCGCGTGACGTGGTGCGTTACCTGCATTTGCGCGTCGTCCTCGACGGTCAATCGCCCCTTTGCCCGCCAGTAGTCGGGGTCGAAACGCGCGCCGAAGGCAAACGGGGTAAATGTACCGCCCGAGAGCGCGGCCTGCTTGCGGCTTCGGACGTCATCGATGAAGGCATCCACCTTGTTGCGGAACTCATCCCGCTCGCGCACCTGGCCGATGCCCAACCGCACGAACTCGAGGTTCGCAAGGGTGAGAACGCGCTGCTCGCGGGCCTTGTCGGCATCTTTACTCCCGGCCGCTAGGTGATGCAGCTCATCCACCTCGAGCGCGACTCCGAACTGGGGGAGATAGAGGTCGAGGAGCGCAAGCCCATCGCTCGTGTGCACGGCCTGCTGCGTGACGAGTTCGATCTCCGGGTCATCGAGACGGTGCAGGATGCGACTGATCGCGTAGACCTCGTGCTTCTTGGTCTGGATCTTCTGCAGCATCCGCGCGTAGTAGTCGAGCTCCGACGGCGGGGTGCGTGGGGCGCGCTTGCGCTTCGGCCTCTGCTCGTGACCCGGCTGCTGAACTTTCATCGCAAACTCCGATTCGGCCTTCTTGACAATCACGAGTAGACCTCCTCAAGCGCGAGGGGATCCTCGCGGTCGTGTGCGCATACTTCGGTGTCTATTTCAGTGGTCACTTGTCTCTCCTAACGACAGGTTCACTCCACAGGTCCGTAGACATCAACGTGCTGGGAGAGCGGGTTCGCGCAGCCGGGGGCGTGCACCTGGGCAAGCCGCACGAGCGAAAGCGCGTAGTGCCGCCCGCACAGAGTGTCAGCGTGAACGTGCGCGTCATCGCCGGCGCCGTGAGAGGTCATGATGCGGTGAGTCGGGGCCGCGGTGCAGACCGTCTCGTCCCAGGAACAACCACGGGGGCGATCGGCATCCGACTCGCTCTCAATGAAGACGCCGTCATCCTGCTTGACTCGCGTGTTCACTTCTCCTCCTTCGCGAGCGCATCGCGGAAGATCGCCTCCGCCCTCGCGATGCCCACGTCGATCTGTTCGTCGGTGAGCGTCACGTGCTCGTCGAGCCACTCTCCCCACTCGGCCTCGAACCGGGCGCGGCGCCGATTCCGCGCCGTCCGCCTTCCTGATTCGTGCGCAGAGAAGGTCACGGTCGCGCCGTCGTTGTCCACCTTCGCTTCCAGCAGCGTGTAAGCCGTCGGGACCACGATCGCGGCATCCGTGCCGATCACGTGGATCGCGAGCCACTCCCCGACCGAGGTCGCGTCGTCTGCGTCGCGAGCCGCCGGCGACATGTCACTCACCTGAGGTGCCTGCACCGCAGTGCCGGCGACCTGCGGGTGGCGATCGATCTCGGCATCCGCGACCAACTCGCTCCACAGCAGCACCTTGGTCGCCCAGCACGACAACACCTCGGATCCCGACATGTTCGTCCACACGATGGGCTCGATCTCGTCGACCGCGTGGAGCGCGTCGCCCCCGTCCCGCGCGAAGCTGACGCGTTGCGCCATCCACTCCTGCCGGTCGAACTCGGTGGACATGAGGATCGGGCGGTACGGGACCGCACCGTCGGGAAGGATGTCTCGCAGGAATGCTCCGGTGCTGACCAACCTGCTTTCGAAGGCCGGCATCCGCGTCACATCCGCGAATTCGACCGACACCTGAGTTCCGGCGAGAGCACTCGTGAACCACCGGCGCAGGTCACCGCGGGTCCACAAGCTCCTCAGACTGACCTCGTGCGTCGAATACGCGACGATTCCCCACTCCGCCCGCCCGACCATGGATTCAAGATCGTCACCGGCCCACCGGCTCTGGCGCCCGTGATCTCGGCCCTCGGCATCCCGCGACTGGATCTCCCACACCCAGTCGTCGACGGCCCCCTCCCCCTCGAGCTCCCGGGTGAAGGGGTGTTGCAGGCGCTCGGCGAACACCGGTGGCTCACCGGAGACGATCATCGACTCCATCCGGCGCAGACCGAAGTGGGGATGCTCCGTGCCCGGATCATCCTCGAACGGGTCGAAACAGTACGCGTTCGCGATGACGTAATCGCACGGCGACCCGTCCCTCGCCAGACCGCGGACACGCCACCCCCAGTAGCCGGCGAAGTCGCCGCCGACGTCGCTTCCATCGAAGAACTCGAAGTCGGTGGGCCGCAGCGCGGCACGATATGGCGGCGCGTAGTCGTCGGACATGAAGTCCGTGATCGGGAAAGTCATCCCCACATCAACCTCCCGGAGACTCGTGCTTCGAGTCAATCAACGCCGCCTCACGCCGAGTGTGCATCGAGCCGTCCGGGATCGTTCGGGAACGGTGCATCGGGATGGAGCGGTCGTGGCCACGACTAGCCTCGACAGCCGAGCGGGGTATAAGAGGGGCGGTGCCGATGGCGACCGGATCGGCGGCGCAGGTGGACCACTACCGCGTGCTCGGCGTCGACCGTTCCGCGACGGATGCCGACATCCGCCGTGCCTTCCGCGGCAGAGCCCGCGAGATCCACCCTGATGTGAACACCGGGATCGATACTGCCGGACGCTTCCAGGAGCTCGAGTACGCATACTCGGTGCTCATCGATCCGGAGTCGCGACGATGTCACGATGAGGAGTTGAGCCGCCGCGACATCCCCGATCCGCCGGCCGATGTGTCGGCCCCATCTCCGCCGCGACCCTCCTCAGCACAAGCGCGCACCGCCCATCCGCAACCGGAACCAGTCCGTCCCACATCGAAGAGCCGACCGGATCAGCCCCCGCGTGGGAAGCGGCGAGTGCGGCGCCGCGGGCGCGCCCTGCTGGGTGCCGCTGTGGCCGTGCTCGTCGCCATGGCGATCCTCCTCCCGTCGTTCTCGACATCGGCACCGACCGAAGAGGTCGCCGCCATCGCTGTGCCGACACCGGCCGACTCCCCCGTCGGCACAGACCTCTACGCGTCCTGCGCGGAGGTATGGGATGCCTTGGGGCGCCCGATCCTCTCGACGGATGTCGGGTTCTCGCCGTCGTTCGACGCGGATGCCGACGCCATCGGCTGCGAGGACGACCCGCGCACCGCGGGCGTCAACGAGGCATCCGTCGATTGGCGCGCCGTCTGGGAGTCGGCCGCGGAGTCGACGACAGCCTTCGCGGGCGCCGCATCCGATGCGCTCCGCGACATCGCGGCCTCACTCGCCCCCGCAACCGAACAGCTTCTCGATGACCTTCGGCAGCACCTGGGGTCGTGGCGGGATCAGGATGCCGCCACGACGGACGGCACCAGCGAGTAGCGGAACCAGTTCCACACCCAAGTGCGGTGCGTGCCCGCATTCTGTGCGACAGCGTCTTGCCGAACGAAGCCGAACAGCGTCGGAGGAGTTCGGTACGCTCTCGATCAAGGCCCGAGGGGGTCGGCAGTCGAGGGTCCGGGGGACAACCGTGCATATCGAGGAACACCCTGAGCACGTCAGGGTGATGGACCGTCTCGTCGCGGAACTTCAGCTCTTGAGACTGAATGCCGGCGACGTGAGCTACACGCAGATCTCGGACCGGGTCCGCGATCTGCGCCAGAGCCGCGGCGAAACGGGATCGACAGCTTTCGTCGGGCGCACCACGATCTACGACGCGTTCCAGCCGGGCAGGCACAGAATCAATCCGGACCTCATCGCCGATATCGTCACCGTGCTGGGCGAGGATGCCGAAGGTGCCGCGAGGTGGCGAGAGTACTGCATCCGGGCCCGCGCCGACGAGACCCGGCGACGGCGCGCTGATACTGCTGCGTTGGCATCCGCAGCGGACGAAAACGGCGTGCCACCCGGCGCTCAAACAGCAGCCCCGGCTCTCGCCGCGCGTCCGTCGCCTCGACCCGCGGATGGCGACCGGGACAACTGGTTCACCCGGACTCTCGGTGCACGCGGCGCGACCCTCACTCTGCTGACCCTCATCGTGATCTGCTGCGCGTTGGTCAATGTGAGCGGATCGCGACTCGCCGTCACGTTCGCGCTGCCTCTCTACCTCGACATGATCGGCACCGCGATCGCCGCGATCGCGGTCGGACCGTGGTTCGGTGTCGCGGTGGCGATCCTGAGCCATTCGCTCGGGGCCCTCGCGCTCTGGGAATGGCAGGGCCTGCCGTTCATGATCGTCAACATCGTCGGCGCCCTCATCTGGGGTTACGGCGTGCGATCGTGGCGGTTGGGCACGACCCCGCTGCGATACTTCCTGCTCAGCATCATCGTCGCGATCAGCTGCACAATCGTCGCGACGCCGATCATCATTCTCGTGTGGGGCGGGGCATCCATCAACGAGGGCGCCCAGGGAATCGCGGCGAACCTGCTCGCCCTCGGGCAGGGAGTGATCGGCGCCGTGCTCTCGGCCAACATCCTCACCTCGATCATGGACAAGCTCATCGCGGGATTCATCGCCATCTCCGTGCTCCCCTATGTCCTTGCCGCACTGCCCGCTCATGCCCGCGGCGTCGAAGTGATCCCCTCGACGATGCACGTGAGATTCCCGAAGGTCTTCGCGCCCGTCCCCGACACAGCCGACGCCTACCGCTGACCGCGCTCGCCCCCGTGTGAGCAGGAAGTGGAAGCCGTCGGGAAAGGAGATGCGTGATCGGGCTACCCGACCGGCTCCAGCTCGAGCAGCGTACCGGGACCGATGTCCACGACCACCGAGTCGGCGGGCGTCACACCGTCGGGCGCGGCGATCCGAAAAGTCGTCGGCCCCAGGTCCGCCGTGCACACCGGCCCACCCTCGCTCCGGAGCTCGATGCTGAACTGGCCGGGAGCCGTCATGTCCAGCGACACCGGAGCATTCGGGCATGAACTGCTGCCCCACGTGATCACGAACCAGTCCTCGCCGTTGTCTGCCCATACGACCGCCGGCTTCGGGTCCAGCCCGTCGAACTCGACGCTCGACGCCTCAGGCGGTAGGTCCCGGAGTTTCTCGGAGTAGAACGTGCTGCATCCGGTGAGCAACACCGCTCCCGCAAGCAGACCCGCGGCCACTGCCGCCACCCGATGCCCCACTGACCAATACTCTCGCCTCGCCACGCCCCCTACCCGAGCGACATCCGCGAACCGCCGCGCTCCCCTCCGGCGCCGTCCGCGGACTCACCCGCGCGGCAGGAAATCCGCCGACAGTGATCCCCCGTCGCCGGTCGCGGTCGTGGTCATCACCTCGGGGCCGCACACGACCTCGAGTCGTCCGGTCCACGCTTCGGGCGCGAGTTCCGAGGGGTCAGGAGCGTATGTGACCCCTCCCGCGGTGATCGACACCGCCGAGGCCATCTGCGCCTGATCCTGGGCGACGAGGTCGTACGCGGATGCCGACGCCGCAGCCCACGCACCGGTCTCGACGCCGTCGTGGGAGATCGTCTGGACGAACGATGAACCATCGGTCGACCCTGTCATGACGTACTCGGACGATCGAGCCGTGATCACATAGGTGCCGTCACGGTTCCAGTCCAGCCACAGCTCGCCTGTGACGTGCACCTCGGCCCCCGGGATCTCGGCGCGCATCATCTCCCCCAGAGCCGCGGCCCATGACTCGTTGTCCATGACCCACCGGCCGACGGGGCAGGTGCCGGCAGCGCCGAGCTGTGATGAGGACGCGGAGCCCTCCCCCGAACTCGCCGCGCCCTCACCTGCCCCGGAACCGTCCGAGCCGCCCGCGCCGGCACCATCGATCGCGAGCAACGTATCGGTCGGCGAGGGTGTCGGCGCACTGCTGCCGTCACACGCGCTCGCGAGAGCGGCGATGCTGAGCAGCGCAATGGCGGTGCCGGCAGCTCGCGCGGCACCTGTGACACCTCTGGCACCTGCCCCGAGCATCACGGCGTCGCGACCACGCTGATGTTGAGCGCGCCGTCAGAGGACAGATCCCAAATCAGGCTCACCGTCCACGTGCCGTTGTCCCACGTCGATTGCGCATAGTCGCCAGCGGTCATCTCATAGGTCTGGGCGAATCCGGCGCTCTCCAGAGCGCCGACGACACTGTCCAGCGTCGTCTCGTCGACACCGGTGTACGTGAGGTTCCAGGCTCCCGCCATCGCCACCGATGACTCGAGGGCGCCGGTCGACGGCAGCGGGACCTCGCCGGGGAAATCGTCGGGCACTTCGGTTCCCGCCGTGATCGTCATCTCGCCGTCTTCGCTCTCGACGGTCACGCTCCCGTCACCGTCGCTGTCGATCGAGACGCCGGTCTGATCCTCGATGAACTGCTCGATCGGGTTCGTGCACGAGGAGAGCACGAGAGATGCGGCGAACAGGGTCGTGACAGTGGCTGTGGCTGCGAGTGCGCGGCTGCGACGGAACATGGAGATCTCCTTAGACCAGTCAGGGACCCACCCAGCATCGAGTGGCTTCCCCCTCACTGCAATGAGTAAGAACTACTCACAGGCCGGGGCGCGGCGCCGACGCCAGCCGCGTCACAGCAGCAGCACCGCCTGCCGGGACCGGTTCGCCTAGGGCAACAGATTCGGGATCGCGAGCCGGCGCATCCGATCCCACGGCTCGGTCCATCCCAGGCGGTCGAACAAGCCGTCCAGCAGCATGGCGGTGAACCCCCAGACCAGGTGCTCGCCGGTCTCGGTGCGCACCTGAAACGCGGGGGCGCGGTGTCTGCGAGGGCCGCGATCGATGACTGTGCATCCGCGGTTCGCGGGATCGAGCAGGTCGGCGACCGGCGCACGGAAGACCGCCGCCGACTCGGCCACATCGACAGCGCGCACCGGCGACGGCTCGCGCCACCACCCCAAGACAGGGGTCACGCGATGAGAGGAGTACGGCAAGGGCACCTCGGCGAGGGTGCCCAGAACATCGACTCCGTCCGGGTCCAGTCCCGTTTCTTCCTGGGCTTCGCGTAGCGCAGCGGCGACGGGACCGGAATCATCCGGCTCCAGACGACCCCCGGGAAAGGCGACCTGGCCCGCGTGCGAACGCAGCGTCGTCGCCCGCGCCAACAACAGCACGTCGAGATCCCGCGAGACGGCTGCGGCACTCGCCCGGTGGGCGCTCGGCGCGTCATCCAGAACCCCGAACAGGATGAGGACGGCAGCGGGTCTCGCATCGGGGTCATCGGGAAGCCCGAGCAGCGCAGCCAGGCTGTCGCGGCGCGCGGCCATCGGGTCGGTCGACACGAGCTGAAGAAGCTGCCGGCGTGCGTCCGGATGCCCGGCGGAGGCAGCCGCAGCGAGCCGGGCCCCGGGCGTGGCGCCCACCGGCCCCGCCGCGTCACGGGAGTCGCGTGTCATCCGTCCAGGCTACGACGGGCGACCCTCGACCTGGCTGAGGCTGGTACATTTCCCGCCTCGGGACAGGATGTCGTCGTCGACGCGCAGGATGAGACAGAGCGACTGCGCGAGTTCGCCACCGGTCACGCGGACTGCCTGCGCGTGAACCCGTGGTCACCGCTCTGCAACAACTGGAGTGCGGAGGCGAACCTCGCTGCTGCCGAAGCGACCCTCGCCGACCTCGAGGCCGACATGGATCTCGCCTTTGCACGAGCTGCGGTCGTCCGCATCCCCTCTGACGCGGCGCGCGCAGACGCCGACGCAGCCTTCGCGGCGGCAGCCGGCGTCGGGACTGCCGCGATGGCGGCAGCCACTGCCACGCTCGGTCCCGCGATCCTGACCGCGCACCGGGCGCGGCCGGTCGGATCCTGGCGCGGTGGCGAGCGTCAGTGACCGACTCGATCACTGACCGGCGCGGTCAGCGCCCCTCTGTCGAGCTCCATCCCGAGAGCCGGCGCTGCTCGAACGCCTCGAGAAGGATGTCGAGAGCGAAACGGAACTCCGCATCCGCGTCGCAGCCGCCCGCGGCGCCCGGGGCCGTCAGCGCCATCCGCACGATATGGGGAAAGGATGCCGAAAGCGATGTCAGCGCGGCTTCCTCCGATGCAGCGACCGACACGCCGTCGGACGCGGCCTCCGATGCCGACGGGGTCGGAAGAACATCGTGGGTGAATCCCCACATCCGGGTGCTCAGCGTGTGCATCGCATGATCGGCCCGGCAGCCGCCTACACCTTCGCCGGCCTACGCACACTCGAGGCCGCGATCATCGGCGATGGCCGAGTCGGTGCCGGTCGCGTGATCGCCACGGGTCCGGCAGTATTCCTGCCGGACCTCCGTCAGTCGATCGCGCGCACCGGCTGACGCAGGATCGTCCTCAGCTTCTCGGGGGCGACCCGTCGCGGATCGCTGAGATAGACCTCGTGGTGCGGCCCGTTGAACGTGAGGTCCTGCGCCGGCATCAGCTCCGCATGCAGGCGCCGAAGCGTCGGGGTCTCCGCATCGTACGAACCCACGTGCAGGATCTGGAGCGACAGCCCCTCCTCGATCGTGCGCGCCGCGACCCTGTCGATCGGCAGCTCGGGCTTCTTGCGGGCTGCGGTGTCGAGTCCGACACGGATGTCGGCATCCGTCACTGCCGGCGGCAACGGGATCAGCATCGTCCAGTCCCACGCATCCTTGCGGCGCTCGACGAAGCTCGACGGGTCGTCGCTGGACCACAACCCCTCGAGCGGACCGACGACGAAGTCGTCACCCGAGCGGGCCCGGAAGGCGAACTTGATGGCATACCCGACGCATAGAGAGCACTCACGGCATCCGTGTACTCGGCTGCCGTGTTGGGGTCGCCGTGACCGTCGATGGCCAGATAGGTCAGGGGCGGCACCGTCACGCGCACGAAATCGTGGGACCCGGGCGCGTACAGATCCTTCCGGTCCTTCTTGAGGTCGTACTTCATCCTTGCCCTCCCATGCGGGCATCGGATGCCGAGACCGCCGCACCCGTCGACCGTGCCGCAGCACGGCGAACGACGAGAGCACCCACGAATCCGAGCAGCAGGAACACCGTCGCCACGAGAAGTGACCAACGTGTGGCATCCGCGAAGCCGTTCGAAAGCGCCGTCACCGCCGCCGCAGTCTGGTCACCGAGCGGACTGCTCGTCCCCTCGGCACGCAACTGACTGATCGTCGTTCCCGCGGACTGCCGGGTCGTGTCGGCGAGCTGGGTCGCACTCGACCCCGTGATGCCGGCATCAGTCAGCGCGGCCGGCAGCGTGAGCGCGAGGGCGACCGCCAGCGCCGCACCCGCGAAGGCCGTACCGAGGGCCGACCCGACCTGCCGAACCGTGCTCTGGGTTGCCGACCCCTGACCCGAGACATCGACGGGCACGTCCTGCAGCACCGTCCCGGTCAACTGCGCGGACGCAAGCCCGAGCCCCAGACCGTAGACGACCAACGGGATCGCGACGATCCACCCCGAGCTGGAGCCGGTGATGAGCAGAGCGAGGACGGCGACCCCGACCACCTCGAGCCCGAGTCCGATCAGCACGGTTCCGGGCGAGCCGAAGCGCGCCGCCAGGTGCCTCGCCGATGCGCCCGAGAAGAACGCGCCGAGCGCCATCGCGGCCAGGACCAGCCCCGCGCCCATGACATCCAGGCCGAGCGCATTCACGAGATACAGGGGCAGCACGAAGATGATCGCGAACTCCCCCACTGCCACCATCGCTGCCGTGACGTTTCCCCAGGTGAAGGTCGGGAGGCGGAAGAGATTCAGATCGAGGATCGCGGAACGGCGCACCTTCTCGCGGTGACGCTCCCACACCACGAACAGCACGAGCGCCACGACAGCGACCGCGAAGGCGATCGGTACCACCGACACCGGAGCATCCGCCGGCCACTGCCATCCGAAGACCGAGAACTCGCCTGTCGGTGCCCACCAGCCCAACTGCGGCCCCTCGATGACAGCGAACACGAGTGCGCCGAAGCCGATCGCGCTCAGCAGCGCGCCGTCGACATCCGCTCCGGGTCGCCCCTTCGCGCCCTTCGTCTCGGGCACCGTGAGCAGGCCCGCGATGAAGACCGCAGCCCCGAGGGGAATGTTCACCAGGAAGATCCAGTGCCACGAGGCCCACTGGGTGAGGGCGCCGCCGGCCAACGGACCGATGGCAGCGGCTCCCGAGATCACCGCACCCCACACCCCGAACGCCGCGCCCCGGTACTTGCCGCGGAACACCGCATTCACGGTCGAGAGCGTCGACGGCATGATCAGAGCGGCACCGATCGCCTGCACGGCGCGCGCCGCGATGAGCGGCCCCGCGGCATCCGCCATCGCTGCCAGGATGCTGCCGCCGACGAAGACGACAAGCCCCACCTGGAACAGGAGCTTGCGCCCCCACCGGTCGGCAAGCTTGCCCGTCGAGAGCAGGAGAGCTGCCAACAGCACCGCGTAGAGGCTGTTGACCCACTGCGCGTCGGTGAGGTCCAGCCCGATGTCGGCGATGATCACAGGGAGGGCGACGCCGACGATCGTGCCGTCGAGGACGATCAGCCCGAGCCCCGTCGACAGTACCGCGAGGGCGAGCCACTCGCGACGTGTCGGTGGTGTCACGCGAAGGTCCGTGCTGGTGCTCACGATCCGAGCCTGGCACAGACCCCCTCGCCGAACCCACACCTTCTTGGGCCCGATCGCGCGAGCCCATCCTGCCGAACCCACACCTTCCCGCGCGAACCCACACGTTTCGGTGGTCAGAACGTGTGGGTTCGGCACGGATGCTGTGGGCTCGCGCCCAAGGGTGGGCTCGCGCGTCAGAGGGGGCTGCGGGGGCGGGCAGGGCAACGACCCCCGACCTACCGAGATACAGCGGTTTCGGGGGCGTGCCGTCGATTCGGGGACCTGACGGTTACCCCTGGGCACGTCGTTGTGGGTCGAGAAACGTAACATCCGCGGGATGCCCCGCGCAAGCATCCGCCTCATCCCTTCATGCCTGCTGGATGCCCCTGGTCGCCCCGGACCACCGCCGAACCCACACCTAACTCGGGAACCCACACGATCCTTCGGCAGAAAGCTGTGGGCTCGGTACGGATGCTGTGGGTTCGTCCCCCATGCACCGCTCAGGGACAACTCGGCTGAAGGAGGGACAACTCGGCTGGAAGAGGGACAACTCAGCCGGAGAAGGGACAACTCAGCCGGAGAAGGGACAACTCGGCTGGAAGAGGGACAACTCAGCCGGAGGAGGGACAACTCAGCCGGAGAAGGGAGGGACCTCGACGGGGGCGGCGAGACCGACGAAGGCGACGATCTGGTGACCGCCGGGGTTCGTCTGCAGCGGAACCTCTTCCCAGTTGTTGGCGATCCACAGGTTGCCCGACGGGTCGACGATCAGTCCCGTGTTGCGGACGAGGCCGTCGAACGCGTACCCGGCATCCGGCGAGATCGGGTCACCCGTCGACAGGCTGCCGGGGCAAGTGTCGGGCGAGGTCCCGCAGAACGCCGACACGCGCTGGTCGGAGAAATTCGCGACCCAGACGTTCCCGTTGCCATCGGTCGTGATGCCCCACGGCCGGGTGATCCCGCCACCGCTGAAGGGGCCCGACACCGTCTGCCCGTCGGCGTCGATGAGCGCGATCGAACCGGTCGGCCCCGACGAGATCGGCCGCGTCGGGCACGGGAGGGTCGTGGAGCCGGAGTTGGCGACCCATACGTTGCCCTCCGGGTCGGAGGCAACACCCATCGGCAACACGAACTCATCCCCTGCAAGCGGCGCGTCACCCACGAGCGTGCCGTCGTAGTTGAAGACCGCCACCGAGCTGCTCGCGATGCCGCTCACGAAGACGTGCTGCCCGGTGTCGACAACACCGAACGCCTGGTCGAGACCGACATCCAGGGTCATCGCCTGCTCGGGATCGCCCCCGGGATACACGGTGACCGTGCCGGTCTGGCAATTCGCGTTCCACACGTCTCCCGCGGCAGTGACGTCCATGCCTTGCGGCCACGCCAGCTCACCGGCGGTGAACCCGGTCACCGGCGGTGAGAGCGGCTCGCCCTCGATCGAGAAGAGCGACACACTGTTGTGCGGCGGCTGCTCGGTGCATCCTTCGCCGGCGAAACCGAAGTTGCTCACCCACAGCTGACCCGACGGATCGAAGGCGATGCCGAAGCCCGAACCACTCAGCCCGCCTCCCGTGTACTTGCCGACCATCTCGCCGCCGGGCGCGAACTTCAACAGCAGGTCACTGCCGCACGTGGGGTCCTGCGGGTCGGCACCGTACTCGTAGTTGTTGTTGACCCAGATGTTTCCGTCGGGGTCGATGGCGAAGTTACCCGGACCGTCGAGGGTCTGCCCGTCGCCGTCGAAGCGAAGCGCGAGGGTCCAGGCGCCAGGGGCCGCCATCAGACCCGGGCGGTCTCCCGCCACAGTCAGCGACAGGTCGTACAGTGCGGATGCGGCAGCGCTGGGGTCGCGCGCGATCTGAGCGAAAGCACGGAACGTATCGACGGACCGCTGATCCGACCGAGCGCTCGCAGCGTCGACAAGGGCGCGGCACGCGTCAGCATCCACGACGCACGCACTGAGGATGTTGGTGAGCGAGGTGAACGTCGGAAGCGCCTCGGTCTGCGTGCCGTTGGGCGCAGAGGTCAGCACCGCCCCGTAATCACCGGTGGACGCGTCCACGAGGTTCGTGTACATCGCGGCGGCATTGGGAAGGCCCGGCGCAGAACCTTCGACGCCGTCCGGACCGGTGAACTGCGCGAGCGCATAGCCGGCTGCAATGGTCGTGCGTTCGTTGAGGACGACAGCTGTGGCATCCGCGGGGATGATGGCGGCGAAGGTCGCGGTCATCGTCGTGTCGTCACCGCCGGGGGCGGTCGCGAGCAGGTAGACCAGATCGTCGCCCCGCGAGACGGAACCGAGATCGACGACGAACTCACCGTCGCGATCGGATGACGTCGACCCGATCTGCGACGCCGGCTCGCCCTCCGCACCAGCCGACCATGCCGAGACCTCCCAGCCGGATACTGCTGCCCCGTCGACGACGGGAACGACGGCACCGCTCACGGCGGATGCCTCACCATCGGGCTCGGCAGGTGCCCAGCAGCCTGCCAGCGCGAGCACGGATGCCGTCACGAGCGCGACGGCGCCGATCATGCGCCGCCCCGGGGATCGGGTGCTCGTTCGGTCGTCGGACTCGATCGGGTGGGGCTGGTCTTGGCGCACAACGTTCCGCATCGAATTCACTCCGTCAGGTGTCTGGGTCCGGTCGTCGGGTCCGTCCCACGCGGCAGGTTAGCAGCGCCCGGTGGCCGGCGTGGGCGAGGTTCAGGTCGAGATTCGGTCACGAATCCCTCTGTGTTTTCGCTGACCGCTCCCCGCCGCGGCCCTCTCGCTCCGGGCAGCCACGCGGGTCGAGTAGGAATCGAGAAGCGCCCGACCGCAGCAGCCCGTACCTTCGATGTCAGCGGCACCAGAAAGGACCCCACGAATGGCCGACAAGCGTGACACCTCAACGGATGGCTTCAGCGACGCAGAACGTGAGGCGATGAAACAGCGCGCCGCCGAGCTGCGCGAGCAGGCCGCCGGCGGCACAGGCTCGGCGAAGAAGGAGAAGGAAGCGCGGGCCTGCGTGGATGCGATCGCCGCACTGAACGGCACAGACAAGGCGGTCGCGGAGCTGCTTCACCGGATCGTGCGGGAAGAGGCACCGCACCTGGACCCCAAGACCTGGTACGGGTTCCCCTCGTACGCGCGAGACGGCAAGGTCGTCGTGTTCTATCAGCCCGCGTCGAAGTTCGACACCCGCTACGGCAGCGTCGGCTTCAACGAGGACGCCCTGCTCGATGACGGCGCGATGTGGGCCACAGCCTTCGCCGTCGTCGAGGTCACCGACGAGGTCGAGGCGACCCTGCGTGATCTCGTCCACCGCGCCGCCGGCTGACGCAGCGCAAGACCGGTGGCCGTCTCGCCAACGCCGGTGGAACGCACGCGCCGCGTCGATGCGTGATTGGCGTGCGCGTTTCGTGACGCTGCCGCGGGAGGAGGGCGCTACGGTCAATCCCATGGCTGCCCCACGCACCCGCCGTGCCCGCGTTGCGCGCCGCCGCGCCCGACGTGTCGCAGCATCGGGAAGCGACCTCACCGACGCCGAATGGATACTCATCCGCGATGCGTGGGGGCGGTGCGCGTACTGCGGACGCGCGGGTCTCGCCCTCCAGAAGGACTGCGTGCTTCCGATCTCGCGCGGCGGCCGCTCGACAACGTGGTTCCGGCCTGCGGCAGCTGCAACGCGAGCAAGTGCAACGCAGAAGTCACGAGCTGGATGCGTCGACGGCGGCTCGACGAGCGGGCGTTCCTCCTCGCCTGGGCTCTTATTCTGCGCGAGCTTCGCGAGCGGCACGAGCCGCGCGACGCTGACGCCACCACTGCCAGAACCGATCCAGCATCCGCTTGACCCACCCGGACAGCCGGCGCGCCCAGTGGAACTCTGTGCCGAGCACCGCGAGTCCGAGGAACACGATCAGCCAGCCCGGTCCCGGCAAGGGAACCAGCACGAGTCCGCCGAGGGTCATGATCGTCCCCACGACGGCGACGCCGACACGGTAGGCGATCTCGACCCGCGGATGCCGCGCAACCCACGCGCGCGCTGTGCGCAGCATCCGTCTGATCGGGCGGTCCTCGCGCTCGGCGTCCGCGATCTCGGCACGGATATCCTGCTCCAGCGCCGTGGACCCGTTGCGCCCGGTCGGGGCGTCCAGATCGGGCATGGTGCGTGCCGAACCAGAGATGGGGGGCATGGCGACGACGCTAACAAGCGAAGTCGCGAGGTCCCTGGGTACCGCGTCAACGGGGTCAGCAGCGCGTCAGGGCTGAGCGCGCCGCCTCGCGATCGGGGCCGGTGATCCCGAGGTCGTAGGCATCGACGACGCTCACCCAGGCGATCACATATCCGCACACGGATGCCGCAGCCGGCGGCATCCACTCGGCCGGGCCCGAGTCGCTCTTGGCGGAGTTGATCTCATCCGCCGTCACCACCAGGTTCGCCGGGTCGTTCGCGAAGACGAGGCGCTCGGCATCCGACCACCGATCAGCGCCGTGGCGCCACGCCCACGCCAATGCGACGATGTGGTCGATCTGCACGAGAGGGGACGTCTGCTCCCCGGACGTGAAGCTCTCGGTGTGCCCGTCGTAGGGATCGACGAGCACCCCCTCGAGGACCTTGCACTCGCCACTCCCCTCGCGAAAGACCACCGCCGACAGGTCACGGGCGAGGACATCGTTGCGGGTGTCGCACCCGTTGCCGTCGACGTCGGCCCAGCGCTCTCCGAACAGATCACGCTGGTATGGCGCGTCCACTACCCCGAGACCGTCGGCAGCCGCGACAGCATCTCCTGCGCCGACGCGGCATCGATCGCCGGCGCAGTCACCGGGTTCCGCCGCGCCTCCCCGCCCGGCCGAGAGGCCGCGCTCCAGCTGATCACCGCGATGACGACGACCCCCGCCAGAGCGGCGAGAATCCCGAGCACGATCACCGCTCGTCTCACAGGGTGTCCGCCGGTTCTTCCACGCCCTCGACTCTAGGTCTGCCGACAGACATCGCCGGCCACGAGCCGGATCGACGGGCCGATACTCTGGGGCAGGTCGGTGTGGAGGAATGCGCCGCCGGAAGGGTCGTCGTGGTCAGGTCGCTCACGCGTTTCCGGCTGGCCATCGCCGTTGCACTCGCGATCCTCGCCGGATACATCGACGGCATCGCCTTCGTCTACCTCGGCGGATACTTCGTCTCGTTCATGAGCGGCAACACCACCCAGTCGGGGGTCGAGCTGGCAGGCGGGGACCTCGCCGCCGCGGGCTTCGGGTTCCTGGTGATCCTGGGCTTCGTGCTCGGGGTGATGGGTGGCACGATCGTCAGCTCCCCCGGTCGCGATCGCGGCGGGATCATCCTCGTCGGCGTCGCCGGCGTCATCGCGATCGGCGCCCTCCTCTCGGGTGCGCCGCCGGTCGACCCGAACGCCCTCACCGGCGCAGCACTCATGGGGGTTGCCCCCACAGCCGTCTGCCTCTCGTTCGCGATGGGGGCCGTCAACACCGTCTTCAGCGGACGCGGTGAACCCTCGTTCGGCATCACCTACATGACCGGAGCCCTGGTGAAGATCGGCGAGGGGATCGTCGGCGCGTTCCGCGGTGGCGATCGCACGAGCTGGCTACGCTATCTGGCGCTCTGGCTCGGGATCGCCGTCGGCGCCGTCGGCGGCGCCGCCGTCTACGCGACCGTGGGGTCGCCGGCGCTCTGGGTCGGCGTCATCGCGGCGGTCGTCCTGGCCGGCATCCTCGTCGCCGCGCGCCCGCGTCCGGCCTGAGAGGAACGCCGCGGATCAGGGGGCTGCTTCGACGATCTGAACACTCAGGAGGCGATCGTCGTCGCCCGACGGGGAGCCTCGACCGTCGGTGTTGTTCGTGAGCAGCAGCAGCTCGTCTCCGTCGATCACCGCGTCACGGATGCGGCCGAACTCCCCGACCCACAGGGGTTGCGGGTCGCTCAGGGCACCGCTCGCGTCGACGTCGACCTGCCAGACGCGTTCACCCCGCAGCGCGGCGACGAACAGGGTGCTACCGGCGGCGGCCAGTCCGCTGGGGCTTGCCTCGTCCGTCGTCCACGTGACCACCGGATCGATGTACGCCGGGTCGCCGGCCGCGCCCTCGTGCACCGGCCAGCCGTAGTTCCCGCCCGCGACGATGCGGTTGATCTCGTCGGTCGCGTTCTGCCCGAACTCGGTCGCCCACATCGTGCCGTCGGCGGTCCACGCAAGACCCTGCACGTTCCGGTGACCGAGGGAGTACACGGCATTGCCGAACGGATTGGACTGCGCGGGTATCCCGTCCACTCCGACGCGCAGGATCTTCCCCGCCAGCGACGCGGGGTCCTGCGAGGCCCCGGTGTTTCCCGCATCCCCGGTGGCGATGTAGAGGTACCCGTCGGGGCCGAACGCGATGCGTCCGCCGTTGTGGTTCCCCGCCCTCGGGATCCCCTCGAGCACCACCTCTGCCGGGCCGAGGCTGCGTTCTCCCGGCTCACCCACAAGCGGCATCCGGATGACGCGATTGTCGCTCCAGCTCGTCAGGTACGCGTAGAGCCAGGGTTCGGCATCCGTCTCGAGGACGGCGAGACCGAGCAGACCCCCCTCTCCGCCGACGTTCACGTCCGGGACGGTGCCGATCGTGCGGGTCGACCCGCTCGCGTCGACCTCGAGCACCGCGCCGCCGCGCAGACTCACGATCCGGGTGCCGTCGGCGAACGGGACGATCGACCACGGCACCCGCAGCGACCCCGCCAGCGCGGCCGGCGCACCAGCCGTGCGCCACAGGGCGGTCTCGGCGGACACGGTCGCGGTCGGACTGGATTCAGCGACGAGAGGGCTACGGGCATCGGCGGTGGCGGAGGGAGAGGTAGAGGTAACGGGTCCAGCGCCGCCGACGCACGCGGTCAGGGTGAGCGTGGCCGCCATCGCTCCCCCACCGAGGGCAGCGATCCGAAGCCGGCGACGCACGGTCATTCTGAGGACGACGACCTCGCGAACACCGCGTGCAAGACGAAGTAGACGACGACGGCGACGACGGCGACCACCGCGAGCTTGAGGATGAGCATCGCCACACCCCACAGCAGTTCCACGAGCAGCCAGGCGATCACGATCGCGGCGATGACTCCGAGGACGGTCCAGAGAGTGCCTTTGTTCATGGTCCCAGCCTACGAAGCCCTCACTCTCGCGGCGCGGGAAATGCGCTTTTGCCCCGCAGGCCAGGCCGCTAACGTCAGTACTGCGGCGGGGGAATGCCGCGGCGCTCAGCGTCGAGTGAAGGGGAGAGACCGATGTCGAACGACACACCCGCCGGCCTGGAAGAACCGCAGAACCCGGCGCCGGACGCAGCCGAACCACCCGTGGCGCCGGCACCGGAGCCCGCTGCCGCGCCCGAATCGCCCGCCGCCGTGCCCGCGGCACCGCCGGCGTACGCGCCACCGGCTGGGTATCCCACGGCCCCAACGACACCGTATGGAGCTCCGCCCGCCGCTCCGGTCTATGGGGCCGCACCCGGGGCGCCCGGCTACGGCGTTGCTCCGGGCGCTCCCGGCTATCCGCCGGCAGGCTACGGCGTCCCGCCGGCACCGCCGAAGGCCCCTGACACCCGGCCCAAGACGCTCGCGATCATCGCCCTGATCCTCGCGATCGTCGGTGTCGTGATGGCATTCATCCCGTTCGTGAACTGGATCGCCGGGCTCGTCCTGCTCGCGGCGTTCATCATCGCCCTCATCGCCCTCATCAGCAAGAAGCAGGGCGGCACCGGCATGAGCATCACAGCCCTCATCCTCTCGGTCGTCGGCGGGATCATCTCGGTTGTCATGATCGCGCTGTCGTTCCTGTGGATCGGCGGCGCCGTCCTGAACGACGCGATACAGGACGAGATCGCGCAGGAGACGATCGCGCCCGAAGACGACGAGCCCGCGGATGACGTCACGACCGCCCAGGACATCGTGATCACCGACGGGTCGTTCGGCCGGTACGAGTTCGATCCCGAGACGTGGTGGTACGTCGTGATGTTCGAGAACCCCAACCAGGACTACATCTTCGACTTCGCGACCATCGATGTCGAGGCGATCGGCGCGGACGGCACGATCCTCGACACCTCGAACGAGTACCGCGTCATCTTGTCGGGTGAGGCCGCGCTCGTCGGCGACTTCTACGAAGTCGGCGCCGGCGAGATCGTCGACCTCAACGTCATCGGCCCGACCGCTGCCGACGCGATCCTCTCCCCCTTCGCCGAGACCGGGGAGTTCACGCTCGGCGACCTCGCCGCGACATCCGATGACTTCTCGACAACCGTGACCGGCACGGTCAGCGGGGACTTCGAGGAAGACCAGGAACTCGTGCAGATCACCGTGGTCGCCCGGGACACCTCGGGCCAGATCATCGGCGGGGCATGGACCTATGTCGACCGCTTGCCCAGCGACGGCACGAAGGTGCAGTTCGAGGCGACCTTCTGGGATCCCCTCCCCGAGGGCACGGTCTTCGAAGCATTCGCCTCCCTGTAGGTCTGATACCGAGCTCCGAGGGTCAGCTGACTCCGGGCACGGGTCACCCCAGCTCGAACGTCGTGATGCCGAAGACCTCGTCGATCGGGAGGTCGAGGGGCTCGCCACGGTACATGCGGGCCGTCTCGAACACCGGGCGCATCCCGAGGCTCTCCGCCAGCTGCACGGCCTCCGCGTTGACGGTGCGTGGATCGAGGAAGATCGCCGCCCCGGGCGCCACGCCCTGGACGAGGCCCTCGATCAGCTGCGCCGCGGTGGCGGCATCCTTCGCGAACAGCGGCCGACCTTGAATCCATCTCGGCACGGTCGGATGACCCCGTACCCCGCGACGTCGCCGACGGTCCCGTCGCCTGCCGTTCCGTCGTCTGAACCACGGACGGCGACCAAGGCGCGGTGGCTGGAGTCGGTGGTCCAGGCACGGAGGAAATCGCTGCGCTTCGCGCCGAAGTGCGCGGCGTCGTAGCGCTCCAGAGCCGAAGGATCGACATCCGCTGCCGGCACGAGCGTGATGCTCCGCCGCCCGTTCGTCGCGACCACCCGCAGCGGAGCGACCCCCGCGTACCGGACGTTGCGGTGGGCGAGGACGAACCCCGACCTGCGGTAGTTGTGCTGCTGATCGACCACACCGTCCAGGCCGACGGTACGGACGTCGGCCAGGTGATCGAGCCCGGCATCCGAATGACCCGGATTCCAGCCCTCGCGGGCTGCCCACTCCACGGGCATCGCCATCTCATCGAGACGGAGGGGACGGATCTCGAACGTCACAGTGCTGTCCTCACAATGGCTGCCCTCACAATGGCTGTGCTCACAAAGCGCCGCTCACCAGCCCACCATCGCGAGACCGATCACGCCGGCGAGCACCCCGAGGAACACGACCAGGTCCGTCCACGTCGCCACCTGCTCGGCGAGCTTCTTGCCCGGCTTCGCGATGTGTCGCACCCCGGCCAACAGGAGGAACAGGGCGCCGGGAACGGCCAGGAGCACCCCCCAGCTGGGCAGGAACGGAATCGCGAGCGCGGTCAGTCCCATGCCGAGGTTCGCGTAGCCGAGTTCCTGCACCACCTGGTTCGCGTCGGTCGCGTCGATCTCCAGGATCTTGCGGGTGCGGTCGGGCTTCATGATCTGGCTGAGTCCTGCCAGCCCGAGACGGATGCCGACGCCCCAGAACCCCCACCACAGCCCGAAGACGAGCCACGGATTCCCGCCGGCGACGAGCAGCTGGATGCCGCCCGAGACAAGCGGCAGGATCAGCGTCTGCAGCAGGATGATGAGCACGTACATGGGCACACTCCGGGTCACGCGCCGTGATCGACCGCGCCTCTGCGGCGATCGTGCGGCGATGACGCTCACGTTAGCGACTCCGGCGACTCGCGGTGGGCATTGAGGCCGCGGGAGAATACGAGCATGATCCGACGCGCCGGACCCGCCGATGCCGCCGCTCTGCACGAGCTGGCCGCCGCGACCTTCCCCCTGGCCTGCCCGCCCGGTTCGACCGCCGAGGACCAGCGCCGCTTCATCGACGATAACCTCAGCGAAGCATCCTTCACCTCCTACCTGAGCGACCCCGGCCGCGTGCTGTTCGTTGACGTGGATCCCGCGGGGCGGCTGGTCGGCTACACGATGCTCGTCGCTGCCCCACCGACGGATGCCGACGTTCGCGCCGCACTCGGCCTCAATGCACCGACCCCAGACTGGAGCGTCAGCGAGCTTTCGAAGTGCTACGCGCTCCCGGGCGCCCATGGCACCGGCATCGCCGCGGGGCTCCTCCGAGCCACCGCCGAGGAGGCAATCACCCGCGGCGCGACCCGGATGTGGCTCGGCGTGAATCAGGAGAACGCTCGCGCACAGCGCTTCTACGCCAAGCAGGGTTTCGTGCGGATCGGCACGAAGCGCTTCCAGGTCGGGGATCGCCTCGAGCACGACTACGTCCTCGCTCTCGACCTCGCTCTCACCTCGGTCCATTCACCGGAATAGAAACCACCCCTCGAAGGTTGACACCGACATGCAGCGATTCGGAACCCTGTCCTTCGGCCACTACGGCCCCCTCGGCGGCGGACACATCCTCACTGCGCAGGACTCCATGCTCCAGGCGATCGATCTGGCCCAGGGCATGGATGATCTCGGCGTCAACGGCGCGTACTTCCGTGTGCACCACTTCGCGAGGCAGCAGTCGTCTCCCATGCCGCTGCTCGCCGCCATCGCAGCGCGCACGCAACGCATCGAGGTCGGCACCGGCGTCATCGACATGCGCTACGAGAACCCCCTGTATCTAGCCGAAGAAGCGGCATCCGTCGATCTGATCAGCGACGGTCGACTCGCTCTCGGCGTCAGCCGGGGGTCACCCGAGACCGTCGTCCGCGGCTACGAAGCGTTCGGCTACACCGGTTCGACCGATCCCCGCGGTGCGGACATCGCCCGTGAGCACTTCGACCTGTTCTTGAAGGCGGTCGAGGGTGCCGGACTTGCCGAGCGCGACGCCATGAGCCCGTTCGGCGGCGGCTCCGGGATGCAGCGCATCGAACCGCACTCCCCCGGGCTGCGCTCGCGCATCTGGTGGGGTGCCGGAAACCGCGACTCCGCCGAGTGGGCAGGACGGATGGGTGTCAACCTCATGTCGTCGACCCTCCTCACCGAGGATCGCGGCCTCCCCTTCGATGAGCTTCAGGCACAGCAGATCGACGCGTTCCGCGAAGCCTGGCGCGGCGCAGGTCACGCTGGCGAACCGCGCGTGTCGGTCAGCCGCAGCATCTTCCCGATCACGACAGCCGAAGACGAGATGTACTTCGGCGGCCGCCAAGACGGCGACGGCGTCGGCTACATCGACGGGATGCGCTCGACGTTCGGGAAGACCTACGCAGGTGCTCCCGATGTGCTCGTCGATCAGCTGCTCGCGGATGCCGCCGTGCAGTCGGCCGACACCCTGATGCTCACGATCCCCAGCCAGCTCGGGGTTGCGTTCAACCTGCGAATCGTCGAGGCCTTCGCGACCCACGTGGCACCGGCCCTGGGCTGGAAGTCGACGCGGGACACCGTCACTGCCTGACTCAGCGCGGTAAGCCCGCAGCGAACCAACACACATCGATCGGTCCGTCTCTGGTTGGCTGACGACGTGACTCGGGTGCTGGTGCTGGGCGGCACCGCCTGGTTGGGAGCGCGCGTCGCCCGGGCGTGGCACGAGCAGGGCGCTGAGGTCGTGTGCCTTGCCCGAGGGAGCGCGGGATCCGCTCCCCCGGGCGTGCGCCTCGTCCGCGCCGACCGCACGCAGCCCTCGGCGTACGACGAAGTGACCGGCCCGTGGGATGAGGTGATCGAGCTCTCGTACGCGCCCGAACTCGTGACCGGCGCACTTCGAGCGCTCTCGCACGACGCCGCCCACTGGACCCTCGTCTCGAGCGTTTCCGTCTATGCGCGAAACGACGAGCCGGATGCCGATGAATCGGCTGACCTCGTGGACCCGCGCGACCTTTCTCAGTATGCGGATGCGAAGGTCGCCGCCGAGCGGGCGACGGTGGATGCCATCGGGGATCGGCTGTTCATCGCCCGGCCGGGGCTCATCCTCGGGCCCGGCGATCCCTCTGACCGGTTCGGGTATTGGCTACTGGGCGGGCCCGCGGGCGCTGCCACTGTGGTTGCCCGCCGCATCCGCCGGCTTCGCCAGGCGGCGCGCCGACGCCTTCGGCTCCACCGGCGGGACAACCCGTCCACTCGCGATGACAGTGACCCGGACGCTCGACGACGAGCTGAAGCGGGGAATCGATCGCCCCCGGCGAGCGGGACTGACCCAGGCCGACGAGTTCGAGACCCTTCGGACCATCACCTCTACACGGAACGACACCGGGTAGACGCCCCGCCTGGACATCGGCTTCTTGCTCCGCCGGGCAGGATACCGAAAGCACCGTTGTGGGCCAGAGTGGGCTCCGCCGCTTCGAGCAGGAGCGGGGTAGGTTTTCTTCATGGTTGGCCGTCTCCTTGCGCCGCACAGCGCGCAAGGATCAGCGCCCGCGAAGGCGCTTCCCTGGTGGATGTGGATTCTCGCGGCCATCGCGATCTTCGTCCTCTCCCAGCTCAGCGTGCTGGTGACACCCCAGGGTGGCAGCGTCGCCGCATGGTGGCCCGCGGCCGGCGTGTCGGTGCTGTTCATCCTGTGGACGCCTCGGAGGCAGTGGT
Source organism: Microbacterium sp. SW12 (assembly GCF_055391095.1). Lineage (NCBI taxonomy): Bacteria > Bacillati > Actinomycetota > Actinomycetes > Micrococcales > Microbacteriaceae > Microbacterium > Microbacterium sp. SW12. The sequence goes on along the minus strand of NZ_AP024335.1, from coordinate 1,324,889 downwards.
GGGCGTTCGTGCTGATGGTGGCGCTGGTCACCGGAGCGGCCAACGCTGTGGCCGGACGTCCTCTGGCCGTGTCTGTCTGCTTCGGCATCTCCAACGCAATCGAAACCGGCGTGTTCACCCTCCTCCTCCACTACCGGCTTCGACACCGTCTTGTCCTGGACCGGGTGAGCGGTGCCTGGCGGTTCGCCCTCGCAACGATCGCGGCCTCCAGCGTCCTGGGGGTGTTGGTGGGAACGGTCCTCGCACAATCGGCTTCCGACGCAGCGCTCCTCGGTGCGCACGCCGCGGCATCGCACGCGGCGGCGATCCTTCTTCTCGCCCCCTTTGCGATCCTCCCGCCACACATCGGCCAGCCGACTCCGGCAGGCGAGATCGTCGCTCAAATACTTGTGCTCACCGGCATCCTCGTGGTGCTCGCAACCGTCGGCTCAGGGCTGCCGCTGACCTTCCTTCCGGTGGGAATCATCGCGTGGGCGGCATTCCGCTTCCCGATCCGAGCTGCCTACGCCGAGACGCTCATCGCGAGCGTCATCGTCCTGGCGCTGACGGTCCTCGGGCTCGGTCCCTTCGCGGGAGCGGGTCTCACTCCGGAGGTTTCCGCGCTTCTGACGATTCTCTTCATCTTCATGGTCGCCAGTACGAGTATGTTCATGTCGGCAGCGAGCTACCAGTTGCGCACCGCCATCCGCTCCGCGCGGAGCACGACCGAGCTGGTCACGAGCGGCGTCGTCGACTCGAGGGTCGGCGTACTCGTCGTCGAGCACGAGGGCGACGCCTGGCGGGTGCGGCTGTCCAACACGGCATCCCGTACCATTGCCGGTTCTGAGATCGATGCGGACCGGCGATGGCGCGCGGGCGCGCTCCTGCGCGCCATGGCCGAGAGCCTGCGCGAGGGCCATCTCGTCACACACTCGACCCCCGACGGCCGCGTGATCAGCGTCGATGCGTCGAGAATCGCGGGGCTCGCCGAACGTGTGTCGGTCCAGTTCCTCGATGTCACCGAGAACGCCCGGGCGGTCGAGGTGAGGATCGCCGCAGAGCAAGACCGCGCAAGGGCACTCGCCGCACAGCTCGACCTTGAACGGCGCCAGATCGACTTCATCGCGACAGCAAGTCACGAGCTTCGCACGCCGATCACGAGTGTGACCGGATACTTGGAATTGGTCGAGGAGGCGGGCGAACTGCCCGCGCAGTCTCGAGAGTGGCTTGCGGTGGCCTCACGCAACGCCCACCGTCTGCAAGAGCTCATCGAAGACCTCCTGATCGCCGCCCGCGACAAGCGCGCGCGCACCGCCTATCTTGACGTTGAGGTCATCCGCGTCGGGGATCTGATCACCGACGCGCTGAAACCGTTCGACGACATCGCGCGTGCCCGGGGCCTCACCGTCACAGTGAGCGCGCATGCCGGCACCGTGCGGGGGTCACGCCAACAACTCACCCGGGCACTGCGAAGCCTCATCTCCAACGCGGTGAAGTTCACACCCACGCACGGAACCATCCAGATCCTTGCCGAGGAAGAAGTGATCGCCGCATCCCCGGACGCGAAAACCCCGCTTGCCGGAGTTCGCATCGTCGTCTCCGATGACGGACCCGGCATCGAAGCGAAGGACCTTCCGCACGTCTTCGAGCGGTTCTACCGCACCGCCCACGCCGAGGCGACGAATACTGCCGGGTCGGGGCTGGGCCTGTCGATCGCCAAGGACCTCGCCGAAGCCAACGGGGGGCGCGTCGAGATCTCCTCCACGGTCGGGCAGGGCGTCATCGCCAGCCTCGTGCTTCCTTCAGAGCCGGCCGATGCGGCAAGTGGACCGGTCGACCGAGCGCTCAGATCAGCCGGCACCCCTCCTGCCTAGCGGCGCGCGCGGTCGGCCGCAGAGCGGGGCGGATCAGTCGCGACATCGAGGCGATCCAGACCACGCAGCGACGTCCACACGAGCGCCTCACCCTTCGCCGCATGCTCGGAGGCGCGAACCGCCCGCTCGTCGGCCCAGCTGTTGAGGCGGTGGCCGCTGTGCCCGCGGACGTGCTCGAGCACGACGTCGGGCATCCCCGAGGCACGTCGCGCGTCGCGCGCTGCGATCAGACGCTCCAGGATGTCGCGGTTCGCGACGGGCTTCTTGGCGCTTGTCACCCAGCCGCGGCGACGGTGACCGTCCATCCACGAGGAGTAAGTGTCGATCGCGTACTTGGAGTCCGCCTGGATGATGAGCTCGGTGACATCCGCGTGATCGGTGATCGCGTAGAGCAACCCGAGCAACTCTCCGATGTTATTCGTGCCTTCGGGCAGGGACCCTGCGGCCCAGTTGCCGTCCTCACCGACCCACGCCCAGCCAGCCGGACCGGGGTTGCCCTTGCACGCTCCGTCGGTCGCGACGATGTAGCGGTCGGTCGGATGCGGCGCAGCGGGTTCAGGCACGCGTTACAGTCTCGCATTCTCGAGGCCGTGGCGTGAGGACATCACCCCGACGATCAGACTGACCTACGAGACCCGATCCCACTGCAGATCCACCGATCCGCTTCCCGTCTGATACGGCACGGTGAGTGTCGTCGACGTGCACGCGATCGTGCCGGCAGAACTGAGCATCGGGCTCGATTCGATGAGGCTGTTGGTCAGATCCCCGACGTCGAAAGCTTGACCGTCTAGCTGGGCGTCGACAGTCAGCGAGCTGTCTGTCTCGGTGAGCACGAGAGTGCCACCCTCGACCTGCCAGGAGCCGGTGACTCCACCCGTGACCACCGCGCGAGGCTCGATCGTCACGGGACCGGCATTCACACTCAGCACGAATCCGTAGTCAGGCGCGTAGGAGTATCCACCGTCGGCACCGAGTGTCAGGCCGATCGTCCCGAACGGCACGATCTCCAGCTCGGGGATCGACGCGGCGACGGCACTGTAGAACGCCGTCACCTGTATCTCATCCAGCACCCACTGGCCCGGGACGCAGTCGACAAGACCTGCCTCCGCTACATCGCTGCCCCCCGTCGATCCGCCGTCACCGGTTCCCGAACCATCGGTGTCGTCGGAACCGTCGGCGCCGCTGGCCGCCGCGTCGAACGTCGGTGTGGGGCTCGGCTCGCCCAGTCCTCCACTGCAGCCGGTAAGAAGCGGAGCGCCCGCGATGAGAAGGAGTGCCGCGATCGCGGCCGGGCGGGAGACGGAGATCATGTCTACGAGGGTCGATCAGGGATGTCGCGGTCGCAATGGGCAGTTGATGCCCATTGCGACGGTGTGACCCGGGCGGGAGACTCTGTCCGTCCGCCGTCCGGGAATCCGCCCGCAGAATCGAGCACCCATGAATCGCCCTATCCTCATCGGCATCTCCGCAATCGTCGCCGGGATCATTCTGACCGGGTGCGCAGCCACATCCCCGTCGACATCCGCCGAGGACTCGGCCGGCGACGTCGTCGCCGTCGAGCAGGACTCCAGCGCCCAGGAGGAAACCAACGATGCGGATGACGCCTCCGTCGTCGAGACTGTCGCGTACCCCGAAGGCTGGCCCGCCGAGCTTCCCGTCCCTTCCTGCGACCTCGTGAGCGCCCGTACGTACGGATCGGGATTCCCCGCATCCGGGGGGATCGCCGCGCTCGTGTTCAGCTGCGCCGACGGCGAGGCGGAGGGGTCGGCGCTGCTGGACACGATCCGCGGGCAGTACACGGCGACGTCCGATCTCGGTACCAGCGGCTTCTTCGAGAACGACACGTGGCAGCTGCAGGTCGGGTACGACGCCTCCGAGATCCTCTACAACGTGACCGCCCGATAGTCGACGCACCACGGAATCTGAGACGACCTACGTCTGCCCGCCGGCGGTGGCGCGGCCGAGCTCGACCAGCGCCTCCCGCAGCTCATCGCGCGACGAGACGCCGAGCTTTCGGAACACCGAGTTCAGCTGATTGTTGACGGTCGACGGGGAGATGCCCAAGGCCTGCGCGATCTCCCGCGTCCGCTGCCGATCCGCGGCCCTGGCTGCGACGTCCAGCTCACGCCGCGACAGGACCGGGCTCTCACGACGGCGACGCAGCGGCGCGTCGACCTCACTCGCCCACGCGCCGAAGAGCCTGTCGAGCCGGTAGCGGGTCTCGTTGGAGGGTCGCATCGTGCGGGCGAGACTGATGGCATCGAGCGCCGTGGGCGGCATGCCCGCGCTCGCGAGCCGCGCAGCCGGCTCGACGACGGCGGCCGGTCGACGCTCCCGAAGTGCGACGGCCACATCACGCAGGCTCGTGTAAAGCCCGAAGTCCGGTGGCACATCCCGACAGATCTCCTCCAGCATCCCGGCAGCGCGATCGACCACACCCAACCGGACGCACAGTCCGAGCGAGATCGCGGCGACCAGGCGAAAGCCGACGTCCATCGCCTGCCGCGCCGCACGCTCCACGAGAGCGGCCGCTCCCTCCGCGTCACCGTCTTCCGCGAGCAGCCATGCCTCCACCTCGGCGATCACCATGAGGGCCTTCGGCTCGTTTCGCTGATCAGGGCTCAATGCCTCGAGCAATCGCCGCGCCCGCCCCGGATCTCCGAGCTTGGCCGCGGCATCCGCCTGCAGGGCGACAGCCAACGGGAGCACCCCCATCCCGTCACGCCAGCGGAGCTGATCGACGGCGAGCGCGGCCAGTCTGCTGGCCTCCCGCAGGCGCCCGTTGTAGCTACGGTGTTCGGCCAGGGTGCAGGTCCACAGCCCGACGCCCTCTCCCGCGTCGATGCGGCGCGCGGTGGCGAACTCGGCGGCCTTCTCGCCCTCGCCGCGCGAGAGCATCCCGATGTACTCGGCGAAGCCGAGCATCATCGCCGCGCTCGTGTCGAGCCGACCCAGTTGATCACCGAGCCGGCGGAGGATCTGCTCGGCTTCATCCCCGAGCTCGGTCCGGCCCGCCATCGACTCGTGCATGATGGCGGCCATCGCCTCTCGAATGCGGACATCCGGAGGACCGAGGGACGAGCTCCCCTCCGGCAGCGGTGCGCGATAGGCTTCCCCCCGAACCGCCCGCCACAGCCGAAGATCGGCATCAGTGCCAGAGACGGACTCACGCGGCAAGGAACGACGGATGCGTTCGGCCTGTTCGATGGCAGCGCTGACCTCGAAGCACCGGAACGCCAAGTGCTCACCCCGGTGCGCGGCCAGTCGTGCCCACTCCTCCGGGCGGCGTGCACACTCCTCGGCACTCATGAACGAATCGTCGGCCTGGCTCCGGTCTCCCGTGAGAGATGCGGCGTCGGCCAGAACGAGGTGCCCTCGGAAGCGGATCGGCGCGCTCGGATCCCCCACAGCGGTATGCGCGTACTCCGCCGCGTGCACCAGATCGCCGGTCGCGAACGCGTACTCCGCCGCCCACGCCGCTTCGGTCGAGTCGAGCTCGCCGCGCCGCCACTCGATCCGGCACGCAGCCAGACGCGCGGCGTCACCCTCGAGTGAGCGCAGGAGCGCAACGCTGTCTGCGAACACGTCCTCGGCCGTGTCGTCACGCTCGAGTGCCTCAGCGATCAGAGGATGCGCGATCCGCAGATCACCATCGGAGGTGTGGACCACGAGCCCGCTGAGCTCGAGGTGATCGAGCACATCGGGGGTGAGCGTCGTCATCGCCCCGGCAAGCAAGGCCTCACGGCGAATCGGCTGCACGAGGGCGACCAGCTGGAGAGCACGGTGGACCGCGGCGTCGAGGACCTCCAGGCGCTGGGTGACCGCGTCGAGCAGCTCGGGCGGTGTGCGACCGTCCTCGATCACCACGACGCCGTCCGACAGACGGACCGCACCATCGCTAACTGCCGCCTCGACGAGCGCGCGGATGTAGAGCGGATTCCCTTCGGTCCGGGACAGCAGCCTGTCGAGGTCACCATGGCGGACCTGCCCGTCGAACCTTCGCTCGAGCAGTTCGACGGCTTCGTCCCAACTCAGTCCCGGGACGTCGACGCGCTCGACCAGCCCTTCGTCCAGCAGCCGACGTATCCCATCGGGCAGGGGCTCACCGAGACGGGCCGTCAGGATCGCCGGCACACCGAACCCCCGCACGAGCTGATAGACCACAGCCGCAGAGATCGAATCGAGTCGGGGTGCGTCATCGACGAGCAGGATCTGCTGCTCGGGATGCGCGCCGAGTTCAGCCACCAGCGCGGCGACCGCGCGGTGCGGATCGGCCGGCAGCCCCCTCGTAGCGAGCGTCGGAGCCCATGCAGCCAGCGAGACGCCCGACAGCGCGCTCAATCCGATGACGGTGACCGTCTCCGGCGCCGCCGCAGCGTCGGCGAGTTGGCGGGCCAGCACGGTCTTCCCGACCCCAGCCTGGCCGACGATGAACACCCCGGGCGCGGGGGTCCGGTCGAAGCGAGGTGCGAGGTTCTCGACCAATGCGACGCGGTCGACGATCGGCCACTCCGTTCGACGACCGCGCGCGGGCATCGGGTGACTCATTCCTCGCGGGAGCGGACTGCCTCGCGATGCTCGCGGTAGTACTCCAGCAGCGCGCGGGTCGAGGTATCCTGCGCTGCAACGGCGTCCGCATCACCCTCGATCGCCGGAGCGATCTGCAGCGCGAGTTGCTTGCCGAGCTCGACACCCCACTGATCGAACGAGTTGATGCCCCAGATCGTGCCTTGCGTGAACACGATGTGTTCGTAAAGTGCGATGAGTTGACCGAGCACCGAGGGCGTCAGCGCGGGCGCGAAGATCGACGTCGTCGGGCGGTTACCCGGGAACGTACGCGCAGCGACGAGGGCGCCGGTCGAGCCTTCGGCCTCGACCTCCTCGGCGGTCTTGCCGAACGCGAGGGCCTTGGTCTGGGCCAGGAAGTTCGCGAGGAAGAGCCCGTGCACGTCCCGGCCGGCGTCCTGAAGCGGGTACGCCGGGTTCACGAACGCGATGAAGTCCGCCGGGATGAGCCGCGTGCCCTGATGGATGAGCTGGTAGAAGGCGTGCTGCCCGTTCGTGCCGGGCTCACCCCAGAACACCTCGCCGGTATCGGTGACGACCGGTGAGCCGTCCCACCGCACCCGCTTGCCGTTGGACTCCATCGTCAACTGCTGCAGGTACGCCGGGAAGCGATGCAGTTGCTGAGCGTACGGAAGCACCGCGTGGGTCTGCGCACCGAGGAAGTTCGTGTACCAGACGTTGAGCAGGCCCATCAGGACCGGGACGTTGCGCTCCAACGGCGTCGTGGCGACGTGGACGTCGACGGCGTGGAAGCCCGCGAGCAGGTCGCGGAAGGCATCCGGCCCGAGCGCGATCGTGAGCGAGAGTCCGATCGCCGAGTCGACCGAATACCTGCCACCCACCCAGTCCCAGAAGCCGAATGCGTTGTCGGTGTCGATCCCGAAGGCGGCGACCTTGTCGAGCGCGGTCGATACGGCGGCGAAGTGGTGCGCGACGGCATCCGTCTTGGCGGCATCCGACCCGTCGATGGCGCCGGATGCCGACAGCCCCGCCCACAGCCAATCCCGCGCGAGCCGGGCATTGGTGAGGGTCTCGAGTGTCGTGAAGGTCTTGGACGCAACGATGAACAGGGTGGTTTCGGGGTCGAGATCCGCGGTCTTCTGCGCCATGTCGGTCGGGTCGATGTTCGAGACGAACCGCGCCTCGATCCCGGCGGTCGCGTAGGGGCGCAGCGCCTCGTACACCATGACGGGGCCGAGGTCGGAACCGCCGATGCCGATGTTGACGACGTGAGTGACCTTCTTGCCGGTGACACCCACCCACTCCCCCGACCGCACGCGGTTCGCGAAGGCGTCCATCGCGTCGAGCACGCTGTGGACGTCGCTGTCGACATCCTGCCCGTCGACGACGAGTGCGGGACTCTCCCCAGCCGGGCGGCGCAGCGCCGTGTGCAGCACCGCGCGGTCCTCAGAGGTGTTCAGGTGCACGCCGGCAAGCATCTGGGCGAACCGCTCGGCAACGCCGGTCTGCTCGGCCAGCCGCACGAGCGAGGCGAGGATCTCATCGGTGACGAGGTTCTTCGACAGGTCGACGTGCAGGTCGGCGAGAGGGTGGCTCAGGCGTTCGACGCGACCGGGGTCGGTGTCGAACCAGGCGCGCAGATCCGGGGCGAATCCGGATGCGGCATCGGTGAGGGCGGACCAGGCGGGCGTGGTTGTCGGATCGACGGGTGCGTTCACCGTTCACACGCTACCGAACAGAGCCGCCGGAGTCAGGAGCGCCAGCCGTGACAGATAGCTCCTCGCCACGCATCCGTCACCCGATCGCGTCCAGGAATCCGTTCGTGTACGACAGCGATGAGGTGCCACTGGCCACCGAGTTGCAGGTGATCGAGACCCACGGGGTCGGCGGCGAACAGGGCACGTCGCGATCGAGGGACCAGAAGTGGATGCCGGCAAGCCCTTGGGACTGTGCATACGCGGCGACGGTCTGCACATCGGCGAGTGTGAAGATCTCATCGCGCACGTCGTTCATGCCGATCATCGGCGTGAGCTCGATCTTGTCTGTCGGAACTCCAAACGAGTGCTGCAGGTTCGTCGCCGCCTGGATCGCCGAGGCGCCCATGTCACATATCCCGCCGCTGACCACACACACCCCCGGCCCCGCGGCGCCGTAGTCCATCACCATCAGGTTCACGGTGTAATTGCGAAGGTTCGAAGCCTGAATTGCCCGGACTGTTGTCGCGCCCGTCGCGTTCAATCCGCCGTAGCTGCCATCGCTTGCCGCGAGAGTCGCGAGCGTGAACGAGAACCGCAACTGCGGATAGCTGTCCTGAACGCCGGCCGCGGCCGCGACAAGATCGCGGATGTCGGACGCCGACTGCCCGGACTCGATGTCGAAGTCGACACCGATGAGATGATCGGATGCGTACCGCTCGATGAACGAGGTCATCCCAGCGGCCGATGAACAGTGGAACGCCCCCGCCGCTCCGCCCGTGGAGACGACGTAGTCGATGCCAGCCGCTGCCAGAGCGGGAATGTTCGCATCGGCGAAAGCCTGGGCAGCAACGCCGCCCCAGTTCTCGCTTCCGCAGGTTCCGGTCGCGAAAGCCAGCGTGACGGCATCCAGGTCGGTCGCGTCGCTGCCCAGCAGCCCGCTCGCACCGACGAGCGGCTGGGAGGAGCCACCCACAGCCGTTCCCATTGCCGAGGTGTTCCAGTTCATGCCGACTGTGACGTCCTTGTAGGGACTGAAAACGAAGTCGGGTGCGACGCCGGGCGTACCGGTCGGTGTCGGTGTGGGCGACGGAGTAGAGGTCGGTGTCGGGCTCGGCGGGGCGGTCGGTGTTGCGGTCGGCGTCGGCGAGGCGCTCGGGGTGCCGCACGGACCCTGCGCGGTCCAGGGCTGGCCAGTCCCGCTGACGCCGTTGTGGGTCGCCGGATCATCGCCCCGCACGCACCGATCGAGGTCCACGGCTGGCCGGTACCGGTCACGCCGTTGTTCGTGACGGGATCGTCGCCTCTGGTCCACCAGTTAGCCCTGTACTGGGTGCCGTCCTTGCTGGCCGTGTCTCCCCCGACGTACGTCTCTCCCGACGACCACGCCGGAGCACAGGAGGCGGCATCCGATCGCGCTGCAGGCACGATGGACAGCAGCATGCCAGCAAGGAGCCCCAGTAGGGCGAGAACGGCAAGGCCAGGACGGGCGAAGCGAACGATCATGGTGTCCTCTCGGGTGCAGACGCTGATTCGGGGTGGGCGTCGCGAGCCACACGCTAGCGATGACGCACGTGTCGTCACCTCGATGACACGGTGAGAAAGTCCTCATGTTTCGGGGCGGTGCCAGGATGGAGTCATGACCCGCATCGGAACCCGCGACCTCGACGTCTTCCCGCTCTGCCTCGGTGGCAATGTGTTCGGCTGGACCGCCGACCGAGACGAGAGCTTCGCGATTCTCGACGCGTTCACCGAGGGCGGCGGCGACTTCGTAGACACAGCCGATGGATACAGCGCGTGGGCTCCGGGTAACACCGGAGGCGACAGCGAGAGAATCATCGGAGCCTGGCTCGCTGCCCGTCCGTCCGCAGAGCTGACCATCGCAACCAAGGTCAGCCGTCACCCCGACTTCCCGGGCCTGAAGAACATCCGCGGCGCCGCCGAAGCGTCGCTGCAGCGTCTGGGCGTCGAGACCATCGACCTGTACTACGCACACTATGACGACCCCGAGGTTCCACTGGCCGAAGCAGTGTCAGCTTTCGGAAAACTCGTCGACGATGGCCTTGTTCGCACGATCGGCCTGTCGAACTTCACGCCTGATCGCATGCGCGAATGGATGCTGACCGCCGCCGATCTGGGCGTTGCTCAGCCTGTCGCGCTGCAGCCTCACTACAACCTCGTGCACCGCAACGAGGTCGAGGGCGAGATCGCCCCGATCGCTGAGGAGTTCGACCTCGGCATCCTGCCGTACTACGCCCTCGCCAGCGGGTTCTTGACCGGCAAGTACCGGTCACCGGATGCCGACGGTGGTGCCTCGCCGCGGGCCAAGGGTGCAGCGAAATATGCGACAGCGCAGGGACTTCAGGTGCTGCAGGTCGTGGAGCGGATCGCCGCGTCCCACGCGAGCACGATGGCCGCGGTGTCGCTGGCCTGGTTGCGCGAGCAGCCGCACGTTGTCGCTCCGATCGCCAGCGCGTCGCGCGTCGAGCACGTCGCGGATCTGCTGGCGAGCGCGACGCTGGAGCTCACCCACGATGAGCTCGAAGAGCTGAGCGTCGTCTCGGAGTGGACGCCGAGCGACATCTGAGGCGCTCCGGCGCCGCTCTTCGGCTGACCCTGCGTCAAGCGCGAGGGGTCGCAACACGCCGTATCACGCTGTGCGTGTGCGGTGTGTCGCGACCCCTCGTGTCAGACCTGATCCCTGAGCGGGCGCTCCGGCGCTTACTGCGCGGCAGGACGCTGGCCGGCGCCGCGACCACGCGAGCCGCGGCGACGTCGGGCGGGCGCACCGTCGGCCCGCTGCAGGTTGCGCTCCGCTGCGGACCCCTGGTCGGCAGCGTGACGCGGATTGTGGGCATGGGTGGGCTTGGCCGTGTGTCCGGGCTTCGCGGAGCGTCCCGGCTGAGCGCCACGACCCGAGCCGCTGCGCTGTCCGCCGCCGGAGCGCTGTCCACCGCCGCCAGAGCGCTGGACAGCGCCGCCCGACCCACCAGAGCGGGCACGAGGCGTCGACGCGGCGGGGGCGGTCACAGGCAGCATCCGGTGAGCGGCGCGCGGTCCGACCAGTTCGTCGACGGCTGCCGACGATGCCTTCACCGACTCGGCGTCGACCTGGATACCCGCCTTCTTGAGCAGCTGGGCGATCTCGCGACGCTGGGCCTCGAGGCCGACCGTGACGACGGTCCCCTCGGCACCCGCGCGTGCCGTGCGACCCGACCGGTGCAGGTACGCCTTGTGCTCGACGGGAGGATCCACGTGGACGACGAGCTCGACCTGGTCGACGTGCACGCCGCGGGCTGCGACATCCGTCGCTACCAGCACCCGGACGCCGTCGTTCTCGGGAGACGCGGAGAACGCGGCGAGGTTCCGGTCCCGCGCGTTCTGCGAGAGGTTTCCATGCAGGTCGACGGCGGGGATGCCTGCCGCGGTGAGCTGTTTGGCCAGCTTCTTGGCCTGGTGCTTGGTGCGCGTGAACAGGATGCGACGTCCCTGACCCGAGGCGAGCTCGCGGATGAGCGCGGTCTTCTCTTCAGTTCCGGGGATCAAGAACACGCGGTGGGTCATCTCCCCCGCGGGGACGCTCGACTCGTCGACCTCGTGGCTCACCGGCGAGGACAAGAACCGGCGAGCGAGCACATCGATGCCGCCGTCGAGAGTCGCGCTGAACAGGAGGCGCTGACCGTCGGCCGGCGTCGCGGCGAGGATCCGCGTGACGCCCGGGAGGAAGCCGAGGTCGGCCATGTGGTCTGCCTCGTCGAGCACGCTGACTTCGACGCGGTCAAGGCGCACGATCTGCTGCTTCATCAGGTCTTCGAGGCGCCCGGGGCACGCTACGACGATGTCGACGCCAGCGCGCAGCGCCTGCTCCTGCGGGCGCTGGCTGACGCCGCCGAAGATCGTCGTGACCCGCAGGCCCACGGCGTTTGCCAGCGGCTCGATGGTCGCGGCGATCTGTGTTGCGAGCTCCCGCGTGGGGGCCAGCACCAGACCCCGCGGACGCCCGGAGGTTAGCGGGGTCGCGGACGCCGCGATGCGGGCCACCAGCGGCAGCGCGAACGCGATCGTCTTGCCACTGCCGGTGCGGCCGCGGCCGAGCACGTCCCGCCCGGCGAGAGAGTCAGGAAGCGTGTCCCGCTGGATGGCGAAGGCCTCGGTCTTGCCCGAGGAGCTGAGAACGTCGGCGAGCACTGCGGGCACGCCGAGGTCGAGGAAAGTCGTCATGGAGGTGCTTTCGTGATTGTCCGCGCACAGCTGCACGACCCGCGCAAAGCGGCGCAGGGCTGTGGTGAGCGGAGGAGTGGCGACGGCGCGGGTTCGCGCATCGTTTCGCCGTTCGAGAAGAGAGCCGGACCGTCAGGCCGGGATGCGTATCGACGACGCCGGCAGAGATCGAGAACGACATCCGCCGTGAACGACCCTACCAGTGATACCTGGGCGCTGCGGTCGGGCCGCGCCCCCGCACCCCGGGGCCGGAAGGCTCAGACCCTCCGGTACTCCGAGACCATGGGGCAGTCGAACGGGCCGCGGGCTGCCAGTCCCACACGGTTGAGGTAGTCGATGACGATCGCGTACGAACGCCAGAGCGAGGTCTCGGTATAGGGCACGTCGTGGGTCTCGCAATAGTCGCGCACGACCTCGCGAGCTTGTGCCAGGTGCAGGCGCGACATGCTCGGGAACAGGTGGTGTTCGACCTGGTAGTTCAGGCCACCCATGAGCCACGTCGCCCACCATCCGCCGGCGACATTGCGTGAGGTTCGCACCTGCTTGGAGAAGAAGTCGAGCTTCGCGTCGGGCGCGATGATCGGCATCCCCTTGTGGTTCGGTGCGAACGAGGCACCCATGTACACACCGAACACGGCGACCATCACACCGAAGAAGGCGAAGGCCATGCCCAGCGGCAGGAGCAGGAAGATCGGCACCAGCACGACGCCAAAACGCAAGCTCAGGATGCCGAGCTCGGTCCACCGGCCCTTGACCGGCCCCCGTGAGAGCAGGTGACGGAAGCTCAGCGCGTAGAGATTCAGCCCCTCCAGCGTCAGGAGCGGAAAGAACAGCCACCCCTGCTTGCGCGTGACCACGCGCACGAGACCGCGGGATGCTGCGGCGTCAGTCTCGAGGAAGGAGATCGTGTCGACCTCGATGTCGGGGTCCTTGCCGACACGGTTCGGGTTGGCGTGGTGGCGCGAGTGCTTGGAGTCCCACCACGAGTAGCTCATGCCGACGATGCCGCCGAGCACTCGAGCGAGCCGGTCGTTGGCGGGCCCGCTGGAGAGGATCTGGCGGTGCGCTGCCTCGTGGGCGAGGAACGCGACCTGAGTGAACAGGATGCCGAACGCGGCAGCCATCAGAAGCTGAAGCCAGCTGTCGCCCAGAACGATGAATCCGGTGATCGCGCCGCCGAAGCCCGCGGCGATCGCGGCGCCAACTGCCGCATAGAACCACGGCGTGCGCCGGAGCAAGCCGAGTTCACGGACCACCTGCGACACCTGCGTGTAGGCACGGGCCACCGGCGGGAACTCAGCGGTCCCAGAGTAGGTCTGGCGAACCGGCCCGAGTCGGGCCGACTCGTCCACGGGGGGACGGGAAGATACAGAGGATGACGGCACAACGGCACCTGACTTCGCTCGTGCGCCGCACATCGTGCGCGCCGCGGGATGGATGCCAAGGGCAGTTGCCGTTCGCTGTACCCACACTACGGAGAGCGATATGTCGGCATCCGAATACTCGCGTGTTCACACGACATCGTCAGGCTCCCGGCAGTCGGGGACGGTCTCGTCGCCGCGCGGATGTAGGCCAAATCACCGAGGTAGGACGATCCGGCGCCGAAGCCTCCGACCGTCGGAAGATCTCCTACCTCCGAGAGGTCGGTGGCAGGCCTTCGTGAGACGGATGACACGCGGAAACGACGAACGCGCCGACTCCGACATCGGAGCGGCGCGTTCGAGGGGATTGTGTCAGAGTGCGCGGATGTTCGCAGCCTGCAGACCCTTGGGGCCCTGCTCGGTGTCGAACTCGACCTTCTGCGCTTCCTCCAGGCTGCGGTAGCCGCTGCCGGCGATCGCGCTGAAGTGCGCGAACACGTCGGCGGAACCGTCATCGGGAGCGATGAAACCGAATCCCTTCTCGGAGTTGAACCATTTGACGGTGCCGGTGGCCATATCGTCTTTTCCTTCGTAAACCTCCGGATCGCAGTGCGCGACCCGCACGTCGGTGGCCGACGCGGGACTCACACTACGGCACCGGACGCCGACGGCATAAGGATGTTGTGATCTCGTGACGAAGTGTTCCGCGATCAGTTACGGTCGGCCACCGCCCCAGCCGGCCGCATGACGCCGGCGTGGCGGGAGCACAGGGCGGATGCGGCATCCGTGCATTCCTCGCAGTGCACGACGCGCACCCGGCAGTCCCCCTCGGCACAATTGACCATGCGCGAGGTCGCCGCACCGCACGTGACGCATGCCCCGATCGTCGCGGCGTCGGTCCCGAAAGTGATCGACTCACGCCCGTCGAAGACGTAGAGCGCACCCTCCCACAGCCCGGTGTTGCCGAAGCTCTCGCCGTACCGGACAATTCCGCCATCCATCTGGTACACCTCCGAGAACCCGCGCGAGACCATGAGGCTGGAGAGCACCTCACAGCGGATGCCGCCCGTGCAGTACGTGACGACGGGCTTGTTCTTGAGGTGGTCGTATCGGCCCGACTCCAGTTCCGCGACGAAATCGCGCGTCGTGGCGACATCCGGCACGACGGCGTTCTTGAAACGCCCGATCTCGGCTTCGAAGGCGTTGCGGCCGTCGAAGAAGACGACGTCATCGCCGCGCTCCTGGACGAGCTTGTGCACGGCACCAGGCGACAGGTGGGTGCCGCCGCCGACGACACCGGTCGGGTCCACACGCAGTTCGCCGGGGGCGCCGAAACTCACGATCTCATCGCGCACTTTCACCGACAGGCGCGGGAAGTCGACGATCCGCCCGTCGGAGTCGAGGCCGCTTCCCTCTGACCACTTGAAGTCGATGTCACCGAAGCCGGGGTACTCGCGCGTCTTGCGCCAGTAGGTCTTCATCGCGCCGAGCTCGCCGCCGACAGTGGCGTTGATCCCGTCCTTCGAGATCAGGATGCGGCCGCGCAGCCCGAGAAGCTCGCACAGGTCACGCTGCCACAGCCGGACCGCGTTCGGGTCGGTGATCGGCGTGAACCGGTAGTAGAGCAGGATCTTCGACAGTGCCACCGCACAAGGTTAGCTCGGCGACCCGGCCCACCCGGGCACACTGGAGGCATGAGCGCAGACCCCGAACCGAACCGCCCCTCCCCCGCACTGCCGGCTCCGCGCACGGTCGCGATCGCCCTTGTCGTCGACATCGCGTTCGTCGTCATCTTCGCCGCGATCGGGCGGGCGAGTCACGGCGAAGAGGTCGTCGGTCCCGACGGACTCGGCCTGGCACAGACGACCTGGCCCTTCCTTGTCGCTCTTCTGGTCGGATGGCTCACGATGCGGCTCTGGCGCTTCCCTCTCTCAATCCTCAACGCGGGGGTCGCCGTGTGGCTCTACACGGTGATCGGGGGCTTGCTCCTGCGAGCCATCAGCGGCCAGGGTGTGCAGACCGCGTTCGTGATCGTGGCTTCGATCGTCCTCGCGGTCTTCCTCGTCGGGTGGCGCGTGGTTGTCTCGCTGATCCTGCGGCGACGGGCCCCGCGCTCGTAATCGCTGGTTGACTGGGGGCATGGCGGATGTCGCAATGTTCCCGCTCGGGACGGTGCTGTTCCCCCACACCCCGCTCGCGCTGCGCATCTTCGAGCAGCGCTACCTCATGATGCTCGGTCGGGTCCTCGACGACGAGGAACCGTCATTCGGTGTGGTCCTGATCGAACGCGGCAGCGAGGCGGGAGGCGGGGACCAGCGGTTCTCCGTCGGCACCATGGCCCGGATCCTGCAGGTCGACCCGCGGGCCGATGATCTGCACGTGATCGCCGTCGGGGGAACCAGAGTAGCCGTGGACCGTTGGCTCGAGGACGATCCGTACCCGGCGGCATCCGTGACACCCATTCCGGAACTGGAGTGGAGCGATGAGCTGGCGCCGTTGCACGCGCAGGCTGAGCAGATCGTGCGTCGAGTCCTCGCCCGTGCTGCCGAGTTCAGTGACGTGCGCTGGGATCCGAACGTCGAGCTCTCGGAGGACCCTGTCGAATCGGCGTGGCAGCTCGCGGCCATCGCGCCACTGGGACAACTTGACCAATTGCGGCTCCTGGGCGCGACCACGCTCGGAGGCCTGTTGCGCGATGTCATCGATCTGACGCTGGACGCCGAGGTTCTTCTGACAACCGGGCCCGAGATCGACGACCTCGGCGACATCGACCTCAGCGGCACCTGACGTAGCGGCACCTGATCCTCTGCTCCGGAGCTCAGTCGAGCTACCAGCCGGCGGAACCCGGGACGCCCTTGAAGGGACCCCGGATCTCGCTCGTGACCCAGCCGCCGTAGAAGGTTCCCGGCTGGGGTGTGACGAGCTCGCCGTCGACCGTGCACCGGTCCATCGGAGCGGGATATAGCGCGACGCGGCCGGCGAGGTCCTCGAAACCACGGGACGGCTCAGGATAGGTCCACCCGACGCGCGGGGCCACCCGCCCGTTAACCGTGACATCGAAGTACGCAGCCCGTCCTTTGAACTCGCAGAACGATGCGCCCTCGCCCCGGCGCAGCACCCCGGGAACCAAGGCGTCGATCGGAAGGTAGTAGACGGGAGGATGGCTCGTCTCGAGCACGCGGACGACGTCCCGCGTGTCCACGATCACCTCACCTGCGAACTCGACCACGATGCGGCGGTCGACGTGCTCCAGACGCGGCGGCCGCGGGTAGTCCCAGACCGACTCCTGGCCGGGGCCTGTGGGATCAGGGCTCGGTGGTCGCATAGGTGCCAGCGTACGCCGCAGACGCGTCTAACCTTCAGCTACGCGAAATGTCGTATGGCCGGATCTGGATCGTCCTCGTAGCGCCGTAGGCGGAGGGGAGCGTCGCAGCATCCGGGATCGTCGTGGGTCCCGCGCCGCGAGGCTCAGGGACTGCACCGGCGGCTCAACCATCGAATCTTGGCCCCCCGAGGCCGTCGATGGTCCGCCGGTGCAGTGTCCGCGGGGTCGACGTCAGCGCGAGAGCAACGGCTGGCCGAGGATCCCCGCGGCCTCGGGGTGGACGAGGCGCATGACTGTCGCGGCGACGGCGGCGCGGCTGGAGACGCCAAGCGTCGCATGCACGGCTTCAAGATGTTTGCGCACGGTTCCCGTGGAGATCTGCAATGTGGTTGCGATCTGGGGCGTCGCCGCACCGCTCGCGACCAGGAGGGCGATCTCGGCCTGCCGTGCAGTCAAGCCCGCCGATCGCAACGCCTTATGGGCTCGCAACTGCGCGTCATCGATCGTCAGCTTCTGCGGGCTCTCACTCAGTGGCTCCAGTGGAGCAGGCGCCGCGGGCGGTGCCGCGGCCGCTCTCATCGTCGGCCCGTCGGCATCCGTAAAGGGCCAGACGAGGTTACCTTCGGCTCTGCTGACCAGGCGATAGCTGGTCTCAAGCAAGGGCGCGATGGTCGAGAGCATCGCTGCCTCACGGTGCCCGCAGGGGTGGGTGGCGGCACAGTCGATCGAGATCACCATCGAGGTGCCATGGGACGTCGGGAAGATCAACACCGTCTGGCGACGAACACCGTTGGGTTCGTAGAACGAGCGGTAGAGCTCGGTGCGCGCGAAGGCACGCTCAGCTCCATCCACATCCCACGAGGTCGGTCCGACCCGCTCGCCAGAGATGAATCCGCCGAACAGCGGATGCTGCCAGGCGAACTTCTCGAACGCGGGCCCGTACTAGGCGATCCAGCCCGACGGGAACGGCGGCGCTGGCTCGGAGACCACCCGACGCCCGGCGACGTCGATCTCGGTGCACGAGGCCCCTTGGCATGGGAACAGTCGGTAGAGCCCGGCACTCACGCGCGCGGCATAGTCCCGCGTGTCGTGTGAGCCGGCTACCGACTCGAGGACGTCGAGGATCGCCGCGTAATCCTGCGCCTCGAGCTGCATCCGAACATTGTTACAGACAACGTCGGAAATGGCGCCCGACGAAAGTCCCCGCTACAGATGCGGGGGCTACGGGCTACGGGCTACGGGCGCAACAGCACCTTCGTCGCACGACGTTCGTCCATCGCCGCGTACGCTTCAGCGACATCGCTCAGCCGAAGCTCCAGATCGAAGACCTTGCCCGGCGTGATCGACCCCGACCGCACGTCAGGCAGCAGCTCTTCGATGTATCCCCGGACCGGCGCGACACCACCGACGACACCGACGTTGCGGTTGAACATGTCGCGAATAGGCAGCTCCGGGCCGCCAGCCGGCACTCCGACGAACCCGACTCGTCCGCCGGGGCGCGCGGATGCCAAGGCCTGAGCCATTGATTCCTTGGTCCCGACGCACTCGAGGACCCGGTCGGCGCCGATCCCCCGCGTGAGCTGTCGCACGGCAGCAACGCCGTCATCGCCGCGCTCGGCGACGACGTGGGTTGCGCCCAGTTCCCAAGCCAGCGCTTGACGCTGCGGGTTACGAGACATCGCGATGATCTCGGCAGCGCCGAGTCGCTTCGCGGCGATCACACCGCACAGACCCACAGCCCCGTCGCCGACAACGACCACCGTGTCACCGGGCTGCACACCCGCACTCACGGCGGCGTGGTGGCCGGTTCCCATCACGTCAGCCAACGACAACAGGCCCGGAATCTCCTCGTCAGCGACGGGACCGGGCACGACCACGAGTGTCCCGTCTGCCAGCGGCACGCGGACCCGCTCACCCTGACCGCCGTCGGCGAAGCCGCCGAGCCGGTCATCCTGGCCCCACCATCCGCCGTTCAGACAGGACGTACTCACCCCGTTGCGGCAGTTCAGGCAGGTGTTGTCGCACACGTAGAACGGCGCGATCACGAAGTCGCCCGGCCGCACCAGCTCAACCTGATCCCCGACGGAATCGACGACGCCGATGAACTCGTGCCCGATCCGGTGTGGCTCGTCGGTGGGCGCGATTCCGCGGTACGACCACAGGTCTGAGCCGCACACGCACGCCGCGACGACGCGAACTATCGCGTCGCCACCGGTCGACAGCACCGGATCGGGAACGGCCTCCAGTCGGACGTCTCGAGCACCATGAATGACGGTTGCACGCATGGCTCGAGACTATGCCCCGCGAGCAGCTCGCGGGGCATCCGTCACTTCTTCTCGGTGACCTCGACGGTGAAGGTCACGTCCTGAATGCCGCCGTCGCTGTTGGACAGCACGACCTCGGTGGTTCCAACGCTGAGCGCCTTCACGCCGGGATTGAAGGTTGCAGAGCCGTCCGTGTATCCGGCGACGAACTCGGCGACAGCCGGGTCGGCTACTTCGCCGCTGTAGCTTTCGACCGCCAGATCGCCGGTGTTGATATTCAGCACCTGGTCGACGATCAGCTCGACAGTCTCTCCCTGGAGGTCCCCGGCGTCCATCGTCACGGGCGCGATGACGGGCTCGTTGCTTTGCGAGCAACCGCTCAGGGCGATTGACACAGCGAAGACTCCGGCGACAACTGCACTCAATGCTCTGGTTCTCATGACTGTGAGTCTGGCAGTCTCACCTGCGGGCAGTAGTGGGAAACGCCAGAACCGCGCTAGAACTGTTATCAAGCGTCGTGGCGACGACCCGAGCCGTCGGCGCAGGGAGGGATCGATGCGCGCGACCGACTCGCTGTCCATCCGTGGGCTGGTCGGTCTCGCGAAGGCCGAAGCCAAGCGCTGGGGCTCTGATCACGCGACAGTGACGCACGCGGCATCCGCGTTCGCGCAGAACTGGACCGGCGAGTTCCGGGATGCCTTCGGCAGTGACGGCGAGGCGCTGCTTCACCGCCTTCTCGCTGCCGGCCAGACGATCGGCAATGAAGCCGAGGTGCGCAACATGATCACGGCATCGCCGGATGCCGCGGCCCTGGCAATGCGGTTGCAGGCGGCCCTGCGGGGAGACCTCGCGGTAGCCGACCTGTTGCCTGAGGAAAGCTCCCCGACCCGTCACCGCGCCGACGACACCGAGCAATCCGAGGCATCCGACGGGGAGGCGCCCCCGACGCGCACCGATCCGCTGGCGGGTCTTCTTCGAGGACGCGAAGCCCTGGATGTCGCCGCGTACCTCCTCAGCGACCAGCCACTGATCCCCGCTCTCGTGGGTCGACGCGGCTGCGGCAAGACCAGCCTTGCGGCAGAGATCGCGCGCCTTCTTCTCGACCTCGAGGATCCGCTGCCGACCCTCTTCTTCGATCCCGGTACGACAGTGGATGGTGAGCCGGCGATGCTGCTGCGCGATACGCTGTCGGCGCTGACCCGCCGAACGGTCGTCGTCGTCGAAGACGTCGACGAGCTCGCGCGCCTGGGAACGACGGAGCCCGACGTGTCGATCCTGCGTGAGATCTGGCAGTCAGAGCGCTTCCCGCTCGCTCGCCTGGTCATCACTGTGACCGCGCCGTACGAGAAGCGGATTGCGCAGTTCTACGGCGCGTTGTCGGATCGCCTGGTGATCGTGGAACTGCAGCCCTGGGACGAGAACGTCGTGCGGGGCTTGGTCGTGCCGGTGGCAACACATCTGGCCGAACAGTACGGCGTCGTCATTGATCATGCGGCAATCGAGGCTGCGCTTCAGCCCCCGACCGAAGCTGACACCTTCGACCACCCGGGGCTGGCCATCGCGCGTCTGGATGTCGCCTGCGCCCGGACGATGATCGCAGGCGGGAACACCGTGACCGTCGCCGACGTCATCCCGGGGTGAGCGAGCTCCACGCGCCGGATATTCACGCCCCGGGCTCTGCCACAGCGCGCGCCGGAGAGCTAACGTCGAAGGTGGAGGTCGGACGATGCTCAATACTCCTCGTTCTCAACGGCTCGACGCGCTTCGTGCCGAACTCATGGACCTCCGCTCTGCGGTCGAGGATGCCGAGCGAGCAGCATCCGTTCCCCTCTCTCGCGCACATCCCGTCCATGCTGCCGGCGCCGCCAATCTCATCCGCTATGTCGCCCTGCGTTCACGGGACCTACGGGACCTGCAAGATCGCCTGACCGCAGAGGGGCTCTCGTCGCTCGGGAGGATGGAAGCCGATGTTCTGCGCAACCTTGATGCGGTAGTGGGCACGATCGATGCTGCACTCGGGCACGTCGCGCCGGGCGATCACGACAACCCCGGACCGGATGCCGAGCCTCGTCCGCCCACTCCCCTGAGCGTGAACGCGGCAGCGCTGCTGGGCGGCACGGTCGACGACCGCGACACCCGGATCATGGTCACACTGCCGAGCGAAGCCGCGGACGACCCCGCCTTGGTCGCCCGATTCGCCCGAGCCGGCATGGATGTCGCCCGCATCAACTGCGCGCACGACGATTCTGCAGCGTGGGAGCGGATGGCCAGGCACACGCGGGCCGCGGGGACCGGCATCCGTATCGCCACCGACCTCGCCGGGCCGAAGCTGCGCACCGGTTCCCTCGAGCCGGGGCCACGCGTCGTCAAGGTGTCTCCCGCGCGCGACGCTCTGGGACGCGTGATCGAGCCGGCGTCGGTCTGGCTGGTCGCCCCGAGCGCTGACGGGTCGGCTCCACCCCCTGGGGAGATTCCCGTCACGGATGCCGCGTGGCTTGCTCGCCTTCGGATCGACGACACCGTCGAATTCACCGACACCCGCGGGCGCTCGCGGTACATGACCGTCGTCGCGGTGCGCGATGGCGGGGCGCGGATCGAGGGCGACCGCACCGCGTATATCGGAACCGGGACAGTGCTGGATGTCGATGGTCGCGAGACCCGGGTCGGCGCGGTGCCCTCGGTCGACCAGGCGCTGCGGGTCCATCGGGGCGACATCGTCGAACTGCGTCCGGATGCGGAACCGGGATTCACGCACGAGGGACGACACCACGTCGGCTGTACCGTGCCCGAAGCGCTCGACGTGATCCGCGTCGGCGACCGGGTGCTCTTCGATGACGGCAAGATCGAGGGCTTCGTGCGCGCCGTGGCGGTCAATAACGGCCGGCGCGTCGCGGAGGTCGAAGTCACCCTGGCCTCGCCGCGGGGAACGAAACTGCGTGCCGAGAAGGGCATCAACCTTCCGGACACCGACCTCCCCATCTCGGCGCTCACCGACGAGGATCTGCGAGCTCTCGATGACGTCGTCGGATTCACCGACATCGTGCAGCTCTCGTTCGCGCGCTCCCCCGGCGACGTTGCACGCCTATTCGACGAGCTCGACTCGCGGGGTGCCGGGCACCTGGGCGTCGTTGTGAAAATCGAGACGGTGCGCGCCTTCCGGGCGCTGCCCGAAATCCTCCTTGAGCTCATGCAACGGCCACGGGTGGGCATCATGATCGCCCGCGGCGACCTGGGTGTGGAGGCCGGCTGGGAGCGGCTCGCGGAGGTGCAGGAAGAGATCCTCTGGCTGTGCGAGGCGGCGCACGTTCCGGTGATCTGGGCGACGCAGGTGCTCGACTCCCTCGCCGGTAACGGGGTGCCTACCCGCGCGGAGGTGACGGATGCCGCGGCCGGCGAACGCGCTGAGTGCGTCATGCTCAACAAGGGGCCGCACATCGAGGAGGCCATCGAAGCGCTCGATGACATTCTGCGGCGGATGCACGGGCACCTCGAGAAGAAGCGCCCGCTGCTGCGGCGGCTGCGCGCCTGGTCCCACGAAGGCTGAATCTGCCTGCCGCTCGTCCTCAGCCCTGGCCGGGTCGCAGTGCGCCACACTGTGTGCATGGATGCTGCGCCGACCGCGTTCGTCGCGACTGTTGTCGCCGACACCGCGACCACCAAGCTCGACGCCCTGACGATCATCGCGAACGCTGCCGAGGGCGTGATCTCGGATGCGGGCACCCCTCGCGCCGCCGTTGCACTGCCCTCCGGCGCTCGAGCGCTGATCGAGATCCCGAAGTTCGGTGAGCCGCCACCCCTGACGATCGACGTGTTGTCGACCGACTCGGCCGACGCGGCGCGTTCCGAGGCCGAATCTCTGCGCGAGGTCATCGCCGCGGTCACCGGCTGGGAGGTTCGGGTACTTCCTGACCGGCTGCGCCACTGATCGTCACAGACAGTCATACAGCGCACCTCGGGCTGGGTGAGACCTAGCGTGGTGCTGTCCCACCCACCCGAGGAGTGTCATGTCAGTTCTGTCCGAGGTGCTCGAGGCCAACGAGTCCTACGCAACCGCATTCGACAAGGGCGATCTCGCCCTGCCGCCCGCGCGCGGGTTCGCCATCCTCACCTGCATGGACGCCCGGCTGGACCCCGCCAAGTACGCCGGGCTCAGCGAAGGCGATGCCCACGTCATCCGTAACGCCGGCGGACGCGCGTCCGACGACGCCATCCGGTCCCTCGTGATCTCGTACAAGCTGCTGGGCACGAAGGAGTGGTTCGTCATCCACCACACCGACTGCGGCATGGAGGGCGGATTCAACCGGTCGTCGCAACACCTCGATCGTGGAGGTGTTCAGCAGTGGCGACGAAGTACTGGTCTGCGAAGACGAGCGAGGTTCCGGAAGGGGCTCGACGCCAGTGGCGTGCGGACAGGGCGTTGCGGCCGCCGATGCGCTCGCCTGGGCGGCCGGAGCCCTCGCGGGCGGTTCAGCGGCAGTTCTGGCGTCTGATCGCGACGGGCATCAACTCGGCCGAGGCGGCACTGAAGGTGGGCGTGTCTGTGCCTGTCGGGAGCCGTTGGTTTCGTCACGCTGGCGGCATGCCACCGATCTCCCTGACCGAACCCTCCGGCCGTTACCTGTCCTTCGAGGAGCGCGAGGAGATCGCGCTGCTACGCGCCAAGCAGGTCGGGGTGCGTGAGATCGCGCGCAGGATCGGCCGCGACCCCGGGACGATCTCGCGCGAGTTGCGCCGCAACGCCGCCACCCGCGGCGGGAAGCCGGAGTATCGGGCGTTGGTGGCGCAGTGGAAGGCGCAGCAGGCGGCGAAGCGTCCGAAGGCGGCGAGGCTCGCGAGCAACGACAGGTTGCGTGAGTACGTCCAGGAGCGCCTTGCCGGCAACGTCCGCCGGCCGGACGGCAGCATCGTCGTCGGGCCGGAGCCGCCGGCATGGAAGGGGCTGAACAAGCCGCATCGGCAGGACCGACGATGGGTGACCGCGTGGAGTCCGGAGCAGATCTCGCAGCGGCTGAAGGTCGACTTCCCGGATGATGAGTCCATGCGCATCAGCCACGAGGCGATCTACCAGTCGCTGTTCATCCAGGGTCGTGGTGCGCTCAAACGCGAGCTCGTCACCTGCCTGCGAACCGGCCGTGCGCTCCGCCGGCCGCGGGCTCGAGCGCAGAACCGCCCGCAGGGGCATGTCACTGCGGATGTCGTTTTCTCCGAGCGCCCTGCGGAGGCTGCGGACCGCGCCGTCCCCGGGCATTGGGAAGGTGATCTGATCATCGGCACGGGCAGGTCCGCGATCGGCACGATCGTCGAACGCAAGAGCCGTTCCACCCTGCTGGTCCACCTGCCGCGGCTGGAAGGCTACGGCGAGACGCCGCCGGTGAAGAACGGCCCGGCGCTGGGCGGCTACGGCGCCGTTGCGATGAACGCCGCGCTGATCGCGTCGATGACGAAGCTTCCCGAGCAGCTCCGCAAGACGCTCACCTGGGATCGCGGCAAGGAGCTCTCCGTGCATGCTCAGTTCACGATTGAGACGGGCACGAAGGTGTTCTTCGCGGATCCTCACTCGCCGTGGCAGCGGCCGACGAACGAGAACACCAACGGGCTGCTGCGTCAGTACTTCCCGAAGGGCACGGACCTCTCACGGTGGTCCGCCGAAGACCTCGAAGCCGTTGCCCTCGCGCTCAACAACAGGCCCCGCAAGAGCCTCGACTGGCGCACTCCCGCCGAGGTATTCGAGGAGCAGCTACGCTCACTCCAACAACCTGGTGTTGCATCGACCGGTTGAACCCAGGGAGTTCTTCACCGACGAGGTCATCCGCGGACTGCTCGCGAACTCCCTCGAGACCGCCGAGCTGCGCGCCGAAGGCTTCGTGGACGTCGGCACCGGCCCCGGCTCCGCCGAGGCCGCATACCTCGACTGGCTCACGATCAGCGACCAGGCCCAGGCCGTCGTCGACGATGTGGCCCGGATCAAGGCCCACCCGCTCGTCCCGGCGCGCATCCCGGTCTACGGCTATGTCTACGACGTCCGCACCGGTCGCCTCATCGAGGTGCCGGCAGCGACCACAGCGGGCGCAGCGTCCTGAGGACAACCGGATCGGCCGGTCTTGGCATCCGTTACAGGATGCCGGAGCCGGCCGTTTCCGCGTCCAGGTACCACCAGCGGCCGGCAGCGAGGCGGAACCGGCTGCGCTCGTGCTGCTCCCCCGCCTCGGCGCCGTGCCGCCAGCGCGCCCGGAACTCGACGACGCCGGTGGTCCCGGCACCGACCGCGGGGGCGTCCAGGATGCGCAGTCCGACCCAGCGCACGTCGGGGTCAATGTCGATCCGCTCGGGCCGCGTTCGGGGGTGCCACGTGTCGGCGAGGTAGCGAGCGTCGCCGAGCGCGAATGCGCTGTACCGCGAGCGCATCAGCCGTTCCGGGCTCGGCGCCGCCTCGCCCCGGTGCAGCGCTCCGCAGCACCTTCCGTAGACGTTGCCACTGCCGCAGAGACAGGGATCCTGGTCGGCCGGGCGACGGATGCCGGACTGTGCCGCGGATCCGAAACTCATGTGAGAAGTCTATGAACCGCGAGCGCGGCTCTCCCCAACTCCGGGCACGGCGACCAAGGTGTGGATAACAATCACCACGAGGATGCCGCGGGCTACCGTGGTCGACATGACCAGCCGCCGCCCGTTTCGAGCCACGTCGATCGTGATCGCCACGATGCTCGCGGTCGGCGCACTGGCCGGCTGCGGGCCGACAGATCCCACCCCGACCCCGACGCCGACCGGGTTCGCGTCCGAGGAGGAAGCCTTCGCTGCCGCCGAGGCCACCTATCGGGCGTACGTGGATGCCCTCAACCAGGTCGACCTCAGCGACCCCTCGACCTTCGAAGAGGTCTACCGCTGGACCACTGGCGACGCGAATGCCGGCGCCCGGCAACTTTTCTCTGAAATGAATGCCGAAGGATTGTCTGTCAGTGGTTCGTCAATAATTGAGCTTCTCTCCCCCGTCGACTTTGACGCCGGATCTAGCACAGTCGAACTCACGGTGTGCCTCGATGTGCGCGACGTCACTGTCACCGACGAGAGCGGGGCATCGATCGTAGATCCGGGTCGGACCGATGTTCAATCGCTCTCAGTTGCGGTTGCCCCGGCACCCACCGAAACTGGGTTCGCCGTTGCAGGGGTTCAAGGCCGCGAAGGTGAGCCGCTGTGCGAGTAGCCTCCGTCCTCGCCATCGGCGCCGGAATCGCGCTCGCGTGCGCATTAGTTTCGACGCCCGCGCACGCTCTTGATGGCGACCCCTGCAATGCAGCGGGATGGTTCGGCAACTGCACGGTCTCCAACGACGGAAGCCAGGTCGACGTCGGCGGCACCGCGAACCAGCCGGGCTCTGGCGGTGGATCCGGAAGCGGCGGCACAGGTGGCTCCCAGGGCAGTGGCGGCTCCGGCGGCAACGGCTCCGGAACGGGCGCCGGGGGTAACGCCCCCTCCGCAGAGGAGTGCCCCATCGTGGGATGCCGAGGCAACTACACAGTGGTCACGTATCCGGACGTGACGATCGACGATCTCGCGAGTTTCGTTCCGGCGCGTCCGAGCCTCGGTGGCGAGCCCGCCGGTTTCGGGGTCGTCGGAACGCCCACGAACATCGTGGCCGGAGCATCCACGCACACCCTCACCGGCCCGCTGCTCGGGTGGGACGTGACAGTCAGGTTCCGACCGGCCGGTTACGTCTTCGACTACGGCGACGGATCGGGCGCGCGGACAACGACCGGCGGTGCCACCTGGGCGTCGCTCGGACTCTCCCAGTTCAGTCCGACGTCAACGAGCCACGTCTATCGCGAGCGCGGGACGTACACCGTGTCCCTCACGCTGCAGTACTCGGCTGACGTCGACTTCGGGAGCGGCTGGCGCCCGGTCCCCGGCTACGTCAATGCCCCGGCTCCGCCCTACACCCTCGAGGTTCTCGAGGTCCGGACGGCCCTGGTCGACCGCACCTGCGCCGAGAACCCCACCGGCCCCGGCTGCTGAGCCCTCCGTCGGCCGCTCGCATCGTCGGCGGCGCATGCCAGGATGGGCGCGTGGCAGAACGATTGATGTTGCTCGACTCCGCGTCGCTGTACTTCCGCGCGTTCTATGGCGTTCCCGACACGGTGAAGGCACCCAACGGGATGCCGGTCAATGCGGTTCGCGGGTTCCTCGACATGATCGCGAAACTCGTCACCACCTACGAGCCGACGCATCTCGTGGCCTGCTGGGACGACGACTGGCGTCCGCAATGGCGGGTCGACCTCATCCCGTCCTACAAAACCCACCGGGTCGTCGAGGTCGTCGAGGGCGCCCCGGATGTCGAGGAGGTCCCGGATCCCCTCGAGGTGCAGGTGCCGCTCATCCGCAAGGCACTGTCCGCCCTCGGGATCACGATCATCGGCGCTGCCGAGCACGAGGCCGATGACGTCATCGGCACCCTCGCCACCACGGCGACGATGCCCGTCGATATCGTCACGGGTGACCGCGACCTCTTCCAGCTCGTCGACGACGAGCGCAGCATCCGTGTCATCTACACCGCCCGCGGCATGAGCAACCTCGAACTGGTCACCGACCGCACCGTCGTGACGAAGTACGGAGTGCTGCCCAGCCAATACGCCGACTTCGCGACGCTTCGCGGCGACAGCTCCGACGGGCTGCCGGGTGTAGCCGGCATCGGCGAGAAGACGGCCGCTACGCTCCTCGCTGCGCACGGCGACCTTGCCGGCATCATCGGCGCCGCCGAGCGCGGCGAGGGAATGTCGGCCGGCGTTCGCGCCAAGATCACCGCGGGGCTCGACTACCTCGAGGTCGCGCCCACGGTCGTCGAAGTCGTCCGCGATCTCGATCTTCCCCAGCCTGACACGCAGTTGCGGCCGCTCGACGACGATCAGCGTGCAGCGGCGGTGACCCTCGCCGAAACCTGGGCGCTCGGCACTTCGGTCTCGCGGGTCATCGAGGTGCTCGCCACGACACGATGACGGCCGCCACCAGCAGCACACAGTAGGCGAGCACGACGACGAGGGATGCCAGCAGCACGGCATCCCACCCGCCGGTCACCTCGTGCAGGGCCCCCATCGCCGGTGCAGCCAGCGCCGCGGCCGCATAGCCCCCGCCCTGCACCAGTGCAGACATCCCGGCAGCCTCGGCGTCCGAACGAGCGATCGCGACAATCGTGCTGAAGATCACCACGAAGCCGCCAGCGTGTCCGATGGCCCCGAAACTCAGCCAAACCGCGGCCCACTCGGGCGCGATGATCATGCCCAGCGTCAGCAAGATCCACGACGTGCCAATCGCGATCGCCGGAACGATCCGCGGTGTGAACCGCGCCAACAGCGGAACCACGAAGGCTCCCACCACGGCCACCCCGTGGAAGAACGCCGTCAAGCCTCCCGCTGCTGCTGCGCTGACACCGAGATCGTCCGCAATAAGTGTCGGCAGCCAGGTCGCGAACCCGTAATAGACGGCAGCCTGCCCGGCAAAGGCCAGCAGCAGCATCCACGGAATCGGGTTCCGGAACATCGAAACACCCTGCGTCGCCCCTCTCCCGAGCGGCACCGGTACCGGGCCGGTCAGCGTGTCGGCCTCACGGTCGGCCACGGATGCCACGGCGGGACGCTGTGCGCCCGAGAACCGCTCGCCCCAGAGCTCCCCGCGCGCGGCAGCGCGCCGCAGGTGCAAGCCCCACAGCAGCATCCCCGCGATCGTAATCACCGACCACGCGACCAACGCGAGGTTCCATCCGATCACGGAGGCAATCGGCACCGTCAACAGTGACGTCAGCAGCGATCCCGCGTTGAGCATGGCGACGTAAGCAGCTGTGACCAGGGCTACCCGCTCGGGCACGACATCACGGCGGATGATGACGGGGATGACCACATTTCCGACCGTGATGGACGCGCCGATCACGATCATTCCGGCGAGCATCCATCCGAAGCCCGGAACGGCACGCAGGAAGGTGCCGAGCAGCACCCCCGTGAGGGTGATCATGAGCGCGAGCTCCGCCCCGGCGCGACGGATGACGAGAGCTGCCACCGGGGTCAGCAGCGCGAACATCAGCACAGGCGCGGTCGTGAGCAATCCGGCCGTTGCCGCACCGATGCCGAGATCGCTTTCGATCTGCCGCAGCACAGGTGTCGGTGAGACGATGGGTCCGCGAAGACTCAGCGCGGCGACGAGGATGCCGGCGATGACGAGCCCGGCGGCTCCTCCGGCGGCACCGGGAGCGATGCGTCGGTCAGAAGCCACCCGTCGAGTCTAGGGTCGCGTTATCGGCTTCCCGCGTCACGCACGTTGCATCATTCATACCCCTAGGGGTATCCTTGAACATAGACCGTCACAGACCCCGGAAGGACATCTCCCATGTGCTCTCAGATTCGTTGCTCCTCGTGCGGCAAGATCACCTGGACCGGCTGCGGCATGCACGTCGAGCAGGCCCTCGCCGGTGTTCCCAAAGATCAGCTCTGCACCTGCAACTGACGTCGCGCCCGCTCACCTCCGCGTGGCGGTCCACTCCTGCAGGCGCGCCAGTGGCCACGTCGTGACGATCCGGTCAGCCGGAACCCCGACGCGCTCCGCCCGCTCGGCGCCGTAATCCAGCAGCGACAGATGACCCGGCGCATGCGCGTCGGAGTCGATCGAGAACAGGCATCCCTTCGCCAGGGCGAGCGCGATCAGCTCATCCGGCGGATCCTCGCGTTCGGGACGCGAATTGATCTCGACAGCGACACCGTGTTCCGCGCACGCATCGAAGACGCGATCCGCATCGAACTCCGACGGCGGCCTCGTCCCCCGCTGGCCGCTGACCAGCCTGCCGGTCACATGCCCCAGAACATCGATCCTGCCGCTTCGCACTGCGCGCAGCATCCGTGTCGTCATAGGGCCGCGCTCCATCCGCAGCTTCGAGTGCACTGATGCCACGACGATGTCCAGTGAGCGCAGCAGGTCATCCTGCTGATCGAGCCCGCCGTCTTCGAGGATGTCGACCTCGATGCCCGTGAGCAGGGTGAACCGATCGTCGCGGAAGCTCTCCACAATCGGGATCTGCTCCCGCAGTCGCTGCGCCGACAGGCCGTTTGCCACCCGAAGCCGGGGCGAATGGTCGGTGAGCGCGAGGTACTCCCGCCCGAGCTCACGGGCGGCCTTCACCATCGCCGCAATCGGCGTCGTGCCGTCCGACCAATCGGAGTGGCTGTGCAGGTCGCCGCGCAGCAGCGCGCTGAGCGCAGAGGGCCGGATGCCGGCCCGTTCCCGCAACTCGGCGAGATAGTCCGGCACGCGCCCCTCCCGGGCCTGGACGATCACCGCGAGGGTCGAATCGCCGATCCCCTTCCGGCGCCGCAGCCCCGCGGTGTCGGCCAGCTGCGCGGCATCCAGCCCCTCGATCGCTGCGGCGGCAGCACGAAACGCTTTCGCCTTGTAGCGGATCGCCCGCTCGCGCTCCAGAAGCAGGGCGATCTCGATCAGCGCGTCGTACGGCTGCAGCTCCGGCTCGCTCATGCCGCCCAGCCTGACACGCCCCACCGACCGCGCGCATCGCCTTCTGCAGGTAGGCAAAATCCCGGGCGTAGGTCGATTGCTGTCGCGATCGACCTACGCCCGGGAGAAGTCCTACCTCCGGTAGGCGAGGTTCAGAGCATCAGGGGGTGACGGCCGCGCGCTTGACGACGACCGGGGCGCTGGCGAGACGGTGCAGTGCCCAGCCGAACAGGATGGAGAGCACACCGATACCCATCGCGAACGCGGCGACACCGAAGCTCACGACTGACGTGAACAGGGATGCCCGCAGGAACGACGCGTTCATCATGGTCGCGCGCACCGGGTCTTCGCGGTCGAGCTCGGCGTAGGTGGCGCCCCCGGATGCCTCGAGAGCGTGATGCTGAATGATGTCGGCCTGCACATAAGCGGTGAAAGGGCCGGCAACGGTCTGCCCCTGGAACGCGATCGCGTCGTCGGGGATCGTGATGTTCTCGGCGCGCAGCTGGCTCGAGACGGTGGCCCACACGATGATGCCCACGATGATGAGCAGGGCGCCGCCGACGATGCCGAGGATCCCCACCACCTTCACGAGACCGAGGTTGCGGGCAGGCGCCTGAACGGTGTCAGTGGCGCTGGCTGTGTCGGTGGCGGACATGGCAGATTCTCCTTCAGGGACGTGCGTCGTCGGGGGGGGATTCGGCGGTGTATCTCACCGTCGACGTCCACGTTACGAAACCCGTTCCCGTACGGAAAGTGACGTAGGTCCTCCGGCAGGATATTCGGTGAATGACCCAGGTCAGGGGGCAAGCGCCACAGTCGCCTCAGCCCACGCCTGCAGCTTCGCTGCCGCTGCGCCCGAATCGACGGCCGCCGCAGCATCCTCGCGGGCGTCCCGCAGACGCTCGACGATCGGCAGCTGCGCCTGCGCGGCATCCTGCGAGAGGCGATACGCGACGATGCCGGCCGCGGCGTTCAGCAGCACGATATCGCGGACCGGCCCGGTCTCCCCCGCCAGCACGCGCCGAACGATCTCAGCGTTGTGGTCGGGCGCACCACCGCGCAGATCGTCGAGGGTCGCCGGGGGATGCCGAGGTCACGCGGGTCGAGATCGTGCTCGTGGATGTCGCCGCGCGACACCTCCCAGATGCGGCTGTGACCGGTGGTCGTGAGTTCGTCCAGCCCGTCGTCGCCGCGGAAGACGAGTGCCGTGGCGCCGCGGGTCCGGAACACGCCGGTGATGAGGGGCACGCGGTCCAGGTGCGCAACCCCCACCGCATTGGCCTCGGCGCGGGCGGGATTGCACAGCGGGCCGAGGAAATTGAAAACCGTGGGGACCCCGAGCTCGGCGCGCGTAGGCCCGGCGTGTCGGAAACCCGGGTGGAACGCGGCGGCGAACGCGAAGGTGATGCCCGCCCGGTCGAGGACCTCGGCCACGGCATCCGGACTCAGCCGCAGATCGACGCCGAGAGCCGACAGCACATCGGAAGACCCGGATGCCGAACTCGCCGCCTTGTTCCCGTGTTTGACGACGGGGATCCCCGTGGCCGCCGCGACGATCGAGGCCGTCGTGGAGACGTTCACGGTGCGGTGACGGTCACCACCGGTTCCGACGATGTCCAGAACGTGAGGATCCACCGGAAGCGGCAACGCGGCCTCCAGGATCGCGTCGCGGAAACCCACGATTTCGTCTACGGTCTCGC
Source organism: Microbacterium sp. SW12 (assembly GCF_055391095.1). Lineage (NCBI taxonomy): Bacteria > Bacillati > Actinomycetota > Actinomycetes > Micrococcales > Microbacteriaceae > Microbacterium > Microbacterium sp. SW12. The sequence goes on along the minus strand of NZ_AP024335.1, from coordinate 1,292,460 downwards.
CCTTGGCGCGCAGGGCGATGAGGAATCCTGCCAACTGTGACGGCGTCGCCTCCCCCGCCATGATCTGACGCATCGCCCACGTCGACTCCGACACGCTGAGGTCCTCGCCCTCGAGGAGCGCACTGATGATCGAGGACCAGGACGGCTGCTGGGTCATGGCTCCGAGCGTAGCGGGGCGGGCAACTGAGGTGCGCCTAAGTCGCAAGCCACCTCACATCAGTGGTGGCTCATGCGAAACCCCAGGCAAATCTTCAGCCATAATGAAGAATGTGACCACCAGCTCAGCGACGTACTCCCAGGCCATGCGGTCGGTCAAGCGACCCGACCCGGTCGCAGTTGGAACCATCGTGTGGCTCGGCAGCGAAGTCATGTTCTTCGCCGGCCTTTTCGCGATCTATTTCACACTGCGAAGCACCTCCCCCGACCTGTGGGCCCAAGAGACCCAGCTGTTGAACGTCCCGTTCGCTGCGGTCAACACCACGATCCTGGTGCTCTCATCCGTCACCTGTCAGATGGGTGTGTTCGCCGCTGAGCGTTTCCAGCCGTACACGGTCAAGACCAACCGGTTCCGCGACCGCTGGGGCATGGTCGAGTGGTTCTGGCTGACCTTTGCCCTGGGCGCCATCTTCGTGTCGGGCCAGGTGTGGGAGTACGCCCAGCTCGTCGCCGAAGGGATGCCAATCCAGGCGAACGCGTACGCCTCGGCGTTCTACCTGACGACCGGCTTCCACGCCCTGCACGTGACCGGTGGCCTCATCGCCTTCCTCCTCGTGATCGGACGCGCCTTCGCGGTCAAGAACTTCGGCCGCAAGGAGATGACCTCGTCGATCGTCGTGTCGTACTACTGGCACTTCGTCGACGTGGTCTGGATCGCCCTGTTCTTCGTCATCTACTTCCTCAAGTAACCCGAGCGGAGCTGAATCACCCTCATGGCACGACAGACCAAGCGCCGCTCGACCGGCCGCCGGAGCCCCTGGGCAGCGACCGCACTGATCGGCATCGGACTGCTCATCACGGGCGGCGTCTACGCGGGCGCCTCCGCTGCGATGGCAGCCACCGAACCCGACACCGCCACGGCGACCAGCCTGACGATCGAGGACGGCAAGAAGCTGTTCCAGGCCAACTGCGCCACCTGCCACGGCCTTGACCTGCAGGGCACCGAGAACGGCCCCTCGCTCTATGGTGTCGGCGCCGTCGCCGTCGACTTCCAGGTCGGCACGGGCCGGATGCCGCTGCAGATGCAGGGTCCCCAGGCCCCCCAGAAGCCGGTGCAGTTCACCGACGAGCAGATCCTCGCGATGGCCAACTACGTGCAGTCCGTCGCTCCCGGTCCCGACTTCCCGGACCCCGAGATCCTCGACGGTGAAGGCGACGTCGCACGCGGAGCTGAGCTGTTCCGCATCAACTGCGCAATGTGTCACAACGTCGCCGGCGCCGGTGGCGCCCTGACCGAGGGCAAGTACGCTCCCGCCCTGACCGAGGTCAGCGCTCTGCACATTTACGCCGCGATGGTCACCGGCCCCCAGAACATGCCGGTGTTCAACGACATGTACCTGACCGACGAGGACAAGCGAGACATCATCTCGTCGCTGCTGTACATCCAGCAGACCGAGTCCCCCGGTGGATTCAAGCTCGGGTCGCTCGGACCGGTCGCTGAGGGTCTGTTCATCTGGATCTTCGGGATCAGCACCCTGATCGGCATCACCGTGTGGATCACGGCGAAATCCAACTGACCCCGCATACCGAATACGTAGCAAGACGCTAGAGGAGCACCATGGCACACGAGGACGACCCGCACGGCCTCGACAGGGCGTCGTACCAGCCCTCGTCGGGAACGGCCGTCGCCGTCACCGACCCCGTGCGTAACCCCGAGCTTCCGCCGCACCGTGAGCGGATGACCGACAAGGACCCGGCGGCGATGAAGCGCGCCGTCCGCACGATCTACACGCTCTTCTACATCTCGGTAGCCGGGTCGCTGTGGGCAGTTGCCGCCTACATGATCTTCCCGATCGAGAGCGGCGAGATCCCGGCGATCCGCGACAACAACCTCTTCATCGGCCTCGGCATCGCCCTCGCGCTGCTGGCTATTGGTGTCGCCGCGATCCACTGGTCCAAGGCGGTGATGTCCGACAAGGAGCACACCGAGGCCCGCCACCCCACTCGTGGCACCGACGCGACGCGTGCCGGCGCCGTAGCCGTCTTCGAAGCCGCCAACGAGGAGTCAGGATTCGGACGACGCACCGTCATCCGCGGCGGCCTCTTCGCGGCCCTGATCGCCTCGATCCTTCCGGCGATCACCCTCTTCCGTGGTCTTGCCCCCGAGAACACTCCCGAGCGCCCCAACGCGGGCAACCCGGTGTACCTCCTCAGCCACACCATGTGGAAGCCCGGCATGCGTCTGGCCAAGGACCCCGAGGGCACGCCGATCAAGGCATCCGAGGTCACTCTCGGCTCGGCGGTGCACGTGATCCCCGAGCCGCTCGCCGAACTCAGCCACGAAGAGGGCTACCTCGAAGAGAAGGCCAAGGCGATCGTGCTGCTGGTGCGCATGCTGCCCGAGCAGATCACCGAAACACCTGAGCGGGCGACCTGGTCGTACGACGGCATCGTCGCTTACTCCAAGGTCTGCACCCACGTCGGCTGCCCCGTGGCTCTCTACGAGCAGCAGACACACCACCTGCTCTGCCCCTGCCACCAGTCGCAGTTCGACGTCTCGGACGGCGCGAAGGTCATCTTCGGGCCCGCAGCACGTCCGCTGCCGCAGCTGCCCATTGAGGTGGATGACGAGGGTTACCTCGTCGCGCAGAGCGACTTCACCGAACCCGTCGGCCCGAGCTTCTGGGAGCGCCATTGAGCACCGCCACCGCTACTGACGAGACGGCCGTCGGTACCACCAGAGAAAAGCCGCTCGGCGGCCGATTCGTCGGCGCCACCGCCAACTACCTCGACGAGCGCACCAGCCTCTCGGGACTGGTCAAAGAGCTCGGTCGCAAGATCTTCCCCGACCACTGGTCGTTCATGCTCGGTGAGATCGCGCTGTGGAGCTTCGTCGTCGTCCTGCTCTCGGGAACGTTCCTGACGTTCTTCTTCCAGGCCTCGATGGTTCCCACCCACTACACGGGCGCCTACATCCCGATGCGTGGCGTGGAGATGTCGGCGGCGCTGGACTCGACCCTGCGGATCTCGTTCGACATCCGCGGCGGTCTGCTGGTGCGCCAGATCCACCACTGGGCAGCGCTCGTGTTCATCGCCGGTATCGGTGTGCACATGCTGCGAGTGTTCTTCACCGGCGCGTTCCGCAAGCCGCGTGAACTGAACTGGCTGATCGGCTTCGTGCTGTTCGTCCTCGCGATGGGTGAGGGCTTCACCGGCTACTCGCTCCCCGACGACCTGCTCTCGGGCAATGGCCTCCGAATCATCGACGGCATGATCAAGGGCATCCCGCTGATCGGCACCTGGACCTCGTTCCTGCTGTTCGGCGGCGAGTTCCCCGGCATGCAGATCGTCGGACGCCTGTACACACTGCACATCCTGCTGCTGCCGGCGATCCTGGTCGCGCTGCTCGCGGCACACCTGATCCTCATGATCATCAACAAGCACACGCAGTTCGCCGGCCCCGGCCGGTCGAACGACAACGTCGTGGGCTACCCGATGCTCCCGGTGTACGCCTCGAAGATGGGTGGATTCTTCTTCATCGTCTTCGGTGTGATCGTGCTGATCGCATCCCTCTTCACGATCAACCCGGTCTGGAACTACGGTCCCTATGACCCCTCGCCGGTGTCTGCGGGTACCCAGCCTGACTGGTACATCGGATTCGCCGACGGTGCGCTACGTCTCGTGCCGCCGCACCTCGAGACGGTCTTCTGGGATCACACCTGGTCGTGGAACATCATCCTGCCGATCACGGTGCTGGTGCTCTTCATCGCCCTGGTCGCGTTCTACCCCTTCATCGAGGCGTGGATCACCGGCGACAAGCGCGAGCACCACATCGCGCAGCGTCCGCGCAACGCCCCGACCCGCACCGCCATCGGCGCCGCCGGCGTCACCTTCTACGCGGTGCTGTGGGCAGCGGCATCCTCCGACATCATCGCCACCCACTTCTGGGTGACGATGGAGGGTGTCATCCACACGCTGCAGGCTCTGCTGTTCGTGGGTCCGGTCATCGCCTACTTCGTCACGAAGCGCATCGCTATCGCGCTCCAGAAGAAGGACCGCGAGATCGCCCTTCACGGCTACGAGTCGGGCCGCATCGTCCGCCTCCCCGGTGGTGAGTACATCGAGGTTCACCAGCCCGTCGACGAGTACGAGCGCTGGAAGCTCGTGGACTTCGAGACCTACGAGCCGCTGGTCGTTCGTCCGAACTCGCGTGGGCAGATTCCGTGGCACCAGAACTTCCGTGCCTCGCTGTCGCGCTGGTTCTTCGAAGACCGCCTCGCTCCTGTCACGCAGGCCGAGGTCGACGAGGCGCTCTCGCACCAGCACCACGAGCTCGACCACATCGCCGAGCAGGAGGATGCCGAGATCCAGGCGATGCACGAGCGCGCCGGGGTTCCGGATGCTCCGCACCACCCGATCACCGACGGCAAGCAGTCCGAGACGGCTGTTCGCCCGACGAACGTGATCGTCACTGACCAGGTCGTGGAGAACACGGCTGCCGATAAGGGCACGTCGAACACGGATGTCGATCCTGACGACGACGTTCACCCCAGCGGCGACACGAAGTAGTCCCGAATCAACCAGTGCGCGGGCCCGGCATCCACGGATGTCGGGCCCGCGCCGTTGCCCGCATCTCACTGCAGCGGGCAATGGCAGGATCCGGCCGAAACGTGGCCGCAGGAGGGTGCCTGCGGCGCTCTCAATGTCATGACTTGCCTCTAGTGTCGGCATCATGAGCAGCGCAGACTTCTTCGCCACCCGCCTCGCCCACGAGACCGATCCGTCGGACGTGTACGCCGCTCAGAAGGCCGGAGAAGACATCGTGCTCGTCGATGTGCGCGGCGTCGACGCCTGGCGCCAGGGACGCATCACCGGCGCGATCCATATGCCCTACCGCGAGATCGCGGAGCGCGCCCCGCGCGAGATTGCCCCGGACGCCACTGTCGTCGTGTACTGCTGGAGCCCGGGCTGCAACGCCGGCGTCAAGGGGGCGCTCGAGTTCGCAAAGCTCGGCTACGCGGTCAAGGAGATGATCGGGGGGTTCGAATACTGGGCACGGGAAGGCCAGCCGACCGAGAACGATGACGGTCCGCTCCCCCGCGAGTTCGACCCGCTCGTGATGATCGTGCGCCGGTGAACGAGGGGTCCGATTCCCGCCAGTGCCCTGGCCGCCCCGGCGAGTAGCGTGACCGTCGTGTCCTCGTCGCCGACTCTCGCGCCAGCGCGCTCCAGCACCGTGGTCCTCATGTTCGCGGCGCTGTCGCTGGTGTGGGGAGCGAGTTTCCTCTTCATGAAGGTTGCGGTTGACTCCTTCGACCCTGCTCAGGTGGCTCTGGGACGCATCATCCTGGGCTCCGTGACGCTCGCCGCGATCATGACGCTCACGCGTCGACGGTGGCCGCGAGAGAGACGCCTGTGGCTGCACATGATCGTCGTCGCAGTCTTCTTCTGCATCGTGCCCTTCCTGCTGTTCGCGTGGGCCGCTCAGAGCCTGCCGTCGGGATTGTCGGCCATCCTGAACGCGACCACACCGTTGTGGACGATGCTCGTTGCCGTCGTCGTTCTTCCGAGCGAGCGGATGACGGCACGGCGACTGATCGGGGTGATCATCGGCGCTGTCGGTGTCGCGATTGTCATGGGCATCTGGGACGTTGTCACCTCCCCCGAGTTCACGGCATCGCTTCCCGCGCAGCTCGCCTGCCTGGGGGCCACCGCGTCCTACGGCATCGCCCTGGGGTGGATGCGGCGCTTCATCACGGGAACCCACAACCATGACAGCGTCACGATCGCGTCGACGCAGATGGCTGTCGCAGGCGTACTCGCCCTGGTGCTCGTGCCCGCCATCGGCCTCGCGCCCGTCGCATGGGCTCCCGCGCCGATTCTGGCGCTCCTGGCCCTCGGGTGCCTCGGGACCGGAATCGTCTATGTCTGGAACACACGAGTCGTCAGCGAATGGGGCGCGGTCGGCGCGTCAACCGTCACCTACGTGATCCCCGTGGTCGGCGTGGCACTCGGGATCATCGTGCTCGGAGAACGGTTCACACTGAACGAGCTCATCGGCGCCGTCATCGTGATCGGCGGCGTACTCCTCGTTCAACGCGCCCGCTGATCAGCGTCTAGCCCCGCCGGGCCCAGACGTCGAGCGCGCAGCGCGGAAGAGCGCGCTCCGCGCGGTACTCAGCGAGCGAAGTAGCCGCGGTAGTACTCGTAGACCCAACCGACGATCGCGACCAGGAAGATACCGAACCCGATCGGCACCATCCACGCGCCCACCGAGAGACCGATGATGGCGATCGCTGCCGAGAAAGCGAGCACAATCGGCCACCACGACCACGGGCTGAACTCACCGATCTCGGGGTCGCCGTCGTCGATGTCTGCCGTGAGGGTGTCCTCGGGCAGCTCGCCGCCCTGAGCGCGTCGAACCGCACCGGTGTAGAAGGCGATCAGTGCGCCCATGAGGGCAGTGAAGATTAGCGCGATCGTGCCGACCCACTCGACGTTGCCGTACCAGAAAAGGCTCCAGATCGTGTAGACGACACCGACGAGAGCGAAGAAGCCCGCCAGAATCCACCAGAGCGCGACGTTGGTACGCATCGGACTACTTCACCTTCCCATCGGCAAGATCCACAACCGGTGTGTGCGGAGCATCCTTCGCCGGGCCGACACCAACCGTCATCGGCGCAGCTTCCGGGTGGTTGAGGTCGAACGCCGGGCGTTCGCTGCGGATGCGCGGGATCGACGTGAAGTTGTGGCGCGGCGGCGGGCACGAAGTGGCCCACTCGAGCGATCCACCGTAACCCCACGGGTCGTTGACCGTGACCTTGGGCGCCTTCCGAGCGGTGATCCACACATTCAGCAGGAACGGAATCATCGAGACCGCGAGGAGCATGGCACCAACTGTCGACAACTGGTTCTGCCACGTGAATCCGTCAGCTTCCGCGTAGTCAGCGTAGCGGCGGACCATACCTTCGACACCCAGCCAGTGCTGGACGAGGAAGGTCATGTGGAAGCCGATGAACAGCAGCCAGAAGTGCACGTACCCGAGGCGCTCGTTGAGCATCCGGCCTGTCCACTTCGGCCACCAGAAGTAGAAGCCGGCGAACATCGCGAACACGACGGTTCCGAAGATGACGTAGTGGAAGTGCGCGACGACGAAGTACGAGTCCGACAGTGCGAAGTCCAGCGGCGGCGACGCGAGGATGACACCGGTCAGCCCACCGAAGACGAACGAGACGAGGAAGCCGAGCGCGAAGGTCATCGGTGTCTCGAAGGTCACCGACCCTCGCCACATCGTTCCGATCCAGTTGAAGATCTTCACGCCTGTCGGGACGGCGATGAGCATGGTCATCAGGGCGAAGAACGGCAGCAGCACCGAGCCGGTGACGTACATGTGGTGCGCCCACACAGCGACCGAGAGAGCGGCGATCGCGATCGTCGCGTACACGAGCGTCTTGTAACCGAAGATCGGCTTGCGGCTGAAGACCGGGAAGATCTCGGACACGATGCCGAAGAACGGCAGCGCGATGATGTACACCTCGGGGTGACCGAAGAACCAGAACAGGTGCTGCCACAGCAGCACGCCCCCGTTCTGTGGGTCGTAGATGTGCGCACCGAGCACGCGGTCGGCGGCGGCGGCGAAGATCGCGGCGGCCAGCACCGGGAAGGCCATGAGGATCAGGATGCTCGTGATGAGCGTGTTCCAGGTGAAGATCGGCATGCGCCACATCGTCATGCCGGGTGCGCGCATCGTGATGACGGTGGTGATGAAGTTCACGGCACCGAGAATCGTTCCGAAGCCGCTCATGCCGAGCCCGAGCATCCAGAGATTACCGCCGACGCCTGGTGAGAAGGATGCGTTCGCGAGTGGTTGATACGCGAACCAGCCGAAGGAAGCCGCGCCCTGCGGGGTCAGGAAGCCGGAGATCGCAATGATCGACCCGAACAGGAACAACCAGAACGCGAAAGCGTTCAGGCGCGGGAACGCGACGTCGGGGGCACCGAGCTGCAGGGGAAGAATGGCGTTCGCAAACCCGGCGAACAGCGGAGTCGCGAACATCAGCAGCATGATCGTGCCGTGCATCGTGAACAACTGGTTGTACTGCTCCTTCGTGGGCAGCACCTGCATGCCGGGTTCGAACAGCTCCGCACGGATGATGAGCGCCATCACACCGCCGAGCAGGAAGAACAGGAACGAAGCGATCAGGTACATGTACCCGATCGTCTTGTGGTCAGTGGAGGTGATCCACTTGACGACGATGTTGCCCTTCTGCTCGACACGCGACGACGACATCAGCGCCGCCTGCCGTGCCGGGAGAGTGCGCGGGCGCGACGAGTCCGCGTCCTGAAGCGGCAGCGTGGTGGCCATCACTCGTTCCCCTCATCTGACTGCTGGACCGAGGGATCCGTGGGATCGTTCGGCGTGTTCTGCAGGCGGTCGTATGCGTCGTTGATGTCGCCGGTCTGACCCTTTGCCTCGAGACTTGCGAGGTAGTCCTCGTACTCGTCGGCGCTCACGACCTGGACGGTGAAGAGCATCATCGAGTGGTACTCACCGCACAGTTCCGCACAGCGGCCTGCGTAGGTGCCCTCACGGGTCGGAGTGAAGGACCAGTAGTTGTCCTTCCCGATGTACATGTCCTTCTTGTAGAGGAAGTCGACGACCCAGAACGAGTGGATGACATCCCGCGACTGCAGTTTGATCTGCACGGTCTGGTCGACCGGCAGGTACAGCGTCGGCAGCGCCTCCTGGTCGATGTTGCCGGCCTTGTCGGGCTGGGCCTGAATACCCATCGTCCAGACGGCGTCGGAGTTGTCTTCCTCGTCACCGTTGTACTGGAAGTCCCACGCCCACTGCTTGCCGATCGCGGTGATCGACACGTCCGGGTCTTCGTACTGCGTCTCGATGATCGCCTGGTCCCGCGCCGTGAAGGCGAAGAAACCGATCACGAGGATGAACGGCACGATCGTGTAGAAGATCTCGATCGGCATGTTGTACCGCAGCTGCACGGGCAGGCCGGTCTGGCCCTTACGGCGACGGTAGGCGATCGCGGCCCACCCCATGAGCGCCCACGTGATGACGCCGACAGCCAGCAGCACGATCCACGAGTTGACCCACAGTCCCGAGATCATCTCGGTGTGGTTGGTCGCAGGAGTTCCGTCTTCGACGAAGCCGGGAAGGAATCCGTTCAGCTCCGTCGGCGTACATCCTGCGAGCACCAGGGCCGCGGCGGCACCAACCGGAAGAAGAACCCAGCGGAGTCGGCGTTTGGATGGCACAGGCGCACCTTTCCACGTTGCGAAGTGTGACTGTGGTCAGTCTAGGGCAAGCTCACACCTGCTTGAGGCCAACCACTCAGCATCCACGCACTTTCGGGATACTGAAGGTCGGCCTTCTCGCAGGCTGAAGCTTCTGGGTCAGTGGAAGCTGTCACCGCACGCGCAGCTGCCCTGCGCGTTCGGGTTGTCGATCGTGAAGCCCTGCTCCGAGATCGTGTCCTTGAAGTCGATGGTTGCGCCGTCCAGGTACGGGACGCTCATGTCGTCGACGATGACTTCCACGCCCTCGAAGTCGACGGTCTTGTCTCCGTCGAGATACCGCTCGTCGAAGTACAGCTGGTAGATGAGTCCGCTGCATCCGCCGGGCTGGACAGCCACGCGGAGACGGAGGTCATCGCGGCCCTCCTGGTCGAGCAGGTTCTTGACTTTTGCGGCGGCGGCGTCGGTGAGCGCGACGCCGTGCTCGCGGGCGGTCTGGTCCGTGGTCAGTGCGGTGTCGGTCATGACTCTCCTTATCGGCTGAAGCCGTCGGGGCGGATGCTGAAATTCTACGCCCGCTCTCGGCGAGGACGGCGGAAATGCGGGCGGGTCAGAGCGTGCGCGCGTCCAGCTTCTCCAGCAGCAGCGCCTCGGAGATCAGCGCATGCCGGAAGGTCTCGAGGTGGAGTGACTCGTTGGGACTGTGCGCCCGGGAGTGCGGATCCTCCACACCCGTGACCAGGATCTGCGCGCCCGGGAACTCGCGGACCAGGTCCGCGATGAACGGGATCGATCCGCCCACCCCGATATCGACCGGATCGACGCCGTACCCCTCGGTGAGTGCCTCGCGGGCATCCTGGACCGCCCATCCTGTCGTGTCGACGAGGAACGGGTTGCCGAGGTCGACATCGAAGAACTCCAGCCGAGCCCCGAACGGCGCGTGGGCGCGAAGGTGTGCCTTCAGCGCTGCGTAGGCGTCCGCCGCGGACTGCCCGGGCGCGACGCGCGCGCTGATGACGACGGTCACCTCCGGAGCGAGCGTGTTGGAGGCCGAGGCGACATCGGTGGCGTCGATGCCGATCACGGTGACCGACGGCTTGTTCCAGATCCGCCCGATGATCGATCCCGCGCCGATCGGGCTCACCCCGTCGAGCAGGCCCGTCTCCGAGCGCAGGGTGCTCTCGCTGTACTCAGGGGTCTCGGCCTCGCGCGAGCTCAGGCCCTCGACGCCGACCGATCCGTCGGCGTCCCAGAGCGTGGCCAGCAGCGTGACCGTGGCGAGCATGGCGTCGGGCACCGCTCCCCCGAACATTCCCGAGTGGGATGCGTGATCGAGCGTGCGCACCCGCATCGAGAAGCGCGCGTTGCCGCGCAGCGAGACCGTCAACCCGGGGGTTCGGTCGTCCCAGTTGCCCGAGTCCGCGACAACGATCACATCGGCGCGAAGCGCGTCGGCGTTGTCGCTGAGGAACTGCGCGAACGAGCGCGAGCCGTACTCCTCCTCCCCCTCGATGAACAGGGCGAGACCGAGGTCGAAGTCGGGACCCAGCGCCTCGACAAGTGCACGGATCGCACCGATGTGCGCCATGATCCCGGCCTTGTCGTCGGCGGCGCCACGACCGTAGAGCCGGCCCTCCCGAACCGTGGGTTGGAACGGCGGGGTCTCCCACAGCGCCTCGTCACCGACGGGCTGGACGTCGTGATGGGCGTACAGCAGGACGGTCGGGCGACCGTTCCTCGCTGCACGTGTCGCGAGCACGGCAGGCTGCCCGAACTCCTCCGTGCCGGGAATCGCTGCCCGCTTGATGGTCACGGCATCGAACACTCCCGTGCCTTCGACCAGGGCAGCCACTGCCTCTGCGCTGCGTACGAGTTGCTGCTGATCCATCGATGGCCAGGCGATCGAGGGAATCCGCACCAGATCGCCCAAATCCGCCAGCGCACGGGGGATGCCGGTCTCGGCGGCGTCACGGACAGCATCGGAACGGGAGGCGATATCACTCATGCGGGTAATCTTAAGGACTACCCGTAACGCGACAGCGAGGATCATCGTGGCCAAGACCCCCGCCCCGAGGCACCGAAGGACGCGTCGACGTCGACCGTCGGCAAGGGAAAGGCGACTCCGAGCCGCGCCGAGCAGGAGGCTGCACGCAAGCGCCCGCTCGTTCCCGACACGAAGGAAGCGAAGGCGCAGCGCAAGGCTGAGCTCGCCTCGGCCCGGGAACGCGCCCGCATCGGCATGGCCAACGGCGAGCAGAAATACCTTCCCGCCCGCGACCAGGGACCGCAGCGCAAGTTCGCCCGCGATTTCGTGGACGCCGGTTGGCACCTGGGCGAGGCAGTCATGCCCGCGATGGTCGTGGTCATCGTCGCAACCTTCATTCCGCTGAACTTCATCCAGTACTGGGCGTTCGTGGCGCTGTGGGTGTTCATCTTCTTCGTGATCGGCGACATGATCATCACGTCGATCCGCGTCAAGCGCGCGGTGCGCGACAAGTTCGGCGCAAGCAAGGTTGAGAAGGGGCTCGGCTGGTACGCCTCGATGCGCAGCGTCCAGATGCGCTTCATGCGCCTACCCAAGGCCCAGGTTCGCCGGGGCCAGTACCCCTCCTGAGATCGGTCTAGCAGCTTGGCGCGCTCCGCTGCGCGGGGGTGCCAGGTGTCGAGACATGTGCCCGTCCGCTGCGCTCACCGCGCGACGCTGATCGCGCGCTCATGGGCGTGCCTCGGATCAGATGTAGATGCGCGGGACGAGCGGTGAGACGCGGACGATGATCTCTTCACCGACCGTGCCGATCGCCTCCGCGAGAGTCGTCACACTGGACTCGCCGCGCGTTCCGGGGCCGAAGAGGTAGACCTCATCCTCGACAGCGGCGCCCGGCCACGGGTCGATCAGCATCGTCGCCGGGCCGATCTCGCGGACGAGACGCGGGCCAGCGGGAGTTCCCACCGACATCCGACCCGCAAGCGTCGACGGCAGGCCGTCCAGATACCCGTAGGAGACCGCGACGGCAGAGTCTCCGACGTCGCTCACGGTGGCGATCAGGGTAGCCGCGGGCGCGATTCCCTCCAGCTCGGGGCCGCCCGTCGAACGGATGCCGTAGCTGAAGGCACCGAAGCGGACGAGGTCGAACCGGAACTCCGGCCGTGCGAAAGCCGCCGCACTGGCTGCGAGGTGGCGAACCTGAGGGCGCAGGCCCACGTCCTCGGCAATCCTGATCGCCTCGAGGAACGCGGCACGGGACAGATCGTCGTCCTCGTCGCTGGTTTCGGCGATGTGGCTCCAGATTCCGACGACCCGGATGTCGCCGCTTGCCTCGAGCTCCGCGGCCCGGGTGACGAACGCCGGCCACGCCTCCGGCCTGACACCATTGCGGTGAAGTCCGGTGTCGATCTTGATGTGCACCGGAGCTCCTCGCCCCGCCGACACCGTCGCGATGTCTTCGAGGTACGAGGCATCACCCACGCCGAGTTCGATGCCGGCCTCCAGCGCGACCTCGATCTCGGGCTGGGTGATCGTCACCCACGAGAAGACGCGAGCGTCGGGGCCCGCGGCAGCTCTCGTGCGGACACCCATCGGCACGTCGAAGGCCCCGAACCAGCGCACGCCGTGAGCTGCAGCGGCGGCGACGACACGATCGACGCCGTGGCCGTAGGCGTCGTTCTTGACAACAAGCATGTACTCGGCCGGCGCGATGCGCCCCCGCAGCACGTCGATGTCGGCGAGGATCCGACCGAGGTCCACGACCATCCGCGCGCTCAAGCGACCACCTCCCGCGGTAGCCGCAGGCCCAGCGCACAGACGAGTTCGGCAGCAGTGAGTCCGGATGCCGCCTCCCACGTGGCCAGCGCCGGACCAGCCGGGCCGTCGCCGCCGAAGTAGATGACCTCGTCACCGCGCGCGATGTCGGCGTCACCGATGTCCACGACACAGACATCCATCGCGACCCGGCCGACAATGGGATACAGGGCACCCCGCACCTCGACCGAGACCTGGTTGCCGAGCGAGCGCGCCACCCCCTGGCCGAACCCGCCTGAGACGAGCGCGATCCGTGTGTCCCGCGGGGCAATATGCGTGTAGTTGTACGAGACTCCCTCGCCGGCGCGCAGAGCCTTGATCGAGAGCACGGAGCCGAGAAGGCTCATGACCGGCCTGGCGGGGTCCTCGGAGGCACCGGGGAGACCGAAGATCACGGCGGGGTCCAGCGTAGGAGCGTCCGCGGCCGGGGCGATCCCCATGCTCTGAGCTGCATCGACGGATTCAGCGTCGAGCATCGCCGCACGGATGCCGACCCGCGCCAGAGTCTCAGCGACGAACTGCACGCCGTGGCCGTAAGCATCGCGACGGAGGTCGGGAACGGCATCCGCTCCCCCGGCCTCGATCGCCCGGCCGGCGCCGGCGACAAGCGCCGAGCTACTCAGCCGGACGCGCGGCCCGGTCGGACTGATCAAAAGCCCATCGCCTTCTGGTATCGAGGGCGGTGTCCGGTACGGATGCCGAGCACGCTCGGCTTGTTCTCGTAGACGCCCGTGGCCCAGTTGCCCTCGATGAGCACGGGGCCGTCGGGGTCACGGCGATGTCCCACCCGACGTACTTCACCTGCGGGACGTGACGGGCGACCTTGTCGACGAAGGCGATGACCTCATCGAACATCGGCAGCTGGAAATCAGCGATCGGGTAGCCCGAATCGGGGTGGAGCTTGTGCACGTGTCCGTGCGAGTCGTAGCCGTCGCCGAGCGAGGCTCCGGTCTCGGGGTCGAGCATCGTGTAGAAGCCGCCGAAGTCCATCTGGTCTGCGACCTGACCGCGACCGAACTTCTGCGCGATCGCGAGGATGTGGGTCTTCTCGCCGTCGAAGAACGCAGCGACGCGGGTCGAGTTGACCGTGCCGGCACAGACGGCGGCGACATCGGGATGCTGCACGATGTTCTCTTCGATCAGCAGCTCACCGCGCTCGCGCAGCTGCGCGTGGAAGTCTGCCCAGTCCTCGATCTCGGTCGAGTAATACCGGTTGATGGCAGCCCCCGAGCGACCCGCCTGCTTCTTGGTGATGAGCACGGGATGTGCCTCACCGAAAGCGCGCAGTTCGTCGACGTTGTCGTCGGTGACCATCATCCAGTCACGACCGAGGTACTCCGAGAAGACGCGGTCGAACTCCCACTTGTCGTAGAAGATCCCGCGGTACTCAGGATCATCGAACGTGTACGAGTACTTGTTCGAGTGCGGATGCGTCATCATCGTGCGCCGCTCGCGCCGGTTCAGGATCGCGAAATCGTAGTCGACATAGTCCTGAAAGCCGACCTGGTGGAAGGTCGCCTGCCAGAACATGTCCACGACCACCGCTGGGGTCCACTTGTGGAACTGGGCTGATACCTCGCGGGCGCGCTCGATGACCGAGGGGAGGTCGATGACCTTCAACCGGGCCACCATGTAACCGAAGCGCGAACCGAGTCCTCGCGATGCCATCGCTCTCTCTTTCCGAAGGGTGCTGCCCTCACACGTCGGCCGGCACCCGTCGGGGCGCCGGCCGCGTGCGATCAGCGAATGTCAGGCGCCTACCAGCTCGTTTTCCACCACACGGTGGTGGTTGATGCGGCGGTCGGCGGAGCGTCCGAGGTCATCGGTGATGATGACGCGCTGCAGCCAGCGGTCGGTGCCGTCGTAGCGGGGTTCGAAGGGGGTCCGCGCGTGCATGACGCGACGGTTGTCGAACAGCAGGATGTCGCCGGCACCGAGGGTCACATAGATGCCCTCCTTGTCGGCGCCGTCGTGGAAGGCCTGGAGCGCCGCGGCAGCTTCGTCATCGCCGGTGACGGCGGCGGCGCAGTCCATGTCGATGCGGACGAAACGCTTGCCGTCCTCGCCGTAGAGCGCTGCGCCCTGGACACCGTCTTCGGGACGACCCGTTCCGCCGGATGCCTTGTCGATGCCGTGCATGAAGCGCGGTTGACGGAGGACCGCCTCATCCTCGGCCGACAGGTCGATACGGTCGACCGGCGCCAGCGCCGTCTGCACGCGCTCATCACCCCGGACGCAGAAGAGGCCGACGAACTGCGGGTGGGCGTCGTCGAAGGCATCCTCCGAGTGCCAGTCGAGCAAGCTCCGGCTTCCCGTTCCCACGGCGTCGTACTCGTGGCCGGGGATCGGTGTGACGTTCTGGATCAGCGCACCGCGGTGCTGACGGGCGAACGAGAAGACCTCGCCGGCCACCGAGGCAAACGCCAACAGTGCAGCCTCCGTCACGGGGTCACGATCCTTACCCTCGAACGCAACCGGGTCCCGCGGGCTCTCACCCATGTCGTCCTGATCGACGGTGAGGCCATGGAAGAGTACTCCCCCGTCCGGGACCTCGGCCCGCGCGAACTGGCGGATGATCTCGACGGTCTCGGGGTCGGCCGCTTCGAATGCTGCCTTCGCCTCGGCGAGCAGCTCCTCGAAGGCTGCGTCATCGGAGTAGATACCCCGACGGCCTCGGGCGACATCGATGAAGATCGCGGCGACTTCGGGCTTGATGTGACGTTCGATCACAGAGGTTCCTTCCCATGGCGCGACGGCCGCGCTGAAGCACTCGACGACGCGAATGCCGGTGTTGTGCTGTCGGGAGTATATCCGAGGAGGTCCCCCGCATTCCCGAGGAAGTTAGGGCTTCCTAAGTCTTCGGGGCAGATGCCCCTCATGCGCGGACAAGCCCCCGGTTGATCTGCCGCGCCCAGAGCGGCCCTCGGTACAGAAACCCGGTGTATCCCTGCACCAGAGTTGCGCCGGCATCCAGCCTTTCGCGGACGTCGGCAGCAGTCTCGACACCACCGGCCGAGATGACGCAGAAACTGTCAGGCACCAGGGAGCGAACGAGACGCAGCACCTCGAGGGCGCGCGGAGCGAGTGGCTTTCCCGACAGCCCACCAGCGCCGGCTGCCGTGACCACCGCCGGGTCGGTGACCAGCCCGAGGTCATCGCGCGCGATTGTCGTGTTCGTGGCGACGATGCCCTGCAGGCCCAGTTCGAGCGCCAGGGCCGTGACATCGCGGATGTCGTCATCAGAGAGATCGGGCGCGATCTTGACGAGCAGGGGGGTATCTTCAGCGGCATCCTTCACCGCGGTCAGCAGGGGCCTTAGCGACTCGACTGCCTGCAGGCTCCGCAGACCCGGGGTGTTCGGCGACGACACATTGACCACGAGGTAGTCGGCCACGGGCGCGAGAAGCCGCGTGCTCGTGACGTAGTCGACTACCGCGTTTTCGACATCCACGATGCGGCTCTTGCCGATGTTGACGCCCAGGACCGTGCGGTGACGCCGACGACGAGCGCGTTCGAGCCGACCCGCCGCGGCGTACGACCCGTGATTGTTGAACCCCATGCGGTTGACGACAGCGCGATCCGGGATGAGGCGGAACAGGCGCGGCTTCGGGTTTCCGGTCTGCGGGATCGCGGTCACGGTGCCGACCTCGACATGCCCGAAACCGAGAGCGTGCAGACCGTCGACGCCCACGGCATCCTTGTCGAACCCGGCCGCGACACCGAACGGCGCGTCGAAGGTCAATCCGAGCGTCTGCACGCGCAGCGACGGATCAGGCTTGGTGAGGGCCCGCGCCACCCACGAGAACGGCGGGAAACCGAGCAGCCGGATGACGAGCATCGCCGCGTGATGTGCTGTCTCCGGATCCATCCTCGAGAGGAACGTGCGAAACAGCCACGGGTACATGCTTACTCCTCGAGGTCGGATGCCAGGCGTTGATGATCCGCACGCAACTGTGCGATCGCCGACTCAAAATCCTCCAACGAATCGAACGCCTGATACACGCTCGCGAACCGGAGATAAGCGATTTGGTCGAGTTCGCGGAGTGGCCCGAGGATCGCCAGGCCGATCTCATTCGTGTCGACCTGCGACGATCCGGTCTGTCGAACCGCCTCCTCGACCGTCTGGGCCAGAACGGCAAGATCGCCCTCGGTCACGGGGCGCCCCTGACAGGCCTTGCGCACCCCCGACATGACCTTTTCGCGACTGAATGGTTCGATCACGCCCGAGCGCTTGATGACGTTCAGGCTCGCGGTCTCGATGGTCGAGAAGCGACCACCGCACTCGGGGCATTGACGGCGACGACGGATGCTGAGACCGTCGTCGCTGGTGCGGGAGTCGATCACGCGCGAGTCAGGGTGACGGCAGAAAGGGCAGTGCATAGCAGCCCCAGACTACGCGGTGAAGCGCGCGCGAACGGCTTCACCGTGCGCGGGGAGCACTTCGGCGGTCGCAAGCGCCACGATGGCGTCAGAGACTTCCGCGAGGGCGTCCCGGTCATACTCGATCACCTGCTGCGGGCGCAGGAACGTCGAGGCCGATAGCCCTGCGGCATATCGTGCTTGCCCGCCGGTGGGGAGCACGTGATTGCTCCCCGCGAGGTAGTCACCCAGGCTCACCGGCGAATAGGGACCGACGAAGACTGCCCCGGCGTGCACGAACCGGTGCGCAGCGGGGTCGGCAAGGTGCAACTCGAGGTGTTCGGGAGCGTACGCGTTCGAGAAGTCGACGGCGGCGTCGAGGTCGTCGACGAGCACGATCGCGGACTGCGGTCCCGTCAGCGCCACCTCGATGCGTGCGGCGTGGAGAGTCTGCGCGGCCAGCCCGCCGATCTCTGCCTGCACAGCGTCGGCCAGGCCCATCGACGTGGTCACGAGAACCGCGGATGCCTGCTCGTCGTGCTCGGCCTGGCTGATGAGGTCGGCAGCGACAAGCCGCGGATCGGCGGTGTCGTCGGCGACGATGAGGATCTCGGTCGCGCCTGCCTCCGAGTCGGTGCCGACGCGACCGGCTACGGCGCGTTTTGCTGCCGCCACGAAGTTGTTCCCCGGTCCCGTCACGACATCCACCGGATCGAGGCCCAGGCTCGCGGCCCCGTAGGCGAATGCACCGATCGCACCGGCGCCGCCCATCGCGTACACCTCGGTGACCCCGAGGAGTTTCGCGGCGGCAAGAATCACCGGGTGGACTCGCCCGTCCTCTCCCCGCTGGGGCGGGGACGCGAGAGCGATCTGCTCGACGCCGGCCGCCTGGGCCGGCACGACGTTCATCACGACACTGGAGGGGTACACCGCCTTGCCGCCCGGCACATACACCCCGACCCGGCGCACCGGTTGCCACCGCTGGTGAACGAGAGCTCCTGGGGCCAGCGTCGTGGTGGTCGGCGGCGGAACCTGCACGGCCGAGGCAGCCCTCACGCGGTCGATGGCCTGCTCGAGCGCCGCGCGAACCGCAGGATCGAGCTGCTCGAGAGCCTTGTCGAGGTGCGAGGCTGGAACACGGATGTCGTGACCGGTCACCCCGTCGAACTGTTCGGCCTGCTCGCGCAGCGCCGCCTCGCCGCGCGAGGCGACGTCATCGACGAGGCGCGCGGCGGTCGCGAGCGCCTCGGAACGGGCTGCGGTCGCGCGAGGGACGGCGGCGAGCAGCTCTGCGGGCGACAGGGATTGCCCGCGCAGATCAAGGGTGCGAAGCATCCATCTACGCTATCGCTCGCGCGAGGCGTGAAGCGCCCAGGGCATGCATCGCCCGAACGCAGTTCGGTCGCCGTACGGGGCGGAGCTACCCGAGGCACTGCGGGCCGAGCAGACCCTTGAGTTCGCCGTACAGGTCGGCAGTGACGCTCACCGGATGCGGTACCTCGAAGACCTTCGCCACGCCTGCCTTGTGGAGGCGCAGCGTCACCTCCGTGTCTCCCCGGTGACGGCGTAGGCAGTCGGCGAGATCGCCGATGACCGCTTCGGTGGCCCGCTGCTCGGGAATCACGAGCACGAGCGGTCCGGATTCGTCGACGGAGCCGAGGTCGGGTGAGAACGCCGCCTGCGCGTGAAGGTTCATGCCGTCGTCGCGCCGAGAGACGCGTCCGCGGACCACGAGGATCGAGTCGGCCTGCAGCATCGACTGGAACTCCGTGTAGGTCTTTCCCATGAACATGACGGTGATCTCGCCGTCGAAGTCCTCGACGGTGATCATGCCGTACGGATTGCCGCTGGACTTGGCGACGCGATGCTGCACACTCGTCACCAGGCCCGCAATGGTCACCTGATCGCCGTCAGCCAGGTCTTCGGAGGCCAGCAGGTCATGGATGTTGATCGACGCGTGTTTGGCGAGGGGCACCTCGAGGCCGGCGAGCGGATGGTCCGAGACGTAGAGCCCCAGCATTTCGCGTTCGAAAGCCAGCTTGTCTTTCTTCGTCCACTCCGGGCGGTCGGGAACCTTGTTGACCTGTTGCGGTTCGTCCGCTCCCCACAGCGAATCGAAGTCGAACCCGACCTCGCCGTTGGCTTCGCGGCGCTTGTCGAGCACAGCCTGCTCGGTGGCATCCTCGTGGATCTCCAGGAGAGCGCGCCGGGTCGCACCGAGCGTGTCGAACGCGCCGGCCTTGATCAGCGACTCCACCGTTCGCTTGTTCGCGACCGAGACCGGCACCCGAGCGAGAAAGTCGTGGAACGACACGAAGGGCTCATCCACGCGCGACTGTACGATGGCCTCGACGACGTTAGCTCCGACGTTGCGCACGGCGCCGAGCCCGAAGCGGATGTCGTCACCGACTGCCGCGAAGTAGCGGATCGACTCGTTCACATCTGGGGGCAGCACCCGAATGCCCATCCGTCGGCACTCGTTGAGGTAGATCGCCATCTTGTCTTTCGAGTCGGCCACGCTCGTGAGAAGCGCTGCCATGTACTCCGCGGGATAGTGGGCCTTCAGGTAGGCGGTCCAGTACGACACGAGCCCGTAGGCGGCGGTGTGCGCCTTGTTGAAGGCGTAGTCGGCGAACGACTCGAGCACCTTCCACAGGGTCTGCTGCGCGGCATCCGAGAACCCGCGCTCGGTCATGCCGCCGAAGAAGACCTCTTTCTGCTTGTCGAGCTCGGACTTCTTCTTCTTGCCCATCGCGCGGCGCAGCAGGTCGGCCTGACCGAGTGTGTAGCCGGCGACCCGTTGGGCTACGGCCATCACCTGCTCCTGATAGACGATGAGCCCGTAGGTCGTGTCGAGGATGTCGGCGAGGGGCTCTTCGAGCTCTTTGTGAATCGGCTCGATCTCTTGCTGCTTGTTCTTGCGCAGGGCGTAGTTGATGTGCGAGTTCACGCCCATCGGACCCGGGCGGTACAGCGCGAGGACTGCCGAGATGTCCTCGAAGTTGTCGGGCTTCATGAGGCGAAGAAGGGACCGCATCGGACCGCCGTCGAGCTGGAACACCCCGAGGGTGTCGCCGCGGGCGAGCAACTCGTACGATGCCCGGTCGTCGAGGTCGAGCTCCTCGAGGACGAGGGGCTCACCGCGGTTGGCTTCGATGTTGTCGAGCGCATCGTTGATGATCGTGAGGTTGCGAAGCCCCAGGAAGTCCATCTTGATCAGGCCGAGCGACTCACACGACGGGTAGTCGAACTGCGTGACGATCTGGCCGTCCTGCTCACGGCGCATGATCGGGATGATGTCGATGAGCGGTTCGCTCGACATGATGACACCGGCTGCGTGCACACCCCACTGGCGCTTCAGGTTCTCGAGGCCCACCGCCGTGTCGAAGACCGTCTTGGCTTCCTGGTCGGTTTCGATGAGAGTGCGAAACTCCCCCGCCTCCTTGTAGCGGGGGTGATCCTTGTTGAACATGTCGGTCAGCGGCACGTCCTTGCCCATGACCGCCGGCGGCATGGCCTTGGTGAGACGCTCGCCCATGCTGAAGGGGAATCCGAGCACGCGACCGGCATCCTTCAGGGCCTGCTTCGCCTTGATCGTGCCGTACGTCACGATCTGCGCCACCCGGTCGTCGCCGTACTTCTCGGTGACGTACTGGATGACTTCACCGCGGCGACGGTCATCGAAGTCGACATCGAAGTCGGGCATCGAGACGCGGTCGGGATTGAGGAACCGCTCGAAGATGAGGCCGTGCTGCAGGGGGTCGAGGTCGGTGATGCGCATGGCATAGGCAGCCATCGAACCCGCGCCCGATCCACGGCCCGGGCCGACGCGGATGCCGTTGCGCTTTGCCCAGTTGATGAAGTCGGCGACGACGAGGAAGTAGCCCGGGAACCCCATCTGCACGATGACGCCGACCTCGTATTCGGCCTGCTTGCGGACCTCGTCGGGGATCCCCGCCGGGTACCGCTCCTCGAGGCCGGCCTCGACCTCTTTGACGAACCAGCTCTCCTCGGTCTCGCCGTCGGGCACGGGGAAGCGGGGCATGTAGTTGGCGCTGGTGTTGAACTCGACCTCACAGCGCTCGGCGATCAGCAGCGTGTTGTCACAGGCGTCGGGATGCTGCCGAAAAATCTGGCGCATCTCGGCCGGCGTACGGATGTAGTAGCCGTCGCCGTCGAACTTGAACCGCTTCGGGTCATCCAGCGTCGAGCCCGACTGCACGCAGAGCAGGGCTGCATGACTGTTCGAGTCACGCTGGTGTGTGTAGTGCGAGTCGTTGGTCGCGAGGAGCGGAATATCGAGGTCTTTCGCGATCCGCAGCAGGTCGGTCATCACCCGACGCTCGATGTCGAGACCGTGATCCATGATCTCGGCGAAGTAGTTCTCTTTGCCGAAGATGTCTTGGAACTCCGCGGCGGCCGCGCGCGCCGCATCGTATTGGCCCAGGCGCAACCGGGTCTGCACCTCGCCGGAGGGGCATCCGGTGGTCGCGATCAGGCCCTTCGAGTAGGTCTCCAGAAGCTCCCGGTCCATGCGGGGCTTGAAGTAGTACCCCTCCATCGAGGCCTTCGATGAGAGTCGGAACAGATTGTGCATCCCGGCTGTCGTCTCCGACAGCAGCGTCATGTGGGTATACGCGCCCGAGCCCGAGACGTCGTCGTCGCTCTGCTCAGGTGACCCCCACCGCACCCGCGACTTCTCGGACCGGTGCGTGCCTGGCGTCACATACGCTTCGATGCCGATGATCGGCTTGATGCCGGCATCCTTCGCCGCCTTGTAGAACTCGAAGGCCGCAAAGGTGTTTCCGTGGTCGGTGACGGCGATCGCCGGCGACCCCTGGGCTGCAGCCTCCTGCACCATCGCGCCGATCCGGGCGGCTCCATCGAGCATCGAATACTCGCTGTGGACGTGCAGGTGGACGAAGGAGTCGGACGCCATGCCGAGAGTCTACGTTCGGGCTCGGACGCCGGCTCGCCTGGCCCGCCGAGGCGGCTACGGTTGCCGTGTGCCAACTCCCGACTTCATCCTTGAGCTGCGCCGATTCGTCGGCACCCGCCCGCTCCCCCTCGTCGGCGTCACCGCTGTCATCATCCGCGGCGGTGAGGTCCTGCTGGGCCGTCGCTCCGACAATCACGCCCTGACCCCGATCACCGGCATCGTCGATCCGGGCGAAGAGCCGGCGGATGCCGCGGTGCGGGAGGCTGCCGAAGAGGCCGGTGTCGTCATCCGTGCCGATCGGCTCGCGTGGGTGCATCAGATCCCGAGGATCACCTACGCCAACGGGGACCAGAGCGACTACCTCGACCTCACTTTCCGGTGCACATGGATTTCGGGCGACCCGGTTCCCGTCGACGGCGAGATGACGGAGGTCGCCTGGTACCCGCTCGATGCCCTGGGCGACGTGGATGCCGACATGCGCGCTCGCATCGCTGCGGCAACGCCGGATCACGGCGAGGCTCGGTTCGTGACAGGCGGCAGCGACGCGCAGCCTCCCTCTGCCTGATTAAGTCCGGCTCGGCCGTCGACGCAGCGCCCTGACCGGTACCGACAATGGGCGGGTGGCCCTGCACCGACCCACCGTCGCCCTCGCCGTCTTCTGGATCGTCGGCGGGATCCTCGGCGCCATCGTCGCGTTCCTGCTGTACCTGGAGTACATCGGTCAGCTCACCGGCGCGGATGCGATCATCTCGTGTCAGTGGGGTGTGTTGGTCACGTGCGGCCCCAACCTGCTCTCCCCGGCGGCAACATCCTCGGATTCAGCAACTCGATAGCGGGCATGGTGCTGTTCCTGGGCCCCGTCTACGCCGGCGTCAGCGAGCTGGCATCACCATCCGGCCTTCGTCGGTGGTACTGGCGGACGTACGGCATCTTCGTTGCCGGGGCGTTCGTTCTCGTGCACTACTTCGCATTCCAGAGCATCTTCGTCTACGGATCGTTGTGTCCCTGGTGCATGATCATCTGGCTCGTCACGATTCCGCTCTTCTGGTTCACCACAGGCTGGATGCTGCGCGACGGAGTGTGGACCGAAGCGCCTGCGGCGCGGCGCGTGGGAAGCGTGATCTTCTCGTGGGCGTTGCTTGCCACCGTGCTGGACTACGCTCTGATCGCGGTCACGGCCCAGCTGCGGCTCGATCTTCTCGGCAGCTTCTGAGGTCCTCGGAAGCTGCAGGGCTCAATCCAGCTCCTCGCCGCGGAGGATCGCGAGGGCATGAGCGAGATCAGGCGCATAGGGCGAGTCGAACGAGACCCACTCGCGGGTTGCGGGGTGCGCGAAGGCAAGCGTGCGCGCATGCAGCCATTGGCGGGTCAGGCCCAGCCGCTCTGAGATCGTGGGGTCGGCGCCGTAGAGCGGATCGCCGACGCACGGATGCCGGTGTGCTGCCATGTGGACACGGATCTGGTGGGTCCGCCCGGTCTCCAGGTGGATTTCCAACAGTGAGGCTCCGGGAAAGGCCTCGATGGTCTCGTAGTGAGTGATCGAGGGCTTGCCGTCGCGGGTGACCGCGAACTTCCAGGAGTGCGAGGGATGACGCCCGATGGGAGCGTCGATCGTACCGGCGAGCGGGTCGGGATGGCCCTGAACTACCGCGTGGTAGATCTTATCGACGGTGCGATCCTTGAACGCAGCCTTCAAGACGCCGTAGGCGTGCTCGGACTTGGCCACGACCATGAGTCCACTGGTGCCGACGTCCAGGCGGTGAACGACGCCCTGCCGCTCGGGTGCGCCGCTGGTCGCGATCTGGAACCCCGCAGCTGCGAGTGCGCCAAGCACCGTCGGGCCTTCCCACCCCACCGAGGGATGGGCTGCCACACCCGCCGGCTTGTCGACCACCACGATGTCGTCATCGTCGTACACGATGCCAAAACCCGGAACGACGACGGGGATCACCTCGGGCTCACGACGGTCGGTCCATTCGACCTCGAGAACGGTTCCCGCCGTCAGCCGGTCCGACTTGCCGAGAGCTCTGCCACCTTCACTGATGCCTCCGGATTCGGCGACCTCGGCGGCGAAGGTACGCGAGAATCCGAGCATCTTGGCGATGCCGGCATCGACCCGCGCACCGTCGAGGCCGTCGGGAACCGGCAGCATCCGCGCCGGCATCTCAGCTTCCGTCTCGAGCGGGCCGACGGTCGGATGCCGCAGCAGCTCGCCTACCGGGACGGCTCACGAGTCGCGGCGGGATTCCTCGTCGGCGATCCGGTCCGCTTCCCGGGCCACTGCCTCCTGCTCGGCCTCTGTCAGCGGCGGGAGTCCGATCTCGGAACGGGGCACCCCGGCGTAAGGATCCGCGACGGGGAACTCGGAATCAAATCCTCCGGCGACACCCCCTCCGGGAGGGAACTCGTCCCCCGCGGTGCCAAGGATGGTCTCCTCCTCCGCGGCATCCGTCTCACGGTTGTGGTGTCGCTTACCGTCCATCTGTACTCCTACGATCACGAGCAGTGCCACCCCGATCATCATCGACACGATGAAAATGTCCGCGATGTTGTAGATGGCGGGGCTCATCCAGAACCACATCCACGGTGTGTTGATGAAGTCTACGACGTGTCCCACGGGGAATCCGGGTTCACGGAACAGGCGGTCCGTGAGGTTTCCCAGCACCCCGCCCAGCAGAAGTCCCAGCACGATCGCCCACAGGCGTGACTGCACGCGGGTGGCCGCCAGCCACACGATCACCCCGGCAACCACTGCCAGGGCGATGGTGAAGATCCAGGTGTACCCCTCACCGAGCGAAAAAGCGGCACCGGGGTTCTTGACGAGGTAGAACTGCAAGAACTCACCCACGACGGGAACCGACTCCTGCAGCGGGAGGTTGGTCAGCGCGAGGTACTTCGTGAACTGGTCGACGGCCAGCACCAGGATTGCGAGCAGCGCAATCGTGATGCCGGCCGCCGCGTGACGCAGAGGTGGCCGGGACGCCAAGAGCGTCCTCAGTTCGTGATGTTCGCGACCGACGCGCTGTCGGTCGAAGAGGAGTCGAGGTCCTTCAGGTGACCTTCGATGAAGTTGCGCAGCTGCGAGCGGTAGTCGCGCTCGAACTCACGCAGTTCGCCGATGCGGGCATCCAGTTCGGCCTTCTTGGCCTCCATGCGAGCGATCTCGTCGCGTCCGCGAGTCTCAGCGTCGGAGATGATCGAGGCAGCCTGAGCCTGGGCCTCGGCGATGAGCTGGTCGTGGCGCGCCTGGCCTTCGGCGACGTGCTCGTCGTGCAGACGCTGCGCGAGCTCGAGCAGGCCGGCGCTTGCCTGGGTCGGAAGCGGCGTGCTGGCCGGAGCAGCCGGGGCGGGAGCGGGGGCTGCCTCTTCGGCGGGCGCCTCTGCCGGTGCCGCGGGGGCCGCGGGCGCGCCGGACTCGAGTTCGGCGATGCGTGCCTTGAGCTCTTCGTTCTCGGCCAGGGCTTTACGCCACTCGACGACGATCTCGTCGAGGAAGTCATCGACCTCGTCGGGGTCGAACCCTTCCTTGAACCGGACGTGCTGGAACTGCTTGGTGACGACGTCATCCGGAGTCAGTGGCATTTCTTCCCTCTTTCGTTCGCCCGGCCGCTGGCCGATCGCGCCTTCCGGCACGCGGTTGTGGACGGTTGATAACAGCAAAGCATAGTCGTGGGTGGATTCATCCTGCGAAGGCGCGTGTCACCGACAGGAGGATGAAGCACGAGAGCATCGTGAGCGCGAACGCGAAGTCGATGGCGATGCTGCCGATTCGCAACGGGGGGATGAAACGACGGAGGAAACGGATCGGAGGGTCCGTCGCGGTGTACACACCTTCGGCGACAACAAGCATCGCGCCACGAGGACGCCACTCACGGTCGAAGACGGGGATCCACTCGAAGACGAGTCGGGCCAGCAGCACGAGAATGTAGATCAGGACTGCCGCGTTGAGGATTCCGGCAACGATCTGGATGACGTTCACGTATCAAGTCTGCGGGAAAGGAACCGCCTCCGGATCCGCTTGCGCCACGGCACCCTCACCCGACACCGCAACATTCTCGGGTGAGAGCAGGAAAACCTTGCTCGTCACGCGCTCGATGCGGCCGTACAGGCCAAGCGACAGGCCGCTCGCGAAGTCGATGAGACGACGCGCGTCGGCGTCGCTCATCTGCGAGAGGTTGATGATCACGGGAACGCCCTCGCGGAAGCTTTCGGCGATCACCTGCGCGTCGCGGTACTGCTTGGGGTGCACCGTGACGATCTCGTTGAGAGCGCCGACTGCGGGCTGACGAACCACCGCCGGACGGTGAATCGGCGTGACCGGGGCGGCCTTCTCGACGGATGCCGCGGCAGACTTGCGCGTGGGCGCAGGCGCTGGCGTCTCGTCGTAGACCTCTTCCTCGTCGGCGAGGCCCAGGTAGACCATGGTCTTCTTCAAGGGGTTCGACATCGCATCCTCCGTTTGCTCGTCTGCTCCGAGGTTAACCGCGCACAGGGCGCGGACCCGTGATTGCCGTGCCGATGCGCAGGTGTGTCGCGCCGGCGTGAATTGCAGCTTCGAAATCGCCGGTCATCCCGGCCGAGATCCAGGTGGCGTCCGGGAAGACACGGCGCACGGTGTGCGCGTGGCCGGCGAGCCGTTCGAAGGCTGCGGCAGGTTCTTCGCCCAGGGGGGCGACAGCCATGACTCCCCGGACCCTCAGTCCGAGACACCCGGCGGCGTGCTCGGCGAGCGCCGAAAGACTCTCCGGGGCGACTCCCCCGCGCCCGGGGTCGTCGGTGAGGTTCACCTGGATCAGGACGTCCAGGCGCACCTCGGCCTCGGCATCCAGCGCATCGGCGAGCTTCGGGCGGTCGAGCGAGTGGATGACCGAGGCCACGCGACGCACGGCCCGCGCCTTGTTGGTCTGCAGCTGACCGACGAAATGCCACCGCAGGTCGGACAGATCCCCGACCCCGACGACCTTCTCGAGTACTTCCTGAACCCGGTTCTCGCCGACGTCGCGCACGCCGAGGCCATAAAGCTCCTCGACCAGCGACGCCGGATGGAACTTCGTCACGACGATACGAGTGATGTCTTCAGGCGAACGCCCCGCTTGCCGCGCAGCAGCAGCGATACGATCGTCGATCGACGCCAGACGATCCGCGAGCTGCGCGTCCGACTCAGTCACAACTGCCGCCTCGAGCCGCGCACCCTCGCCGGCGCGGATGCGGTCACTTCAGGAAGTCGGGGATGTCGAGGTCGTCGTCCCCGAACGCCGAATCGAAGGCTGCATCCGAGATCGAGGGCACCGGAGCCAGTTGCTCGGGACGCTGCGGCTCGTCTTCGGAGTCTGCGGCTGCACGCTGCTCGACGGGCTCGCGACGGACCACCGGGGTGGCATCCGGACGCGCTTGCGGCTCGCCACCGTCGAACCCGGCGGCGATCACCGTGACGCGCACCTCGTCACCGAGCGTGTCGTCGATGACGGTACCGAAGATGATGTTCGCCTCAGGGTGGGCGGCTTCCTTCACCAGCTGGGCGGCGTCGTTGATCTCGAAGATGCCGAGGTTGGAGCCACCCTGAATCGACAGCAGCACACCGTGCGCACCCTCGATGGATGCCTCCAGCAGCGGCGACTCGACAGCAAGCTCTGCAGCCTTGATCGCCCGGTCCGCACCGCGTGCCGAGCCGATTCCCATGAGCGCTGAGCCCGCCCCCTGCATGACGGATTTCACGTCGGCAAAGTCGAGGTTGATGAGTCCGGGCGTCGTGATGAGGTCGGTGATGCCCTGGACACCGGCCAGCAGCACCTGGTCTGCGGTGGCGAAAGCCTCGATCATCGAGATCCCGCGGTCGCTGATCTCCAGCAGCCGGTCGTTGGGCACCACGATGAGGGTGTCGACCTCTTCTTTCAGGCGCGCCACTCCCGACTCGGCCTGGCTCTGGCGGCGGCGACCTTCGAACGAGAACGGCTTGGTCACCACACCGATCGTGAGCGCGCCGATCGACTTCGCGATCTTCGCGACGACGGGCGCACCGCCCGTACCGGTGCCGCCACCCTCACCGGCGGTGACGAACACCATGTCGGCGCCGCGGAGCGCCTCTTCGATCTCTTCGGTGTGGTCCTCTGCGGCGCGGCGACCCACCTCGGGGTCGGCGCCGGCACCCAGCCCTCGGGTGAGTTCGCGCCCGACGTCGAGCTTGACGTCGGCGTCGCTCATCAGCAATGCCTGGGCGTCAGTGTTGACGGCGATGAACTCGACCCCGCGCAGGCCGAGCTCGATCATCCGGTTGACGGCGTTGACGCCTCCGCCGCCGACGCCGACCACCTTGATGACTGCAAGGTAGTTCTGGTTCTGGCTCATGCCGACTCCTGTGCTCGTGTCCTGCAACCTTCAACCTCAACTGGAGGTATAAAGTATTGCTGGGTATGTATTTCCTAGACACGAAGCTAAGCGTCGACTCCCCGATTCCGCGCGCTTGCGGGGGCGTGTCGCACATCCCGTTCTTTCGTGCACCCGCTCGGCCCGGTGGGCTCAGCGGATCACTGGATGACGACGGCTGACGGCGACGAGACGTCGTAACGCGAGACCGTGTCCGGCGGGCGCGATTGCATCGCCGCAGCCAGCGCCACCGACTTGTTCGAGGACTCGTCAGCGTTGCCCCAGACGATCTTGGTGCCGGTTCCACCGAGGGTGAGGGTCACGTCGTTGGGGGTCGTCGCCGACGCCGCGGTCACCTGCGACATGATCGTGTCGGGAAGCGACCGCAGCACGTGCCCGACCGCCTCGAATGCTTCGGATGCCGTTCCACCGGTGATCTCCAGCACGGGTCTGCCGGGAGCCGGGGTCTGTGTCGTCGAGAGCGCGACGCCGGCGGCATCCACGAGGGTGAACCCGGCAGGTGAGGCGATGACCCCGATCGGGGTGCGTTCGACGACGCGCACGATCAGATCATGCGGAGGCCGGGCCTCGACGGTGTACGACTCGACGAGCGGGAACGCGACCAGCGCCGCTTTGATGGCGCTCTCGTCCACAAGTGGCAGTGGCGTGCCCAGCTGTGACGACAACGCGTCGGATACCGCTGCGGTGTCCAGCTGCTCAGCGCCCGCTACCGTGATCGTCTCGACAGCGAACAGCGGGCTGTACGCCGCCCCGACGCTGCCGAGCGCTACGAGCACGACTGCCGCGATGGACCCGAGCCAGATCGCGCGACGGCGACGGGCCCTGACGGTGAACCGCCGCACCTCGGACTTGAGCGCGCGCCGCCGCGCACGCGCAGCGCGCCACACCACGCGCATACCCACCGGCGACGAACCGTCAGAGCCGGGCGCAGCTGCATCTTCCGCGAGCGGCTCGGTTGCTCCGGCCTCGTCTGCGCCGAGCGCCCAGGTCGGAACGCCGGGAAGGACGGAGGCGGCATCCCGAGCGCTCGAGCCGGTGCCGGCATCGGTCGGGAGGGGCCAGACCAGTGCGGGAGCGGTGATTCCGGTGAGGTCGATCGGCTCCGTCGGGGCGTTCTCGACGGGAACCGATGCCGATTCAGCCCACCGGTCCGTGGGGGCAGCTCCGCGTTGCTCGGGTGAGACGCCCCGTCTGCCGTCTCCGCCGGATGGGGTGCGCAACGAGGATTCGTCGTCAGCGCCCGACGGGGCCCCGGAGGGCGGGAGCGGAGTCGGCCGGCGCACCGCTACTCCGCCGGTGCGCCCTGCTGGCCGAGCGCGGCGAGCACGTCGGGAATGATGAGGTAGACGTTTCCACAGCCGAGAGTGATGATGTAGTCCCCGTCCCGCGCGATCGATGCCGTGTAGGCAGCTGCGGCCGCCCAGTCCGGCTCGAAGTGGACGCGTTCGGCATCCGTGAACCTGCTCGATACGAGTTCGCCGGTGACCCCCGGGATCGGGTCCTCGCGCGCGCCGTACACATCGAGCACGACGGTGTGGTCAGCGTGGCTCTCGAGCACCTCGGCGAATTCCGCGGCCATGTGTTGCGTCCGGGAGTAGGTGTGCGGCTGGTGCAGCGCGATGATGCGTCCATCGCCGACGACGGTGCGGGCCGCGGCCAGGGCTGCGGCGACCTCCGTCGGATGATGTGCGTAGTCGTCGTAGACGCTGACGCCGCGCACGATCCCGTGGAGTTCGAAGCGACGCACGGTTCCGGCGAACGCCTCGACGGCCTTCACGGCATCGGAAAAGGCATGCCCCAGGGTCAGGAGCACAGCCACGGCCCCGGCCGCGTTGACCGCGTTGTGCTCTCCGGGAATCGCCAGCGCGGCCGAGACCGTTTGCCCCGCGTGGGTGAGCTCGAACGACACAGGTCCGTCGGTGCGGATGCCGTGCACGCGCACATCGGCATCTTCCGCCTTTCCGAAGGTCATGACGCGCGGGTGGGTGAGGTGAGGAAGGATCCGACGCGCGCCCTCGTCGTCCGACGACAGGACGACGGCCTCGCGCGCCTTGTTCGCAAAGCGCGCGAACGCGGCATCGAAGGCTTCCCGGCTGCCCCAGTGGTCCAGGTGGTCGGGGTCGATGTTCGTGATCAGCGCGACAGCCGTGTCGTAGAGAAGGAACGTGCCGTCGGACTCGTCTGCTTCGATGACGAACAGATCGTCAGCACCGGTGCCGCTGGAGACACCGAGATCGGCAATGACTCCCCCGTTGACGAAACTCGGGTCGGCACCGAGCGCACGCAGCGCCGTGACGATCATCCCCGTCGAGGTCGTCTTGCCGTGCGCTCCCGCAACCGAGACCAGCGGGCGGCGGCCGATCAGCCAGTAGAGCGCTTGAGAGCGATGGATGACGGGCAGTCCCCGTTCCTTCGCCGTGACGAACTCAGGGTTTTCGGGCCAGATCGCCCCGGTGTGGATGACAGTGTCGGCATCCTGCAAATGCGCGGCGTCGTGCCCGACGTGGACACGCGCTCCTCGGGCAGCGAGGGCCTGGAGTGCCGCACTGTCGGCGCGGTCGGATCCCGAGACGCGGATGCCGCGATCCAGGAACATGCCCGCCAGGCCCGACATCCCGAGCCGCCGATACCGATGAAATGCGCTGCCTCGATGGTCTCGGGGATCGGGAGGCTGAGGTCGGGTCTGATCATGACCCGACAATCCTAGGTCGGCGTCGCTGAGGAACTCCTTCGGCACGCGGCCTATCGCAGGCTCACCGTATCGATATTCCATGATCGGGAATATGCTCGGGGTCATGGCTACCGCGCGACCTGACACGACCTTCTGGATTCTGACGGCGCTCGCGAACGGACCGCAGCACGGCTACGGCATCCTCCGGAGCGTGTTCGAGGCATCCGGCGGCGCGGCGTCCCTCAAGACCGCGACCCTCTATGCGACGCTCGATCGCCTGACCGCGAGCGGCGCTGTCGAGGAGTCGGGCGAACAGATCGTGGATGGGCGCGCGCGCCGCTACTTTCGCCTGACATCCCAGGGCGTTGCGCAGCTCGAGAGCGAAACCGCCGAGCTCGAGCAGCGGGTCGCCGCCGCCCGCCGGGCGCTGGGCACCGCAGCGGGCGGCGATGCGAGACCGCGCCCCGCTCATCCGCGGAGCGCGCTGGCATGAGTCTCGACCGAGACCGCTTCGAGCGCCTCGTCCGCTGGTACCCGCGCTGGTGGCGCGACGCGAATGCCGCGGTATTCGTGGGCACAGCTATGGATGCCGCCGAAGCGGGCGGGCTGAGCGCGCCATCGCGCGGTGAACGAATGGCAGCAGCGCTGGCGGGCCTGGGCACCCGCCTCGACGCCACCCCCGCGCGCGTGGCCGGCGTTGCCGCGCTGGCCGTGTCAGCTCTCGTTGCGGCAGCTGGCCAGCTCGGGCTCACCTACGCTGCCCCCTGGCTGTTCACGACGATTCTCGTGACTCAGGTCGGGCTGGTCCCGGCTCTGTGGTGGACGGTAGCCCTCGCCAGTGCCCGGCATCGTCTTCATCTCGATCCGATCCGCACGCTGGTCGCGCTCGGCATTTCCATGATCGCGACAACGGGCGCCGCGCTCGCCTTCACGTCCTGGAGCGTCGGGTTCGATGAGGCGGACGCCGGCGACCCTCGCTCCCTCTTCTCGGCCCTGTTCCCCGCCTTCATCGCACTCGGATCGACAGCAGCCGCATGTGCAGTGGTCGTGGCGGTCAGCGACCGGCTCGCGCGTCGCCGCGGGATGCGGGTCCTGATCGTCGGGACGAGCATCATCGGCGCCGCGCTGTCGCTTCCCCTCGCGGCCGTCATGCTCATGTCACCGATCACGACATTCCTCGTCTCTGCCGCGGCGGTCGTGATCGTCGCCCTCGTCTGGCCCGGGCACCGGGAGCGCAGCAGTGCGACAGCCTCTGCTGTCGACTCGCATGCGGGCCGGGTCGGACGGCGACGCGCTGCGCGTGCGCTCGCCGTTGCCGCCATCATTACGTCGCTGCTGTCGATCACCTTCGCGGTGACAGGGTCTCTGTACACGAGCCTCGACGGCACCGAAGCGATGCTCGTCGGCATGCGCGCGTCAGCCGGATGCGGCATCCTGGTGATCCTCGCGCTCGCCCTCCGCGCGCCGCGGCGGACCGCGACGCAGCAAAGATCAGTGTGGGGGGCCACAACGCTGGGTGCGCTCACGCTTGTGCTCGTCGTGACCGGATGGGGAACCATACTCCCGTCTGGCAACCCTCGCCCGATAGGCGCCGTCGTCTGGCTTCTTCCGGCTGCCGCGATCGTCTGGCTCGTGTGGGCCGCCTCGTGGCGAAACCGATCCCTCGCCCTGGCGGTCAGCCTCATCGTCGCGGTGGCGTTGCCGATCATGGGGCAGATCCTTGCGGCTGTTCTCGGCATCCTGACGCCGATCGTCGCGATCGTGTTGGTATGCCTGCGGGTGAGCGCACCGGTGCCGCAGCACATGCAGGTCGAGCTGGCTTGAACCTCATGGAACTGTATCGACACATTGCGACAATATTGATACAAAAGAGACATGTCTTTCGAGTTCGGCATGGTCTGGTTCACCGCCGCGATCTTGTGCGCGCTCGCCCTGGTGCCGATCATCTACCTGATCAGAAGCCGACGGCACGACCTGAGCGCGCAACAAGCCGCGCGATACGAGCGAGTCGTGAAGCTACCGTTCGGAACCGGCGAGAACTACCTGCGTCAGCCCTGGCGGCGTGTTCTGGCCCCCATAGCCCTCGGAACTGCGTCTGTGGGCGTGGCCGCTGTCCTCGCGTGGCGTTTGGTGCAGCCCAGCCGCATCGCGACCGAAACCGTGCTGTGGTGCGCCGGGCTTCTTGTCTTCGCGATCATCGTTTTCGTCGTGATGCGCGTGATGGAGCGGATCGTGCTATCCCAGCCGCAGGTCGCCAGCGATGACCTCCAGCTGGCGTGGGACGACCTGTTCCGCGCGGACGCGCTGTGGTCACTGCGCAGCGCCGCAACAATGGCCGCAGCACTACCGCTGGGAATCGCTGCGGGAACGCTCACCCTGACCCCGATTGCCGCCACACGCCCGGAGTTGTCGACGCTGATGAGCCCATGGACTCCGGTGTTGATCGCCGCAGCGCAGGTGACGTACTCGCTGGGGCTCGGGAAGATGGCAGCGTCACGATATCCGGCCGCGTTGCGCCCCCAAAGTCGGCGATTCGCGAGCCCGTCGGTCGAGCTTGCCCGGGGAGAAGGCGCATGATCGTCATCGACCCCGCCTCGCCCACACCTCCGTTCGAGCAGCTGCGCGCGCAGTACGTTGCGGCGATAGCGAGCGGTGAGCTGCCGCCAGGCTCTCGGCTGCCGACAGTGCGCCGACTCGCCGGGGATCTGGGACTTGCGCCGGGCACGGTGGCTCGGGCCTACCGGGAGCTCGAGACCACGGGCCTCATTGAAACGCGCGGCCGTAACGGCACGTTCGTGTCCGTCGACGAGAACGCCGCGCTCGGCCAGATACAGCGAGCTGCCGCAGCCTTCGCCGAGCAGGTCCGTGGCCTGCGCGTCGACACCGATCAGGCCATCGCGGCCGTGATCGCAGCGCTGAAGACCACCGAACCGACGAACTCCCCGCCTGAGGTGGCAACCGTGCGCGCCGACGGTTAGGCGAGGGCCTCGTCGATCATCGCGATGAGATTCTCGGTGCCGGTGCGGATGCCGATCTCCGCGGCTTTCTCGGCCATACCCGCCCGCTCGTCGGCATCCGTCAGCAGGGGCAGGATGCGGTCCCGGACCGTCCCCGGGGTGAAATCCGCATCGGGAATCAGGATCGCAGCACCATGCGCCACTGCGGAGGCAGCGTTCAGCGCCTGCTCCCCGTTGCCCACGGCATAGGGCACGTAGACGGCGGGGATTCCGAGCGCGCTGATCTCGCTCACCGTGGCAGCCCCCGACCTCGAGACGATGAAGTCGCACGCCGCGAAAGCAAGGTCCATGCGGTCGACGTAGCGACGGAGGGCGTATCCCGGCTCCCCCGGGTCCTCGAGATCGGAGCGATCACCGGTGACGTGGAGCAGCTGCCACCCGGCATCCAGCACGTCGCGCCACGAGCCTGCGATCGCGGTGTTCAGCCGCAGCGCTCCCAGCGACCCGCCGAAGACCAACAGGGTCGGCGCTTCCGGACTCAGGTCGAAGTGAGCAGCAGCCTCGGCGCGACGCGCCGCACGATCGAGGTCCTCGATCTCGCGGCGCAGGGGCATCCCGACCAACCGGGCCCGGGGAAGCGGCGTGCCCTCGAAAGCGACACCGACACCAGCGGCTCGGCGGGCACCGAGGCGGTTGGCAAGTCCCGGCCGGGCGTTGGCCTCGTGGACGACGAACGGAATGCCGGCGCGCCGGGCTGCAACGTACGCGGGGGCCGACGCGTAGCCACCGAACCCGACGACGACATCCACCTCGTGTGTCGCAATGTGTGCCCGCACCTGGGCCACCGCGCGGCGGAACCGGCTCGGAAACGCTGCGGCAGCACGATCGGGTCGCCGTGGAAACGGCACCTTGTCGACGACAAGAAGCTCGTAGCCCCGCTGCGGTACCAGCCGCGACTCCAGCCCCTCCGCGGTCCCGAGGACGCGCACATCGGCACCCGTGCCCCGAGCGCGCAGCCCATCAGCAACGGCCAACAGGGGGTTCACATGCCCGGCGGTCCCGCCGCCGGCCAGCAAGTAGGTCGTCACCGTCCGACCCTATCTCGCCCCGCCGAATAGCTGCGGGCGGCGACCTCAGCGGCGAGCGGCCGACCGGGGCGCCGGCCTCGCGGTCACCGGAATCGTCCGGGCGAACGCCAGCAGAACCCCGGTCGCAACGAGCACCGACACCAGCGACGTGCCACCCTGAGACATGAACGGTAAGGGGACACCGAGCGGCGGGAACAGCCGCAGCACGACGCCGATGTTGATGAGCGCCTGACCGACGATCCATACGGTGATCGCGCCGGCAACGATCCGCACGAAGGTGTCGTCGGTCTTGCGGATGATGTGGAAAGCGCCGATCGCGTAGATCGCGAACAGCCCGAGCACGACGATCGCGCCGATGAGGCCGAGCTCTTCACCGACGATGGCGAAGATGTAGTCGCTGGATGCCGCGGGCAGCCACTCGTACTTCTCTTTCGAGTTCCCAAGTCCGAGGCCGAAAATGCCGCCGCCGGCCAGTCCCCAGATACCGTGCAGCGGCTGGTAGCAGGTGCTGAGGTAATCGGCGGTGCAGTCGGTGTTGAAGACGCTGAGGATGCGCTCCATGCGGTTCGGGCTCGTGACCGCCAGCGCCGCGACTGCCACGATCGCCAGCAACAGCGGGATGACGAACACCCGCAGCTTCACACCGGAGAAGAAAAGGGCGCCGAGGGCGAGCAGGAACAGCACCATCGCCGTTCCGAGATCGTGCCCGGCCAGAACCGTCGCGATCACGGCGGCGGCCACCGGCACCACCGGGATGAAGACGTGCCGCCAGTCGCCGAGCAGCGTGCGCTTTCGGTAGAGGATGAAGCCGAGCCAGAGGGCCAGCGCGAGTTTCAGAAACTCCGAGGGCTGAGCCTGAATGCCAGCGATGAGGATCCAGTTTCGGTTTCCGCCATCCTCGACGCCGAGGGGCGTGAACACGAGGAGCTGGAAGGCGGTGGTGACGATCAGCGCGGGCCACGCGATCCGCTTCCAGAAGCTCACTGGCAGTCGGCTCGCGATGAACATGAGCGGCAGGCCGATCGCGGCGAACACCGCCTGCTTGATGACCGCATCGTACGGAGCCTGACCCGCCGCGGTCGCCGTTGCGCTGGTGGCCGAGAGCACCATCACGAGACCGAAGATCGTCAGCAGGACTGCCGTGGATGAGATGAGCAGAAACTCACCGGCAACCGGGCGGAACAGCGATCCGAGAGAGACGCGGGCAGCAAGCCCGCGCTTGGGCGTCGGCTCGTCAGGCTCCTGCGGGAGCGGACGGATCGGCGTCGGCGTCGCCATGTTCGCCCCTTCCCACTCGCTGCCTGACCGCCGCAGCGAACTTCTCACCGCGATCCGCGTAGGAGGCGAACTGGTCGAAGGATGCCGCGGCCGGTGCGAGGAGGACGACATCCCCCTCGGCCACGAGTCCGATCGCCAGGTCTACGACCTGCGCCATGACGTCCCCAGTCTCATCGGCAATGACCTCGTGCAGCGGAACGTCGGGCGCGTGTCGCTCGAACGCCGCCCGAACGGCATCGCGCTGGTCACCGATCACGATCGCTGCCTTTGCCAGACGCCCCCGCGTCGAGACGAGCGTGGTGATGTCGACGCCCTTGAGCAGTCCCCCCACGATCCAGATCGATCCGGGGTAGGCGGCAAGCGAGGATGCCGCAGCGTGCGGGTTGGTCGCCTTCGAGTCATCCACCCACGTGACACCGGCGACTGTCGCAACGATCTCCATCCGGTGGGGGTCCAGCCGGAACTCGCGCAGTGCAGTGGCTATGGCCTCGGGCGGTACGTCGAGCGAACGGGCCAGCGCACTGGCAGCAAGGATGTTGGCAACGACGTGTGGGGCCGCGAGGCCGAGCTCTCGAAGCTCGTCGATCGTCGTGAGTTCGAGAGCGCTGGTGCGCCGCTCGACAAGGAACGCGCGGTCCACGACGATGCCGTCGACCACGCCGAGGTCGCTCGGACCGGGAACGCCGAGGTCGAACCCGATCGCTCGCGCTCCCTCGATGACATCGGCTTCTTCGACCATCTCGCGCGTCGCGAGGTCGGCCTTGTTGTAGACGCAGGCGACGCGGGTGTGGTTGTACACCTGCGCCTTCGCGTCGCGATACGCCTCGAAGGATCCATGCCATTCGAGGTGGTCGTCGGCGAGGTTCAGACAGACCGCAGCGTGCGGCGAAACCGGTTCCGGCGAGGACTGCAGGCTGAGGTACCAGAGCTGGTGGCTGGACAGTTCCACGACGAGGACGTCGAAGCCCGACGGATCACGGACGGCATCCAGGATCGGCGTGCCGATGTTTCCGCACGGGACTGCCCGCAGACCCCCTGCCACCATCATCGTGGCGGCAAGGCCCGTGGTTGTCGTCTTTCCGTTGGTGCCGGTGATCAGCACCCAGTCGGCGGGAGCGCCGCCGGGGCGGACTACCTTGTCGCGCACGCGCCACGCGAGCTCGATGTCTCCCCACAGCGGGATGCCGCTTTCGAGCGTCCAGCGCACGAGCGGGTGCGTCGGGCTGAAGCCGGGCGAGGCGATCACGACCTCGGGAGCGAAGTCCACGAGCTCGGCGGGCGGCGTGCTGAGCGACCCCATCGATGACCGCACCCCGATGACGGGTAGCAGGCGCTCATAGGCCGGGTCGGCGGATTCGGCGAGAACGAGAACCTCCGCGCCGAGTTCTGCCAGCGTGTCGGCCACCGAGAAGCCGGTCACCGAGAGGCCGAAGACGGCAACCCGCAGGCCGCGCCAGTCGGCGTGCCAGCTGGTCAGTCCATCCAGCCGGGAGGATTCACCGGTCATGTGCGCGCGAGCCATTCAACGTAGAAGAAGCCGACGCCGGTGACTGCCAGTCCCGCGGCGATGATCCACATCCTGATGACGATGTTGGTCTCCGACCACCCGCGCATCTCGAGATGGTGGTGGAAGGGGCTCATGAGGAACAGACGTTTGCCGCGGGTGAGCTTGAAATAGATCCGCTGCAGGATGACCGAACCCGATCCGATGATGAACGCCCCGGCGGTGAGGACCGTGAGGATCTCGGTGTGAGAGAGGATCGAGACCGCGGCGATCACGCCACCGATCGCCATCGACCCGACATCCCCCATGAACACCTGAGCCTTCGGCGCATTCCACCATAGGAACCCGACCAGAGAGGCAGCGAAGGTCGCCGCGATGATCGTCAGGTCGAGCGGGTCCCTCGTCTGGTAGCAGGCCTGCTGGTAGGCGGCCACGAGGTCTGCGCCGTCGCAGCGCTGCTGGAACTGCCAGAACGTCGTCAGGCTCATCGCTCCGATCGTGAACACACCCACACCGGTGGCCAGGCCGTCGAGGCCGTCGGTGACGTTCGTGCTGTTGGACCAGGCGACGCCGATGAAACTGATCCAGGCGATGTAGAGCAGGATGCCGATCGCAACCGGCAACGCCAGGAAGTTCAGCACCGAGATGTCGCGGAAGACCGAAACGTAGGCCGTCGCGGGGGTCTGGCCCTGGGCATCCGGGAACTGAAGTGCGACGAGCGCCCACGGCACGATGACGATCACCTGACCGACGATCTTGCGCCAACCCGACAGACCGAGGCTTCGCTGGCTGCGCAGCTTCATGTAGTCGTCGATGAAGCCGACGAGCGCGAAGCCCACCATCATCCAGAGCACGAGGAAACCCGAGATCGTGGGCGGGTTGCCGCCGGCGTAGGTTCCGATCAGGTACGCGATCGTCGTCCCCCCGACGAAGATGACGCCACCCATCGTGGGTGTACCGCGCTTGAGTTCGTGCTGAGGGTTGTTTCCCGCGTCGGGGGTACGGATGACCTGGCCCCATCCCCACCGGCGGAACAAGCGCAGGAAGACGGGTGTGAGAAAGAGCGAGAACGACAGGGCGATCGCCGACGCCATCAGGAGGGATCTCACGAGAAGGATTCTCCCAGACGGTCGCCGAGGTGCCGGAGGCCCGCGGAGTTGGACGATTTCACGAGCACCCGATCACCCTCACGCAGCTCGGACATCAGGTAGTCGTACGCTTCGTCAGCTGTCTCGAAGAAGACTGCCTCGCCATCCCACGACCCCTCGCTGATCGCCGAGAGGTAAAGCCGGCGCGCAGCAGAGCCGATGACGACGATCCGTTGGATGCGCAGCCGCACCGCGAGAAGACCGACGCGGTCGTGCTCCTCCCCCGCGTACTCGCCGAGTTCGCTCATCGCGCCGAGAACGGCGACAGTGCGCTGATCGGGCGCAGTGATCTGCGCGAGAGTGCGAAGCGCTGCGGCCATGGAGTCCGGACTCGCGTTGTAAGCATCGTTGATGATGCGCACGCGCTCCGAGCCCATCGGCTGCATCCGCCACCGCTCTGCCAACTCCATCGCCTCGAGCCGCTCGATGCAGGCTTCGGGACGGATGCCGAGACTTGTCGCCGCAGCAATCGCGGCCAGCGCATTCATGACGTGGTGCTCGCCGAGCACGCGCAGAACGACCGGAAACTCGTCGCCGTCGATGACGGCACGGAATCGCGTTCCCTCGGGCGTGACCTCCACGTCCTCGGCCCGCACATCCGCTGCCGAGCCTCGCCCGAACCAACGGACTGTCGCGCCGCGTTCGGTGGCGATACCGGCCATCGCTGCCACGCGCGGGTCATCCGCGTTCAGCACTGCCACGCCCCCGGGCCGGACGGCGTGGATCAACTGCGACTTCTCGACGAAGGTCGACTCGATGCCGCCGAACCCGCCGGCGTGCGCCATCCCGACCATGAGGACGACCCCGATGTCGGGGTGGACGAGACCGGCAAGACGCGCGATCTCTCCCGGTGCACTGGCGCCGAACTCGCTGACGAGATAGCGGGTTCGTTCGGTGATCCGGAGCATCGTCAGCGGCGCACCGACTTCGTTGTTGAAGGATGCCTGCGGCGCTACGGTCTCATCCTCGGCCTCGAGGATGCGCGCCATCATGTTTTTCGTCGTCGTCTTGCCGTTCGAGCCGGTGATCCCGACGATCCGAAGGGCACCGCGTGCCCGCACCTCGCCCACAACGAAGCGGGCGAGGTCTGCCAGGGCATGCACAGCCCCCGGCACCACGATCTGGGTGATGGCGGCATCCAGCGGTCGCTCGACGATGGCGAGCACCGCACCCCGCTCGATCGCGGCGGCAACGAAGTCGTGGCCGTCAGCGTGCTCGCCCGGTTTGGCGACGAAGATGTCGCCGGGGCCGATCAGTCGAGAGTCGGTGTCGACGGTGCCCGAAACCACCGTGTCAGCGGAGTCGGCGCCGCGGAGGACGAGGGTTCCGCCGAGGACATCGGCGATTCGGGACAGAGTCAGACTGATCATGCGCAGGAGGCGTGCCGTCGAGATCAGCCGAATGTCGGGAGATCGGGTGAGGCGGAGTTCGAAGGCATGATTCGGTAGGTCTTGAGCACCTGGGTCATCGCCTCGCGGAACGCCGGAGCGTTGGCACTAGACGACTTTATCGTGGTCGGCTCATCGAGTGTCACCACGACGACGTACTGGGGATCGTCGGCGGGGGCGAAGCCCGCGATCGTCGTGAAGTACGAACCGACCTTGTACGTCCCCGCGCCCGGATCGACCTTCTCAGCGGTTCCGGTCTTGAGCGCGATCCGGTATCCGGCGATGCCGACCTTCTCAGAGACCGACCCCTTCGTGGCGACGTTCTCGAGCATGTCGGTCACCTGGCGGGCGGCCTCGGGACTGATCACCTGCGTGGGCTCGCCGTTCTCGGGGGTGGTCACGGTGCCATCAGCAGCAGTGCACGACTCCACCAGCCGAAGCGGCAGCTTCAGGCCGCCGTTTGCGATCGCCTGGTAGGCGTTCGCCAGCTCCGGAACCGTGGTCGTCAAACCCTGGCCGTAGGAGGTGTTGTACTTCGTCTGGTTGTCCCACTGGCCGGGGTCGCGAACGAGGCCGTTCGCTTCTCCAAGGAAGTCGACGTCAGTGCCCTGCCCGATCCCGAATCTCGTGAGGTAGTCGTAGCGAGCCTGGTCGCTCATCATCCCGGCGAACGTGGAGATACCGACGTTCGACGAGTTCACGAGCACACCGTTGAGCGTGTAGTCGTAGTCCGGGTGGGGAAGATCGTCACGAACGCTCGCACCGTTGTCGAAGGTCTGGCGGAAGGGCACGCGGACCACCGAGAAGGGGTTCGCGGTACCTGAGTCGACGAGCATCGCTGCCGAGAGCGCCTTGAACGTCGAGCCCGGCTCGAAGGTGTTGCGGAAGATCCGGCTTGCGCGATCGGACTCGTCAACGACTGTCGGAGCGTTGGGGTCGACGGTCGGGTACTCGGCTGCCGCACGGATCGCACCGGTCTTGACCTCGACGACGAAGATCGAGCCGTTCAGCGCCCCGGTGTTCTGCGTCTGCTCGGCGATCAGTTGCTGCAGATACCACTGCAGGTCACGGTTGATCGTCAGTTGCAGCGTCCCCCCGTCGATGGCGGGTATCTCGGTCATCGTCCCGGGGATGATGACGCCGTCACCGCCGCGCTGATACCGAATCTCGCCGTCGGTCGAGGCGAGGCATCCGTTCTGGGAGGACTCCAGCCCAGCGAGCGCCGTGCCATCGGACCCCACAAAGCCGACGAGGTTACCGCCGACCGCGCCGTCGGGGTACGTGCGCGCCGGGTGCGGGAACATCGCGAGATACGGGATCTTCATATCCGCGAGTTCCCGGTACTGCGCCGTCGTGAGGCCCCGCGTGAGCATCGCGTATCGACTGTCGGGGTTCTCCGCGAGGGCGGCAGCGACGATCGCCTGAATCTCTTCGGCGCTCTGACCCGTGACGGCGCCGATCTCAGCTGAGATCGTCTCCCACGGAACCTTGACGTCCTCGCCGTCGATCTCACGGTCGATCGGGCCGACGAGTTTCGGATCGAGCTGCGCGTCGTAGAGCACGATGCTGCCGGCAAGGGTCGCGCCGTTCTCGTCGACGATCGCACCGCGGGTTCCGTATGTCTCCTGCGAGCTCGACAGCCCCAGTTCCAGGGACTGCTCGATGTGCTCCTTGGCATTGACGACCTGGATGTCGACAAGACGGATGACGAAAGCACCGATGACTGCCAGAACAACGAACATGGCGACGACGGTGCGGCGCCGTGGGCTTCGTGTGCTGCGTCCGGTCATCGTGTCGTGGGGGTCGGCAGGCCGTCGGTGAGCGCGGGCGGGATAACCGATTGACCGGTCTCGTCCGTGACCTCGACGGGAGTTCCTTCGATGGTCGCGGCGGGGTCGGTGACCAGTGGCGTCTGGGTGATGAGGGCGTTTGCCACTGCTCCCCTTCCGACGGCGTCGATCGATGACTGCCACCCTGCGGCCTGCGAGGCTCCCACCAGCGCTCCGTCCGAGAGACGGAGGAAGGTAGGCGCTTCGCTGATGACCATACCGAGGGCCGACGCGTTTGCCGCGAGGTACTGCGGCGAGCTGAGACCTGCAACCTCGTCGTAGAGGATCTGCCGGTCCCAGGTGAGCTGTCGCTGCTGCGAGGTGAGGGCCGAGATCGCGTACGTGTCTTGCGTCGTGAGGATCGACACCACCATCTGGGCCGCGACGATCGCCGCGGCTCCGAGGACCGCGACGATCCCGTAGGCGAGGCGCGGACGGCGCCTCGCTGCGGTCTGCTCCACCGGACGCAGCCGCGGGGCTTGTGTCTCGACCGGGCGAGCACTCGGGGCGAACTCATCAAGGGCTGCCAGCAGATCCGCGCTCATGCGGCATCCTTCACTCGTTCGGCCGCGCGCAGCCGCACGGGCGTGGCACGGGGATTGCGTAGCTTCTCGTCGTCGGAGGCCATTTCGGCGCCCTTGACGATGAGACGGAACTGCGGGGCGTGCTCGGGGAGTTCCACGGGTAGGCCCGCGGGGGTTGTCGAGCGGACCGCCTGGGCGAGGACGCGCTTGACGAGGCGGTCCTCGAGGGACTGATAGGACATGACGACGAGGCGGCCACCGACTGTCAACGCGTCAAGCGCGGCGGGAAGTGCCGTCTCGAGGGCCGCGAGCTCCGCATTCACCTCGATGCGCAGGGCTTGAAACACCCGCTTGGCGGGATGACCGGCGTTCTTGAGGGCAGCGGGAGTCGCGGCCTGCAGGATGTCGACGAGCTGAGCAGACCGCTCGATGGGCTGTTCGGTTCGCGCCTGGATGATGGCTCGGGCGTACCGTCCGGCGAGCTTCTCTTCGCCGTATCGCTCGAAGATCCGGCGCAGGTCTCCCTCGCCGTACGTCGCGAGGACGGTCGCGGCTGTCACTCCCCCGGACTGGTCCATCCGCATGTCCAGCGGCGCATCCTGGGCGTAGGCGAAACCGCGGTCCGCGACATCCAGCTGCAGCGACGAGACACCGAGATCGAACAGGATGCCGTCCACGCGCGTGAATCCGGAGCGTTCGATCGCCCCGGCGATGCCGTCGTAGACGGTGTGCACCGGGATCAGGCGGTCACCGAACCGGGCGAGACGCTCGGAGGCGACGCGCAGGGCGTCGGTGTCGCGGTCGAGCCCGATCACCGTCAGCGCGGGAAACCGCTCCAGCAGCGCCTCGGTGTGCCCGCCCATTCCGAGCGTCGCGTCCACCACGACGGGGTTCTCG
The DNA here is from genome assembly GCF_055391095.1 of Microbacterium sp. SW12. Classification (NCBI taxonomy): domain Bacteria; kingdom Bacillati; phylum Actinomycetota; class Actinomycetes; order Micrococcales; family Microbacteriaceae; genus Microbacterium; species Microbacterium sp. SW12. The sequence goes on along the minus strand of NZ_AP024335.1, from coordinate 1,248,284 downwards.
CCGCCGAGCGCGGGAGTCAGCAACTCGATGCAGCGCTCGAGGAGGACGGGGGTATGGATGTCGCGCAGGTCCATGATGTCGGGCCGGACCACTGGGCTCTGATCCCCACCCGCTGAAGACCTGGCGCCGGGGAAGTGCGTCAGGGCCCCGCAGATGGGCATCACAACCGAGGGTCAGAACAGGCCGGGGATCACCTCCTGCTCCATCTCTGAGTAGGTGGCTTCGTTTCCTTCGAGGTAGTCGTTCCAGGCCTGCGCATCCCAGATCTCGGCGTGAGCGCCCACACCCGTGACGACGAGCTCGCGCTCGAGCCCGGCGTAGGCGCGCAGTGGCGGCGGGATGGTGATGCGGTTCTGGCTGTCGGGAGTCTCAGCGCTGGCGCCCGAGAGGAACATGCGCAGAAAGTCACGTGCCTGCTTGTTGGTCAGCGGCGCCTCGCGGATGCGGTCGTGGACTCGCTCGAACTCCTCAGCCGAGAAGACGTAGAGGCATCGCTCCTGCCCGCGCGTCACGACGATGCCGGCGCCGAGATCGTCACGGAACTTGGACGGCAAGATGACGCGTCCTTTGTCGTCCAGCTTCGGAGTGTGAGTCCCCAGCAGCATCCCGCGTCACCCCCCTTCGTCCGGCCCCTCCAGGTTGGTCGCCACTTTACTCCACTTCCCTCCACTTTGTCACCACATTCACGTCATAGTGCTCCCCCGGCGCGTCCAGGCGCGCCAAAGGAAGCGAAAGCTGACACCGGAAGGCGCTGTCGACCGGATGCCGAACCCGGCGGTTAACGACGAAACGCCGACCCGGAGGTCGGCGTTCGGTGGCCCGTCAGAGGGCGGTGGAGCGGTGTGGAGTCAAGCGGTGGAGCGCAGTGGAGGGCTCAGCCTCGATCGGTCAACGACCTTCCTGGCGGCGGTCCCAGCGCTCGTTCATACGGTCCATGAAGCTAGCGTTCGTGCGGGCCGTCGCTTGACGCTGATCAGCGCGCGGGGGTTCTGCGCTTGTGCGCTTGGCTGGCGTAACGGCGACGATCACTCCGGCGATCATCGCGAGGAACCCGAGAACACCCACGATGATCAGCTGCATTGCAACACCGACGATGAGGGCACCGATGCCCGCGAGCACGAGGATCGTGCCGTACACGACATTGCGATACGAGAGACCACCACCGCTGGACGCCGAAACGACATCGGCGTCATTGCGCATGAGATGGCGCTCCATCTCGTCGAGCAGACGCTGCTCCTGTTCGGAGAGTGGCATGAGATCCCCCTCGGGCTGGATCGGTGGCACGATTCTACGCGCGCCGTCGATTACTAGGCTAGGCCCGTGTCAGTAGGTAGTGATCCGGTCGCGGCAGTTTCTCAGCGAGTCGAGGACTTCTTGGCAGCACGGGAGGCCGAGGTCGAGCTCTTCGGCGATGAGGCGATCCTCCTCCACGGCGCCGCCGCCGAGTCCGTTCGCGGCGGAAAGCGGCTGCGCGCCCGCTTCTGCTTTGCCGGGTGGCGCGCAGTTCGCGAGCACTCCAGCGAAGCTGTAGCGCCGACCGAGGACGTGCTCGCGGTAGCGGCTGCACTGGAGGTCTTCCACGCCGCCGCCCTCGTGCACGACGACATCGTCGACAACTCCGACACGCGGCGCGGGCGTCCCTCCGCTCATCGCGCCCTCGAAGCCGCCCACCGCGCCCGCGGCTGGGTCGGCGACCCCGCACGCTTCGGCCGTTCGGGGGCCCTCCTCCTCGGCGATCTTCTGGTCGCGTGGAGCGATGATCTCCTCGAAGAGGGCCTCGCCGTGGCCACTCCGGCACACGCCGCTGCCGGTCGCCGGGAGTTCGCGCTGATGCGCAGCGAGGTGACGATCGGACAGTTCCTCGATGTCGCCGAGGAATCGGCCTATGTGACAGAGGCTGACGACCGCCACGCTGAGCGCGCGCTGCGGATCGCATCCCTGAAGTCAGCGAGATACAGCATCCAGCAGCCGCTCGTCATCGGCGCGGCGATCGCGGGAGCGGACGCCGCACAGCAGGGGGCTCTGGTCGCGTTCGGGCACCCGGTCGGTATGGCCTTCCAGTTGCGCGATGACGTGCTGGGTGTCTTCGGCGACGCCGAAGCGACCGGCAAGCCGTCGGGCGACGATCTGCGCGAAGGCAAGCGCACGGTTCTCGTCGCGTACGCGCGGGAGGCGCTCCCCACGGGATCGCGCCGGCTGTTCGACGAGATGCTCGGCGATCCGTCTCTCGAACCCGACCAGATCGCGGCGATGCAGCAGACGATCCGTGACACCGGCGCGCTGGAGCGGGTCGAAGACCTCATCCTCGACTACACCCGTACCGCCGAGCGGGCGCTGTCGGGCGCGCCGCTCGGCAACCGATCCGTGAGCGAACTGCGGGAGCTTGCTCGCGCAGCCACCGTGCGCACAACCTGAGCGCGCCGCCCGCCCGGCTCCCGGGCGAGCATCTACTTCCTTAGGTGTGATGTCCAGGCAGGTTGTTGAGTCTGCTGAAGGGTGGGGCTCCGATCGCGGAGTGGCGCCTGTGCTGATTGTAGAAGTGCAGCCAACCGGGCAGCGCGGCGCGACGCTCGCTGTCTGAGGAGTAGAACCGGGCGTATGCCCAGCCGTCGGCGAGGGTACGGTGGAACCGCTCGATCTTCCCGTTGGTCTGTGGGCGGTAGGGGCGGGTCCGCTTGTGTCGGATGTTGAGCATGGCGCAGGCGTCTCGCCAGGCGTGGGAACGATAGGCCGATCCGTTGTCGGAGAGGACCCGTTCGACGGTGACGCCGTGGTCAGCGAACCATGCGACGGCGCGTTCGAGCACGCCGATCGCGGTGACTGCCTTCTCGTCCGTGCAGATCTCGACGTAGGCGACGCGGGAGTGATCGTCGAGCACGGTGTGCAGGAACGCGGTGCCGATGTTGGGATGGCCTTTCTCGGTGTATCCGGCGCCGGCGCGGGCGGCGCGCTGCTTGTTCTGCTTGCCTTGTTGCTCGCCCACGTATCGCCAGCCGCCGCCGTCGGGGATGTTGCCGAACTTGGTGACGTCGACGTGGATCATCGCCCCTGGATGGTCGTGTTCGTAGCGACGGATGGGTTCGCCGGTGACCCGGTCGATATGGCTGAGCCGGTTGATCCGCGCCCGCACCAGCACCGCATGCACGGTCGAGGCCGAGATGCCGAGCTCGCCGGCGATCTGCGCTGGACCCAGTCTGCGACGCCACCGTAACCGTAGGATCCGCTTCACCGTCGCGGGCGGTGTCTTGGTGGGCATCGAGCGTGGTCGGCTGGACCGATCAACCATTCCCGCGGGCCCTTCGGCGCGGAACCGGGCCGCCCACTTCCGGGCGGTCGGCGGGGAAGTCATGAACATCTTCGCCGCGACGATGACAGGCCAGCGCTCTTCGACTATGAGCTTGGCCAGCCGCAGTCGAGCGCGCGGGGTGAGAGCAGCGTTAGCGTGGGACAAGAAGGCCTCCTGTGTGCGTGAAGCGGTTCCTAGACAGCTCCACTCTCGCAACGGGAGGCCTTCACCCGTCACCAGATCACACGCGATTCACGCAACAACGTCCCTGGACATCACACTTAGGCGAGCGTCTGGGCCACCCGCCGGACCTCGCTCTTACGTCCCGCTCGGAGCGCCTCGATGGGCGCCACGCCGATCGTGTCATCGGGCGCGAGCATCCAGTCGATCGCTTCGTCGTCGGTGAACCCGGCGTCGTGAAGCACAATGATCGTGCCCCGCAACGACGGCAACGGGTGACCGTCCACGATGAAGACGGCGGGCACCGCGAAGGCGCCGTGGCGCTTGGAGCCGATCAGCTGTGACTCGTCCAGAAGTCGACGCACGCGGCCCAGCGGTTCGCCGAGAACCTCGACGAGTTCGGGCATCGTGAGCCAAGCGGTTTCGGTTGCAGGAGATGGGTTGGTCACGACAGCCATGATCTCACCACGGGCAGCGTCGCGACCGCGCTGCGACCAATCGACGCGCGATACTGCTCATCCGCTTCTGTGAGCCGCTCCCAGGTGGGGCCGCTCCTGCTCCGTAGACTCGGTGCGTGAGCACCAGCGCGCAAACCGATCCGTTGATCGGCCGTCTCGTCGACGGCCGATACCGGGTGCGCGCCCGGATCGCGCGGGGCGGCATGGCCACCGTCTACGTTGCGACGGACCTGCGCCTCGAGCGCCGTGTAGCGCTGAAGGTCATGCACGGCCACCTGAGCGATGACACTGTTTTTCAGAGCCGGTTCATCCAGGAAGCCCGTGCGGCAGCACGGCTCGCAGACCCCCACGTTGTGAACGTCTTCGATCAGGGCAGCGACGGCGAGATCGCGTATCTCGTGATGGAGTACCTCCCGGGCATCACGCTGCGCGAACTACTTCGCGAAGAGAAGCGACTGACGGTGCCGCAGACGATCTCGATCATGGATGCCGTACTCTCGGGTCTTGCCGCGGCCCACCGTGCCGGCATCATCCATCGCGACGTCAAGCCCGAGAACGTCCTGCTGGCAGAAGACGGCCGCATCAAGATCGGGGACTTCGGCCTCGCGCGGGCAACGAGCGCGAACACGGCGACCGGCGCTCAGCTGATGGGTACGATCGCCTACCTTGCCCCCGAGTTGGTCACCCGGGGCACCGCGGATGCCCGCAGTGACATCTACAGCCTCGGGATCATGCTCTACGAGATGCTGACCGGTGAGCAGCCCTATCGCGGTGAACAGCCGATGCAGATTGCGTTCCAGCACGCGACCGACTCGGTCCCCCGCCCGAGCGTCAAGAACCCCGGCGTTCCTGAGCAGCTCGATGAACTCGTGCTGTGGTCGACCGAGAAGAAGCCCGACGATCGACCCGCTGACGCGATGGAGATGCTGCAGCGGCTGCGGGAGATCGAGCGAAACCTCGGCATCTCACCGCAGGTCGTCACGGCGGCGACCTCCGGGATGATCGACCGCGAGGATCCGAGCGAGCTGACCAAGGTTCTTCCCACCACCACCGGCGCGACTGCCGTGCATTCCGAGGTCGACAACGCGGCACGTCTGCGACGCTCGGCGAACCGCCAGGGCGCGCGCACCGCCTGGATCGTCACCGTCGTGATCCTCCTGGCGGCCCTCGCCGCCGGGGCCGGGTGGTGGTTCGGGTCCGGACCCGGTTCGCAGGTCTCCGTCCCCGCCGTCGCGGGACTCGACTACGAGGGCGCAGCTGCGGCCGTCGAGGCCCAGAACCTCGTTCCGGAGCAGGCGGGTGAGAACAGCCTCGAGGTCGAACAGGGTGTCGTCATCCGTACCGATCCCCCGGCGGGCGACCGCGTCGACAAGGAGTCGACGGTTCGGATCTTCGTGTCGCTGGGCCCGGCTCAGCACGACATCCCCTCGGTGGCAGGGCAGTCAGCGGCCGATGCGCGCGCGACACTCACCGGTTATCAGCTCATCGTCACGGAACCCGACGCCGAGCTCTTCTCCGATGCCCCAGCCGGCACCGTCGTCGCGGTCTCTCTCACGCCGCGCCTGCAGAGCGATCCGGTGAACTGCACGGACGGGTGCACGGCGTTCGAGGGCGATACAGTCACGCTGACTGTCTCGCTCGGTCCCGTGCCCGACGTCCGGGGTATGTCGGTGGAAGCCGCTACCCAAACGCTCGAATCCGCGGGTCTGAGTGTGTCGGGCGAGAACATCGAGCAGTACGACAACGACGTCGCCGCCGGTGAGGTCATCGGCATCGCCGAGCGCCAGGATGGCGGACAATGGCGCCCGGGTGACACGGTTACCCTTGTCGTGTCCAAGGGTGTTCAGCCGGTAGAGGTGCCCGCGGTCATCGGTCTGTCGGTGCGCGACGCGGTCACCGTGCTCGAGGATGCCGGGTTCCAGGCCGAGACGGCGCTGCCGGAGGGCAGCCTCTGGGACGTGTTCCGCGTCAATGAGATCGACCCGAAGGCGGGAACCTTCCACGTGCCCGGCACCGTCATCACCATCACCGATATCGGGATCGGTGGCGGTAACGGCGGGGGCAATGGCGGCGGGAACGACTGACCCGCCCGGCGCTCAGCGCTTCTCGAGCTCCTCGGCGACGAGGAAGGCGAGCTCCAGCGACTGCATGTGGTTCAGTCGCGGGTCGCACAGCGACTCGTAGCGCGTTGCCAGACCCGCTTCGTCGATCATCTCGGATCCACCGAGGCACTCGGTGACGTCATCTCCAGTCAGTTCGACGTGGATGCCGCCCGGGTGCGTACCGACGGCCCGGTGGGCTTCGAAGAACCCGCGCACCTCGTCGACCACATCGTCGAAGCGACGGGTCTTGTAGCCCGTCTGCGACGTGATGCCGTTGCCATGCATAGGGTCGGTGACCCACAGCGGGGTCGCGCCCGAGTCCTTGATGGCTTCGAGCAGCGGAGGCAGCGCGTCGCGGATCTTGCCGGCACCCATGCGGGTGATGAAGGTCAGACGGCCCGGCTCGCGCTCCGGATCCAACTTGTCGATGAGGGCCAGCGCGGTCTCGGGAGTCGTGGTCGGGCCGAGCTTGACCCCAATGGGGTTGCGGATGCGCGAGAAGTAGTCGACGTGCGCACCGTCGAGTTCGCGGGTGCGCTCCCCGATCCACAGGAAGTGGCTCGACGTGTTGTAGGGCGTTCCGGTGCGGGAGTCGATCCGGGTCATCGGGCGCTCGTAGTCCATGAGCAGGCCCTCGTGCCCGGTGTAGAACTCGACGCGTCGCAGTTCGTCGAAGTCGGCGCCCGCGGCTTCCATGAACTTGATGGCGCGGTCGATCTCGGTCGCCAGGCGCTCGTAGCGCTGGTTCGCGGGGTTCTGCGCGAAGCCCTTGTTCCAGCTGTGCACCTCACGCAGGTCGGCGAACCCACCCTGCGTGAACGCACGGATGAGGTTCAGCGTCGATGCTGCAGTGTGGTACGCCTTCAGCATCCGTGCCGGGTCCGCTCGCCGCGAAGCTTCGGTGAAGTCGTAGCCGTTGACGATGTCGCCGCGGTACGCGGGAAGGGTGACGTCTCCGCGGGTTTCGGTGTCCGACGAGCGGGGCTTGGCGAATTGCCCGGCCATGCGTCCCATCTTGACGACAGGCATCGAGGCGCCGTAGGTCAAGACGACTGCCATCTGCAGCACGGTCTTGATGCGGTTGCGGATCTGCTCGGCAGTCGCACCCGCGAAGGTCTCGGCGCAGTCTCCGCCCTGCAGCAGGAACGCCTGCCCGGCGGCGGCGCGCCCGAGCTTCTCGCGAAGGATGTCGACCTCGCCGGCGAAGACGAGCGGCGGGAGTGTCGCGAGCTCAGCCGATATCTCGGCGGCGGCCTCCGGCGCATACCACGACGGCTGCTGCTTAATCGGGAGCGTGCGCCAGTGGTCGAGCGGGTCGGTCTTGAGGAGCATCCGCTCAGTCTATCGGGGCGGGAACTGCCTCAGAGCGCGGCGGGGCGGCCCGGTTCTTGACCGTCGACGCGTACACGTCGTCGTACTTCTGTTCCCCCAGCCGCTGCAACGCGACCATGATCTCGTCGGTGATGGAGCGGAGGATGTAGCGGTCCCCCTCCATCCCGTGGAAGCGGGAGAAATCGAGGGGTTCGCCGATGACGACGCCGACGCGCACGACGTTGGGGACCCGCTGCCCGATGGGCATCATGGTGTCGGTGTCGACCATGACGCACGGCACGACGGGGACGCGGGCTTCCAGGGCCATCCGGGCGATGCCGGTGCGCCCGCGGTAGAGCTGCCCGTCGGGACTGCGTGTGCCCTCCGGGTAGATGCCCAAGAGGTCGCCGCGACCCAGGACCTGGAGCCCGGTGTTGAGGGATGCCTCGGAGGCCTTGCCGCCGGAACGGTCGATGGGAAGCTGCCCGGTGGCCTTGAAGAACACGCGCGTCGCCCACCCCCGAATCCCCTTGCCGGTGAAGTAGTCGCTCTTGGCGAGAAACGTCACGGGGCGGTCGATCATGAGGGGAAGGAAGATCGAGTCCGCGAACGAGAGGTGGTTGCTCGCGAGGATCGCAGCGCCGGTCTTGGGGATGTTGCGCCGTCCCACGATCCAGGGGCGGAAGATCGCCTTCACGATGGGGCCGATGACCACGTACTTCATGAGCCAGTAGAACACCGCTCGCACGCTCCTTTCCCCGTCGCAGATGCCTCTGAAGTCTAGTCACGCCGTACTCTCGTGCTGAGAACACCGATTCCCGAGCCGCGCCAGCACATTTCCGGACTGGAACGTGGTGTCATCCCGGCTGAGATTGAGTCTCATCATGTAGCATTGGCGGTCAACCGATCCGCTTTTCACCGGTACCGAAGGAGTTGCCGTGGTTCAGTTCGATACCCCCGCGGTCGTGGCCCCCGACCCGCAAGCCAACATCACCGATCTGCTCGTGGAACGGGTGAAGAAGACGCCGCAACTCGCGTTGTTCGCCGTCCCCGACGGCGACGGATGGCGCGACATCACCGCATCCGAGTTCTTGAATCAGGTCGTCGCGCTGGCGAAGGGACTGGTCGCCGGTGGCATCGAGCCCGGCGACAAGATCGGCTTCATCGCCCGCACGACCTACGAATGGACCCTCGTCGACTTCGCGATCTTCTTCGCGGGAGCCGTCATGGTTCCGATCTACGAGACGAGCTCCTCCACCCAGATCGCCTGGAACCTGTCGGATTCGGGCGCGGTCGCCTGCATCTGCGAGTCGGCCGATCACGAAGCCCGTCTTCAGGAGGCCCTCGCCGAGCTCCCGAACGTGCGCTCGACGTGGGCGATGCACAACGGCGATCTCGACGCGCTCATCGAGAAGGGCACCGCGATCACGGATGACGAGATCGAACGGCGCCGCTCGATCGCCGTGGGCGCCGACATCGCGACCTTGATCTACACGTCCGGGTCGACCGGGCGGCCCAAGGGATGCGTCCTGACCCACAGCAACTTCGTCGAGCTCTCGCGCAACTCCGCCGAGGCCCTCAAGGAGGTCGTCGCCAAGCCCGGGGTCTCCACGTTGCTGTTCATCACGACCGCTCACGTGTTCGCGCGTCTCATCTCGATCCTGAACGTCCACGCGGGCGTCAAGACCGGCCACCAGCCCGACACCAAGCAGCTCCTGCCCGCGCTCGGCTCGTTCAAGCCGAGCTACCTGCTGGCGGTGCCGCGCGTGTTCGAGAAGGTCTACAACTCCGCTGAGCAGAAGGCGGAAGCCGGCGGCAAGGGCAAGATCTTCCGCACGGCGGCCCACACGGCGATCGAGCACTCCAAGTACGTCCAGGAAGGACGTCGGGTGCCGTTCATGATGGGCCTGAAGTTCCGCCTGTTCGACAAGCTCGTCTACTCCAAGCTTCGGGAGGCAATGGGCGGTCGCATCGAGTACGCCGTGTCGGGGTCTGCTCCCCTGGGTGAGCGTCTCGGCCACTTCTTCCACAGTATCGGCGTCGACATCCTCGAGGGCTACGGCCTGACCGAGACGACGGCTCCCGCGACGGTCAACCTGCCCGGAAAGTCCCGGATCGGAACTGTCGGTCCGGTGCTCCCCGGCGTGGGCGTGCGAATCGCGGACGACGGTGAGATCGAGGTGCGCGGCGTCGACGTCTTCCAGGAGTACTGGCGCAACCCCGAGGCCACGGCCGCCGCATTCGATGGCGAGTGGTTCAAGACCGGTGACATCGGAGCGTTCGACAAGGACGGCTTCCTGCGCATCACCGGCCGCAAGAAAGAGATCATCGTCACGGCAGGCGGAAAGAACGTCGCACCCGCCGCGCTCGAAGACCCGATTCGGGCGAACCCGATCGTCGGGCAGGTCGTCGTCGTGGGCGATCAGAAGCCCTTCATCTCGGCCCTGGTCACCCTCGATCCTGAGATGCTGCCGACCTGGCTGGCCAACAACGGTCTGCCCGGCGACATGTCTCTCGAGGATGCCGCGACCAACGACGCGGTCCGCGCCGAGGTGCAGAAGGCGATCGACCGGGCCAACGCCTTCGTCTCACGTGCCGAGTCGATCCGCAAGTTCGTCATCCTGCCCACGGAATGGACCGAGGCCAGCGGTCATCTGACGCCCAAGATGAGCATCAAGCGCAACGTGATCATGGCCGACTTCAGCGACCAGATCGAAGAGCTCTACTCGGTACCGGTCTCGACGTCGAACCTGTCGCTGTCGTAACCGACGCCGCCTGAGCGGATCAGAACCAGTCGGACTCGCGGACCTCGCGCATCGCTTGCTTGCGACGCGCGGGGTCCAGCCGGTCCAGGTAAAGAGTCCCGTCGAGGTGATCGGTCTCGTGCTGAAGCGCCTGCGCCATGAGCCCTTCCCCCTCAAGCACGACGGGGTTGCCGTCAAGATCGATGCCGTGCACAACAGCGTGGGGATAGCGCAGGGTGTCATGCCACAGGCCCGGCACCGACAGGCATCCTTCACCCACGAGCTCGGGCTCCCCCGACACCGAGACGAGCACGGGGTTGAGGACATACCCGATCTCGCCGTCCACGTTGTAGCTGAACGCGCGAACGCCGACCCCGATCTGGGGGGCTGCCACTCCCGCGCGCCCCGGCAGGGCGACGGTGTCGAGCAGGTCGGCGACCAGGGCCTTCGTGCCCTCGTCGATCTGCTCGATCGGAGCGCTCGGGGACTTCAGGACAGGGTCACCGAACACACGGATGGGACGAACTGCCATTCGAGCCTCAGACCGTCGCCGGAACGCGCAGCGACTCGACGACCGCTGCTGCCAGCTGGCGGGCAGCTTCCCGGGTCGCGGGGTGGATCTCGTGGAAGCCGATCGCCGCACCCGAGGCGATGTGGGAGTCGTACGGCATCCGAATGACCGAGCGGACGCGCGTGCGGAAGTGAGCCTCGACCTCGTCTGCGCGAACCAACGGTGAGCCAGGACGCGTCGTGTTGAGAACGACGACGGCGTTTCGAACCCGATCGCCGTATCCGTTGGTCTCGAGCCACGTCAAGGTCTCGGATGCCAGGCGTGCTTCGTCGATGCTGAGGCCTGCGACCACGACCAGTGAGTCGGCACGTTCCAGGGTTGCCGACATCACGGAGTGCACGATGCCGGTTCCCGTGTCGGTGAGGACCACCGAGTAGTAGTGCGCCGCGACCTCGGCAGCGGCGCGGTAGTCATCATCGCCGAAGGCCTCGGAGACACGCGGGTCGGCATCCGAGGCGAGCACATCAAGTCGCGTCTCGTCGCGGGCGACGATCGTCGAGAGGTCGTTGTATCCGACGACCTCGTCTTTGATCCGCACGAGATCGCGGATCGTCTTGCCGCTGGTCCGCGCGATCCGCTCGGCGAGCGTGCCACGGTCGGGGTTCGCGTCGACAGCGATGACGCGGTCATCGCGGGCGTCGGCCAGCGCCATCCCGAGCAGCGTCGTGACGGTGGTCTTGCCGACACCGCCCTTGCGGCTGAGAACCGGCACGAAGCGTGCTCCCCCGGGAAGCGGCGCCGCAATGCGCCGGCTCAGCTCCTTGCGCTCCCGGGCCTTCTTGCTGTCGCCGAGGTTGATCAGAGTGCCGGATGCCCGGTACAGCGCACTTTGCCAGAAACCCTCGGGCTCCACCTTCGTGACGTGATGCGGGTCGAGCAGCCGGTCAGCGGTCAGCACATCGGCGCCTTCGCGGCTGACCTCCAGCTCACCCAGACGCTTCGAGGCGAGCGTGACATCGAAGGCCACCGGCGAGGGCTCGACGGCACGGACCGGCTGCGCCACGGGAACAGCGACGCGCTCGGCGGGCGCTGTGGGCTCGTCTTCGCGGTCTGCCACGGCATCCTCCCGGGCCTCTTCCACGGCATCCTCGATGTCAGCGTCGTGGGTGTCGGTGTCGTTTGCATGCGTGTCGTATGCGTGCGTGTCGTTTGCGTGCGTGTCGTAGACGTGGGTCGCGTGCTCTGCGTCCACCGGGGTCTCGTCGACGTCATCGATGATCTCGGCTTCTGCCGTGTCGGTGTGCAGGGGCATGCCGTAGTCGGCCGCGATGTGCGCCGGACCGGAAGTTTCGTCGAAGTCCTCGTCGATCGAGTCGTCGTCATCGGCGGGCACCGGAAGGGTCACGTCGACCTGCGCCGTCGACCCGCCGAGGAAGATCCCAGAGGTGTCCACGCGCTCCTCGTCGAGGATGCCGTGCTCTTCGGTCTCCGCTCGTTCCGGGTCCGATCGATCTGCCACGTGCTCTCCCTGCCGTCGTTGTGGCGCGATGCGCCGCCCCTCAGGCTATCCGGCGGGTCGCACGACGAGCAAAAGATCTCCGGCGTCGACCTGCTGCGGGGACCCGATCACGAGCCGTTCGACGACACCGTCGACCGGCGACGTGATGGCGGCTTCCATCTTCATCGCCTCGATCGAGGCAACCGGCTGACCCGCGGAAACCCGATCGCCTTCGGCGGTCTTCAGTGTGACGACGCCCGCGAACGGTGCAGCCACCTGGCCGGGCTTCGAGGTGTCGGCCTTCTCGGCCTGGCGCACCTCGACAGAGATGCTGCGGTCTCTCACGAAGACGGGGCGCAGCTGACCGTTGAGCGTGGTCATGACGGTCCGCATGCCCTTCTCATCGGCTTCGCCGATCGCTTCGAGCCCGACGAACAGCTGTACACCGCGCTCGATCTCGACGACGTGTTCGGCGCCGTGTTCGAGTCCATAGAGATAGTCGACGGTGTCGAGCACGCTGACATCGCCGAACGTGTCCCGGACACGCTCGAACTCTTTGGTCGGCGCCGGGAACAGCAGCCGGTTGAGGGTCGCGCGACGCTCGACGGACGACCCGGCGAGCTTCTCGGCATCCTCTGCCTGCAACGGTGCCGAGCCGACGTGATGCTCGCGCCCCTGCAGGACCTTCGAGCGGAAGGGTTCGGGCCAGCCACCGGGCAGATCGCCGAGTTCCCCGGCCATGAAGCCGACTACCGAGTCCGGGATGTCGTAGCGCTCGGGGTTTGCCGCGAAGTCGGCGGGGTCGGCCTTCACCGCAGCCAGGTGGAGCGCCAGGTCTCCCACGACCTTCGAGGACGGGGTGACCTTGGGGACGCGCCCGAGGATGTCGTTGGCCGCCGCATACAGGTCCTCGATGAGCTCGAAGTCCTCGGCAAGTCCCAGGGCGATCGCCTGCTGGCGAAGGTTCGACAGCTGGCCGCCCGGGATCTCATGCCGGTAGACCCGGCCGGTGGGGCCGGGAAGACCGGACTCGAAGGGGCGGTACAGGTGACGCACAGCCTCCCAGTACGGTTCCAGATCGGATGCCGCTGCCAGGTCGATTCCGGTGTCCCGGTCGGTGTTGGCAAGGGCCGCCACGAGCGCCGAAAGCGAGGGCTGACTCGTCGTGCCGGCCATCGGTGCGGCAGCGACATCGACGGCGTCAGCACCGGCCGCGGATGCCGCCAGCAGCGTCGCCAGCTGCCCACCAGCGGTGTCGTGGGTGTGGACGTGCACGGGCAGGTCGAAGCGGTCGCGCAGCGCCGCGACGAGCCGGGATGCCGCTGCGGGCCGCAACAGACCTGCCATGTCCTTGATGGCGAGGATGTGCGCGCCGGAGGCGACGATCTGATCGGCGAGTCGCAGGTAGTAGTCGAGGGTGTAGAGGTCCTCGCCGGGGCTGAGCAGGTCGCCGGTGTAGCACATGGCGACCTCCGCGACGGCGGTGCCGGTGGCCAGCACGCTGTCGATCGCAGGACGCATCTGGGAGACGTCGTTGAGCGCGTCGAAGATGCGGAAGATGTCGACGCCGCTAGCTGCGGCCTCGGCGACGAAGGCATCGGTGACCTCCGTCGGGTACGGGGTGTATCCCACCGTGTTGCGCCCGCGCAGCAGCATCTGGATCGCGACGTTCGGCAGGGCTTCCCGAAGGCGGTCCAGCCGCTCCCACGGGTCTTCACCGAGGAAGCGCAGCGCCACGTCGTAGGTGGCCCCGCCCCACGCTTCGACCGAGAGCAGCTCGGGCGTAAGCCGAGCGACGTAGGGCGCTACAGCGACCAGATCCTTCGTGCGCACGCGCGTGGCAAGCAACGACTGGTGCGCATCGCGGAAGGTCGTCTCGGTGACGGCGAGCGGAGTCTGTTCGCGCAGCGCGCGGGCGAATCCTTCCGGGCCAAGCTGGAGCAGACGCTGGCGCGAGCCCGCGGGCGGCTCCTGGGTCAGATCGGCGGCGGGAAGCTTGAGAGCGGGGGTGACCGTCAGCGGGTTGTCGCCGTTGGGGCGGTTGACGGTGACGTCGACCAACCAGTTCAGCATCTTCGAGCCGCGGTCCTTGGACTCCCGCCCGCGCAGCAGCTCGGGCCGCTCGTCGATGAACGCCGTCGACAGGTCGCCGACGAGGAAAGCCGGGTCTTCGAGCACAGCCTGCAGGAATGGGATGTTGGTCGAGACCCCGCGGATGCGGAACTCGGCAAGCGCACGCCTGGCCCGCAGCACGGCGGCGCCGAAGTCGCGCCCGCGGCAGGTGAGTTTTGCGAGCATCGAGTCGAAGTGCGGGCTGATCTGGGATCCTGCCGCGGTCGTGCCCCCATCGAGCCGGATGCCGGCACCGCCCGGCGACCGGTAGGTCGTGATCTTGCCGGTGTCGGGACGGAACCCCTGAGTGGGATCTTCGGTCGTGATGCGGCACTGCAGTGCGGCACCTCGAAGTCGGATGTTCTCCTGCTGAAGTCCCAGCTCCTCGAGGCTCGCACCCGCGGCGATCAGCATCTGCGACTGGACGAGGTCGACATCCGTGACCTCTTCGGTGACGGTGTGCTCGACCTGGATGCGGGGGTTCATCTCGATGAACACGACCTCGCCGGTGCGGGGGCCCGCGGTTTCGAGGAGGAATTCGACGGTGCCCGCGTTCTCGTAGCCGATCGACTCGGCAAATGCCACGGCGTAGCGGTGCAGGTCATCGCGAACCGTCGGGTCGAGGTTCGGCGCCGGCGCGATCTCGATCACCTTCTGGTGGCGACGCTGCACCGAGCAGTCACGCTCGAACAGGTGAACGGTGTGGCCGGCGCTGTCGGCGAGGATCTGCACCTCGACGTGCCGCGGGCGCTGCACTGCCTGCTCGAGGAACACCCGCGGGTCACCGAACGCGCTGCCCGCCTCGCGCATCGCCTCGGCAAGAGCCGGCGGCAGCTCATCCGCGGTCTCGACCCGGCGCATGCCGCGCCCGCCACCGCCGGCGACCGCCTTGACGAAGATGGGGAAGCCGATCTCGGCAGACTGCGCCACGAGCGCGTCGACATCGTCCGAAGCATCCGTCGACCGCAGCACCGGCACCCCGGCACCCACGGCGTGCTGCTTGGCCGTGACCTTGTTGCCAGCCATCTCGAGGACCGCGGCGGGGGGCCCGATGAAGGTGATGCCGGCTGCTGCAGCTTTCTCGGCCAGTTCCGGGTTCTCGGAGAGGAAGCCGTAGCCCGGGTAGATGGCGTCGGCGCCGCTCTCTCGGGCGACGCGGATGATCTCGTCGACATCCAGGTAGGCGCGCACCGGATGCCCCGGCTCGCCGATCTGGTAGGCCTCGTCGGCCTTCAGCCGGTGCAACGAGTAGCGATCCTCGTAGGGATAGACAGCCACGGTGCGGGCCCCGAGTTCGAAGGCCGCTCGGAAGGCTCGGATCGCAATCTCGCCGCGGTTTGCTACCAGGATCTTGCGGAACATCACACCTCGCTGTTGGTGACGGGGCCTGCCTGAGTGTGCACCCAGCCTAGGGGACGGTAACGTAGAGCCTCGTGCACGTACTGTCGGTGAGCTCGCTCAAGGGTGGTGTCGGCAAGACCACTGTCACGCTGGGGCTTGCCTCCGCCGCCTTCGCCCGAGGTGTCCGCACCCTCGTGGTCGATCTCGACCCTCAGTCGGATGTCTCCACCGGCATGGACATCCAGGTGGCCGGCAAGCTCAACGTCGCCGACGTCCTGGCCAACCCGAAAGAGAAGGTCGTGCGCCAGGCGATCACCGCCAGCGGCTGGGCGAAGGTCCACCCCGGCACGATCGACGTCATGATCGGGTCGCCCTCGGCGATCAACTTCGATGGCCCGCATCCGAGCGTCCGCGACGTGTGGAAGCTCGAGGAGGCACTGGCGACCATCGAGGCCGACTACGACCTGGTCCTCATCGACTGTGCTCCCTCCCTCAACGCACTGACGCGAACGGCGTGGGCAGCGAGCGACCGCGTGATCGTCATCACCGAGCCGGGCCTGTTCTCGGTTGCGGCAGCTGACCGGGCCCTGCGTGCGATCGAAGAGATCCGTCGCGGCCTCTCCCCCCGTCTTCAACCGCTGGGAATCGTGGTCAACCGGGTGCGCCCCCAGTCGATCGAGCACCAGTTCCGCATCAAGGAACTGCGCGAGATGTTCGGCCCGCTGGTGCTCTCGCCTCAGCTGCCCGAGCGCACATCGCTGCAGCAGGCTCAGGGTGCGGCAAAGCCGCTCCACATTTGGCCCGGCGACTCGGCTCAGGAGCTGGCAGCAGACTTCGATGCGATCCTGGACCGCGTTATGCGCACGGGGCGTATCCCCTCCCCCGACGCCGCGGCATCCTGATCACGCCGCCGCCCTGATGAGGCGCCGTCCCGCGCCCGCGGAACCCACCCTCGCCGAGACTGCACCGTGCCCGCCAGAGTGCGTCAGAAACGCGCAGCCTCGCGGGCAGACTGCAGTCTCGCGGATCGCAGAGCGGATGCAGAAGTCGGGGAGCCGGCGTTGTGCGGCTCAGGCTGAGCGCGCGGCGCGCCGCGCGGCGAGTTCGTCGACGGCATCCGGTGCCTGCGGGTCGAACTCGACGAGCGTCGACTCGACCTCACGCCACACCTTGCCGACCGCGATGCCGAACACGCCCTGCCCGCGGCTGACGAGGTCGATGACCTCATCGTTCGAGGTGCACAGGTAGACCGAGGCGCCATCGCTCATGAGGGTGGTGCCGGCAAGATCACGGATGCCGGCGGCACGCAGCTGCTCGACGGCGGTGCGGATCTGCTGGAGTGAGATGCCCGTGTCGAGCAGCCGCTTCACGAGCTTGAGCACGAGGATGTCGCGGAAACCGTAGAGACGCTGCGACCCGGAGCCTGAGGCCCCGCGCACGGTCGGCTCGACGAGTTCGGTGCGAGCCCAGTAGTCCAGCTGACGATACGTGATGCCGGCAGCTCGCGCAGCGACTGCTCCGCGGTAGCCGACCTCGTCGTCGAGGGCCGGAAGGCCGTCGGTGAACAAGAGGTCTGCCGTCAGGCTGGGCGTCGACTCCGCCTCGCGTGCCGTCATGGCAACCTCCCCAGTTCGATCGGACATGTCAACGCTAGATCAGCCGAGAGGCTCGGGCAACGACATCCGGCCGTTGCGTCTCGGCGTGTCGCACTATGAGAGGAATCGTTCGAGGGCCGAGCGCAAGAAGATCGAGCGCACTTCCTCCAGGCGACGCGCCAATTCGGGCGCGAGTTCCTCGGCTCTGCCTCGGGATGTTGCATCGTTGCGGCGGGACAGCGGCGCGACGGCGGATTCGACGAGGGCTGCGTCACGCTCGGCACTCTGACGCAGCGTCCTGATGTGACGGGGCTCGATACCGTGGCGATCGAGGGCCACCAGGCACCGCAGCAGCGCCACGGTCTGCTCCGTGTAGCTTTCGGCGGCGGCGATCACCCCGGTGCTGATCGCGTCGTTGAGCAGCTGCGGTGCAGCCCCGGCAGCAGCGAGCAACTCGTCACGCCGATAGCGCCGCGGCGCCGCGACGATCGAGGTCGGCGGCGCGGGGATCGGGGTGACCGGGTCGCGCCCGGCATCCACATCATCGAGGTACCCCCGGATGACATGGAGGGGCAGATAGTGATCGCGCTGCAGCGTGAGCGCAAGCCGTAGCCGCTCGACATCCGCGGGTGCGAACTTGCGGTATCCCGACTCGGTCCTGGTCGGAGTGACGATGCCCTGTACTTCGAGGAAGCGCAGTTTGCTCGAACTGAGCCCGGGAAACTCGGGAGAGAGCCGCGCGAGGACTTGGCCGATGCTCAGAAGCCCCGCAGACGAGGCGCGATCACGGGCGGGAACGCCCGCCATCACTGGTCCGCCGCGGGCTCGAGGTCAGCCGGCGAGACGAAGAAGTTCAACCGGAACTTGCCGACGCGCGCCTCTGAGCCGTTCGTCAGGACGGCCCGGTCCACGCGCTCGCCGTTCACGTACGTGCCGTTGAGCGAGCGCTGATCGACCAGCTCGAACGTCGTACCGGAGCGGGTGATCTCGGCGTGACGGCGAGAGACCGTCACATCATCGAAGAAGATGTCTGCCTCGGGGTGGCGGCCGACCGTCGTCACGTCGGCATCCAATAGGTAGCGGGCGCCCGCGGTGGGGCCCGACCGGACGATCATGAGTGCCGACCCCGACGGCAACGCCTCGATCGCCTCGAGCTCGACCTCGGTCAGTTCGGCGCCGAATGGCACGAATGACAAGTCGGAATCGTGTCCGAATGAAGCCGTCGTATCCGTGCCTCGACCACCGGGAGCAGCGGCTCCGGGGTCGCCGGAGGCGCGACGGATTTCGTCGGG
Organism: Microbacterium sp. SW12; assembly: GCF_055391095.1. NCBI lineage: Bacteria > Bacillati > Actinomycetota > Actinomycetes > Micrococcales > Microbacteriaceae > Microbacterium > Microbacterium sp. SW12. The sequence continues at coordinate 1,229,854 of NZ_AP024335.1, read as the reverse complement.
TTCAGCGGGCGCATTGTGTTCCACGGGAGGCCTCCTCAGGCTCCCCAGGATAGTCGGATTTGGCAGGCGGATGTCGAGTGGGTCGTCGCTGTTCTCAACCCGGCTGCTGGCGCCGGCGGATTGTCTCCGAGGGATAGGCTGGGACCATGCCTCACTACGACGTCGTCATCCTTGGTGCCGGCCCCGGCGGCTATGTCGCGGCCGTTCGCAGCGCTCAGCTGGGCCTGTCTACAGCGGTCATCGAAGAGAAGTACTGGGGTGGGGTGTGCCTGAACGTGGGATGCATCCCCTCGAAGGCGCTGCTGCGCAACGCCGACCTCGCTCACACGTTCCACGCGAAGGCCGATCTGTTCGGCATTTCGGGCGATGTGCACTTCGACTTCGGTGTCGCCTGGGACCGCAGCCGTGAGGTGGCGGCCGGCCACGTCAAGGGCATCCACTACCTGATGAAGAAGAACAAGATCACGGAGTACGACGGCCGTGGCTCGTTCGTCGACGACCACACGATCGAGGTCAAGACCTCTGAGGGTGGCACCGAGACCGTCACCTTCGACAACGCGATCATCGCGACCGGCTCGACGGTGCGTCTGCTCCCGGGCGTAAGCCTGAGCGAGAACGTCGTCACGTACGAAGAGCAGATCCTCACCCGTGAGCTGCCGAAGTCCATCGTGATCGTCGGCGCCGGAGCCATCGGCATGGAGTTCGCGTACGTGCTGTCGAACTACGGCGTGAAGGTCACGATCATCGAGTTCCTCGACCGTGCACTTCCCAACGAGGACGCCGAGGTCTCGAAAGAGATCGCGCGCCAGTACAAGAAGTACGGCATCGAGATCCTCACCTCGACCAAGGTTGAGAGCGTCACCGACCACGGCGACCGCGTCACGGTTGCCTACACCGGCAACAACGACGGCGCCCAGGGCTCGATCGACGCCGACAAGGTGCTCATGTCGATCGGGTTCGCGCCGCGCGTCGAGGGCTTCGGGCTCGACAAGACCGGTGTGAAGCTCACCGACCGCGGCGCCATCGACATCGATGACCACATGCGCACGAACGTGCCGCACATCTACGCGATCGGTGACGTGACCGCCAAGCTGCAGCTTGCCCACGTCGCCGAGGCGCAGGGCGTTGTCGCCGCCGAGACGATCGGCAAGGCCGAGACCATGACGCTCGGCGACTACCGCATGATGCCGCGTGCGACGTTCTGCTCGCCGCAGGTCGCCAGCTTCGGCCTGACCGAGGCGCAGGCCCGGGATGCCGGCTACGACGTCAAGGTCGCGAAGTTCCCCTTCAGCGCCAACGGCAAGGCGAACGGCCTGGGCGAAGCCGTCGGTTTCGTGAAGGTCATCGCCGACGGCGAGCACCTCGAACTGCTCGGTGCCCACATGATCGGCCCGGACGTCTCGGAGCTACTGCCCGAGCTCACCCTGGCTCAGAAGTGGGACCTCACCGCCCTCGAGGCGGCGCGCAACGTCCACACCCACCCGACGCTGTCGGAAGCCGTGCAGGAGGCCTTCCACGGCCTTGCCGGCCACATGATCAACATCTGACCAGCGGGTCAGGCCTCACACGCCCAGGGCGCGTGCGAGCTTCGAGTCACTCGAGGCCTCGCGCGCGCCCTTGGCGTATGCGGCGACGGTCACCGCGTCGAAGAACGCGGCACAGGCATCCGCATCCTCTGGAGCTGCCGGCCCGAGTTCGATCTCCCACTCGCGCCACGCCTGCTCCATCCCCCGCTGCTCGTCGCGCGTGCGCACGCGGTCATCGACCATCTCGGCGAGGATGCCGCCCTCGGCATCCCGGAGCGCATACGCGGTGCGCGTGTTGCGGATGCGGGCGATCACGACCAGCGGGTCCGTCGTCAGATCCCCGATATGCGCGGCGATCTCGGGCGGGACGCCGGTCACGGATGCTGTGTCGCCACCGATGTCGAGCGGCCAACCGGTCTCCATCCGACCGGAGCCCTGGCGGGGTCCTTTCAGATGCCAGCCCGCATCGGGCCCACCTTCCCGGCGCCGAAGCGCGTAGCCGGCTCTGCCGAGGACGTACTCTGCGGTGTCGTAGTAGACGGCGTCGAGTTCACGCACTTCCGGCTCGGCGACAGTGACGACCAGTGGAACCTGGGTCCAATCGGGGACCTCGGTTTCTGGGTCCACGTCGAAGGTGATTTCAACCTCGAGGGACTGCGAGGGCTCCATCGATGGCGTGGTCGGCTCAGTCGTCGGACGGGGCGATCTCGTCGGTGGACTCGACGAAGTAGAACTCGCCCTCGGTCGGTCCGTCGTGATCGCCCGTGTGCTCGAGGGCACCACGTCGTTCGTAGATGACCTGGCCTTCGCCGTAGGGAACGATCATCGTGTCTGCATCCGGGGCTTCCAGGGGCAGGACTTGCCCGTCGAGCGGGCCTCCGTGGAGTCGTGCAATGGCCATCCCCCGAGCATAAGCCCCGATCTCGTCCCCTTCGGCGATCGCGGCGGCGCGTGCTTCAAGGAGCTCGGCTGTCGCATCGCGCGCGGATGCCTGTGCCCGGCGCAGTCGGCGCTGGGCGAAGGTCAACGGAGGGGCCGAGGAGACCACACCGTGCGCCTCCTCGGAGGCGACCACGATGTAGGTGCAGGAGATGAGGATGACCTGCGCCGAGAAGTTGATCCACAGCAGCAACGCGATGAGGGTGGCGAAAGTACCGAGGAGCGGGTTGGCCTCGGCGCCCCGCACGAACAGTCCCGACAACTGCTGCAGCACCGTCAAGCCCACTGCGCCCAGGAGCGCGCCGCCCCACAGCGCCCGCGCGGGAGGACGGATCCCGCCGAGCACCAGGAAGATCGCCGCGATGAGCGCGGCATCCAGCACGAATACCGTGACGATACCGACCGTGCGGGTCAGCACCTCCGCGATCACCGTGTCGCCGTCGATGCCTATCCAGTCCAGGGCGAGAGAGACACCGGCGGTTCCGAAGTAGGTGATGGCGGCGGTCGCGACGATCGCTATCGCGACTCCGACGGCCATCGCGAAGTTTCGGAGGATCACCCACAGGAAGAACCCGTCGTCCATGACGGTGCCACCGATCAGGTGGAGCGCTGAGCGAAGCGTTCCGACGGCACCGATGGCAGCGAACAGAAGTCCGATGACCGCAGCGATCGCCGCGATCGACAGACCCGACTGGAACTGATCAAGGCCCGATCGCAGGTCTTCTTCCCGGATGACCGCGTTCTCGCCCCCGATCAGCCCGGGAATCACGGAGTTCACGGCACTGACGAGCGCGTTCCACGCTTCGGGGTTGCCCGCGAGCCAGAGTGCTGCGGCCGAGAACCCGAGCAGGACCGCCGCAAAGACCGAGAACAGCGCACGGTAGGTGACGCTGTCGGCAAGGACCGGTCCGCGCTTCTCGGTGTAGAGCAGCAACGCGCGAACGATGCGCAGCGAGAGCGCCCATCTGATCACGACGGCAACGAAGGTCTTCAGGGCGGCCGGCATGGTTCCAGGCTAACCGGGAAGCTCTGCGGGGGGCCGAGACGCTCAGGGCCTTGACACGGTCAGCACGATCGCGACCCATGCGCCGGCCAGCATCCATGGACCGAACGGGATCGCGCTGCGGCGGTCGGCGCGGCGAACGAGCAGCATCCCGGCGGCGAAGACACCGCCGAGCACGAATCCGGCCAGTGTCCCCACGAGCACGCTCCCCCATCCCAGCCACCCGAGGTGCAGTCCGATGACCGCTGCGAGCTTGACGTCGCCGCCGCCGACACCGCCGGCCGACAGCATCCGCAACACGAGGTACGCGGCGAAAAGAACCAGCGCCGCCAGCAGAGCCCGGATCAGCGCATCCATTCGACTGCCGGTCAGTGCTGCCGCAACCAGGAGCACGACACCCGTGACGCCGACCGTCGCGACGAGGCGGTTGGGAAGACGGTGAGTGCGGATGTCGATGATTGCGAGGATCGCTCCGATGACCGCGAACGTGACGAAGGCTACGACCGTGAGGGCGGTCGAGATCGTCGGCATGGCGACTGAGCCTAGGTGACGGCGACCCCTCGGTCCTCGCCATCCTGGCCTTCCTGTGGATAGCTGTCGTGCCGGCGCCGCCAGGGAGCACCCGCGGGCCAGCTGGCGGCGAAGGTCGGAACGACCCGCCCGACCCTGCGCGCGAGACCTCGGACCGAGGTCAGGGGGCGTGCCGAGACCGGCATTGTGAGCGACCGATCCCAGCGCACCCCGTCGCTCTCGCGCAGGTGGATGGTGAGGTCGAGGTCGTCGTGGATGCGGGGGTTCTCGCGGTGCACCACCGTGCGGGCCCGCTCCCAGATGGCAGCACGCATCGCGAAGTTCGACCCGAACACCAGCGGGATGCCGAGCCACAGGTTCACCCAGACCCTCCCCCCACCGATGTACCAGTGCTCGCCGAGATAGCTGATGACTCTGCCGGCGCCGTAGAACTCGGCGCCGCCGGTGAGCACCCCGAGCGCGGCGTCGCTGTTGAAGGCTGACTCAATGCGCGCCAGCCAATCCGGATGGGGCCGGGAATCGGCATCCAGTCTTGCAATGATGTCGCTGGTGGGTAGCGCAGCGTCGTATCCGCGTGCGGCGGCGGGCCAGATCCCCACGAGCGGCTCGTCGATCAGCTCGACACCGGCCTCGCGCGCGACTGCCGCCGACTCGTCGGTGCTGCCGTTGTCGACCACGATGATGCGGTCAGCGGGACGCTCTTGCTTCTGCAGGGCGAGCAGGCATTTGCGCAGGAACTCGGCGTCGTTGCGACACGGGATGACGACCGAGATGCGCAGCGCCGATGTCACCCCCTCACCCTATCGGCGCGGTTCGCGGATGCCGGGAGCGCCGCATCCGGGAACCGCCCGTGGCACGTGCGGGCTTACCGTGGAGCCACGGACGAGGGAGTCGGATGAAAACACACGAGGTCGCGAACCAGGCGCCCGCACGCACGGGGCTGGATGAGTACGAGGCGAACATCGCCCTGCGCGAGGGCGTCGAGACCTACAGCGGGCCAGGTGCCGCGGCGCGGCTGCACCACATCGGGCATCGCGTCGGCTCTTCCGCCTTCCAACGCGATGCGGTGCGCGCCAACCGGGTCGAGCCGGTGCTGCAGACGCACGACCGCTATGGCCGCCAGCTCGATGAGGTCGAGTACGACCCGGCCTACCACCGCATCATCGGCGCGGCATTGGCCGACGGCGCCCACACCGGGGCGTTCCGAGAGCCCGGGCCCGGGGCATCCGTCGTGCGCGCCACCGCGTTCATGCTCTATGCGCAGGTAGAACCCGGCCACGCGTGTCCCGTCTCGATGACCCACGCGGCCGTTCCGGTGATCGCCCAGCACGACGAGCTCGCCCGGGAGTGTACTGGTAGCGCCGATTGTTGCTGAGTTGCGTATTCAGCGGCTTCCGACTCTTCTCCCAATGAATGGTGGGGCACTGATCACCAATGATTGATCAGCGCTTGCTGTATAGTTCAGTACATGCTGACTATTGCTTCGCGCCTCGACGTCATGAACCGGCTCGGCCGGGCCATGGCGGACCCGACGCGCTCCCGGATCTTGATGACGCTGCTGAACGCCCCGAGCTATCCGGCCGTGCTCTCGCGCGAGCTGGAGCTGACCCGCTCGAACGTCTCGAACCACCTGACGTGCCTGCGTGACTGCGGGATCGTGGTCGCCGAGCCTGAGGGTCGCCAGACGCGCTACGAGATCGCTGACCCGCATCTTGCGGCTGCGCTGGTCGCGCTCGTGGATGTGACGCTGGCGGTCGATGAGCACGCGCCGTGTGTGGACTCGTCGTGCACGGTGCCGGGCTGCTGCGGTACAGGGGCGGACGCGTGAGCGCGGCGTGTAGCTGCGAGCACGAGCCTGCCACTGCGGCGGAGGATGAGACCGAAGAGGTGGAGCGGCCCTGGTGGAGGGACCGTGGGATCATGGTGCCGGTCCTCTCCGGTGTCGCGTTCCTGGCTGGTCTGATCCTTGAATGGTCCGGGCTCGAGATCCCGGCGCTCGTACTGTTCTGGATCGGCCTGCTGCTGGGCGCGTCGACGTTCACTCCTGGCGCGATTCGGAAGCTGTTCAAGGGCAAGCTCGGGATCGGGCTGCTGATGACGATCAGCGCGATCGGCGCGGTCATCCTCGGCTATGTGGAGGAGGCCGCTGCTCTGGCGTTCTTGTACTCGATTGCTGAGGCGCTTGAGGACAAGGCGATGGACCGTGCCCGTGGCGGCCTGCGGGCGCTGCTGAAGCTCGTGCCGGAGACGGCGACCGTGCTGCAGAGCGGCGTCTCTGCGCAGGTGCCGGCGAGGGAGTTGACGGTCGGCCAGGTCATGGTGGTCCGCCCGGGCGAACGGATCGCAACCGACGGGATCGTCCGCTCTGGCCGCTCAAGCCTGGACACCTCGGCGATCACCGGGGAGTCGATCCCCGTCGAGGTCGAGCCCGGGGACGCGGTGTCGGCCGGCGCGATTAACAGCTCCGGCGTGCTGGAGGTCGAGGCGACCGCGGCCGGTACCGATAACTCGCTTACGACGATCGTGGAGTTGGTCGAGAAAGCGCAGACGGAGAAGGGCGAGCGTGCGCGTCTCGCGGACCGGATCGCCCGCCCGCTCGTACCCGGTGTGCTGATTCTCGCAGCGCTCGTCGCGATCATTGGGTCACTGCTGGGCGACCCGGAGGTATGGATCACTCGTGCGCTCGTCGTGCTGGTAGCGGCCTCTCCGTGCGCGCTGGCGATCTCGGTGCCGTTGACGGTCGTTGCCGCGATCGGCGCGGCGAGCAAGTTCGGCGTGATCATCAAGTCCGGCGCGGTCTTCGAGCGCTTCGGCACGGTCCGGCACGTCGCGGTCGACAAGACCGGCACCCTGACCCGTAACGAGCCCGCGGTCACCGCGGTCCTCACTGCGAACGGCATTGCCGAGGAGCAGGCGCTGGCTTGGGCGGCGGCTCTGGAGCAGCACAGCACGCATCCCCTTGCGGCGGCGATCACCGCTGCAGCCCCGGGTGTTCCCGTGGCCGCGGATGTGACCGAGCAGGCCGGGCACGGCATCGACGGCACCGTCGATGGCGCTCGTATCACGGTCGGCAGCCCCCGCTGGCTCGACGCCGGCGAGCTCGGCGACCGGGTTGCAGGGCTTGAGGAGCAGGGCATGACTGTCGTGATCGTGCACCGCGACGAGGCACCGGTCGCGGCGATCGGCGTCCGCGACGAGCTGCGTCCGGAAGTCCCCGAGGTGGTCCGCACGCTTGCGGATCAGGGCGTCGGCATGACGATGCTCACCGGGGACAACGCCCGCACCGCTCGTGCGCTGGCTGCGCAGGCCGGGATCGCTGATGTGCGCGCGGAGCTGCGCCCTGAGGACAAGGCGACCGCGATCGGCGAGTTGTCGAAGGCGGGATCGGTCGCGATGATCGGTGACGGCATCAACGACGCCCCGGCCCTGGCGTCCGCGGACATCGGCATCGCGATGGGAGCGACCGGCTCCGATGCGGCGATCGAGTCTGCGGACGTGGCCTTCACGGGTCATGATCTGCGGCTCATCCCGCGGGCGTTCGATCACGCGCGGCGGGGCCGGCGGATCATCAACCAGAACATCATCCTGTCCCTGCTGATCATCACCGCACTGCTCCCGCTCGCGCTCTTCGGGGTCCTGGGGCTCGCGGCTGTCGTCCTGGTCCACGAGGTCGCGGAGGTCATCGTGATCCTCAACGGCCTGCGCGCCGCACGCACCCGCACACCACGAATGGAAAGCTGATGCTCGCAACCATCGGGTCGGCGATCGGCCTGTTCGCGGCGACCAACATCGACGACATCGTCGTGCTCACCGTGCTGTTCCTCGCCTCCAGCCGGGGAAAGCCGCGACCGTGGCAGATCGTCGCAGGCCAGTACCTCGGGTTCATCACACTCGTCGTGATCAGCGTGATCGCCGCGCTCGGTCTCACGATCGTCCCGGACGAATGGGTCGGCTTCCTGGGTCTGATCCCGCTCGGCATCGGCATCTGGACGCTCATTCGCGGCCTGCGCCGTAACGGCGACGACGATGATGACGACTCCAAGATCACCGCGGTCGGACTATGGGGGGTCGCCGGGATCACGATCGCCAACGGGGCCGACAACATCTCCCTCTACACGCCGATCTTCCGCACCAGCTCGCCCGGCGACGTCGCGGTCATGATCGTCGTGTTCCTGATCCTCGTCGCCGTCTGGTGCGCTGCCGGGCGACTGATCGGCACCCACAAGGCCGTCACCGAAACGCTCGAACGTGTCGAGCACTGGCTCGTCCCCGTCGTGTTCATCGGCCTGGGCCTGTTCATCCTCATTGAATCCGGCGTTATCGTCCGTCTCTTCGAGGCCCTCGTATGACCCCGGACACGAATACCGACGTTGAGTCGGCATCGGCGTCGGGAGAGCGTCCGCAGAGAGGACGCTGGCGGCTCACTGCCTGGGCGCTTCTGATCGCCGTGGTCGTCGTCGTGATCGATCAGGGAACGAAAGTGTGGGCCGAGGCCACCCTGTCGGAGCACGAGCGCATCCCGCTGATCGGCGACCTGTTGGGCCTGCAGCTCGCGTACAACCCCGGCGCGGCGTTCTCCTTCGGGGAGAGCTTCACCTGGGTGTTCGCTCTCATCGCCGTCGCGGCCACGGCCACCGCGATCGTGTTCGCGTTCCGGGTCCGACGCCCCGGGTGGGCGATCGTGATCGGTGCGCTCGGCGGGGCCGCTGCTTCGCACGCCGGCGACCGGCTTTTCCGCCAACCAGGATTCGCCCGGGGGCACGTCGTCGACTTCCTCGCCTACGGCAACTGGTTCATCGGGAACCTCGCCGACATCGTGATCGTCACCGCTACGATTGCCGGAGCGCTCCTGACGCTCCGCGGCACCGAGAACTGAGAGGGCCAACCATGGAGATCACCCTGCAGTACTTCGACGGCTGCCCGAACTGGGAAGTACTCGACCGCCGGCTTGCTGAGCTGCTCGACGGTCGATCAGATATCCGCGTCACACGACAGTTGGTCGAGACCGCCGAGGACGCCGAGCGCCTCGGATTCCACGGGTCACCGACCGTCCTCGTCGACGGCGTCGATCCCTTCGCCGACGAGCACACGCCGGTCGGGCTCGCCTGCCGGGTGTTCCGTACCCCTGCCGGGCTGGGAGGCTCTCCGACCGTCGAGCAACTGCGCGAAGCGATTTCCGGCCCGGCTCTGACGGGTGATGCTTGATCAGGGGTGGGTGGAGCGGAGAGCCGGGTAATCGGACCACTCGCCACCGGCGAGACGCGACCATGAGGCAGCGGATGCCGTCGTGATGCCGAGGAGATCCGAGACGATCCGGGGATGCAGTTGCCGGGTGAGCTCGATGAGCGCTGTCGTGCGGGCGCTCCCGGCAAGCAGGCCTTCGGCGCGAAGGCGACGGCTGAGCGGCCCCGGGGTGAGGTGACGGCCCGGGTTCCGGCCGGGGAACAACCACCCTTCAGGATGGCCTTTTGTGGCATCGACGAGCTCGACGATGGCGTCGCCGAGGATCGCGGGGACCTCGATCGGCTCGGCCCCGACGGTGAGCGTCACGGGCCGCGAGCTCGTGTCGACCTGTGCCCGGGTGATCGTGACGATGCGGGTCAGCTGGATCCCGTAGAGCAGCACGAGGAGACCCGCGGCCCGGGTCTTCGGGTCCATGTCGGCATCGGACAGGAACCTGCGGGCCATCTGCCATCGGTGATCAGAGGCGTAGTCTCGCCCCTCGAGGCGATGGGCTCGAAACTCGACCCGAAGGGTGCTCAGCCGGTGTTTTCGCAGCCAGCGAGTGAACGGTGCCAGCGCGTCGCGTTGGCTAGGCGAATCGGTCAGATACGCGTCGAGTAGGCGCTGCGGGAACGTCGCCAGTGTCTCCTGCTGCGCCCGGATCTCCCCGAGGAACGCGGCGCAGTACTTCAGTGCAGCCCTCTGCCTCTGGAAGCCGGAAGCAGGGCTGGACGCGCTGCGCAGTGTCCGAGTGGATCGGAGGAGCTCCCAGGTGCAGTAGCGGCGCAGGATCAGCCGGTCCTCGGGATGGTCGATGCCACCGAGCCAGTCGTTGAGCCAGTGGTCGAAGCGCGTGCCCTCGACGTCGAGCTCCGGCAGCACGCCGGAACGGACCAGCAGTGAGAGGAGGAACGCGACCGACTGTCCCGACCGGGCTCGGGTGATGATCGCCTCGGCGGTGAGCGGCAGGGTCCCGTCCGCGAGCTCGCGGAGCACCATCGCGCACTTGCTCTTGTGCAGCCAGCGTTCGAGCGACGCCGCTTTGCCATGGTGCGTGAGCAGATAGTCAGCAAGCGGGTGGAGATCCTCACGGATCTCTCCCGCATCGTCGGCGAGCAGCTGTTGGATCGCGACGGGCCGGCGGCACTCGACGCAGAGGTGATGTTTGCGGATTTCCTCGATCGAGCCGCATCCAGGGCAGGCCATCGTGATCGGAGTGCCCGCGCAGTCGGCGCAGACCTTCTGGCCATTCATGAACCCGGTGAGGAACACTCTGCGCGCGCACTCGGGACAAGGTTGGGGTCTGCGCATCGCGTAGTAGCAGCGCGCGCATACTCGTCGTCCGTCGAGGTGCGAGGCGACGCGGCCAGGTTCTCCGCAAAGACCACAGGTCTTGATCGGTGCGGTGTAGCAGGCCAGGCAGACGAGTTCCGGGCGACGGACGATGATGGTCGCGTGCTGACCGCACCGCGAGCAGTCGCCGAACGATCGAGGGTCGGCTCGCCAACAGTCACGGCAGAAACGCTGTCCGTCGATGGTGCGCTGCACGGGCCGGACCCGGCCACAGGACGCGCAGGAGACGGACCGGGCCTTCCGCTCGCATCGGGAGCAGTGCCGACCACCGCCCGGCGTCTTGTGGGGCATTCTCACCGCGCGTCCGCAGGACTCACACGTCGGCAACACCACCCGGCTCGCCCCTTCTTTGACCAGCGCATGGGCCAGATTCTGAACGGTCGCTGGCACGTTCGCATGCTGCCCCTCCAGGGCTCCGGGCTGCTTGATCAGCGCGAGCTCAAGAAGCCGCTGCGTGAGGGGTACTGGCGCGACCGTATGCACGATCTCAGTGAGTCGCTCGGGAGAGATCTCGGAAACGAGAGGGCGGACGAGAGCGACGACTTCAGCGACTCGCGGCAGCTGCGGAGGCTTGGCCACCGCGGCTACTTCGTACGCGGCCGACGGATCGCCGCGCGAACAGGACGGAGATCACCGATCGTCCCCCGTGTCGCCTCCTCACCCACCGCCACCGGGGTCGAGGCCTCCCGGCGAGTGATCGTCACGAGATCGTCGAGCGAGCACTCCAGCGCATCGCACAACGCCGCCAACACGTCGAGACGCACCCGCTGGGGCGGCTGAGTCACCAGCCGATACACCTGCTCCCGGGACAGGTCGATGCCGCGCTCTTCGAGTAGGGGTTTCAGCTTGGAGGTCTGGAAGATCCCGCGCGACGCCATCACGCTGCGCAGATTCCAGCCGGTGTCGAGCTCAACGGTCATCAGCTTCTCCTTCGATGAGGGCCTTCAGCGCTTCGGCGAGCACACGGTTCTTGTAGTCCGAGCTGACGGAGGCGTAGATCGAGGTCGTCGAGGCATGCATATGCCCGACCTGCTCTTGGACGAATCGATCGGCGTACCCGAACTCCAGAAGGTGCGTGACATAGGAGTGCCGGAGGCTGTGCAACGTCAGGTCCTTCGACAGGCCGGCTTCATCACGCAACTCTGCGAACCTCCGATCGAGATACCCAGCAGACAGACGCGTGCGGCGCTCGGTCACCCAGAGCGCGTCGAGGTCGTCTCCGGGCGCGAAACGGGCCCGGGCCTGCTCGAGCCATTGCTGCATGCCGGGGACCCACCAGTCGAATTCCGGCACCAGCAGCACCGTGCGACGTCGTGGCGCGCCACCGCCCGCCGCCTTCGCCCATCGCACGTGGACCGCGCCGTAGCGGCCCCACTGGCGCATCTTCGCGTTGTGGTGCAAATCGACGGTATCGAGCATCACCGCCTCAGTGCGGCGCAGACCGAACGCGTAGACCGTCTTCAGCAACTGGGCATCCCGCAACGCGCCGAGCGCACCCTTTCGCCCGGAACTCACGAGCAGCTCGACGCGGGCGTCGGCCGTATCGAACAGGCGCTCGATCTCGTCGTACGTGAACGGGCGACGCTTCCCATCGCCTTCGAACTCGAACCGGTGCGCCACCGTGTTCCACGGCAGGCACACCTGCGAAGGGACCTCCCCAAACTCGCGATCGCAGATCTCCATCCAGTCGTACAACGGGTTCGTGAGGTAGTCACAGAACCCACGGATAGACCCATGGTTGGCGCGCATCGTCGACAACGTCCGAGTGCGACCGCCAGACTGAGCAGTGAACTCATCCACATCCGCGACAGTCCACCTCCAAGGCGGTTTGTCCACGAAATCACGGAACCGTGTCACCGTCGCCGTCCGGTTCCGGATCGTCTGCTCACGGAGCCCGCGCGACAGCTGCTGGTTCCGCCAACCATCGATCATCGCACTGAAAACCTGCGCTTCCGGGTTCGCCAGTGCGACGTTCGATGCTGACGTGATCAGCCGAAGCGCCGCTGGAGAAGCCTCAAAATCTTGCATTAGATGCAACAAAGTATGGGACAGTGCATCACTGTGTCAACCCAGATCTCCGCATCCGCGAGATCACGCTGTTATGGTCGGAACACTTCGACACCGAAGGAGCCGAATAGGTATCGATTGCAAGCACGGACAGTTGCATTCACTGCAACATGCGAGGGTTGATGCCGCGGCTGCTGAACACCGCGTACGAACCCGAGCTCGTGCCGGGAAAACGCAGTGCCCTGTTCGGGATGGCGATGACCGAGAAGCAGGGCGGTTCAGACGTGCGCGCGGGAACGACTGCCGCCAGGCCGATCGGCGGTGACGAGTACGAACTCACCGGGCACAAGTGGTTCTGTTCCGCGCCGATGTCTGACGCCTTCCTCGTGCTCGCGCGGGCGCCCGGAGGCCTGTCGTGCTTCCTTCTCCCCCGGCTGCTGCCCGACGGCTCGCACAACGAGATCCGCATCCGTCGCCTGAAAGACAAGGTGGGCAACCGCGCCAACGCCTCGAGCGAGGTCGAGTACGAGGGCGCCCGCGCACACCTGGTCGGCGAGGAAGGCCGCGGCGTGCGCACGATCATCGAGATGGTGACGCGCACGCGACTGGACTCGGTGCTGGGGTCGACTGCCGGGATGCGGCAGGCAACCGCCGAAGCCGCCTGGCACGTTCGACACCGCGCCGCGTTCGGAGCACGCCTGATCGACCAGCCGCTCATGACGCAGGTGATCGCGGATCTGCAGCTCGAAACCGAGGCTGCCACCGCGACCTCCCTACGGCTGGCCCGTGCCTACGACGAGGACGCGACGGCCGAGGAGGTGGCCTTCCGCCGCCTGGCCACCGCGGTGGCGAAGTACTGGATCTGCAAGCGGGGTCCCGGGCACGCCTATGAGGCGATGGAGTGCCTGGGCGGCAACGGGTACACCGAGGCGTTCCCCCTCGGGATGCGGTATCGCGAACAGCCCGTCATGGCGATCTGGGAGGGGTCGGGCAACGTCATCGCGCTGGATGTGCTGCGAGCGCTCTCGCGCGACCCGCAGAGCTTCGAGGCCTTTGACGCCGAGCTCGCGCGGTCAGCGGGGGCGGACAGGCGCCTGGACGCGCATGTGCGAAGAACCCGCGAACTCATCGGCGAGCTCAGTCGCGACGACGCCCGCGACGCCCGCGCCCGAGAGCTGGTCACGGCGCTCGCACTCGCTGTGCAGGGATCGCTGCTGGTGCGCGCAGCGCCCCCGTCGGTAGCCGACGCCTTCATCGGATCACGGTTGGGCGGCGATGGTCACCTCTCCGGCGTCCTGCCGCTGGGCACGGATGCGGCATCCATCGCGGCTCGCGCCTGAGGTGGGCTGACCCCGTTTGGTAGGTCCGGTGGTTGTGTGAGTCGTCCTGTTGCCCGGGGGTCCGGGCAGTGAGACTGGTCAGATCATGACGAACAGCAGGAAGCGTCACACCTCGGAGCAGGTCGTCCGTAAGCTCGGGCAGGCCGACAGGATGCTCGCGGGCGGTAGCGACATCGCCGGGGTGTGTCGAGAGCTCGGAGTGTCCGAGCAGACGTACTACCGGTGGCGGAACCAGTTCGGCGGCCTCAAGGCCGACGACGCAAAGCGCCTGAAGGAGCTGGAGAAGCAGAACGCGACCCTGAAGCGTCTGCTCGCGGAAGCGGAGCTGGAGAAGGCCGCGCTCAAGCAGCTGGCTGAGGGAAACTTCTAGGCCCGGGCAGGCGCCGCGCCGCCGTCGACCACCTCAAGCGCAAGCTGCGGGTGAGCGAACGAATGGCGTGCCGTCTGGCCGGGCTGAGCAGGTCCGCATACCGTCGCCCGCTCCAGGGTGAGACGACAGCCGACCCGGACCTGGCGTTGCGGGACTGGCTGCGGGCGTATGCGAAGAAGCATCCGCGGTGGGGATACCGCAGGGCCTACCACGACGCTCGCGGCGAGGGGTGGGTCGTGAACCACAAGAAGATCCAGCGGCTCTGGCGCGAGGAAGGGCTGCGCGTCCCGCAGCGGCGTCGCCGCAAACGCGTTGGGTCTTCGACCGTCGACGCCCCGGCAGCGGTCGCACCGAACCTCGTGTGGGCGGTGGACTTCCAGTTCGACGCGGACGAGCAGGGCCGTCCGATCAAGATCTGCTCCATCGTCGACGAGCACACCCGTGAGTGCATCGGAGGGCTTGTCGAGCGGTCGATCACCGCGGACCGGCTCACCGCCCACCTCGAGGACCTCGTCGCCGTCCGCGGCGCGCCCGCGGTGCTCAGATCAGACAACGGCCCGGAGTTCATCAGCGACGCGATGGCCGACTGGGCCGGCACCCGCACCGGCCTGTTCTACATCCCGCCCGGCTCGCCCTGGCACAACGGGTACGTCGAGTCGTTCAACAGCAGGCTCCGCGACGAGTGCCTGAACATCAACAGCTTCTACTCGCTGCTCCACGCCCAGGTCGTGATCGGCGGCTGGAAGACCGAATACAACCACGACCGCCGGCATTCATCGCTCGGCTACCTCGCACCCGTCGACTACGCTCGGCAATGCACCCATCAATCGGAAACCGACGACTCGCACAGCGACCGGACCGAATGAAGGGGGCGGCCCAGCCTCCCCCGGCATCTCGGGGGAACGTTCACAGTGTTCTCACGCGAAGGGACGCTGCTGCACGACGCGGAGAAGAGGTGCCAGGCCGCCCCGCAACACCGCGCGGGTCCCAGGATCACCGAGAGGCTGCCGCCGAATTCGATGGCCGGGCCGAGTGATTCGACCCATGAGGGCGCCGGTCCCGGACTCCCCCGTTACTTTCTTCGTAGCCGTTCGGTGAGCATGCTGGGCGGTGACAGTCTGCCGGGCTCGGCATGATTGGTCCCCCCTGTCGCACGCATGATCCGGGGGGTGTTGTCACCGAGCCTGGTTGGCGGTGGGTGATCGCTGATAGGGGCCAGGCCCGGGCACGCTCGAGGTCGTTCGTAACGTGGATGCCGAGACGCACCGTCGCAGCTGTCATTCACAACGGACGGAGGAGCAGGTGGTCAACCAGATCGACAACTACGACCAGGTCGACGTGTTCGTCGGCCTCGACGTCGGCAAAGGCGAGCACCACGCGGTCGCTCTCGACCGCGGCGGGAAGAAGCTTTACGACCGGGCGCTCCCCAACGACGAGCAACGTCTCCGCACGGTGCTGGCCGATCTTCAAAAGCACGGCGTCGTCTTGTTGATCGTGGATCAAACCGCCACAATCGGCGCGTTGCCTGTCGCGGTTGCACAAGCAGCCGGCGCGCTGGTCGGCTATCTACCGGGGCTCGCGATGCGACGTATCGCTGACCTGCACCCGGGCGAGGCCAAGACCGACGCGAGAGACGCGGCGATCATCGCAGAGACCGCACGTTCCATGCCGCACACGCTTCGCTCGATCCAGGCGACGGATGAACAGGTTGCCGAGCTCACGATGCTCTGCGGATTCGACGACGACCTCGCCGCCCAGATCACCCAAGTCGGCAACCGCGTCCGCGGACTCCTGACCCAGATCCACCCCGCACTGGAACGCGTGGTCGGGCCACGGCTCGATCACCCCGCCATTCTCGATCTCCTGCAACACTGGCCGTCGCCGCACGATTTGCGCTCGGCCGGGGAGAAGCGGATCGCGGCGCGGATGCTGAAACTCGCGCCCCGCAAGGGTCGGGAATGGGCGCGTGAGATCGTCGTTGCGCTGGGCGAGCAGACCGTCGTCGTCACTGGCACGAACGCGGCCGCGCTCGTGGTCCCACGGCTCGCCGCGCAGCTCACGACCCTGCGGAAGCAGCGTGACGAGATCGCGACGGAGGTCGAGAAGCTGGTTGATGCGCACCCTCTTCAGCCCGTCCTGACGAGCATGCCGGGAGTCGGCGTCAGGACCGCAGCCAGACTCCTCACCGAAGTCGCCGGCAAACACTTCCCCACCCCGGGTCACCTCGCCGCTTACGCCGGCCTCGCACCCGTCACCCGCAGATCCGGATCGTCGATCCGCGGCGAGTACTCATCACGACGCGGGAACAAGATCCTCAAGAACGCGCTGTTCCTCTCCGCGTTCGCCGCACTCCGCGATCCCGAATCCCGCGCCTACTACGACCGCAAGATCAGCCAAGGCAAACGTCACAACCAGGCGCTGCTTGCCCTCGCCCGGCGCCGCTCCGACGTCATGTTCGCGATGCTGCGCGACGGCACCCTCTACCAGCTGCCAGCCGATCGACTGGCAGCTCCGATCGAAAGCCGCCGTCCGAGCGCCGCATAGACTTCGAATATGAGATGGCGAGGGTTACGCGGCACTGCCGCTGTCGTGAGCCTTGCTTTCATGTTGGTGGCATGCACAGCGGCACCTCCACCAGACATCGACGCTCAAACACCAGAGCCCAGCCAAAGTGAAACCTCTGCACCAAGCCCCACCCCGGCGATCACACCAGACGTTCAACCCGTCGATGATTCCGGCCCCTGCGCCTCCGCCGTACCCGCCTACCCGGTCGCAGACAAGACGGAAGTCGAACAGCTCGGCGGCGCGACCCTCGCCGTCCCGTTCGACCGCGGTTCCATGCCCCATGCCGCCGGCGAGGCGATTGTCAATGACCAGGGTGTTCCCGTCGCATACAAGGTCGCCCCGAATGACGTGATCTCTACAGTTGGCGCTCGGTTCTGCGTCGGCGAGCAATGGCTTTACTGGGTCAACTACGTCCGACGCGACGGCGACGCCCTCTTCGCCGGCGACACGCTCAACCTGGATGCCCACACCATCCTCAGCGTCGGCGATCAGAACGGCGTCGTTCACAACAACGCACTACCCGAAGATTTCGTCATCCCCCCACAACGGTGAGCTCGGCCGTCAGTCGGCTTCCAGGGTGACCACCGACTGCGCCCCGGTCTCGGTGTCGTACGTCGTGACTGTCCACGCCGGCCGACCGTCCTCCATGACCCGTTCCAACTCGATCAGGCGCGGACCCGGGTAAACCTCGCCGGAGAGCTGCGCAGCGTCATGCGCACCGACGCTGAGTTCGGCCAGTTCAGCCTCCGTCAACGTGACGTGATGCTTCTGCACCAGAGCGAGCGTGCTCGCATCGTAGAGCGCCTCCTGCCCACGGTCGGGCTCAGTGACGGATTCACCCCAAATGTCACGCCCGGGGTCAACACTCCTCACCCTCCACACCCATTGATCCTCGACATACTCCAGACGCAGTCCCACAATCGGCCCGGGAGGCGAGTTCGGCTCACCAACGAATCCTTCGAGCCAGTCCGACGGCCAAGCGACACCTACCGGGACGCCGCCATCGGGATAGTCCTCACCGACAACAGTTGGAGGGCTCGGGAAGAACGCCGTGCACGCCGAAAGGCAGAGCGCGCCAGCGAATACGATCAGGCCGACGAGCACCCTCATACTTCGTCGCACATTGACCATCCCGCCAGCCTAGGCTCGGCGCGACAAGAGCGACGAAGCCCTCACGAGCTTGACGAACCACATAGGGGCACCCCCCGAGGGGCGGAGCCGACATGCGGCGACGGCGCCACCCTCGCAAGCGTGACGCGTCGCTCGGCCGGGCTCGGCGATGCAGGCCCGCCACAGGTGGGCGTGGTGGTGATGGCCACGCCCACCTGTGGTCGCTCAGGAGCGGGCGAAGAACATCTGGTTGACGGACTTGTTCGCACCCCAGGCGGAGGTGGGGCGGGCGCCCTTGCCGAGCTCCCACGCGATCGTCACCGAGCGACCACGCGTGATGGAACGCAGGCGCGAACCGGTGTGCACGTCACCCACACGCGAGGACGTCTTGGCGTTGATCACGGCCATGACCTGCGCCTTGCTCGCGTCGGCGGGCACCCGCACCGTCACGAACTGCCAGTTGTTCGCGCCCCAGAGGGCGCGGTCCTCGCGGTAACGCAGCACGCCGTCGTCGTCGAGGCGCGCCACGACCCGGGCCTGAGCCGCGGTCTTGGGCATGTACCGGTCCACCTGGAAGGTGCGCTGCACCGCCTTCACTGCGGGGACGCTCGGACGGGTCGTCGGGCGCGTGGTGGGCGTGGTCGTGGGGCGCGTCGTCGGCGCGGGCACCGTAGTCGCGGGCGACGTGGGCCGCGGCGTGATCGCCGGGACCGAGGTCGTCGGCGCCGGGCTCGTCGGCCGGGGGGCCGTCGTCGGGTACACGCAGCACCGGAGCGGGGACGCCGTTTCTCCATGTGATGTCCCGTGTCGCCTGTCTGATCGACCCCGGCCTCACCTTCCGTAGCCGCGATGCCGAGGCCTGGTCCACGTTCTGCGGGCCGTCCGGGCGTGGACGGGCACGCCCGGCGCCGGCACAGAGCGTCCGAAGTGCCACGGGGCGGGCCGGCAGACATGATCCGGGCGGGACGCGGCCCCCCACCGGGGGTGACCCTGCCGGGCCGCCGGGTCCGGACCCGGTCACGCGGCTCTCGGGACGGGCTGGGCGCGTACCTGCCGCTCTCAGCGCCCGCGACAGGGAGTTCCGCGAGTAGGCGACGGAGGTCGGGGGCCGGACATCCCGTTGTCGGCAGGTACGGTAGGGTCATACCGTCGAGCTCCCCGCCCGAGGGCATGACGAGGAGGTCAGCATGGCTCTGCGCGAACTCGAGTTCACGTCGCACAACGGCACCGACACCATCCAGGCCTGGGTGTACGAACCGGCGGTCACGCCGGTGGCGGTGGTCCAGCTCATCCACGGTCTCGGCGAGCACTCCCGCCGGTACCTGCACATGACGGCCGCGCTGGTGGATGCGGGGTTCGTCGTGGTCGCGGACGATCACGCGGGTCACGGTCGGACGGCGATGCAGTCGGGGACGTGGGGTGACGCCGGTGACGAGTCGGCGACGGTCATCGTGCAGGACGAGGTGACGCTGTACCGGAAGGCCAAGGAGCTGTTCCCCGACCTGCCGTACGTGGTGTTCGGCCACAGCCTGGGGTCGATGATCGCGCGGGCGCTGGTGCTGCAGCCGGGTGTCGAGGTCGACGGGCTCGCGCTGGGCGGTATCGCCGTGGGCATGCGCGGTGTCGAGTCGACGCTGGATCGCGAGGCCCTGAAGGCTGCCGTGGCGGCCGACGGTTCCGCCCCCGCTGCGGATGCGTTGGTGGGCCAGCTGTTCGACGGCTTCTACGACCGCCTCGGCCCGGACTTCGGCCCGACGGACTGGGTGGCGCGCAACGCGGACGTCGTCCGTGATCACGGCCGCGACCCCTTCAACAACTTCGGCGCCCCCTTGAGCAACCGGTTCCTGCAGGGCTTCGTCGACGTGTACGACCAGGCCAACGGCGACGACTTCTTCGACCGCCTTCCGCAGGTTCCCGTCGCGATCTTCGCGGGCGCGGAGGACCCGGTGACCAACTACGGCGAGGGTGCGCGCGAGGTCGCCCGGCGCCTGGAGGAGAAGGGCCACGACGTCGAACTCCACATCTACCCCGACGTCCGCCACGAGGTTCACAACGAGCCCGAGACCCGCGCCGAGATGGAGAACTCCCTCATCGAGTTCGTCCACCGCGCCGCCGGGCGGGACGACGCCTGACCCCCGAGGCGCACCCGGCCGCTCGCGCCCAAGCACCGTGACGGGGCCCTGCCGTGAGGATCGTCTCTCGGCAGGGCCCCGTCGGTGATGTAAGGTCTCAGGCCATGACGGGACGCACGCGTCGCCCAGCGAGGGGCTCGTCCATGGTGACCTCGCGAAGCGGAGGATGTCGCCGGTGGCGCAGCGAGGGCGAGAGGCCTGGCCACGGGTGACCTCGCCGAAGTGAAGGCGAGGATGCCGAGAGCAGGCTCCGCGACGAGTGCCTGAACATCAACAGCTTCTACTCGCTGCTCCACGCCCAGGTCGTGATCGGCGACTGGAAGACCGAATACAACCACGACCGCCGGCATTCATCGCTCGGCTACCTCGCACCCGTCGACTACGCTCGGCAATGCACCCATCAATCGGAAACCGACGACTCGCACAGCGACCGGACCGAATGAAGGGGGCGGCCCAGAGGTGTCTCGGCATCCGTCGCGGGAATCTGACACGGCCCATGGGAGCGGGACCAAAGACCCTATGGACTGAGGTGTTCGGTGCGGCACTCTGATGTCAGACCACAAAAGTCGTCCGAAGCCCCGCCGAGGATGACAGGTTTCGTCGCTGGACGATGTTCGGCGACGCACGTGGGGAGAGGTATCCGGCGGATAACCCAAACCTGGTGCAGCGGGCCCGCCGTCGATCTGCGAGCCTCCCCCACGCATGCCGTCGCGGCGCCCGACTCGTCACCGGGCGCTGCGACGGCCTCACTGTTTTCGGCTCGCGATGCGCGGATGGCGACGCGTGGCTACTGCGAGCGAAGCGAGGTGGCGTAGACGGCTGCCTGAGTGCGCCGCTCCATGCCGAGCTTTCGCAGCAGCCCAGTCACGTAGTTCTTGACCGTCTTTTCCATGAGGTCGAGGCGCTCCCCGATCTGGCGGTTGGTGAGACCCTCGGCGATGAGTTCGAGCACCTGACGCTCGCGCTCGGTCAGGTCGACACCGGGCGTGCTCGAGCGAGTCTCGCGTGCCTGCTCGCGCACCCGCGTCGCGGCAGCCGACGAGAGCAGGTTCTTGCCGGCTGCGACAGCACGGATGCCGTCAAGCAGTCCATTGGCCTTGATGTCTTTCAGGACGTAGCCGGCAGCGCCTGCCAGCACCGCCGAGTAGGCGGCTTCGTCATCGTCGTACGCGGTGAGGATGAGGCATGTGACGCTCGGGTACTGGGAGCGGATCTCGCGGCAGACGTCGATGCCGCTGCCGTCGGGAAGCCGCATGTCGAGGACCGCGACATCGGGCATGGTGGCCGCGATCCGGCCGAGTGCCTGCCGGGCTGTGGATGCCTCGCCGATCACTTCCATGTCGCGCTCGGCGTCGATCAGGTCGACCACCCCGCGACGGACGATTTCGTGGTCATCGAGCACGAAGACACGGATCATGTGGTCTCTCCCTGGGCCAAGGGCACCGCCCACCGCAGGCGGGTGCCGCCGCCGGCGCGTCCGGTGAGGGCGAACTCCCCGTTCCAGCGCGCGGCGCGATCCTCAAGATTACCGACCCCGCTGCGGCGCGTCGTCGACTCTGGCACGCCGACTCCGTCGTCGAGGATTTCGACGACCAGCATCTCGTCGGCGATCCCGACTCGCACGGAGGTCTCGGTCGCCTGAGCGTGGCGGGCGACGTTGCTCACACCTTCGCGAACTACCGCGACGACGTCTTCGGCGACATCCGGCGGCGTGCGCAGATCGAGCGGCCCTTGGAAGACCAGTCGCGGTGACTCCGAGAACGACGGCGCTACTTCGCTGATGACATCCACGATGCGGTGCCTGACCGATCCCGATGACGCGCGGGGTTGGCGCAGGGCGAAAATGACGGTGCGGATCTCGGTGATGGCGGCATCCAGCGCATCGACCTGTTCGAGCAGTTCAGTTCGTGCTGACGCGTCACCGACCCTGCCAGCGACAGCTTGGAGCGAGAGCCCGGCGCCGAACAGGCGCTGGATGACGTGATCGTGCAGGTCGCGGGCGATGCGGCCGCGCTCGTCCATGAGCGCAAGCGCCTGCCGGTCGGACCTGCCTCGCGCGAGCTCGAGGGCGATCGTGGCTTGCGCTGCGAGGTCCGCGGCGAGGTCGACATCCTTGTCGGTGAACCGGGGGCACCGACGGGCCGTCCCACAGTGAGGACCATGGGGGCGCCGTCTGCACCGAGCATCGGCACGACCACCGTCGGACCCCACGCGACGAGTTCGTCCCCGAGTTCGACGGTGTCGCCGCTGGCCTGCAGCGGCTGCCAACTGTCGAAGACACGGCCGGAGAGGGTGCCAGCTTGCGCATGAACGGAGCCGGTGAGTTCGTCGGCGTGCTCGCCGCGCGCTACCTCGACGCACATCATGGTGTCGCTGATCGATGAGATCACCACGACGGTGGCGGCATCCGTGAGCTGGAGGACCTTGTCGGCCAGAAGCTGCAGCGGCCTGCCGGTCTCGTCCGAGAACATGGCTGCGCTCATCTCGGCCGCGGCTGCGGCCCACCGCTCGCGGCGCACCGAGTCTTCGTACAGGCGCGCGTTGTCGATGGCGATGCCCGCGGTGGCAGCAAGGGTCTCGAGCAGCTCGGTGTCCTCTTCGCTGAAGGCGCCGTCGGGGTGCTCAGTGAGGTACAGGTTGCCGAACACCTCGCCGCGGATGCGGATGGGAACCCCGACGAAGCTGTCCATTCTCGGGTGGTTGCGCGGAAAGCCGACCGAGCGCGGGTCGTGGCCGATGTGCTCCAGCCGGATCGGGCGAGGATCGTGGATGAGGGCTCCGAGCACGCCGCGGCCACGCGGGGGCGGGCCGATCGCTTCGACGGTCTCGGCACTCAACCCGACGTGGATGAATTCCTCGAGCATCCCGTCGGGTCCGATCACACCGAGGGCACCGTACTTCGCGCCGACGAGCTCAACTGCCGATTCGACAATGCGGCGCAGCACCGCCGAGAGCTCCAGCTGGCTCACGACAGCGGCGTTCGCCGTCAGGAGACTGCGCAGCCGTGCCTCGATATCAGCCACCCGGTTACCCCGTTCTCGTCCCTCGGCTCTCTCGCCAGGATCCTATCGCGGGACCTTCGACCCTGTGCGGGGAACTTGGCGGGCCGGATGCTGGAACAGACAGGAGGGGCAGACGGATGCGAAACACACTGCACGACTCGCACGTGGGCCTGTCCGAGGGCGGCTCGTTGAGCGCCCCGGCCGGCGACACGATCTGGCGGGTATCGCCCTACGATCGCCTCGTCGTGGGCGTAGACGGGTCAGGTCCGAGCACCGGCGCGCTGGCATGGGCCATCGCGTACGCGGCCGATCACGCCACCGAGCTCCTGCTCGTGCACGTTGTCGACGACACGTGGGGCGTTGCCGGCGCCGACTATATGGCTGATGCGCAACGGCGCGGCATTCACGTGCTTGACGCTTCCCGGCGCCGCGCGGTGGATGCGGGCGTCGCCCACGTGCAGACCGAACTCGTCCACGGTCGCGCGCCCAGTGTGCTGTCGGGCGCTGCCCGCCCGCACGACCTTCTCGTTGTGGGTTCGCACCGCACCGGCTTCTTGCGTGGGCGCGCGTTCGGCGCAGCATCCGTTTATGTCGTCGCTGCCGCCCGGTCGGCGGTCCTGGTCGTGCCGAACCTGCCGCTTGAGGGCCGGCACAGTGTCGTGGTCGGGGTCAGCGGATCGCCGGCCTCGGATGCCGCGCTGATGCAGGCAGCTCGCGAGGCTGCCCGCACCGATCAGCAGCTGGTCCTCATCCACGCCCGGCCTCCGGTTCCGCACGAGGAATCGTCGAGCAACGGCGAGTACCGCGCGTCGGCTGCGCGGGATGTCGTCGCGCGCGCCAGCGCACACGCTCTCATCGACATTCCTCACCTCGACCTGAGTTCCCGGGTCGTCGCCGACAACGTCGCCCCGGCGCTGCTGACAGCGTCCATCGATGCCGCGATGCTGGTGATCGGGCGCGGCCAGAGCGAGGAGCCCCCGAACATCTCGACGGTGGTGCATGACGTGCTCATGAACCTCAACGCGCCGGTGCTCATCGTCCCCTGACACCGCGAGCACCCCACCCGCGGCCCTAGAGTCGAGGGGTGGATTCGGTGCTGTGGTACGTCGTGCCGCTGGGGGTTGCGGCGGCGCTGAGCGTGTTCCCGATCCTCGCGGTCGTGCTGCTTCTGCTCTCGCCGAACCCCATCCCGGCGAGCGTCGGCTACCTCGCGGGGTGGTCGGGCGGCGTGCTCGTGCTCGTGACGCTGTTCTCGCTCGGGGCGCGCCTCATTCCTCCGTCGACGACAGAACGGATGCCGTCCTGGGCGCACGCGGTCGAGATCGCTATCGGCGTGCTTCTCGTAGTGGGAGGGGTCTGGCGCACGGCGGCCGATCGCGGGCGCCCGGAACCTGCCAGCGCGCCATCGTGGACGAAGGCGCTCGACAATGTCGGGCCGCGCCGGGCCTTCGCGTTCGGACTTGCGATGAACGTGAGGCCCAAGAACCTTGCGATCGCGTTGGCGGCGGGACTGGCGATCGGTTCGGCCTCCCTCAGCATCGTCGGCAGCAGCCTCACGGTGCTGATCTTCACGGCGGTCGCGGTCTCGACGGTCGCGGCCCTGGTCTTGGCGTATGTCTTCGGCAGCCATTCGATTCGGCCCCGGCTCGAGCGTTTCAGCGACTGGCTCGTGGCGAATTCCTCCCTCGTGCTCAGCCTCTCGGTCGTGCTGATCGGAGCCCTGCTGATCGTCATCGGCACCGTCAATCTGCTCTGACACGACAGGCGGTGCTTGTGTGAGAATCTCCTCAGCGGGGGCCGCCAGGGCGATGTTCCGTGGCACACTCCCCCAATGGTGAGTCGCAGAACCCTCGCTGTTGTCGGCGTCGCGGGAGCGCTCGCGCTCGGGGGCTGTGCGGCGCAAACGAGCACGAAGGAGCCGAGCGAAGAGGTCACGGCTGAGCCGTGGTCGTTCGTGAGCCGGCCTGATCTGACGCCCCCGATCGTGACCGTGACCACCTCCGAGCGCGGCGCGACGCTGGACCGCGACGGCGTGTATGCGTTCCTCGGCCCCAAAGATCTCGACCAGGGGTCGGCAATGCAGGGCGCCGCGATCGTGGATGGCGACGGCGACCCGGTATGGGTCGCGAACACGGGCGATGACTCGGCGTTCGATCTGCGTGTGCAGGAGTACCAGGGTGAGCCGGTGCTGACCTATTGGGTGGGCCAGTCAGGATTCCATGGGCGCGGCGAGGTCATCATCCTGGATGACACGTACACCGAGATCGCGCGCGTGTCGACGGGGGAACCGATCGGCGCGGGCAACGCCGACATGCACGAGACGACGATCACCGAGGACGGCACGATGCTGCTTCTCGCGTACGTGACAGCTCCCGCAGACCTGACGGAGGTCGGGGGCCCGCGGAACGGATACGTGCTGGAGGGTCACGTGCAGGAGGTGGATATCGCCACTGGCGAGGTGCTGTTCGAATGGGCTTCGCTCGATGAAGTCCCGGTGACGGAGTCGAGGCATGTTCTCGACGAGGACGGCGGCACCCGCGCAGAGCCGTACGACTACATCCACCTGAATGCCGTATCGCTGGACGGCGACGACGGGTTCCTGGTTTCGGCGCGCAACACGAGCACGGTCTACCGGCTCGATCGCGAGAGCGCGTCCGTGGACTGGCGCTTGGGTGGGCACAGCAGCGACTTCGAGATCGACGGCGATGCCGAGTTCGCGTGGCAACACGACGCTCACCGCCGCGCCGATGGCACGATCACCCTGTTCGACAATCAGTCCGAGGATGACGCCGGCTGGTCGCGCGGGCTGCGCCTGGCCGTCGACGAGGATGCCATGACAGCTTCGCTCGTGACGCAGTACACGCCCGAGCAGGATCGGCTGTCGGCGACACAGGGCAACCTGCAGGAGCTTGCCGGAGGGAACGTCGTCGTTGGGTGGGGCTCGCGGCCGTTCTACTCGGAGTTCGATCGCGACGGAACCCTGCTGTACGAGGCGACCTTCACTGCCGGGACGAGCTACCGGGCGTACGTACTGCCGTGGTCGGCGATCCCCGCCACTCCCCGGATGCGCAGCTGGTCGAAGACGGCCCCTCGGCGAGCCTGTTCGCCTCGTGGAACGGCGCCACCGAGGTCGCATCGTGGCACCTTGTGACGGGGCCGGATGAGGCATCCGCTGTCGAGATCGCACGCGTGCCGCGGGAGGGGTTCGAGACCGAGATCCCTATCCCCACGGGTGCGACACTCGGGGCCTACGTCGGGGTGCGGGCGATGGATGCCGCGGGCGAGGTGATCGGCGGCGGTGCCGCCCAGATCGCCGCACCCGAGCCGTCGAGCTGAGGTTGCTGCCGCCCGGCATCAGGGCACGCCGAAGCCCCGCCGGGAAACGCGACCCGGCGGGGCTTCAGTGATTTCGTACTACGCGCCGCGCTTGGCGAGCGGGGCTGCGGGGGCCTCTGACGGGGTTTCTCCCGCAACCGCAACCTCACCGCGGTGGGCACGAACCTCGTCGAACGAGGTTCCGTAGTACGCCGCCTCCATGAGGGTTTTCATGTCGGCAAGCATCGGCATCCGGGGGTTGGCCGGAGCGCACTGGTCTTCGTAGGCAGCCATCGCGAGCTCGTCGAGGCGGCCGATGAAGGCCTCCTCTGCGACACCCTGCGCCTGGAAGGAACGCTCGATGCCGACGAGGTCACGCAGCTTCTCCACGGCCCGGGCGTAGGACTCGACACCCTCTTCGGGGGTCGCGGCCTTCAGGCCCAGGTGCTGTGCGATCTGCTGGAACCGTTCGGGAGCGATGTAGCGCTCGTACTTGGGCCAGCTGGTCAGCTTCGTGGGGATGCGTCCGTTGTAACGGATGACGTGAGGCAGGTAGATCGCGTTGGTGCGTCCGTGGATCAGGTGGAACTTCGATCCGGTGACGTGAGCCATCGCGTGCACGATCCCGAGGAACGCGTTGCCGAAGGCCATACCCGCGATGGATGCCGCGTTGTGCATCTTCTCGCGTGCCTGGATGTCGGCGGGGTCCGTGCTGCCGGGGCGAGCCTTCGCGCTACGTTCGATGTTCTCGAAGATCAGCTTGATGGCGTGCAGGGCCAGGCCGTCGGTGTAGTCGTTCGCGTACACCGAGACGTAAGCCTCCGTCGCGTGCGTGAGGGCGTCGAATCCGGCATCCGCCACGACCTTGGCCGGCAGAGCCGAGGTCAGGACCGGGTCGATGATCGCCACCGACGGGGTCAGCGCGTAGTCGGCGAGCGGGTACTTCATTCCCGTCTCGTCATCCGTGATGACCGCGAACGGCGTCATCTCAGAACCCGTGCCCGAGGTGGTCGGGACGCAGACGAGCTGAGCCTTCTTGCCGAGGTCGGGGAACTTGAACGCGCGCTTGCGAACATCGAAGAACTTCTCGCGCATGTCGGAGAACTGCACGTCGGGGTTCTCGTAGAGCAACCACATGACCTTGGCGGCATCCATCGGGGAACCGCCACCGAGCGCGATGATCGTGTCGGGGTTGAACTCCCGCATCTCGGCAGCTCCCGCGACGACGCTCGAGAGCTTCGGCTCAGGCTGGACGCGGTCGATGATCTGCAGGTGCACGCGGTTGCGGCGGCGGTTGAGCACATCGATGACCTTGTCGACGAAACCGAGGTTGGTCATCGTCGGGTCGGTGACGATCGTGACCCGCTCGACGTTTTTCATGTCGATGAGGTAGCGGATCGCGTTCGGCTCGAAGTAGGTCTTTGCCGGAACCTTGAACCACTGCAGGTTGTTGTTGCGACGACCGACACGCTTGACGTTCACGAGGTTCACCGCCGAGACGTTGTTGGAGACGGAGTTGCGTCCGTAAGAACCGCAACCGAGGGTCAGAGACGGCATGAACGCGTTGTAGATGTCGCCGATGCCACCGAGGGCCGAGGGGGCGTTCTCGATGATGCGGACGGCGCGGACGCGCTTGGCGAACTCGTCGATGACGCTCTGGTCATTGCTGTGGATCGCACCGGAGTGGCCGAGGCCATCGAAGTTGACCATCTGCTCAGAGAGCGAGATGCCTTCTTCGGCGTTCTTGGCGCGCAGCACGGCGAGCACCGGGGCCAGCTTTTCGCGGGTGAGCGGCTCCTGCGGACCGACGACGGCGCACTCGGCGAGGAGCACCGAGGTGTCTTCGGGCACCGTGAAGCCGGCCTGTTCGGCGATCCACACCGGGGACTGTCCGACGACCTTCGCGTTGAGCTTGGCCTCGCCGCAGTTCTTGGCGTTGGCGTGGACGCCGAAGATGAACTCTTCGAGCTTGCGCTTCTCGTCAGCGTTCACGACGTAGGCGTGAAGGCGCGTGAACTCAGCCATCGCCTCGGTCGCGATCGGCTCGTCGAGGATGACGGCCTGCTCGGACGCGCACACCATGCCGTTGTCGAACGCCTTGGACAGCACGACGTCGTTGACGGCGCGGCCGACCTTGGCGGAGCGCTCGATGAAGGCGGGGACGTTTCCGGCGCCGACGCCCAGAGCGGGCTTGCCGCAGGAGTACGCGGCACGAACCATCGCGTTGCCACCGGTCGCGAGGATCAGCGCGACACCGGGGTGGTTCATGAGCTCGCCGGATGCCTCGAGTGAGGGCTCGGCGATCCACTGGATGCAGTTCTTCGGCGCACCGGCCGCGACTGCGGCATCCCGAACGATCTTCGCCGCAGCCACCGAGCAGTTTTGAGCTGAGGGGTGGAAGGCGAAGACGATGGGGTTGCGGGTCTTCAGCGCGATGAGGGACTTGAAGATCGCGGTGGAGGTGGGGTTGGTCACCGGGGTGATGCCCGCGACGACGCCGACGGGGTCGGCGATCTCGGTGATGCCGGTGATCTCGTCGTGGCTGATGACGCCGACCGTGCGCTGCTTGATGATCGAGTGCGTGACGTGCTCGCACGCGAACATGTTCTTCACGGCCTTGTCTTCGAACAGTCCACGGCCGGTCTCTTCGACGGCCAGGACGGCGAGTTCGCCGTGGTGGTGGAGAGCGGCGACCGATGCCTTGCGCACGATGTGGTCGATCTGCTCCTGCGTGAACGACGCGTACTCGGCCAGAGCATCTTGTGCTCGTGCCACGAGTGCATCGATTGCGGTGGACATCGGATCCTCCTACCTGGTGTGGACCCGGTGTCCACGCCTTCGTCCTGACACCATCGTGGCACTGTGGTCAGACCACATATAGGGACCATGGTCCCCGTGGAGGCGGTTGGACGCGGCGGCCTCGCGGATCGCTAGTGTCGAGCCATGGCCACGCCGAAGGAGGGACGCGGATGGATGTCGACCGATTGGTCCACGAGTACCTGGCGAGCCTCGAGATCGGCGATGCCAAGCGGGTGATCGCGCTCTTCGCGCCCGACGGGATCGTCGAGTCTCCCCTGTATGGCACGATGCCCGCGGCTGAGTTCTACCCGGCCCTGTTCGCCGACACGGCTAGCTCGCGGCTGACGCTGCGCGCCACGATGATCGGATCGACCGAGGTCCGCACGGTCGTGAGCTTCTGGTTCGACTTCGACTGGACACTCTCGACCGGCGAACCCGCACCCTTCACCGTGGTCGACGTCGCAGAACTCGACGAGCACGGCCTGATCGAGCGCCTGCACATCGTCTACGACACCTTCCCGATCCGGGATGCCTTCAACAACGCCCACGACGGAGAGCACTGAGGTCAAGGCAGCAGGTCAAGCATCTGGGGTCGAGCCTTCATCGCATGGATGACGAGCTCATTACCGCTGTCGAAGACGAGGACGACGGTCTCGAGCAGCCTCCCCTGCGTGTCGAATCCCAGCCTTAGTTGGCGAGCAGGAGAGTCGTCGTCGAGGTCCTCGATCCACAGCGACCAGGAAGCGGCCTGTCGAATATCTTCGGGCGCGATCCCGTGCCTGAGCGCAGCGTCGTGGATCTTCACGCGGCGTATGCGGCGATCGCTTCGCGGATCAGTTCCGATCGCGACTTGTTCTCGCGGGCGGCGCGAGCGTCGAGCGCGGCGAGCTCATCGGCAGTTAGCCGGAGAGCAACCACCTGCGCGGGTTCCGATCCGCGACCGGGACGTCCGCGACCCCGGCGCTTGAGCGCGTCCACGTCGTAACCCGCGTCGGCCTCCGCCGCCCAAGCTGCGATCTGCTCCTCGGTGACGGGTGTGCCGTTGATGGTCTCGCCGCTACTCATGGCCGCATCGTAATACGAAAAACGCAGCTTCGTGACGGAAATCCCGGTGTGAGTCCAGAATTCCCGACTCAGTGGAGCGTCTCCCCCTGTTCGAGCATCCGGACGTACTCGGCGACGCGGGCTGCACGGGATTCGGGTCGCTTGAGGTTGCCGACGCGGAACGTCATCGCGAAGCGGTTCTGCGCGGATTGGGCTGCGAACGCGGCGGCGATCTTCGGGTCGGCATCCAGCGCCGCCTGCAGCTCGGCAGGGATGTCGCCATCGCTCTGGCGGTAGGCGGCATCCCACCGACCATCGGCCTTCGCGCGGTCGATCTCGAGCTGGCCGGCGGGCCGCATCCGTCCTTCCTCGATCAGACGGTTGACGTGCGCGATGTTTACCTTCGACCAGAGGCTGCGGGGCCGGCGCGGCGTGAAGGCCTGCAGGAAGTAGTCGGCATCCAGTGACTGCTTCTGTCCGTCGATCCACCCGAAGCACAGTGCGACGTCGAGCGCCTCGGCGTAGGTGATCCCCGGCTTGCGCGTGGATGTCTTGCGCAGGCGCAGCCGCACGCCGTCGGGGCTCGGATCGGCATCCAGCCACTGCTCCCAGTCTTCGACGGTGTCGACATGAAGGACGGGCTTGTCGTTGTGGGCGACCATCCTCGAAAACTACCCCCTCGCACCGACACCGCCCGGCGTGGTGAACTGCGCGCACCGCGTCGACGAGGAGGACCCATGGCCGCACGCTTCGTGTATTGGATGAACGTCTCGCTCGACCTGTTCATCGAGCACGCGCACGACGAGCAGGGCGGCGGCGACTGGATGAGCATCGGCGACGAGCTGCACGAGGAGTTCAATGCGCGCGCCGAGGCGCTCACGATGATGGTGCAGGGCCGCAAGGTCTTCGAGACGATGGAGAGCTTCTGGCCCGAGGCGCCGTACAACACGACGGTGTTCGGCGGGGATGACGCGATCAAGCGGCTCGGTGAGCTACGTGCCAGTTCGAGCGGAGACATCGGGGTCGGCGGGGCGGATGTCGCGACGCAGCTCCTCGCGGCGGGGCTGCTTGATGAGGTGCTGCTGTTTACGCATCCGGTCATCCTCGGGTCGGGACGGCCGCTGTTCGATGAGATGACCTCACCGGTGCGGCTCGAGCTGCTCGAGCAGGCGACCTACGCCGGTGGCGTGACGATGCACCGCTACGCGATTGGGGATGTCTGACCGCAACGATCGGGCAGGCCCCACGAACTTGAGTGCGGATGATTCGTTGATGCGCGGATCAGGTTATCGACCACATAATCGGGACGTCCGAGAGGGCTCATACCAGCGGGCCCCGTCCTATCGTGGTGGCATGCGCGCGATCCAAGTCGACGAACGAGACTCATCGTGGGAATCGAACGAGCCGCGCTACCGGATCTACGTCTTCGAAGGCCCCGGCTCAGCGGTGACCACGGTCGATCTTGTCGACGCGACGCTCAGAGACGTTGAATCGTCCGCGACGACGCTCGCCGGAGATGACCGTCTGTGGTCGGTCGCGCTGGTCGTCGACGACTCCACCCACGGACGCGGCCTAATCTGGTTGGTCGGAGGCGACTACAACTCGCCGCCGACGTCACCGCGTGAGTGGCGAATGCGCGCGGAAATGCAAGACCGGCTCCTCTCGCGGCGGAGCCAAAAGAAACTTCCGCTCACCCTCCCAGACGGGCGGCGCGTGATTCGACTCTTTCCGGATTGGGGTCGCGAGTGGCCGCTATGGGAGTCCTTCAGCGAGCGGTACGCGCTCGCCGCCCGGGATCTGCCCCTCAGTCGTGAGCTGGCCGCCGATCTCCACCAGTGGAACGCCGTTTGGCAGGCCCGGGACGAGACCGAGCCGGTGCCAGAGGGGTGGATCGAGCACGGGCGACTGCTCCACGCGCGCATGCAGGAGCAACTCGACGAGCTCGCCGAGGTGCGTCCAGACTTCGAGATGCCTTGACAGCGTCACTCTTTACGGAGACATGAATGCGGTCCCGACCGAACACCAGAGTGGTACCGTTTTACG
This sequence comes from Microbacterium sp. SW12, assembly GCF_055391095.1. Taxonomy (NCBI): domain Bacteria; kingdom Bacillati; phylum Actinomycetota; class Actinomycetes; order Micrococcales; family Microbacteriaceae; genus Microbacterium; species Microbacterium sp. SW12. Next base: position 1,197,552 of record NZ_AP024335.1, on the reverse strand, counting down.
TACTACTCAGCCGAAGGGTCGCAGCCATGGCCGCCATCACCGCGAGCGAAGCGCGAAAGAGCCTGTTCGGGCTCATTCAGCAGGTCAACGAGGACCACACGACCGTTGAGGTCGTCTCCCGCCGCGGCAACGCCGTGATTATGTCCAAGGACGACTTCGACGCACTCACCGAGACTGCCTACCTCCTGCGCAACCCGGCGAACGCGGAGCGACTGCTCGAGGCCGTCGAGCGCGCACGTCGCGGAGAGTTTGAGCAACACGACCTCCTCGACGCGTGACGCGATCGCTCACCTTCGACCCGAACGGGTGGGAGGACTACGTCTATTGGCAGACGCAGGACCGCAAGACGCTGAAGCGGATCAACCTGCTGATCGCGGATGTCGTGCGCGATCCGTTCGACGGCATCGGAAAGCCCGAACCGCTCCGTCACGTTCTTTCAGGCGCCTGGTCTCGTCGCATCGACGAGAAGAACCGACTCGTCTACTACGTGACCGATGACCACATCGTCATACTGCAGGCGCGAGACCACTACTGATTCGCGGCACGCAAGCCGGCCGTACGTTGCGCGCAGATACGAGAGAGCTATGAGCCATCGCAACAACCTTGCATCCAAATAACTTGCATGCAAAGCTTCTCGTGTGACCCGACCCAGCGTGACCCTCGAGGATTCCGTGTGCTTCGCGGTCTACTCCGCCGCGCAGGCAACCGTGCAGCTCTACCGCGACCTGCTCGCGCCGTGGGGTGTGACGTATCAGCAACTGCTCGTGCTCGGCATCCTGTGGCGTGACGAATCGACCAGCCCGGGGCGCATCGCCGACGAACTCCACCTCGACGCCAGCACCATCACCGGACTCGTCAACCGTCTCGAAGCCGCGGGGCTCGTCATCCGTTCCCGCCCGGCCGGCGATCGGCGCACCGTGATGGTGACCGCGACCGAGGCATCCGCCGACCTGCAAGCGTCCCTCCACCGCGTCGCGGGGTGCGTCGCCGACGCGATGAAGATGGCCCCGGATGCTGCGCACAGCCTCATCAGCTCGCTTCATGATCTGCGAGAGAACCTCACCAGCGCTGACCGCCCCTCGCTTCGCTCCGCCTAACCCCTCCCGAAAGGACCCCACCCATGGACCTCTCTGACATCCCCGTCACCACCCTTCGCGGCGAGCAGACCACCTTCGGCGCGCTCACGGGCGGCAAGGCCGCGCTCGTCGTGAACGTCGCGTCGCGCTGTGGGCTCGCTCCGCAGTACGAACAGCTCGAGGAGCTGCAGAAGACCTATGGTGAGCGCGGGTTCACGGTCATCGGGTTCCCCAGCAACCAGTTCCTGCAGGAGCTGAGCTCGGAAGAAAGGATCGCCGAGTACTGCTCCGCGACCTGGGGCGTGACGTTCCCGATGACCGAGAAGGTCAAGCTCAACGGCAAGAACGCGCATCCGATCTACCAGCAACTCACCACGGTTCCGGGCGCCGACGGCAAGGCCGGCAAGATCAGCTGGAACTTCGAGAAGTTCGTCATCAGCCCCGACGGTCGCGTCTGGCGCTTCAGCCCCCGCACCCTGCCCGACGCCCCCGAGGTCATCGAGGCGATCGAAGCCGCACTCCCCGCCTGATCAGGACCGGATCTGCCCCCACCGGTGTTGGACGGCAGCGGTTTAGGCCTCCACGTACTCCTGCCTGACCGCACCCCGGGTCGCGACCGCGATGTAACCGAAGTCGCGGTCGGAGTTCAGAACGACGGCGTCATTGACGACCGCGTAGGCCGCGATGAGGCAATCCAACGCCGCAGCCGCGCGCACGAACCCCGAATCCCAGAGCGCCTGCTGAATGTCGAGCGCCTGACGCTCGTCGGGATGCTCCCACGCGGGCAAGAGTTGCGCCATGTCCGCGCGGAGTTCCTGGTGCTCCTGCGGAGTCCTGACTCGTGCCACTTGAGCGCTGATTCGGCGGTCGTTGGTCGTTCTGCCCTGATTTTCCGGGGTTCGGGGTCGGCGGGTTACGCACTAACGGCGGCGATTTAGACTCCCTCGATGGGGTTGTTCGTCCGGAAGGTGAAGACGCGTTCCGGGGCGACGGCGGTGCAGATCGCGCATACTCGTCGCGGAGTGCAGACGATCCTCGAGCACATCGGCTCGGCGCATGACGACGCGCAGCTTGCGGCGTTGGTGGCGGTTGCGAAGAGCAAGATCCATGCCGGGCAGCAGACGTTCGATCTGGACGCGCTGACACCGACTGCGCCGACCGGGGCGGCGCCGACCGTGACGGGATCTCGTTCGCGGGTGCTGTGGGACGTGCTGGAGGCCGCGTATCGGCGGCTCGGTTTCGATGCCGCTGTCGATGACGACGTGTTCATGAAGCTGGTCCTCGCTCGCGTGGTCGAGCCGACGAGCAAGGCTGACACGATCCGGGTGCTCGGCGAGCTCGGGGTGCCGGCGCCCGGGCTGCGGACGATCTGGCGGACCCTCGCGAGATGTGTTGAACACGATTGGCGGGACAAGCTCGCGACCGCTGCGTATGCGCATGCGACCCGACATGGGCACGTGAAGCTGGTGCTCTACGACGTGACCACGCTCTACTTCGAGGCCGAGGACGAGGACGCGCTGCGGAAGGTGGGGATGAGCAAGGAGCGCCGCGTCGACCCGCAGATCCTGGTGGGGATGCTGGTCACCCCGGACGGGTTCCCGCTTGAGGTTCACGAGTTCCCCGGAAACACCGGCGAGACGCTCACGCTGTTGCCCGTGCTCCGCGCGTTCCAAGACCGACACGCAGTCGACGACGTCGTGGTCGTCGCCGACGCCGGCATGCTGTCCGCGTCGAACCTGAACCAGATCGAGGACGCCGGGTTCTCGTTCATCGTCGGCTCCCGAATCAGCAAGGCCCCTTACGACCTGGCCGAGCACTTCGACGCGCACGGCGGCGTCCTCCACGACGGCGAGACCATGGAGTCGAAGCGGATCATGGGCGTCCGGGAGAACGCCAGACAGCGGCGGGTGGTCTATCACTACTCGGCCAAGCGTGACCGGCGCGACAACCACACCCTCGACAAGCAGGTCGAACGGGCGCAGAAGATCGCCGACGGGACCAAGCCGCTCAAGAAGGACCGGTTCGTCAAGCTCACCGGCACCCGCCCCGCCGTCGATCAGGTCCTCGTCGACCGGGCCCGTCAACTGGCTGGGCTGAAGGGGTACGTCACCAACATTCCCCAGGTCCGGCTCACCGGGAATGAGATCGTGGCCGCGTATCACGAACTGTTCCAGGTCGAGGCATCGTTCCGGATGGCGAAGACCGACCTCCGTGCGAGACCGATGTTCCATCATGAGGCCGACTCGATCCACGCGCACCTCACGATCGTGTTCACGGCCCTCGCGATCTCACGCCATCTCCAGGACATCACCGGGGCGAGCGTCCGCAAGATCGTCCGCACCCTGCGACCGCTGCGAGACGTCACGATCAGCATCAACGGGAACGAGATCGTAGCGAAGACCCCACCCGGCGACACGGCGCAAGCCATCCTCGACGCCGTCGCCGCGAGCGTCACGCACTAACTTGGCGCGAGTCAGGTCCGATCTACCAGCAACTCACCACGGTTCCGGGCGCCGACGGCAAGGCCGGCAAGATCAGCTGGAACTTCGAGAAGTTCGTCATCAGCCCCGACGGTCGCGTCTGGCGCTTCAGCCCCCGCACCCTGCCCGACGCCCCCGAGGTCATCGAGGCGATCGAAGCCGCACTCCCCGCCTGATCAGGACCGGATCTGCCCCCACCGGTGTTGGACGGCAGCGGTTTAGGCCTCCACGTACTCCTGCCTGACCGCACCCCGGGTCGCGACCGCGATGTAACCGAAGTCGCGGTCGGAGTTCAGAACGACGGCGTCATTGACGACCGCGTAGGCCGCGATGAGGCAATCCAACGCCGCAGCCGCGCGCACGAACCCCGAATCCCAGAGCGCCTGCTGAATGTCGAGCGCCTGACGCTCGTCGGGATGCTCCCACGCGGGCAAGAGTTGCGCCATGTCCGCGCGGAGTTCCTGGTGCTCCTGCGGAGTCCGTGCCGAATGGCAGTACTCGAGAACCTGAGGCGGGCAGGTAATGAGCAGGTGCGCGGGCGAGAGCTCCCGGAGCCTGGCCGCGATCACCTCACTCTTTGAGGCCTTCTGCCAGATGCTGTTGTCGACGAGGTACGTCGTCACTGGCCAGCAGTCGACGCCGCCGGCGGGATCGTCGGAGCATCGATTTGGTCGGGTTCGAAAGTGCGGGCAATGATTCGCTCGACAGCGGCAGGCTGACGACGAACGGCGATAAGAGTGCGCAGCGCGAGGTCGACCGTTTCGCGATTGGAGGTCGTGCCGGCGAGCTCCTTCGCCTGACGCAGCTCGTCCGGGTCGATATCGATTGACGTGACGGCCATGAACCCCTCCTCCGTGTTTGTATAGAGGAGTATATAGACTCCCGACTCAGCCGCGCATGGCGACGCCGCGGCGCCAGTAGCCCATGAACGCGACCTGCGCGCGATGGATGCCGAGATCCTTCACGAGGTGACGGCGCAGCGTCGTCACGACCGAGCTCTCCCCGCGATCCAGAAGTAGCGATCGATCGTCTCGACCGCGTCATCCAGTTCCTCACCCGAGCCCGAGAAGACGGGGGTTTCCCACAGGAGTTCCTCGGTCCCGTCATCCGTCACCGTCACCGTCGCCGTCGCGCCCAGGTGACCGAGCACGGTTGGGATGAGCCGCGACCCGTTCGCCGCGCCCTCCCGCGCGACCCAGCGCACCTCGACACCCTCGGGCGCGTCGATCGCGAGCGCGTCCTCGGCGTGGGGCACCTCGATCACAGCGAGGCCGGCAGCGTCGCGGTCGATGTCTTCGAGGATGCGGGCAATCGCCGGTGCCGCGGTCTCGTCGCCCGCGAGCAGAATCTCGCGCGCTTCGCCGGGCGCGTACTCGATGCCGCCGCCGTTCGGGCGGCCCCGGCGCGGTCCGATGATCAGCAGCTCATCGCCGACGGATGTCTGACTCGCCCAGGCCGACGCAGGACCGGTGAACCCGGGCTCGAGGTGCAGCACGAAGTCGATCACGACAGCGGTGCCGCCCTCCTCAACGCGCAGCTCCCGAATCGAGTAGGTGCGCATCGAGCCGCGCTCCTCCTCGGGAACGGCGAGGAACGCCGCCCACCAGTCGCCATCCGGGTGCTCGAGGTCGGGCAGCCGGCCCGAACTCGGCGGGAAGATCAGCTTGATGCGCTGGTCGAGGATGCGCTCGGGGTCACCGAACTCATCGAGGTCCGCGCCGCCGAACGTGATGCGCGCGAAGCTCGGCGAGAGCAGCTCGACCGAGCGAACAGCGGCGCGCGCCACCACGAACGGCGACGCCTCGACGACGGTGGATTCAACGACGGACATGGTGCCTCCCCATGGGCAGAACGACGGGCGAACCTGAGACGGGATCGGGGATGACGCGGCTGTCCATCCCGAACACGTCGCGAACAAGGTCTTCGGTGACGACCGCGTCGGGCGCGCCGCAGGCGTGGACCTGGCCATCCTTCATCGCCACGAGCTCATCGGCATACCGCGCCGCAAGGTTCAGGTCATGCAGCACCATGACGATCGTCGTGCCCCGGCTGCGGTTCAGATCGGTGAGCAGATCGAGCACCTCGATCTGGTGGGCGACGTCGAGGAAGGTCGTCGGTTCATCCAGCAGCAGGATGCCGGTCTCTTGCGCGAGTGCCATGGCAATCCATACGCGTTGACGCTGCCCACCCGAGAGCTCATCGACCGAGCGGTCGGCAAGGTCTGCGATGTCGGTGGCCTCGAGCGACTCCGCGACGACCTGATAGTCCTTGGCGCTCCAGCGGGCGAGCATTCGCTGGTGCGGATGCCGCCCCCGGCCCACGAGGTCGGCAACCGCAATGCCCTCGGGCGCGATGGGGTTCTGCGGCAGCAGGCCGATCTCGCACGCGATCTGCTTCGTCGGGGTGCGGTGGATTTCGCGGCCATCGAGCACGACCCGCCCGGCCTGCGGCGGGAGCAGACGGGCGAACGCGCGCAGAAGCGTCGACTTTCCGCATCCGTTGGCCCCGACGATCGTCGTGATCGCGCCGGTGCGAATCTGCAGGTCGAGGTCACTGACGACCGCGCGGTCGCCGTACGCGAGCGCGAGGCCCTCGGCGGCGAGCCTGTGGCCGACCGAGCCCGGCACCGATGCCGGATCGAGCGACGCGGAGGCCGCAGGGGCAGCATCCGGCGCCAGGAGCGTGGTTCCAAGAGGCGGGTTCACAGGGATCCTCCCGACCGGTGCGTGCGCACCAACAGATAGACGAGGTAGGGCGCGCCGAGGATGCCGGTGATGACCCCGACCGGGTAGCGCGATTCGAAAGCCCACTGGCCGACGAGGTCGGCAACGAGCACCAGCAGCGCGCCGACAAGGCCCGCCGGCAGCAGCAGAGACGGCCCCGGGCCCAGCAGCCGCGCAGCGATCGGCCCAGCCATGAAGGCGACGAAGGCGATAGGGCCGGTCGCGGCGGTGGCGAAGGCAAGCAGGATGACGGCACCGAGAATGAACAAAACGCGGGTGGGCGAGACGCGCAGGCCGAGGGCCGCGGCAGAGTCATCGCCGAGGCGCAAAATGTCGAGATCACCGCTGCGGGCGAGCATGACCGGCACGACGAGCAGCATCACGATGACGAGCGGCACGAGCCGTTCCCAGGATGCGTTGTTCAGGCTCCCCGAGAGCCACTGCATCGCGGCCTGCAGGTCCCATTCGGCGGCGCCCGAGAGCAGATAGGCGATGAGGCTCTGGATCATCGCGGCAACACCGATGCCGATGAGGATGAGCCGGGCGCCGGCGAACCCGCCGCGGTTTGCCAGCAGGTAGATCGCGCCGGCGGTGACCACAGCGCCGATGAGGGCGACGACCGAGACAGCGATGTCGCTCAGCGAGAAGACGATGATGCCGGTCACCGCGGCAAGACTCGCGCCGGCGCTGATGCCGATGACATCCGGCGAGGCGAGCGGGTTTCGCAGCATCGTCTGGAACGTCACCCCCGCCATCCCGAACGCGAAGCCTGACAACAGGGCGAGCAGCGCGCGCGGCAGGCGCAGCTCACCGACGGTGAAGGATGCTCCGGGCACGGTTTCGCCGAGGATGACGCGCACGACGTCGACCGGCGTATAGAAGGTGTGCCCGACCATCGTGCTGATGGCGACGACGGCCAGGACGATCACGGCGAGGATCGCGGTGATCACGGTCCAACGGCGGCGGCGGATGCGGCGACCGCGAGCGATCGCGGCGGCGGTCGTCGAGACCGCGGCGGGGGTAGCCGTGGGGATAAGGGTGGCGGTCATAGCTCGCGCACCTTCTGACGGCGGACGATCCAAATGAACACCGGTGCTCCGATGAGGGCGGTCACGATGCCCACTTCGATCTCTTCGGGCTTGGCGACCAGGCGCCCGACGATGTCGGCGGCAAGCAGCAGCACGGCGCCGCCGATCGCCGACAGCGGCAGCAGCCAACGGTGGTCGGGTCCGACCAGCAGCCGCACGAGGTGCGGGATGACGAGACCGACGAACGCGATCGGGCCGGCGATCGCGGTTGCTGCGCCACACAGGATGACGGCACCTGCCGACGAGATCAGCCGCGTGCGCGACACGTGCTCGCCGAGTCCCGCTGCCAGGTCGTCGCCGAGCGCGAGCGAGTTCAGGCCGCGCGCTGTCGCGAACACGATCAGGGCACCGATCAGCAGCGCGGGCGCGACCACGGCGATGCGGTCCCATTCGGCGCCGCCGACGCCGCCGATCTGCCAGAACCGGAAGGTCGACATCACATCGATGCGCGGCAGCAAGATGGCGCTCACGAGTGAGGCGAGGGCAGCCGCGGTCGCGGCGCCTGCCAGCGCGAGCTTGAGCGGTGTCGCTCCCCCGCGCCCGAGCGAGCCCACGGCGTAGACGAAGATCGCCGCTGCGGCAGCGCCCAGGATCGCGAGGCCCATCTGGCCGTACGGGTCGACGATGCCGAAGAACGCGAGCCCGGCGACGACGGCCAGTGCCGCACCGCTCATGACCCCGAAGATGCCGGGGTCGGCCAGTGGATTGCGTGTGACTGCCTGCATGCTCGCGCCCGCGAGGGCGAGGGAGGCGCCGACGAGGATCGCGAGCACGGTGCGCGGCATCCGTTTGATGACCGCTGCTGACTCGATCGAGGAGGCGTTGCCGGAAAGGCCCGCAACGAGATCGGCGGGACTCACGTCGGCGACCCCGAAGGCGACGGATGCCACGGCGAGCACCACGAGGAGGGCGATGCTCGCGATCAGCCACGCGACGCGCACCGATACCGATCGTCGCAGCGAGGCGACGGCCGGTACCGGTGCGGGCGCGTGGAGGGTGGTCACTGCTGTGCAGAGACTCCGGAGGCGAGCAGAGCGAAGTAGTCGTCAACGCCCCAGCCGATCGACAGCGGCGACGGGTTCGCGGATGCCGCCAGCGGCGTGCTGTTCTCGAGCACGACGATCGAACCGTTCGCGATCGCCGGGATCTGCGAGAGCAGCGGATCAGCCTGCAGCTGCTCGACGATGTCGCTGCCGGGGTCGCCGTAGGTGACGAACACGTCGACGTCCGCGAAGCGGTCTGCCTCTTCGGCGCTGACCGAGGTGTAGAACTCCTCGGTATTCGCCGACTCTTCGGCAACGATCTCGGGAACGGGGAACCCGATGCTCTCGAGGAAGCCGGGGCGCGTGTCGTGGCTCGTGTAGAAGCCGATCTGGCTGAAGTCAGACGGGTCGATGTAGCTGAAGAGGATGCGAGCGCCGTCGAGCTCGGGGTAGTTCTCGAGCGAGGTAGAGACCGTCTCGTGCAGTTCGTCGATCAGCTCATTGCCCTCGGCCGAGAGACCGAGCGCCGCGGAGTTCATGCGGATCATGTCTTCGTACGAGGTGCCCCAGGCAACCTCGGGGTACGCGACGACCGGCGCGATCTTCGACAGGGTGTCGTAGTCCTCCTGTGTGAGCCCCGAGTACGCGGCAAGGATGACGTCCGGCTGCGTGTCTGCCACGGCCTCGAAGTCGATTCCGTCGGTCTCATCGAACAGAACGGGGGTTTCGGCGCCGAGTTCCTCGAGCTTGTCTTCGACCCACGGCAGCACACCGTCGCCGTCGTCGTCACCCCAGGTCGCCTTGCTCATGCCGACGGGAACGACGCCCAGTGCCAGCGGTACCTCGTGGTTCGACCAGGCGACGGTCGCGACACGCTCGGGCTTCTCCTCGATCACGGTCTCGCCGTAGGCGTGCTCAATCGTTACAGGGAAGGCACCGGTTTCGGTCGATTCAGTGTCGGTGGTCCCGCCATCCGTCGAGGACGAACACGCGGCAAGGGAACCGGTCAGGGCCACGGAGATGCCGAGGGCGATGAGACGGGAGGCGCGCACGGGCGCTCCTTTCGTGGGCTGCTGTGGATAGGCTTACCTTCGATTGGTAAGCCTCGCCTAACCTACCTTGCCTCCGAACCATCCTTCAATCTGAAGGTTCATCCAGCAGACTCTGTCAACTTTGTTGACTCGTTCTCTAGACTGGGATCACGCGGTCCCGAAACCGCGACTGACTCAAGGAGGAGACATGGCCAAAGACAAGGCACTCACCGCAAAATCATCGATCGGCGCGTGGTTGAAGCATCCGGTCGGCGGCCCGATCCTGCGCGACCTGCTCGCCCAGGGCGGCCAGAAAGAGTCGGCCCTGGCCCCCGTCAAGCTCTTCTCGCTCGAGCGAGTCGCCGCCATGAGCGGCGGGCAGATGTCGCAAGAGCTGATCGACGATATGGTTCGTCGCGCCAACGACCCGAGCGCATTGGCCGCTGCGCCTGCAGCTGACGACGATGGCGAGGATGACGAGGACGAGCCTCCCGCTCCCCCGATGGCGGCCCCGTGGGTCGAGCGCATCACGCCCGGCCGATTCGATGGCAAGACGGTCATCGTGACCGGCGCCGGTTCGGGAATCGGACGCGCGGTGGCTGCCCGTGTTGCAGCCGAAGGCGGGAAGGTCGTCGCTGTCGACATTTCGCAGGAGCGCCTCGATGCGGCGGTCCCCGAGATGCCCGGCGCTGTCGCGGTTGCCGGCGACATCACCTCGGAGGACTCGATCGCGAAGATCGTCGCGGCAGCCGACGGACGCGTCGACGGGCTTGCGAACGTCGCGGGAATCATGGATGACATGACGCCGCTGCACGAAGTGAGCGACGCCGTCTGGTCGCGCGTCATGGCTGTCAACGTCGAGGGGACCTTCCGACTCACTCGCGCGGTCCTCCCCCTCATGCTCGAGGCCGGCGGCGGATCGATCGTGAACGTGGCGTCCGAGGCGGGGCTTCGCGGCTCAGCTGCGGGCCTTGCCTACACGACCTCGAAGCACGCCGTCGTAGGCCTCACCAAAAGCACGTCGTTCATGTACGCGGCAAAGAATATTCGCGTGAACGCGGTCGCTCCGGGGCCGGTCGCTACCGGAATCGAGGCGTCGTTCGCCTCCGAACTCGGCCAGGAGCGCGTCGGGCTCGCGATGACGATCCTGCCGCCGATCGCCGAGCCCGCTCAGCTCGCGGCATCCATCACGTGGCTACTGAGCGATGACGCGACAAACGTCTCGGGAGTCATCCTGCCGTCTGACGGCGGCTGGTCGGCGATCTAGCTCAGCCGGTGATCGCTGCCTGTAGCAGCGCTCCGTAGCGGCCGATGAGGGTCTCGCGCTCCAGATGCGCGAGACCCTCATCGCGCACCACCCACAGGCTGTAGAGCAGGCCGCCGACCACGGCGGCAGCCATCCGCGCACGCGTGTCGGCATCCGCCGCATGAGCAGGCGACGCTGCGATCCGTGCGCGGAACGGCCGCACGAATCCCTCCTCGTGCGCGGCTCGCAGGTGGGTCCAGATGCCGCCGGAATCGCTGGCTCGCAGGAGCGCCAGATAAATGCCGCGAATGTCAGCGTCGTCATCGAGGATGAAAGCGATGAACCGCTCACCGAGGGTCTCGAGCGGACCCTCGAAGGCAGTAGCCGCGACCTGCACCTCCATGGTCTCCATGAAGAGCTGTTCTTTCGAGCCGAAGTGGCGGATGACCAGTGCCGGGTCAACGGATGCCTCGCTTGCGATCTCGCGCACCGAGGTCCGCGCGTAGCCGTTCTCGGCGAATAGACGCTGCGCAGCCTCCCAGATCGCCCGCTTGGAGGCTGGCGCGTGTTCGGGCAGGCTCATCCCCCCATGGTCGCACGTCGCCCTCTCGCCAGGAGGAGGCCCACCTGCGAACCACACGGTTCTGATTTCCTCCGCGAAGACGCGTCGCATCTGCGGATTCCGCATATATCGCCGCAATGATCGACGCTTTCGGTTGTCTTCTGACAATTCCTCTGCGATGATCGTCGCGTGGCAGATCGCACTCCCCGGGTTCAGCAGCTCGACGACATCTCGCGCGCCATCATCGAGCACCTGCAAGCCGACGGCCGGCGCTCGTACGCCGACATCGGCAAGGCCGTGGGACTCTCCGAGACCGCGGTGCGCAACCGCGTACAGCGCCTCGTCGACGCGGGAGTCATGCAGATCGTCGCGGTCACCGACCCCCTGCAGCTCGGCTTCGCGCGACAGGCAATGGTCGGCATCCGCACTTCGGGTGACTCGACGCGCATCGCCGCCGAGGTCTCGGCCCTGCCGGAGGTCACCTACGTCGTGCTCACCGCCGGCAGCTTCGACGTGCTCGCCGAGGTCGTCTGTGCCTCGGATGACGAACTCATCGATCTGCTCAACAAGCGCGTCCGCGCCATCGACGGCGTCGTCGCCACCGAGTCTTTTGTCTACCTCCGCCTCGTGAAACAGCTCTACGACTGGGGCACGCAGTGATCGCACCCCGCGCCGCCGCTACCGCGCCCCGAAAGGACCCGTCATGAACTCCCCCGCCGATCTGCAGAAGAAGGCCCAAGACCACCTGTGGATGCACTTCACCCGCCAGTCGGTGCTCGACAGCTCCGGGGTGCCCGTCATCGTGCGCGGCGAAGGCCACCACATCTGGGATGACCGCGGCAAGCGCTACTTCGACGGCCTCTCCGGCCTGTTCGTCGTCAACGCGGGCCACGGCCGCAAGCGGCTCGCTCAGGCTGCTGCGAAGCAGGCCGAAGAGCTCGCGTTCTTCCCGCTGTGGTCGTACGCGCACCCGTCGGCGATCGAGCTGGCCGACCGCCTGGCCGACGAGGCACCCGGCGACCTGAACCGCGTGTTCTTCACGACCGGCGGCGGCGAGGCCGTCGAGACAGCCTTCAAGCTGGCTAAGCAGTTCTGGAAGCTGCAGGGCCAGCCCCTCAAGCACAAGGTCATCTCGCGCTCGATCGCCTACCACGGCACCCCGCAGGGGGCCCTGGCGATCACCGGCATCCCGGTCATGAAGGCTCCGTTCGAGCCCCTCGTCCCCGGCGCTTTCCGGGTGCCGAACACCAACGCCTACCGCGCCGAAGAGGCAGGCTTCGTCTGGGACGGCGAGGGCGACCGCCTCGAGGCTTTCGGGCGTTGGGCTGCTGACCGCATCGAAGAGATGATCCTGTTCGAAGGCCCCGAGACGGTTGCCGCGGTCTTCCTCGAGCCGGTGCAGAACTCGGGCGGATGCTTCCCCCCTCCCCCCGGCTACTTCCAGCGCGTCCGCGAGATCTGCGACCGCCACGACGTGCTGCTGGTCTCGGATGAGGTCATCTGCGCGTACGGCCGCATCGGCCACACCTTCGCCTGCAATGCGTACGACTACGTGCCCGACATCATCACCTCGGCCAAGGGCCTCACCAGCGGCTACTCGCCGCTGGGCGCAACCGTGATCTCGGACCGGATCTACGAGCCGTTCCGCCACGGCCACACCTCGTTCCTGCACGGTTACACCTTCGGCGGGCATCCGGTCTCGGCAGCTGTCGCGCTGGAGAACCTCGCGATCTTCGACGAGGAGGGCCTGAACGAGCGCGTCCGCGAGAACTCACCCCTGTTCCGGGCGTCGCTGGAGAAACTGCTGGACCTGCCGATCGTCGGGGACGTGCGCGGTGATGGCTACTTCTTCGGCATCGAGCTCGTGAAAGACAAGGCGACGCGCGAGACGTTCAACGACGACGAGTCCGAGCGGCTCCTGCGCGGATTCCTCTCGGGCGCACTCTATGACGCTGGCCTGTACTGCCGCGCCGATGACCGCGGCGACCCCGTCATCCAGCTCGCGCCGCCGCTCACGATCGGACCTTCAGCGTTCGACGAGCTCGAGCAGATCCTGCGCGACGTTCTCACGCGCGCCGCAAGCCTGCTGTAGCGGATTCGAAAGCTGCGGATTCCGGCCACGTCGGAATCCGCAGCTCTCGCACGTGAAACCGTCGCGCACGTTACTTGAAACGACAGATTCCTGTATCAAGTTTGTTTCGGACTGCGGATTGCGCTTGCCGCCTCGGGTGATGTCGTGACACGATCACTGACAATCCGTGCACAGCACGCATTCAGCTGATTGAGGTGACCGACTATGCCCGACCGTCCACTCCCCTCCGATCCGATGATCCGAGCGCTGATTTCGCAGGCCCGCGCAGCGCAGATCTCCCGTCGCGGCGTGCTCGCCGGCGCCGGTGCCCTCTCGCTCATGGGATTCCTCGCAGCCTGCACCGGCCGCGTCGGCGGTTCGGACTCCACGGGCGGCTCAGCGCTGACCGCCCCCGAGGACCTCTCGTCGAGCGTGAAGACCCTCACCTGGGCGAACTGGTCGTTCTACCTCGACGAGGATGACGACGGCAACCACCCGACGCTGCAGGCCTTCGAAGAGCAAACCGGCCTCACGGTGAACTACGACGTCGCGATCGACGACAACAACACCTACTTCGCGAAGGTCCGCGACCAGCTGGCGCTCGGCCAGGGCATCGGCGCCGACGCGGTCTGCCTCACCGACTGGATGGCGAACATCTGGATCGCGTCCGGCTACACGCAGGCTTTCGACAAGGCGAAGATGCCCAACGTCTACGCGAACCTCAACCCGAGCCTGATGAACCCGAGCTTCGACCCCGGCCGCGCCAACTCGGTGCCCTGGCAGTCAGGCTTTGCGGGTCTCGCATGGAACACCGAGAAGCTCCCCAACGGCCTGGCATCCGTCGAAGACCTGTGGAACCCCGACCTGAAGGGTCGCGTCGGCGTGCTCAGCGAGATGCGCGACACCATCGGCCTCATCATGCTCAGCCAGGGCGTCGACATCTCGTCGGACTCGTGGGGCGACACCGAGTTCCAGAACGCGATCGACGTTTTCGCGCAGCAGGTCTCGGACGGCCAGATCCGCAACATCAAGGGCAACTCCTACGCCGACGACCTCATCAACGAAGACACACTCGCCGCGATCGTGTGGTCGGGCGACATCACCGCGATCAACGCGGAGGTCGGCTACGACAAGTTCGGGTTCGCCCTCCCCGACTCGGGCGGGACGCTCTGGAGCGACAACTTCATGATCCCGATCGGTTCGCAGCAGAAGACCAACGTCGAGACGTTGATCGACTACTACTACCAGCCCGAGGTCGCCGCCGAGGTCGCCGCCTGGGTGAACTACATCACCCCCGTGGTCGGAGCACAGGAAGCGATGGCCGACATCGACCCCGAGATGGTCGATAACCAGCTCATCTTCCCCGACGAGGCGACGCTCGCGAACGCGTACATCTTCCGGGCGCTCAGCAACCAGGAGCAGGAGAAGTACAACGCCGAGTTCGAAGCCGTCGGACTCGGCGCCTGACCGGGCATGAGCACATCGACACCCGAGGCCGGCGCTGACCTCGAGCTTCGCGGCATCCGCAAGACCTTTCCGGGCTTCACCGCTCTGCACGATCTGGATCTGGTGATTCCAGCGGGTTCGTTCTTCGCCCTCCTCGGCCCGTCGGGGTGTGGCAAGACTACGACTCTGCGCATCGTCGCGGGCCTCGAGCGACCCACCGCAGGTTCGATCTCGATCGGCGGTAAAGACGTGACATCCGTGCCGCCGCACAAGCGGCCGGTGAACACGGTCTTTCAGAGCTACGCGCTCTTCCCCCACATGACGGTGCAAGAGAACGTCGAGTTCGGGCTGCGTCGGCGCAAGGTGACGGATGCCGCAAGCCGCGCTCTGGACGCCCTCAAGCTCGTCGAGCTCGACCACGTCGCGGGGCGCAAGCCCTCGCAGCTGTCGGGTGGTCAGCAGCAGCGTGTCGCGCTGGCGCGGGCGGTCGTCAACCGGCCGGCACTGCTGCTGTTGGATGAGCCCCTTGGCGCCCTCGACCTGAAGCTGCGTCGCCAGATGCAGTCCGAACTGAAGACGATTCAGGACGAGGTTGGGATCACGTTCTTGCACGTGACCCACGACCAGGAAGAGGCCATGACAATGGCCGACACCGTGGCCGTCATGAACCACGGTCGCATCGAGCAGATGGGTCCGCCGCAGGAACTGTACGAACTCCCCCGCACGGGGTTCGTCGCGAGCTTCCTCGGGCAGTCGAACCTGATCCCCGCGACCGTCGAATCAGCGGCAGGTGGCACCCTCGTCGCGCGCACCACGGCTGGGGGCACGCTCCGAATGCCGATCGAGCGCGCCGTCGCGTCATCCGGCCCGATCACGGTGGGTGTGCGGCCCGAGAAACTGATGCTTGCCGCCGAGGCGCCGACCACTGACGACAACGTCCTTGGCCCGGGACGTATCACCGACCTCTCGTTCACCGGTGTGAGCACGCAGTACACCGTCGAGATGCCGGGAATCGGACCCGTCGGGGTGTTCGAGCAGAACATGGTGTTCGGCTCGGTCTTCTCGGTGGGAAGCGAAGTCTGGGTGCGGTGGCGACCCGAGCACACGTTCGGGCTGGATGCCGACGCCCAAGCTGGGGCAGCCGAGGCCATCGCCGACAGCGAGGACTCCTAGCCATGGCGATGTCGGCGCTGGCTGTCGCCGATACGAAGAAGGCGTCGCCGCAGCGTCGCGCCAGCTGGGTGGCGTTCGCGCTGCTGCTGCCGGGGCTCGCCTACCTCGCGCTGTTTTTCGTCGTCCCGTTCGTGTCGCTGCTGATGACCTCGTTCGGCGTGAACGACACGTCGCAGTACGGCGCGTTCTACTACGCCTTCAACTGGCAGAACTACGTCGACGTGATCGCGGAGTACTGGCCCCAGTTCCTCCGCTCGTTCTGGTACGCGCTGCTGGCCACCCTCTTCGCGCTGCTGATCAGCTATCCGATCGCGTACTTCATCGGTGTGGTCCTGCGCGACAGGCCGCTCATCCGGAACCTGCTGCTGGTGCTGGTGATCGCGCCGTTCTTCATCTCGTTCCTGCTGCGGACCTTGGCGTGGAAGGCGCTGTTCGCCGACGAGGGACCCGTCGTCGGGTTCCTGCAGACGATCGGGCTCTTCGGTCCGCAAGATCACATCACGGGCACGGGATTCGCCGTCGTCTTCGGTCTGACCTACAACTTCATCCCGTTCATGACGCTGCCGCTGTTCGCTTCGCTTGACCGGCTCGATACGCGCCTGCTCGAGGCGAGCTCCGACCTGTACGCCACGCCGGGGCAGACGTTCTGGCGGGTCACGTTCCCGCTCTCCCTCCCGGGCGTCGTGTCGGGGACGCTGCTCACTTTCATCCCGGCATCCGGTGACTATGTGAACGCCAGCCAGGCGTTCCTCGGAAGCCCGTCGACGACGATGATCGGAAACGTCATCCAGTCGAAGTTCCTCATCACAGTGAATTACCCACAGGCGGCAGCCCTCAGCATCCTGCTGATGGCCGTCATCCTCATCATCGTCGGCAGCTACGTGCGGCGCACGGGAACGGATGACCTCCTGTGAAAACGCAATGGACCGTGCGGTCCCGAATCCTCGGCATCTACGTCATCGCCGCGTTCGTGGTGCTGCTCATCCCGATCGCTTACACGTTCCTGTTCTCGTTCAACGAGACGACCCGCACCAACATCACCTGGAACGGGTTCACGATCGAGAACTGGCTCACCGTTTGCGAACAGCCCGAAGTGTGTGTGGCGTTCGGCAACAGCATCCTCGTCGGCTTTGTCGCCACGATCATCGCCACGACCCTCGGCACGATGATCGCCCTGGCACTGGTGCGCTACCAGTTCAAGGCCCGCGGCTCGATCAGCCTGCTGCTGTTCCTGCCCATGGCAACCCCCGAGGTCGTCATCGGCGCCGGTCTTGCCGCCCAGTTCCTGACGATGGGCGTCGCGAAAGGCCTCGGCACGATCATCCTGGCCCACACGATGTTCTGCCTGAGCTTCGTCGTGGTGACGGTGCGGGCCCGAGCCCTCTCGCTCGACCCCTCGATCGAAGAGGCCGGACGAGACCTCTACGGCTCGCCGCGCCAGGTGTTCTGGCGCATCACGTTCCCGCTGCTGCTGCCGGGCATCATCGCGGCGGCGCTGCTGTCGTTCAGCCTCAGCTTCGACGACTTCATCATCACGTACTTCACGTCCGGCTCGGTGCAGACCTTCCCGGTCTACATCTACGTTGCGGCTCAGCGCGGCATCCCGCCGCAGGCCAACGTGATCGCGTCAGCGGTGTTCCTGCTCGCGATCATCGGCACGCTGGCGTACGGGATCGTGAACGCGCGCCGTGCGGCGGTTCGTCGGGGTCGCTGAGTGAAACACCGAAGCTCCCCGCACCCTACTGGGCGTGCGGGGAGCTTCGGTGGTGTCGTCAGTTGTGGACTTCGCCGCGCCAGCCGCCGGTCTCGCGGCCGCGGTCTTCGATGAACGACTTGAAGCGCTCCAGGTCCATGCGTGCTGCTGCCTCATCGAGGTTGAGTCCGGCGCCCGCCTTCTCGATGAAGGTCTCGGGCTCCCACTCCATGCGCAATTCAACGCGGGTGCGGTCATCGCTCACAGGTGTGAACGCGACGCGTCCGGTGTGAACCCGCTCCCCCGTGCTCGCCCACTCGATGTGGTCGTCGGGAACCTGGTCGACGATCTCGGCGTCGAACTCGCGCTCGACACCGCCGATGCTGACCGACCAGTGTGTGAGGTCGTCGGTGGTCTGGGTGATGGAGTTCACTGATCCCATGAACTCGGGGAACTCCTCGAACTGCGTCCACTGGTCGTAGACGGCGCGGATCGGTGCGTCCACCTCGATGTCTGCGGTCATCGTGCTTGTCATGACGGTCTCCTTCATGGTCACCGTGCTGCCGGTCGCCGGATCGGCGATCGGTCGACGGCGACGATACGGATGCCGACACGAGTCGCTGAGGGGGTTGACAGCATCCGCGCCGCGGTCAGAATCACCGAACCGCCCTCGCCCCCATCGCGGCGGCGTAGCGTGAACGCATGCCCCGCCTCCGTCGCAGTCGCACCACAGAACCCGGGTTGCGGCGCGTGCGTCGCGGACGGGGGTTCGCCTACCTCGACGAATCGGGTGCGGCGATCACCGACGAGGCCACCCGCGAGCGGATCTCGGACCTCGCGATTCCACCCGCGTGGAACGACGTTTGGATCTCACCGCATCCCCACGGGCACATCCAGGCAACAGGCGTCGACGACGCCGGCAGGCGCCAGTATCTGTATCACCAGGTGTGGCGCGAGCGTCAGGATCGAGTCAAGTTCGAACGGATGCTGGACCTCGCCGAGACGCTACCGGGGGCCCGGCGCACGGTGACGCTCGATCTGCGATCCGACGGGCTCGGGCGCTCCCGCGTCCTGGCGACGGCGTTCCGGATGCTCGACACCGGGAGCCTGCGGGTCGGGTCAGAACGCTACGCGGACGTGCACGGCAGCTATGGCCTGTGCACGCTGCTGTGCGCCCACGCGAGCGTGCACGACGGTGAGCGCGTCGAGCTGCGGTTTCCGGGCAAGAGCGGTCAGCCATGGGAATCGGAGCTGACCGACCCCGACCTCGCTGCGGTGGTGCGAGCCCTGAAACGCCGCGGCGGGCGGGCACGATTGCTGGCCTGGCGCGACGGCGACGGCGAGGTGCACCCGCTGCACCCCGAGGAAATCAATGCCGACATCCGCCGACGCACGGGCGGCGACTTCACCGCCAAGGACTTCCGGACCCTGCACGGCACCGCGGCTGCGGCGCTGAGCCTTGCGAAAGCGGGACCGGTGGAGTCGCCGTCGCGGCGGGCGCGCATGGTCGCCGCGGCGATGCGAGACGCCGCGTTCGTCCTCGGCAACACCCCGGCGATCGCTCGCAGCAGCTACGTGGATCCGCGGATCGTGGAGGCCTACGAGCACGGCACGACGATCGACCCGTCGCGTCCGGCATCCGTGGAGTCGGAGCTGCGCGCGATGCTTCGGTGACGGTGCGCGTGCTGTCAGGCGACGAGTTCGGCCGCCCGGGGATCGTGACCGGCGATCACCTGAAGGCCCGGTAGCCGCTCGCGCAAAGCTGCGAACTGCCGCAGTGTCTCGCGTTGCTGCTTTCTGTCGCCCACGTCCGGAACGACCGCCTTCTCGATGAGGCTCGGATCGTAGGTTGCATCGCCCACGAGCAGGAGCGGGTTTCGTCCGTTGCTGCGGCGGACGAGCAGGCTCATCGACCCGGCGGTGTGACCCGGGGTCGGCAGGAGCGTCAGTGCGCCGTCGCCGAAGATGTCGTACGCGCCGGCGAAGTCGACGAGCGCTGCATCCTCGGACGGCGCGAACGTGACGGGCCGCCACTGAACAGCCGCATCGAGCAAGTGCTCGGCCAAGACGCCGTGCATGTGTGGGGACTTGCCGGTGAGCACGGCATGCTCCTGTTCGCTGACGAGCACCGGGATGCCGGCCGCGGCGAGCTCACCGACGTTTCCTGCGTGGTCATAGTGCAAGTGGGACACTGCGGCGAGGGTAAGTCGCTCGATCGGCACGCCGGCGAGCTCGAGCTGCTCACCCAGTCCCTGGCCGGGTGTCAGGGTCGAATCAACCTGCCGCGCGTAGACCGCGCCGACGAAACCGCCCGGAAAGTACTCGCGCGGCGTGTCGGCTGACGCTGGCGCTTGCCCGGTGTCCCAGAGAACCCAGCCCTGTTCGTGTTCAACGAGAACGACATTGACCGGCAACGGATCCGTCCATCGCCGCGACGTGAAGGTCCACCACAGCATGGGGGTGCCATTGCCGACGATGTTGTGCCGCCGCAGCCGCACCTCGCCGATGCTCAGAACCGATACACGCCCGACGCCGCTAGTCATGTGGTTCAGTGTGCCAGGTCGCTGTTTCGCGCACGGGGCGACGAGGTTCCGGCGTGTCAGTCGGCGAGTGTGCGCTCACGCATGAGCCTGCCGACAACCGGGACGATGATCACGATCACCGCGACGATGATCGCCGTGATCCCGATCGGGACGTCGACGAGGTCACCGAGCAGACGGGCGACGGCGAGCCATCCGAGCCCCCACGCGATCGACAGGACGGGAGCGATACGCCACCCGCCCGACGCCGATATGCCGAGCGCGACAGCGGCAACGACAATGAGCACGATGACTCCGACGACGGATGCCGCGCTCTCCCAGTCGGCGGGGACGGTCGCCGTGAGCGCCGCGGCGATGTTCGCGACGGTGGCAAGGGCCACCCAGCCGAGGTGCAAGCCGGTGACGACGTCGATCAGGATGCCGTCGAGCCAGCCATCGGCCGGCTCCCGGGTGCGGACCGCTCGAAGGTAGGTGATGACGAGCGCTGCGAGGAGCAGGATGATGCAGACCACGGTCGCCCAGACCGAGAGGAACTGCACGGTGACGAGCCAGAGCCCGTTGAGCACCATCGTGAGGGCGATGAGCCAGCCAAGGCTGCGCTGACGATCACGGGCGCGCTGCGACGGGAGCGCCTGCCAGACGACGTAGATCGCGAGGCCGAGATAAATCGGCGTCCAGATGGCGAAGGCCTCGGTAGCCGGCGTGAGGTAGGACGTGTCCGGCGAGAAGGACCCGCCCTGCGCATCCTGAATCGGCGTGCCGCCGAAGGCTCCGAGGCCGACGGCGTCGCCGATGATCATGAAGACGAAGGCCGCGATCACCAGGATCTGGCGGGTCACGTCGCTGCCGCGTGCTGATTCCGTCGCGCTCATGCCCCCCGGTATTACGCACCTGCGGCCAGCGGGCCAGGTTCAGGCTGCGTTGGGTAGAAGGTGGGGAGGTGTCGCTCGGGCTTCACGATGTATCGGCGCCCGTGTGGGGATACCCATTCCAGGGACCCGTCACCCAGGTGGGTGATCTGCCACCCGCCGTGATGCTTCACGGTGTGGTGGCCCTGGCAGAACGGTGCCGTGTTCGTCACCGATGTTTCCCCGCCGTCTGCCCACGCGACCGAATGGTCGATCTGGCACTGCGACGCCGGTTTCCCGCATCCCGGTCCCATGCACCGGTCAGCCCGCCACTTCACCAGTTTCGCGAGCTCCGGTGGTGGCCGGTACTTTGTGCGTCCGACACTGATGACGGCCCCGGTTTCGGGGTGGGTCAGTACCCGCATCCACCCTGACGCGTTACCGGCGAGTTCACGGGCGGTCTCGATCGGGATCGGACCGACCCCCTCCACCTCCGCCGGGTCGGTCACCCCGTCGACGCTGAGGAGCGCGAGGGCGGGGACGGTGACGACAACGGTTGCTTGGATGCCCCGAGCCTGCTTCGGGTGCTGGGGAACGGTTCCGTCGATGAGGAGGTCGCAGAACACGTCAGCGCGGATCTCATCCAGACTCCGCTCCGACCCATCCCCCCGCTCCCCTCCCCGGGTCGCACCGCGGTCATGGTCACGGATCACCACAGCCTTCTGGGTGACCCGCCCGTAGATCGCGTGGGCTTCCACCGACGGGACCAGAGCGTGCACCCACGACATCGAATCCCCCGCCGGCTCCACCAGGATCCGACGACCCCGCACCGCGGCTTCGTGACGCTCCGTCAGGCTCGGCGCGGTCTCCCGGTCAATCAGCCGGCGCAACGCCCGCCGGAACGACCCCACCGGCAGAGACTCCGCCAACCCCAACGCCCGACCCACCAGGCCCGCCGCGATATCGGGGTCGAGTACATCGAGGTCATCGACCAGGATCTCCGCGTGCCGGACCGTCACGTTTGCGTGGGAGAGGGACTCCAACACCGTCGGGTAGGAGTGGACGAGTGATTCGGCGCGGGAGAGCATCATCCCCGCCGCGTTCTCCGTGACCCGCAACGCGGACGCGAGCTCGAGCCGCAGGGAGCGCATCACCAGCTCCCGGGACCCACCCCCATACCGGGACACATCGTCCAGGGCTTCCAGACGCAGGTCATCGACCCGCGCGAACCGTTGCGCAGCGAACACCGCCTCCAAATCGGCAGCCTCCAACACCAGGGCGACAGCGTCCGGACGCGGCGGAACCCACCCGACCTCACCATCCCACTCCCGCACATCACCCTCAGAGACGAACACGTCAGCATCCGCAGCCGCAGGCCACTGACCCGCCTCGCCCATGCCAACCTCATCCATACCCCGACACTACGAGGGGGGTACGACATTCAAACCCCGGGCCACCCGAGACAAAGCCCGGCACTCCGAGCGGCAGCAGTCCACCGGGAGCCCCGCCGTCCCGGCTGCGTGGGGGTGGCTCGTACTACGGTGATCGGCATGACGGCGTCCCTCTCCCCCGACCAGGCGCGCGGGCTACGCCACCGTGCCCAGCTGCTCGGCGGCTCGACCCTCTCCCCGCGGGAAGTGGTGGATCGAGCGGTCGCCCTCCAAGGCCAGGATCTTCCGGCAGTCCTGCGCGCGATCGCTCTGCGGTCGGCCCCGGGAACGACCGTCGACGATGTCCGCGCCGCGTTTGACAGCGGTGAGTTGGTGCGGTCCTGGCCGATGCGCGGCACACTGTTCGCGACGACGCCCGAGCACTTGGCGTCGCTCCTCGCCCTGACCGGCACGAGAATGCTGCAGTCGATGACGCGGCGCCGGGAGCAACTCGGGCTGGATGACGCCACGATCGACCGCTCGCATGAGGTCGCGGTTGCGGCGCTCGAGACCGCTCCGCTGCGGCGCGCCGACATCCTTGCCACGTGGGAGGACGCCGGGATCTCGACCGACGGCGGGCGCGGGTACCACCTGCTCGTCCACCTGTGCATCAACGGGCTGGCGCACTGGGGCGCATTCGCTCCTGACGGATCGGAGCAGTACCTCACCCTCACGGCGACCCAGCGTGACACCGACACGGATGCCGCACTCAGCCGTATCGTCGCGGGCTATGTCGCCGCGCGGGGGCCGGTGACCCTCGACGACCTGGCCTGGTGGACGAAGCTTCCCAAGACGGGGCTGCGCGCTGCCGCCGCATCCGTCGACCGAATCGAGCTGGCACAGCTCGGCGAGAAGCCCGTATATCTGGATGCCGCGGCATCCGCGTCAGCCGACTCGAACTGGCAAGGGTCTGCTGAAACGGTGACGCTCGTTCCCGCGTTCGACGAGTGGATCCTCGGTTATGCCGACCGGTCGCTCGTGGCCTCCGACGCGATGTTCGACGCTCTCGTTCCCGGCAAGAACGGCGTCTTCCGCCCGGCAGTCCTCGTCGACGGCGTTGTGGTCGGTACCTGGCGCTTCTCGGCGCCTCGAGGTGCGAAGAGCCGGACTCCGGTGGTCGAACTCCTCGAGCCGGTGTCCGGTCGGGCCGCACGACTCATCGATGACGCGCTGGCTGCCTGGCCGCACGACTGACGCGACGGTAGCCGCGAACTCGTCAGAGCAGCGGGCGGGCGTGCCAGATGCGGTCGAGGTAGTCGCGCATCGAGCGGTCGGATGAGAAGAACCCGCAGCGGGCGATGTTGAGGATCGCCGATCGGGTCCAGGCATCCTGGTCCGCATATGCCAGGTCAACCTGCGCCTGCGCCTCGATGTATGAGGCGTAGTCGGCGAGCACCATGAACCGGTCGTCGTAGAGCAGATTCGACACGATCGGCTCGAAGACCGTGCGGTCACCGCCCGAGAACGCGCCCGAGGCAATGAGGTCCATGGCGGCGCGCAGCTGCGGGTCGGCCTGGTAGAAGTCGGCCGGCTTGTAACCCTTCGCCCACAGCGCCTCGACCTCGGGCTCGGTCATGCCGAACAGGAAGAAGTTGTCGTCGCCGACAAGCTGGCGGATCTCGACGTTCGCGCCGTCGTCGGTGCCGATCGTCAGCGCACCGTTCAAGGCGAGCTTCATATTCCCCGTACCGGATGCTTCCTTGCCGGCGAGCGAGATCTGCTCCGACAGGTCGGCGGCCGGGATGATGCTCTCGGCGAGGGTCACGTTGTAGTTCGGCGGGAAGACGACCTTCAGGCGCCCCTCGACCCGCGGATCGTTGTTCACGACCGACGCGACCGAGTTGATGAGGTGGATGATGCGCTTGGCCATCGCGTACCCCGGAGCAGCCTTGGCCCCGAAGATGAAGGTACGGGGCTGGATGTCGGCAGCGGCGACCTTGCCCGAGACGATGCGCTCGTACTCGGTGACAATGTGCAGCACCTTCAGGGTCTGGCGCTTGTACTCGTGGAGGCGCTTGACCATGACATCCAGCAGGTGGGTGTCATCGATCGTGACACCGTCACGGCGCTCCAGCACATCGCTGAGGTGCCGCTTGTTGGCTGCCTTGACGGCGGCGAACCGCTCCCGGAATTCGGCGTCTTCGGCGAGCGCCTCTAGCCCCCGGAGCCGCTCGAGGTCGACGGTCCAGCCCGCGCCGAGCGCCTCAGTGATGAGGCTCGCAAGCGACGGGTTCGCGAGACGGATGAAGCGGCGTGGCGTGACACCGTTGGTCACGTTCGTGAACTTGTCGGGGTACATCTCGGCGAACTCGTGCAGCACCTTGTCGCGCAGGAGCTGCGAGTGGAGTTCGGCGACGCCGTTGACCTTCGCCCCCGCGACCGTCGCGAGGTAGGCCATCCGCACCGACCGGTAGGGGTGTTCCCCGATGATCGACATGTTGCGGATGCGCATCATGTCGTCGCCGAAGCGTTCACGCACTTCCTCGAGGAAGTCGTCGTTGATGCGGTAGATGATCTCGAGGTGGCGCGGCAGCAGCCGGCCGAGCAGGTCCACCGACCAGACTTCGAGCGCTTCGGGCAGCAGCGTGTGGCAGGTGTACGCGAAGCACTTCTGCGTGATCGCCCATGCGTCGCCCCACTCCATGCCGCGCTCGTCGACCAGCACGCGCATGAGCTCGGGCACGCCGATGACCGGATGCGTGTCGTTGAGCTGGAAGATCACGCGGTCGGGAAGCTTCTCAAGGTCGAAGCCCTCGGGGAGCACGCGGTCGAGGAAGTCGTTGATGGATGCCGCGACGAAGAAGTACTGCTGCTGCAGGCGCAGCTCCTTGCCCTGGGGCGTCGAGTCCTCGGGGTAGAGCACCTTGGAAATGTTCTCGGCGAAGGTCTGGGCGCGCACCGACTCCTCATAGTCGCCGGAGTTGAAGATGCGCAGATCGAAGGCGTTGGTCGCCGCCGCGCGCCACAACCGCAGGGTGTTGACCCGGCCGTTGTGATACCCGGGAACCATCATGTTGTAGGGCACCGCGAGCACGTTCCAGTCCGGAATCCAGCGCGTACGCTCCACACCGTTGTCGTCATAGGTCTCGGTGCGACCGCCGAACGAGATCGTCTGGGCGGCTTCGGGGTGGGGGAACTCCCACGGCGAGCCCATGCGAAGCCAGGCATCCGGTTGCTCGACCTGTTGATCGTCGACGAAGGTCTGCCGGAAGATCCCGTACTCATAGCGGATGCCGTACCCGATCGTCGGCACACTCATGGTGGCGAGCGAATCGATGAAGCAGGCAGCCAGTCGCCCCAGGCCACCGTTACCGAGGCCCGGCTCGACCTCGACTTCGCGCATGTCGTCCATCGAGATGCCGCACTGCTCGAGCGCCTCCGTCGCGATCTCGCCCAGACGCGCCGCGAGCAGATTGTTGTCGAGCTGCTTGCCCAGCAGGTACTCCGCCGACAGGTAGCAGACCGTCTTGGCCTGGTGTTCCCGCTGGCGTGTCTGGTCCTCGAGCCACCGCGCCATCAAGTAGTCGCGGACCGTCCCCGCAAGTGCCAGGTACTGGTCGTTCGCGTCGGATGCCGACAGCGAGACGCCCTGATCGAAGTTCAGATTCGCGAGGAACTGCTTGACAAAACCGTCAACCGACGCAGGCGGTGCGATGACGGGAGCAAGGGCCAGGGGATGCGTGGGACGCAGGGTCGCGTCGGAGTTCTGTGTGTCGGGCACGACACGAAGATACCGAGTCGCACGGAGCGATTCATCCTCGGCCGCGAATCGCCACGCGAGGTTTACACACTCGTCACGAAGCTGCCCGCAACCGGCGAGGCGCGGCCGGACGTTCGGGAAGCGACCCTACGCCGGCTTCACAGCGTCCGGAACGTCCAGCCCCCGCCAGGTTGCCCAGAAACCCAGCGCGGCAAAGACCGAGCCCGTTGCAGCGAGCAGCTGCGCCGACGCGTAGGCGTGGAACTGCCCCGTCGAGCTCTGCAGCCCGAAAGCGATGGCCAGGATGCCGAATACCAACCCCGCGATCAGACCGATGCTCGCGAGAGTGGCGGCGACGATGACGTAGACGCGCCGACCACGGAACTCTCCGCCGCCCGTGTACTGCTTCACCCGCTCGGACCTCAGGAGCCAGAGCGAGGCAAGGCTGCCGAGGTACAGCGCGAGCATGTCTGCCGCCAGAGTGTCGGAGAGCCTGTGCCAGTGCACGGTGACCGTCAGCGCACCGATCAACCCGGCCCAGGTCATGACGATGCCCATCGCCAGGCCCCGCCACCGGAACGGAACCACGATGATCATCGCGACGATCAGGGTCATCGCGATCGTGGTGTGTCCACTCGGGAAACTGTTGTGTCCCGCACCAAGGTCCGCCGGGGCGAGGTCGGGCCGCCACAGGATGAAGCGCTTGAGCGCCTCAGACAGCAGCACCCCGACGACGATCACGGCCATCCCCGCCAGGGCCGTGCGCACCTGCCGCCGCGCGAATCCGATGATGCCGACCACGAGCACGGCAATGGCGAGCGACCACGTCTGGATCAGATCGAGATTGTCGTCGGCATCCGTCGCTTCCCAGGGCAGAACCTGGCCCGAGCCCGCGATAGCCGCGTTCTCCCACTCCTGCCCCCACACCGTCAACACGGCGATCACGTACACGACGATGAAGCCGACAACGCATGCGGCAGCGAGAATCACCCACCGCCTCGCGGCGCTCGATAGCGCTGAAGCGGATGTGTTCTCGCGCGGATCTGTTTGTTTCGCACTGCTCACGGCCTACTGCCCCCTTTGCCGTTGCTGGTTTCGTCGTAACAGTAGCGGTCTCGGTGACGGCGCGACGGCACCGAAACCGAATGTTCCCGGCGCGTGCCGATTTCAGGATGAACGGGGGTTCGGGGCGCTTAAGCTGAGCGGATGAAGCCGTTCATCCTGCTGGCGACCCGCGCGGAGGACGGTCCGGCCGATGAAGAGTACGAGCTTTTCCTGCGTTACACCGGTCTCGCGGAGTCTGAGCTGCGACGGGTGCGGCTCGAGGCAGGCCCGATGCCCGAGCTCGACCTCGATGGCCTGTCGGGGATCTTCGTCGGCGGCGGACCGTTCAACGCGTCGGATCCGCCCGAGCAGAAGTCCGCCGTGCAGCGGCGCGTCGAGACGGAGTTCGCTGCGCTCCTGGACCAGGTCGTCGCGCGCGACTTCCCGTTCCTGGGCGCCTGTTACGGCGTGGGAACGGTCGGCGCCCACCAGGGTGCCATCATCGACCGCACCTACGGTGAGCCGGTCGGCGTGGTGGAGGTGTCGCTGACGGATGCCGGGATCACCGACCCCCTGCTGGCCGGCATCCCTCCGCGCTTCGATGCTTTCGTCGGGCACAAGGAGGCGATGCGCTCGCTCCCCTCCTCGGCGACGCTGCTCGCCTCCTCCACCACCTGCCCCGTGCAGATGTTCCGCGTGCGCGAGAACATCTATGCGACGCAGTTCCACCCGGAGCTCGATGTCAACGGCATCACCGCGCGCATCCACGCATACACGGATTACGGGTACTTCGCGCCGACCGAGGTCGATATCCCGCTTGCTGCCGTGCGTCGACGCGAGGTGCTGCATCCGAGCCGGATGCTGCGCACCTTCGTGGATCGCTACGCCCGCTGACCGGTCGTTTGCGACGGGCCAGCAAACGCACATTGGCTCTTCTGGCCGGCGACTCGCGCCCGATGTGATGGAGACAATCGGGTGCGAGTGCGAGTGGGAACGGAGGAGGAGTGCGATGCAGGATGCTTCGGTCGTCGTTGTCCCGGGGCTCGGTGGTTCATCCCCCGGCCACTGGCAGTCGATCTGGCAAGCGCAGCATCCGGCCTGGGTGCGCAGCACTCCGGCATCCTGGGACGAACCCGACTCCGACGACTGGGACCGTGCCGTCGGCACTGCAGTGCAGGAAGCTGGCGAGCCGGTGGTGCTCGTCGCGCACGATGTTGGCGACGCCGGACACATCAATGTCCTCAGCGGCCACGGCCCGTGGCCGGAGGGACTCGACCTGCTCCGCGGATTCATCCGTGACCTCGAGGGAGGACGTTGATGTCAGCATCGTTCGAGCAGCTCGCCTCGGAACTCGTCTCGGCGGCGACCGGCCGCACCGAGCTGGTCGCCGCGCTGCGGCCGCCGGCGGGTCCGGTGACGTTGCCGTCGCCTCTCCCCGTCGCCCGGCTCGCCGCCACAGCGGTCGGGGCCGCATCGGTTGCCGCCGCCGCCCTGGCGTACGCACGCAGCACTGGCCGCGAGGTCGACGTGGCGAGCCTCATCCCGGTCGTTCTCGACGGACCCCGCCTGACTGCTGCCTATCGCAGCGAGCAAGTCTTCACCTGGAACGGCGAGAGACCGGATGCCTGGGCCCCGGCATCCGGGTTCTTCGAGACCGCCGACGGGTGGGTCAGAACCCACGGCAACTATCCGCACCACGCGGCGGCGCTCCGTCGGATGCTGGGGCTCGGAGACGACGCGGGCAAGGATGCGATCGCCGCAGCACTGCGCACCGCGACGGGTGCGCACTGGGAAGACCGCGCTGCCGCTGAAGGAGCGATCGTCGGCCGGGTTCGGACAGTGCAGGAGTGGCGAACGCATCCGCACGCCGACGCCGTGCGCGCCTACCCGCTCGTGCGCCGTGACGTGGCGGACCCTGGCGCATCGCCGCTGACGGAGCCGGCATCGTCACTGCCCCTCGCGGGCGTCCGGGTGCTCGACCTCACGCGGGTGATCGCCGGACCTGTCTCGACCCGCACCCTCGCACTGTTCGGGGCGGACGTGCTGCGCATCGACAGTCCCCGCCTTCCCGAGATCGACTGGCAGTTCCTGGACACCGGCCAGGGCAAGCGCTCGACCACACAGCCGGCTACCTGCTCGCGGCATCCGTCATGAGTGCGCTGGAGCTCCGTCACCTCACCGGCGCGGTGTCGCACGTCGGCGTCTCGCTCGCCCGGGTGGCGCTGACCCTCCTCGACGGACCGCGCTCGTCGGTCCCGGCACCCACCCCGACCCCGGACGAGACCTGGCGCGAGCAGACTGTCGATCTCGCCGTGGCGGGAGGGGGAAGCCTCCACTGCGCCGCGCCCGCGCCGGTCTGGAACGGGAGCGCACTGACGTACCCCGCGACGATCGTCCGCTACGGCTCGTCGGTGGCCGCCTGGTAGCGGGCGGCGCGGATGAGGTCGGCCGAGTGCGCCAGATGTGCCCGGACCGCGTCCCCTCCTTCGCGCTGAATCTCGTCAAGATAACCAGTGTGCTCCCGGGCGAGCGAGCCCGCCGGATAGTCCGGCCTGACGTGCGTGAGGAGCAACAGGATCTCGGACTCCAGCTGCCGATGGGCCTGCGCAATCCGTGGACTTGCCGCTGCCTCCACGATGAGACGGTGCACCTCGGCGTGCGCCCGCGTTGTTGCGAGCCAGTCTCCTGATGCCTCGGCCAGCGCGAGCCGGTCGATCGCCTCTTTCACGGGACGCGTGACAGCAGCCGGCCACGGCGTGCCGTGCTTGGCGCTCACCTGGCGAACGGCTTCCGCCTCGAGCGCACCGCGCAGCTCCTGGAGCGCTTCGACCGCATCGTCGTCGAGGTTGGCGACGCGGGCTCCTCGGTAGGGCGCAATCGTCACGAGCCGCTCTGCCGCGAGCGCCTGAAGTGCGGCGCGCACGGTGTGTCGAGACGCAGCGTGCTCCGCGGCGAGGCGCTCTTCCCGAAGCGGAGCGTCTAGACCCAGCTCGCCGGACAGGATGCTGGCGCGCAGCGCGTCGGCAAGCGCTGCCGCGTGGGTCGGACCGGGTTCGCTCTCACGCCGGCGCGGAGACATCCGTCTTCTCCTTCCGGGCGGTCGGCAGTGAGAGCACCACGAGCCCGAGGGCGAGCACGACAAGACCGATCGCCGACGCCACCGTGAGGTGCTCGTGAAGCACCCAGACGCCGAGCAGCGTCGCACCGAGCGGCTCCGCGAGCGTGAGCGTCGCAACCGTGGTCGGGGCGAGCCGCCGCAGACCCCATCCGAAGAGCAGATACGCGACCGCAGTCGTGACGACGCCGAGCCAGAGTGCGAGCGCGAGACCCGCGGGGGTGACCAGCCACCCGGGCGAACTCGCAAGAAGAAGCGGCAGGCTCACGACCGCTGCCACTCCGAACACGGCGCCCATCGCGGTCTGGAAACTCCAGCCGCGGTCCATCAGCAGCTTGCTGGCCAGCGCATAGAGCGCATACGAAGCGCCCGCGGCAAGCGAGGCAAGAACTCCCAGCGGCCCGACGCCCGCGGCTCCTGCGCCGCCGACCAGACCCGAGACGAGAACGACGCCGACCAGCGCGATGGCGGTCGCGACGCCCCAGCGCAGGCTCGGCATTCGCCGACGGATGAGGGCATCGAGGATGCCGGTCACGATCGGCGCCGATCCCAATGCGATGACCGTACCGACCGCTACCCCGTTCAGGCGTGTGCCAGCGAAGAACGTTGGCTGGTAGGCCAGCACGCCGATCGCCCCGACCGTGACGATGACCCAGGTAGGCGCCCTACGAGCTACGGCCGCTTCGGCTGACGGCGCAGCGCGCGGCATCAGTGGCCGCGTCACCAGGGCGATCGCGCCGAGAATCCCGCCCCCGATGAGGATGCGCGCAGCGCCGACCGAGAGCGGGGATGCATCGACATCCGCGAGCGCCTGCGCCGTTCCCGTGGTCGCGAAGCACAGCGCTGCCAGCACCACGGCGATCACTCCGGTCACCGCAGCATTGTTACACAATGTTCCCGGGTCCGCGGGGCAAAAGCCGACGGGCCTCCGAGCTGCCCGAACAGGGAAACTAGAAGCTCGCGGCAGAGGGCTCCGAAGAAACACCGGAGGGATCATCTGAGACGGGGGCGAGGAAGGATTCGAGCACGACATCATCGTCGGATTGGTATATCCGGGTGTCGGCGTTTCGCGTTCCGATTCCCGACGCCTGCTGCTCGGCCGCGGGAAGCCTGCCCGGCGAGACAATCCTGACCCGCACGCGACCGGTGTCTTCGGTCGCGAGCGTGACGACCGCGTGCCGGGCACCCGAGTGCTTGACCGCGTTGACGAACGCTTCAGTGACGATCTCGGCGGCGCGCTCATCCGTGTCGCGGTCGCGCAGCGCCGCCTGCGCCTGAGCGGATGCGGTGTAGGCGATGTCAAGCACGGCCCGCCACGCCGAAATCACCCGACCGAGGGAACCGAGCGGACCGTGGCGCGACCCGCGCCCAACCTCGATGTCACTGACCGGACCCAGCATCCGCTCAAACGCGTCGTCAGTTCGCTCGCGGAACTGAGCAACCTCAGCGACGGTGGGCTGACGCTCGTCGGCGTGCGCGGCGAGTATGACGCACTGGCCCTGCACTCCCCCGTGCAGGATGCCTACAGCATGGCGAAGGGGATCCGATGCGCGCGCGCTCTCTGCAGCCACATCGCGTGCTGTGACCGCGAGAAGCTGCTGCGACTGTGTGGCGGCCAGGTGCGCGGAACGCAGCGCGTCGACGCAGACCGAGACCACGATCGCAAGGCCCGGGATCGTGATGATGCCGACCAAACCAACCATGCCGATGCTCGGCAACAACGCGAGTGACATCGCGGCGACAACAATGCCGGCGAGCGTCCACACCAGCAGGAACAAGATCGGGCGAGTGCGTGCGCCGGGCGCCGGAAGCAAGCGCCGAGTGGCCAGCCCCCCAGCGAGGTCTATCAGGACCAGACCGACCATTCCGAGCGCCGCCACCCCGACTCCGCCGTGCATAAGAGAGAACGGCAAGGTCGCACAGCCGTAGACCAGCGCGACCGCGAACCACGGCGGCGGCATGAGACGCTCCGAGACGCCGCGTCGGCGCTCGGCCGCGAGGGCGACGGGGCCGGATGCCGGCGCCGAAGTATCGACTGCGTCAGCGCGCGCCTCAAGCAGGTGACTTTCGGTGCGAACCTTCTCGGCGTAGGCGCGTACGGTCTCGAAGTCGACGGGACGGGCGAGCATGACGTTGCGGGAGGCCCGGAGCCGCTGTGCGGTAGCCGCGAGCACCTCATCAACCTCAGCTGCCTGGACCCGGGCCCGCTCCAGGCGTGTCCGCATCGGCGCGAGCGCGCGCTCGAGGCGTGCTCTAATCGCGCGCCGGCGGGCGTATTCAGACAGAGCGATGGCGACGAGGGAGAACATCGCGAGCCCTGACACGATATTCGTGATCACACGCGGCGCGAACGCTCCCGTCGTCCCGACATCCCACAGCCACAGACTCAGCGCGTCATTGAGCGGCGTGCGCACCACGCACAGAGCGAGGAGGGTCGTGAGTACGACGATGCCGCGGGCGGGCCGCGATCGCAGGCGCCTTTCGGCGATCGTTGCCGGCAGCGCGAGAGCCGCAAGCACCACCCACCCGAGGGCCCCAATGACGACTGCCTGCAGGTAGCCCTGGACGGATGCCCCGTGAACCGTGGGCACGCCGACGATGGCTGCAAGCACGAACGACAGCAGCGCGCTCCACCGATTGAAGAACGTGCCATCGGTGACGTCCCGCCACCAGATCGCGACGACACCTCGCACGAGCAACCGCTCCCACACCTTGATCACCACCGGCCCAGATTCAGACCACCGTACCGATCTCGGCTGGGAAGCGTCAGGGCCGGTGGTCCCGCACGCGATGGATGACGGCATCCGTCGCCGTGACGATGACGATCGTCGCCCCGTACACGAGCAGATCACGCGGGTCGAAGACAGTGCCGAGGACGAGCATCGCCGGCGGGAACGCGGCGCCCGCCGCAAGCGGAACGCCGGTGAGCTGGAAGAGCTCGATGCCCACGCACCAGGCCAGTGCGATGGCACCGACAAGGAGCGGATGCCGCCGCGGGATGAGCAGGATGATGAACGCATAGACCGCCGCCGCGTAGAGCGCATCGCCGGCGATGTCGGTAGCTGCCGTGTCGGGCAGTAGGAAGTGAACGCCGAGCCCTGCCGCGATAACCGCGCCTAGCGCCACCGCCGCCGTGATGCGGCGGACGCCGTTTCCACTGCGCCACCCCGCATCCGTCATGCTTCTACCGTAGGTACGACGGCCGGTGATTCGATGCGCTCAGGCGCGTGTAAGCCCGGTCTCACACGATGGTGGTGAGCACTCCCCCGTCGGCACGCACGGCGGCTCCGTTGGTCGCCGACGCGAGCGGGCTCGCGAGGTAGGCGACGAGTGACGCGATCTCCGCCGGCTCGATGAAGCGCTCGAGCAGGGTCGTCGCATTCTGGCCGATCACGGCATCCTTCACCGCATCCATCGGCGCGCCCTGCGCCTGCGCGATCTGTTCGATGGCAGCTGCCACACCATCTGAATAGGTCGGGCCGCCGAGAACCGTGTTCACGGTCACGGCCGTGCTGCGCGTCCGCTTGGCCAGGCCGTTGGCGAGGGCGATCATGGCGGCCTTCGTGACGCCGTAGTGGATCATGTCGGCGGGCACCGAGACGCCCGATTCGCTGCCGATGAAGACGATGCGGCCCCATCCGCGCTCAAGCATCCCGGGAAGCAGCGCCCGCGAGAGCCGAACGCCGCTCATGACGTTGACGTCGAAGTAGTGCTGACACTGTGCGTCGTCGATCTCTTCGAAGGCGCCGAGACCGAACAGTCCCACGTTGTTGATCAGCACGTCGACCTCGCCGAGGCGCGCGATGAGGTCGGCGACCTGCGCAGGGTCGGCGAAGTCGGCGGCAATCCCTGAGATCTCGGCGTTGGCATGCGTCTCTTGAAGCCTCGCCACGGCTTCTTCGACCCTCTCGGCGCTGCGGCCGTTGACGATAACCCGCACTCCCTCGGCGGCGAGCGCGTCCGCCACCGCGTAGCCGATTCCGCCGGTCGATCCGCTCACGAAGGCGCTCTTGCGGGTCAGTTGCAGGTCCATGGATGCTCCGTTCTGGCGTCCGTCGGGTGCAGGCTCGCCGATTGACTTGCTCAGGAAACTCAACCGTACGTCGAATGACTTTCCTGAGCAAGTCAATCGGGCTAGGCTCGATCCATGCCCCTCACTACTGCGCAACTCGCGACGTGGGCGTCGCTTGCCACCCTCGTGGAGCGCCTCCCCCGAGCCCTTGACGCGCAGCTGCAGGAGAGTTGCGGACTGACGCACTTCGAGTTCGGCTTGCTCTACGCCCTCGACGCGGCGCCCGAGCGGACACTGCGCCTCAGCACTCTGGCGGGCTACGCGAGTTCCACGCTTTCGCGCCTGTCCCGCGCGTTCACACGGCTGGAGCGACGCGGGCTCGTTCGGCGTGAGACGGATACGGCGGACGGACGGTTCACCCTCGGCATCCTGACCGCGGCCGGCCACAACCTCGTGGAGTCGGCGCTGCCCGATCATCACGATCTCGTTCGCGAGCTCGTGTTCGACACACTCAGCGACGAGGAGGCCGCACAGCTCGGTGAGATGAGTCGCCGGATCTCGCAGCGGATCGACCCGGCAGAAGTGTGGGCTCCGGCGCCCTAGTTCCGCGTATCCACCGGCCACCCCTGCGGCGAACTGTCGGGATATGACCGGCCGCACCCAGTGGACTGCTGCGTTGCGAGCGATGCCGACCCCGGAGTGGGCGGCCTACCTCTCGGAGCACTCGGGGCTTCCGGGACCGCGCGCCAACCTCGAGCTGGTCTCGGCGTATGTACCTCTGGCCGACGAGACCACCATCGACACGCTCCTGTCCACCGGCGACGAGTATCACGCGACGTGCGCTGCTGCCGCCCTCGGCGCGAGGGCCGAGGGCACGGCATCCGAGAAGCGAGCGCTGGAGCTTGCCGCCGACGCCCGGTGGCGCGTGCGCGAAGGAGTCGCGCTGGGCCTCCAGCTCCTGGGCGACACAAAGCCCGCGGCGCTCGCGTCGATCGTGGACGCGTGGGTCGACCACGCCCATCCCCTCGTGCAGCGCGCCGCCGTCGCGGCGATCTGCGAGCCGCGCCTGCTGCGGGATCCGCGGATGGCATCGCTCGCCCTGGATGCCTGCGAGCGCGCGACCCGGCATCTCGCGACTCGGGAGCCTGAGGAACGGAAGACCCCCGACTCCCGAACCCTACGCCTGGCGCTCGGCTACTGCTGGAGCGTGGCAGTTGCCGCCGACCCGACGCACGGTCTTCCCGCCTTCGCCGCGCTGGATACCGACGATCCGGATGTCGCGTGGATAGTGACCCAGAACAGCCGCAAGAAGCGCCTGTCCTGCCTGCTCGACAGCTGAGGCCGCGCCACCTTCCGCAGCGGGTCGGTCAGACGGTTCGCCCAGCCCGCAGCACGACGTCCTCGACGTGGTGGCCACTCACCGCTCCGGCAGGACGCGGCCGCTTCTCGTGCACCTCGATGCGCCACCCGGCATCGGCAGCGAGCGCTGCGACGATCTCGGTGACGCCGACGTAGGCATCCGGATCGAACATCGGAGTGTGCTCGGCGGGGTCGACCGCCTCCCGCGCCCATGCGGTGTCGTGTGCGACGACCAGCAGGGTGCCGCCCGGAGCCACGGCGTCGAGGAGGCTGCGCACTCCCCTGCCGTCTGGCGTGCGGGCGAACGACCCGTACTGCAGCGAAACGAGGTCGAATCTCTCGTCCCCGTAGGGACGGGCGCTGTTGGCATTCACGTGCCACGTGCGCACGGCAAGACCCCGGCGCCGCGCTTCGTGCTCGACGCGCGCGAGAGCACGGGAGGAGACATCGGATGCCGTGACGCGCCATCCGTTCGCCGACAGCCACAGCGCGTCCGCGCCCTCGCCGGCGCCGACATCCAGCGCGGTTCCCGGAATGAGAGCGGATGCCTCGGCGACGAGTGTGCCGTTCGGATTCCCGCTCCACACTTGCTCGCCGCCGTAGCGACCGTCCCATTCGGTTTCGACGCCCGACGGGCGGTCACCGGCGGCCAGGTCCTCGTCGGCGAGGCTGAAAGCGATCTGCGCACCGACCATGCTGCCGTTCGCTGCGGCAGGAAGCACCTGCAGGCTCGGGTCGACGACGTTACCTGCCGCGAAAACGCCGTCCACCGCCGTTCGGCCTGTCGCGTCGGCCGTGAGCACCTCCCCGAACCCGGTCGCATGCGGAGTCGCTGCGAGCCCAAGGCCGCTCAGCGCTTCGACGCGGGCATGGAACCGGGCACCGACGAGCACGGCATCGGCGGCGATTCGGGTGCCGTCGGCGAGGTCTATGCCGAGCGCGCCGTCGGCATCCGTCACCCGGGTCGCGGGTGCGGCGATCACGGTGACACCTGATGCCTCAAGTCGCCGCACGGCCTCGGCATCCACCTCCACCCCATCGTGCAAGATCACAGTGAGACTGTCGGTCAGGTGGCGCATGAGCGGGGTCGGGTGCAGGGCGAGGGGGCTCGTCACGATCTGGACGACGCGCTGATCACGCACCTCCCAGCCGTGACAGAACGGACAGTGGATCACTTCGCGACCCCACCGCTCGGCCAGACCCTCAATCGGGGGCAGTTCGTCGGTGAGCCCGGATGCCACGAGCACGCGACGCGCGAGCAGGGCACCACCTCCGGAGAGTTCGACGCGGAACCGTTCGCCGTCGCGGCGAACATCGAGAACGCGACCCGAGAGGATCTCGCCGCCGTAGGAGCGGACTTCCTCTCGCCCGATCGCTCGGAGCTGTTCCGGCGATGCGCCTTCGCGCCCGAGGTAACTGTGCATGTGCTCGGCCGGCGCGTTGCGCGGTGTGCCGTCGTCGACCAGGATCACCGAGCGGCGCTGGCGGACGAGCTGGAGTGCGCCAGCGAGCCCGGCAGCCGAGCCGCCGATGACGGACACATCGCACCGGCGGATCATCGCAGGTCCGTGAGAGTTGTGGTGAGACGAGTCGTGTTTGCCCATGCGTCGAGGGTAGGCCCGTCTGGGCGAATAGTGGATGCTAGCTTGCAGTATTCGCAAGAGAGACGGATGCTGGACCCATGGCCAGTACCAATGTCGAGACCCTCGCACGGATGCGATTGCGCAGCATCCGCACCACGCTCGGGTATTCGCTCGACGAGATCGCCGATCGCAGCAACCTCAGTGCCTCGACGGTCAGCAGGATCGAGACCGGCAAGCGCGCGCTCAGTATCGACGTGCTGGTGCCGCTGGCAGAAGCACTGCAGGTGAGCGTCGACGACCTGTTGCGCGCCGAGGACGACGACGATGTCGTCATCCGTCCCACCCAGCGCACCGACGGAGCACGGACGACATGGGCGCTGAACCGCGTCGACGGGCGCACGATGGCGATGAAGATGCGCCTGGAACCCGAGCGCGAGATCCCGGCGACCCGCGTGCATCCAGGTTTCGACTGGTTCCTCGTGCTCGAAGGACGGGTGCTGCTGCAACTCGGCGATCGGCGCATCGAGGTTACCCAGGGCGAGGCCGCCGAGTTCTCGACGATGACCCCGCACGCGATCAGCGCGATCGACGACCCGGCGGAGCTGGTCATGGTCTTCGATCGCGAGGGCCAGCGCGCCCATCTGCACCGGTGAGCGGATAGGCGTGACTCCGCCGGCGCCCTCAGGCGTCCCGCAGAACCGCCGCGAGCTCGTCGCGGCTGGCAACGCCCAGCTTGCGGTACACGTTCGCGAGGTGGTTGTTGACGGTGCGCTCCGATATCCCCAGTCGCACCGCGATCTCCCGGCTGCGCTCGCGTGCCGCCGCCCCTCGTGCAACCTGGAGCTCGCGCGCCGAGAGGACTGCACCGTCGATCTCCCGATCGCGCGTGAGCGCCGGCTCGCGCACCGTCACAGAGGCGAGCTCGGCAGCCACATGACGCGCCTGCCGTCGGGCCTCCGCCGAAGCGGATGCCGAACGTGCCGCGTCCTCGGAGAACGTGCGAGCGAGTGCGTCGAGGCCGGCGCTGCGCAACGCGGGCACGAGCCTCATCGCGGCGTCGGCATCCTTGGCCGAGGCTACCGTGGCGGCATCCGCGACCAGCCGGACGAAGCGTGACGGAGTCTCCGTCGCCGCCGCCGCGAGGGTCTCGGCGACTGCCTCTGCGATTCCGAGCCGGATCGCCGTCGACGCGGTCAGTGCCGCCAGAAGGTGATGGCCGTACTGCACAGCTGCCGCGACCGCGTCGGTGAGCGGCGCCGCAGCCTCCTGCGCGCGACCCTCAGGAATCGCCAGCCAGGCGGACGCCTCAGCTCGCTGCAGAATGACTGTGACACTCGGATCATGCTGCGCGGCAAGGTGGTGTCGGCTGACGTGACCCGCAGAATGACCGACCCTCCGGTGTCCTCATTTGGAGATATGTCCGCCAGCCGCACCGCCGACTTCAGATGGCTTGATTAGGAGCATGTCCCTTCGGGTGACTCATCACAGTCCTGCCTCGATCCCTTCCGTCGGTGGTTTCCATCGAAGAAGAAGGAGGAAACGGGCATGACTGATCTCGCAGAACTGGTAGACCACGTGATCGGCGTCGACCCTGACCGTGATCGCGTCACCGCCGCCGTCGTGAGCGTCACCACGCAAGGAGAACTGGCAGCAGCGACATTCCCTGCGACGCGACGAGGGTACGGCCAGGCGCTCCGATGGGCGAAGACCCTTACCGTCGACGAGCGCCGCGCCTGGGCGATCGAGTCGACCGGCAGCTACGGCGCCGGCCTCGCCGCGACCTTGGCAGAGAAGGGCGAGTTCGTGATCGAGTTCGACCACCCGAGCACCCGCGCATCGAAGGACGGAGCGAAGTCTGACTCGCTCGACGCGGTGCGCGCGGCACGCGAGACACTCGGCCGCAAAACCTGGGCAACGCCACGATCTCGAGGACTTCGCGAGGGTTTGCGAACGCTCATCGTGGCCCGGGATTCCGCGAAGCTCGCCCGGGTCGCCGCGATCAACGTGCTCAAGGCGCTCATCGTCACCGCACCCGTCGATCTCCGGGAGGACCTCCGCGGGCTCACGTTCGGACAACTCGTCGACCGGTGCATCCGGCTCCGTCCAGACACGGCGACCGAGCCCGAGCACGCCGCCACCAAACTGTCCCTGCGCAGCACGGCGACCCGGATCAAGCAGCTGACGACCGAATGCCGCGAACTCGAGCTCGCGATGCTTCCGATCGTCCGCGAGATCTGCCCCGCTTTGCTCAACGAACCGGGCATCGGCACGCTCGTCGCCGCGCAAATCCTCATCTCCTGGTCTCACGCCGGGCGATGCCGTAACGAAGCCGCTTTCGCTCGGCTCGGCGGCGTCGCACCGCTGGAAGCCACCTCAGGTCAGAACCAGACGCGGCATCGTCTCTCACGCGGCGGTGACCGTCAGCTCAACCGAGCGCTTCACACCGCGATCCTCGCGCGCGTGAAGGTGCACCCTGAGACGCGCGACTATCTCGCGCGACGGATCGCTCAGGGTAAGACGAAGAGAGAAGCGATGCGGTGCCTCAAGAGGTACTACGCCCGTCACATCTTCCGACTCCTGGAAAGCACGCCCACGCCCACTTGACAGCGATAGGAGCATCTTGATGTCGGCGTGCGCGGCGTCATCGACGGTTGCGAGCAGCGCCTGCGCGGCGCCTGCATCCCCCGACATCGCCGCGGCCGTCGCCCCCAGCGCGATGGCCGCGCCGGACAGCCCCGTGAAGTCGCGCCACGCCAGCTGGCGAACGGCAAGGTCGGCGAGGGGACCCGCACGGTCGAGCCGGCCCGCGTGAAGCTCGATCAGCGCAAGGACATATGACCACTGCCCCGCGGCATCCGGGGTTCCAGAGACCCGCTGACGCTCGGCGAGCGCGCGTGCGTCGGCGATCGACGCATCCGCCAACTCACTCAACATCTGGGAAAGATTGAGCAGCTCGCCCGCGTACGGCTGGTCGTGGCTCACGAGATCGGCGAGCGGTCGCGCCTCCGCGACGGCTCCACGGGCTGCCTCCGCGTCGCCTCGCATCGCCGCGATCATCGCCGACGTGAGCCCCATCGAGAGCCTGCCGAGCACGTCGACGTCGCGGTCCGCGGAATCGTCGTCGGTCGAGCCGGGTGGCGGTGCGAGTCGAGGCAGCGTCGACACCGCGGCATCAAGGGGAACCCCTGCCATCAGCCGCCACTTGACCATCTCGGCATCCAACGCCACCGACGCGTCCGCCGACAGCGGCGCGCGCAGTGTCGTTGCACGCTCGAGTGCTGCGACAGGATCGGCGCGGCGGTACGCCAGATGCTGACCCCATCGCAACGCGAGAAGCGCGCGTTCGGCATCCGTCTGCGCTGTGCGCGCGGCGCGATCGAACTGTTCGTCGGCGGAGTCGGTTTCGCCGAGCACGGAGTGCGCCGCCGCAGCCAAGACGTGGGCTCGAAACCCTCCACCCGCCTCTGCCGCGGCATGGGAGAAGCTCAGCGATGTCGCCGCGTCCCCCACCGATGCCGCGTACCCCGCCGCCCACTCGAGATCTGCGGCAGACAGCGTCGAGCCGCAGTCGACCTCAACCTGCCCGGCGTCGGGCCCGCGCTCCGAGCCCTCGCGTTCGACGCTCGAATGAACCCTCGCCAGCCGTACGGCAGCGAACCGGTCAGTGTCTCTACCCGTCGTCCGCAACGCCGCCGCCGCCGTCGCGGCACGCTCAGCACGCTCGCTGCTCGACATGAGCGCGATCACCGCTTCGGTCAGGAGCGGGTGGGTGAGACGGATGCCCACACCTGCACCATCATCGACCAGTCCGCGGCTGCGAAGAGACGACAGCACCTCGGCGTCTTCCGTGCCCACCAGATCGGCGGGCCAGGGTTGGGCAAGTGCCAGCAGCCGCACGAAGCCGAGCTCTTCGGCATCCAGCTCGGTCACGCGGTGCCGCACCGAATCGACCAGATGAACGGGCAGTGCCGCCGCCTCGACCTCGACACCGAACGGCCCCTCGTGGACGCGTCCGGCGCGTTGCGCGGTAAGCACCAGCTCGCGCAGAAGCAGCGGGTTCCCCGCTGTCGCACGCAGCAGCCCCACCACCGACTCGGGGCGGACAGACCCGGCGAGATGGTGTTCGACGAGCTCCTCCAGTTGCGCGGCATCCAGCGGCTCGAGGTCGGTGACCGTGACGAGATCTTCGTGCAGCATCCGCGCAATCGGGCCCATAAGGCGATGCTCGTCACGCGCGGTCAGCAGAGTCGGAACCCCGTACACGCGGACGAGCTGATACACCACGGATGCCGACAGCGCGTCGAGCAAAGGGGCGTCGTCGACGACCAGCACGTAACGGTCCGGCGCTCCTCCGATCAGTCCGATCAGACGCTGGACCCGACCGGCGACGTCGTCCGAAGCATCCGCCACCGCTGAGGCGTTCAGAAGCGGTGCCAATGCCGCCAGCGGCACCTCGGAGAGCTCCTCGAGGGCCACCACCGGGACCACTGTCATGTCCAGGCGTGTGAGCTCTTCACCGACCTGAGCGGCAAGCGTCGTCTTGCCGATTCCGCTCGCGCCGCGGAGCATCTGCGAGCGGGCAGGGCGCGTGGCGAGCGCCGCGACGAGCGGGTCCCGAAGCTCCGGCCGAACCATCACGGGCCATCCGCCACGGGAGGACAGGAACTCGGCCATCTCGACCCACTGTAGTGCTCGTCAGAGCGCTGCCTCATCGGCGCTGTCACCGCCCCCGCGCACCACGGAGTCGACCCTCAGCTGCCCCGAGAATCACCCGCGGCCAGGCCTCACTTGGGTTCGATGCGATAGTCGATGTAGGCGGCGTCGGTACCCAGGTCACGAGCGGCGATGTTGACCCGGTAGGTCTCGCTCTCAGTGAACCAGGTCTTCCACCCCTCGCCATGATCGTCGACGGCGGTCACCGCGTACCCGGCGGCCTCGAGTTCCGTCACAAGGTCCTCGATCACCGACTCCCCGCTGATCGTGAACTGCAGGAACGCACCGGCGTCGTCGACAGTCGTCCAGCGGTATTCGCCGGCCGGCATGGGCAAGTCGGCCGGGAACCAGTCGGGCAGATCGGCGGCGTTGACCTGTGCCACGACGTCTGGCGCAGCTTCTGTGTCGACGTCGGATCCCGTGTCAGCAAGCGTCTCGGCGACCGAGCTGCTGACGTCGGATGGCGGCTGGGAGACCGCACACCCGGCGAGCACGGCGATGAGGAAAGGCGCGAGGAGCAGAGCTCGGGCGGTGCGCGCAGAGGCCTTGTCGCGAGCCTCGATCGAGGAATCGGCACGACATCCGTGGGCGGCGGGGACGCTGCGGAGCAGGGGCATCGGACTCTCCTCGATCAGGGGCGGGTGCCCGATCAGCATCCAGCGGCGTCCCCTCACCCGCAATGAGTAAGAACTGCTCAGCCGCCGCGCGGTGCCGTCTGGATACTCACTCGCGTGGGACACACCGTGGCACAAGCGGATGGGTGCTGCAGATCTCGACGACATGCCCGTCGTGCAGAGTCTGCTGCCCTCATGGGAGCAGTTCTCCGCCGAGTACGATCTAGGAGCCGCGATCGGTTGGCTCATCGACGGCGCACCGCGTCTGGGCTCGACCGCGACAGCTCATCAGCTCGGCGTACACAACCGTCTGGAGGCGGTGGCCCTTGCCAACCAGCAAGGTCTGGTCCGGTGGCACCACAACGACGGCGTCGGGGGCACGGATGCCTGACGGCGCGGGCTGACCAACGGGGCGGAAGGAGCACCGCCGCAGAGACGAAACCGGTCGATGCTCGCGGTGGTCCGCTGCGGCCTCACATCCTCGCCCCGGCGTCTGGTTCAACCGAATCGCGACAGACCCGCGGAGCGACTAGCGTCACACCTATGGCCTCTTCCCTCGAAAACGTGACCGACGGGGCAGCGCCTTCCCGACCCGAGCCCGCCTTTGCCGACCTCGGACTCGGCGACGCCGTCATGAAGGCGTTGAAGGATGTCGGGTACGAGACACCGTCCGCCATTCAAGCCGCGACGATCCCTCCCCTACTGGCGGGACGCGACGTCGTCGGTCTCGCACAGACTGGCACCGGAAAGACGGCAGCATTCGCGCTGCCGATCCTCTCCCGGCTCGACCTGTCGCAGAAGACCCCGCTGGCACTCGTGCTCGCTCCCACCCGCGAGCTGGCCCTGCAGGTGTGCGAGGCGTTCGAGAAGTATGCCTCGCATCTGCGCGGCGTGCACGTCCTTCCTGTCTACGGCGGCCAGGGCTACGGTCAGCAGCTCTCGGCGCTGCGCCGAGGCGTACACATCGTCGTGGGAACGCCGGGCCGCATCATGGACCACCTCGATAAGGGCACGCTCGACCTATCGGAGCTGAAGTACCTCGTGCTCGACGAGGCCGACGAAATGCTCAAGATGGGCTTCGCCGAGGATGTCGAGACGATTCTCGCCGACACCCCCGCGACCAAGCAGGTCGCCCTGTTCTCGGCGACGATGCCGGCGCAGATCCGCCGCATCTCGGCGCAGTACCTGAGCGACCCCGAAGAGATCACGGTCAAGACCAAGACCACCACGTCGGCCAACATCACGCAGCGGTACCTGCTGGTGTCGTACCCGCAGAAGGTCGATGCGCTCACCCGCATACTCGAGGTCGAGAACTTCGAGGGCATGATCGTCTTCACGCGCACGAAGAACGAGACCGAGACCCTCGCCGAAAAGCTGCGCGCCCGCGGATACACGGCTGCAGCGATCAGCGGTGACGTCGCGCAGGCGCAGCGCGAGAGGACCGTCAACCAACTCAAGAGCGGCAAGCTCGACATCCTGGTCGCCACGGATGTCGCAGCCCGCGGCCTCGACGTTGACCGCATCAGCCACGTCGTCAATTACGACCTACCGATCGACACCGAGTCCTACGTCCACCGCGTGGGCCGCACGGGACGAGCCGGACGCGCGGGAGCGGCGATCAGCTTCGTCACCCCGCGCGAGCGGCGCATGCTGACCTCGATCGAGAGGGCCACGCGCCAGCCCTTGACCGAAATGAAGCTGCCGAGCGTCGAGGACGTCAACGC
Organism: Microbacterium sp. SW12; assembly: GCF_055391095.1. Lineage (NCBI taxonomy): Bacteria > Bacillati > Actinomycetota > Actinomycetes > Micrococcales > Microbacteriaceae > Microbacterium > Microbacterium sp. SW12. The sequence goes on along the minus strand of NZ_AP024335.1, from coordinate 1,153,298 downwards.
GACCCGGCTCACACGCTTCGACGACGCGATCACGGCGGCGTTGGCCGATCCGGCGCAGATCGGCACCTTCCGCGACATCATCGCTCACTACGTCGAGCACCACGACGTGCCCGAGGCGGATGTCGCTGCGGCCCTTGCCGTCGTGGCGCAGGGCGACACTCCCCTGCTGCTCGACCCGGACACTGAACCCGAGCCCCGCTTTGCGCGCGATTCGCAGGACCGACCCGAGCGTGGTGGACGTGACCGCAACGAACGCTCCGTTCGCGGCCCCCGCAGCGGAGGCGGACCGCGAACGACTTACCGGATCTCCGTTGGCCGGCGCCACAGGGTTGAGCCGCGCCAGATCGTCGGAGCCCTAGCCAACGAGGGGGGCCTTCGCCGCGAGGACTTCGGCGCGATCCAGATCCGCCCCGACTTCTCGCTCGTCGAGCTGCCCGCGGATCTCTCGCCCGACACGCTGAGGCGCCTCGAGAACACGCGCATCAGCGGCAAGCTGATCGAACTCAAGCCCGACCGCTTCGGCAACTCGGCTAAGCGCGAAGGCCGTCCACCGCGCCGCTGACCCGTTGCGGCATCCGGTGTCGCGGCATCGGCTCGAGCGTCATTCGCGGATGATCACCGGAGTTCCGAGCGGGAGCGCGGCGAGCGCGTGGGCTGCGGCTTCATCGACGCGCAGGCATCCGTTCGACACCCGGCCGGAACGTGTGTCGTGATAGTGGAAGGCGGTCACGGCGACATCGCCGCCGTCGAATCCGTCGAGAGTCGGACTCTGCACCGACAGGTAGGTGATCGGGTTCCCCCTCGTGTACGCGAAGCTCGGCTCGGTGCGCACCGTCATGATGAACGAACGACCCAGCGGCGTCGGCGTCGCCTCCACGCCGGACCCGAAGTCGGCTGCGACACGCTGCCGGTCCTCCCCACGAACGATGTCGATGGTGCGGTCGCCGAGCGAGACCTCGATCACCGCCTCTTGCGCCGTCAGCTCGACATCCTGCGTCCGGAGCCATCCGGTGAGCTGCCCGGAGTTTCCCCCGGACGGGTAGGACTGGCGGCCCACGAGCATGACCTTCACCCATGCGTCGTACTGCTCGATCACCGGCACCGAGGTGCCGTCGTAGTAGGACTCACGCGGAAGGGAGGCCACCGGAGCGCGACCGGGCTCGGCGAAAACGGGAGCCGCGGCACCTTTCGCGCGAGCGGCGACCCCGGTAAGCCCGCCGAATGGATCGTCGTCGACGGGCAGCTCAGGGACGATGGCGAAGACGGTGATCTCGGGGAGTCCGGCAAGGTCGTAGGCGGTCGTGTCCGCGGCGGGCCCGATCGGAGTGGGTGTCGGCGTAGGCGTGGGCTCGACGGTGGGCGTCGGCGTGGGCGTCGGCGCTGCCGCGAGCGGCGCACCCCTTCCCGACGCGACGATCCACGCGATGGCGAGCGCCGTCGCGACGAGGACGCCGGCGACGGCAAGCGCGATCCATCCCGCGTTTCGTCGGGTGAGCGTGCGCGTCGTGGCCATGCATCCATCGTCGGCGCTGACGAAGACCCCCACAAGCGCCGAAGTTGGTGTAGTTCGCGGTGGCCGGTCTCGTCGTAGAGATGGGTGCGGTCACCGTGTAGTTCCCTTCGAGAAAAACTCTCGGGCTTGTCAAGTTGTCTGTGTAAGCGGTTCGGTGTTGGTGGTTAGAGGTAGGGGGTGATGCGGTCGGGGTAGGCGAGTGCGAGTTGTTCGAGGGCTTGTTTCCAGTTCGTCGTGGTGTTGCCCTCGATGAGCCGGCCGGAGGCTTTCCTCTGATTCGCGGGGCGTCCGCGTTCCTTCTCGCGTTCTCGGGCGCGTTTGTCCTCGATGTCGCAGATCGCCAGCCAGAGCAGCTTGACCGCGGCGGCGTCGTTCGGGAAGTGCCCCCGCGATTTCGTGACTTTCCGCAGTTGATAGTTCAGCGACTCGATCGCGTTGGTGGTATAGATCACGCGGCGCAGCTCGGGCGGGAACGCCAGAAACGGTGTGAATCGGTCCCAGGCGTCCTGGAACGTCTTCACCGCCGAGGGGTAGCGTCGGCCGACGTCGGAGTCATTGAATGCCTCGAGCGCTTCCAGGGCGGCGTCGTCGTTCACCGCGGTGTAGATGGGTTTCAGCGCGGCCGCGACGGCTTTGCGGTCTTTGTAGCTCACGAACCGCATCGCTGCGCGGATCAGGTGGACCACGCAGGTCTGCACGGTCGCTTGCGGCCAGGTCGCCGCGACGGCCTCGGGGAATCCGGTGAGCCCGTCGGTGCAGACGATGAGCACGTCACGGACGCCGCGGTTGGCAAGCTCCGCGCAAACCGATGCCCAGAACTTCGATCCCTCGGTGGCCTGAACCCAGATCCCGAGGACGTGCTTGATCCCGTCCATGTCGACGCCCACGGCGATATGCGCGGCCTTGTTGCGCACGTGCCCGCCATCACGGATCTTCACGATGATCGCGTCGAGATAGATCACCGGATACAACGCCTCCAGCGGGCGGGTCTGCCACGCGAGGACCTCGTCGGCGACCTGGTCGGTGATCTTCGAGATCGTCTCATGCGACAGGTCGGTGCCGATCGTGTTCGCGAGGTGATGCTGAATATCGCGGACCGTCATCCCTCCGGCATAGAGCGAGATGATCATCCCGTCCAGCCCATCCAGCCGCCGCTGACCCTTCGGGACCAGCATCGGGCTGAACGAGCCGTTCCGGTCCCTCGGGACCGACAAATCGATCTCACCGATCTCGGTCGATACCGTTTTCGGCGTCGTGCCGTTGCGAGAATTCGGATACAGCGACGCCTCCGCGTCACCACGCTCATATCCGACGTGCTCGGTCAGCTCCGCCTCCAGACCGCGCTCCAGCGCAGCCTTGAGCATCCCGCCGAGCAGTCCCTGATCGCCGGTGAGCGGGGTACCGGCATCGATCTTCGCGAAGATCTCATCCATCGCTCCCGACGACTTCAACTGCTCAGCAAGCTCTTTCTGGCGGCGACGACGCTCCTCGCGCTCCGGACTGATAGCCATGCTCTCCATGATGTTCTCCTTCGAGGCGAACCTCACTTACACAGAACATCTGACACCCCCAAACTCTCACATCCCACTCGAAAGGCATCTTCACGATGACCGCACCTCATATTGTCGACCCCGCTGGCCTGCTTCAGGAAGCGCTGGGCGACGCGTCTCCCGATCTGATGCGCAGGTTGCTGCAGACAACGATCAACGCGCTGCTGTCCGCCGACGCGGACGCCGTCGTCGGCGCGGAATGGGGCCAACGCTCCACCGACCGGGCGGCGCAGCGCAACGGCTACCGGCACCGCGACCTCGACACCCGGGTTGGGACGATCGACGTCGCGATCCCCAAGCTGCGCTCCGGCACGTACTTCCCCGAATGGCTCCTCGAACGCCGCAAACGCGCCGAGTCGGCGCTGATCACGGTCGTCGCGGACTGCTACCTCGCTGGCGTCTCGACCCGCCGGATGGACAAGCTTGTGAAGACCCTTGGGATCCACAACCTGTCGAAGTCGCAGGTCTCACGGATGGCCGCGGACCTCGACGAGCACGTCGCCCAGTTCCGGCACCGACCCCTGGGGGATTCGGGCCCGTTCACGTTCGTCGCCGCCGACGCGCTCACCATGAAAGTCCGTGAAGGCGGTCGGGTGATCAACGCCGTCGTGCTCGTCGCGACCGGCGTCAACGCCGACGGGCGCCGCGAAGTCCTCGGGCTCCGCGTCGCGACGTCCGAGACCGGGGCGGCCTGGAACTCGTCCTTCGCCGACCTCGTCGCCCGCGGCCTGGGCGGCGTTCGCCTGGTCACCTCCGACGCCCACGCAGGCCTGGTGGAGGCGATCGCGGCGAATCTGCCCGGCGCGGTCTGGCAACGCTGCCGCACCCATTACGCGGCCAACCTGATGAGCGTGACACCGAAGACTATGTGGCCGGCGGTGAAAGCGATGCTTCACTCCGTCTACGACCAACCCGACGCTGCCGCCGTGAACGCCCAGTTCGACCGGCTCCTGGACTACGTCAACGGGAAACTCCCCGACGCGCACGAGCACCTCGACACCGCACGAGCTGACATCCTCGCGTTCACCGGGTTCCCCGAAGGGCTCTGGCAGCAGATCTGGTCCAACAACCCCAACGAGAGATTGAACCGGGAGATCCGTCGCCGCACCGACTCCGTCGGCATCTTCCCCAACCGCGACGCGATCATCCGCCTCGTCGGCGCCGTCCTCACCGAGATCACCGACGAATGGGCCGAAGGCCGCCGCTACCTCGGGCTCGAGATCCTCGCGAAGTCCCGACTCGCCCTCGTCGACAACACCGGCACGGAGGAGGTGAACACCGACAGCACCCTCGAGCTCACCGCCTGAACCATCAACAGATCGAAGGAACCCGAACTACACCACTCCCTGGGGCTTGACCTAGCGCGACAGCGATTGCGATCACGATGGCCACCACAACAGCGACAAGAGTCGCGGCAGGAGACCGCAAGATCATTGAGGTTCTCGAGCGCCACCATCGGGTCCCGGGTACTTCCGACAAGACTCTTTCCTCTCTGTAGGAACACCGCCGCCGGTGCTCCTCGCCACGCGACGTCCCCGCTAGGGCGCAATCCGAACCACCAGGATTCGCTGTGAACAGCCGTCCGGTTTCTGCAGGAGGGTGTCCCCCTTGGCTGCGTCGCAGAAGCATCAGCTCGGCTGGATGAGCGGACGACGCCAAGAGGTCGACGGCGCCCAGCCGCAGCTTGCGGCAGTTGACGCGCACGGCGACGAGCGAGAGCCGTTCGCTTGGACGCGCGGGTTGCGCGCGTACGGGGTTGAGTGGCTGACGAGTTGGCTTGGTTACTGTTGCGGCTGGGCTTCGGCGAGCAACGCCCGGGCCTGTTCGAGATGGTTCGGGCTGGTCATGACGTCCCAGTGTTCAGCGGCGAGTTGCTGTACGGATGAGAAGTCGCGGCCGCCCCTCCAGATGCCGTGCCCTGCGAGACCGAAGATCGCTCCCCAGAGCGCACCGAGGCCGACTGCCCACAGTGCCGTCCAGAGCCAGAGAATCCCTGGCGTGAACAGGGACAGTACGAGTCCGATCAGCAAGCCGAACCATGCCCCGCTCGCCGCGCCGTAGCCGGCGGCGCGAGCGAACGTCATGCGCCCGGTCACCTGCTCTTCGATCCGGACATTCCAGCCGACGATCGAGACGTGCTCAACGGGGAAGTCGGCATCGGCGAGCTTGTCCACGGCGGCCTGCGCGGCCTGATAATCCTCGTAACGGGCGAGGAGTGCACGAGCGGGCGTGGTTGCGTTGTCCTCGGTCATCAGAGTTTCTCCTTTCGAAGGTGCGGTTATCGGTGGTGCGCCATACTCAGCGAATCGACGCCGGGCGTCGGTGATCTCGGCGTTCGTCGGCGAGTTCGAGCAGTCGCCGCACACGTTGAGACGTCGGCGGATGCGTCCGGAACAATCCACCGAGCCCGTCGTCGGCGAGCGGGTTCGCGATCATCAAGTGGGCGTTCGCGGTGGTCGCAGGCGTGCTCACCAGCGGCGCGCTGTGCACGCCTGCCTCGATCTTCTGCAACGCCGCCGCCAACGCGAGCGGATCGTCGGCGAGCTCGGCACCGTCAGCGTCGGCCTCGAACTCGCGAGTACGGCTGATCGCGAGTTGAATAAGTGCGGCCGCGACCGGCGCGAGAACGAGCATGACGAGCGTCGCCAGCGGGTTCGGGGCACCCTCATCGTCGCCGCCCACCGGCAGGAAGAACGCAAAGTTGGCCAGCGACGTGATCACGCCCGCGAGACCGGCGGCCACGCTCGAGACGAGGATGTCTCGATTGACCACATGGGACATCTCGTGCGCGAGGACGGCACGAAGCTCACGCCATGTCAGCAGCCGCAGGATTCCCTCGGTGACGCATACCGCCGCATGACGTGGGTCACGACCCGTGGCAAACGCGTTCGGCTGCGGCAACGGGCTGATATACACCTTCGGCATCGGCACGCCCGCAGCATCCGACAGCTCCCGCACCGTCGCAATGAGAGTGGGCGCCTCCCACTCACCCACGCGACGCGCTCCCATCGCGCGCAGCGCGAGACGATCCGACCAGAAGTAGGCGGCACCGTTCATCGCCAGCGACAAGAGCGCCGCGACCGCGAGGCCCGAGCCGCCAGCGATCGCATACCCTGCTACGAGCATCAACGCGGACAGCGCACCCAACAGGACAGCTGTCTTGAGTCCGTTCCAACGACGCATTGGACATCAACCTCCCCGGCTCATTAAACTTGCGTCGCTACGTGTCAAGTTTAACTTGACTCTGTCTATCCTTCAACTCGATCTGCGAGTAACCTGCTACTCTAGTTGAAGGTTTTCAGGCTCAGTATGTGCAGCACGCAAGCGTTGATCTTGCCCTCGGCTGCGCACCGGTGCCGCGAGGTCCCACGCCGTGCTCCGGAAGTCATCGCAGCAGCGCGGTGGGCGACTTCGAGCAGGCGAGGCATCTGAGGTTCAGCGAATGAGGCGATGAGGATAAGGAGGAGCTGGGGATGACGAAGCAACCGGGTGAGGATCCTGAGGTTCCCCTCGAGGATGCACTGGAGCAGGACATAGATGCGGGCCCCGACGCGGCGGACGACCGGGTCGCGACCTCGGTGCCGCTGCCGGAAGACGCCGACCCGATTGACGCATGGGAGCAACGGATCGAGACTCCCCTCGACGATGAGGATCAGCGGGAGCTCTAGAGACGAGTCAAGAGATCGTCGGCCGGCCCAATCTTCCGACCGAGTCGGCGTCAGGCCGTCGGTCGCGACCGCAACTCGCTGATCTCGTGCTCGAGGGCCTCGACCCTTCGCCGGAGGGCGAGAACCTCTCTGACGCCAGGAAGCGTGACCCCGGCGTCGGTGAGGTCCTGGACCTCGCGAAGCCTCTCGACCTCGTTACGCGAGTAGCGCCGTTGACCACCATCGGAGCGCTCTGGGGACACGATGTCCTCGTCGTCCAGTCGACGAAGCGCAGCCTGCTGCATGCCGAGCAGGGTAGCCACCTGGCTGATCGTGTAAATGGGGGCGTCGTCCTGGTACAGGGGCGGCATCGCTTCGCTGCTCTTTACCTCCGCCATCTCTCATTCCTTCTTCTCCATCGCGCATCTCACGGACGCATCTTTGAACACGCGGACGGCGGCTGGGTCCGGCCGCTCAGTTTCGAATCACACGAGCGTGATGCTGGTCGGCCTCCACGTCGACCCTCCCGGAACCGAGTGGCAGACCGCGGATCTGCACCTGTCCGATCATCGCAGGAACTGGCGCCACCGTCACAAGCGCGCCACGCTCGTCGGCGTCCAACGCGAGTGCGATCCTGAGCAACTCGAAGGGTGTGGCCGCCGACCATGCCTGCGGTGAACAAGATGTGGGATACGGAACCGGCACCGGCTTGTCGCGACGGTCGAACCCGCAGAACAGCTCGGGAAGACGGCCACCGAACGCCTCGAGAGCGTCGAGAAGACCGGACAGCACGCGGATCGCCGCATCTTCGCGCCTGTACCTGATCATCCCCGCAGCGGCGATGACGGAGTCGTGCGGCCACACGGAGCCGTTGTGGTAGCTCGCCGGGTTGTATCGGGCGGAACGGTCCGAGAGCGTGCGAATGCCGAAGCCGGTGAACATGTCCGGCGCGACCAGCCGGTCGATGACGGCGTCCGCGACGTCGTCGTTCACGATGCCTGTCCATAGGCAATGCCCGATGTTGGAGGAGATCACCGTGACGGGCCGCTTCTTCGCGTCGAGCGCGAGGGCATAGAAACCCTCCTCCGGCATCCAGAATGCGTCGTGGAAACGAAGTCGCAGCCTCTCCGCGTCTTCGCGGAGACGTTGCGCCTCGGCCGCCGAACCGAGAGCATCCTCGATCTCCGCAGCCGCGAGATAGGCTGCATAGCAGTACCCCTGCACCTCCGCGAGCGCGATCGGCGCTTCCGCGACGGAACCATCGGCATGGGCGATCGAGTCTCCGCTGTCTTTCCATCCCTGGTTCAGGAGCCCGCGGTCGGTGCTCCGCTTGTACTCCACGAACCCGTCTCCATCGCTGTCGCCGTAGGTGCGGATCCAGTGCACCGCAGCGTCCACGGCAGGCTTGAGCTCGGCCAGCTCTTCCACCGGGACCCCCCACCTCAGTGCCCGGCCCACCAGCATCACGAACAGCGGCGTCGAATCCACCGAGCCGTAGTACACGCTTTCGCCCCCCAGGGTGAGGGAGAGATCCGCGCCGCGCCGGACTTCGTGGAGAATCTTGCCCGGCTGCTCCTCAGCCATCGCCAGCTCCCTCGTCCCCTGTAGCCGCGCAAGCGTTCGGGCGGTCCCGAGCGCCAATCCGGGAGCGTAGGGAAGCATCATCCAGCTGGTGATCAGAGCGTCACGCCCGAAGAGGGCCATGAACCACGGCGCGCCCGCCGCGACCACCTGGTCCTCGGGATGCTCGGGGTCCACGATCCGCAAGGCACCGAGATCACGTTCGCTGGTCGAAAGAGCCTGGGCGAGCACGGTGTTGCCGACCTCGATGACCGGTGCCGCCTCGTGCCATCCCTGCATCCGCCGCGCAGGCTCGGTATGGGCCAGCGGCCGATCAAGGGGGAAAGACGCCGCCAGTTCGTCGCCTGCGACGATCGGAAGAACCTCGACACTGGTCTGCCACTGTCCATGAGCAGGCACCACCGTGCGGAAGGTGAGGACCCCTGGAACGGCCTGCGCTCCCGGCGCGTACACGCGCACCCCGCGCTCCTCTCCTGACGACGCGGACACAAGGAAGGAGACCGAATCAGAGCTCGCCGTCGACGAGACTCCGAGAGCGCGCACGGGTCTCGCCTCCTTCACCTCGAAGAGGTCGGCGAAATCGGCATCGAGATGCAGAACGATGTCGAGTCCTGCAGACTCGGCCCCGAAGTTGGACACCACGATGTCCTCCCGCATGCCCTGCCCGACCATCCGATGGCGCTCGACGATCACCGTGGGCTCGACCTGTCCCGGTCGGGTGGGGATACGACCCACGAAACGGCACTCGAAAGGCTCAGCAGGCAGCACGGTGAGCGGCTCGACCTCATGCCCGTCGATACGCAACTGCCACCGCGAGAGCACTCTGGTGTCCATCACGAACAGCCCGTCGCTGCGGTGGGGGACGATATCCCCGTTGGGCTGCGACACGCAGAACGAGGAGCCTTCCACCAACGTCACGGAGCCCTGGAGCTGCGGAACCGCTCCGATCCCGTGGGGTCCGGGCTGATCATCACCGACCAGGCCTCGCGCTTCCAGGTCTGCTTCGGAAGCCACTTCGCGCTCCTTCCTCACTCGAACTCTCGCTCGAGACCACCATACCTATACTTGTAACGGTAAGTTACATGTACCTATAGTGCGAGCAACTCTTCGATGGGGAAGGGAGATGTGATTCCGGGAACAAACACTCTTGGGAGTAACTCATGTCACTCATCGTCGAACGGCAAGACACCGCGACACCGCACGAGGGCGGGCAACCGCTCAAGATCGGCATGATCGCGCCGCCATGGTTCGAGCTTCCCCCCGCGGGATACGGAGGCACCGAGACTGTCGTGGCCGGACTGGTCGACCAATTGGTCGACCGCGGGCACGAGGTCACCCTCGTCGGGTCCGGCAGGTCCGGAACGCGCGCACAGGACTTCAGACCCGTGTACGACACGCCTCCGTCGCATCTGCTCGGATCGAGCGTGATGCCCGAGCTCGTGCTCGCCGCCGAAGTAGGACGGATCATGGACGAACTCGACGTGGACATAGTCCACGATCATTCCGCGGCCGGCCCGCTGCTCGCGCGGCACCGACGACAGCCCACCGTCGTGACCATGCATGGTCCGGTCGCCGGTGAGAACGGTGATTACCACCGTCGCCTCGGATCGACGGTCGGCATCATCGCGATCTCCGACGCCCAGCGACGACAGGCACCAGAGCTGAACTGGGTGGGCACCGTCCACAACGCCATCGATGTCGCGGCCTTCCCCTTCCGAGAGCAGAAGTCGGACACGGTGCTCTGGCTGGGTCGGTTCAGCCCCGACAAGGGAGCGCACGTCGCCATCGAGACCGCCCGTCGCGCAGGGCGGAAGATCATCCTCGCCGGAAAGCTCACCGAACCCTCGGAGAAGGCGTACTTCGACCGAGAAGTCCGCCCCCTGCTCTCCCACGACGCCGAATACATCGGCGAGGCCGATACGCACCTCAAACGCGAACTGTTCGCGAACGCCGCGTGCCTGCTGTTCCCGATCCAGTGGGAGGAGCCCTTCGGGATGGTGATGGCTGAAGCGCTCGCCTGCGGCACGCCCGTGATCGCCACGCGCCGGGGAAGCGTCCCCGAGATCGTGCGACATGGGGAGAACGGTTTCATCGCCGACGCTGCCGACCAGCTCGTCGAGGCGGTCCAGCGCGCCTCGGAGATCGACCCGCATATGTGCCGGAACGATGCCGAGCAACGCTTCGACCTCCCCGTGATGGCCGCGGGATACGAGCGCATCTACCGCATGCTTGCCGAGGGAACCGCGGAGATTCGAACAATGACCGGAACCGCCGACGCATCGGAACCCAGGAGGCGGAGCGACAGGACATGACGGGACTGTCTGACTAGCGGTGGATCTGGTCGGGCCTGACCGAAAGGAAGGGTGATGACCGATGTCATCGAGATGATCGATCCTGTGACGGGGGGAGATCATCGACGAGCAGCAGCTCGCGGAGCAGCTGCTGAAGCAAGCGTAGGAACGGGGCGTCGACCTCGGCGGCCCGGACGGGTTGCTGAACGGACTGACGAAGCGGGTGCCGGAGACGGCGCTCGAGGCGGAGATGACCGAGCACCTCGGCTATGAGAAGCACGCTGTGTCGACCAGCGAGAATGCGCGCAACGGGACGAGGTCGAAGACCGTGCTGACCGAGGTCGGTCCCGTGCAGATCGAGGTTCCTCGGGACCGGGACGGGTCGTTCGACCCGAAGATCGTCAAGAAGCGGCAGCGGCGGTTGACCGGGGTCGACGAGATCGTGCTCTCGCTCGCCGCGCGTGGGCTGACGACCGGGGAGGTCGCCGCGCACTTCGACGACGTCTACGGAGCCTCGGTGTCCAAGGACACGATCAGCCGGATCACCGACAAGGTCATCGAGGAGATGACCGAGTGGCCAAGAACCGCGGCGTCGAGGACGTGTGCATCGTCGTCTGCGACGGCCTCAAGGGCCTGCCAGAGTCGATCGATACGGCGTGGCCGCTCGCGACGGTGCGGACCTGCATCATCCACCTGATCCGTAACACGTTCCGGTTCGCGTCCGGCACTACTGGGAAGAGATGGGCAAGGACCTCCGACCCGTCTATACCGCCCCACCGAATCGGCCGCGGTCGAGCGGTTCGAGGAGTTCGACGCGAAGTGGGGCGGGCAGTATCCAGCGATCACGAAGCTCTGGCAGAACGCGTGGTCCGAGTTCGTGCCGTTCCTGGACTGGGACGTCGAGATCCGCCGGATCATGTGCTCGACAAACGCGATCGAGTCCCTCAACGCCCGCTACCGCCGCGCCGTGAGGGCGCGCGGGCACTTCCCCAACGACGCTGCGGCGCTGAAGTGCCTCTACCTCGTGACCCGCTCGCTTGACCCCACCGGCAGGGGCAGGGCACGCTGGGCGACGAGGTGGAAGCCGGCACTGAACGCGTTCGCGATCGCATTCGAAGGCCGAATCAACTAACCATGCGCTCGGCCAGATCCACCGTTAATCGGACACACTCTGATGGACGTGTTCCCCGACCTCGGTGGCGTCGGGGGTGCTGCCCGGCTCCACGAGATCGTCGGCGCGCTGCTCATGGCTGTCCTCGTCACCGCTGTGCTCATGCTCACCGTCTGCGCCATCGCGTGGGCGGTCGCATCATCCTGTGGCAGTCACCAAGCCGTGACCAAAGCCCGCACAGGACTGTTCGCCGCGGTCGGCGCTGCGATGCTGGCCGGGGCCGGCGTGGCCTGGCTCAACTTCCTGCTGGACGTCGGCACTGGGCTCTGAGCCATGCGTTCCGCCGTGCGGGTGCCATCGCCTATTGGGTTCTGTCAGGTGTTGAGGGAACGTTCGACCCAGGCGCGCAGCTGCGGCGCGGGAACGGCGCCGACCATGCGGTCTACTTCTTTCCCGTCGCGGTAGACCAGAAGGGTGGGGATCGAGGAGACGGCGTGGCGTTGGGAGATGCGTGGCGAAGTGTCCGCGTTGACCTTGGCGACCTTGAGGCGTCCGGCGAGGTCGCGGGAGAGCTGGTCCACGACCGGCGAGATCTGCCGGCACGGGCCGCACCAGGGCGCCCACACGTCCACCAGCACGGGGAGTGTCGCCTCCCCGACCACCGTGTCAAACGAGTCATCGTCGGCGTCCACGAGCCAGGGCAGGTCGGTGTGGCATTTGGCGCAGCGCACCCTGCCCGGACGCGCCTGGGGCACGCGGTTCTTCGCCGCGCACCCCGGGCACGTCACGACGCTCACAGCCACACCCCGTGCCGGGCGAGGACGGCCTGCACCTGGCGGAGGCTGGGCTCCATGAGCCACTCCCCGTCGATGTGCACGACCGGAGTGCGCAGCCGTCCGCCCGTTAGCGCCTCCAGGCGTGCTTGCACGGAGGGATGGTCGTCGAGGTCGACGTAATCGTATCCGACACCTGCCCGATCCAGCGCCCGGCGGATCAGCTGCGTGATCCCGCACCAGCGGTTGCCGTAGATCGCCACCGGCACCGTTCGCGTGCGGGGCGCGCGCCGAGGGCGGGTGGGCGTGACATCCCAGATCGTCATCACTGCACCTCCTTGTCGTCGTTGTTGCGCTCGTTGTCGTCGTTGTGCTCCTCGACCGCGACGAGGTCGAGGGCGTCAACGAGCGCGTCGAAGTCCGGCAGCTCCTTCAGCCGCTCGGACACGTGAGCCCAGCGGATGATCCCGTCGGCGTCGACCAAGTAGACGGCGCGTTCGCTGTGCCCGTCGGCGTTCCGCCACACGTTGTACGCGCGGGCCGTCTCACCCCGTGGCTGGAAGTCGCTCAGCAGCGGGTAGCGGATGCCGCGCACCGCAGCCCACGCGCCATGACTGTAGATCGAGTCGACCGAGATGCCCAGCAGGCGGATGCCGCGGGATGCGAACTCGTCATACTCCTGTTGGTACAGCTCCAGTTGCACACTGCATCCCGGACTCCAGTCCAACGGATAAAACACCAGCGCCACCGGAGACCCGCGCAGCTCCGAGAGCCGCACGATCGTGCCGTCCGCGGCCGGGAGCGCGAAATCCGGCGCCGGCGTCCCCGGCTCCAGACCCGTCGTCACCCGGGATCCGTCCATCGGAGGCGCGCTCCGATAGAGTTCGCGAACCGCAGCCAGATCGTCCGCAGGCTCTACGACGGGGGCGGTCTCGATGCTCGTCGCCGAGTCCAACAGATCGAAGGCGTCCATCACGCAACCCCCGTTCTCCGAGAACGGACGACGTGAACGGGAACGTTCCCGCGCATCCGGAGCCCGGGGCCCTTCCGGGCCCCGGGCAGCCACCGGGTCAGGAGTCGACCGAATGCGCGGGTCGGGCTTTTGGGTCCGCGACCTCCTTCTCGGCCACGCCCGCCCCGATCGCGTGCGGGGTAGAGGACGAGGATCCTTCGACGGCGACAGCGACCTTGCGCGGGAGCGCATCGGCTCTCACCGGCAGCGTGATCTTCAGAACGCCATCTCGATAGTCGGCCGCGATCGCATCCAGATCCACCTCGTCGCTCAGCGCAAGCTGCCGAACCACGCGCGCGGAACTGCGCTCGCGGACCAGCCAGCGCTCGCCGCGGTCCTCCCGTGAGGTATCGCGGTCCGCGCGGATGGTCAACAGCCCCGCCTCAGCGGAGACGTCGATCGACGACGGGTCGAACCCCGGAAGATCGGCCTCCACTACATAACGATCATCCTCCCGGTAGAGGTTGATCGGCGCGGAACTCAGCGCAGACTCCGGGAACCCGGAGAAGAACGCCGAGCTGATCCGGTCCAGTTCCTTGAACGTATCGAACAGCATCATCACTCTCCTCTCGTGTATTGAGTCACCTCGACTCAATTTTACTCTGGGTGACGCACGAGCACGCAGATTTATTCCCGCTCGCGCAGAAGAATCTCCGCGCCGAGAACCATGCATCGTGCATCGCTGTCGCACCTAACTGTCGAGATCTATCTCGGCAGCATCAAAAGTGTCCCGCGTCAAGTAGTTGGCAGGATTTCTTCTCTTTCGAAGGTGGGGATGGTGGGGTCGGCAAGGCCCAGGTGCACGTCCATCGGCCGGTTCCAGGCGATCGCCTCGTGAGGACGGATCTCGTTGTATTCGATCCGGTAGTCCTCAGCGCGTTCGACGAGCGTCATCGCGTCGGGGATCTCGTCGAGGAACAGCCGCTCGTACTTCAGCGTCCCGAACCCGCGTTCGCGTGACCCGTTCTGCCCGGGCGATTTCACCCGAGTGCGGACGTGCCGCAGCTCGGGGTGACGCAAGATGAACAACTCGAAGTTCATCGACCGGAACGGGCCACCATTGTCAGTCACGAGGGTCACGACCGGCAGCAGCTCGCCGGTCTCCGGGTCGACCTGACACTGATCGACGAGGGGGTGCCCGAACATGCGCTCGTAGTCGGTCAGGGCGAGCTCGACGGCGGCGATCGCGTCATGCTGGTTCGCCGTGGGCGAGGTATGGAAGGGGTGCTCGGAGGGTGTCAGATGGTTTGTGTAAGGGGTGGTGCTCCTAACTGATCGGAGACACTGATGACCATGGTTGACAAGCAGACGCGTGAAGAGCGTCGGCGTGAGCAGCGTGAGGGCGTGGAAGCGCTCGAAGCGTCGGGCGCGCTCGATGGCCTCTACGCGATGATCGATGCGGGCGAGGTCCGCCTCGAGGGCAAGGACGGGCTGATCCAGCAACTCATCAAGGCCGGCCTCGAACGGGGTCTGCAGGCTGAGTTGACCGAGCACCTTGGCTACGAGAAGGGCGACCCCGAAGCCTCGCTCCACGAGAACTCGCGGAACGGGTCGTCGGCGAAGACCGTCGCGACCAGCGTCGGCGATGTCGAGCTCGCGATCCCGCGGGACCGTGACGGGTCCTTCACGCCCGTCCTGGTGCCCAAGGGGTCGCGTCGCGTGGGTGGCCTCGATGACATGATCGTGTCGCTCTACGCGGGCGGGATGACCGTCCGCGATATCGAACATCATCTGGTCTCCACGATCGGCACCGAGATCAGCCGAGAGACGATCTCGAAGATCACCGATGAGGTCCTCGACGAGGTGATGGCCTGGCAGCAGCGACCGTTGGAAGTGTTCTACCCGGTGATCTACCTCGACGCGATCATCGTGAAGGTCCGTGATGGCGCGCACGTGCGCAACAAGGCCGCTCACATCGCCGTCGGCGTCGATATGGACGGCATCAAGCACGTCCTCGGGATCTGGATCCAAGCCACGGAGGGCGCGAAGTTCTGGGCCGGGGTCTGCGCGCAGCTCGCGAACAGGGGCGTCGCGGACGTCCTCATCGTCTGCTGCGACGGTCTCACCGGGTTCCCCGAAGCGATCGAGGCGACCTGGCCGCAGTCGACGGTCCAGACCTGCGTGGTGCATCTGATCCGCTCTGCGATGCGGTTCGTGAACTACAAAACCCGCAAGGCCGTCGCAGCCGCGCTCAAACCGATCTACCAAGCCGCGGATGAAGACGCCGCCCTGGTCGCCCTCGCCGAGTTCGCCGCCTCTGAACTCGGGCAGGCGAACCCGAACACGGTCCGCGTGTTCGAGGACGCCTGGGAAAGGTTCACCCCGTTCCTCGCGTTCCCGCCGATGCTGCGGCGGGTGATCTACACCACGAACAGCATCGAGTCGCTGAACTACCAGCTCCGGAAAGTCACGAAGAACCGGGGCCACTTCGCCTCAGACGACGCGGCCGTGAAGCTGCTCTGGCTCGCGATCTGCAACATCGAAGACAAGCGAGCCCGCGACCGACTCAAGGAACGCGGCCGAGCCCGCGGAGTCAAACGCAACGCGGAAGGACGCCTCGTCGAAGGGCAGATCACCACGAACTGGAAGCAAGCCCTCGCGCAACTCGCGCTCGCCTACCCGGACCGAATCCAGCCCTACCTCTAAACCCCGAGCCCCGCCCGCTTACACAAACAACTTGACAGGCTCGGTGCTCGACCTTGGAGAACCAATCCCGGCACCCCGCGATCCGCCACGTCCCACCCTGGGTGGTCTCGAACTCGCTGAAGTCCAGCTGCCACACCTGGTTCGGGCCCGTCGGGTTCCTCGCGAACGCCGCCTTACGGTCTCTCGCGAGCTCACGGCGCTGCTTCTGATACTCCGACGGCAGGTTCAGCCCGTCATCGCGCAGCAGGCGCAGCACGGTCGCCTGCGACACCCGGTGCCCGTCGTGGCGGGTCATCGCCCAGATCTTCCGATGACCCCACGCCGGATGCGCCAGCGCGTGCTTGGTCGCGAGCGGCCTGGCCGCGTCCCGCGCGGGCTGCGGCCACGGACCCTTCGGCGGGCGATCCGCTCTCGCTTTGGCCTGCCAGCGGCGATACGAACGCTCGGGCACGCCCGTCAGCTTGCAGAACCTCGACGTCGGCATGCCCGCCTCCAAACGGATCACCTCGAGGTCCTCGAAGGGCCCAGCCGGCCCTCCGCGCTCTTCTTCCACACCCGGATCTCGACCGCCGCCTCACCGAGGGCCTGCGTCAACTCCGCGACCTCATCCTCGAGCTGCTGCTCCCGGGTCGAGGGTTTGGACTTGCCCGCCTCGATGCCGGCCTTGCCGCCCTCGAGGAACTGGCGCTTCCAGTTCCCGATCGCTTGCTCGGACACCTTCTCGCGGCGGGCGGCTTCGGCGATCGTGATCTCGCCTTGCAACACGGACAACACGATGCGGAGCTTCTTCTCTACCGGGATCGTCGGGGGACGACTCATGCTTCAGACCTCTCAGCTGGGGCGTTGCATCAGCAACTAACTACCCCTGCCAAACATTCTGACGCGCGACACCAGCGAGCAAGCCCTCGACACCCTGGCCCCGTACAGGCCGCACCCATCACTCACCCCGAAAGGAGGAACACCATGAACACCAACCCCACCCACAAGAAGACCCCGCTGCCGAAATGGCTGCGCCAAGTCGATCAGACCGAGCACGCACACTTCGTCATCGACGCGTGGCTCGCTCTCGACCCACACACGCAGCACACCCGCCTCGCGCGCCTGATCGCGGCGACCGTCCACGGCGGCGCGAGCAGCGCACTGGAACGCTTCGCCGCGACCGGAATCCTCGATGCCGAGGCAGCGCTCACCGAACTCAACCACGTCACCGTTCCCCTCGAGCGGGAACCGTGGCTCGACGCTCTCGGCCGCTACATCATCACCGCGGAGCGACGGTCATGACCGAGCATGAGCCAACCCCAATCGTGGAAACCCGCCTCGCCCCCGAGCGCACCCCACCCGACTGGCGTCGCCTCGAAGTCGTCGCCCGCCGATACGAACACCCCCTCCAAGAAGGCATCGCCAGAGCGCTGACGAACAAGACCGAGATCGACGAAGGCACGGCGCGCTGCATCGCCCACGTACTTGGACGGGCACTCGGCCCCGATTCCCGCCTCGCAGCGTTTGCAAGAGACGGCGAAGGAAACTACTTCGACCTACGCGACGAATATCTCGACCTCTACAACGCAGAAGAGGCAACCCCAGAGGTCAAGGAGCTGATCAACTGGCTCGGCACCTACCTTGTCGCAGCAGAGAACCGCGGCTCCGGAGTGAGACCACGCGACGCAGCTCAACCACCCCGGCTCGACCGCTTCCTCGTGCGAACCCGGGTCACCACAAGCGGACGCCCGACCACCATCTACGTCCCCGGCACCCTCAACAGCAAAGACATCGAGACCCTCGTCGTCGGCCTCGAAGAGTGCCAAGAGTTCTTCGGCGCAGCCTTTCGCGCCTACCTGTCGCTCCCCGACGTGAACGCCGCCGACAACGACCTGCTCGACACCTTCAACGAGAACTACGCCGGAAGCTTCGACTCCTACGAAGACGCCGCCCACTTCCTCAGCCCCCTCGAGGATTGGGAGATCGAACTCGCCAACTGGGCCGACGATCACAGGCTACCGCACGACGCCGTCGAACTCCACGTTGCGACTTGACTCATGTAAAAGGTCCGGGAACGGTGGCGTTTGCCTCAGATAGGAATGTCCGCGTAGTTCTCTGGCCGTGTGAGTCAGGAGTTGTCGATGGCCGCGCGCCGTGAGATCACGAAGAAGTTCGCCCGCGAGTATGTGCGGGCGGACAAGCATGCGAAGGGCGAGATCCTCGACGGGCTCGTCGCGGCGACCGGGTGGACGCGGGATCATGCGCGGCGGGCGATCCGATCCGCGAACGCCCGGACCGGTCCCGCGGGCCGGCAGCCCCGCAAACCGCGGGAGCGGAAGTACTCCTACGACGCGCTCGTGGTGTTGCAGGAGGTCTGGCGGCTGTCCGGTCAGCCCTCGGGCAAGTACCTCGCCGCGGTCATGGACGACACCTTGGAACGGCTCGTCCGGTTCGGTGAACTCGGCAAGGTCGGCCCTCGGGTCACCGACCTGGTGCTCGACGAACTGCGGTCGATGTCCGCGGCGACGATCGACCGGTACCTGAAACCGCACAAGGATGCCGCATACCCGGTCGCGCTGTCAGGCACGAAACCGTCGCACATCCTGCGGTCGTCGATCCCGCAGCGCACCGCGATGGATGCCCCGCTGACCGTGCCGGGGTTCTTGGAGCTGGACACCGTCGCGCACTGCGGCCACACCCTCAAGGGCGAGCACCTGTGGACGTTGAACGCGACCGACCCGGTGATCGGGTGGACGATGATGCGCACCGTCCGCAACAAGGCGTTCGTGCACGTGCACGAAGGGCTGAACTGGATCGCGAAGCACGCGCCGGTGCCGATCGCCGGGATGGACTTCGACAATGGATCCGAGTTCCTGAACTGGTCAGTGATCGCCTGGGCCGACAACCGCGACATCCCCCTGACCCGCGGACGACCGTACCAGCACAACGACAACGCGCACATCGAGCAACGCAACGGCGACTGGATCCGCAGACACGCGTTCCGCTACCGGTACGAGACCGACGCGGAAATGACGCTGCTGAACGAGCTATGGGACCTGGTGATGGCCCGCAAGAACCACCTGCTGCCCTGCGTGAAAGCGACCGGCTGGACCGCCACGAGATCCGGCCGAAAGAAGCGGATCTACGACACCCCCCGGACCCCGTACCAGCGACTCCTGGACAACGGCATCCTCGACGCCAAGACCAAGACGCGCCTCGAGCACGAGCATGCCAAGCTGAACCCGGCACGCATCACCCGACGGATCAACCAGATCCAGCAACAACTCATCGAACTGGCCTCAGCCCGCACCCAGGGAACCCGACCCGCCGCATGACCCACGCGGACATTTCACGTGAGGCAACCACGAATCACACCCGGACATCTTGACGTGAGGCAAGGCGCGTTGACTACGTCATCCAACAGACGCGAGAAGCCTACGACCTGATCGAAGAAGGAGGCCGCCTCCATGCGTTCGGTACCTAGCCAGCTCGAGCCAAAGAGGCGTGGACGCCCGCGCGCGGAGCGCGATATCTCGGTCACCCCGGCGTGGAGAGCGCGCCCGGACCCGAGGCGACTCGCTCGCATTCTGCTCGGAATCGTGGCGCATCTCGACGCACCAATGCAGGGCGGCGGATCTGACATTGAGAGGGAAGACCGACATGAAAACGAGTGACGAGCGAGGTGAAAACTACATCGCCGACGTTCCCCCGGTGGACGGCGGTCGAGGTGCCCGGAAAACAGACGAAGGGCTGGACTTCTTGGCCAAGAAGAGCGTAAATCCGGAGGACCTAACCGAAGGAGGGCCTCATATGTACCAAGAAGGCGAGGAAGCGGCAGCTACCCTGGCGCAGCCGAATCTCACATCCATCACCGGACTCGAGCATCTATTTGAGGACGACGACGGGTTAATCATTCCGCTCCGCACAGGCGTGGCTGTCAGCTACCTGCGCGTATCCACGACTCGTCAGCTCAATACCGCTGCTGATCTCGATGAGGATGGCAACAGCATCGCAACGCAGCGAGAGTGGGCGATCCGCAAGGCGAAGGAGCTCGGCGTACCGATCCTCCGCGAGTTTGTTGAACCTGGACAGTCGGCGCAGACCATCGACAAGCGGCCAGAGTTCAAGAAGCTCCTGCGCTTCGTCGAGGCCAACCCCGATATCCGTTACGTCGTGATCTACATGCGCTCTCGCGTCTTCCGCAACCACCTCGACGCTGCCATCACCAAGCGCCAACTGCGCGACAAGGGGGTCGAGCTGATCTCGGCCAAGGAGAACTTCGGCGACGGGTACATGGGCGATGCGATGGAGGCCATCACCGACGTCGTCAACGAACTCCAAGTCCGCATGAGCGGTGAGGACATCCGAATCAAGATGGCCCACAAAGTCGAGCGGGGCGGAAGCGTCGGGCGAGCGAAGCTTGGCTACCTCAACGTGCGCAAGGACTTCGACGGACGCCTCGTCAACACGATCGACGTTGACCCCGTGCGCGCACCGCTCATCATCTGGGCCTTCGAACAGTACGCCACGAACCAGTTTTCGATCACACAGCTCCAGATGATGCTCGAAGATCAAGGCCTGACTACGCGACAGTCGAGCAAGCGGGCCGCGAGGCCGCGGTCGAGCAGCCAGCTCGCGATGATCCTGCGCGACCCGTATTACACCGGAGTCATCCGTTACAAGGGGAAGCTCCACCCGGGCAGGCACACGCCGCTCATCCCGAAAGAGCTGTTCCTCTCTGTGCAGAAGATCCTCGACGGACGGAACCGCAAAGGTGACCGTGACCGGATTCACTTCCACTTCCTGCGGGGCCTGGTGTACTGCGCCGAATGCAAGGCGGAGGGGCGCACGAGTCGACTCGTCTACAGCCAGAACAAGGGGCACGGCGGCACATACGAGTACTACGTCTGTACAGCGAAGCAGCGCGGTCACTGCTCGATGCCGTCGGCGCGACTCGACGAACTCGAAGACGAGGTGGCGCGACGGGTCGCGGCTGAACGCTTCGATGCAGACGACATCGCGTCCGTACGTGAGGAAGTTCGACGTGCCCTCGTCGAACTCCAAGCCGCGGATCAGGAAGAGAAGGACGCCCTGCGCACGCAGCTCAAGAAGCTCGAAGGCCAGGAGGAGAGGCTCATTGAACTCGCCGCCGACGGCACGATCGCCGTCGAGAAACTGCGTCAACGCCTCGAGTACGTGACGCTCCAGAAAGGCGCCATCACAGAGAAGCTCACCCGGACCGTC
This sequence comes from Microbacterium sp. SW12, assembly GCF_055391095.1. Taxonomy (NCBI): domain Bacteria; kingdom Bacillati; phylum Actinomycetota; class Actinomycetes; order Micrococcales; family Microbacteriaceae; genus Microbacterium; species Microbacterium sp. SW12. The sequence goes on along the minus strand of NZ_AP024335.1, from coordinate 1,131,951 downwards.
GAACGCATCCGGCACGGCGTCGACAAGGCCTTCGCGTTCGTCGATCTCCTAGACGATCCCGCGGCGCTCTACAGGCAGCTGCCCGACAACGTCCGCCGCGAGCTGCTCACCGCGTTCTTCACGCGACTCGACGTCCAGGTGACCGACCGTGAGGTGAGCATCGGCGTCGAACGCACCGAACTCAACGCCGGCCTGCACGACTGGCGCGCCCAGCACCGCCTCAGCGCCGCAGCCCACACACCAACCAAAGAAAAGAGAGCCTCCCGCATTCCTGCGGAAGACTCTCTTTCGGACCTATACCCGCTTACTCAGTCCAAAGGTTTGAATAAGCCTGTATTGGTCGGGCTGCTGCGAAACTACTGCCAACAAGCGCGGAAAACCGCGGAGCTGGCCGAACTCTTGGCCACCGCCCGCAACTCGACGCGGAAGCCGGACGACCGCCCGCTCTCCCGGCAGAACGCCCTCCACAGGTCGGTCGTCAAGCTCCTGATCGAGGACTACGAAGCCGGAGCGTCCACGTACGAGCTTGCCGAGCGGTACAACGTGCGACGCAACACCGTCCGCGACACGCTCCGCCGCGCAGGGTTCGACCTCACCGTCAAGGCGAAGCACGCGGCCCTCAGCGAGGAACAGAAGGCCGAGGCACGGCGCCTGTTCGCCAGCGGGACGACCCGTCGCGAGCTGATGGAGATGTACGGAGTGAGCGAGTCGACGATCCGGCGAGTGCTGCGCCGGCGATGAACAGCACCTACTCCTCGTCGGAAGGATCAGCAGTCGCGAAGCCCTCCTTCGCCATGTCGCGGCGGCGTCGCGAGTGCATGCGTTCCAGGAGTGGAACGTCCTTATCGCGATAGGCGTCGTCGTTGACGAGTAGCCGGGCGGCCCAGATCAGTTGAAACGGAACGTGCGGTACGAGCTCTGTACGTTGAAGCGGCGGCCTTCCTTCCGTCGCTGCAGGAACCCCGCCACGGTGTCAACGTCGTCCGGCCGCATGCCGAGCGCCCGGCACTTGGCGCGCACCTGTTCGACGGTAATCGGCACCCAGCGCTCCGGCCTGTTCATCATGTCTGCCTTGAGTTTGTCTTCTTCATCCACTTCAAACCAGACGAGTAGCCAGCCGCCATCGCCGCGATGTGCTCGAGAATCCCATCCACCCCGTTCGGCAACGGTTCCTGCCGATCTGCTGGCTCCTCGACAGGCTGAGGCTCGACGGTGCGCCCATGAAACAGTTGGACAGGGTTGGCGTCTTCGATCCACTCCGCCGTCTCGTCCTCATTCCACTCGATGACCGCAAGCGCGTCAGCGTCAACGCTCCACAGGCCATTCAGGTGCTTCCGGTTCGGCCAGGCGTAGAGCACACGGCGGCCCGCGAGCGACCCCGTCGAGAAGCCCCTCCATGAAAGATGAGTGACTCCAGATGTCGCCACCAGCCGCTTCAGGATGTCGCTGTGCACCTGCTTCTGCGGCGTCACGACAACGACAGGACCGCCGGGTTGATCCGCGAGCCACTGAATCGCACGCAGGTTCTGCGGCTCGCGAGAGGTCTCCCCCTCGCTGAGCCGCGAGATCGCGACGGGGAACTGATAGGCGTCAGAAGTCATTGCACATCTCCTCGCTTGGGATCGTGAGACTCACGGTATCCGCAGCCTCCGACAGTCCTCGATTGGTCAACCAACCCGCCTCAGACCTCTGACGGCCATCTTCGATGTCGGAGGGCGCGGATAGAATGGAAGCACAACAAAACAGTGCTCGTTGATTGAGGTGCCCGAGCGGGAGAGGGTTCGACCCCCTCGCCTTGGCAGGAATCCTTGCAGCAACCGTGACTCTCGCAGCTATCCGTCTTTTTTCTGAAATTCGAATTGACAAGAGGGTGAGGCATCGCATGGAAGCTAATTGGAAAACAAGGCAACACCGCAGCACCAAAACAAACATCCCGAGAAAGTTCTGGCAGTACCTATTGGAGACAATCTGGGCGATGGCTGCGGGAGCTTCGGTTAGCTCGCTCGGTTCCTGAGTCAACGATTACAAGGCGTCGTTGACCAGCACGGCGTCCTCATCCGTTCGCATCCCAAGTGCCCGGTACTTAGTTCGCACCTACTCACCAGTGATCGACACCTTCGCATCCCAAGTGCCCGGTACTTAGGGCGTGTCTGATAAATAGTTCGGGGTCGGGCTGAGAGTCTGGGATGGTGTCGCGATTCCAGTTGCTGTCGGATGCCCAGTGGTCGTTGATCGAGGGGATGCTTCCGCGTCCGACAGGTAGGAAGGGACGCCCGTTCTCGGACGCGCGGACGATGCTTGAGGGCATCATCTACCGGTACCGGTGCGGGATCGCGTGGCGGGATCTGCCTGAGTCTTTCGGCCCGTGGCAGACGGTGTGGACCTGGCATCACCGGATGGCGACGGACGGCACCTGGGACAGAGTGCTCGCGAAGCTCACCGCCAGCGCGGACGCTGCCGGGATCGTGGACTGGTCCCTGTCAGTGGACTCCACGATTGCTCGGGCGCACCAGCACGCGACGAACACGACCCGCACCACAGGGGGCTGGATCGAATTACACGAATCCGCAGGAAGAGCCGCCTGACCACGGCATCGGCCGCTCCCGCGGCGGGCTCTCGACGAAGATTCACCAGCTCGTCGACGGGAACGGGCTGCCGCTGGTGACGCTGATCACGCCGGGGCAGGCCGGCGACTCACCCATGTTCCTCCCCCTGCTGGCGCACCTGCGCGTCGCGCGCGACGTGGGTCGGCCGCGCACGAGACCGGACGCGGTCCGCGGTGACAAGGCATACTCGTCCCGCGCGATCCGCGGGCACCTCCGCGCCCGCGGAATCAGAGCCGTCATCCCCGAACCCGACGACCAGAAGGGCCACCGCAAACGGCGCGGATCGCGCGGTGGCAGGCCCGTCGGGCTCGATGCCTCCGACTACAGGAACCGCAACGTGATCGAACGCCGGTTCTGCGACGTCAAGCAGTGGCGCGGCCTCGCCACTCGCTACGACAAACACGCCATCGTCTACCGCGCCGCGGTCCTCATCCACGCCGCAATCGCGTGGACCAAACAATTATCAGACACGCCCTAGTTCGCACCTACTCACCAGTGATCGACACCCAGCGGGGCAGGTAGAGCGCGGGAAGCGAGGGGTCGGGCTTGTCGATGGCGACGTAGGCGGTGTTCTGCTCGCTGCCGCGGGTCATGGCGACGTAGAAGGTCTCCCTGGTCATCGAGGCGTCGGCCAGGACGTGCGAGGAGTCGACCGTGACGCCCTGAGCCCGGAAGGACGTCACCGCGTAACCCAGGTCGACGTGCTCGGCCGCGTACTCGGCGGGCAGCACGACCGAAGCGCCCCGCCTCTTGCCTGCGCGGCGGATGGTGAAGGAGCCGTCGTCGCGGACCTCGGCGACCGTCCACCTGTCGCCGTTGCGGACCCAGGATCGGCCGGCGCGCAGGCGGCGGTCGTTGTGGCGGGTGATGACGGTATCCCCGGCCGCGGCACGGGTGCCGTCGTGCAGCTCGACCTCGCGGCGGGCGTTCACCGTGCCGTCGAGGATCAGGTCGGCCCGGGCCCGTTGGTTCAGGGCGAGGACGGATTCGTTGGAGTCGGTGACGAGGATGCTGGCTCGCCCGGCGAGGGTGTCGGCGCGCCATGCGGTGTAGGCGGCGTTGATCATCTCCTCCGTCTCGCCGCCTCGGATGCGGTCGTGCTCGGCGTAGGTGTCGATGACGCTGGTGCGGCCGTGCCGGAGGCCGAGGGAGGCGGTCTTCTCCCAGGTGTGGGTGAAGCGGTGCAGGGTGATCAGCTCGGGGGCGTCGTCGCGGTCGTTCACGAGGAGCGCGAACGCGCCGCCGGCGGTGACGGACTGGAGCTGGGCGTGGTCCCCGACGAGCAGCACCTTCGCCCCGGCCTCGGCCGCAAGGGCGGTGATGCGGTCGAGGGAGAGCGTGCCGGCCAGGGATGCCTCGTCGACGATGACGAGCTGCCCCTTGTCGAACGTGGTTCCGGTGCGCTCGTGGGTGTCCAGCCATTTCGCCGTGTTCTCGGTCTGGATGCCGAGGTCGTCGGCGAGGACCTGCGCCGCGACCGCTGACGGGGCGAGCCCGACGACGGAACCGGCGCCGTGCTCGTGCTCCCACGCCCGCCGCAGCGCTGACATGGCCGTGGTCTTGCCCGCACCGGCCGGCCCCACGAGCACGTCGACCACCCGGCCGGAGAGGGCGATCTTGGTCAGCGCGCCGGCCTGGTCGGGACCGAGCATCCGACCCTGGCGATCCGGCCTGCCCGTGATCCGCTCGACCGTGGCGAGCGGGACGGTCGGGGCCGTGGTGGTGCGAGCGCGCTCGAGGAGGCGGTCTTCGGCGGCCAGCAGCACCTCGGAGGAGAACAGTGCCGAGTGCTTCGGGCGGAACACGCTGGTGCCGTCCGGGCGGTGGAACGCGGCCGGGCTGGAGGCGAGCTCGGGCGGCGTCAGCCGCAGAGAGGCGGCCTCGGCCGCATCCACCACGAGCCCGACGATCGCCTCACGGTCTTCGACGGTGGCGAACCGGTAGCCCATCGTCTGCCTCGCGGCCTCGGCGGTGAGGTTCCAGCGGTGCCAGGTGGACCGCTTCTCACCGACCGTCGCCACGACGTCGTGCCCGAGTGAGGCGATCACGTCCAGGGGCACGTCGTCCGCGCGCAGCAGCAGCGGCTCCTCGTTCGCCGTCACCCGCCGCGCCCACGAGGTCGCGTCCGCGCCGAGCACCTGCCCGGCGCGCTGCCGCCAGGAGGCGGTGAGGTCGGCGAGGGAGTGGACCTCCTTCTCCGGGCGGGTGGAGAGCGTGGCCTGGGCGCGGAGCTTCATGATCGTCGCCGGCGACGGCCGCCGCCCATGCTCGGAGACGTAGCTGTCGATGAGGCGATCGGTCTCGGCGTCGATGTGCCGGGCACGGGTCGAGAACTCCTTGACCAGCTCCTCCGGGACGGCGGCGATCGCCCACGCGGGGTTGCGGTCGCGGCCCATGTCGCGGGCCTCCCACTCGACGCCGAACGTGCGGGTCAGGTGGTCCGCGAACACGGCCTCGTGGAGCTCGGAGAGGGCGACGACCGCGGCGTGCATAGGCCGTCCGTCCAGCGACCGCCATTTGCCGTCGAGGACCGTCTGCACCTTGTTGCTGATGACGACGTGCGTGTGCAGGTGGGGGTCGCCCGCCCTGCTGTCGTAGTGGTCGAACGCGGTGGCGATCAGTCCTGCGACATCGACCTGTGCAACCGCGCCGTCGCGGCCGGTTGCGCCCGTGCGCGTGGCTGCAACCTCCCGCTCCATGAACGCAACCACCTCCGCAACCCCCGCCTGATGCGCGTCCGCAATGAGCGCCCGCGTGCCCGCGTCCGCAACCGCCCACAGCACGCTCGCGGACTTCGGGATCGAGAACGTTAAGTCGAACCCAGCGACGGCCCGCCGCGACCCGCGCTCGTTCTCCTCGGATTCGATGGCGGTGACCGCCTCGGAGCGGGAGGCCGGCCCGAGGTTCGGATCGAGGGCAGCAGTGCGTTCCTCGATTCGCTCGGCCAGCGTGCGGTACTTGGGGTAGGCGCGGCCAAGCGGTTCACCGGTAATCGGGTCGCGTCCCATGCCAACGAGGAGCTGGAGCTGGGCCTCGGAGACCTGATCGCCCACCGGTATCTGCCCGCTGCCAAGCCCGGCGACGCCGGCGCCGAGCCACCGGCCCGGCGGGGTTCCTTCTTCCGTGTAGTAACGGGTCAGCGGGGTCGAGAGCGACCTGTCGACGTCGCCGGCCGCGACCGTGCGCAGCAGGTACTTGTACCCGTCACCAGCGCTCATCACTCGCATCGACACTGTCACCGCTATGACCTCCTCGATGCTGAGGTGAGCAGCTTCTCCATGAGCGCACGGGACCTGCGTAGAATCAGACGGTGAGGACTCCTGCTAGAAGGCGAGCGCGGCCGCAGTCTCTGGCGACCACTCCGGAGCCTCGTGAGCTGGAAGAATGGGCGGACAGTGTCACGTACATCGGCTCTCCCGAACACAAGACGTATCCCTCATTCGCCGGACGACCGAAGCTTCGGTCGGACGCGACACCATGCCCCAAAGAGCTCAACAACGCTGAATCGATATGCGAATGGTTGCGTGAAGCAATCCTTCAGGGAAACGTGAGTGCCTACCGAGACCAAGGCACGTTTCCGCGATACGTCTGGGACAAGCGGCAGGATCGGTGGTTCGAAGCGCGCCTCGTGAACGCTGTCTCGGGCAGCTACAAGGGTTATCCCGTCACTGAAGAGAGTGTCCCTCGTGAACTTCTGGAGCGCGCTTCATGAGCTTCACTATTGAATGCAACTGGGAATCTGCGCCCGGAGTACGAGCGCCGGAATTGCGCGCAACATGGGGCGAGCTTCGCATCGCCGTCGGAGATGAGACTGCCACTCTCGTCAAGGAGCGCGAGAGCCCCGGCCAGGTTCGAGAAAGGATCGATGTCGCCGCCTATCCGCTTGCAGAGTGGCTTGCACTGAATTGGTGGGCACTCGATACCCCGTCGCACCTCCCCGACTACGCAGGCCTCAATCTCGCTGGAGCCGGCGACGGTTTCCCCTGGCCCGCGATGACGCTCCGTTCAGACCGACAGCAAATGTGGATCCGAGCAACGCCCCACTACGACGCAAGCGCAAGGGTACGCACACTCAGTTCCATAAGCGCCGTGCTTGACGCCGACGAAGTACGTCGATCTCTGAGCCGATTCATCGACAGCACCGTGCGCCGCCTCGAGGATGTCGGCATCTCTGGGACCTTGTTGCAGGACGAGTGGTCGGCAATCCAGGGCGCGGACGACGACGAGCGGCAGTTCGCTACGGTTGCAGCGGCTTGGGGGTTTGACCCCTACAACATCGGAGACGATGAGGCGCAGCTACTTCTCTCTGCGGGCGAAGCACTCCACGACGAGATGCTCCTCGCGGACCTCGCACGGGCGGTTCCTTTCTCCGCGCTCGAATCGGCGGAGCATTGGATGCACGATGCACTTAGCCGTGAGGCGCCATCACTCCCCCGTCAGCAGCGATCACTTCCTGCCGTCGAGCCGCTAGTGAGCGTCTCCGGTGCAGCGCCGTGGCGTGAAGGCTATAGGCGCGCACTCTCTCTTCGCGAGCAACTTGGACTCTCGCTCACCCACAGGGTCGCGATCGAGGATCTTGTGGCCCTCACAAGCGTCTCCGCGCCTCCACCAGGCAACATAGAAGCACTTGCGAAGATAGAGAGCGACACCGCGTCTGCGGTCGTCGGGCCTAACATCGATCCGTTCGCTCCGCGAGGTAGGTTCATAGGCGCACGAACTCTTGCTCGTAGAATCACAGATCCGCAAACCAGATCGTCACTTCTGACTCGGAGTTCCCGATATACCGACAAACTCGAGCGAGCATTTGCCGCCGAGTTTCTTGCTCCCGCGGAAGGAGTGCGCGAGATGCTGCGCGGAGACTTCAGTGAGGAGTCGCAAGCGCATGCCGCTCAAGCATTCGGCGTAAGCGAATTCGTCATCGGACACCAAATCGACAATCAGCTTGCCGCGTAATCGCAGACTTACCGTTGTACGTCTGAGAAGCGCGCTCGCGCCCATTCCAATCAGATGAACCCGCACCGGGGTGTCTAGCGTGCGAGGATCTACCTCGATCTGCAAGAGGCGTGGTGGCGCTAAGGCGAGGTCGAAGACAACGGTGTCATGGTGGTCCGTGAGTAAGGACTCCGGAACGCGGAGCGAACAGCCTGCAGATGTGCCTACGGCAATCATGACCGCCACTGCTGGGGCTGTGGCTCTGCCAAAGCCCTCCGGGAGGAACCGAGACGATGTCCAGATACCTGACGCTCAGGAAGACGACGCGCACGTAAGGTTCCGCCTGTTCACCAAACGATTCCAGCATCAGGATCGACGATCGCGACCAGAGCCAGAATCGAGGAACAAGCTATGTCCGACCCGTGGGTTGAGAACACGCAGCAGTGGATCAACGATACCTACCCGGGCATGCTGGGTATCCCGCCGCTTGTCGTTGACGGGCAGACGGGATGGAACACCGTCTACGCTCTCATCCGAGCTCTGCAGCACGAGCTTGGTATCACCGCGCTCTCGAACAACTTCGGATCGGGCACCCTTGCCGCGCTTACCGCGGTGAGTCCGGTAAACAACAGCACCGCGAACAAGAACATCATCCGAATTGCTCAAGGCGCTATGTACTGCAAGGGCTACAACGGCGGCAATGGCGCATTGGACGGCATATGGGGCGCAGTCCCAGTTGCCGGAATGCAATCGCTGCGAACAAACATGGGTCTATCCGCCGGGGATGGATCGATCGAGCCCAAGGTATTCAAGGCCCTGCTGAACATGGACGCCTTCACCCTCGTGTCAGGCGGCACCAGCACGATTCGCTCAATCCAGCAATCGCTCAACGGCCGCTATCTTGATCGATCTGCGTTCTTCGTGATCCCGACGGACGGGCAATACACCACCGACATTCAGACAGCGTTGATGTTTGCGATCCAGTACGAGGTCGGTCTGCTCGATGGCGTTGCCAACGGGAACTTCGGACCAGCGACCAAAGCGGGCCTCGCCACCTACGGTGCTCTCAGCTACGGGAGCACCGACGGCGCCCGCTACCTCGTTCACCTCTTCCAAGCGGCATTGATCTTCAACGGCTACACCGTTAGCTACGACGGCTACTTCGGCAACATGACGCAGCTCCAGACCGAGACCTTCCAGAGCTTCGTCGCGCTTCCTGTCAATGGCAACGCGGATGTCCAGACGTGGGGCTCACTGCTCGTGAGCACAGGCGACGCCGACCGACCGGGAACTGGCGCGAACTGCGTTTCCACGATTACCTCCGAACGGCTCACGTCCCTCCAAGCCGCCGGCTACAACTACTTCGGGCGCTACCTGACGAATACACCGGACACGCGTCTACCGAGTGCAGGTCTTGACAAGTGCATCAAGACCGGAGAGCTCCAACGCATCTTCAGCGCGGGCGGGCATGCATTCATTCTCTTCCAGACCGGCGGCGGCGACATTGCACACTTCACGACTGCCCGAGGTCAAGAAGTCGGCGAGGAGGCCGCGTCTGCCGCTTGGGCGTATCGGCTTCCTGCCAACACGATCATCTACTTCTCTGTTGACTTCGATGCCACCGACAGCCAGATCCTGAACTCGATCATCCCGTACTTCCAGGCGCTCCCCGAGCGACTTGGCCGCATGGGTAGGACGTTTCGCATTGGCGTCTACGGCCCACGAAAGGTATGCCATGCGCTGACGAACGCAAGTCTGGTCGTCAGTTCTTTCGTCTCCGACATGTCAACCGGATACGGCAGCAACCGGGCCGTGACTTTACCTTCTAACTGGGCCTTCGATCAGATCCAGACGACGATTGTCGGAACGGGGTTCGGCACGGTTGAGATCGACAAGGACATCGTGTCGGGCGCATACTCGGGCGTCTCCAGCCTCGTTGCCGCGTGGGGAGTCGGTGACGACCCTGCCATCCCGGCCGGGTCTTACACAGATATGTGGAACGACATGTTCCGTGACACCTTCGAACATGAGAATGTCATTCAACAGGCCGTCAACCTCGACAACGCCTACGGTATGAAGATTCGCGTCTGGGACTACGACAACTACATCACGGACCTCGCAGCTGAATTCAACGCCCCGAAGGCGATGATCCTCACCCCAATGGTGCACGAAGGACTTTGCGTAAACGCGCTCGACACTGCCGCTGATCTCGCGACGATTGCCTACTACCAGAACCTGGAACTCGGGATCGGGACCTTCCCCGACGCTAACGATGACTGCTCCACAGGCTTCTGCCAGATCCAGTCGCAGGCAGCGATCTCCGGGCTCAACTATGCCATCAACATGGGACTCACTACGGGGAGCATCCTGGATCGCGACATCTGGCAGGACCGGTGGTCAGTCTGGTGGGGGCTGTACTCAGACGGCGAGTTTAACCTCAAGGCGACGCTCTTCTACATGATGTACGAGGCGTACCGGGCCTATGGCATCACTCCGTCCGAACTCCGTGAGATGACCCCTAGCCAGGTGATGGGCATGTGCGTCGGGTATAACGGCACAGGCGAGGGAGCCATGGTCTACGGCCGCAACCGCATGTCCCAGTACTTCACCATCCAGCGATGGGAGGAGTCGTTCCGATAGGAAGGAATCGATGTGATCACGGACCCGCTCTTCTGCGCGAACCATTTTGTTGGAGTCCCCTATCGAGATGAGTCGCCCCAATGACGGCAAGCGATTCTTCCTCGAATGAGGGGGATTCCGTCGGAACAGCGGGCGTTATCGGAAGCGGCGTTCTCGCTTGTCTTGCGGGCCTCGCCGGGATTATCTCACTCGGTATGACGGGGCTCGCGTGGTACAACGGAGAGCTGCGTGAGACAACAAGCTACGACTCGACCGAGGCAGGTATCGGCTACGGCATTGCATGCTTCTTCTGGGTGGTGGCGGCTGCGCTGGTCATCGTTGCGTTCGTGCTGGCGCTAATACAGGCGCGACGACAGCCGGAGCGTCGGAAGTTCTTTCTCGCTCTTGCCGGCCTTGTGCCCGTGGGGTGCGCGGTCGTCGTGACCATTGGATGGTTCGTGCTGCTCGCGCCGGGGGGCGCGACCTTCGCGCCGTAAGGCACCGGCCGCGCCCCCTCCCCCAATGAGGCGTACACCAGCTGCTGGGCGTGAAGAACGGATCGGTGACAACTGATCGTTAGTGTCGGGAGGCGCTGGCGGGGAGGATGTCATCATGCCCGGTCCTTATCCCAGAGAGTTCCGCGAGGACGTTGTCGCGGTCGCTCGCAGCCGCGAGAGCGGCGTCACCATCAAACAGATCGCGACTGATTTCGGGATCAGCGAAGCGACGCTGCAGAACTGGCTCCGTCAGGCCGACGTCGAAGACGTCAACCGTCCCGGTCAGACCGCGGCCGATGCCGCCGAGGCACGCGAGTTGAAGAAGCGGATCCGGTTGCTCGAGCAGGAGAATGAGGTCCTCAGGCGTGCGGCGGCGTATCTGTCGCAGGCGAACCTGAAACTCGGTGGCTCCCCAAAATGACGTACCCGCTCGTATCTGAGCTCGCCGACGCGGGGATTCCCGTGACGGTTTCGTGCCGGGTCCTCGAGCTCGCCCGCCAGCCCTACTACCGCTGGCGCAACGACCCGATCCGTGACGCCGATGTGATCCGCGCGTATCGGATCAACGCGCTGCATGACGCGCATCACGATGACCCGACGTTCGGATACCGATACCTCGCCGACGAAGCGCGGCGGGCGGGGTGGCGGATGAGCAGGCGAACGGCGTGGAAGCTGTGCTCTCAGGCCGGGATCATCTCGTCCGCGCAACGCCGACGGCGCGGGAAGGGCAAGAAGGCAGGCCCGCCCGTGTTCGACGACCACGTTCAGCGGGTGTTCCGCGCGGACGCGCCGAACCGGCTCTGGCTGACCGATATCACCGAGCATCGCACCACCACGGAGGGCAAGCTGTACTGCTGCGCGATCAAAGACGTGTTCTCCAACCGCATCGTCGGCTACTCGATCTCGGATCGGATGACGGCGAAGCTCGCCGTCGACGCGCTCCGCAACGCCGTCACCAGACGCGGTGAGGTCGCGGGCTGCATCCTGCATGCCGATAGGGGCAGCCAATTTCGAAGCAGGGCGATGGCCCGCGAGTTACGCCGTCACGACATGGTCGGATCGATGGGACGCGTCGGAGCCGCGGGGGACAACGCGGCCATGGAGATGCTCCTATCGCTGTCAAGTGGGCGTGGGCGTGCTTTCCAGGAGTCGGAAGATGTGACGGGCGTAGTACCTCTTGAGGCACCGCATCGCTTCTCTCTTCGTCTTACCCTGAGCGATCCGTCGCGCGAGATAGTCGCGCGTCTCAGGGTGCACCTTCACGCGCGCGAGGATCGCGGTGTGAAGCGCTCGGTTGAGCTGACGGTCACCGCCGCGTGAGAGACGATGCCGCGTCTGGTTCTGACCTGAGGTGGCTTCCAGCGGTGCGACGCCGCCGAGCCGAGCGAAAGCGGCTTCGTTACGGCATCGCCCGGCGTGAGACCAGGAGATGAGGATTTGCGCGGCGACGAGCGTGCCGATGCCCGGTTCGTTGAGCAAAGCGGGGCAGATCTCGCGGACGATCGGAAGCATCGCGAGCTCGAGTTCGCGGCATTCGGTCGTCAGCTGCTTGATCCGGGTCGCCGTGCTGCGCAGGGACAGTTTGGTGGCGGCGTGCTCGGGCTCGGTCGCCGTGTCTGGACGGAGCCGGATGCACCGGTCGACGAGTTGTCCGAACGTGAGCCCGCGGAGGTCCTCCCGGAGATCGACGGGTGCGGTGACGATGAGCGCCTTGAGCACGTTGATCGCGGCGACCCGGGCGAGCTTCGCGGAATCCCGGGCCACGATGAGCGTTCGCAAACCCTCGCGAAGTCCTCGAGATCGTGGCGTTGCCCAGGTTTTGCGGCCGAGTGTCTCGCGTGCCGCGCGCACCGCGTCGAGCGAGTCAGACTTCGCTCCGTCCTTCGATGCGCGGGTGCTCGGGTGGTCGAACTCGATCACGAACTCGCCCTTCTCTGCCAAGGTCGCGGCGAGGCCGGCGCCGTAGCTGCCGGTCGACTCGATCGCCCAGGCGCGGCGCTCGTCGACGGTAAGGGTCTTCGCCCATCGGAGCGCCTGGCCGTACCCTCGTCGCGTCGCAGGGAATGTCGCTGCTGCCAGTTCTCCTTGCGTGGTGACGCTCACGACGGCGGCGGTGACGCGATCACGGTCAGGGTCGACGCCGATCACGTGGTCTACCAGTTCTGCGAGATCAGTCATGCCCGTTTCCTCCTTCTTCTTCGATGGAAACCACCGACGGAAGGGATCGAGGCAGGACTGTGATGAGTCACCCGAAGGGACATGCTCCTAATCAAGCCATCTGAAGTCGGCGGTGCGGCTGGCGGACATATCTCCAAATGAGGACACCGGAGGGTCGGTCATTCTGCGGGTCACGTCAGCCGACACCACCTTGCCGCGCAGCATGATCCGAGTGTCACAGTCGTTCTGGTCACTGCTGCAGACGAACGTGCTCAACCAGCAGCGATGGACAACGCGGCAGGAGCTGCGTCTCGCGATCGTCGTCTGGATCGAGCGGAAGTATCACCGGCAACGAGCCCAGGACACCCTCGGCGGATTGACGCCCATCGAATTCGAAGCCAAACTAACCGAGCCGCTCACACTCGCGGCCTAAACCACACCTGTCACCAGTTCGTTCCTCACGCCCGCTGGTTGCCTGCGGACGTGTCGCTGAGGGTTCGTCAGCTTACGCAGGTGAGTTTCGTGATGCTGGTGGAAGCGTAGGCGAGGGAGCCACCGGCGCTGACCGTGGCGAGGACGGTGCCGCTGGAGTTCTTGCCCTGCACGTAGCCGCTGCTGCGTGCGTTCGCGAGCGATCGGACGACGCTGAGAGCGCCCGTTGACTGTGTCGTGTTGCAGGCGGAGAAGCTGAGCTTGCTTCCCGAGAGGTTGTACCCGGAGTAGGCGCAGTAGTAGCCGGTTGCGCAGGACCCGACCGCCATCGTGGTGATCAGACCCTCGTCGGCCGCAAGAGTGAGTATCACCGCACCGTCCTCCCAGGTGACCTCGTTGGGTGCTGTCTGGGATCCACCGGGGAACTCCGCGAGCACGGCGTCAACGCGGGCTTGGAGCTCGCTGGTTTCGTCCGCGTACGCCGCGACACCAGGCGTGAACAGAGCCAGGGCAAGAGCACCTACAGCGGCAAGAACGGCGAGTCGACGAGAACGGGTAACGGTCATTTCATCTCCATATCGTGTAGTCAGTTACGGCGCCGGCGGGAATCCCGAAGTCCGGGAGTCCGTCGATCGTGTTGGTCTCTGCCGCGAGGATTCGCCAGGAGGCAGGGTCAATGATGAGTCGGGTGCGGTAGTCGGGCTGAAGGTCGGTGGGCTCGGTGTTCAGCACTACCCCGGACCGACCGGCCCGGTCGGTCGTCTCCCCCGCCACTGTGACACCTGCCGCGTCGAGGATGACCGTGATCGCGGCGCGCTGTGCCGCTTCGCTGAGCGTCCACACTTGCATCAGGGAGGTGACCGCGAGGACGTAGTCGCCCGCCGACGGCGGGTCAGCGTCGGTCCCGCCTTGTTCCCTCAGGAAGGCTTGGAGGTAGGCGCGCATGCCGTCGACGTCAGCAGGTGGTGCGGTAGGGAACGGCGTGACGAGCTCGCCAGGCGCCCAACTGTCCTCGTAGAGGATCGTGCCTGTCGCCTCCGCGGACGCTGGTACCGGTTCAATCGGGGTGCCGTCGGCGGACATGGGGACTCCGGCGATGACCCGACTCGTGCCAGAGAGATCGTCGTTCCACTCGATCTGCGTCCGCTGCGGCTGTATGAATGTCGCGGTGGGGCTGTCCAGGTCGAGCTGCACGAACCAGCCTTCCCACTCCGCACCGCGGCGGGACTCGGCAACCTCAGGAGCTGGGACACCGGTCATCGATTCCTCCAGCAGTGTCTCCACAGTCCAGGAAGTCGGTTCGAGCGGCAACCGGTCCGGCGTGATCGCGACGGCGGGCACCGGCCGCAAGATCACGAGCGCGATCACGGCGACGACGGTCACGGCTACCGCGAAACCTGATCCGGCGAGCACCAGTGGCCGCCATACACGACGCGGCGAGACTGACCGCGCTGATCGATCCCATTGAGGCGTGCGGCGTCCGGTGAGCAAGTCATCCAACGTTTTCACCGCGTGCTCGGGCAGGGGCTGTCCCTCATGAGGATTGGCCTTGCGAAGGCGCCGACTCAGATCATCCATCCAAATCACCACCCTCAACCAACCTCGGCGAGATGCTCATGTGGGACTCCTCCATGAGCATCGAACGGATCTTTGCCCGGGCGCGAGTGAGTCGCACCCATACTGCCCCCGTGGAGCAATCCAGAAACGTCGCCGCCTCAGATGCTGACAGGCCGTCCCAGTAGGTGAGTTGCAGCACCAGCGCGTCAGCAGGGCGCAGCCGGGCAACCGCTCTCACCTCCAAGTCGTCCTCGTTCTCGTTCCGCGCCGCTGCGGTGAGTTCTTCGATCACAATCCGCTGCATGCGAGCCTGGGCACGGTCGCGTCGCTGGTACTCGTTTCCGATCAGATTGCGAGCCGCGCGAATTAGCCATCCGACCGTAATGGTCACTCCATTTTTTTGTTTCTCCAGGGCCCGGGCGTAGGTCTCCGCAGTAAGGTCTTCAGCAAGCGCATGGTCGTTCATGTCGCGCGTCAGAATGTTTGGCAGGGGTAGTTAGTTGCTGATGCAACGCCCCAGCTGAGAGGTCTGAAGCATGAGTCGTCCCCCGACGATCCCGGTAGAGAAGAAGCTCCGCATCGTGTTGTCCGTGTTGCAAGGCGAGATCACGATCGCCGAAGCCGCCCGCCGCGAGAAGGTGTCCGAGCAAGCGATCGGGAACTGGAAGCGCCAGTTCCTCGAGGGCGGCAAGGCCGGCATCGAGGCGGGCAAGTCCAAACCCTCGACCCGGGAGCAGCAGCTCGAGGATGAGGTCGCGGAGTTGACGCAGGCCCTCGGTGAGGCGGCGGTCGAGATCCGGGTGTGGAAGAAGAGCGCGGAGGGCCGGCTGGGCCCTTCGAGGACCTCGAGGTGATCCGTTTGGAGGCGGGCATGCCGACGTCGAGGTTCTGCAAGCTGACGGGCGTGCCCGAGCGTTCGTATCGCCGCTGGCAGGCCAAAGCGAGAGCGGATCGCCCGCCGAAGGGTCCGTGGCCGCAGCCCGCGCGGGACGCGGCCAGGCCGCTCGCGACCAAGCACGCGCTGGCGCATCCGGCGTGGGGTCATCGGAAGATCTGGGCGATGACCCGCCACGACGGGCACCGGGTGTCGCAGGCGACCGTGCTGCGCCTGCTGCGCGATGACGGGCTGATCCTGCCGTCGGAGTATCAGAAGCAGCGCCGTGAGCTCGCGAGAGACCGTAAGGCGGCGTTCGCGAGGAACCCGACGGGCCCGAACCAGGTGTGGCAGCTGGACTTCAGCGAGTTCGAGACCACCCAGGGTGGGACGTGGCGGATCGCGGGGTGCCGGGGATTGAGGGTGTCAGATGGTTTGTGTAAGGGGTGGTGCTCCTAACTGATCGGAGACACTGATGACCATGGTTGACAAGCAGACGCGTGAAGAGCGTCGGCGTGAGCAGCGTGAGGGCGTGGAAGCGCTCGAAGCGTCGGGCGCGCTCGATGGCCTCTACGCGATGATCGATGCGGGCGAGGTCCGCCTCGAGGGCAAGGACGGGCTGATCCAGCAACTCATCAAGGCCGGCCTCGAACGGGGTCTGCAGGCTGAGTTGACCGAGCACCTTGGCTACGAGAAGGGCGACCCCGAAGCCTCGCTCCACGAGAACTCGCGGAACGGGTCGTCGGCGAAGACCGTCGCGACCAGCGTCGGCGATGTCGAGCTCGCGATCCCGCGGGACCGTGACGGGTCCTTCACGCCCGTCCTGGTGCCCAAGGGGTCGCGTCGCGTGGGTGGCCTCGATGACATGATCGTGTCGCTCTACGCGGGCGGGATGACCGTCCGCGATATCGAACATCATCTGGTCTCCACGATCGGCACCGAGATCAGCCGAGAGACGATCTCGAAGATCACCGATGAGGTCCTCGACGAGGTGATGGCCTGGCAGCAGCGACCGTTGGAAGTGTTCTACCCGGTGATCTACCTCGACGCGATCATCGTGAAGGTCCGTGATGGCGCGCACGTGCGCAACAAGGCCGCTCACATCGCCGTCGGCGTCGATATGGACGGCATCAAGCACGTCCTCGGGATCTGGATCCAAGCCACGGAGGGCGCGAAGTTCTGGGCCGGGGTCTGCGCGCAGCTCGCGAACAGGGGCGTCGCGGACGTCCTCATCGTCTGCTGCGACGGTCTCACCGGGTTCCCCGAAGCGATCGAGGCGACCTGGCCGCAGTCGACGGTCCAGACCTGCGTGGTGCATCTGATCCGCTCTGCGATGCGGTTCGTGAACTACAAAACCCGCAAGGCCGTCGCAGCCGCGCTCAAACCGATCTACCAAGCCGCGGATGAAGACGCCGCCCTGGTCGCCCTCGCCGAGTTCGCCGCCTCTGAACTCGGGCAGGCGAACCCGAACACGGTCCGCGTGTTCGAGGACGCCTGGGAAAGGTTCACCCCGTTCCTCGCGTTCCCGCCGATGCTGCGGCGGGTGATCTACACCACGAACAGCATCGAGTCGCTGAACTACCAGCTCCGGAAAGTCACGAAGAACCGGGGCCACTTCGCCTCAGACGACGCGGCCGTGAAGCTGCTCTGGCTCGCGATCTGCAACATCGAAGACAAGCGAGCCCGCGACCGACTCAAGGAACGCGGCCGAGCCCGCGGAGTCAAACGCAACGCGGAAGGACGCCTCGTCGAAGGGCAGATCACCACGAACTGGAAGCAAGCCCTCGCGCAACTCGCGCTCGCCTACCCGGACCGAATCCAGCCCTACCTCTAAACCCCGAGCCCCGCCCGCTTACACAAACAACTTGACAGGCTCCGGGCCAGCATGCCCATCGCGAGCTCCGGCTTCGTCTGAAACCCGCGCTCCTTCGGGACACCGGCGCGGGCGCAGCGGGCACGGTCCTCGGTCCACGTCTTCGGCAGATACAGCTCCCGATCCAGGAACGTCCGGCCCGTGGGTGTCGAGTACGTCAGGAAGACGCCGACCTGCGCGTTCTCGATCCGTCCCGCCGTGCCCGTGTACTGCCTGGCCACGCCCGCGGACCGGTCGCCTTTCTTCAAGAACCCGGTCTCATCGACGATCAGGATTCCGGCACGGTCGCCGAGGTGCTCGACCACGTAGGAGCGGAGATCGTCACGGACCAGGTCGGGATCCCAGTCCGTGGTCGACAACAGCCGCTGCATCGGATCCGGCGTCACCTGACCGGCGTGCTCCGACAGCGTCCACGAGTTCTTCCGCTCCTGCTCCGACAGCAGCCCTCGCACATACGCGACAGCGTTCCGGCGCGGCTCCGAACGAGCGAACCGCGGCCCGATCAGACCAGCGACCTCATCCAGCTCCGCCGCCCACTCCCGCACATCCGCTCGTCGTACCCGACGAGGAGGCCGCCGAGGCGTTCTTCAACGATCTGCTGAAGTCCTCGGAGATCGGCATCGACCGCCGCATCACCTTCGCGGACTACCTGGCGACCATCGGAGATCGATGGACGCGCGGCCTGGACCCGACCTCGACCGCCGACGGCTACAAGGTCGGCCTGCGTCTGCGCGTGCTCCCCGCACTCGGGCACCTGCCGCTCTCGCAGATCACGGCCGGGATGATCGACCGCACCATCGACGACTGGGAGAAGGTGCACTCTGCCTCCACGATCAAGAACAGCATCGCGCCGCTCGTGCGCGTGCTCGACGAGGCAGTGCGCGACGACGTGCTCGCCAGCAACCCGGCCCGCAACAGGTCCCGGCGCAGCCTCGGCAAGTCCGCCCTCATCATCCCCGTCGAACACACCTCGCCGCGCGCGCACGCCCTGCCGGACCTGGCGACGCTGAACCGGCTCGCCGACGCGTGCGCACAGGTGCACCAGAGCTACTCGGACTTCGTCATGCTCTGCGCGCTCCTCGCTTCCCGCGGTTCCGAGATCGCAGGGCTCCGCGTTGGCGACGTCAACACGGAGACAAACATCGTGACCATCGAACGGCAGACCTACCCCGGGTCCGGTGGCCTGGTCACCAAGCAGACCAAGGGACGAGCGGCGCGTCCGGTTCCGATCCTGAACGCGCTCAAGCCGGTCTTGGAGCGTCTGACCGCAGATCGCGAGCCCGACGAACGGCTGCTGCGCGGCCCCAGAGGCGGCGTCCTCACCACAGCGAGCGTGCGCGACGCGACCAAGTGGGACGACCTCGTGACCGGGCTCGGGCTGCCCTCACTCACCCGACACGGGCTTCGACACACCGGCGCGACCTGGATGGCCGACGCGGGCATCCCCCTGCACGTGCTGCAACGCATCCTCGGACACAAGTCGATCGAGACCACCCGTGGCTACCTACACCCCGACACCCGCCACCTCGCCTCCGCCGCCGAGCAGGCGAACGCATTCCTCGACGCCCAAGAACAGCGGCCAACGCCCTCCCGGACCTCCGGCGCGACGCGGACCTCACCGCACCGGTGATCCGCCTCACGAGCCGCGAGTTGGGCGCCGGTGTCCCGGCTGTGTCCCGGCGCGTGGCAACGCACCCACTCGTGGACATCGCGACGCAACGGAACCCAGTCCACGAAGGTCCCCATAAACCCTCGAACACGAATGACGAAGCCCAGGCGAGAAACATGCTCTCACCTGGGCTTTTCTGTCGGGATGACAGGATTTGAACCTGCGACCCCCTGACCCCAGTCAGGTGCGCTACCAAGCTGCGCCACATCCCGTGGCTTCGATATTCAGTTTTGTGGATGGGCTACCGCGCTTGACCCCCAGTCAAGTGCGCTACCAAGCTGCGCCACATCCCGGAGCCCGCACCGAAGCGCGGACAACTCCCCTATCCTAGCCGGTCCCGCGGCCAGTCGAGAATCGAGTCAGTCGGCGGGTTCGGCATCCGTCGGTAGCGTGGATGCATGGCCCAGAGCGAACCGGTGCGCGCACGGATGTCGCACCGTGCCGTCGTAAGCCTGGTCACCCTGGTCATCGCAACTCTGGGAGCAGCACTCCCCCTCTCGATGGTCGCGCCGACGCTCGCGATCACCGCCGACCAGTTCGGCACGACAGCCGCCGAATCCAGCTGGACACTCACGATCGTGCTCGTCGTCGCCGCGACGACGACACCGCTGATCGGACGGCTCGGCGACACGTTCGGACCCCGACTGGTCCTGCTGATCCTGATACCGGTCGTCATGGTCGGCCTCGCGATCGCGGGCCTCGCCGGCTCGATGGGCGAGTTGATCGCGGGTCGAACACTGCAGGGCCTCGGCGGCGGAGTCTTCCCGCTCGCGATCGCCCTCGCGCGCTGTGCCGTCCCCGAAGCGCAACTGTCCCTCGCCGTCGGACTGCTCACGGGAACGTTTGCGACCGGAACCGGACTTGGGGTCGTCATCGCCGGCATCCTCGTCGACCGTGTCGGCACGCAGGCTCTCGCATGGCTGCCGTTCGCGCTGCTCGCCCTTGCCGGAGCGATGACAGTCGGGCTCACCGAGGCCCCACGCGCGGATCGCCAGCCACTCCACCTCGGGTCTTCGCTGCTGCTCGCAGCCGGTGTGGCGATCCTGCTCTTCGCGGTGACCGAGGCCCCGCGCTCCGATGCCGAGGTTGCGCTGACCGTCGCGAGCCTGGCCGCCGGCGCAGCTGTCATCTCCGTGTGGGCATGGCGAGTGGTCAGACGGTCAGAGTCCGCGGGCGTCTCGCACCTCCGTGTCCGGGCGCTTTGGACCTCGCACGTGACCGCGCTCTTCCTCGGCGCAGCCCTGTTCGCCACGTTCGTCGTGCTCCCGGTCTTCATCGAAGTCGGCGACACCACGGCCGGTCCGCTGACGCCGGCCACGCTCGCGGGGCTCCTGCTCCTACCCGCGACCGCGGCGATGGCGGCGGTCGGGCCGCTGTCGGGCATCCTGCGGCGACGCCTCGGCAGGCGCGGGCCCGCGGTTCTCGGCGCGGCGGCCACGGTCATCGGTGGCATCATCCTCGCGGCCGGGGCTCATACGCTGCCGACTCTGCTCGCCGGCTCCGTCCTTGTCGGTGCGGGCGTGGCCACGGGCTCGGCGGGCCTGGTCAACGTGCTCGTCGACGTCACGGATGACGACACGATCTCGAGCGTCAGCGGCGTCAACATCGCCGCACGTCAGATCGGCGGCGCGTTCGGGGCAGCAGGATGCGCGACTCTGCTCGCCACCAGCGGAGACGAGCCGGATCCTGCGTCCTACACGCTCGCGTTCGGGCTGATCGCGGTGCTCGCGGTCGCGGCGCTCCTCGCCTCGCTCCTCATCCCCACGCGCCAGGCACCCGGGGATGCGGGGCCCTAACCGACCTGCCCGGCAACCCACTGGCGCAGCTGCGGTGCCGGAAGAGCGCCGATCTGCCGCGACTGCTCCGCACCGTTCCGGTACAGAAGCAGAGTCGGAATGCTCTGGATGCCGTGACGCTGCGAGACCCGCGGCGACTCATCCGAGTTCACCTTGACGACCTTCAGCTTGCCGGCGAACTCCCGCGACATCTGCTCGACGATCGGCGACACCATCCGGCACGGACCGCACCACGGCGCCCACACGTCCACCAGCACCGGAAGCGACGCGTCACCCACTACCGAGTCGAACGAGGCATCGTCAGCCTCAACAAGCCAGGGCAGATCTGTGTGACACGAGGCACAACGGACCTTGCCGGTGCGCGCCGCCGGAACACGGTTCTTCGCACCACACGACGGACACGCCGTCACCGTCGACTCCGCCATCCTGACTCCCTCCCCGTCCATTGTCGCGATCACTCGGCCGCAAGCGCTACCTCTCGCGCACTCACCAGCAATAGGGTGGGAGCGGTTCCCAACACGAAGGAGTGTCTGTGACCGCCGATGCCGCCACGACCCGAGTCGCCGCATCCGACCTCTCCCCGCGCTGGTGGTGGGGGTTCTTGCCCTACGTTGCGGTGTCGATCGTGCACGTCACGGCGCTGCTGTCGGGGTGGGATGCCGTGAGCGGCCCCACCAAGCTGGCACTCATGCCGCTTCTTGCCGTGGCTGTGCTCTGGGGTGGCCGCGGGTCGCAGTGGGGTCCGCCCTACACGCTGCTTTTTGTCGCTCTCGCGCTGTCGTGGCTCGGCGACGGCGCCGCGACCTTCTTCCCGTTCCTCGATGACGAGCTGCCGGCGATGCTCCTGTGCTTCGGCCTCGCGCATGTCGCCTACATCGTTTTGTTCTGGCGGTTCTTCGCGGTTCGGCGTGTGCCGTGGTGGTCTGCCGTCTACGCCGTGTGGTGGGTCGTCCTGGTCGTGTACCTCTGGCCGACTCTCGGCGGACTCGCGGTGGCGGTCGCGCTCTACGGCCTCGTTCTCGGCGGAACCGCCGTGCTCTCGACGCGGTGCCACCCCGCCATCGCGTGGGGCGGCGCGTTCTTCCTGATCTCCGACACGGTGCTCGCGTTCCGGCTGTTTCTTCCAGACTCCATGCCGTCGGGAAGCAGCGCCCTCGTCATGATCACCTACACACTCGGGCAGGGACTCATCGCCGTGGGCGCCGTGATCGCGACCCACGCGGCGCGGGCCGCGAGAGAATCGACGGTGTGACCGACTCCGTGCGCGTGGATGCCTGGCTCTGGGCAGTCCGGGTCTACAAAACCCGATCCGCAGCCACTGCGGCGTGCCGTGCGGGGCATGTTCGCGTCGGAGGCGATCGCGCGAAGGCCGCACAACCCGTGCGGATCGGCGATGAGCTGCGCATCCGGATCGCAGGCTTCGACCGCATCCTCGTCGTCAAGCAGCTCCTGACCAAGCGCGTCGGTGCACCGGCGGCAGCCCTCGCGGTAGACGATCGCACCCCGGCCCGGCCGTCGCGGGAAGAGACACCCTTCGTTCCCGTCCGTGATCGCGGGGCGGGCAGGCCGACCAAGCGTGAGCGCCGCGATATCGACCGGCTGCGCGGCCGGTCCGCCGAATAACGCTCGTTACGCGGACGCGTCAAGCTGATCGAGCAGCCAGCCTGCACCGACCACCCGCGCACCCACTGTGCTGACCCGGGCGGCCAGTCCTCGGTCGCTCGTCACGACCACGACCTGCTCACCGGCGCCGATGCGCCGCTGCGTCTCGGCGACGATTTCGTCATCCCCCTCGCCGGGTGCCAGCACGACACGGATGCCGGCGCCTGCGTCATCCGCAGGTCGAGCCGCGCCTTTGGCCTGACCCTCGAGCACGACCGCCACGGCAGGGAACCAGTGCGCTCCCGGAAGCCCGAGCGCCTCGGCATCCACTCCCCGCGCCTGCCAGTGCCGAACCCGTTCGAGCAGGCGCTCGGCCGCACCAGCACGGTCGCGCCACCATCCGTCTGGCACCGAACCCACGACGTTCGCGGAGTCGACGACGACCGCAGGACGCACCGACAGCAGCGGGCGAAGATGCTCCCACGCCGAGGCGAAGGCCGGATGCAGCGGTCGATCCGCGACCGCGTCCACGGGAACCCACTCGAGCGCAACGCTCTCGGCATCCGCGATTCGCGGGTCGAACGGCACGATGACGTCGGCGATCACCGTTGTGTACGACCAGATATCGAGATCGAGCACGCTCCAGAACCGCTGCCGCACGGCATTCGGCGGCACCGCGGCTTCCTCCCGAGCCTCGCGAAGCGCCGCCACACCGGCATCCTCGTTCTCGTGTCGCGCACCGCCGGGCAGCGCCCAGGTTCCGCCGTGGTGGCTCCAGCCGACGCGGTGCTGCAACAGGATGCCGCGCTCGGCATCCACGGCGAGCAGACCCGCTGCGCCGAACCGACCCCAGTAGCGCTCCCCCGTCGGCGCGATCACCCACGCGTCACCGGGATCGCGCGGGCCCGACGGGCGGCGCGGCTCTCCGGGAGCGGGGGGTTGGATCGTCACGATCTCAGCCTGTCACACCGCGCGGGCTCTCCCGGTCGCAGCCCCCCTCCGTTCAGTCGCGCCTTGTTGCGGCATCCCAGCCCCAATAGCCACAACACGGCGCGACCGAACATGCGCACTCAACCCCCAGGAGCCCCCCTTTTGTTCAGTCGCGCCTTGTTGCGACACCCCGGGCAGCACACCCGCAACACGGCGCGACCGGAAGAAATCGGATCCAGTATCCGAGACCCCCCGGTTCAGTCGCGCCTTGCTGCGGCATCCAGCCCTCAACACCCGCAAGAAGGCGCGACCGAAACTGACGACGAGGCCCGATACCGACGCTCGAGGCCGACGCTCGAGGCCGGTCGCGCGCTAGATGAACAGGGTCGTCCCAGACTTCTGGGCCTCGCCGAGGAACGTCGCGACGCCACCGAAGTCGATGCCCTCCTGCAGATCCGATTCGGCGATGCCGAGCAGGTCCATCGTCATCGTGCACGCCACCAGCTGCGCGCCACCCTCGCGCGCCGAGATCATGAGCTCCTCGAGCGTCGGGACGTTGTGCTGCTTCATGACGTCCTTGATCATCTTGGGCCCCATGCCCGCCATGTTCATCTGAGACAGCGGCAGGTGGCCGGCATCTGAGGGCATCATCATCGCGAACATCCGGTCCATGACCTTCTTCTCGCGCGGCGGCGCATCGTGTCGGCGCAGCATGTTCAGCCCCCAGAACGTGAAGAACATCGACACCTTCTGCCCCATCGCGAGCGCCCCGTTGGCGATGATGAACGCGGCGATCGCCTTGTCGAGGTCGCCCGAGAAGACGACGAAGGATGTCTGATTCAGCGTCTGCACGGCGCGCGGGGCATCCGTTCCCGCGCTCTTGCGGAAGGTCGCCACATAGCCGGGCCCCTCGGGTGCGATCGCGAGCATCTCGTGGCCGTGGCTTGCGGCCCACGCCGGAGCGTCGTGCGCGAACCCGGGATCCGAGACGTGCACGACGACGTCGTCGCCCGGCTGCAGCTCGTCCATCTGCTTCGTGAGCTTCATGATCGGGCCTGGGCACGCGAGCCCCGTGCAGTCGAGGTCGACCACCTGGCCCGACCCCTTCACCTGGGCGAGCAGATCGGATGCCTCGGCATACGGGATTTCGGCGGGCTTGGCCACGAACCCCACGGGCTCGAGGTCATGGAAGAAGCGGAACGTGGTCGAGCCACCCGACAGCGTTCGTACATCCGTGAACCCGCGCTGCACGAGCGCCCGGTATGCGAGGTAGCTGCGGAAGCCCACAGCGCAGTAGAGACGGATGGGAACATCCCGGTCCCAGCTCTGGCACACTTCGCGGATGATCCCGAGGGGCACGTTCTCGGCGCCCGAGATGTGCCAGATGTCGTACTCCACCTCGGTGCGCACATCGATGATGCGGCATCCGTCGGTCGCTGCCGGATAGTCCTTCGCGTACCAGAGCTTCAGGTCGCCGCTGAGCACGTTACTCGCGACGAAGCCCACCATGTTGACGGGGTCTTTGGCCGACCCGAAGGGCGGTGCGTACGCGAGCTCGAGGTGCTCAAGGTCGTGAACTGTCGCGCCGAGCCGGATTGCCGTCGCGAAGACATCCAGCCGCTTGTCGACCCCGTCGAACCCTGCGATCTGCGCCCCGAGAAGCTTGCCGTCCGTCGGCGAGAACGTGACCTTGATGTGCATCTGCGCCGTGCCCGGGTAGTACCCGGCATGCCCCGAGGGATGCACGTGCGCGGTGAGGTAGTCGACGCCAGCCCGCTCGAGCTGACGCTCATTGGCACCGGTGGCGCCGGCTGTCATCTCGAACACCTTCACGATTGAGGTGCCCTGCGTCGAGAGGTACTCGGTGTCGCGACCGCAGATGTTCTCGGCGGCAACGCGAGCTTCGCGGTTCGCGGGCCCTGCAAGGGGTGTGATCCAGCGCCCCGGCAGCACGGTGTGCGCGGTCTCGACAGCGTCGCCCGCCGCCCAGATGTGCGGGTCGGAGGTGCGCATGTGCGTGTCGACGACGATGCCGCCGCGCTCGCCGATCTCCAGCCCCGCCTCGCGGGCCAGGGTCACGTTCGGGCGCACGCCCGCAGACAGCACGACGAGGTCGGCCGGAAGCGACTGTCCGTTGTTGAGTTCGACGCGCAGCATCCCATCGGATGCCTGCGTGAAGGCTGCGGCCGCGGTGCCGAGCTGCAGTTCGACGCCGCGCCCCCGCGCGTGCTGCTCGACGGGAATCGAGACGTCCTTATCCAGCGGCGGGAGGATCTGGTCGGCGAGCTCGACGATGGTGACCTCAGCCCCGCGATGGATGAGGTTCTCAGCCATCTCGATGCCGATGTACCCGGCGCCGATCACGACGGTCTTCGCGGCCCGTCCCCGGGACGCTGCGGCGGCCAAGACCTCGTCGAGGCGCGACTTAATGGCATCCATGTCGGCGACGTTTCGCAGGGTGTGGATGCCGGGAAGATCGATCCCCGGCAGCGGAAGCTGCAGCGGATCGGCACCCTGGCACAGCGCGAGCGCGTCATAGGACTCGGTGTATTCGCGGCCTGTCGCGACCTCGCGCACCGTCACCGTCTGGGCGGCCCGGTCGAGCTCAACCACGTCCTGGCCGATGCGCACGTCGATGTCGAGCGATTCGCGAAGGCTCTCGGGAGTCTGCAGCAGGAGGCGACTTCGATCGGCGATGACACCACCGATGTGGTACGGCAGACCGCAGTTCGCAAACGACACGTACTCGCCCCGCTCGAGCACCACGATCTCGGCCGACTCGTCCAGACGGCGAGCTCTCGCGGCAACGGATGCCCCTCCAGCGACTCCTCCGACGACGACGATCTTCATGGCGCTCTCCTTCACATTCGGGCCGCAACGGTTCGCGGCTCCGACATGAAGGTACTCCCGGGGGTATACCTCCAGTCAGGGGCCAAGGTCCCCCCATCGGTGACCCAGGTCCGGACACCCTGGACTCGGTCGCGCCAAACTGCGACATCCACGGCAATCCACCCGCAACCCGGCGCGACCGAAAGAGATGGGCTCTACCATCCCAGTCCACCCCCTCACACTTCGGTCGCGCCTTGTTGCGCCATCCAGCGCTCAACACCCGCAACACGGCGCGACCGAACAGTTGGGCTTTGGCCAGATACTCCTCCGTGGCGTTTTCGCTGGGACCGACACGCGATGCTGTACGCCGCCACAAGGATGCAGGATGCCATGTGGTCTGACCATGTCGATCACCACATATTGTGTCGAGCTCGAGATCGAGCACTGCATATAGTGGCATTCCCGCGATCCGGGAAACCCTCCGAACCGCGCGCCCACACTCCGAAGGAAGCCGCCGATGAAACCTCGCCCTGCCGCCTCACCGCGAACCGTGGCCGTGTCAGACACGATCAACGAATACCTGTCCCGGTCGGACTGGCGCGTGAACGCGAACGCGAACCAGGGCTACTCGCTCGGCGGCATGATCCTCAACACCGCGGGCAAGATCATCGCGAACTACTGGCTCGATGAGGTGTACTCCCCCGAGGCCGGAGCCGCGCACCGCGACGGCGACATCCACATCCATGACCTCGATATGTTCGCCGGATACTGCGCGGGATGGTCGCTCCGCACCCTCCTGGAACAGGGCTTCAACGGCATCCCCGGCCGGATCTCCTCTGCGCCGCCACGACACCTGTCGGCAGCGACCGGTCAGATGGTCAATTTCCTCGGCACGCTGCAAAACGAGTGGGCGGGCGCACAGGCGTTCAGCTCCGTCGACACGTATCTCGCGCCTTTCGTTCGCATCGACGGGCTCTCGTACGACCAGGTGCTCCAGGCTGTGCAAGAACTGGTCTTCAACCTCAACGTCCCCTCCCGCTGGGGAACGCAGACGCCCTTCACGAATCTGACGTTCGACTGGACGTGCCCCGACGACCTCGCAGACCAGCGGCCCCTGATCGGGGGCGTCGTGCAGGACTTCACCTACGGAGACCTCGCCGAGGAGATGTCGCTGATCAACCGCGCGTTCATCGAGGTCTACGCCGACGGGGATGCCGACGGTCGCGCCTTCACGTTCCCCATCCCGACCTACAACATCACGAAGGACTTCGATTGGGACGGCCCGAACGTCGACGCCCTCTTCGCGATGACAGCCCGCTACGGACTCCCCTACTTCCAGAACTTCATCAACTCAGACCTTGACCCGCACATGATCCGCTCGATGTGCTGCAGGCTCCAGCTGGACCTCACCGAGCTCCTCAAGCGCGGAAACGGGCTCTTCGGATCCGCTGAGCAGACCGGATCGATCGGCGTCGTCACGATCAACTGTGCCCGCCTCGGATACCTCCACCCCGGCGACCGGCAGGGAGTTCTCGACCGACTCGATGAGCTGATCGCCATCGCCCGCGACAGCCTTGAAGCCAAGCGCGCAGAGATCGGCCGCCACATCGACGGTGGCCTGTTCCCGTACACGAAGCGCTATCTCGGCACGCTCGACAACCACTTCTCAACGATCGGCGTCAACGGCATCAACGAGTTCATCCGCAACTTCACCCTCGACGCTCACGACATCACGGATGCCGAGGGCATGGAGTTGGCGTCGTGGCTGCTCGAGCACGTTCGGGCTCGCATGGTCGAAGCCCAGGAACAGACGGGGCACATGTACAACCTCGAAGCGACCCCCGCCGAAAGCGCGACCTACCGGTTCGCGCGGCTGGACATCGCCAGATTCGGCGATCAGAGCGGCGCTCCCCGGGGCGCCGGCGGCGACGGCATCCGCCACGCGGGCACCGCCGACCACCCGTACTACACAAACTCGTCGCAGCTTCCCGTCGGCTACACCGATGATCCGTTCGAGGCGATGAGCCTCCAAGAGCCGCTGCAACAGCTCTACACCGGCGGAACCGTGCTGCACCTGTACCTCGGCGAAGCCGTTGCGTCGGCATCCGTCTGCAAGAACCTGGTTCGGCGTTCCCTCGAGCAGTTCCGGCTCCCCTACCTCACTGTCACGCCCACCTTCTCGATCTGCCCCGCACACGGATACGTCTCGGGCGACCACCCGCTCTGCCCGCGCTGCGGTCGGGACTGCGAGGTGTGGACGCGCGTCATGGGCTACTTCCGGCCGGTGTCCTCGTTCAACATCGGCAAGCAGGGCGAAGCCGCCGAGCGCGTGTACTTCGATGCCACCCGTGCCGCGGCGGAGCCGGAAGCCGCCGAGCCGGATGCAGCGCCCCCGGCGCTGGCGCGACAATGAACGCGCTCGCGTCAGAGACAGCTGACGAGCTACGCATCGCCGGACTCACGAGATTCTCGGGAGCAGACTGGCCGGACCACCTGGCCGCGACGGTCTTCCTTCAGGGGTGCCCGTGGGACTGCGTCTACTGTCACAACCCCGACCTCATCGACCCCCACAGCACCGGCACGATCGCGTGGCGCGAGGTCCTCGCGTTCCTCGACGAGCGCCGCACCCAGCTCGACGGCGTCGTCTTCTCCGGCGGTGAACCGACGATGCAGACCGCGCTGGTCCCCGCCATCGACGAGGCGCGACGGCTCGGCATCCGGGTCGGCCTGCACACCGGGGGCGCGTTTCCCTCGCGACTGGACTCGGTCCTTCCCCAACTGGACTGGGTCGGCCTCGACATCAAGGCATCCGCCGCCGACTACGCCACCGTGACGCAGCGCCGCGGCAGCGGCATCCATGCCTGGCGCTCCCTGCGGCGCCTGCTGGATGCCGCACGGGCGCGCGCGGGCAGCGAACGCCCGCTGGAGTACGAGGTGCGCACGACCGTCCATCCGACGCTCACCGATGCCAGCCGACTGCGCCTGTTGGGCGAACAGCTGCTTGCCGAAGGCGTGCAGTGGTGGGCGCTGCAGTGCGCCCGCGCTATCGGCACGCGGCCAGAGCTCCCGCACGCATCCGGAGGCGAGGCGGCAACGACCAAGCTCGTCGAGATGATCGCGGCCGAATTCGACGGAGCCTTCGCGAACGTCGTCACGCGCTGACCGCCGTTGTCAAGACCCTCGCACCGCCGACGCACGAGTGCTCGGGTGGTCTCATGGGAAACGCACACGACCACGAGATGATCGAAACTCCAGAGAACGGCGAGACGCACGGCCAGTGGGAAGACCACGACTTCGGTGATGCCGAGTCAGGAACGGACAAGGGCACCGGCGACCCGGGCGACGACCGCTCGCACCTGCAGGACCTGCCGCCGGCCAAGACCGACGGCGCCTGAGCGCGGCGCGCGAAAACTTCAGCGCTGGCGGCGCTCGCGGACTCGCATGTTGAGCACGATCGGCGTCCCCTCGAAACCGAACAGCTCGCGCAGGCGACGCTGAATGAACCGGCGATAGCCGGGGTCGAGGAATCCGGTCGTGAACAGCACGAACGTCGGCGGACGCGTCGCGGCCTGCGTACCGAACAGGATGCGGGGCTGCTTGCCACCGCGCAGCGGGTGCGGGTGTTCGGCCACGAGTTCAGCCAGGAAGGCATTGAACTTGCCGGTCGGGATCCGCTGATCCCACGACTCCAGCGCCGTCTCGAGCGCCGGCACGAGCTTCTCGAGGTGACGGCCGGTCCGGGCAGAGATGTTCACCCGGGGGGCCCACGACACGTGAGCGAGATCCTGTTCGATCTCCCGTTCGAGGTACCGGCGACGGTCCTGGTTCTCGAGCTCGGGCGTTGCGAGCAGGTCCCACTTGTTGAACGCCAGCACGAGCGCTCGCCCGGACTCCAGCACCAGGTCGATGATCCGCACGTCTTGCTCGCTGAGCGGCTGGCTGACATCGAGCACGACGACGGCGACCTCAGCCTTCTCGAGCGCCGCTGAGGTCCGAAGCGAGGCGTAGAAGTCGGCGCCCTGCTGCAGGTGAACGCGGCGACGGATGCCGGCAGTATCAACAAAGGTCCACAGGCGCCCCCCGATCTCGACGATCTCATCGACCGGGTCGCGCGTGGTTCCCGCCAGCTCGTTGACGACGACCCGCTCCTCGCCGGCAGCTTTGTTCAGGAGCGACGACTTGCCCACATTGGGGCGACCGAGGATCGCGACACGGCGCGGCCCGCCGATCTCGTGCTTGGCGACGGCTGAGACATCCGGCAGCACCTTCATGATCTCGTCGAGAAGGTCAGCAACCCCGCGGCCGTGGATCGCGGAAACCGGATGCGGCTCCCCGAGCCCCAGGTTCCACAGCGCGGCAGCCTCGGGCTCCTGACGGGCGTCATCGATCTTGTTGGCGACGAGGAAGACGGGCTTGCCGCTCTTACGCAGCAGCTTGACGACGTGCTCGTCGGTCGAGGTGGCCCCGACCATCGCGTCGACCACGAACAGCACGACATCCGAGAGGTCGATCGCCACCTCGGCCTGCGCCGCCACCGACCGGTCGATACCACGGGCGTCAGGCTCCCACCCGCCGGTGTCGACGAGGGTGAACCGGCGGTCCATCCACTCGGCCTTGTAGGTCACGCGGTCGCGTGTCACGCCCGGAGTGTCTTCGACGACTGCCTCGCGGCGCCCGAGGATGCGGTTCACGAGCGCCGACTTGCCGACGTTCGGACGTCCGACGATCGCGACGACCGGCAACGCCGGCAGGTACTCGATGCCGTCCTCACCGGCCACGAGCCCAGCGAGGACCGCGGCGTCATCCTCGTCCAGGTCGTAGTCATCGAGGGTCGCTCGCAGCGCTGCTGCCCGGGACTCCGCCAGTTCCTCGTCGAGGTCCGCGAGAGTATCGGCGAGGTGGTCCTCGCCCGCGGCGGTCTCGTCAAACTCGTCACCAGTGGTGCTCATGGTCAGTCCTTCCCCTCCACGCCCGGGGCTACCCGGTCGGGGTCCACTGGCGCGGCGCCCCCGAGTTCCCGGCGTGCGACGGCGAGCACTTCTGCCACCGTCTCGTCGAAATCCAACGCGGTCGAATCGACCACGGCAACGCCTGGAGCGGCGGTCAGGAAGTCCACGACCTTCGAGTCCGACGAATCGCGGCGCCGCAACGCCTCCGCGACCTCTGCCGCGGTCGATCCGCTGATCTCGGCGCTGCGTCGCGCAGCCCGAACCGCGGGATCAGCGGTCAGCAGGATCCGCGCCGGCGCATCCGGGGCGACGACGGTCGTGATGTCCCGACCCTCCACGACAACCCCGGGACGACCGGATGCCGCCACCAGGCGCCGGAACGCCGCATTGATCGCTCGTCGGATCGCCGGAACGCGGGCGACGCCGCTCACGGCATCCGTCACCCGCTGCTCGCGAATCGCCTCGGTTACATCGACTTCGCCCGATCGCACCCAATAGTCATCAGGGTCCAGGGAAATGCGGAAGTCGAAGTCGCTGACGGCTTCCAGCACAGCAGTGGCATCGGAGGTGTCGACCTCGCGCGCCAACGCGTGCCACGCGAGCGCCCGATACGCCGCTCCCGTGTCGAGGTAGCCGAAGCCGAGCGCGCGGGCCACCTGCTTCGACACGCTGGACTTGCCGCTGCCGGCAGGGCCATCAACCGCGACGATCACGACGTCGGACGCGGCGGTGTCTGCGGCGACAGTGTCGGCGGCCACAGTGTCGGCGGCCACAGCCTCGGGGGCGGTATCAGTCATTGGTGGTGCTCGCGATCTTCCATCCGCGCTTCTCGAGTCCGGCTGTCGCGTCGCGCAGCACGGATGGCGCGACGGCGATTTCGGCGAGGCCGAAAGGGGCCCCCGGCGAGTGTTCCAGCCGGAAGTCTTCGACGTTGACCGCGAGCGCGCCCAGGTCACCGAACAGGCGGCCGAGTTGCCCGGCGGTGTCATCGACCATCACCACGAGGGACGCGAAGCGGCGGTTCTGGCCGTGCTTACCGGGCAGGCGCTCCACGCCCTCGTTGCCCCGGCGAATGGTGTCGGCGATCTCGCGTCGAGCTCCCGGCGCCTCGGGCGTGCGGAGCGCCTCGGCGACGGCGGCAAGGTCCTGCGACAGTGCGTCGAGGATGTCGACGACGGGGGCGGCATTGGCCGCCAGGATCTGCACCCAGAGCTCGGGAGCCGAAGCGGCGATTCGGGTGGTGTCGCGAACGCCCTGACCGGCGAGCCGCAGCGACCCGTCGGGGGCGTCGGTGAACCGGCCTGCCAGCAGGCTCGCCACCAGCTGCGGGACGTGTGAAACGAGGGCTACCGAACGGTCGTGGTCTTCGGGGGTCATCTCGATCGGGGTCGCCCCGAGATCCAGCGCGAGCGCCTCGACGAGGGCAAGGTCGGATGCCGGGGTCTTGCCGTCACGGCAGACCACCCACGGGCGACCGATGAACAGGTCGGCCCGCGCTGAAATCGCACCGCCCCGCTCACGACCGGCCAGCGGATGGGACCCGATGTAGTGCGTGAGGTCGACGCCGCGAGCTTGGAGCTCCTGCAACGGCTCAAGCTTGACGCTCGCGACATCCGTCACGACGGCGCGCGGGAACGTGCGCAGTTCCCGCTCGACGACGTCGGCGACGACATCCGGCGGAACCGCGACGACGATGAGCGTGGGCTCGTCGGCGGGCGTGGCAGCGCGTCCGGCGCCGTAATCGATGGCGAGACGCAGTTGCGATGGCGAAGCATCCTCGAGCACGACATCCACGCCCAGCGCGCGCAGCGCGTGCCCGACGCTGGCGCCGAGGAGACCGGCACCGACGACGCGCACTGTGCCGGTGACGCGTGGGGTCAGCGAATCACCGCCTGCCACGGCTGACGTATCGGGGCTCGTCACGGGGAAGTCTCCTGAGAATCGGGCGACGAAGAGTCGTCAGCCTCGTGGCGCGCGATCTCTTGCTGCGGGTCACCCTCGCGGCGCGCAAGAGTCAGCAATGCGCCTCGTTCTACTGTAGTCAACTCCCTCACCGCCCCGACCGGGAGGCTTCCCAGGTGCAGCGGGCCGAACTGGCGGCGCACGAGCTCCACGACCGGATGACCCACCTCGGCCATCATCCGTCGCACGATGCGGTTGCGGCCCGAGTGCAGGGTGAGTTCCACGAGCGAGCCACCGCCGGCATCGGATGCCGACAGCAGCCGCGCCTTGTCGGCGGCTATCGGGCCATCCTCCAGCGTCACTCCGCGTGTGAGCCGCGCGATCGTCTGCGGCGTGACGCGCCCCTCGACCTTGGCGATGTAGACCTTCGTCACCCCGAACGACGGGTGTGAGAGCACGTGCGCCAACTCACCGTCGTTCGTGAGGACGAGCAGTCCGCTGGTATCGGCATCCAGGCGTCCGACGTTGAAGAGTCGCTCCGACCATTCCGCCGTGTATTCGCGAAGATCCGGGCGGCCCCGCTCGTCGCGCATCGAGCTGACGACGCCGCGCGGTTTGTTGAGCACCACATATCGCTTGCTCTCATCGAGCTGCACGGCGACCCCGTCCACATCCACGAGGTCCGTGGTCGGATCGATACGCGTCCCGAGTTCGGTCACGACGCGGCCGTTCACCCGAACACGCCCGGCCGCGATCAGCTGCTCTGAGACACGACGCGACGCTACTCCGGCTCCGGCGAGCACCTTCTGCAGGCGCACGCCGTCGGGGCCCTCTGACTCGAATCCGGATGCCGTCATCGGATCGACTCCTCCGCGAAACCGTCTGCACCGTCATCGAGCAGGGGTGAGATGTGCGGCAGCTCATCAAGGGAGTTGATCCCGAGGTTCACGAGCAGGGCATCGGTCGTGCCGTAATGGATCGCCCCGGTGTCGGGATCCGTGAACACCTCCGTGATGAGACCCCGCGACAGGAGCGTCCGCACCACCGAATCGACATTGACGGCACGGATCGCCGCGACTTGCCCGCGGGTGACGGGCTGCTTGTAGGCGATGACGGCGAGCGTCTCGAGGGCAGCCTGCGAGAGCCGCGACGGAGCCTGCGTTCCGACGAAGTCGCTCACGAGATCGTCGAACTCCTCTCGCACATACATCCGCCAGCCGCCGCCGACCTCGCGCAGCTCGAACCCGCGCTTGGGGCCGCCGGTCAGACCGTCGTAGTCAGCGACGAGGGTCTCGATGGCCTGGCGTACGGCGGGCACGGGCGCCCCTACTGCCGCGGCAAGGCTCACGAGGCTGTGCGGCTCGTCGAGGATCATCATGATCGCCTCAAGCCGGCGGGTGATGTCGGAAGCGAAGTCCGAGGTCGTGTCATCGGTCATAGTCGGCTCCCAGTGTCGCAAGGTTCTCGTCCGACCACCGCTCGGCGGTCCAGCGCAGCGTGAGTTCGCCGAGGGGTTCGACCTGCTCGAATGAGAGTGCCGCGTGGCGGTACAGCTCGAGAACCGACAGGAAGCGCGCTACCACGATCCCCGGCTGGTCCACCCCGACGATCAGCTCGCGGAAGTTCAGCGATCCGGAGTTTCGAAGCAGCGTCACCACGACAGCCGCCTGCTCCCGGATGCTGACCAACGGCGCGTGCAGATGGTCGAGCCCGACCTGCGGGATCTCCTTCGGCGCGAAGGCGAGCATCGCGAGCGCAGCAAAATCCTGCGGTGAAAGCGTCCAGACCAGTTCGGGGACGGCATCCCGGTACTTCGCATCGAGCCGCACCGTGCGCGCGTGACGTGTGTCCTCGCGCACGAGGCTGCGCCCGAACCACGCCGAGACCTCCTTGAACGCGCGGTATTGCAAGAGGCGGGCGAAGAGCAGATCGCGGGCCTCGAGCAGCGCGACGCTCTCGGCATCCACCAACTCCCCCTGGGGCAGCAGGCCTGCGACCTTCATGTCCAAGAGCGTCGCGGCAACGACCAGGAACTGCGAGGACTCGTCGAGGTCGTGCTCGGGGCCGAGCGCCCGCACGTGGGCGATGAACTCGTTGGTGACCTCGCTGAGCGAAACCTCGGTGATATCGAGTTCGCGTTTGCTGATGAGTGTCAGCAGCAGGTCGAACGGGCCATCGAACACATCGAGCGTGACGCGGAACCCGCCGTCTGCTTCGGCCGCGCCATCCGCCGAGGCCACCCCATCTGCCGAGGCAACGGGAGCGGCATCCGCAGCGGCACCGGGCGCGGCATCCGTTCCCTCGTGTGCTGCAGTTTCGTGCACCTGCGGCTCATCAATGCGCCGCGGATGCACGGAACTGCCGCTCTCGTCTGACGGCACCGGAGCGGCATCCGTCGCGCTCGAGGGGTCAGGCGACGGCGCCACGGGCGACGAGCTCTCGCGCGAGCCGCAGATAGGCCTGCGCTGCGGCGTGTTCGGGAGCGAACGTCGTGATCGGCATCCCCGACACCGACGCGTCCGGGAACTTGACGGTGCGACCGATCACGGTCTCCAGCACGTCATCGCCGAACGCCTCGACGACGCGTTCGAGCACCTCACGCGAGTGCAGCGTGCGCGGGTCGTACATGGTCGCGAGTACCCCATCGAGACGGATGTCGGGGTTCAGGCGATCGCGGACCTTGTCGATCGTCTCGATGAGCAGGGCAACCCCGCGCAGCGCGAAGTACTCGCACTCCAGCGGAATGATCACGCCGTGGCTGGCGGTGAGGGCATTGACGGTGAGGAGTCCGAGCGAGGGCTGACAGTCGATGAGGATGACGTCGTATTCCCCCGCCACCTTGCGCAGCACCCGGGCAAGGATCGTCTCGCGTGCTACCTCGTTGACGAGGTGGACTTCCGCAGCCGACAGATCGATGTTCGCCGGGATGACATCGAGCCCCTCCACCGACGTCTTCACGATCGCGTCGTGCGGGTCGCGCTTGGGATCGAGCAGCAGCTCGTAGATCGTGGTGATGTCGTGCGTCGGGATGCCGAGACCCGCCGACAGCGCACCCTGCGGGTCGAAGTCGACAGCCAGCACTCGCCTGCCGTAGTCCGCGAGCGAGGCAGCGAGATTGATCGTCGTCGTGGTCTTGCCGACGCCGCCCTTCTGGTTGCACAGGGCGATCACGCGGGCAGGACCGTGCGACGACAGCGGCGGAGGGGTGTCGAACCCGCGATATGGGCGACCGGTGGGACCGAGGATGTCGGACTCCGCGTCCGTCTTCGCGCCTCGTTTGCTGCCCGCCACCGACTCTCCTGACTTCGCCATGCCGTTGATCGATTCTAGTCACCGAGCGTTCACCGACCGCGAGGCGTGCCGGGCGCGTTCGGCCCTACACTCGGGCCATGTCCAGCGCACCCCACGTCATCGTCGGAGCCGGCCCGGTCGGGTCGTCTCTCGCGCGCGTCCTCGCCGGCGACGGTGAACCGGTGATCGTCGTCACCCGCTCGGGCAGTGAACTTGGCGGCGACGGCATCAGGTCGATAGCCGCGGATGCTTCGGACCCGGAGGCGCTCACCCGCATCGCCTCCGGTGCGGCAGCGATCTACAACTGCGCGAACCCGGGGAGCTACACGCAGTGGGAACGCCTCTGGCCGCCGTTGGAGTCGGCGCTCCTGACCGCTGCCGAGTCGACCGGCGCCGTGCTCGTGACGATGTCGAACCTGTACGGCTACGGCCCCGTCACGGAGCCGATGACCGCGCAGATGCCGCTGAATCCGACTGATCACAAGGGCGCTTTGCGGGCCCGGATGTGGGAGGAAGCACGCGCGGCACACGAGGCAGGCCGCATCCGTGCCACCGAGGCCCGCGCCTCGGACTACATCGGCCCGACGCTCCCCGTTGCCAGCGGGCTCCTCGCGAGGTACGCCCAGTCGACGCTCGCCAGCAAGCCCGCATCGGTGTTCGCCGACCCTGATGTGCCACACGCGTGGACAGCGATCGACGACGTCGCACGGACCCTCGTAATGCTCGGCCGCGACGAACGGGCCTGGGGCCGGCCGTGGCTCGTGCCGAGCAATCCGCCCGTCAGTGTGCGCGAGGCGCTTCGGCGACTGAGCGCGGCGGTCGGCGCTCCCGAACCGCGACTACGCGTCGTGCCGCGGTGGCTGCTCAAGACCGGTGGTCTCGTCGTCCCGCTCCTTCGCGAAGTGGACGGAATGCTGTACCAGTTCGATGCGCCCTTCGAGGTCGATGCCACCGAGACCGAGCAGACCTTCGGCATCCGCCCGACGAACTGGGACCAGCTCCTCGCCGAGACCGCGCGAGCATGGCGGGAACGTCTGTCGTCGTGAGGCCTGCTCAGCGCGCGCGAGGGTGCGACGTCGCATACACATCACGCAGGGCGTCGACGCTGACATGCGTGTAGATCTGCGTCGTCGCGACCGAGGCATGGCCGAGGAGTTCTTGCACGACGCGGACGTCGGCGCCGCCCTGCAGCAAATGGGTCGCGAACGAGTGCCGCAGCGTGTGCGGCGACACATGCGCCTCGAGGTTCGCGCGCTCGGCGGCGGCCTGGATCACGAGCCACGCGCTCTGTCGCGATAACGGCGCCCCGCGCGCCCCGAGGAACAGCCGCGGGCTTGCCTTGCCGCGACGGGCGAGCTCGGGACGCGCCCGGGTGAGGTAGGCATCCACCGCTGCCCGCGCGTACGAGCCGATGGGAACGATGCGCTCCTTCGAGCCCTTGCCGCGCACCCGCAGGATGTCGCCATCGGTCACGTCGTCGACATCGAGGCCTACCGCCTCCGACACGCGCGCACCCGTCGCGTACAGCAGTTCGAGAAGTGCCCGATCCCGCAGCGCCACGAGATCGCCGGGTGTCGCTGCCGCAGGCTCGGGACCCGCAGCAGCCAGCAGCGCCTCGGCCTGGGCGATCGTGAGCGCCTTCGGGAGGCGCCGGGGCATCTTCGGCGGCCGCACGTGCGTCGTCGGATCGACGGGGTCGATGCCCTCGACAACGAGGAACCGATGCATCCCCCGCACCGACGACTGCAGACGCGCAAGGCTCGTGGCAGCAGGCGGCGGGTCGGATGCCGCGCGCTCGGCGATGTACTCGGTCACGAGCGCCGCGGTGACCTGCGCCGAGTCATCGATGCCGCGGTCTGCGAGCCACTGCCGGTACGGCCCGAGATCACGGCGGTACGCGGCCACCGTGTGCGCCGATAAGCCCCGCTCGATCGTGACGTGGCGCAGGTACGCATCGAGCGCCCAATCGAGCTGCATCCTCAGTCCCGGCGTTCGCGACGCAGCACTTCGGCGGCGGCGAGCACCCCCACCGAGAGGATGCCGTTACGCAGGTTCCCATCCAGGACCCCCGAGATGACCTCATCCACGGACACCCATTCGAGCCGGATGTCGGCTTCCTCGTCCTCACGCTCGTGTACCTCCGGCGCCGGGCTCAACCCGCGCGCAAGGAACAGGTGCACGACCTCGTCGTTGCCGCCCGGCGTCGTGAAGATGCTCACGAGCGGCTGCCACGACGCGGCAACAAGGTCGGCCTCCTCGGCAAGCTCCCGCTGCGCCGTCGCCATCGGCGGTTCGCCGGCGACATCGAGCAGCCCCGCCGGCACCTCCCAGTCCCGGTGGCGAATCGGATGCCGATACTGCTGGATCAGCAGCATCCGCCCCTCGTCGTCGATCGCGACCACAGCCGCAGCGCCCGGATGGTCAACGTACTCGCGCACGATCTCGGCATCGCCGTAGCGAACGGTGTCGCTGCGGACGTCCCACACCCGGCCCTCGTGCACCAGAGTTGACGAGACGACGGGAGCCTCGAACGGCTCATCGTGCACTGCGCCGGTCACGTTCTCACTCATCCGATTCGACGTCGAAGAGCTCGCTCGCGCGGTGACGGTCGAGAGCTGCACCCACGAGCCCGCGGAAAAGCGGATGCGGCGCCGTCGGCCGCGAACGCAGCTCAGGGTGGGCCTGGGTCGCGATGTAGTACGGGTGCACCTCACGCGGCAGCTCGACGTATTCGACGAGGTTCCGGTCGGGAGAGAGCCCCGAGAAACGCAGGCCTGCGGTGGCGAGGCGGTCGCGGTAGGCGTTGTTGACCTCGTACCGGTGGCGGTGGCGCTCCGAGACGCGCGTTGATTCGTAGACCTCGGCCGCGATCGAGCCCTCGTCGAGCTGCGCCGGATACAGCCCCAGCCGCATGGTGCCGCCCAGGTCGCCGTGGTCGATGATGTCGACCTGCTCGGCCATCGTCGCGATGACCGGGAACTCGGTGTCGGGATCGAACTCGCTCGAGGATGCCCCCGGCAGGTCCGCCATGTTGCG
Organism: Microbacterium sp. SW12; assembly: GCF_055391095.1. Lineage (NCBI taxonomy): Bacteria > Bacillati > Actinomycetota > Actinomycetes > Micrococcales > Microbacteriaceae > Microbacterium > Microbacterium sp. SW12. The sequence continues at coordinate 1,092,400 of NZ_AP024335.1, read as the reverse complement.
GGCGTACTCGATGACCATGCACTGCAGGCCCAGGCACAGGCCGAGCGTCGGGATGCCCTGCTCGCGCGCGAAACGCAGCGCACCGAGCTTGCCCTCGATGCCACGGATGCCGAAACCGCCGGGAACGACGATCCCATCGACCGACGCGAGCGCCTTCGCCGCGCCCTCCGGGGTCTCGCACAGGTCCGAGGGAATCCAGGTGATGGTCACGTGGGTCTCGTGCGCGAACCCACCGGCCTTCAGGGCCTCGGTCACCGACAGATAGGCGTCGGGAAGATCGATGTACTTGCCGACCAGCCCGATCGTCACCTCGTGCTTGGGGTTGTGGACCGCCTGCAGCACGCGGTTCCAGCGCGTCCAGTCCACGCGGTCGGCCCTCGCGATATCGAGAGCGTCGACGATGTAGTCATCCAGCCCCTGGTCGTGGAGCATCGTCGGGATGTCGTAGATGCTCGGCACGTCGACCGCGTTGACGACGGCGCCCTCGTCGACATCGCACATGAGCGCGATCTTGCGCTTGTTCGCCTCGGTGACGGGACGATCGCTGCGCAGCACGAGTGCGTCGGGCTGGATGCCGATCGAGCGCAGCGTCGCCACGGAGTGCTGCGTGGGCTTGGTCTTCTGCTCCCCCGAGGCTCCCATGAACGGCACGAGCGACACGTGCACGAAGAAGACGTTCTTGCGACCCAGCTCGTGCCGGATCTGGCGCGCCGACTCGATGAACGGCTGCGACTCGATGTCACCGACGGTGCCGCCGATCTCGGTGATGATGACATCGGGCTGCGGGTCCTCGGTCGCCTGCAACCGCATGCGCCGCTTGATCTCGTCGGTGATGTGCGGGATGACCTGCACCGTGTCGCCGAGGTACTCACCCCGGCGCTCGCGGGCGATGACCTGGGAGTAGATCTGTCCGGTCGTGACGTTGGCCGCTTGGCTCAGGTCGATGTCGAGGAACCGCTCGTAGTGCCCGATGTCGAGGTCAGTCTCAGCACCGTCATCGGTCACGAAGACCTCGCCGTGCTGGAACGGGTTCATCGTTCCGGGGTCGACGTTCAAATACGGGTCGAGCTTCTGCATCACGACCCGCAGGCCGCGCGCGGTGAGGAGGTTGCCGAGGCTTGCGGCAGTCAGACCCTTGCCCAGGGAGGAAACGACGCCTCCCGTGACGAAGATGTGCTTCGTCGTCGTGAGGCCCGACGAGCGGTCATCGACGGTGGGAGAAAGGGACGCCGGGGCGTCATCCGAAGGGGATCCGTGCGAGTCACTCGGGGTCTGCATCACGGGCTTCGATCCTATCAGTCGGCGATCGTGCCCAGGTCGAGCAACTCGCGGGCGTGGGTGAGCGCTGCCTCGGAGTCTGGCATCCCCGACAGCAGTCGCGCCATCTCAGCCTCGCGAGCGGCGCCGGTGAGCTGGTGAACACCGGATGCCGTGACCGCGCCATCGCTGGCCTTGACCACACTCAGATGATTGTTCGCGAACGCCGCGACCTGCGCGAGGTGGGTCACGGCGATCACCTGGGATGTCTGCGCCAGGCGCGCCAGGCGCCTGCCAACCTCGATGGCCGCAGCGCCGCCGATTCCGGCATCCACTTCGTCGAAAACGAAGGTGGGCACGGCATCGACCGCCGCGATCACGACTTCGATCGCGAGCATGACGCGGCTGAGCTCACCGCCGGATGCGCTGCGCGAGACCGGGCGTGGCGACGAACCCGGGTGGGGTGCCAGGAGGATCGCCACTTCGTCCCGCCCGGAGCGGCTCGGAGCTGCGGGGGTGACGGAAACCTCGATCTCGGCATCCGGCATCGCCAGAGCATGCAACTCGGCGGTCACGAGCTCTCCGAGGCGGGCGGCAGCCGTCGTGCGCGCCGCCGTGAGGGCAGCTGCCGCCTCATCGAGAGCGGATGCCGCCTCCTCCCGCTCCCGAGTGAGTCGCTCGACCCGCTCGCCGTCGTCGTCGAGTTCTGCCAGCCGTGCCGACCCGGTGTCCAGAAGCGCGATCGCCTCATCCAGGGAGCCATGCGCGCGCACCAGTTCGGACAGTGCGGCACGGCGCTCCTCGACGGCGGCAAGTTCGTGCGGACCCGATTCATCGAGGTCGGCGAGGTACCCCGCGAGCGAGGCTGAGACATCGACGAGCCGGTACCCGATCTCGGCTACCTGCTCGGCGAGACGCTCGAGCTCGGGGTCACTTCCCGCGGCACGCTCCAGGGCACGCCGCGCCTCCCCGACGAGGGTCGTCGCGTCTGTTGCCTCGTCTTCGGCTGTCAGTGCCGCATGCGCCAGCGCCGCGGCCTCCCGCAGCGCCTCGGCGTTCGCGAGCCGCTCGGCCCACTGGGTGAGTTCGGCATCCTCCCCGGCGCGCGGTGCCACCGCTTCGATCACCGCGATCGCGGCGCGCAGTTCCTCGGCTTCCGCAGCCCGCGCGTCGCGATCGGTGATCAGGGTCGTCAGTTCCTCGTCCAGTCCCTCCCACGCCGCAAACCGGTCCCGGTAGGTGACGAGCGCGTCGGCGACGTCGGCACCGCCGAACCGGTCGAGAGCGTCGCGCTGGGCGGCAGCCGAGCGCAGCCGCAACTGCTCGGACTGCCCGTGCACGACCACGAGGTCATCGGCAAGATCCGACAGGACCGCGGCGGGAGCTGCTCGCCCGCCGACTGCAGCCCGACTGCGTCCCTCGCTCGAGATGATGCGCCCGACGATCAGCTCGGCCCGCGTCTCGTCGATCGGTTCGACGTCGGCGCCAGCTTCGCGCACCCGCTCTGCCACAGCCCCGTCGGGCGGCACGATCCACACGCCCTCAACGGATGCCTGCGCCGCCCCCGCGCGCACTGCACCGCTGTCCGAGCGCTGACCGAGAAGCAGGCCGAGGCCGGTCACGACCATCGTCTTGCCCGCGCCGGTCTCACCCGTGATCGCCGTGAAACCCGGACCGATGGGCAGGGTGGCCTCGGCGATGACGCCGAGGTCCCGCAGGGTCATCTGCTCGATCACGAACTCTCCGCGGCGGGTGACGGGCCGCGCCATCCTTCGACGGGCAGGCGGAACTTCTTGACGAGCCGGTCGGTGAACGACGCGGGATGCAGGCGCGCAAGCCGCACCGGATGCTCGGATCGGCGGACGACGACGCGCGCCCCGGCCGGAAGATCGTGCGAGCGGCGGCCGTCGCACCACAGGATGCCCGTGCCGTTCGTGCGCTCGAGCAACTCGACGGCCACGGTGTGCTCGGGCGCGATCACGAGCGGCTTGGCAAACAGCGCGTGCGCCGACAGCGGGACGACGGCGATCGCCTCGACTCCCGGCCAGATCACCGGACCGCCGGCGGAGAAGTTGTACGCGGTCGAGCCGGTCGGAGTGGACACCACGATGCCGTCGCAGCCGAACGACGACAGCGGCCGGCCGTCGATCTCGATCACGACCTCGAGCATCCGCTCCCGGCTGGCCTTTTCGACCGTGGCCTCGTTCAGCGCCCACGTCTCGTAGATGACCTGCTCGTCGCGGTCCTTGATCCGCACCTGCAGCGCGAGTCGCTCTTCGACCGTATAGTCGCGGTCGATGACCCGCCGGACTGCCTCGTCCATGTCATCGCGCTCGATCTCGGCGAGGAAGCCGACGTGACCCATGTTGATCCCGAGAACCGGGGCGCTGCCCTCGCGAACGAGTTCTGCGGCCCGCAGGATTGTGCCATCGCCCCCGAGGACGATCGCCAGCTCGATGTCGGCTACCGCGACATCAGCACCGAGGGTCGCGAGCGGCCCCGGTATCGCGGAGTCGAGCTCAGCCCGGTCGTCGGAGGAGAGCACTGGTGTTGCGCCCGCGTCACGCAGGGCGCCGATCACACGGGCAGCAGCGCCCACCGTGTCAGGTCGACGCCCGTGCGCGACCACGAGGATGTTGCGCGCCTCGTCGGTCATCCTGCTCCCGTCAGCTGATTCACCGTGCTGATCCATTCTGTCGGATTGCTCCCCCGCGACGCGGCAAGATGCACGAGGTACTCGAGGTTGCCGTGGGTACCCACGATCGGGGAGGAAATCACCCCGATCGTGCCGAGTCCCGTGTCCCACGCCGACCACAGGACCCCCATGACGGCCTCGGAACGCAGCGCGGCATCGGTCACGACCCCTTCGCGGATGCCGGTGCGCCCCACCTCGAACTGCGGCTTTACGAGCAGGACGATGTCGGCATCCGCCGCCGCCACGCGGCGGATCGCAGGAAGGACATGGCTCAGGGAGATGAAGGAGAGGTCCCCCACGACGATCCGAGGCTCGAGTCCCACGCCGGATGCCGAGCGCAGCGTCTCGGCATCCATGTAACGCACGTTGAACCCCTCGACCGAGATGACCTCGGGGTCGGATGCGATGCCGGCCGCGAGCTGTCCGTGGCCGACGTCGACGGCAACGACCGGCGTTGCCCCGCGCTCCCGCAGCACCTGTGTGAACCCGCCGGTTGACGCACCCAGGTCCAGCGCAGCTCTGCCCGCGATGTCCACCCCGAACGCCTCGAGCGCCGCGACGAGTTTGTGCGCCCCACGGCTGACGTAGTGATCCTCGGCTGCTACCTCGATGACGGATGCCGCGTCCACTGCCGCTGACGGCTTCACCACCCCGCGCCCGTCGACGGTGACGCTGCCCGCGGAGATCAGGCGCGCAGCATGCGTTCGCGAGCGCGCCAGGCCGCGAGCGGCGAGCTCGGCATCCAGTCGGGGTGTCATCGGCGAGAGATCACTGACGAGGCGCCTCAGGATTGTGCTCCAGGCGCCGAGCCAGGTCTTCGTGGATGGCTTCGTACGCCGCAGCCCGGTCAGACAGCGGCTGCGACTCGACGATATCCAGCTGCGAGAGAAGGTTTTCGTCAGGGCGGGGAGCGGCGGCTTCCGTCACGGTGTCGCCGTCCTTGATCTCGTCGGAGGCGGCATCCTCATCGGGACGGTCGTCGCTGAGCATGACACCCAGACTACGGGCGCGACAGCGCGATCAGGCCCGACAGCGCGGTGAAGGCCCCAGGAGGGTGGAGGCCCAGGGCCGGTGAACGCTCAGGGCCGGTGGAATGGATCCGCGTAGAGGCGCTCCGGCACACGGAACCCGAAGATCGCACGGCCGGTCCGCCAGATCGCGGCAGCCCCGGCACGCAGGAGGTCGATGGGGCGCTCCCCCTCCGCGAGGATTTCCACATCGGGACCATCGATGCGAACGCGAGCACCCCGCACCTCCGTCACCCCGTCATGGGTCACAGCCTCGGGGTACGGCTCGAAGAGTTCCCGAAGATCACCGAGGATAAACGTGGGCTGCGATCCGGCGGGGGCTGCCAGCACGTGCTTGGGCCGGTCGATTCCCGTCAGCACCAGAGCCGAGGCGATTCCGGCCCGGCAGGCGCCGAGAATGTCGGTGTCGAGGCGGTCACCGATGAACAACGGATGCTGCGCCCCGAAACGCGCGACAGCCTCCTCGAAGATCGGCGTCTCGGGCTTTCCCGCGACGGTCGCCAGGCGCCCGACGGCAGTGTGCACCGCCGAGACGAGCGTGCCGTTGCCCGGTGCGATCCCGCGGGCCTGCGGGATCGTCCAGTCGGTGTTGGTGGCGATCCAGGGGATGCCACCCTCGTCCTCCGGGGTCTTCAGCGCGAACGCCGCCTCTGCCAGCTGCTTCCACCCCACATCCGGGGCGAAACCCTGCACGACAGCCGCCGGCGAATCCTCAGCACTCCGGGTGACGGCGTACCCGGCGTTCTCGAGTTCGACGACCAGCCCCTCACCACCGACGACGAGAATCGTCGCGCCCGGTTCTACGCGGGTACGCAGCAGACGCGTTGCCGCTTGCGGGCTGGTGACCACGTCCGATGCCTGCGTCGCAAGGCCAAGCTCCCGAAGGTGCTCGGCGACAGCCTCGTCGGTCCTGGATGCATTGTTCGTGATGAACCCGAGGCGCCGCTCCCCCAGCGCTGACAGGCTCTCCACTGCCCACGGCAATGCGCCGGCCCCGGCGTAGACGACACCGTCGAGGTCGGCGAGGACCGCATCCACTCCATCGAGCGGCGTCGATGACGTGCGCCGCCGCGAGAACATCGCCATCAGCCCTCTCCGTCGGCGCGCTCGGTCTCAGTCGCGGGACGCGAGGTCGGCTCGGCGGTGGCCGCCGGCGCGGCGGCGGGCCCTTCGGACGAGAGTTCCTCGGGTTCAATGTCCTCGACGAACAGCTCTTCGCTCTCGGCAAAGCCGGCTGCCGCATCCAGGGCATCGGCGGCGATGATCGCCCGCCGCTGCCACTCCTGTGCCTCATCGACGCGTCCGAGCTCGTCCAGAACCGTGGCACGGGCGGCAAAGAGCGCGGGTGACCACTCGAAGGCGCGATCCGGGTCGAGCTCCGGAATATCGAGCTCACTGAGCGCGCGCTCGGGCTCGCCCAGATCCAGGCGCGCGCCAGACATCGCGATCGCGAGCTCGACACGTACCCCCGCCGGGAGCGCGTCGCGGTCGACGGCCCGGCCCGCCTCCAGGGCACGGTCGGGACGCCCCACCCCGCGTTCACTGTCGACGAGCAGAGCGATCTGGTCATCCTTGCCCGAGATGCGGCGATACGTCCGCAGCTCACGCAGCGCGAGGGCGAAGTCCCCGGTCGCGTACGCGGTGATCGCGGCAGTCTCACGGACCACGGCGATCCGACCCGCACGCTTGACCGCGGCCTGCGCGTGCTCGTGCGCGAGGGCCGGATCGGTATCGATCACCCGCGCCGCCATGGCGAGGTGCCGGGCAACGGCGTCCGCGTTCTCTTTGCTCAAGGTCTTGAGCTCATTGCGGGCGGGCGCAGCGAGGTCCCGGGCGGTGATCTCTTCAGGGATCTCGGGCGCGCGCTCGCGGGTTTCGTTGTCGCGAGGTGGGCGTTCCCTACGCTGCGGACGATCTGCGCGACCGCGGTCCGTATCGCCCCTGCGCTCCGAGGGGCGGCCTCCGCGATCCGATGGACGACCACCGCGCTCGGACGGACGACCACCTCGATCGGAGGGACGACCACCTCGTTCAGACGAGCGCGGCCTGTCGGCGTCACGCTCACCCGCGCCGCGGGGGCGGGCCGAGCCGTGGGGCCGGCCGCGGTCATCGCTGTAGCGAGGACGGGCTTCGCCTCCGCTCGCGCCGCCGTCGCGAGGGCCTCGCGACGAGCCGCGGGCTGACTTGTCACCGGGAGCGCTCCGCCCAGCACCAGCCCGACGATCCGAACCAGCCCGATCGGGTCGGCCACCCCGCGCAGAACTGCCCTCGCGATACGGACGAGCCGCTCGATCCTTGCGGTCGCGACGGTCCGAATCATCCGCGTTCGGCGCGCTGTCCTCTACCATCTCGTGCCCGATCCTTCCACGTGGCGTACATCAGCGATGCAGCGGCCTGTTAACGAGAAATGGCCACCCAGCATTGGGTGGCCATTTCTTAAAAGAAGTCCGGCGGTGTCCTACTCTCCCACAGGGTCCCCCCTGCAGTACCATCGGCGCTGAGAGGCTTAGCTTCCGGGTTCGGAATGGGACCGGGCGTTTCCCTCTCGCTATGGCCGCCGAAACACTATTGATGTTTCAGTCTGCACAACAAAAGTCATTGTCATGCGGTTCTCGACCGTACATCGAGAACCACTCAGTGGACGCAAGCACCAAAAACGGTGTGTTATCAAGTCATCGGCTTATTAGTACCAGTCAGCTGCACGTGTTACCACGCTTCCACATCTGGCCTATCAACCCAGTAGTCTGCTGGGAGCCTCTCGCCCGTAGGCATGGAAGTCTCATCTTGAGGCCGGCTTCCCGCTTAGATGCTTTCAGCGGTTATCCATCCCGAACGTAGCTAATCAGCGGTGCTCCTGGCGGAACAACTGACACACCAGAGGTTCGTCCAACCCGGTCCTCTCGTACTAGGGTCAGATCCTCTCAAACTTCCTACGCGCGCAGCGGATAGGGACCGAACTGTCTCACGACGTTCTAAACCCAGCTCGCGTACCGCTTTAATGGGCGAACAGCCCAACCCTTGGGACCTACTCCAGCCCCAGGATGCGACGAGCCGACATCGAGGTGCCAAACCATGCCGTCGATATGGACTCTTGGGCAAGATCAGCCTGTTATCCCCGAGGTACCTTTTATCCGTTGAGCGACAGCGCTTCCACAAGCCACTGCCGGATCACTAGTCCCGACTTTCGTCCCTGCTCGACCTGTCAGTCTCACAGTCAAGCTCCCTTGTGCACTTACACTCGCCACCTGATTGCCAACCAGGTTGAGGGAACCTTTGGGCGCCTCCGTTACTTTTTGGGAGGCAACCGCCCCAGTTAAACTACCCACCAGGCACTGTCCCTGAACCGGATTACGGTTCTAAGTTAGACATCCAGAGTGACCAGAGTGGTATTTCAACAACGACTCCACAAGAACTGGCGTCCCTGCTTCAAAGTCTCCCACCTATCCTACACAAGCCACACCGAACACCAATACCAAGCTGTAGTAAAGGTCACGGGGTCTTTCCGTCCTGCTGCGCGTAACGAGCATCTTTACTCGTAGTGCAATTTCGCCGAGTTCGCGGTTGAGACAGTTGGGAAGTCGTTACGCCATTCGTGCAGGTCGGAACTTACCCGACAAGGAATTTCGCTACCTTAGGATGGTTATAGTTACCACCGCCGTTTACTGGGGCTTAAATTCTGAGCTTCGCTTGCGCTAACCCGTCCTCTTAACCTTCCAGCACCGGGCAGGCGTCAGTCCGTATACATCGTCTTGCGACTTGGCACGGACCTGTGTTTTTAGTAAACAGTCGCTACCCACTAGTCTCTGCGGCCTCCAAACGCTTTCGGAGCAAGTCCTAATACGTCGAAGGCCCCCCTTCTCCCGAAGTTACGGGGGCATTTTGCCGAGTTCCTTAACCACGATTCTCTCGATCTCCTTGGTATTCTCTACCTGACCACCTGAGTCGGTTTGGGGTACGGGCGGCTAGAACCTCGCGTCGATGCTTTTCTCGGCAGCATAGGATCACCCACTTTTTATCCGCATCGTGTCTCAGCCATATGAGTGACGGATTTGCCTATCACTCGGCCTACGCACTTGCACCAGGACAACCATCGCCTGGCTTGGGCTACCTTCCTGCGTCACACCTGTTAATACGCTAACCGCACCAGCATGGGGTCGTGCGCTAGGCCCAATGCCTCACCCCGAAGGGATCGTACAAAGGGATTCGGGCACTTAGCACCACTGGATTGATTGGGACGGTTCTTCGCCGGTACGGGAATATCAACCCGTTGTCCATCGACTACGCCTGTCGGCCTCGCCTTAGGTCCCGACTTACCCAGGGAAGATTAGCTTGACCCTGGAACCCTTGGTCTTTCGGAGGACGTGTTTCTCACACGTCTTTCGCTACTCATGCCTGCATTCTCACTCGTGTAGCCTCCACGGCTGGTTCACACCGCCGCTTCGCTGGCCACACGACGCTCTCCTACCCATCAACACGGCTGGACCACGAAGGCCTACCAATAATGTCAATGCCACAACTTCGGTGGCGTGCTTGAGCCCCGTTACATTGTCGGCGCGGAATCACTTGACCAGTGAGCTATTACGCACTCTTTCAAGGGTGGCTGCTTCTAAGCCAACCTCCTGGTTGTCTGAGCAACTCCACATCCTTTCCCACTTAGCACGCGCTTAGGGACCTTAGTTGGTGGTCTGGGTTGTTTCCCTCTCGACTATGAAGCTTATCCCCCACAGTCTCACTGCTGCGCTCTCACTTACCGGCATTCGGAGTTTGGCTGACGTCAGTAACCTTGTAGGGCCCATCGGCCATCCAGTAGCTCTACCTCCGGCAAGAAACACGCAACGCTGCACCTAAATGCATTTCGGAGAGAACCAGCTATCACGAAGTTTGATTGGCCTTTCACCCCTATCCACAGCTCATCCCCTCAGTTTTCAACCTAAGTGGGTTCGGCCCTCCACGACGTCTTACCGTCGCTTCAGCCTGGCCATGGATAGATCACTTCGCTTCGGGTCTAGGACATGCGACTGAATCGCCCTATTCAGACTCGCTTTCGCTACGGCTACCCCACACGGGTTAACCTCGCCACATATCGCTAACTCGCAGGCTCATTCTTCAAAAGGCACGCTGTCACAGCTGCTAGGGCTGCTCCAACGGTTTGTAAGCAAACGGTTTCAGGTACTATTTCACTCCCCTCCCGGGGTACTTTTCACCTTTCCCTCACGGTACTTGTCCGCTATCGGTCATCTGGGAGTATTTAGGCTTATCAGGTGGTCCTGACAGATTCACACGGGATTTCTCGGGCCCCGTGCTACTTGGGATACTTCTCGCGCCAAGGGAGGCATTTCGACTACGGGGTTGGCACCCTCTATGACTGGCCTTTCAATGCCATTCGTCTATACCTTCTTGTAACGCTTGCTGTTCGGCAGAACAACACGAAAAGTCCCACAACCCCGAATACGCAACTCCTGCCGGATATCACACGTACTCGGTTTAGCCTGTTCCGGTTTCGCTCGCCACTACTAACGGAATCGCGGTTGCTTTCTCTTCCTGTGGGTACTGAGATGTTTCACTTCCCCACGTTCCCTCTACCCGCCCTATATATTCAGGCGGGAGTCACTGGGTCGGCACGCCGCCCAGCGGGGTTTCCCCATTCGGAGATCCTCGGATCAAAGTGTGCTTATCCACTCCCCGAGGCTTATCGCAGATTGCTACGTCCTTCTTCGGCTCCAGATGCCAAGGCATCCACCGTTTGCTCTTAAAGACTTGAAATCACATGAGTTTTATCAAGAATCGGATCCGACCGAAGCCGGATCAGAAATTGACTAATGATCTATAAAGATCATCTTTGTGAAACGATCCGAAGATCGTCTCTAAGATGCTCGCGTCCACTGTGTAGTTCTCAAAGTACGGGCGGTACCTTCTCCGCGTGTCGCACTGCGACCGCCAGAAAAGGCCCTGAGGTTCAGCTGCCGCATTCGCGACACCCGGTCCCTCAGGACCCAACAGCGTGCATGTGCCGATCGTTCACGATCCGCGGTTCCAGTCCCGAAGGACGTACTGAGCGGGGCGATCTTCGATCGACACCTCGTCAAATGTTCCACCCATGAGCTAACCGGCGAGAACGTATGTCTCGATCCGGCGCCTGGACACCCGAGGGTGCCAGATGCTCCTTAGAAAGGAGGTGATCCAGCCGCACCTTCCGGTACGGCTACCTTGTTACGACTTAGTCCTAATTACCGATCCCACCTTCGACGGCTCCCTCCACAAGGGTTGGGCCACCGGCTTCAGGTGTTACCGACTTTCATGACTTGACGGGCGGTGTGTACAAGACCCGGGAACGTATTCACCGCAGCGTTGCTGATCTGCGATTACTAGCGACTCCGACTTCATGAGGTCGAGTTGCAGACCTCAATCCGAACTGGGACCGGCTTTTTGGGATTCGCTCCACCTCGCGGTATTGCAGCCCTTTGTACCGGCCATTGTAGCATGCGTGAAGCCCAAGACATAAGGGGCATGATGATTTGACGTCATCCCCACCTTCCTCCGAGTTGACCCCGGCAGTATCCCATGAGTTCCCACCATTACGTGCTGGCAACATAGAACGAGGGTTGCGCTCGTTGCGGGACTTAACCCAACATCTCACGACACGAGCTGACGACAACCATGCACCACCTGTTTACGAGTGTCCAAAGAGTTGACCATTTCTGGCCCGTTCTCGTATATGTCAAGCCTTGGTAAGGTTCTTCGCGTTGCATCGAATTAATCCGCATGCTCCGCCGCTTGTGCGGGTCCCCGTCAATTCCTTTGAGTTTTAGCCTTGCGGCCGTACTCCCCAGGCGGGGAACTTAATGCGTTAGCTGCGTCACGGAATCCGTGGAATGGACCCCACAACTAGTTCCCAACGTTTACGGGGTGGACTACCAGGGTATCTAAGCCTGTTTGCTCCCCACCCTTTCGCTCCTCAGCGTCAGTTACGGCCCAGAGATCTGCCTTCGCCATCGGTGTTCCTCCTGATATCTGCGCATTCCACCGCTACACCAGGAATTCCAATCTCCCCTACCGCACTCTAGTCTGCCCGTACCCACTGCAGGCCCGAGGTTGAGCCTCGGGTTTTCACAGCAGACGCGACAGACCGCCTACGAGCTCTTTACGCCCAATAATTCCGGATAACGCTTGCGCCCTACGTATTACCGCGGCTGCTGGCACGTAGTTAGCCGGCGCTTTTTCTGCAGGTACCGTCACTTTCGCTTCTTTCCTGCTAAAAGAGGTTTACAACCCGAAGGCCGTCGTCCCTCACGCGGCGTTGCTGCATCAGGCTTTCGCCCATTGTGCAATATTCCCCACTGCTGCCTCCCGTAGGAGTCTGGGCCGTGTCTCAGTCCCAGTGTGGCCGGTCACCCTCTCAGGCCGGCTACCCGTCGACGCCTTGGTGAGCCGTTACCTCACCAACAAGCTGATAGGCCGCGAGCTCATCCCTGACCGAAATTCTTTCCAGCTGCTGAAGATGCCTTCGCAGCTCGTATCCGGTATTAGACGCCGTTTCCAGCGCTTATCCCAGAGTCAGGGGCAGATTGCTCACGTGTTACTCACCCGTTCGCCACTGATCCACAGAGCAAGCTCTGCTTCACCGTTCGACTTGCATGTGTTAAGCACGCCGCCAGCGTTCATCCTGAGCCAGGATCAAACTCTCCGTGAAGAAATGTTGCTGCGATCAGCCGGAAATTGACTGAAGCAGCGAGTTTGATCTGACCAAAGGGATGTCATTGCTGACTATCCGTTGCCGACACCGAAGTGCCGGACTTTGATCCAAAGGAATCTCATTCAGCCGAAGCTGAATCGAGGTTTTTTGGCATTTGACAAGTGCACGCTGTTGAGTTCTCAAGGATCGGATGCTCCTGCTTTCGGCCTCTCGACCTCCCCGCAGGGCAACTTCTCTATCTTATCCGCTTCCTCGTCGCTGTCAAATCGGCGTCCGGCGAGTCTCAGACTCGCTCGAGCGGTCGACAAGACCACCGCGAAGAGCGGATCCCCCATCGTAGACCCGGAGGTCTGTGACTCTCAAGGAGTCTGTGTGTTGGGGGGTGGTTCACTGCTTGAGGAGGGGAGGCTCTCAGCCTCACCGCGCTCCTTTGGGGCGAACAAGAAAGACATTACGCGGATATGAACAACGTGACAAATCCTGCCCGCATCCCGGGCGTGTCGCGCCGCATCACGCGGATTCACGCGGTCCGAGGAAGACTCCAGCAAGCGTCTTCTTGCCGCGACGCAGCACCGACACTCCCCCGGGGAGCCCACCGGTCACCCGCGCGCCGTCGTCGTCGACGCGGATGCCGTCGAGCGAGACCCCGCCCTGCGCGATGGCCCGCCGAGCCTCGGAGAGACTGGCCACCAGTCCGGTTGCGACAAGAGCTTCAACGACGGTCATCTCCCGCGCCCCCTCCACATGTGGCAACTCCTCCAACGCGGTGCGAAGGACCTCTGCATCCAGCGAGGTGAGATCGCCCTGCCCGAACAGCGCGTCGGATGCGGCGATCACTGCTGCCGTCGCCTCCGGGCCATGCACCGTCGTCGTGACCTCCAGGGCGAGCCGCTTCTGCGCGGCCCTGCGGTAGGGCTCCACCTCGACGAGTCGTTCATACTCGTCGATCTCCTCGCGAGTGAGGAACGTGAAGATCTTCATCCGCGTGATGACGTCGGCGTCGTCAGTGTTGAGCCAGAACTGGTACATCCGGTACGGAGAGCACATGGAGGCATCCAGCCAGATGGCGTTGCCCTCGCTCTTGCCGAACTTCGTACCGTCGCTGTTGGTGATCAGCGGCGTGCCGATGGCGTGAACCGACGCATGTTCGGCGTGGTGAATCAGATCCACGCCGCTGGTGAGGTTCCCCCACTGATCGCTGCCGCCGGTCTGCAGAACACAGCCGTAGGTCCGGTACAGCTCGAGATAGTCGAGCCCCTGAAGGATCTGGTAGCTGAACTCCGTGTAGCTGATCCCCGCCTCCGAGTTCAGACGAGCGCTGACCGCGTCTTTCTTCAGCATGGTGCCAACGCGGTAGTGCTTGCCGATCTCGCGAAGGAAGTCGATAGCCGACAGCGGCGCCGTCCAGTCCAGGTTGTTGACGATGCGTGCGGCGTTCTCCCCCTCGAAGCTGAGGAAGCGCTCCACCTGGCTGCGCAGTCGCGACACCCACTCGGCAACGGTCTCGCGCGTGTTCAGGGTCCGCTCGGCTGTCGGTCGCGGATCGCCCACCAGGCCGGTCGATCCCCCGACCAGGCCGAGCGGTCGGTGCCCCGCGAGCTGCAGCCGACGCAGCAGGAGCAGCTGCACGAGGTTACCCAGGTGCAGGCTCGGCGCCGTCGGGTCAAAGCCGCAGTAATACGTGATCGGGCCGCCCCCAGCAGCGCGCGCAGCGCCTCCTGATCGGTGGAAACGTGCACCAAACCACGCCAAACGATCTCGTCCCAGACCGATTCGAACGAAGGGTCGTTCGCGGGCTCCAACGCGCGGACGGGGGAATCGGTCGTGAGTTCTGCCACGAATCTCAGGCTAGCAGCGCGCCCACCGCTGACCGCGGCGTCAGATCGAGGTCCCCCACCATACGAGGAAAGCTACAGCGAGGGCAGTCGTCCAACTCACGAGGCTCCCGATGAGGAAGTACTCCGCGCGGATGCCGCCCTCTCCGTCCCGGGAGATCTCGGGAAAGCGGACGATGCCCTTCGCTGCAAGCACCGCGGCCAGGAGCGTGAACGCGCCGGTGAGGGTAAGGGCGAAGACGAGCACCCGCTCGATCGGACCGATGAGTCGTCCGCCCTTCAGCGTCGCCGCACGCTCCTCAACGGGCACGTCGCCGTCTCGGAGCGCGATTCGCACGATCACGTTCCCGGATTCGAGAAGGAAGACCAGCGCTCCGGCGACGAGCACTGCGACGTCCAGGCTCACCGCGCCCAGCGGCGAGTGGGAGGGCCACACCTCGCCGAGCGGCCCCTGGTCTTGTCGGACGCCGAGAAGCGCGACGGCGAGAGCAGCGACAGTTACCACGAGCGCGACCGGCCAGAACCCGGCTCGCCCGCCCCGGCGATCCGGGGTGGCCAGAGCCCAGGCCGCGGCCACGCCGACGGCGACGAAGCTCCAGACCGCGGCATCCGCGCCGGCCGAGGCGATCAGCACCACGAGTCCGAGCACGGCCAGAACGATCGCGCGACGCATCCCGGTCAGCGAACGCCGCGTGAGGTCGACGCCACCGACTGTCAGGAGCACGATGCCGGCGGCGATCATCCGGACGCTTCGTCCAGGATCTGGAATCCGGCCACAAGCCCCGCGGCTCCGCCGGCGGCGAGCGCTTGGGAGACCGCGGACTGCGTGATCCCCTCCTCTGCGGCGAGGTCGTGCTGCGTTCGACCGAGGCAGCGACCATAAGCGAGGCGGCGCGTGCGTGACGTCATCGCGCCGACGATCTCATCGCGGACGAGCAGGTATGCGTTGACGGATCGGACACGCTCGGCCATGGCGGCATCCTCCCCCGAAGCTGCGACAACGCGCGTCCGCGCGCGCGGCACGGCGCGATCCTGGAGGCGGTGCACGGCCTCGACGGCATCCCGGGCTGACCACCAACCGGGCCCGTCGGAGATGCGGTCGGTTGCTGACGAAACGGCCCCCACGGTGCCGATGCCGATCCCGAAGCGCAGCTCGATCTCTTCGGGAAGAGCAAGCTGGAGCAACAGGAGCCACGCAAGCGCGTGATCGAGTTCCGCGAAGACCGCCTGGAATTCATCGGCGAACGTCGCCGTCAGCGGGACGATCGCTGTCGGCCGGTCAGCGTTGACGCGCGCGATAGTCGCCTCGAGCTCGCGCTGCGCGGCATCCCGGTCGGCGAGGCGCCGGGATCCGACGATATCTGCGATCACCGCGACGGTCACACAAGCAGTCTATCGCTTATGAAGCGAGATAATAAGCCCCGGGCTGATTTTTTGGATCTATCAGTCCCGTCACAGCCCCAGCGCGTGCGCAGCGTCCTGCACACGCGAAATCAGTTCCGCGCGCTGCTCGGCAACCCGCTCCGGAGCGGTTCCGCCCACGCCGGTGCGACTGGAAACCGACCCCTCGATCGTCAGGACCTCGCGGACTCCCGGCGTGAGCCGCGGCGAGACCCGCGCAAGCAGGTCGTCGTCGGCGTCCTCGAGTCCGATCCCCCGAACTTCACACGCCTGCACGAGCTTCCCGGAGATCTCATGCGCATCACGGAAGGGAACGCCCTCCCGAACGAGCCACTCCGCGACATCCGTGGCAAGAGAGAAGCCCTGCGGTGCAAGCTCCGCCATCCGGTCGGTGTCAAAACGCAGGGTCGCCACCATCCCGGCGAAGGCGGGCAACACCGTCTCGAGCGTCCGCACCGAATCGAAGACGGGTTCTTTGTCTTCCTGCAGATCACGGTTGTACGCCAGGGGCAGGCCCTTGAGCGTGGCCAGCAGCCCGGTGAGGTTTCCGATCAGGCGCCCCGCCTTGCCCCGCGCCAGTTCCGCGATATCAGGGTTCTTCTTCTGCGGCATGATGCTCGAGCCGGTCGAGTAGCCATCATCGAGCGTGACGAAGCCGAACTCCCGCGTGTTCCACACGATGATGTCTTCGGCAAAGCGCGACAGATCGACCCCGATCTGCGCGGCGATGAACGCGAACTCGGCGACGACGTCGCGCGCCGCGGTTCCATCCAGCGAGTTCTCTGCGGGCCGAGAGAGCCCCAGTTCTGCAGCGACAAGCGCGGGATCAAGTCCCAGAGTGGATCCGGCGAGCGCTCCCCCGCCGTAGGGCGACACCGATGCCCGCGTCGACCAATCGCGGAGCCGTTCGAGGTCGCGCACGAGCGGCCACGCGTGAGCGAGCAGGTGGTGCGCCAGCAGGATGGGTTGGGCGTGCTGCAGGTGAGTTCGCCCCGGCATGATCGCAGCCGGGTGGGCCTCAGCCTGGGCGACGATGGCATCGATGAGACGGACGATCTCACGTACCAGCGTCCGCGTGTGGTCGAGGAGGTACATCCGCACCAGCGTCGCGATCTGGTCGTTTCGGCTGCGCCCGGCTCGGAGCTTTCCGCCGAGCTCGGGACCGACGATCTCGATGAGCGCCTGCTCGAGCGCACCGTGGACGTCTTCATCCTGAGGCCGGGCAACGACCTCGCCGCGGGTGACTGCAGCAGCGAGCTCATCGAGCCCCGCGCGCATGCTGGCAGCTTCGTCGGCGCTGAGATAGCCAGCAGCCTCGAGGGCTGACGCGTGGGCACGCGATCCCCGGATGTCGTAAGGGGCGAGTGCCCAGTCGAAGTGGGTGGACACGCTCAGGGCCGCAAGTTCGGGCGATGGACCCGAAGCGAATCGCGCACCCCAGAGGGCGCCATCGTGCGTTGCATCACCCGTCGCAGTCATCGTGCCAGCCTATCCGCGCGCGGCCGCGACACCGTATCGACCAGCCGCTCGAGAGGGCCGCGCCCGAGCAGCAGTGCCCACGCGAAGCAGGCTGCGATGATCCCGAGCGTCATCGGCCAGAACGGGTTCAGGGCCCGGAACCCGAACAGGTCGGATGTCGTCCCCAGTGCGATGAGCGCCCACACCGCCCACACGACGATCTGCGCAGAGTATGCCGTCAGCGGCATCGCGCCCAGGGTCCGGATCGGAAGCACGACGGCGCGCAGGATAGTACGGCACAGCAGCACGCACAGGGCGATGATCGCGATGGCGAACCCACCCGAGCCCCACACCTCGAGGATGCCACCACTGTGCCCGCTGGCCCGCCACACCTGGCCGAGGTACCCGTCGGGGGCTGGAACAACGACCGCGAGGGTCTCTGCTACCGCGGCAGTCACAAGACCCGCGCCCGCCGTGACCCACAGCACTCCTGCCCGCGCGAGGTCGAGGCGGCCGACCGCCATTCCGGCCAGCAGGAACGCAAGCCAGAGCGGAGCTGGGTAGGCCCATCCGGTCAGGAGGAACACCGCTTCGCCCGGCGCCGTGTCCCAGAACGGCGCCGCCTCGATCGGCGGAAGCAGCCACGGCACGATAAGCGCCACCGCGACAGCCCAGACCCACAGCGTCGCTGTGCGCACGCGCACGAAAGGAATCGCCGCGGCGAACAGGATCGCGTACGCCGGCAGGATGACGTACACCGGCACACCCGTGAGGATCAGTGCGATTCCGATGACCCAGAGCACGAGAGCTCGCCAGGCCAGCCACCTGCCCGGGGCGCGGGGGCGCGTGGGCCGGCGGTGACGATCGAGATCGAGACGCCGGCGAGAGTCGCGAACAGAATCGACGAGCGACCGCCGACGATCCCACCCCAGGTCACCGGATCGGTCCAGTCGATCTCGGGCAGCGTGAACAGGTGAGCCGCGAGCATCCCGATCACGGCGAGCCCGCGGGCAAGGTCCAGCCCCGGAATCCGCGGCGGCCCGTCCAGGCGGCGCAGATTCCCGACGACCCGGTCGGCTACTGCTGCTGCAGCAGCCACACCAGCAGCGCCTTCTGCGCGTGGAGTCGGTTTTCGGCTTCGTCCCACACGACGCTCTGCGGGCCGTCGATCACCTCGGCATCCACTTCGTACCCGCGGTCGGCGGGGAGGCAGTGGATGAAGTTCGCGTCGTCCTTGGCGAGGCTCATGAGTTCCTGCGACACCTTGTAGGGCGTGAGGTCGCGAAGCCGTTGGAGCTTTTCGTCCTCCTTGCCCATCGAGACCCAGGTGTCGGTGACGATGATGTCTGCGCCGGCGGCAGCCTCGTTGGGGTCGGTGTAGAGCGCGACCGAACCGCCGGTCTGCTCGGCGCGGCGGTCGGCGTCGGCCACGACATCCTCACGCGGTGCGTACTCCACCGGGGAGGCGACGCGCACATGCATGCCGGCCGTGACCCCGCCGAGCACATAGGACTGCCCCATGTTGGTGCGCCCGTCCCCGAAGAAGGCGAGCGTGAGGCCCTTCAGCTCGCCCTTGTGCTCCTGGATTGTGAGCAGATCGGCGAGGATCTGACACGGATGGAAGTCGTCGCTGAGCGCATTGATGACGGGCACCCGCGTGCCGGCAGCCATCTCTTCGAGGCCTGCCTGCGCATAGGTGCGCCAGACGATCGCGGCCACCTGCCGCTCGAGCACGCGGGCGGTGTCGGCGGGGGTCTCCTTGCCGCCCAGCTGACTGTTGGCGGTCGAGATGATCAGCGGCGACCCGCCGAGATCGGCGATTCCGACAGCAAACGACACGCGCGTACGCGTGGATGACTTGTCGAAGATCACCGCGACGGTCTGCGGGCCAGCCAGCGGCTGAACCTTCCAGCGGTCCTTCTTCAGGTCTGCCGCAAGGGCAAGGATCTCTGCCTGCTCCTTCGGGGTCAGGTCATCGTCGCGAAGCAGGTGGCGGGTCATTGCGCGGCTTCCTTGTGGTCGGGCTGCGAGGTCTCGTCGGGCTGCGAGGTCTCGTCGAGCATGAGGGCGTCGGTCACGGTGGACAGGGCCGCGGTGAAGAGGGTCAGGAACTCGTCGATCTCGACGTCGCCGATCGTCAGGGCCGGCGCGATCCGGATCGTGTCGTCGTTGGCGGCGTTGACGATGAGTCCGTGTTCCTGCGCCGCGGCGACGACGGCCTTCGCGACGGGGCGGGTCAGCGCCACGCCCAGGAGCAGTCCCTGCCCGCGGCATCCGGCGATCAGCGGGGAGTCGATCGCGAGGATGCCCTCACGCACCTGCCCGCCACGGATGCGGGCGTTGGTCACCAGATCGGCGCGCTCGATCTCGTCGAGCACCGCCCCCGCGACCGCGGTAGCCAGCGCGTTCCCCCCGAACGTCGACCCGTGGGTACCGGGGTAGAACAGCTCGCTCGCCTCGCCGTAGGTGATGAGCGCCCCGATCGGGAATCCGCCGCCAATACCCTTTGCCACGGTGATGGCATCCGGGGTGATACCGGTGTGCTGGAAGGCGAACCATTCGCCGGTGCGACCGGCCCCGGTCTGGATCTCATCAAGGATGAGGAGCGCACCGTGGCGGCGGGTCAGCTCGCGCGCGGCTTCGAGATAGCCGTCCGGGAGCGGGAGCACGCCAGCCTCACCCTTGATCGGTTCGAGGATGAGGGCTGCGACCGAGTCATCCATCGCGGCTTCGAGAGCCTCGATCGTCGAGTCCAGGAACTCCACACCAGGAACCATCGGAAGGAACGGTTCCTGCATGGCCGGCTTTCCCGTGAGGGCGAGGGTGCCCATCGTCCGCCCGTGGAAGGCGTCGGTGAGGGCGAGGATCCGGGGCCGGTCAGTTCCGCCGTGCAGCCGGGCAAGCTTGAACGCCGCTTCGTTGGCCTCCGCACCCGAGTTCGAGAAATACACGCGGCCGGAATCACCGGTTCCCGCGAGTCGCTTGAGCTTCGCGGCCAGGGCGAGCTGCGGCGGGGTGGCGAAGTAGTTCGACACGTGCGCGAGGGTCGCGGCCTGAGCAGAAACCGCCTCGACGAACGCGGGGTGTGCGTGCCCGAGCGAGTTCACCGCGATACCGGCAAGGAAGTCCAGGTAGCGCTTACCCGCGTCATCCCACAGGTAGGCGCCCTCACCGCGGGTGAACAGCGCAAGGCGGTCTCCGGCGTTGGCAAGAAGGTCGCGGCGGGCATCGTGCTGCCAGGATGCCGTGGTCGGTGCCTCGTCGTTCATTGCGCCTCTTTTCGTCTCGGGGAGTACTGCACTCATGCGCTCACCACTTCGGTTCCGATGCCCTTACTCGTGAAGACTTCGATCAGGAGCGAGTGCGGCACGCGCCCGTCGATGATCGCCGCCGTGTCGACTCCCCCGTCGACGGCGTCTAGACACGCCTGCATCTTGGGGACCATTCCCGACTCCAGCGTCGGCAGCATCGTTCGCAGCTCCGTCGAGGTCAGGTGAGAGACCAGCGAGTCACGATTCGGCCAGTCCGCGTACAGTCCGGGGACGTCGGTGAGGATGACGAGCTTGGCGGCATTCAGCGACACCGCGAGCGCCGCCGCCGCGGCGTCGGCGTTGACATTCAAGGTGTGTCCCGGACGATCCAGGTCGGGCGCGATCGAGGACACGACGGGGATGCGGCCCGCCGCGAGGTGGTCGAGGACCGCCGTCGGGTTCACGTGAACGACATCCCCGACCGACCCGAGGTCGACCTCTTCACCGTTGACGACAACCCCGCGGCGGCGGCCGCCGAACAGCCCGGCGTCCTCACCCGAGAGGCCGGCGGCGAACGGGCCGTGCGCATTGATCTTCGATACGAGCTGCGGGTTGATGTGGCCGGTGAGGACCATGCGCACGACCGAGATCGCCTCGGTGTTCGTGACGCGGTATCCGCCCTGGAACTCGCTCGGGATGTCGAGGCGCTCCAGCATGCGGGAGATCTGCGGGCCTCCCCCGTGGACCACCACGGGCTTGACGCCGACGTAACGCAGGTACGCGATGTCTTCGGCGACCGTGCGCTGCAGTTCTTCGGACACCATCGCATTGCCGCCGTATTTGACGACCACGATCTGGTCGCGGAAGCGCTTGAGCCACGGCAGCGACTCGATCAGCACGGCTGCCTTCTCGGCAGCCTCGTCGGGCGTGGTCTCTTGCAGGTCAGTCATGACGAGTAGGCGCTGTTCTCGTGAACGTAATCGTGGGTGAGGTCGTTGGTGTAGATGGTGGCCGAGGCATCGCCCACCTTGAGGTCGATGACGACGCTCGTTGCCCGAGGGGTGAGATCCACGAGTTCGCGGGGCTGGTCGGGACCGCCGTCGGAGCACACGCGGACACCGTTCATCGTGACATCCACGGCATAGGGGTCGAATGCGGCATCCGTCGTCCCGATCGCCGCGAGCACGCGCCCCCAGTTCGGGTCGTTGCCGAAGATCGCCGCCTTGAAGAGGTTGTTGCGCGCGACCGAGCGTCCCACCTCGACGGCGTCGTCTTCGGATGCCGCGTGGATCACCTCGATCGTGATGTCGTGGCTCGCCCCCTCGGCGTCTGACTGCAGCTGGGTCGCGAGGTCGGTGCAGACCGCGATGAGCGCGGTGCGGAAGGCACCCGGCTCGGGCGTGACGCCGCTCGCACCGCTGACCATCAAGGTCACCTGGTCGTTCGTGGACATGCACCCGTCGGAGTCGAGGCGGTCAAAGCTCACGCGCGTCGCAGCACGCAGGTGGCCGTCGGCTTCTGCCGCGCTCAGGACGGCATCGGTGGTGAGAACGACGAGCATCGTCGCGAGCCCGGGCGCGAGCATTCCGGCGCCCTTGGCCATTCCGCCGATCGTCCAGCCGTCAACGGTGATGGTGGTGGTCTTCGGGCGGGAGTCGGTGGTCATGATCGCTCGGGCAGCATCCTCGCCGCCATCCGGCGACAGGGCACCGATCGCGGCTTCGGTTCCCGCGAGGACCTTGTCGCGGAAGACCTGATCGCCGGTTCCGATGAGGCCGGTGGAACAGACCTGGATGTCGCCGGCGCTCACTCCGAGCAGCTCGGCGGCGCGCTCCGCGGTCAGGTGGGTCGTCAGAAACCCGAACGAACCCGTGAAACAGTTCGCGCCGCCGGAGTTGAGCACGATGGCTTCGACGACGCCGTCCTGGATGGCCTGTTCGGACCAGAGAATCGGGTTTGCCTTGGCGCGGTTGCTCGTGAAGACGGCAGCGCCGACGGTGAGCGGCCCGCGGTTGACCACCACGGCGACATCCGGCTTTCCGGTCGACTTGAGTCCGGCGGCAACTCCTGCCGCCTCGAACCCTGCGGGCGCGGTGACGGTCACGGTGCCACTCCGTTCGTAGTGAGGGCGCGGCCCTCGGGAAGGCCGAGCGCGATGTTCATGGATTGGACCGCGGCACCGGCCGTGCCCTTGACGAGATTGTCGACAGCGGCGACGACGACGACCCGGCCTGCGGCCCGGTCGATCGCGAGCCCGAGGAGCGCAGTGTTGGCCCCGACCACGTCGGCCGTGCGAGGGACCTGTCCCTCCGGCAGCAGCTGGACGAACGGCTCGTCGGCGTACGCCAGCTCCCAGGCCGCGCGGATGTCGGCATCCGTGGCGCCCGGAGCAATCGGCGCGGTGGAAGTCGCAAGGATTCCGCGGGCCATCGGGACGATGACGGGCGTGAAGGAGATCCGGACGTCGGTCCCTCCGGCATCCTGCAGCGCCTGACGGATCTCGGGGATGTGCCGGTGTGTGCCGCCGACCGCATACGGGTTCGCGCTGCCGAGCACTTCGCTTGCCAGCAGGTGCGGTTTGAGGCTCTTCCCTGCCCCCGACGGGCCGACGGCGAGCACGCTGACGATGTCGCTCGGATCGATCACGCCGGCAGCCACCCCCGGCGCGAGCGACAAACTCACCGTCGAGGCGTTGCAGCCGGGTGCGGCGATGCGAGTCGCGCCCGCGAGGGTGTCACGGATCTTCCCGCTCGCGACGGGCAGCTCGGGAACGCCGTAGGCCCAGGGCTCGGGGTGCGCCCCGCCGTAGAACTGCTCCCACGCTGCCGCATCGCGCAACCGGTGATCGGCGCCGGCGTCGATCACGAGGGGCACATCTCCGAGGGCATCCGTGTATTGCGCTGACTGTCCGTGCGGCAATGCGAGAACCACGATGTCGTGGCCGGCAAGGGTCTCGGGAGTGGTGTCTTGCAACGTCAGATGCGAGAGCGAGCGCAGATGCGGCTGGTGCTCGATGAGGGGCTGCCCGGCGTTGGAGTGGGCGGTGACGGTGCGGATATCGACATCAGGATGCTGGGCTAGGAGCCGCAGGATCTCGCCGCCGGCATATCCGGAGGCGCCAGAGACGGCGACCGAGTAGGTCATGGATTCCACCTTATTGTCTGGGTTCGTCGTGCATCGAAAGCACAGAGCCGGAGGTGGCGACACCGCCGCGCGCGACAGCGCAGCGGGGTCGCCTAGAGTCGGCGACCGCCCAGACGTCGGCGCAGCACGCGAACCGTCGTCGCGAAAGCAACGAGGTCGTGCGGTGCCGGAAGCATGTCGCGAGAGTACCGATCTAGGCCTCGACGCCGCAAATCGACGCGCGAGCTCACGCCGGAAGCAGGGCGCTCACGGCACGTGAGCGCGCGCGGCGCACCCCGATGACCGTGCCAGCGAAGGCGACCGCAGCCCACAGCAGAAGTCCGACTGCAGCCCCGAGCACTTCGTGTAGCGACCCGCCCACCAGAGCGTCGGCGCCCTGCAGGGCAACGCTCAACGGCAGGATCGAGAACGGCGTGGCAGCCAGCGAACCCTCGGTAACCGGTTGAAGGGTGCCTGCGGCCACCAGCTGGAGACCCAGTGCGAGCACCGACACGATGAGACCTGCTCGACCGAACAGGGCGGTGAGTGCCTGGTGGAACAGCGTGAACGACACCGCGGCGGCAAGGGTCAGCCCGTAGGCGACGGCGATCCGATCGGGGACGACACCGAGGACGGCAACCCCCAGCCACACGAGCACCGACTGCACAACGGCGATTCCCATCGCAACCAGTGCAGCGTCAGCGGCGATGTGCGCGGACGTTGCCGGGGCCACGAGCGACGCCCGCGCAAAGGGAGAAACGACGAGGAAGGTGGCGAGCGCCCCCAGCCACAGCGACACCGGCGCCAGCGCTGCCACCGCCGCGGCCAGAGCGGAATCCGGGCCACCGATGCTGGTGGTGGTGACGCCGATCGGCGAGGCGACGGTTGCCGCGATGCTCTGCTGCTGGGCACTCGAATAACTCGGGATGCTGGATGCCGCCTCACCCAGGCCGCTCGCGAGTTCACCAGCGGCGCCGGCCGCGGTATCGAGCCCGCTGGCAAGGTCTGCAGCGCCGGCCGCGAGATCAGACGCACCGGACACCGCCTCCTGCTGAGCCGCCGCGAGTTGGGTGAGCGCTGACGCCGCCGGCCCCGCGAGGTCGGCCACGGCGTCGGCGCCGACGGCGAGTTCGGCGGCATCCACGGCGTCGCCGGCAAGAGCGCCGGCCTGATTCTGAAGGTCCGATGCAATCGCGGCGGCCCCACTGCGGAGGGCCAGGATGTCATCGAGCAGGTCGCCGGCTGGCACGGTCGGGTCCGCGGAGATCACCGCAGCGAGGGCGTCGAGATCGGCGACGCCGAGATCCTGCGCGAGCGAGAGCGCCTCGGCGTCGATCGCAGCGCCGGCCAGCGACCCCGCGAGAGCCGCGGCATCCGACCCGGCTGCGGCGCTCAGCGCACCCAGGTCGCGGACCCCTGTCGGGAGGGCGCGAAGCACCGTTCCAATCCCCTCGAGCCCCGCGACCAGCTCCCGCTGCCCCTCTGCGAGCACTGCCGCTCCCCCCGCGGCGTCCCCGATGCCGCTCGCGAGTTCGCTCGCGCCGTCGGCTGCCTGCCCGATTCCGGTGTGCAACTCAGTGAAGGCCGCCAGCGTGCCTGACACATACCCCGACGTGAGCTGAGCTTCCACTCCGCGCGGAAGGCCCGCTGCCAGAGCTTCGGCCAGCACGCCCGAGAGATACCCGTGACGAGTGCTGGTCTGCACTGTCAGCGAAGCCTGCGTCGGCGCATCAGTGCCGAGGGTTGCGACGTCCTGGGAGAAGTCGGCCGGGATCGTCACCACCGCGAGATAGGTGCCCTGCGCGAGCCCCTGGTCGGCTGTCGCGGTGTCCGTCAGGGTCCACGCGATCCCGTCGTCGGCTGTCAGAAGGTTCTCGGTGACGAGCTTGCCCGCGGCGACGGGCGTGCCCCCGTCCTCGATCGGAACATCAAGATTCACGATCGCCACGGGAACCTGTTCCTGGGTCTGACGCGGCAGCAGCGTCAGCATGACCAGCAGCGGTATCAGGATCGCGAAGACCGCGAGCGCGATCGCCCTGCCCCGACCGCCACCGGTCAACAGCCCCGACAGCCCGGTCATACGACCACCTCGTCGCTTACGTCTTGCCGGCTGCGACCTTCAGGTGACCGGTCTGCAAGGAGGACCCTCACGACGCGGCCGTGAGGGGTCAGGGCAAGTGCATCTTCGGCCACGGGATCACTGACAGCGACAACGAGCGTCGTCGAGGCCGACGCGGTGCGCAGGATGCGGTCAAGCAGCGCCGATTGATCTCGCCTGCGCTGCAGATCGAGGACCGTCACCTCGGGCGTCGATGCGAGCGCGGCAGCGGCATCGAGGGTCCACCGCTGGTGCTCGTCAAGACGCGACATCGGCACATCGACCTCGTCGAGAACGTTCGGCCCGCCCGTCAGTTCCCCCCAGAGCTCGATCGCGCGGCGCACCCGATCACGGTGATCACCACCGCTGCCGTTCAGGCGTACCTGTCGCCGCACATGTTCGACGAGAGTGCTCGCGTCAGTGGGCGTAGGAAGCGCCGGAACCAGGACCGAGACCCGAGAGAGCGGCTCTCTCTCGAACGGGATGAGCCGACCGCCGACGGCAAGGTCGCCACCGATGCCGGGAATCCGGCCCGAGAGACCTGCGCAGACGGCTGCGGCTTCGGGGCCGTGGACCACAAGGACGCCGGACTCCGGCAGATCGACGGTGAGCGGCGCCGAGTCACCGAACGTCGCCTCGTGCGCATGGATGCCGCGCCCTCGCGTCTCCCGATCGGCCTCGCGCCAGGTTCGCTGATCGAGCATGCGGCGCACTGCCTCACCCTCAATGTCAGCATCCGGCAATGCCCGTACCGCCCAGCGCGGCAACCACCACGCGCGCGCACCGAGCAGTGCCATGAGGGCGGGGATCAGGGTCATCCGCACCACGAACGCATCAATGAGCACCCCCACCGCGAGCGCGAGAGCGATCGGCTGGATGATCGCGTTTCCCCCGGGGACGAACGAGAAGAAGACGGAGAACATGATGAGCGCGGCGGCAGTGATGACCCGCGCGGAGGCGGAGAAGCCCTGGAGTACCGCGGCGTGCGCGTCGCCGGTGTCGACGAACCGCTCGCGCATCCGTGAGACGAGGAACACGTGATAGTCCATCGCGAGTCCGAACAGCACAGCCATGACGAGGATCGGCATGAAGCTGATCACCGGGCCGACCTTGCCGACCCCCAGAAGGGATGCACCCCAGCCCCATTCGAAGACCACGGTGGCGATCCCGAGCCCCGCCCCCACTGTCAGGAGGTAGCCGAAGGTCGCGGTGATCGGCACGGCGATGGAGCGGAACATGATCGTCAGCAGCACCAGGCTCAGCCCCACGACCACGATCGCGAACGGCAGCATCGCCGCGCCCAGGCGATCGGAGATGTCGATGGCGAGGGCAGTCTGTCCGGTGATCTCGTAGGTGAAGCCGTTCGCCTCCTCGAACGCCGCGGCGCGATCGCGCAGGGTCTGCACGAGCTGAGCGGTCTGATCGGATGACGGGGAGCTGTCGGGAGTGATCGTCACGACAGCCATGTCGAGGGCTTCGTTCGGGAACGCCTGCGAGACCGCGGTGATCCCGGGCACGCCCTGGAATGCATCCTGGAGCGCGGTGAGAGCCTGCTCGATCTGGAGCGTGCGAGAGATGTCGGCGGTGACCAGCAGCGGGCCGTTGAAGCCGGGTCCGAAACCCTCGTCGAGCAGATCGTAGGCGACGCGCGCCTCGGATCCGGGCGGATCGTATCCGGCATCGGGCAGCGTCAGACGAAGTCCGGATGCCGGGATCGCGATCACCGCGAGCACCGCGGTGACACCGAGCGCGGTCAGCAGCGGCTGACGAGTGACGATCTTCACCCAGCGCGCTGTGTGTCCCGGCTCCGCGCCGCGGCGAGCGGCCCGACGAACGGCCCGACCCCGTGGGATGAGTCGGCGGCCGAGGAGCGAGAGGATCGCCGGAAGCAGAGTGACAGCCACCAACAGCGCCGTGAGCACCGCGCCAGCAGCTCCCAGCCCCATGACGGTGAGGAACGGGATCCCGGCCACCCCGAGGCCTACCAGGGCGATCATGACCGTCATCCCCGCGAAGACGACAGCCGTGCCCGCCGTTGCTATGGCCACCGCTACCGACTCGGCCGGATCCATCCCCTCCCGGAGGTTGTCGCGGTGCCGGGATGTGATCAGCAGGGCGTAGTCGATACCGACAGCAAGGCCCAGCATCGTCGCGAGGACCGGAGCCGTCGAGGAGACCGGCACGAGGGCACCGACGATCGTGATGGCACTCGCTGCGAGTCCGACACCGAGCGCGGCCGTGACCAGGGGAATCCCCGCGGCAAGGAGGGAACCGAACGTGATGGCCAGGACGATGTAGGCGATGCCCATCCCGGCAAGCTCCGTCCAGTCGACCCCCGACGATGAACTCGCGGCCAGTCCCGACACGGCAACGGTCAGTCCGGCATCCGACAGCGGCGCGGTGGCCTGCCCGACTGAGGCCACGAGCGAGTCGGGAATGTCGGTGGCGGCCACCGAGAGCTGAATGGCGATGAAGGCCATGTCACCGTTCGCGGAGATCTGCGAGGACGCCCCATCGGATGCCGCCGTCGAGCCGCTCTCGGCCATCGGGTACGGGCACGTGACAGCAACGACATCATCGAGGGCGGCGATGTTCTCGCAAGCGGTGGAGATCAGCTCCTCGCTCGTGGAGATCTGGTCCCCCGACGGCGCGGCGGCAACGACCTTGGCGCTGGCGCCACTGATCTGCGGGAAGCGCTGCTCCAGGGCGTCCAGCGCCGACTGCGCCTGGGTGCCCGGCACGGTGAAGCTCGACTGCAGGTGGTTGCCGAGAACACCGGCCAGCGCCGAAGCACCGACGACCACGGCGATCCAGATGACGATGACCGTCCACCGACGACGGGCCGCGAATCGGCCCACGCGGTAGAGGAACGACGACATCGGCGCGGCTCCTATCGGGTCGTGTGGTCGCGGCGAGGGGCCGGCCTCTGCGCCCGGACCCTTCGCCAGCGTAGCGGGCGGTCCCCGTTAGTGCAGGAACCGGCGCCGCGATCACGACGACCGATGTGTCTTACTCCCGGATGCGCGCCCCGAACCGCTCGGCAGCAGCAGCGACACCTGCCAGTTTCGCCTCGGTGGCCTCCGCCGCCGTCAGAGTACGGTCGGGGGCCCGGAAGCGCAGCGCGTAGGTCAGACTCTTCGTGCCCGGATCAACACCCGGCCCGCGGTAGTCGTCAACCAGACGCACTGCCTCGAGCAGGTCACCGGCGCCCGAGACGAGCGCCGCCTCGACCTCGGCCGCGGGAACCGCCTCCGACACGACGAGCGAGACATCCTGCGTCGCAGCCGGGAACCCAGACAGGGACGCCGCGACAACCCGCTCCCCCGCGAGAGAGATCATGAGATCCAGGTCCAGCTCGGCAACGATGACGCGGCCGGGCAGGTCGGCGTCTGCTGCCACGGCGGGCAGGAGCTCGCCGACATAGCCGACGGTGACATCACCGACACGAACATCGCCCGCGCGCCCCGGATGCAGCGCAGCGCGCCGCGTCTGGACGATCGTCACGTCGACGCCCGCCGCCGAAGCGACGGTGCGAACGGCGTCGATGACATCGGCGAGGTCTGCAGCCTCGGCGCCCTGACCGGGCTGCTTGGCCACCCGCGCTCCGGTCAGCAGCACCGCGACATGGCGCGGCTGCGACGGAATCGACGCGTCAAGTCCTGCGAGCGTGGCGGCATCCGGGCGAACGCCGAGCGGCGGCACGAACGGCGTCCCGTACTCGACGCCCGCAGCGGGGAGGAACACGACACCGGTCTCGAACAGGGCGAGATCGACCAGTCCGCGCGACACGTTGCGGTGCGCGACCTGCAGCAGGCCCGGCACGAGCGAACGGCGCAGGAAGGGCAACTGGCCGTCCAGCGGGTTCGCGAGCTTGATGCTCGGAAGATGGCCCCCGTCGGCGCTGCCGTGAAGGTCATTGCTCTCGACGGTGGCGAACGGGAACGACGGCGTCTCGACGTAGCCGGCGGCTGCCAGCGCGTTCGAGACGCGTCGGCGCGCGCGCTGGGCCGAGGTGAGCCCGCGCCCCGACGGCGGAGTGGGCAGCACGGAGGGCACCTGATCGAGCCCATGGATGCGAGCCACCTCTTCGGCAAGGGTCCACCGGTCGGTGAGGTCGGGACGCCACGACGGCGGGAAGACCAGCCAGGGCGCGGCCGCGTCGGTGCCGGCATCCTGGATGTCGCAACCGATCAGTCGGAGGGCCTCGACGACCTGGTCGGCCGTGTAGTCGACGCCGATCAGACCAGAGACGAAGCCTTGCGGCAGCTCGATCGCCGCCTGTTCGTGACCAGAGCGCAGCGCGCCCCCGAACGACGTGTCAAGCGTCCCGCCAGCCAGCTCCACCATCAGGTCTGCTACCCGACGAGCGGCCGCGAAGGCAATAGCGGGGTCCACGCCTCGTTCGAAGCGGCGCGAGGCTTCCGACGACAGCTTGTGTCGGCGCGCCGTCCGCGCGATCGACACCGGGTCGAACCGGGCTGCCTCGACGAGCACGGTGCGCGTCGCGGGCCCCATCTCTGTCGTGGCCCCGCCCATCACTCCGGCAAGTCCGATCGGACCGGACTCGTCGGTGATCAGGAGGTCCTCGGCGTCGAGCGCGCGCACCTGCCCATCGAGGGTCTCGAGCTTCTCACCAGCGCGAGCGCGTCGCACGGTGATCCCGCCCCGCAGGGTGTCGTAGTCGTACCCGTGGATGGGGTTCCCGAGCTCGAGCATCACATAGTTGGTGATGTCGATGAGGATGCCGAGGGGCCGGATGCCGGCGAGGGTCAGCCGCGTGATCATCCACGGTGGTGTGGGCTTGGAAGCGTCCACATCACGCACGAGACGCACAACGAATTCGGAGGCTCCGACCTGACCACGAATGGGGTTGGGGTCATCGACGGTGATCGGGAAGCCCTCGCCGGGATCCACGTCCTCCCAGGGCCGGTCCGCAGGGTCGCGGAACGCCGCCCCCGTGGCGTGCGAGTATTCGCGCGCCACACCCCGGATCGAGAGCGCGTAGCCGCGGTCGGGGGTCACGTTGATCTCGACTGCCTCATCGTCAAGCCCCAGCAGCGCGATGGCATCCGAGCCCACGGGAGCGTCGATGCCGAGTTCGACCAGACGCAGGATCCCCGAATGGTCCTGACCGAGCCCCAGCTCCTTGGCCGACGCGATCATGCCGTCCGAGACATGTCCGTAGGTCTTGCGCGCGGCGATCGGGAAGGGTCCCGGCAGCACCGCTCCGGGCAGCGTCACGACCACCTTGTCGCCGGCGAAGAAATTGCTCGCGCCGCACACTATGCCGCGGACGGCTGGCGCGTCATCCGTGCCCTCTCCGTCTGCAACGCGCACCTGGCACCACCGGATCGTCTTGCCGTTGGACTGCGGCTCCTCGACGAACTCGAGAACCTCGCCCACCACGATCGGACCCGACAGATCGAAGCGGTGAACGTCCTCTTCTTCGAAGCCGACCGACACTAGTGCTGCGAGGACATCCTCGGGAGTTGCCTCGGCGGGCACCTCGACGAACTCACGCAGCCACGACAGCGGAACGCGCATCACACCACCATCCCGAACTGCTCACTGAAGCGCACATCACCCTCGGCCATGTCGCGCATGTCCTTCACGTCGCTGCGGAACATCAGGGTGCGCTCGATCCCCATCCCGAACGCGAACCCGGAGTACTCTTCGGGATCGATTCCGGCAGCTCGGAGGACGTTCGGGTTGACCATGCCGCAGCCGCCCCACTCGATCCACCGCGCACCGCCCTTGAAGGTGGGGTGCCACAGGTCGAGCTCCGCGCTCGGCTCCGTGAACGGGAAGTAGTTGGTGCGCAGACGCGTCTTGGCCTCGGGCCCGAACAGGACGCGCGCGAAGTGGTCGAGCGTGCCCTTCAGGTGCGCCATCGTGATGCCTTTGTCGATGACGAGCCCCTCGACCTGCGAGAAGACGGGCAGGTGCGTCGCGTCGAACTCGTCGGTGCGATACACGCGTCCGGGGCACACGACGTAGACCGGAAGCTCACGATCGAGCATCGAGCGCACCTGCACGGGGCTCGTGTGCGTGCGCATGACGAGATGCCGATCGATCGGGTCGACGAAGAAGGTGTCCTGCATCTGGCGGGCAGGGTGATCGACGTCGAAGTTGAGGGCGTCGAAGTTGAACCACTCGTGCTCGAGCTCAGGCCCCTCCGCAACCTCCCAGCCCATGCCGACGAAGACATCCGAGATCTCCTCCTGCAGCAGGGTGAGCGGATGCCGGGCACCGACCCGCGCGCGCGAAGGCAACGCCGTGATGTCGATCGCTTCGGCATCCAGGCGGGCCGCCAGCTCAGCGGCTTCGAGTTCCGTCTCACGCGCCGCGAGGGCCTGGGCGACGCGCCCACGGGACTGCCCGATGAGCTTGCCGAACTCAGCCTTGCGCTCGGGGGCGACATCGCGCAGCAGCGCGTTCAGCTTCGCGAGCGGCGACCCGTCCCCCATGTGGGTCGCGCGGGCGACCTTCAGCGCGGCGCTGTCGTCGGCATCCGTGAAGGCCGACAGGGCGGCGAGGACGGCGGCCTCGACCGTCTCGGGGCTGATCTCTGGAGGTACGGATCCGGGGGCGTCAGACACGAGAGTCGAGTCTACCGACGACCGGTCGCGGCCGCCGTCCGCCGCCGTCGGGACGCTACCTGTCGGGCTCCTCGGCGGCGGCGAGGCGGGCGGCATCGGCATCGGCCAACCGGATCGCCGACGTCGGATCGGCGGTTCCCCCCGCGGGCGGGCCCGCGGGTCCCCCCTTTCGGTACCCCGAGGCCGTGCGACGCGAGAGCCAGCGAGCGAACCAGGACAGCGAGAGATTGATCGTGAGATAGATGGCCAGGGTGACGGCGAAGAGCGAGAAGAGGTAGCGGTTTCCGAAGTAGCTGCTGAGGTTGTACATCGTGGCGCGGATCGTCTCGTTGTACCCGACGATGTACCCCAATGACGTGTCCTTGAGCAGCACGACGAGCTGAGCGACGATGATCGGGAGCATCTGCCGGAACGCCTGCGGGAACTCCACGAGGATCTTCGACTGGACGTGGCGCATCCCGATGCTCAGCGCCGCCTCCCGCTGCCCTCGCGGCTGCGCCGCCAGCCCGGCTCGGAGCGCCTCGCCGATGAGCGTGCCGTTGTAGACGATCAGAGCGATCACGACAGCCCAGAAGGCCCCGGTCGAGGCGACGAGCAGGATGAAGAGCATCATCAGCAGCACCGGCATGCCGCGGAAGAACTCCAGCAGCCAGGCGGTCGGGATGCGCAGCCAGGCGTGCGTGGAACTGCGAACGAGAGAGAACACGATCCCGAGAAGGACCGCGCCGACGGCGGCGACGGCCGCCGCGCGCAGCGTGTTGAGCACGCCTGCGCCGATGAACTCCCAGACCTCGGGGTCGACGAAGATGTCCCAGCGGCTGGCGTCGAACATCCCAGGGAGGGTGATCCCGCCCGAATCCCGCGGCGCGGCGAGCAGGACGAACAGCCACACGGCGAGCCCGAGCAGCGCGAGAGCAGCCACGACCGATGCCAAGAGCGAGATGCGGCGGGCTCGCGGCCCCGGGGCGTCGAAGAGGACGCTCGATCCGCTCATCGACTCACCACCCAGCGCTTCTCGAGCTGCCCGGCCGCGAATCCGAGCGGAACGGTGATCACCAGGTAGAGGGCCGCGGCGACGAGCAGGATCGGGATGACGAGGTTGCCGTTGTTGTTCGCCAGCTGCCGGGTCGTCGCGAAGAGCTCGACGACGAAGAACCCGCCCGCGACCGAGGTGTTCTTCGTCAGCGCGATGAACACGTTGATGAGGGGCGGAACTGTCATGCGGAACGCCTGCGGGAGCACCACGAGCGAGACCGTCTGGCGGAAGCCGAGCCCGATGCTGCGCGCGGCCTCGGCCTGGCCGACCGGCACCCCGTTGACCCCCGAGCGCAAGGCCTCCGCCACGAACGGTGAGGTGTAGTAGGTCAGCGCGACGAAGGCGAGCAGCAGGAACGGCGCACGCACCCCGAGCATCGGCAACACGAACGCCGTGAAGAAGAAGACGAGCGTCAGCGGCGTGTTGCGCGCGATCTCGGTCCAGAAGGCGGCGAACCCGCGCAGCACCGGTACCGGCGATATACGCATCGCGGCGATCGCGGTTCCGAGGACCAGTGCGAGCACGCCGGACACGGCAAGCAACAGCAGGGTGACGCGGAAACCCTCCCAGAATTCCGGCATCAACGACCAGAGCTGCTCCATCCCTCCTCCTGTCTCCCGGAGGAAGGGGCGCCCCGCGGGGCACCCCTTCCCGCTATCAGTAGCGATCGGGCGCGGGTGGCTCGACGAACGGCAGCACGGCGCCGGCGGTGTCGTTCCACGCCTGCTCGTAGCGGCCGTCGGCGTAGGACGCCTCGAGCACGTCGTTGATCCACATCCGGAACTCGGTGTCATCGAGCGCGAGACCGATGCCGTACGGCTCCTCGGTGAACGGCTCGCCGACGACCTTGAACTCGCCCTCGTTCTGCGCGGCGAGCCCGGCGAGGATCACGTTGTCGGTCGACACGGCGACGACCTGACCGTTGCGCAACGGCTCCAGGCAGTTCGAGTACGTGTCGGTGAGCACCGGCTCGGCGCCGATCTCCTCGAGCATCGCCGCCGGCGTCGACCCAGTCACCGAGCACACCGGCTGACCGACGAGGTCGTCCTCGCTCGTGATGTCCTCGTTGTCGGCGAGCACCAGGATCGACTGCCCCGCCTGGTAGTACGGACCGGCGAAGGAGACGACCTCCTTGCGTTCGTCGTTGATCGTGTACGTCGCGACGACGATGTCGACCTGCCCGTTCTCGATGAACGGCTCACGATTGGCCGAGACCGTCTCGACCCACTCGATGTCGTCTTCGGCGATCCCCAGCTCGGACGCGATGATCTTGCCGATCTCCACGTCGAAGCCCTCCGGCTCGCCGCTCGGGCCGAGCAGGCCGAACAGCGGCTGGTCGAACTTCGTGCCGATCGTGATCGTGCCGGCCTCGGCCAGCGCCGCCATCGTCGTGCCCGCTTCGAAGGTCATCTCCTCGGTGGTCTCACCGGTCGATTCCCCGCCGGTGGTGTCTGCGCTGCCGCAGGCCGTCAGCGCCAGGGCGCCGGCGGCTGCCAGCGCGATGAGAGGGAGTCTCACTCGCTTCATGTCTCGTCCTTTGCTGTGCGCGGCCGCCGGAGCGACCTCTTCTCGATTCCCGCCCGCGACGCGGATCGGGCCTTCAGTGCTCGAGGATCTTGGACAGGAAGTCCCTCGCCCTCTCGCTCTGGGGGTTCGTGAAGAACTGCTCGGGCGCGGCTTCTTCGACGATTGCTCCATCGGCCATGAACAGCACGCGATCGGCCGCCTTGCGGGCGAATCCCATCTCGTGCGTGACGACGATCATCGTCATTCCCTCGTGTGCGAGTCCCACCATGACGTCCAGGACCTCGTTGATCATCTCCGGGTCGAGCGCGCTTGTCGGCTCGTCGAGGAGAATGAGCTTCGGTGTCATCGCGAGCGAGCGTGCGATCGCGACGCGCTGCTGCTGACCCCCGGAGAGCTGACTGGGCATCTTCGCCGCCTGGTCGCCCACGCCGACGCGGTCGAGCAGCGCCATGGCCTTCGTCTCGGCGTCCTTCTTCTTCATGCCGCGGACCCGGATCGGCCCGAGCGTGACGTTCTCGAGGACGCTCTTGTGCGCGAAGAGGTTGAAGGACTGGAACACCATTCCGACGTCGGCACGCAGTGTCGCCAACGCGCGACCCTCCTCGGGCAGCGGGACGCCGTCGATGGAGATCGTCCCGGAGTCGATGGTCTCGAGGCGGTTCACGGCGCGGCACAGCGTCGACTTGCCCGATCCGGAGGGTCCGATCACGACGACGACCTCTCCCCGGTTGACGACGGTGCTGATGTCGCGCAGCACATGCAGGTCGCCGAAGTGCTTGTCGACGTGGTCGATGACCACGAGAGGCTCACCGCGTCGCACGGTGATGTTCGCCGTGCGGGCCGCCGACGGGGCGTCGGATGTCGTCATGGGCCGACGATAGTCGGGCCATCGGGGGTCGAGCCAGGACGAGCGAACGACTTTAATCGAGCTGTAACCGGGTCTGTACGGGCGGGAAATCAGCCGGACCGCTGCGCGAACGCTGTCTCGTAGAGACACACGCTCGCGGCGGTGGCGAGGTTGAGCGACTCGGCCCTGCCGTAGATCGGCAGCCGAAGCGCCAGATCGGCATGCGAGAGCGCGTCCTCCTCGAGCCCGCGCGCCTCGTTGCCGAAGAGCCACGCCGTCGGCTCGGCGAGCAGCGGCCGTGAGACGAGGAAGTCGGTGCCGTCCACGTCCGCGGCGACGACGCGCACCCCGGCGGCGTGAGCTTTGTCGACCGCGTCAGCCAGATCGATGCCGACCGCGATCGGGAGGTGGAAGAGCGAGCCCGTCGTCGAGCGGACGACCTTGGGATTATAGGGATCGACGGATTTTCCCGTGAGAACCACGGCATCGGCGCCCGCTGCATCGGCCGCGCGGATGATCGTGCCGAGGTTCCCCGGATCGCGAACCTGCTCGCAGATCGCGACAAGACGAGGTGCGGCGTCGAAGACGGCCTCGAGCGACGAAGGCGTCTGACGGGCGACGGCCACGATCCCCTGCGGAGTGACCGTGTCGGCCATGGCGTCCAGAACCGCGTCCGCCGCGAGCTCGGGAACCAGCGCGACCGCCCGTGCCGCGTCCCGGATATCGGGATGCCGATCGAGAGCGGTCGGGGTCGCGTACAGCTCGACGACCGCCTCGGGCCGGTAGGTGAGCGCTTCGCGCACCGACTGCGGGCCCTCGAGGAGGAAGAGCCCCGTCTCCTGGCGCGCGCTGCGCTTGGAGAGCTTCGCGACGGCGCGCACGCGCGGCGATCGCGGATTCTCCAGCACGGGCCCAGTTTAGGGGCAGCACGTGACCGGATCCCGACCGTCCCCGTCGGCGACGAACGCGAGAGGGGGCGCCTCCCCGAAGGAAGACGCCCCCTCTCGTCGGGACGGACGGCTCAGGCCGACTTCGGTGCGTTGACGTCGCTCGGCAGAGCCTTCTTGGCGGTGTCGACGAGCGAAGCGAACACCTTCGGCTCGTTGACGGCCAGCTCGGCCAGCATCCGTCGGTCGACCTGGACACCCGCCAGGTTCAAGCCCTGGATGAAACGGTTGTAGGTGAGACCGTTCTGGCGGCTCGCCGCGTTGATGCGCTGGATCCACAGGCGACGGAAGTCGCCCTTGCGCTTGCGGCGGTCGCGGTACGCGTAGACGAGCGAGTGGGTGACCTGCTCCTTCGCCTTGCGGTACAGGCGCGAGCGCTGTCCGCGGTAGCCGGATGCGCGCTCGAGGATGACGCGACGCTTCTTGTGGGCGTTGACAGCCCGCTTGACTCTAGCCATTTCGTTTCGTTCCTGTTCGTACCGGGGCGCTCAGATGCCGAGGAGCTTCTTGGCGACCTTCGCGTCACCGGGGCGAGCATCTTGTCTGCCGACAGACGGCGCGTGCGCTTGGTGGGCTTGCCCTCGAAGTTGTGGCGGAGGTTCGCCTGCTGCTTCTTAATCTTCCCGGTTCCGGTGACCTTGAAGCGCTTCTTGGCACCCGAGTGGGTCTTCTGCTTCGGCATCTTGTTTTCCTTCGTTGTGGTTCCCGCCGGGCGGGAGTCTGGGGGCCTACTCGGCGGGAGCGGCCGTGGGCTCGGGGGCTTCACCGCGGGCGGACTGACGTGCAGCCTCCTTGGTGGCAGCGCGCTGGGCGTTCTGCTCGGCCTTCGCCTCGGACTTGTTCTTGTGCGGTGCGATCACCATCGTCATGTTGCGGCCGTCGATCGTGGGGTTCGATTCGACGGTTCCGAACTCGGCGACGTCCTCTGCGAACCGGCGCAGCAGGCGCACACCCTGCTCGGGACGCGACTGCTCGCGACCACGGAACAGGATCATTGCCTTGACCTTGTCGCCGGCCTTCAGGAACGACTCCGCGTGCTTGCGCTTGGTTTCGTAGTCGTGCGGCTCGATCTTCAGGCGGAACCGGACTTCCTTCAGGACCGTGTTGGCCTGATTGCGTCGCGCTTCCTTCGCCTTCTGCGCAGCCTCGTACTTGAACTTGCCGTAATCCATGATCTTGACCACGGGCGGCTTCGAGTTCGGAGCGACCTCGACGAGATCGAGATCGGCCTCCTGAGCCAGACGCTGCGCGACTTCGACGCGAACGACACCGACCTGTTCGCCGCCGGGACCGACCAAACGGACCTCGGGCACGCGAATGCGGTCGTTGATACGGGGATCGCTGATGCGGAACTCCTCTTCGTGCGGGTGTAAGGCACCACGACACGGGGTGCGTCGCGGGTGAGATCAGAACACTCCACCCGCTCGACGCATGGCATCGGCTTCGTGCACCCTGCCACTCGACTGTTCTTCGAGTGCGACCTCCCCCGACAACCAGGTTGCCAGCAGAAGCGGAGTGCGTGGACCCGGTAGCCTTGAGCGGCAAGCGCGGGTGGGATGTGATCCTCTTTCGTGTCCGGGGCATGACGCTCCGGAGCCCGCATGAGTCTAGCAGAAAGCACCACGTGTCGACGATTCCCGGTATCCCCGACTCCGCAGCATCCGACAGCGAATCGGCAGACCGCCGAGACCGCGAGCGCGAGCAGCGCTGGGAAGAGGATGCCGAGGCCGCCGCTGCCGCGTCCCGAGACATCGCCGACGTTCCCGCGGTCGAGGTCATCACGACCACCGCCGTGCACCTCATGAGCGCCGCCGCCGTCAAGGTCGGGCTCGCCGACGACCCCGACCGGCAGAAAGACCTCGATGAGGCTCGCAAACTCATCAACGCCCTCGCCGGTCTGATCACGGCAGGTGCCCCGGAGATCAGCGACATGCACGCTCGCTCACTGCGCGATGGCCTGCGCTCACTGCAGCTCGCGTTCCGCGAGGCATCCGTCATTCACGATCCGATCGGCAAGGGGCCGGGCGAGAAGTGGACCGGTCCGGTCACCTGACCAGAGCCGACGCGCACTCCGGATGCGCCGCGCCAGGGCGCGAGTCCTCAGGCCTGTGAGCGCCGGATCTTCACGGCCAGGGAGTCCACGAGGACCGCGATGCGGTCATCCGTCGACCAGCGCTTCGCGAGCCGCTGCAGCACGGCATCGAGCTCCTCGCGGTCCAGGCCCGGCATGATGTCCAGCTGGACCTGCACCTCGGGCCCTCTCCCCCGCGCCTGCGGATCAGCGGGGGCCAGCGACAGATCGAGAACGGCAAGCTCCGCGCCGATGCTCTCCTGGAATCCGGCGAAGACCTCGGGTGAAGAGTGGGCAGGCTCCCACGCCTGCCCCTGCGCGATAGCCCACACGGCGGGACGACGGATGACGAACTCGGTCTCGGATCCGGGATCGAGCACGATCAAGTCTGTGCCGTCGTCGACGGCTGCCGCGGCGGTGCGCACGCCGTCGGCCGGAACGGGACGCGCCGCGGTGTCCCACACGCTCATCGCCGCGACCGACGAGAACACCGGCAGCACACGCCTGCCGTCGGGCGCGGCAACGGTGACGATCGACAGCTCCTGCGTCTTGTCGACGGTCAACCCGTGAGCGCCGACCCCCTCGTCGCCCTTCTCGGCGATGAGGGGGATCAACAGGCGCGCCGACCGGTACGCGTCGATCACCGCACCGACGGGAGCCTGACCCGCCCGGAATCGCTCGATCGCGCTGACGAGCTCGGGATCTGCCGATCCATCGTCACCGGAGAACGGGTTCGCCTCGAAGCTGCGACCTTCCCAGGGAAACCCGGCGGAGTCTGCAGTGTGTCGTGGTGCGTCAGCAGCGGAACCGCCGGTGCACCGATCGTCAGCCTCCGGCGACATCCAGCGCCTCGGCCAAGGTGAAGGCACCTGAGTACAGCGCCTTCCCGACGATGGCTCCCTCGACACCGAGCGGAACGAGTTCGCGCAGCGCGGCGATGTCATCCAGGGTCGCCACCCCGCCCGACGCGATCACCGGCTTGGGGGTGCGTGTGGTGACCTCACGAAGCAGGTCGAGATTCGGGCCGCGCAGCGTCCCGTCCTTGGTGACGTCGGTGACGACGTAGCGACTGCATCCGGCATCCTCGAGACGATCGAGCACCGCCCACAGGTCGCCGCCCTCCTGCGTCCAGCCGCGGGCGGCGAGGGTCGTTCCCCGAACGTCCAGTCCGACGGCAACCAGCTCGCCGTACCGCCCGATCACGTCGGCCGCCCACTCCGGGTTCTCGAGTGCGGCGGTGCCGAGGTTGACGCGCTCGGCGCCGTACTCGATCGCAAGCTCGAGGCTGCGGTCATCCCGGATGCCGCCCGATACCTCGACGTGCACGCCCTTGACCTGCTTAATGACCTTGCGAATGACGCCGACGTTGCTGCCGCGGCCGAAGGCGGCATCCAGGTCGACCAGGTGGATCCACTGCGCGCCCTGCCGAGCCCAGTCGACGGCGGCCTCCACCGGGTCGCCGTAGCTCGTCTCCGACCCCGCGGCACCCTGCGTGAGGCGCACCGCCTTGCCATCGGCGACATCGACGGCGGGCAGCAGGATCAATTCGGGCGTTGACGCGAAGTCGTTCATGGTTCCTCGGGCGGGTTCACGGAGCCCGCGGCACGCCGATGACTCTCGGAGGCAGGCACGAGTTCAGAGGGTAGCCGCGGGAAGGCTCGCGATCCAATTCGCCAGCAACCGGATGCCCGCCTCGCCCGATTTCTCGGGATGGAACTGCGTCGCCGCCAGCGGACCGTTCTCCACGGCTGCCACGAACGGGACGCCGTGCGTGGCCCACGTGACGACCGCGCTCGGGAAGGGCTCCTGCGACGGGAGGGTCCAGTGCTGCGCCGCGTAGGAGTGGACGAAGTAGAACCGTTCCGACTCGATCCCGCGGAACAGCGTCGAGCCTGAGCCGGCCTCGACGGTGTTCCACCCCATGTGCGGCAGGACGGGAGCGTCGAGCTCGGTCACCGCGCCGGGCCACTGTCCGAGTCCGAGACTGTCGGCTCCGCGCTCGACACCGTGCTCGAACATCACCTGCATACCGACGCAGATCCCGAGCACGGGTCGTCCGCCCGCCAAGCGTCGCTCGATGAGCTGATCCGCCCGGGATTCGCGCAGCGCATCCACGACGGAGCGGAAGGCGCCGACGCCCGGAACGACCAGACCGTCCGCAGCCATGATCAGGTCGCGGTCATCGGTCAGGCGGGCGTCAGCCCCCGCCAGGGCCAGCGCCTTGACCGCAGAGTGAACATTGCCGGATCCGTAGTCCAGAACGGCGACCGTCGGCCGCGCGGTCGTTGTCGACGCCGAGGTCACAGCGCACCCTTCGTGCTCGGGATACCGCGCACGAGGGGATCGAGTGCCTTGGCCTGGCGGAAAGCGCGCGCGAAGGCCTTGTACTCGGCCTCGGCGATGTGGTGCGGATCACGGCCAGCCAGAACCCGGAGGTGGACGGTGAGGCCGGCGTGGTAGCTGATCGCCTCGAAGGTGTGCCGCACGAGCGACCCCGTGAAGTGACCGGCGATCAGGTGAAGCGCGAACCCGTCGGGCTCGCCGTCGTGCACGAGGTAAGGACGTCCACTGATGTCCACGACAGCTTGGGCCAAGGCATCGTCCAGCGGAACGAGCGCGTCGCCGTAACGCGAGATGCCCGACTTGTCGCCGAGGGCTTCACGGATGGCGTCACCGAGCACGATCGCGACATCCTCGACGGTGTGGTGAGCGTCGATCTCCACGTCACCTTCGGCACGCACCGTGAGGTCGGTCAGGGAGTGCTTCGCGAACGCCGTGAGCATGTGATCGTAGAACGGGACGCCGGTGTCGATCGTGCTGGCGCCGGTGCCATCGAGGTCAAGGCTCAACTCGACGCGCGACTCGCTCGTGGCTCGCGTGACCGATGCGGTGCGGCTGCTGCTCATGCGCGAGAGTCTATCGACGCGAGTGCTTCCAGAAACGCGGTGGTCTCCTCGGCGGTGCCGGCCGACACCCGCAGGCTGCGCGGGATGCCGATGTCACGAACGAGGATGCCGCGATCATAAAGCTGTTGCCACGTGCGTCCGGGGTCTTCTACCCCGCTGAACAGCACGAAGTTGGTCCACGACTCGTAGGCGCGGTAGCCGAGAGCTTCGACTGTCGCCGAGATGCGATCGCGCTGCATCACGATCTCATCCACCATCTGGAGCATCACCGGGGCGTGGGCAAGCGCAGCGAGCGCCGCCGCCTGCGTGAGCGAACTGAGGTGGTAAGGCAACCGCACCAACCGCAAGGCATCGATCACGGCGGGATCGGCAGCGAGGTAGCCAACGCGGGCTCCGGCGAAGGCGAACGCCTTGCTCATGGTGCGCGAAACGAGGAGGCGTTCGCGGCCCGGCAGCAACGACAGCGCGGATGGCGCCGTTCGAGGCGCGAACTCGAAGTACGCCTCATCGACGATCACGATCCCGCGCGTCGCCTCGTAGGCGGCCTCGATCACCTCGAGGCTCATCGGCGTCCCTGTCGGATTATTGGGGGCGCACAGGAACACGATGTCGGGATCGGCGGCAGCGATCTGGTCGACCGCCGATACGGCATCCACCGTGTAGTCGGCACCTCGGCTTCCGGAGACCCACTCGGCCCCGGTCGCTCGCGTCAGCAAGGGGTACATCGAATAGGTGGGAGCGAACCCGAAGGCGCGACGCCCCGGCCCGCCGAACGCCTGGAGAACGTGCTGAAGCACCTCGTTCGATCCGTTCGCCGCCCAGATCTGGTCGGCGACGAGGCCATGGCGAAGGTACTCGGCGAATCCCTCACGCAGTTCCCGGAACTCGCGGTCCGGGTAGCGGTTGATCTCGCCGAGGGCGCGTCCGATCGCATCCAGGATGTCGTCGGCTACCTCCCGCGGCACCGGGTGAGTGTTCTCGTTGACATTCAGGGCGACAGGAAGTGGCGCCTGCGGTGCGCCGTACGGGGTGAGACCCCGTAGGTCATCGCGGAGCGGAAGATCATCGAGGCGAATCGTCACCCGTCCCATCGTACGGTGCCTGATGAGGCCGCACTCGGTTCTTCAGCAGGATTCACTCGCTGTAGGCGAGGGGGATAGCGAGCTGCTGCCCCGCGCTCACAACGCTTCCCGTCAGACCGTTCAGGCGGGAGATCTCGGCCACGACGTCGCGGGGGTCGGCATCCGGTGCGATCTCTTGCGCGATGGACCACAGGGAGTCCCCCGCCGAAACGGTGACCGTCTCGAACGTCCCCGCCGGCGCCGAGGAATCAAGGGAGGCGAGGGCGGCACCGCCACCCCAGATGACGCCGAGGATGACGATGACCGCCGGCAGCGCAGCAAGCGCCGTGAGGACGGCTCGACCACGAGCAGTCAGTCGAAGCCGTTTCGCGGCGGGTCGGGCCGCAGCGATCGTCGTGGGTGCGGTGCCGAGAGCAATCGTCGTCATGTCATCCTCCGTCATCTCGAGGAGAGATTCGCATCCACCGCCCGGCCAGGAGTGGCGGATGCGAAGCTCTCTTCCGAAGTTATCTTCGAGTATTCTGGCTGTCAAGTCGGATTCCTCCCGGGGATGTTTCGAACACGACACGCGGGCCGGGTATCCCCGAAAGGGTATTGAGGCGGTTACGGTTTCGATGAAGACAGGTCATCACCAACCTCCGACATTCGAAGACGAGTGCGGGCAGATGCGAGCAGCGACAGGAGCGGGGCAATGAACGAGGAGCCGGTACGGGAACGCGCTAGTACGCGGCGGCGGCGCAGCCTCAGCGAGAAACAGCTCGCGATTCTTGAGGTGATCCAGCGCTCGATCGCCCGAAACGGCTACCCGCCGAGCATGCGTGAGATCGGCGATGCCGTCGGGCTCAAGAGCCTCTCGAGCGTCACGCATCAGCTCAACCAGCTGGAACTGAGCGGATACCTTCGCCGCGATGCCGGCAAGACGCGCGCAATGGAGGTGCTCATCGACCTACCGGGCATGGCCGCTGAAAACCCCGCAGACACCGCGCCGTCTGTCGGCGACGCAGCGATGGTGCCGCTCGTCGGGCGCATTGCCGCTGGCGTGCCGATCACCGCTGATCAGCAGATCGAAGAGATCTTCCCGCTTCCCCGACAGCTCGTCGGCAAAGGTGAGCTTTTCATGTTGCGGGTCAGCGGCGAATCGATGATCGACGCTGCGATCTGTGACGGTGACTGGGTGGTCGTACGCTCCCAGGCGACCGCCGAGAACGGCGACATCGTCGCCGCGATGCTCGACGGTGAAGCGACGGTCAAGGCATTTCGCCAGCGGGATGGACACACCTGGCTTCTCCCCCGCAATTCAGCCTTCGAACCCATCCTCGGCGACGAAGCGACGGTCCTCGGCAAGGTCGTGGCGGTCCTTCGCGCGGTCTGAGCCGCACCGATCGCCATATTCGGGTGAGGCGGTGAACGTGGTCTTCCGCCAAAATGGGGCCCATGAGCTCGCCGACACCCGAAGACCTCGAATCCCGGATCCGCGCCCTCGAGGCTGAAAACGCGCGTCTGACGGTCCGCACCTCCCCGTCCGGTGGGTGGTGGCGCGCCGCCCTGTCGGCGTTCGTCATCGTGATCGCGACGATTCTCGTGCCGGTGTCGGTGGTCACCACGTGGGCACGCGTGCAGCTGGTCGACGAGGATGCCTTCGTGTCGACGTTCGCCCCGTTGACCGAGGATCCCGCCGTCCAGGAACTCATCGTCGATGAGGCGACGGCAGCCATCGATGCGCAGGTCGACTTCGCGGGCCTCACCGACCAGGTCTTCGACGGCATTGAGGACCTGGGACTGCCTCCCGCGGCATCGACAGCGCTCAACGCACTGCGCGCGCCGGCTGCCCAGGGCGTGCAGAACCTGGTCAACTCCGCGGTCGAACGCATCGTGGAGTCAGATGCCTTCTCGGATGTCTGGGCCTTCGCGCTTCGG
This sequence comes from Microbacterium sp. SW12, assembly GCF_055391095.1. Taxonomy (NCBI): domain Bacteria; kingdom Bacillati; phylum Actinomycetota; class Actinomycetes; order Micrococcales; family Microbacteriaceae; genus Microbacterium; species Microbacterium sp. SW12. The sequence continues at coordinate 1,047,629 of NZ_AP024335.1, read as the reverse complement.
GGTGTCCACCGCTCGATCACGACCGTCGCGACAGCCGACGGCGGCGGAATCCTCGTCCTCGACAACGACGGCCTCGGGATCGCGCTGGGCCCGATCATCGACCAGGTCAAGGAACGGCTCACCGAGAGTGGGGTCGGCGTTGCCGGGCTCATCCCCGGCATCGACAAGACCATCATCATCGGCGACGGCGAGGCGCTCATCGCGTTCCGGACTGTCTATGCGCTCGCTGATGCTGTCGGCTGGTGGCTCTCGATCGTGACCATCGCGCTGTTCGTCCTGGCCATCGTCATCGCGCGGCGCCGCAGCGTCGCGGTAATCGGTACGGGGGTCGGACTGTTCATCGGCGGCGGCATGCTCGCTGCCGGATTCAGTATCGGCGCTGCAGCAAGTACCGTCGTAGCCGGCCAGCTCGACCTCTCCCCGTCGGCCCTCAGTGTGATCTATGCGCAGCTCACCGCATCCATGGCGCAGAGCGCGCTTGTGATCGCGCTGCTCGGTCTCGTGATCGCGGTCATCGGCTGGCTGATGGGGTCGAGCCGTTCAGCCACCGCCACCCGTGGCGGCGTAAGCGGCTTCAACGCGACTATCCGCGGCGCTCTCGCCGCGCGGGGACTCAACACTGGCGCCTTCGGACGCTTCCTCGCTCGGTACCGCGTCGCGATCCGGATCGCGCTGGTCGTCCTCGCGGTCATCTGGCTTCTTGCGCTCCGCCCACTTTCCTTCAGCGACGTCGTCCTGGTGTTCCTCGTGACGCTGATCGTCGCGTGGGTCCTCGAGTTGCTGCAGCGGCGCGAGATCGTCGAGGTCGAGGTCATCGAGGTGGACGTGGCCGACGCGGACGGCTCCGAGGAGATCGTCGTCGAGGAGCGCGCCAGCGACCGCGCGTAGCGTGGGGACCATGGCTTCCTCCCTTCCCCGGCTCCCCTACGGCACCTGGCCGTCTCCGATCTCCGCAGCATCCGTCGCCGCGGCGTCCCCGCGCTACGAAGGTGCGGCGTTCGTCGCGGCCCCAGACGGCGAGGAGATCTGGTGGGGACAGAGCGTTCCAGCCGAGAGTGGGCGCACGACAGTCCGACGGCGCCTGGCCGATGGGACTGTCGAAGAGCTCCTGCCCGCCCCGTGGAACGCTCGGTCTCGTGTGCACGAGTACGGCGGCGGCCCGTGGGCAGCGACGGATGACGGCGCGTTGTGCTTCGTCGAGAAGACTGACCAGCGGATCTGGATCCTCGCCCCGGATTCTGAGCCGCGCGCCCTGACACCGGCCGGGACGCGGATGCGATTCGGTGGACTGCGGTTCGCCGCCGGAGAGCTGTGGGCGATCCGAGAAGACCACACACGGCCCGGCGTTCCCGCTCGCGACATCGTGCGAGTTCCGCGCAACGGTTCTGCCGCGAGCGATGTGGATCAGATCGTCTCCGTGGTGGCGGGGAGTGACTTCGTCGCCCACCCCGCGGTTTCGCCCGACGGATCCCACCTCGCCTGGATCGCCTGGAATCATCCAGCCATGCCATGGGATAGCACCGAGCTCCGTCTCGGTCGATTCGTGAACGGCCGTATCGAGAAGTGGCAGACCGTCGCCGGTGGCCCAGACCGAGCGCCCCTGCAACCCGAGTGGCTGGACACCGACAGACTCGTGTTCCTCGACGACCCCGATGGTCGGTGGAACCTGCACTCCTGGTCGGCCTCTCACGGCGCAACGCCCATCGCCCCGGCCCCGGAGGACACCGGAGGGCCGCTGTGGTCCCTCGGGGGGCGCTGGTATGCCCTGGGGGCAGACGGCACCGCTGTCTGCGTCCGCACCCAGGGCACCGATCGGGTCGTCGCCGTCGCTCCCGGCGGCGATATGCACGATCTCGGCGGACCGGTGAGTTCCGACGTGTCGGTCGAGGATGCCGCGGGCCGGCGTGCCCTCGTGATCGGCTCCCGGACGGACGGCGCCGCCGGCGTGTGGCTGGTCGATATCGACAGCGCGCGCTGGGAGCCGGTCGCCGGCGGTGAAAGCGCCTGGCCTGCCGAATGGACGCCGCGGCCGATCGAGCTAAGCACCGAAGGCCCCCGGGGTGAGGTCCACGCCTTCGCCTTCCCCCGACGAACCCGGAGGCGGCCGCTCCGGAGGGGGAGCTTCCGCCCTACATCGTCCTCGTACACGGTGGTCCGACGGGCCATGTCGGCGGTGCGGCATCCCCGAAGATCAGCTACTTCACCAGCCGTGGAATCGGTGTGCTGGACGTGAACTACGGCGGCTCAACCGGGTACGGGCGCGAATATCGCGAGAGGCTCCGGGGGCAGTGGGGTGTCGTTGACGTCGAGGACGTGCGCGACGCGGCGCTTGCGCTAGCGGAGGCCGGACTGGCAGATCCTGCCCGCATAGCGATCGACGGCGGATCCGCGGGCGGTTGGACAGTCCTCGCAGCGATCGTCCAGACCAACGTGTTCGCCGCCGGGGTGTCCCGCTACGGCGTCGGCGATGCTCGCGCGCTCGCTGCCGATACCCACGACTTCGAGGCTCGGTACCTCGATGGCCTCATCGGCCCGCTCCCCGAGGCGGAACACCTCTATCTGGAGCGCTCTCCGCTCTCGCATCCCGACGGCTTCGACGTTCCCATGCTCCTGCTTCAGGGAGCGGAGGACGAAGTCGTACCCCCAGCACAGGCAGAGGCCATTCGAGAAGCGCTAGCTGCGCGCGGCATCCCGCATGCCTACGTCCTCTACGAGGGAGAGGCTCACGGCTTCCGGCGCGCCGAGACCGTCATCCACGCCATCGAAACGGAGCTTGCCTTCCTCGGCGCGGTGTTCGGGTTCACTCCCCCAGGCGCCGCACCGCTGACGCTGAGCTGAAAGGCGCGAGCTCGGCTGCAAGCTTCTCGGATACGAATGCGTGGAGGGCCGTCCCGGACTCCTCGTGGGTGATGGCGATGACGTGCCCGGACTCGTGTGCGGCGGAGATCAGGTCGCCGCGGTCATAGGGAACGATCGCGTGGACTTCGACCGCCGGAAGCGGAAGAGCCCGCTCGATGGCAGCCCGAAGCTCGGTTATGCCCTCCCCCGTGCGGGAAGAGGCAAACAGCGCCGCGGGCTCCAGCCCCCGAAGAACCATGCGCGTCGATTCGTCGACGAGGTCGGCCTTGTTGAAGACGACGATCTCCGGCAGGTCACGCGCTCCGACATCGCCGATGACGTCACGAACGGTAGCCAACTGCGCCGCGGGGTCGGGGTGTGAAGCATCCACGACGTGCACGATCACGTCCGATTGGCCGACCTCCTCGAGAGTCGACCGAAAGGCTTCAACCAGCTGGTGCGGCAGATTGCGCACGAAACCGACGGTGTCGGTGAGGGTGTAGACCCGACCATCGGACGCCTCGGTACGGCGCACCGTCGCATCCAGCGTCGCAAACAGGGCGTTTTCGACCAGTACTCCGGCGTTCGTGAGCCGATTGAGCAGGCTCGACTTGCCCGCGTTCGTATACCCCGCGATCGCAACCGACGGCACCGTATTGCGGCGGCGCTCAGCGCGCTTGGCATCCCGCGCCGGCGCGAAATCGCGGATCTGCCGCCGCAGCTGCGCCATCCGAGTACGGATGCGGCGGCGGTCGAGTTCGATCTTGGTCTCACCGGGACCGCGAGAACCCATACCGGCTCCGCCGGCACCGACCTGGCCACCGGCCTGGCGGCTCATCGACTCACCCCAGCCGCGAAGGCGCGGCAGGAGGTACTCCAGTTGGGCGAGTTCGACCTGCGCCTTGCCCTCGCGGCTCTTCGCGTGCTGGCTGAAGATGTCGAGGATGACCGTGGTGCGGTCGATTACCTTGACCTTGACGACATCCTCGAGTGCGCGCCGCTGGCTCGGCGCGAGTTCGGTGTCGGCGATCACAGTGTCGGCGCCAAGCGAGGCGACGATGTCGCGGAGCTCCTCGGCCTTGCCTCGTCCGAGGTAGGTGGCGGGATCCGGGTGAGGGCGGCGCTGGAGGACGCCATCGAGCACGACGGCTCCGGCAGTCTCGGCGAGCGCGGCGAGCTCCCGAAGGGAGTTCTCGGCATTCTCCTGCTCACCCTGGGGGTGGACGCCGACAAGAACGACGTTCTCGAGCCGAAGCTGGCGGTACTCGACCTCGGTGACGTCTTCGAGTTCGGTCGACAGGCCCGGGATGCGTCGGAGCGCCGCGCGTTCTTCGCGATCCCACTGGTCGCCGTCGGAGTCCGCTCCTCCAGCCGTCGCGGCATCCTGCAAAGCCTGAGCCGACCCGAACACCCACACGTCGGATCGGCCGCGGGCGCGCTCAAGCACCCGGTCAACAGGGTCGACAGGGTGCTCCGCTGGGGCGTTCTGGGTGTCTGGGATCTCGTCCATCATCATTTCCGTGGGATGCCCGGCATCAGGCATCCGTAAACTCTAGCCTCCCGGAGGCGGCCCGTCCTCCGCTACGCTCGTCGCCATGGAGAGCGATCACTACTTCTCGTCGTCGCCTTCCAGTCCCGAAAACCTCCGGCGCATCCGTGTCTCGATCGCGGGGCATCCGGTGGAGGTCACTACGGCCGGCGGGGTGTTCAGTCCGGATCACATCGACACCGGCACCACCGTCTTGCTCGAGAACACTCCTCCCCCGCCTGCGGGCGGGCATCTGCTGGACCTCGGGTGCGGGTGGGGTCCCATCGCGCTGACCCTCGCGATGGATGCTCCGCACGCCACGGTGTGGGCCGTTGACGTCAACGAACGGGCTCTCGACCTCGTGCGCTCCAACGCGAGCGAACTCGGCCTTGCCAATGTCAACGCCGTGCTGCCGGGCGATGTTCCCGATGATGTCGTCTTTCGGACGATCCGCTCCAACCCCCCGATCCGGGTCGGCAAGGACCAGCTGCACGGGTTACTCGAGGAGTGGATTCCGCGACTGGATGAGCGCTCGGATGCGTGGCTCGTCGTCTCGCGTAACCTCGGTTCGGACTCCCTGCAGCGGTGGATGGCCACGACATTCCACCGCGGCTACTCGGTGCATCGCTCTGCTACCGCCAAGGGCTTTCGGGTGCTACGCGTGCGTCGCCACGGGTCGACGCCGACCGCTGCCATCGACGTCGTCTGACGCCTGGCCGCACGGTCAGGCCAGGGCCATCTCGCCGGAAAAGACCAGGGTCGCAGGCCCCGCGAGGAAGACGTGCGACTCGCCGTCCACTGACGCCACGCGAACCCCGAGTTCACCGCCGGGGACGCCGACCTGCCAAGCATCCGGAGCTGCAGCACCCGCCCAGTGGCGGACCGCAAGCGCAGCCGCAGCGACCCCCGTGCCGCATGAGAGCGTCTCACCGACGCCGCGTTCGAAAACCCGCATGCTCAGGCCCCCGGTGCCGCCCTGCACGAGCGGATCGTTCGGCACGACGAACTCGATGTTCGCGCCTGCGGCGGGAGCCGGGTCCAGCTGCGGGACGCGGGAAAGATCGATGCCGGCGAGTTCTTCGGCCGTGGGGAGCGCTACCACGACGTGGGGGTTACCGACATCCACCCCGATTCCGGGCCGGGCGACATCGAGATGGCGTGCGCGAACCAGCACCTCGGACTCGTCGATCCGGAAGGCACCGAGATCCACTTCGAAGCCGCGCTGGTGTGCCGTCACGGGCTTGATTCCTGCTCGGGTGCCCACGAGCACGGGCCCGGCGTCGGCATCCGCCCAGCCGACCGCCGTGAGGTAGCGCACGAAGACACGGATGCCGTTCCCGCACATCTCCGCAGCAGACCCGTCGGCGTTCCGGTAGTCCATGAACCACTCGACGCCAGCGGCTGTAGCCGCAGCACCCTCGGGGATCGCCGCGGCCCGCACAACCCGCAGCAGTCCGTCGGCGCCGACCCCGAACCGGCGGTCACACAGCGCCGCGACCTGGTCGTCGGAGAGGTCGAGCTCCCCGTCGGCGTCGGGCACGATGACGAAGTCGTTGCCGGTGCCGTGGCCCTTGGTGAACGAGATGGGGGTCGACATGCCTTCAGTCTAGGATCGCGCGGCCCGGCTCCCGGGACGGGGCGACCCGCTCACCGATCCAGCATCCGCGCGGCGTCATCGTCAGGTTCGAGCCAGTGGACGCCGACGTACCGCCGGAACCACGACACCTGACGACGTGCGTATCGGCGCGTGAGGGCCTGGGTCTGAGCGATAGCCTCGTTCTCCGAGAGCTCTCCCGCAAGCTGCGCCAGCGCCTGGGCGTAGCCGATGGCGCGGCGCGCCGTAACGCCACGCTCGATGCCGTCAGCGCGAAGTGTCTCCACTTCGCCGAGGAGTCCGTCTCCCCACATCCGTTCCACACGGGCATCGAGGCGAGCGACGAGGTCCTCTCGGGGCATCCGTCGCCCAATGATTCGCGTTCGCGGATGCCACAGCACCGGCCGATCCGGCAGCGCAGCGCCGTGGCCGGCACTTCCCGATTCGACGACCTCGAGCGCGCGGATCACCCGCCGCTCGTTGGCAGGATCGATTCTCGCGGCGGTGGCGGGGTCGAGGGCGCGAAGGCGCTGGAAGAGGACGCCGATGCCCTGCTCGGCAGCTTCCGCTTCGAGCGCGGCTCGGCGGCCGGCGTCACGAGGAGGGAACTGGAAGTCGTAAATGGCGCTTGAGACGTAGAGCCCTGATCCCCCGACGAGGATCGCTTCCGCTCCCCGAGCCTGGGCCTCGGCGATAGCGGCGCGAGCCGCGGGCTGATAGGTCGCGACGGCGGCCTCTTCGGTGACGGCGAGCACGTCGAGCAAGTGGTGCGGAATCCCCCGCCGTTCGCGCTCCGGCAGCTTGGCCGTTCCGATGTCCATTCCGCGGTACAGCTGCATAGCGTCAGCGTTGATGATCTCTGCATGCCTCCCGCGCCGGCCCAGCTCCTCAGCGAGAGCGAGAGACGTTTCGCTCTTGCCGGTTCCGGTGGCGCCAACAATGACCCACAGCGTCGGCTCTGTTGTCACGTCAACGCTCCCGTCCGCACAGTTCCAACCCCGCGTGTGCTGCTGTTCGGTGCATCCGCGGCGGAAGAATACGCAGCAACTGCACCGAACTGCCGCACTCGCTGCGACGCGCCACCGGCAGGGTTCGCGTCACGCGCTCACACGGAGCGAGGGCACGCCCAGCGAGACCGCACGGCGCTCACCGGGAGCGGACGGGCTCGGCACAGCACACGACTCGGCGAGCGACCGGTCCCAGGCATCGCCAGCGCGCGTACGACGAATCCGAAGACGCCCACCCTCGGGCGCATCGGCAAGCAGATGGAACGGTGCAGCGTGGGTCACCTCGACGGTCGCGACATCGCCGGGCCTGGGCACGTCCGACCCTTCGGGTACCTCGAAATGCACAAGCCGGTTGTCTTGGGCGCGGCCCGTCAACCGCCGGGTCTCGACATCCTTCTTGCCCTCGCCGGTCGAGACGAGCACCTCGAGTTCACGGCCGACCTGAGCCTGGTTCTCTTCGAGGCTGATGCGCTCTTGGAGTTCGATGAGGCGGTTGTAGCGCTCCTGCACTACTGCTTTCGGAACCTGATCGGCCATGGTGGCAGCCGGGGTCCCTTCGCGAATCGAGTACTGGAACGTGAAGGCACCTGCGAACCTGGCGCGCTCGACGACGCGCATCGTGTCTTCGAAGTCCTCGTCGGTCTCACCCGGGAACCCGACGATGATGTCGGTCGAGATCGCGGCGTGCGGGATGCGCTCGCGCACACGATCGAGGATGCCGAGGAACCTGTCGCTGCGGTAGGAGCGGCGCATGGCCCGCAGGATCCGGTCGCTTCCCGACTGCAGCGGCATGTGCAACTGCGGCATAACGGCGGGAGTCTCGGCCATCGCATCGATCACATCATCCGTGAACGCGGCGGGGTGAGGGCTGGTGAACCGAATACGTTCGAGGCCCTCGATCTCGCCCGCGGCGCGCAGCAACTTGCCGAAGGCCTGCCGGTCGCCGAACTCGACACCGTAGGAGTTCACGTTCTGCCCAAGAAGCGTGACTTCGATCGCTCCGTCATCGACGAGCAGTCGGATCTCGTTCAGGATGTCGCCGGGCCGCCGATCTTTCTCTTTGCCGCGAAGGCTCGGAACGATGCAGAAGGTGCAGGTGTTGTTGCAGCCGACCGAGATCGACACCCACCCCGAGGCCGCGCTGTCGCGCTTGGTGGGAAGAGTCGAGGGGAAGACCTCCAGCGACTCGAGGATCTCGAGCTCGGCTTCCTCGTTGTGCCGTGCGCGCTCGAGCAGGGTCGGCAACGACCCCATGTTGTGCGTGCCGAAGACGACGTCGACCCACGGCGCCTTCTCGAGGACGCGCTCCTTGTCCATCTGCGCGAGGCATCCGCCGACAGCGATCTGCATTCCCTCACGCTTGTCTTTGCGGGACTTGAGGTGCCCGAGGGTGCCGTAGAGCTTGCCGGCCGCATTGTCGCGGACCGCGCACGTGTTGATGACGACGATGTCGGCTTCGTCGCCGGCCGCGGCACGCACGTAGCCAGCGCTCTCGAGCGACCCGGAGAGTCGTTCGGAGTCGTGGACGTTCATCTGGCAGCCGAAGGTCCGCACCTCATACGTGCGCGCGGCGCCCGTGGATGACACGGCTGCGGCGGACGGCGCGATGAACGTCGGCGAAGCGGAGGGCATGGTCATAGTGCCTGCCATTCTACGAGCCGCTCCCGGGTACCGGCCGAGCGCGGGCTACCTGGGTACCAGTGGCTACCAGCCACCGATGCCCGGGCAGCCGTTGATCCGAGGGTCGACCTCAGTCGCGCGGCTCAGCCAGCGCAAGCCGCGCCGCCGTCATCGCCACCCCAGGCGGGTAGCCGCGTCGCTGCAACTGACCCACGAGGCGCCGGATGGCGACGTCGACAGCCACCCCGCGGTAGCCGCCAGCCTTCTGGCGTGCGAACTCGAGAGCCCGCTCGGCGTCGTCGTCAGGCAGCGTCGCCAGAGCCGCATCGGCGACGTCACGGGGAATGCGGCGCTTGGCCAGCACCTGGGCGATCGCCCGCCGGCCTTCGCGACGTCTGGTGACGGCGGTATGCACGAGTTGCTCTGCGAGGTCGGCATCACCAAGCCATCGCTTACCCACGAGGTCAGCCACGAGAACCTCTGCGACAGCCTTCTCAACGCCATCAGCGACGAGCTCGTCGGTGGCCTCAGCCTCCGACAGTCCGCGCCGACGCAAACGCTTGATCAGGCGATCGAGCGCAGCACGAGTGACAGCAGACGACGCGCGCGATTCCCCGTAGGGATCGTCGAGGTACCGGTCGTCATCATCTTCACCGATATCGTCGTCATCGACCCACGTCGAGTGCCATGTGCCTGCTGACAGTTCCGCGCACGCTTCGCCGCGATCTTCGCCGAGGAGGCCGTTGTCGCGGGAGACTGAGCCGCGGGAGACTGAGCCGCGAGAGAAAGCCCCGTCACCGAAAAGCGGGATGACGGGGGCGAGCGACCGCTCGCCCCCGGTCTCACGCGTCATGATCAGGCCGGGCGCCGCTTGGCGAGCTCGTCCTCGACATCACCCGCGGGCTTGGCCCCGCCGATACCGAGCTTCTCTTTGATCTTGGTCTCGATGTCGGCAGCGATGTCTTCGTTCTTGATGAGGAAGTTGCGAGCGTTCTCTTTACCCTGACCCAGCTGCTCGCCGTCGTAGGTGTACCAGGCGCCGGACTTCTTCACGATGCTGTGCTCGACACCGAAGTCGATGAGGCTCCCCTCGCGAGAGATCCCCGTGCCGTACAGGATGTCGAACTCGGCCTGCTTGAACGGCGGCGCCATCTTGTTCTTCACGACCTTGACGCGCGTGCGGTTACCGACAGCATCCGTTCCGTCCTTCAGCGTCTCGATCCGGCGGATGTCCAGTCGCACTGACGCATAGAACTTCAACGCCTTACCACCGGCCGTGGTCTCGGGCGATCCGAAGAACACACCGATCTTCTCGCGCAGCTGGTTGATGAAAATCGCCGTCGTCTTGGTCTGGTTCAGGCCACCGGTGAGCTTGCGAAGTGCCTGGGACATCAGGCGAGCCTGCAGGCCGACGTGGGAGTCACCCATCTCGCCCTCGATCTCGGCCTTGGGCACCAGCGCTGCCACCGAGTCGATGACCACCAGGTCGATGGCGCCGGAGCGGATCAGCATGTCAGCGATCTCCAGCGCCTGCTCTCCCGTGTCGGGCTGCGAGACGAGGAGCTGATCGATGTCGACGCCGAGCTTCTGGGCGTAGTCGGGGTCCAACGCGTGCTCAGCATCGATGAATGCGGCGATGCCGCCTGCCTTCTGGACGTTCGCAATCGCGTGGAGCGTGAGAGTCGTCTTTCCCGATGACTCCGGACCGTAGATCTCGATAATGCGGCCGCGTGGCAGGCCGCCGACGCCGAGGGCCACGTCAAGGGCGATGGAGCCCGTGGGGATGATCTCGACCGGAGCGCGCTCGTCGCTGCCCAGTCGCATCACCGAGCCCTTTCCGAATTGCCGGTCGATCTGCGCGAGCGCTGAATCGAGCGCCTTCTCGCGGTCAGCGGGTGTGGGCATGGCGTGTGCTCCTTCAGCACTCGGTCCGTCGTCGGTGTGTCCGGCTCCGGAGAATCGGCCGCCTGTAGGCTGTCGCGCCGCTGCTCGAATGAGCATGAGCCCGACAAGGCGTGTGGTGTCGTTCGACGCTGCTCACGGTACGTGGGGGTTCCGACATTGCTGCCGGCCTGTCCGCGTGTCGTGAGGGAACGCCTTCTCGACTCCACTTGTGCAGGAGACTACGCGGTCATCGAACAGATATTCGACGACACGCCGTCGTTTCAGCGGCGAGGTTCGAGCCGACCGACGCCGTACCGCCGCTGGGCGGGCACATCGGTCTCGGCGCACAGGGCGAGCCAGACATCGCGCGGCGGAACACCAGCCGCGATGGCCTCAGTAGCGGTTCGCCCCCCGACGCCGGAAAGAACCAGGTCGGCCAGAAGCGCTGCCGACTGAGCACCGAACTCGTCGGTGACGGCGCGGTCGAATTCGCTGCGACGCATGCAGAGCGCAGCGCTGGTCAGCGCAGCGAGAGCTCGGCGTCCATTGACGCGACAAGCTCGTCGGGAACGACGTCGGGGAATGTCTGCAGGCCCTCGAGCACTGCAAGGCGGTCACCGACTTCACGCATGATCGTCGAGATAGGAACATCCAGCGCTTCAGCGACCGAAGCGAGGATTTCGCTCGATGCTTCCTTCTGACCACGCTCCACCTCGCTCAGGTAGCCCAGCGCGACGCTCGCGCGGCTGGCGACCTGACGGAGGGTGCGACCCTTCTGCTGGCGGAAGTCACGAAGGACTTCGCCGATCTCTTGACGTACCAGTACCATCTCGGGTCCCCTCCTCACTGACTGCTTCTGTTGGTGGCGATTCCGCTGGTGTCGCGGGTGGACAACAGTACAACACCGATGTAGGTCACACTAATGCCGCCTTCTGGGGAATGGGTGGGAATCACCGAAAGTAACGCATCCGAAACATCAGGTGTTCCCGCGAGCGACCTCCGGTCGCTCAGAGCGAAACCCGCAACAGTTCGAGTGCCGCTCGGACCGCCTCCGCGCGGATCGTCGCTCGGTCACCGGCGAGCTGATGCTCGGTGACCGACTCGCGCTCCGGTGTCACCACAGCGACATAAACGCGGCCAACCGGTGCGTCATCTTGCGGGTCAGGCCCGGCAACGCCGGTCGTGGCCACCCCGACCTCGGTGAGAACACCGGCTGGCTTTGTAGCAACCCGGATGCCGCGGGCCATCTGAATCGCAACCTCAGGGTGCACCGCACCCTCGCGGCCCAGGAGCGCGGCCTCCACCCCGAGCAGGCTCGCCTTCAGGTCGGTGGCGTACGCGACGACGCCGCCACGGAAAACGTCCGAAGCGCCAGGGACCGACACGAGAGCCGAAGCGAGCGCGCCGCCGGTCAGCGACTCGGCAACACCCAGCCGCCATCCTCGGGAGCGGAGCGTCGCGAGAACCTCGGACGCACTCGCGGAGGCGTCGCCCGTCATGATTCCGCCGACGGCGCTACCTCACCACGTCGAGTCCGAGCTGCCCGGATCTCCGTGACGACATAGTCGATTCCACTCGCGATCGTGAGAACGACGGCGATGGTCATGGCAACGCCGTTGACCCAGAAGATCCATTCGCCCACGAGGTTCCACAGCGGCAGGAGGGCAAGTGAGAGCGCAACGGCCTGTGCCACTGTCTTGAGCTTTCCCATCCAGGCTGCAGCGAGCACATGATCGCTGACGACGATGAACCGATAGATCGTGATTCCGACCTCGCGGATCAGGACCACGATCGTTATCCACCACGGCAACTCGCCGAGGATCGAGAGACCGATGAACGCGAACCCGGTGAGCACCTTGTCGGCGATCGGATCCAGGAGCTTGCCGAGGTCGGTGACGATCTCGTACTTGCGGGCGAGATACCCGTCGATCCCGTCGGTGGCGATGGCGACGATGAAGATCACCGCCGCCCACCATCGGAGTGCACCGTCCGATCCCCCGTCGGCGAGCAGCATCCACAGGAAGATCGGCGCCATGAGGATGCGCACGATCGTGATCGCGTTGGGAAGCTGCCGCGGAATCGCCATGGGCCGAGCCTACTGCGAGAGGCCCCGCCTGCCGCGGGACGAGACCGGTCAGTCGCGCCCTGTCAGCCCCCAGGCATCTTCGCTGCCGTCGTCGCCGTCGACGACCTCGTACCCTGCGAACTGGCTGTCCACGGCATCCGGACCGTACGGGTCCTCGGATGCCGCACCCGGCGAATCTTCACCGCGAAGACGAGCGAGCACGTCGGGCAGCTGCTCCGCTGTCACCAGCACATCGCGCGCCTTCGACCCCTCAGACGGACCGACGATCTCGCGTGATTCGAGGAGGTCCATGAGCCGCCCCGCCTTCGCGAAGCCGACGCGGAGCTTGCGCTGGAGCATCGAGGTCGAACCGAACTGCGTCGAGACGACGAGTTCTGCTGCAGCCAGCAGCAGTTCAAGGTCGTCACCGATGTCGGCATCCACCTCTTTCTTCTCGGCAGCCGCCTGCACGTCCGATCGATACTCGGGGCGGGCCTGCCCCGTCACGTGCGCGACGACTTTCTCGATCTCGGATTCGCTCACCCACGCACCCTGCACGCGCAGGGTCTTCGAGGCCCCCATCGGCAGGAACAGCGCATCGCCCTGGCCGATCAGACGGTCGGCGCCGGGCTGATCCAGGATGACGCGGGAGTCGGTGACGCTGGTCACCGCGAAAGCGAGACGCGAGGGGACGTTGGCCTTGATGAGGCCCGTCACGACGTCGACCGAGGGTCGCTGTGTCGCCAGTACCAAATGGATGCCGCTCGCTCGCGCCAGCTGTGTGATGCGCACGATCGAGTCTTCGACATCGCGTGGGGCGACCATCATGAGGTCGGCGAGCTCGTCAACCACGACCAAGAGGTAGGGGTAGGGCTTGAGGACCCGTTCACTGCCGGGCGGCAGCTTCACCTCGCCAGCGACGACCGCACGGTTGAAATCGTCGATGTGGCGGAACCCGAACGACGCGAGGTCGTCGTAGCGCATGTCCATCTCTTTCACGACCCACTGGAGGGCTTCCGCCGCCTTCTTGGGGTTCGTGATGATGGGGGTGATCAGGTGCGGCACGCCAGCATAGGAAGTCAACTCGACGCGCTTGGGGTCGATCAGCACCATCCGCACCTCGGAGGGCTTGGCGCGCATCAGCAGGCTCGTGATCATCGAGTTCACGAAGCTCGACTTACCCGACCCGGTAGAACCGGCAACGAGTAGGTGGGGCATCTTGGCGAGGTTCGCCACAACGAAGCCGCCACCGACGTCCTTGCCCACGCCGATCGTCATCGGATGCGTGGACTGCGTGGCAGCCGCCGAGCGCAGGACGTCACCGAGCGTGACGATCTCTCGATCGGTGTTGGGGATCTCGACACCGATCGCGCTCTTGCCGGGGATCGGCGCGAGGATGCGTACCTCGTTGGAGGCGACGGCGTAAGCGATGTTGTTCGTGAGCGCCGTGATGCGCTCGACCTTCACACCGGGGCCGAGCTCGATCTCGTACTGCGTGACTGTCGGCCCGCGCGAGAACCCGGTCACCCGTGCGTTGATCGAGAATTCCTCGAAGACGCTTGTGATCGCCCGGACGACCGCGTCGTTGGCCTCCGAGCGCGACTTCGCGGGAGTCCCCGCCGAGAGGTTGTTGACCGACGGGAGTCGGTAGGGCGCGGTCGGAGCAGACCGGGGGGCATCGCTGCCAATGCCGATCACGCCGGGGAGGGCGGCATCCTCGTCGTCGGCATCGTCGTCCTGGAGCCCCGTGTGCGATCCGCTGACCGCCTTCTTCGCGCCGTCGAGGACGGCGGGATCGATGACCTCGGTGAGGGCATCGGGTGCCGGCGCATCCGATGCAACTGCCGCGAAGGCCTGATCGAAGCCTCCCTCGGGAGGGCCCGGCGGCAGGAGTTCGGTGAGGAAGTCCTCGGTCGACTGACCGCCGTCGGCATCCTGCTCGCGCCCCGAGCTGTTACGGCGCCACCAGGGCAAGGACGTGCGTTCGCCAGACTCTGTCTCGTCAGTGTCGGCCGACTCGGCGGGTCGCGTCGCGCGCTCCGCGCCGAACATCCAGGCATAGAGGTCGCCCAGGCGCCTGCCGATGCGGTTGGGCGGCGTCTTGGTGAGGATCAGGATGCTGAGGATGCCGAGCAGGGCCAGCACGATGCCGGCGCCGATCGAGGTCAATCCCAGCGCGAGCGGCTCGCCCAGCATCCAGCCGAAGACGCCGCCTGCCGCACTCAGTGCCGGGAGGCCGTCGCGCGGCTGCGGGCGGCCGCCGTAGACATGGGCGAAAGCCGCGATGACCAGGATGATGAGACCGAAGCCGATCCCGATCCTGCCGTTGTCGTGGACGGATGCCGGATGACGAAACAGCCAGCCCGCGAGGATCACCAGCAGCACCGGCAGCACGAACGCGACGCGTCCGACAAGCGCGCCGACCGAGTAGGCCGAGATCGTCTCGCCGACCTCCGACCCGATGAAGAACCACTCCACTACTGCGCCGGCGATCGCGAGCAGCACCAAGAAGAAGGGGAATCCGTCGCGCCGCTGGTCTTTCTCGAGGGTCTCGGGACCGAACGCGCGGAACATGCCGCCGGTCGCGTGAGCCAGGCCCAGCCACATCCGCACGATCAGTGCGGGGCGCTCTTCGTCGCCGACGTACCGCTTGGGCGCCGGCGTTGACGCGCGCGAACGCGAGCCCTTCGCGGGCGCACGACCAGAGGTCGAGGTCTTGGTGCTACTCCTCGGCATGACCTCCACGGTAGGTGCGACCACCGACAATTCCCCGGAACGACGCGGCCTGTCGGCATCCGCCCGATGCGTCCGCCGCGAAACTGCAGTGTGCCCGCGAGCCAGTGCGCGCCTCACGCGCCCTCGCGGGCACGATGCAGTCTCGACGATCCGTCAGCGCAGGCGCTTGACCATGGTGTCGCGACCGAAACCGCTCTGGACTACCGCGAAGCCCTCGGTGCGGTAGAAGACCGCGGCGAAGTTGCCCCGCTCGACGCTCAGGCTCAGACGCGCGAACCCGGCGGCGCGAGCGTTGTCGGACAGGGCGCGCAGAAGCGCGCGGCCGACCCCGTGTGCCCGCCAGATGGGCCGCACCCCGATTATCAGCTCGGGAACACCAGTGCCGACGTAGCCGAATCCGGGGTCGGATCGCGGGAACATCCGATACCACGCCGCCCCGATGGGCTCCCCCTGCGGATCCGACGCGACGAACCCGGCGTCCCCGGGACGCATCCAGCCCGAGACATACCTGCCGTGCTCGGGGGCAGTCAGCACCTCGTATCGCGGACGAGAGCGTCCCGGCGACCAGTTGGCTGCCTCGACGACCATGTCACCCAGGAACGCGCCATCGGCAGCCGTCGCGGGGCGGATGCTGAAGGTGGCGGGCATGCCGTGATTGTAGCGAGCGCGACAGGTCGCGCATCCGCCGACCAGCGGCGCTGGAAGCTCAGGCCTCGATGACCAGCGGCACGATCATCGGCCGGCGCCGCAGGGACTGATTCACCCAGCGGCCGATCGTGCGACGCACGACCTGCGAGAGCGCGTGATTGTCGCGCACACCGGACTGCGCTGCCTCCGCGAGTGCCGCAGCGATCTTGGGCTTCACGCTCTCGAACACTGCAGCGTCCTCCGCGAAACCTCGGGCGTGGACCTCGGGACCGGAGATGATGCGGCCGGTTGCGGCATCCACGACGACGATCACCGAAATGAAGCCCTCTTCGCCAAGGATGCGACGGTCCTTGAGGTCGGCATCCGTGATCTCACCGACGCTCGACCCGTCGACGTAGACGAACCCGAGATCGAGCTGACCGACGTTGCGCGCGACACCGTCGCGGAGATCGATGACAGACCCGTTCTCGGCGACGATCGTATTCTCGGCGGGAACGCCGGTCTGCTGCGCCAGCTGGGCGTTGGCCATCAGGTGCCGGTACTCGCCGTGGACGGGGAGCACGTTTCGGGGCTTGAGGATGTTGTAGCAGTAGAGCAGCTCGCCGGCGGCAGCGTGGCCCGACACGTGGACCTTGGCGTTGGCCTTGTGCACGACATTGGCACCGAGCTTGGTGAGCCCGTCAATGACGCGGTAGACGGCGTTCTCGTTGCCGGGGATCAGGCTCGAGGCGAGGATGACGGTGTCGCCCGGACCCGGCTCGATCTCGTGGTCGAGGTTGGCCATGCGCGAGAGCACCGCCATCGGCTCGCCCTGCGATCCGGTCGACATGTAGACGATCTGATCGTCCGGAAGGTTGCGGGCCTTCTTGTAGTCGATGAGAAGGCCGTCCGGCACGTTCAGATAGCCGAGGTCTTCGGCGATCGTCATATTGCGCACCATGCTGCGGCCGAGCAGCGCCAAGCGGCGTCCGTGGGCGGCAGCGGCATCCATCACCTGCTGAACGCGATGGACGTGGCTGGAGAAACTCGCGACGATGACCCGGCGCGGCGCTTTGCCGATGACCTGGTCGAGGACCGGGCCGATCTCCTTCTCGAGGGGTGTGAATCCGGGGACGTCGGCGTTGGTGGAGTCGACGAGGAAGAGGTCGACACCGGCTTCGCCCAGGCGCGAGAACGCTCGAAGGTCGGTCAGGCGCCCATCCAGCGGGAGCTGGTCCATCTTGAAGTCGCCGGTGGCCAGCACCGTGCCGGCGTGGGTGCGGATGGCTACCGCGAGCGCGTCGGGAATCGAGTGGTTGACCGCGACGAACTCGAGCTCGAACGGGCCGAGCCGTTCGACCTGGCCCTCCTTCACCGTGAGGGTGTAGGGGCGCAGCCGGTGTTCCTTGAGCTTTGCTTCGGTGAGCGCGAGGGTCAGGCCCGAGCCGATCAAGGGAAGGTCGCCCTTGAGTTTGAGCAGGTACGGAACCGCGCCGATGTGGTCTTCGTGACCGTGCGTGAGCACGACCCCGACGATGTCGTCCAGGCGCTCCTTGAGGGGCTCGAAGTCGGGAAGGATGAGGTCCACTCCTGGCTGATGCTCCTCAGGGAAGAGCACCCCGCAGTCCACGACCAGGATCTTGCCGTCGAGCTCGAAGATCGTCATGTTGCGGCCGACCTCGCCGAGGCCCCCGAGCGGGATGACGCGCAGCGTCCCCGATTCGAGCGGGGGTGGGGCGAGAACAGCGTTGGACATGCGACTCCTATCGGCGCTGGGGATCAGCGCGTGGTGCCCGAGACCTTGGGCAGGGCACCGCCGGCGGCAGCGTTGCGGTCGGGGCGGAAGTTCGAGAAATCGGCACCGGGAACGCCCGACACGAGGGCCAGTTCATCCTCGATCTTGGCGGCTTCCCACTCCTCCGGGCCCACGAGCGGCAGCCGCACGCGAGGGCTGGTGATCCGGCCGAGCCCGTGGAGGATGTACTTGGCCGAAACGGTGCCGGGAACGTGCGTCATGACGGCGCGCACGAGCGGTTCGAGCTTGCGGTGGGCGGCAGTGGCAGCGGTGAGGTCTCCCGCGTTCACGGCGTCGACGATCTCCCGGTAGGGCTGCGCGGCGATGTTGGCCGTGACGCCGATCAGGCCGGATGCTCCGATCGACAGATGCGGCAGCACGTTGGCGTCATCGCCGGAGAAGTACAGCAGGTCGGTCTGGTTGAGCACGCGGCTCACCTCGCTGAAATCGCCCTTGGCGTCTTTGATCGCGAGGATGTTCGGGTGCTTGGCCAGCCGCAGGATGGTCTCGTACCGGATGGGCACGCCCGTGCGGCCCGGGATGTCGTAGAGGATGACGGGCAGATCCGTGGCGTCGGCGACGAGGCGGAAGTGGGTCAGGATGCCGGCCTGGGTGGGCTTGTTGTAGTAGGGCGTGACGATCATGATGCCGTCGGCACCGACCTTCTCGCTGGCCTTGTACAGCTCGATCGCGTGGGCTGTCTCGTTGGAGCCACCGCCGGTGATGATCTTCGCCCGTCCGGCTGCGACGTCTTTGCCGACCTCGACGAGGCGGATCTTCTCGGCATCGGTCAGGGTCGAGGTCTCCCCCGTCGTTCCGGTCACCACGATGCCGTCGGCCCCGGCGCCGATCACATCGTCGATGTGCTTCTCGACGGCCGGCCAGTCGACTTCGCCGTCGGCGGTCATGGGAGTGACCAGCGCGACGAGCACCTGCCCGAACGGGTTTGTCGAGTGCGTCATGGGTTCAGGCTATCGGTTCGGCATCCGGGGTCACCGCGACCGGCACCTGCGGGACTCTAGCCTGGTGGCATGTCGTGGCGCACGGAATCCTCGAGATCGGTCTATGAGAACCGCTGGATCGCGGTTCGGGAGGACGGCGTCAGCGGTCCTGCCGGCGCGGGGATCTACGGCGTCGTCCGGATGCAGCATCCCGCTGTGTTCGTCGTAGCCGTCGATACGCACGACCGGGTGTGCCTGGTCGCCCTGGAGCGCTACCCCACCGGCACGAGATCGATCGAGGTTCCCGCCGGGGGCACCGATGGGGAGTCCCCCCGCGAGGCTGCCGAGCGAGAACTCCGCGAGGAAACCGGCCTGCGGGCTGGCGAGCTCACCGAGATCGGCTTCATGTATGCCCTCAACGGCATCGCCGACGCCCCCGAGCACGTGTTTCTGGCGACCGGCCTGGAGCCCGTTCCCGGTGCCCATGCGACAGACCGCCACGAGGAGGGCATCGACGAGGTGTCGTGGGTTCCGTTTCCTGAGGTGCTCGGGATGATTCGCGACCGCCGGATCACCGACGGCGAGACAATCGCGGCGCTGATGTTCGCCGCCATCCACCTCGGGCGCGTGAGCTGACGGGACTCACCGACCGCGGCTGCCCGCGGCTGCAGCGACGGATGCCGGCAGCAGGCGCGCGACGGCGGTGATCAGCTTCCACTTCAGGGACGGGATCGAGACTGCCCGGCCGCGCGCTGCATCGCGCAGGGATTGCTCGACGACGACCTCAGCGTCGAGCCACAGCCAGTCGGCCACGCCCTCGCGGCCTGGCGCCAGCCCCATCCGTTCGTGGAAGTTCGTGTGGGTGAAGCCAGGGCAGACCGCGGTCACCGTCACCCCCGAGGGCGAGTAGGCGGCATTGGCCCAGCGCGAGAACTCGACGACCCACCGCTTGACAGCGCCGTAGGTCGATCGCGGCGTGTACGCGGCAACCGACGCGACGTTGATGACGCGTCCGTGACCGCGGCTGAGCATGGGGCCGAGGGCTGCGTGCATGAGCCGCATCGGTGCCTCGACATGCAGCGCGAGGTGACGGGCTTCGTCCTCGATGTCGTTACGTTCGAACGCGAGGGGAAGGCCGAAGCCGGCGCTGTTGACCAGAACCTCGATGGGGCGCTCGGGATCTGTCAGCCGGGCCTCGACCTTCGCCCGCTGGCGCGGTTTCGTCAGGTCGGCGACGAGGACCTCGGCCTGAACGCGGCAGCGATCGCGGATCTCTGTGGCGACGGCATCCAAGGCTGCCCCGTCCCGACCCACGAGCACGACATCCGCTCCCCGCGCTGCGAGGCGGCGGGCGTACTGCGCGCCGAGGCCCGAGCTTGCCCCGGTGACCAGAACGGTCTTCGGCATTGCGCTCAGCCGATCTCGGAGCAGGTCATCGGCGTCACGGAGCCACGCGGCCGTTCGCCGCGAACGCCGAGTGTGTCATCGGCATGAGGGTCGCCCACAGGTCTTCCATCTTCTCGGCGCACATCTCGATCTCCCGCTGCGGGAACGACGGGAAGTGGGAACCTTCGACCTTCGTCCGCAGCGACAGGAAGTTCATGAGCGACCGGGCGTTCATCGTGACGTACATCGACGAGTAGGTGTTCAGCGGCAGCACGATGCGCGCAACCTCGCGGGCAACGCCGGCATCCAGCATCCGTTGATACGCCGCGAACGCGTGCGCGGATGCCTCCCGCGTCGCCTCATCGACGATCTCGGTCTGCTCGGGGGTGCCGTCGATGAAGTCGTATGCACCGGGCTTTCCGACCTGAACGAGCTTTCGCTCGGGAGCCGGCACGTAGAACACCGGCCGCAGTTCGCGGTAGCGACCGGATTCCTCGTTGTAGGAGGCGATCCGGTGCCGCATGAACTCGCGGAAGACGAAGATCGGCGCCTGCACATAGAAGGTCATCGAGTTGTGCTCGAACGGGGAACCGTGCCGGTCACGCATCAGATAGTTGATGAGCCCCCGATCCCGGTCGGATGCCTCCACCCCGGCTGCTGCGTCGCCGAGGGTCTGTTCGCCGAGCGTCGACACGCGCGCCGCGAAGAGAACGTCGGAATCTGCTGCACTGGCTCGGACAAGCTCGACTGTCACGTCGCTGCGAAACTCGATGTCGGTCACGGCTCACACCCTACTCGCGCAAGCCCGCGTGGCACGCTGCGCGCCGGGCGCGTCCTGCCTCTTGCGATCTGGGTGCTCCAGCACAGTGTCACAGTCCGTCACGCGCGCCCCTCCCGCCTTCCGGTCGCTTAGTGTGGGATGCCGTGGAACCCCTCTCTGCTCTTCTCGGCATCGCCGCTCTGGTCGCGGTCACCGCCGTGATCGGCATCCTGCTGCGCAGCCGACAGGGGCGCCTGCGGCGTGATGTCAACCATGAGATCGTCGAGCCGTCCCGTCTCGGTGCCGACCGGCTCGGGGACGCTGCAACCCTGCTGCAGTTCAGCACGGAGATGTGCAGCCGATGCCCCGGCGTTCACCGGACGCTCGGCGAAATCGCCGCCTCGCGTCCCGGGGTTCTTCACCTGGATGTCGACCTCACTCATCGCCCCGATATCGCGCGCCACTTCAACGTGCTGCAGACCCCGACAACCCTCGTGCTCGACCGTGACGGCGCAGTCCAGACCCGGTTCGGCGGCGTGCCGAACCGCCACGTGCTCGAGCTCGAGCTTCAGCGACTGACGACGGAGAGCGCCCATGCCTGACAAAGCCCGCGGTATCGACCCTCGGGGTCCGCGGTTCGCCGCCGCGATCACATCCGTCCTGCTGCTCGTCGACGTGTTCCTCGGGCTGACCAGCGCCACCGTCGCAGCCTTCGTGCTGCTGGTCGCGATCGCCCTGCTATTCCTGTGGGGGGTCGTGTCGCCGCGCACGGCTCCGTGGGGCGCTCTTTATCGCGGCCTCATCCAGCCCCGCCTGGCGCCGCCCAGCGAGCTTGAAGACCCGCGCCCGCCGCGCTTCGCGCAGGGGGTCGGTCTGTTCGTCGCCGCTATCGGCATCCTGCTGTTCGTCGTCGGCGTGCCGTGGGGAGTCCCGGCAGCTGCCGCTGCAGCATTCGTCGCGGCTTTCCTCAACGCCGTATTCGGGCTGTGCCTGGGATGCCAGCTGTACCTCGTGCTGCAGCGCGCCGGGGTACTCGGTAGACGCAACCCCAGCGCCGCCTAAGCCGGATATCCGGCCGGCGGCGCGGGTTTGGTCAGGAGCCTGCCCTCCCCCGCGAAACGCCGTTAGGCTGACCGCGGAAGCGCCCACTCCGGGTGCATGACGACCAGGGAGGTCCCCATGTCCGTGACGAGCGAAGCCACCACCGTCTGGAACGGCAGCCTGACCGATGGATCGGGAACAGTGACGTTCGACAGTTCGCACCTCGGCACTTTCGATGTCAACTGGAAGGCCCGCAGCGAAGGGTCCTCGACAGTCACCACACCCGAAGAACTCATTGCGGCAGCCCACGCGTCCTGCTTCAGCATGGCGTTCTCGCACGAGCTCACCCAGAACGGCACGCCCCCCGAGTCAGTGCGCTGCTCGGCAGCTGTCACTTTCATTCCCGGCACGGGCATCACCGGAAGCCACCTCAACGTGCACGCGTCGGTCCCGGGCCTTTCCCAGGAAGACTTCGATCGCATCGCGAGCGCCGCGAAGGCCGGATGCCCGGTCTCGGCAGCTCTGGCGGGAATTGAAATCACCCTCGAGGCGACGCTTGCCTGAGTCGGCTCCGCGACACGTCGTCATCGGTGGAGCGTCCGGCCTCATCGGCCGGACGCTCGCCGCGAGTCTGCGGGCCGACGGCGTCCGCGTGACGACCCTCGTCCGCACGCGCGACGCGGGTGCTGACGAGGTGCCGTGGCTCGTCGACTCCGACGTGCTCGACCCGGCAGTGCTGGACGGCGCTGACGCGGTCATCGGGTTGAACGGAGCGAGCATCGGCCGATTCCCTTGGACGTCGTCGTACAAGCACACGCTGCTGTGGTCGCGCGTCACGCCGACCCGCGCCGTGGCACGCGCCGTACGGGAGTTGGGCGAGAGCGCACCGCACTTCGTGTCGGCATCCGCCGTCGGCTACTACGGCACGCATCCCGGTGGCCCGATCGCCGAGGACGCCCCCCGCGGCGACGGATTCCTCGCTGATCTGTGCGGCGAGTGGGAAAGCGCCGCGTACGGCGCCGGCGACAATGCGCGCGTCACGACGCTGCGAACAGCGCCGATCATTCACCGTGATGGTGTGCTCAAACCCCTGATCCTGCTCACGAAGCTCGGGCTCAGCGGGCCGCTGGGGCGAGGCACGCAAGTGTGGCCGTGGATCTCGCTGGATGACGAGGTCCGAGCGATCCGGCACGTCATCGACACCGGCACGATGGGGCCCGTGAACCTGTGCGGCCCGACCCGAGCCACCGCGAACGACATCGGCTTCGCCCTGGCGCGAGAGCTGAACCGACCGTACCTGCTGCGCGCCCCGGAGTGGGGCCTGAAGCTTGTACTGGGGTCAGACCCGACCGAGTCGCTCTTGACCACGGACGCCTACCTGATCCCCGAGGTGCTCGCCGCCTCCGGCTTCTCGTGGACGCACGAGAGCGCGGAGGACGCCGTTCGGGCGGCGGTCGGCCAGAGCTGACGGTTATCGGTCAGCTCTGCTGACCCCGCCCGCGCTCGAGCCGGATTGCGGTTCGCACTGCGGCCCGTGCGCGACGTCGGTCACCAGCCGCGTCATAGACGATCCCGAGCCGATACCAGGCCCGCCAGTCGTCGGGTGCGCTTTCGACATCCGCTTTGAAACGGGGGAAAAGCGCATCCCCGTCAGCGCGCACGACGCGCCCACTCGGGCGCACCGCGACGAGATCATCAGGCAGCTCACCCTCGGCCTCGAGGCGCCGACCGAGTTGCTCGGCCCGCACACCGAACCACAGCTCCCGCGCAAGCGCCCAGATCGCGATGACCGGCAGCACCACCAGCACCGCTCCCATCGCCACCCCGACCGGGTCGCCGCTGACCAGCAGCAGCCACGCCCGCTGGGCTACCAGGGCGATGTACAGCAGCAGGAGCGCAGCCATCACCGCGACGGCGATGCGCGAACTCATGCGCCGGTGGCGCGGGCTACCTGCCCCGGCACGCCGCCCTCATCCACGGGCGGCTGGTCGACGAACGCCGGTAGGCGAACCCCGATGTCGAGGAAAGCGTCAAGCCCGATCAGGACTCGGCCGGGTTCGACTCCGGCGACGCGCCGCGAGACTGCTCCGAGCACGAGGCGGATGCCTGGCGCGTAGGCGGCTGCAGGGTCGATGGTGTCGTGGGTGAGGGTGAGCGTCTCCCCCGGTCCCGAAAGCAGGACGCTCTGGCTTGCAACCACTCCGGGCCTCCGGAGGGAATGGATGGGAACGCTCGCAACCTGCTGCCCTCGCGCCCGCTGGTCGACATGGGGGGCGGCGACGGGACCGGCATCCGCACGGGCCGCAGCGATCAGCTCGGCGGTGCGCACCGCCGTACCCGACGGCGAGTCGATCTTGGTCTCACGGTGGGCTTCGATGATCTCGATCGACGAGAAGAAGGGGGCCGCAGCAGCAGACAGCGCCGAGCCGATCACTGATCCGAGCGAGAAATTCGGGATGAACACCGCCCGGATCCCGGCCTGTTCGATTTCGGGCCGCACGCGCGCGATGCGTTCGGCCGACCACCCCGAAGTCCCGACGATGATGTCGATGCCCCGCTCGGCTGCGGCCTTGACGATGTCGATCGACACCGCGGGAGTTGTCGCATCCACGACGAGGTCGGCGCCATCGAGCTCTGACATCGCTGAGCGCGAATCGAGCTCGGAGTGGACCTCGAATCCGGGCTCAGCAGCAACGACGTCGCGGATGATTCCGCCGAGCTTTCCCGTGGCACCGACGATGGCGACGCGTGTGGTCATGGGCTCCAGCCTATCCGCGGCAACCGGCAGTCTCGGCGTAGCTCAGAACGCGTAGGCCTCGGGAAGCCCCGTGCGGTCTTCGACCGGCAGGTGCGCGAGGTCGTTGTGCGACAGCAGGGTCCACGGCCTTCCCTGCTTCTGCGCGAGCACCGTCAGACCGCAATTGGCCTGATTCAGCGTCATCCACTTCCACTCGGGAGCCTGCAGGACCTCGCGAACGAACCACCCGATGACGAAGTTATGCGTCACGAGCAGTTCATGGACTTCGCCGGATTTACGCACCAGGAACGCATTGACGGCGTCGGCCATCTGCGCACGGCCGGCCTCGATCTCTTCCTCGGTGACAGCTCCGAAGAACGGCTCGAACACGGCGGGGGTCTCCTCGACCATGCCGGTGGGAACGCAGTCGAACAGCAGAGCGGAGGGCGTCGGGGCCAGCGCCGGCATCCGCTCCGCGATCGCCCGCGCCGTCTCGGCGGCACGGTCGAGCGGGGAATGCCACAGCGCGTTGAAGGGGATTCCCGAGAGGCGGTCGGCCAGGAGCGCTGCTTGGCGCTTGCCGCGCGGCGAGAGGGGTCCGTCGATCAGGCCATGCTCGGCATCCAGATGTTCACCGTGGCGAACGAGGTAGATGTAGTGGGTCACGGGGCCGCTTCCTCGACGTGCTCGGAACAGTCCTACCCTAACCTCTCGGCCCCGAGGCGGGGTGACTCAGTCTGCCGCGCGGGCGATATCTGCCAGCTGGGCGCGGGTGAGTCGCACACCCACGCCCTGGACGAGCTCGTCGACCTGATGCGGGGCGAACGCGTTGATGATCGGCGCCGTGATGATGCGCTGCGCAAGAAGCCAGGCCACGGCTACCGAGGCGTTCGTGACACCCAGATCCGCAGCGATTGCGTCCAGGGCCTTCAGGGTGCGTGTACCGCGGCGGTTGACGTTCGCGGTGATCTGCTTCGCGCGAACCGACAGCGGTCCGTTCATGCGGTCGCGGTGCAACCCCGAGAGGAACCCGTGCTCGAGGGCGTGCGAGGGTGTCACCGCCATCGACTGGGCGTTGGCCACCAGACGCAGGTCGCCGTCGAACTCATGCCGCCGCAACACGTTGAAGGGAACATCCAGCACCGAGATGCGCGGATAACCCGCCGAGCACAGGATGCGCGCCTCCACGAGCTGCGCAGCCTGATAGCCGATCGCTCCAATCGCGCGCACCTTACCCGCGCTGATGAGCCACTCCGCGGTGGCGAGTGTCTCTTCGACCGCGGTGGTCGTGTCAGCACGAGCGTCAAGGTACAGAACGTCGATGCGGTCGGTGCCGAGCCGCGTGAGCGAAGCCTCTGCAGCGCGCACGAGATCTACCGGCCCGAGTCCCGGGTGGTCGGGATGCGCACCGACGCGAACGGCGAGAACGATGTCATCCCGGATGCCGCGGTCTGCCATCCATCGGCCGATGATGTGTTCGCTGCGCCCGCCCGAGAAGCTGTCAGCGGTGTGAATGGCGTTGCCGCCTGCCCGAACGTACGTGTCGAGGATCTCGTGGCTCGTGGCCGCGTCAACCGTCCAGCCAAACTCACCGCCGCCAAGAATGAGGGGAAAGACCGACATGCCCGTCTCGCCGAGGTCGACGCGCACGCTCGAGCCGAGCGGCTGCCCGAGGACGGGGATTGGGGCTGACGGGTGGGCGGGGTTCACCGCTCCGGCTCCTGCCGTTGCCGCGGCACCGAGGCCAAAAGCAGCCATTCCCTCACCCCCTTCACGGTATCCGTGGTGGTGAGTGACGGATGCCGACGCGCTCCCCGGCGCGTGTTTCGAGGTTACGGCTTACCGGCGGCGGCGCGGCGACGCCAGGCAACACAGGCGTGAATATTACATAACGCTTCGATCACGCCGAACGCGAGAACGCCCGCCCCCGGAGGGACGGGCGTTCTCGACAACGGGTATCAGCCTTCCGCGGGAGCCTCGGGACCCTCGTTTGCTGCGGCACGGCCCTCCTGATCGGCGGGCTCGTCGATCACGGGCTCAAGGGAGAGCTTGCCGCGGTCGTCGATCTTGGTGATTTTGACCAGCAGCTTCTGCCCGACCGACAGGACATCGTCGACGTTTTCGACACGCTTGCCACCGGCGAGCTTGCGGACCTCGCTGATGTGGAGCAGGCCGTCCTTGCCCGGAAGTAGCGAGACGAACGCCCCGAACGTCGCGATCTTGACGACGGTTCCGAGGAACTGCTCGCCGACCTCCGGGTTGGTGGGGTTGGCGATCGCGTTGACCTGGGCGCGGGCCGCCTCGGCCGACGGACCGTCGGTAGCGCCGATGTACACGGTGCCGTCCTCTTCGATGGAGATGTCGGCGCCGGTCGCATCCTGGATCGCGTTGATCGTCTTGCCCTTGGGCCCGATCAGCTCACCGATCTTGTCGACGGGGATCTGCACGCTGATCACGCGCGGCGCCGTCGGAGCCATTTCATCGGGGCCGTCGATAGCAGCGTTGATGACGTTCAGGATCGTCAGGCGCGCTTCCTTGGCCTGCGTGAGCGCAGCCGAGAGCACAGACGACGGGATGCCGTCGAGCTTCGTGTCGAGCTGGATAGCGGTGACGAACTCGCTCGTGCCGGCGACCTTGAAGTCCATGTCGCCCAGAGCGTCTTCTGCACCGAGGATGTCGGTGAGCGCCGCGTAGCGGGTCTGACCGTCGACCTCGTCCGAGACGAGGCCCATCGCAATACCGGCGACGGGCGCGCGAAGCGGCACACCCGCGTTCAGCAGCGACAGCGTCGAGGCACACACCGAGCCCATCGAGGTCGATCCGTTGGAGCCGAGCGCCTCGGACACCTGACGGATCGCGTAGGGGAACTCCTCGCGCGGGGGCAGCACCGGCACGAGCGCACGCTCGGCCAAGAACCCGTGGCCGATCTCGCGGCGCTTCGGGCTTCCCACGCGACCGGTCTCACCGGTCGAGTACGGCGGGAAGTTGTAGTGGTGCATGTACCGCTTGCTCGTCGTGGGCGAGAGCGAGTCGATCTGCTGCTCCATCTTGAGCATGTTCAGCGTCGTGACGCCCAGGATCTGGGTCTCACCGCGCTGGAAGATCGCTGAACCGTGCACACGCGGGATCACCTGGACCTCGGCATCCAGCGGACGGATGTCGGCAAGCCCACGGCCGTCGATGCGGACACCGTCGGTGAGGATGCGACCACGAACGATCTTCTTGGTCACCGACTTGTACGCTGCCGAGAATTCACCCAGAGCCGTTTCGGGCAGCTCACCGGCTTCAACGGCGGCGACCAGCTCTGCCTTGACGGCATCCTTGAGCTCATCGTCGGAGTTCTGACGCTCGACCTTGTCGGCGATCTGGTAGATCGGGACGAGCTTGTCGTAAGCGCGACCGGCGACGAAGTCGTAGGTCTCGTCGGCGTACGCGGGGAAGACCGGGTAGGGCTGGATCTCCTTCGCGGCGGTGTTCGCGACGACGTTCTGCGCGGCCACGAGCTCCTTGATGAAGGGCTTGGAGGCCTCCAGGCCCTGCGCGACGATCTCTTCGCTGGGCTTGGTGGCGCCGCCCTTGATGAGGTTCCAGCTACCTTCGGTGGCCTCGGCCTCGACCATCATGATCGCGACGTCACCGTCGGGCAGGACGCGCCCGGCGACGATCAGGTCGAAGACCGCATCCTCGAGCTGCTCGGCCTTGGGGAACGCGACCCACTGGTCGGCGTGCTCGCCGTGGCCGGGGATCAGCGCGAGGCGTACACCGGCAATGGGACCCGAGAAAGGCAGACCGGAGATCTGGGTCGAGAGGGATGCCGCGTTGATCGCGAGCGCGTCGTAGAACTCACCCGGCGCGATCGAGAGCACCGTGACAACGATCTGCACCTCGTTGCGCAGCCCCGAGACGAACGAGGGGCGCAGCGGACGGTCGATCAGACGGCAGACCAGGATCGCCTCGGTCGAGGGGCGACCCTCACGACGGAAAAACGAACCGGGGATCTTTCCGGCGGCGTAGGAGCGCTCTTCGACATCCACCGTCAGGGGGAAGAAGTCGAAGCCCTCGCGAGGGTGCTTTCCGGCGCTCGTCGCCGAGAGCAGCATGGTTTCTTCGTCGAGGTACGCGGCAACAGCGCCCTGAGCCTGCTGGGCCAGGCGTCCGGTCTCGAACCGGACGGTGCGGGTGCCGAAGCGGCCGTTGTCGAGAACGGCTTCAGCGGCGGTGATTTCAGGACCTTCCAAGAGGTCTCTCCTTCTTTGTTTTGACTCGCGCACCCGTGTGGCGCGCGAGCACATGCGAAGGAGCAGGAACAGGCAGTATCGAGCGTGCGGCATAACGCCGCGTGAATCGTCGGCGCTGGCCACCAGTAGAAGACCACCCGGCGCAACACGACGGGGAACCCACCACAGGGGACCAGCTTCCTGCCGGCCTGCTCCATGAAGCTCACTGTGAAGTTGAGCGGATGCCGTAAGGCAACCCGGACGATCCTATCAGGGGCGCACTCGCCGTGTCGGGTCGGCGCCCGGCGACTCCGCTCCGTCACGCACCGGGCTCGCTCCGGCATCCGGCACGACCGGCGACTCGGAAACGGTCGCCGGCCGCCGCGAGATCGTTACGTAATCCGCATGCTTCGCGCTCAAGCCGTCCCCCGCGGTTCGTCCACGGAGTCGCCGCCAGAGCCAGGGCACCGCATCGCGACGAACCCAGCCGCGCGGGTTCGGGTCGTCATCGTCATGGAAAGCCGAGTCGAGCGTCGCCAGCTCGTCAGCGTACGGGACGCCGAGCGCCTCAGCAGCCCGGTAGGCAACGAAGCGATGACCCTTCGACCGGAAGTGGACCTTGTCGTCGGCCCACATGTCGAGGTCACTGATCGCCGGCTGGGCCTCAAGATCCAGCAGCATGCAGCCGGTGCTGGCCGCAATGCGTCTGATTTCGGAGTTGTAGACGGCAACGCGGCGAGCGAAGATCATGGCTGCGGGCCGCCGGGGAAGAACGATGCTCACCAGCAGCACATCGATCCCGCGGGACCGCAAATCCACGACCGCCCGTTCGAGCCCCTTCGCCAGGATGAGCGGATCGGCTCCGCGGCTGACCAGGTCGTTTGCGCCCATGAACACCGACACCAGATCGGGTGCCATCTCCAGCGCGCGCGGGAGCTGCTCGTCGAGGAGGTCCCGGATCTTGCGGCTGCGCACAGCGAGATTCGCGTACCGGAACGGCTCCGCGCTCGCTGGAAGTCTCGCCTCTCGGGCGCCGGCCAACAGATCCGCGAGACGGTCGGCCCACCCGCGATACTGACCTTTCGGCATCCGCGATGTGTCGCACAGCCCCTCGGTCAAGGAATCACCGAGGGCAACGAAACGCGACCACCGCGGGGTTCCCTCCGTCGCGGGTGCGGGCGGAGCTGCGGGGCGAGTCGCCGCACGCGCGAACAGGGCGTCATCGATCGGGCGGAGCATCCGGGCCTCTGCGTAGTGACCGACAAGCTGGCGGCCCAGAGCCTCCCAGGTGCGCTCGCGCACGGATTCGCGGGCCGCGGCCGCAAAGGCTCGCCGCTTGGATTCGTCTCCGATGAGGTCTGACACGCGCGCGCGGAGATCAATGAGGTCGCCCGGCCGATAGAGCCATCCGTCGACGCTGCTGCGAACCAGATCGACCGGCCCGCCTGTGCCCGTCGCGACGACGGGAACTCCAGCCGCGAGAGCCTCCTGAATCGTCTGACCGAACGTCTCGCTCTCGCCGGGGTGAACGAAGACATCGAAGGATGCCATCGCCTCGCCGAGAGCGTCGCCGGACAGGTGTCCGAGAAAGACAGCGCGCGGGAGGGACCGTTCGAGCGCTGGTCTTGACGGTCCGTCACCGACGATCACGAGGCGGCTTCCCGGAAGATCGTGCAGCGCGGCGAGATCTTCGACCTGCTTCTCGGGGGCGAGCCGGCCCACGTAGCCGATGATCGTCTCACCCGGGGCCACGCGCTGGCGCCACGCAGCGCTCCGGTGCTCGGGAGCGAATCGGATGGCATCCACTCCCCGCCCCCACCGGCGGAGGCGATCAATGCCGAGACCTTCGAGCTGAGACATGCTCGCCGAAGACGGCACCAGGGTCAACGTCGAACGCCGGTGCAAGCGCGCCAGGTGCGACTGCACGATCGATGTCGCAGCCGGCAGCCCGTACTTCTGGGCATAAGCGACGACATCCGTCTGGTAGACCGCGACAACCGGAACCTTCAGCGCGTCGGCAGCGGCAGTTCCCTGCCAGCCCAGCACGAAGGGCGATGCCAGGTGAATGACATCGGGTCGAAACTCGCCCAGGTGCGCCGCGAGCTTCGCCGCGCGAGCGAACACGACCCGCACCTGTGGGTACGAGGGCAGCGGCACCGACCGCAGCATTGTCGTGCGAGCGCCGGACAGATCAGCGCCGCGCAGATCCGTCTCAACGTCGCCTGCCTTGGGTGCGATGACAAGGGTTTCGTGTCCCTCGTTCGCGAGATGACGAAGGATCTGGAGCACCGAGCCGGTGACTCCGTTCATGTGGGGGAGGAACGATTCCGCCAATACCGCGACTCTCACGGCTCCAGGGTGACGCCTGTCGGATCGCCGAACACGCTGAGGCAGGCACGGTCGCCGAGAGTTCACCGGATGCACGCTAGCGCGTCACCGGACGTGCCCCGTTCCGTCTCCGTTCACCCGCGCGTGTTACCCAGAAGTGTGATCGATGAGGTGCTGACGCACGTTGCCGGCAGCCCCTGGGCACTCCCTCTCATGTTCGCGCTCGTCCTCGCCGACAGCCTCCTGGTGCTGGTCCCGGGAGAGGTCGCCGTGACCGCCTTCGGTGCGCTCGCTGTCACCGTCGGCTCACCGCCACTCCTGGGCGTTGTGCTACTGGCCGCGGTCGCAGCGTTCCTCGGCGACATGATCGTGTACGTCGTCGGGCGCCGCGTCGGGCTGGACCGGTGGGCGTGGATGCGGGGTCGCAGAGTGAGTGCCGCCATCGGCTGGGCCCACCGGCGACTGCACCGATCGAGCGCGACAGTAGTCTTCACAGCCCGGTTCATCCCGTTCGCCCGATTGGCGGTGAATCTGACGGCTGGAGCATCGCGGGTTCCGGCTCCTCGATACCTCATTCTTGTTGCCGCGGCCGCCACGGGATGGGCGGTGTATCAGGCTGCAGTCGGAGCGATCGTCGGACGACTGGTTCCGGGTGGACCCGTGGTCGCCGTCCTCATCTCCATCGGTGTCGCGATCGTGTTGGGGATCGTCATCGACCTGATCGTGACGCGCATCTCATCCGCGCAGGGCAGCCGCTCCCCCGGCGCTAAAGACACCTCCGCGTAGCTCGCGCCGCAGTTCGAGATGCCCGCGGTGGCCGTGCCCCAGCCTCCGGGGCGGATCCAGCACGCCAGCGGCATCCGCGGTCGCGCGACCGAAATGCAGATTAACTCTTGTAACCTCACACATACACAGCTAATCTCACACATACACAGATTTCGACGTCACGGATGACGCCGGGTGGGAGAACACATGTACGCGACGGAGCGCCAGCAGCGCATCGCGGGAATCGTCACCGACGAGGGCCGGGCATCGGTAACCGCCCTGTCAGCTCTGTTCGGCGTCGCACAAGAAACGATCCGCCGCGATCTTGATCAGTTGCAGGCCGACGGCGTGCTCCTGCGCGTGCACGGGGGCGCGGTTCCCGCGGGTCGAACGAGCGCCGCCGAGCCGAGTCTGGCGGCCCGCGAAGCCACGGCGACCGAAGCCAAGGAACACATCGCCGCGGCGGCGCTCGATCTGATCCCCCGCGGTCTCGGCGGGGCCGTGCACATCGACGCGGGGTCAACGGCAGCACGCGTCGCCCGGCTTCTGGCCGCCCGAGAGGACGGCAACGCTTCGCTCACGCTCATCACCAACTCCGTGATCACCGCGTCGACGCTCAGCCACCTCACCACCCCGGCGGTGCGCGTGATCGGCGGAAGACTGCGAGCGGTGACCGGCGCGCTGGTCGGCGCAGGAGCCATCGACCAGATCGCGGGCTTGCGGCCGGATGTGGCAATCATTGGGACCAACGCCGTAAACGCCAGATTCGGGCTGAGCACACCTGACGAGGCCGAAGCCGAGGTCAAACGAGCCGCTGTCGCCTCGGCGCGGCGTGTGATCGTCGTCGCTGACGCATCGAAGCTCGGCGAAGAATCGCTCGTACGGTTCGGAGGGCTCGATGACATCGACGCCCTCGTGACCGACGGCGAACCGGATGCCGACCTGAGCGCTGCCCTGCGCGCAGCCGACGTGGATCTGGTGCGCGCATGATCGTCACCGTCACGATCAACCCGAGCGTCGATCGCACCATTCAGCTCCCCTCGCCCCTCGTTCGCGATGCGGTCCTTCGCGCGAGCGCCGTCAGCTCGCAGGCAGCCGGCAAGGGCGTCAACGTCTCGCGAGCGCTGGCTCACGCATCCGTCGCGACCCGCGCCATCGTTCGCGCCGACTACCACGACCCCTATGTTCGTGAACTCGTCGAAAGCGGGCTGGCCGTGGTCACGGTCGATCCCGGCGCGAGCGTGCGCACCAATATCTCTCTCGTCGAACCCGACGGCACCACGACGAAGATCAACGAGCCCGGTTCACCCCTGAGCGCCGCCGCCGTCGCAGCCCTTCACGACGTCGTGGCCGCGGAGGCCCCCCGGGCGAGCTGGGTGGTTCTTGCCGGTTCGCTCCCCCCGGGCGCCGATGTCGAACTGCTCGCCGATCTGGCGCGGACGGCACGGATGGCAGCGCCCGCCGTCCGAATCGCGGTAGACACCTCGGGCGCGCCCCTTACCGCACTGCGCACCGCGGGCGTGCGGATCGATCTGATCAAACCCAACCTCGAAGAACTCGCCGAGCTGACCGGGTCGAACCCCGCGACTCTAGGCACACCGGAGGCCGTGGCCAGCGCGTGCACGGCACTGCGGGCCGACGGTATCGCCGCCGTGCTGGCAACGCTCGGCGCCGCCGGCGCGGTCCTCGCCTCGGCCGATGGCGCCTGGCACGCCACCCACCCGCCGGTGATCGCCCGCAGCACCGTCGGCGCTGGCGACTCATCCTTGGCCGGCTACCTCATCGCCGACGCCGAAAGGCTCTCGCCTGCTGCGCGCCTAGCACGCGCCGTGGCCTACGGCTCGGCCGCCGTTTCCCTACCCGGGACCACCATCCCGCGCCCCACAGACACCCGCCCTGACCAGGTCACGGTCACCGAGATACACCTGCCCGCCACGGTGACAGCACCGTGACGTTCATCAAAGGAGAGAACATGTCAATCATCACCCCGGAGCTCGTCGCTCTCGATGTCGCGTTGGGCGCGACATCCGGGGACGTCATCGATGCCCTCAGCACCATCGTCGCCGGCGCGGGTCGCACCACTGATGCCCACGCGCTGGCGGCAGACGCCCACGCCCGTGAGGCGCAGACCTCGACCGGCATGCCCGGCGGGATCGCGATACCCCACTGCCGCACGGCTGCCGTGACGGAGCCCACACTCGCGTTCGCACGCCTGTCGGATCCGGTGGACTTCGGCGACGATGACCCGAGCGATCTCGTGTTCTTCATCGCCGCGCCGATCGGAGCCGACACCGATCACCTCGCGATCCTCTCCACGATCGCCCGCGCGCTGGTGCGCGAGGAGTTCGTCGACGCGCTCCGCGCCGCGACTTCGGCCACCGAAGTCGTCGCCCTGATCGACGAGGCGATCGCCCCCGCTCCTGCCGCGAACGCCGCGGCGCCGGCGTCGTCGGATCAGCGCGTGCTCGTCGCCGTCACCGCCTGCCCGACCGGCATCGCCCACACCTACATGGCAGCCGACGCCCTCGTGGCTGAGGCGAAAAAGCGCGGCATCCGCCTCGAGGTCGAGACGCAGGGATCAAGCGGATCGACGGCGCTCGATCCCGCCGTGATCGCCGCAGCCGACGCCGTCATCTTCGCGGTAGACGTGGATGTGCGGGACCGCGGGCGCTTTGCCGGCAAGCCCGTCGTCCAGGGGCCCGTCAAGCGAGGCGTCGAAGCTCCCGGCGCCATGATCGATGAGGCCCTGGCTGCGGCCGCGAACCCGGATGCTGCGCGGGTCGCGGGTACCGAGACCACGACGGCGACAACCGATACCGCCAGCGAACACGCCGGGCGCAAGCTGCAACGCTGGCTGCTCACCGGCGTCAGCTACATGATCCCCTTCGTTGCCGGCGGTGGCCTGCTCATCGCCATCGGCTTCGGCCTCGCGGGATACGACATCAATGCGACGGCCAGCGACATCGTCGCGTCGTCGTCCCTGTGGAACCTTCCCGACGGCGGTTTCTGGACGTATATCGGCGCCGTCGCCTTTGTCATCGGTGCAGCTTCCATGGGCTTCCTGGTCCCCGCGCTTGCGGGCTTCATCGCCTACGCAATGGCCGACCGCCCCGGCATCGCACCGGGATTCGTGGTCGGCACGATCGCCGTCATGATGAACGCCGGCTTCCTCGGCGGCATCGTCGGCGGCCTCCTCGCGGGCCTCGTCGCAGCCTCGCTCACCCGCATCCCGGCACCCCGCTGGCTGCGTGGCCTGATGCCGGTCGTCATCATTCCGCTGTTGGCATCGATCGCCGCATCCGGAGCCATGATCCTCTTCCTCG
Source organism: Microbacterium sp. SW12 (assembly GCF_055391095.1). Lineage (NCBI taxonomy): Bacteria > Bacillati > Actinomycetota > Actinomycetes > Micrococcales > Microbacteriaceae > Microbacterium > Microbacterium sp. SW12. Next base: position 1,012,437 of record NZ_AP024335.1, on the reverse strand, counting down.
GCGGACCGATTGCCTGGCTGATGACGACACTGACCGATTGGCTCAACAGCCTGACCGGCGTCGGGATCGTGCTGCTGGGCGTCATCCTTGGCCTCATGATGTGCTTCGACCTCGGCGGACCTGTCAACAAGGTCGCTTACTCGTTCGCCGTCGCAGGCCTCGGCGCTGCGTCGTTGGCCAACCAGGTGCCGCTGGAGATCATGGCTGCCGTCATGGCGTCGGGCATGGTTCCCCCGCTGGGCTTGGCCCTGGCTTCCACGGTCCTTGCCCGCAAGCAGTTCACTCCCGTGGAGCGCGAGAACGGTGTCGCGGCGTGGCTGCTCGGTGCATCCTTCATCTCCGAGGGTGCGATCCCCTTCGCCGCAGCCGACCCGCTGCGCGTCATCCCCGCATCCATGCTCGGTGGCGCCGTCACCGGTGCGCTCTCGATGGCCTTCGGGGTCACCTCGCAGGCACCCCACGGTGGAGTCTTCGTGCTCTTCGCCGTCGGGAACATCCTGTGGTTCCTGCTGTCGATCGCGATCGGCGCCGTCATCACCGCTGTCGCGGTCATCGGCCTCAAGCGCATCGGCCGCCGGCCGAGCGCCGCGACTGTCGAGGCCGCGGGAGCTGCCGACGACACCGAGGCCAGCGGCGTGCTCGCCAGCGGCGCAGCCCGAGCCTGAGAACTCACGATGCCCCGGCCGTCGGGTGCGGCCGGGGCATCGTGTATCTGCGTCAGTCGGCGCTGAGTCCGCCCAGCAGGCTCTCGAACGAGCGACCCTCACCGAGGTAGGTCGCCGGGTCGAACGGGTCCTCACCAACTGTCGCGCCCCGACGGGCGACGGCATCCGCGAGCTCTCCCGCGGCCCGCTCAGTGCGCGAACGTAGCGAGGATGCTCCCTCGCCGCCGGCCCAGTCTTCCGATGCCGCGAACACGGATGTTGAGACCGGGTTGGCGTGCAGGTAGGTGAACAGCGGGCGCATCGCGTACTCGAGTGCCAACGAGTGGCGTGGTGACCCGCCGGTGGCTGCCAGCAGCACCGGCATCCCCCGCAACGAGTCCGGATCCAGGATGTCGAGGAACGACTTGAACAGACCGGAGTAGCTCGTCGTAAAGATGGGCGTGACGGCGATGAGGGCGTCTGCCGAGGTCACGGTCTCGATCGCCTCAGCGAGCCCCCGGCGCGCGAACCCGGTGAGGAGATTGTCGGTGATCGCATGAGCGTGCTCGCGCAGCTCGATCACATCCGCCCCGACCTCGATCTCACGCTCTGCCAGCTGTGCACGAACGGCCTCCGCCAGCCTGTCGGCAAGCAGCCTCGTGGATGACGGGTTCGAGAGCCCCGCGGTGACGACCGCGATGCGGCGCGTGGTCATCTCACGCCCCCTGACGTGTCGCTGCGGCACCGAATGCGGCACCTGCAAGCGGCGCGCTGTCACGGTACGGGGAGCCGCCGGTGACGTTGTCGCCGCGGTTGGGCCGCGGCCGAGCTTCACGCGCTCCCCCGGCCGCTGCTACCAGGCTCTCGTGTGTCGGAGCGTCGGCGACGCCTTCCGGGCGATCCTTCGCGAGCTCCTTACGGAGCACCGGTACGACCTCGCCGCCGAGCATGTCGAGTTGCTCGAGAACGGCCTTCAGGGGCAGGCCCGCGTGGTCGATCAAGAACATCTGGCGCTGGTAGTCACCGAAGTGCTCCCGCATCGCCGCGTACCGATCGATGACCTGCTGCGGCGAACCCACCGTCAGCGGCGTCATTTCGGTGAAGTCCTCCAGGCTCGGTCCGTTGCCGTAGACCGGCGCGTTATCGAAGTATGGGCGGAATTCGCGGACCGCCTCCTGGGAGTTGCGGTGCATGTATACCTGCCCGCCGAGCCCGACGATCGCCTGCTCCGGGGTGCCGTGTCCGTAGTGTTCGAACCGCTCACGGTAGAGGGCGACCAGCCGCTGGAAGTGCTCCTTGGGCCAGAAGATGTTGTTCGCGAAGAAGCCGTCGCCGTAGTACGCGGCCTGCTCGGCGATCTCAGGGGTGCGGATGGAGCCGTGCCAGACAAACGGGGGAACGCCGTCGAGCGGCCGCGGCGTCGACGTGAAGCCCTGCAGGGGCGTGCGGAACTGGCCCTGCCAGTCCACGACATCCTCGCGCCAGAGTCGGTGAAGCAGTGCGTAGTTCTCGACGGCAAGGTTCAGGCCCTGGCGGATGTCCTTTCCGAACCACGGATAAACCGGGCCCGTATTGCCGCGACCGAGGATGAGGTCAGCCCGGCCACCTGAGACGTGCTGGAGCATCGCATAGTCTTCGGCGATCTTCACGGGGTCATTGGTCGTGATCAGGGTCGTGGCAGTCGACAGCAGGATGCGCTCGGTCTGGCCCGCGATGTAGGCGAGGGTCGTCGTCGGCGAAGAAGACCAGAACGGCGGGTTGTGGTGCTCGCCCAGGGCGAAGACGTCAAGTCCCACCTCCTCGGCGTGCTTGGCGATCTGCAGCGTCGCCCGGATCCGCTCAGCCTCGCTGGGGGTGTGACCTGTCGTGGGGTCTTCCGTAATGTCGCTGACGGTGAAGATCCCGAACTGCATCTGGCTCATCGTGCTCTCCGCTCTCGGTCGCGGGGTATGCGGCCGATCTATGCAAGTGAATGTATCTTGTGCAACGCGGTGCCGGCGAATCTATTCCCCGGCATCGACAGGATCGGGCAGACCGTCGACCTCGGCAAACATCGCGAGCATGTCGCGCACCAGCTGATGGGGCGCCGTCTCGCACGGGCTATGTCCCGTTTCGTAGACCGCCACTTGCGCGCCGATGCGCCGCGCGTACGCGACGTACTGCTCGGTGGGCCACAGGTCATGTGCCCCCGTCGCGACGAGCGTGGGCACGGATGCCGCGCGCACCGCATCCGCGACATCCGGCATCCGCATCATGAGCCCGACGATGTCATCGACGCTTTCGCGACGGGTCAGAGCGAATCGCGCACGAACGAAGGCGATGCGTTGCGGGGGGACCCGGTTGAGGTTGTTCCGGATGCCCCACAGCAGGAGTGAGGCGCCGCTTCGCGGGCCCGCGAGACTGCTGAACCGGCCGATTCGCTTCACGCCCCGGAATACCTGCCCGGTGGCGGGCGGAGTGGACAACAGGGTGAGTGTTGCGAACAGTTCCGGACGCTCGGCGACGATCAGCTGAGACACGAGTCCGGCAAAGGAGTACCCGAGCACGTGGGCGCTCGCGCCGTTCTCAAGGACGGCGGTCAGGTCTTCGATGAACAGCGGATAGTCGTAGCGGGTCCGGGGCGGATCGAGGTTCTCGGGGCCGGCATCCCTCGACTCGTACTGGCCCGCAAGGTCGTACGCCTCCACGCGGTAGCCTGCCTCGGCGAGGAGCGGCAGCATGAGCGTGAAGTCCTCTTTGGAACCTGTCACGCCGGGAAAGAGCACCACCCGTCCGCGCGCGCCGCTACCGAGACTCACCCGTGCGAGCTTCCCGCTCGGGGCATCGAACTGGTCACGCACAGTCCCGGCGGGGAAGACCCGCCAGTCGAGGTCGGGAATCGCCGCATCCCGCTCGCGGGCGTCATCGGTAAGCGTCATCGACGCCCGAGACTACTCCAGCAGCGCTCGCGCAGGCAGTATTCCGGGCTACGAGAACAGCGCGGCGCCGACGAACGAGCCTTCCGAGGGCGCCGGCGGGATGGCCCAGATGCCCGATCCGATCGTGAGGAGATACTCCATCATGAGGTCGGTTGCGACCGAGCGCTGCACCGTGATGAACCGATCCGGCGAGCGCACGTAGCCGAGGAAGAACAGCCCAGCATCCAGCCTGCCGAGCACGGTGTTTCCATCGACGTAGTTGTAGCCGCGACGCAGCATCCGGATGCCGCCGTTGTGGTCGGGATGCGCCCGCGCGACGTGGGATGCAGGGTCGATGGCGGTTCCACCGGATGCCGAGAGCGTGGCGAAGTCAGGAGCGGTGAACTCGTCGCCTCCGCTCAAGGGGGCACCGCTGCCTTTGGCGCGGCCGGTGATCTGCTCCTGCTCGATGAGGCGAACCCGGTCCCACGTCTCGATCTTCATCGCGATCTTGCGGGCGACGAGATACGAGCCCCCGGCGAGCCAGGCTGGGCCATCCTCGGACGAGACCCAGACGTGCTCGGCGAGCGCATCCTCGTCGGTCGCCAGGAGGTTGGCGGTGCCGTCTTTGAACCCGAAGAGATTTCGCGGGGTCTGCTGCTGCGCTGACGTTCGTGAGGTGCGACCGAACCCGAGCTGCGACCAACGGAGGCGCGCTCGTCCAAACGCGATGCGGCTGAGGTTGCGCACGGCGTGCACGGCGACCTGCGGATCATCGGCACAGGCCTGGATGCACAGGTCGCCACCGGTGTGGTTTGGGTCGAGGTCGTCACCGAGGAACGGTGGCAGGGGCGCGAGCGCCTCAGGCGCCTGGGCTGCGATTCCGAAACGATCTGCTCCGTCCGCGGTGCGGAACAGCGTAGGCCCGAAACCGAAGGTGATGGTCAGATTGCTCGCCGGCAGCCCGAGCGCCTCACCGGTATCGTCCGGTGGCGCCTCCGGTGAGCCGCCCACGGCTCCGGAGGCGCTGACCTCGAGCCCGAGCATCATTCTCGACGCGGCATAGCTCCAGTCCTGGAGCAGTTCGACCAGTTCCTCGCGGCTGGTCGTGTCCATCACGTCGAAGGCTGCGAAGTGAAGGTGGTCTTGCACCTCCGTCGTGATCCCGGACTGATGCTCCCCGAAGAAGGGGTGCGTGTCGGCGCGCGGCGCGGCCTGCGCGTCCGAGACGCGCGCCACCACCGCGGCGCCGCCGACGCCGACGGCGACCCCCGCGGCGCCGGCACCCAGCGCCAGGCCGAGCAGGCCTCGCCTGCTCAGCCCGGCCACCGGGCGTTCCTGCGATGCAGGATTGGTCATACTCACTCCAGGACTGTCACCGTCAGCTGCGACAGCGGCTCGGCGAGGGTGTTGATCTGGTCGGACAGCGTGCGCTTGTCAGCCTCCGTCAGTGTGCCGTATGAGACGAATCCGTCGCTGAGCGAGCCGAACTCCGCCAGCTCCGCCTCCAGCTGAGCGTATCCATCGTCGATCAGCGCGACGAGTTCCTCCCCGTCGGGGCCACTCGAGAGCGCGAAGTCGCGGACGAGTGAGAAGGCCATCTTCGACCCCTCGACGTTGGCGGCGAAGTCGTACAGGTCGGTACCCGACCACCAGTCCTCCTCGCCGCTGATCTTGCCGGTCGCTACCTCATCGAGCAGGGCGATTGCGCCGTTGGAAACGCCCGCGATGCCCTGCGACTCGAGTGTGTCCACGAACTCCTGACCGTGCACGTAGTCGTACAGTTCCTGCACATCGGCGATGAGCAGGTCACCGAAGTCAGCCCGCTGCTCGGGCGTCGACGGCGCCCAGTCCTGCCATGCCAGGGTCACACCATCGGAGTTGAGGGCATCGGTCGCGGGGACCCAGAGATCCTTTTCGATCCGGTGGAAGCCCGTCCAGTCGATGCCGTCCGCGACGGCGTCGACCTCACGGAAATCGATGCGGGGGTCGAGGTCACCCAGCGCCTCTGCCACGGGCTCGATGCGCTCGTAATACGCGCGCACCTGCGGGAACATCGCGCGGGCGGTGTCGTCGTCGCCCGCGACATAGGCTGCGACGAAATCGTCGACGGCGGGAACGAGCTGACCCACCTGATCCTTCACGAATGCCGCGTACAGATCCACCGCCTGCTGCTTGAGTTCGGCATCCTGAGCGTCCACCTCGACTGCCTCACCGGTGACGGCGAAAGCCGCGCGGCCCACGCCATCGCCGATCATTCCCGGTTTGCACAGCGTGTAGTAGTCGCCGGGCTGGGCCAGAACCGTGAGAGTGCGCGATGCGCCGGGGGCGATGTTCTCGACCTCGCCGACGATCCGTAGCCCGTCGCTGGCGAGCAGATAGAACTCTGTGGTCTCCGAGCCTGCGTTCGTCACCGCGAAGTTCAGCGTGCCACTGGCAGAGCTGGCAGAGGAGATCTCGCACGAGTCATCCGTCGAGGTGACGGTGAGCGCGTCGCCTGCTGCCTGATCGGCGCGGGCCACGCAGCCAGCGAGGACGAGGGAGCCGACCGCGGTCGCGGCGACCAGGGTGAGGCTACGAGAGAGGGTGTTCATGGGTCTCCTTGCTGTGGGGACTGAGAGCGGACGAGTGAAGGTTCGAGTCGGCCGTGTCCGTCGTGGGGCCGGCGGTCGGCGGTGTAGGCGCCGGAGACGGCGACGCGGTGACCGCGCGCACGAGGAAGAGAGCGCCGACGACCCCGACGTAGAGCATCCAGGCGATCACTTGTAACCAGCTCATGCGGGCGGTGAATCCGATGGTTGCCTGCAGGATGACGGCAGCCGGGCTCGTGGGGTCGAACGCGGTGGTGAGATCAAAGGCCCAGCCGAACGGGAATCCTGACCAACCGACCGCGACGACTCCGTCCACGACGGGCGCGAGAACTGTGTTCGGACCCGGGAGGACGCCCGCCTCCTGCAGATCTCCGATGCCGTAGGCCAGCACGCCCGCCGCGACCACGATCAGGAATGCGCCGGTCCAGGTGAAGAAGCGGCGGAGGTTCAGGCGCAGCATCCCGCGGGCGACGAGCCAGCCGAGGACTGCCGCGCACAGGATGCCGAGCACGGCGCCGGCGAGCGACTCCGGCGCGTTACCGAACGATTGCACCATCGACCACAGCAGAAGCGTCGTCTCCACGCCCTCCCGGGCGACCGAGACGAACCCCAGAACGACGATGCCCCACAGTCCGCCGGTGGCGATAGCCCGGTCGACGCCGCTGCGCAGTCCGCTCGCGAGCGTTCGCGCGTGGTTCTGCATCCAGAAGATCATCCAGGTGACCATCGCGACAGCCAGCAGGGACAGCAGTCCCCCGATGATCTCCTGCGCTTCAAAGGTCAGAGCGTAGGCACCGAACGTGAAGAAGGCTCCGATCGCGAGCGCCAGCGCAATCGCACCCGCGACCCCCAGCCACAGGCGCGGCAGCACGTCGCGGCGCCCCAGCTGTGTGAGATACGCCACCAGGATGCCGACGACAAGCGCCGCTTCGAGCCCTTCGCGAAGGCCGATCAGAAAGCTAGCGAGCACGCGGATCCTCGGGGTGAATTCGGTAAGCCTTACCTAAGCGTTCCGAGACTACTCCCCCGCCCCTCGGCTGAGCAATTCCCACCCGCACCCCCACATCAACGACGAAGGGCCGCCCCACACCGTGGGACGACCCTTCGAGAAAGCGATATACGCGGTTCGCGCTTAGCGGCGAAGCCCGAGACGCTCGATCAGCTTGCGGTAACGCTCGATGTCGATGTCCTGGAGGTAGCCGAGCAGACGACGGCGCTGACCGACGAGCAGGAACAGGCCACGACGCGAGTGGTGGTCGTGCTTGTGCTCCTTGAGGTGCTCGGTGAGGTCCTTGATGCGCTGCGTCATGAGCGCGACCTGCACCTCGGGGGATCCGGTGTCACCGGGGTGCGTTGCGTACTCTTCGATGATCGCCTTCTTGGTCTCTGCTTCCAGTGCCATAGAACGATCCCCTCTCTCTTCGTTGCGCGGTGCCCGTCACCTGCTGTGCGAGCTCTCTTTCTCCGCGGCCGATCTAACGGCAACCGAACAACTCTACCAGCCCCGGGCAGAGCCCGCGAGCGCGTGCGCGGAGTAGCCTCATCGGGTGCGCATCACCGTCCGAGTAAAACCCGGGAGCCGGCGCGGCCCCCTGGTCGAGACGGTGGGATCCGATCTCGTCGTGTATCTCCGGGAGCCGGCCCGTGAGGGCGAGGCCAACGCCACCCTCCCCCGAGTGCTGGCAGAACACTTCGATACCTCGCCGAGCCGCGTCTCAATCGTTCGGGGACACTCGGCGCGCATCAAACAGGTCGAGGTCGACCTGTGATGGCGCGAATCTCGCGAGACCAGTTCCTCGATCTTCGCCCCTTCCGCGCGAGCCCCGCCTTCGCGCGACTGTGGATCGGTTCCACCCTGGCCGGGCTGGGCGGGCAGCTCACGATCGTCGCGGTCATGCTCCACGTCTACGACCTCACGCAGAGCACCTTTGCGGTCTCGATGATCGCCGTCGTCGGGCTCGTGCCGATGGTTGTCGCGGGGCTCTACGGCGGAATGCTTGCCGACGCATTCGACCGTCGCCTGGTCGCACTGCTGGCGGCATCCATCACCTTCGCCTCCACCGCGCTGCTGGCTATCCTCGCATGGACCCAGTCCGAGACAGTGTGGTCGCTCTACGCGCTCAGCATCGTCAACTCCGCGGCGAACTCCGTGGTTCTCGCGACCCGCTCGGCGATCGTCCCTCGACTCTTACCGCGGCAGCTTCTCCCGGCGGCTGCCGCCCTGCAGGGCATCACCGTGGGCATCATGGTCATGGCGGGCCCGGCGCTTGCCGGGGTGCTCGTTGCAACGGTCGGCTACGCGTGGACCTACTCCGCCGATGTCGTGCTGATGACCTCGCTGTTCCTGGGGCTCTGGACGCTCCCCCGCATTGTCCCCGAAGGCGAGATCGTCAGACCCGGCCTCGAGTCGCTGCGTGATGGCATCGCGTTCCTCCGGCGCGCCGCGAACATCCGGTTGCAGTACATCCTCGACATCACGGCGATGACGTTCGGTCAGCCCCTCGCTCTGTTTCCCGCGATAGGCGCCGTGCTTCTGGGTGGCGGCGCGATCACCACCGGCGCTCTCACCGCGGCTTTCGCAGCCGGCGCTTTCCTCTCGAGCCTCTTCTCGGGCCGCATCGGACGGTACCGCGCGCACGGGCTGGGAATCGAGCGCGCGATCCTCGTCTACGGCGTCGCGATCCTGGCCTTCGGTGCCGTGCTCCTGGCTGCATCCTTTGGCGTCGGCGCCGCGGGCGGTGTCAGCGAGACCTCGCCCAACATCGCGCTGATCGTTCTGGCCGTGCTGGTTCTAGCTGTCGCAGGCGGCGCCGACAATGTCAGCGCGATCTACCGGTCGACCATGATGCAGTCTGCGGTGCCCGACAGCATCCGGGGCAGGCTCCAGGGGATCTTCATCGTCGTCGTCGCCGGCGGACCCCGAGTGGGGGCGCTCTACGCCGGAACGCTCGCAACGTTCACGACCCTCTGGTTCCCGCCACTGCTTGGCGGACTGCTCATTCTGGCGATCGTGACCACGCTCGTGCGCCTGAGCCCAGGCTTCCGCGCCTACGACGCTGACAATCCGGTTCCCTGATCGGGCACGCGACGAACGGCGGTGGGGCGGATGCCGCAGCATCCGCCCCACCGGAAAGTCGCGCGTCGCCTCAGTCGGCCTGGAGGGCGCCCTGCAGGTCAAGCTCGATCGTCACGTCCTTGCCAACGAGCACGCCGCCCGTCTCGAGCGCAGCGTTCCAGGTCAGACCGAAGTCCTCGCGGTTGATGACAGCCTTGGCCGTGGCGCCGGCCTTGTAGTTGCCCCACGGGTCGTTACCGAAGCCACCGAACTCCACCTCGAAGGTCACCGGCTTGGTGACGCCACGAATGGTGAGGTCGCCGTCGACGAAGAAGTCACCGTCCTCGATGCGAACACCGGTGGAAACGAAGTCCATCGTCGGGTACTGCTCGGCGTCGAAGAAGTCGGCCGAGGCGAGGTGCTTGTCGCGGCCCTCATCCTTGGTGTCAACCGACGTCACGTCGACCGAGGCAGTCACGGTGGTCTCGAGGGGGTTCGCGGGAGTCACGAACGTCGCGCTCTTCACACCGAAGGTGCCCCGCACCTTCGAGATCATCATGTGCCGGACGGTGAAGTGGACCTCGCTGTGCGACGCATCAAGCTGCCACGTTCCCACGCGGTAGCCGGGGATCTCGACGGTTGTCGTTTCGGTCATGCTCTCTCCTCGGGAGTTCTCTGTGCCGCCAGTCGGCGACAAGAGCCCCAACGAAGCCACCAGCGGACTCTATTCCCGTGAATGGAAAAATTTCCGAGCGCGTCATCTCCTGGTCACGGTAGCGACGAAACGGCGGCGGATACCGAAGCATCCGCCGCCGCGTGATCAGCCAGCGAGACTCAGCCGACCGAGATCAGGTCGATGATGAAGATCAGGGTCTTGCCGCCCAGGAAGTGACCACCGGCGGGGCCGTACGCCAGGTGCGGTGGGATCACGAGCTCACGGCGACCGCCCTCACGCATCCCCGGAATGCCGTCCTGCCACCCCTGGATCAGCCCGCGCAGCGGGAACTGAATGCTCTCACCGCGGTTCCACGACGAATCGAACTCCTCACCCGAGTCGTACTCGACGCCGACGTAGTGCACAGTGACGCTGTCGCCGGGCTTCGCCTCTGCTCCCTCACCGACGATGAGGTCGCGGACGACGAGTTCGGACGGAGCAGGGCCCTGAGGGGCATCGATGTCGGGCTTGGTGCGGTCATCAGTCATGCTCACCATCCCACCAGAGCCGGTCGCGGCGCGCAATGCGGCACCGCGGTCGGCCGAAGCGCTGAGCGCTCTCGTGTGAGCACCCGTTCTTTCGCCGGTCATTACGAACTCCTGACGGCAGAGCTTGCGTGGGTGTCGCGCACGCGGCGGATGCCTATAGTGGGGCCGTGGTGCGCCTGATGCTGGTCGAAGACGATCGGACGATGCGCGAGACTGTCGCGGCCTACCTGGCCCGCGCCGGGCACGACGTGGTCGCGGTCGCCGACGGAGACGCAGCGATATCGCGGTTCGCCGAGTCCGGCGTCGACCTGGTGCTGCTCGACCTGATGCTGCCCGGAACAGGCGGGCTCGAAGTGACAAGACGACTCCGCGCGATGCGGCGCGATCTTCCCCTCATCATGGTGACGGCGCGCACGCAGGAGCACGAGCGGGTCCAGGGACTGCTCGCCGGAGCCGACGACTACATCACGAAACCGTTCAGCCTGAGAGAGCTTGACCTGCGCATCCGTTCCCTGCTGCGCCGGGCCACCACGACACCCCGGGCGACCTCCGACATCCTCGTCGACGGGGATCTGCGCGTCGAGGTCGCTGCCGGCCGGGCCGTTCGAGACGGGGAGGCCCTGACCCTTACCGCGCGAGAGTTCGATCTGCTGGTCTGGTTCCTGCAGCACCCGGGAGTCGTTCACAGTCGTGAAGATCTCATCCGCGAAGTCTGGGGATGGAACGTCGGAGATCCCTCCACCGTGACGGTGCACGTTCGACGCCTCCGTGAGAAGGTCGAGACCGACCCATCCCGGCCCACGCGGCTGGCGACAGTATTCGGCAAGGGGTATCGCTGGGACACTGACGGCTCGGCGGGCACACCATGACCCCGGACGAGAACGCCGTCGTTCTGTCGATCCTCACCACAGCGGGCGTCGGGCTGGTCGGCACCGCAATCGTGGCGGCGCTTCCCCGCTCCAAGCCCGTCGTGGCTGCCATCGCAGCACCGTTCGTCGTCGTCGCCTCGCTTGCCGCCGGCGTGGCCGTAGCGACCCGGCAGATGCTCATCGACGATCACACCTCCCAGACACTGCTCATTGTGCTGGCAGCGTGCGCACCGCTTGCACTCCTCGTCGGCCTGGTCCTGGCGCGCCGAGCCCGCGCCGTGGAGCGTGAGGCAGCCGCCGAGCGAGCCGACAGACAGCGGGCCCGCGAGGTCGAGGACTCCCGGCGAGAAACGGTCAGGTGGCTCTCCCACGACCTTCGAACGCCGCTGGCCGGCATCCGAGCATTGGCCGAGTCCGCCGCACAGGATGACTCCCCCGACGACCCGCCCGCGCGCATCGTCCGCGAAGTCGACCGACTCGACGCGATGGTCGATGACATCGTCGAGCTCTCGCGGCTCCACGGCCAGAGCCGGCGAGAAATCACCGCTGCCGCGCTCGATGACATCGTCTCGGACGCGGTGGCCTCGGTCTCTCCGCTCGCGACGGCCGAGGGAGTGCGGATCGAAGCGACTGCCCTCGGCGGTGAGATCGTCGAGGTCGATGTCCGCGAACTCACCCGCGCCGTGACGAACATCATCAGAAACGCCGTACAGCACACGCCAGCAGGAGGTCGCGTTCTGCTCACGACAACACGTGCTGAGGGCTGGGCCGTGGTTTCGGTCACAGACGCGTGCGGGGGCATTCCGGCAGGCGGTCTTCCGCACCTCCTCGAACCCGGCTGGCGCGGCGACTCCGCCCGATCCGGCAGAGGCATGGGCCTGGGCCTTGCGATCGTCGACGAGGTGGCCCGGGCCCATGGCGGCGCCGTCACGATCGTCGGGACCGCACCCGCCGAGGGCTGCACGGTGAGCCTGCGGCTTCCGGCGAATCACGCAGTTCTTACAGACCCATGACGAGCGCGGCGTTTGAGTGGCCAAGCGCCTCGCGGTCACCCTGTCGCTTGGCGCGAGTGTCACGGTCTTCACGCTGCTGCTTCGAGCTACCACGGCGCTCATCGATATCCCCACCCAGGTGTGGCAGATTGCCAGCGGCATCCTGCTCATCGTCCTCGGCCTGTTCTCGGTGTTCCCCGCGGCGTGGGACCGCATCTCGCAGCGCACCGGACTGACCGGCGCCTCCACGCGGAACCTGGATGCCGCCCACCGACGCGGCGGCACCGCCGGCGCGATCCTTACCGGCGCCGCTCTCGGTCCCGTGTTCACCTCGTGCAGCCCCCTGTTCGCCTATGTGATCGTGACAGTGCTTCCCGCCGAGCCGGCACGAGGACTGGCTTTGCTCGGCGCCTACGTCGTCGGCCTGATGGCCGTCCTGCTCGTGATCGCGCTGGCGGGACAACGGGCCGTCCGCCGGATGCGGTGGGCGGCTGACCCGCACGGTTGGTTCCGGAGGGGGCTCGGCATCCTGTTCATCGTCATCGGGATCCTCATCGCGACCGGCCTGATGCAAGACATCGAGGCCTGGATCCTCACCTCCTCGCCCATTGCGCCGTGGGAGATCGGATCCGATATCGGTCGCTGACGCAGCTCGCCCGCGGGGCTCTTGACAGGGCACGGATGCAGCGAGAAGCTTGTTCTAGATCTACTCAGCGCCCGGATTCGACTCGCAGGCATCGCCGCGGCACCGGGCGCTGAGTCTTTGTTCAGCGCTAGCGTGGTTGAATGCGCTTCGCCCACGTTTCCCTTCCCGGGTCAGCCACGCCGCAGCTCGTGACCGTCGATGACGACGGCGCAGCCGTGGTGTCACTGCTCTTCGACGGGGCGCCCGCCACACTCAACGCACTCATCGAGGGCGGCGACGAACTGCTCGAACGCGTGCGTACGACGGCCTTGAACGCTCCCCGGGTCTCCCTGGAGGGCGCCGTGTACGGCCCCGCTGTCCCTCGGCCGCCCGTCATCCTCGCCGTCGGCCTGAACTACGCGGCGCACTCCAGTGAACTCGGTCTGAAGACCGACACGGCGCCGACGGTGTTCGTGCTGTGGCCCAACTCCCTGACCGGCCACGACGGCACGACGAGCTGGCCCCGCACACTCAGCGAGTCCGTGGACTACGAGGCCGAGCTCGGCGTGGTCATCGGCAAGCCAGCCAAGGATGTCGCCCCCGAGACGGCGCTCGACCACGTCTGGGGCTACACGGTCGTCAACGACATCACGGCACGCGACATTCAGTTCGCCGAGGCGCAGTGGTCGCGCTGCAAGTCCTTCGACGGGTTCACTCCCGTCGGCCCCGTTGTCGTGACAGCCGATGAGATCCCCAATCCGCAGGACCTGCACATCTGGACGGTCCTCGACGGACACACGCTGCAGGATGCCTCGACGAGTCAGATGGTCAGGCCGGTCTCCACACTCGTCGCGCATCTGTCGGCATCCGTCACCCTCCTACCGGGAACCCTCATCTCCACCGGCAGTCCGGGCGGTGCCGGATACTCCCGCGACCCGCAGGTCTTCCTCCGCGACCGTTCCACCGTGACCGTCGGGGTCGAAGGCATCGGTGCGTTAACGACGCACTGCCGGATCATCGGCTGATCCGGCAGTGCGTCAGGTGGCTTGCAGGATCAGCCGCAGGTGACCGTGACGCCGTTCACGTCGTGAACACCCGTACCCAGCTCCGAACACATAGCGAGCGCCGAGCCGAGCGAGCTGACGATGACAATCGCGATGATGATCCCGATCACCATGAACACGATCGAGAGGATGATGGCCCACAGTGCCGGAGTGTTCTTGGCTCCGACCTTGCGGCTCTGCACGAGCGCGACGATCCCGAGGATCAGGCCGAGCAGCTGGAAGAAGAAGGCGAGAATCAGGGCGACGATGCCGAGCGTCTTTCCCGGCACGGGGGCCGACGCTCCTGCGGGAGCCTGCGGGGCAGGCTGGTAGGCGGGTGAATCAGACATGGGCGACTCCTTGCGTCCATTGCGGGTGAGGGTGGTCGCACGCCATTGAGCGACCTCGCCGCAATCTAGCGGCTAATTCCCAGCTTCCGCAACGGCCCCAATCTGGGTTACAGGTCAGTGTCTCCGGTGGGAGCGTTCTCGAATCCGATGATGGGCATCGCCGCGGTCACGGCCTGAAGTCCCGAGAGCCGTTCGGGCGAGAGTTGCTTGTCGACTTCCGCGCGTGACATGAGTCCGCCTTCGACCACCAGATCGGCGATGTTTCGGCCCGACACGAGGGCAGACTTTGCCAGGGCAGCAGCAGCCGCGTAGCCGATGAACGGCGTCAACGCTGTCACGACACCGACCGAGGCTCCGACCGACGCCGCAAGCCGCTCACGATTCGCCGTGATGCCGTCCACGCAGTTCACTCGCAGTGTGCGCATCGCGCGTCGCATCCAGGTGATCGATTGGAAGATCGAGTGAGCGATGATCGGTTCGAAGGCGTTCAGCTGCAGTTGGCCGCCCTCGACGGCCATTGTGACGGTGAGGTCCGCGCCGGCGACGGCGAACGCCACCTGATTCACGACCTCTGGGATGACCGGATTCACCTTTCCGGGCATGATGCTGGATCCGGCCTGGCGGGCAGGTAGCGAGATCTCACCGAGACCCGCCTGCGGGCCCGACGAGAGCAGCCGAAGGTCGTTCGAGATCTTCGAGAGCTTGATGGCGTTGCGTTTGAGGGATGCCGAGAACGACATGAACGCCCCGGTGTCGCTGGTCGACTCCACGAGGTCGGATGCGGTTTCGAGATCCAAGCCCGTGATCTCGCGCAGGTGTCGCAGAACCGCAACCGCATAGTCGGGATGCGCGGTGATGCCAGTGCCGATCGCCGTCGCGCCGAGGTTCACCTCGAACAGCAGATGTGCGTTCTCGGTGAGGCGCTGGTAGTCCTGACCCAACGTCGTTGCGAAACCGTGGAACTCCTGCCCGAGAGTCATGGGGACGGCATCCTGCAGCTGCGTGCGGCCGACCTTCAGGACGTTGTGGAACTCGCTCGCCTTGCGCAGGAACGACTGCCGCAGCAGGTCGAGCTCCTCCAAGAGCGTCTGCAGGTCAAGGCTCAAGCCGACCTTGATGGCCGTCGGGTAGACGTCGTTGGTGGACTGGCTGCGGTTGGTGTCGTCGATCGGCGAGAGGAACGCGTAGTCACCCTTGGGGCGGCCGGCAAGCTCCAGCGCGATGTTGGTGATGACCTCGTTGGCATTCATGTTGGTGGAGGTGCCCGCGCCGCCCTGCACGACTCCGACCACGAACTGGTCGTGGTAGCCGCCGTCGATGACCAGCTGAGACGCCCGGTCGATCAGCGCCGCCTTCTCGCGGTCGAGCACGCCGATCTCGGCGTTGGCTCGCGCCGCCGCCTGCTTGACCATCGCGAGGGCGCGCACGAGATCGGCATACACCGAGATCGGGCGTCGCGAGATCGGGAAGTTCTCGAGGGCGCGTGCGGTGTGGATTCCCCAGTACGCGTCAGCCGGGATCTCCATCGATCCCAGAGAATCAGTTTCGGTGCGCGTCGGGGCGGCGGTGTGGTGCGTCATTGTTCCTGCCGTTCATGAGCGCTTTCGAGAGAAGGCTTCGAGGCGCTCGTGGGGGGTGAGTGCCGCCATCCGCTCGACCCACTCCTCGGAGAAGTAGTCGCCGGTGTCGGCGTCGACGACCGGCACGACGGCGTGCGTGATCGTCGCCTCGTACACGTGTACGAGGTGGAAGGACTGCCCGGCGTCCATGCCGTTGACCTGCTGCGCGGGCCGGGCCAGATTCATGGTGTAACAGGTAGCTGCCGACACTGACACGGGAACGCCCGCAAAGGTCCCGCTCGTCGAATAATGCAGGTGGCCTGCGAGGATGCCGCGGACATCGGTACCTGCGATCACGTCGGCGAGGCGCTGCTGGTCGCGCAGTTCGAGAATGTCGAAGAACGGCAGATGCGATGGGATCGGCGGGTGGTGCATCGCGATCAGCGTCCCGAGCGGGGCGGGAGTCGCGAGCTGCTCCCGAAGCCAGCCGAGCTGGCCCTCGTCGAGGTTGCCGTGATGCCAGCCCGGCACTGAGGTGTCGAGGGCGATAAGCCGCAGGCCATCCAGATCCCAGACACCGGTCACCGGCTCCTGCGTCGGTTCGGCATCCAACAGCTGCTCGCGGAGCGCTGGCCGCTCATCGTGGTTGCCTGCCACCCAGACCAGCGGTGCAGCAAGCTCCCGGGCCAGGGGCTCCAGGAGCTCACGCAGGTCACGGTAGGCGCCGGGCTCGCCCTCGTCGGTGAGATCTCCGGTGACGACGATCGCGTCGGGATGGATGCCGAGGCCGCGCACCTTCTGCAGGGTCCTGCCCAGGTTCGCCGCCGTGTCGAAACGCCCGCCGAGCGGCCGATTGGCATCGAGAAAGTGCGTGTCGCTCAGGTGCACGATCGTCCGAAGTGCGGGCGGATACTGACCGAAACGGACGGGAGCCGAAGCCATGCCGCCAGCATACGTCGCACGGGCGACGCGGCCCTCTCGACTAGCGTGGGTCGGGTGAGATCCGCCCCCGAAGCACCCCGCGCCGCCCGCCGCCCCGTCCCGCGTTCCCACCATGGCGACGAGGTCGAGGATGCCTACGAATGGCTCCGAGCGAAGGACGACGCCGGCGTCCGCTCCCACCTGGAGGCCGAGAACGCCTTCACCGAGGCGCGCACCGCGCACCTCGCGCCGCTTCGCGAGCAGATCTTCGAGGAGATCCGCTCCCGCACGCTCGAGACCGACATGTCGGTGCCGGTGCGACGGGGGCAGTGGTGGTACTACACCCGCTCGGTCGAGGGGCAGCAGTACGGCATCCATTGCCGCGCACCGTTGGGCTCACCCGACGACTGGGACCCGCCCGCCCTCTCCCCAGGTAGTGAGGTTCCAGGCGAGCAGGTGCTCTTGGATGCCAACCGCGAGGCCGAGGGCCACGAATTCTTCGCCCTCGGCAGCTTCGAGGTGTCCACCGATACGACCCGGTTGCTCTATGCCGTCGACACGGTCGGCGACGAGCGCTACACGATCCGGGTGCGCGACCTCGAGAGCGGTGAGCTGCTACCCGACGAAATCCCCGATACGTTCGCGGGGGCGACGTTCTCCCCCGACGGCCGCCACATCGTCTATACGACAGTCGACGAGGCGTGGCGACCCGACACCGTGTGGCTCCATGAGGTCGGCACCGCGGCATCCGCGGATCGCACGCTCTTTCATGAACCCGATGACCGCTACTGGGTCGGCGCGGGGTTCACGCGCAGCGACCGCTACCTGGTCATCGAGCTCGGCTCCTCGATCACCTCAGAAGAGTGGCTGGTGGACGCCGACGATCTGTCGGGGCAGCCCCGCGTCGTGTGGCCCCGACAAGAAGGCGTGGAGTACTCGAGCTCCCACGCTGTCGTTGACGGCGAAGACGTGCTCTACATCGTCCACAACGACCGGGCGCTCGACTTCGAACTCGTTCGGGTTCGCGCCGCCGATCCGCAGGGTCCGCGCGAGGTCGTGCTCGCGCATGAGCCCGGGCAGCGCCTGCTCGGCATCTCAACCTTCCGAGACTGGGCAGTGCTGGCCTACCGGCGCGACGGCCTCTCTCGGCTCGCGACCTTTGACTATGCGACCGGGTCGCCCACTGAAATCGCCTTCGACGAGGAGCTGTACGACGTCGGGACTGCAGGAAACCCCGAGTGGGCACCGCCGATGATCCGCGTCGCGTTCGGATCGTTCGTAACGCCCTCAACGGTGGTCGACCTCGTGGTCGCGACCGACGAGCGCCGCATCCGCAAGCAGCAGCCGGTGCTCGGCGGCTACGACCCTGCCGCCTACGGGCAGCGGCGGGTATGGGCACTCGCCGAGGACGGCACGCGGATCCCCGTTTCGCTCGTGTGGCGGCGCTCCTTCGGGGAGCCCGGCGAGAAGCCACGCCCACTGCACCTCTACGGCTACGGGTCGTACGAGCACTCGATCGATCCGGCGTTCTCGATAGCGCGGCTGTCGGAGCTCGACCGGGGTGTCGTGTTCGCAGTCGCGCACGTGCGCGGCGGCGGCGAGATGGGGCGCAGCTGGTACGAGGACGGCAAGCTGCTGAGCAAGCGCAACACGTTCACCGACTTTGTCGCGGTAGCCCGGCACCTCGTCCACAACGGCTACACGGATGCCGAGCACCTCGTTGCCGAGGGCGGCAGCGCCGGCGGCCTGCTCATGGGCGCGGTCGCCAACATTGCGCCGGAACTGTTTGCCGGCATCCTGGCTGTCGTTCCGTTCGTTGACGCGCTGACGACTATCCTCGATCCGTCACTGCCGCTGACGGTCATCGAATGGGACGAGTGGGGCAATCCCCTCGAGGATCCGGATGTCTACGCGTACATGAAGGCCTACACGCCCTACGAGAACGTGCGCGAGGGCGTCACCTACCCCCGAATCCTCGCCGTCACTTCCCTCAACGACACCCGCGTGATGTACGTGGAGCCGGCCAAGTGGGTCGCGCGGTTGCGCGAGGTCGGTGCCGACGCACTCTTGAAATGCGAGATGTCAGCCGGGCACGGTGGTGTCAGCGGGCGCTACAACTCGTGGCGCGAGCGGGCCTACGAGCTGGCCTGGATCTTCGACGTCCTCGGGGTTGCCGACGCCTGATCCGCTGGCGCGCGCCGCCGCCTCCCGCCTCCTGCGGCCTCCCGCCTCCTCCCGCAGGTAGGAGAAATCACCGGCGTAGGACGATTCAACGCCAACACCTCCTACCTCCGCGAGAACGCCCACCTGCGGGATGCGAGCGGCTGTCGATGGAGGCCCTGAGCGACGGCATCCGTGACTGTCGCCGTCACGTAATCGGGCTCGAACAGGACCTGATGATAGTCGAAGCGCAAGACGGTGAAGCCGCGCAGGGCGAGTCGAGCATCAGCCCGAAGATCCCGGCGGCGATCGGATGCTTGGTGATGAGCGAACCCGTCGAGCTGAATGGCGAGGCGATCGCCGATCAGCCCGTCCAACGGGTGTCCGTCGACCCAGACCTGCTGCGCAACGGTTACGCCGATGCCGTGCATGAGATGGAGGAAGTGTGTTTCGATCCCCGAGTCGGACAGGAGCGATGCCACCTCCGCCAGCCGCCGCGCCCGCCCGCTCCCCCATTGGACGCGCTCCAGCACGTACCGGTCGGTGCGACCGCTGCGCAGCGCTGACTCCCACACGGCGGCCGCGTCAGCCAGCGGCACACAGCGAGCCACATGGAAGAGCACATTGACGAGCGGCTCGGCGGTCTGAGTCGGCGAGGTCGGCGCCGGCCCACCACCCCAGTGCAGCCGTACTCCGGGAGCACGGACCCGCGACGCCGTTGGCTCCACGGCTACGTGCACGTCGTCGTGGTGTGGGGTCCATAGTCCCAGCGCCGATGCTGCGCTCAGGCAGGTGAGTCGTCCGCCAGCCGTCGCCGCGGTTCGCCGCGCCGGATCGCAGCCAGGACCCACGAGCCAGCTGCGCCGCACGCGCTCGAGCACCCCGAGCGCGATAGCAGTACGCACCACGTGCATGGTGAAGCCAGCGGCGGCAATCGACCGTGAGTGCGCGGCGCCGCCGCATCCGTCGACCCATGCCACAAGCTCGTCCACGCTCCGCATCCGTCGACTCTTGCGTGCGCGACCCGACGCGAGCGTTCGGATACGCAGAGTGTGGATGCCGCAGGTCGTATGCCCCCGGGGAGGAGCGACGCGCCCCTACCTGAGGGAGGAGAAATCCCCGGCGTAGGACGAATCGACGTCAACACGTCCTACGCTGCGAAGAAGTCCTACCCTCGTGCGCGAGCGGCAGCGTTCGGGCGGATGTCGCGGATCAGCCGAAGAGGGCGGCAGCTTCCTCGTAGCGGTAAAGCGGGACGGTGTTGAGCTCGCCGAGCGCCTCTTCGAACGAGACGCGGACGATGTCGGTTCCGCGCATTGCGACCATCTGGCCCCAGGCGCCGTCGACGAGCGCGTCAGCCGCGTGGAGTCCGAGGCGAGTTGCGAGGACGCGGTCGAACGCCGAGGGCGACCCGCCACGCTGGATGTGGCCGAGCACTGTCGCGCGCGTCTCGATCCCCGTGATCCGCTCGATCTCGGGAGCGATGAGCTCACCGATACCACCGAGGCGGGGGCGGTTGAACGCATCCAGTCCTTTGTGGCTGTGCGCCTCGTCCATTCCCGTGATCGTGAAGCCCTCCGAGACGACGACCAGAGGCGCACGTCCGCGATCATGGGCGCTCGTGACCTGCTGGCAGATCTCGTCGATCGACATCGGGACTTCGGGGATGCAGATGACATGCGCTCCCGCTGCGATGCCGGCGTGCAAGGCGATCCACCCGACGTGGCGACCCATGACCTCGGCGACCATGCACCGCTGGTGGGAGTCGCCGGTCGTGCGAAGGCGGTCCATCGCATCGGTGGCGATGTTCACGGCGGTGTCGAACCCGAACGAGTAGTCGGTGGCGCGCAGGTCGTTGTCGATCGTCTTGGGGACGCCGAGGACGTTGATACCGTCCTTCCAAAGGCGGTTGGCCGCGGCGAGCGTGCCTTCACCGCCGATGGCCAGGATGCCGTCGATGCCCGCATCCTCGAGCGTCCGAGCGATGTTCTCGGCTCCGCCGCGAGGTCCCTCATAGGGGTTGGTGCGGCTCGTGCCGAGGATCGTGCCGCCGACCTTCGACAGACCCTTCACGTCGTGGCGCGAGAGCGGGAAGAAGTCCCCGTCGACGACGCCACGCCATCCGTCACGGATGCCGACGAAGTCGAGTCCGTATGCCGTCGTGCCCTTGAGGACCACGCCGCGGATGACCGCGTTCAGACCGGGGCAATCGCCGCCGCTGGTGAGGATGCCGATTCTCATGTGCCGTCCCTGTTGGTGTTTCCGGATGCAAGGTGGCGACGTTGCCTCCACCGACACTAGCGTCCGCACCGCGCAGCATCCATCCCCGGGCCGCCGTGATTACTCGACGCACCCCCGGCTGCCGGCGCGCGGCGCTCAGTCGACCTCGCCCAGCGCCTGCCGGAGCAGGTGCATCAGCGCCGCAAGCTGCACGGAGTCGCTCGAGGCCGGGTCGACAGCTTCACCGTCGAGAGCACGCAGCGCGAGCCCCTGCTTGGTGTCGATCAACTCGGCGATCTTCGTGTCGATCGTGTGCGCGGCGATGATCCGCCACGCCGTGACCGGCTCGTCCTGTCCGATGCGATGCACGCGGTCGATCGCCTGCGTCTGCTCGGCAGCCGTCCAGCTGAGTTCTGCGAGAACCACGTTCGAGGCTGCCTGCAGGTTCAGGCCGACGCCGGCCGCCGTGAGCGAACACACCGCGATTGCGACACCGGCGTCCTCGTTGAACGCATCGATCGCCTGCTGGCGAGCTGCCGTGGTCTGCTCGCCACGGATCGAGACTGTCCGAAGGCCCGCCTGCGCGAAGTGGCGCTCGGCGGCGTCCATGACATCGATGTGCTTGGCGAAGAACACGACCTTGCCGACCGAGCGCTGCAACTGGGCCGCGTAGTCGGCGGCAACAGTGGCCTTGGCCTGGCCGATACGGCGAACCATCGTGAACACGTTCTCGCTGCCGGTACCGGCCGCCTTCGACTCTTCGAGTTCGCCCTCCGCGACGAGCCGGACGATGTCCCCGTCGATCTCGCCGGGCGCGAGCCCGCGATCGCCGCGCGCGTCGATGATGCGCCGGTACTTGGCTGCCAAACGCGCACCGAGCTCTTGCTCGGCTTGCCGGATCGACCGCCCGTATTCGTCGTCGAGTTCCACCGGCAGGTCGGCGATGAGCTTGTCGGGCAGGTCGGCGGCGACATCCTTCTTCTTGCGCCGCACGATGCCCATCGAGATCACGGCGGAGCGCGCTTCGGGATAGAACGCCTTGTCGGCCGGGGTGAGCCCCGTCTCGTCAAGCTTGGTCATCAGCTCTGCGCCGGGCTTGTCGCCCGTGGTCCAGCCGAGGAACCGCCAGATCGCGTCGAAGTCTTCGACGTCATTGATCAGCGGTGTACCGGTCAAGGCGAGCAGCAGCGGATTGTGGACCTGCTCCTTGATACGGCTGGCCAGCGCAAGAACGTTCTGCGAGCGCTGCGACGTGAGGTTCTTGATGAAGTGGGCTTCGTCAACGACCATGCCCTTCAGCCCGATCGAGCCGAGCCATGACAGGTGCCGGTCGAGAATCTCGTAGTTGACGATGAAGACGTCGGCGAAGGCATCCAGATCTTCACCGTCGCCCGAGATGACCGTGGCGCGCCGGTGCGGCGTCCACCGCTCAACCTCGCGAGCCCAGTTCATCTTGACGACATTGGGCACGACGGCAAGCAACGGGTAGGCGCCGGCGACGGATGCCGCGAGCACCGATTGCGCGGTCTTGCCCAGGCCCGGCTCATCGGCCAGCAGGAACGTGCGGTGCCCCTCGCGCACCGACTCCAGGAACCGTGACTGGTGAGGCATGATCTCGAGGCCGCGCGGTGAGAGCCGATCGAACTCGGGAACCGGCGGAAGCTCCATGGATGCCGCCGCGCCTCCGGCGCCGGTCTCGAACGCCTTGTAGAGGGGACCCATGAGTTCCCATCCGTCGAGGCGGCGACGGGGGGTGTCTCGCGGAGCGCGGGCGGTGAGATCCGGAGCGAGGAACGGGTTCGCCATCTGTCGCGCCTCGATCGAGGCAGGGACCACCTGACGCTCGGCGAGCGCTGCGGGCACCACCTGCTGCGCGGGAGCCGGCGTGTCGGTGATGATGAGTTCGTCCGGCGGGAGTTCGGCGCCTGATTCCAGCAGCCAGTCGCGGCGCATACGACGCGCCACGGGCGAGGTCGCCTGATCGACTTCGAGCAGCTGGATGAGGGACGTGTCCCGCGCAGCGGTCTTGGCGAGGATCGTCGCGACACCGTCGAGCCGCTTGAGCAATTCGACACGCGCGGCATCCGTGAGCGACGTATCGGCCTTGACCCTGGCCCGCTCCTCGCGCACGAGGAACGCAATGACCTGGAACTTCACGCGGTTGGTCGGCCCGAGCTTGCCGCGCTGGGCCTTCGCCTCGACCTCGCGCACCTTGCGCGCGAGGATCGGGATGATCGGGGCCTCATCGTCGCGGCGTGCGGACGAGGATTTCTTGCGCCGCTGGGCGGCGGTTGCCGTAGCCGGCATGCTCCTCCTGAGCGTTGGTACATCTGTGACCGCCGCCATCGTGGCGTCGGATGAGCGCCTGCAAAGACGCGATCTCACTCGAACATCGACACCTGCGGCTCACGACAACACGGGCACTCGCTTCTGCGAACCGTGCAGTGTGACGCGGCGTCTCCCCTAGTCTAGCGCGAGTGGCCCGCGCGCCATCGCAGGACTCGTCAGGGCCACAGCGTGGCGACGATGTCCTCCGTGTAGCCGTCGGGCGAAAAGTCCACCCAGTGGGTTGCAACCCAGCCATCGCCCTGCAGGTAGTGCGTCTCACCGATCGTCACGATGTTGTCATTGCGATCGATGGTCTGCTGCTCGATGCGGCACACCGTGCCGGCGCCGAGTTCCTCACACGCCATGCCGGAGCCGGCGAAAGCATCCATGAGCGCCGTGGATTGGTCGGCTGAAACGACCGAGACGTTTGTTACGAGCCCCGGCGCCCCGGCGGCACCCCAGGAGCAACGCAACGTCGGGATCCCGGAGTTCAGGATCTCCAGGGCAGCAACGTTCTCTGTCGCGTAGATCGTGATGCCGGGGTCGTTCAGCGGCGGGTTGGTGCTGTTCAATTCCTGGAGCATTGTGGGCGAGTACAGCGCGTCGCACGCTCCCGGCAGCGTGAATCCCGCCTCCGCGGTCGGCGACGGCGTGGCCGACGACGTTTCGCTCGGAGCGGGGGCAGCCGAGGACTCGGATGCCGTGGGCGCAGGAGTCTCGGAAGGCAGTGCGTCACAGCCAGCGAGCACGAGGGCGCCCGCGATCAGCACCACGGCGGCGAGGGATCTCGAACGCATCCTGTTCTCCTTGGGCTCGACAGCACGAGCGACGATACCTCGCGCTTGCCTGATCCGGTGTCCCCCGCGCCGACCGGTGCGTAGGCTGAAGGCATGAGCGAGACCACCGAACAGATCACCGAGGCGCAGCTGGCAGCCACGATCGACCACGCGATCCTCAAGCCGGAGTTCACCCGCGACGACGTCGACGAGCAGCTCACGATCGCCCGGGATTGGAAGGTCTTCAGCGTGTGCGTCCGCCCCTCCGACATCGCCCATGCTGTGCAGTTCCTCGAGGGGTCCGGCGTCGCTGTCGGCACCGTCATCGGCTTCCCGCACGGAACCACTTCGACAGCGGCGAAGGTGGCGGAGACCAGACAGGCCGCCGCGGACGGAGCTAGCGAGTTCGACATGGTGGTCAACATCGGCGCGCTGCGTTCGGGGTTCGATGATGTGGTCCGTGACGACATCCGCGCCGTCGTCGAGGCCGCGGGCGGTGCCGTCACCAAGGTCATCCTCGAGGTCTCCCTCCTCGACGATGAGCAGATCGAACGCGGCTCCCGGCTCGCCGAAGAAGCCGGGGCCGACTTCGTGAAGACCTCGACGGGCTTTGCCGGCGGGGGCGCGACGGTCGAAACTGTCAGCCTCATGCGGCGAACCGTCGGGCCGGACACGCAGGTGAAGGCGTCAGGTGGGGTACGCAGTCTCCAGGACGCAATCGCGATGCTTGACGCCGGCGCAACCCGACTGGGAACAAGCGGCAGCGCGACGATCCTCGGCGAGCTTCGAAGAATCGCTGCCGGCGGAACGGCCAGCGGCGCGGTGGACGAGTCCTCCTACTGAGCGGTAAGCGGCGGTGGTCAGTCCGTTGACTGATCACGCGCGAGAATCTCGCGGGTGCGCTCGACATCGTTCGCAATCTGGGCGACGAGGGCCTCGATACCCTCGAATGCGCCCATGCCGCGAATGCGCTCGACGAACCGCAGCTCGATCTGACGGCCGTAAAGGTCAAGATCGGTCTCGTCGAGCACGTACGCCTCGACCTGCCGCGATGCGACGTCATCGAACGTCGGGTTCGTGCCGATGCTGATCGCCGCCGGGTATCGGATGCCGGGGCGCAGGCCACTGGCATCCGCTTGATCGATGAGCCAGCCGGCATACACACCGTCGGCCGGAACGAACCCTTCGAGGTCGTCGCTGAGGTTCGCGGTCGGGTACCCGATCTCTCTTCCACGCTTGAGTCCGTGAACGACCTCGCCGACGACCGAATGGTCGCGGCCGAGCAACTTGCGCGCGCCCACGACGTCCCCGGAGCTCAGGAGCTCCCGAATCCATGTCGACGAGACGCGCCTGCCTCGGTCGGCAGCTCGCACGTCATGGACGACGTCAACCTCGAAGCCGTGGCTGAGACCGAAAGCGGTGAGGGTTTGCGCAGTACCGACGCCACCCCGACCGAAGCGGAAGTCGGCGCCGACCAACACGGCCTCGGCGGCCAATGCGTCCACCAGAACGAGACTGGCGAACTCGTCAGCTGCCAGAGACGCGAGATCTTCGTCGAAGCGCAACACCAGCACGGCGTCCACGCCGGTATCGGCAAGCAGACGTACTTTCTGGTTCACCCCAATGAGGTTCTCGGGGCACTTGTCGGGGGCCAGCAGCGCTAGCGGATTGCGGTCGAAGGTGACGGCGACCACTGTCGCGCCGAGCGACACTGCCTTCACCCGCGCTCGGTCGATCACCGCGCGGTGGCCGGAGTGCACACCATCGAATTTACCGATGACCACAACGCTCGGACCGAAGCCCGGCGGCACCTCGGCGGGGTCCCGAAAAACGATCATGACACCGCGGCGACGTCGTCGAGAGAGGCGACGCGGGCAGGACGGTGCGACCACAGCCACCACAGCCCCAGGAACGGCAGGACGAGGGGGACGAAGAGGTATCCGATATAGCCGTCCGGTCCAAGACCACCGAAATACGACCACACCGACGGATGCCCGAAGATATCGGGGACGAGGTAGCTGAGCGTCCCGACGATGAGGACGCCCGCCAGTTCGAAAGAGATGGCGATCCAGGCGACCAGGTACCAGCCGCGGCGTCCTGCGAAGATCAGCGCGAGGGTAGCGAGGATATAGACGACCGCGGCGAGCGCGGACAGCGTGTATGCGACAGGTGCCTCATCGAATTCGCGCACAATCTGGACGAACGAGCGACCGGTGGCCGCGAGAGCCATGATCGCGTAGACGATCACGAGTACCCGTCCGATTCCGGTCATGCGGGGTCGGGAAGGCGTAGTCATAGCGGCATTCATCCTACGTCCCGCGCGGCCGGTCTCGGGGCGAGCCGCGACCTCGCGGACGTGCCTCATCCGATCTGGATCGTCCAGATGACCTGCATCCGCCACACCATCACCGCAACGGAAAGAGCCGCGATCCCCATGATGACGGTGCTCCACCTGCTGCGCTCCAGCAGGGCCCAGATCACCGCTGCTGGCGGAAGAAGCGCCGCCGAGACGAGGTAGACCCAGAACTCGAGGACGCTCCCGGTCGGAAGGTTACCGACGAAGGGAGCCACGATGGCGATGACGACCTGCGCCACCAGCAGAAGCTCCAACAGCGCGAGGGCCCCAACGGTGTAGTCACTCGGGCGACGCCCGGTAAGACCCAGGATGACGCACAGCAGACCTCCCAGGACTGCCACTCCCACCTGCACGTAGGTGAACCACAGGATCATGACCCCTCCGCCATATTCATCGCACTCTTCAGATCATTGCCGCGCCGTTCCAGGATGCCGACGAGCCGCCCGTCAGGGTCGATTGCCGCAGTTCCCGACGACAGCCGCTCCGCCGCCCCGAGGATCCGTTTGCCCTGACGGAGGTCGCGCGCCTCCTCCGCTGACACGGGGACCGCTCCGAGAACCGTCCCGGCGACAGCCGCCGGTGGGAGCAGTCGAGCGGCTGAGATGTCGTCGATCCTCGTCCCATCGGCAACCAGGAACGGGCCGATGCGGGTGCGTCGCAGCGCGGTCAGGTGTCCCCCACGCCCAGGGCAGCGCCGAGGTCTCGGGCGAGTGCGCGGATGTAGGTTCCGCTCGAGCAATCGACCGAGACATCGAGATCGATCACCGGCAGCGCGGCACCATCGGCATCCGTCGCAGCCCGGCGCGTGTGGCGAACCTCGAATCGCGACACCGTCACAGTGCGAGCCGCAAGCTCTACCTGCTCACCCGCTCGTACGCGGTCGTACGCGCGTCGCCCGTCGACCTTGATCGCGGAAACGGAACTGGGAATCTGGTCGATCGTCCCGGTGAGCGCGTCGATGCCGGTGCGGATGTCGGCGTCGGTCACCGCATCGGCCGCCACCGCCGCGATGACCTCGCCCTCCGCATCATCGGTGCCGGTCGAGACGCCGAGGCGGATCGTCGCCTCATAGGTCTTGTCAAGTCCCACCATGAAGGTCAACAGGCGTGTCGATGCCCCGACACCCAGCACGAGCAGTCCCGTGGCCATCGGATCGAGGGTTCCGGCATGGCCGATTTTTCGCGTGCCGAGCGCGCGCCGCGCGCGGGCAACCACGTCATGGCTGGTCATGCCACCCGGCTTGTCGACGAGCAGGATGCCGCTCGGATCGCTCATCTGATGACCTTCGGGTTCGTCGGATCGGAATTGTCGATGCGAACCGCGGCGAGAGCTGCGGGATCCACGCGTGCGATGTACATCTCCTGGCCCACGCGATAGCGCTCGTTCGACGCCGCATCCGGGTCGGGGTCGGTGCCGTCGCGCTCCGCCATGCGAGCGAAGCGCACGGTAGCCGGAGCATCAAGCCAAAACGACCAGTCCCAGACGTCGATGAGCTCGGGCCGGTGCAGAAAGATGCCGTCGACGACGAGCACGGCATCCTGCGGCGCCGTCGTCCACTCTGCTTCAACGGGGATGTCGCGCTCGAGATCGAACGCCGCCACCTGAAAGCCCGCGGTCGCTCCGGTCAGCCCGCCCTCGCGAAACGGGTCGATCAGAACGCGGCGGAACGTCGCGTCGTCGTAGGAGTCGAGGTAGAACCCCTCGGGCGAGCGCCTACCGCGCGCGTAGCGCTCTGCGCGAGGCCGGTGGAATCCGTCGATGGATGCGCGGATCGCCACCACGCCGAGGTCGTTCATGACAGCGGCCAGGGTGTCCGCGAACACGGTCTTCCCGGCCCCGTCAGCCCCGTCTACAGCGACGATCGAACGGCCCGCCAGCCGCCGCCGGGGCAGCGCACTGACAAGTTCACGCATCAGCGTCACTGTCGGTGTGGCGGGCAGACGCATGCCTCCAGCCTATTCGGCGAGGGCCGACTCCCCTGCGGCCCGCCCGAGCCACCGCAATCCGACCTCAGCGCGGGACGCATAGGCTGAGGGCCGTGCATCCGCTCGCTTCCGATCTCAATGAGTGGTTCCGGCACAACGCGAGAGACCTACCCTGGCGGGAACCGCGCACGGGTGCGTGGGCGATCCTGGTCAGCGAGTTCATGCTGCAGCAGACACCGGTCGCTCGTGTGATTCCGCACCTGGAAGCGTGGCTGCAGCGCTGGCCGACGCCCGCCGATCTCGCGGAGGCGTCTCCCGCCGAGGCCGTCACCCAGTGGGCCAATCTCGGATACCCCCGGCGCGCGCTGTGGTTGCACCGTGCAGCTGAAGAGATCACCACACGACACGGCGGTGTGGTTCCCCGCGACGTGGAAGCCCTCCTGGCACTGACCGGCATCGGCGACTACACGGCCCGTGCGGTGGCGGTCTTCGCCTACGGTGAGCGGCATCCGGTCGTCGATACGAACACGCGCCGAGTGCTCGCGCGCGTGATCGACGGACGATCTCAGCCCGGTCCTCCGTCCCGGCGTGACCTCGATGCCATGGCAGCCCTCCTCCCCCTCGAGCGGAAGGATGCCGCGCTCTTCAATGCCGCGACGATGGAGCTCGGCGCGACGATTTGCACGGCCCGAGCGCCGCGTTGCGATGCGTGCCCGGTCGCAGAGAGATGCGCGTGGCGAGCTGCCGGCTACCCCGACACCGGAGACCGACGCCCGCGACAGGCAGCGTATGAGGGAAGTGACCGCCAGGTTCGCGGCCTCGTACTGCGGGCTCTCCGCGAGGCCGCACCCTCCCCCGTCGCAGCCGAAACCCTCGCGCCGGATTGGCCGGATCGGACACAACGTGACCGCGCGATCGATTCACTCATCGCCGATGGCCTCATCGAGCTCGAAGCCGACATTGCCTGCCTGCCGCGGGGGCGAAAGTCCCTAGGCGAGGCACGCGCGACACCCTAACCTCAACACTCGTGAAGACTCTCGTGATCTACGAGTCGATGTTCGGCAACACCCGAGACATCGCCCGAGCGACCGCCGAGGGGCTGGCTGAGTGGTCGGATGTGTCGATCACGGATGTCGACAGCGCGCTGCTGACCGTCCCGGCTGATGCCACTCTGGTCGTTGCCGGCGGCCCGACCCACGCGTTCTCGATGTCGCGCGAGACCACACGCCACGACGCCGTCGCACGGGGGCCGTCAGAGGCAGTGCCAGAGGGCTCCGCGACTGGCTCGCGGCCGTCAGCCTCGCCGCGCCCGTTCCCCTGGTCACGTTCGACACCCACACCAAACAGCGGTGGGTGCCGGGATCGGCCAGTCGGGCTGCGGCAAAGGAAGGCCGAACGCGCGGCTTCATTCCCGTGGCCTCACGCAGCTTCTATGTCACCGACGTCCAGGGCCCACTCGTAACCGGTGAACTCGAGCGCGCCCGCCACTGGGGACGTTCGCTGTACTCAGGTGTGTCCGGCTCCGTGCGGAGCAGAACGGTGCTCGACTGAGGGAACTCAGTCCTCGTCGTCGGCAAGGATGCGGGGCGCCACGTACGGGTCGGCATCGCCGGCATACGTCGCCGATGCTGCAAGACCGGCAACGGCATCGTCCCGTTCACGCGCCTCACGAAGCAGCTCCTCGATGTGCCCGGCGTCTTCGGCCAGTCCATCGTGGATGAATTCGAGAGTCGGGGTCAACCGCACGCCGAGCTTTCGCCCGACCTCGCTGCGGAGCATGCCGGTTGCCGCGCGCAGGGCATCAGCTGTCGATGCCCTCTCCTCGTCGCTTCCAAGAACCGTGTAGAACACTGACGCGTGCTGCAGGTCGCCCGTGACGCGAACATCAGTGATCGTCACGAACCCCATGCGAGGATCGCGCAGACCCTTCTCGAGACGCTCGGCAACGAGCACCTTGATCCGGTCGGCCATGCGTGCCTGACGTTCCCCAGTCATCTCATCTCTCCTTGCGCTTCCAACCGCCGAGACTCAGGATGTCCCGACCTCAATGGGCGGGACATCCCGAGTCACAGCGTGTCGTGGTCCTCAGCCGCGCGGCTTCTCCACGAGCTCCGTCGTCTCGATCTCGTCGCCGACCTGGATGTCGTTGAACTTGCCGAGCCCGATACCGCACTCGTAGTCGGTGCGAACCTCGGTGACGTCATCCTTGAACCGGCGGAGCGACTCGATAGCGAGGCCGTCGGCGATGACGACACCCTCGCGGATGACGCGCGCCTTGGCGTTGCGGGTGATCGTGCCGCTGCGGACGATACATCCGGCGATGTTGCCGAACTTCGAGGAGCGGAACACCTCGCGGATCTCGGCCACGCCCGACTGCACCTCTTCGAACTCCGGCTTGAGCAGACCCTTGAGGGACTGTTCGACGTCGTCGATCGCGTTGTAGATGACCGAGTAGAACCGGATGTCGACACCTTCGCGGGCAGCGCGCTCGCGAGCCTTCGAGTCCGGTCGCACGTTGAATCCGAGGATGATCGCGTTGTCGATCGTCGCCAGGTTCACGTCGGACTCGGTGATCGCACCGACACCGCGGTGGATGATGCGCAACTGCACCGAGTCGTCGACCTCGATCTTGAGCAGCGACTCCTCCAGCGCCTCGACGGCACCGGAGACGTCGCCCTTGATGATGAGGTTGAGCGATTCGACCTTGCCCTCCTCGAGGGCACGGGTGAAGTCCTCGAGCGAGATGCGCTTGCGCGCCTTGGCCAGCTGGGCGTTGCGCTCGGCGGCCTCACGCTTCTCGGCGATCTGGCGGGCCATACGGTCCTCGTCGGTCACGATGAACACGTCACCGGCGCGGGGCACGGAGTTCAGACCCTGCACCTGGACCGGACGCGAGGGAGCCGCCTCCTCGACCGGATCGCCGTTCTCGTCGACCATCGCGCGGACACGGCCGTACGCGGTACCCGCGACGATCGCGTCACCGACGCGCAGCGTTCCGGACTGGATGAGCACCGTCGCCACCGAACCACGGCCCTTGTCGAGCTTGGCTTCGATCGCCACACCGCGGGCGTCCTTGTTCGGGTTCGCACGCAGGTCCAGGCCGGCATCCGCGGTCAGCAGGACAGCGTCCAGCAGATCCTGGATGCCGGTTCCCTGGCGCGCTGACACGTCGACGAACATGACGTCGCCGCCATACTCTTCGGCCACCAGACCGTACTCGGTCAGCTGCTGGCGGACCTTCTGCGGGTTGGCGTCGGGCTTGTCGACCTTGTTGACCGCCACGACGATCGGCACGTTCGCCGCCTGCGCGTGGTTGAGCGCCTCCACCGTCTGCGGCATGATGCCGTCGTCGGCAGCGACCACGAGGATCGCAAGGTCGGTCACCTGCGCACCTCGGGCACGCATGGCCGTGAAGGCCTCGTGACCCGGGGTGTCGATGAAGGTGATGGCACGCTCGATGTCCTCGTGCTCGGTCCACACCTGGTACGCACCGATGTGCTGCGTGATGCCACCGGCTTCACCCGCCACGACGTTGGTCTGACGGATGGCGTCGAGCAGGCGGGTCTTACCGTGATCGACGTGACCCATCACGGTCACGACGGGAGGACGGATCTCGAGGTCTTCGTCGTCCTCCTCAGCGAGCTCCTGCTCGAGATTCAGACCGAAGCCTTCGAGCAGCTCCTTGTCCTCGTCCTCGGGCGAGACCATCTGGATCTTGTAGCCGAGCTCTTCACCGAGGACCTCGAAGGTCGCCTCATCCAGCGACTCGGTGGCAGTTGCCATCTCACCGAGGTTGAACAGGATCGTCACGAGGGTGCCGGGCTGCACCGTGTAGCCGCGGATCGCTTCGAGCTTGTCGGCGAAGTCCGAGATCGACGCGCCGCGGCGCAGGCGGATGATCTCGCCGTTGCCCTTCTGGACGTTGACGCCGCCGACCTGCGGGGCATCCCTCATCTCGAATTCTTGACGCTTCGCCCGACGCGACTTGCGCTGCTTGGACTTGCCACCGCCCTTACCGAAAGCACCGGCGGTGCCACCGCCAGGACCGCGGCCACGGCCGCCGCCACCGGGACGGGCGGGGAAACCGCCACCGCCGCCAGGCGCGCCGGGACGAGCGAACCCACCGCCGCCACCGGGACGACCGGCGCCGCCGGGACGCTGCTGGAACGGTGCACCGGGGCGACCGCCACCGCCGGGACGGCCTGCGCCGCCCGGCCGGCCGGGGCCACCGGGGCGTCCGGGCGAACCAGGACGCGGAGCCTGAGGCCGCGGGATGTTGGCAGGAGTCGGGCGCTGGCCCATACCCTGCTGCGACGCGAACGGGTTGTTGCCCGGACGCGGGCCGGCCGGGCGCTGGCCCATACCCTGCTGCGACGCGAACGGGTTGTTGCCCGGACGCGGTGCGCCACCGGGACGCGGAGCCTGCGGCGTCGGAGCAGCAGAGGATCCCGTGTCGGCGGAGTTGCCTTCGGACGCCGGCGCGCTGGACCCCGTAGGCGCAGCGGGTGCGGATGCCGCCGGGGCGGGAGCTTCCGCCTTCTCCGCCGGCTGCGGGCCGGGACGCGGTCCCGGGGTCGCAGCCCCGGGAGTTGCAGCCGGGCGCGATCCCGAGCGACCTGACGTCGCGCCGGGACGCGGGGCGGGGCGCGCGCCTGACGCGCTCGAGGGTGCGGTCGTGCCGCTGCCCTTGGCTGCGTCAGCGCCCTGTCCCTCGAACGCCGCGCGCAGCTTCCGCGCGACGGGAGGCTCGATCGTCGAAGAGGGGCTCTTGACGAATTCGCCGAGCTCCTTCAGCTTCGCGAGAGCCACTTTGCTGTCAATGCCGAGTTCGGATGCGATCTCGTGCACGCGTGGTTTTGCCACAGTTCTCCTGTCTGGGGTCCACCCAGACAGGGGCGGACCACTAGTTGCGGACGGGTCTCATTTCGAGCCGTTCACTTTGTGTCCATTGCCATTCAGCCGTTTCTCGTTCAGCCGTTTCGTGAGCGCTTGCGAATCCAGAGAACCTGGGGCGCGAAGCGCGCGTACGAAGGCCCGACGCTTCAGTGCCGCGTCGACGCACTCTCGCGTCGGATGAACCCACGCACCCCGCCCCGGCATCGAAGCCCGCTCGTCCCAGACGAGTGAGGATTCGATGGCCACGACGCGAAGAAGCGCCGATCGGGAAGAACGCGTGCGACATCCGACGCACGTTCGTACAGGTTCCATTCTACACCTGCCCTCCCGGGCCAGCCCACGCGAGGCTCGGCCGATCAGGACTCGTCGAGAATGCTGTCGGGCTGGATGTCGATCTTCGCGCCCGTGAGTTTTGCGGCAAGCCGCGCGTTCTGTCCCTCCTTGCCGATGGCAAGGGAGAGCTGGTAATCCGGCACGAGGGCCCGTACGGCCTTGGTCTTGGCATCCAACACGAAGCTGGAAGTCACCTTCGCCGGCGAGAGGGCATTGCCGACAAACGTCGCGAGGTCAGGGCTGTAGTCGACGATGTCGATCTTCTCGCCGCCAAGTTCCTCGGTGACCGCGCGCACACGCCGCCCCAGCTCCCCGATGCAGGCTCCCTTGGCGTTGATCGACGGATCGTTGGCCTTCACCGCGATCTTGCTGCGGTGCCCCGCCTCACGCGCGAGGGACACGATCTCCACGAGCCCCGCGGGAATCTCGGGAACTTCGAGAGCGAAGAGCTTGCGAACGAGGCCCGGGTGCGTCCGGGAAACGGTGATCGACGGACCCTTCGTTCCCTTCGAGACGGATGTCACATAAACCCGCAGCCGCGAACCGTGGGCGTAGTCCTCTCCGGGCACCTGCTCCTCGGGGGGCAGGATCGCCTCGACCGTGCCGAGGTCGACGTGCACCATGCGCGGGTTCGGTCCCTGCTGGACGACACCGGCGACGATGTCGCCCTCTTTGCCCCGGAACTCGCCGAGGACGGCGTCGTCGGCGATGTCTCGCAGGCGCTGGCTGATGACCTGCTTGGCGGCGAAGGCCGCGATGCGACCGAAGTTCTCGGGCGTGGTCTCCTCTTCGCCGATGACCACACCCTCGTCATCCAGCAGCGGCACAAAGATCGCGACGTGGCCCGTCTTACGGTCCAGCTGAGCGCGCGCGCCCTCGGGTGCCTCGCCGGTTGGCGAGGTGTGTTTTGCATAGGCGGTCAGAATCGCCTGCTCGATGATGCGAACGAGTTCGTCGAACGGAATGTCCTTCTCGCGCTCGACCGTTCTGAGCAGTGTCAGATCGATGTCCATCGTGACCTCCCTATTCAGCTCTACCCGTCGCGAATCACACGCCGCGCGGAATCATCCCACGTTACCCGATCGCTCCTTTGCTCGTCCCGTGTTGGTCGCTCATTCCATCCCGGAACCGACATACTGATGCCGTGGATGACGTCAATTCCCTCATCGTCGAGTGGGGTGACCTGTTTTGGACCTGGGCGGTGCTTCCGATCGTCGTCGGACTGGGCCTGTATTTCACGGTGCGATCGGGCGTCGTGCAGATCCGGCTCTTCCCGGAGATGTTCCGCACCCTCACCGACAAGACGCCGCGAACAACCGACGGCGCACCGCAGTCCGTGTCGTCGTTCCAGGCTTTCACTATTTCGGCGGCCTCGAGAGTGGGCGTCGGCAACATCGCGGGGGTCGGAACCGCGATCGCGCTGGGCGGACCCGGAGCCGTGTTCTGGATGTGGCTCATGGCGCTGATCGGTGCGTCCTCGAGCTTCATCGAGTCCTCGCTCGCACAGCTGTTCAAGGTGCGCGACGCCGAAGGCGGCTTCCGCGGCGGACCCGCGTATTACATGCAGCGGGGACTCCGTGCGCGGTGGATGGGTGTGCTCTTTGCCGTCATCCTGCTGATCTGTTTCCCGTTCGCGTTCTCATCCCTGCAGGCCAACACGATCGCCGACACGGTGTCGTCGAGCTTTGGGACGGATGCCGGATGGGTCGGCCCGGTCACCGGGGTGATTGTGGCCCTGTTGACGGCGCTCGTGGTCTTCGGCGGCATCCGTCGTATCGCGTCAGTCACCCAGACCCTGGTGCCGCTCATGGCGCTCGCCTACCTGCTGCTCGGCCTTGCGGTGGTCGCCATCCACATCGATCAGCTCCCTGTCGTTTTCGGGGAGATCTTCACGCAGGCGTGGGGGTTCAACGAAGTCGTCGGCGCGACGTTCGGATACATCGTGCTGACGGGTGTACGACGCGGCATGTTCTCGAACGAGGCGGGCCTCGGTTCAGCTCCGAACGCGGGTGCCAGCGCCGCCGTCACGCACCCGGTCAAGCAGGGTCTGGTGCAGTCGCTGGGCGTCTACTTCGACACCTTCCTGGTCTGCTCGATCACCGCCTTCATCATCCTGGTGTCTGTCCCTGATCTGGCGGGCGCATCGCGAGGGATCGCCCTCACCCAGGGGGCACTCGTCTCCACGCTCGGAGAGTGGTCGAACATTGCGCTGAGCATCATCATCTTCCTGCTCGCGTTCTCGTCGATCCTCGGCAATTACTACTACGGCCAGTCCAACATCGAGTTCATCACCACCCGACGCGGCATCCTCCCGGCCTACCGTGTTGCCGTTGTTCTCGCCGTGCTCCTCGGCTCGCTCGCCTCTGCCGACCTGGTGTGGAGCTTCGCGGACGGCGTCATGGGGGTCATGGCACTGATCAACCTCATCGCCATCGCGCTGCTGTCGGGCATCGCCTTCCGCCTGCTGCGCGACTACACCCGCCAACGCCGGGAGGGCCGCGATCCCGTCTTCACCCGCGACCTGCTGCCCGGCGTCACGGGGATCGAGTGCTGGGAAGACGAACTCACCGTCACCGGTCCGCTGGATCTCATCACCAAAAAGCGGCAGTCCCAGAAGCACCGCGATCACCTCCACGGAGCACAGCAATGACCCGCAGGCGAACACTGCCCGCCGCCGCAACCGCCCTCGTCGCCCTTCTTCTTGCCCTGTCGGGTTGCTCGCTGACAGCGTTCACCGACTTCGGCGTCGTCGACGAGAGCGGCTCCGGCCAGTACAGCGACGGCGAGGTCTACACCGAGGATGACGAGGATCTCGGCGTCGTCCAGGTCTACACCGTCGAGCCGGATGCTTCGCTGTCACCCACCGGCGACGAGACCACCGAGTCGGTCTGGGACATGTTCGTGAGGATCGCGACCCCCGAGGTGGCAGGCAGCGTCATCCGCGACTTCCGTGTCGGAGATTCAGAGTCCAGCGACCTGGGGGCCTACGTACGCCAGACTGACGATCCCGCGCGGTGGACACTCGTGGTGAACCTCGCTGACGGGGCAGACCAAGATGTGCTGCTGCCCACGATGATCCACGAGTACGCGCACATTCTGAGCCTGTCTCCGGGCCAGACCGACCCCGATGCGTGGAGCTGCGACACGCTGCAGCTGGACGAGGGGTGCGCAGCGCCGGATTCGGCGCTGTGGGCCTTCGACCAGGGTTTCTGGTCCCGGTACGGGTCGGATGCTCCGGATCCTGGTAATGCAGACGCCGACCTCGCCTACGAGTTCTATCTCGATCATGAAGAGGACTTCGTGAGCGACTACGCCGCCACCAATGTGGTCGAAGACTTCGCCGAGAGCTTCATGACGTTCGTGCTCGAGCCCGAACCCGACGACGACACGGTGATCGGGCAGAAGCTTCTCTTCTTCTGGGATCGCCCGGAGTATGTCGAGATCCGCGACCACGTACGTGCGGAGTTCGGACTCTGAGCGCACACTGACGATCGCCTGTTGCATCGGCTCGCGCTGACGTCAACCGTCTCCGCGACCGTGCCGACCGCAGATACGCTCGCCTCATGGCCCCCGGCAGCGTGAAAAATACCGCGCGCGATGCGCAATCTCATCCCGCCGTTCGAGCGCTCGCCAGAGGCGGATACGTCGCGATGGGCCTGGTGCATCTGCTCCTGAGTACCCTCGTGATCACTGTCGCGCTGGGAGGATCGAGCGAGCAGACCAGCCAGAGCGGGGCGTTCACCGCACTTGCCGAGGCGCCGTTCGGCATCATCCTCGTCTGGGTGATTGCCGCGCTGCTTGCCGTGCTCGGCGCCTATCAGCTCGCGGACGGCCTTGTCGTACGCGGCTCTGATGAGCCCGACAGGTGGCGGCGCAGAATAGCCTCCTGGGGCCGCGGGGTCGTCTACCTGATCCTTGCGGTGCTGGCGGCAGCAATTGCACTGGGCGCGCGGCCCAACAGTGAACAGAGCGCGGAGGATGCCAGCGAGGGCGTGCTCTCGCTGTTCGCGGGACCGATCGTGCTTGGCATCCTGGGGATCGGCATCCTCATCGCCGGCGTTGCTTACGCCGGTGTCGGCGTGACCCGCGGCTTCCAGAAGAAGATGTCATACCCGGGCGGGGGGCTCGGGATGACGGTGACAGTGCTCGGAATCGTGGGATACGTCGCAAAGGGCCTCGCGCTTGCCGTCGTGGGCATCCTGGTCGTGATCGCGGCGGTCACCACCGACCCAGACGCCGCCGGAGGATTGGACGAAGCGATCCACTCCCTGCTCGCGCTACCGGCCGGCCCGGCACTCGTCATCGGCGTCGGCACAGGCTTCGCCGCATACGGGCTCTTCTGTTTCTTCCGCGCCCGATATGCAGACCTGTGACCCGTGTCAATCCCCTCGCGCGCGCGAGGGGATGACCCACATCCTGCCGACATGACGGAATTGACAGGAACCGAAGCCCGCACCCGCGCCAAGGAACTCGTCGAAGACATCGACATCACGATGCTCACGACGCGCGATGACGGCGGCAATCTGGTGAGCCGCCCGATGAGCACACGCCGGATGGACGAGAACGGAGACATCTGGTTCTTCACGGCCGAGCACACCAAGAAGGTCGACGAGGCCGAAGCAGATGACGAGGTCGGACTGTCCTACTGCGACCCGAAGGGCATGCGCTACGTCTCGGTCGCCGGTCACGCCCGCGTCGTCCACGACGATGCACTCATGCAAGAGCTGTACTCGCCGTCGCTGGAGGTGTGGTTCGAGGACGGGCTCGATACGCCCGGGATCACCCTCCTGCGGGTGAGCCCGGTCGAAGTGGAGTTCTGGGAACCCGGACAGAACCGGTTGGCGCAGGCCGCCGGGATGCTGAAGGCGCTGGTGACCCGCGACACACCGGACGACGACATCGTCCGGCACGCGAAGATCGCCTACTGATACCTCACGGCGCGAGGCGAGCGATGGCGTCGTCAAGCGTCATCGTCTCGCGCTCGCCGGTGCGGCGATCCCAGAGCTCGACCTCACCGGCCGCCGCTCCCCGTCCGACCACGAGGATGCGTGGCACGCCGACAAGCTCTGCGTCGCCGAACTTCACCCCCGGAGAAACCTTGGGCCGGTCATCGTAAACGACCTCGAGACCGGCCGCCTCAAGTCGCGCGCTTGCCTGTTCCGCAAGGTCGAACGCGACGGCGTCCTTGCCCGTGGCGACGACATGCACATCGAAGGGTGCCACGGCAGTCGGCCAGATGAGACCCTTCTCGTCGTTGCTCAGCTCAGCGATGATCGCAAGGATCCGCGTGACGCCGATGCCGTAGGAGCCCATCGTCACCGTCACGAGCTTGCCGTTCTCATCCAGAACCTTCAGGCCAAGCGTCTCGGCGAAGAAGCGGCCGAGTTGGAAGACGTGACCGATCTCCATTCCACGCGCCAGTTCGACGGGTCCCGAGCCATCCGGTGCCGGGTCGCCGGGCAGAACGTTCGCTACCTCGACGAAACCGTCGCCGCTGAAGTCCCGTCCCGCCACGAGTGAGTGGACATGCTTCTGGTCGATGTTCGCGCCAGTGACCCACGACGTACCCTCCACGACACGCGGGTCGAGGAGATACCGGATGCCGGTCGCCGACTCTTCGCCGAGAATCGCCCCCGTCGGTGACCAGGGACCGATGTAGCCCTTCACGAGCAACGGGCTGTTCTCAAAATCGTCAGCCGTCGCCGCCTCGACGGCGGCGGGCGCGAAGGCCACCTCGGCGCGCTTGTCGTCGATATCGCGGTCTCCAGGGATACCGACCACGACGATCTCGCGGGTGCCGTCGAGGTGGGTCAGCGCGAGCACCACGTTCTTCAGCGTGTGAGCTGCCGTCCACGTCGTGTCGCCATCCGTGGCGGGACCGGCGATGCCGGGAGCCGGGGCAGCCTCGTTCGCGTTGAGGTGGTCTACCAGCGTGGCAATCGTCGGGGTGTCGGGCGAGTCGAAGATCACCGGGTCCGGAAGGCCATCGAACGGCAGGGGTGCAGGAACGACCGTGGTGAAGGCCTCGACATTGGCGGCGTATCCCCCGGCGCTGCGAACGAAGGTGTCTTCCCCGACGGGGGTCGGATGCAGGAACTCCTCACTGCGAGCGCCGCCCATCAGCCCGTTGTCGGCGTTGACGATGACGTACTCGAGCCCGAGCCGCTGGAAGATTCGCTCGTACGCGTCACGCTGGGCCTGGTACGACGCATCGAGCCCGGCATCCGTGTAGTCGAAGGAGTAGGCATCCTTCATCGTGAACTCACGCCCGCGCAGCAGCCCCGCGCGCGGCCGAGCCTCGTCGCGGTATTTGTCCTGGATCTGGTAGATCGCCAGCGGCAGATCCTTGTACGAGGAGTAGAGGTCCTTCACCAGGAGCGTGAACATCTCCTCGTGGGTCGGCGCGAGCAGATAGTCGGCGCCCTTGCGATCCTGGAGGCGGAAGATACCGTCGCCGTAAGACTCCCAGCGCCCCGACGCTTCGTAGGGCTCCCGGGGCAACAGCGCCGGGAAGTGCACTTCGTAGGCTCCCGCGGCAGCCATCTCGTCGCGGATGATCTGCTCGAGCTTCGCCTTGACCCGCAGGCCCAGTGGCAGCCACGCGAAGATGCCGGGTGCCTGACGCCGGATGTAGCCGGCGCGCACCAGGAGTTTGTGGCTGGTGACCTCGGCGTCGGCGGGGTCTTCGCGAAGCGTGCGGAGGAAGTAATGCGAGAGACGGGTGACCACGAGCGTCAAGTCTAGGCCGCGGCGGCGCACCGGTTCAGCGAACGGCGAGCCGAAGGCGTCCGGGCCTCACCCATCGGTGGGAGGCTGCTCGAGCAGGTCCGCCGTAGCGTGCTCGCGCCCGTCGGCACGCGCCCAGCGGAGTTCGGCCTGGCCCTGGTCCAGCCGCGCCCGCAGCTCGGACCATCCGGATGCCGACTCCCACCGCATGTGCAACCATCCGTCGTCATCGAGCCGCGACTGGAAGGCCCCGTCGAGCCCCGGGGCGCCAGCGCGGAATCGGCACAGCTCCAACAGAGCGGCAACGACAGGCCGCTCGAGGTCGCGCGTCACGTCGGCGTCGCTGTAGATGTGGCGGTTGATGTCGCGCCCGACCCCGGTGCGCCCGAGCAGATCCATGTCATTGGTTCCAGCGAGAGCCCCGACGTAATAGATCTGGTGGATGCCGGGCAAGAACAGCTGCACTGCACGTGCTGCCAGGTACGCCCGATCATCGCGGCGCAGGGCGTCGTAAAAAGTGCTGTTGACCTGATAGATGTCGAGGTTCGAAGCCGCCGCGCCCGTTGCCGCCCGGCTTTGCCCGCCCGTGGCGTCGTGGATCGCTTCGACCAACGCGTCGAGCTGGGTGGCATCCAGAAGCCCGGGCTCCCCCGTCGCCGCGTCGGGCCCCACGTCCACGATGCCGATGCCGTCGTGAGTGTCCAGCACGGTCACGGCGTTCTCGGGCCGCTCAGCGATCCAGCGCGCCAGCGGCGCGTGATCTCCTGTCGCGGCAGCGAACAGCACCAGGGGCGGAAGCGCGAAGTCGTACACACGGTCGACGCGCTGGGCGATCTCGATCTGGCGACGGTAGAACGAGTGAACCTCGACGAGGACCTCGAGCCCGCGCTCGTGCGCCAGCACGGTCAGCTCATCGATGAAAGCAAAGGTCTCAGGCGTCATGAACGACGAGCTGCCCGGCGTCTTCACCGCATAACCGACAGCGTCCAGGCGAATCATCCGTGTGCCAGCATCGCGCAGGGCATCCAGGATCGAAAGGAGGTACGCGGACCCCGCAGCACTGCGCACATCGATGTCGACCTGTGCCGCGGTGAAGGTGGTCCACACCAGCCGGGTCGACTCGCCCCACGGATACGGAGTGAACGGGAGCCCGGGACGGGGCCGATAGATCCGCAGCAGATCGGCTTCTGTCGCACCGTCCGGGAAGACAGTTCCCATCGTCAGGAACATCTCCGCGTAGCGCGACTGGTCCCCGTTCTGGATGACGTCGCGGAACTGCGGCGAGCGGGCAGACACGTGATTGACGATGACATCCACCATGACATCGAGGTCGTCAGAGAGGGCGCGGACATCGTCCCACGTGCCCAGCCGAGGGTCGACTGTCGTGTGATCGTCGGGGTCGAACCCGGCGTCGGCGCCGTCGAAGGGCGTGAAGAAAGGAAGGATGTGAACGCCGCCGAAGGCTCCAGCGAATCGGTCGCGTACTACTTCACCGAGCGCGGGAATCGTCCCTCCCAGGCGGTCGGCATAGGCGATGAGCTGGATCGGATGGGTCATGAGCAGCACTCCGGGGCGTCTGCGGCTCGGTCCTGACGACCTCCTCCGCGTTGCTAAATCGTGTCAGCATATTCTACCGGCATCCTCGACGTACCGTGAAGGCATGTCGACCGTGCTTCTGACCGGCTTCGAACCGTTCGCCGGTGATCAGACGAATCCGTCAGGCGACGCGGTAGTGCGATTGGGCGCCGCGTGGAACGGGCCGGCTCGACTGGTCACGGCAGTACTTCCCGTGGATTTCGCGCGCGCTGGCGCAGAGCTGATCGAGCTCGTCGCCACACACAGGCCCGATGTCGTCATTGCGACAGGCCTGGCCGGCGGTCGCGACGCCATCACGCCGGAGCGCATCGCCGTTAATCTGCGCGACGCCCGCATTCCCGACAACGCGGGGCATCAGCCCGTCGACACCGCCAGCATCCCCGGCGCGCCCCTCGCGTACGCATCCTCGCTCCCCGTCAAGGCGATCGCCACGGAGATCGCGGCCAGCGGCATCCCCGCCTCCGTGTCGCTATCGGCCGGCTCGTTCGTCTGCAACGACGTGTTCTTCACGCTCGCACACGTGAGCGTGAACACCCCGGGACTGCGGGCGGGCTTCATCCATGTGCCATGGGATGCCGAGAACGCACCACCCGGCGCGGCGTCGCTCCCCCAAGCCGACATCACGCGCGCGCTCGAGATCGCCGTGATCACGACGCTGACGTACACCCGCGATCTCGACGTCCCCGCCGGACACCTGGCCTGAACCCCGTCGGTCGGAGTTGACAGACACGCGTCGTTCCGTATGCAATATATTGCATGCCGGTCCCCTCGACAGCGGGCACCCACCGCCCCCTCCTCCGCGACGAGGTACAAGCACGGCTGCGCGCCGCCATCGTGGACGGCACCCTCGCGCCGGGCGAACAGGTGCGTGACGCCGACATTGCGCAGTGGCTGGGCGTGAGCCGCACACCTGTTCGCGAGGCGCTGCTCGAGCTCGCACACGCGGGACTCGTCCAGACGACACCGGGACGGGCGACAATCATCTCGCCGATCGAACGTCGGGCCACCAGTGAGGCTCGCGATGTCGTAGCGGCCATGCACCGTCTCGCTGCGATTGCAGCAGTGCCGCGACTCGACTCGAACACGATCGAGCGGATGCGTGCTGCGAATCGCCTGTTCGCCGCAGCGCTCCGGTGCGGTGACATCGACGGCGCCATCGCCGCCGACGAACTCTTTCACGGCATCCTGGTCGAAATCGCCGACAACGATGCAATACGAACGGTGCTGCGCCTGTATGAACCGGTCCTCCTGCGAGCAGAACGCGCACAATTCTCGTCGGAGCACGCCGAGCTCTCGACACTGCGCCACGACCAGCTGATCGCGCGCTGCGCCCTC
This sequence comes from Microbacterium sp. SW12, assembly GCF_055391095.1. Taxonomy (NCBI): domain Bacteria; kingdom Bacillati; phylum Actinomycetota; class Actinomycetes; order Micrococcales; family Microbacteriaceae; genus Microbacterium; species Microbacterium sp. SW12. The sequence continues at coordinate 969,037 of NZ_AP024335.1, read as the reverse complement.
GGCGACGCGCTGGGCGCTGCGGAGATCGCCGAGTCTATCTGGACCTACCTGCTTACCGAGGGCGATGCCAACGTCTCGGACCCCGCCACCGCCGACACCGGCACGAGCAACGAAACCGAGGATTCCCACGCATGAAGCTCCATGAGTTCCCCCGCTACCCGCTCACGTTCGGACCGAGCCCGGTCCACCACCTCGCTCGCCTGAGCAACCACCTCGGCGGCGCGCAGATCTGGGCCAAGCGCGAGGATGTCTCCAGCGGCCTGGCGTACGGCGGTAACAAGGTCCGCAAGCTCGAGTACATCGTCCCCGACGTCATCGCCTCGGGCGCAGACACCCTCGTGTCCATCGGCGGTTACCAGTCCAACCACACGCGACAGGTGGCAGCTGTTGCGGCCCACCTCGGTTTGAAGGCCCGGCTCGTGCAAGAGAAGTGGGTGCCGTGGGAGGACCCCACCAACGACAAAGTGGGCAACATCCTGCTCACCCGGATGATGGGAGCAGACTCGCGCCTCGACGACGCGGGGTTCGACATCGGCATCCGGGACTCGTGGAAGACGGCGCTGCAGGAAGTCGAGGATGCCGGCGGCGTGCCGTATCCGATCCCGGCGGGAGCGTCAGAGCACCCGCTGGGCGGACTGGGATTCGCCAACTGGGCCTTCGAGGTCGCCGAACAGGAGAAGCAGCTCGGGGTCTTCTTCGACACGATCATCGTCTGCACGGTGACCGGGTCCACCCACGCCGGCATGATCGCCGGCTTCGCAGCCTTGGAGGAGCTGACCGGAGTGCGCCGCCGGATCATCGGGATCGACGCATCGGCAACGATCGAGAAGACGCGGGAGCAGGTAGCGCGGATCGCGCGGAACACCGCCAGCCTCATCGAACTAGGTGTACCCGGCCATGAGGTTGGTCCCCTCGTTGGGATTGTGAATGGGGAGGACCTCCGGGCTTAGTGGAGATATCTGACGTCTTCACGAAGCACACGGAGGTCCCATGGCCCACGCTAACGCCCGTCTGACCGTTCATGGCAGGCGGTTAATCATTGAACGTGCCCGAGCCGGCTGGAAGCAGGCGCACATCGCCGCGGCGATGGGAGTCTCACGTCGTTGCGTGAAGCGCTGGATCGAGCGTTACCGCGCCGAGGGCGAGGCTGGGCTGGTCGACCGTTCCTCGCGTCCGTACACCAGCCCGACGCGTACGAGTCCCGGGCGCGAGGAGGCAGTGCTCGAGCTGCGCCAGAGGGAGCGCATCGGGCGTGAGGAGATCGCCGCGCGACTGGGCATGTCGGCTCGGACGGTCTCGCGCATCCTCGCCCGTCACGGCATCCCGCCGCTGCGGGCGCTGGATCCGATCACGGGGGAGGTGATCCGCGCGTCGAAGACCACCGCGGTCCGTTACGAGCGGGACCGGGCCGGCGAGCTGGTCCACATGGACGTGAAGAAGCTCGGCAAGATCCCCGACGGCGGCGGCTGGAAAGCACACGGCCGCGCCAGCGGATCCATCCTGCGAGACCGGAACACGAAGGTCGGGTACGACTATGTCCACTCACTCGTCGACGATCACTCCCGGCTCGCGTACTCGGAGGTCCTGCCCGACGAGAAGGGAGCCACCTGCGCGGCGTTCCTGGAACGCGCGATCGCCTACTTCGCCGCCCACGGCATCCCCCGCATCGAGCGGCTCATCACCGACAACGCCTGGGCCTACAGGTTCTCGCTGCGCGAGGTCTGCGCCGCGCACGGGATCCGGCAGAAGTTCATCAAGCCGCACTGCCCCTGGCAGAACGGCAAGGTCGAACGCTTCAACCGCACCCTGCAGACCGAATGGGCCTACCGGCACGTCTTCCTCACCAACACAGACCGCACCGCAGCGCTTGCACCCTGGCTCGAGCACTACAACACTGGACGGCGCCACTCAGCCCTCGGAGGCCACCCGCCGATCACCCGACTGGCACCAACGTGATGACCCGGTACAACTAGGCCGCGACCTCCGAGACGACGAGATCCAGGTGCTCGAAGGCTGGGCTGGTGACCTGTACGGCATCCCGGTCGACTCGACAATGGCCGCGATGGCGCTCGGCGCGCAGCTGGAGGCCATGATCACCGACCCCGTCTACGAAGGAAAGTCCCTGGCCGGGCTGATCGACCTGGTGCGCAGCCGCGACATTCCCCAAGACTCGACGGTGCTGTACGCCCACCTCGGCGGGCAGCCCGCGATCAACGCCTATTGGCGCCTATGGGACTGAGCGCGCGAGCGCAAGGGGATGGCATCGGACAGGCGCGTGTGGCAGGTTAGGCAGACGACAGGCCCTCCGACATCCGGAACCACGGGAGGAACAGATGACCGCCGCGGAACCGACGACAAATACCGTCTCCATCCCGATCCTGACACAGGAGCCGTTCCCCGATACACCCGGAAGCGCGGAGCCTGAATGGTTCAAGACGGCGGTCTTCTACGAGGTCTTGGTCCGATCCTTCAAAGACAGTGACGGCGACGGAACCGGCGACTTCCGGGGCCTCATCGACAAGCTGGACTACCTCGAGTGGCTCGGTGTCGACTGTCTGTGGCTTCCGCCCTTCTTTCCCTCCCCCCTGCGCGATGGGGGCTACGACGTTGCCGACTACACCGGCATCCAGCCGGGGCTCGGAACTACCGAAGACTTCCAGGCCTTTCTGAACGCCGCGCACGAGCGGGGCATGCGGGTCATCATCGACTTCGTCATGAACCACACCAGCGACGAGCATCCGTGGTTCCAAGAGAGCCGCCGCGATCCCGACGGGCCGTACGGCGACTTTTACGTGTGGAGCGACACCGACGAGCTCTACGAGGATGCCCGCATCATCTTCGTCGACACCGAGCCGAGCAACTGGACGTGGGATCCGGTGCGGCAGCAGTACTTCTGGCACCGCTTCTTCTCGCACCAGCCGGATCTGAACTTCGACAACCCGCGGGTCCACGACGCGGTGCTGGACGCGATGCGGTTCTGGCTCGACATGGGGCTCGATGGGTTCCGCCTCGATGCCGTCCCCTACCTCTACGAGCGCCCGGGCACCAACGGCGAGAACCTCCCCGAAACACACGACTTCCTGAAGAAGGTGCGCCGCATCGTCGACCGCGAGTATCCGGGACGCGTGCTCCTGGCCGAAGCCAACCAGTGGCCGGCGGATGTCGTCGACTACTTCGGGGATCCGGACGTCGGCGGCGACGAATGCCACATGTGCTTCCACTTCCCGGTCATGCCGCGCATCTTCATGGCGGTGCGTCGTGAGTCCCGTTATCCCATCAGCGACATCCTCGCGGAGACTCCCCCGATTCCGTCCGGATGCCAGTGGGGGATCTTCCTGCGCAACCACGACGAGCTGACCCTCGAAATGGTCACCGACGAAGACCGCGACTACATGTGGAACGAGTACGCGCAGGATCCGCGCATGAAGGCGAACATCGGCATCCGTCGCCGCCTCGCACCACTGCTGGACAACGACATCGATCGCATCGAACTGTTCACCGCGCTGCTTCTCTCCTTGCCCGGCGCGCCGGTGCTGTACTACGGCGACGAGATCGGCATGGGCGATAACATCTGGCTCGGTGACCGCGACGGCGTGCGCACACCCATGCAATGGACCTCGGACCGCAACGCCGGGTTCTCCACCGCCAACCCGGGCAAGCTTGCCCTGCCCATCGTGCAGGACCCGGTGCACGGATACCTCGCTGTGAACGTGGAAGCGCAGCAGGAGAACCGCTCCTCGCTGCTCCAGTGGACGCGTCAGATGATCCAGGCTCGCAAGCGCCACCCGGCGTTCGGACTCGGGAGCTTCAACGACCTGGGCGGGTCGAATCCGTCAGTGCTTTCCTACACGCGCGAGCACACCAACGACGACGGCACCGTGGACGTCATCATCTGCGTCAACAACCTGTCGCAGTTCCCCCAGCCGGTCGAACTCGACCTCCGTCGCTTCGAGGGGCTCGTGCCGGTCGAGCTCGTCGGCGGCGTTCCCTTCCCCCGGATCGGTGAGCTGCCCTACCTGCTCACCCTCGGCGGTCACGGGTTCTTCTGGTTTCAACTGCACTCAACGGCCGACGATGCAGAGGAGGTGGGGCTGCTGTGACCGCGCCCGACGCCGCTCTCCTGGAGAGCTATTTGATACGCACCCGCTGGTTCGGCGGCAAGGGGCGGCCATTCGAGGTCGAACAGGTACGCAGCATCGCGGACGTGCCTGCTCGGCAGGGGCGGCCGTCTCTGACCGTTTACCTCCTCACGGTGACCTATCGCGATCAGGATGCCGACAGCGAGCTGTATCAGGTGCCGCTGAGCGGCTACCCCGACGTTGAAGAGCGAATCAGCCATGCCTACCTCGGGGGCATCGACACGGATGCCGGCCACATCCACCTCTACGACGCGGTGCACGACCGCGAGGCGATGCGCATCTGGCTGGACGGGTTCATCGCGGCGGAGGCCACGGGAACCGCGCAGGTCGATCGGCTGCGCTTCCACCGTGTCGCAGGCGGCGAACCCCTGGACGACTCGCTCGTCTCGTCACCGATGACCGGTGAGCAGTCGAACTCGTCGGCGCGGTTCGATGACACCGCGATCATGAAGCTGTTCCGCAAGGTGAGCCCCGGAACGAACCCCGACATCGAGATCCATGAGGAACTCACACGCGGCGGCTCCGAACACATCGCACAGTTGTACGGCTGGGTGGAGGTCGAGGTCGAGGGGCAGCTGCTGCAGACGGCGATGCTGCAAGAGTTCCTGGCGACTGCGACCGACGGATTCGAGCTGGCCGTCGCCAGCGTTCGCGCGCTCCTCGCAGATCCCGAGCAGCGTGCGGAGGACTCCGGAGGTGACTTCGCCGGCGAGGCCGCGCGTCTGGGTGCGGCCCTCGCGCAGGTCCATGCCCTGATGCGGTCGCGCTTTCCCGCCGAGCGCCGCGGTGCCGGCACCACGGCGGAGCTCGCCGACGCGATGCGGGGTCGCCTCGACCACGCGCGCCGGTCGGTCCCCGGGCTTGAGGCCAGCGTCCCGCAACTGCACGCCCTCTATGACGCTGTCGCCGCACTTGACACCCTCGAGGTTCAGCGCGTGCATGGCGACCTGCACCTCGGCCAGACTCTGCGTACCTCGCACGGATGGCGCATCGTCGACTTCGAGGGTGAACCGGGCCGGCCGTTCGAGCAGCGCTCTCTTCCGGATTCGCCGTGGCGGGATGTTGCCGGAATGCTGCGTTCGTTCGACTACGCGGCGGCGATGATCGAGGTGTCCTGGGCTTCGGACACCGATACCGATGAGGCGGGGGCTCTGCGAGCAGAGCGCGCGCGCGAGTGGTCAGCCCGCGCTCGCGAGCACTTCGTCGCGGCGTACGTCGCGGCTGCGGCATCCGATGACGGCAGCGACGGCGACACCGGCGCGGACCTCACCGGGCCTCACCGTGTGCTGCTGGACGCTTACGTCGCTGATAAGGCGGTGTACGAGGTCATGTACGAGATCCGCAACCGGCCCACGTGGGTTTCGATCCCGCTGGAGGCGCTCGAACGCGTTGCGAGGTCCTAGACTCCCGGACCCAGGCGCGTGGGAGTCCGGGGCTTCTCAGCTCGTGACGACCTGCGCAGTACCGAGGGGGCGTCGGGGCCCATCTCGTCGGCGAGCCGGTTGGCCTCTGCAATGAGAGTGGCGACGATCTCGGACTCGGGAACCGTCTTGATGACCTCGCCCTTGACGAAGATCTGACCCTTGCCGTTGCCGGAGGCAACGCCCAGGTCGGCATCCCGGGCTTCGCCCGGTCCGTTCACGACGCACCCCATGACAGCCACGCGCAGCGGCACCGTCATGTCTTTGAGTCCCTCGGTGACGTTGTCGGCCAGGGAATACACGTCGACCTGGGCTCGCCCGCATGAGGGGCACGACACGATCTCGAGCTTTCGCTCACGCAAGTTCAGCGACTGCAGAATCTGGTGCCCGACCTTCACCTCTTCGGCGGGCGGCGCAGACAGCGAAACGCGGATGGTGTCGCCGATCCCCTCACCCAGCAGGATGCCGAAGGCGGTAGCGGATTTGATGGTGCCCTGGAAGGCGGGACCGGCCTCGGTCACCCCGAGGTGCAACGGCCAGTCGCCCCGTTCGGCGAGCAACCGGTAGGCCTTGACCATCACAACGGGATCGTTGTGTTTGACCGAAATCTTGAAGTCGTGGAAGTCGTGTTCTTCGAACAGCGAGGCCTCCCACACCGCGCTCTCCATGAGCGCCTCGGGAGTCGCCTTGCCGTACTTCTCCAGCAGGCGCCGGTCGAGCGACCCGGCATTGACACCGATCCGCAGCGACACCCCAGCCGCTTGCGCGGCCTTCGCGATCGCCCCGACCTGGTCGTCGAACTTGCGGATGTTGCCGGGATTGACGCGAACCGCCGCGCAACCGGCGTCGATGGCTTGGAAGACGTACTTCGGCTGGAAGTGGATGTCGGCGATCACCGGGATCTGGCTCTTTGCCGCAATGATGTGCAGCACGTCAGCGTCATCCTGCGACGGCACTGCCACGCGCACGATCTCGCATCCGGATGCCGTGAGCTCGGCGATCTGCTGCAGCGTGGCGTTGATGTTGGTCGTCGGCGTCGTCGTCATCGATTGGACGCTGACGGGCGCATCTCCGCCGACAAGGACCTTACCCACCTTGATCTGGCGGCTCTTGCGGCGCGGAGCGAGGGTTTCGGGGACCTTCGGCATTCCGATGTTCACAGCTGGCACGGGACCAGCCTACGCATTCCGGCTGGGTGGCAGGCCGAGGTCGCCGAGGTGGGTCGGCGCTACTGCAGTCGGCGCATCTCGTCCTGGATCTTGCTCTCGGCGAGCGCGCCGCGGGTCGGACCGTACGCGTTGAAGCCCGCGAAGGCAACCCCGATCGCGATTCCAGCGATCGGCCAGGCGGGCCAGAAGTACCCCATCCCCGTCAGCGCCCAAATGAGAACAAAAAAGATGGAGAGCACCACCCATGTCGCCAGGGTGTACCAGAACCCCTGCTTTGCGCGAAGACTTGCGACCGCGCGCTGGCGGAGCTCGTCGGAACCACTACCCTGCGGATCTGTCATGTCTCGAATGTATTGCGAGCTGGCACCCGAGCGCCAGAGACTCGGCGCAGCGCAGCAGCGCTGTGGTAGTTTCGGCGCATGTTCGCGAGCACCCCATGGTGGCCCACCGTCTGAGGCGGTGTGCTCGTTGATCCTGAGACCGCCCCCGGGGCGGTCTTCTTTGTGAGGGTGGCCGCCCCACGACGAAAGACCGATCCATGACCGGGACTCCCCTTCCCTCCCTCGCCGGACTCGCCACCAGCGACATGCCGTTCGCGATCCTCGCCCGTGACTCCGCAACCGTCGAGGTGCTCACCGGCGAGGTTATCGACGTGGAGCTGCTGCGCGACATCCCGCTCCTGGCAGCCGACGGCACGCCGCGAGAGGTTCTCGCGCTCGTTCCGTTCCGACAGGTGAGAGAGCGCGGATTCGCGTGCCACGATGACGGCGCACCGTTGCGGTGTCTTGTCATCACGGAGCGCGCCACGTATCCGCGAGACGAAGCGCTGGCCGTCCTTCCCCACGACGTCATCCCGCTGCGGGACGCCGGGTTCGACATCGACGACGAGGCGTACGCCGACATCGTGCGCCGGGTCATCGCCGATGAGATCGGGCGCGGCGAAGGCGCCAACTTCGTCATCCGTCGCGATTTCACGGCAGATGTCGATGCTGACCCGCGGGTCGCGGCCCTCGCCTGGTTCCGGGCCCTCCTGGAGCACGAGCGCGGCGCCTACTGGACTTTCGCGGTGGTGACCGACGGCCACGTGGCGGTCGGAGCGAGTCCCGAGGCTCACGTGAGCGCCGAGGCAGGCATCGTCACGATGAATCCGATATCGGGGACATTCCGCCACCCCGAGGGTGGAGCCACCGTCGACAACCTCAGCGAGTTCCTGCGCTCCACGAAAGAGACCGAAGAGCTGTTCATGGTCGTCGACGAAGAGCTCAAGATGATGAGCGCCGTGTGCACGGACGGCGGACGCATCACCGGCCCGCACCTGAAAGAGATGTCCCGTCTCACGCACACCGAGTACATGCTGCGGGGCTCGAGCAAGCTGGACCCGCGCGACATCCTGCGCGAGACGATGTTCGCACCCACGGTCACCGGCTCCCCCATGCAGAACGCGTGCACGGTCATCACCCGTCACGAGACGACACCCCGCGGCTACTACTCGGGCGTCGCCGCATTGTTCACGCCACGCACGGACGCCGCCCCCGGCCAGGGAACTGACGCTGTCACCCACGACCTCGACGCCCCGATCCTGATCCGCACCGCCTATATCGAGAACGGACGCCTGCGGGTGCCTGTCGGCGCCACGCTGGTGCGCCACTCCGACCCCTACGGCGAGGTCAGCGAAACACATGGCAAGGCTGCGGGCGTGTTGGGCGCGATCGGCGCGATCCCGCGCGAAGTCCGGCCCGCTGTTGTGATTCTCGACGAGGATGCCCCCGCCGCTGCCCCTGCCCGGTTGGCTGACGACCCGACGATCGCCGCACTCCTGGAGTCCCGGAATGCCCGGCTCGCGCCGTTCTGGCTGAACCCGCAGGAACAGGCAGGCGCCGGACCGTTCGCGGGGCGGCGCGCGCTGGTCATCGATGCCGAAGACCGCTTCACGACGATGCTCGCGCACCAGTTGAGCCACCTCGGCCTCGACGTCTCGATTGTGCCATGGGATGCCGTTACCGATGACGACATCGGCGCGGCGGAGCTGCTGGTCTCGGGCCCCGGCCCCGGCGACCCGCTGGATCCCTCGTCGGCCCGCATGGCCCGGCTGCGAGAGATCATCGCGCGGCGCCGCGCGGCATCGGCACCGCTGCTGACGGTGTGTCTGAGCCATCAGATCCTCGCCAGCGAGCTCGGCATCGACCTCGCTCCGCTCGCGCAACCCCACCAGGGCCTGCAGCTGACCGTCGATGTCTTCGGGCAGCCCGCTTCGATCGGCTTCTACAACACGTTCACGGCGCGCTGCGCTTCGGGAACGACGATTGCCGGTGTGGAGATCGCAGCGGATCCGGCAACGGGCGACGTCTACGCCCTTCGGGGCACCGGATTCGCCTCGGTGCAGGGCCACCTCGAATCGATCCTCTCGCGCGACGGCATGTCGACCCTGCATCAGCTCATCGAGTGGGCCCTCGCCCCGGAGTGATCCCCGCGGCGCGTCGGCCGCGCGACTCGCTCAGCCGAAGAGCGGGATGGGGTTCACGAGGTCGGCGATGATCAGGACCGCGGTCATCGCGATCAGGGCTATCACCACGACGAACGTCAGGGGCACGAGTCTGGTCGCGTCGATCGGGGCCGGTTCAGCACGCCCGCGAATCCGCGCCCACCAGTTGCGGATGCCGCCCCACAGCGCCACGACGATGTGACCACCATCCAGGGGGAGAAGTGGCAAGAGGTTGAACACGAACAGCGCGATGTTCAGCGACGCCAGCAGCGACAGGATCACGGCGATGCGATTGACGACCGGGGCGTCGGTTGCCGCGACCTCTCCCGCGATCGCCCCGGCGCCGACGATACTGAGCGGCCCGTTCGGATCGCGCTCGGCACCGGTCACCAGCGTCGCCGCCGTTTCGTAGACCTTGACAGGAAGTTGCACGATGATCCCGGCAACGGTTCCGACATTGTCGACCGCAGCGATGGGGCCTGACCAGATCGGCTGACGCACGTAGTCAAGAGTCCCGGTGACGCCGATGACCCCGACCTGGTTCTCGACACGCTGCCCGTCCTGATCGACGACCTGACGGGTCACGGTGTCGGGTGTCACCGACAGAGTGAGACGCTGGCCGTCGCGGTCGACCACGATCGGTACGCTCTGGCCCGGAGCTGCCTGGATGAGGGCAGCTGCCGTGGCGAAATCAGAGACCTCCTGACCACCCACCGACACGATGACATCGCCGGGTTGGATGCCTGCTGCCGCCGCCGGTGACGGCGGATCGCCGGCCTGACATTCCTGGCCAGCCTCGGCGGGGACGCAGGCGCTCACCGACGCGACGGTGTTCGTCACGGTCTGCACACCGATGCCGCTGAGCACAAGCGTCATCAGAACGACCGCGAAAACCAGGTTCATGAGCGGACCACCGAGCATGATGATCACGCGCTTGTAGACCGGCAGCCGATAGAAGACGCGGTCGTCGCCGGCGCCGTCGAGTGTTTCGTCGTTCGCCGCGCGGGCATCCTGCACCATCGTCGCGAAAAAGCCGCCCCCGGCACGTCCCGAGACTGTTCCGCCGTCTGCAGCGCGCGCAGCCGGCGACGGGGGGTACATACCGGCCATGGAGATGTAGCCGCCGAGCGGTATCGCCTTCACGCCGTACTCGGTCTCGCCGCGTCGACGGGACCACAGCGTGGGTCCGAAACCGACCATGTACTGGCCGACGCGCACCCCGAATCGCTTCGCGGGGACGAGGTGGCCGATCTCGTGCAGCGCGATCGAGACCGCCAGGCCCACCACGAGCACGACGACACCGACGATGAAGGCGACCACATCCACGCCGCCACGCTATCGGCTCTGCCTTTGAGTCAGCCCAGTGCGCGGGTGAGAAGATGGAGGCGCCATGACGACAGATCCCGCGAACCTGCCGCCCGTGCTCCGGCCGCAGAACCCGCCCGCGCACCGCCTCGCGGACCTCGCGGCACACCTCGGAGCACCGATCGAGCAGCGCGGCGCCGGCGGCGATCAGGATGCGGACACCGACGCCTCGGCATCCGTCACCGGTCTCACCCTCGCGACCGCAGACCTTCGCCCCGGCGACCTGTTCGTCGCCGTCCAGGGCGGGACGCGCCACGGTGCGGAGTTCGCGACCGATGCCGCGGCACGAGGAGCCGTCGCTGTCGTCACGGATGCCGCGGGTCGCGAGCGTGCCCTGGCCAGCGGCCTGCCGACGATCGTTGTCCCCGACCCCCGCGGGAGCCTCGGCGCCCTGTCGGCGTGGGTCTATGCGACCGGGCCGAACGACACGCTTCCGATCCTGTTCGGCACGACCGGCACGAACGGCAAGACGAGCGTGTCCCACCTGCTCGAGGGCATCCTGACGCAGCTCGGCGTCACCGCCGGACTCTCATCAACCGCCGAACGCCACATCGCCGGCGATGTCATCGTGTCCCGCCTCACCACTCCCGAGGCCTACGAGATGCATGCCCTGCTCGCCCTCATGCGCGAGCGCGGCGTCGAGGCAGTCGCCATCGAGGTCAGCGCCCAGGCCCTGAGCCGCCAACGTGTGGACGGGATCGTGTTCGACGTTGCGGGCTTCACCAATCTCTCGCACGATCACCTCGACGACTACGCCGATATGGCTGAGTACTTTCAGGCCAAGCTCCCGCTCTTTCGCCCCGACCGCTCGCGCCGAGCCGTGATCTGCCTCGACTCGGCCTCCGGCGCCGACGTCGTCGCTGCCTGCGAGGTGCCCTACGTCACGATCGGAACCCCCGCGATCGCCGCCGCCCCGGATGCGGCAGCAGCAGCTGACTGGACTGTCGAGATCCTCGACGAACTGCCCGACGGCACACGTTTCCGCCTGTCGGGTCCCGGAGGTCGCTCGCTGTCCACGACGGTGCCGGTGATCGGGCGCCACATGGCCGCCAACGCAGCCCAGGCGATCGTCATGATCTTCGAGGCTGGCTACGACTGGGAACGCATCACGCGGGCCCTCGACAATGACGTCATCCGCGCGTACTTGCCCGGTCGAACCGAGCTCGTCTCTGGCCCCACTGGTCCCGCGATCTACGTCGATTTCGGCCACTCCCCCGATGCCTTCGAGAAGACGCTCGCCGCGGTCCGCCGCGTCACGCCGGGGCGCGTGCTCATGCTCTTCGGCGCCGATGGTGACCGTGACAAGAGCAAACGCCACGACATGGGCCGCACCGCGGTCGAGGGCAGCGACATCCTGGTCATCACCGACCACCACCCGAGATTCGAGGACCCGGATTCGATTCGGGCGACCTTGCTGGAGGGTGCACGGCGAGCGCGTCCGGATGCCGAGATCTACGAGTACTCGCCGCCCGAGCGGGCGATCGTCGAGGCTGTCGCGCTCGTCGGCGACGGCGACGCGATCCTCTGGGCAGGGCCGGGCCATCAGGACTACCGCGACATCCGGGGCGTCCGCACGCCATACTCGGCGCGCGAGCTGTCGCGCCGCGCGCTGCGCGAGGCCGGCTGGCCGGTGCCCGAGCCACGCTGGCCCGTTCCCTACCCCGACTGACCCCGCTTCGCCCGACTCGAGAGGACCGTCCCGTGGGTTTCTTCGCCTTCGCCATTCTCGGCATCCTGACGGGCATCATCGCCCGCATCATCCTTCCCGGCAAACAGGTCGGCGGCTGGTTCGTCGCGATCTTGCTGGGCCTGCTCGGCGCGATGGTCGGCGGGTGGATCGCCGGGCTGTTCGGACTGGATGTCTACACGACGTTCTGGAACTTCTCGGGCTGGGTGTTCGCGCTGATCGGCTCGATCGTGGTGCTCCTGCTGTTCGGTCTGATCTTCGGGCGCAAGCGCAGCTGACCACTTGTGGTCTGACCACAAACATGTGTGTGGTCAGACCACATGGATGTAGGGATTCGTGCATCTTTCCGACGGGGTTCCTTCGCGGGTCTAGCGTCGGTGTCAGAAGCACTCCCGCGGCGGCGTAATCCGTCGCCGAGACGAGTGACCCACACTTCGACACCCACGAAGGAGATGCGTCACCATGAGCACCGTAACCCCCACCCCCGTCGACCAGGCAGACGCGATCCCCGCAGCCTGGGACGGATTCGTCGCCGGCCCCTGGCAGGACGCCATCGACGTCCGCGACTTCATCCAGCGCAACTACACGCCCTACAGCGGTGACGCCTCGTTCCTGGCTGGGGCAACCGAACGGACGCAGCGAGTCTGGCAGACACTGACCGCGATGTTCCCCGCAGAGCGTGAGCGCGGTGTGTACGACGTCGACGCCACGACGCCCTCGACGATCACCTCGCACGCACCGGGCTATATCGCTCGTGACGACGAACTGATCGTCGGCCTGCAGACCGACGCCCCGCTCAAGCGGGCCATCATGCCCAACGGTGGATGGCGGATGGTCAAGGGTGCCCTGGAGACCTACGGCTACGACGTGCCGGCGGATCTGGAGAAGATCTTCACGACCTACCGCAAGACCCACAACGACGGCGTGTTCGACGTCTACCCGCCCGCCGTCCGCCGGGCACGCAGCAGCCACCTCATCACGGGGCTTCCGGATGCCTATGGCCGCGGCCGCATCATCGGCGACTACCGCCGGGTCGCACTGTATGGAACGGACGCCTTGATCGACGCGAAGAAGGCTGAACACGCCGAGCTCGACATGCACTTCTCGACCGAGGACATCATCCGGAGCCGCGAAGAGAACGCCGAGCAGATCCGCGCGCTGCAGGAGCTGACCCGGATGGCAGCAACCTACGGTTACGACATCGCGCGTCCCGCCGCGAACGCCCGCGAAGCGCTGCAGTGGCTCTACTTCGCCTACCTCGGCGCGGTGAAGGAGCAAAACGGCGCAGCGATGAGCTTCGGCCGCAACACCGGGTTCCTGGACGTCTACATCCAGCGCGACCTGGAGGCCGGCATCCTCGACGAAACGGGAGCGCAGGAACTCATCGACGACCTCGTCATCAAGCTTCGGATCGTGCGGTTCCTGCGCACGCCCGAGTACGACGCCCTGTTCTCTGGCGACCCGACATGGGTGACCGAGTCGCTGGGGGGCACGGGCGTTGACGGGCGAACCTTGGTCACCAAGACCGCGTTCCGTTTCCTGCAGACGCTGTACAACCTGGGCCCCGCACCCGAGCCCAACCTGACGGTGCTCTGGTCGGATGACCTCCCCCGCGGGTTCAAGGAGTTCTGCGCGAAGGTCTCGATCGACACGTCCTCCATCCAGTACGAGTCGGATGCCCTCATCCGGGGCCTGTGCGGAGACGATGCTGCCATCGCCTGCTGCGTCTCGCCCATGAGCGTCGGCAAGCAGATGCAGTTCTTCGGCGCCCGGGTGAACCTCGCCAAGACCCTGCTCTACGCCATCAACGGCGGCCGCGACGAGGTCACCGGCAAGCAAGTAGCTCCCGTCATGCCGGCAGTGGTCGGCGACGTGCTCGACTACGACGATGTGCGCGGCAAGTTCCGCACACTCATGGAGTGGCTTGCCGCAACCTACGTCGATGCGCTCAACTGCATCCACTACATGCACGACAAGTACGCGTACGAGCGGCTCGAGATGGCCCTGCACGACCGGGAGGTCCTGCGGACGATGGCCTGCGGCATCGCTGGGCTGTCGGTGGCGGCGGACTCCCTCTCGGCGATCAAGTACGCTCGGGTCTCCCCGGTTCGCGATGAGACCGGCCTGGTCACCGACTACATCGTGGAGGGCGAGTTCCCCACGTACGGCAACGACGACGACCGTGTCGATGACATTGCACGGGAGCTTGTGACCGAATTCATGGAGATGCTGCGCTCGCACCCGACCTACCGGGATGCCGTGCACACCCAGTCCGTGCTGACGATCACCTCGAACGTCGTCTACGGCAAGGCCACCGGCAACACCCCCGACGGGCGCCGCGCCGGAGCCCCCTTCGCCCCGGGCGCGAACCCGATGAACGGTCGAGACACGCACGGGATGCTGGCAGCTACCCTCTCCGTCGCCAAGATCCCCTTCGACCAGGCACAGGACGGCATCTCGCTGACCACGACCGTCGTCCCCGCGGGCCTCGGCCGGACCGCGGACGAGCGGGTCGCGAACCTCGTCGGGCTCCTGGATGCGCAGATGGCAGCTGGCGGCTACCACCTGAACGTCAACGTCCTCACGCGGGAAACGCTCGAAGACGCGATGGAGAACCCGGAGAACTACCCCCAGTTGACCATCCGGGTGTCGGGTTACGCCGTCAACTTCGTCCGACTGACCCGCGAGCAGCAGCTCGACGTGATCAGCCGCACCTTCCACGCGGGGGTGTGACATGGCCGCCGTCGCGCTTCCGCAGCCGGCGGTCCACGCGGGCCGCCTCGAGACGCACCACGCGCGTCTCGAGGCGGCCCGCGCCGGCGAGATGGGAAGCGTCCACTCCTGGGAGCTCGTCACCGCCGTCGACGGGCCAGGTACCCGGATGACGCTGTTCCTCTCCGGCTGCCCCCTGCGCTGCCAGTACTGCCAGAACCCCGACACGTGGCTCCAGAAGGATGGAACGCCGACCACACTCGCCGAGATCGTCACACGCATCCGCCGCTACGCCGGTGTATTCCGGGCCACCGGCGGCGGACTGACAATCTCGGGCGGCGAACCGCTGCAGCAGTCAGCCTTCGTTGCCCGCATCCTCCACGAAGCGGCAGCGGAAGGCATCCACACCGCCATCGACACGTCGGGCTACCTGGGCCGCAACGCGTCCGACGCGATGCTCGATGACGTGAGCCTCGTGCTGCTGGACGTGAAATCCGGCATCCCCGAGACCTACCGCACGGTCACTGGACGCGAGCTGCAACCGACGATCGACTTCGGTGACCGCCTTGCCGCGCGGGGGCTTCCCACCTGGATCCGCTTCGTTCTCGTGCCTGGACTCACTGACGCCGAAGACAACGTCGACGCCGTCGCCGAGATCGTCTCGCGGTGGTCGAATGTTGAGCGCGTCGAGGTTCTCCCCTTCCACCAGATGGGCGCATCGAAGTGGGACCGCCTGGGGCGCGCCTACAGCCTTGCCGAAACCCGCGCCCCCGAGCCAGAGCTGATCGAACGCGTGCGCGGCCAGTTCCGCGCCCGGGGCCTGATGACCTACTGACCGCCCCTCCCCCTCCCCCTCTGGGCGCGAACCCACACCCCCGGCCGCGAACCCCCACGTTCTCGCGCGCGACTCCTGTGGGTTCGCGCCGAGACCTGTGGGTTCGCGCGACGAGGAGGCGAGCTACAGGAGCTCGGCCGCTGTGCGCCGCGCCCAGTCTTCAGCGTCTGCAAGACTCTCTCGGGTCAGGGCGGCGGGGGGCTCGTGGGCCTCGACGACCCGCTCGACGGTATCGAGGATGCCGAGGAATCCGATCCTCCCGTCGTGGAAGGCATCCACAGCCACCTCGTTTGCAGCATTGAAGACCGCCGGATACGTTCCGCCGGCGCGACCCACACGCTTTGCCAGCTCGACTGCCGGAAAGGCCGTGTCCTCAAGCGGCTCGAAGCTCCAGGTGGTCGCGGTGCTCCAGTCGATGGGGAGGCCCACTCCAGCGATGCGATGCGGCCAGTCAAGACCGAGCGAGATCGGCAGACGCATATCGGGCGGGGATGCCTGGGCGATCGTGGAGCCATCACTGAACTCCACCATCGAGTGGACGACCGACTGCGGGTGCACGACGACCTCGATTTGCGCGTACGGCACGTCGAACAGCAGGTGCGCCTCAATCACCTCGAGTCCCTTGTTGACCAGGGTCGCCGAGTTCGTGGTCACCACGCGCCCCATGTTCCAGGTCGGATGTGCCAGCGCTTCGGCGGGTGTGACCGTCCGCAGCGCATCACGGGCGCGGCCCCGGAACGGCCCGCCCGATGCGGTCAGCACGAGTCGGCGGACCTCTGACCGTTCGCCCGAGCGCAGCGCCTGCGCGATAGCCGAGTGTTCGGAATCCACCGGCACGATCTGGCCGGGACGCGCGAGCGCGGTGACCAGCTCTCCTCCGACGATCAGCGACTCCTTGTTGGCGAGCGCGAGAGTTCGCCCCTCCTCAAGAGCCGCGATGGTCGGGCCGAGGCCAACCGAACCCGTGATGCCGTTCAACACGACATCGGCCTCGACGTCACGGACCAGCTGCTCTGCCTCGTGGATGCCGACAGCCGTGCTCTCGACACCGAACTCGCGGGCCTGCGCCTCGAGCACGTCGCGTTGGCTCCCGGTCGCCAGACCCACGACATCGAAGCGATCTCGGTTCCCCCGAATCACATCGAGGGCCTGCGTGCCGATCGAGCCGCTGGAACCAAGGATGATGACGCGGCGCATGGGCTCAGCCTATCGAGGGCCTCGCGATGCGCCGCGCCAGGGTAGCTCTCAGCCGGCCGCAGGCTCGCTGGAGATGATCTCCACGGCGAACACGAGCGTCTCGCCTGCCAGTGCATTGGTGTTGGTCACCGACGCTTCGCCATATCCACACAGGGGCGACATCGAAACGAGGACCGTCGAGCCGACCTTCTGCCCCTCGAGCGCCCGCTGGAAGCCGGACACGACCTGTGTCGTCTGGAACGTCGCGGGAGAGCCCTTCTCCCAGCTGGAGTCGAAGACGCTCCCATCGCTCCACTTCACCCCGGTGTAGTTCACCGTGACGCTGTCGCCGGGCTCGACGACAGCGCCGTCACCTTCGATGAGCACGTCGACGACAACACCACTGGGCGGGTCCGATGCCGGGATCGCGATGGCGGGAGCACCGCTCTCGTCGAACGTGACGGTCGGCATGGCCGTGTCAGCGTCCACGACCTGGCACCACTGATCAGCTGGCGTCACCTCGAGCACATCCAGCACATAGATCTGCGCCGCTGTTTCACCCTGCCCCGGAACTGCCAGAACGATCCGCGAACCCTGCGTGGCGCATCCGAAGAACTCGTCGATGCCCGTGCCGGCTTCCACCGGGATCGGGGCCAGCGGGGCAGAGTCGTCATATCCGGCCGAATCCACCTGCGCTCCCGTGTCACCGTCGAAAACGGTGAGGGCGTACGAAACATATGCGCCGTCTGTCAGCGCCGCTCCATCGCCCGTGATGGCGACGGACCGCTGCATCCCGTCAACGGCGATCGGTGTCGAGAAGGATGCGGTAGGAACTGTTCCGAAGTCTCCCTCCACCGTCACGGACTCGGAAACCGGGCCGGACTCGGCAGCTGCGGCGCACAGTCCGCCGTTGCCGGCGGTGGATGCCGTTGGGTCGCTCTCGGAGGCGGAAGTACAGCCTGCCAGAAGAAGGGCCGCGGTCGCGGCGACGGTCAGGGCGAGAAGGGAACGTGAGCGCACAATGGTCCTCTGCTGTGGGCGGAGCCCCCATCCTTTCGCACAATTCCTCTGTCTCTCCTGGGAATCGCGAGCCCGGCGCCATTCCGATCGGGGAATGAAACCGACGGTAACCTCGACGGGTGACCGTCGAACCCACCGCTCGCACGAACGCGGAGCCCCCGCCGACGGCAACACGACCCGTCGCCGCATGGGCATCACGTATGCGCTCGGACGTACGGTGATCACGCCGCTTGCCCGCCTGATCTATCGACCCCGTGTCGAGGGCAAGCATCTGGTGCCCCGAAGCGGACCAGTCATCTTCGCGAGCAACCATCTCTCGTTCATCGACTCGATCGCCATCCCTGTCGGCGCGCCGCGGCGGGTTCACTTCCTGGCGAAGTCGAGCTACTTCGAAGGCTCGGGCTTCTCAGGATGGGCCTCGCGGCAGTTCTTCACCTCCATCGGCGCGATACCCGTTCGCCGCGGTGCAGGTCAAGCAGCCCTCGACGCCCTGGAGCAGCAGCGCGCTCTTCTCGAGGAGGGAAGCGCCGTCGCGCTGTATCCGGAGGGCACGCGCTCGATGGACGGACGCCTCTACAAGGGGCGCACGGGGGTCGCCTTCCTGGCGCTCCAGACCGGCGCACCCGTTGTTCCCGTGGGGCTCATCGGCACCGACAAGGTCATGCCGAAGGGAGCCACGATGCCCTCCCCGAAGCACCGCATCACTGTCAAGTTCGGTCAGCCGCTGGATCTGTCCCATCATGGCGACTCGTCATCCGGTCGCGCCCGCCGCGGCGCAACCGATGAGATCATGGCCGCGATCCACGCGCTGTCCGGGCAGGAACTCGCGGGCGCGTACAACGAGGTTCAGCCCCAGTCGCCGATCGAACGCATCAAGCAGGTACTCCCGCACGAGCGCCGCTGACTCCCCGGCTCAACCGTCGATTCCCGCCACGAGCGTCGTAGGACGGTGGTGGACGGGAAAGTTGACCGAGTTCGCGATGAAGCACCACGTGTTGGCCTGCTGATGCGCAGCCTCGGCGGCGGCCCGCATCGACTCGTCCGCTACCGTCACAACCGGATGCAACGTCACCTCGCGGAAGCTCCCCCCACCGTGACCGTCTTGCACCATGACTCCGGTAGCGGTGTCTCGGTAAGCGACGACCACGACACCCGCTTGGACTGCCGCGTGCAGGTAGGACAGCAGGTGGCACTCGCTGAGGGAGGCGACGAGGAGATCCTCGGGGTTCCACCGCGATGGATCCCCCCGAAACGGCTTGTCGCTCGAGGCGAGAAGATCCGGCTTTCCCTCGATCCGCAGGGTCACGTCTCGGGCATAGTCCCGATAGCCCGCCGTGCCGACGCCACGGTTGCCGGTCCATTCCGCCCGGACGATGTAGTCGTGTTCACCCAGCATGGGGCAAGTCTGACACCGCCTTGCCTCACGTCAAGATGTCCGGGTGTGATTCGTGGTTGCCTCACGTGAAATGTCCGCGTGGGTCATGCGGCGGGTCGGGTTCCCTGGGTGCGGGCTGAGGCCAGTTCGATGAGTTGTTGCTGGATCTGGTTGATCCGTCGGGTGATGCGTGCCGGGTTCAGCTTGGCATGCTCGTGCTCGAGGCGCGTCTTGGTCTTGGCGTCGAGGATGCCGTTGTCCAGGAGTCGCTGGTACGGGGTCCGGGGGGTGTCGTAGATCCGCTTCTTTCGGCCGGATCTCGTGGCGGTCCAGCCGGTCGCTTTCACGCAGGGCAGCAGGTGGTTCTTGCGGGCCATCACCAGGTCCCATAGCTCGTTCAGCAGCGTCATTTCCGCGTCGGTCTCGTACCGGTAGCGGAACGCGTGTCTGCGGATCCAGTCGCCGTTGCGTTGCTCGATGTGCGCGTTGTCGTTGTGCTGGTACGGTCGTCCGCGGGTCAGGGGGATGTCGCGGTTGTCGGCCCAGGCGATCACTGACCAGTTCAGGAACTCGGATCCATTGTCGAAGTCCATCCCGGCGATCGGCACCGGCGCGTGCTTCGCGATCCAGTTCAGCCCTTCGTGCACGTGCACGAACGCCTTGTTGCGGACGGTGCGCATCATCGTCCACCCGATCACCGGGTCGGTCGCGTTCAACGTCCACAGGTGCTCGCCCTTGAGGGTGTGGCCGCAGTGCGCGACGGTGTCCAGCTCCAAGAACCCCGGCACGGTCAGCGGGGCATCCATCGCGGTGCGCTGCGGGATCGACGACCGCAGGATGTGCGACGGTTTCGTGCCTGACAGCGCGACCGGGTATGCGGCATCCTTGTGCGGTTTCAGGTACCGGTCGATCGTCGCCGCGGACATCGACCGCAGTTCGTCGAGCACCAGGTCGGTGACCCGAGGGCCGACCTTGCCGAGTTCACCGAACCGGACGAGCCGTTCCAAGGTGTCGTCCATGACCGCGGCGAGGTACTTGCCCGAGGGCTGACCGGACAGCCGCCAGACCTCCTGCAACACCACGAGCGCGTCGTAGGAGTACTTCCGCTCCCGCGGTTTGCGGGGCTGCCGGCCCGCGGGACCGGTCCGGGCGTTCGCGGATCGGATCGCCCGCCGCGCATGATCCCGCGTCCACCCGGTCGCCGCGACGAGCCCGTCGAGGATCTCGCCCTTCGCATGCTTGTCCGCCCGCACATACTCGCGGGCGAACTTCTTCGTGATCTCACGGCGCGCGGCCATCGACAACTCCTGACTCACACGGCCAGAGAACTACGCGGACATTCCTATCTGAGGCAAACGCCACCGTTCCCGGACCTTTTACATGAGTCAAGTCGGACACCTGCTCGGGGTCAGTGGCCCGGATAGGCTGTTCGAGTGCCTGAGACCCTCCCTGTTGCTGCTGCCGTCGAGCTCGCGCGGGTGGAACGAGGCGGATTCGTGGAATCCCGCCATGCCGGCGCGGCGATCGTCCTGAACCCCGAGGGTCAGGCCATCGAGCGGCTCGGCGACACCGACGCACCCATCCTTCCGCGGTCATCTTTGAAGCCGATCCAGGCCCTGGCGTGCCTTGCCGCGGGCGCGCAGCTTGCTGACGAGACGCTGGCGCTCGCGACCGCCAGCCATGCCGGAACCGACCGGCACGTCGCAGTGGTCCGTGACATTCTCGACGCTGCTGGGCTGGACGAGCGCAGCCTTCAGTGCCCGCCCGCGTGGCCATCCGACACGGCGACACGAGATGCCCTGGTCCGCGCCGGAGGAGAGCCCGAGCGGCTTCGTATGAACTGCTCGGGCAAGCACGCGGCAATGCTCGCGGCGTGCGTCGCACAGGGGTGGGACCTTGCCACCTACCTCGACCCCGAGCATCCGCTGCAGGTTCAGATTCGCGAACTCGTCGAGCGACTGACCGGCGAGCGTGTTCAGGCATCGGTCATCGACGGATGCGGCGCTCCGGTGTTCGCCCTCACTCTGTCGGGCCTTGCCAAGGCAGCGCACCGGATCGGCGGTTCTTCGGAGCGGTCGCCGTTCGCGCTGCATCGCAACGCGGCAGCGCTGGTCGGGGCAGTGCGCCGGCATCCCTGGACGATTGACGGCCCAGGACGGGCCGACACCATCGCGATCGAACAGACGGGAGTCTTCGCGAAGGGGGTGCCGAGGGCGTGATGATCATGGTCGCGCCGGATGGGACGACGGTAGCCCTCAAGATGCTCGATGGCTCCGCCCGGGCCTCGTCCATCGTCGCGCTGCGTCTTCTCGAGCGAACTGGCGCACTGAGCGCCGCCGACGTCTCACGCGCGCGGGAAGAGCTGCCCCTGCGGGTACGCGGCGGCGAGCGCGACGTCGGCATGATCTCCCCTGCGTTCTGATCGTCATCCGCATCATCCGAGCCGCACCCGACTGACCTCCCGCCCGGGTTCGAGGAGCCATCCGCGCAGCGCGCCGGGAAGACACAGGGGAGGAAGCTCTCGTCGCCCGGTGAGGATGCGGTACTCCGCCGCACACGATGGATCGACCAGAAGAGGACCCTGCGCGCGCAGGGTGGTCAGCGTCGTCCAGAACCTCTGCCACTGCTCGGGTTCAGCGCGCACGACGAGCGAGCGTCCAGGCTCCAGCGCCTGCGGGCTGCCTCCGGCGAGCGCGTGATCGGGTCCCGTGACCACCACGTCACGAGCCAGCCACTGCTCCTGGATGCGCTCAGCGCCGGGGGTGGCGCGCGTAACCCAACACGTCAGTCCGGCCGGCGGTCGCCAGGTTGACTCGTTCGGCACCCTCACCCCTCGAGAAGCAGTTTCGGCCTGGAATACCTGCACGAGCGTCCCGTCGAGTCGTCCTCGACCCGCCGAAGCTGTGGGATCACAGTGGCCCGGCACCCCGCCGGCAGAAAGGTAGTCGCTGCGCTGGGAATGGCGAAGCAGCAGGCGATGCGGCAGGAGATCGGCGACGCGAGCAATCGGCCCCGCGAGACGTTCCAGCCCGAGCAGGAACGGATGTCCCTCCCCGGACGAGCGGGCTATCGTTTCGAGGAGGCCTGCTGCGACATGGGCGTACTCCGACGGGAGCGCCGCCAAGACCGCGTCGGCGTCATCGACCACGACAGCGCCGCGCCGGGTAACGGCGACACGGTTCAGGACGTCCCAGGCTCGCTCGAGATCATCGGAATCGACCCAGGCCTCGACCTCGCCGATCTGGGCCGCGACAGTCTGCAGCGCAGTCGTCACGCCCGATCCGGCGGCTCCGACGACGCACAGGCCCCGAACTGATCTCGCGATCCCGACGGGTTCCTGTCGCTGCAGATGCGGCTCATCGGCGAGCCCGATGAGAAGCGTGTCGTCGTTCCTCCCGCCCGGAAGTGCCACCGTGACCGGGAGGGGCTCGAGCCAGGGCGCCTGTACCGGTGCGGCCTCGGAGCGGGCAGCGATTCGCGACACGAACTCGTCTCCCACCAGCGCGATGCGAATCGGCACCGGCCTGTGGTCTGTCGCGCGTCTGACGAGGGCGCTCCCGGCGCTACGCACGCCGGCAGGCACCCGACAGCCGCTGTCATCTCCGAGCATGAGGCGACTATCGGCAACATCGGCGGCCCGGAGAACAACGCGCAGCAGACAATTGGCCAGAAGCGCCTCACGAAAGACCCCGGTGGCGCGCTGCGTGCCCAAGATCACGTGGATGCCCAGCGCTCTTCCCCGCGCGGTGAGATCAATGAACAGGTTCGCAAGCTCGCTGTGAGAACTCAGTAACGCGGCGAACTCGTCGACGACCACGACCAGACGCGGCAGATCCGCAGCCCCCTCGGCGATATCTCGGACTCCGGCTGCCGCGAGCACGCCCTCACGCCGCCGCACCTCAGCGCGCAGGCTCTCGATCCCTCGCGTTGCCGCAGCCTCGTCGAGATCGGTCAGAACACCGGTGACGTGCGGGAGTCTCCGGAGCGATGAGAACGCTGTGCCTCCCTTGAAGTCCGCGAGGACGAAGACCACATCCTCTGGGCTGTAGTGCGCGGCCAGCGAGGCGACCCACGTTCGCAGTAGTTCGCTCTTGCCGCTGCCTGTCGTACCGACGACCAGCGCGTGCGGCCCGTCGCTGACGAGGTCGAGGCAGAACGCGCTCGCATTCGAGGTCCCGATGACGCTCACAAGGCTTCGAGCACCCGCTCCGGGCTCGGACGCTCGGTGCGGCTCGACCAGACCGTCCAGCGCGAGCTCGCCACTGTCCATCGCTGTCCGCGAGATCTTCTCGCGCAGGGAGCGAGCCAGAAGGCTCGCCTGGAACTCGGAGAGCATCTGTGGGCGAATCTCGAGACTGTCTTCACCGGTGTCCACTGTCGCGTGCGCCGATCCGGTAGCTCTCTGACCGAGCACAACCCGAACTCCGGCGCCACCTCCCCGCCCGATGAGGATCGAGGCATCAACCTCCCCGACGGGGCCGTCCCACCCACTTGAGACATCCAGCGCGATCCGGTGCTGCCCGGGTGTGAACCGATGCGGGAGTTCCTCGACCCACGAGAAACCACCCGGAAGGTCCCCGGTGATCTCAAGATCACCTGGCGGATGGACCAGACACAGTTGGACGAGCATCGCGCGCACCGCCCCAGCAACAAGTGGCTCGGGTCCGACCACGGCGAGGCTGCCGCGCAGCGGCACAGTCGCGGGGGCATCCGGCATCGTCAGGTTCGGCGTGCCGGCAGTTCGCGCGGCGACCTCGGGCGCGAACTCAGCCCGAAGGTCGGACACGTGCTCGGCGGCCACCGTGATCGGTATGTCGCCGCTTCCCAGCACGAGGTGGCCTTGGCGACCCTCGACCTCCCGCCACACCTCTTCCGGATTCTCCAGGAGCCGGCGGATGTCGGGCCAGGCTCGCCATGCACGGTCGCGACGACGGACGACCTCCTTTTCGATCGCCGCGCTCAGCGAGGCAGAGTCCGCCTCGGCTACAGCATCATCCCGGCGCCGCGCACGCCGTGCCGCCCACACGCGGTCCCCGAACCCCGCCACCGCCATCATCGGCGCGAGGGCAGCGAACCACAGGCTCAACACGGATCCGGTCACCGCCCACAGCGCCACTGCCCCGAGCACCGGCACCGCCGTCGCAAGGATCGGAAGACCGGTCGCGGCACGAGCGGGGGCGCGCAGCTTCGTCACGGGGGACAGGCGCTGCGCGGTTCCAGACGGTGAACGCATCACCCCAGCCCATCACCCGGATCGGCGCGATCGCGCTACCGGGCCCACCGTCGCGCCCGAGCGGAGCGATCGCCGCGTTGGGGAGGAACGGAACCTCAGGCCCCCGGGACGCGGGCGACGTTTACAACGACGATCGAGATGTTGTCGCGCCCGCCGTTCTCCAGCGCAGCATCCAGCATCGCCTCAACTGCCGCCGCCGGATCGGGATGTTCGGCAAGGAAGTGCTGGATGCCGAAGTCAGTGAGCTCCTTGGTCAGCCCGTCAGAGCAGATGACGAACCTGTCGCCATCGACCACGTCGAGGCGGACGTAGTCGGGGGTGACGCTCTCACTGGGTCCGAGCGCCCGCGTTATGACGTTTCCGTACGGGTGGTTCTCTGCCTCTTCCGGGCTCAGTCGCCCGGAGGCGATGAGCTCCTGGACGACCGAGTGGTCAGTCGTGACCTGCACAATCGCGCCATCGCGAAGCAGATAAACGCGAGAGTCCCCGATGTTCAGGGCAACCCAGGATGCCTCGGCGCCCGAGACGTCAAGGAACAGCCCGGTCACGGTGGTGCCGGTCGCCTCGTCGGTTGCCTCCGGACGAGCGGCGATGTCTTTCACCGCGCGCGCGAGGGCCTTCTCGATCGCCTTGGTGGAGACGGAGCCGGTGTCGGCCACAGCGTGGAGGCGTTCGACAGCGCTCGCGCTGGCGATCTCGCCACCGATGTGACCACCCATTCCGTCGGCGACGATGAACAGGGGGAACTCCGCGAGGACGGCATCCTGATTGACCTCACGCCGACGGCCCGTGTCTGTCACCGCGGCCCAGGCGAGCTCGAGGCGATCGCGTGCCAGGTCAACGGTGCGGGAATGGGCGGAAACCTCGGCCACGCGACCCTTTCCTCGTCGTTGTCGGTGCCGGCGCGAGGCACCGACCGTCACATACTAATCGAAGGTCAGACACGGGGCGGGGACGTGCGGCGGTGGTGGCGTGCAGTCACTCGCGTCCGACCGGTTCTGCCCCCTCGTCGGCGGGGGCTTCGAACTGAGCGTTGTAGAGCGCCCAGTAGGCCCCCCGCGCGCGCAGCAACTCCTCGTGCGTCCCCTGTTCGACGATCGCGCCGGCTTCCATGACCAGGATGAGGTCGGCATCTCGAATCGTCGAGAGACGGTGCGCGATCACGAACGAGGTCCGGTCGCGCCGCAGGCTGGACATGGCGCGCTGGATCAGGAGTTCGGTGCGGGTATCGACCGACGACGTCGCCTCATCGAGGATCAGGATGCGCGGATCAGCGAGGAAGGCTCGCGCGATCGTGACAAGCTGCCGCTCACCCACCGACAGATTCGTCGCCTCGTCGTCGAGCACGGTGTCGTATCCGTCCGGGAGCGCATGGACGAATCGGTCCACGTATGCCGCCGAGGCCGCCGCCACCAGCTCTTCCTCGCTCGCTTCCGGCCGGCCGTAAGCGATGTTCTCCCGGATCGTGCCCGCGAACAGCCACGTGTCCTGCAGCACCATGCCGGTGCGCGCCCGCAGGTCATCGCGCGTCATCCGTCGCGTATCGAGGCCTCCGTCTGGAAGCCCCGCCGCGGTGTCGAGCAGGATGCCGCCCTCATCCACGTCGTAGAAGCGCATGACGAGGTTGACAAGCGTCGTCTTTCCCGCACCCGTGGGTCCGACGATCGCGACCGTGCTCCCGGATGCCGCGCGCAGAGTCAGGTCATCGATGAGCGGCGTGTCGGCGACATAGCGGAAGGACACGTCGCGGAACTCGAGAGTGCTCGCGTCGCTCGGCACGGTCTCGGCTGGCTCGGGATCGTCGGTCTGCTCGGGCTCGTCGAGCAGTTCGAAGACCCGCTCGGCGCTGGCTACCCCCGACTGCAGCAGGTTCGCCATGGATCCGAGTTGGCTCAGGGGCTGTGTGAACTGCCGCGAGTACTGGATGAAGGCCTGCACGTCTCCGATCGAGAGCATTCCCCCGGCGACCTGCAGCCCGCCGACGACCGCGATCGCGACGTAGACGAGGTTACCGATGAACATCATGGCGGGCATGATGATTCCCGAGAGGAACTGCGCGCCGAAGCTCGCCCGGTACACCTCTTCGTTCTCGGCGGCGAAGTCGGTCTCGGCCTCACGCTGGTGCCCGAACACCTTGACGACCGAGTGCCCCGAGAAAGTCTCTTCGATGCGGGCATTGAGGACGCCAGTGGCCCGCCACTGCGTCACGAAGAGGGCCTGTGAACGGCGCGCGACCAGGACGGTGACGACGATCGTCAGCGGAATGGTGACCAGCGCGATGACCGCTAGAAGCGGCGAGATCACGAACATCATGACCAGCACGCCGATCACGGTCAGGAGCGAAATCACGACCTGCGACAGTGTCTGCTGGAGGCTCTGGCCGATGTTGTCGACGTCGTTGGTGACGCGGCTCAGCAGCTCGCCCCGCTGGACGCGGTCGAAATACGACAGCGGCAGGCGGTGGATCTTCTGCTCGACCTCGATGCGCAGGCGGTGCATCGCGCGCTGGACGACGCCGTTCAGGATGCGGGCCTGCAGCCAACCGAACAGGCTCGCGCCTACATAGACGGCGAGCACGAGCAGCAAGAGTTGGCCAAGGGCTGCGAAGTCGATACCCGCACCCGGGGTGAAGGTCATCGTCGAGAGCAGGTCAGCCTGCTCCTGCTGACCGTTCGCGATGAGCTGGTCCATGATCTGCTGCTGCGTGGTCCCCGGGGGAACATCCGAGAATTGCAGCGACACGAAACCAGCGAAAACGAGGTTGGTGCCCTCCCCCAGGAGCTTCGGCCCGATCACCGACAGTGCCACCGAAAAGACGCCCAACACGATAACGACGACCAGGAGCGCGTTCTCTCGGCGCAGATGCGCGAGCAGGCGCTTCGCGCTCGCGCCGAAATTCTGCGCCTTCTGCACGGGCATCCCCATCCCGCGTCCCATGGGGCCGCCCCCCATCGGACCGCGCGCGGGAGCTGCACCTGCAGCGGGACGAGGCGCGCTCATGCCGCTGCCTCCGCCGAGAGCTGGGAATCGACGATCTCGCGGTAGGTCTCGCACGTCCCCACGAGCTCATCGTGTCTACCGATGCCGACGATCCGACCGTGGTCGAGCACCACGATCTGATCGGCGTGCTGAATCGTCGACACTCGCTGGGCGACGATCAGGCGCGTAGCGTCAGGAAGTTCGGTGTCGAGGGCTCGGCGAAGCGCGGCATCCGTTCGCAGATCGAGGGCCGAGAACGAGTCGTCGAAGATGAAGATCGGCGGGTTCTTCACGAGCGCTCGCGCTATCGCGAGGCGCTGTCGCTGCCCACCCGAGACGTTCGTGCCCCCTTGCGCGATCGGTGCCTCGAGTCCCAGGGGGAAGGACTCGACGAACGAGCGCGCCTGCGCCAGCTCCAGGGCACGCCACAGACTTGCGTCATCGGCGGCGGCATCGCCGTACCGCAGGTTCGAGGCGACGGTTCCGGAGAACAGGAACGCCCGTTGCGGGACCAGCCCGATCCGCGCCCACAGTTCATCGGGATCGTACGAGCGCACGTCGACACCATCGACACGCACCTCCCCCGCCGTCACATCGAACAAGCGCGGCACGAGCCCGATGAGCGTCGACTTGCCGGCCCCGGTCGATCCGATGATCGCTGTCGTCGTGCCCGGCTCGACCGTGAAGGTGATGTCGTGAAGCACCGGATCCTGCGCACCCGGGTAGGCGAAGTCGACGTGCGAGAATTCGACCCGGCCGCGCGGCGCGGGGGCTGCCACGGCGACGGCGGGAGGCTCAACCGAGGGTTCCGTGTCCAGGACCTCGCCGATCCGCTTCGCGCAGACCGCGGCACGAGGGATCATGACGAACATGAACGTCGCCATCATGACACCCATGAGGATCTGCATGATGTAGGTGAGAAAGGCGAAGAGGGTTCCGATCTCGACGCCGTCGTTTTGCACCTGGAAGGCGCCGAACCAGATCACCGCAACGCTCGAGACATTGAGCACGAGCATGACCACGGGAAACATCAGCGCCATGAGGTTGCCCGCGCGAAGTCCTGTCGCCATCACATCGCGGCTCGCGACGTCGAAGCGCTGACGTTCGTGGTCTTCGCGGACGAAGGCGCGAACGACACGGATGCCGCTCAGCTGCTCGCGCATGATCTGATTGACGCGGTCGATCCGCTGCTGCATGACCGTGAACGCGGGAACCATTCGCACGACGATGAGTGAGACCAGGATCAGCAGCACAGGCACCGCTACCGCCATGAGCCACGACAGGCCGGGGTCCTGGCGAATCGCCATGATCACCCCGCCGATCGCGAGCATCGGGGCCGAGACCATCAGCGTCGCCGAAACCTGCACGAGCATCTGCACCTGCTGCACGTCGTTCGTGTTGCGCGTGATGAGAGACGGCGCGCCGAAGCTCCCGACCTCGCGCTGCGAGAACGCGACGACGCGGTGGAAGACATCGGCCCGCAGGTTCTTGCCCATTCCCATGGCAAGTCGCGACCCGAAGTACACGGCGATGATCGCGCACACGACTTGCACGAGCGAGATGACGAGCATGAGACCGCCGGTCGACCAGATGTAGGCGATGTCGCCGGTCACCACACCGTTGTCGATGATGTCAGCGTTCAGAGTCGGAAGCAGCAGCGATGCGATCGACTGAGCGAGCTGAAACACGATGACGGCGATGATGAGCGGCCACGCGGGTCGCAGGTATCGCACCAGGAGGGTCCAGAGCACGAGGAGGTCCTTCCACCGAACGGACGGTCGGGTCCCCGCGGACACGTCCTCGCTGACGCTACGCCCGGCATCCTGCGGCAGGCAAATCACTCGGCTGCGCCGTCAGCGAACGGCCGAGATTGCAACAGCCGAACGTGTGAGAGGCCCCCACCGTGCGGTGGGGGCCTCTGGGGTCAAGCGGGATTAGGCCTTGGGCTCTTCGGGCGCTGCGGGCGGCTCCGGGCTTGCCGGGGGCTGCGGTGCAGCAGCGGGAGGCGCGGCAGGGGGTGCGGCCGGAGGAGCGTATCCGGTCGGCGGAGCCGGCGGTGCCGCGTAGCCGGCTGCGGGGCTGGTTGCCGGGTTCGCGGGGTAACCACCGGCCGGAACCTGCGAGGGGATGCCGTCCCAGTTCGTACGGTCTGCCAGGAACCCGTTGCCCGCCCAGGGCGCGGCCGGGATCGCCGTGTTCCAACGCGACTTGTCGAAGGCCGCGATACCGAGCCAGACGATCGAGAGGAAGAAGTAGAGAATGAGCCAGACTGCCTCTTTCTGCAGCTTGAGGCCAACGCGCCAGGCAGCGAGCAGCGTCAGCACGAACGCGGCGAGGCCGATGAGCTGGCCGATGACGGGGATCCAGCCGAGCAGGATCGCCGCACCGATCGCGTAGAGGAGCAGCCAGGGGCTGAGGTCGCCGAGCTTGAGGAAGATCATGCCGTTGTAGACGGGCACCCACGCGCGCCACTTGCCCTGCACGCCAGCCTTGTCGAAGATCCTCATCAAGAAGAACGAGGTCAGGACGTAGCCCGCTGCGGCAAAGATGATCCAGAAGAAGGCGAAGAAGATCAGCAAGCCGATCGACGCGCCGTCGTTGTAATAGACGACCGAGGCGCCTACGTTTTCGAACATGAACGTTCCTCCCGAACGGTCAGGACTCGCACCTCGAGCCGGTGCGCGACGGGGCACTCGCCCGCTGCACCACATGCTAGCGATCCT
Source organism: Microbacterium sp. SW12 (assembly GCF_055391095.1). Classification (NCBI taxonomy): domain Bacteria; kingdom Bacillati; phylum Actinomycetota; class Actinomycetes; order Micrococcales; family Microbacteriaceae; genus Microbacterium; species Microbacterium sp. SW12. The sequence continues at coordinate 938,721 of NZ_AP024335.1, read as the reverse complement.
TGAGCGTAGCTGTCAGTAGATTCTCAGCGTGGGGGCAAGATGAGCGTCATGACGTCGCCGTCGGGGGCCGTCTCGAACCCGGCGTCGCTCGCCCATCTCACGAACTGCGCTGTGTCCGCGAGGTCGGCGCTGGACTCCGCGAGAGCGCGGGTGAGCCGGCCCTTAGCGGCTTTGTTGAAGTGATTGAGCGCTCGCGTCTGCCCGTCCGGAGCCCGCGTCAGGACTCGCACGTAGGCGCTCCGCCCGACCGGTGCAGCCCCGAGCGCAACGTAGGCCTCGGACCTCAGGTCGAGCACAAACCCGCGGGTGTCACGGGCGAGCGCTGCCGCGACGGGACCGGCCCAGAGGCGCCGCTGCGAGGCGAGGCCGGGAAGACTGATGCCCGCACCCAGCCGGTAGGACGGAATGGGGTCCAGAGCACCGACCAGGCCGAAAGGCGCGGAATGGATCACGACATGGTCGCCGAGCCAGCGCCTGGCAGACGAGTCGAGACTCGAGGCATCCAGAGCGTCGAAAAGCACTCCCGTGTACCTGTCGATCGCCGGCATCGTCGGGGAGGTGCGCAGCGACCGGTTCGTTTCGATCTCGCCGCGCTGCTTCGGCCCGAGCTTCAGGACCTTGGCTGCGGCATCCGGGTCATCACTCAGCCGCACCAGCGCGTCGATCACCGACTCGCGGATCGGCGTGAGTTCAGAAAACGCCAGACGGGATGCATCCCACGGCGCACCCTCTCCGCCTGGTCGCTTCGTCTCCGAGGGAGGCAGCAGGATCAGCACCGCATCTCCTCACCGAGAAAGGCGAAATCGCCGAGGTAGGACGGATGACGGTGCATTCGTCCTACCTCGGCGATTCTTCCTACGCCCGTTCAACGCGGCCTAGGCCTACGCCGGGCGGATGCTGATGTCAGGCGACGAGAGCAGCGTTGCCGGCCACGATCGTGACGACATCGCTCTCGATGGAGAGGAAGCCGTCCTGAGCGTTCGCGACGACCTTGCTGCCGTCATCCTTCGTGATGCGCACCTGGCCCTCGGCGAGGATCGCGAGCACCGGCTCGTGACCCGCCATGAAGCCGATCTCACCCTCGACGGTCTTCGCGACGACGAGGGATGCCTCCCCCGACCACACTTCGGCGTCGGCGGAGACGAGGCTGACGTGCAGCGGCATGATCAGCCGTTCTCCTTCTGGATCTGCGCCCAGCGCTCTTCGACGTCGGAGATGCCACCCACGTTGAAGAACGCCTGCTCGGCCACGTGGTCGAAGTCGCCCTTGACGATCGCGTCGAACGACTCGATCGTCTCCTTGATCGGAACCGTGGAGCCCTCGACACCGGTGAACTTCTTGGCCATGTAGGTGTTCTGCGAGAGGAACTGCTGGATGCGGCGCGCACGCGACACGACGACCTTGTCCTCTTCGGAGAGCTCGTCGACACCGAGGATCGCGATGATCTCCTGCAGTTCCTGGTTCTTCTGCAGGATCTGCTTCACCGCGGTTGCCACACGGTAGTGGTCTTCACCGACGTACCGCGGGTCCAGGATGCGGCTGGTCGAGGTCAGCGGGTCGACCGCGGGGTACAGACCGCGCGAGGCGATCGCACGCGAAAGCTCGGTGGTCGCATCGAGGTGGGCGAAGGTCGTAGCCGGCGCTGGGTCGGTGTAGTCGTCGGCGGGGACGTAGATCGCCTGCAGCGAGGTGATCGAGTGACCGCGCGTGGAAGTAATGCGCTCCTGGAGCACACCCATCTCGTCGGCGAGGTTCGGCTGGTAACCCACAGCGGAGGGCATGCGGCCGAGAAGCGTCGAGACCTCGGAACCTGCCTGCGTGAAGCGGAAGATGTTGTCGATGAACAACAGCACGTCCTGCTTCTGCACGTCACGGAAGTACTCGGCCATCGTCAGCGCCGAGAGCGCCACACGAAGACGGGTCCCCGGCGGCTCGTCCATCTGACCGAAGACGAGGGCGGTCTTGTCGAAGACACCTGCCTCTTCCATCTCGTGGATCAGGTCGTTACCCTCACGGGTACGCTCACCGACACCGGCGAACACCGACACACCACCGTGGTCCTGCGCAACACGCTGGATCATCTCCTGGATGAGGACGGTCTTGCCGACGCCCGCACCACCGAACAGACCGATCTTTCCACCCTGCACGTAGGGGGTCAGCAGGTCGATGACCTTGATGCCGGTCTCGAACATCGTCGTCTTGGACTCGAGCTGGTCGAAGGCCGGCGCCTTGCGGTGGATGCCCCACCGCTCGGTAATCTCGATCTTCTCGCCCGGCTCGGCGTTGAGGACCTCGCCGGTCACGTTGAACACGTGGCCCTTGGTCACGTCGCCGACCGGCACCGAGATCGGGCCGCCCGTGTCACGGACTTCCTGACCACGGACGACACCGTCGGTGGGCTTGAGCGCGATGGCGCGGATGAGGTCGTCGCCAAGGTGCTGTGCGACCTCGAGGGTCAGCTCGCTGGACTCGCCCTCGATCGTGATCGTGGTGGTCAGCGCGTTGTAGATGTCGGGGATCGAGTCATGCGGGAACTCGATGTCGACGACGGGGCCGGTGACGCGCGCGACGCGGCCGACGACCGCGGTCTTCTCGGCGGTTGCGGTGGGAGTCATGGTCATTCTCTTTCGTGTCAGGTCTACTTGCCCGACGCCAGAGCGTCGGCGCCGCCGACGATCTCGGCGATCTGCTGCGTGATCTCGGCCTGTCGCGCGTTGTTGCGCAGGCGGGTGTAATCGGTGATGAGCTTGTCGGCGTTATCGCTCGCGGATTTCATGGCCTTCTGGGTCGCGGCGTGCTTTGCCGCCGACGACTGCAGGAGCGCGTTGAAGACGCGGCTCTGGATGTACACCGGCAGCAACTGGTTCAGCACGGTTTCGGCATCCGGCTCGAACTCGTAGAGCGGGTACACCTGCGCGGATACCGACTCCTCGGCCTCGACGACCTCGAGCGGCAGCAGGCGGACCTGCTCGGGGCTCTGGGTCATCATGCTAACGAAGCGGTTGTAGACGAGGTGGATCTCGTCGACCCCTCCTTCGTCACCCCCGCGGTCGTAGGCATCCAGCAGCGCTGCCGCGATCTCCTCGGCGGTGTGGAAGTGCGGAGTGTCGGTGTCACCGGTCCACTGCGCCGCGCTTGCCATCTTGCGGAACTGGAAGTAGCCGACTGCCTTGCGTCCGACCAGGTAGAAGACAGGTTCCTTACCCTGGTCGCGCAAGAGCTGTGCAAGCTCCAGACCCTCGCGGAGGATCTGCGAGTTGAACGCGCCGGCAAGTCCACGGTCGGAGGCGAAGATCACCACGGCCGAGCGCCGGATGACCTCGCGCTCGGTCGTGAGCGGGTGATCGACGTTCGAGTGCGTGGCAACCGCCGACACCGCGCGGGTTACCGCGCGAGCGAACGGAGCTGACGCCCGCACGCGACCCATCGCCTTCTGAATGCGCGAAGCCGCGATGAGCTCCATCGCCTTCGTGATCTTCTTGGTCGTCTGGGCAGAAGAGATCTTCTGCTTGTAGACCCGGAGTTGTGCGCCCATGGTTTATCGCCCTCGCGCGCCCTTAGTGGCGGCCCTTGACGATCTTCTCCTGGTTGACGTCCTCGGCCTGCGCGGCGCCGACCTCTTCGTGGCCGGGCTTGGAGATCGCCTGACCCTTGCCGGAGCGGAACTCCAGCACGAAGTCGTCGACAACCTTCTCGAGCTCGGCGACGGTGTCGTCATCCAGCACGTTGGTCTCGCGAAGACGGTCGAGGATCGTCGTGTTGCGGCGCAGGAAGTCCAGCAGCTCGCGCTCGAAGGGCAGCACATCCTCGACCTCGATCGTGTCGAGCTTGCCGTTGGTGCCTGCCCAGATCGAGACGACCTGCTCTTCCACCGGGTACGGCGAGTACTGCGGCTGCTTGAGCAGCTCGGTCAGGCGCGCACCGCGGGCCAGCTGTCGGCGGGATGCCGCATCCAGGTCGCTCGCGAACATGGCGAATGCCTCGAGCGAGCGGTACTGAGCGAGCTCGAGCTTGAGCGTTCCCGAGACCTTCTTGATCGACTTCACCTGGGCGTCACCACCCACGCGCGAAACCGAGATACCCACGTCGACCGCGGGACGCTGGTTCGCGTTGAACAGGTCGGACTGCAGGAAGATCTGGCCGTCCGTGATCGAGATCACGTTGGTCGGGATGTAGGCCGAGACGTCGTTAGCCTTGGTCTCGATGATGGGCAGACCCGTCATCGAGCCCGCGCCCAGCTCGTCCGAGAGCTTCGCGCAACGCTCGAGCAGACGCGAGTGCAGGTAGAAGACGTCGCCGGGGTACGCCTCGCGGCCCGGCGGGCGGCGCAGCAGCAGCGACACGGCACGGTAGGCCTCAGCCTGCTTCGACAGGTCGTCGAAGATGATCAGGACGTGCTTGCCGCCGTACATCCAGTGCTGGCCGATGGCCGAGCCGGTGTAGGGAGCCAGGTACTTGAAGCCGGCGGGGTCTGATGCGGGAGCTGCGACGATCGTCGTGTACTCCATGGCACCGGCATCCTCGAGCGCGCCCTTGACGGAGGCGATCGTCGAACCCTTCTGACCGATGGCGACGTAGATGCAGCGCACCTGCTTTGTCGGGTCTCCCGACGCCCAGTTGTCCTTCTGATTGATGATCGTGTCGATCGCGATCGCCGTCTTACCGGTCTGGCGGTCGCCGATGATGAGCTGACGCTGACCGCGGCCGACGGGGATCATCGCGTCGATCGCCTTGATACCGGTCTGCATCGGCTCGTGCACGCTCTTACGCTGCATGACGCCCGGCGCCTGCAGCTCGAGGGCGCGGCGGCCTTCCGTGGCCACCTCGCCGAGACCGTCGATCGGGTTGCCGAGCGGGTCGACGACGCGGCCGAGGTAGCCGTCGCCGACGGGAACCGAGAGCACCTCGCCGGTACGCGTGACCTGCTGACCCGCCTCGATGCCGGCGAAGTCGCCGAGGACGACGACACCGATCTCGTGCTCGTCGAGGTTCAGGGCCAGGCCCTGCGTGCCGTCGGCGAAGGTCACCAGCTCGTTGGCCATGACGCCGGGGAGACCCTCGACATGGGCGATGCCGTCGGCGGCGTCGATAACGGTGCCGACCTCGTTGGCCGCTGCCCCGGAGGGCTCGTAGGCCGCGACGAAGTCTTTCAGCGCGTCACGGATGACGTCGGGGCTGATGGAGAGTTCTGCCATGGTCTTCCTTCGTTAAGGTCCTTCTCGGGTTCCGTGCGTCGGACCCGAAGTCTGCGCCTGTCGGCGGTGTCGTTAGCCGGCCAGTCGCTGACGGAGGTCGGCGAGCCGGGAGGAAACACTCATGTCGATGACGTCATCGGCGATCTGCACGCGCAGGCCGCCGACCACTGTCGGGTCGATCACGGTGTTCAGGGAGATCTTGGTGCCGTAGCGACGGCTGAGCAGCTCGGTCAGGCGGCTCGCCTGTTCCGCGCTCAGCGCAGCCGCTGCGGTGACCGTGGCGACAGCGCGGCCGCGTTCGTCGGCGACGATGCGGATCGCGCGCGACAACAGCTGGCGCACACGGCGCTCGCGCGGCTGCTGCACAAGCGAAGACGCGACGAGGACCGTCGCCTCGCTCGCGCGTCCGGTCAGCAGCTTTGCTACGAGGTCGCCCTTTGCCGAGGCATCACCGAGGCGACTCCCCAGTGCGAGTTCGAGCTCCGGGTTCGCCGCGACCGTGCGGGAGAACTCGAACAGCTCGGACTCGACGTCTGCATCGGACGCGATCGTGGCGGCGCGCACAGCGAGCTCCTCGATCCCGTCGATGAGATCGGATGCCGATGACCACCGCTGCTGGACGGCGTTGGTGAGCAAACCGACTGTCGCCGGAGCCATCGACGGCCCGAAGACATCGGTGATCACCTTCGCGCGGGCGGCGGGCGCCGCCGCTGAATCGGCCAGCGCGCCGCTGAGCTGCGAGGTCTGGCCGAGCTCACGCGCGGCGACGAAGAGCTCGCGGGCGACGGTCAGGTCGACGCCACGAGCCGCAGCCAGCGCCGCGGTCGTTTCCGCGAGCGCCTGATTCGTCGCGCTACCCATTACTTCGCCGCCGTCTCGGATGCCTCGAGATCGGCGAGGAAGCGGTCGACGACGGCCTTGGCCTTAGCGTCGTCCGACAGGGTCTCACCGATCACACCGCCGGCGAGGTCGAGGGCCAGGGTGCCAACTTCGCCGCGCAGCGACACGAACGCGGTCTGGCGCTCGGCGTCGATCTGAGCATGCGCGGCAGCCGTCAGGCGCGCGGCCTCGGCAGACGCGCTCTCCTTGGCCTCGGCGACGATCTTCTTGCCGTCCTCGCGGGCGGCGTCGCGGATTTCACCAGCCTCGCGGCGGGCATCAGCCAGCTGCGCGGTGTACTCCTCGAGGGCGGCCTCAGCCTTGCGCTGGGCCTCGTCGGCCTTGGCGATGTTGCCTTCGATCGCCGCAGAACGCTCGTCGAGCAGCTTTTTCATCCGCGGCAGAGCGTACAGCCAGAACAGCACGAGGATGACGATGAAGCACACCGACGACCAGATGATGTCGTACCACGCCGGGATGAGCGGGTTGTGCGCAGCCCCCTCTTCGGCGGCGTACGTGACAAGAGCCGTGAGCATCCTGTCTCCTTAAGGCTGGGTGAGTCGGATCAGACGAAGATGAAGTAGGTGGCGATACCGATGAACGCCAGCGCCTCGGTGAAGGCGATACCGATCCACATCAGCACCTGGAGGCGACCGGCGAGCTCGGGCTGACGAGCGACGCCCTCGATCGTCTTGCCGACGACGATGCCCACGCCGATGGCCGGGCCGATGGCGGCGAGGCCGTAGCCCATCGTCGCGACGTTGCCGGTGACCTGGGCGAGAACCGTAGTTGCGTCCACGGATTTTTCCTTTCGGTTGAGGGCGGCTTCGGGCCGACCCGCTTAGTGCTCTTCCGCCACCGCGAGCTGGATGTAGACCGCGGTGAGGAGGGCGAAGACATAGGCCTGGAGGACGGCCACCAGGATTTCGAACAGAGTGAAGACGAACCCGAAGGCGAGGCTGCCGGCTGCCAGAGCCGACCACCAGCCACCGAGGTCGAAGAGGAAGAACTGGGTAGCCGCGAAGAAGAGGACGAGCAGGAGGTGACCGACCATCATGTTCATAAGCAGACGGAGAGTCAGCGTCACCGGACGGATGATGAAGGTTGAAATCAGCTCGATCGGGGTGACGATGATGTAGATCGGCCACGGAACACCCGAGGGGAACAGCGAGTTCTTGAAGAAGTTCTTCGGGCTCTTGCGGATACCGGCGTAGATGAACGTCACGTAGCTGATGATCGCGAGCACCAAGGGCACGGCGATGACGCTGGTGCCGGCGATGTTCATGAACGGGATGATTCCCGTGATGTTCATGAACAGGATCATGAAGAACATCGTCGTGAGGATCGGCAGGAACCGCTGGCCGTCCTTCTTGCCCAGGAGATCTTCGGCGATGTTGACGCGCACGAAGTCCAGGCCCATCTCGACCAGGCTCTGGAAGCGCCCGGGGACTACCCGCATCCGACGGGTGCCGAGCCAGAAGATGAGGACGATGACGATCGTCGCGAAGAACTGGATGAGGTTGATGCGCGTGATCGAGAGAGCCTCGATCCCGAAGAGCTGGAAGATCGGCTCCGGGAAGAACTCATCGACAGACGGTCCGTGGAAACCCCCGCCATCTTCGGCAGTGGACACGATAAGGCTCGCAGCTTGAGTAAACAGCGCTGGCTCCAGCTTCGGGGCACCGGGGATAAGCCGTTGCGACGATGGGCGATGAGTTGGCGGTCCCGGCAGCGCTCGTCAGGCGAACGGGCGGGCGCAACACAACATTAGCAAACCCGAAGGGCTCCCGGCGCCGCGTCACTCCCTTCCGGAGGTGTCCTCCGGGTCGGCGGTCGGCAGTTTCGTGTCACTTGCGTACGGCAACCGCATCCGAGTGAGCACGATGACGTCGACGGCGAGCGAAGCGAGGATCCCCGCGACGATGGCAAGGAAGAACACGAGCGAGTTCACCCACGGCTGGTCGCGCACCACGAACAGCACGACCAGGAACACGATGAATTTCAGCAGCCAGCCACCGAGCACGATGCCGAAGAAGATCGGAACGTACAGGTCGGTTCCGAACCACCGGTTGGCGATCAGGATGCTGACACTCGTGATCCCGAGGAACACCGCTGCCAGCAGCACGCCGAGCAGCGCACTCCAGAGCCCGGACTCGCCGGCGGCGAGGTAGCCGACGAGGGCACCGACCACGGCGAGCACGCCGGTCACGATCGCCGACCAGATCACCGTCGTACGCAGGATCGGGGTGCTTGACACGGTGCTCACGAGGCCTCCTGGGCGGTGGTGACGGGTGCGGGGCGGCGCCCCGGGGGCATGAGGGTGACAACGAGGCAGGCGATAGCGCCGACGACTCCGAACCCGACGCCCAGGAGGTACTCCCCCGGCCAGTCGGATGCGGTTCCGATGTACATCAGCAGCATCGCAAGGCCAATGATCGCCGTCCAGGCATAGAAGATGAGCACTGCCGTACGGTCGCTGTGGCCCATGTCGAGCATCCGGTGGTGCAGGTGCTTACGGTCGGGCGAGAACGGCGACTTCCCGGCGCCGACACGACGGATGATCGCGAGACCGAAATCCAGCAGCGGCAGCAGCACGATCGTGATCGGCAGCAGGATCGGGATGAACGCGCCGAGCAGCTGCGACCTTCCGAAGTTGTCGGGATCGAGCTGTGACGGGGTGATCTGACCGGTGATCGCGATGGCCGACACTGCCATCAGCAGGCCCAGCATCAGGGCTCCGCTGTCTCCCATGAAGAGCTTCGCGGGCGTCCAGTTCAGCGGAAGGAACCCGATACAGGCCCCGATGAGCGCTGCGGCGATGAAGGATGCGAGGTTGAAGTAGGTGGTCGCGCCGGCGTCTCGGACGAGCAGGTACGAGTACGCGAAGAAGACCCCGTTGGCGATGAGGGCGACACCGGCGACGAGCCCGTCGAGCCCGTCGATGAAGTTGACGGCGTTCATGACGATCACGATCGACAGGACCGTGAGCACGAAGCTCATCCAGCTCGAGCCGACGGTCAGCCCGCCGATCGGCAGCGAGAGGATCTGCAGCTTGCCGAACCAGGCGATGATTCCCGCCGCAGCGAACTGCGCGCCGAGTTTGATCATCCAGTCGAGGTCCCAGATGTCATCGGCAACACCGACGAGCACGATGAGCGTCGTTGCGCCGAGGATCGCCCACACCGCAGCGGGGTCTGCCCAGAAGATCGAGAAGAACGGATGCTGCGACGACGCCAGGAACGCCGCGACGATGCCGAGATACATGGCGACGCCACCCAGGCGCGGCGTGGGGGTCTTGTGGACGTCTCGCTCGCGGATGCCGGGGTAGAGCTTGTAGCGCATGCTCAACTGCCACACCGCCCACGCCAACACGAGGGTGATGGTCGCGGTCAGGATAACGACGAACAGGTATTGCTTCACGCGAATCCGGCGTCGTCGGCATCCGTCTCGACCGGTGCGGCGGGGTCCTCGAGCAGATCGCCGATCACCTCGCGGATCTCATCGGCGCTCACGGCGCCGATCCGAAGGATTCGCGCGGTTCCCGGCTCGCGTCGCGCCAGTCCCGTGGCGTCGAGGATCGTCGAGGGGACTCCCGTGGCGACGGGGCCCGAATCCAGGTAGATGTCGATCCGGTCACCGAGCATCTGGTGTGCGCTCAGCACGTCGACGGCAGCAGCCTCGCCGGTCAGATTCGCACTGGAGACCGCGAGCGGACCGGTCTCTTCGATGAGTTCGAGAGCGATGCGGTGATCGGGCATCCGAACCGCAACGGTGCCGCGGGTCTCCCCCAGATCCCAGGTCAACGAAGGCTGAGCGGGCAGCACGATCGTGAGCCCTCCCGGCCAGCACTTCTCGATGAGTCGCTCCACCGGCTCCGGCAGGTCGGCAACGAGTGCGCGCACCATGGCGGTTCCCGCAACGAGCACGGGCGGTGGCGATTCTCGAGTGCGGCCCTTGGCATCCAGCAGCCGCTGCACAGCAGCAGCACTGAAGGCGTCGGCGGCCACGCCGTAGACGGTGTCGGTGGGGATGACGACAAGGGCGCCCCTGCCGATCGCTTGGCGCGCCTGTCTCATGCCGGGCAGGAGCTGGGCGTCGTCGCGGCAGTCGAAGATGTCGGACATGGCCTGCTCAGTCTACGGAAGCGGCGAGCTATTCCGGGAAGCGCGGACGCTGGGGGAAGCGCGGAAGCGCGGCGGGAAGCCCGGGCGGCTACGGATGCAGCGCGGTGGTGACTCGATCGCGGCGCGTGAGATCCGTGTGGGTGGCGGGCGCTCGCCAGCCGTCGGCGCTCAGCAGTTCGCGGATCTCAGCGCCCTGGCTCTCACCGTGCTCGATCGCGACGATCCCGCCCGGGTGAGCAAGGCGAAGCGCCGTCGCACTGACCTGCCTGACGATGTCCAATCCATCTGCTCCTCCATAGAGCGCGGTCGGCGGATCGAACCACCGCACTTCGGGGTCACGGGGCACCGCGGCATCCGGGACGTACGGCGGGTTACTCACGACCACTGATGCCGTCCCGTCGAGGTCGGGAAAGGCGCGCGCGAGATCGATGAAGGCGAGGGTGGCGTTCTCGGCACCGACGTCGGCGAAGTTCTCCTTGGCCCAGACGAAGGCATCGACGGCGTTCTCGGCGGCGAAGACTCGGGAGTGCGGAGCCTCCGTCGCAAGCGCGAGGGCTATAGCCCCCGAGCCGGTGCCGAGGTCGACAGCGATAGGTGAGGGTGATGCCGCCGCGAGCAGCGCATCCAGCGCGATCTGCACGAGCGTCTCGGTCTCGGGCCGCGGTACGAACACCCCTGGCCCCACCCGCAGCTCGAGGTGGCGAAACGGCGCGGTGCCGGTGATGTGTTGCAGCGGCTCCCGACTCGCACGGCGCGCCACAAGGTCTCGGAAGCGCGTGTCGGATGCCTCGTCCAGGGTGTCGCCGCGAAGGGCGGCTGCCTGCAGCTCACCGCGGCCCACGCCCAGCATGTGCGCCAGCAGCAGCTCGGCATCCACGCGGGCATCCGCGATCCCGGCAGCAGTGAGCGTATCGGTGGCGTCCGCGACAGACACGGCGATCTCGCGGGGACACATGTCATCGGAAAGATTCTGGGCAGGCATGAGCGCCCCAAGCTTAGGACCCCGGGACGTTCTTCGTCACAATCGGGCCCCTGCCGGTGAGGCTCGCCTAAGCTGAATGGTCGTCACCCACGTCGCCCGAAAGGCCCCGAAATGACCGGCATCCACAACGACATCACCAGTGCGTTCGGAAACACCCCGCTCGTCCGCCTGAACCGCGTCGCGGAGGGCGTCGATGGCACCGTGCTGGCAAAGCTCGAGTTCTACAACCCCGCATCCAGCGTCAAGGACCGCCTCGGCATTGCGATCGTGGATGCCGCCGAAGCCTCGGGCGAGCTCCCCCGGGCGGCACGATCGTCGAGGCGACCAGCGGCAACACCGGAATCGCGCTGGCCATGGTAGGCGCGGCACGCGGCTACAAGGTCATCCTGGCGATGCCCTCGTCGATGTCGACCGAGCGCAAGCTTCTGCTCAAGGGTTACGGCGCCGAACTCGTGCTGACCGACCCGGCTCAGGGCATGAAGGGCGCTGTCGCGAAGGCCGAGGAGATCGCCGCCGAAACGCCGGGTGCGGTTCTGGCCAAGCAGTTCGCCAACGAGGCGAACCCCGCCATCCACCGCAAGACCACCGCTGAAGAGATCCTGCGTGACACCGACGGCAAGGTCGACTACTTCGTTGCCGGTATCGGCACGGGTGGCACGATCACGGGCGTCGGCCAGGTCCTCAAGGAGCGCGTGCCCGGCGTCAAGGTCGTCGCTGTCGAGCCGAAGGATTCCCCGCTGCTGACCGAGGGGCGCCCCGGTCCCCACAAGATCCAGGGCATCGGCCCGAACTTCATCCCCGAGATCCTCGATCAGGATGTCATCGATGAGGTGATCGACGTCGAGTTCGACGACGCGATCACCACCGCCCGCGCCGTGGGCACGAAGGACGGCATTCTCGTGGGCATCTCCAGCGGTGCTGCAGTGTGGGCTGCCCTCCAGGTCGCGGCCCGACCCGAGGCTGCGGGCAAGAACATCGTCGTGGTCATCCCCTCCAACGGCGAGCGCTACCTGTCAACTGCCCTGTTCGAGCACCTGCGCGAGGACTGAGCGTGGGAGTGCTCCACGTCGTCGCCCGCGTCCGCGAGGACATCGCTGCGGCGAAGCTTCGAGACCCCGCAGCCCGCAGCGGTCTCGAAATCGCGGTGCTCTACTCGGGCCTGCACGCGATCTGGGCGCACCGCATCAACCACTGGCTATGGACCCGCAACGCGCGCTTCCTTGCGCGCGCCGGGTCACAGCTCACTCGCTGGCTCACCGGCATCGAGATCCATCCCGGAGCACGGATCGGTCGCCGCTTCTTCATCGACCACGGCATGGGCGTCGTGATCGGCGAAACTGTCGAGATCGGCGATGACGTCCTGCTCTACCACCAGGTCACGCTGGGCGGACGGCAGCGCGAGGGCGGCAAGCGCCACCCCACAATCGGCGACGAGGTGGCAGTCGGCGCCGGCGCGAAGATCCTCGGCCCGATAACGATCGGCGACCGCTCGGTCGTGGGCGCGAACGCCGTGGTCACGCGGGACGCGCCGGCCGACAGCATCCTCACCGGCATCCCGGCGAAAGCCCGCAAGCGCAAGGACGGCATGGACACCCGCGCCATCCTGACCATGCCCGACTACCAGATCTGACTCTCACGCCGGTCGTGCGCGGCGCCACCGGCCCCGAGGTTCGCAGAATCGCACGAAGTTCGCAGGATGCCGCGACAATTGTGCGAACTTCACGCCTTTCTGCGAACTTCGCGCGGGGCGGCTTCGCTCGTGCGTGCGTGCGTGCGTGCGTACGTACGTGCCTGAATCTGGGCGCGGCGAGGAAACCGGGATTGCGGAACAGCTGCATCGGGAAGAACGGATGCGCGCCGCGCAGTTCCACCACAGCGAAGAGGGCCAGCAGCGCGGCACCCGAGGCCAGCGGTGCCCACGTGAGCGGCGAGGTGAGCCCCTCGCCGGCATGGGACACGCCGGCCGATCCGGTCGGCGAGGAGGCCGGTGGAGATGACGGTAGCCGCAAGCATCAGGGTTGACACGCTGGCAGCGATCGCCTGGAGTCCGGCATCCATCTGCAGCGCGCGAGCGGACTCGACCAGCGCCGTGCTCGCGATCGTGGGATCAGCGGTCTGGACCCCACCCATGATCCCCAGCAGCGGGATCGCGAGCGCCGTCTGCCGACGGGAGACTCCCGCGCCGACAGCGGAGGCAGCGCTCACGCGTCGGCTCCGGGAAGGTGACAGCACGCCGGCACGCCGTACGTACGCAACTGCGCGAACGCGGCGTCGTCGACCTGGTGGGATGCCGCGGCAAACTCCCCGAGATCGATGCGAGAGCCGCCGAGCCATGTGCCGAGGACTCCGATGGCACCGATCTTGTCGGGCACCACGGCATACGGATCAGCATCGAGCTCGACGAAGTCAGCGAGCTTGCCGACCTCGATGGAGCCAATCTCATGCTCGCGCCCGAGAGCGAACGCGGCGTTGACCGTGTGTGCGCGCAGCGCCTCATCCAGCGTCGCTGCCTGTTCGGGGGCATGCAGGTTTCCGGACGAGCACCGGCGAGTGACTGCAGCCTGCATGTTCAGCAGCGGCGTGGGAGGCGTGACAGAACCGTCATTGTGGAACGAGACGGGCAGGCCCGCGTCGAAGGCATCCCGGAATCGCTGCCAGGACCCACCCACGGCCGGCTCGAACATGCCCCCGTCGAGCAGATCGCCCCAGTAGTAGAACTGGAAGGGGCCCATCGAGGGCACGGCGCCGATCGAGGCCATCCGGGCGAACTGGTCGGCGCACGCACCGCCGATGTGTTCGATCCGCCAGCGGTGATCGCTCTCGATCATGTTGTGGCGGCCGAGCACCGTCGTGAAGGCATCCAGCACGATGTCGATCGCGATGTCACCATTCGCGTGGAACGCCATCTGCCACCCTTCGCCGACGTGCGCCTCCAGCAGCGCGTCAAGCTGGTCGCGGGTGTAGTTCATCATCTTCTCGCCGGGGATTCCGGGCGCGATCCCCGCGGCTCGGGTGACCTCGGTGTCAAGGTACGGCGAGCTCATCGCGACGTTGCCGACCCACGGCGATCCGTCGGCCCAGAGCTTGATTCCCTGCTTGCGCAGCATGTCGTCGGGGGCAGCTGAGGTGAACCGATCTCCGCAGTCTGCCTCCGTCGACATGTGGTACAGCGAGATCCTGAGCGGGCTATTGGGGAGCGAGGCAAGAGCTTCGTACGCAGGCTTCAGCTCGGTCTTGTACGTGTGTTCCGAGGTCGAGGTGATCCCCGCTGATGACAGCAGCACGTAGTACTCAACGGCGCCCTGCAGCGGATGCGGCCCCTTGGCGATCGCCTCGAGAACGGGAGCTGCCTGCGCCATCGCCGCGGGGATCTCGGTGGCCACGCCGTTGAGGGAGCCGTCGGCATTACGGCCGAAGAAACCACCCGCGGGGTCCTCGGGCGGGTTCTTCACCCAACCGAGGTGCTCAAGGACCGCGGTCGTGACATAGGACGTGTGGCCCGAGTTGCCGAACACCATCACCATGCGGTTCCCGAAGATCGCATCGAGTTCGGACGCTGTCGGATCGGCGTGCTGCTGCAGCAGGCCATCGAAGCCGAAGAACGCGAGCGGCTGGTCAGCGGGCGTCTCGTCGATGGCCTTCCGGAAGGCTGCGACGACGTCATCCCACGTGGGCGCGAACCACGGCGCAATCCAGTACGCCGGAGGCATCGTCGCCATGCCGCTGAGAACCGGATGCGAGTGCGGCTCGACGAACCCGGGCAGCAGAGCGGCGGCGCCCGTATCGTGCACTCTCGCCCCGGGCAGCGCCTGCTGACAGTCAGCCGCTGTTCCTACCGCGACGATGCGCCCGTCCGAAACGGCGACAGCCTCTGCTCGGGTGCGCGCTGGATCCATCGTGATGATGGTGCCCGCGGTGACGATGACGTCCATGTCTCCCCCACGGTCTGCCGCCTCCGGCGGCGGCTCTCGCTACTTCTCGGAGCGACGCTCCTCGACCTTCTTCTTGATGAAGACCATCGGCAGCAGCCACGTCGCGAGGGCAGTGACCAGCCACACGATGACGGGCGCGAGAATCCAGGTGAGCACGAAGGGCTCACCGATGCTGATACCGCCTCGGGGGATGAGCACGACGATCACGAGCGCGACGAGGGTCGAGATGATTCCGATCCCGCCGAGCAGGGCCGGCGCGTTGCGCTTGGCGACCGTCGCGATCCACGGCGAGAGCACGCTCTGGAGCACCGCGAAGATCAGCACGGCGAGGACGAAGCCCCACCAGTCAGCCCAGTCGATGCGGAAGCCCGGAAGCAGCAGGTCGGCGGCGATCAGCCCGACAGCTGCGGATAGCACGAAGATCAGGGCGCGGATGAGGAACATGACCACGCCCCGACAGTAGCGCGTCGACCCACGCAGCGACAGGATGCCGTGCGGCGCCGCTCCGGGAAAGTCAAGGCCTGCGGCTCTGTGCGCTCCTCTTGCTACCGTGTGTGGCTGCGAATCGCGGAAGGGGCGCCGTGGACGGGACGTGGGGACTGTGGCAGAGTGCGGTTGCACTCACCGCTTCGATCGTCGTGCTCTGGTTCGCCGGTACCCGTCTTGCTCGCACTGCCGACGAGCTGGCGGGCCGGACCGGAATGGGGCGTGCGATCGCGGGAGCTGTGTTCCTCGGCGCGGTGACCTCGCTGACCGGCATCATCACCACGATCACCGGAGCGCTCGCCGGGGATGCCGGGTTCGCGCTTGCCAACCCGGTAGGCGGGGTGGCGATTCAGACAGTCTGGCTGGCGGTGGCCGACCTCCTCTACCGGCGCGCGAACCTCGAGCACGCCGCGGCCTCGCTCGAGAATCTCGGGCAATCTCTGACCCTCGTCGCACTGCTGACGATTCCGGTGATCGCCTACGCGACACCCACCCTCTCGTGGGGATGGATTCACCCGCTGTCACTTCTGATCCCGGTGATCTACGTTTACAGCCTGTTTCTGCTGCGACGGATGCGGGCCGACGAGATGTGGAGTCCGCGCCGGACGTCGCAGACGGTTGACGACGATGACACGACGCAGCCGACGACATCTCTCCCCCGCCTGTGGGTCACCTTCGCGGGACTCGCCCTCGTCACGGCAGGGACCGGATGGGTCATCGGCCGCGCGGGGCTGGGAGTTGCGGCGGCGACGGGGTGGCCGAGCGATGTCACCGGGTTCACGGTGACCACTGCCATCAGCTCGCTGCCCGAACTGATCACCCTCATCGCGGCGGTCCGGATGGGCGCTCTGACCCTCGGGGTCGGGAACATCATCGGCGGGAACGTGTTCGACACGCTGATGATCTCGATAGCCGATGTGTCGTACCGCGACGGCACCATCTACGAGGCCGCAGGTCCGTCGAGTCTGGTGCTGTTGGCGGGAACAGCGTTCATGTCAGCGGTCCTCGCGATCGGGCTTCTCGTGCGCGATCGTCGCGGCATCGGATTCGAAGGGGTCGCGATTCCCGGCGTCTACCTCGGGACGATTGGCCTGGCCATCGTTGCGCGGTAGAGACCGTCGGGGCGGGCTATGCGGCCAACCGGGTGGCGGGGAATCAGTTCCCGCCTGACCCCAGAGCCGCGAGCCGTTCCTCCTCGTCGGCGGCGATGCACGACGCGATGATCGGCTCGAGGGCACCGTCCATCACCTGATCAAGGTTGTAGGCCTTGTATCCGGTACGGTGATCGGCGATGCGGTTCTCGGGGAAGTTGTACGTGCGAATGCGCTCGGAGCGATCCATCCCTCGGATCTGCGAGCGCCGGGCATCGGATGCCGCGGCATCCCGCTCCTCCTGCTGCTTGGCCAGCAGCCGGGCTCGCAGCACGCGCATCCCAGCCTCGCGGTTCTGCAGTTGCGACTTCTCGTTCTGCATCGACACCACGATTCCGGTTGGCAGGTGCGTGATCCGCACCGCGGAGTCCGTCGTGTTCACCGACTGGCCACCCGGACCTGACGAGCGGAAGACATCGATCTTCAGGTCGTTCTGATCGATGTGGATCTCTTCGGGCTCGTCGACTTCGGGAAAGACCAGCACACCGGTGGTCGACGTGTGGATCCGCCCCTGTGACTCGGTGGCGGGAACGCGCTGGACGCGATGCACACCCCCCTCGTACTTCAGGTGGGCCCACACTCCCTGCGCCGGATCGCTCGAGGAGCCCTTGATGGCGACCTGGACGTCCTTGAACCCGCCGAGGTCTGACTCGTTGCGCTCGAGCAGTTCGGTCTTCCACCCCTTCGAAGCGGCATACTGCAGGTACATCCGCAGCAGATCAGCGGCGAACAGGGCGCTCTCTGCGCCGCCTTCGCCCTGCTTGATCTCCATGATCACGTCGCGTGCGTCATCCGGGTCGCGCGGAATCAGGAGCCGTCGGAGCCGTTCCTGGGTGTCGGCGAGGCGCTCTTCGAGGGCCGGGACCTCTTCGGCGAAGGCGTCGTCTTCGCGCGCGAGGTCGCGGGCAGCGACAAGGTCGTCGGATGCCGCCACCCACGCATCGTGGGCAGCGACGATCCGACTCAATTCCGCGTACCGCCTATTGACCCGCTTTGCGCGGGCGGGGTCCGCGTGCACCGCCGGATCGGACAGCTCAATCTGCACCTCGCGGTGCTCGTCGATCAGCGCACGGACGGAGTCGAACATCGCCGGCTCGGCCATCTCGATGCCGCCGGGTCAGCGGATGCTGTTCTCGTGCCCGTGACCGTGTCCGCCAGCGCCGTGACCGTTGGAGGTCGGCGCCGGAATCGACTTCTGCATCTGCACGAGGAACTCGACGTTGGACTGGGTTTCCTTGAGCTTGCCGAGCACGACCTCGAGCGCCTGCTGGGGGTCCAGGCCCGCGAGAGCGCGACGGAGCTTCCAGGTGATCTTGACCTCATCGGGCGAGAGCAGCATCTCTTCGCGGCGCGTGCTCGACGCGTTGACATCCACCGCGGGGAAGATGCGCTTGTCGGCAAGCTGACGGTTCAGACGCAGCTCGCTGTTGCCCGTGCCCTTGAACTCTTCGAAGATGACCTCGTCCATCTTCGAACCGGTCTCGACCAGCGCGGTCGCGAGGATCGTGAGCGATCCGCCGTTCTCGATGTTGCGAGCAGCGCCGAAGAAGCGCTTCGGCGGGTAGAGCGCCGAAGCGTCGACACCGCCGGTGAGGACGCGCCCAGAGGTCGGCGCCGAGATGTTGTAGGCGCGGCCGAGGCGGGTGATCGAGTCCAGCAGCACGACGACGTCATGGCCGAGCTCAACGAGGCGCTTGGCGCGCTCGATGGCGAGCTCGGCAACGGTCGTGTGGTCTTCGGCGGGACGGTCGAAGGTCGAGGCGATGACCTCGCCCTTCACGGTGCGCTGCATGTCGGTGACCTCTTCGGGCCGCTCGTCGACGAGCACGACCATGAGGTGGACCTCGGGGTTGTTCGTCGCGATCGCGTTCGCGATCTGCTGCAGCACGATCGTCTTGCCAGCCTTGGGCGGCGCGACGATGAGGCCGCGCTGGCCCTTACCGATCGGGGCCACCAGGTCGATGATCCGCTGCGTGAGCTTTTCGGGCGCCGTCTCCAGGCGCAGGCGCTCCTGCGGGTACAGCGGCGTGAGCTTGCCGAACTCGACGCGGTTCGCGGCGTCGTCGACGGACAGGCCGTTGACGGCATCCACCTTGACGAGGGCGTTGTACTTCTGACGGCCGGTCTGCTCGCCCTCGCGGGGCTGCTTGATAGCGCCGACGACGGCGTCACCCTTGCGCAGGTTGTACTTCTTGACCTGGCCGAGCGAGACGTACACGTCACTCTGGCCGGGAAGGTAGCCGGTCGTGCGGACGAACGCGTAGTTGTCGAGCACGTCCAGGATGCCGGCGATCGGAATCAGGACGTCGTCCTCGCCGACCTCGGGCTCGAACTCGTCGTTCTGGTTCGGACCGCGGCGCTTGTTGCGCTGCCGGCCACGACCGCCAGACGAACCGCTGTCGTCATCAGAACCGGTCGACGCCGACTGCTCGGCACCGCCCGAAGAACCACCGTTGCCGTTGCCGTTGTTACCCGCTCCGTTGCCGCTGCCCCCGGATGCCCGGTTGCGGCTACGACTCCGGCTGCGGCTGCGGCTGCGGCTGGGTGTGGACTCCTCGCTGGCGTCGTCGGAGGACTCGGCATTCGTCGCCGACTCGTCGGTCGCTGCGGCCTCGGCTGACGCGGCATCGGGTGCGTCGCTGTTGTCCGCACTCATGTTTTCGTCCGCGGGCTTGTCCGTGGTTTGGTCCGCGGAGTTGTCGTTCGACGCTTCAGCCGGCTTCTCGGCCTGCGGCTCAGCCGGCGTCTCTGCCGGCGTCTCAGAGGCGGACTTGTCAGCCGTCGTTTCGGCGGCGACGTCGGTGCTCTTGGCCCGGCGAGGCGCACGCTTGCGTGCCGGCTTGGCCGGCGCTTCCGCGGGCTTCTCCTCCGCCGGGGCTGCCTCGTCTGCTGCATCTGCCGGAGCGTCGGCGGCGGGCTGCTCGGCAGCCTCGCCCGCGGGTCCCGCCGCGGCGGCTTCGGAAGCCGGAGCAGCATCGGGTGCCTCGGCTGCCGCGGGCTCCGCTGCCTCTGCCTCAGATCCCGGAGCGTCGGCCTCTGCCTCGGCTGCCGGCGCGCCTGCGTCGGGTGCTGCCTCGTCGGTCGATGCCTCCGAAGCTGCGGTTTCGGTCGGTGTGGCGGCCTCCTCGGCCGCGGGGGTGGTCTGGTCGACAGCGTCGCTCTCGGACGCGTCGGTCTGGACCTCGGAGATGGACTCCACGAGTACTCCCTTGTGTACCTAATGTGCGGTGAATCGAATGATGTGCGGATCCGCACGGATGAAGAAGCCGCCGCGATGGGCTCGACGTGCTGAGCGGGACTCAGCGTCTCGTGCTCATCTGCCTCTCCTCGATTCCTTCCGGGCAGAGATGTCCGGATTCGGGTGATCGAGGGAATTGCGGAGGCTTCGCAGATATGCGGCGGGGGCCAGATTCACAAGTACGTGGAACCCCCCGCGTGCTCCTTCACTGTACCACCTGCGTCCGCGACGCACGTCCAGCGCACCCAACTTCGAACGGTGGGCCGCGTGATGACTCCTGCCGAGAAGCTCGGGCACCGGGCACGAGCGAACCGAATTCACACCGCGATCGGTCCGGCGTGGCAGGCGTCCTGCTCGTGCGGATGGGAAGGTCGCCGGTACTACACGAAGGGCGCGAGCGAAACCGCGCGAGCGGAGCGCTGGTCCCACGAGATCAGCGTCGAAGATGGCCTGGTCGCCCCAGCGCGCATGTAAAGGCACACACGTCACCAGCATGCCTGAACGCGGTTACATCCGTTCGGATAGATTCTCAGCCCGACACTCAACGACGAGTGCCGAGGGCGAACAACGCGGAACGGCAGGTGCAACATGGACGGACTACTCGACCAATTCATCGACTACCTCCACCGCCGCCGACGCGCACCCGTCACCATCCGGAAACGCCGCGCCGTCATCGCCCGACTCCTCACCGAAATCGACCCCTACACGGCAACACTCTTCGACCTCGACGAATGGGTCCACACCCACTGGACCGCCGACGAATCCCTCAACGCCGCCGTATCCGGGCTCCGAGGATTCTTCCGGTGGATGCACGCCTCCGGCCGACGCCAAGACAACCCCGCCGCTGAGCTCGAAACCGTCACCGTTGAACGTCGACCCGCACGAATAGCCACAGACACCGACATCCTCGCCGGCATCGCGAACGCCGACCCCCAAACCGAAATGATGATCCGCCTCGCCGCCGAATGCGGACTCCGCAGACACGAAGTCGCTAAAGTCCACACCGACGACATCGAAGCCGGAG
Organism: Microbacterium sp. SW12; assembly: GCF_055391095.1. NCBI lineage: Bacteria > Bacillati > Actinomycetota > Actinomycetes > Micrococcales > Microbacteriaceae > Microbacterium > Microbacterium sp. SW12. The sequence continues at coordinate 917,710 of NZ_AP024335.1, read as the reverse complement.
CATGGCTGCACGTCATCGGCAAAGGCGGGAAACACCGCGTCGTACACCTCACCCCCGAGCTTCAAACCCTCATCCGCCACGCACCAGCCGGATACCTGTTCCCCGGAGGAACGGACGGGCACCTTCACCCGAACACCGTCTACGAACACATCCGCCGCGCTGTCGGCGCAAACCCCCACTCACTCAGACACCGGGCCGGGACCGTCGTCTACGAGGGCACCGGCCACGATCTCCGTGTCGCACAAGAATTCCTCGGTCACTCGTCCCCCGAAATGACCGCACGCTACGTGCACGTCACACGACCCGACCTGCTCCGCGCCTCCCAGGCGTCGCGCCTCGCGGCGTAGACGCGCACTCGGGCTCCCCGGTACGATCCGGTGGCATGAACCGCCGCGCAGCAATCGCTACCGTCACCCTGGCTGCGATCACCTTGACCGGATGCGCCACTACCACGCCGGAGGATTTCGCGGATGCGTGGGATACGTGCGTCAGCGCGTACGGAGCGCTGCCACGCGAGCTCGACGTGCTGGCAGAACAGAACCCTGGCACGAAGGTGGACCGGGAGACACCATGTGAGAACTGGGTGGAATCCCAAGGTGAGGACGGTTTCGTGGACTTCTGGGGAGACCCGGACGAGTACATGGACTTCGTAGTTTCCGCTGCCAAGGTTGATGCCCTCGCATCCCTGCAAGACCAGTAACCCAGGAACGACAAAAGACGCCCCCGGACCCCGTCATCGCGTGGATGACAGGCCCGGGGGCGTCAGTGTGTTGTGGTGTTACTGCTTCTCGGTCTTGGGGACGTTCGCGAGCGCGAGACCGCCGAGCAGCGGCAGCAGGTAGCCGAGACCCGCCTTCGCCCCGGCCAGTGCGACCTCGATGGGTGGGAGGCCAGCCGCGGCGGCGGTTGTGACCGCTTCGACGACTTCGCTGGTCGTCCACACCGCGGCACCGCCGAGCACGATCGACGCGTACAGGATCACCCGTGCGCGGGCGGACTGGATGATCGCCCCGATTGCTGCGGCCACGTTCGCCGGGTTCACGTTCGCTGGGAGTTCCGGCGGCGTGTACGTCGGCCGTTCCGGCTCGGGCTGTTCGGGCATGGGATCCTCCTCCGGTGTCTCCGGGACAGGTTCGGGCTGGGCGGGTTCCGGGTCAACCGGCGCGGGCTGCTCACCGTGACCGTTGATCCGATTCGCCGCCGCGACGATCCGCTCGAGGTCGAGGGTGCCGGGGCATTCGGTCGCGACCCAATGGTTGTGGGGGTACACGTTCACGCCGACCTTGAGCTCGCCGAGCTGGTGGCGGGCCGCGATGTCAGCGACCAGACGCGCGGACAGGTCGTACACGGCGTCCGTGATGGGCCGGTCGGGTCCGCCCTCGTGCTCGATCGAGATCCCGTTCGCGTTCGAGTAGGCGTCGCCGTCGCCGTGCGCGTACTCCGCTTCGGGGACGTACTGGTGGATCTCGGTCTGCCCGATCCCGTACTGGGTGGAGGTTCCGGTGCCGCGGCCGTCCTTGATGGTGCCGGGGTTCTGGAAGTGCGCGTCGGTCCCGGCGAGGGTGCCGTCCATCCAGTGCAGCGTGATGTGCGTCTTCACCGCAGCCGGTTCCCGATACCGGTAGTTCGGGGAACCGACCCACGTAGCAAGCGGCGAATCCGGGGCGCGGTTCTTCCACGGCTGCGCAGGGTCGAGCTGCGGGGTTGCCGGCGGCGCGGTCGGTGTCGACGGCACCGTGGGGAACGCGCGGCCGTCCGTGATCGGCCCCCACTTCGCATCCTTCTCGAGGCCCTCTGCGCGCTGGAAGCGGTACGTCCCGCACGAGCACTGGTTGCCCCAGTCGTCGTCGGCAGCCCAGTTGTGGAACAGGCCCCGACCTTGGAGGTACTGCTGGATCTCTTTCGTGGACCGGGAGACTTGTTTCTCGCCGGCGATGATGATCCGCGCAACGCCGGAGGTGTCCGGGCCGAAGATCGAGTCCGCGAGCAGGCCCACCCACTCCTGGAACGTCTTCGTGCCCGCCTTCGTCTTCGGGCCAGGGTCGTTGTCGATCGCACCGTCGTACAGGCCCAGGGAAGCGAGGAACCGTTGCGCCTCGTCGGTCGGCATCGCACCATTGCCTGCGGATGCTGTGGTGGCTCCGGTGTGTTCGAGGTGCCACGGCTCGTTGTAGTGGTCGTACCCGGCGGGGTCGAAGTTGAACCGGTGCGCGTTGTCGCGGATCCACTTCGACCTGGGGTTCCCGTACCGGGTGACCCCGGCGTCGGCCCCGCTGTCTCGGATGTCGATCGCGCGAGGCCCGATCGGGTTCGTTTCGACGTGGAACGCTTTCGGGTCGTCCGGGTGCGCCGCGCGGACACTCGACCGGCCACTGTCGTACGCATCCCAGAGCGCCTTCTGCTCCGCCCACGTCCGCACACCCGACGAGATGATCAGGTCGAGGCCGAAGACGCGACGGAACTCTGCTTCGAGACGGGAGTAGTCTGCCGCGACGTTCGCAGCGACACGCTGCCCGTCGACGATCACGTAGGTGGTCACGATGCTTCCCTCCTGGGAACGACGAAGGCCCCCACGACGGGGGCCTTCAGAGGATGGTGCGCTCGGTCGGAATCTGAGCTATTGGGATGTTAGTCGCAGCCCAACTATGTTGCTGGGTTGCGGGATGCCAAAGTCATGTGCGGGATACCGGAGGTGACCAGTTCGTAACGCCCTCGCGGTAGCATGGCGCCCGTGACGCCACTCGGGATACTTCTGATCGCTATCGCTGCGGTCAGTATCGCCAAGGGGAAGGGACTTACCGCGCCTCTCGCCATCGGCGCAGCGCTACAGGCAGGCGCGATGCTGACTGTCGCCGGGGAGTCGCTACCGGTCTTCTACGCCTTCGCGATTCCTGCTACTGTCGCGGCGCTCTTTGTTCGTGCACGATTCGGAGCTGACAAGCCGTCGCCGATGCGGGAATGGTGGGCATTTGGCGCATGGGCGCTCCTGATCACACTTATCGGACCCGTGATCTTCGAGGGGGTTCTCGTCCTGAGCCCCAGCGTGGGCGTGAACACTGCTGTCACTGACCCTCAGCCGCTCGTATGGTCAACTTCCAACGCCGCTCAAGCGGCTTACCTCGTGCTCGGCCTCGGCGCGGCGGCTTACCTCTACCGGGTCGGAGCTGGCATCGCCACAGTAGTGCTCTGTTTTCTCACAGGAACCGTGCTCAGCTTCGTGCGACTCATGCTCATCCAAGTCGGAGCGACATGGATGGACGGATTCTTCGACAACAGCCCCGGCTTCGTCTACATAAACCGGCTTCCGACCGGGGAGCCTCGGTTCCGAGGTATCTTCGCCGAGCCCTCTGTGCTCGCCACATTCTCGACGGCCGCCGCTGCGTTCTTCCTGGTTCTCGCGATCCAAAGGAAAGGATGGCAACGCTGGGCCTCGTTCGCGGCTCTAGCGATGGCATCCGTAAACCTGGGTAACTCGACCTCCACCACTGCAATCGTGGCACCGCTGATCGTCGCTCTGGTTCTCCTGGCCTGGGTGATGTTGCGCTTCCTCACCGGAAAGATGAAGGTTCACCCGCTCATCATGATCGGGGTGTTTGCCGCCGTTCCCGTGGTTCTTGTCGTAGGAGGACAACCGATTTTCGCCGCGCAGGCGGAGCTCACGGACAAACTCACGACGTTCTCGTTCTTCGTGCGAAGCACAGCTGACCTGTATTCCATCACTTCACTGGTGGCAGACAGCTTTGGCTTGGGTGTGGGCCTAGGAAGCACCCGCCCCTCGTCGTTCCTGCCTTCCCTTATCTCGACAACCGGGATAGTCGGGCTCGTGCTGTTCTTTATCGCGCTCATCGCGCTGATTGTTCGGGCATGGCGCAACCCCGAAGCTCGGCCTGTGGCTGGCGCGTTGGTCGCTTGGATCATCGGCCGCAGCATCGCCGGTGCAGACCTTGGGAGCCCCGCACTGATCTGGCTGCTGGTCGGCGTGCTCGCTTCGCTAGCGTCGAGGGTCGATCGCACCACGTTGCGGAGCCACGGGCGTGCAGCACGCCGCGGCCCTTGGGCGAACCGAGCGGCGCAGGGCAGTCCTATCGGTTCACCCAAGGGCACACTATAACTTTCGTCACTCCGGGTTTCGCACGACCACCTTGGATGCCACGGAAGCGGGGACGGTCAACTTTCCCGAAGGCGTCCATGGCATGGCATCCAGGATGAGGCGGCGCTGAATGGCGTCCGCACTGTCACGCACGACGAGCTGCTGACCCAGTACGTCGTCGTCCTGATCGATGAAGCCCCGGATCGATGCGTCCTTCACCCCGTCAATGTAGAAGAGGTCACCCCAGTAGTTGACAGCATGTATCTGATCGAAAGCCAGACCGATCGGAAGCATTGCATCATTTGGTGTGATGCCGTCCAGTTGCAATCCTCGCGACACGCGAACCGCTGCCCTACCCGGTGGGACCGAGTTGATCCGAAGCCGATCTACCGAGACACCGGAAACGAGCCCCTCGATGCGGAGCAAGTCATCGTCGAACCCGTAGTACGGCGTGGAGCCCTGCATCGGCCCATGGAGCATGAAATTATTGAATTGAACGCGACGCAACTGCGTGGGATCGGCGTCGTTGTTCACGTTGCTGATCTTGGCGTGCGTGTAGTTATAGACGAGCCAGAGGTCGTTGAAATCGAGCTGGTTCGTACCGTCACCCCCGCCCGGTGCAATTTCTGGCTTGTTCGTGATCCAGAAACACGGAGCTGCGGTGCTTGGGTCGCCGCCCGCTATCACTCTTACATCGTTGAAGGTTGACTCACGAATTGCGCCGCCGCGCCCGTGGGTGCCGTTGGTCGGAGAGGGGTCGCCTAGACGGAAGGTCCCTCGGAACCCGTACGCCACGACCCGCGTCATCGTGAGTTCGTCCACACCGTTCCGAGTCACGAACGGGTCGCAGACGAACGACCGATCGTGCACGAACGACAGATCGTGAATGTCAGCGCCCTGATTCAACACGGTCACGTCCAGGGATGGCAGCGTTCCACCCACGAGGTCCATCTGACCGTGACGGTTCAGATCATCAACCACAACCAGCGCGGAACCGGAAAGGTCCGCGGTCGGCGTCAGATAGCTTCGCCAACGACCAGCCCCACCCAGCCCTACCGGGTGATAGATGTGCAGCTGTTCTCCCAGGCTGAACTTCCCAGGTGGCACATACACAGGATGCCCAGCCCCAGGCATCTCCGCTGACATCGCAGACGCGAGGGCTTCCTGCAAACAGGCGGTATCTTTGCTCGCGTTCCCGACACCAGCAACACCAGCCGTCGAGTATCCGAAGTCGCGGATATCGCCATCGCCGGGACGCCAGCGTGGGTCTCCACCATCCGACACCCAGACCATGTTCGCCCCAGCCGGGGAGATGCCAGGTGCGCGAACGTTCACGCCATCCCAGGTGCCCTCCATACGAGGAGCGGGATCGACCTTGAACGTCGCAACAACGGCAGCCCAATTCCCGCCCGTGCCGGTCGCCGAGGCATCCGCAGACTCTTCGGCGGCGACTTCCTTGGTCATCAGATCCAACCGCTTATCCGCGGAGCCAAGTGTTGTACGCGTAGAACCCACCGCAACATAGTCGCTCCCCGGCGCGGCAGCCGTGGTGAAGCCAGAACTTACCGCGAACACTGACACCGACGCCTCATCCGGGGTAGTCGCGTCAACGGCAACACCACCGCTTCCTGTCGCGAATGTTGCTGCGCCGAATCCCTCGGGGTGTAGCACGCCCCCGAATCCAACCGCGGCGACGGCGATCCGGGCAATGTTGTGTCCGTGCAGTTCTCTGATCGTGATTGCCATACCGGCTTTGAGGGGCTCGGAGACGACACAGTAGGCGAGGAGGATTCCGAAGGTCGTGCTGAACTGCTCCTGACCAACAATCACCCAGTGGTTTCCGCGGCTATCGCTAACGGATACTTGCAGGTCACCGTAATCGTGGACAGATTGCGGAAGATAGGAGAGCGCGAGAACGATGGTTGACCCTGCGGGGATATCTTGCGTGAGTAACGGTGAGATTCGGGTCTCGACCCCAGATCCTGCCGTGTTGGCGATCGCAACAAGACCAATGTCGGCGAGACCTTGCCGATACACAGGCGTGCCGGGTCGAGACTCGGCGGCGATCGTGGCACCGGGCGCGAGTACAACTGGTGCCCCTAATGCAGCGTTTAGTTCAGGTGACGCCGCCAACGCCGCACGCCCCGCCTCCGTGTTCGGGACCGCTTCGTCGGCCTTCCCGAGCGAGGTCTGCACGGCCTCCTCGAGGTCCGTTGCCGGCACGCCAGCCTCGGGGAGCTGGTACGCCGTGTCCGCCTTGCCCAGCGAGGTCTGCACAGCATCCTCGAGGTCCGTTGCCGGCACGCCATCCTCGGGGAGCTGGTACGCCGAGTCCGCCTTCTCACCCTGCTCAGTCGTCGCGTAACGCCCGTCGTTGTGTTCGTCGAGCGCGTCCATCGTCGCGTCGGGGAACAGCTTCGTCTCAGAGTCCGTCGCGGTCGGCACCCACGGGTCCGGGGGCACAGGAATGTAATCGGTCATCAGTCGTCCTTCTCGTTCCAGCCTTCAGGCGGTTCGGGCAGCGGGAGCGCACCATGCCGGTACGCGTGATCAATCAGAGACCGGATGTACAGCCATGACAGCCGGTCGCGGCGCTCGAGCTTCTCCAGCCGTGACCGCATCTCTGCGGTGCGTTTGTTCAGCCCGCCGAGCCAGGTGAAGATCGCGCCCACGACAGTGCCGAAAAGGGTGATGAGCGCGAGGATGATCGCTGTCCAATGCTCCGGTCCAAGTGTGATCATCGGGTGTTCCTCCAAGCTGATCCGTCCCACGCCCGCACCCGACACAGCCGCCATTGCGACCCGTCCCACGTCCAGACCTTGCAGTTCCGCCACGCTGACCCGTCCCACACTCTGCCCCCAGCGAGGGTCTCCTCAGACGCCGAGCTCGAATAGGAGCCGTAGCCGACGCTGTTCGTCGCCCGCACCCGCACCCAGTACTCGATACCCGGGGTGAGATCCGTGATCGTCGTCGACAAGCCCGCGCCCGCGTTGACGGTCTTCACCACGGTGGCGAACCCGGAATCCGTGGCGACCTGCACCTGATAGTTCGTGATCGACGCGCCACCGTTATCGGCCGGTGCCGTCCACGCCGCGTCGATCGACGTCGGCAACGCGTCCGTCAGGACCGGTGTCCCCGGCGCGCCCGGGGCTTTCGGGATCCGCGGCGGGGCACCCTCCCACACCGACACGGAGCCATCACCGATCGACGAATGATCCGTGTCGATCGACGCCGTGGACGTGAACCCCGTCCCGTACCCGTTCGCGTCATGATCGCGGGAGAACGTCGTATCGAGCAGGGTGATGTCGTTGTAACGGTTCGCGTACGGGATATTCCACGTGCCCGACCACGTTGCCCCGCCAGCATTCGCCGACCAATACTGGGTATTGTTCGTCCACGAACCCCACCCGGCCGCGAGGTAGCGGACGATGATCCGGTAGTTCGACTGGTTCCCGCTTTGGCCGGTGCGGTAGACGTTGATGTAGATCTGCTGCGGGGCGGACCCGTTTAGATCGCCCCACCCCTCAGTCATCGGTCACCCCGTACTCGTCGACGAGATGCTCCGGGACCACGAACTCGGCGGCGAACTCCGCCACCGTCACGGCCCGGGGCGAGTCACCGTCAGCGACGATCACGAGTCCGACCATCTCCTCCGTGACGGCGAACAGCACGAACCCCAGTGAATGCAGCCACTGCGACACGTCCGTGACGTTCGTGCCGGTGACCTTCCGGGCTACCGTGCGTGCGCCGGTCTCGGCGTGAGCGAAAACAGCCACGGTGACCTCAGATCGGTTCGAACCACAGCGCCCACAACGCGGGGCTTGATGGTGCGGTGGAGTCGACTGTGATGTCGAGGCCGTCGCGGGATGCCCGACGGGCGATCTCGTCGCGCGTCGCGTTGATCTCGATCCAGCCGTTACGGCGGTCTTCGGTTCCTGACACCAAATCCATGCCGGCTGCTGCGGCGTCGTCACCAATAGCCATCAGGCCACTACCTCTCCAGTCCAGGACTCACCAATAGGCGAGTCGAGCCAGCTTTCCCCGGGGTCGAGGGCGAGCCACGCCTCCGGTGGCACATCCACAAGCCCTGTCGTGCCGACACGCATCAGACCGGCAGGGAGTTCCCACTCGACCGAAGCGACACGCCCGATCTGCTCTACCGTGCCCGGGAGGCTGATGGACGCTTCCTGACCCGGCTGCGCAGTCCACACCGCCAATGCGGTGACATCCTGGGTGCGGCCCTGACCCTGCCGGCGGGCCAGGATCGCCGCCGCAACCCCAGGCCCCGGATAGGGGCGGTTCAGCTCGACGATGAACACGCGGCCAGCGGTGCCCGCCGTGTCGGTCGCGGTCTTCACGGTCCCTGTCGGGTCGGTCCACGAGTACTTCACCACAACGCCCGTGCAGTAGATGTCGGCGTTCTCGCGCGAAATCTCGTCGACACCCTCGGTCGAGTTCAGCGGCGACAGGGAGACACGTCCCGGCGAAGTGAACTCGGCCGGGTCCACAAGACGCCACGTGCGAGTCTCGTCGCAGTAGAGACGCAGACCAGCAACTGCCGTGAGCGGCTGAAGAAACTCCCATGCGCTGACACCCGCGGGCCACGTGAAGAGTTCCGGGAGGCGCTCGACTACTGGCGTGCGGCTCGATGGCGAGGCGTGGGCGGTGTCCCCGTCCCATGAGTAGATGTAGAGCGCGTCGTCCGCGTCATCACCGTTGAATGGGTCGGCTGGGACGCCTTCGTTCAGGATCACGTTGTCTACGAACAGGTACTGTCCGGACGATGCGTCGTTGAGGCGGAAGTGCAGCGAGACCTTGACCGCTCCCGGGGGGGCGGTGCCGGTGACGGGGACGTACCGGTAGCCTGCGTTCCACAACGCAACTTCATTGCCATACGTGTCTTTGATGCGTGTGTTGTTGATGTCGTACCACCGGATCATCACGAGCCCAGTGCGCTCGGTCGCGCCGACCGCGACACGCATGCGCGCGGTGCAGGAGTACAGGTATCCCTCGCGCACTCCGATCGGGTTCGAGGCGTAGTCGATCCAGAAACCACCCGCTGTTGCAGCCGCGGCACGGACAGAGTAGTCGCCGTCATCGGCATAGGCGTTCAGCCGAGTGATGCCGGTGGCGTTGCTGCCGTTCGTCCATCCGTCAAGGTTCGTCTCAACTGATGGGTTCGGGTGCAGGTTGGTCAGCGGCCACGCCGCGGTGAGGTCAGCGTCGGTCGATCCCGCCTCAAGCTCCGCGCCCGGGATCACAACACCTAGCACGTAGTTGATGAGGTCGCGGAGCGATGCCTCATGGTCCCGTGGAGTGTCGTCGTCAGTGAGCGGCGCGTAGTCCTGCAACAGAGCCTCATCCGTAGCGAGCTGCATCTCGATGCGCTTCGCCTTGTGGTCCACACGCCGCGACCGCACCGCCAGATCGAACACCCGAGGCGTATCGCCCTCCTCACCGATCGCCACCGTCGCACGGACGTCCTCGCGCGGGTCGATGACCTCGATGGTTTCCGGCGCGATCAGCGGAACCTGCACCGTCGCAGAACCGTACGGGACAGCTCCCGAATCAACCACCACGCGAGCGTCGTCAGCCACAACCTCAAGGTCTTCGTCGTTCTCATCAGTAACAGTCACCGACGCGACCGGGCGGAGGATCTGAGTGCTCACGACTCGACCTGCTGGAAATCAACCGACACAACCCACGCGTCCCGGGTCGCGTCGTCGAGCTCTACCGTCACATCCCCATCAGTAACGAAACTCATCCCCACCTCGGCGACATCCGTGTCCGTCAACGTGAACGTCGCCTTGGATGCCAGGAGCGCTTCCGCGGCGAACGCGTCGGCCTTCACCGGGTACAGCAACGCCAACGTGCCCGACCGCAAACGGGAACCGATCAGCGTCACAGCGATACCGTCACCGATGAGATCGTGGATGATGTTCCGACCCTGACGCGCCGCCCTGTACCCGAGAACGAGAGCCGGCGACGTAGACCCGCCACCACCCGAAGCCGAGATCGTAGATGTCATGGGAGCAACTGCCTTGAGTTAGGGGTCTGGAAGTACGTCGGGAGCGCGATCTTGAACGGCACGCGGTAGTTACGCAGCGCCGAATCGTCGATCACGGTGTGCGCTGTGATCGAGACGTCCTTGTTCTGGATGCCGTAGATCTTCTTCTCAATCGCATCCGTCTTGTCGGTCGCCTGCCCCGTCTCCGCGTCGATGTAGATCTGTTTCCCACCCGGGAGGGTGACGATCGTGTCACCGAACTCATCGAGCTCGCTGGTCGCCTCTTCGGTTGACTCCGCAACATGGTTCAGGTAGTCGCTCCACGTCTGGAACCCGTCCGCGGCGTCCTTCTGAACCTGGATCAGCTCAGTCCCCGCCTCGATAGCGTCGAGATTCGCCGAATACTGGGCGTCACCCGTCTCGTTCCACTCCCGACCCAGTTCCTTCGTAAGCCGCGTGTTCTCCTCGGTGCGATCCGCGATGATCTGCTGCACCTTGTCGAGATCCTCAGACCGACCAACGTACGCGCCAAGCGCCACCGGCAGATCCACACCGAGGGCTTTGGCGTAGTCCTCGACCTTCTTCTTCTGCTCCGGGTCCGATATGACAGCCTGCGCACGCTCAACCTCACCGAACGTGTCGAGGATCGCCGTGCCAGCCTCGATATACGCGTCAGCGAGATCGGAAGCCCGAGCTTGCAGCTCTTTCCGCTTCTCATCAGCGGCGATGAACGCCGCCGTGATCGCACCGATACCGACACCGGTAGCGATGGCAGCTGCCGCCGTGCCGATACCGCCGATACCAGCGACCGTTCCACCGATCGTGTCGCCGATCGTGTCGCCAAGCTGCGAGAAATCACCACGGACGGCGTTCGCGAGTCCCTCGCCGAGGTTCTGCCGAATCTCGGACCCGTACTCTGACGCCTGTTCCGACATGTGTCGTTGTGCCCGCACCGCATCATCGGCGGCGTCATCCGACGCCCTACCGACAGACTTGTACGCTTCCCGGAACTTCCGTTTGATATCGTCCGAGGTCTTATCCGTCGACCGCTGCACTTCCTTGAAGTCACGCTCGAGACGGTCAGCGCTCTGGTCGCTGTCCTTCGTCATGTCGCGGAGGCGGTCAGAAACCTCCTCCACAGCGTCGGCGACGTTATCGACACCCCGCACCGCGTCGCGGACGTTCGCCGCAACGTTGATGCTGATCGCACCGGCCATCAGTTCACCCCCGGTACACGTCGCAGGATCTCGTAGAACAGGTCAGTCGCGATCGCCGCAGCGCGCGGCACAAACCTGCCCAGCGCGGGCCACACGACCTTGCCCTTCGCGGACTTCGGCCCAACCGGCCGCGCAGTGCGGCGCGTCACCACATGCTTAGCGGGCGCCGGCACGGGCGGATCCTTCCGGTAATACCGGGTCTTGATGCCCTGGTCCTGACCGAACTCCACCGCGCGGGCCAGATCACGCGGACGCGCACCCGACGACAGTTTCCCCGTCCCACCCGCAGACAACCGGATCGAGTTACGCGACAACGACACCCGCGACGTGCGGACCAGAACGGCACGCTGCAACCGGTTCGGGCGAGACCGTTCCAACTGGTCCCGCCACTCCGGCTCAATCTTCTGCCGTCCCTCTTTCGTCCACGCCGACAGCCACTCCCGTTCAATGAACTTGAGGGCACGGAACATCGCCGTGAGCTCCCTCGACGACGTGACGTCGAGGCGCACAGGTCACACAGCCCGGGTCGGCTTCGAGCACGCCATCGTCGACGTCGCCACCGGGATCGCGTCCACCGTCCCGCCGATCACACCCGGCGCGCACTGGATCGTCGACTCCCACCCGGCCCCGCCCGTCGCCGGCTCGAACGTGACGTCGATCGACTCGCCCTCGTGGTCGTACAGGAACTGCGACAACGAATCCGTGGTCTCCCAGTCCTGAGCGAACGCCATCGTGCACGTCCAGTCAGACGCGCCGGTCTTCTTGAACACCGCGGTCGGGGTGAGACCCTTCCACATCGCTGTCGGCGTGTTCGGGGTGAACTCGACCTGCGAGACATGCATCTCGTAGTCGCTGGTGGTCGGCCCCTCGCCGTAGCTGAACCGCAGCAGAGCATCCCGGAGGATGATCGGGGCAACGTTAATCTGGGCCATGATCAGGCCTCCTCTTTCGTGGTTGTGGTTATCAGGGTGATGTCGTACGCGAGACGTTCGAACTCTTCACCGGCCGCGACCTTCTCCGCGTTGCTCCATCCCAGCCAAGACAGGGACGGGTCGGTGTCCAGCACGGACAGGAAATCGATCAGGTCATCGAACAGGGTCGGGTCTGCCGACTCCCGCGATGGGAGGTCCGTGGTGATCGTGAGAACCCACGTCACCTGGTATCCACCGAGCGGCGCGGCAGGAAGCCGGGTCACCGAACGGACCTTCATGGTGAGGGTCACCGCATCAGGTGTCTCATCGATGGGCTCGTACCCCTTGAATCCCCACCCCTCGGGCAGGATGTTCTCAAGCACGGTCTTGAGGGTCTGATACGCGCTCATGCGAACCCCGGCATCTGCGCACGCTTGTACGGCGCGAGAAGGTCACGGACCACCTTCGGCATCAGGTACGACGGGTCGACCTGATCATCCAGCGACGGGGCACGCTGCGACGCGATCGCCCACATGTCAACCGCGACCATCGTCGCCGCGAGCTGCACATCGTCGGGAATGGTGTCCATCCCGACCGTGAACGTCACCCGCACGTTCTGCCGGCCGTACGGGAACGGCCCGTACAAGATCCCCGCCGAGTGGTTCACCTTGTAGGTGCCATCGAACGTCACCCACCCATCTACGGGCACGAAATACCCGTCAACCCACTCACCGCCACCGTCCCCGGTGACCTGCACGAGCGTGACCTCGTTCGGTGCGTGCGGCAGCAGGATCGTGTCGCCACCGTCACAGACGTGCACGACCGTGCGCGCCTCGAACGGCCCCGCGTCCTCCTCGACACGCTTCGACGCCGCAGCGATGTACGCGTCAAGCTGTCCCTCGTACTTGGTGACCTCAGCGGTCCCCCACCGGAGCATGTTCTTGACCTCGTCGACGGTTGTCAGTGCCACGTTCCACCTCCGTCCGGTGCTGTCGTGGGGTGGTGTCTATTGCGGTCCTCTGCGGGCGTGCGGGACGCCCGTGTGCTGGTTCAGGTGTCGTGGTTCGCACTGCTACTCCTCACGTGTTCCCGCGCGGCCTCGAATTGGCGCTGGTCGAGCCAGTACCGGCGGCGGTGCGGGAGAATTGCACCCGTGTGGGCGTGGATCGGTACACCGAGTGATCGGATGCGGCGGCAGAAGTAGAGATCCTCGCCAAGCCACAGCCCGTTCAGGGGGAGGTCGCGGAACCAGCACCACGCGTCACCCTCGTGCGGGTCTGCGTGTTCCCTGATCTGCTCGAGCACGCTTCGGTGGATGAGGATGCACCCGGTACCCAGCGCATCCACCTCGATGATCTGGTTCTCCGGGTAGTCGGTGACCGGCGCGACAGAAACCCCGTCAGCGGCGTGGACGTAGATGTGAGGGACCGGTTTCGGCATCATCCCGGGTGACGGCCACGTCCCGAAGTACAACCCACCGACCACAGGCCGGGCTGCCGCGTGCGCGGCCGCTACGAGCTTGTCGAAGGCCTGCACGGACAGCTGCTCGTCAGAGTCGATCATGAACAGCCACTCGGCGGTCGTGTGGTCGAGGAACGTCTTCACGACCTCGTTGCGCTGACGGGACAGCAACCCACCTTCGATGCGGATGATGCCGTCAACCCGTTCGGTGCGGGCGCGCATCACTTCGATGATGGACGTCATGAACGCGCCGTCGACCTGGCCTGGGTCTATCCATGCGATTGAGATGCGGTCTCGTGTCTTCACTTCTCTCTTCTTCCTGTTGGGACGGTGAGAGGGCCGGGAACAGGAACCCGGCCCTCTCACCTCGTCACCCTGATCAGGGGTGACTTCTGTTGCCGATCAGAACGTCGGCGCGACCAGGCCGGTGCCGGAGATCACCTGCACGGACGCCTGGTGGCGGTGCGGGATGAACGCCGCGAACCCGAGGACACGGAACAGGATGCTGTTCTGCGCCGCGAGCGTCGCGTCGAACGACGCCGACTCGACCTCCGACTCCCACAGCCACAGGTCGGACGAACGGAGGACGAACACGACGTCCTGGTTCGTTCCGGCCCCGAGGTTCGCGGGGATGTTCGGGTCGGTGAACACCGGCAAGCCGAGCAGAGTACCTGCGGGGCCTTCCGCAGTCGGCTCACCCGTGACCGCGGGCTGGTTGAACGCGGGCCCGTTCGGGATCACCAGCGGACGCTGCTGACCGTCGAGCGCCGCGAGCACCCAGTTCCACCGGGTCGGGGTCATGATGATCTTGTCTGCCGGGAGCTTGCGACCCGCCGTCACCGCGCTCATCGCGCCGAGAACCTTCGAGTAGAAGCTGTTCGCAGCCGTCACCGACACCACGGACGGAACCGTGGTCGTGTAGGTGATGGTGGTTCCCGCGGTGATGAGCCCGCGCAGCTGGCCGTTCGCGGCCGATCCGGCGATCACCTGGCTGTCCAGCGACACGGCGTATGCCGCGGCGAGGTCAGCGACGATGATGTCGTCGATCGGTGCGCCCGACTGACGCATCAGCGCGATCGGGACCGTCTGCTTGCCGGTGATCTCCGCGATCCCGGACGACACGGAGGTGGTCGTGAACGACGCCTCAGTGATCGTGGTGTTCTGCGTCTGGGTCACAGCCGGGTCCGTGTTGCCGGTGACCTTCGGGATGTTGACCGACGACGCACCGTCCGGGAGAGGACGCTGGTTCACCTGGTCGGCGGTGACGCGGCCCGCGCGTGCGAGAGCGACGAAATCCTCGACGAGCCACAGCGGCGGGGCGAGTTCGCCACCGGCACCCGCTGCGGACGTCGCGGCGCGTTCCTGCGACTGCGCGAGACGCTGACGTGCAGCGTCCCCCTCGAAACCACCCTGACCTGCGGTGTACAGGTCACGGAAGTACGAGGTCGCGTTGTCGCCGCGACGGTACACGGGGTTTGCTTCGTTCACCTCAGCGCGGACGACGGGTGCCGCAGCGACAGGGGTGCGCTGCTCGGCGGCGCGCTGCACTTGCTCGTCCTGCTCGGCTTCACGCTCGAGCTCGTCGATGTTCGCCTGCTGCGACTCGATCGAGGATGCAAGTTCGGAACGGCGGGCGACGGCAGCGTCGATCGCTGCCTGGTCGATGGTCTCAGCGCCGCGAAGGGCGTTGAGGTTCTCTCCGACCTCGTTGTATTCGGTGATCGACCGGTTCAGCTGCTCGAGCCGGCGGCGGATCATTTCGCGAAGGGTCATGGGACTTCTCCTTTGTCTGGAATCGGTGTTCCAGCCGTCCGGTCAGTCAGGCCTGCGCACAGTCCGAGGAGCGTGCGCATGTCGCGAGAGCGCGTGCGTGCTGTGTTTGGTTGCTCTACCGCAGGGAGCGGAGAGCGAGCGGTCGGGCGCGTTCGAACGAACGCGCTGCGGCCGGGTCTGTGTGCTGGCGGACGCCAGCGTCGGTGAACGGGTTCGCCCCGTATCCGACGATCGCGACGTCGCCGCGGTGGATGTCGACCTCGTCGATGCGGTACTCGGTGTAGTCGGGCGACCACTTGCCGCGGACGATGCGGAACCCGAAGCTCATCTCGTCGATGAGTCCTGCGCGCAGCTTTGGGACGATGTACGCGACGTCCTGGTCGCGCATGTCCAGCGATGGTGCGTCGACGTTCAGGCCCTCGTCTGTTTCCGCGAGGGTGAGGGTGCCGGTGCTGGTGCGGGCGATGCGGCGCAGCTGGTTGTGCTGGAGAACGAGCGGCACATCGAGATCTGCGCGGTTCAGCGTGTTCTCGAACGCGCCGGCCGACACGATCTCCGTGTATGGCCCCAGCCAGTCCCACATCTCGTACGCCTGTTCGGTTGCCGAAGCGAGGCCGGTGAAGTGCACCGATTCGCCCTCGACGACGTCGCGGACGGTGACCAGTGACCGTGCGGACATCCGTGCGGATGCTGACGGCTCCGCGGCGGATCGGCGCTGGCGGGGACGGTCGGTGCGTTGTGCGACCTGCGCGGCGCGGGCACGGCCAGCGTTCGCGAGCGCCTCTGCGAGGATCGGGTCCATGTTGGCGTCCTAACTCTTCTGGATGCTGACGGCGGGTGCCGGGGTGCCGGCGCTGACGATGCCGAGCGCTTCGAACTCGGCGATCTGCTCGGGTGTGAACGGGGCACGGTTCATCAACGCGCGCGCCTCGGATGGTGCGGTGATCTTCCCCGTCACCTCGTTGATGAGGATCCGGCTTGTCGTCTCCGGGTCCATGCGCAGCAGCGCGGCGGTGTTCAACTTCACGAACCGGGGAGCTGCGAGCATCCGTGATAGCGCGGTTTCGCGGCGTTGGACAGCAGGACCGAGCTTCATGATCAGGAACTGGAGGTTTGCTTGAGTGACGTTCGCGTAAGTGATGTTCTGCCCCGTCACGGCGACGTCGACGAGATTCGCGGGGACACCGTAGAACCGGCACATGGCCTGGTCGCTGTAGTCCATCTGCTGGATGAACAGTGATTCCGCGGTCGACGCAGGCCCGGTACTGTACTCCCAGTCCTTGCCAGTGACGAAGATGTCACCACCCTGCACGGACTCCTTGAACCGCGCCTTGATGTCGTCCGCGGCTCCGGGCTTCAGTACCTTCTCGCTGTTACGCAGGATGCCTGACGGGGTGATGCCGTGGTTCGTGAACCACTCCGCCGCGAACTCTGCCGCTGTCGCCCACAGCCCGAGCGACCATGCCGCGTACGCGACCGGAGAGAGACCCATGATCAGACCCGGCACCGTGTACTGGCGTTCGTGCCACACCTCGGACGGTGCGTACTTCCGGGTCGTGCCGGTCTCGTCCCGAATCACGTAGGAGACGACACCGGCCTTGGACTTCACGGTGACGTATTCGTGGCGGACAAGCTCGATTACTCGAGGCTTCCCGAGACCGTCCCGCTCACGGATGATGCCGTAACAGTTGCCGACACGATCCAGATCAACCTGTGTCGAGTGCATCCACTCCTGAATAGAGACCTCGCCACGCCCGAACGGGTCCACGAGCACCGGTGGCGACTGCACGGGGTAGTCGATTCCGGACACCGTGCGGAACGTGTCGATCGGGAACGATGAGATCAGACCGGCACGGAGCATCACCGCCGCCCAGCCGACCGACTGCCGCAACGCAGCGTCCGCTTTCACCGTCACCGGCAACCCGGATGGGCCACGGTACGAGGTGCGGGCGACGACGGTATCCGAGGTTGCTTCACGCTTGTGGAACACCGGTCACCTCTTCCCGTCTCGATCCAGAATCACCGCGACGCCGACACAAGAGACGCCGATGACAGCGATCCCTGCTGCAAGACCGAACGCGAGCCACGCGGCGACAGCGCACACGATGACACCGACGATCAGCAGAACTTCCGGGAGATACCGCACACGCTCACCTATCCGATCGAATCCATCACGTCGTAGTCAGCGTCTCGACGCCGCAGCCACTCCCACAGAGCGAGCGACCCCGCCACGAGCGGCACCACGGCCGCGCCAGCTTTCCGCCGCGACCATGTGAACGACCCTTCTCGCTCGTCCTTCACGGCCGACCGCACCGCGGCTTCCAACGCCGCATCGCCCGAGTGACGCATCACACCCTCATGGATCAGATCGAACGTCACCGAACACGCCTCAGCCATGTCCGGATACGACGTCCGCACCACAGCGACCGCGAGCTCTGCATCCTCGAGCGCCGAAGCGACAGCTTCCGCCATCGGCTCGGTCGACTTCTTCTCGTCGATGACGATCGCGACTACCTCTGGATGTTCGTGGCACACGCGGACAACCAGTTCCGCCATCCACGCAGATCCAGCCTTCGACTCGACCACCCGCAGCTGCGGCACACCGTCAGCGCCAGCACCGACAGCCATCAGCGCGGAGAGCTTCCTGTCGAGGTTGGTGTCAGCTGCGAGCACGACCGGACCCGTCGTCGCCACGAGCTTTCCGCGGTGCGCTTTCCAGAGCGCCAGGTCGACCGCGCCAGTCCCGTCCGAGTCCTCGTCCCAGATGCCGAGGCCCTCACGTTTGAAGGACTCCTCATCGCCGAGGAGTTCCCGCATCCGCTCGATCGCGTCATCCGGCGTGCGGTGCGGATAGGACGGGTTCGCGCGTGCCCGCACCTCTGGGTCATTCGGGTCGTCGCCCGCGTTCGCTCCCACCTCGAGGTAGAGCATGTTCGACGCGACGGTTTCGCCGGCCGCTCGCCGCTCCTTGATCTTCAACGCCGTGCGCCGACGCGTCTTGAAGAACTCCGCCCGATCCTCCGGCTTCGGCGGCGTCCCCATGAACACAACCAGCGGGTTCTTGACCGTGTTCGCAGCCGGCACCATGTCGTCGAGCGCCTTCGACGTGAGGATCTGCGCCTCGTCGAAGACCACGATCGCGACGCCCGGGATGCCTCGACCAAACCCGTGTTCACGGGCGCCGAACATGATCCGTGACCCGTTCGTGAACAGGATCCGTTGCTTACCGTTGCCCGCCCGGATCTGCCGGATGTACGGGCGGATCCGCTTCCGCCTCGCCAACGCCGCGAGCGTGTCGAACGTCTCATCCGACGTCGCCGAGTGGTGCGCGGTCCACAGCACCTTGATCCCGGGAAACAGGATGCACAACGCGAACACAATCGTGCCGATCGTGAACGTCTTCCCAACCTGACGGCAGATCGAGATCAGCACACCACCGATACCGGCCGCGTACAGCCCAGTCTCACGCTTCGCGAGAATCGCACGACCAAGACCCTGCTGCCAGTCGTCGTGCTCAACGCCCATCTTCGCGCACTGCGCCGCGACGGCTGGGTATCCCGTCGACACGATGCCAGACGGCAAGACAAGATGCTTGGCAACTTCCGACAGCTTCCGGCGCTTCGGCGGCACCCGACGCGCCACCGACCTAGATGTCGTCTTCGTCCCAGGCTTCGTCTGGCGCGCTTGCGGCATCAGCCGACTCCTCAGCCTCGCGCGTCTCGATCTCCTCAAGCTCGCGCATCGTCTCGTTCAACAAGCGCACATTCGGAGGCAGATCACGCGGTGCCATACCCGCGGCAATCTTCTCCGCAAGCTGATTCCGCATCGCCACCAGATACGCCTTACGGTCACCCGACTGAACCGCCTCGACCAACGACAACGGTGGCGGATCAGCCTCAGCAACCCACCTCGACAACGTGGGTCGCGACACCCCCAACGCCTTTGCAACTTGCGACACCGACTTTGCAGCCCGAACCTTCTCCACCGCATCACGCCGAAACGCCTCAGAGTAAGCCGCTCGCCCGCCAGATTTCGCGGATCGCGGCGCGCCCACCGCGCGGAGCTCAGCAGTCGAAGACGCCATCACGACCACCTCCCTGCACGTGGAAAAACCCCGGGGAGAGATCTAGATGACTCGCGGGTCTTGCGGGGTGGGTGTTGGCTAAAGAATCCGGCCTCGGTTGTGGGTGAGGTTGTGTCGGGCTTGTTCGCCGTGTCGGATGCTGGTGTCTGTGGTGATGCCGATGCGGGCGATGATGGTGGCTGCTCCGGTGAGCATGTTCGCGAGTTGTTCTGGTGTGTGTTCTTCGACCAGTGTGTGGGTGAGGGCTTCCCACTCCTGTGTGGGTGCGTCTCGTTCGATGAGGTCGCGGGTGAATCCGATGGTCAACGCGAGACTGTGCAGGTCAGGGTTCGTGGTGTCGAGCGTCACGCGGCCGGGAACCATCCGTACTCCTCCTTGGGCGCGAGTGCCCTTTGCTTCCAGAGAGATGGTGCCTTCGCATTGCACCTGAAGTGCTCGGGCGCTGGTGGCATGACCTGCTCCGGGTCGATGTGTTCGTCGTAGTGCCCGAGTGCCCACTTGCTTCCGGGATGGATGATCGTCTCTGGCATGACGCACGGATGACCGTGCAACTCTGCGGCGCAGTGTACGCCGCCGGCGTCGACCTTCCGTTTCCACTCGGCTCTGAGCTTCTGATGGTCGTGACCGTACTTCGCGTCGGCCATCAGCTGTCTTCCCATGCGGGGTCGCAGCACTCGGCTGCGGCGAGCCTCGACGTGTACTGAGACTCGCAGGTCGGGCATTCGAACATGCGCGGGTCGGCTTGCTGGGTAACGAGGTGTTCGATGTCCCTCACAGCAATGCCGCCCTCTTACGCTTCGGTCGAATCGGGTTCGCCCCAGCAATGATCAGCGAGTATTTTGCGTCTGCGACGGCCGGGTCAAATGGTTCACCCCGATACTTGCCGTGCTGTAGCGCTAGGTTGCATGCTCGACACGAGCGATATCCGGTCCTGCGGAATAGATCCTCGATGAGGTTGGGCGACTCGAGCCGGTGTCCGCGCGGACAAGTGGTCTTGTTGCGGGAGAAGTCTGTTCCATGACGGATGCGGTCTTTGTTGTTCTCTGACCTGCTGTCCCAGCGCAAGTTGCTCAGCACGTTGTTCGACCGGTCTCCGTCGTTATGGCAGGCCTCCATCCCATCCGGGCTAGGACCAACGAAAGCCAACAGGACCAAACGATGTACGCCGAATGTGAGTCGGCGATTGCCATGGGTGAGGCGTATCGTCGGGTAACCATTATGGATATGGATTGCCAGCCTGCGCCCTTCGAGCCGGACGATTAGGCCATCGGATCTCTGAATCGTTCGATCAAGGGAGCGGACGCCACCGTAATCGCTAACTTCGTAGGATCCCTCGAATCCGGGAATGGGAAGCCAAGTCTCGGTGGCGACTTCAGTAGACTGCATCGCAGCTCTCCAATCAAATAGACCTTGATTGCGGGTTAGGCCCCGGCGAGTGTTAGCGCACTCGTTTCGGGGCCGTCTTTCGTCTTAGCTGAGCAACGAGATCCTTGCCTCTACCAGGTGTTCGTCGTTGTCGTACTCGGGGTGCTCGAGGAGGAACCGGCCGATCGCGTCGAGCGCGTCGCCCTTGTCTTTCGACTGTGCGCCGCTGTGGTCGAGCATCGCGTCTGTGGTCTTCGGGATGTCGCGGACCATCAGCGGTGGTTCCTGTTGACATGCCACATGAACATGCGGTGCTGCACCCGGTACGGGGCGAACGCGATCACCAGCAGCGTCACCACGAGTACACCGAACCTGCGGAACATGACCGACTCCCGTGGGGTGTGGTGTCCCGCCGCTCATCAACAGCTCGAACGTGATGTAGGTGTCAGCGTGTGGCGGCGGGACAACTTGCCCCCGGGCTCCAGGCCAGTCACAGGCATTACGCTTCGCGGCTATGTAGTCCGCCTTGCTACCCGGGGGTCTTCTGCGGAGGTCGCAACTTCCCCGCCGTTTTGACAGCAGGCTCCGCATTGCATACCCCCGAGGAGTCGAACCTCGCACGCCTGGTTTTGGAGACCAGCGCTCTACCGCTGAGCTAGGGGCACCCGGACGGCCTCACCCGAAGTGGCTCCGTCATGTGCAATTGTGATGGCCGGAAGCTTGCATCCACCGGCAGTACACGGCGACCTGTAAGCCTGTGGCTAGGGGTACGCCAGAGTTGGCCCGTACCCGACTTGCTCGGGTGGTACCGATGACCGCCCCAACCTTGGGACGGATACCCTCAACCAGCACGGGCCGCGTGTCAGGCGACTAGCCGGGAGGGGGAAGTGTTCCCGGGGTGCGGGGCACACGCACACCCGGGAAGAACGGGTGAAGGCCGCAACCCCTGGCGGGCGCGACCTTCGGACAACCCTAGAGTATGCGAATTTGTCCCGTGTCAAGTATCTTCGCGGCGGCGTGTCGCGCTACCTGCTCCCATGCCCTCATCGGCTCTCCGTACTTCCTGCGCGTCTGGCTCACATGGGATAGCAAACGATGGCTTCCCTCGAACCACTCACCATTGACACGGAACTCTGCGAATTCACGGTGCCTGTTGCGTTCCAGCGCGTTCCCGCCTGGTTCTACGGCCAGGAGAGCGTCATGCGGTATCGACTGCATTCTTGTGGGTAGATCGGTTGTCGTCCCGATCTTGATGCGAGTGTCCTGCTGCACGTAGTAGACAACGCTCGGCCTGCCGTACTTCAGCCGAGCACCCGACTTCTTTCCACCGGCCGCAACTATCCCCGTCCCAAAACCTCCCATCTCCATCGCGAAGTGCGCCGCGAGGAGAATGTGCATCTGACACATCGAGACGGGCGAGCTCGGGACAACTGCACGAGCGCATTCTCTGCCCGCTTCGTCTGTATTCGTGCAGGTTAGCTCCACCATCACATAATCCTTCTACTAGGGTCAGACATCGACTTGCGGCCTTCCTTTGTCAAGTATCTTCGCCGCTACGGCGTGTCGCGGCGCTCCCGATCACCCGGACTGGCGGCACGACCGCCTGCCCATTTCGCGCCGCAGTCGTCGCAGACGTGCAGGCCCCTGTGGAACGCGGGCTCGCCGCACACGCACGGGTTGTCGCCGTCCTGCTCTTCGCCGTGCGGCCAACCACGCCGATAGCACCGGTCCCTCATGACGGATCACCCGGTTTCTCATCACGCCAGGTGCGCCATCCGTTGCGCCTCCAGAATGGATGTTCGGCAAGCTCTCGGATGCGGATGCATAGTTCGCACGATCGCCCCCGAGCGCGGTTGTATCGCCACCGCTCGAACCGGTTTCGTGGCTCGCGGTGGTAGTGGCACGCGGGGTCGGTGCGGCGGTGTCGGCCTCTCTGGTAGTTCTCTGCTGCGCTCATGCTCCCTGTCCTTCCGGTTTCGGCTCGCGCCCCGCGGCTGTCACCGCGTAGGACAGCATCACCGGTCGGCCTTCTCGAATCTCCCAGAACGCCGGGCGTCCACCGTCCAGCAATGTCACGAAGACCTCGTTCTCAACGACTACCGTCATCGTCCGCGAGCTCGTTCTCAGGCGATAGGTCCGGTCGGCTTCAGCGGCTTCTAGCGCACGAGCGGCATCGAACAGCAGGTCACCCAGGGCGTCAAAATGCTTAGCGTGCTCGGCCCGCAGGTGACGGATCAGGTCAGTGTTGCTCATGTCTCACTCCGGTTCGGTTGATGTTTTGTAAACGTCAATAGCTCATCCATCGTCAGACCACCGATCCGCCGATTCGGGAGCTACGGTCACCTTCACGGTTTCCGGTGATCCGAGATCGCGCCACGCCTCAGTCGTTATCGTGATTGCGGCAATGTCGCCTCCGATTCCTCCGAACTCGACGTAGTGAATGGTTCTCCGCTGTAGGAACAGCTCGTCTTCGCTCATGCTCCCGGTCCTTCCGATTCGAGCAACGCGCGTCGCAGAGCTGACTCCCGGGTCTCTGCATCCGAGGGGCGTGCCTCACCGACGTACTGCTCGGGCCGCAGCGCATCATGTGACCACTCGCCGTCCGACATCCGCCAAGTGACCAGTTGCAGCCCCTCGTAGATTGGATGCGGGGCGGCAGACACGAACGTCGCTGACAAGATCCCGAGCGGCCCGTCGATGACGTCTCCGGGTATCAGCTCTGCGACTGTTGTCATTTCTCCTCCTGGGTACGGTTCTCTTGGGCAGGGAGTTGGCTTTCAATTCCGGTCAGGAGGTCGAGAAGCTGGTTGCGCCCGTCCTCGGCGAGCACGTCGACAATGAACTCGGCTTCCTCATCGACGGTGAACAGGTAGCGTCCGTTCACCACGCCGACAGTGGTCGGACTCTGACGGCCTGCGGGATGGAACATGCCGACCCGATACGGCGGATTGCCCACAGATCCGACGAGCGCCTCGGCGTCGTCGATGAAAGCCCACGCACGGTCGACGGGCGTTCCCCACTTGGCTGGGCCACCTGGAAGGCCCACCGACAGGGCTTCGGCAAGAGCCCACATCTTCTCGTCGTGGAAGCAGTCGTCAGCCATGCCGTTGGCTTGGCATCCGGGGCAGGCGTAGCTCATGATTCCTCCTGGGTACGGTTCGGTTGGTTGGTGTGCTTGGTCATGTCGTTGCTCCGATCCCGTATCTCTTCGCGAGACGTTTCGCGACCCGCGCTGTCTTCGCTTCCTCCCGAGCTACCTGCTCAAACACCCGGATCAGATGCTCGTACTCTTCCTCCGGATACCAGTGCCCGGCGGTGCACACCACACGCCTGTCATCCCCCTCAAACGCGGGCGGGTACACGGCCAGGCGGGCGCCGCAATCCTGCCTCGGACACGGCATAGCCGAGAACGACGGTCGTTCGATGCGAGGCCAGCGGGCGTTCATCCGCCACACATCCCGCACAGCGTCAGACATCGCATCCACATCATCCGGCCGGTCAGCGGACAGGATCGCGTCGAGCCGGTCACCCAGCCACCCCGCCAACCCCGACACAAGCCGTTGCCCATCCACTGGTGACGTTGATCGGGGCAGGCCGATGATCCGGCCCGTGTCCGACCGCCACGCCCGCCCAGCAACCCCCGGCACCGGTTGACGCAGCGTCCCAGCCCACACCGTCACCCAATACACCAGCAACGAATACAACTCATTCACATCATCAAACGCCGCAGCATTGAACGGGACAGGCGCCTCCGACGACGAATCCACCCGCTCAGCCTCCGCCGGCCGCATCACAACACCGTGATGCAGAAGGTGACCGGCGAGCTCACCAGATATCAGCAACGCCGTACGGATCCTCCCGTGACAGCGCGCACAATACGCCCCGTGACGCGCCACCAGACCAGACCCGTCCTCCCGGGTGCAACCACGGGCGCAGAACCGTTCCACCTCGATCTCACCCACGGCTACCCCTCACTGCTTTCAACCCGGCGTCACGACGAACCTGCGCCACGAACCCGACCAGTTCCCCGGTATGCGCGGCGACCTGAGCGTCCGTGAACCCCGCCCTGACAAATGCGAGAATCATCTCCCTACGGCCCTGCGGGCGGATCACATGGTTGATCGCTGCGACGAGGATGTCCTCGACCGTCACGCCACGGTTATCAGCCTCCGACGCGAGCCGCCCCCACACCCCCGCAGGGACCGTGACATTCATCGTTTCCATCACGCGACCTCCAATGCGTGCTCATGAATGAACTGCGCCACCTCTGCCGGTGACTGCCGGATCGCCTCAGTCACATACCGTTGCCCCGACGTCGGCGGTTTCTTCGCCCGTTCCAGGATCGACAGGGACACCTGCAACGCCCCCGCAGAGTTCACCATCAGCCCCGTGTGGCGGAGGATCGCATCGACCACGCCCCGCAGCGACGTGACCCCTTGCCGTGCGGCGAGCTTCCGTGTCATCTCCGGCACATCGATCGCGTCGGTCGAAACTCGCGCGCGGTTACTACTGGACTGACTCTTAGAAAGTGAGTAGAAGTCATTGGTTTGGACTGGACTGGACTGGGCAGGTGTACCGCCACCGTTAGTAACCGCGTTACCAACATCGTTAGTACGCTGTTTCTCCCGGTGTTTCGCGACCCGTTCACGAGTCGCCGCGCGCTCCGCCTCAACCTGCTCACGGGTGCGCTGATACCTCGACCAGTCATGGAACCACCAGCAGTTCTCGCTGTCATCGAACACCCACAGGCCAGCCAGCACGAGAGCCGTCGCCGCGTCGTGGTCGCCGTCGAGAATCCTCAGAGTGCGATGGGTGACCTTCCCGTCTGTGAGGTGCTTCGCGCAGTACGATCCAGCGCGCACCCACAGGGCGACGGCGGGCGCGTCGAGCTCGAGCACCTTCGGGTGCGACCAGAACCCGTCGTCCACGTTGAACCACACCATCAGCGGACCCCCACCCATTCGAGATGCCGTGCGATCTCCGCATCCGTCGCCGGTCGGCGTTCCCGGGAGGACAGCAGCATCCACCAGTCCCCGGCGAGATCCTGGACAGGCGTCGACAGTGCACGTTCGAGGGTTTTCGCGTGCGTCGCCGCGGGTCGCACGTACAAGCCGCGCTGCTCGAGCTCGAACAGGACGATCGCGTGCGCGTCGGCCTTGTCGCCGTTGCACCGCTGACACGCGGCGACCAGCACCCCGGGATGGTTGAGTAGGCGGCTGCCGCCCGCTTGCCGGTTCGCCCGGTGGTCCGTGGTGGTTGCTTCGCCCTGGCACCGGTTGAGCGCGAGGATGCAGAAGCCACCGTCACGTTGAATCACGGCGTCCTTCACCACCCGGGGTGGGTGATTCACACCCCTACGCTTATTCACCCAGCCACCTCCGCGAATATCTCGCTCCACGCATCCCGCTTCTCGGCCGGAGCCAGCAGTGAACGCAGGATTGCCTCAGCCATCAGCGGCGGGACCGCGTTCCCGACGATCTGGAATCGCGCGGTCTTCGTGCCCTTCCATACGAAGTCGGGTGGGAACGACTGGAGTGCTGCGGCCTCCTCAAACGTCACACGCACCGAACCGGGCGCGTCCTGCCGCGAAGTCTCTCGGTCACGATGACCCGGAGCAGCGATCACGTCCGGGCTGAACGATCCGACAACCGTCGTCGCGGGCCGTTCGAATGGCCACTTCTCAGCCCAGACGAAACCACCCGGGGCGCTACCTCCGGCGTTTGCACGAACGGTGAAGGATGGCTGATCGAGAGAACGATCCGGCCGCTCGCCGTGACTTTCAACCATCCCGGAACCCATGACCTTGTGAGCGACCCAGCGTCCGGCTTCCTGCTCTGCATAGATCGCTGCCCGCGCAGCCGACCCTCCGACCTTCTCTTTGTCCGGCCCGCCCGTCTCTCGCGCTGTGGCGATCGTCGGATACGGACGCTCGGTCATTCCCCAGCCGAGGGCTTCGGCCATCGAAACCCACTTCTCAACGCCCGGGTCCAGTCGCTTCGGCTGCGCCGTGTAGTAGCGCGAATGCGTCGGCGTTGGCGGCTTCACTGGGCCGTCGAGACGAGCCATGAGGATAGCCCTGTCCCTGGTCTGCGGCACCCCGTACTGCTCCGCGTGCAAGATCCCAGACCATGCGGAGTAACCGAGCGTGCGGAGCACCTGAGCGATGCGACGCCAGATCGGCAGTACCGGGGGAACCTGCTCCAACGCCACGAGCTCTGGGCGGTGCGCCCAGATGTGCGCGAGCGGCGTCAACACGAGAGCCGTGCGCGGATCCATCCTTTCCCCGAGCGCGTGCAGCGCAGCCGGAGACTTCCACGACTCGTCATCGATCGCTGTGAGCACGTCATCGAGCGCCTGTCGTCCCTCACCGCCACCGGCCATGCTGAACGTCTGGCACGGCGGGGACGCGATCTGCATCCGGTGCGGTGGGACCAGCGATGGTTCGAAGAGTCCAGCCCACACGTCGCGGTAGATCGTGCGCATGCCGTTCGCTGACCGTGTTCGTATGACGGATGCCGCGTTGTCTGCTCCGTACTCGCGTATCCCGAGGCGTTCGCACGCGACGCCCCATCCGACACCAGCGAACGCGTCAACCGCCGTCATCTGCGGGGTCACGTTCCCTGCTCCATCCGCTCACGAGATTCGGGATCAATGAACGCCAGCAGGTTCGACAGCAACGTCACGATGTGATCCCGGGACATCTCCCACTCCGGGTCGGCCACCTTCTCACCCACATAAGCGCACTGCATCTCCGCCATGCCCGGCTTCCACGTCCCCATCTGTTCAGCCCAGCCCTCAAGGAACACGGCCTGCTCCTCCGAGTCGGCGTCAGCGATGTGCCGCCCGAGTTGACCCCAGTCGATGGATACCTTGACCTGCACCCCGGGCACGTTCGTATCCGTGTAATCGCTCATGTTCCCTGCTCCATCCGTGTGATGTCGGCGGCGTACTCGTCGTCTCCGGGTTGCGGGTCGAGCATCAACCCCGCAGGAGCCACAGACCAATCGAAAGCCCGCGCGTGCTTACCATCGGCCCGCAGGACCGCAGCGGCCTGCATCGCCCCCTCGGGTGTGGAATCCTCACCGGCCTCAACCCACCGGCCGGAATCGAGGACACCAACCCCGTAACGCAACGGGAACCTCATGACCTCTCCATCCGTTCGATGTCGGCGCGGAACCGGCAACCGCTCACCGCTGGTCCTCAGCGATCTCTTCCGCTGTCCTTCCGAGCGGATCCCCAACACCGGGCTCGACAGCATCACCGACGACTAGCCCCTGAACACCTTCGATGGATCGGACAACCTGGCCTTCGTCTTCGACCTGCCGCATCACCTGGATCGCGAGACCGAACTCTGTCGACTTCGGGAGGTACGGGGACACCTCACGGACCAAGGTCTTGCGGGCCATCTCCTCCTCATGCGTCTTCCACGGCCCCCGATCCCACTTATCCGGGCGGCGGGCGAGGATCTTCTCTTTCGGGAGGGTTTCCCACACCACCCCGCCACCACTGATCTGAGCCGTCACCACCGCGTCAGTCCACGGGCGGGTTGATTCCCGGTCGGCGGGTTTCCAGTCGAAGAACCGGCCCCGTTCACTGTTCGCCCCGTACTCGAAGTAGTCGCCCTCACGGACCAAGAACGTCTCCACGCGGAGAACCCGGCCGGAACGGTACGCGAGCTCGATGAGGCCCTGATACCCGACGATCGGGACACACACCCATGTGCCGTGCTCGCGGCGGGGGGTGAGCCAGAAGTGCCCCAGCGCTGAACCGATCTCAAGCTTCAACTGGGCGGCGAGCATGATCGACCCGAGCACCGAATCCGCTGTCGCCTGCTGCAGGTACTCGGACTTCTTTATCTCGCTGATCGCCGCGCGGACGAACGCGCCTGAGTTGAGCGTGCCGGCGAGTTGCGCTTCGATAGCGGACTGCTGACGGTGCACCAGGTCCATGACCGTCGGTGTTTTGCCCTGGCGTTCCTGCGCGGCAACAGCCGCGTTACTGAGGTCGGTCATGACTGCTCCTTGGTCTTTGTGCGGCGCAGCACACGGAATGGCTGCCCTACCGTCGTGAACTGTTGCGCGAGATCCGGGTACGCCTCCCGGAACGCTTTCTGATCGAACCCGGCGCGGCCCTTCTGCTGCCGCCATGTGGCGACCTTCACGCCGTCATGGGTGAGGGTGTCTGCTGCGCCGACGTACTGCGCGAGCACGACCTTGAGGGCGTCCCGCTCGTCGGTCTGCGCTTGAATGTCGCTGTTGAGGACCGTGATCCGCTCGAGAGTGTCGAACGCCTGCTCGGACAGTTCGATCTCCGTCCCGTCCGTGACGATCGCGTTGACCTCGGCGAGCGTTGACACGGGAGGTTCGACCTTCGCCCGCACGTTCCCGTCCCAGAACCGCTGGAGGGTGGGGATGAGGTGTTCGCGGATGAACCGGTCGTCTCGGGGTTCCCAGAAGTGCCGGAACTCCCGGCCACCGATCCACACGACCACCAATGCGCGTGGCGTGCCGGACACAGCCATTTCGGCTTGGACCTGGACGCGGATGTCTGTGGGGATACCCTCATCCCAGTGATGCCCGACCCACTGCCCAGCGGTTTTCATTTGGATGGGGAAGAACGGTGCCTCGTTCACCCGATCAAACGACGCATGCAGGTACGGGTGCTCCACCGAGCGGGCCATGAACCCGGGGCGGATGTTCAAATCCAGGCCCGAGAACTCCCGCAGCCACGCCTCCATGATCGGTTCGGACTGGTGCCCCACCCACGCCAGGATCGGATCGAAATGCCGATCCACACCGAGCTTGTGCTTGTACACGTCCAGCGGGGTCACACCGTACGCAGAGAGACCCATCACCGCGGCAACCTCGGACGCGCCCACACTGTTACGGCGTTCCTGCTCCCAAGCCGGGGTATCCGGCGTCACCTCGACCTTCACGAACGGTGTCATGACCGCCCCCTCGGTACGTAAGTCGATGCGGCACAGTGGGGGCACCGGAGCTCGATCGAGTCCCCGGTATCCCCGATGACCCGCATATCGTCGACCTCGCCGCATTCGGCGCATTGGTCGTTGATCTTCTCCGCCGCATCGACACGACGTTGCGCGCGCATCCCCGCTACGAACGCCCGCTGCTGCGCGGAACCATCCCGGTACGGGGGGCGGGCTTCACGCCACTCCTCGTACTCGGCGCGTTCCTCAACCGACATCGTGAGCCGGTCAGCCTGAACCGTCCGGGGGATCATGATGGATCTGCCAGCTTCTGCGACGTACGATCGATTTCTGCTAGTAGCTCCGTCGTCGCGTCCACGACCTTCTGCCACTCATCGCGCGCCTCCGCCGCGTTCCGCCGCCACCGGATCAGATCGCGCCGCTGTACGCTGTGCTCCCGCTCGACATACTCCGGCTGCATCGATAGCGCGATAGCGCGGAGAGCAGCCCGTCTGGCATCCGTAACTAGCTTGTTCCCGCGCTCTTGAAGCTCCTCCACGCTCAGCGGCGTAGACGCATCCTGAACGATCCGCAGCTTTGCCATGCGCGCGCTCTTTGGTCCATCAACGCTCACGGGGTCACCGCCAGGTGTGTGTCGATAGCGGCAACGATCCGCTGCGACGCCAACAGTTCCCGCCCCAACGCGAGCTGCACGCCCTGCTCCGCAATACGCCGAGACCGCAACTCATCCGACCCGAGGACCGTATAGTCCTCGTCCTGATCGACGGTGTACCGGGCCTGATCGCCTGAACCCACCG
Source organism: Microbacterium sp. SW12 (assembly GCF_055391095.1). Lineage (NCBI taxonomy): Bacteria > Bacillati > Actinomycetota > Actinomycetes > Micrococcales > Microbacteriaceae > Microbacterium > Microbacterium sp. SW12. The sequence continues at coordinate 887,058 of NZ_AP024335.1, read as the reverse complement.
TCCACACTGTGAGTAGAAGGCTCCGCTGCCCGAGCGGTTCCGGTGGTGCCGTGACGACCATGATGCTGCCCGATGCCGGGTGTGTCACCCAGTCACCCGTCTGCAGGTACTTCGCTGCGGTCATGACGCACCCCCCAGTCGTGTCAGGCTCAGGAACCTGAACGAGCGGAGTCAGACGGCCCTCTTTCGCCGCGATGCGGGCGACCTGTTCGGCGGTGTGCGTCTCGTGCTGTGGCGCATAACCCCGGTAGAGGTGGAGCCACTCGCCCCGTCGCCGCTGCACGAGTCGCTCGTAGGGATGGAAGGTCTTGTTGACCATGTAGATGCCGTCGGGCATATCCAGCGGCTCCGGGTGAGCATCGAAGAACGCCCGAGCGGCTCGGTGCCAATCTTGGATGCCACCGTAAATCGCACCATTCACCGCACGTCGAGTTATCACCCATACTTGCCCGCTTGGCTCGTGAAGAACCCGCGCATCGTCGTCGGCTCGATAAACCACATATTCCGGGTTCTCGGGCCACCTCCACCGTCCGAGGCGTTCGTCCTCCTCAGCCCGAAAGAACTCCCGGAGGGCTTTGAGTTCACTTGAATTGGTCCATATCGGAGTGATAGGACGATTGCCTACAGCGAAGACGATCTGCTCCTCGTCGTTGATCTCCACGCCGATGCCGTTGGATGCTGTGAAGTCGTTCATGCCGTCACCGCCGAAACGATGAGCAGCACACACACCACAGCCACGAGCCCGGTCACAGCGACCATCGCCCAGAACTGCGGATCACGCCGCAACGGACGCACATGCACACCACCAACAGCCTTCGACGCCGGCACCGGAAGATACTTCTGCCGCGCCTGCGGGAACTCACACCAACAACACGCGCCACCCATATCCGCGCGCTGCTCCGTCACACGCCCCTCGGTGAGGGGAAACCACACGCCCCCGTCCCAGTCCGTGTACGAGTTCCGGGTAGGGTCGGCGGCGACCAGATCGACAATGCTCGGGGGGACGCACCGGTCGTCTCGTGACGTGAAATGTGTGACGTCGACCATGGCGTCACCATCGAACCTGCCGAGGTACATCCTGGATGTTGTTTGCTCCGTCACTTCGACACCTCCGCCCAACGCGCGACCGTGGCGTTCCCCAGACGCTTCAACGCCCGGTACTGCTCCATCCACAAGCCCTGCGTAAGCTCATCCGCCCGCCACGACTCCCGGCGTCGCTTGACCTCCGCCATCAGCGTCCCGAGCGTCCCCGTCCAACACCCCACCGCGAGGATGTGCTTCCCGTTCTCGGTGCGGAACACCGTCGCAACGACACCTTCCGACCCGATCGGGCCGACAGCGATGTAGTGCCACGTCTTCTCAACCTGGGCGTTGCCGTAGACCCGGGCGTCGCCGGAGACCCGGGCGTCGCCGGAGACCCGGGCGTTGCCGTAGACCCGGGCGTCGCCGTAGACCCGGGCGTTGCCGTAGACCCGGGCGTCGCCGGAGACCCGGGCGTCGCCGGAGACCCGGGCGTCGCCGGAGACCCGGGCGTCGCCGTAGACCCGGGCGTTGCCGTAGACCCGGGCGTTGCCGTAGACCAGGGCGTTGCCGTAGACCCGGGCGTCGCCGGAGACCCAGGCGTTGCCGTAGACCCGGGCGTCGCCGGAGACCCAGGCGTTGCCGTAGACCCGGGCGTTGCCGTAGACCCGGGCGTTGCCGGAGACCCGGGCGTTGCCGTAGACCAGGGCGTTGCCGTAGACCTGGGCGTCGCCGTAGACCCAGGCGTCGCCGGAGACCCGGGCGTTGCCGTTGGTCAGCTCGGACGACTCGATCCATCCACCGAGATCGCCCTTTCGGATGCCGTGTCGGGGGATGTCGCGGGTCGCGCGGATCTGCCGCACCGTGTACCCGTGGATGTTGACCTTTTCGAGCCCGGTGAACTCGTAACTTTGCTCCGTCATGTCTGTGCCCTTTCGTGCGGAGTTAGCGGCGGTGCCGCGGAGGATCAGATGGGGAAGTGAAAACCACCAGCGCGATAAGCGCGGCGACCAGGAAGACGGCGATCATGAGTCGGCCTGCCGTTGGTGCTCGTCAATGAGCCGAAGCGTGCGGCAGTCGCACACGTCCGCCCACTCGGGTCCGGTCAGGGAGATGCAGCGGTGGTCGTGGATGAATACACCGTCGAGATGGTCGAGGCGGCTCACCGAATCCGGGTGCCCCGCCGGCAGGTCAGCGATCAGCCGGTGCCACGGTGTGAACGCCACCACAAACGCGGCGAACATGAACGCGGCGAGGAACCAGTCACGGACACCCAGGAACGCGGGGACCAGGGCCAGGAAGAACAGTGCCCCGGCGCACCAACGGATGGTGATCATGACGCCCTCCGAGCCTTGTAGGCGGCGACTCGATCCCGACCGCACTGCGCGCATGTCTTCGTACGGCCGGCCCTGTGAAAGCCGACGATCGCGAGGTCGTGCCCGTTGATGCAGCGACCGCTAGCGTGAGCTCGGAGATACGCACCGATCGGACTGATACCCCGCTCGGTGTTCGTTCGGCTCGTCGTCACATCGAGGTGAGCGGGATTCACACATCGGCGGTTTCGGCACAGATGGTCCACGACCGCATCGACTGGCAGGTCGATGCCAGCGAGGATGAGGGCGACTCGGTGAGCCTGGCGCGAGGATCGATTGCGTACCACGACGCCGTAGCCGTCGTGGCGAGTCTTTCCTCTCCAGTTGTGGCATCCGGTCGCCGGGTCCGGCACGACGCGCGTGGCAAACGCTTCGGCGCTGATAAATCCGATCTCTATGGGCTTGGCTGCGGTCATGCCGACACCGCCGCCCATACCCGGCACCGACGCCCAGCACGAGTGACCCCGACACCGGCGTCCACGACCATGCCCGCTTCGACGAGTTCGTGGCGGGCGGTACGCAACCTTGCCTCAGACCACACCACGTCGAGAGGGCCAGGGTTCAGGATGTGGGTCCGGTAGATTTCCCCGTCACCCAACGGGCGCCCCGCCCCCTGGAGGATGCGGAGGACTTCCTGCTGCGAACCCGCAACATCCGTCCTGTCCGCCGCCTCATGCGACTCGATCGGGTCCGTGGAACGGACATTCGGGGAACCCGGGTAAACCATCGGGGGAACCGTGGTCATGACGCACGCTCGCTGATCGCGGTGACGTCGGAGCGCCAGAACAGGTAGGCGCCCGTGTATCCAGGGAGCTTCCGAGATGGTGTGAGGGTTCCACGTTTGACAAGTCGGGTTACCTGTCTGCGGTCCTTGCCGAGGATCGCGGCGGCTTCAGCCGCTGTGACTTCGGTGTCTGTGTCCATGTTGGGCATATGTCCATCATGCCTCAATCTGGACATATGTCAAGCCCAAGTTTGGGCTTTGTTCACTTTCGGTGATCTTGACAGTTTCGGAGGGCAGTCCTAACTTGGACATATGACGATTGTTATCAGCCTCGACCGCGGCGCAAAGGTTCCACCCTCCACGCTCCAGAACCGCCTCCGCATCGCACGCGAATGGCGCGGCCTCGAACAGGCCGACCTCGCACGCGAACTCGGCGTCGGCCGATCCACAGTGAGCAACTACGAACGGGGCGTCACCATCCCCGGAAAGCTCGTCATCAACGCATGGGCCGTCGCCTGCGACGTCGACGTCGAATGGCTCAGGACCGGGCAAACAGAAGACCCCCGCCCTGGTCCGGGCGAGGGTCTGAGTGCCGGATCTAAGAGCCCGGCAGGAGAGACTTCACTGTACCACCTGCGTCCGCGACGCACGTCCAGCGCACCCAACTTCGAACGGTGGGCCGCGTGATGACTCCTGCCGAGAAGCTCGGGCACCGGGCACGAGCGAACCGAATTCACACCGCGATCGGTCCGGCGTGGCAGGCGTCCTGCTCGTGCGGATGGGAAGGTCGCCGGTACTACACGAAGGGCGCGAGCGAAACCGCGCGAGCGGAGCGCTGGTCCCACGAGATCAGCGTCGAAGATGGCCTGGTCGCCCCAGCGCGCATGTAAAGGCACACACGTCACCAGCATGCCTGAACGCGGTTACATCCGTTCGGATAGATTCTCAGCCCGACACTCAACGACGAGTGCCGAGGGCGAACAACGCGGAACGGCAGGTGCAACATGGACGGACTACTCGACCAATTCATCGACTACCTCCACCGCCGCCGACGCGCACCCGTCACCATCCGGAAACGCCGCGCCGTCATCGCCCGACTCCTCACCGAAATCGACCCCTACACGGCAACACTCTTCGACCTCGACGAATGGGTCCACACCCACTGGACCGCCGACGAATCCCTCAACGCCGCCGTATCCGGGCTCCGAGGATTCTTCCGGTGGATGCACGCCTCCGGCCGACGCCAAGACAACCCCGCCGCTGAGCTCGAAACCGTCACCGTTGAACGTCGACCCGCACGAATAGCCACAGACACCGACATCCTCGCCGGCATCGCGAACGCCGACCCCCAAACCGAAATGATGATCCGCCTCGCCGCCGAATGCGGACTCCGCAGACACGAAGTCGCTAAAGTCCACACCGACGACATCGAAGCCGGAGCATGGCTGCACGTCATCGGCAAAGGCGGGAAACACCGCGTCGTACACCTCACCCCCGAGCTTCAAACCCTCATCCGCCACGCACCAGCCGGATACCTGTTCCCCGGAGGAACGGACGGGCACCTTCACCCGAACACCGTCTACGAACACATCCGCCGCGCTGTCGGCGCAAACCCCCACTCACTCAGACACCGGGCCGGGACCGTCGTCTACGAGGGCACCGGCCACGATCTCCGTGTCGCACAAGAATTCCTCGGTCACTCGTCCCCCGAAATGACCGCACGCTACGTGCACGTCACACGACCCGACCTGCTCCGCGCCTCCCAGGCGTCGCGCCTCGCGGCGTAGACGCGCACTCGGGCTCCCCGGTACGATCCGGTGGCATGAACCGCCGCGCAGCAATCGCTACCGTCACCCTGGCTGCGATCACCTTGACCGGATGCGCCACTACCACGCCGGAGGATTTCGCGGATGCGTGGGATACGTGCGTCAGCGCGTACGGAGCGCTGCCACGCGAGCTCGACGTGCTGGCAGAACAGAACCCTGGCACGAAGGTGGACCGGGAGACACCATGTGAGAACTGGGTGGAATCCCAAGGTGAGGACGGTTTCGTGGACTTCTGGGGAGACCCGGACGAGTACATGGACTTCGTAGTTTCCGCTGCCAAGGTTGATGCCCTCGCATCCCTGCAAGACCAGTAACCCAGGAACGACAAAAGACGCCCCCGGACCCCGTCATCGCGTGGATGACAGGCCCGGGGCGTCAGTGTGTTGTGGTGTTACTGCTTCTCGGTCTTGGGGACGTTCGCGAGCGCGAGACCGCCGAGCAGCGGCAGCAGGTAGCCGAGACCCGCCTTCGCCCCGGCCAGTGCGACCTCGATGGGTGGGAGGCCAGCCGCGGCGGCGGTTGTGACCGCTTCGACGACTTCGCTGGTCGTCCACACCGCGGCACCGCCGAGCACGATCGACGCGTACAGGATCACCCGTGCGCGGGCGGACTGGATGATCGCCCCGATTGCTGCGGCCACGTTCGCCGGGTTCACGTTCGCTGGGAGTTCCGGCGGCGTGTACGTCGGCCGTTCCGGCTCGGGCTGTTCGGGCATGGGATCCTCCTCCGGTGTCTCCGGGACAGGTTCGGGCTGGGCGGGTTCCGGGTCAACCGGCGCGGGCTGCTCACCGTGACCGTTGATCCGATTCGCCGCCGCGACGATCCGCTCGAGGTCGAGGGTGCCGGGGCATTCGGTCGCGACCCAATGGTTGTGGGGGTACACGTTCACGCCGACCTTGAGCTCGCCGAGCTGGTGGCGGGCCGCGATGTCAGCGACCAGACGCGCGGACAGGTCGTACACGGCGTCCGTGATGGGCCGGTCGGGTCCGCCCTCGTGCTCGATCGAGATCCCGTTCGCGTTCGAGTAGGCGTCGCCGTCGCCGTGCGCGTACTCCGCTTCGGGGACGTACTGGTGGATCTCGGTCTGCCCGATCCCGTACTGGGTGGAGGTTCCGGTGCCGCGGCCGTCCTTGATGGTGCCGGGGTTCTGGAAGTGCGCGTCGGTCCCGGCGAGGGTGCCGTCCATCCAGTGCAGCGTGATGTGCGTCTTCACCGCAGCCGGTTCCCGATACCGGTAGTTCGGGGAACCGACCCACGTAGCAAGCGGCGAATCCGGGGCGCGGTTCTTCCACGGCTGCGCAGGGTCGAGCTGCGGGGTTGCCGGCGGCGCGGTCGGTGTCGACGGCACCGTGGGGAACGCGCGGCCGTCCGTGATCGGCCCCCACTTCGCATCCTTCTCGAGGCCCTCTGCGCGCTGGAAGCGGTACGTCCCGCACGAGCACTGGTTGCCCCAGTCGTCGTCGGCAGCCCAGTTGTGGAACAGGCCCCGACCTTGGAGGTACTGCTGGATCTCTTTCGTGGACCGGGAGACTTGTTTCTCGCCGGCGATGATGATCCGCGCAACGCCGGAGGTGTCCGGGCCGAAGATCGAGTCCGCGAGCAGGCCCACCCACTCCTGGAACGTCTTCGTGCCCGCCTTCGTCTTCGGGCCAGGGTCGTTGTCGATCGCACCGTCGTACAGGCCCAGGGAAGCGAGGAACCGTTGCGCCTCGTCGGTCGGCATCGCACCATTGCCTGCGGATGCTGTGGTGGCTCCGGTGTGTTCGAGGTGCCACGGCTCGTTGTAGTGGTCGTACCCGGCGGGGTCGAAGTTGAACCGGTGCGCGTTGTCGCGGATCCACTTCGACCTGGGGTTCCCGTACCGGGTGACCCCGGCGTCGGCCCCGCTGTCTCGGATGTCGATCGCGCGAGGCCCGATCGGGTTCGTTTCGACGTGGAACGCTTTCGGGTCGTCCGGGTGCGCCGCGCGGACACTCGACCGGCCACTGTCGTACGCATCCCAGAGCGCCTTCTGCTCCGCCCACGTCCGCACACCCGACGAGATGATCAGGTCGAGGCCGAAGACGCGACGGAACTCTGCTTCGAGACGGGAGTAGTCTGCCGCGACGTTCGCAGCGACACGCTGCCCGTCGACGATCACGTAGGTGGTCACGATGCTTCCCTCCTGGGAACGACGAAGGCCCCCACGACGGGGGCCTTCAGAGGATGGTGCGCTCGGTCGGAATCTGAGCTATTGGGATGTTAGTCGCAGCCCAACTATGTTGCTGGGTTGCGGGATGCCAAAGTCATGTGCGGGATACCGGAGGTGACCAGTTCGTAACGCCCTCGCGGTAGCATGGCGCCCGTGACGCCACTCGGGATACTTCTGATCGCTATCGCTGCGGTCAGTATCGCCAAGGGGAAGGGACTTACCGCGCCTCTCGCCATCGGCGCAGCGCTACAGGCAGGCGCGATGCTGACTGTCGCCGGGGAGTCGCTACCGGTCTTCTACGCCTTCGCGATTCCTGCTACTGTCGCGGCGCTCTTTGTTCGTGCACGATTCGGAGCTGACAAGCCGTCGCCGATGCGGGAATGGTGGGCATTTGGCGCATGGGCGCTCCTGATCACACTTATCGGACCCGTGATCTTCGAGGGGGTTCTCGTCCTGAGCCCCAGCGTGGGCGTGAACACTGCTGTCACTGACCCTCAGCCGCTCGTATGGTCAACTTCCAACGCCGCTCAAGCGGCTTACCTCGTGCTCGGCCTCGGCGCGGCGGCTTACCTCTACCGGGTCGGAGCTGGCATCGCCACAGTAGTGCTCTGTTTTCTCACAGGAACCGTGCTCAGCTTCGTGCGACTCATGCTCATCCAAGTCGGAGCGACATGGATGGACGGATTCTTCGACAACAGCCCCGGCTTCGTCTACATAAACCGGCTTCCGACCGGGGAGCCTCGGTTCCGAGGTATCTTCGCCGAGCCCTCTGTGCTCGCCACATTCTCGACGGCCGCCGCTGCGTTCTTCCTGGTTCTCGCGATCCAAAGGAAAGGATGGCAACGCTGGGCCTCGTTCGCGGCTCTAGCGATGGCATCCGTAAACCTGGGTAACTCGACCTCCACCACTGCAATCGTGGCACCGCTGATCGTCGCTCTGGTTCTCCTGGCCTGGGTGATGTTGCGCTTCCTCACCGGAAAGATGAAGGTTCACCCGCTCATCATGATCGGGGTGTTTGCCGCCGTTCCCGTGGTTCTTGTCGTAGGAGGACAACCGATTTTCGCCGCGCAGGCGGAGCTCACGGACAAACTCACGACGTTCTCGTTCTTCGTGCGAAGCACAGCTGACCTGTATTCCATCACTTCACTGGTGGCAGACAGCTTTGGCTTGGGTGTGGGCCTAGGAAGCACCCGCCCCTCGTCGTTCCTGCCTTCCCTTATCTCGACAACCGGGATAGTCGGGCTCGTGCTGTTCTTTATCGCGCTCATCGCGCTGATTGTTCGGGCATGGCGCAACCCCGAAGCTCGGCCTGTGGCTGGCGCGTTGGTCGCTTGGATCATCGGCCGCAGCATCGCCGGTGCAGACCTTGGGAGCCCCGCACTGATCTGGCTGCTGGTCGGCGTGCTCGCTTCGCTAGCGTCGAGGGTCGATCGCACCACGTTGCGGAGCCACGGGCGTGCAGCACGCCGCGGCCCTTGGGCGAACCGAGCGGCGCAGGGCAGTCCTATCGGTTCACCCAAGGGCACACTATAACTTTCGTCACTCCGGGTTTCGCACGACCACCTTGGATGCCACGGAAGCGGGGACGGTCAACTTTCCCGAAGGCGTCCATGGCATGGCATCCAGGATGAGGCGGCGCTGAATGGCGTCCGCACTGTCACGCACGACGAGCTGCTGACCCAGTACGTCGTCGTCCTGATCGATGAAGCCCCGGATCGATGCGTCCTTCACCCCGTCAATGTAGAAGAGGTCACCCCAGTAGTTGACAGCATGTATCTGATCGAAAGCCAGACCGATCGGAAGCATTGCATCATTTGGTGTGATGCCGTCCAGTTGCAATCCTCGCGACACGCGAACCGCTGCCCTACCCGGTGGGACCGAGTTGATCCGAAGCCGATCTACCGAGACACCGGAAACGAGCCCCTCGATGCGGAGCAAGTCATCGTCGAACCCGTAGTACGGCGTGGAGCCCTGCATCGGCCCATGGAGCATGAAATTATTGAATTGAACGCGACGCAACTGCGTGGGATCGGCGTCGTTGTTCACGTTGCTGATCTTGGCGTGCGTGTAGTTATAGACGAGCCAGAGGTCGTTGAAATCGAGCTGGTTCGTACCGTCACCCCCGCCCGGTGCAATTTCTGGCTTGTTCGTGATCCAGAAACACGGAGCTGCGGTGCTTGGGTCGCCGCCCGCTATCACTCTTACATCGTTGAAGGTTGACTCACGAATTGCGCCGCCGCGCCCGTGGGTGCCGTTGGTCGGAGAGGGGTCGCCTAGACGGAAGGTCCCTCGGAACCCGTACGCCACGACCCGCGTCATCGTGAGTTCGTCCACACCGTTCCGAGTCACGAACGGGTCGCAGACGAACGACCGATCGTGCACGAACGACAGATCGTGAATGTCAGCGCCCTGATTCAACACGGTCACGTCCAGGGATGGCAGCGTTCCACCCACGAGGTCCATCTGACCGTGACGGTTCAGATCATCAACCACAACCAGCGCGGAACCGGAAAGGTCCGCGGTCGGCGTCAGATAGCTTCGCCAACGACCAGCCCCACCCAGCCCTACCGGGTGATAGATGTGCAGCTGTTCTCCCAGGCTGAACTTCCCAGGTGGCACATACACAGGATGCCCAGCCCCAGGCATCTCCGCTGACATCGCAGACGCGAGGGCTTCCTGCAAACAGGCGGTATCTTTGCTCGCGTTCCCGACACCAGCAACACCAGCCGTCGAGTATCCGAAGTCGCGGATATCGCCATCGCCGGGACGCCAGCGTGGGTCTCCACCATCCGACACCCAGACCATGTTCGCCCCAGCCGGGGAGATGCCAGGTGCGCGAACGTTCACGCCATCCCAGGTGCCCTCCATACGAGGAGCGGGATCGACCTTGAACGTCGCAACAACGGCAGCCCAATTCCCGCCCGTGCCGGTCGCCGAGGCATCCGCAGACTCTTCGGCGGCGACTTCCTTGGTCATCAGATCCAACCGCTTATCCGCGGAGCCAAGTGTTGTACGCGTAGAACCCACCGCAACATAGTCGCTCCCCGGCGCGGCAGCCGTGGTGAAGCCAGAACTTACCGCGAACACTGACACCGACGCCTCATCCGGGGTAGTCGCGTCAACGGCAACACCACCGCTTCCTGTCGCGAATGTTGCTGCGCCGAATCCCTCGGGGTGTAGCACGCCCCCGAATCCAACCGCGGCGACGGCGATCCGGGCAATGTTGTGTCCGTGCAGTTCTCTGATCGTGATTGCCATACCGGCTTTGAGGGGCTCGGAGACGACACAGTAGGCGAGGAGGATTCCGAAGGTCGTGCTGAACTGCTCCTGACCAACAATCACCCAGTGGTTTCCGCGGCTATCGCTAACGGATACTTGCAGGTCACCGTAATCGTGGACAGATTGCGGAAGATAGGAGAGCGCGAGAACGATGGTTGACCCTGCGGGGATATCTTGCGTGAGTAACGGTGAGATTCGGGTCTCGACCCCAGATCCTGCCGTGTTGGCGATCGCAACAAGACCAATGTCGGCGAGACCTTGCCGATACACAGGCGTGCCGGGTCGAGACTCGGCGGCGATCGTGGCACCGGGCGCGAGTACAACTGGTGCCCCTAATGCAGCGTTTAGTTCAGGTGACGCCGCCAACGCCGCACGCCCCGCCTCCGTGTTCGGGACCGCTTCGTCGGCCTTCCCGAGCGAGGTCTGCACGGCCTCCTCGAGGTCCGTTGCCGGCACGCCAGCCTCGGGGAGCTGGTACGCCGTGTCCGCCTTGCCCAGCGAGGTCTGCACAGCATCCTCGAGGTCCGTTGCCGGCACGCCATCCTCGGGGAGCTGGTACGCCGAGTCCGCCTTCTCACCCTGCTCAGTCGTCGCGTAACGCCCGTCGTTGTGTTCGTCGAGCGCGTCCATCGTCGCGTCGGGGAACAGCTTCGTCTCAGAGTCCGTCGCGGTCGGCACCCACGGGTCCGGGGGCACAGGAATGTAATCGGTCATCAGTCGTCCTTCTCGTTCCAGCCTTCAGGCGGTTCGGGCAGCGGGAGCGCACCATGCCGGTACGCGTGATCAATCAGAGACCGGATGTACAGCCATGACAGCCGGTCGCGGCGCTCGAGCTTCTCCAGCCGTGACCGCATCTCTGCGGTGCGTTTGTTCAGCCCGCCGAGCCAGGTGAAGATCGCGCCCACGACAGTGCCGAAAAGGGTGATGAGCGCGAGGATGATCGCTGTCCAATGCTCCGGTCCAAGTGTGATCATCGGGTGTTCCTCCAAGCTGATCCGTCCCACGCCCGCACCCGACACAGCCGCCATTGCGACCCGTCCCACGTCCAGACCTTGCAGTTCCGCCACGCTGACCCGTCCCACACTCTGCCCCCAGCGAGGGTCTCCTCAGACGCCGAGCTCGAATAGGAGCCGTAGCCGACGCTGTTCGTCGCCCGCACCCGCACCCAGTACTCGATACCCGGGGTGAGATCCGTGATCGTCGTCGACAAGCCCGCGCCCGCGTTGACGGTCTTCACCACGGTGGCGAACCCGGAATCCGTGGCGACCTGCACCTGATAGTTCGTGATCGACGCGCCACCGTTATCGGCCGGTGCCGTCCACGCCGCGTCGATCGACGTCGGCAACGCGTCCGTCAGGACCGGTGTCCCCGGCGCGCCCGGGGCTTTCGGGATCCGCGGCGGGGCACCCTCCCACACCGACACGGAGCCATCACCGATCGACGAATGATCCGTGTCGATCGACGCCGTGGACGTGAACCCCGTCCCGTACCCGTTCGCGTCATGATCGCGGGAGAACGTCGTATCGAGCAGGGTGATGTCGTTGTAACGGTTCGCGTACGGGATATTCCACGTGCCCGACCACGTTGCCCCGCCAGCATTCGCCGACCAATACTGGGTATTGTTCGTCCACGAACCCCACCCGGCCGCGAGGTAGCGGACGATGATCCGGTAGTTCGACTGGTTCCCGCTTTGGCCGGTGCGGTAGACGTTGATGTAGATCTGCTGCGGGGCGGACCCGTTTAGATCGCCCCACCCCTCAGTCATCGGTCACCCCGTACTCGTCGACGAGATGCTCCGGGACCACGAACTCGGCGGCGAACTCCGCCACCGTCACGGCCCGGGGCGAGTCACCGTCAGCGACGATCACGAGTCCGACCATCTCCTCCGTGACGGCGAACAGCACGAACCCCAGTGAATGCAGCCACTGCGACACGTCCGTGACGTTCGTGCCGGTGACCTTCCGGGCTACCGTGCGTGCGCCGGTCTCGGCGTGAGCGAAAACAGCCACGGTGACCTCAGATCGGTTCGAACCACAGCGCCCACAACGCGGGGCTTGATGGTGCGGTGGAGTCGACTGTGATGTCGAGGCCGTCGCGGGATGCCCGACGGGCGATCTCGTCGCGCGTCGCGTTGATCTCGATCCAGCCGTTACGGCGGTCTTCGGTTCCTGACACCAAATCCATGCCGGCTGCTGCGGCGTCGTCACCAATAGCCATCAGGCCACTACCTCTCCAGTCCAGGACTCACCAATAGGCGAGTCGAGCCAGCTTTCCCCGGGTCGAGGGCGAGCCACGCCTCCGGTGGCACATCCACAAGCCCTGTCGTGCCGACACGCATCAGACCGGCAGGGAGTTCCCACTCGACCGAAGCGACACGCCCGATCTGCTCTACCGTGCCCGGGAGGCTGATGGACGCTTCCTGACCCGGCTGCGCAGTCCACACCGCCAATGCGGTGACATCCTGGGTGCGGCCCTGACCCTGCCGGCGGGCCAGGATCGCCGCCGCAACCCCAGGCCCCGGATAGGGGCGGTTCAGCTCGACGATGAACACGCGGCCAGCGGTGCCCGCCGTGTCGGTCGCGGTCTTCACGGTCCCTGTCGGGTCGGTCCACGAGTACTTCACCACAACGCCCGTGCAGTAGATGTCGGCGTTCTCGCGCGAAATCTCGTCGACACCCTCGGTCGAGTTCAGCGGCGACAGGGAGACACGTCCCGGCGAAGTGAACTCGGCCGGGTCCACAAGACGCCACGTGCGAGTCTCGTCGCAGTAGAGACGCAGACCAGCAACTGCCGTGAGCGGCTGAAGAAACTCCCATGCGCTGACACCCGCGGGCCACGTGAAGAGTTCCGGGAGGCGCTCGACTACTGGCGTGCGGCTCGATGGCGAGGCGTGGGCGGTGTCCCCGTCCCATGAGTAGATGTAGAGCGCGTCGTCCGCGTCATCACCGTTGAATGGGTCGGCTGGGACGCCTTCGTTCAGGATCACGTTGTCTACGAACAGGTACTGTCCGGACGATGCGTCGTTGAGGCGGAAGTGCAGCGAGACCTTGACCGCTCCCGGGGGGGCGGTGCCGGTGACGGGGACGTACCGGTAGCCTGCGTTCCACAACGCAACTTCATTGCCATACGTGTCTTTGATGCGTGTGTTGTTGATGTCGTACCACCGGATCATCACGAGCCCAGTGCGCTCGGTCGCGCCGACCGCGACACGCATGCGCGCGGTGCAGGAGTACAGGTATCCCTCGCGCACTCCGATCGGGTTCGAGGCGTAGTCGATCCAGAAACCACCCGCTGTTGCAGCCGCGGCACGGACAGAGTAGTCGCCGTCATCGGCATAGGCGTTCAGCCGAGTGATGCCGGTGGCGTTGCTGCCGTTCGTCCATCCGTCAAGGTTCGTCTCAACTGATGGGTTCGGGTGCAGGTTGGTCAGCGGCCACGCCGCGGTGAGGTCAGCGTCGGTCGATCCCGCCTCAAGCTCCGCGCCCGGGATCACAACACCTAGCACGTAGTTGATGAGGTCGCGGAGCGATGCCTCATGGTCCCGTGGAGTGTCGTCGTCAGTGAGCGGCGCGTAGTCCTGCAACAGAGCCTCATCCGTAGCGAGCTGCATCTCGATGCGCTTCGCCTTGTGGTCCACACGCCGCGACCGCACCGCCAGATCGAACACCCGAGGCGTATCGCCCTCCTCACCGATCGCCACCGTCGCACGGACGTCCTCGCGCGGGTCGATGACCTCGATGGTTTCCGGCGCGATCAGCGGAACCTGCACCGTCGCAGAACCGTACGGGACAGCTCCCGAATCAACCACCACGCGAGCGTCGTCAGCCACAACCTCAAGGTCTTCGTCGTTCTCATCAGTAACAGTCACCGACGCGACCGGGCGGAGGATCTGAGTGCTCACGACTCGACCTGCTGGAAATCAACCGACACAACCCACGCGTCCCGGGTCGCGTCGTCGAGCTCTACCGTCACATCCCCATCAGTAACGAAACTCATCCCCACCTCGGCGACATCCGTGTCCGTCAACGTGAACGTCGCCTTGGATGCCAGGAGCGCTTCCGCGGCGAACGCGTCGGCCTTCACCGGGTACAGCAACGCCAACGTGCCCGACCGCAAACGGGAACCGATCAGCGTCACAGCGATACCGTCACCGATGAGATCGTGGATGATGTTCCGACCCTGACGCGCCGCCCTGTACCCGAGAACGAGAGCCGGCGACGTAGACCCGCCACCACCCGAAGCCGAGATCGTAGATGTCATGGGAGCAACTGCCTTGAGTTAGGGGTCTGGAAGTACGTCGGGAGCGCGATCTTGAACGGCACGCGGTAGTTACGCAGCGCCGAATCGTCGATCACGGTGTGCGCTGTGATCGAGACGTCCTTGTTCTGGATGCCGTAGATCTTCTTCTCAATCGCATCCGTCTTGTCGGTCGCCTGCCCCGTCTCCGCGTCGATGTAGATCTGTTTCCCACCCGGGAGGGTGACGATCGTGTCACCGAACTCATCGAGCTCGCTGGTCGCCTCTTCGGTTGACTCCGCAACATGGTTCAGGTAGTCGCTCCACGTCTGGAACCCGTCCGCGGCGTCCTTCTGAACCTGGATCAGCTCAGTCCCCGCCTCGATAGCGTCGAGATTCGCCGAATACTGGGCGTCACCCGTCTCGTTCCACTCCCGACCCAGTTCCTTCGTAAGCCGCGTGTTCTCCTCGGTGCGATCCGCGATGATCTGCTGCACCTTGTCGAGATCCTCAGACCGACCAACGTACGCGCCAAGCGCCACCGGCAGATCCACACCGAGGGCTTTGGCGTAGTCCTCGACCTTCTTCTTCTGCTCCGGGTCCGATATGACAGCCTGCGCACGCTCAACCTCACCGAACGTGTCGAGGATCGCCGTGCCAGCCTCGATATACGCGTCAGCGAGATCGGAAGCCCGAGCTTGCAGCTCTTTCCGCTTCTCATCAGCGGCGATGAACGCCGCCGTGATCGCACCGATACCGACACCGGTAGCGATGGCAGCTGCCGCCGTGCCGATACCGCCGATACCAGCGACCGTTCCACCGATCGTGTCGCCGATCGTGTCGCCAAGCTGCGAGAAATCACCACGGACGGCGTTCGCGAGTCCCTCGCCGAGGTTCTGCCGAATCTCGGACCCGTACTCTGACGCCTGTTCCGACATGTGTCGTTGTGCCCGCACCGCATCATCGGCGGCGTCATCCGACGCCCTACCGACAGACTTGTACGCTTCCCGGAACTTCCGTTTGATATCGTCCGAGGTCTTATCCGTCGACCGCTGCACTTCCTTGAAGTCACGCTCGAGACGGTCAGCGCTCTGGTCGCTGTCCTTCGTCATGTCGCGGAGGCGGTCAGAAACCTCCTCCACAGCGTCGGCGACGTTATCGACACCCCGCACCGCGTCGCGGACGTTCGCCGCAACGTTGATGCTGATCGCACCGGCCATCAGTTCACCCCCGGTACACGTCGCAGGATCTCGTAGAACAGGTCAGTCGC
This sequence comes from Microbacterium sp. SW12, assembly GCF_055391095.1. Classification (NCBI taxonomy): domain Bacteria; kingdom Bacillati; phylum Actinomycetota; class Actinomycetes; order Micrococcales; family Microbacteriaceae; genus Microbacterium; species Microbacterium sp. SW12. The sequence continues at coordinate 871,139 of NZ_AP024335.1, read as the reverse complement.
GATCGCCGCAGCGCGCGGCACAAACCTGCCCAGCGCGGGCCACACGACCTTGCCCTTCGCGGACTTCGGCCCAACCGGCCGCGCAGTGCGGCGCGTCACCACATGCTTAGCGGGCGCCGGCACGGGCGGATCCTTCCGGTAATACCGGGTCTTGATGCCCTGGTCCTGACCGAACTCCACCGCGCGGGCCAGATCACGCGGACGCGCACCCGACGACAGTTTCCCCGTCCCACCCGCAGACAACCGGATCGAGTTACGCGACAACGACACCCGCGACGTGCGGACCAGAACGGCACGCTGCAACCGGTTCGGGCGAGACCGTTCCAACTGGTCCCGCCACTCCGGCTCAATCTTCTGCCGTCCCTCTTTCGTCCACGCCGACAGCCACTCCCGTTCAATGAACTTGAGGGCACGGAACATCGCCGTGAGCTCCCTCGACGACGTGACGTCGAGGCGCACAGGTCACACAGCCCGGGTCGGCTTCGAGCACGCCATCGTCGACGTCGCCACCGGGATCGCGTCCACCGTCCCGCCGATCACACCCGGCGCGCACTGGATCGTCGACTCCCACCCGGCCCCGCCCGTCGCCGGCTCGAACGTGACGTCGATCGACTCGCCCTCGTGGTCGTACAGGAACTGCGACAACGAATCCGTGGTCTCCCAGTCCTGAGCGAACGCCATCGTGCACGTCCAGTCAGACGCGCCGGTCTTCTTGAACACCGCGGTCGGGGTGAGACCCTTCCACATCGCTGTCGGCGTGTTCGGGGTGAACTCGACCTGCGAGACATGCATCTCGTAGTCGCTGGTGGTCGGCCCCTCGCCGTAGCTGAACCGCAGCAGAGCATCCCGGAGGATGATCGGGGCAACGTTAATCTGGGCCATGATCAGGCCTCCTCTTTCGTGGTTGTGGTTATCAGGGTGATGTCGTACGCGAGACGTTCGAACTCTTCACCGGCCGCGACCTTCTCCGCGTTGCTCCATCCCAGCCAAGACAGGGACGGGTCGGTGTCCAGCACGGACAGGAAATCGATCAGGTCATCGAACAGGGTCGGGTCTGCCGACTCCCGCGATGGGAGGTCCGTGGTGATCGTGAGAACCCACGTCACCTGGTATCCACCGAGCGGCGCGGCAGGAAGCCGGGTCACCGAACGGACCTTCATGGTGAGGGTCACCGCATCAGGTGTCTCATCGATGGGCTCGTACCCCTTGAATCCCCACCCCTCGGGCAGGATGTTCTCAAGCACGGTCTTGAGGGTCTGATACGCGCTCATGCGAACCCCGGCATCTGCGCACGCTTGTACGGCGCGAGAAGGTCACGGACCACCTTCGGCATCAGGTACGACGGGTCGACCTGATCATCCAGCGACGGGGCACGCTGCGACGCGATCGCCCACATGTCAACCGCGACCATCGTCGCCGCGAGCTGCACATCGTCGGGAATGGTGTCCATCCCGACCGTGAACGTCACCCGCACGTTCTGCCGGCCGTACGGGAACGGCCCGTACAAGATCCCCGCCGAGTGGTTCACCTTGTAGGTGCCATCGAACGTCACCCACCCATCTACGGGCACGAAATACCCGTCAACCCACTCACCGCCACCGTCCCCGGTGACCTGCACGAGCGTGACCTCGTTCGGTGCGTGCGGCAGCAGGATCGTGTCGCCACCGTCACAGACGTGCACGACCGTGCGCGCCTCGAACGGCCCCGCGTCCTCCTCGACACGCTTCGACGCCGCAGCGATGTACGCGTCAAGCTGTCCCTCGTACTTGGTGACCTCAGCGGTCCCCCACCGGAGCATGTTCTTGACCTCGTCGACGGTTGTCAGTGCCACGTTCCACCTCCGTCCGGTGCTGTCGTGGGGTGGTGTCTATTGCGGTCCTCTGCGGGCGTGCGGGACGCCCGTGTGCTGGTTCAGGTGTCGTGGTTCGCACTGCTACTCCTCACGTGTTCCCGCGCGGCCTCGAATTGGCGCTGGTCGAGCCAGTACCGGCGGCGGTGCGGGAGAATTGCACCCGTGTGGGCGTGGATCGGTACACCGAGTGATCGGATGCGGCGGCAGAAGTAGAGATCCTCGCCAAGCCACAGCCCGTTCAGGGGGAGGTCGCGGAACCAGCACCACGCGTCACCCTCGTGCGGGTCTGCGTGTTCCCTGATCTGCTCGAGCACGCTTCGGTGGATGAGGATGCACCCGGTACCCAGCGCATCCACCTCGATGATCTGGTTCTCCGGGTAGTCGGTGACCGGCGCGACAGAAACCCCGTCAGCGGCGTGGACGTAGATGTGAGGGACCGGTTTCGGCATCATCCCGGGTGACGGCCACGTCCCGAAGTACAACCCACCGACCACAGGCCGGGCTGCCGCGTGCGCGGCCGCTACGAGCTTGTCGAAGGCCTGCACGGACAGCTGCTCGTCAGAGTCGATCATGAACAGCCACTCGGCGGTCGTGTGGTCGAGGAACGTCTTCACGACCTCGTTGCGCTGACGGGACAGCAACCCACCTTCGATGCGGATGATGCCGTCAACCCGTTCGGTGCGGGCGCGCATCACTTCGATGATGGACGTCATGAACGCGCCGTCGACCTGGCCTGGGTCTATCCATGCGATTGAGATGCGGTCTCGTGTCTTCACTTCTCTCTTCTTCCTGTTGGGACGGTGAGAGGGCCGGGAACAGGAACCCGGCCCTCTCACCTCGTCACCCTGATCAGGGGTGACTTCTGTTGCCGATCAGAACGTCGGCGCGACCAGGCCGGTGCCGGAGATCACCTGCACGGACGCCTGGTGGCGGTGCGGGATGAACGCCGCGAACCCGAGGACACGGAACAGGATGCTGTTCTGCGCCGCGAGCGTCGCGTCGAACGACGCCGACTCGACCTCCGACTCCCACAGCCACAGGTCGGACGAACGGAGGACGAACACGACGTCCTGGTTCGTTCCGGCCCCGAGGTTCGCGGGGATGTTCGGGTCGGTGAACACCGGCAAGCCGAGCAGAGTACCTGCGGGGCCTTCCGCAGTCGGCTCACCCGTGACCGCGGGCTGGTTGAACGCGGGCCCGTTCGGGATCACCAGCGGACGCTGCTGACCGTCGAGCGCCGCGAGCACCCAGTTCCACCGGGTCGGGGTCATGATGATCTTGTCTGCCGGGAGCTTGCGACCCGCCGTCACCGCGCTCATCGCGCCGAGAACCTTCGAGTAGAAGCTGTTCGCAGCCGTCACCGACACCACGGACGGAACCGTGGTCGTGTAGGTGATGGTGGTTCCCGCGGTGATGAGCCCGCGCAGCTGGCCGTTCGCGGCCGATCCGGCGATCACCTGGCTGTCCAGCGACACGGCGTATGCCGCGGCGAGGTCAGCGACGATGATGTCGTCGATCGGTGCGCCCGACTGACGCATCAGCGCGATCGGGACCGTCTGCTTGCCGGTGATCTCCGCGATCCCGGACGACACGGAGGTGGTCGTGAACGACGCCTCAGTGATCGTGGTGTTCTGCGTCTGGGTCACAGCCGGGTCCGTGTTGCCGGTGACCTTCGGGATGTTGACCGACGACGCACCGTCCGGGAGAGGACGCTGGTTCACCTGGTCGGCGGTGACGCGGCCCGCGCGTGCGAGAGCGACGAAATCCTCGACGAGCCACAGCGGCGGGGCGAGTTCGCCACCGGCACCCGCTGCGGACGTCGCGGCGCGTTCCTGCGACTGCGCGAGACGCTGACGTGCAGCGTCCCCCTCGAAACCACCCTGACCTGCGGTGTACAGGTCACGGAAGTACGAGGTCGCGTTGTCGCCGCGACGGTACACGGGGTTTGCTTCGTTCACCTCAGCGCGGACGACGGGTGCCGCAGCGACAGGGGTGCGCTGCTCGGCGGCGCGCTGCACTTGCTCGTCCTGCTCGGCTTCACGCTCGAGCTCGTCGATGTTCGCCTGCTGCGACTCGATCGAGGATGCAAGTTCGGAACGGCGGGCGACGGCAGCGTCGATCGCTGCCTGGTCGATGGTCTCAGCGCCGCGAAGGGCGTTGAGGTTCTCTCCGACCTCGTTGTATTCGGTGATCGACCGGTTCAGCTGCTCGAGCCGGCGGCGGATCATTTCGCGAAGGGTCATGGGACTTCTCCTTTGTCTGGAATCGGTGTTCCAGCCGTCCGGTCAGTCAGGCCTGCGCACAGTCCGAGGAGCGTGCGCATGTCGCGAGAGCGCGTGCGTGCTGTGTTTGGTTGCTCTACCGCAGGGAGCGGAGAGCGAGCGGTCGGGCGCGTTCGAACGAACGCGCTGCGGCCGGGTCTGTGTGCTGGCGGACGCCAGCGTCGGTGAACGGGTTCGCCCCGTATCCGACGATCGCGACGTCGCCGCGGTGGATGTCGACCTCGTCGATGCGGTACTCGGTGTAGTCGGGCGACCACTTGCCGCGGACGATGCGGAACCCGAAGCTCATCTCGTCGATGAGTCCTGCGCGCAGCTTTGGGACGATGTACGCGACGTCCTGGTCGCGCATGTCCAGCGATGGTGCGTCGACGTTCAGGCCCTCGTCTGTTTCCGCGAGGGTGAGGGTGCCGGTGCTGGTGCGGGCGATGCGGCGCAGCTGGTTGTGCTGGAGAACGAGCGGCACATCGAGATCTGCGCGGTTCAGCGTGTTCTCGAACGCGCCGGCCGACACGATCTCCGTGTATGGCCCCAGCCAGTCCCACATCTCGTACGCCTGTTCGGTTGCCGAAGCGAGGCCGGTGAAGTGCACCGATTCGCCCTCGACGACGTCGCGGACGGTGACCAGTGACCGTGCGGACATCCGTGCGGATGCTGACGGCTCCGCGGCGGATCGGCGCTGGCGGGGACGGTCGGTGCGTTGTGCGACCTGCGCGGCGCGGGCACGGCCAGCGTTCGCGAGCGCCTCTGCGAGGATCGGGTCCATGTTGGCGTCCTAACTCTTCTGGATGCTGACGGCGGGTGCCGGGGTGCCGGCGCTGACGATGCCGAGCGCTTCGAACTCGGCGATCTGCTCGGGTGTGAACGGGGCACGGTTCATCAACGCGCGCGCCTCGGATGGTGCGGTGATCTTCCCCGTCACCTCGTTGATGAGGATCCGGCTTGTCGTCTCCGGGTCCATGCGCAGCAGCGCGGCGGTGTTCAACTTCACGAACCGGGGAGCTGCGAGCATCCGTGATAGCGCGGTTTCGCGGCGTTGGACAGCAGGACCGAGCTTCATGATCAGGAACTGGAGGTTTGCTTGAGTGACGTTCGCGTAAGTGATGTTCTGCCCCGTCACGGCGACGTCGACGAGATTCGCGGGGACACCGTAGAACCGGCACATGGCCTGGTCGCTGTAGTCCATCTGCTGGATGAACAGTGATTCCGCGGTCGACGCAGGCCCGGTACTGTACTCCCAGTCCTTGCCAGTGACGAAGATGTCACCACCCTGCACGGACTCCTTGAACCGCGCCTTGATGTCGTCCGCGGCTCCGGGCTTCAGTACCTTCTCGCTGTTACGCAGGATGCCTGACGGGGTGATGCCGTGGTTCGTGAACCACTCCGCCGCGAACTCTGCCGCTGTCGCCCACAGCCCGAGCGACCATGCCGCGTACGCGACCGGAGAGAGACCCATGATCAGACCCGGCACCGTGTACTGGCGTTCGTGCCACACCTCGGACGGTGCGTACTTCCGGGTCGTGCCGGTCTCGTCCCGAATCACGTAGGAGACGACACCGGCCTTGGACTTCACGGTGACGTATTCGTGGCGGACAAGCTCGATTACTCGAGGCTTCCCGAGACCGTCCCGCTCACGGATGATGCCGTAACAGTTGCCGACACGATCCAGATCAACCTGTGTCGAGTGCATCCACTCCTGAATAGAGACCTCGCCACGCCCGAACGGGTCCACGAGCACCGGTGGCGACTGCACGGGGTAGTCGATTCCGGACACCGTGCGGAACGTGTCGATCGGGAACGATGAGATCAGACCGGCACGGAGCATCACCGCCGCCCAGCCGACCGACTGCCGCAACGCAGCGTCCGCTTTCACCGTCACCGGCAACCCGGATGGGCCACGGTACGAGGTGCGGGCGACGACGGTATCCGAGGTTGCTTCACGCTTGTGGAACACCGGTCACCTCTTCCCGTCTCGATCCAGAATCACCGCGACGCCGACACAAGAGACGCCGATGACAGCGATCCCTGCTGCAAGACCGAACGCGAGCCACGCGGCGACAGCGCACACGATGACACCGACGATCAGCAGAACTTCCGGGAGATACCGCACACGCTCACCTATCCGATCGAATCCATCACGTCGTAGTCAGCGTCTCGACGCCGCAGCCACTCCCACAGAGCGAGCGACCCCGCCACGAGCGGCACCACGGCCGCGCCAGCTTTCCGCCGCGACCATGTGAACGACCCTTCTCGCTCGTCCTTCACGGCCGACCGCACCGCGGCTTCCAACGCCGCATCGCCCGAGTGACGCATCACACCCTCATGGATCAGATCGAACGTCACCGAACACGCCTCAGCCATGTCCGGATACGACGTCCGCACCACAGCGACCGCGAGCTCTGCATCCTCGAGCGCCGAAGCGACAGCTTCCGCCATCGGCTCGGTCGACTTCTTCTCGTCGATGACGATCGCGACTACCTCTGGATGTTCGTGGCACACGCGGACAACCAGTTCCGCCATCCACGCAGATCCAGCCTTCGACTCGACCACCCGCAGCTGCGGCACACCGTCAGCGCCAGCACCGACAGCCATCAGCGCGGAGAGCTTCCTGTCGAGGTTGGTGTCAGCTGCGAGCACGACCGGACCCGTCGTCGCCACGAGCTTTCCGCGGTGCGCTTTCCAGAGCGCCAGGTCGACCGCGCCAGTCCCGTCCGAGTCCTCGTCCCAGATGCCGAGGCCCTCACGTTTGAAGGACTCCTCATCGCCGAGGAGTTCCCGCATCCGCTCGATCGCGTCATCCGGCGTGCGGTGCGGATAGGACGGGTTCGCGCGTGCCCGCACCTCTGGGTCATTCGGGTCGTCGCCCGCGTTCGCTCCCACCTCGAGGTAGAGCATGTTCGACGCGACGGTTTCGCCGGCCGCTCGCCGCTCCTTGATCTTCAACGCCGTGCGCCGACGCGTCTTGAAGAACTCCGCCCGATCCTCCGGCTTCGGCGGCGTCCCCATGAACACAACCAGCGGGTTCTTGACCGTGTTCGCAGCCGGCACCATGTCGTCGAGCGCCTTCGACGTGAGGATCTGCGCCTCGTCGAAGACCACGATCGCGACGCCCGGGATGCCTCGACCAAACCCGTGTTCACGGGCGCCGAACATGATCCGTGACCCGTTCGTGAACAGGATCCGTTGCTTACCGTTGCCCGCCCGGATCTGCCGGATGTACGGGCGGATCCGCTTCCGCCTCGCCAACGCCGCGAGCGTGTCGAACGTCTCATCCGACGTCGCCGAGTGGTGCGCGGTCCACAGCACCTTGATCCCGGGAAACAGGATGCACAACGCGAACACAATCGTGCCGATCGTGAACGTCTTCCCAACCTGACGGCAGATCGAGATCAGCACACCACCGATACCGGCCGCGTACAGCCCAGTCTCACGCTTCGCGAGAATCGCACGACCAAGACCCTGCTGCCAGTCGTCGTGCTCAACGCCCATCTTCGCGCACTGCGCCGCGACGGCTGGGTATCCCGTCGACACGATGCCAGACGGCAAGACAAGATGCTTGGCAACTTCCGACAGCTTCCGGCGCTTCGGCGGCACCCGACGCGCCACCGACCTAGATGTCGTCTTCGTCCCAGGCTTCGTCTGGCGCGCTTGCGGCATCAGCCGACTCCTCAGCCTCGCGCGTCTCGATCTCCTCAAGCTCGCGCATCGTCTCGTTCAACAAGCGCACATTCGGAGGCAGATCACGCGGTGCCATACCCGCGGCAATCTTCTCCGCAAGCTGATTCCGCATCGCCACCAGATACGCCTTACGGTCACCCGACTGAACCGCCTCGACCAACGACAACGGTGGCGGATCAGCCTCAGCAACCCACCTCGACAACGTGGGTCGCGACACCCCCAACGCCTTTGCAACTTGCGACACCGACTTTGCAGCCCGAACCTTCTCCACCGCATCACGCCGAAACGCCTCAGAGTAAGCCGCTCGCCCGCCAGATTTCGCGGATCGCGGCGCGCCCACCGCGCGGAGCTCAGCAGTCGAAGACGCCATCACGACCACCTCCCTGCACGTGGAAAAACCCCGGGGAGAGATCTAGATGACTCGCGGGTCTTGCGGGGTGGGTGTTGGCTAAAGAATCCGGCCTCGGTTGTGGGTGAGGTTGTGTCGGGCTTGTTCGCCGTGTCGGATGCTGGTGTCTGTGGTGATGCCGATGCGGGCGATGATGGTGGCTGCTCCGGTGAGCATGTTCGCGAGTTGTTCTGGTGTGTGTTCTTCGACCAGTGTGTGGGTGAGGGCTTCCCACTCCTGTGTGGGTGCGTCTCGTTCGATGAGGTCGCGGGTGAATCCGATGGTCAACGCGAGACTGTGCAGGTCAGGGTTCGTGGTGTCGAGCGTCACGCGGCCGGGAACCATCCGTACTCCTCCTTGGGCGCGAGTGCCCTTTGCTTCCAGAGAGATGGTGCCTTCGCATTGCACCTGAAGTGCTCGGGCGCTGGTGGCATGACCTGCTCCGGGTCGATGTGTTCGTCGTAGTGCCCGAGTGCCCACTTGCTTCCGGGATGGATGATCGTCTCTGGCATGACGCACGGATGACCGTGCAACTCTGCGGCGCAGTGTACGCCGCCGGCGTCGACCTTCCGTTTCCACTCGGCTCTGAGCTTCTGATGGTCGTGACCGTACTTCGCGTCGGCCATCAGCTGTCTTCCCATGCGGGGTCGCAGCACTCGGCTGCGGCGAGCCTCGACGTGTACTGAGACTCGCAGGTCGGGCATTCGAACATGCGCGGGTCGGCTTGCTGGGTAACGAGGTGTTCGATGTCCCTCACAGCAATGCCGCCCTCTTACGCTTCGGTCGAATCGGGTTCGCCCCAGCAATGATCAGCGAGTATTTTGCGTCTGCGACGGCCGGGTCAAATGGTTCACCCCGATACTTGCCGTGCTGTAGCGCTAGGTTGCATGCTCGACACGAGCGATATCCGGTCCTGCGGAATAGATCCTCGATGAGGTTGGGCGACTCGAGCCGGTGTCCGCGCGGACAAGTGGTCTTGTTGCGGGAGAAGTCTGTTCCATGACGGATGCGGTCTTTGTTGTTCTCTGACCTGCTGTCCCAGCGCAAGTTGCTCAGCACGTTGTTCGACCGGTCTCCGTCGTTATGGCAGGCCTCCATCCCATCCGGGCTAGGACCAACGAAAGCCAACAGGACCAAACGATGTACGCCGAATGTGAGTCGGCGATTGCCATGGGTGAGGCGTATCGTCGGGTAACCATTATGGATATGGATTGCCAGCCTGCGCCCTTCGAGCCGGACGATTAGGCCATCGGATCTCTGAATCGTTCGATCAAGGGAGCGGACGCCACCGTAATCGCTAACTTCGTAGGATCCCTCGAATCCGGGAATGGGAAGCCAAGTCTCGGTGGCGACTTCAGTAGACTGCATCGCAGCTCTCCAATCAAATAGACCTTGATTGCGGGTTAGGCCCCGGCGAGTGTTAGCGCACTCGTTTCGGGGCCGTCTTTCGTCTTAGCTGAGCAACGAGATCCTTGCCTCTACCAGGTGTTCGTCGTTGTCGTACTCGGGGTGCTCGAGGAGGAACCGGCCGATCGCGTCGAGCGCGTCGCCCTTGTCTTTCGACTGTGCGCCGCTGTGGTCGAGCATCGCGTCTGTGGTCTTCGGGATGTCGCGGACCATCAGCGGTGGTTCCTGTTGACATGCCACATGAACATGCGGTGCTGCACCCGGTACGGGGCGAACGCGATCACCAGCAGCGTCACCACGAGTACACCGAACCTGCGGAACATGACCGACTCCCGTGGGGTGTGGTGTCCCGCCGCTCATCAACAGCTCGAACGTGATGTAGGTGTCAGCGTGTGGCGGCGGGACAACTTGCCCCCGGGCTCCAGGCCAGTCACAGGCATTACGCTTCGCGGCTATGTAGTCCGCCTTGCTACCCGGGGGTCTTCTGCGGAGGTCGCAACTTCCCCGCCGTTTTGACAGCAGGCTCCGCATTGCATACCCCCGAGGAGTCGAACCTCGCACGCCTGGTTTTGGAGACCAGCGCTCTACCGCTGAGCTAGGGGCACCCGGACGGCCTCACCCGAAGTGGCTCCGTCATGTGCAATTGTGATGGCCGGAAGCTTGCATCCACCGGCAGTACACGGCGACCTGTAAGCCTGTGGCTAGGGGTACGCCAGAGTTGGCCCGTACCCGACTTGCTCGGGTGGTACCGATGACCGCCCCAACCTTGGGACGGATACCCTCAACCAGCACGGGCCGCGTGTCAGGCGACTAGCCGGGAGGGGGAAGTGTTCCCGGGGTGCGGGGCACACGCACACCCGGGAAGAACGGGTGAAGGCCGCAACCCCTGGCGGGCGCGACCTTCGGACAACCCTAGAGTATGCGAATTTGTCCCGTGTCAAGTATCTTCGCGGCGGCGTGTCGCGCTACCTGCTCCCATGCCCTCATCGGCTCTCCGTACTTCCTGCGCGTCTGGCTCACATGGGATAGCAAACGATGGCTTCCCTCGAACCACTCACCATTGACACGGAACTCTGCGAATTCACGGTGCCTGTTGCGTTCCAGCGCGTTCCCGCCTGGTTCTACGGCCAGGAGAGCGTCATGCGGTATCGACTGCATTCTTGTGGGTAGATCGGTTGTCGTCCCGATCTTGATGCGAGTGTCCTGCTGCACGTAGTAGACAACGCTCGGCCTGCCGTACTTCAGCCGAGCACCCGACTTCTTTCCACCGGCCGCAACTATCCCCGTCCCAAAACCTCCCATCTCCATCGCGAAGTGCGCCGCGAGGAGAATGTGCATCTGACACATCGAGACGGGCGAGCTCGGGACAACTGCACGAGCGCATTCTCTGCCCGCTTCGTCTGTATTCGTGCAGGTTAGCTCCACCATCACATAATCCTTCTACTAGGGTCAGACATCGACTTGCGGCCTTCCTTTGTCAAGTATCTTCGCCGCTACGGCGTGTCGCGGCGCTCCCGATCACCCGGACTGGCGGCACGACCGCCTGCCCATTTCGCGCCGCAGTCGTCGCAGACGTGCAGGCCCCTGTGGAACGCGGGCTCGCCGCACACGCACGGGTTGTCGCCGTCCTGCTCTTCGCCGTGCGGCCAACCACGCCGATAGCACCGGTCCCTCATGACGGATCACCCGGTTTCTCATCACGCCAGGTGCGCCATCCGTTGCGCCTCCAGAATGGATGTTCGGCAAGCTCTCGGATGCGGATGCATAGTTCGCACGATCGCCCCCGAGCGCGGTTGTATCGCCACCGCTCGAACCGGTTTCGTGGCTCGCGGTGGTAGTGGCACGCGGGGTCGGTGCGGCGGTGTCGGCCTCTCTGGTAGTTCTCTGCTGCGCTCATGCTCCCTGTCCTTCCGGTTTCGGCTCGCGCCCCGCGGCTGTCACCGCGTAGGACAGCATCACCGGTCGGCCTTCTCGAATCTCCCAGAACGCCGGGCGTCCACCGTCCAGCAATGTCACGAAGACCTCGTTCTCAACGACTACCGTCATCGTCCGCGAGCTCGTTCTCAGGCGATAGGTCCGGTCGGCTTCAGCGGCTTCTAGCGCACGAGCGGCATCGAACAGCAGGTCACCCAGGGCGTCAAAATGCTTAGCGTGCTCGGCCCGCAGGTGACGGATCAGGTCAGTGTTGCTCATGTCTCACTCCGGTTCGGTTGATGTTTTGTAAACGTCAATAGCTCATCCATCGTCAGACCACCGATCCGCCGATTCGGGAGCTACGGTCACCTTCACGGTTTCCGGTGATCCGAGATCGCGCCACGCCTCAGTCGTTATCGTGATTGCGGCAATGTCGCCTCCGATTCCTCCGAACTCGACGTAGTGAATGGTTCTCCGCTGTAGGAACAGCTCGTCTTCGCTCATGCTCCCGGTCCTTCCGATTCGAGCAACGCGCGTCGCAGAGCTGACTCCCGGGTCTCTGCATCCGAGGGGCGTGCCTCACCGACGTACTGCTCGGGCCGCAGCGCATCATGTGACCACTCGCCGTCCGACATCCGCCAAGTGACCAGTTGCAGCCCCTCGTAGATTGGATGCGGGGCGGCAGACACGAACGTCGCTGACAAGATCCCGAGCGGCCCGTCGATGACGTCTCCGGGTATCAGCTCTGCGACTGTTGTCATTTCTCCTCCTGGGTACGGTTCTCTTGGGCAGGGAGTTGGCTTTCAATTCCGGTCAGGAGGTCGAGAAGCTGGTTGCGCCCGTCCTCGGCGAGCACGTCGACAATGAACTCGGCTTCCTCATCGACGGTGAACAGGTAGCGTCCGTTCACCACGCCGACAGTGGTCGGACTCTGACGGCCTGCGGGATGGAACATGCCGACCCGATACGGCGGATTGCCCACAGATCCGACGAGCGCCTCGGCGTCGTCGATGAAAGCCCACGCACGGTCGACGGGCGTTCCCCACTTGGCTGGGCCACCTGGAAGGCCCACCGACAGGGCTTCGGCAAGAGCCCACATCTTCTCGTCGTGGAAGCAGTCGTCAGCCATGCCGTTGGCTTGGCATCCGGGGCAGGCGTAGCTCATGATTCCTCCTGGGTACGGTTCGGTTGGTTGGTGTGCTTGGTCATGTCGTTGCTCCGATCCCGTATCTCTTCGCGAGACGTTTCGCGACCCGCGCTGTCTTCGCTTCCTCCCGAGCTACCTGCTCAAACACCCGGATCAGATGCTCGTACTCTTCCTCCGGATACCAGTGCCCGGCGGTGCACACCACACGCCTGTCATCCCCCTCAAACGCGGGCGGGTACACGGCCAGGCGGGCGCCGCAATCCTGCCTCGGACACGGCATAGCCGAGAACGACGGTCGTTCGATGCGAGGCCAGCGGGCGTTCATCCGCCACACATCCCGCACAGCGTCAGACATCGCATCCACATCATCCGGCCGGTCAGCGGACAGGATCGCGTCGAGCCGGTCACCCAGCCACCCCGCCAACCCCGACACAAGCCGTTGCCCATCCACTGGTGACGTTGATCGGGGCAGGCCGATGATCCGGCCCGTGTCCGACCGCCACGCCCGCCCAGCAACCCCCGGCACCGGTTGACGCAGCGTCCCAGCCCACACCGTCACCCAATACACCAGCAACGAATACAACTCATTCACATCATCAAACGCCGCAGCATTGAACGGGACAGGCGCCTCCGACGACGAATCCACCCGCTCAGCCTCCGCCGGCCGCATCACAACACCGTGATGCAGAAGGTGACCGGCGAGCTCACCAGATATCAGCAACGCCGTACGGATCCTCCCGTGACAGCGCGCACAATACGCCCCGTGACGCGCCACCAGACCAGACCCGTCCTCCCGGGTGCAACCACGGGCGCAGAACCGTTCCACCTCGATCTCACCCACGGCTACCCCTCACTGCTTTCAACCCGGCGTCACGACGAACCTGCGCCACGAACCCGACCAGTTCCCCGGTATGCGCGGCGACCTGAGCGTCCGTGAACCCCGCCCTGACAAATGCGAGAATCATCTCCCTACGGCCCTGCGGGCGGATCACATGGTTGATCGCTGCGACGAGGATGTCCTCGACCGTCACGCCACGGTTATCAGCCTCCGACGCGAGCCGCCCCCACACCCCCGCAGGGACCGTGACATTCATCGTTTCCATCACGCGACCTCCAATGCGTGCTCATGAATGAACTGCGCCACCTCTGCCGGTGACTGCCGGATCGCCTCAGTCACATACCGTTGCCCCGACGTCGGCGGTTTCTTCGCCCGTTCCAGGATCGACAGGGACACCTGCAACGCCCCCGCAGAGTTCACCATCAGCCCCGTGTGGCGGAGGATCGCATCGACCACGCCCCGCAGCGACGTGACCCCTTGCCGTGCGGCGAGCTTCCGTGTCATCTCCGGCACATCGATCGCGTCGGTCGAAACTCGCGCGCGGTTACTACTGGACTGACTCTTAGAAAGTGAGTAGAAGTCATTGGTTTGGACTGGACTGGACTGGGCAGGTGTACCGCCACCGTTAGTAACCGCGTTACCAACATCGTTAGTACGCTGTTTCTCCCGGTGTTTCGCGACCCGTTCACGAGTCGCCGCGCGCTCCGCCTCAACCTGCTCACGGGTGCGCTGATACCTCGACCAGTCATGGAACCACCAGCAGTTCTCGCTGTCATCGAACACCCACAGGCCAGCCAGCACGAGAGCCGTCGCCGCGTCGTGGTCGCCGTCGAGAATCCTCAGAGTGCGATGGGTGACCTTCCCGTCTGTGAGGTGCTTCGCGCAGTACGATCCAGCGCGCACCCACAGGGCGACGGCGGGCGCGTCGAGCTCGAGCACCTTCGGGTGCGACCAGAACCCGTCGTCCACGTTGAACCACACCATCAGCGGACCCCCACCCATTCGAGATGCCGTGCGATCTCCGCATCCGTCGCCGGTCGGCGTTCCCGGGAGGACAGCAGCATCCACCAGTCCCCGGCGAGATCCTGGACAGGCGTCGACAGTGCACGTTCGAGGGTTTTCGCGTGCGTCGCCGCGGGTCGCACGTACAAGCCGCGCTGCTCGAGCTCGAACAGGACGATCGCGTGCGCGTCGGCCTTGTCGCCGTTGCACCGCTGACACGCGGCGACCAGCACCCCGGGATGGTTGAGTAGGCGGCTGCCGCCCGCTTGCCGGTTCGCCCGGTGGTCCGTGGTGGTTGCTTCGCCCTGGCACCGGTTGAGCGCGAGGATGCAGAAGCCACCGTCACGTTGAATCACGGCGTCCTTCACCACCCGGGGTGGGTGATTCACACCCCTACGCTTATTCACCCAGCCACCTCCGCGAATATCTCGCTCCACGCATCCCGCTTCTCGGCCGGAGCCAGCAGTGAACGCAGGATTGCCTCAGCCATCAGCGGCGGGACCGCGTTCCCGACGATCTGGAATCGCGCGGTCTTCGTGCCCTTCCATACGAAGTCGGGTGGGAACGACTGGAGTGCTGCGGCCTCCTCAAACGTCACACGCACCGAACCGGGCGCGTCCTGCCGCGAAGTCTCTCGGTCACGATGACCCGGAGCAGCGATCACGTCCGGGCTGAACGATCCGACAACCGTCGTCGCGGGCCGTTCGAATGGCCACTTCTCAGCCCAGACGAAACCACCCGGGGCGCTACCTCCGGCGTTTGCACGAACGGTGAAGGATGGCTGATCGAGAGAACGATCCGGCCGCTCGCCGTGACTTTCAACCATCCCGGAACCCATGACCTTGTGAGCGACCCAGCGTCCGGCTTCCTGCTCTGCATAGATCGCTGCCCGCGCAGCCGACCCTCCGACCTTCTCTTTGTCCGGCCCGCCCGTCTCTCGCGCTGTGGCGATCGTCGGATACGGACGCTCGGTCATTCCCCAGCCGAGGGCTTCGGCCATCGAAACCCACTTCTCAACGCCCGGGTCCAGTCGCTTCGGCTGCGCCGTGTAGTAGCGCGAATGCGTCGGCGTTGGCGGCTTCACTGGGCCGTCGAGACGAGCCATGAGGATAGCCCTGTCCCTGGTCTGCGGCACCCCGTACTGCTCCGCGTGCAAGATCCCAGACCATGCGGAGTAACCGAGCGTGCGGAGCACCTGAGCGATGCGACGCCAGATCGGCAGTACCGGGGGAACCTGCTCCAACGCCACGAGCTCTGGGCGGTGCGCCCAGATGTGCGCGAGCGGCGTCAACACGAGAGCCGTGCGCGGATCCATCCTTTCCCCGAGCGCGTGCAGCGCAGCCGGAGACTTCCACGACTCGTCATCGATCGCTGTGAGCACGTCATCGAGCGCCTGTCGTCCCTCACCGCCACCGGCCATGCTGAACGTCTGGCACGGCGGGGACGCGATCTGCATCCGGTGCGGTGGGACCAGCGATGGTTCGAAGAGTCCAGCCCACACGTCGCGGTAGATCGTGCGCATGCCGTTCGCTGACCGTGTTCGTATGACGGATGCCGCGTTGTCTGCTCCGTACTCGCGTATCCCGAGGCGTTCGCACGCGACGCCCCATCCGACACCAGCGAACGCGTCAACCGCCGTCATCTGCGGGGTCACGTTCCCTGCTCCATCCGCTCACGAGATTCGGGATCAATGAACGCCAGCAGGTTCGACAGCAACGTCACGATGTGATCCCGGGACATCTCCCACTCCGGGTCGGCCACCTTCTCACCCACATAAGCGCACTGCATCTCCGCCATGCCCGGCTTCCACGTCCCCATCTGTTCAGCCCAGCCCTCAAGGAACACGGCCTGCTCCTCCGAGTCGGCGTCAGCGATGTGCCGCCCGAGTTGACCCCAGTCGATGGATACCTTGACCTGCACCCCGGGCACGTTCGTATCCGTGTAATCGCTCATGTTCCCTGCTCCATCCGTGTGATGTCGGCGGCGTACTCGTCGTCTCCGGGTTGCGGGTCGAGCATCAACCCCGCAGGAGCCACAGACCAATCGAAAGCCCGCGCGTGCTTACCATCGGCCCGCAGGACCGCAGCGGCCTGCATCGCCCCCTCGGGTGTGGAATCCTCACCGGCCTCAACCCACCGGCCGGAATCGAGGACACCAACCCCGTAACGCAACGGGAACCTCATGACCTCTCCATCCGTTCGATGTCGGCGCGGAACCGGCAACCGCTCACCGCTGGTCCTCAGCGATCTCTTCCGCTGTCCTTCCGAGCGGATCCCCAACACCGGGCTCGACAGCATCACCGACGACTAGCCCCTGAACACCTTCGATGGATCGGACAACCTGGCCTTCGTCTTCGACCTGCCGCATCACCTGGATCGCGAGACCGAACTCTGTCGACTTCGGGAGGTACGGGGACACCTCACGGACCAAGGTCTTGCGGGCCATCTCCTCCTCATGCGTCTTCCACGGCCCCCGATCCCACTTATCCGGGCGGCGGGCGAGGATCTTCTCTTTCGGGAGGGTTTCCCACACCACCCCGCCACCACTGATCTGAGCCGTCACCACCGCGTCAGTCCACGGGCGGGTTGATTCCCGGTCGGCGGGTTTCCAGTCGAAGAACCGGCCCCGTTCACTGTTCGCCCCGTACTCGAAGTAGTCGCCCTCACGGACCAAGAACGTCTCCACGCGGAGAACCCGGCCGGAACGGTACGCGAGCTCGATGAGGCCCTGATACCCGACGATCGGGACACACACCCATGTGCCGTGCTCGCGGCGGGGGGTGAGCCAGAAGTGCCCCAGCGCTGAACCGATCTCAAGCTTCAACTGGGCGGCGAGCATGATCGACCCGAGCACCGAATCCGCTGTCGCCTGCTGCAGGTACTCGGACTTCTTTATCTCGCTGATCGCCGCGCGGACGAACGCGCCTGAGTTGAGCGTGCCGGCGAGTTGCGCTTCGATAGCGGACTGCTGACGGTGCACCAGGTCCATGACCGTCGGTGTTTTGCCCTGGCGTTCCTGCGCGGCAACAGCCGCGTTACTGAGGTCGGTCATGACTGCTCCTTGGTCTTTGTGCGGCGCAGCACACGGAATGGCTGCCCTACCGTCGTGAACTGTTGCGCGAGATCCGGGTACGCCTCCCGGAACGCTTTCTGATCGAACCCGGCGCGGCCCTTCTGCTGCCGCCATGTGGCGACCTTCACGCCGTCATGGGTGAGGGTGTCTGCTGCGCCGACGTACTGCGCGAGCACGACCTTGAGGGCGTCCCGCTCGTCGGTCTGCGCTTGAATGTCGCTGTTGAGGACCGTGATCCGCTCGAGAGTGTCGAACGCCTGCTCGGACAGTTCGATCTCCGTCCCGTCCGTGACGATCGCGTTGACCTCGGCGAGCGTTGACACGGGAGGTTCGACCTTCGCCCGCACGTTCCCGTCCCAGAACCGCTGGAGGGTGGGGATGAGGTGTTCGCGGATGAACCGGTCGTCTCGGGGTTCCCAGAAGTGCCGGAACTCCCGGCCACCGATCCACACGACCACCAATGCGCGTGGCGTGCCGGACACAGCCATTTCGGCTTGGACCTGGACGCGGATGTCTGTGGGGATACCCTCATCCCAGTGATGCCCGACCCACTGCCCAGCGGTTTTCATTTGGATGGGGAAGAACGGTGCCTCGTTCACCCGATCAAACGACGCATGCAGGTACGGGTGCTCCACCGAGCGGGCCATGAACCCGGGGCGGATGTTCAAATCCAGGCCCGAGAACTCCCGCAGCCACGCCTCCATGATCGGTTCGGACTGGTGCCCCACCCACGCCAGGATCGGATCGAAATGCCGATCCACACCGAGCTTGTGCTTGTACACGTCCAGCGGGGTCACACCGTACGCAGAGAGACCCATCACCGCGGCAACCTCGGACGCGCCCACACTGTTACGGCGTTCCTGCTCCCAAGCCGGGGTATCCGGCGTCACCTCGACCTTCACGAACGGTGTCATGACCGCCCCCTCGGTACGTAAGTCGATGCGGCACAGTGGGGGCACCGGAGCTCGATCGAGTCCCCGGTATCCCCGATGACCCGCATATCGTCGACCTCGCCGCATTCGGCGCATTGGTCGTTGATCTTCTCCGCCGCATCGACACGACGTTGCGCGCGCATCCCCGCTACGAACGCCCGCTGCTGCGCGGAACCATCCCGGTACGGGGGGCGGGCTTCACGCCACTCCTCGTACTCGGCGCGTTCCTCAACCGACATCGTGAGCCGGTCAGCCTGAACCGTCCGGGGGATCATGATGGATCTGCCAGCTTCTGCGACGTACGATCGATTTCTGCTAGTAGCTCCGTCGTCGCGTCCACGACCTTCTGCCACTCATCGCGCGCCTCCGCCGCGTTCCGCCGCCACCGGATCAGATCGCGCCGCTGTACGCTGTGCTCCCGCTCGACATACTCCGGCTGCATCGATAGCGCGATAGCGCGGAGAGCAGCCCGTCTGGCATCCGTAACTAGCTTGTTCCCGCGCTCTTGAAGCTCCTCCACGCTCAGCGGCGTAGACGCATCCTGAACGATCCGCAGCTTTGCCATGCGCGCGCTCTTTGGTCCATCAACGCTCACGGGGTCACCGCCAGGTGTGTGTCGATAGCGGCAACGATCCGCTGCGACGCCAACAGTTCCCGCCCCAACGCGAGCTGCACGCCCTGCTCCGCAATACGCCGAGACCGCAACTCATCCGACCCGAGGACCGTATAGTCCTCGTCCTGATCGACGGTGTACCGGGCCTGATCGCCTGAACCCACCGTCCACACTGTGAGTAGAAGGCTCCGCTGCCCGAGCGGTTCCGGTGGTGCCGTGACGACCATGATGCTGCCCGATGCCGGGTGTGTCACCCAGTCACCCGTCTGCAGGTACTTCGCTGCGGTCATGACGCACCCCCCAGTCGTGTCAGGCTCAGGAACCTGAACGAGCGGAGTCAGACGGCCCTCTTTCGCCGCGATGCGGGCGACCTGTTCGGCGGTGTGCGTCTCGTGCTGTGGCGCATAACCCCGGTAGAGGTGGAGCCACTCGCCCCGTCGCCGCTGCACGAGTCGCTCGTAGGGATGGAAGGTCTTGTTGACCATGTAGATGCCGTCGGGCATATCCAGCGGCTCCGGGTGAGCATCGAAGAACGCCCGAGCGGCTCGGTGCCAATCTTGGATGCCACCGTAAATCGCACCATTCACCGCACGTCGAGTTATCACCCATACTTGCCCGCTTGGCTCGTGAAGAACCCGCGCATCGTCGTCGGCTCGATAAACCACATATTCCGGGTTCTCGGGCCACCTCCACCGTCCGAGGCGTTCGTCCTCCTCAGCCCGAAAGAACTCCCGGAGGGCTTTGAGTTCACTTGAATTGGTCCATATCGGAGTGATAGGACGATTGCCTACAGCGAAGACGATCTGCTCCTCGTCGTTGATCTCCACGCCGATGCCGTTGGATGCTGTGAAGTCGTTCATGCCGTCACCGCCGAAACGATGAGCAGCACACACACCACAGCCACGAGCCCGGTCACAGCGACCATCGCCCAGAACTGCGGATCACGCCGCAACGGACGCACATGCACACCACCAACAGCCTTCGACGCCGGCACCGGAAGATACTTCTGCCGCGCCTGCGGGAACTCACACCAACAACACGCGCCACCCATATCCGCGCGCTGCTCCGTCACACGCCCCTCGGTGAGGGGAAACCACACGCCCCCGTCCCAGTCCGTGTACGAGTTCCGGGTAGGGTCGGCGGCGACCAGATCGACAATGCTCGGGGGGACGCACCGGTCGTCTCGTGACGTGAAATGTGTGACGTCGACCATGGCGTCACCATCGAACCTGCCGAGGTACATCCTGGATGTTGTTTGCTCCGTCACTTCGACACCTCCGCCCAACGCGCGACCGTGGCGTTCCCCAGACGCTTCAACGCCCGGTACTGCTCCATCCACAAGCCCTGCGTAAGCTCATCCGCCCGCCACGACTCCCGGCGTCGCTTGACCTCCGCCATCAGCGTCCCGAGCGTCCCCGTCCAACACCCCACCGCGAGGATGTGCTTCCCGTTCTCGGTGCGGAACACCGTCGCAACGACACCTTCCGACCCGATCGGGCCGACAGCGATGTAGTGCCACGTCTTCTCAACCTGGGCGTTGCCGTAGACCCGGGCGTCGCCGGAGACCCGGGCGTCGCCGGAGACCCGGGCGTTGCCGTAGACCCGGGCGTCGCCGTAGACCCGGGCGTTGCCGTAGACCCGGGCGTCGCCGGAGACCCGGGCGTCGCCGGAGACCCGGGCGTCGCCGGAGACCCGGGCGTCGCCGTAGACCCGGGCGTTGCCGTAGACCCGGGCGTTGCCGTAGACCAGGGCGTTGCCGTAGACCCGGGCGTCGCCGGAGACCCAGGCGTTGCCGTAGACCCGGGCGTCGCCGGAGACCCAGGCGTTGCCGTAGACCCGGGCGTTGCCGTAGACCCGGGCGTTGCCGGAGACCCGGGCGTTGCCGTAGACCAGGGCGTTGCCGTAGACCTGGGCGTCGCCGTAGACCCAGGCGTCGCCGGAGACCCGGGCGTTGCCGTTGGTCAGCTCGGACGACTCGATCCATCCACCGAGATCGCCCTTTCGGATGCCGTGTCGGGGGATGTCGCGGGTCGCGCGGATCTGCCGCACCGTGTACCCGTGGATGTTGACCTTTTCGAGCCCGGTGAACTCGTAACTTTGCTCCGTCATGTCTGTGCCCTTTCGTGCGGAGTTAGCGGCGGTGCCGCGGAGGATCAGATGGGGAAGTGAAAACCACCAGCGCGATAAGCGCGGCGACCAGGAAGACGGCGATCATGAGTCGGCCTGCCGTTGGTGCTCGTCAATGAGCCGAAGCGTGCGGCAGTCGCACACGTCCGCCCACTCGGGTCCGGTCAGGGAGATGCAGCGGTGGTCGTGGATGAATACACCGTCGAGATGGTCGAGGCGGCTCACCGAATCCGGGTGCCCCGCCGGCAGGTCAGCGATCAGCCGGTGCCACGGTGTGAACGCCACCACAAACGCGGCGAACATGAACGCGGCGAGGAACCAGTCACGGACACCCAGGAACGCGGGGACCAGGGCCAGGAAGAACAGTGCCCCGGCGCACCAACGGATGGTGATCATGACGCCCTCCGAGCCTTGTAGGCGGCGACTCGATCCCGACCGCACTGCGCGCATGTCTTCGTACGGCCGGCCCTGTGAAAGCCGACGATCGCGAGGTCGTGCCCGTTGATGCAGCGACCGCTAGCGTGAGCTCGGAGATACGCACCGATCGGACTGATACCCCGCTCGGTGTTCGTTCGGCTCGTCGTCACATCGAGGTGAGCGGGATTCACACATCGGCGGTTTCGGCACAGATGGTCCACGACCGCATCGACTGGCAGGTCGATGCCAGCGAGGATGAGGGCGACTCGGTGAGCCTGGCGCGAGGATCGATTGCGTACCACGACGCCGTAGCCGTCGTGGCGAGTCTTTCCTCTCCAGTTGTGGCATCCGGTCGCCGGGTCCGGCACGACGCGCGTGGCAAACGCTTCGGCGCTGATAAATCCGATCTCTATGGGCTTGGCTGCGGTCATGCCGACACCGCCGCCCATACCCGGCACCGACGCCCAGCACGAGTGACCCCGACACCGGCGTCCACGACCATGCCCGCTTCGACGAGTTCGTGGCGGGCGGTACGCAACCTTGCCTCAGACCACACCACGTCGAGAGGGCCAGGGTTCAGGATGTGGGTCCGGTAGATTTCCCCGTCACCCAACGGGCGCCCCGCCCCCTGGAGGATGCGGAGGACTTCCTGCTGCGAACCCGCAACATCCGTCCTGTCCGCCGCCTCATGCGACTCGATCGGGTCCGTGGAACGGACATTCGGGGAACCCGGGTAAACCATCGGGGGAACCGTGGTCATGACGCACGCTCGCTGATCGCGGTGACGTCGGAGCGCCAGAACAGGTAGGCGCCCGTGTATCCAGGGAGCTTCCGAGATGGTGTGAGGGTTCCACGTTTGACAAGTCGGGTTACCTGTCTGCGGTCCTTGCCGAGGATCGCGGCGGCTTCAGCCGCTGTGACTTCGGTGTCTGTGTCCATGTTGGGCATATGTCCATCATGCCTCAATCTGGACATATGTCAAGCCCAAGTTTGGGCTTTGTTCACTTTCGGTGATCTTGACAGTTTCGGAGGGCAGTCCTAACTTGGACATATGACGATTGTTATCAGCCTCGACCGCGGCGCAAAGGTTCCACCCTCCACGCTCCAGAACCGCCTCCGCATCGCACGCGAATGGCGCGGCCTCGAACAGGCCGACCTCGCACGCGAACTCGGCGTCGGCCGATCCACAGTGAGCAACTACGAACGGGGCGTCACCATCCCCGGAAAGCTCGTCATCAACGCATGGGCCGTCGCCTGCGACGTCGACGTCGAATGGCTCAGGACCGGGCAAACAGAAGACCCCCGCCCTGGTCCGGGCGAGGGTCTGAGTGCCGGATCTAAGAGCCCGGCAGGAGAGACTTCACTGTACCACCCTTGACGTCGACGGCCAGCATGTGAGCCTCCCACGGGGTGCCCGTGACCTGTTCGGCGACGGCTGCAGCCTCGAGGCGACGACCCGGCCCGTCGGCCAAGACCAGCACACTCGGGCCTGCCCCCGAGACGACGGCAGCGAAGCCGTGCTCACGCAGCGTTCGCACCAACCGGTCGGTTTCGGGCATCGCCTGCGCGCGGTAGTTCTGGTGCAGCTTGTCTTCTGTGGCGGCAAGCAGCAGCTCGGGGCTCTGCGTGAGAGCCGCGATCAGCAGCGCCGACCGTGAGAGATTGAAGACTGCATCTTCTCGTGGCACTTGCAGGGGTTGGAGACTGCGGGCAACGCTCGTTGACATCGTGAAGCTCGGAACGAACACCACGGGCGAAACGCCGCGATGCACCAGCAGCTTCTTGTGCTGCGGCATCGCCTCGTCCATCCACGCGATCGTGAGACCGCCGAACAGCGCGGGTGCGACGTTGTCGGGATGCCCCTCGAGTTCTGTTGCCAGGCGCAGCATCGTGTCGGGCCCGATCTCGACATCGCCTTCCAGCAGTCCCTTGACGGCCAGGATGCCCGCCACGACTGCCGCAC
The DNA here is from genome assembly GCF_055391095.1 of Microbacterium sp. SW12. Classification (NCBI taxonomy): domain Bacteria; kingdom Bacillati; phylum Actinomycetota; class Actinomycetes; order Micrococcales; family Microbacteriaceae; genus Microbacterium; species Microbacterium sp. SW12. Next base: position 847,510 of record NZ_AP024335.1, on the reverse strand, counting down.
CCGAAGATCCGAGGCCGCGGCCGTGCGGGATCGTGTTGCGCGCCCGCAGACGCAGGCCGGGCATGGGGCGGTCGACGGCTTCGAAGGCGTAGGCCATTGCCCGCACCAGAAGGTTGGACTCGTCGCGGGGAATCTCGTCGGCGCCTTCGCCTTGGGCCTGGATGTCCAGGCCCGGCTCCCGAAGCGAGGTCACGACCAGGTCATCGTAGAGACTGAGCGCGAGCCCCAGTGTGTCGAATCCGGGACCCAGGTTCGCACTGGTCGCGGGCACGCGCACCACGACCGACCGTTCGGCAACCCGGGCTGCGTTCACGCGGTTGCCCCTGCGCGCGCGAGCCCCAGCACCGAGGCCACCTCAGAGGTGGTCGCGTCCACGACAGTCGGCCGGGCTTCCGTGCCGTCAGCATTACGCAGAGCCCACTGCGGGTCCTTGAGTCCGTGACCGGTGACGGTGAGCACGACAGTGGACCCCGTCGGAATCACTCCCGCCTCGGCACGGTCGAGCAAGCCCGCAACGCTGATCGCGGAGGCCGGCTCGACGAAGACGCCGACCTCACCGGCGAGGATCTTCTGCGCGGCAAGGATCCGCTCGTCATCGATCGCGCCGAACCAGCCATCGGTTGCCGCGCGCGCCTCGAGTGCGAGCTCCCACGATGCCGGGTTTCCGATCCGGATGGCGGTGGCGATCGTCTCCGGGTTCTTGACGACTTCACCGCGCACGAGCGGAGCACTTCCCTCTGCCTGGAAACCGAACATCCGAGGAACGCGCGTGGCGACACCACGTTCGGCCTCCTCGCGGTACCCGCGAGAGTAGGCGGTGTAGTTGCCGGCGTTGCCGACCGGGATGAAGTGGAAGTCAGGCGCATCGCCGAGGACCTCGACGATCTCGTAGGCAGCAGTCTTCTGCCCCTCGATGCGGTCGGGGTTGACCGAGTTCACGAGGTGAACCGGATAGTTGTCGGCGAGTTCGCGTGCGATCTCGAGGCAGTCATCGAAGTTGCCGCGGATCTGGATGAGCTGACCGTTGTGCGCAACAGCCTGGCTGAGCTTGCCCATGGCGATCTTGCCCTCGGGTACCAGTACTGCCGCCGTGATCCCGGCGTGGGCAGCGTAGGCGGCAGCGGATGCCGAGGTGTTGCCCGTCGAGGCGCAGATGACGGCCTTGGCGCCGTGCTCGACGGCTCGAGAGAGGGCCACGGTCATCCCGCGGTCCTTGAAGGAGCCGGTCGGGTTCATACCCTCGAACTTCACCCAGACCTGGGCTCCCGTGCGCTTCGAGAGCGCCGGGGCCGGGACGAGGGGCGTGCCGCCCTCGCCGAGCGAGACGACCGTCGACTCCGCCGTCACCCCCAGGCGATCGGCGTACTCGTTCATGACTCCGCGCCACACGTGTGCCACGTCAATCTCCTTCTACTCGCAGGACCGAAACGACCCGGTCCACGACGTCACTGTCAGCAAGGCGCTCGACCGTCTCGCTGAGATCCTGTTCCAATGCCTTGTGGGTACCGATCACGAGGCGGGCAACGCCCGTCGGGTCGGCGGCGACGCGCGCGAGCGGGTCGGCTGACGCGTCAGCCACCGACTGCTCGACAGTCGCGATCGAGACGCGGCCCTCGCTGAGGATGCCGGCCACTGTCGCCAGAACACCGGGCTCGTCGGTGACCTCGAGGGTGATCTGATACTGGGTAGTCACGTGCCCAATCGGCAGGATCGGCAGGTTCGCGCGGGTCGACTCGCCGACACCCACGCCGCCGGCAATGTGGCGGCGCGCTGCCGAGACAACGTCGCCGAGCACCGCGGATGCCGTCTGCACGCCGCCCGCTCCGGCACCGTAGAACATCAGGTTCCCGGCGGCCTCGGCCTGCACGAAGACCGCGTTGTTCGCACCGTGGACGCTCGCGAGCGGGTGCTCGCGAGGCACGAGGGCCGGGTAGACGCGCACCGAGATGGCGTCCCCGGAGCCGTTCGCGACCCGCTCACAGACGGCGAGGAGCTTGATGACGTAACCCGCCTTGCGTGCGGCATCCATCATCGGCTTGTCGATCGCGGTGATGCCCTCGCGGTGAACGGCCTCCAGCGGCACCGACGTGTGGAAGGCGAGGCTCGCGAGGATCGCGGCCTTCTGCGCGGCGTCGTAACCCTCGACATCCGCCGTCGGATCAGCCTCGGCGTACCCGAGCGCCTGCGCCTGCGCGAGGACCTCACCGAAATCGGCGCCCTCGGTGTCCATCCGGTCGAGGATGTAGTTGGTCGTGCCGTTGACGATGCCCATGATGCGCTGCACCCGGTCGCCGGCGAGCGAATCGCGCAGGGGCCGGATGATGGGAATCGCGCCCGCCGCTGCAGCCTCGTAGTAGACCTGCGCGCCGACCTGGTCGGCGGCCTCGAAGATCTCCGGGCCGTGCGTGGCAAGCAGCGCCTTGTTGGCGGTCACGACATCTGCGCCCGAACCGATTGCCTGCAGCAGGTTCGTGCGGGCAGGCTCGATCCCGCCCATCAGTTCGATGACGATGTCGGCACCGAGGATGAGGGTCTCGGCATCCGTCGTGAACAACTCGCGCGGCAGGTCGGCGTCGCGCGGCGCATCCGGATTGCGCACGGCGATGCCCACGAGTTCGAGGCGGGCTCCGGCGCGGTCTGCCAGTTCGTCGGCGTGCTGACGCAGCAGCGCGGCGACCTGGGAGCCGACGGCCCCGGCGCCCAGCAGCGCGACGCGGAGGCGGCGATAGTCGGTCATGCCGTCCTTTCGGTCGGGAGGATGCCGGCGTCACGCGCCAGCAGGTCATCGATGGTCTCACCGCGCACGATCACGCGGGAGCGTCCGGCACGAACCGCCACGACGGCTGGACGCGGGAGGTAGTTGTAGTTGCTGGCCAGCGAAAAGCAATACGCGCCGGTGGCGGGGACGGCCAGGAGGTCCCCGGGCGCCACATCGGCGGGGAGGTATTCGGCATCCACGACGATGTCACCGGACTCGCAGTGTTTGCCGACGACGCGGACCAGCTGGGGCGCCGCGTCGCTGACCCGGGACGCCAGGCGCGCGCTGTACTGAGCGCCGTAGAGCGCCGGCCTCGCGTTGTCGCTCATTCCGCCGTCCACGCTCACGTACAGACGCTCGAGCCCGTCCTCGAGAGCGACTGCCTTGGTCGTCCCGACGGTGTAGAGGGTGACCCCCGCCTGCCCGACGATCGCGCGGCCCGGTTCGAAGGCGAGATTCGGCATCCGGATGCCGCGCGCGGCGCACTCGGCGGCCACGGCGTCGGCGATCCCGTCGGCGAGAACCTCGATCGTCGTGGGGGCATCGGCACGGGTGTAGGCGATGCCAAAGCCGCCGCCGAGGTTCAGGACCCGGAGGTCTTCGGCTGCATCCGTACCACCCTGCAGATCTGCGTAAAGCCCCACGATGCGGGCTGCCGACTCGGCGAAACCGGCGGTACCGAAGATCTGTGAACCGATGTGGCAGTGCAGACCGATCAGCCGCAGCCCGGCGATCTCACGCACCCGCGCCGCCGCCAGAGCTGCGTCGGCGAGAGTGAACCCGAACTTCTGGTCCTCGTGCGCTGTGGCAAGGAAGTCGTGGGTTTCGGCGTGGACACCGCTATTGACACGAATGAGCACGGGTTGCACGACGCCGGCAGCTTCCGCGACGGCAGCGAGACGCTCGATCTCCTGGAAGCTGTCGACGACGATCGAGCCGACACGGATGGCGACCGCCTGCTCGAGCTCGGCGACACTCTTGTTGTTGCCGTGCACTCCGATCCGGGCCGGGTCGGCACCTGCTGCCACGGCGACGGCGAGTTCACCACCGCTGGCGACGTCGACAGCGAGGCCGGCATCGGTGACCCAGCGCACCACCTCTGTGCTCAAGAACGCCTTCCCGGCGTAATAGACCCGCGCCGCTACCCCGTGACGCGCCGCAGCGGACGAGAACGCCTCACGAGCACGCAAAGCATGAGCGCGCACCTCGCTCTCGTCCAGTACATAGAGCGGCGTGCCGTAGTCCCGGGCAAGCGCTGACGCCCTCACTCCCCCGACGACCAGTTCGCCGCTGGCATCGCGCGCGGCATCCGTCGGCCACACGCCATCGACCAGGTCGTTGGGGTCCGACGGCACGTCCAGCCACGCCGGCACGGGCGGGGCGGAAGTCGGGTGGGCGGACACGCAGAAGCCAATCAGTGAAGTCTTCGGCGCCGAACGAGCGGCGCGAGCAGGTCTCGGGCGGTCAGCGCACGCGCCGAGACACTCCGGTCAGTCTAGGGCACCGGGTATCCTCGCCCGGGAATCCGCTGGCTGCACGCTCAGGCCTGCGCACCGTGTTCCGGCGTGGTTTCGAGCCGGTTGCGCCAGCTCCGTCTCACCCCGTCGGGAACGAACGCCGCGTCAACGCTGTGATGCGCCAGCGCCTCGATCATGGCGTCATCGAACCCGAGGTCTCCGCGCAGCACGGCTACCTCGTTCGACAGCAGCGAACCGGTCTGGCGCGGATTGTCATCTCCAAGCACGACGCGGGCACCGGCGCGGGCGAATCGCGCCGCAGGATGGGACGTCATGGCCGAAACAGCACCGGTGTAGACGTTCGAGGTCGGGCACACCTCGATCGCGATGTCGCGCTCGATGAACCAGCCGATGAGGTCCGGCTCCTCCGCGATGCGCGCTCCGTGGCCGATGCGGGTAGCGCCGAGGAGCTCGACGGCCTGCTGAGCTGCGCGCCCGGATGCCGCCTCGGCGGCGTGGCACGTGATGCCCAGGCCCGCGCTGCGCGCGATGGCGAAGGCGTCCCGATACCGCGCGAGATCGGGGAAGAGCATCTCGTCTCCGGCAAGATCGAATCCGACCACGCCCGTCCCGGCCGCGCGAGCTGCGGCCCTGGCCACCGCCTCGTTCACCTCGGTGGAGTCGCTGCGCAGCGCCGCGACGACGACACCGGCGGAGATCCCGGTGTCTGCAATGCCTGCCGCAATTCCCCCACACATCGCCGCGATCACGGCATCCAGCTCTGCCAGCGTCGAGGCGTGAGAGGCGGGGCCGAACCGCAGCTCGAGGTGATCCTCACCGTCGGCGGCGGCGTCCTCGACGGCTTCCCGCGTGATCCGCTCCAGCAGGTCGAGACGCGCGAAGAACGGAAAGGTCGCAACGACCTTCACGAGGTAGGTCGTGAGGTCTGCGGGGCGATCCAGCTGCAGCGCCGCCTCCCAGTCCCTGTCGGCATCCGGCATCCCGAGCTCTCGCGCGATCTCTGCTGCCGTGCTCGGCCGCACCCGCCCCTCGAGGTGCGAGTGCAGGTTGATCAGCAGGGGCGCCCCAGCCGCCATCACGCACTCTGCTGGAGCGAGATGGTGCCGGCCTCAGGCAGGACGACACTCTTGGCAAAAAGGACTGCCGCGCCGCGGTAGGAAACACGCTGCGTGAGGATCAGCGCGCTCATATCGGGGTCGACGCCGAGCGCATCGGCACGGTGATCGCCGAGGACGCCCACGGAAACATCGCAGGTGCTCGATACGTAGGACGGGTCGACGGATGCGAGGAGCCGCGTCAACGCGGTGGCTTCGGGCATGGAGTCTGTCGCGGGATCCGAGAAGGCAGAACCTGCTGCGGGAACCGCCTCGAACGTGAGTGCGAGCTCTGTTCCGGTGCGCCGCAACACCGACTCCCAGGTCCACACCGCGGCGGATGGATCGAGCGCGAGGGCCTGAGAAAGCAAATCAGACGCCGGCTGAACTTCATGGCTGACCCGGCCCACCGTGATCGCACCGACGGATTCGCTGAGAAGAAGCTCGAGTCCGCGCACGCGCTCGAAGCCGATCCTGGGAATCGCATCGCTCACGAAACGGCCGATCCCCCGACGCGTCGATATCAAGCGGTCTTCTTCGAGGAGCAGCATCGCTTCGCGTACGACCGGCCGGCTTACGCCGAGAGCTGCACAGAACTCTGCATCGCTGGGCAACACCGATCCGAGGGGGTATGTCCCGTTGCGGATCGCTCGGGAAATGCTGTTGTACACCGCGACACGAAGAGGTTGACCGACGGTGAGGGACAACGGCTCGAGCGGCATGCGGCGATCTCTCTTCGCGAGCGTTTGGGCGATCACAATCCTTCTCCCCGCCAGGGCCGGACGCTCACGAGAGGACGCCAAGCATGGTCTGGAAGAACAGATCTTCGTCGATCTCCTCGATCACGCGCGCATTCGGCTCGCGACCAGATCGACGGACCGAGTCGACCAGGCAGTAACCGGTTGCGATGCCGCGCGCGGTCTCGACGTCCACATAGTAGTCGCTCGCCTTGGTCACGATCCGGGGCTCCACGGCAATGGCGGCAGCGATGGAATCGGGGTGGGTGCTTCCGTCCATGCCGTGTGCCTTCTTGTTGTATGCGAGAGTGCCACGGTTCGCTCGTACGAAGAACCGGGAGGCTGGCGTGTCCAGCGCTTCGATCTGTGACAGCTTCTCGAGGTCGAACACCCCCTGGCGCATCACCAGATCCCACGGCACGAGTGTCGTGCGAAAACCCGCCCGTAGCACGAGCGCCGCCGCCTCGGGATCGTGGAAAAAGTTCGCCTCAGCGGCCGCCGTGATGTTCCCCGCCGCATTATTGGTACCTCCCATGATGATCAGCTCCTTCACGTTTCCCGCGAAGGACCGATCGGCCGCGGCTGCCAGGGCCAGGTTGGTCAGCGGCGCCTGAGCGATGATCGTGAATTCACCCGGATTGGCCGCGACGAGGCGAAGGAGCGCGACCACGGCGTTCTCGGTCTCGGCGCGTTGACGTGCGCGGGGGAATCCCGCACCGCCGAAGCCGTCAGTCCCGTGGACGTACGACGAGTCGTCGAACGGTGCCAGCAGCGGAAGCCTGGCCCCTTCGTAGACGGGCACCTGCCCGCCGCGCCCTGCGACCTCGATCGTGTACAGCGCGTTCTCGACCATCTGGTCGAACGCGACGTTGCCGTAATTGATCGTGACGGCCTCCAGCTGTGCGGCGGGATGACGCAGCCCGATCAAGAGCGCGAACGCATCATCCTGCGCAGTGTCGGTGTCGATGATCATTCGAACTGTCATGGAGCACTCTCTTCCGGTGTTGGCACCACGAGGCTAGGCGGGACGCGTTTCGCTCCCGCGCCGGAGAGATGTCGATCTGATTTCAGATATCGGTTGTCTGACATCTACCGGGAGTCGAGCAGATGTGGCACAACCGGCGGATTTCGTTAGCAGGTGCCGTTCTGCTGCAAGGCGGTCTCGTTAAGCGTCCGTCCGTCGATGTCGAACGTGGCGACAAGTTCCGCGCCCGTGACGGATGCCGCAGTGAGCGTCGCTCCGGCAGGGAGGTACTGCGCGACGCAGATCTGCCAGTCCTGCAGAATCGGGTCGGCGAGAGACCCGAACTGGTCGCGCACCCCGTCGGCGGTGACTGCCAGTCCACTGACCTGCAAACTGTCGGGTCGAAGCACGAGTTCGCCGGCCTCGGCGCTCGGCACCAGCGACAGCGAAATCGGGATGCCGAACCCGAACAACGACAGCTCCGTTCCGACGACGATCGCGGGATCCTCGAGCGTGAGCTCGACGATGTCGATCTGCGCGACGCTGTCGGTGAGCGCTGCGACTTGGCTCTGATCGAGCGTCACAGTGGCGACCCCGGCGCCGACCGTGTACGGCGCGTTCGTGCTCACTCCCCGCAGGGCGACGTCGACATCGGCTGTCGTCGGACCGAGCGGAACGTCATCGGAAGAAAGCCGGATGTCGTCGAGACTGCCGGTGAGCAGCTGCAGGGTGAGCGGACCTTCGACCGACACGTCGACGGGTTGATCGGCGGGCAACTCCAGACTCGTCCGCACCTGGTCCGCGATGCCCGCCTCGATCGTCGACCGCAGGACGGTCTCCACGATCACGACGACCACCACGACGATGACGATGACGATGACCACAGCAGCAGCTGCAACGAGCCACGGCCACACCCGGCGGCGCTTCTTCGGCTCCTCGGGAACCGCGAGCACCCACCCCGCGCGCAGGTCCGGCAGCGGGTCGGTCGGGTGTTCGGCATCCGTCATCGGTTACATCCGTTCCGGGGCTCCAACGCCCAGCAGCGTCAGTCCGTTGCGCAGCACCTGACCGGTGGCGTCATTGAGCCACAGCCGCGTCTGGTGCACCGGCTCGATCGGGTCATCGCCGAGCGGGATTACCCGGCAGTTGTCGTACCACCGGTGGTAGAGGCCCGCGAGCTCTTCGAGATAGCGGGCGATGCGGTGAGGCTCGCGCACCTCGGCGGCGAACGCGACAGTGCGGGGAAACTCCTGCAGGGCGCCCAGCAGAGCCGACTCGGTCTCGTGCGTGAGGGTCTCGGGCGCGAACACGCTGCGGTCAACGCCTGCTGCAGCGGCATTGCGGCCCACGTTGTGCGTGCGGGCGTGTGCGTACTGCACGTAGAACACCGGGTTATCGTTCGTGCGCTTCTGCAGGATGTCGAGGTCGATGTCGAGGTTCGAATCCGTGGAACTGCGCGTGAGCGCGTAGCGGGCGGCATCCACCCCGACGGCCTCGACGAGGTCTTCGAGGGTCACAACCGTCCCGGCGCGCTTGGACATGCGCACGGGCTGGCCCTCGCGCAGCAGGTTCACCATCTGGCCGATGAGGATCTGCAGGTTGACATACGGCTCGTCGCCGAACGCCGCGCACATCGCCATGAGGCGCTTGACGTAGCCGTGGTGGTCGGCTCCGAGCATGATGATGCAGCGGTTGAAACCGCGTTCGCGCTTGTCGAGGTAGTAGGCGAGGTCACCCGAGATGTAGGCGGGCTGACCGTCGCTCTTGATGACAACGCGATCTTTGTCGTCACCGAAGTCGGTCGATCGCAGCCAGGTCGCGCCATCCGCCTCGTAGATATGGCCGAGCTCGCGCAGCCGCGCCACGGCCCGGGTAACCGCACCGGATGCGTGCAGGTCGTTCTCGTGGAAGTACACGTCGAAGTCGACGCCGAACTCGTGCAGGCTCTGCTTGATCTCGTCGAACATGAACCCGACACCGAGCTCGCGGAACGCCTCTTGCTTGGCGTCGGCATCCAGGGCGTCGAGGTCACCGTCGTAGGCATCCGTGACGCGCGCCGCGATGTCGGCGATATAGGCCCCGCCGTACCCGTCTTCGGGAGCCGGCCGCCCCTCCGCCGCGGCGACGAGGCTGCGCGCGAACCGGTCGATCTGGGCGCCGTGGTCGTTGAAGTAGTACTCCCGCGTCACGTTCGCGCCCTGCGAGGCAAGGATGCGGGCGAGGGCATCTCCAACGGCAGCCCATCGGGTGCCGCCGATGTGGATCGGACCCGTCGGGTTCGCCGAGACGAACTCGAGGTTGATGACCTGGTCACCGAGCGCCGTCGACGTACCGAACGCAGCGCCCGCGTCGACGATCGTTTTGGCGAGGGAACCGGCGGCCGCGGCATCCAGTCGGATGTTGATGAACCCGGGGCCCGCCACCTCGACGCTCGCGACGCCGTCGACCTGCGAGAGCCCCGCGGCGATCTCGGCCGCGAACTCGCGCGGGTTCACGCCGAGGCTCTTGGCGAGCTTGAGCGCGGCGTTGGAGGCCCAGTCGCCGTGGTCGCGGTTCTTGGGTCGCTCGAGCGGGAGGTCTGCGACTGTGAGATCGGATGCCGCGCCGTCGCGTCGAGCCTCGGCAAGAGGCGTGATCACGGCGAGGAGTGCGGCGGAGAGTGCGTCGGGGTTCATGGCCGATCCAGTCTAGGCGCGCACTGCCCCTCCCCCGCCGCGGCGGCCCGGCGCCCCCGCTCGTGGCCCGGCCCGCCGCCCTCATTCCGCAATCCTCAGCCGCGAGAATCCGATCCGGCGCCGAGAATCCGCTCGGGAACTGCGGTCAGAGGCGCCCAATCGAATTCTCAGCGCGTTGGTGGGATGTTCGCCGCTCAGGCCAGCTGCACGAGCGAAGCGAAGTCGTCGGATGCTGCGTGGTCGGGGACGGATGCCTCGGGTGCTGCATCCGTGTCGGGCGAGGAGATTCGGGCGTCCACGCGCATCCGATCGAGGCTCAGGTTTCCGCCGTGGTAGCTGAGGAAAGCGCAGTCCGCGGCATCCCGCCCGGTCGCGATGCGTACGAGGGAGCGCCGGTCGGCGAGCCGGGTCGCATCGATGACGTACCAGGCGCCATCGAGGAAGGCCTCGGCCACGGCGTGGAAGTCCATCGGCTCCAGCCCCGGCGCGTAACAAGCGGTGTAGCGGGCGGGCACATCCATGGCGCGCAGCAGGGCGATGACCAGGTGAGCGTAGTCACGGCACACGCCTTGACCCGTCATCAGGGTCGTGACTGCGGAGTCGGTGCCAAGGCTCAGTCCCGGCGTGTAGGTCACGGTTTCGGACACGAACTCCGACACCGCGAGCAAGAGGTCTTCGCCGTTGATACCGCGGAACTGACGCCGGGCCTGCGAGAACACCTCGTCTGACTGCGCGTACCGGCTCGGCCGCAGGTAGGTGATCGCCTCGAGATCGCTCGTGGGACGAGATGTCACCTGCTCGTCGACGACGGCGTCGTAGCGAACCTCGAGCACTCCCGGCTCGCCGCAGAAGCGGTGCAGGCGGCTTCCGGTCTGGTCGATGATCTCGATCGGTGTGTAGACCCGATCCCCCTGCGAGAACGTGAGGTTTTCGCTCAGGACAGGTGCATGCTGGGCGACGGCGATCTGGAAAATGAGGTCGATGGATGCCCGGAGTTCCAGGTCCAGTTCGGCGGTCACGATGCGATGCACCGGAGTATCCTCGCACGCCGCGAGGACCTGCGGATGACGCGTCCTGATGCCCCGTGTTCGGGGTGGTCAGGGCGGGCCCGGCGCGCGATGGTAATCTCGATCGGTACGCCTCCGTAGCTCAGGGGATAGAGCGTTGGTTTCCGGTACCAAAGGTCGCAGGTTCGATTCCTGTCGGGGGCACGTTACGGCGAGAGGATCGTCCCGAAGGGGCGGTCCTCTCGCCGTATCTACACCACCCCTCAGGCGGGCCCCTGCCGCCGGAGGCTCCGCGCGACGCGCAGCGGCGCGTGGAGTGGCGGGAGGGCGCGGGGGCACGTTACGGCGAGAGGATCGTCCCGAAGGGGCGGTCCTCTCGCCGTATCTACACCACCCCTCAGGCGGGCCCCTGCCGCCGGAGGCTCCGCCGGCCGCGTCCGCACACACCACTTCCGCTGCGGCGCTCGCCCCGATAGCCTGCCCCCAACTGCACTCGGGGAGAGATGGTGGCGAATCTATTCAGCAGGCACGCGCACGACGTCTTCGAGACGGGGTTCTACAGCGAAGACTTCGACTTCGAGGTGCGAATCCAGCTCGGACAGGCTCCCTACGGCGGCGCGGATGTCGGCGAGGTGCTGCGGACCATCGCCGACGTGAAGGATGGTGACCACGAGGGCTGGCACCAAGCCTGGAGCGCACTCGGCGAACGCCTCGCCGGTCAGGCCGCGGCCTCAGCGGATGCCGGGCATCGCACCAGCGCCGCGGCGGCTTACCTTCGCGCAGCAAACGCCTACGCCCCCGCCGTGAACGCGGCGGCGTCCCTGGGCGACACCGACAAGCTGCAGCACACCTTCCGCGCCCACCGGGCCGCATGGGACGCGTTTGTCGACCGCGCGCCATACCGCGCCGAACGCATCGCGATCCCGTACGAAGACACGACGATGCCGGGCTACTTGTTCACGGCGAGCACGGACGGCGAAAAGGCACCGACCCTCATCCTCGTCAACGGCAGCGACGGATCGATCAGCAGCATGTGGGCAACCGGAGGTCTCGGCGGCCTCCAGCGCGGCTACAACGTGCTCATGTTCGACGGCCCCGGTCAGCAGTCGATGCTGTTCGACAAGGACATCCCGTTCCGCTACGACTGGGAGGCTGTCATCACACCGGTCGTCGACGTGCTCGTTGCTCGGGATGACGTGGATGCCGACCGTATCGTGGCCTACGGCATCAGCCAGGCCGGGTACTGGCTCCCCCGCGCCCTGGCGTTCGAACACCGGATCGCGGCAGCGGTGGCTGACCCCGGAGTCGTCGACGTGTCTCAGTCGTGGCGCGCCGGCATCCCGAAGTCCGAGATGGAGCTCGTCGAGAAGGGCGAGAAGGAGAAGTTCGATCGCGGGATGGAGATGGCGTTGCGCTACTCGAAGTCGGTCTCGCGCCTGTGGAACTTCCGCGCGAAGCCGTTCGGGAAGGACAGTCCGTACGACACGATGGTCGAGATGCTGCGCTACCGGCTCGAGCCAGACGATGCCGCGAAGATCACGACGCCGCTCCTGATCACCTCTCCCGAGAAGGAACAGTTCTGGCCGGGCCAGTCCGAGCAACTCGCTGCGATGGTGCCGGATGCCACGCTTCAGCCCTTCACGGCAGACGAAGGCGCCGACTACCACTGTCAGCCGCTGGCGCGCCTCCTCACCGACGAGCGGATGTTCGACTGGCTCGACACCCGGCTCGGGCGCTGAAGCCCCGCGCGGCCGCGTCCTGGCCGAACTCGCGCCAGCGAACACCAACTCGCCTGAACGAACACCAACTCGCGTGAACGAACACCAACTCGCGTGAACGATCAGACGAGAAAGAACCCGTCGAACAGGCCCGGATTGTGGGCGTGGACGAGGACGGCGAAGACCACCGCGTCGAAGAGCAGATGCACGGTGACGACGTACGCGAGTGAGCGGGTGACGAGGAAGATGTAGCCCTGGAGGAGGGCGAACGGGATCGTCAGGAGCGGGCCCCACGCCTGGTAGCCGAGCTCCCACAGGAACGAGACGAACACGATTGCCTGAAGCAGGTTCGCGGTGATCGGATGCATGTGCCGGAGCAGCAGGACAAAGACCGTGCAGATGAAGAAGAGCTCATCCCAGATGCCCACGGCACCCACGCCGACGAACAGCCGGGCGATGAGGTCGGGAGTGTCAACCACCGGCCAGTTCAGGTACACACCCGAGGTGATGAAGTAAAACGGCAGGATGAGCCACCCGAGCACGAGCACGCCCACAAGCCACGCCCACTGAAACCACGTCCAGCGCCCGCCACCTCGCCACGGGAATCCGATCGCCCGATCTCGGTAGACGAACCGTGAGACGAGATACGGAACTGCCACCGCTCCCCCGAGTGCCACCGCGAAACGCACGATGGCGAGGTTGTCGAGCTCGGCCTTGAGCGGGATGGCACTGACGATCAGCATCCCCATCGCAATGAGCGAGAGATCCCGAACGATCGAGGGCTCGCGAGACACGGCCCGGGCCGTATCCGACCGCTCCCCCGCCCGTGTGGTCAGGCGGACCGTAGCGGGCGCGAACCGCTCCACCAGGACCGCCGCGATCAGGCCCGCAGCCAGGAGCGTCCACCCGAGCCACGGGATCAGCGCGACGAAGAACGCTGGAGCTGCCAGTACGACCAGCGAGGCCGGAAGGACGCGCCACGAGAGCGCAGGAAGCCTATGCGGGGCACTGTGCGCGGCATCCGCGTGGCTGCTCACGCAGACCGCCGGTAGGTGAGGTCACGGATCTCGCGCCCGGCACGAGTGCCCTTGCGCTCGAAAGCCGTGAGCACGCGCCCGTCGAAGCGGGGCGCCCACTCGCCGTCGAAGGCGCGAGTGAAGCCCGGCGCAGCGTCCAGCACCGTAACCATCTGGTCGGCGTAGTCCTGCCAGTCCGTGGCGAGTCGAAGAACGCCATCCGCACGCAGAACGGACGCCGCGAGCGCCGCGAACTCGGCGGTCACCAGCCGCCTCTTGACGTGCTTCTTCTTGTGCCAGGGGTCAGGGAAGAAGATCCACAGTTCGTCGACGGATGCTGAAGGCAACAGATGCTCGAGAACCTCGGGAGCGTTGCCCTCCACGAGTCGGAGGTTCTCGAGGTTCGCCCGGTCGGCATCGAGCATGGTGCGCGCGAGGCCGGCGCGGAAGACCTCAACAGCAAGGAAGTTCGCTTCCGGCCGGGCCGTTGCCGCGTGTACGATCGCGTGCCCCTGGCCCGACCCGATCTCGACGATCAGTGGCGCCGTCCGTCCCCACACCGTCGCCGGGTCGATTGTCGATTCGGCCCGGATGCTCGTTGAGGCAGCATCCCGTTCGACGGGGATGAGCATGCGCGGACTGACCTCGTTCCAGGCCCGCTGTTGCGCCTCCGACATCCGGCCGCTTCGGCGGACGAACGAGACCGGTTTCAGACGAAATCCCGTCGGGGCCTCATGGGGAGATGTCACAGCAGGCGCCCGACCGGTCACGGATACCCGATGGTCCACAGCAGGAACACCGCCACCACCTGCAGACCGAGACAGCCCAGCAGGAGCCATTGCCTGCGATGCTGCGTCGATGAGAAGCGCTCGTCGCCGAGCAGCGGTGAGAGCGGCATCATGAGGCGGAAAGTCGACTGCTGCGGCAGGAAGACGCCGAAGAGGTAGAGGCCGTAGCTAGCCGCGTACGCGACGATCACCAGGCCCAGCTTGCGCGTCGGCTTGGAGAAGATCCACCAGGCGAACGCCGCCATGATCGCCAGTACGACGAGGATGCCGAACACGTTGAGGTACGTGCCGAAGAACCGGAACCACGGCGTCAACGGCACGAAGTCGCCGGTACCGACGAGGGGAATCCACCAGGCGGTCTCGGTGCGAACGTAGGCGTGCGGAATGCCGGTGACGGCATCGGCGATGTAGGTCCACGACAGACCCGCCGACGCGATCGCTATCCCGCTCGCAGCAAGGCTGAGGCGCTGGGTCCAGGGGAATGGATCGGTGCGGTGCTGCATCCACCGCACCAGGAATACGATGCCAAGGCCCAGCGCAAGAGCGAGGACGCCGGGGCGGGTATAGGCGGCGAGCACACCCACGGGCAGGATGAGGAGGTACTGGCGCTTGATCGCGAGGAGCAGGGCTGTGAAAACGAGCAGCAGGAAGAGCGACTCGGCGTACGCGAGCACGTAGACGAAGGAGAGCGGGGCGAACGTGAACAGCACGATGCCCCACCAGGATGCCTGCGGCGTGGTCACGCGCCTCAGCAGGAGGAAGAGCACGAGGGTCGCGCCGAGGCTTGCCGCGATGCTCACGATGACCCCGATGATTCCCTCGTTCACGCCGGTGAGGTCAGAACCCACCCGCTCGAGAAACGGCAGGACCGGGAGGAACGCCCAGTCGTTGGTCTGGACGATCCCCTCCTCCATCGGAAGCCGGATCGGATAGCCGGTGCGTGCGATGTTGAGGTAATGGTCGGCATCCCACCCCGTGAGGAACGTGAGAAAGCTGCGCACGTGGATGCCGAACGGACCGAATCCCAGGTCGGCGAGGCGCGAGATCTCGAAGAACATCCACAGCAGCCCGAAGTTCACTGCGCGGCCGATCGCCCAGATTCCGACGACCTTTGTCAGCGTCCCCGATGCGATCGGTTCAACGCCGACGCGCGGCGAGGTCAGGTCGGCAAGCCATGCACCGAGAGCGCGAGGAACGCCTCGCCATCTCCGGGAGGAGGGGGCTCTCCGAGGGGAGAGCGCGACATCCTGTCGAGAGGTGGGAACCACTGGTGACCTTTCGCGCACACAAAAGGAGGCGAGAACCCCTTCTTCTTAGTATGCCAGCACCGAGCTGGGAACCTCGTGCCGCTCCATTCACCTGTCGTGCGGCGTGCCCTACTGCGGTTCTGTGACGTAATCGATCAGCTCTTCCACGCGGCCGAGCAAGCTGGGTTCGAGGTCCCGGTAGCTGTCGACCGCACCGAGGATCCGACGCCAGGCACGCGCCAGGTCCGCGGGGGTATCGCTCGGCCAACCGAGGGCGCGGCACGTCCCGACCTTGATGTCGACGCCGCGTGGGACGGTCGGCCACGCGCGAAGCCCGAGCGACCCGGGCCTGACGCATTGCCAGACGTCGATCTCGGGATGGCCGACGATGAGAACGCTCTTGCCATGCCGTCCGCGGGTGATCTCTGCGGCAATGCGCGCCTCTTTCGAGCCCGGAACGAGGTGATCGACAAGGATGCCGTACCGGCGGCTCGCCGATGGGGGCTCCTCATCGAGCATGGCGGCGAGGCGGTCGATTCCTTCGAGGTACTCGACCACAACACCCTCGGCACGCAGGTCATCTCCCCAGACCTTTTCCACCAGCTCCGCGTCATGGCGACCCTCGACGAGGATGCGGCTTGCCCGGGCGACGCGCGCCCGCTGTTGGGGAGCCGCGAACGAACCGGATGCCGTGCGCTGGGGTTGCCGCGATGCAGCGGGCCGGTGAGCGACGAGCACGACGTGCGAGCCGTCCAGGAGGAATCCGGGTCCCAGCGGAAATCTGCGTCGCATCCCGAAGCGGTCCTCGAGCTCCACGGTCGCGGCATCCGCCCGGGTCACCGCGCCACAGAATCCGTCTGCCTGCACCTCGATGACAAGACCCCGCTCTGCCGGCACGCTCGCACTCTCGGAGCGCCCGTGGCCGCGCCAGCCGTTTGCGAGCACGTCAGTTCCATAGCGATCATCCACCACCGCACCTGCCTTCCGGGCACTCACCCTACGACGCACGCTGTGAGGATCCGGTGCGCCCCGCGGAGCGCTTCCGCACGGGCGCACGGCATCAATAGGATCGAAGGGCGCAGGCTGTGGCGCGCCAGGAGGGAAATCGATGCCGACTCGGTGGTCGTTCGGGGCGGTAGCGAGCGCGCTCACTGTCGCGCTCGCGGCGCTGCTCAGCGCCGCGGCACCCGCGTTCGCGACCGACCCGGTCACGCTCGACTCTGCGTACGTGCTCGACGAGGTCGATGCGCTCAGCACGTCAGATGAGGCAGCGGCCAACGCCCGGCTGGCAGATCTTTACGCGTCGACCGGGGTTGATCTCTATGCCGTATTCGTCGACGACTTCACCAATCCGTCCGACAGGAACGAGTGGGCTGATGCCGTTGCGTATGACAACGGGCTCGGGCAAAGCCAGTACCTTCTCGCGGTTGCTACCGACTCCCGGCAGTTCACCATCTCAGCTGACTCGTCGGGTCCTCTGAGCGAAGACCAACTGCTGGCAATCGAGGCGGATCTCAAGCCCTTCCTCAGCTCCGGTGACTACCTCGGGGCGATCACAACGGCAGCCGATAGCTTTGAGACAGCGCTCACCGGCGGATCCGGGGGCGGCGGTTTCTTCGCGGTCGTGCTGCTCGTCATCGTGGTTGCCGCCCTTGCTGGCCTGGTCTTGTGGATCGTCATCCGTTCGCGGCGAAAGCGAAAAGCTGATCCGCAGGCGGTGAGCCTCGACGAGCTCGCGCGGCGCGCCGCATCGGCACTCGTCGCAACCGACGATGCCATCACGACCAGCACCCAGGAACTCGGGTTCGCTCGCGCGCAGTTCGGCGACGCTGCAGCTGCCGAGTTCGAGAAGACCCTCGCTGCTGCACGAACAAGCCTCACGGAGGCGTTCTCACTGCAGCAGCGCCTCGACGATGCCGAACCCGACACTGAGGCTCAGATCCGCGAGTGGAACCTCGCGATTCTCGACCTGTGCACGAAGGCGAACGCAGCGCTCGATGAGAAGGCCGCGGAATTCGAAGCACTGCGCGAGCTGGAGCGCACCGCTCCGCAAGCGCTCGAGCGCGTTGCCCAGGACCGCGAAGAAGCCTCAGCCGGCATAGCCGGCGCTGAACGCGCGCTCTCTGACCTCGAGGCATCGTTTCACCCGGACGCCATTGCGACCGTTGCTGACAACCCCGAGCAGGTCCGCGAGCGCATCGCCTTCGCTGACACTGCGCTCTCCAAAGCCCGGCAGGACCTCGCTGCCGGCAAGACAGCAGAGGCAGCGGTCGCGATTCGCGGCGCCGAGGATGCTATAGCCCAAGCACTGCAGCTGGAGCACGCGATCGATACGCTGGCACGGGACCTTCGGCAGGCTGCAACGACCGCGCAGAGCGTCATCGCCGGGCTCGAGGCCGACATCGCTACCGCGCGCGCACTTCCCGATCCCGATGGGCGTCTGGCCAGCGTGGCTGCCAGCACGACGCAACAGGTCGCGTCGGCCCGCGCTCTCTTGGATGCCTCCCAGCAGCGCCCGCTCGCGGCGTTGCACGCACTCCAGGAGGCGGACCGGCAGATTGACGAGGTGCTGCAAGCAGCGCGGGATGCTCAGGCCCAGGCGCTGCGAGCCCAGCAAGCGCTCGCGCAGATCACGGCGCAGGCAGGTGCTCAGATCTCCGCTGCAGACGACTTCATCGCTGCCCGGCGCGGCGCGGTCGGCGCACAGGCCCGGACGAGGCTGGCCGAGGCGCGCGCGAGCCTGGCCACCGCGCAGCAGGTCCAGGTTTCCGATCCGGCGCAGGCCATCCCGCACGCGCAGCGCGCCGAGCAGCTCGCGGCGCAGGCGATCCAGGCCGCGCAGCGCGATGTGGGGGCCTTCGACGTCGGCGGGTACGGCGGCTCCCGCAGCGGTGGATCGAACGGCATGATGGGCGCGGTCCTCGGCGGCATCGTGCTCAATTCGATCCTCTCCGGCGGCGGCGGTTCGCGGCGCGGTGGATTCGGCGGCGCCATGGGCGGCGGATTCGGCGGGGGTTCCGGCCGCGGCGGATTCGGCGGGGGTTCCGGCCGCGGCGGATTCGGCGGCGGATCCCGCGGCGGTGGGTTCGGCGGCGGGGGCTCTCGGGGCCGCCGCGGCGGAGGCCGCTTCTAGGCACGATCATCACCACTCACATCCAGACGAAAGGAAACACCGATGGCAAAGCAGTCCATCTTCGGACGCATCTCCACCCTCGTGAAGGCGAACATCAACGCGATGCTCGACCAGGCCGAGGACCCGCAGAAGATGCTCGATCAGCTGGTGCGCGACTACACCAACAACATTGCGGACGCCGAGGCTGCAATCGCTGAGACGATCGGCAACCTGCGCCTGCTCGAGCGCGACCACCAGGAAGACCTGCAGTCAGCGTCTGACTGGGGCAACAAGGCGCTTGCCGCGAGCCGCAAGGCCGATGAGTTCCGCGCGGCGGGCGATTCCGTGGATGCTGACAAGTTCGACAATCTCGCCAAGGTTGCCCTCCAGCGCCAGATCGCAGCCGAGAACTCGGCGAAGGCAGCAGCACCGCAGATCGCGTCGCAGACCGAGGTCGTGAACAAGCTCAAGGACGGCCTTAACGGCATGAAGCAGAAGCTCGAGCAGCTCAAGGCCAAGTCCGCCGAGCTGGTCGCGCGTCAGAAGACCGCCGAGGCTCAGACGAAGGTGGTCGATGCCGTCAAGTCGATCGACGTCCTCGACCCGACGAGCGAGCTCGGCCGCTTCGAAGAGAAGGTACGCCGCCAGGAAGCTATCGCGCAGGGCAAGACCGAACTTGCCGCCTCGAGCCTGGACGCCCAGTTCGAGAGCCTCGAGGACCTTGGCGAACTCACGGAGGTCGAAGCTCGTCTGGCCGCTCTGAAGTCCGGCGGCGCCGCGAAGCCCGCCATCGAAGGCTGATCGAACTCGCCGATGGCTCACTTCGTCATCGCCCCGCAGTGGCAGGGCTCCGGGTCGGCTCGCGCGATGCAGCTGATCGACGGCGCCGAAGCCATCGCGGGCGACCTCCCGGCTTCGGCCTGCACCCGCTTGGAGGTGCCGGTCGAAGCCGGTGAAAGTCTGGACACGGGCATCCGTCGCGTCAGCTCACTCGGACGCATCCGCGACCTGGTTCGGGATGCCGTAGCCGCTAGATCGGAACCTGTGGTGGTGATCGGCGGGGACTGCGGGGTGTCCCTCGGTGCACTGGAGGCCGTCGCCGCCGAGGATGTTGCGGTCGTCTGGCTCGATGCGCACGCCGATCTGAACACCCCGGAGTCCTCACCCAGCGGAGCGTTTTGCGGCATGGTGCTGCGCGCAGCTCTCGGAGACGGAGCGGATCGGCTCCGACTTGCCCGCGGCATCCTGACGCCCGATCGGCTCGTGTTGGCCGGCACTCGGGAACTGGACGACGCCGAGCAGCAGTACATCGATGAACACAGCATTCGCCGGGTGCTGCCCGGGGACCTGGTGGATCCCGAGGCGCTGGTCGCCGCTGTGGCCGACACCGGCGCGTCACGGGTCTACGTTCACATCGACCTCGACGTCCTCGATCCCTCCGTCATGACAGGGGTGTCCTTGCCCGTTCCGTTCGGGCCGACTGCCAGCGAGGTCATCGCCGCCGTCCGAGCCCTGCGTGACCGCTTCCCCCTCGCGGGGGCGACGATCGCAGAGTTCTCTCCCGCGTCTGCGGATGCCGCGATCGAGGACATGCCGACGATCCTGCGCCTGGTCGGGGCCGTGGCGTGACCCCGATTCCAACCCCGCCACCGGGGTGGGAGGCTAGCGCGGAGCGAGCCGTCGCGCGAGGTCGGATGCTGGATCGCTGGCTTCCGCTGCTGGACTCCTCGGTTTCGCGCGCCGGCGCCGTCGTCGGAACCGCCATCGGCTTCGTCTGGGGGTTCCTGTGGAGCACCGGCAGGGTGCGGCAGCATCGGGGCGCCGACGACACGGTGCTGTATGTCTTTTCCGGCATGCCCTCGTGGACGTTCCCGCGTGGCGGCGTTTGCGTCGGCGCCTGCTACCTCACTGCCGACAACGACGGCCCGCGCGTGCTGCGGCATGAGCTCGTCCACGCCAGGCAATGGCGGCGGTATGGGATGCTCATGCCGCTGCTCTACCAGCTCGCCGGCCGTAACCCGCTGCGCAACCGGTTCGAGATCGAGGCGGGCCTCGCGGACGGCAACTACATCCCGCGGCAGCGGCCGAAGAGAGCCGTCAGTCGATGAGCACCTCGTCCAGCGCGACGAGTTCGTCATCGCTCATGCCGTGGGCGCGCAGGTAGTCTCGCGGCGATCCGTACGCGGCGTCCAAGCTCGCGAGGAGCCTCGACATCGCCGCCGCCGGCGACTTCGTCGCCAGTTCCTCGAGGTTGACTGACTCCGGGTGGAACTGCCGGATGCGCGCGACCACGTCGCGGTTGCGCGAGGGCGGCAAGAGCGCCTCCGTCCGCGCATAGTCGGCGACTACGGCGTCCCGGTCGACCCCCGCAGCTGCCAACGTGATGGCCACGGTGACTCCCGTGCGGTCTTTGCCGACCGTGCAGTGCACCAGGACCGGCTGATCGGCGAGAACGCCACGAACGACCTCGACCACACGGGCCGCGGAGTCCTCCACGAGGCGGCGATACATCTCCGTGAGCGGAACGTCCTCGACGAAGAACGAGGCCACCGAACCCAGAAACAGCGGAACCCGCTGGACCACGAGTTCGCGGTCATCGAATCGGCTGGGCGCGCCGGCGACTTCGGCGTCGTCGCGAAGGTCGATGACGCGACGGATGCCGAGACCCGAGAAAGCTCGGATGCCGTCCTCATCGAGCCGCGCGAGGTTCCCCGACCGGTACAGCACACCCGCCCGCGTCCGCGAGGCGCCGGCCGGCAGACCACCGGTGTCCCGGAAGTTGATTGCGCCGGAGATGTCGAGTGTGCTCACGTTCCTCGACCCTATCCCGGGCAGAGTGACCTGCGGCTGCGCGCACCCGGTCGTCGCCGCCGCCAGAGCGGGGCCACAATAGTGTCATTGCCCAAGCCACGCCCAAGCAGCCGAGGACGGACAGCGATGACCACGCCCGACGATGAGTTCCGGTTTCTGGCCACTGACGCTCGCAGCGTCGGAGTGGCAGGCGATCTCCCACCGGTCGAGCGCATTTCCCTCGCTCTCGACGACGGACGCACCCTGAGCGCCCTCCGCTTCGGTGACACACCGCCAGTGGTCACCTTTGTCCACGGCGCGGGCCTCAACGCCCACACCTGGGACTCGACGATCCTGGCGCTGGGTCTGCCCGCCCTCGCGATCGACCTCCCCGGCCACGGCGATTCGTCCTGGCGGCCTGACGCCGCCTATGCCGCGGCGAACCTCGCTCCGGATGTGGCAACGGGCATCCGGGCGTGGACGTCGGCGCCACAGCTCGTCGTCGGACACTCGCTGGGGGGTCTGACCGGTGCTGCGCTGGCGGCATCCGTTCCCGAGCTCGTGACGCAACTGATCATGATCGACATCACCCCGGGCATCGATCCCAACGCAGAGGCTGCGCAGATCCGGGCGTTCTTCGCGGGACCGACCGACTGGGCCAGCCGCGACGAGTTGGTTGATCGCGCACTGGCCTTCGGCCTCGGTGGGGGTACCCGCGAGAAGGCCGAACGCGGGGTGTACCTGAACTCGCGAGTACGCGAAGACGGACGCGTCGAATGGAAGCACCACTTCGCTCACCTGGCGTCGGCCCTCGCGGCAGCGCCCGAGCTTGCCGCCCAGGTCGACGCGCAGCAGGATGCGCTCTCCGAGATCCTGTCGGCGACGGGATGGAACGATATCGCCGCCGTGACAGCGCCGCTGTCGCTGATCCGCGGCGAACAAGGCTTCGTGACGAGCGAAGATGCGGCGGAGTTCGCGAGGCGCCGGCCCGATGCCGTCGTCGTCACCCTCCCCACGGGTCACAACGTGCAGGAAGAGGCTCCGCTTGCACTCGCTCAAACCATCACGGAGCTGCGCGGCGCCGGGCAACGATGACGTCACGTTCGCCTCTCGATGAGGGGAACACAGCAACCGGACCCTAGAGTTATCTACCGCAGATCCCCTTCGTGCTCCGCGTGCCCACCACCTTCGCAGCGGATGCCCCCGGAAAGGACTCCCATGTTCCGCCGCACCGCTCTGGCCGCGTCGGCCTTGCTCGCCGCGAGCGCCCTCGTTCTGACAGCCTGCACCGGAAGCAGTGACCCCGCATCGACGGCGACGGGGGCTCCTGACCCTGACGCATCTGTCGCTATCCGGCTCGTTCTGGAACCGGGGAACCTCGACATCCGGCAGACCGCGGGCGCCGCGCTCGACCAGATCCTCATCGACAACGTCTACCAGGGGCTCGTCGGCCGCACCCCGGAGCAAGACATCGTCCCTGTTCTCGCCGAAGAGTACGACGTGTCGCCGGATGGGCTGACGTACACGTTTACTCTGCGCGAGGGTGTGACCTTCGGCGACGGGCAGGAACTCACTCCGCAGGATGTCGTGTGGTCGCTCACCACTCGCCGCGACACCCCGGAATGGGCTGACTCGGCTCGCCTCGCAAACATTGCGTCGATCACCGCCGAGGGGCAGGACATCACGCTCACCCTCTCCGAACCCGACTCAAGCCTGCTGTGGAACCTGACCGGTCGTGCCGGGCTGATCCTCAAGGAGGGCGACACCGTCGAGTACGCCACCGCCGCCAACGGCACCGGCCCGTTCCTGCTCGACTCGTGGCGCCAGGGGGACTCGATCACGTTCGTCCGCAATGACGCGTACTGGGGCGAACCGGCAGCCACGGCAGAAGTGGTGTTCGACTACATCCCCGAAACGCAGGCTGCCCTGAACGCGGCACTGGCCGGCGAGGTCGACGTCGTCACGGGGTTCGACGCCAACTTCACCGAGCAGATCGAAGCAGACGGCGGTTTCGAGGTCGTGCTCGGGCAGTCGACCGACAAAGGCACGCTCGCGATGAACCAGTCCGCCGGCAGCCCGCTGGCAGATCAGCGCGTGCGGCAGGCGATCCGTCAGGCGATCGACCACTCTGCATTCACCGACGCATTCGGCGCGGGCCAGACTCTCTACGGCCCGATCCCGGAACTTGACCCCGGCTATGAGGACCTCTCCGACGTCGCACCGTACGACCCCGACGCCGCGCGGCAGCTACTCGCAGACGCAGGCGCCGAGGATCTCGATCTGACGCTCACGATCCCGTCCTTCTACCCGACGACGATCCCGCAGATACTCGTCTCCGACCTCAACGAGGTAGGTATCACCCTCACGGTGAACAGCGTCGACTTCCCGACCTGGATCAACGACGTCTACATCAACAAGGACTACGACCTCAGCTTCGTGTTGCACACCGAAGCCCGCGACTTCGAGAACTGGGCGAACCCCGACTACTACTTCACCTACGACAACCCCGAGGTGCAGGAGCTCTACCATGAGTCGCTTGCCGCAACTGACGCGACCGAAGCTGCAGCCCTCCTGGCCGAGGCTGCCCGGATCGTTTCCGAAGACGCAGCCGCAGACTGGCTCTATAACGGCGCATCCATCGTCGCCGTCGGAACGAACGTCACCGGGATGCCCTCCATCAACGTCAACGAACGACTCAACCTCGCCAACCTCGCCAAGATCGCGGGCTGAGGCGAGACTGACGGGGTCATCGTGATGCGTCGGCCCGCGCCCGCCCCGGCGGCGCGGGCGGTGTCGCTCCTCCGGAGCGACCCGTGACCCGGTACGTCGTGACCCGGCTCGGGCTGCTCGCGGTGGGGCTCGCCGTGGCAAGCGCGATCATCTTTTTGACGCTTCGTGTTCTTCCCGGCGACGTAGCCCAGCTGATCGCGGGCACAAACAGCACGCCTGCGCAGATCGAGGGCATCCGGGAGCAGCTCGGGCTGAACAAGCCGTTGATCGCGCAGTATCTCGACTGGGTAGGCGGGGTCCTTCGGGGAGACCTTGGGGCGTCGCTACTGACCGGCACCCCGGTGGCAGAAGAACTCGCCGAGAAGGCTCAGGTCACGGTGCCCCTCGGCATCCTTTCGCTGACCATCGCGGTTCTCTTCAGCGTTCCGCTCGGTGTGGCCTCCGCGATCTGGCGCGGCCACCGCCGCGGCACCATCATGAGTGTCAGCGCGCAGACAGTCGCGGCTGTGCCGGTGGTGTGGGCCGGCATGATGCTTGTCGTCGTCTTCGCCGTATGGCTGGGGTGGCTGCCGGCGCAGGGGTTCCCGCGCAACGGATGGGACGACCCGGCCGCCGCGGTGCGCTCGCTGATCCTCCCCGCTGTCACGATCGGGATCGTGGAAGGCGCCATGCTGCTTCGCTTCGTGCGCAGTGCGACGCTCCAAGCCGTCGGACAGGATTACGTACGCACAGCAGCTGCCAAGGGGCTGACCCGCACCACGGCGCTTATCCGGCACGGCCTGCCGAACGTCGGTTTGTCGGTCATCACGGTCCTCGGACTCCAGGTCGCCGGAATCATCGTGGGCGCAGTCATCATCGAGCAGCTCTTCTCCCTTCCCGGCATCGGCCGCATGCTGGTTGACGATGTTGGCGCACGTGATCTACCCAAGGTGCAGGGCGAGTTGCTGGCCCTCACGGGCTTCGTACTGATCGTGGGATTCTTCGTCGACCTACTCCACCGGATTCTCGATCCCAGGCAACGGGAGGCGTCGTGACTCCCCCTCCGGATGGCGATCGCCGCACACCCCAGCAACCGACTCGGGCGCGGTGGCTCGGTCGCGTATGGGCGGTGCCGACGGGACGCTTCGGGATCTGCGTTGTCGTGGGAATCATCCTGGTGGCTCTGATCGCCTGGATATGGACACCGTTCGATCCGCAGCAGGTCAACGTGCAAGACCGCTGGCTTCCGCCCAGCTGGCCGCACCTGCTCGGTACGGATGGCGCGGGGCGCGACATCCTGAGCCTCGTGATGGCCGGCGCAGGGACGACGCTCTGGGTGGCAGCCGGGTCGGCGGTCGTGGCCACAGTGCTCGGAATCGCCCTGGCGAGCCTTGGCGCTCTCACCACGCGCTGGGTTCGCGAATCGGTGGCGGTCCTCATCGACATCCTTGTGGCGTTCCCCGTGCTGCTCGTGGCCATGATGATCTCCGCCGTGTGGGGCGGGTCGCTGTGGGTCGTGATCTGGTCGGTGGGAATCGGCTTCGGCGTCAACATCGCCCGCGTCACGCGACCCGAGCTGCGACGCGTCCTGCACAGCGATTTCGTGCTCGCAGGAACTGCGGCCGGCCTCAGCCCGACGCAGAATCTGTGGCGCCACCTCCTCCCGAACGTCGCACCGGTGTTCATCGTGCAGCTGTCGTGGGCGATGGCAGTCGCTGTGCTCGCCGAAGCCGGGTTGTCGTACCTCGGGTTCGGTGCTCCAGTGACCGAGCCCTCCTGGGGAGTCCTGCTTCAGGATCTCCAGGACTACCTCACCGTTTACCCGCTCGCCGTTCTCTGGCCGGGGCTGGCGATCACGGTGACGGTGCTCGGGCTGAACCTGCTCGGCGATGGCATCCGAGAGGCATCCGACCCGACTCTGGTCTCCAGGACCGGCGCAGCGCGTGCGTCGCGCACGCATATGCCCGAGGTGGTCTCATGAGCCTCGAAGTGCAGGGCCTCACCGTCGAGATCGGCGGCGAGCGCGTCGTCGACGGTGTCTCGTTCGGGATCCCGAACGGCGGCGCTGTGGGACTCATCGGTGAATCCGGATCAGGCAAGTCCCTGACGGCGCTCGCGATCATGGGCCTCTTGCCCGAAGGTGCGACGGCGTCGGGAAGCGTCAGGTGGCAGGGACAGGAGATCCTCGGCCTTGAGGAGCGGGCTCTCGCCAAGCTCCGGGGCGACGAGATCGGAATCGTGTTCCAAGATCCCCTGACAGCTCTCAATCCTGTCCGGACAGTCGGACGTCAGATCGCAGAGTCGGTTCGCATCCACGAGCGCTTGCGAGGCCGCGAGCTTCGGGAGCGTGCCATCGCCGAGGCCGCTCGCGTGATGCTGCCCGAGCCCGAGGCCATCATCAAGCGCTATCCGCACCAGCTCTCCGGGGGCCAGCGCCAGCGCGTGGCTATCGCCATGGCACTCGCATGCAGGCCCCGGCTGCTCATCGCCGACGAACCGACGACGGCGCTCGATGCGACAGTGCAGGCCGAGATCCTCGATCTGTTGCGCGGCCTCACCGCCGACGAGGACATGTCGCTGCTGTTCATTACTCACGACCTTGCAGTGCTCGCGCAGATCGCGACCCAGGCGGTGGTACTCGAGCGCGGTCGCGTCGTCGAGGCCGGCGAGGTTTCCCGCCTGCTCAGCGAGCCCCGCGCGACTGTCACCCAGGGACTGCTCAGGGACGCTACCGCGACGCTGTGGCGGGGCGAGGGCAGCGACGCATGAGCACCGAGTTCGTCCGCGCCGAGGGTCTCACCCGACGTCACCGCACCCCGTCC
Source organism: Microbacterium sp. SW12 (assembly GCF_055391095.1). Lineage (NCBI taxonomy): Bacteria > Bacillati > Actinomycetota > Actinomycetes > Micrococcales > Microbacteriaceae > Microbacterium > Microbacterium sp. SW12. The sequence goes on along the minus strand of NZ_AP024335.1, from coordinate 820,595 downwards.
ACGCGGCTTTTCGCGAAGCCCGCTGTCACAACGGCGCTGGATGCTGTCGACCTCACGCTCGAAGAAGGACACGCCCTTGGCGTCATTGGCGAGTCCGGGTCGGGCAAATCCACCCTTGTCCGGCTCCTCCTCGGCCTGGACAGACCGACCTCAGGTTCGGTCCACATCGACGGCCGCGAGGTAGACGCGTCGTCATCGGCGAGATCGCTGCGGTGGCTTCGTCGGGAGACCGGCATCGTCTTTCAGGACCCCTACGCCTCGCTCGATCCTCGTATGAGCGTGGGGCGCATCGTCGGCGAACCGCTGTGGGCGCTTGGCGTCACCGGGGACCGGCGAGCGCGGGTGCGGGAGGTCCTCACACAGGTAGGTCTGGATGCCGCGGCGGCCGACAGGTTCCCGCGCGAGTTCTCTGGGGGTCAGCGTCAACGAATCGCTCTCGCGCGAGCGATCGTGCACCGCCCCCGCCTGCTCGTCGGTGACGAGCCGCTGTCGGCGCTCGATGTCACGGTGAGAGCCCAGATCCTTGGTCTGTTCGACCGACTCAGACAGGACGAGGGGATGACGATCATCATGGTCTCCCACGACATCGGAGTCGTGCAGAACCTGTGCGATCGGGTGGTGGTCATGAAGGACGGACGGATCGTGGAGCGGGGCGAGACCTCCCGCGTCTTGCGCGCACCGGAGGCTGACTACACGCGGGCGCTCCTGGCGGCGATCCCCTCGATCACTCCCCCGGGCGAGACTCCCGCGGAGGACCGCCGCGACGGAAGAGCCCCTTCTTCACCGGCTTGAGCGACTTCTGGAGGTAGATCGTTCCCAGCCACCGCCCGAACTTGAAGCCGACGCGGCCCATCCGGCCGACTTCCGTGAAGCCCAGCCGCTCGTGGAGTGCCACTGACGCCTCAGCGCCTTTGTCGCTGATGACTGCGACGATCTCGCGAATACCCTTCCGCTGACAGGCCTCGATGAGCGCCTCGAGCAGGGCCCGCCCGAGCCCCTTTCCAGCAGCTGCCTGACCGAGGTAGATGGAATTCTCCACGGTGTAGCGATAAGCCGACTTCCCTGCCCAAGGCTGGACGAGCGCGTACCCCAGGATCTGGCCTGACGGTGACTGTGCCACCAGGAAGGGCAGGTCAAGTTTGCGCAGAAACGCGAACTTCTCGCGCCACTGGGCGATCGACCACACTTTCTCATCGAAGGTGACGACGGAGTTGCGCACGTAGTAGTTGTAGATCTCCCGAATGTCGGGAATGTCGCGTTCCTCCGCGGCACGGATGACGTAGCTGAACGGCCCTTCGGGCTCCGGCCGCCGTCGCAGATGGAAGGGAAGCCGCCGCTTCTTCTCGTATTCCTCTTCCAGCATGAGATCAGCCTACGCCGACGGTTCCACGCGCCAGTCGATCGGATCCGCGCCCTGCTGCTCGAGCAGCTCGTTGGCACGGGAAAAGGGTCGCGATCCGAAGAATCCGCGGCTTGCAGACAGGGGCGAGGGATGCGGCGACTCGATGATCGGAGTCGATCCCAGCAGCGAGCGCAGGCCCGCGGCATCCCTCCCCCACAGGATGGCGACAAGGGGGTGGTCGCGTGCTGCCAGCGTGCGAATCGCGTGCTCCGTGACGGCCTCCCACCCCCAGCCACGGTGCGAGCCGGGAGCGCCCGGCGACACCGTGAGGACGCGGTTCAGCAGCATGACGCCCTGATCGCTCCAAGCCGACAGATCGCCGTGCGAAGCAGGCCGGATGCCGAGGTCGTCGTCGAGCTCTCGGTAGATGTTCGCGAGGCTTCGCGGCAGGGGCCTGACGTGGGCGTCGACAGCGAACGAGAGACCGATGGGATGACCCGGCGTCGGGTACGGATCCTGCCCCACGATGAGGACCCGCACGTCCGCCAGCGGCCGGGCGAAGGCGCGAAGGACCCGATCTCCTGCCGGCAGGTAGCGCCGCCCCGCCGCGACCTCGGCCCGCAGGCGCTCCCCGATGCCCGCGATCTGATCGGCGACGGGCGAGAGCGCATCGGCCCAGCCACTGTCGATCAGACCCGCGTCGGCGAGCTCTGGCAGGGACATCGCCATGGGTCAGGCCGATTCCCTGACCGCGGCATCCTGCTCGATGACCGACCCCTGCCACGACCACGGGAAATCGATCCACAGGTCGGTGTCTTTCCACGACCAGTCCGGACGGATGATCGTCGTCGGCTTCGTGTAGATGACGACGCTGCGCACGATCGCGCCTCGATCGGTCAGGAGGCGCACGGCGAGGTCGAGCGTGCGCCCACTGTCGGCGACGTCATCCACGAGCAGGACGCGCCGGCCATCGAGGTAGGCCATATCCATCTCGGGAGGAAGAAGCTCGGGATCGGGGAGCACAGTGCCGATGCCGGTGTAGAACTCGACGTTGATCGCCCCGCAGTTCTTGATTCCCAGGCCGTAGGCGATGGCACCGGCAGGCAGGAGCCCGCCGCGGGCGATGGCGACTACCACGTCGGGCATGAACCCGTCAGCCACGATCGTGCGGGAGAGCTCGCGCGTCGCATCTCCGAAACCCTGCCACGTCAACGTTTCCCGCTCGGTCGTCACCGGTTCTCCTCTCGGTTGCCCCCGCACCAGACTAGGCGCGGCCGCGGTGCTATTCTCGCGGGCATGCCCGCCGCATCCGCCCTCGACCGGTTGCGCGGAACGGGCCTGGGAATCACTGCAGGGCTGATCGGCTGGTTCATCCTCGTCGAATTCGTCAGCGGCATCATCCAGGGCTACTACGTTCCGCTCTTCAGCGACATCGTCATCGACCTCGGCATCCATGACTCGGACGTGAACTGGTTCGAGGCAGCCCAGCTGTTGCTGTCTGCGATCGTCGTTCCGATTCTCGCGAAGCTCGGCGACATGTACGGGCACAAGCGCATCCTGCTAATCTCGTCGATCCTGACCGCCGCTGCCAGTTGGTGGCTCGTGTTCGCGGGAGACTTCTGGACGTTCCTGATCGCCTGGGCACTGCAGGGGTTCTACGTCGTCTGGCTGCCCCTCGAGGTCGCGCTCATCTTCGAGCGCGGTCGCCGCCAGAACCGGGGTGTCTCGTCAACCCGGCGCGCAGCCGGGCTCCTCGTCGTCGGGCTGCAGGCCGGTGCGATAGCCGGCGCCTTGGCCGCAGGAGCGATCTTCGAAGCCACCGGCGGCGATCTCATCGTCACGATGATGATCCCCGCCATCGCGGTCACCCTCATCGCCGGTGTCATCTGGCTCGGCGTTCCCGAGTCCGAGCCGACGCCCGGCCGGCGCCTGGACACGTGGGGGTTCGTGCTGCTGACCTGGGGCCTGCTGCTGGTCACCGGCGCCCTCGTCTACATGCGCATGATCCCGCAGCTGGACCTCGGCGAGAACGCGTGGTGGTGGGTGGTGGCCCTCTTCGCCGCGGGCATTGCCGTCTTCGTCTGGTTCGTGAAATTTGAACTGCGCCAGGACGACCCCGCCATCGACATCCGCGTCCTGCGCCGTCCCGAGATGTGGCCGGTGCAGACGACGGCCTTCCTCGTGGGAATCAGCCTGCTCGGCGCCCAGGGGCCGCTGTCGACGTACGCGGGCACCGATTCCTCCCTCGGTTACGGTCTTGGACTGTCTGCCTCGCAGCGCTCCTACGTCATCGGCGTGTATCTGCTCTCCCTCATCATCGGCGCCATCATCTTCGCCATCCTGTCCCGGCGCGCCAACCCGCGACTCATCCTGATCGGCGCCTCGCTTCTGGTCGGCATCGGCTACACGCTGTTCCTGCCGTTCCACCTCGAGCTGTGGCAGGTCCTGCTGAACCTCATGGTCGCGGGCCTCGGCTCCGGAGCCCTGGTCGGGGCGCTTCCGGCTGCTGCGGCAGCTGCGGCGCCCCGCGGACAGACCGGGATCGCGTCGGCGCTCACCAACACCACCAAGACTGTGGGCGGCGCCTTCGCGTCAGCCGTGTTCGGGGTGCTGCTGGCTGCAGGCGCCGGAGCAGTTGCCAGCGAGACCGCAGCATCCCTCGGCGGCTATCTCGCCGTCTGGGCGATCTGCGCCGGCGGCGGGTTCCTCGCGGCCCTGCTGTTGCTGTTCGTCCCGAAGGTGGCCTTCGCCGACACCGATACGAGTCAACTCGACGCGACCCGGGGCAGCTCCCAGCTCACCTGACCGCTCACCCGAGCGCGGCGCAGTCTCACATGTGTGCTGCTATTGTGCGCAACTGCGGCACATAAATGCGCAGCATCCGCACACAACGACCGCACACTCGTGACCGGTGGTGCAGGGCGAGCGGTCGGGCTACGGGAGGCGGGGCCGGAGCGGACCGCGGGCCAGCAGGTGCTGCGCCGACTGGGCAACGGGACGCATGGTGACGAGGTCGAGATTCACGTGGCCCGGCGCCTCCAGGGCGTAGCCGATGACGTCAGCGACATCCTCCGCAGTCAACGGATGCTGCACGCCCTCGTACACTGCCGCAGCCCGCTCGCGATCACCGCCGACACGGTTCAGAGTGAATTCCTCGGTGTAGACCATCCCGGGGGCGATCTCGACGACGCGCAGCGGCTCGCCGTTCAGCTCGAGGCGCAGGGCGCTGACAAGCATCGACTCGGCTGCCTTGGCGGCGTTGTACCCGCCGCCTCCGGGGTAGGCCACCTGCGCGGCGGTAGAGGTCACGAAGAGGAGGTCGGCGTGAGAGTCGGATGCCGCAGCCTGCCGCAGCTGCGGCAGCAGCGCACGCGTGAGTCGCTGCACCGCGAGGACGTTGACGTCGTACATCCATTGCCAGTCGGACACGTTCCCGTCTTCGACCCGGTCGGTGCCGCGGGCTCCGCCGGCGACGTGCGCCAGGGCGTGCACGGGTCCGGAGCCGGCGAGGAACTGCGCAAGAGCGTCGACGTCGGCATCCGTCGTGAGGTCCGCCGCGAACGCGACGGCGCCTGTCTCTTCCTCCAGTGCCGCCAGGCGGTCGGCGCGCCGCGCCACAGCGACCACGTCCCACCCGCTCGAGCGCAGCCGGCGAACCGTCGCAGCACCGATACCCGAACTGGCTCCCGTCACCACAGCACGTCTGGTCATGCGTCAACGCTAGCTGCCGGGAGAGCGCCGGAGTGTTACGTCACATTTCCGCGCTGTTGTTGACAACGGCTCGTGTTCGTACTCTCGGTGGTGGCCGGTCGACCCGCCGACCGACCCCGAAGACTCAAGGAGCACATCATGTCCGCACCCGAGAACTGGAAGTTCGAGACCAAGCAGATCCACTCCGGCGCCGCACCCGACCCGACCACCAAGTCGCGCGCGACCCCGATCTACCAGACCACCTCGTACGTGTTCGACAACGCCGACCACGCCCAGAACCTCTTCGCCCTGGCCGAGTTCGGCAACATCTACACCCGCATCATGAACCCGACGCAGGACGTCGTGGAGCAGCGCGTCGCGGCGCTCGAGGGCGGCAGCGGTGCCCTCCTCGTCTCCTCCGGCCAGGCCGCCGAGACCTTCGCTGTCCTGAACATCGCCCAGGCCGGCGACCACATCGTCTCGTCGAGCTCGATCTACGGCGGCACGTACAACCTCTTCAAGTACACGCTGGCCAAGCTCGGCATCGAGACGACCTTCGTCGAGAACCAGGACGACCCCGAGGAGTGGCGTCGCGCGGTCCGCCCGAACACGAAGCTCTTCTTCGCCGAGACGATCGGCAACCCGAAGATCAACGTCCTCGACATCCGCTCGGTCTCCGCCGTCGCCCACGAGAACGGCGTACCGCTGATCGTCGACAACACGATCGCGACCCCGTTCCTCATCCGTCCGCTCGAGCACGGCGCCGACATCGTCATTCACTCGGCGACGAAGTTCCTCGGCGGTCACGGCACCACCATCGGCGGCATCATCGTCGACGGCGGCAAGTTCGCGTGGTCGCAGAACGTCGAGAAGTTCCCCGGCCTCACCGAGCCCGACCCGTCCTACCACGGCGCGTCCTACACGACGGCTGTCGGCGACGGTCTTGCCTACATCATCAAGGCACGCGTCCAGCTGCTGCGCGACCTCGGCTCGGCGATCTCTCCGATCAACGCCTGGTTGCTGTTGCAGGGCATCGAGACCCTGTCGCTGCGTATCGAGCGTCACGTGCAGAACGCCCAGGAGATCGCCGAGTGGCTCGAGAACCAGGATGACGTTGCGGCAGTGAACTACTCGGGTCTGCCCACCTCCCCGTGGTACGCCGCCGCGAACACCTACGCACCCAAGGGCGTCGGCGCTGTGCTCTCGTTCGAGCTCAAGGGCGGGGTCGACGCCGGTCGCGCCTTCGTGGACTCTCTCGAGCTGTTCAGCCACCTCGCCAACATCGGAGACGTGCGCTCGCTCGTCATCCACCCGGCATCCACCACCCACTCGCAGCTCACGCCCGAGCAGCAGCTCACCGCTGGCGTGACTCCTGGGCTGGTCCGCCTCTCCGTCGGTCTCGAGAACATCGAGGACCTGAAGGCCGACCTTGCCCAGGCCCTCGCCGCAGCACGCAGCGTCGGAGCCGCAGCCAACGCCTGACCTGCGCGTCGCACCCGAAGGGTCGCAACGCGCCGCACAGATCCCGGATCCTGCGGCGAGTTGCGACCCTTCGGCGTTGGCGTCCGGACGCGGGGAACGTCATATTGCGACGGGAACCGCGCCTGACCCGGGAGAATGGGCGAATGGACTGGCAGACCTCGGAAGACACGGTGCCCTCTTCGCCCGTGACCGAAGCCGACGCGCGCCTGCTCCTGGGAAGGCCCCCCGCGACAGGAGCATGGCGCGATGGCGACCCCGCCGGAGATCGTCACTTTGCTGCGTTCGGCGCTTTTCGGACCGAGGGTGGCGCCGAGCTTCCGGCCTACCGCCTCGCCTTCGAGACGTGGGGTGAGCTCTCCCCCGCGCGCGACAATGCGATCCTGATCCTGCACGCGCTGACCGGCGACTCGCACGTGCGCGGGCCCGCCGGTCCCGGACATGCCACCGATGGCTGGTGGGACGGAATCGTGGGGCCCGGGAGCGCGATCGATACTGACCGCTGGTTCGTGGTCGCGCCGAACATGCTAGGCGGATGCCAGGGGTCGACGGGGCCCGCGACGATCGCGCCCGACGGGTACGAGTGGGCGGCACGGTTCCCGTACCTCACGATCCGCGACCAGGTTCACGCGCAGCGGCAGCTCGCCGATGCCCTCGGCATCGACGTCTGGGCCGCGGTCATCGGCGGGTCGATGGGCGGGATGCACGCGCTCGAGTGGGCAATCGAATACCCCGACAGGGTCGCACGGGTAGCTGTGCTGTCGGCGCCTCCGGCGAATACCGCCGACCAGATCGCGCTCAACTCCGTGCAGCTCGATGCGATCCGGGTCGACCCGCGGTTCCAAGGGGGCGAGTACTACGACGCAGCCGACGGAGACGGCCCGCACCGCGGACTTGCGCTCGCCAGGCGCATGGCACTGCTGAACTACCGGTCACCCACCGAGCTCAACCAGCGTTTCCAGCGCTCGTGGCAGTCCGAGGTCAGCCCCCTCGGCAATGGCGGCCGGTTCGCCGTCGAGTCGTACCTCGATTTCCACGGCAACCGCTTCACCCGCCGTTTTGACGCCAACACCTACATCACCCTCGTGGAGGCGATGAACTCGCACGACGTGGGCAGGGACCGCGGCGGCATCGAGGATGCGCTAGCCCGCGTGACTGCTACAGCCCTCGTGGTCGGAATCGACAGCGATCGACTATTCCCCATCGAGGGTCAGCATCGCATCGCGCGCGGCATCCGCACGAGCCTCGATGGCGATCAGGCAGCGGTCATCTCGAGCGACTTCGGCCACGACGGCTTCCTCATCGAGACGCCTATTGTGAGCGTCCACCTGCGCCGGCTCCTGGAGAGCTGACGGCGCAGTCTGCGGTGTCAGGACTCGTCGCTGAGGGCTTGCTCGAGGCGCTCAAGCTTTCCGTCGAGTTCGCCGGTGTAGCCGGGACGGATGTCGGCCTTGAGCACGAGCGAGACTCGGGAACCGTACGCGCCGACAGCCTCGGTCGCAGCCTTCACGACCGCGAACACCTCATCCCACTCGCCTTCGATCTCGGTGAACATCGATGAGGTGCGGTGCGGCAGACCCGATTCGCGAACGATCCGCACTGCTGCGGCCACGGCATCGTGAACCGAGCCGTCGGCGCGGCCTGTGCCGCTGGGCGCGACGGAGAAGGCAACAATCATGAGGGAAACCTTTCGATGACGGATGCAGGACGTTTGTGTGATGCCAATCGGCCTGCACCGGACTCGGGGTTGCGGGCGACGCGCACCAGGTGGATGACCGACCAGACGAACATCACCACGAGGGCGAGGTTTCGCACCGTGAGCAAGGCGACGACCCCCGGGGCTGGATGGTCCGTCATGAGGAAGTTGTAGAAGATCGGGTAGACGATCTGAGTCAGCAGGCCCGTCACGACGGCAAACGCCGCGGGGCGCAGCCACGTAGCGCGGTCGATGACGAGCCCGAGGACGATCGGCGCGACGATCCATGTCATGTATTGGGGCGAGCCGACCTTGTTGACGACGATGAGGGCGAGCACGAGCGCGAAGGCCAGTGCGGGGTAGAGGCGGACGACGGGCGCCCCGCGGCGAACGCCCCACAGTCCGAGGAGCAGGAGCGCCAGCACGGATGCCGCAAGCAGCGGCGTCATGACGGCGATCACCTCGTTCACGCCGGGGCCGCTGACCTGGAAGGTGAGCAGGTCGCTGGCGTAGTAGACCCTCGAATCCAGAACATCCAGTGCCGCGAACCACATGTATGGCGCCGAGACCGGTGCCTCGATCTGAAGGCCTCTGCCGGTCTGGTCGGTGATGAATCCGAAGAGATACCGTCCGCCCCCGAGAGCGAGTACCACCGCGATGGTGGCCGCCGACACGATGAGCGCACCACCGACGATGGCCAGGCGACGTCGCACCGCCACGACGGCCGCAGCCAACAGAGCGGCGGGCCACACCTTGATCCAGGTGCCTGCAGCAAGCAGCGCCGATCCGAGCCACGGCCGACGAATGAGCCACAGGCATCCCATGATCGCCAGGGGCACCGTGATTCCTTCGAGGCGGTACATGCCGACCGGGCCGAGCGCGACCATGAACGTGAGCCAGAACGCGGCGGCAATCGCCCGGCCACGGGAACGCGCATCACCGAGGAGCACGGCGAACGCGACGGCATCGACGAGCGTCACGACGATCGCCCAGGCCGGCGTGTACGACACCGCGGCCTCGAACAGCCACGCCGCGAGCATGGGCACGAGCGCTAGGGCCGGGTAGACCCACGGCTCCGTGATTCCCACGATCTGCCGCCCGGCCGGCCCGCAATAGTCCATCATGCCGAGGGCGCAGCCCGACCAGGGCTCGTACACCAGGTACACATCACCCATCGGTGCGTGCGGGAGCTGATAGCCCGCCACCGCGACGAAACCGTGTACCAGGGCGAACGCCACCCACATCCAACCCCGACGTGCCACGGCACCATCCTACGGAAGAGGCGGGGCCTACCCTGTCACAAGGCTGGTCGTGGTGATCACGATTCGCTGAGCACCGTGGGTGCTTCGGCGCTCGCCAAAAGGTGCCCGACCACGGGCGGGAGGTGCTCTGCGACATCCAACGCCGTGATCGGTCCGCCAGCAACCGACTCCGACGCTGCACGGGCGGCCTGACCGTGCAGCCAGGCCGCGGTCGCCGCACATGCGGCAAGTGACACCGACGCGCGCCGCGCAGCGGCTCCGGCCGTGACCGAGCCGAGAATCCCCGCGAGAACGTCTCCGGTCCCGGCTGTTGCGAGCCACGACGTCGGGGCCTCGATCGCGCACTCCCAACCCTCCGGCGATGCCACGACGGTCGTGGCCCCCTTCAGCAGCACAACTGCTCCGAGCGTGGCTGCGGTCTCTGCCGCGCTGGTGGCGCTCCGGGCGTCATCCGGGTCGAGCCCGAGCGCGGAGCGGAGCTTCGCATGCTCACCGGCGTGCGGTGTGATCACCGCCGGCGCTGTCGCCGATGCCGCGAGATCAAGCGCGCCTGCGTCGACGACGACGGGATCTGACCCGTCGAGAATGTTGCGCACCGCGCGCGTCTCGGCATCCGTGCGGGCTTCGACGCTGGTGCCCGACCCGATGACCCAGGCCTGCACGCGCCCCTCTGCCGTCACGGTTTCCGGACGCCGCCCCAGCACGAGCCGCGTGGCCCGCGACGGTCCAAGGTAGCGAACCATGCCGATGCCGGTGCGCCAGGCGCCCTCGACCCCGAGCACGGCGGCGCCGGGGAATTGCTGCGACCCGGTCCGAAGCCCCACGACCCCGCGGGAATACTTGTCGTCGCCTGCGGTTGGTCTCCCCAGGACGCGTCGCGCGTCATCTGCCCCCATGACCGCAACATGCGAGCAACCCTACCTCTGGAGAATCGATGAGTCTGCTGTTCACCCCTGTCGAGATCGGTTCGCTGCGGGCCCGCAACCGCCTGTGGGTAGCTCCGATGTGCCAGTACAGCTCGACAGACGGGATGCCGAACACGTGGCATCTGACCCACCTCAGCTCGTTCGCGAGCGGAGGCGCGGGTCTGGTGATGACCGAGGCGACGGCCGTGAGCCCGGAGGGGCGGATCAGCCCCGACGACACCGGGATCTGGAACGACCAGCAGCGTGACGCCTGGGCACCGATCGCTTCCGAGATCCGCTCTCGCGGAGCTCTTGCCGCCATCCAGCTCGCGCATGCAGGTCGGAAAGCGTCGACGTGGTCGCCCCTGAAGGCGGGCCGCGGCTCGGTGCCGATAGCCGACGGCGGATGGCAGGCGCTGGCACCCTCAGCGATCGCCTACGACGGCTACGCCGTTCCGCAGGAGATGGATGCCGACGGAATCGCGCGGGTCGTCAAGGATTTCGCCGATGCGGCCCGTCGCAGCGTCGAGGCGGGCTTTGATGTACTGGAGGTGCACGCCGCGCACGGCTACCTGCTCCACGAGTTCCTCTCGCCCCTGTCGAATCAGCGAACCGACTCATACGGCGGCTCGCTCGAGAACCGCGCCCGCCTGCTGCTCGAGGTGATCGACGCGGTCCGCGTCGCCGCGCCCACCACCCCGGTAATGGTGCGGTTCTCTGCCACGGACTGGGCCGAAGGGGGCTGGGGCGTGGCAGACACGGCGACTGTCGCCGCGTGGGCTGCTCAGCGCGGTGTCGTGTTCATCGACATTTCCAGCGGCGGCCTCGTCGCCCACCAGCAGGTCATCGCCGGGCCCGGCTATCAGGTGCCGTTCGCGCGCGAGGTGCGCGAGCTCGCGGGGGTCCCTGTGAGCGCCGTGGGCATGATCACGACGGGCGCGCAGGCCGAGGAGGTTCTCGCCTCGGGCGCAGCCGACGCCGTGATGGCGGCGCGCGAGTGGCTTCGCGATCCCCACTTCGCCCTTCGCGCCGCGACCGAACTCGACGTCGACATCGACTATTGGCCGGCGCAATACGAGCGGGCCCGCCTGACGCGGACGAGGTGAGCGCGAACCGCTACCGCTCGTTCCGCCAGCCGCGGCGCGTGGCATCCTGCACCTCGCCGACGAGTTCCTCGATGACATCCTCGAGGAAAAGGACGCCGGTGATGGTGCCGCCGGCATCCCGAACCTGAGCCAGGTGTCGTCCCTGCTCGCGCATGAGCGCAAGCGCATCCTCGAGGTCGGTGTTCTCGGTCACCGGCACCATGTGGTGGATGCGGGCCGGATCGATCGGCCTCACGACGTCGGTCGCGGCGCCCTCGCCCTCGGCAGCACGCAGGATGTCTTTCAGGTGGACGTAGCCGAGCGGCACACCGGCGGGGTCCACGATGACGTACCGCGAGAACCCGTTCTTGGCGACGGCGCGCTCGATCTGCTTCGGCGTCGTGTTCTGCGGCAGCGTCAACAGATCTGCGAGCGGCACCGCGATATCGCGCGCCTTCTTCTCGGTGAACTCGACCACTGCGGCGACCGTTCCTGCCGTGTCCTCGAGCACTCCCTCCATACGAGACTGGGCGACGATCGTCGCGACTTCCTCGAGCGTGTAGGTCGAGGTCGCTTCGTTCTTCGGCTCGACCCGGAACAACCGCACGACGTGGTTCGCGATCCAGTTGAGCGTGACGATCACCGGGTGGAAGACCTTCGACACCCACACCAGCGGCGGCGCGAGCATCAGAACCGCGCGATCGGGCACCGAGAACGCGAGGTTCTTCGGCACCATCTCGCCGAACACGACATGCAGGTAAGACACCAGGACGAGGGCGATCACGAAGGCGATGACGTCGACTACCGCATAGCTCAGCCCGGTGAGTTCGAGCGGCACCGCCAAGAGGTGGTGAATCGCCGGCTCCGAGACGTTCAGGATCAACAGCGAACAGATCGTGATCCCCAGCTGCGAGGTCGCGAGCATGAGCGTCGCGTGCTCCATCGCGTAGAGCGATGTCTTGGCGGCGCGTGAGCCGCGCTCGGCCAGGGGTTCGATCTGCGATCTGCGTGCCGAGATGACAGCGAACTCCGCACCGACAAAGAAGGCATTGGCCACCAACAGGACGACCAGCCATGCCAGGCCTGCCCAGTCGCTCACGAGGACACCTCCTCGTCGGCATCCTCACCGGGAAGCGCGGCGGGAACGAACCGAACCCGGTCGACGCGCCTGCCTGCCATCCGCTCCACCGAAAGGGTCCCCTCCTCGAGCTCGACGGTGTCTCCGACGACCGGGATCCGCTCGAGTTCGCTCATGAGGTAGCCACCGACGGTGTCGTACACGTCGCCGACGGGGATGCGGATGCCGACCCTATCGAGAACCTCGTCGGGCCGCAGCTCACCGGGGAACACGACATCCCGGTCGGTGCGCACGATGTCGGTGCGGCGCCGGTCGTGCTCGTCGAGGACTTCACCGACGATCTCCTCGACGAGGTCCTCGAGGGTGACGACGCCGGCTGTACCGCCGTACTCGTCGACGACGATAGCCATCTGGTATCCGCGCGAACGAAGCTCGGCCAGGAGCGCGTCAAGATGGACCGCTTCGGGGACACGCAGCGGCTCGGTCGCGATCGCCCCCACCGGAACGGTTCCGCGCTTGCCGCGCGGCACTCCCACCGCGGCCTTCAGGTGAGCGATCCCGACGATGTCATCCATTGACTCCTCGTACACGGGAAAGCGGCTGTGACCGGTCGAGCGTGCGAGCTGGATGACGTCCTCGACGGAGTCGTCAGCGGCGAGCGCGTGAACGCTCGGCCGCGGCGTCATGACATCGGCGGCGGTCAGGCGCGCGAAGGTGAGGGAACGGTCGAGCAGCGACGCGGTGTCCTGCTCGAGGACGCCGGCGTTGGCCGAGCGGCGCACGAGGCTCGACAGTTCCTCCGCCGAGCGCGCACCCGAGAGCTCTTCCTTCGGTTCGACGCCTACGGCGCGAAGAAACGCGTTGGCGCTCCCGTTGAGCACGACGATCGCCGGCCGGAAGACGGTAGTGAACGCGGTCTGAAACGGCACGACGAGTTTCGCCGTCTGCCGAGGCACGGCCAAGGCGAAGTTCTTCGGTACGAGTTCGCCGATCACCATCGAGAAGATCGTCGCGATCGCCACACCGATGATGGCGGCGAGCGGGCTGATGACGGCATCCGGCCAGCCCCACCCAGTGAAGACCGGGCGTAGCAGACTCGAGATCGCCGGCTCCATGGTGTAACCGGTGAGCAGCGTTGTCAGCGTAATGCCCAACTGGGCGCTGGAGAGGTGTGTCGAGGTGATCTTCAGCGCGCTGATCGTCAGCGAAAGGCGCGTCTCCCCCGCTGCCTGGCGCGCTTCGAGGTCGGCGCGATCAAGGTTGACCAGCGCGAACTCGCTGGCGACGAACAGTCCCGTGCCGATCGTGAGCAGAAGCCCCACCCCCAGCATGATGAACTCCATCACGCATCACCCCCGGTCTGGGGTGCGGGTCGGTGGGGCGATCGTCGGCAACTCGGAGGGTCGTCCATCGTGAGACGAGTCTACCCGCCGAACGTCCACACCCGGACGGCATCGGCACGCACCTGTCTGATCCCCACATGTGCGGCACTTCTGCGCACGGGCGGCGCATCTGTGCGCAGCATCCGCACGAAACTGCAGCACTGACCAGACACGCGTGCCCGACCCACCCCGTGCGCTGCCACCTTACACAGGAACGGGTCTCCTCCCCTACGCGAGCGTTCGGGCGCGCATCCACCTCCGCACTGCCCGCGAGGATGACGCGCGCCCCGCGATCCGAGGATGCTGTCGTGCGCCCACTGCCCGAGATCGACACGATCCGCCGTTCCGAGCGGATGGAACCGTTGGATAATCGTCGCCTGCGGCGCGCCTTGGACGAGGGCACCTGGGTGAAGGTCGCACCCGGGGCGTTTGTCCGCTCCGATCACTGGCTCATGCTCACCCCAATCGAGCGCCACCGCGTGCGTGTTCACGAAGTCGCGCGTCGTCTTGAGCCCGGCGCCGTCATCTCGTACGCGGCGGCGGCAGCGGAGCACGGCATCGACATGTTGGATCCCTGGCCAGAGGCCGTCGATGTGACCTGCGGGCCTGCAACGGGCGGGCGCTCCAGCGGCGTCGTTCGCCGCCACACCCGCGACCGGCGGACGCTCGAGGTGATGCCATTCGGTCGTCACATGATCACGACGCCGGCACAGACCGCGATTGATCTCGCCCGCTCGCTTCGGTTTCTTCCCGCCGTCGCCAGCGTCGATCAAGCGATCTGGGCGGATCGGCCGGGTGGAGAACTCACCGACATCGACACCATTCACGAGCTGTGGACTCGCGATGCGCACCACCGCGGACAGGTCCGAGCTCTACGGGTGCTGTCGTTCGCGGAACGCGGAGCGGCGAACGTTCGCGAATCTCACTGCCGGGTCGAGCTCGCGCGCCTGGGGTTCCCTCGACCCCGGCTGCAAGAGCGGCGCATGTTGCGGACCGGAAGACTCGTGTTCGCGGACTTCTACTTTCCCGAGGCTGATCATTGGGGCGAGTTCGACGGCGAAGGGAAGTACCGGGATGCCGCGCTCCGTCGCCCAGGTCACGATGCAGCCGACGCGGTGATCGACGAGAAGAACCGGGAGAACGAGATTCGACGTGAAGTGCGTGGATTCTCGCGGTGGGACCGCTCGGATGTTGAGCGTCCGCGTCGCCTCTACGACATCCTCACGGGCGACGGACTGCGCAGCGCACTGCCGCGCCCCTGACCGCTCGCCGCCGAGCGGAGCACGCACGCGTGTTCGCTGGCTGCCGGCATCCGTATGCGGTAGTTGTGTG
The DNA here is from genome assembly GCF_055391095.1 of Microbacterium sp. SW12. Lineage (NCBI taxonomy): Bacteria > Bacillati > Actinomycetota > Actinomycetes > Micrococcales > Microbacteriaceae > Microbacterium > Microbacterium sp. SW12. The sequence continues at coordinate 805,344 of NZ_AP024335.1, read as the reverse complement.
CAGCCGCTGTGCTTCTATCCGCCGCAGCTGCACATTTCTGCCGCACTCGAGGGATCACCGGACGACGAACATCACCAGCTGACCGGGAGCGCCTTCCCCTCTTCATAGCCGGCAGCGGACTGCAGGCCGACGAGGGCCCGCTCGTGGAACTCGGGGACCGAGGCGGCGCCGGCGTAGGTGAACGACGAGCGCACACCCGAGGTGATCATGTCGATGAGGTCCTCGAGGCCGGGACGCTGCGGGTCGAGGTAGATCTTCGATGACGAGATCCCCTCGGCGAACAGTTCCTTACGGGCCCGCTCGTAGGCATCCAGGCGACCGAATCGGGCCTGGACCGCCTTCGTCGAGGCCATCCCCCACGATTCCTTGTAGAGGTTGCCGGCAGCGTCGCGCTGCAGCGACCCGGGAGCTTCGATCGTCCCGGCGAACCACGAACCGATCATGACGGATGCCGCGCCGGCTGCCAGCGCGAGGGCGACGTCGCGCGGGTAGCGCACTCCGCCGTCAGCCCACACGTGAGCACCGGCGGCGCGAGCGGCGAGCGCAGTCTCGTGGACAGCCGAGAACTGCGGTCGCCCCACGGCGGTCATCATGCGCGTCGTGCACATCGCCCCCGGTCCGACACCGACCTTGATGATGTTTGCACCGGCCGCAACCAGGTCGTCGACGCCGGCGCTGGTGACCACGTTGCCCGCCACGAGCGGAACACCGAGATCGAGAGCCGACACTGTTCGCAGCGCCGCCAGCATCCCCTCTTGATGTCCGTGCGCGGTATCGAGGACGAGAACATCGACACCCGCGGCCACGAGCGCTCGAGCCTTGCCCGCGACGTCCCCGTTGATTCCCACGGCTGCCGCGACGATCAGGCGACCGTCTCGGTCAACGGCGGGCCGGTACAGCGTCGCGCGCAGGGCACTCCGACGCGAGAGCGTGCCGACGACCTGTCCGTGGTGCACGACGCAGACGATCTCGGCATCAGCTGCAACGATGACATCGAAAGCGTGCCGAGCCGACTCGATATCGTCAGCATCAACCGACGCGGGTCGCCCGCGCGCAAGATCGCCCAGGCGAGCATCAGGAAGTGCCGATCCCAGGCGCACGGCGGTCACAATGCCCTGAACGTCCTCGATCATGAGGCGATCGGCGGGCTGCGCGACGATCACGCCGTAGCCCTCCGTCGGGGGAAGCAGCGTCGTTGCGTCGGCAACCGTCGCGTCGGGGGGAAGCACCAGCGGGGTGTCCCAGGCAGCGGGCTGGTCCTTGACCCAGCGGATCGCGGCGTCCAGCTCCTGCAGAGGCAGGTCCTGCGGAAGAACGCCGAGACCGCCCCGGCGCGCGAGCGTCGCGGCAAGGCGCGCACCCGTGACCGAGTTCATGTTCGCCGAGACCAGCGGGACGGTGGCCGCGGTTCCATCCCGCGGTGACAGGTCCACCTCGAGTCGGCTGCCCACCCCCGATCGGCGAGGAACGAGGAAGACGTCCGAGTAGGTCAGGTCGAAGGCCGGCGCATCACCGTAGAACTCCATGTGCGCCAAGCGTACCGGTCAATGATCTCAGCGGAATCGTGACCAATTCGCGGCGCAGCCCAGGGTTCGGATGGCCTGCCGGGGTGTTCAGACGGACTACGCTGGACTGTTGAACGACGCGGGCGCGACGACGATGGTCCGCGACGACAATCGTGACGAAAGCGGGCGATCTAACGTGTCGAGTCAGGTGACCGGCGTCGGAGTGTCGAACGAAAGTGAGTTCGGTGCCAACGAGTGGCTCGTTGAAGAGCTCTACGAACAGTTCCGGCAAGACCGCAACTCCGTAGATAAGGCCTGGTGGCCGGTACTTGAGGCCTACCACTCCGCAGCCGAGAACGGCGCCAAGCCCTCCGAAGAGCGCGCAGCTGCGAAGCCGTCGTCGAACGATGCGCATCCGGTGACCGCACCCACGCCCGTGATCGGCTCGCAGCCCGTAGCGCGCACGACGGCACGGCCTGCCTCCGCCCAACCGATTCCGGCGCAGGCCCCCGACACCGCGCGCACCGCATCCGACGACTTGCCGTCCGAGGACACGGTGACGGTCCTCAAGGGGATGCCGAAGACTCTCGCGGCGAACATGGATGAGTCGCTCACTGTTCCCACCGCGACGAGCGTGCGCACCGTCCCCGCCAAGCTCATGATCGACAACCGGATCGTGATCAACAATCACATGGCGCGCACCCGCGGCGGAAAGGTGAGCTTCACGCACCTCATCGGGTGGGCGATCATCCGCGCTCTCACCGAGTTCCCCAGCCAAAACGTGTTCTACGCAGAGATCGACGGCAAGCCGTCAGTTGTCGCGCCAGCCCATGTGAACCTCGGTATCGCGATCGACCTCCCGAAGCCCGACGGCACGCGGGCACTGCTTGTGCCAAGCATCAAGCACGCCGACACCCTCACTTTCGCCGAGTACCTGGCTGCCTACGAAGACCTGGTCTCCCGCGCCCGCAAGAACAAGCTCACCGCGGCGGACTTCCAGAACACGACGATCTCGCTCACCAACCCCGGCGGCATCGGTACCGCGCACTCGGTCCCGCGCCTCATGAAGGGGCAGGGATGCATCGTCGGCGCCGGCGCACTCGAGTACCCAGCCGAGTTCCAGGGCGCGAGTGAGAAGACCCTCAACGAGTTGGCGATCGGCAAGACGATCACCCTCACGAGCACGTACGACCACCGCGTCATACAGGGTGCCGGCTCGGGAGAGTTCCTCAAGAAGGTCCACGAGTTGCTCATCGGTGAGCGCCACTTCTACGAAGACATCTTCGCGGAGCTGCGCATCCCCTATGCGCCGATCCACTGGAATGCCGACATCAACGTCGACATCGCCGAGCGAATCGACAAGACCGCTCGCGTTCAAGAGCTGATCAACAGCTTCCGCGTTCGCGGCCACCTCATGGCCGACATCGACCCGCTCGAATACAAGCAGCGCACCCACCCCGACCTCGAGATCGAGTCGCACGGACTCACGTTCTGGGACCTCGACCGAGAGTTCGTCACCAACGGCTTCGGGGGCAAGCGCACGATGAAGCTGCGCGAGGTTCTCGGTGTGCTCCGTGATTCGTATTGCCGCACGATCGGCATCGAGTACATGCATATTCAGGACCCGGAGCAGCGGGCCTGGTTCCAGCAGAACCTCGAGGTCAAGTACACCAAGCCGGGCCACGACGAGCAGCTACGAATCCTCAGCAAGCTCAACGAAGCCGAGGCTTTCGAGACGTTCTTGCAGACCAAGTACGTCGGCCAGAAGAGGTTCAGCCTCGAGGGCGGCGAGTCCCTCATTCCGCTCCTGGATGAGATCCTGCAGGGCGCAGCCGAAACCGGTCTCGACGGAGCCACGATCGGAATGGCGCACCGTGGGCGACTGAACGTCCTGACCAACGTTGCCGGCAAGACCTACGGACAGGTCTTCCGCGAGTTCGAGGGACGCGTCGCGATCGGTTCCAAGCGTGGCTCCGGCGACGTGAAGTACCACCTCGGGACCGAGGGCACCTTCGTCGCTGACGGCGGTGAAGAGCTTCCGGTGTATTTGGCGGCCAACCCGTCGCACCTCGAGACCGTCGATGGCGTCCTTGAGGGAATCACGCGGGCCAAGCAGGATCGGATGCCGCTGGGTTCATTCTCGTGGTTGCCCATCCTCATCCACGGTGACGCGGCCTTCGCCGGCCAGGGCGTCGTGGTAGAGACCCTGCAGATGTCGCAGTTGCGCGCCTACCGGACCGGCGGCACCGTGCATGTCGTGGTCAACAACCAGGTCGGTTTCACGACGCTGCCGCAGGATGGCCGAACCTCGGTCTACGCGACGGATGTCGCAAAGACGATCCAGGCGCCCATCCTCCACGTCAATGGCGATGACCCCGAGGCCGTGGTCCGAGTCGCCCAGGTCGCCTTCGCCTACCGCGAGCGGTTCCACCGGGATGTCGTGATCGACCTGGTCGTGTATCGCCGCCGCGGACACAACGAGGGTGACGACCCCTCGATGACCCAGCCACTGATGACGAACCTCATCGAGGCGAAGCGGTCGGTGCGCCGCCTGTACACCGAGTCGCTCGTGGGACGCGGCGACATCACCGAAGAGCAGTACGAGCAGGCCAAGAAGGACTTCCAGGATCGGCTGGAGCAGGCGTTCGCCGAGACGCATGCTGCCGAGACCGGTTCTTCTCAGGTGGCGAGCGCCCCGATGACCGGCTCGATCGACACGATCGGCGAACCCGAGACAACGGGAGTTTCGCGCGATGTCGTGCAACTCATCGGAGACGCGTTCGTCAACAAACCCGATGGCTTCACGGTGCATCAGAAGCTGCAGCAGCTGCTTGACAAGCGCCAGGACATGAGCCGCAACGGCGGCATCGACTGGGCGTTCGGCGAGCTCCTCGCGTTCGGCTCCCTCCTCGTGGAGGGAACGAACGTCCGCATGGTCGGCCAGGACTCGCGACGAGGGACCTTCGTGCAGCGTCACGCCGTGTTCCACGACCGCGCGAACGGTCAGGAGTGGCTGCCGCTGGTGAACCTGTCGCAGTCGCAGGGCAGGTTCTGGATCTACGACTCGCTCCTCAGCGAGTACGCCGCGATGGGCTTCGAGTACGGATATTCCGTCGAACGCTCCGACACGCTCGTGCTGTGGGAAGCGCAGTTCGGCGACTTCGCGAACGGGGCCCAGTCCGTGATCGACGAGTTCATCTCGTCAGCTGACCAGAAGTGGGGTCAGCAGTCGAGCGTCGTCCTGCTGCTGCCGCACGGATACGAAGGTCAGGGCCCCGATCACTCGTCGGCCCGCATCGAGCGCTACCTGCAGATGTGCGCCCAGGACAACATGATCGTTGCGCGCCCATCGACACCGGCCTCCTACTTCCACCTGCTTCGCCGTCAGGCGTACGCGCGTCCGCGGCGGCCCCTCGTCGTGTTCACTCCGAAGGCGATGTTGCGCCTTCGTGGTGCGACAAGCCCCGTCGAGGACTTCGTGGGAGGCCGGTTCCAGCCGGTGCTCGACGATGATCGCGGGATCGACAAGAGCGCTGTCAAGCGGGTCCTGCTCCACGCCGGGAAGATCCACTGGGATCTGCGGTCGGAGCTCGAGAAGAACCCCAACCCTGAGATCGCCCTGGTGCGGTTGGAGCAGTTCTACCCCGCGCCGGTCGAGCACCTCAACCGCGTCATCGACGAGTACCCGAACGCCGAGTTGGTGTGGGTGCAGGACGAGCCCGAGAACCAGGGCGCGTGGCCCTTCATCGCCCTCGAAGTGGTCAAGCACCTGCACGGTCGCACGATCCGTCGGGTCTCGCGTGCTGCCGCGGCATCCACCGCGACGGGTTCCCCCAAGGTGCATGCCGCTGAGCAGGCGGAGATCATGCAGAAGGCGCTCACCCTCTGAACGTCACCGTGCTGGTCAATCCGGCGGCTCGAGCCGGAACGGGTGGCACGATCGCGACCAGGGCTGCCGAGCGACTTCGCGAGCACGGCATTCGCGCGACCTTGATCAGCGGTGGCAGCGCTGTCGAGTCGACGGAGTTGCTGCGCGAGGCGGTGCGCCTCGGAACTGACGCCGTAGCCGTGGCTGGCGGTGACGGGACGGTGTCCCTTGCGATGCAGGTTCTGGCCCACAGCACGACACCTCTCGGCATCATCCCGGCGGGGACGGGCAACGACCTGGCCGACATGCTCGGCATCCGCGAGCTGCACCCCGACGAAGCTGCCGACGCGATCGTCGGCGGGCTGACTCGCGATATCGACCTCGCGCGCATCAGTCGACACGGCGAGCCGGAGGTCTACTTCGGATCGGTCCTGGCCAGCGGCTTCGACTCGCGTGTCAACGACCGGGCCAACCGGATGCGGTGGCCTCGCGGCTCGTCGCGATACACCATCGCCATTCTGCGAGAGTTGGTAGGGCTACGTAGCTTCGCATACGAGATCGAACTGACGGATGCCGCGGGCAGCGTGACCCGGCACGATGGCGCCCTCCTGATGGCAGCCGTTGCCAACGGGACCAGCTACGGCGGGGGTGTTCAGATCGCGCCTCGCGCAGATCCCGCCGATGGGGAACTGGATGTCGGCCTTGTTCGCCCGACCCATCGCGCGCGCTTTCTTCGACTGCTCCCCCGTGTCTACCGCGGAACGCACGGAGATGTCCCCGAAGTGAGCATGTACCGGGCTCGGATGATCCGCCTCAGCGCGCCGGGCGTCACCGCCTACGCCGACCGCGACCCGATCGGGCCCCTGCCGGTCCAGATCGACGTCGTTCCCCGGGCGCTTCGTGTTTTCGTGCCTGCGAACTAAGCGCTCGACGCACCCTTCGAGGCCAGCTCTGTGTCGTGCACAGCCTGTACCGCGCGCAGCTTTGCCATGACCTGATCGCGAAGCTCCTCGGGCGCAGTCTCCTTGCACGCCCGAGCAACAGCCTCGGTGAGCGTCGTGGCCACGAGCGCTTCGTCGCGGCAGGCCGGACAGTGCTCAAGGTGCTCGCGGATGTCGGCATGCTCGGTCTTGCACACTTCGTTGCGCAGGTACTCCTCCAAGTCCCGCGTGGCTTTGGCGCAACCGCAATCGGTCATGTGTCGCTCCTCGATACGGCGACCGAGATCCCCCGCTCGGTCGCATATTCGGCCAGCAGCTCCCGCAGCATCCGTCTGCCACGGTGCAGACGGCTCATCACGGTGCCGATGGGGGTTTTCATGATGTCGGCGATCTCCTGATACGCAAAGCCTTCGACGTCGGCGAGATACACCGCGAGCCGGAAGTCCTCGGGAATCGACTGCAGCGCGTCCTTCACGACGGATGCCGGCATATGGTCGATTGCTTCAGCTTCTGCCGACCGCGTGCGGGACGATGTCGTGGACTCCGCTCCGCCGAGCTGCCAGTCTTCGAGATCCTCGATGGCGCTCTGGTACGGCTCACGCTGCTTCTTGCGGTACGTGTTGATGTACGCGTTGGTCAGGATGCGGTAAAGCCACGCCTTCAGGTTCGTGCCCTGAGTGAAGCTCGACCACGATGCGTACGCCTTGACGAAGGTCTCCTGCACAAGGTCTGCAGCATCCGCGGGGTTCCGTGTCATTCGCATCGCAGCCGCGTAGAGCTGGTGCATGAACGGCAGGGCCTGCTCTTCGAACTGCGCGCGCGGGTCGGCCGGCGCCTCGGCCTGATCAGTCATCACGCGCCAGTCTACGTCCGGCGCCATAGCGATCGTCATCGGGCTCCTTCCGTCCCTCATTAGGCTAGGAACCGATGAGCGGCGAAAGATATTCCACCCCGACCGGCTTGGGAGAGTCCGGTTGGTCGGCTCCGCGCGCCTCGGGAGCACTCACCGCCCGTTTGGCAGTTCCCGGATCCAAGTCGCTCACGAACCGCGAATTGATCCTCTCGGCGATCGCCGATTCTCCGAGCACGCTCCACGCTCCGCTGCACTCCGACGACTCCGTCCGCATGGTTGCGGCCCTCACGGCGCTGGGTATCCAGATCGAGAGCGTGGAGGGCGAGAGCCCCTTCGGGCCCGACCTGATCGTCACGCCTCCCAGCGGATCCGGCTCGGTCGGTGCGTCCTCCTCGGGGCTTCGCGGTGCGACAGTCGACTGCGGTCAGGCCGGCACCGTCATGAGGTTCATCGCGGGCATTGCCGGGCTGGCCGAGGGCGATGTCACACTGACTGCGCATGAGAGCGCGCTGCACCGGCCCATGGGAGCCATGATCACGGCCCTTCGTGACGTGGGCGTCGACGTCGACGACGAGGGCCGTTGGGCACTCCCTTTCCAGGTGCGGGGGCACGGACACATCCGCGGCGGCGAAGTCGTCATCGACGCGAGCGCCTCAAGCCAGTTCGTTTCCGGGATGCTGCTCGCAGCTCCCCGTTTCGACACGGGTCTCCACCTCATTCACTCGGGGTCACGCCTGCCGAGCATGCCGCACATCGATATGACCATCGAGTGCCTCGCGAACCGCGGCGTGCATGTGGAGCGGCCCTCGCCGCGCGAGTGGATCGTTCCCCCGCAGCCCCCGCGCGGAAAGACGGTGGCCATCGAACCCGACCTGTCCAACGCCGCTCCGTTCCTGGCAGCTGCCATGGTCACCGGAGGGAGCGTCACGATCACCGGGTGGCCCGCGCACTCGACACAGCCCGGCGTCATGCTCGCCACGATCCTGCACGAAATGGGGGCCCGCGTCACGCGCCGCGGTGGCGCCCTCACCGTCGCTGCGGGGCGCGGCATCCGTGGCATCGAGATCGACCTGTCGGCGGCGAGTGAGCTGACACCCACGATCGTGGGGCTGGCCGCATTCGCCCCGGAACCGACGACAATCACGGGAGTCGGGCACATTCGCGGCCACGAGACCGACCGCATCGCTGCGCTCGTCGGCAACCTGCGGGCGCTCGGCGGAGCCGCAGAAGAGCTCGAGGACGGCCTGCGAATCCTGCCTCAGCCGCTCCACGGCGGGGTGTGGCAGGCGTTCCATGACCACCGTATTGCGACGACCGGCGCGCTGATCGGCCTCGCCGTCGGCGGAGTCGTGGTCGACGACATCGGGACCACAGCGAAGACGATGCCGCAGTTCCCCGAGCTCTGGACCTCCATGCTCGAAGGGAACGGCGCGGAGTGAGCTGGCTCGGGGACGTCGATGATGACGATGAACTCGGCATGGACGAGAGCGATATCCGCGTCAGGCCGAACCCCAAGGCCAACCGGCCGCGCACCAAGCGCCGCCCCAGCCACGCGGATGCCGAGATCGCGCGGGTCCTGGGGGTGGACCGCGGCCGCTACACCGTGCTCGTCGGCGAAGACACTGGCGCCGAACGCCAGGTTACCGCCGCCCGCGCTCGCGAACTTCACCGCACCGCGATCGTCACCGGTGACCGCGTCCGGGTTGTGGGAGACACCTCGGGAGACGAGGGAACTCTCGGCAGGATCGTGGGCATCGAACCCCGCACGTCTCTCCTTCGCCGAAGCGCCGACGACACCGATCAGGTCGAGCGCGTCATCGTCGCCAACGCCGATCAGATGCTCATCGTGATCGCCGCCGCCGACCCGGAGCCGCGCCCCCGGCTGGTGGACCGCTACCTGGTGGCAGCACTGGATGCCGGTATCCGCCCCCTGATGGTCATCACCAAGACCGACCTTTCGGACCCAGAGGAGTTTCTGTCGCACTTCGCGGGCCTCGACCTCGAGGTCTTCACCAGTGCGCGCTCTGACATGCCCCTGGAGCGGATCGGTGCCGCGCTCGTCGGCCACAGCACAGTGTTCGTCGGGCACTCCGGCGTGGGTAAGTCCACCCTTGTCAACGCTCTGGTCCCGAGCGCCGAGCGGGCGACGGGACATGTCAACGAGGTCACCGGTCGGGGACGACACACGTCGAGTTCGACGGTCTCGCTGCGCTACGAGGCACCGTCGGGCACGGGATGGGTGGTCGACACCCCCGGCGTGCGCTCCTTCGGGCTCGGTCACGTCGATCCCGACAATATCCTGCGGGCGTTCACCGACCTTGCCGAGGTCGCACGCGAGTGTCCGCGTGGGTGCACTCACCTGCCCGACGCGCCCGATTGCGCCATCGAAGAGGCTGTGGCGGCGGGACGCCTCGGGCCCGGGGCGGCAGCGCGGCTGGATTCACTGCAGCGTCTGCTCACGACGTTCTCTGACCGCCCCTGATACGCCTCGCGCCGCAGCATCCATGTCACGTGCAACCGCACCGGCTGATGGTGGCCCGCGCCGGGCGCACGGCTCTAGGGTGGATTCATGACAGTGCGTCTAGAACCCGGCACCGCTGCACCCGACTTCACCCTCCTGAACCAGGATGAGAGTGATGTCTCGCTTCACGACCTGCGCGGCCAGGGCCTCATCCTCTTCTTCTACCCGCAGGCGATGACACCCGGCTGCACGACGGAGGCTTGCGACTTCCGCGACAGTGTCGAGCCGCTTCGCGCCGCCGGTTACGTGGTGCTCGGCATCTCGCGCGACGCTCCCGCCAAGCTGCGGGCGTTCCGCGAACGCGACGCGCTTCCGTACGACCTACTGAGCGACCCCGACCGTTCCGTGCACGAGGCCTACGGAGCGTGGGGCGAGAAGACGATGTACGGCAAGACGACAGAAGGTGTGCTGCGCTCGACCTTCGTCCTCGACGAGAAGGGCGTCATCACGCACGCGCTCTACAACGTCAAGGCGGCGGGGCACGTAGCCCGTATCCGCGGTCTGCTCGGTCTCTAGTTGTTGTGTCTGGTGAGGTTGGTGACGGTCGGCGGGTCGGCGGGGAGTAGGTGAGGTCCTCCGGGTGGGATGTGAAACGACCAAGAATCGCATCCCCGCCCAAGGAGGACCTCGTGACCCACCGTAACGCGCCGTTGACTCCGGAGGGCCGCCGCCGCGCGTGCCTGGAAGTGGATCGTGGACGTCCGATCTGTCACGTCGCGTCCGAGTTCCAGATCGCCCGTCAGACGCTGGGGAAGTGGCATGCCCGCTGGGTCGCCGAAGGCGAGTCCGGTTTGGAGGACCGGTCCAGTCGGCCATGCTCATCGCCACGGCAGACACCGGTCGAGGTCGAAGACCTCATCGAGAAGCTCCGCCGCGAGCACAAGGTCGGTCCGGTGCAGCTGGCCGGGAAGCTCCGCGAGCATGGCCACGAGGTTCCGATCTCCACGATCCACCGGGTCCTCGTGCGCCGCGGGATCAACCGGCTCCGCGACATCGCCCCCGATGGGGAGGACCTGCGTGAGCCACCCAGGCGCTACGAGTGGGCGCGACCGGGCGACATGGTGCACGTCGATGTGAAGAAAGTCGGCCGGATCCCCGACGGCGGTGGGTGGCGGGTCCACGGCCGCGGCTCCGCCCAGGACCTCGCCGCGCGGCGCCAGCGGGTCGGATACGTCTACCTGCACTCTGCGACCGACGACCACTCCCGGCTGACCTACACCGAGGAACTCGCGGACGAGCGCGGCGCGACCGCGGCAGGGTTCTGGCAGCGCGCGGTGAAGTGGTTCCGTCGCCATGGGATCCGTCGGATCCGACGCGTCCTCACCGACAACGGGTCCTGCTACCGGTCGTGGGCATTCGCTGCCGCGCTGGCAGGGTCGAAGACCCGTCACAAGCGCACCCGCCCCTACCGTCCGCAGACGAACGGGAAGGTCGAGCGGTATCACCGCACCATGGCCGCCGAGTGGCTCTACGCCCGCGCCTGGACCAGCAACGAGCAACGCCGGCAAGCGCTACACGCATGGCTCGAGCACTACAACTACCATCGACCGCACAGCTCACTCGGAGGCAGGCCACCCATCAGCCGCGCCACCCGACCAGCTGCCACCAACCTCGCTGCATAGAACATCTAGTCTTCCCGCGCCGGCGGGGCCGCGCCGCGAACGGCGATCACCAAGAGGACGAGGGCGATGACGGCTGGGATCGCGATTGCAACGCCGGTGACCGGATGCGCATACTGGCCTGTTGCGGCTCCCAGCGCCACCGCGAGGATCAGCAGTTGTGCCACGATCGCTCCCGAGCGACCCCATGACAGTCCCCGCCAGGTGGCGACACCGAACACCGCGACGATCGCCGCCCCGGCCAGCGTCAGCACGATCAGGGCGATCGCGCTGTCGAGTGCCGCCGTGTCCCCGGTGATGACCGCGACGATCTCCCAGACGGCGAGTGCGCCGATTCCCGCCCCTTCCAATAGCACGATCACGCCCGCTGCTCGAGCGGCAATCATCGAGCGCACCATGGACCTCCCGACCACTCTCGGCCCGTACACAACGTTCTTGCAACGTCCTCACGGATGAACCCTTGATTCGGGTGAACGGCTGTGGGACGATGGGTAAAGCCGTGTGCTCCCACAAGGTCGTGGGACGAGACATCTTCTCGTACACCTCACAGAGTATCCGACCGCCCGGTGGCCCGATGCTCATTCCCCATCAAGGAGCACCCCCTATGGATTGGCGCGACAAGGCCGCCTGCTTGACTGTCGACCCCGAGCTGTTCTTCCCGGTAGGAAACACCGGTCCAGCCGTCGACCAAATCGAGAAGGCGAAATCCGTGTGCGCCCGGTGCACCGTCACCGAAATCTGCCTGCAGTACGCGCTGGAGTCCGGTCAGGACTCGGGCGTGTGGGGTGGCCTCTCCGAAGACGAGCGCCGCGCCCTCAAGCGCCGCGCTGCCCGGGCTCGCCGCGCCAGCTGAGCCACTCGGCGCGCTGGCCTGAGACCGGAGGCCGTGCTCAGTCCAGCGCGATGTAGCGGAGCGGGATGTCGATCGTGACTTCCGTACCGCTTCCGACGAGCGTGTGCCAGTCGATCGTGCCGCCGAGTTCTCCCTGGATGAGCGTCCGAACGATCTGCGTGCCCAGCCCTCGGCCGACTTGGCCCTCCGGCAGGCCGACGCCGTTGTCACGAACACGCACCAGGAGCCGCTCGGGGTCGCGCTCGGCCTCGATCTCGACGTCGCCTTCCTTCCCGGCGAGGCCGTGCTCGACAGCGTTGGTCACCAGCTCGGTGAGGGCCAGCGCCAGGGGCGTGGCGTACTCGCTCGGGAGGGTGCCGAAGCGTCCCACAGACCGGGTCCGCGCGCGTGTCGTGGGTGCAGCAGCCACCTCGGCGACGAGTTTGAGAACACGATCGAAGACATCGTCGAAATCGACGCGCTGAGTGAGTCCCTCTGAGAGGGTGTCGTGCACGACGGCGATCGCCGAGACGCGTCGCATCGCCTGCGTCAGCGCTTCTCGGGCCTCTTCGGTGTGCGAACGGCGAGCCTGGATGCGAAGGAGCGACGCGACAGTCTGCAGATTGTTCTTGACCCGGTGGTGGATCTCGCGAATCGTCGCGTCCTTGGTGATGAGCTCTTGCTCCTGGTGTCGCAATTCGGTGACATCGCGGCACAGCACGATCGCCCCGATGCGGGTCCCGTGGTCGCGCAGGGGGATCGTCCGCAGGCTCACCGTCACACCACGCGCCTCGATGTCGGCACGCCAGGGTGCCCTCCCCGTCACGACCAGGGGAAGCGACTCGTCGAACTGGCGCTTCTCGGGAAGGATCTCCGTGGTCACCTCGACGAGGGATTCGCCTTCGAGCTCATCCTCGAACCCCATGCGATTGAAGGCCGAGAGAGCGTTGGGGCTCGCGAAGGTCACCGTCCCATCGACGTCGAGGCGCACGAGTCCGTCAGAGGCTCTCGGAGCGCCCCGACGCGGAGCGGTCGGTGCGCTGAGATCCGGAAAGTCGCCCGAGGCGACCATTCCGAACAGGTCGTCGGCGCACTCGTTGAAGGTGATCTGCTGGCGCGAAGGAGTGCGTGTCTCCCCAAGATTGGTGTGGCGCGTCAGGACTCCCAGCGTGGTGCGACCGGAGCCGGACCCTCGCACGATCGGTACCGCGCGGACCCGGGTCGGGGTCTCTTCGAACCAGTCAGGGGATGCCGAGTCGACGATCATTCCCGAGAAGAACGCCTCGCGAATCTGGGTCCGCCACTGGGGTCGGACGGGGTCTCCGACGATGTCCCGATAAAACAGGGTCGCGGCGCCGCTGGGCCGGGCGTGGCCGACAGCGACGAACGAGTCATCTGCCGTCGGAACCCAGATGACGATGTCGGCGAAAGCGAGATCGGCCAGCAACTGACCGTCCCCGGCCAGGCGGTGGAGCCATTCGACATCCGCGCCGGTGGAACGCCCCTGGTCATAGACGAGATCGCTGAGGGTCGACATCGTTTCAGCCTAGAGCCCCAGCGTGGATGCTCGAACTACGCAGCTTTGCGAGTGTCGACGGCGAGCGCCTCGCTCACGAAGCGCCGCACGCCGGACACGATCGGCGATCTCCGGGCAACGTCCGCGATCGGACGGGCGGCCAGGAGCGCAGCATCGGCCGAGCGCGGATCTTGCGGCACGAACCACACGTCACGGATGCCGGCGAACCGGTCGAGACTTCGGCGTACCTGGCCGCGGGCGTCGATGCCCAGGGAGCCCGGGCGCAGCCGGTTGGCGACCACCGCGATCGGTGTCGCTCCCACTGTCTCGCGCAGCTGCGCGTAGCCGCGAACGAAACGGCTGATACCGACGGGATCCGCACCGGCCACGGCGACGACGAGATCGGCTTCCTGGAGGGCAGCGATCGTTGCGGCGTTGCGCCTGCCACCGGCGAGATCGCTCACGATCTCTTCGTCACGGTCCAGGGGCGCCGCCACGTCGACCACGGTGTCATCCACCCACTCGCGGCATATGGAGAGCGCGGCACGTACGCGATCCTCGCGCAGCTCCGGCCAACGCGAAGGCCGATTGATGCCGGCCAGAACCTGTGGCCCCCGCCCGAGCCGAAGCGCGATTCGGTCCAGTTCGGCGACATCCAGGGCGCCACGGTTCACCTGTCGGCATGCGGCGGCGAACCCCGGACCTTCATCGGGCAGGCCGAGCGCCAGCGCTATCGAGGGCGCGTGGGAGTCGGCATCGATCAGCGCCACATCGCGGTCGCGGGCGAGCTCCACCGCGAGCTCGATCGCTATCGTCGATCGCCCGGGCGACCCTGCCGCACCCCATACTGCGATGACTCGGCGCCTGTTCCGGGGAACCGGCGCGACGGGCAGCGGGTCTCGGAGGGCACGCACGAGCTCGCGCCCGGAAGCCCGTGGCGACATCGGCACGCCGAGCCCGAACGCCTGAGCCAGGCGCGCCGGTGTCTCACCGTCCCCCACGGGGGCGATCCGGATTCCCTCCCGATCGCAAGCGGTCACGAGCTCACGTGTGAGTGTGTCGTGGCGCGCAGCGACGACGAGAAGCTCCAGCTCCTCGTCACCGACACCCCGGACACCACCGCGAGCGGCGGCGAGACCGGGTGTCGTGGCCGGCGTTGCGTGCGCGTCCCATCCGAGCCGCGAGAGCTCTTCGGCCAGCCGCGTCGCGTGTGGCTCGTCCAGCGCGATCAGCGCTCTCATTGCTGCCCCGGGGTCCAGGGGATGACCGAGAGCGCGGAGCCGTCGGCGATTGCAGCGAGCGCGGCAGCGACATCGGCGCGGGGAATCACCAGTTCGACCGCCGCCGTTCCGCCGGCCAGGGGTGAATCATCCCGGGTGACGCTGACGACCGTCGCGTCGGCCACGAGAATGCGTGGCGTATCGAAGCGTGACTGATCAAGACGCGGCGCTGCCCACAACTCGACAGTCGATCCGGCCACGACCGAACCCGGTACCTCGGCTGCGCTGCGGACGACGACCGTCGTGGATCGCGTACTGTCGTCGGTCACGAGAGCGTCGGCGGGCACGAGTTCGCCAGCCGAGACTGTGCGCGCTGCAACGAACCCTTCCCCGAGGTCGTCAGCCCTGAGGTAAGCGTTCGACGCGACTCCCAGAGCGACATCCACGACGGCAAGGTCCGCTGCAGCTACCGGCTCGCCGGGAACTATCGCTCGGACGGCTACGTAGACGGGTTCGGTCTGGCGCGCCGACGACACGATGAACCACACACCACCGACGGAAGCCAGAACCAGAACGACGCCGACCAGGAACCGCAGGTCTGCCCACGCGGGGCGCCGGGAGGTATGAGAGCGGGAGGACATGCGAACCATGGTCGCCGAGACTCGTGAATCGCTGCCGCGCTTATCCACAGCGGGCGCCGCTGCGCCGCCCTGTCAGAACCCGGCGTCATAATGGGGACATGCCCCAGCCTCCCGCCGCCAACGCGCGCCTGTTGACGCCATCGCAGGTCGCCGAAGTGCTCGCGATCGAGGTCGAGGACGTGATGGCCCTGGTCCTGGCCGGGCAGCTCCGCGGGATGCGTGTCGGCGAAAGCGGGCAGTGGCGCATCGACGAGATGAGTGTCGAGTCCTACCTCGACGACCAGGTCGAACAGACCCGACGCATGGCGCTGTGGCACCAGTCGCAGACCGCGAGCTTCCCGGAACTGTGGGGCACCGGGGCCATTCGCAACCCAGACTGATCCGGGAGGCTTCCGCGGGTCAGAGCCCCGCGTCTCCGGCCGCCACGACCAGCTGCGCGAGGGCGCCGAACGGAACCATCCGAAATCCGGTCACCGCCGACGGATGCCGCGGAACGTCGAGGTCGTGAATGGCAAGGTCGAAGTGATCCGCGCCGGCTCGATCGACGGTTCCGGTCAGCGCGTCGTCCGCGACCAGTTCGACAAGAACGGGAACCCGCCGGCGTGCGAGGTCGCGCAGCACGAAACCGAGATCCATCCGCTCGCGGAGGGCTTGCCCCACACGTCCCGAAGCGCTGTGCAGAAGGTCGGCGTGCGCCATCCGTAGCCCCGTGAGCCCACCGAGCGGAACGATGCTGACGGAGGACGGTCCTCGGTCGACCGCCAACCAATCAGCACCCACGGCAACGATTCGCCCTTCGACGCCGGCGCCGCCGCTCAACTGCACCCGCACCTGGGCCTGAGCGTCTCGCAGCACGAGCAGCCGGTCTCTCAGCGACACGCGCGACAGGCGCACCCGCTCGGACTCGGAGGCGAGGGCCGCACGCTCGGCTTCCCACTCGGCTGACGCCTGAGCTTCGAGGTCATCGAACAGCCGGTCCCATCGCACGGGGCGAGCGTACGTCGTAGATGAGGAGTCGATGAGAAACTGTCCACAGCGGGATCCCGGCCCCCACCGAGCCCCCTGCCGTGTGCTCTACTTCTCGACATCCTGTTACCGGTCGAGAGTGAGATCTCATGGCGACGACGCAATCGAGCTTCGCACGCGCTTACCGCGCGGCAGACGAAGCGGCCGAGCTGAACCAGTACTTCGCGCCACAGCGCACGAGCACCGCCGACCTCCCCGATCCCGAGACCTTCCTGCGCAACATCTCTCGTGGGGTCCTGGAGATCTTCGCGGGTGTCCGCGAGGTTGACCAACTCGCCAGGTGGCTGACCGAGGATGCGTATCGGAAGCTCGTCACCCGGGCCAACCTCGCCGCCCGCGCACGAAGCGCCCGCGGCATCCCAGCGAAGCGTCCCGTGCATCAGATCGTTTCCGTACGCCACTCCTCCCCCGCCGACGGCATCGTCGAGGGCGTGGTCATCGTCCGCGGTCCGGCGCGCACCCGTGCTGTGGCCCTGCGGTTGGAGGGCATGGACGGTCGGTGGCGCACCACCTCTCTCGCCCTGCTCTGACAACGCCGCGGACGGCGCGCCGCCTTACTGCCGGTACGACGACAGGAAGTTGCCGAGCCGCTCGATAGCCTCAGTCAGCACTCGGGATTCAGGAAGCGTCACGATCCTCACGTGGTCCGGGGTCGGCCAGTTGAATCCCGTCCCCTGCACGAGCAGCACCTTCTCGGCGACAAGGAAGTCGTACACGAGCTTCGCATCATCCCGGATGTCGTACACGTTCGGATCGAAGCGCGGGAAGGCGTACAGCGCGCCCTCCGGCTTGACGCAGCTCACCCCGGGGATCGACTCCAGCGCCTCCCAGGCGGCATCCCGCTGCTCATGCAACCGCCCCGTGGGAGCGATCAGCGCGTCGATCGACTGGACTCCCGACAGCGCAGCCTGCACGGCGTACTGCGCCGGAACATTGGGACACAGCCGCGTCGAGGCCAGCAGGGTGATTCCCTCCAGGAAGCCGGCTGCGTGATCCTTCGGCCCCGTGATCGCGAGCCACCCCGAGCGATAGCCGGCGACTCGATAGGTCTTCGAGAGCCCGTTGAAGGTCAGCACCAGCAGATCCGGCGCAACGGCGGCCATCGGGATGTGTCTCGCATCGTCGAAGAGGATGCGGTCGTAGATCTCGTCAGCAAGGACCAGAAGCGAGTGTTCGCGGGCGATGTCGGCGATCTGATCGAGGACTTCGCGGGTGTAGACGGCACCGGTCGGGTTGTTGGGGTTGATGACGACGATCGCTTTGGTGCGCTCGGTGATCTTCGAGCGGATGTCTTCGATGTCGGGCTGCCAACCGTTCTGCTCGTCGCACAGGTAGTGAACGGGCGTCCCACCCCCCAGGCTCGTCATCGCCGTCCACAGCGGGTAGTCGGGTGCGGGGATCAACACCTCGTCGCCCTCGTCCAGGAGGGCCTGCATCGTCATCGTGATGAGCTCGGAGACCCCGTTACCGAGGTACACGTCATCGGGGTCGAGCGCCGGGAATCCGGGAACCTGCTCGTATCGGTAGACGACGGCGAGCCGAGCAGACTTGATGCCGCGGCTGTCGCTGTACCCGTGGGCTTCGGGTACCGCCTCGATCATGTCCCGCACGATCTGGAACGGAGCCTCGAAGCCGAAAGCTGCCGGGTTCCCCGTGTTCAGCTTGAGGATCCGGTGTCCCTCGGCCTCCAGACGATCGGCCTCGACGAGGGCCTGCCCCCGGATCTCGTAGAGGACGTGCTTGAGTTTGCTCGACTGGTCGAGCGGCCGGGGGTGGGTCATCCGTTCAGGATAATGCCGCACCCACCGGGCCACCTGACCGCGCGTGGATCGCGGGTCTCGCGTTCTGCGCTTACTTCTTCTTGTCGGCAGCGCGCCGCTGGGCGCGGTTCAGCGGCTGCTGGGCAGCCGGCGCCGGCGCTTCACCGTCGGTGCGCTGGCCGAACGCGCCGCGCACAGCGGGGGGCGTCGGCGCGACGGGCGCTGCGGGCGCGGATGCCGCGGCCTGGCGGGCCCGGCTGGTGGCCGCCTGCTGCACCTGGCCGCGTTCGTTTCGCACCTCGACTTCACCGGCGTCATTGGCCGCGGAGTACTGCAGACGCTGTCCCTCCACGGGCGCGATCGACAGACCCTTGGCCTCGACCTCGGCGGCGTTCTCTCCGTCCGCGCGGCGGACCTCGACCTCGAGGTTGTAGAGGTACCCGACTGACTCTTCCTTGATCTGGCCCATCATCTGCTGGAACATCTGATAGCCCTCGCGCTGGTACTCGATGAGCGGATCACGCTGCGCCATCGCGCGCAGGCCGATGCCGTCCTTCAGGTAATCCATCTCGTAGAGGTGGTCTCGCCAGCGGCGGTCGACGACCTGAAGCACGACCCGCCGCTCAAGCTCGCGCATGGCAGCTTCGCCGAGGCTTTCTTCGCGCTTCTGGTAGGCGATGCGTGCATCCGAAATGATCTCGCGCTTCAGTACCTCGGGGGTGACCTTGCCCTTGCTTCCGGACTCGGCGACGACCTCGTCGATTGTGAGAGAGACCGGATATAGCGTCTTGAGTTCGGTCCACAGCGCGTCGAAGTCCCAGCTCTCGGTGTGACCGGTACCCGTGTGATCGTCGATCAGCGTGCTGATGGCGTCCTCGATGAAGTGCTGGACGCGGTCGGCGATGTCATCCCCCTCGAGGATGTGGCGGCGATCCGAATAGATCGCTTCACGCTGCCGGTTCAGGACGTCGTCGTACTTCAGCACGTTCTTGCGCAGCTCGGCGTTACGCGCCTCCACCTGCGATTGCGCGCTCTTGATCGCCCGCGAAACCATGCCCGATTCGATGGCGACGTCGTCGGGGAAGTTGGTGCGCGAGAGGATTGCCTCGGCAGCCCCTGACTGGAACAGGCGCATGAGGTCATCGGTCAGCGACAGGTAGAACCGGCTCTCTCCCGGGTCGCCCTGACGTCCCGACCGACCCCGCAGCTGGTTGTCGATGCGGCGCGACTCGTGCCGCTCCGTACCGAGCACGTATAAACCGCCGGCTGCCACAACCTTCTCGGCCTCTTCGGAAACGTGGTCGCGGGTGGACTGGTAGACGGCATCCCACTCGGCTTCGTACTCGTCCGGTGTCTCCACCGGGTCGAGCCCCTTGGCCTTCATCTCCTGAACCGCGAGGAACTCGGCGTTCCCGCCCAGCATGATGTCGGTTCCGCGCCCGGCCATGTTCGTCGCAACCGTGACTGCGCCCAGTCGTCCGGCGCGCGCCACGATCTCGGCCTCGCGAGCGTGGTTCTTCGCGTTGAGAACCTCGTGTTTGATGCCCTTCTTCGCGAGCAGACGCGACAGGTATTCGCTCTTTTCCACCGAGACGGTGCCGACGAGCACCGGCTGCCCCGACTCGTGGCGCTTCGCGATGTCTTCGACGACCTGAGCGAACTTCGCCGGCTCGTTCTTGTAGACGAGGTCGGACTGATCCTTGCGGATCATCGGCTTGTTCGTCGGGATCGCGACGACTCCCAGCTGGTAGGTCGACATGAACTCGGCAGCCTCGGTCTCGGCGGTGCCGGTCATGCCCGAGAGCTTGTCGTAGAGGCGGAAGTAGTTCTGCAACGTCACTGTCGCGAGAGTCTGGTTCTCGGCCTTGACCGGGACACCTTCCTTCGCCTCGATCGCTTGGTGGATGCCTTCGTTGTAGCGGCGGCCCACCAGGATTCGGCCCGTGTGCTCGTCGACGATCATCACCTCGTCGTTCATGACGACGTAGTCGGTGTCGCGCTTGAACAGGGCGAGCGCCTTGATCGAGTTGTTCAGGAACGAGATCAGCGGAGTGTTGACTGACTCGTAGAGGTTGTCGATCCCGAGATAGTCTTCGACCTTCTCGATACCCGGCTCGAGCACGCCGATCGTGCGCTTCTTCTCGTCGACCTCGTAGTCGATTCCCGGCTCGAGAGTGCGAGCGATCTTCGCGAACTCGGCGAACCACCGGTTCGCTTCTCCCGCGGAGGGGCCCGAGATGATCAGGGGTGTGCGGGCCTCATCGATGAGGATCGAGTCCACCTCGTCGACGATCGCGAAGAAGTGTCCGCGCTGGACGAGGTCCTCCCGGCGCCACGCCATGTTGTCGCGAAGGTAGTCGAAACCGAACTCGTTGTTCGTGCCGTAGGTGATGTCTGCGAGGTACTGCTCCCGGCGCACCTCGGGGGTCTGTCCCGACACGATCGTGCCGGTCGTCATCCCCAGCGCCCGGTACACACGCCCCATGAGGTCGGCCTGATAGCTCGCGAGGAAGTCGTTGACGGTAATCACGTGCACGCCCTTGCCCGCGATCGCGTTCAAGTACGCCGGAAGTGTCGCCACCAGCGTCTTGCCCTCACCGGTCTTCATCTCCGCGATGTTGCCGAGGTGCAGGGCAGCGCCGCCCATCAGCTGCACGTCGTAGTGCCGCTGACCGATCGTCCGCTTGGCGGCCTCCCGCACGGCGGCGAAGGCCTCGGGCATCAGCTTGTCGAGCGTCTCGCCAGCCTCGTAGCGGGTGCGAAACTCCGCGGTCTCGTCCCGCAGCTCGTCATCAGTCAGCTGCGAGTACTCGTCCTCGAGGGCATTGACCGCCTTCGCAACCTGCTGCAAGCGCCGCAGGAGCCGACCTTCACCGGCACGCAGGAGTTTCTCGAGAGGATTGGCCACGGAAAGCTCTCCATCTGTCAACGGCGGCACCCGGGGTGCCGACCCGGCGCGAACCGCGCGCGGACATACCGACTCATGTTACCGGGCCGTGACCTTGGCGTGCGCTGGGTCCGCTCCCAGCGGAAGCGTCCCCGCTTTCCCGCCCCAGCAAACGCGCACCCTGAGTCTCTCGGGGAAGACCCTGAAATGTCATCGACAGTGTTGGCCGTGCCCGCAGGCGCGGGATAGGTTGCACGCGGGGGATCACACGAAGCCATCCGCGCTCATCGGGGGAACGCTTCGTCGCGAATGGAAGGCGTATGTCTATGGCTGTGTGGCGTCGGTGGGTATTTCCCATCCTCTTCGTTATCGTGTTCGGGGCTCTCGCCGCCGCACTCGTGAAGATGGCGTTCTTCCCCGATACGGCGACGGCCTCGGCAGATCCGGGTGGGCAGATCACCGAGCCGGTTGTGCCCGTCGTCCGCCAGAGCGTGATCGACGAACTGACCCTCGAAGGAACGATCGCGCGCGACGACGCCGTGACGGTGCGTTCCGAGGTCGACGGAGCCGTCAGCGAGGTCAAGGTTGCACCGGGACAGTCGGTCGCAGCCGGTCAGGTCTTGATGACGATCAAGCAGTCCTATCCCGCCAAGACGATCGATGTGCTGGCCCCGGAGGCCGGCGAGGTGACCGCCGTGGCCGTGGTGAAAGGACAGCCGACGAGCATCGGAGGCGAAATCGCGACGCTCAGCCCCACCCGGTATCACGTGCAGAGCACCATCGAGCCGGTGCAGCTGTATCGACTGCTGAATGCCCCGACCGAGGGCGAAGTCACAATCCAGGGCGGCCCCGCGCCCTTCTCATGCACGGGCCTATCGGTGCAGGTGTCCGAAGACGGCACGACCAGCATCACGTGCGCCGTCCCGACCGACCAGACAGTGTTCGCAGGCCTTCGGACCGAGCTGTCCATCCGGGTAGCGACTGTCGATGATGCCCTGGTGGTTCCGGTCACTGCAGTGCGCGGTGGAGCAGGCACCGGGCTGGTGTGGGTGGATGCCGGCACCGGCGCCCCCTCGAAGAGCGGGAAGTCGGACTCGGAGTCAGCGACGGCACCGTCGTGGAGGTCGTCTCCGGACTGACCGACGGCGAGCAGGTGCGCCAGTTCGTCCCCGGCCTCGCGGCCCCGAACGAACCGGTCTGCTACGACGACGGGATGGGTGGTCAGTTCTGCGAGGACCCGGGGTGGAGCTGGTGAGCCTTGTCAGGCTCGAGGGTGTGACCAAACAGGTCACGCTCCCCGACGAGTCGACGCTCGACATCCTGCGCGGTGTCGACCTTGCGGTGTCGGCAGGAGACCACGTCGCCATCGTCGGCCGCAGCGGCTCGGGCAAGTCCACGCTGCTGAACATCCTGGGCCTCCTCGATCTGCCGACCTCGGGAACCGCAGAGTTTCGAGGCACGCCGGTCGCCGGCATCCGGCGTGGGCGCCTCGACCGGATGCGGGGGCGCGACGTCGGCTTCGTCTTTCAGCAGTTCCACCTGCTTGCCGGGCGCACGGCGCTCGAGAACGTCGAGATGCCCCTCGGGTACGCGAGTGGCAAGCAGTTCTGGCGCCGCCGGGAGCTTGCCCGCGCGATGCTCGACCGTGTGGGCTTGGCCCACCGGTTGGACACGCCGCCCGAGAGACTGTCGGGCGGCGAGCAACAGCGCGTCGCCATCGCGCGAGCCCTCGTACGCCGCCCGGCGCTTATCCTCGCCGACGAACCGACGGGGGCTCTGGATGTCGAAACCGGCGCCGCAGTGATGGCGTTACTCGACGACATTGCCACCGAGAGCGCCGCTGCCCTGGTGACGATCACTCACGATCTTCATGTGGCGGCTCGTGCGCGGCGGCATCTGCGACTGGCCGATGGTGTGCTCTCCCCGTGGACCTTGACCGGGCGTTCGCTGACACCGCGCTCGGGGCGGTCTCGGCATGAGCGGGTTCATCGGCGCGCTCCTGGAGGCGTGGGCGGAACTTCGCCATCACAAGCTGCGGGTCCTGCTGAGCTTGATCGGTATCGCCGTCTCGGTTGCCGCCCTCACCGCGGTCGTCGCACTCGGCGAGTATCAGCGTCAGGCGGCAGCCGAGCAATCCGACCGCTACGGCGGGCGCGTCGCCACGATATCGGTGTCGGCATCGGCCACCGACGGAGCGCCCATGGACTGGGACAGCTTCGACGAGGACGTCTCGGGCGCCGCCGCCCGCTTCGAGCTGTCCTACGTCTCGCGGCTCGCGGCATCCGTGACCCTGCAGGTGCAGACGCCGGAGTGGGTCAGGCCCGTCACAACGATGCTGGTGGATCCCGCGTACCCCGTCATCCATCGATCGACAGTTGCCGAGGGCCGCTGGTTCGTGCCCGGTGACGAGGGGCTGCTGGCGCCGCCGGTCGTCATCAGCTACCCCCTGTGGACGGCTCTGGGAGCACCGCCGTTGGCAACGCATCCGACGATGGAGGTGATCGGCGGCGCGGGAGGCACCTTCCCCATCATTGGCGTCACGCCCCGTGAGGGCGACTGGGACTCGAATAAGCAGATCTGGATGCTGTACGACGGATACCGGGATCGTGTGGACTCGCTGCCCGCCGAGACCGGGGTCACGTGGGAGCTCTGGGTTCCCGAAGAGATCGTGCCGACGGTCGGTGCGTTGCTGGCATCGGATGTCCGCGCCGCGGCCGGGGAGGCGGTGCAGGTATCGGTCTCGCGCACCGACTGGGGATCGCGTCCCGATGCGCAGGCGTCCGCGGCGATGTTCGAGCTCGTGACCGGTTCGATAGCCGTGCTGATCCTGGTGCTCGGCGGGTTGGGGCTGGTCAACATACAGCTGGTGGCCATGCGCCAGCGCATCCGCGAGATCGGCGTGCGCCGCAGCTTCGGGGCAACCGCGGGCCGGATCTTCACGGCGGTCCTCCTCGAGAGCGTCGTTGCAACCGCCGTTGCCGGTGTCGTCGGAATCGTGCTGGCCGTCGCCGTCATGCGCACGCCGATGGTGCTGACCATGTTCGGCGCCCTGCAGGATGTGCCGCCCTTCCCCGTGCGGGCGGCGATAACAGGGCTGATCGCATCTGTCGTCATCGGCGCGCTGGCGGGATTCCTTCCCGCACTGGTGGCGGTGCGCTCACGCGTCATAGACACCCTGCGCGTCTGACCACTCAGCCCGAACACGGCTGCGCGATTCTAGGATCGAGGCATGGCCGGCTTTTGGGGACGACGCAAGCGTGAACAGGCCGAGACGGCGCAACAGGATGCCGACCTCGCTCGCCGCGCGCAGAGCTCGCTCGTTGCGGCAGACGAACACATCCGACTCGCCGTCGACGAGGTCTCGTTCGCCGAAGCCGAACTCGGACCGAACGCGGTCGGCGACCTGCGCGCCGCGCTCGACTCGGTGCGAACCCACATGCAGGAGGCCTTCCACCTGCACCAGCTCAACCACGACGAGATACCCGATACCGCCGACGAACTCCGCACTCGAAACACCCGCATCGTCCAGCTGTGCGAGTGGGCAGAAGATCTCCTCGAAGATCGGATGGCGGCTCTTGCCGAACCGATCGAGCGGGCACGTCGGGCGCCCGAGATCATCGCCCGGGTCCGCGCTGACGCTGCCCGCGTCCGGGAACGCATTCCGCACGCACGTGAGACCGTGGCACGGCTTGCCACGAGGTATGCGCCGAGCGCGCTGGAGGGTGTCGCCGCGAACCCCGCCGAAGCCGAACAGCTCCTGAGCTTCGCTGAGCACAGCGCGGGAGTCGCCGAGCGTCGACGGGAAGCCGGACAACGGGAGCAGGCGAACCTCGCGATGGAAGCTGCCACCGAGGCTGCCCGACGCGCCGAAACCCTGGTGGACGCAGTCGAGACCTTCGAAGTCGAAGCCCTCCGAGCCGAGGCGACACTCGGCGCTATCGTCGAGGACTCGCGCGGGGATCTGATCGCTGCGCGCACCGCGCCGCAGGTCCCCGCGGTCATCGAGGCGATGTCGGCCCTGCAGACGGCGCTCGCCGCCCTCCCTGCCGCGGGCGTGAACACCGACCCCTTCGAGCACCTGACTCGGATGCGGGAAGCCAACGCAGCGCTGGACGCGGCAGTCGCTGCGGCGCTAGAACGAGCTGCCCGCCCGATCCCGGAGCTCGGTCATGTGCGAAACGCGATCGATGACGCCGACCGCCAGCTCGCGGTGGCCCGAGATGTCATCGCGGGCCACCGCGGCTGGATCGGTGCCGACGCGCGCACGCGCCTTGCCGAAGCCGAGCGCGTCCGGGCGGACCTGGACCGCGTCGTCGGAGGCGCTGCCGCGACCGTCCCCACCATCCCCGAGGACGATCGCGATCAAGCCATGGAGTTCGCCCGCCGCTCCGCCCAGCTGGCAGGCGATGCGCTGCGGTATGCCCAGCGCGACATCGACGCATCCCGTCCCTCGGCCGGTCCGCATCCGCAGTGGGGCGGCCCGATGGAGGGCTTCGGGCGCCGGACCGGCGGCGGTTCGGACCTCGTGGGCGGAATCCTCGGGGGCCTTGTCATCGGCAGCATCCTGGACGGGATCTTCGACTGAGAGACGGATGCCGCAAGCTCTACGGCTCGCGGCATCCGTCTCCGATCTTGCGGCAGTGCCGCGGGCACTCAGCTCACGAGGGCCGCCGGGCTTGCCTCGGTGGTGAGGGAGATCACACCGTAGTCCCAGCCTTTGCGGCGGTACACCACGCTCGGGTGATCGGTTGCGGCGTTGATGAACAAGAAGAAGTCGTGTCCGACCAGTTCCATCCGGTCGACAGCCTCCTCGACCGTCATCCACTCCGCCTCGAATTCCTTCGTGCGGATGACGACTGGCGTGTATGCCTCGTCGTCCTCACCGTCGACGATCGGCACCTCGCCGGTCGCGACGCGCCGGAGGACATCTGCCGATGCGGGCTGGATGTCGATCCCGTCGAGCTCGCCGCGTTCCTTGTCGAACATCGCCTTGCGGGGGTGGTTTCGGGCATCGACCCTCTTGTCTTTGGCGCGTCGCAACTGCTCGCACAGCTTGTCGACAGCCATATCGAGCGCTGTGAACTTGTCGGCATCGGTCGCCTCAGCCCGCACCAGCGGACCTTTGCCGGTGAGCGTGAGCTCGACAGTGTGGTCTTCGACCCGGCCCGTGCGGTAAGTGCGATGAGTGACCTTGACATCGATGCGCTGCGCACGGGGTGCGAGGTGTTCGATCCGGACGAGTTTCTCTTCGACGACCGAGCGGAAGCGATCGGTGATACCGACTCCCACGCCGACGATGTTCGTGTCCATCTTGACCTCCTTGTTTCCGGTCCGCCCGGTTCCAAGGGCGGACCATCAGTCGCCTTGTTACCCCCACGTTAGACCCTGGCCATCTGCCTGTCACGCACGATTTCCGCCGTGTCAGTATCCTCCGCCATAACCCCGGTAGACCGACTTTTGCCCGGTCCTCGGCGGCTCGGCGCGAGCCGATGAAGTCTATTGTTCGCGTGGTGAGCGCCCCTGGCCGGACGACCATCGCAGCGGCGTGGACGCGACGGTCACCGCCCCGAGAACCGCGACTCCCGCCTCGCGCAGCGCCTCGGCTGCCGCTCGAAGCGTCGCGCCGGTCGTGACAACGTCGTCGATCAACAGCACGGGGCGACCGGGCACGAATCGCACGGCGAACATGCCCTCGGTATTGCTTTCCCGCGCCGCCCGGCCAAGCGCCCGTTGATCCACGCCGGCACCGACACTGCGCAGGACCGGAACGCACCGCATGCCGGCCTGCCTGGCAATGAGGTCGACGACACGGTATCCGCGACGACGGAACGCAGCAGCTGACGAGGGGATCACGACAGGAATCACAGTTCCCGTCGCGAGTGCGGCAACCAGCCCGCCGGGCACGAGATCGGCCCGCTCGAGCGTCGTGCGCAGGGCAGCCCCCAGAGGGCGGACGAGTCGGGTCCTCCCCTCGGCCTTGAGGGAGCGCATCACCCCGACCACCGGACCGTCGTACGCGACGGCGCTGAACACGGTGAGCTCACCCACCATCCGGCACCGCGTGGTGCTGCGGCGCAACTCCAGTTCACACGAGTCGCACAGCGAGGAGTCTGGCCGACCGCATCCGGCGCAGTCGACGGGAATCAGCCACGAGAGCGCCTGCGAGGCGGCATCGCGTGTCCACTCGACTCCGCGATGGATACGAGAGGTGGTCACGACTCCACCGTGCACGGGCACTGAGGCCTCACGAGCTCGCGTTCGGGTCACTGGGGATAGCGGTCTCCCGCGCCCGGCTCGGGAGAAAGGTTCGAGTCACTGCTGCGGGGTGCCCTGCTGCACCGCCAGGAGCGAGATGCCCTCGGCGGTCTGCAGCCAGTTCGCTCCCCGCCGCACGTACAATCCCCCGTCATCGGATCTCAGCCGGATACTCGAGGTCGCCGTCGCCACCGTTGTGATCGACGCGCCGGCCGGCCCAGCGATCGTCGAGGACGTACCTCCGACTACCTGCTCGACGATCTCGGTCTCAGTTCCCGATCGCGTGACCACCGCGACAGTGACATCGTCGGTCCACACCATCGACACCGCCTCTCCGGCGATCGTCCCGGCAACGATCGGCTCGCCGAGCCGCGCCGGTACCCCCCGGTTATCGCTCTCATCGCGAATGACGCCCGACAGCCATAGCTCGGTTCGGTCCCCGATGCGCACGACGCCCGCCATGCGGGTGCCGTCGCGCGAGATCGACATCGCTTGCACGTCTGTGGCGCCCGCCGCAGCCCAGGACTGGGAGAGCAGGGGTGATTCTATGCCTGGACCGAAAGCGGTGAGTGCTGCCGGCGATCGCGCCGGAATACTCCACACATAGCCTCGGGCATCAATCACCGGATCGCGCAAGCCGCTGCGGGTGTCGAGCACGACGACGTCATCGGTAACGTCAGCACGGGCAACCGAACCATCGGCCGAACGCACTGCCGCACTCTCCTGATCCGGTCCGACCTGCACCGCCACCGGATTGCTTCGCACGACGGCACCCGAGAGTCCCCCGATCGGCGTCAACTCACTGCCCGACAAGAAACCGAAGCCCTCGTCGGTCAACACGAGCGGGCCCCCGGTAACTGCGGTCGATCGGGTCTGGACCGGCGTTGCAGCGATGGGAACGCCATCAACCGTCAGTTCCACCTCGGTGATCCCGGCGGTAGCGAGGCTCGCTTCCAGCTGGGTAGCCATGCGGTCGATCGTGAGCTGCTGGAGCGCGAGAGCCTCGGCGGACAGCTCGACCTGCGCCGTACCGGCACTCTGCGGCACGGACGAATAGACCGAGGTCACGTCGTCAGTGAAGGCCGTGGACACAGCCCCGGCGAGCCAGTCGCTCGGCTGCTCGTCGACGAGCGCACCGGTGATCCGCACGGCGGCGGATGTCGTCGGAAACCATCTCTCGTCGGGAACGAGATAGGTCCACGAGGTATCGAAGTACATCACGGAGTAACGATGGAACACTGTCCCGAACACGCTTTCGTCCAGAACGATCCCGTCGGGAGCCTTGGAGATCCGCCATTGGCCTGCGACCTGTATCAGCTCGAACGCGAGTGTCGCGGTGCCGCCCAGAGCCGGCTCGTAGCGGCCCGTCGCATCGACGCTGGCGACGGGAGCGAGGATGACTTTCACGGTGTCGTCGACCGCTGGCTGCGCAACGATTTCGCCGGTGGGCACGACCGCCACACCGGCTGAGGGGTCCCATGAGGACTGGATCGCGGGCGCCAGGAAGGAGCGGGCGGTTGCCCAGTCAGCGCTCGAGCCGGACCCTGCGAGGAGGAAACCCTCGACGATCTCCTCCTGGGTGGCGCCCGGCTGCGGTCCGTCCGGGAAGAAGCGCACCTCGGGTCCGGTGCGTACCTCGTCGACGGGCCGGCCGGCCGTGACAGGACCGCTGACAGGAAGTCCTGCACAGGCGGAGAGCACCAGGATGCCGAGTATCGCCAGCACGGTGCCGATGAGCCGCCTCATGATCCGCCCCCCGCCGCCGGGTCGCCGCTCGGAATCGTCGAGATCGGCTGGGTGTGTTCGAAAGCGTCGACCGTGTTCTCGTCACCGGGATCGAGCGGAATCGGCGAGTCCAACGGAAGCGCCGCGGGCCCCGTCCGGTGCGCGCCGCGTGGAAGAGTGAGCACGAAGTGGGCCCCGCGTCCGGGTTCCGACCACACTGCCAGGTCTCCCCCGTGCAGCTTCGCGTCACCGAGCGAGATCGCAAGGCCCAGTCCCGTGCCGCCGAGGGTTCGCTTGCGGGACGGATCAGCGCGCCAGAACCGATCGAACACGCGTGCGGCATCCTCGGCGGCGATGCCCATTCCGAAGTCTCTCACCCCAACGGCGACGGCCTGCTGATTACTGTCCACGGTGACCACGACGGGCTTACCCTCCCCGTGTTCGATCGCGTTGCCGATCAGATTCCGCAGGATCCTGCGCACGCGCCGGGCGTCCATGTCCACGGGCGAGTAACCGCCGGGGGCGACCAAGCGTAGATCAGTGTTGTGTTGGTGAGCGATCTGCTCCATTGACGCGATGACGTCCTCCGCGACGTGGGCAAGGCTCGTCGGTTCGAGTTCGAGCTGCACCGATCCCGCGTCATATCGGCTGATCTCCAAGAGGTCGCTGAGGAGAACCTCGAAGCGCTCGACCTGAGCAGCAAGCAACTCGGCGGCGCGCGCTGTTGCCGGGTCGAAATCATCGCGGCGGTCGTTCAACATGTCGGCGGCGAGCCGGATCGTGGTCAGCGGGGTTCGCAGCTCGTGCGAGACGTCCGAGACGAATCGTTGCTGCACCAGCGACAGATCGGCAAGCTCCTTGATTTGCGTCTCGATGCTGTCCGCCATGGCGTTGAAGGACTCGCCCAGCGTCGCGAGCTCGTCTTCGCCACGCACCGGCAGCCGGACCCCGAGCTCCCCCGCCGCGAGCTTTGCGCTGGTCTGTGCAGCTTCACCGATGGGAGTGGTTACCGAGCGGAGCACGAACCAGGCGATGCCCCCGATGAGCAGGACCAGGGCAACCCCTACGACCCACAGTGTGGCCTGCACGAACCGCAGGGTCTGATCAGCTCCCTCAAGGCCATACGCGTAGTAGACCTCGAAGTCGCCGACCTGCGGGAAGATCAGCTGCTGCCCCACGACGATGCCCGGGGTGCCTGCGGCGTCGAGGGCGACAGACTGCCACCATTGCTGATTGGCGTCGGCTCGCACCTTCTCACGCAGGCCCTCGGAAATGATCGCCGTGTCGAACTCGCCGACGCGGTATGCCTGCGCAGCGGGATCAGAGGCCCCGATCCGGAACGTCGCGATCATGTCGGTCGACGATTGCTGCTGCAGGGCAGTGCGCAACCCGAGCCACACGCGCTGGATCTGTGCCGGGTCCCCTTGCGTGTCGGCTCCGTCGAGCACTGTCTGCGCGGATGCCGTTGCACGAAGCGCCTGCTCGGTGACTTCGTCGCGCCGGGACGCGAAAAGATCATCCTGAATAGCCAGGGCCGTCCAGGTCACGGCGATCAGGATGGCGAAAGCTGTCAGCACGATCGTCACCGAGAGTGTGCGAAACCGCAGCGAGCGTCGCCACAGGTGCACGAGGTTGTCGGGCCACGCCCTCCAGTTGCGCCGCCAGATCAGCGGACGAAACGACGGCTCGGCGGCCCCTCGGGAGCCCACTGTCTCACCTCACGCGACCGCTGCACGCGGCCCGATCGTCGACGACGCTCACTCCACAGCACCGGCCCGGTAGCCCACACCGCGCACTGTCGTCACGATGCGCGGGTTGTCGGGGTCGAGTTCCACCTTGGCGCGCAGCCGCTGCACGTGCACATTGACCAGGCGCGTGTCGGCCTTGTAGTGGTAGCCCCAGACCTGCTCGAGGAGCATCTCCCGCGAGAACACCTGCTGCGGCTTGGAGGCAAGCGCGACCAGGAGCTCGAACTCCAGGGGCGTGAGCGAGATCACGTCATCACCGCGTCGTACTTCGTGGCCCGCGACATCGATCGTCAGATTCCCGATCCGCAGCGTCTCCTGCGACGGCTGCCCGCCGGGGCGCAGTCTGGTCCGGATGCGGGCCACGAGCTCTTTCGGGTTGAACGGCTTGACGATGTAGTCGTCAGCACCGGATTCGAGCCCGCGGACGACATCCGCGGTGTCGGTGCGTGCCGTCAGCATGATGATCGGGATGCCCGACTCGGCACGAATCGCCGTGCAGATCTCGATGCCGTCGCGACCGGGAAGCATGAGATCGAGCAGGATGAGGTCGGGGCGTTCCGCGCGCCAGGTGTCCACAGCGGCGTTTCCGTCGGCGCAGAAAACCGTGTCGAACCCTTCCGTGCGCAGCACGATCCCGATCATCTCCGCCAGTGCGGTGTCGTCGTCGACAACCAGGATGCGTGAGTTCATCGCGCCTTCGTTCCTTGCGTCCAGCCTGCGCACTGGCGGCAGGCGGCCGCGTGTGCTTCCCCCGAGAGTAGTCGACTCCACCTGTGCGCACGCCGTTGATTCGCGCGCGCGTCGGTGCTGGCTCGGGCGGCGGGTGGCACGCCCGACGCGATGGTAACTGGCATGAGCGGGTCTGCGTCCCGTGTGACACGATGGAAACTCGCGTCGATTCCAGCCTGTAGGAGGAACCCGTGACCGCGTACCCGTCTTGGACGCCTGCGCCGCGGCCCGGGATCATCCCGCTGCAGCCGCTGACGTTCGGCACGATTCTGGGTCGTTCGTTTTCGGCGCTGCGGCACAACCCCAAGGTGCTGCTGGGGTTCGCGATGGTCGTGCAGACCGTCGCATACCTTGTCGTAACCATTGCGATCTCGGGAATCGCGTTCGCAAGCTTCTCACGGCTGGACACGGTGCCGGCGGGCACCGACGAGTGGGATGCCGTCTTGACGGGATCGATAGCGCTCACCGCGCTGTCGGGCCTGGTGCTCGGTCTTCTCGCTGGTGCGGTTGGTGTTCTCGTTCAGGCCGTGGTGATCTCCGACGTTCTGCACGCTGCGGTGGCCGAAAAGATGACGCTGCGGATGCTGTGGCAGCGTGTGCGGCCCGTGGCCTGGCGACTGATCGGCTACACGATCCTTCTCTCGCTCGCGATCGGCGTGATCGTGATCATCGTCGGTGGTCTGATCGCCGTGCTCGCTGTCGCCGTTCCCGCCGCCGCGGTCATCCTCGGAATCCTGGTGATCCTCGCTGCCATCCCCCTCAGCCTCTGGCTCGCCGTGAAGCTTCTGCTCGTTCCGGCGGTCCTGATCGTCGAGCACACGTCGCTGGGGGCGGCGCTCGGTCGCTCATGGCGGCTCTCACGGGGCCGGTTCTGGGTGATCCTGGGAATCCTGGTGCTCGTATCGCTCGTTTTCGGTGCCGTCGCACAGGTCGTCAGCATCCCGTTCTCGTTCCTCGCCTCCGCGCTGACAACGGTGATCGCCCCCACTGGTGATGAGAGCGCAGCGGCGATCATCGGCGTTGTCGCAACCCTCGGTCTCACGCAGATCGTGACGCTTCTCATCCAGTCGGTCGCGGTCATCGTGCAATCCACCGCCGCGGGACTCGTGTACATCGACTGTCGGATGCGGCACGAGGGCCTGGACCTCGACCTCCTCGAGTACGTAGATCGCAGAGACGCGGGAGCCACCGACCTCCCCGACCCGTACGTCGTTCACGTTGGGCGCGCCGCTCAACCGCGCTGGCCCACCGCGTACGGGCAACCTGCCCCGTTCGCCCCTCCGCCGGGCTACACGATCGTTCCCCCGCCCGCCGCGGAACAGACATCCGCGTCGCCCGCAGCCGTCCCGCCGGCCCCAGACCAATCGCCGCCGGCCCCGACCGCCGGACCCGATGACGATCAGACGACATGGGCGATGCCTCGGTGATCTCAGAGATCCCGCTCATTCCGGATGGCGAGCAAGCTCGAGACTGGGCTGTGCAGGAGCTCGCGGATCCGGTCTATCAGGCGGCGCAGCCGACCTGGTTCGACCGAGCCGCACAGGCGGCCCGGGATGCCCTCGCCTCCCTGTTCTCACCCGACGTCGCGCCGGAGTGGGCGGCGATTCTCGCCCTTGTCGTCGCCATCATCGCCATCGCTGTCATCGTCATCGCGATTCTCGTGTGGGGGGTACCTCGGCGCACGTCCTCGCGAAGAGCCCGCACCGGCGAACTGTTCGGAGACATCGACTATCGAACCGCCGAGGGGCTGCGGACGGCGGCCGAGGCTGCCCGGAACCGTCGAGACTGGGACGCGGCTATCGTGCTGCGCTTCCGGGCAGCAGCCCGCGGCCTGGACGAACGGGGACTGATCGAGCTCGCTCCCGGAACGACTGCACGGCAGTTCGCGGTGCGCGCCGATGCTCTGGCAGCGCCGGTGAGCGCGGGAGCCAGGGAAGCGGCCACCGTCTTCGAGGACGTGCGCTACCTTCAGCGGCCCGGGACCGAGACAGGATACGTCGTGGTGGCCGCGGCCGACAGCGCGCTGGCCAGGCTCGAATCCGCGCAGGGCGCACCCGCCGAGGTTCACGCGTCATGAGCCTCGATGTCCGCGAGCGGCGTGTTGCTGGCGCCGACCTCTCGACCTCCAGCGCCCGCCGCGGCTCGATACTCGGATGGATAGCGATCATCGTCGGGCTCATCGCGGTCGGAATCGTCGGTGCGAGCATCGTCGGTGGCGGCGAATGGAGCCAGCGCGAGTCGCTCGATCCTGAGTCCGCGGCCCCGACGGGCACCCGGGCGCTGGCACGCATCCTGGCCGAGCAGGGCGTTGAGGTGCGGGTAGTCCGCTCGCACGAGCAGGCTGCCGCAGAACTGCGTGACGGCGCGGCGACACTGGTGCTCCCCGATGCACCTGCGCTCTCCGACGACGCGATCTCCGCCCTTGCCGCGCCAGCGGCAGACGTCGTCCTCATCGACCCGCGCTCGCGGACGCTCCGCCTGATAGCCGATGGGGCGAACGCGGTGGGCGTCGCCGACGATGCGCTCGTGCAGCCGCAGTGCTCGGTACCGGAGGCGCAACGGGCTGGAGCGATCCGTCCGCGAACGGTCTTCCTCGCTACGGATGCCGCCCAGTGCTATCCGGCAGCCGGAGGCTTCGCCCTGCTGGTGCGCGAAACCGTCCGCTCCGATATCCCGGGCACCCAGCGGGTGTCGGCAGTCGACGGGGCTGCGCTCTTCACGAACGAACACCTAGCCGAGGACGGCAATGCCGCCCTCGCGCTGGGTCTGATGGGAAGAAACGCCACGCTCGTCTGGTACGTTCCGTCCGTCGCCGACACCGACCTGGACCCGGCCAGCCCGTCCCTCGGCGAACTCACTCCCCCGTGGGTCAGCCCCGTGATCGTCCTCATGCTGGTGGCCGCCGTCGCGGCGGCGCTCTGGCGCGGCATCCGTTTCGGACCGCTTGTCGGCGAACGGCTGCCGGTGACGGTGCGCGGCGAAGAGACGACGCGGGGGCGGGCGCACCTCTACGCACGATCCGGCGACACTGCGCACGCCGCGTCCCTGCTGCGCCACGGCGCGCGCGTGCGGATCGCGCGGCTGCTCGGTCTGTCGGGGTCGTCGTCGGCAGCAGAAGTCGCCGACGCACTGGCCAGTGTGTCGGTGTCGTCGCGGGAGGAAGCGCGAACCATCCTGGACGGCGCACCCCCGACGTCGCGGCGCGACCTTGACGAGCTTCACGACCGATTGCGCAGACTCGAAGCCGCAGCACGGTCGGCACTTCACCCTGAAAGGAACAACCGATGACGACCTCCGACCCGGCACCGACCACGGCCGACGCCCCTACCGCCGACGATTCCGCCCGAGCCGCCGTCGGTCGCGTACGTGACGAAATCGGCAAGGCTGTCGTCGGGCAGGATGCCGCGATCACGGGCCTCCTGATCGCGCTGCTTGCCCGCGGACATGTCCTGGTCGAGGGCGTACCCGGTGTCGCCAAGACGCTGCTGGTACGGGCCTTCAGCCGCGCGCTCGGGCTTGAGACCAAGCGCGTGCAGTTCACTCCCGATCTCATGCCCGGCGATGTGTCTGGCTCGCTCATCTACGACGCCCGCTCGGGCGAATTCGAGTTTCGCGAGGGGCCGGTCTTCACCCACATCCTGCTGGCCGACGAGATCAACCGCACGCCGCCGAAGACCCAGGCGGCCCTGCTGGAGGCGATGGAAGAGCGTCAGGTATCGACCGACGGCGTGACCCGCCCGCTGCCCGATCCCTTCCTTGTCGCTGCCACCCAGAACCCGATCGAGCACGAGGGCACCTACACCCTCCCCGAAGCTCAGCTCGACCGATTCCTGCTGAAGCTCATCGTCGACATGCCGGCGCGCGACGCGGAGGTCACGGTGCTGCGCCGACACGCCGACGGTTTCTCGCCGCGCGATCTCGACGAGGCCGGCGTGCAGACCGTCGTCACCGCCGCCGACCTC
Organism: Microbacterium sp. SW12; assembly: GCF_055391095.1. Lineage (NCBI taxonomy): Bacteria > Bacillati > Actinomycetota > Actinomycetes > Micrococcales > Microbacteriaceae > Microbacterium > Microbacterium sp. SW12. The sequence goes on along the minus strand of NZ_AP024335.1, from coordinate 769,736 downwards.
CGGGCGGCCCAGGCGGCGGTCCGGAACGTGACAGCCGCGGACGACGTCCTGGGCTACATCGTCGACCTCGCGCAGGCGACGAGGCAGAGCCCCTCCGTGCAGCTGGGTGCGAGCCCGCGCGCCGCAACCGCGCTGCTGGCGACGGCGAAAGCGTGGGCGTGGCTCGGGGGTTCACCGGCCATCACCCCCGACCACGTGCAGACGATGCTGCTGCCCACGTGGCGGCACCGTCTGCGACTTCGCCCGGATGCCGAGCTCGAAGGCGTCTCGGTCGAGGCACTGCTTCAGAGCATCCTGCAGCAAACACGCGTCCCGCTGTGAGCGCCGTATGTATGTGACCGGTCGGTACCCCCTGCTCGTGGGGGCCGGCGTTGTTCCCGTGATCCTCGGCTCGGTCGGTGGAATCCCCGCCTGGGCTGGGGCGGCCGCCTGGCTCGGATTCTGCCTCCTCCTGCTGGGTCTCGATGTGCTGTCAGCCCCCAATCCGCGTCGGGTGAACATCACGCGCGCTGGGCCGACAAAGGTGCTGCGTGACCAGCCGTCGCAGGTGACGGCAGCAGTCGTCAATACAGGTACGCGAACCCTCCGCATCCGCGTCCGAGACGCCTGGCAGCCGACGGCTGGCGCTACTACAGGAACGGCGGTGATACGGATTGACCCGGGCGCTTCGGGTCGCGTGGTCACTTCGCTGCTGCCGCGCCGGCGCGGAGAACTGCGCAGCGCCGGACTCGCGGTTCGGTCGGCTGGGCCTCTCGGGCTCGCGGGTCGGAGCGCACTCGTCGCGGTTCCGGGAAGCATCCGTGTTCTGCCGCCGTTCACCTCGCGGCGTCACCTCCCCTCACGCCTTGCGCGGCTGCGCGAACTCGACGGCAACACCAGCGTCCAGGTCCGGGGGCAGGGCACCGAGTTCGACTCCCTGCGCGAGTACGTACGTGGGGACGATGTGCGCTCGATCGACTGGCGCGCCACGGCCCGGGCCAGCGCCACGATGCTGCGCACGTGGCGCCCCGAGCGCGACCGCCACATCGTCATCATCATCGACACCGGTCGCACCGCGGCGACACGCGTCGACGACGGTGTGCGACTTGATGCCGCGATGGAGGCAGCCCTCCTCCTCTCAGCGCTCGCTGCGCAAGCGGGCGATCACATCCACCTGTTGATGTTCGACCGAGCAGTGCGTGCCCGGGTGACCGGCCGCGACGGCGCAGCGCTGCTGCCGGCCCTCGTCGACGCCATGGTCGCCGTGGATGCCGGGCTCATCGACACCGACTGGGACGCCGCCTTTGCGCAGGCCCGGCTCCTGACCACCCGACCCTCGATGGTCGTCGTACTCACGGCGCACGACGATCCGGAGGCCTCGCGCGGCTTCCTCGGCGCTCTCCCCCTCGTTCCCAGCCACACGCACGTTCTGGTCGCCGCGGCCCAGCCGGAGCAAACCGAGGCGTCACAATCCGATGCGTTCGAGGCCGCAGCCCGGGAGCGCGCCCGGTGGGACGCCGACCGAATGGTGACGGCGCTCTCCCGAGCGGGCGTCGATGCCCTGTCGGCATCCGCCGAGGAACTGCCACCGCGCGTTGCCGACCGTTACCTCGCGCTCAAGGCGCTCGGCCGGCTCTGAACGGCGAACCGCGGCCCGACCGCGGGGTCACAGGTGAAAACCGGGGTGATTTCGCACGCGCGGGGCATGTCGTTTGCCTGTGATTCGCCTGAGAGCGCTAGGTTTCGGCCGAATGAAAGGAGCCAGAGATGGCTGAAACCACTTCCACCCCCGGCACAGCAACGAAGCTGATCGCCGAGGCACTGGGTACGTTCCTGCTCGTGTTCGGGTCGATCGGCACCGCCCTGTTCGCCGCGAACTTCGGCGCGAGCGAGAACGGCACCTCGCTCGGCGTCGGCTTCCTCGGAGTCTCCCTCGCCTTCGGACTAACCCTGATGGCCGGCATTTACACCTGGGGTCCGATCTCGGGCGGCCACTTCAACCCGGCCGTCACGTTCGGGCTCGCCGCAGCCGGACGCTTCGCGTGGAAGGACGTTCCCGGCTACCTCATCGCTCAGGTCATCGGCGGCGCCGTCGGCACGACACTCATCGTGCTCATCGGGCTGTTCGGACCCGACGGGTGGCTCAGCGCCGCACAGGATGGCGGCTTCGCGAGCAACGGCTACGGCACAGCATCCCCCGCGGGTTCGGCCTCGGCGCTGCCATCGTCGCCGAAATCCTCCTCACCGCGATCTTCCTGCTCGTGATCCTCGGCGTCACGCATCCCCAGCGCAACGCCGAGAAGTTCGCGGGACTCGTCATCGGTTTCACGCTCACGATGATCCACCTCGTCTCGATCCCGATCGACAACACCTCCGTCAACCCCGCCCGCTCGATCGCGACTGCCATCTACGGCGGCGGCGAGGCACTCGCCCAGCTGTGGGTGTTCATCGTGTTCCCCCTGGTCGGAGGCCTCCTGGCCGGTTTCGCCCACCGCGCGCTGTTCGAGCGCAAGCCGCTCCCTCCCGTCCAGGCGGAGGCACGCGTCGGCTGACGCCCGATCCCGCTGGCGATTCGCACGTGCGCGGTAGTTTCGTGCTTGTGCTGCGCATTGATGCGCCGCACATGCACACATCCGCAGCACACGCGGTGTCACCGGCGGCGGCGGAAGCCCGCGTCAACTGACCGCACCGCAGAACACCGAAGCGGCCCGCCTCCGAGGAGACGGGCCGCTTCGGTATGGATGCTGAGACCGAGGCTCAGACCAGGTCGAACCGATCGAGCTCGGTGACCTTGCCCCACGCCTTCACGAAGTCGCGGACGAACTGCTCGTTCGCGTCGTCGCTCGCGTAGACCTCGGCGATCGCGCGAAGCTCCGAGTTCGAACCGAACAGCAGGTCGACGCGGGTCCCGCGACCGACGAGCTCGCCCGAACCATCCTTGGTGCCCTCGAACGCGTGGCTGCCCGGGTCCAGCGGACGCCAGGTCGTGCCGAGGTCGAGAAGGTTCACGAAGAAGTCGTTCGTGAGCACTCCCGGACGCTCGGTCCACACCCCGTACGCCGAGCCGTCGTAGTTCCCGGCGATGACGCGAAGACCACCGACGAGTACGGTCATTTCCGGTGCGGTGAGGGTCAGGAGGTTGGCCTTGTCGACGAGCAGGTGCTCCTCGGGCAGCCCGGATGCCGCAGCCACGGGGCCGAGGTAGTTCCGGAAGCCATCGGCGGCCGGCTCCAGGTACTGCATCGACTCGACATCCGTCTGCTCCTGCGACGCGTCGGTACGTCCGGGGTGGAAGGTCACGACAGCATCCACACCGGCATCCTTTGCGGCCTTCTCGACACCGGCGTTGCCCGCGAGCACGATGAGATCGGCAAGCGAGACCTTCTTGCCGCCCGGCGCCGAGGCGTCGAAGTCAGCCTTTATGCCCTCGAGTACGCCGAGGACCTTTGCGACCTGGGCGGGGTTGTTGACCTCGAAGTCCTTCTGCGGAGCAAGGCGCAGGCGAGCGCCGTTGACGCCACCGCGCTTGTCGCTGCCGCGGAAGGTGGATGCCGCCGCCCACGTGGTCTGCACCAGCTCGGCGACAGTGAGACCCGACTCGAGGATGCGCTGCTTGAGCGCCGCGGCGTCAGCCTCGTCGATCAGCGGGTGGTCGACCGGGGGCACCGGGTCCTGCCAAACGAGCTCCTCAGCGGGAACTTCGGGTCCCAGGTAACGAGCCTTGGGCCCCATGTCGCGGTGCGTCAGCTTGAACCATGCCCGCGCGAAGGCGTCAGCGAAGGCCGCGGGGTCTTCGAGGAACCGGCGCGAGATCTTCTCGTACTCGGGGTCGAAGCGCAGCGCGAGGTCGCTGGTGAGCATCCGGGGCTCACGGCGCTTGGACGGGTCGTGGGCGAGGGGCACCATGTCGGCGCCGCCGCCGTTGACCGGCCGCCACTGGTTGGCGCCTGCGGGGCTCTTCATAAGCTCCCACTCGTAGCCGAACAGGATGTGGAAGAACTCGTTGTCCCAGCGCGTCGGGTGGTAGGTCCAGGTGACCTCGAGACCACTCGTGATCTGGTCGTCGCCCTTGCCCGAGCCGAAGTTGTTCTTCCAGCCCAGACCCTGCATCTCGGGACCGGCGGCCTCGGGGTTGTTCTCGAGGTACGAGTCGGATGCCGCGCCGTGCGTCTTGCCGAAGGTGTGACCACCGGCGATCAGCGCAACGGTCTCCTCGTCGTTCATCGCCATCCGCTTGAAGGTCTCCCGGATGTCGATGGCCGATGCCAGCGGGTCGGGGTTGCCGTTCGGACCCTCGGGGTTGACGTAGATGAGTCCCATCTGCACTGCGGCGAGCGGACGCTCGAGGTCGCGCTCGCCGGTGTAGCGCTCGTCGCCGAGCCAGGTGGTCTCGGGGCCCCAGTAGACGTCGTCATCCGGCTCCCACGCATCGATACGTCCACCGGCGAACCCGAACGTCTCGAAGCCCATGTTCTCGAGCGCGACGTTGCCGGCGAGAATCATGAGATCGCCCCACGATAGCGCGCGCCCGTACTTCTTCTTGACCGGCCACAGGATGCGGCGAGCCTTGTCGAGGCCGACGTTGTCGGGCCAGCTGTTCAGCGGCGCGAACCGCTGCTGGCCGGTGCCACCGCCGCCACGTCCGTCCATCACGCGGTAGGTGCCAGCGCTGTGCCAGGCCATACGGATCATGAGCGGGCCGTAGTTGCCGAAGTCAGCCGGCCACCAGTCCTGCGAGACCGTGATGGTCTCTTCGATGTCCTTCTTCACGGCGTCAAGATCGAGGGACTCGAACGCGGCCTTATAGTCGAAGTCACCGCCGTAGGGGTTCGCCTCCACGGGGTTCTTCGCGAGGATCTTGAGGTTCAGCTTGTTCGGCCACCACACTTGGTTGGCCGAACCGTTCGTGGGGTGGGGCTGCGCGTGGATGACGGGGCAGGCACCCTCGCCCGTGGCCTCGGCGATCTCCGCCTCGTCGGTGTCGGTGACGGTGACCGACTGCTCGATGTCATTGGGCTGTTCCCCCAGGGGAGTGACTGCCGGGTCGTTTTCGCTCATGATCGTCCTTCCGTGACGGTCGGGTTGTGGGTAGGTGATGAGGAGTCGGTCTCTGGCGCGGCGCACGCTGCGCACACGCCCCAGAATGTGATCTCGGCCTGGGCGAGTGCGAAGCCATGGGTTTGCGACGGATGCAGACACGGTGCTTCGCCGGTGACGCAGTCGACGTCTTCGACGCGCCCGCACGAGGTGCACACCAGGTGGTGATGGTTATCGTCGATGCGCACTTCGAACCGCATGGGCTGGCCAGCCGGCTGGATGCGGCGAACGAGGCCGGCGCCGGCGAAGTCACTCAGCGCGTTGTAGACGGATTGCAGGGCGGTCCCGGGAGCGCGGCGATCGACATCCGCGAAGATCGCATCGGCACTGGCGTGAGGGTGCTCCCGAAGAGCGTCGAGCACCGCCAGACGCGCGCTCGTAACCCGAAGTCCCGCTGCGCGGATCACCGATTCGACCGGCTCCGAGCCGGCGATCCCCCGCGCATCCATCACGCCCTCGACGCTATCGCATTTTTGATCAGTTCAAAAGGAGCGCGCGGCGACGGCGATCATCCGCCAGTCCACAGCCGAGCAGTGCCGGCGTGGAACTCCGTGAGGTCCCCCGTCTCACCGGCACGCACCGCTCGCCGTCCGACGACGAGCATGTAGACCAGAAACGCCGCGAGCGCCGCGGTTCCGATTCCGATCTTGAGGGCCCACGGCCACGCCTGCGCCGTCACGAATCCCTCGATGACCCCCGCCACGGCGAGCGCGAACACGAGTCCGATCGCAACTGTCGCCAGGGCCCGCCCCTGCGACGCGAGCGCTTCCCCCGGGTGCGCGGGCCAGGCGCCACCCACGACCAGAACAGGTGAAGCCCTGCCGCGACGGCGACGAAGACGCAGGTGAGCTCCAGTTGGCCGTGCGGAAGGATAAAGAGGAAAAACGTGTCGATGCGGTCGAAGGCTGCGAGCACGGCGGCTGCTGTCCCGACCGCGACGGCATTTTGTACCAGCACCATGACCGGCCAGATCCCGGTGATCCCGAACAGCACGCTCTGGGCTGCGATCCACGCGTTGTTTGTCCATACCGTGCCCGCGAACACGGCAGCAGGGTTCTCGCTGTAGTAGCCCTCGAACTCGACCTCCGCGTAATACTCGAGTTGCACCTGCGAGCCCAGCGAAGCGATCAGCGCCGGATCGCGGGAGATCCAGGTCGCGACCACCGCGGCGACCACCACGAACAGTCCTGCGACGGCGAGGGTGGTCCATCGCAGCCGGTAGAGCGCTGCCGGCAGCTGCCACACGAAGAAGCGCGGTACCTGCCGCAGCGGGTTCTCACCGCGCCCCGTCAGCCGCCGCCGTGCGCGGGCAAGCAGCAACGACACGTAGTCGCCTTCGGCAGTGCGCCCGGCGGTGGTCTTGATGTCGGCGAGATCCGCGGACGCGGCCCGATACCGGGTGACCAGTTCATCGATCTCGGCCCCCGAGAGCCTGCGGGAGCGGGCGAGCTGGTCCAGCCGCGCCCACTCGGCGCGTCGCGCGTCAGTCAGGGCATCGAGATCCATTTGCTTTACTGTACCCATGCCCCCCGAGCACCTGACGACGGTCGAGATCCGGCAGGACGAAGTGCTCACCGGCGAGGCTGTCGCGCTCGACATCCAGCCGTTGAGCTTCTTCCAGCGGGCCCTCGGGTGCCTGATCGACGTGATAGCCGCTGTGGTGCTTCTCATTGCGCTGGCCGTTGTCGCGAACTGGCTGCTGGGCGGCGCCTTTCTGGATGCCGCAGCGGCGCCCATCCTCGGAATCACGACAGTGGTCGTCGTTCTCGTGCTCGTTCCGGCGCTCGTCGAAACGCTCACTGGCGGGTCAAGCCTCGGGCGATGGGCGGTGGGCGGCCGCATCGTCCGCGTCGATGGCGGCGCGGCGGGTTTCCGTCACGCGTTCATCCGCGCTTTCATCGGGGTCCTGGAGATCTGGCTGACCGCGGGAGCGGTGGCGGCGATCGTCGGCGCGTTCACACCACGAACGCAGCGCCTGGGCGATCTGGTCGCCGGCACGTACTGCGAGCGATCGCGTGCCCCGAAGCTCCAGCCGCGCCCCGCCGAGTTGCCTCCGACTCTCGCGAGTTGGGCAGCCGTTGCTGACGTCGGGCGCATGCCCGATCGGTTGGCGCGGCGGGTTTCGCAGTTCGCCCACCAGGCCGCCTACCTCGACCCGGCCGCGCGGGCACGGGTCGCCGCCGCCCTGGCGACAGAGGTCACCCCCTACGTCTCGCCCGTCCCGCCTGTGGACCCCGAGACAATGCTGCGCGGTGTGGTCGCCCTGCGGCGGGCGCGCGAAGGGCGAGCTCTTGCTCTGCAGAACGAGCGCCTCGCGACCCTGACCGCCGGGGATGCCGACACGACGACGATCCGGACGGTGCGTCAGTAGCGGTAGTGCTCGAGCTTGTACGGTCCCTCGACCGGAACGCCGATGTAGGCCGCCTGGTCGCCGGAGAGCTGCGTCAGCTGTACGCCGAGCGCGGGAAGGTGCAGGCGCGCGACCTTCTCGTCGAGCGCCTTCGGGAGGGTTGCAACGCCGAGCGGGTAGTTCTCGCGCTTGGTCCACAGCTCGATCTGCGCGAGAACCTGGTTGGTGAACGAGGCACTCATGACAAAAGAGGGGTGCCCCGTCGCGTTCCCGAGGTTCATGAGGCGTCCTTCGCTGAGCACCAGGACGCTTCGGCCGGTGGGAAGTCTCCACTCGTGAACCTGGGGCTTGATCTCGACGCGTTCGGTACCAGCGAGGCTTTCCAACCCCGCCATGTCGATCTCGTTGTCGAAGTGTCCGACGTTGGCGACGATCGCGAGGTGCTTCATTGCGAGCAGGTGGTCCACGGTGACGACGTTGCGGTTACCCGTTCCCGTGATGAGGATGTCGACCTGACCGATGACATCCTCGAGCCGGGCGACCTGGAACCCGTCCATGGCGGCCTGGAGCGCGCAGATCGGGTCGATCTCGCTCACGATGACGCGAGCGCCCTGGCCGCGCAGGGCCTCAGCGGCTCCCTTGCCGACATCCCCGTACCCGGCGACGAACGCGACCTTCCCTCCGATGAGCGCATCGGTTGCGCGGTTGAGACCATCGGGCAGGGAGTGGCGGATGCCGTACTTGTTGTCGAACTTGGACTTGGTGACCGAGTCGTTCACGTTGATCGCGGGGAAGAGCAACTCGCCGTCGCGTGCCAGCTCGTAGAGCCGGTGGACGCCTGTTGTGGTCTCTTCGGTCACGCCGACGAGCTCTTGGCTCATCCGCGTGAAGCGCTCGGGGTCCCGCGCAAGGGAGCGCCGCAGCACGTCGAGGACCACCCGATACTCCGCGGAGTCGCCCGGAGCGGCATCCGGCGCGACCCCCGCCTTCTCGAACGCGACGCCCTTGTGGACGAGGAGGGTGGCGTCGCCGCCATCGTCGAGGATGAGGTTCGGGCCGTCGAAGCCCTCGGCCGACCAGTCGAAGATGCGGTCGGTGCAGTCCCAGTACTCGGCGAGCGTCTCACCCTTCCACGCGAACACCGGAACACCCTGCGGCGCGTCGACGGTTCCGGTCGGGCCGACCACGACGGCAGCCGCGGCTTCGTTCTGGGTGGAGAAGATGTTGCAGCTGGCCCACCGCACCTGAGCGCCGAGAGCAACGAGAGTCTCGATCAGAACCGCGGTCTGCACCGTCATATGCAGAGAGCCGGCGATCCGCGCACCGCGCAGCGGCTGCCGGGGACCGAACTCCTCGCGCAGAGCCATCAGGCCCGGCATCTCGTTCTCGGCGAGGCGGATCTGGTGACGGCCGGCGTCTGCGAGGGCGAGGTCGGCGACGGCGTAATCGAGCGCGGCGATCGTGGGGGTCGACATGCCCGCCATTCTCCCACGACGCGGACGGTCGAGACTTCGCCGCCGTCAGGCTCGCAGGGTCTCGTGGCGCACGACGACCCAGCCGCGCGGCATGGCAAGCCGCTCGGTGTGGATGCTGCACAGATCGTGCGCGTGGATCACGGCCTCCGGACCCAGCGGGCCGAGAACCGCCATCTGGTCGCCGTAATCGTAGGTGAGCGTGGCGACGGCCTCCCGTGCGCACGCGATCTTGGAGCACAACCGTTCACGCATCACCGTCACGGTACCCGCGAGCCAGTGCTGACGACCCCCGCCACGCGGGACAGATGACAGCCTGGTGACGATCGGGCGCAGCGTCGATGCATCGCGGGGGCGATCTAGGATGGGCGCATGGCCTGGCGACGCTCCCGCTCAGCCCCGGCGAGATCCCGGCGCCCCGCACGTCACGGACGCCACGGGCGCGTCGGACGGAGCCCCGTCGTTCGTCCGCCGCTCCCACCCCTGGACACCCGCATCGACCGGTTCGACCTCACCGTCGGCACCGCGGCGGAGTTCCTTCGCTCGGCGTGGGAGGAGCTTCGCGACGTCAGCTTCGAAATCGGCGACATGCCCCCCGCAACGGATGCCGACGGCATCCCCCGGTGGGCGGTACTGACCGACCAAAAGCGCATCATCCTGTACCGGGTGCCGCTGGAGCGCCTGTCGCACCTGCACCGCAACGATGATCTGCATCGCCGGATGATGATCGAGGGGGCAGTGTTCCGAGCTGCGGCGCAGTACCTCGGCAAGGATCCGTGGGATCTCGGCCCCGACCGCTTCCGCTACTTCTGAGGATTGCTCAGGGGTAGACGACGATCGGTTCCTGGCCCACGGTGGAGGGGAACACCGGGAAGGCGCCGAGAGCACCGGCACCGACGTAGCCGACGCTCGCGCGCACGGGTCCCCCGCTGGTGAGCTCGTAGGATGCCGCGGCCCGCAGCGGCACCTGGACGCTCGCTCCCGCGGGCACGGTCACCGGGACGGGGTCAGACCCGGGTTCCGCAAGCTCGACTGTCACATCCGCGGCGCCGAGGTTGGCGATGGTCAGGACCGGCCCGGGCCCGCTCGGCACAGCGATCACAGCTGAAGACTCGATCTGCGGGGACGCCTGGTACCACGCGAAGTCGGATCCCGCACCGAAGCCGGTGGTCTGCCACACCGCCGCCGCGAGCGGCGCCGAGGCCACGACATCCACCGTGTAGGAGCCGACCGGCAGACTCGGCATCTCGACGGCCGCCGGGATTCCCGCCCGGAGCTGAACGGTCACCGGATCGATAGCCGGCGCTGCAGCACCGACAGCTCGCACCGAGATCGTCGCCTCGGTATCGGCATCCGGCGAGAGCACCCGCACCATGGTTCCCGAAAGCCCGGTCCCGGTCCCCAGAGCACCCTCGGTCACCGCGACCCCGACGATCGTCTGGCTGGTGGCGAGCTCGCTGAGCGCCCCTGACTGGTCCACCCCGCCGGGCTCGAGGACCCGCGTGATGTTCGACTGCAGGGATGCCGCGACCGGGGATCCGGTGGCCTGCACGTGCACGACGGGGCTCTCTTCACCGAGGGCGAGGCCTGCGAGCGGGATGATGCGTTGCGCGCCGGGTCGCACGACGATGTCTCCGCCACCGGGCGGGACCTCGGCTCCGCCCGCTCCATAGACAGTGAGGGTGACAGTCGCAGCAACCTCGCCCGGGTTCGAGAGCACGATAAGGTCGGCGGCGCCTGTCGTGCCGGCTCCGGCCACGAGCCACGAGTCCAGCAGCGGCAGGCGGCACGACGCCGCGCTGTATCCCGCGAGGTCGGGGTCGGCGACTGTCGCGGATCCGGCGGCGGCGAAGGGCTCCGAGCCCGGTGCTGATCGAAGCACGAGGGGTGAGGTGCCCATGGCATCCGAGACCAACTCGCTGCGATCAAGGGCGTTCTCGCCCGCCGTCGTGACCGCTTGGGGCGCTGCAACACTGATCGAGCCAGCGGCTTCGGAGTCTCGCGCTGACGCGAGGAGGTCGCCGGCGCACACGAGGGTCTGCCCGGCCGACGGTGGCGAGACAGCCACTGACGCCGGTTCCGGCGCGATCGTGGGGACCTCGATCTGCGGCACCAGCGCAACCGCGGCAATGGCGCCAGCTCCCGCGAGAACACCGAAGACGGGTCGGAGCCAGCGTGAGGCCGTGACTGTCATGTTGCCTCCTCACCCGTCGGCTCGCTCGGCAGGGCCTGGGCCTCCTGCGCGCCATCTTCGGGGCGTCGGGCCTTTCCGGCATCCGCTGCTCGCTCGGCGGCAGTCAGGCCCACGATGCGCGGATGTTGCCGGGCGCGGGCGCGGCTCCTCCCCGTCGGTGCCGCGAGCAGCAGGGCGATCACGATGACGGCGATCTGGAGGATCTCGAGTGCGATCCCCCCCGCCGGGCTCGCGGCGCTTGGCCGGGCGCCGATGTCGGAGGTGACACGCCACAGATCGCCCCGTTCGGTGGCCCCGACGGGATCGAGATCATCGCGCTGATCGAGTGCGGTGGCGGACTCGCGCCGGAGCACGTCGGCTGCCGGCGCGTCGGCGCCAGGAGCGAGCAGCACGAAGGCGATCCCCTGGTCGCCCAGCGCAGCAACGGCGTCTGGCGAGGTCGAGCTCACGAGGGCGGCGGCAGTCGCAGCGAGCTGAGCTGACGCGTCATCCACGGCAGTCCGGGTCTCGAGCACGGTGCTATGTGCCCCGATGGTCTCGCTGCCGCCCCAGACCACGCGTGCGGCGAGGCTGCCGTCGGCTTCAGCCGTCAGCACGATCGTCCCCGTCGCGGTGTCGCCACCGCTGTCGGCTTCGACGTACGCCGGTAGCGTGCTGGTCGGACCATTCGTGAGTGCCGTGGCGCCCCGCGCCGACGCGGTCAGCGCCGGAGCTGCCAGGATCACCAGAGCCACGATGCAGACCACCGCAGCGGATGCCGAGACGGCTCCGGCTCGCCGGCGGAACCGAGCCATCTCGGCCCGACCGAGTTGATCGAGGGTCAGGGTTGCGCCGCCCACGATGCCCCACCAGGCAAGGCTGAGCCCCGCGCCCGGCCACAGTCCGAGAGCGTTCGCGCCGTCGAAGCGCACCGCGATGTGGGTTGCAGCGACGGCTGTTGCGACGCCGAGCACGATCAGGGCGAGATGAGCGAGACCGACCGGCCATCGTGGCGTCGCAGCAGCGGATGCCGCAAGCAGCGCGATCGGCACCAGCAGGACCGCCGGCACCCACAGCGGCACGGTGGAGAAGAGCTCTGCCCACCCCGCACCGCTTGAGGCGGGAAACCCGAGAGACACCCACAGACGAGTGCCTGCGCTGGTCGCCTCGGCCAGTGAGCGGATCGGAGCGCCGGGGTCGGCGAGCAGACCCCACGGCGTTCCCGCATGCACCTGCGTCCATGCCACGGGGCCGAACAGCACGATTGTGGGAACGGGAATCCACAGCATCCGTGCGACACTCGCCCCGGAACGGCGCACGGTCGCCGCGATGAGCCCGGCAATCAGGACCACGGCCAGCGCGGGAGCGAGCGAGGGAGCCGCGGCGATCACCCCAGCTGCCAGTAGCGAGGCCGTTGCTGCCGGGACCCAGGACCGGTGTGAGACGGCCCCAGCGAAAACCAGCCACGGCAGCAGAAGGTGCACGATCACACCAGTCGGGACGCCCTGAGTGAGGGCGACCAGGAACGTCGGCGCCAGCGCCCAGCCCACACCGGCAGTGATGCGCAGGACCGGGCGGTCGGTGATCCGCGTCGCCGCGAACCACCCGCCGAGGGCAGCCAAGGGCAGCGCAGCCAACCACAGCAGCACGAGAGCCCGACTCGGCGCGAACGGCCAGAGGGAGCCGATCACCGCGACGACCGCCGAGAACGGGTCGGCGGGTCCCGACACGTTCCACCCCATCGGTCGAAGTCCGTAGGCCGCGTCAGCCCAGAGCCCGGCGACGGTGTCGCGCAGCGGCTGAAGCGCACCGCCACCGAGGGCTGGCCACGCCAGCAAGGCGGGGAATGCGGCGAGTGACACGACGGCCATGGCAAGTATGAGCCACGCGCCGCCCCCACCGAAGAAGTGAAGCTCCGCGCGGGGAAGAGTATCCGGCGCGGGCTCGGCGGGTTCGACCGCACGCTCTCGGGCGAGCGCCGTCGAGACTCGAAGAGGGGCGATCCGCGACCAGGGCACGGTGCGGTGATGACGCAGGTGGCGCCTGCCCCGCGCGATCGCAGCAAGGCGCACCATCGCGAGAATCGTGGCTGTCCACTCCCCTGCGATCCGGCCCGGATCCTTCATCACCAGCTGTGCGATCGTGCGGCCGAGGGCAACAACCGGCAGCGACAACCAGATCGGAACGAGCAAGAGGGGGTGGGCAGAGGTCAGACGCCGGTGCAACTGGGCAGCGCGGCGCCGAGCGATGATCATGCGGCGCCGGCGGCCGGTGTCGGCGAATGGGAGTCCCGCCACGCCATCACCCGAAACGGCGACGCGAGTCGTCGGGACCAGCGCAACCCGCCCTCCCATGAGGCGTGCTGCCACAGCGAGGTCAAGGCCCTCGTCCGCGTCGCGGAGGGCCGGGTCGATCCCGCGCACCGCGCGGAAGACGGACCCGCGCACGAGCACGGCACGGATGTCGGAACCCAACACATCGGTAATGCCATCGCGCTGACCCTGATCGAGGTCGCCGGCTGCCAGCTCCACGGAAGAGCCGGCGCGGGTCATGCTCACACCGAGCGACACGATCCGTTCGGGACGGTCATCACGTACCAGCTTCGGCGCAACGAACGCGAGCGTCGGCGAAAGCTCGAGCTGCCCGGCGAGGCGGGCCAGTGCCTCGGGTTCCGGAGCGGTGTCTTGCGCGAGTAACCACAGCAGGTCGGCATCCATACCCGTGCCGCTTCGAGGATCCGGCTCGAGGGCCGCACTGGCCACCGCTGCCGCGAACCGCGTCCGCCGCCCGAGACGGATGACGCGCACGCCCCGCCCATCAGCGGTGGGATCGGGGAGGTTTCCTGGCTCGAGGGCGTCCTCAACTGCCGGGTCGGTTCCGCACACCACCAAGGTCACGGCATCCGGACGGCGAGAGCCCGCCGCCACGGACGCGAAGGTGCGACGAAGGTGGTACGCCGCGGACGTGCGACCGTCGGGACGCACGACGACGATCGCGTGAACAGTGCCGGGCATGACGCCGTCAGCCTATGGTTGCGTCCCCCGACGCAGGCGCCTTGGGCCCGGCGTTTCCGGCTGAGGGCTCACGCGAGCGCTGAAACCCCCGCAGCCAGTCAGCTTGCCCGGCGCTTGAGCTTACGACGTTCACGCTCGCTGAGACCGCCCCAGATCCCGAATCGCTCGTCGTTCTGGAGCGCGTATTCCAGGCATTCGCCGCGGACATCGCACGAGCTGCAGATGCGCTTCGCGTCTCGCGTCGAGCCGCCCTTCTCGGGGAAGAACGCCTCGGGATCGGTCTGCGCGCACAGCGCGTCGGTCTGCCAGGCGAGAGCGTTCTCGTCTTCCGGGTCGACACGACGTACGCCTGGCACGCCAAGATGTACCGGGTCGACGAACCAGTTGTCCGGCACACCCGAGCGGTACTGCGAAGCCGACATGTCGTTCTCCCCACCTCAAGAACTCCCCCACGCGGTCAGCGTGTTGCAGTAATTACACCGGTGTAGTTCGCTGCGGTCAAGTCGCAGATCGTAAACCCTCAATCGCCGCCTTAACCTTCTTGGCGGAATTCGCGGCGTGTCGCGGGCGGAACTACTGTCCAGGTTCGGCGATGAATGCCTCGCCGGATCCCGAGATCGAGACCGATCCCTCGTTCGGGGTGATGAGGGCCGCCGACCCGGGGCGGAGTGTGAGGCGGTCTTGGGTATCCGCACCCGTGATCTCGACCTCACCGGAGGTCGCGACGGCGATCGCGATGCCGTTCATGCGAACCTCGACAGCTGCGCTCGGATCCGCCGTCACCTGCGTCAGAACGAAATCGGGGACGCCTCCTGTGAACGTGCGGGCAGTGCCCGCGGCGGGATCGAGCACGGGCGCGGGTCCCGGTCGCGGGTCGAGGATCGCCGTGAGTTCGGCCACATCGATGTGCTTCGGCGTCAGTCCCCCGCGCAGCACGTTGTCGCTGGCTGCCATGATCTCCACGCCCAGCCCTTCGATGTACGCGTGCAGGACACCCGCCGGGACGAACACGCCCTGACCGCGGCGCAGGATGACAAGGTTCAGAAGCATGGCAACGACGATGCCGGGGTCGCCCGGATAGTGGCTCTGCAGGTGGCGCACCAGCTCCAGCTCATCCCCGAACTCGTCGGATGCCGCATCCGTCGCCGCTGTGATGATCGCGCTCACCTGCGGACCTGCTGCCGGCGAGAGAATCCAGATCAGTGCTGCCGCGAGCGCGTCTGCGTCATCCGGGTGGGAGTCGAGAACGGCCCGCAGTGGCGCGGTCGCTTCCCCAACGGCTTCAAGGAACCGCCGGGTGGCGTCGAGTTCGCGCAGCCCCGCCAGGGCGAGGAACCTGTCGCTGAGGGCCACGATGATCTCGGGCTTGTGGTTCGCGTCTCGATAGGTCCGCGTCGCAGCGTCGCGCGGGGTCCCTGCGGCTTCCTCTCGCGCGAACCCTTCCTCCGCCTGCGCCTTCGATGGATGGGCCTGAATCGACAGCGGCGAACCAGCGGCGAGGATCTTCAGCAGGTACGGCAGTCGCTCCGGAGTGCCCTCGGGCGCGTCGCCGGAGGCCAGCCACTCACCGAGCGTCCGCCCGTCCGGGACGCGGGCCGGGTGGCCGGGATGGTCCCCGAACCACACTTCGGCCTCGGGCGCGCCGGTCGGGGTGCGTCCCTCCAGCTCGGCGATCAGAGTCGTGGACCCCCAGGCGTAGTCGCGGGGCGTGTTCATAAGCGGAACCAGCACGCGACCAGCGTACCGACGCCAGCGTCAGCATCCTGGCCAGTGGCCCCCGCATCGGGCAGACGCTGAGCGCTACCCTGAGAGCACCATGGCCAGCTTCAGCCGTCATCCAGCTTCGGCGCCGCCGGTCGCTCCAGAGCGGGAGCGCACCCGGCATCTTCTGCTGCGCGGTTGGATGGTCTTCAGCCTCTTCTTTGCCTTCACAGCTCCGGGCTGGGTGCTCGGATTCGGCGTGCCTGTCACGGCGATCGTCGGCGGTGTGATCGTCGCCGGATCAGCGGTCATGGTCGCGGTAATCCGCCCACCGTTCCAATGGCGGCGGCTCCCCTGGATTGCGGGAACGTTCATCCTGTGGGCCGGGCTGTCCATCGCGTGGTCGGGCTGGCGCGAGACATCCGCGCTCACGTGGCTGCTGCTGGTTGCCACGACCTTCCAGGGAGTCGCCATCGCGAGCGTGCTCACCTGGCGCGAGATCGTTCGCGCGATCGGGGCCGCCCTCGGATGGGTGATCGGTCTCTCTCTTGTCGCCGAGGTGCTGGTGGCGTGGCTCGTCGGCGGCACCCTGTACGCGGGGTTCGAGACGGATGCCGCGGCCGGCGGCGCCGAGTGGATCAGCGGCGGTATCTTCGCCGGCGCGCGCATCGACGGCGTCATCGGGAACCCGAACCTCCTCGGCATGATCGCTCTGCTCGCGGTCATCGTGTTCGCGATCGAATTCGCCGCGCGAGAGTCGCGCCGGATCATGCTCGGCGTGTGGATCGGACTCTCTGCCCTGACGCTCGTGCTCGCGGCATCCGTTACCGCGTGGATCGCCGCCGCCGGGGTCGCGCTCGTGCTGGCGACCGTGCTGCTGATGCGGACCGCTCGAAAGCCCGGCGAGCGCACGCGCTACTACGTCGGCTATGCCGTCATCGGCGCTGCTGGCGCGCTCGCACTCTGGGTGTGGCGGGTTCCCGTGTTCACCGCGCTCGACCGCACGGCTGACCTTCTCGACCGCGAAACGATCTGGACCGCTGTCCTCGAACGCGCGGGCGATCACCTCGCCTTCGGCGGCGGCTTCGCCACGCCCTGGCTGCCGTGGGATCCCGCGTTCCAGGACTGGATCGTGCTCGACGGCAGGCAGGTCACGCAGGCGCACAGCGTGTGGGTCGACATCCTGTTTCAACTCGGCGTCGTCGGCGTCTTCCTGCTCGGTTTCGCCTACCTGGCGTTCGTGTGGCGTTCGTGGTTCTTCGCCGTCGACCGGCCGCGCTGGGATCTGCGGGCCGACCGGCCGTATTCGGCGCTGACCCTGCTGCCGACGCTCACCGCCGCGGTACTCCTCGTCCAGGGTCTTGCCGAAACCGCGCCCCTCATGGGCTGGGGGTGGATGCTCATGATCCTGCTCGGGTCCAAGATCAAGCAGTCCCCGCACATCGGCGAGGGGCCCGCTGAACAGCGCCTCGCGATCGAGCGCGGAGAGCTCTTGCGCGCCAGCGAACCGCTTGATCCGGTCGCGTCGGATTCGGTGGGAAGGCTCGGGAGTCCGTGACCGATCCGTGATCTCGGACAGGTAGCGTGGCTATTGATGACGGTTTTCGGAGCCCCTACGGCCACCCTTCCTGTCGTCGCCCCTTCCACCACGATCTCGCTGCACCGCGCCCCCCTTGTGTGGGCCGGCGTCGTCTTCTTCATCGCCTTCACGGCACCCGGATGGGCGGCGGCGTTCGGCGCACCCGCGGCCGCTGCCGCCGGCATCGTCGCGTGTGCGGGAGTTGCGATTCTCGCCCTGCGCGTCATCCGCGCTCCGCAGTGGCGCGCCCTGCCGTGGACTGCGCTTGCCTTCACGGGATGGGCTGGAGCCAGCATTACCTGGTCGCGGTGGCCCGAGACAACCGCGCTGACGTGGGCTCTGCTCGCGGCGACGACGCTCGTTGGCATCGCCCTTGCCGCGATGCTCACCTGGCGCCAACTCGTCTCAGCACTCGCCTGGGCGCTCGCTGCCGTCATGGCGTTCTCGGTCGCCTTCGAAGCGTGGGCGGCCCTCATCGTGGGTGGTCCGGTCGGAATCGAGTTTGCCGCCGTGGATACGCGCACCGAGCGTAGTGATATCTGGACGAGCGCCCAGCTGTTCACCGGCGGCCGCCTCGATGGGATCGTCGGCAACGCCAACCTGCTCGCGATGCTGGCGCTGCTCGCAGTGGTCGTGGTCAGCATTCGTCTGGCTGTCGAGCGACACCAGCGGGGCATCTTCATCGCGGTACTTGCAGTCTCGGCGTATCTGTTGGTTCGCACCGAATCGGCGACCGCATTCATCGCGACAGCCGTGCTCGCGCTCGCGCTTGTCATTCTGCTCGCCGCACGCATTGCACGCACGACAGCGGGTCGCCTGCGCGTATACGTCGCGGCGGCGACCCTCGCGGCGATCGCTGCAGGCCTCGCGTGGCTCATGCGGCGCGGCATCCTGTCGTTCCTCGGCCGCGACGGAGACCTGACCGACCGCACCGAGATCTGGGATCTCGTCTTCTCTCGCGGGGCGGCTCAGCCGGTCGTCGGCAATGGGTTCGCCACACCGTGGATCCCGTGGGATCCGGCATTCTCCGACTGGATCGTGATGCCCCGAGGCCTGCACATCATCCAGGCCCATAGTGTCTGGGTCGACGTGTGGTTCCAGCTCGGCGTGGTCGGCGTGGTAGTGCTTGCCGCCCTCTATGCGCTCTTCGTATGGCGCACGTGGGTGTTCGCGGTGCGCCACCACCGCTGGCAGCGCCGTGACGACCGCGTTACCGCCACGGTTTCGCTCCTCCCCGTCGCGGTCGGGGTGATCGTCGTCATCCAGGGAATTACCGAGTCCAGCCCGCTCCTGCTGTGGGGGTGGATGCTGACAGTGCTGTTCCTGGCGAAGCTGCAGCCTCCTGACAGGGCGTCGCAGATAGGATCGTCGAGACATGCGCGCCGCGAACCAGAACCCGACTTCGTCTGACTCGAGCTTCGACCCGTCGACAGCGACGATCGTCGCTGTCACGTTCAATCGGTCGGGGCTGCTCTCCCGTCTCCTCACGAGCATCGGGGAGATGGATCCGAAGCCCGGACACGTCGTTGTGATCGACAACGCCTCCTCGGATGACACCACCGAGGTCGTTGAGTCATTCCGCGAGCGGATCGGCACCGAGCTCGTCTACCGCCGCCTCGAGACCAATACCGGCGGGTCCGGCGGGTTCAGCGCAGGAATGCAGACAGCCTACGAGCTTGGCTCCGAGTGGATGTGGCTCATGGACGATGATGTCGAAGTGATCCCCGACGGGCTCGCCAAGATGGGTCGATGGTCAAGGCGCTTCCGCTCCATCCAGGGTCGCCGATACGATTTCGATGGCAGCGAGTTCTACTGGCAGTACCGCATCGCTGCCCGGATGGGCATCCCGATCCCCTTCGCCCCGGCGGAGTTCGACGAATCAGGCTTCAAGGAGATGAACTCCGGATGCTTTGAGGGGATGTTCATACATCGCGACGTCGTCGGCCGGATCGGGCTCCCCGACCCGCGCTTCTTCATCTACTGGGATGACCAGGTCTACGGGTGGCTCGCATCGCGAATCACGACATCCGTGATCGTGAACGAGTTCGTCCTTCGACGCACGCGCGAGATCAAACAGTGGGACATGGGCGTGCGCCACATGAACGCCTCGAGCGACGCGTACCGGTACTACATCATGCGCAACCGCGCGCTGATCAAGCAGTACTACCGGTCGGTGGGCTTCTACCGCCCCCTTCCGTTCGCCGTCGGCACGGCGCTCACTTTCGCCAAGGAGATCATCCGGCTGGTCGTCGTCGAGCGCACCATCCGTGGCACCAGCCATCTCTTCCGCGGACTGCGGGACGGCCGTGCCATCGCCCGGGACCGAGAGTGGATTCCGATGCCACCGTTGGATCGACATGCTTGTCCGACTCCGAGCGCGGGAACCTGACTGTGGCGGCTAGGTGTGATGTTCAGGCAACGCGAGGCCTTCGCCCGTCGGCCAATCACTAACCCCCTGATTCATGGGGTGTGGGAGATTCGGTTCTCTACGGATGTCGCGTCCTGATTGGCGAGTAGGCGTGCGGAAGCTCCGGCTAGCGCTGCCGGTGGGCGGGTCTCCGGGTGGTGCTGTCGTGGGCGGGCAGGTGAGGTCAGGCGGGTTTGGGGATCGCGGCGATCGTGTGGAACACCGCCTCGATGGCGACGGCCCACGGCCAGGTTTCGGGGATTTTCACGCGTCGTCGGCGGCTGCTGCGGGTCAGCAGGGCCGCGACGTGCAGGAATCGGTAGCGCATCGCTTTGGGCTCGCACAAGGCGAGAACGGCGGCCTCGCCGATGCAGGCCAGCAGCCGCGTCCACGCGATGAGGTCTGCGGCGATCATGACCGCGACGAGCCAGGCCTGGTTGACCGCGAATTCCCGCGAAGGAAGGCGGCCGAGTCCGGTGTCTTTGGCGTGTCGGATCCGGTCCTCCACGCGGGCGTGCGCCCGATGCCGCGCTTCGAGGAACTGCAGTTGACCGACGGCGGTGTTGGTCACAAATGCCTGGTAGCGCCACCCGTCGAGTTCCTCGAACATCGACAGTTGGGCGCCAGGGTGGGGTCGTTCGCGGCGGACGATGACCCGCATCCCGTCTGGCCACTTGGCGAGCATCCGTGGGGAGAGGAACCCGGTCAGCTCGGCGACCTCAGCCCCGGGCCGCAGGTCCCCGCCCTGGTTCAACGCCGGCCCCCACGTTGCCTCGGGAGCCATCGCGATCGCCCGCCGGATCGGGTTGGTGACCGCGAATCCGACCGAGTACTCCACCTGCCGACCGCGGACGCGGTTCTGGTCGGTGATCCATTCCAGCAGGGCGTGGGAGGCGCCGGCGCCGTCGGAGCGGATCAGCACATCACGCCGGTGAGCGGCGGGGACCTGCGCAATCGCCTGGCCCAGGACATCGATGTGGTCGGCAGCGGTGTTCGACCCGGCGTTGCCCGGCCGCAAGCTCGCGGCGAGGAACTCTTCTGTGTTGTCGCACCACACGCCGATCGGGTGATACCCGAACGTGCGCTTATAGGTTGGCGCGGCCTGCTCTTTTTCGCTGTGGGTGGCCACGATGGTGGCGTCCACGTCGAGCACGATCGTCGATCCCAGGTCCCGGCCCGCGCACTTCGAGGCGGGCACCCCGCCGGGCAGGTGGGACCACACGTGCCGCCGGGCACGAGCCCGCGCGACCTGGATTTTCTTGCGTTTACCGGCGGTGACCTCATCCAGGGTGCGCCACACCGTCGGGGACGAGGCGACCGGCCCCAGGACCGTGGATTGGTGGCGCAGGACGCGGATGTCGGCGATGGACTCCCCGCCACCCGTGAGCATCACCGCGACATCGGTCAACACCCTGCCACGGTCATGGATCGGGATGGATCGGCGCTGCGCCATGGCCCCCGACAGCTCGGCGGTCAGACCGACGCGATCCGCCAGAAGGCGTGGCGCGATGGTCCCGGCGTGAGAAATC
Organism: Microbacterium sp. SW12; assembly: GCF_055391095.1. Classification (NCBI taxonomy): domain Bacteria; kingdom Bacillati; phylum Actinomycetota; class Actinomycetes; order Micrococcales; family Microbacteriaceae; genus Microbacterium; species Microbacterium sp. SW12. The sequence continues at coordinate 748,435 of NZ_AP024335.1, read as the reverse complement.
ACCGCGACATCATCGACACAGAACGACAGACCAGACGACCACGAAGTACGCTTCACCTACCGAGTGCTTTCTGCTTGAGGAACTGTAGCTCTAGACAAGTCCCAGTTTCCCCTGTTCAGGGAGCACTTCGGTCTATTTGCGCCCAGCGATCCGCAGATCCCCATGAAACACCGGGGTTTACTCAGGACCCTTCAATCCCCAAGCATGGCACCGGGTCGCTGTCGAGACCAAGGCGAGTGTGCTCGCGACGGCACCATCGGCGATCCGTCGGCTGGCTCCGGTGTTTTCGGAGATCGGGGTGCCTCAGACGCTGCGCACAGTCGCCGCCGCAGGTGAACCGCTCACCGCTACTGTGGCCAGTTCCTGGGAATCGACCGGCGCGCCGATAGTCCGCAACGGATACGGTCTCTCGGAGGTCGGCATGGTTCTAGGGGACGCTTTCGGGCCCGGCCCGACAGCACGACCGGGAATGCTCACCCACCCGATTCCGGGCTTCGATCCCTTTCTAGTCGGCCCAGACGGTTCGCCATCGCTTGCAGATGAGCCCGGGCTCATCGCCGTTCGTCGACCGCGGCATCAGATGTCCGCAGGTTACGAAAATGCCCCTGCGCAGTGGCAGCAAAGTTGGCACGGTGAGGTCTTTGTCACCGAAGACCGAGCCCGCATCGACGGCGAGGGGCGATGGATGATCGAGGGACGAGCGGACGACATGATCATCACCTCTGGACATAACGTGAGTCCGGTCGAGGTGGAGGATGCGATTCTCAAGCACCCCGCAATCACAGAAGCTGCCGCGGTCGCCTACGCCGATCATGCTCGCGGTGATGTGGTGCGAGCCGTCGTAGTGGCTCCACAACCCGGAATAGACGTCGACGAACTAACCCGCCAACTCAAAGACCTTGTCGCACAACATGTGGGCAAGTATGCATCGCCGCGTGTCGTTACCTTCGTCGATGCGCTTCCGCGCAACGAAGTTGGAAAGCTGCGACGAGCCTCGCTACGGCCACAGTAGCGAAACCTCACACTGGAAGGACATCAACAATGCCCGATAACATAGTTCGCGCAATTCTGATAGCCCACGTCCAGCCCAAGGACAATCTGGAGGACGAGTTCAACCGCTGGTATGACGACATCCACATACCGCAAGTCGTTGACCGAATTGCTGGTGTGGTCTCGGGAAAACGTTACCGGTATGCCGAAGAACAACTTGTCGATGCTTCTGGCGCCCCGCCGACTAGGTATCTGACAATGTACGAGATCGAAACCCACGATCTCGCCGACACCGTCGACCGCCTCGGAGCAGCGCTTACCGACGGCACCCTAGACATGTCGGAGTCGCTCGATACCGAGAACCAGCCGCCGATCCTGCACTTCTATGGCTCGGTCAGCAGCTGACTCTGCACTACCTCCTGGAAAGAGGCCTACCTTGACCATCGACGATTTGGACCACGACCGGCGTCCTGTAGCCGAGCGATAAGTGGCCCTTCCGGATCCGGAGTGCGTAGCTGGGGTTCGCCGGTGATGCGGTGAGGCACAAAATGTAGGGGTCCTGGGGCGTGTGACGATGCAGGTTCTCACGCCACGCATCGAACACCCCAGGACCCGCTTTGAACGCTACCGCCAGCCTGCTTGCCGACACCATCTGCCGCACCGTCGAGCTCGGGGTGACGATCACCGACGCCGCCGTGGCCGACGAGCTCACGCACCTGTTCTGCGCCCCGGTCACACTCGACCCGATCTGCGCCGAGTGCGGGATGGCGGGGCGCCTGCGCGACCACGTCCAGCGGAAGGTCACGGATCTACCGATCGTCGGACATCCCACCAGACTGCACGTGCGGGTACCACGCTTTGTCTGCGACAACGATGACTGCGGCACGAGGATCTTCCAGCAACGCATGCCGGCGTTGGCCGAGCCGCGGGCCAAGACCACCCGCCGCTGCAGCCGCTGGATCCTGCAGCGTCTGGCGATCGACCGCACCAGCGTGTCCGCGGTCGCCAAGGCACTCGGGCTGGGATGGGACCTCGTCAACGACCTGGCGGTCACCGAGACTCGCGCCATGGTCTACGACCAGCCCGGACACTTCGTGGCAGATAGGGCTTGTCGGTACCGCGGGTCCGGCGAGTTGGTACCGCTGTTCCGGCGACCCGGAACCGGCCCGCGCGTGAGGCGGGCCGGCACCGTCGGGGGTTACTCCCAGTAGCCGGTGGTCGCCCGGGCTTGGTCGTCGCGTTGGCGTCGCATGTCGACTTCGCCGAGGTTGATCTCGCGGGCGTTGTTGGCCAGCCGGTTGACGATGGAGTCCGCGGCCACCCGGTCAGGTAGGGCCTCGAGCCAGTACGCCGGTCGGGATTGTGAGGCGATCATCGTCGGCAGCCGGTGCTCCCGGTTGGCCAGCACGGCGAACAGGTCGTTCGCGGCCTCGGGGTCGATGCCCACGGTGAGGAAGTCGTCGATGATCAGCAGTTCCACGTCCGACAGGTCGTTGAGCATTTTTTGGTGGCGGATGCCGTCGCCGCGGGCGATGACCAGCCGCCGGGCGAGTTCGTCCATGCGGGCGTAGGTGACGGTGTGCCCGTTCTGGCAGGCGGCGATGCCGATCGCGCAGGCCAGGTAGGTTTTCCCGCCGCCGGTCGGTGAGAGGACCAGCAGGTTGGTGGGGTCTTGGCGCCAGTGGTGCCCGGCGTAGCGTTTCATCCGCACCGGGGTGATCCCGCGTCCTTCCTGGTAGTTGATCTCCGCGATCGAGGCCTGCGGGATCGGGAACTTCGCGGCGCGGATCAGCTTGTCGATCCGGTGGGCTTGGCGCTGGTCTAGGGCGTCGTCGACGGCGGTGAGGAAGATCTGCTCCGGGGTGAGCTCGTCATTGGCCTCATCGCTGATGAGCTCCTCGAACCGGGTCGCCACGTGCGTGATGCGTAGGTTGCGGAACTTCTGGTGATCGATCTCGGTGAACATCACACGCCCTCCCCGCTGCGGCCGCGCGCATAGTGATCGGCCGAGCGGACTTGAATCGCGCCGTCGTCTCGGGCCCCGGCCGGTGGCGGCGGTTTTCGTGTGGCCGCCGCCGGGACCACGGGCCGGGGCGCCTTGTGGTCGGAGTCGATGCTCGCCATGACGCGTTTGAGCACGCTGTAGCTACCGGCACTGTTCTGGTTGAGCAGTACCTGGCAGGCTGCCTCGAGCCGCTGGCGACTGCGCTTGCCGAGAGTTTCGAGGATGTTCTGGCAGTCCAGATAGCCCTGCGCCTCGATCACGTGACGATCAAGGATCTGGGCGATCACCTGCTCAGTGGCGGGGCCGAACCCGCGGGCACGGTCGGTGAACCACTGCCGGGACCACAGACCGTCGATACCCTGGTGCTCCTTCGGGGCGTGAGCGAGCACGGTCGAGTACTGGCCTTTGCGGCCGTGGCGCCGTGGGTGCTCGCAGACGACCTGGTCACCGTCGAAGAGCGTCACCGACTGCGCGGTCAACCGGACTCGCAGCAGTTGACCGGCGAAGGTGTACGGCACCGAGTAGTACTGCGAATCGCAGGAGACGTGATAGTTCCGTCCGACCTTGAGCTGCTTCCACTCCACCGTGGCGAACCCGTCGTCTGGCAGCACCGCCAGCAGCGGCGCCTCATCGGACTCGAATCGCTCCCACCGTGTCGTACCGTCAGCCCGGCGAATCTGGGTGTTGATCTCGGCGACGCGGTCATCAATCGCCGCGTTCAGGGCCTCGACGGTGGTCCACACCTCCTCGGCGAGGTAGCCGATCACGCGCTTGTTGACCACTTCCACTGCTGACTCCACGGCCGCTTTGTCGCGGGGTTTGCGGACCCGCGCCGGCACGATCGCGGTGCCGTAGTGGTCGGCCAGTTGCTGGTAGCGGACGTTGACAGCCCTGGCCGCCTCGCCCTTGGCCTGCCGGTGGGTGGCGGTGGTCGGGTTGTCGGGCACCACCATCTGCGGCGTCCCGCCGAAGAAGTCGAACGCTGCGACGTGAGCGTCGATCCACGACGGGGACTTCATATCCGTAAAACCGCGACAGAACACCGCACCGGAGTACGGCAGCACCGCCACGAACAAGTACAGCTTGGTGACCTCACCGGTGACCGCGTCGAGGACCTCGAGGGTGTCGCCGGCCCAGTCGACCAGCATCGTCCTGCCGGGTTCGTGATGCAGCGTGGCCACGACGTCCTTGATGCGGGCGTGGTCGGCGAACAGGGCGCAGTACTGGGAGTACCCGTACTTCTTCCCGGCCCCGACGGGGTCCGCGAGATATTTGCCCCAGGCCTGCTGGATGGTGAAGTGCCGGTTGAACTTCATCGACGCCAGCACCCGATCAAAATCGGGCTTGGTGTAGTCCTCCGAGACGCGTTTGCGCCCGTCGGGGAACATCCCGGCGATCTCGGCCGGGTTCATCGACGACGCTTGGCCGGCGGTGATGCCGTACGCGGTGATCGTCTTCTTCACCGCCGCGATCTCCCGACGCGAACACCCGACGGCGGCGACGATCTCGCTGTAGCTATGCCCGGCCAGCGCCAACGTCATGATGGCCTTGTACTCGGCCACATCAGCCTCCTCAAATAGGAAGAAGCGGCGCAGTCGCGCCGCCTCACCCCGAGCAGACCACCCCGCCCGCCCTAAGGAGTACCGAGTCGCCGGAATCGAAGTACCGGATCGCCGGACTAGGCGTACCCACTAGCCCTATCTGCCACTTCGACGGCGTCCGCGTTCTCGGGGTCGATTAGCACAAGCGGAAACACGTCCGCGGCGACGGTTCGTCTTCGTTCGTCACCGTCCTGGTCGACCTGACCCCGGTGGTGGACGGCACCGGCCCGTCGCGCCTGCTGGACATGGTCCCCGGGCGCTCGGCGAAGGTGCTCACCGAGTGGCTCGATGCCCGCGACCAGGTGTTCCGTGACCGAGTCAAGGTTGTCACGATGGACGGATTCGCCGGCTACCACGCCGCCGCCGCCAAAACCGTGCCCGCTGCTCGGACGGTGATGGATCCATTTCACGTCGTGCAGCTTGCCGCCGACAAGCTCACCGTGTGCCGCCAACGCATCCAGCAGGCCACCACGGGGCACCGCGGCCGCACCGGCGATCCCCTTTACGGGATCCGCCGGACCCTGCGCACTCGGGTCGAACTGCTGACCGACAAACAGAAGGTCCGCCTGTTCAAGGCGTTCACCGCCCACGATGCGCACGCGGCGGTGGAGGTCACCTATGGCGTTTACCAGCGACTCATCACTGCATACGAGGCCTCGGGCAGACGGGAGGGCAAGATTGCGATGTACAAACTCCTGCGCTCGATCCGGTCCGGCGTACCCAAGGAACTCCCGGAGCTCGCGCAGCTCGGACGCTCTCTCTGGAAGCGCCACCGCGAGATCCTGGCATACTTCGACACCCGGGCTTCCAACGGCCCGGTCGAGGCCATCAACGGTCGCCTCGAGCACCTGCGCGGAATCGCCCTGGGCTTCCGAAACCTCAACCACTACATCTTGCGGTCACTGATCCACTCCGGTCAGCTTCAGGACCGGATCAATGCACTCTGATTCCGGAAGGGCCGGTTAACTGGAGGGGTCCGCCGGGGCGAGACGGATCGAGAGTGCCTCGCAACGAAGTTTTCGTTGCGAGGCACTCTCAGTGGGTCAGAATTCCGAACAATTCTTCTTACGGGATAGTAAGTCCCCACGCCGCGCGGGCATCGCGGCCCGAGTAGTCAATTGCAATCGACTTCTCATTGGTGTACTCGTTGATGGCATTCGGGCCCATCTCACGGCCGAATCCGCTCTGCTTCACACCTCCGAACGGCAGTTGGCCTGACAGGGCGTGCCAGTCATTGATCCATACGGTGCCAGCCTCAAGTCGATGCGCTAGGTCCATTGCGACCGTATAGTCGGTGGTCCAAACGCCGGCCGAGAGTCCGTACTCACTGGTGTTGGCCTCTGCCACGACGGCATCGATATCGTCGTATGCCATCACTGAGACCACAGGGCCGAAAATCTCCTCCGTAGTGATCTTCATGTCAGGTGTGACGTCGGTGAAGATTGTCGGAGGAACCCACATGCCTTCCCTGTTCAGGTCAGCAGGAAGTTCGGCCTGGAATGCGACGGTTGCCCCATCCTTCTTACCGCTGTCAATGAACCCTTCCACGCGTTCCCGCTGAGCTCGGTTCATCAAGGGTCCGATGTCGGTGCTCATATCTGTGGGATCACCGATAGTGAGCTGCGATGCGCGCTGGACAAGGCGATCAACGAACTCGCGATAGATGGTTCGGTGGACGAACAACCGGGTGCCGGATTCACATGCTTGGCCGGCGTGGACCAAGAAGGCCCAGAGTGATCCGTCTACCGCCAGGTCGAGGTCGGCGTCGGGGAGCACGATGTTTGCTCCCTTTCCGCCGAGTTCCATGGTGACCTTCTTGACACGCTCTGCAGCGTTCGCCATGACCGTCCGTCCAGTGGCAGTGGACCCCGTGAATGAGACCTTCCGGACCTTTGGGTGCTTGGTAAGATGCCCACCGACTTCGGCTCCATCACCAGTGATGACATTGAATACGCCATCGGGCAATCCCGCAGCCTTGAGCACCTCGGCCAAGATGAGAGCCGTTGACGGCGTCTTCTCGTCGGCCTTGAGCACGACAGAGTTGCCCGCTGCGATTGCCGGGATCGACTTCCACACCGTGAGGAGCAGTGGAAAGTTCCACGGAACGATTCCTGCGACGACGCCAATCGGTTCACGACGAATGATGCCGACTACGCTGCCGCTTACCATGGTCGGCTGATCGGTGACGTGTCGTCGCGCCAGGTCGGCAAAGTAGCGGATATGCATGACTGGGAAGCCGACAGAGAGACCTTGAGCGAGCCTGACCGGTGTGCCGTTCTCTCGCGAGGCGAGCAAACTGATTTCTTCGGCGCGGGCTTCGATCGCATCCGCTGCGCGGTCGATTACCGCCGCCCGCTCATGCATCGGAGTTTCGCGCCAGCCGCTGCTGGCGAAAGCCGCTGCGGCGGCTTCGACCGCAGCGTCGACCTCCGCGGTTCCTCCCTTGGCTAGCGTGGCAATCACCGTGCCATCACCCGGGCTGACCACGTCATAGGTTTCGTCGGTATCGACAGACTTGCCGTCAATGAAGAGTGAGTAGTGCGTCATGTTCCCAGAACCAACTTTCTGAACTTGAATGTGTACTCAGCTTCCTTAGCCCAGGAAAGTGTCCTGTGGTGTGTGGTGCTGGTCATGAAACTCAAGCCTCTTCGTAGGTGATGATGCCGCGCAAATTTTTGCCATCCAACATGTCTTTGTATCCTTGGTTAACCTGGTCGAGGGTGTAGGTAGTAGTGACCAGTTCGTCGAGCTTGAGTTCTCCCTCCATATACCAGTCGAGCAGGCGGGGGATATCAATGCGGGGATTCGATGATCCGAACAGACCGCCGCGAATTTCCTTCTCGTACAAGGTGAGGGTTAACAGATCCAGGTCGACCTTTATTTGATCGCCCGGTGCACTCGAGGTCAGAACCAGCACTCCCCGTTTGCCGACCAGCTTCAGTGCTGGCTCCACCAGCTCGCCCTCAGCAACGCTGGTGGTCAGGATGGCCCGATGCGCCAGGGTGCCCCGAGTTAGCTCCGCGATAAGGGGCAGGGCTTCCTCCATGCTTGCGGCCACATGCGTTGCGCCGAACTCCTTGGCGCGCTCTCGTTTGTAAGCCACAGTGTCGATCGCAATGATGTTCTTGGCACCTGCGAGGCGGGCACCTTGTACTGCGTTCATGCCGATTCCGCCGACGCCAATCACGGCCACCGTGTCTCCGGGCTGGGTGCCCGCGGTGTGAAATGCCGAACCCCACCCCGTCGTGACGCCACACCCTACGAGCGCGGCCCGATCAAGCGGAACATCGTCACGGATCTTGATGACATTGTCCTCGTGGACAACAACATACGGGGAGAAGGTTCCCAGCAAGCACATCGTCCCTACGCCTTTGCCACGCGCTTGGACCCGGTGGGTCCCGTCCGAGAGCGCCACTCCTCCGAAGAGGTGGGCTCCGAGATCGCAAAGATGCGAATGTCCACTGACACAGGAGTAGCAACGGCCGCAGGAGGGGATAAACGCCAGCACGACGTGGTCGCCCGGCACGATTCCCTTGACTGCGGAGCCGACTTCCTCAACGATTCCGGCGCCTTCGTGTCCACCGACCATAGGCTCCAAGCCGACAAAGATGCCGGAGTCGATATGGTCGTCCGAATGACAGAGCCCCGACGCTGCGAGTTTGACTCGTACTTCATCAGGCCGAGGATCACCCAGTTCGATCTCTTCGACTGACCAACCCTTGTTCGCGCCAGGCTCCCAGCAAATCGCGCCTCGTGTTTTCATCAGAAAAATCTCCTGTCTCTTCTCGATATTCCTCAGTCGCTCCGCGCGGCCAAGGAGGTTGATAGGAACAAATGGGGATGTCAAAATTTGCTACACGCTGGCCGATTCAGTGTGTGGAGAACCACCATCCCTGATAGCAGTCGCTGTCATAGCCAACCTTCTCTCGCTGAGGTTGTTTGAGCGAACAAGCCAGGCCCACTCGGCTGACCCACCACGCGCTGCCACTCCCAAACGGACGACTGTGTCCTGCGCCACAAGTAGAACACAGACCACATCTTGCCGCAAGCCCCGCTGATTCATGGGGCGTGATGGAGTCGGGTTTCTACGGATGTTGTGTCCGGCGGGTCGTGTAGACGTGTTTGGGCGCCGGCTGGCGCTGCCGGTGGGCGGGTCTCCGGGTGGTGCTGTCGTGGGTGGGCAGGTGGGGTCAGGCCGGTTTGGGGATCGCGGCGATCGTGTGGAACACCGCTTCGATGGCGGTGGCCCAGGGCCAGGTCTCGGGGATTTTGACCCGTCTACGTCGGCTGCTGCGGGTCAGTAGGGCGGCGACGTGGAGGAAGCGGTAGCGCATCGCTTTGGGCTCGCACGCTGCGAGGATGGTGGCGGCGCCGGTGCAGGCCAGCATCCGGGTCCAGGCGACGAGGTCGGCGGCGATCATCACCGCCACCAGCCATGCCTGGTTGAGAGCGAACTCTCGCGAGGGCAGACGGCCCAGGCCGGTGTCTTTGGCGTGGCGGATCCGGTCCTCCACCCGGGCGTGCGCCCGATGCCTGGCCTCGAGGAACTGCAGTTGACCGGTGGCGGTGTTGGTGACGAACGCCTGGTAGCGCCACCCGTCGAGTTCCTCGAACATCGACAACTGGGCGCCGGGGTGGGGCCGCTCACGGCGGACGATGACCCGCATCCCGTCGGGCCACTTGGCGAGCATCCTGGGCGGCAGCAGTCCAGTCAGCTCGGCGATCTCCGCGCCCGGCCTCAGGTCGCCGTCTTGATTCACCGCTGGCCCCCACGCGGTGTCGGGGGCGATCGCGATGGCCCGGCGGATTCCGGCGGTGATCGAGAAGCCGACCGAGTACTCCACCCGCCGACCACGGATCCGATTCTGCTCGGAGATCCACTCCAACAGGTCATGGGAGGCGCCGGCGCCGTCGGATCGGATCAGCACATCACGCCGATGGGCGGCGGGAATCTGGGCGATGGCTTGCCCCAGGACGTCGATGTGGTCGGCCGCGGTGTTCGACCCCGCGTTGCCCGGCCGCAAGCTCGCAGCGAGGAACTCTTCTGTGTTGTCGCACCACACGCCGATCGGGTGGTAGCCGAAGGTGCGCTTGTAGGTCGGCGCGCTCTGTTCTTTCTCGCTGTGGGTGACCACGATGGTGGCGTCCACATCGAGCACGACCGTGTCCCCCAGATCCCGGCCCGCGCACTTGGAGGCCGGCACCCCGCCGGGCAGCTGGGACCACACATGCCGCCGCGTACGGGCCCGCGCGACCTGGATCTTTTTGCGTTTACCAGCGGTGACCTCGTCCAGGGCGCGCCACACCGTCGGAGAGGAGGCGACCGGACCCAGGACAGTGGATTGGTGGCGCAGGACGCGGATGTCGGCGATGGACGTGCCGCCACCTGTGAGCATCACCGCGACATCGGTCAACACCCTGCCACGGTCATGGATCGGGATGGATCGGCGCTGCGCCATGGCCCCCGACAGCTCGGCGGTCAGGCCGACGCGATCAGCCAGAAGACGCGGCGCGATGACCCCGGCATGAGCAATCACCCCGACATCCTCGACGGAGAACGACAGACCAGACGACCACGAAGTACGCTTCACCTACCGAGTGCTTTCTGCTTGAGGATCAGGAACCTTAAACAAGTCCCAGTTTCCCCTGTTCAGGAAGCACTTCGGTCTATTTTCACCCAGCGATCCGCAGATCCCCGTGAACTACCGGGGCTAACGATTCAGGCAACGACGTCCATGGAGATCACTGCCAGGGAGGTTCGATGGACAGCCGTGTACCGTCGGCAAGCATTGACCATCGGACCATGGCCCGCCGCCACCGCTCCACATTCCATTACGACGTGCACCCGTTCCCGACGATGGAGGTCGGTTGAGTGAGTATTCGCTCCTCTGAGGGCCACTGATATTGCGGTTCAGGGCCACTCGCTCATCGACGCGATCGTGTCGGTGAGGGCCACCGAATATTGGGGTTGAGGGCCACCGTTCCTAGGCTCCTTCTGCCGCGTGGCCAATCACACGGCAGAAGGAGTGATTCGGATGGTACGCAAGATCAAGGCGAAGCTGGTGCTTCGGCTTCGCGCGGAGGGGTTCACGGGGAGGCAGATCGCCGCGCAGGGCATGTCCCGGACGAGTGTGGCGGCGGTCATCGACGCCGCCGACCGGGAAGGGATCGGTTGGGACGACGTCGCCAAGCTCGAGGAAGCGGACGTGTATGCGCGGCTGTTTCCTGGTCGTGGTGAACATGACAGCGTTCACGCGCAGCCGGACTGGGACAGGGTGCACCGGGAGCTCGCGCGGGTCGGGGTGACGCTGAAGCTGCTGCATGGCGAGTATGTCGACGCCTGCCGGGCGGCGGGATCGACGGCGATGGGATACGACAGGTTCTGCAAGGCCTACCAGCAGCACGTCCTCATCTCCGGGGCGGCGTCGCGGGTGGGGCACAAGGCGGGGCAGACGGTCGAGGTCGACTGGTCGGGCAAGACGATGCAGCTGACCGACCCGGTCACCGGGCAGCAGACGCGGGTCTACTTGTTCGTTGCGACGCTGCCGTTCTCCCGCTACTCGTTCGTGGAGCCGACGCTGGACATGCAGCAGGACGCCTGGTTGCGCGCGCACGTGTCGATGTTCGACTGGTTCGGCGGGAGTGTCCTGCGTGTCGTCCCGGACAACCTCAAGACCGGGGTGCTGAAGCACCCGGCGGAAGGTGAGGTGGTGCTCAACGATGCGTATCGGGAACTCGCGGCGCACTACTCCGCGGCGGTGCTCCCGGGGCGGGTGAAGAAGCCGAAAGACAAGGCCAGTGTCGAGAACACGGTCGGGAACGTCGCGACCTGGGTGATCGCATCCCTCCGCGACCGAAGCTTCGCGAGCTTGGCGGAGTTGCGGGCGGTCGTCTACGAACGCGTGGCCGCTTACAACGCGGAGCCGTTCCAAAAGCGCGCCGGGTCAAGGCTGAGCGTGTTCGACTCGGAGGAGAAGCCGCTGCTGCGGCCGCTTCCGGTGGTCCCGTTTGAGATCTCGAGGTGGTTCTACCGGCGCCGGGTTCAGAAGAACGGGCACGTCGTGTTCGAGCGCAACTTCTACTCCGTGCCCTACCCGAACATCGGTCGGAGTGTTGATCTGCGGGTCACCGACACCACGGTCGAGATCTTCGCCGGGCAGGAGCGGCTGACGAGCCACCTGCTCGCTCCGGTCGGGATGGTGAACGAGTATCGCACCCACGACAGCGATCTGCCCGACGGTCCCCGCTACCGGCAATGGGACGCCGAACGTGTTCGCGAGTGGGCGGGCCGGATCGGGGAGGACACCACGATCGTGGTGAATCGGATCTTCGAGTCCGTGCCCGTCGACGAGCAGGGCCTGGACGCGGCTTTGGCGGTGTTGCGGCTCACCCGCCGCTACTCCGCCGCTCGGGTCGAAGCCGCCGCCGGGATCGCCCTCGCGTCCCGGGTGAGATCTCCGCGCTACGCGCATCTGCGGCCCATCCTCGAGACGAACCAGGACCAACCCGACGGGAGGAGCCCATGGGCTGAACCCGCGACTACGGGGCCGACCGGATACGTCCGCGGCGCGGACTACTACGCCGGTGACATCCGATGAGCCGGCTCGACTCGGAGACGAAGCGGAAGCTGCGTGAGATGGGGGTGACGTCGCTGGTCGACGCGTTCGAGGTCCAGGACGACAGCCTCACGTTGGGAATGGCGTTCGAAGAACGCGTCAAGCTCGCCGTCGACGACGCCCACGCCACCTTCACCCACGCCAAGGTCGAAGGCCTCATCCGGCGGGCGGGTCTCCGCTACCCGAACGCGGACCTGCGGCGAGTCGACCTGCTCGAGCAGCGGGGTCTTGACCGCGGGGTGATCGCGCAACTCGGCACCTGCCAGTTCATCACCCGGCAGCAGAACGTCGTATTCCAAGGCTTCACCGGGTCTGGGAAGAGCTACCTCGGATCGGCGTTGGCGAAGCAGGCCTGTCAGCACCGCTACCGGGCGCACTACATCCGCATGCCCGACCTCGAAGAATCCTGGGCCACCGCCCGCGACCGGCCCGCGGGGAAGGAGAAGTGGCTCCGCAAATACGCGGCGTTCACGCTCCTCGTGATCGACGAATGGCTCCTCGACAACCCCGATGACAGCGTTCGCGGCATGCTGCTCGAGCTGCTCGAGCGCCGCTACGACGCCACCTCGACGGTGTTCTGCACCCAGTACGCGAAGAAGGACTGGCACCAACGCCTCGGCGGCGGAGTCCACGCCGACGCGATTATGGACCGCATCGTCCACAACACCATCTGGATCGAGACCGGCAGCACCAACATGCGCGAACACACCGCCAGGACGGCCTGACCGGCGCCGGTGAGCGTTGCCATCACCGGGTGGCGCTCACCGGCAATACCGGGCGGCCCTGAATCGCAATATCGAGTGGCACTGAACCCCAATATCGACTGGCCCTCAACCCTTCAAATACTCAGTTGAGAACGGATGCGACATTGCGCGTACCCCGTTCGGGGCGGTGCAGCCACATCCGTACGAAGTCCACGGGATCTAGACGAGGTCTGCAGACGAGTGGACGTATTGCACGCAGGCCCCCGCCACCCTCTGACCAACGTCTCGATACTCTTGTACAGCGTGACGGCACAGCTCGCCGCGCTGTCGTTCGCGGCGAACCGTCCCGTGCCGCGTTACTCGCCGGTGCGCCTCCAACGGAGACCGTCCCATAGCCCCCGAAGAGCTGACGCGGTCTTCAAACCCCGCTGGGTCTCGAAGAGGATTATCTTGGTCCATGCCTTAATGGTGAACCAAGCGTCTTCGCCGAACCAGCCGCGAGGCCCGAAGCGACGCAGCAATACGACCCGATTCCGGGACTGATAGTAGAGCCGCAGTGGTGAATAGTTCGCGAGATACACGTTCCGTCCGAGCAGGCGGGCGGGTGTTGAATCACCGAAACGGTGATCCAGAACAGTATCGAGAACCTTCAGGTTTGTATACCCGGCGGAACGCGCGCGAAGGCAGATATCGTGATCGACGTAGTCGATGAACATCCACTCATCGTGGAGGCCGATCTCTTCGAGCAGTTCCCGCGAAAAAAGGGACCCGGACGAGATCAAGGTGTGTCGCCGCACTGCGCCGACCCCTGAGTCCGCGGGGTAGACACGCCCGGTCTCTGCCGCACGCAGCGCCGGCCCGATGATACCGGTATGCACTCCGTAGTCGTCCACATGTGAAAGAAGCACCCCGAGCATACCGGGTGCAACCGTACTGTCCTGATCAAAGATCCAGACATAGTCGGCGTCCGCGTCGAGCGCGCGACGGATCCCTGCGTTGAAGCCGGCACCTACACCGAGATTGCCCTCGAGATCGATGACCTCGACGTCGCGGAAGAAAGCCAGCGGCGCAAGCACCTGTGTCGCTGCCTCGCCGGCCGAATTGTTCACGACATAGACCACATTGACTTGGTCCAAGAGCGCCGCGATGTTGCGGAGAATGGTGGCATTCGGATGGTACGCGAGGACGACCCCGGCGACGCGCGGTCGGAGCTTCTGCTCAACGATCACGAGTGTTCTCTCCCGCACATCACTAGACCACGGATTTCATCCCGCGATGTGGCAAGAGGGGGGACACCCACCGCTCGCTCGTGCAGCGATGCAGCGGTCGAGGGATGCCCCGAACGAGGGACCTTCGACAGCGGCGGCAGGACGAGCGGGACCGCAAACATGCGCGATCGACGATCCCCGCGTCGGGCTCTAAGGCGGCCGCCACGGTGACTGCCTTCGCCCCCGACAGCATAGCGCCGGTACGCGCGCCCCACCGCCTCAAAGAGAAGCCAGACGATTCGCCCATAAGGTGAGAGCTGAGCCGATTGCCATGTGCATGTCGAGGTACTGATAGGTCCCCAAACGACCCCCGAAATAGACACCTCTCTCGCCGTTCATGAGTTCGCGGTAGGCGAGCACGCTAGCACGATCTGTGGGACTGTTCACCGGATAATATGGCTCATCTTCCCGGGACGCAAAACGCGAGTATTCGCGCATGATAACGGTCCTATCGCGCGGGTATCTTTCTGCGCGCTCAGGATGGAAGTGCTTGAATTCATGAATACGGGTATACGGCACCTCCGCGTCGGCGTAGTTCATGACACTCGTGCCTTGAAAGTCAGCGACATCGAGCACCTCCTGCTCAAAGTCAAGCGTCCGCCAAGCCAAGTCACCGGCCGAGTAATCGAAGTACCGGTCGACCGGTCCGGTGTAGACGATTGGCAGCTGACCAACCGTCGCCCGCCGGTTTAGTGGCTGAGACTCGTCGAAGAAGTCGACCCCGAGACGAACCTCAATGTTGGAACTCTCGACCATCCGCTCAAGCCACGCTGCATATCCGTCGACCGGCAGACCTTCCCACTTGTCGTTGAAGTAGCGACTATCGTAGGTGTACCGTACCGGGAGCCGGCTAATGATCTCGGCCGGCAAGTCCCGAGGATCCGTCTGCCACTGCTTCGCCGTGTAGTCCCGAACGAATGCTTCGTAGAGGGGGCGGCCGATAAGCCCAATCGCACGTTCCTCAAGGTTGCTGGCGGCCTTCGGGTCGAATTCCTCCGCAAGTTCACGGACCAGCGCGCGCGCCTGAGCAGGTGTATAGGCTGCGCGGAAGAACTGATTGATCGTCCCCAGGTTGATCGGAAGCGGATACACGACGCCCTCGTGGGTCGTGAACACTCTATGCACATAGTCCGTGAAGCCAGTGAACCTGTTGACGTAGTCCCAGACCACGGGATTCGACGTGTGAAACAGGTGCGCACCGTAACGGTGAACCTCGATCCCAGTGATCGGTTCGGTAACGCTGTATGCGTTTCCTCCAAGGTGGTCACGCCGATCGATGATGACCACTTTGCGGCCTGCCGCGGCCGCACGCTCAGCAACCGTGAGGCCGAAGAGACCAGATCCGACAACGAGGAGATCCATTAAACCTATGCCACCCTTCAATTCCCTCGTTCACCGATGGCTGAAGCGCGAAGAAGCACGAGATCCTCCTCACGCGAAGACATGTCGTACCAGACGGTTTACCGCCCCTCCTCGGGTGATCGCCTTTGGCACCAAAGACGCCGCATTGAGGCGTGAGGCGAGGTGCCACCGCGCTGCGCGAGCGGCGCGCTTCCACCCGAGGGAGTCGAACCGCCGAGCCTCGTCGTCAAAGAACCGTCGCTCTTCATCGAAGCGCCGCCCGTCGAGAGCGCGCACGGATGAGTCTGAGGCTGTGTGGCGTCGATACTCAAAGATGACGTCTGGCAATACCATCATCCTCCCCCTCTCGCGAGAATGTCGAGGATGAGGCCAAGATCTTGCGCGACGTCTAAGTCCGGCCGGAATCCGACCTCACGCACCGAGGACGTTCGCCACGCGATTGACGGAAAGTAGGCCCAGTTGGCCCTCAAGAGACTCGCGACTAGGGTCTCCCCTCCGAGTACGCTGCCTCCGGGTTCGGGCTTGAGTGATAGGCGACGCTTGACACGGTCCGCGAGCGGGCGCACCACAGCATTGTTCTCGTCGATTACCCTTACTCCCGGTTGAATAATGTCCACCTCGGAAGAGCGGATCACTCGGTCCACAACGCTAAGGTAGTCGGGCGCCATGATGTCGTCCGCACCCATCATCACGAACCACGGCGACTCGACAAGTTCAACAGCTTTCCTGTAGTTGCCATTGGCGCCGAGATTCTTCTCATTGCGGATGTACACAACTCGAGAATCTGCAATGGAACCAAACCAGCGTGCGGGTTCTTGGTCCGGATAACCGTCGTCAATGACTACGAGGCGCCAATGCGGGCTGCTTTGCGCCCTAACGCTGTCGACTGCCGCTTTCATCTGCTCAACATCCCCGTAATACGGGAGCATCACATCAATGACAGAAGACAAGCGGTACCAACTTCGCGGCGACAAACGGACTTCGAGAGCTCAACCCACTGATCATACCGCGTGAGAACGGCGACGCCCGGCCGAGCTCAGCCCAATCAGATGAACCGCCAATCCGACAACGACGGGCAACGTCAGCGCCACAGCGAGCCTTAGCTCGAACGGCAATGGGGGCAATGCGGCGACCAAGACCCCGGCAGCTGTCGTGACCCACCCGAGAGAGTACACACGGTGACTCCCGCGCGCGAGCGCTGCCGCCCCAACGATGGACTGAATGCCGACCAGCGCGGCGGCAAACACGATCGCGACAAGAACCCACACAGGCGGCAGGGTATACAGAGGCGAGAGTAGGTCATCCACGGCCTGCGCGCCCCAGGCAATCGCAAGCGACACGATGCCGGCAGCGAGAAGGAGTGCCGTCATGAGAACGAGAGAACGTCGACGAGCGAGCAATGGCGCGTCACGGAAAGTAACCGTCAAGTAGCTCTGCAGCGCAAGCATAGGGCTCACGAGAGGGGCACGCAGAAGGACAACAGCGAGCACGGCGCCCGCAACGACGGAAGGCTCCTCTCCCTGGCCGATGGCTGCGATAACGAGAGGCATTCCCGCCGCTACAAATCCCAGTGCGGTCGCCGCCACCACTGTGTGAAAGGAGTTACGAAGGAGCCGTGTCCACGTCTGATCGATGAAGACCGCCCTGACCGTCGCTCTGCCACCGCCCCACCAAACGACTATCGCCGCTCCCGTGAAGGGCAACACAGTCGCGAGCAGCAATGTCCCGAACGGAATACTGGCGCCAACAGCCAGAGCAAGCGCAGCAATGGCCACGAACGCCAAGGCGCGCAGCCCCGGGTCGGCGATGATCGCCAGTGCGACACCGGCCCAACGCCCGGCACCATAGAGCGTTCCCGTCTGGATAGCGAGAATCACGAAGCCGCCCAGCCCGAGCGCCATCGCGACGGCAATCATGCCCGAATCACCTGACCCGAGTAGTCCACCGACGACTGCTCCACCGATCGCACCGCCGACAGCGGCCCCAAGTCCCACGACTACCGCATAGCGCCGCAGAGACTCGGTGGCAGCGGAACTACCTTCGGGGAGCGTTGATCTTGCCACTTCATTCTGAACGCCGGACAAGGAAGCAACCCCAAGAAAAAGCGCACTCCAGAAGGCACTGAACTCGACATACTCCGGCGCGGCGAGGAGGAAAGGCGCAAGCAGCTGTATCCCATAGCCGAGCGCGCTAGACGCGACGAGCGCGGGAATGATCCGCCCGAGCCCGCCACTACGGGGAGGCTTCGACGCCCCGTTCACACTTCTCGCAGACGCAGCGCCGGTACCGAGGGGGTCCTCTTGCTATAGATTTCCTCTGCGGACAGGTCGCTCGCGAGCATCGTGAAGCTCCCCTACTCTCTTGCAACAGTCGACATGCCTGATATCAGCCAGCGTTTCAAACGTTACGATCGACTCCATGCTATTGAGTCGCCGGTCACGCCCCGTGAGATTCATATACACAAAGTCCACGCGGCAATCCGGAACGACCATTATGCGCGGCCGGCAGCTATCCGAGCTCCTGGCGCACAGCGCACGCCTGGAAAGACGCGTGACTTTCGAGCCAGTGAGCAGAACCGTCCGCAACTCGGAGCTCTTCCTAACCAAGGGCGCCGCCCGGACGATGGATCCGGACATGATCCATAGCCTGCGCCACCGGGGAAACCGCGTCTTTCTTGATCCTGTGGATGAGGACGTAAGTGACGACGTTGCGGCAGCCGCAGATGTGCTCATCGCCGCATCGATCTCCGCGCATAGGGACTTGGAATCCCGACCATTGACCACCAAGGTCGTACGCATCGACCATCACGTTGACCCCCGCCTCAGGCGCATACTGGCATCAAGGGGCGCCCCACCCGAGGCGGCCGGACCGATGCTCGTTCGATACTTTGGAGAGACGGTGAACGCTGTGAGTACACCTCAGATCGCAGCTGAGGTGGACTTTGTCCACGTCGACACTGCCCGCCAGGATGTTGCCTGGATGCAGCGGGTTCCGGGAGTTCACATGCACTACGCAGTGCGTCAGCATCGCTTACTGGATCGACACAAGCCCTTCCTGAAGGGCTTCACCGCCGCACTTGCTGGCGCGAACATACTCTTGGCGCGAGACGAAACGGAAGCGGCGTTCTGGTTGCCAGACGACTACCCGTACTGGATCGAGGCCCATCCGAGCGAAGACGCCATCCTCGCTGGGCTCGACTACGCCCGTGAGACCTTTCGCGGAGAGCAGTGGGAAGAGGCGCTCGCGATGATGCGGGAGCTATCTGCACGTACCGCTGACTCTGTCATCGTTTCCCAGCTAGAAGACGCCCTCTCGTGAGCTTCACTGCCAGCGCGCGCGCGTATTTCCTTATCCGCCTGGACATTGAGCTCCTGCGCGCGGCCACATACTCCAATTCCCATTGACGCCGCCGCAATCCCTCGATGTTCTGTTCGAGCCTGACGCGTTCAGCGAACCCCTCTTCGATCTCGGCCGCTTGTTGCGCTATCCGATTCCGGAGCGCAGCGACGGCCGCAGGCTCGCAGTCCGCGAGTTGCGCCTCCAGTTCCTTGATGCGTTGGACTGCCCGCCGCAACTCCGCGACCATTGGGCCGTGAGCGAATGCTGGGGCCTTACCCTGCACAACTTTCCGGCCAGCTATGACGGGCCATTCATGCAGTTCCGACTGGAAGTTGTCAAGCTCCACGACATGCGGCGTGAGTCCTGCCGCCTGCAGGGCGAATGGTAGTGAGAGCTGGTCTCGCCGTGAATATCGGAGAACCTGATAGAACCAAATACGCATAGCGTCAGCGACGTGTTGAGTGTTGCGTCGAATTAGCATACCGCCCCATAGCGGCCGCGCGTCGAGCGCCGCGGGAAAATGAACCGCATAATCAGTCAGCTGTTCGTAGACTCTGAACCTATCGTCGTAGTTGAGACGCACTACTTCATCGAATTCGTCGAGCACAGTGTCACGATAGCTATGCGCGAGCAAGGCCATGTCGAATTCCTCCGGCAGTAGCTGAGCTACTATCTGTTCCGGAGTCGAGCGAAGCAAGACAGACGCGTCTATACAGATCGTCACGTCATACTGCTGCAGCACCGGATGACCGAGGATCTTGTACTCCCGCGAGCTGCGGTGCAAGTCCTGTGGCAGTAGCGGATCGACTCGCTCAAGTCGCCACGTCTCGCTAACTAGGTTCTGACTGTCC
The DNA here is from genome assembly GCF_055391095.1 of Microbacterium sp. SW12. Classification (NCBI taxonomy): domain Bacteria; kingdom Bacillati; phylum Actinomycetota; class Actinomycetes; order Micrococcales; family Microbacteriaceae; genus Microbacterium; species Microbacterium sp. SW12. The sequence continues at coordinate 728,699 of NZ_AP024335.1, read as the reverse complement.
GAGAAGCACAGAAAGTCGGCCTTGCTATTCGCTGCTACGACTTGTTCGAGCAGGGTGTCGTATCCCCCGAGGAGCACAGTGTATACGCAGATCCTCACCTAAACCTCCTCGTCATGGCGACGAGAGACCAGCTTACTGATCGCGATGAACCACCACGCACCTCGGATAAGATTCTGAGATGGGACTGGATGACCGATGAAGGCAGTTGTCACGGGCGCCGCGGGTTTCATTGGCAGCCATCTAACCCAACGACTCATGAGCGACGGCCACGATGTCGTGGGGGTCGACAACCTGTCAGACTATTACGACCCGCGCCTGAAGAAGCGCAATCTGTCCGAACTGGTCGGCAACGGCTTTACACTGGTCCGCGCAGACTTGACGCGTGCAGATCTGAGTAGTGTCCTCGACGGCGCCGACGTCGTTTACCACCTCGCTGGCCAGCCGGGTGTAAGGGCATCATGGGGCGAGTCATTCGACGACTATGTCGATGCAAACGTTATCGCGACGCAGCGACTGCTCGAAGAAGCACTACGCGTTCGCGACATTCGCATCGTATACGCCTCGTCGTCCTCGGTATACGGAGACGCCGAGTCATACCCTACTAACGAGAGCGCTCTTCCGCGGCCGCGCAGTCCCTATGGGGTAACGAAGCTTGCGGCGGAGCATCTGTGCAGGCTCTACGCTGCGAACTTCGGCCTGGAGACTGTGTCACTAAGGTTCTTCACCGTGTACGGCCCTCGGCAGCGCCCAGACATGGCTTTTGGCCGCTTTCTTCGGGCAACGCTGGAAGACACCGAAATCGTGGTCTACGGCTCGGGAGAACAGGTTCGGGACTTCACATACGTTGGCGACATCGTTGACGCGCTCGCGGCCGTGGGCTCGGGAGCGTTGACACCAGGAACGGTGTATAACGTCTCTGGCGGTGGTAGCCACTCAATCAACGAGGTTCTCGAACTGATCGCGGACGTCACCGACCGGACCCCGCGCGTGCGGTACGCGGACGTCGCGCGCGGTGACGTCTCCCGCACCAGTGCCGATTTCACTTCGATCAGCACGCAGTTCGGATGGATGCCGAGGATCGGTCTTCGCGAGGGACTGACGCGGCACTGGGAATGGGTGCTGAGCCAGGCCGGCCAACCCAGATCAGGTGTGGATCTGCCTTCGGAGGAGCTACCGCCTCATTTCCGAACTGCGACGAGCACTTCGGAGTAGACGGTTCCGGTCTGTCGGAATTCCACAGGTACGAAGAAGGACGCGCCCTGCCACATCGCGTCCAAAGGCGCCCCGTCTGCGTCCGAAACCTCAGCATTGACGAAGTACTGACCGCCCGCGAGCGACAGCGCGGGAAGCTGGTATGACACATCCACTCGTCCGGGCGTTACAGCGTCGTGGGGCGCTCCCAGTCGCCTTGTGCCGGTACCGAAGACCTGTTGGCCGTGTGGCGTGTCGATGCTGATACTCGTGTTCCAGCTGTCGTGGGAAACGGCGTGGTCGATGGAGAGAGTGATAGTGAGATCATCACCGGGCGAGAAGGTGCTGCTCGGCACGCCAGAGCCATCATCCACCGTGATTCCTGCGATTGACGAGTACGCTCGCGGTTCCGCGAGGTGTTCGTGCTCCGCGACTGCCTGCTTCCGTTTCCCTTCGAGGATCTCGCGGTGAACCTTAGTCGCTTCTGCGGCGGAGCCGATAAACGCCACCTCCCCAGCGCTCAGCACTACGCCTCGATCGCACACTTCCATGACCTGGCCGGCGGAGTGAGATACGAGGACTATCGTGCGACCTTCGGCCTGGAACTGGCGAATCTTGTCCATACACTTTCGCTGGAACGCCTCATCGCCCACCGCGAGAACTTCGTCGACGAGGAGCAGATCCGGGTCCGTGTGGACAGCGACTGCGAACGCCAGGCGCACGTACATGCCTGACGAGTAGAACTTCACCTGTGTATCAATGAAGTCTTCGATCTCTGCGAAAGCGACGATTTCGTGAAAGCGCGCGTCCGTCTCGCTCCTGGTTAGACCCAGGATCGATGCATTGAGATATACGTTGTCTCGGCCTGATAGGTCAGGGTGGAATCCAGCTCCCAGTTCCAGCAACGCCGCCATTCGTCCTCTGCGGCGAACGCTCCCGCTAGTGGGGTCGATGATGCCTCCGATGACTTTGAGGAGGGTGCTCTTGCCGGAACCGTTAGGCCCGAGAAGGCCGATCGACGATCCCGCGGGAATCGCGAACGAGACGTGGCGCAAAGATTCGAAGGTCTCGCGATGTGCGCGCCCTCTCCTGCCGAGAGTGACGACCCTCTCCTTGAGAGAGTTGTCCTTGCGGATTGTGAACGTCTTCGACACATCGTCGATCACGACGATGTCCGGGGGACTGGAAACTGAGTCGGTCATCAGAGCTCCTGAGCGAAATTTCCCTGAAGTCGCGCGAACACCCGCTGAAAGACCCACATGAGAACGAGGCCGACAAGAACGGCGATGCCCATCCGGAGCGCCAAACCGTCGGGATAGTCGGAAGGGGAACCCGCGGCCCAGAAGGCCTTATGAAAGCCAAGCACCGCAAGAGTCAGCGGGTTGTTGGTATATACCTCTAACACCCAAGCCGGAACTGATGCTCGCTGGATAACGTCGCCAACCATCGTCCACCCGTAGACGATCGGTGAGGCCCACATCGCCAACATCAGGAGAATCTGTGTGAGGTACTGCACATCGCGCAAGTACACGTTCAGCGCCGAAAGCAGCAGTCCGAACGCGAGGCCATATACGGCTACCACAAGTACTGACGGAAAGAAGTACAGCAGATCCCAGCCTGACGGCAACCCGCCGAGAAGCAGACAGGCGATTAAGAGGACCACCAGCTGGACCGCGAAGGTGAACAGCGCCGAACCCATCGATGCAAGCGGGAATACCTCGCGCGGAATGTACACCTTCTTGACGAGACCAGAGTTGGCCACGATCGAAGCGGTGGTCCCGGTCAGCATCTCGCTGAAAAGTACAAAGATCGTCAGGCCAGAGAAGATGTATATGGCGAAGTTAGGGATTCCCCTGGCAGCCCCGAGGAACTGACCCATCACGACGTAGTAGACAACGAGCTGGACGATCGGATTGATCAGCGTCCACAGCATGCCGAGTACGCTGTCCTTGTATCGCGCCTTGATATCGCGACGAATCAAACCGCCAAGAAGCTGGCGCTGCGCGAACACTGCCTTGGCGGAGCCCCAGAACCCGGACCGCTCCGTGACAGGGCGAAGCGGCCACTGCTTGAGTCTCTCGTATCGCGCGCGAGCGCTATCAGTTGTCACAGATTGATCCCATTCCATGCAGGAGGAGGTGACCCCAAGCCACCGGCGGCGTCCTGCGCGCTACCCGCGCGACGTCACTCAAACCGCTGCTCCTGATGATCTCCGAGACGCTCCGGACTTCGCAGAGCGATCTCCCTGGCGAGTTGCGTGATCTGGGCGTCCTGGGCGCGGCGCCTCCGGACTGTGGTGAGCGCGTTCGCCACGAACACTACGAGGAACACGTAGAGGAGGAGGTCTGTGCCACGACCAACGCCGACCAGTTGTGCCAAGTCGTTGATCACGGCGGGGAACAGCACCGCGTACACCGCGGCCGCCAACAGAATCAGGAGAGTAATCGTTCGTATTGCTTGCGTCCGCGCCGATCCTCCCGACTTGAGCAGGATGAAGCCCATAACAATAAAGGCACCTATCAAGAGGATCTTGATTGTCAACTGATCAGTCATCACGCCTACTTGATAAATAGTTCGCTGAGGATATTCACGGAGTTCCAGAGCGATTGTCCCTTGCCCCGTGAGTAATCGGTGTACACGATCTCTACCGGGTGCTCCGCATATCTCAGATGATTCTTACCGACCTGAGAGACAATCTCGCTCGCATGCGCCATGCGGTTTTGCGTGATCTGAAGGACATGGGCCGCACTCTTGTTAAAGGCACGCAGCCCGTTATGTGCGTCGGTCAAGCGCACACCCGTGGAAAGGCGTTCGAATAACACCGCAGTCCGCAACACGAGCTTCTTCAGCCCACCAGCGTTCGTGCGGTCGTCGAGGAATCGCGACCCGAAGATGATGTCGATCGGCTCCTCACGCAGGCGGTCAACCATCGCCGCCGCGTCTGCCACCTTGTGCTGACCATCAGAATCGAAGGTTACGAAGTACTCCGCTCCTGCCTGGCGTCGGGCGAAGACGATCCCCGTCTGGATTGCAGCGCCCTGACCCAAGTTGATCGGGTGACGAAGCACAGTCGCACCTCCGGCGAGCGCCTCCGCTACTGAGTTGTCCGAGCTTCCATCGTCAATGCACACGATGTTCGGAAACGTATCCCGAGCCTCTGCTACAACGTGCCGCACGACGGTCGCCTCGTTGTAGAGCGGCACGATCAGCCACGTGTCTGTGTAGTCGAGTGTTCTCACAGCTTCGTTACCTCACCGCCCGCAAAGGCGCGTACGACATACCAATCGCGACCGTCAAGCCAACCGCGACCGTCACGGCTGACGAACTCGCCCGTATCCTGTCGCGGAAGCCCCCTTGATGGAGGACTCATCCCAACCTCCGTGCCCACGAGTTCATGGCGCATCGCCGCCAGCGACCACCGCAACGATTGGGCAGCCTCCAGATCCTAACACCGCGGAGTCCCTTGATTCTGTGACGTACCCCGTCAGCCCCGCCCCTAGGCCGTGTTGCTAAATGCTGTTCGTGGGTGGGTGATGCTGGAGGCGTGTCGCGAGATGTCATCACGGATGAGGCCTGGCAATTGATCGGGGAGGTGTTCCCGCCTGCGAGTACGCGGGGGCGTCCGCCGGTTGATCGACGCACGGTAGTCGAGGCGACCGCGTGGCGGTTTCGGACGGGGTCGGCGTGGCGGGATCTGCCTGAGCGGTTCGGGAACTGGAACACGATTTACGAGAATTTCCGCCGTTGGGCGGCCGATGGGGTCTGGGAGGACTTGCTCGCCCACGTGCAGCGTCGCGCGTCGCTTCAGGGTGAGATCGACTGGGTCGTGTCGGTGGACTCCTCGATCGCCCGTGTCCACCAGCACGGCGCGACCTTGCCCCGCGACACAGGGGGCTGGATTGAGTTACAAGAAATCCGGGCCGGAGCCGCCTGATCACGCGATCGGCCGGTCACGGGGCCGTTTGACGACGAAGATCCACCTCGTTTGCGACGGGAAGGCCCGCCCGCTCGCGTTCGGAGCCTGTCAAGTTGTGTGTGTAAGCGGGCGGTGTCTCAGGGCTAGAGGTAGTGCTCGATGCGCTCGGGGAACGCGATCGCGAGCTGTTCGAGGGCCTTCTTCCAGTTCGTCAGGACCTCACCCTCGACGAGCCGCCCGGAGGCCTTGCGCTCGGCGGACGGGCGGCCGCGTTCCCTCGCTCGGTCACGGGCGCGTTTGTCCTCGATATCGCAGATCGCCAGCCAGAGCAGCTTCACCACGGACTGGTCGTTCGGGAAGTGCCCGCGATTCTTGTGACCTTCCGTAACTGGAAGTTCAGCGACTCGATCGCGTTCGTCGTGTAAATCACCCGTCTCACCTCCGGCGGGAACGCGAGGAAAAGGGGTGAACCGCTCCCAGGCGTTCTCGAACACGGCGACGGTGCGAGGGTTCGCCTTACCCAGTACCGAGCTGACGAACGCCTCGAGCTCGGCGCGGGCGGCGTCCACGGTCGCAGCCTGGTAGATCGGTCTCAGCGCGGCGGCGACGGCCTTGCGCTGCCCATAGGACACGAATCGCATCGAGGCGCGGATCAGGTGGACCACGCAGACCTGGACCATCGAGTCCGGCCAGGTCGCCTCGATCGCTTCGGGGAACCCGGTCAGCCCGTCGCAGCAGACGATGAGCACGTCGCGGACGCCGCGGTTGGCAAGCTCGGCGCAAACCGCCGCCCAGAACTTCGCGCCCTCGGTGTGCTGCACCCAGATCCCGAGGACGTGCTTGACGCCGTCCATGTCGACGCCGACGGCGATGTGCGCGGCTTTGTTCCTGACGTGCCCGCCGTCGCGGACCTTCACGATCAGCGCGTCCAGGTAGATCACCGGGTAGAACGCCTCGAGCGGACGGTGCTGCCAGGCCAGCACCTCGTCGGCGATCTCGTCGACGATCTTCGAGATCGTCTCCCGTGACAGCTCGGTGCAGACCGTGGCGGCGAGGTGGTGCTCGATGTCGCGGACGGTCATCCCGCCGGCGTAGAGCGAAATGATCATCTCGTCCAGCCGCGACAGCCGGCGGCTGCCGGTCGGCACCAGCCGCGGGGTGAACGTGCCGTTGCGGTCCCGCGGGACCCGCAGCTCGACGTCGCCGACGCTGGTGCCAACGGTCTTCGGGAACGACCCGTTCCGCGAGTTCTCGTGCAGGTGCGCTTCCGGGTCGTCCTTCTCGTAGCCGACGTGCCCGGTCAACTCGGCCTGCAACCCGCGCTCGAGGCCGGTCTTGATGAGCTGCTGGATCAGCCCGTCCGCGCCATCGACCTCGATCTCGCCAGCATCGATCTTCGCGAACAGGTCGTCCATCACGCCGGAGGAAATGAGACGCTGACCCTCCGCCTGAGCCTTGCGCCGCGCCTCACGCGACGCCTTGTCGATAACCAACAGTGTGTTTCCTTTCATAAGGAGACCCACCCCTTACACACACCATTTGACACGCCCCGCGTTCGTGCTCACCGGCGGGCAGGTCGCGGACACGAGCATGTTCACCGACGTGCTCGATCAGATCCACGTCCCGGGGCGGGGTCCTGCGCGCACCAGACCCGAGCGGGTACTCGCAGACAAGGGGTATCCGTCGAAGAAGAACCGCGCGTGGCTTCGGGAGCGGGGCATCAAGGCCACGATCCCCGAACGCGACGACCAGATCGCCCACCGACGCAAGCGGGCAGGCCGTCCCATCAACTTCGGCGACGAGCAGCAGGAACGCTACAAGGGCCGCAACGTGATCGAGCGGTGCTTCAACTTCATCAAGCAATGGCGAGGACTCGCGTCCCGATACGACAAGACAGCGACCTCATACGCAGCCGGAATCTGCCTCTCAGCCGCCCTCCAATGGATATAGCAACACGGCCTAGTAGCTAGCCCCAATGTGGATCGCCAGCGTGACCCCGAAAGTGAGGAGCAGCGCCGAGTATGCAACGACTCCGATCGTTGCCACCCGGCTCCTCAGCATGAACCCTGTGACGAGCAGGATGGCCGGAACCAGTCCAGCCGCGTACCGCCCGGGGAGGGGAAAATACACTCCGGTCAAGAACCACATCAGGCAACCGAGCGCGGGGAGCGCGGCGATCGTGGCAACTGCAGTCCCCCAAACGAGTGGCCCTCGCCTCGAGTTCCATTGCATAGACATAACCGCTCCAATTACGCCGGCGATCGCCAACCAGCTCAATGGGACGAAAATCAGCTCAGGCAGCATCGAGTCCGTCCGCCCAACCGCAGGATTGTGCGTGATTGCACCAGTAATCCCACTCAGCGCCAAACGCACCACTTCGCCTGCCGTCAATGGTGTGGTAATACCCTGATCGACCACTACATCGCTCACGGCGAGCAAGGGGATTATGCGTAGCCACGCGGCTTGTATTGCGCCAGCGAGTACAACGGCGAGGCCGATGGGAAGCCAGAGTCGTGTAACGCTGGCGACACCTCGTGGTGCGCCTGGGTAGTCCGCGGATTTGCGGATCCGCCGAGTCAAACTGTCGAGCACGAGGTAGATCAGAACGAGGCCGAAGACGACGAGGTTCGTGATCTTGAAAAGTGGAGCGAGTACCGCAAGGGGGACCAGCCACCATGCGGACCACCTCCCGCGCACGGCCTCCATCGTTACCAAGAGAATACTCGCTCCGAAGATCACGACGCTTGTGTCTGTACTGATATAGGTGTATGTCCACCATGCATACGGCGATCCAATGAACAAGAGACCAAGCGCGAATACGGCAAACTGAGGTACGCCCGCTCTGCGCAGGAGGGCGGCCAGCACAAGAATCGTTCCGGCGAGCCAAACCACCCCGCTCAACCGCCACGAAGTAACTTCGCTTAGGCCCGTGATCGCGTGCACGGGGTCCCCGATAATTCGGACAGTCCAGAAATAGATCGGGGTGTAGCCCTCGCCGGTGGTGTACCCAGCGTTAGGCATCGCGGCGAGGTTCACATCATCCGATCCGCACTCCTGACCAAGCGAACCGAACGGGATGACGTTCTCGCAAGCGACCAGGTGCGCGACCTCGTCCCCGAAGGTCTCCCCCTTGTGCACCAGGCCCTGGTCCCAGAGCTTGTACGTGTAGTCCAGGTAGACAACTTCATCGATCGGCGAAACGGAGTCGTCGTGCAGAACCGTCACCGCTCCGCCGTAGACGAGCGAGATCGCAGCAAGAGCAATGCTCACCCAATGCCGGGCGAATCGCTGGAGGGCACGCGCAGGAGCCGGCCGCTCCTGATCAGAACGGTTGGTCATGTGGCTCCTGCCTTTCAGCGTTCTCTTGTGCACCCCGATATTCTGCCGCGTCGGCGAGCGCGTTCAGCACCACGCAACCAGCGCACGGCATGCGGAGACACTGCGAGGCCGCGGTCGTTCTGGACTAGCATCGAATCGGACAAACCTGGGAGGGTCCATTGCGTGTTCTCGTCACCGGTGGCACCGGATACATCGGCTCGCACACCGTCGTGGCGCTGCTAGAGCGCGGACACGAAGTGACCATCGTTGACAATCTGTCAAATAGTTCGCCCGTCGTGCTCGACAGAATTGCTCAGATAACTTCCAAGTCCGCCGCGATGCACGTAGCGGATCTGCGCAATGAACACGCTCTGGCTGATGCCTTCGCTGCCACCAGCCCTGAAGCTGTGATCCACTTCGCTGGGCTGAAGGCAGTCAGCGAGAGCGTCGCGGAGCCGCTGACTTACTACTCGCATAATCTTGATGCCACGTTCTCGCTACTCAAGGTAATGAACGAGTGCGGCGTCCGCAGCATCGTGTTCTCTTCATCCGCAACGGTCTACGGGGGCGGACAGCAGCCCCCGTACAAAGAGGAGGATGAACCCATCATCTCGACCAATCCGTATGGTCAAACGAAGGCGATGTTGGAGAGAATCCTGTCCGATCTTGCTGCTTCTGACCCGAGCTGGAGCGTTGCTGTTCTCCGCTACTTCAACCCCATCGGCGCTCATCCGAGCGGCTTGATCGGTGAGGATCCACTCGGCGTGCCCAACAACTTGGCCCCTTACGTTGCACAAGTCGCGGTGGGAAGACGGGAAGCAGTAACCGTCTTCGGCGCTGATTATCCGACCAAGGACGGGACCGGAGAACGCGACTATATCCACGTCTGCGACCTCGCGGAGGGGCATATCGCCGCCCTCACGTGGGCTCTAGCCAATCGCGGGACACGTGCGTGGAATCTCGGAACTGGTGTTCCCACGACCGTCTTCGACCTCATACGAGCATTCGAGGAGGCCTGCGGCAAGCGGATTCCCTATCGTCTGGGTCCGCGGCGGCCGGGAGACTTGCCGTCGGCGTGGGCGAATGCCTCACGTGCACGAGATGAACTGGGTTGGCAAGCCACGCGGACAATTGAAGACATGGCCCGCGACGCGTGGCATTGGCAATCGCTCAATCCGTTCGGCTTCGCCCCACCTGCATCCCGAGACTAGCGGGTCTCAGCCGACAGCACCTCAGTACGATGACGTGCTCACTACACCTGGACATAACGGTTGCTCACTTACGCCACCGTGCGCGACTCCGGATTGCGCGCATTGCCGCAAACAGGCGCCGTAGGCGAGGCTCCCAGGTCGGCCGGGTGACACGAGCGAATGCGTAGGCAAAGTCCTCGTGTTTCCCGCGGCCGAGCTCCCCTATCCGTCGGAGGAACAGGATCTGATCCATTGTGGTGTTAGGCACGGTCGCGCTCATCTGGTCAAGGTTGTAGTCCAAGGCCGTGTAACTGACTGCCGCATACTCGACGTTCGCGATCGTTCGCGTGTAGTAGCCGGACTCACCTGCCGCATACGACGGCATCCGCTCGAGAACGTGAGCGAGCCCACCGTCCAGGTACGATTCCTCGCCCCCGAAGTCTTCGTAGGTCCACTCGTGCTCAAAGAGCGGCCGGAGCGCGTCAGGGCGGGCAAAATACATGGATCCGAATGGGGCTAGCGGCGACGCGTCGTCCACGGGAACGGATATCCCGAGCATTGCGCATGTTTCTACGAACCGCGACTTGTTTCCCCACCACGCGTGGCCCATCGTCCCATACCCGAGGTGGACCATCGGAGGATAGACGATCCCGAGCATCTTTTCTCTTTGAAAGAGCGCAACCACATTCGCGGCGTAGTCAGAGGAATCAAGCAAGTTGTCGAACTGCTGACGTCTGAAGTGTCGGGACGCGTTTGAAGCATCCTGAGGTGTCTTCTTCGAATGGACCTTGACGAGGAGATCGTAGCCACCGTCAACGACGATATCTCGACAGCCAACGAGGAAGGCCCCCTGATCACGACCGTTGTTCGACGCCAGAACACGAACATCGACCGCGCCTCGAGCCGGCCACGCCGCCAACACCTCGCGTATCCGGTCGGCCTTCTCCTTGTCCGGCACAGTAACTACGAGGTCAAACCGGCCTGGAAGCCGCGACACCCGGTCGATGATCTCTCCCATCATCTCGTCATAGAAGACGTGAGCGATAACCACGGTGCGCAGGGGTTCCCCATCACGGTAGTCGTTAGCGTCCGATCGAAGCACACTTGTAAGCGCAAGATCGGTATTCAGAACGCGTGGAGCAACATTGCGCGCTAGGTCGGACAGGATCAGGTCAGTCGGATAGCCGTGGCGACTGGCCGCCTCGAGAGCCCAGCGCCCGACGACTCCGAGATGGTCAAGGTAGGGCGGCCATTGGAAGAAGGCGCGCCGCTTTAGAGTCGGGCACCCCGCATCGACTAGCTGCTCGGCATAGAGGACTGCATGGTTTTCCGTGCGATCGGTTAGCGTCGGGAACGCCACCTCCCCCACGTAACCGAGGCCGGTGAACAGCTCCGTGAAGACAGCCTCGTGTCGCACGACCGCATCTTCGTAGGAATGGAGCTCTGGCAGATCACGCCAGTAGTTCTTCCACTCGTCCGACAGAAACATGGAGGAACGCACAGCGAGCCAGTACGATTGCAAGTGGTACGCCAGATATCCAGTTCTCGTGAACGGGTTCGGCTCCACTCGGATGTGATCGGTCATACCCCAGAAATGCAGCGGTGCACTGTCCATTCGCGTGAACACAGGACGCAACGGGCGGACCGGCCCGTACCAGGTGTCGTTAGCGAGTACAACTTCGTCATAGGTCGATATCTCGTCCGCAAGATGATCCAGGCCAGTCTTGTAGCCCCATATGTCGTAACCGCGGTTTTCACGGACGATCACACTCTCCACAAGCGGCTCGAGCGCACAACGACCGCGCTCTGTGAGCTTCCCGTTCACGACAACGAGGATTGTGTCGAAGAATTCGCGCAGATGACGCAACGCGAACAGGACGTAGTCCTCTACGTCGCCGCGGCGATCGTACACAACGTAGATTAGGATTCTGCGCCCACCGTCAGGAAAGGGAAAGGCCGGGCGAGGGGCACTCACCACAAGCTCGGCAGTCTTCATCGATTGCTTCTCCTTGCCCGCAAGCGCAAACCAGCGGCTCTCGATTCTGAGGAGACCGCGCGTACTCCCAGGTATACGCGCTCGACAAGCGACATTATCGGTAGAACGACCTGAGCGATTCGCGGATGGTTTGCCCGAAGGAACATCCTCATCAGGCTCACCGGTCCTCCGCGACCGATCCGCCCCGCCCTATGCAGCAGGGCGATCTGCTCAACCGGGTAGCCGCTCATGGTCGACGACAGTTCGTCGACCTTGTACTCCAACGCGGTATGGCTTATCTCGAAGTGCTCCGCTGTCAGCACCGTTCGGCTGTGAAGACCAAGCTCTGCTGCAGCAGGTACCAGTAGTCGTTCCTGGACGCGTGCCAAGCTGACCGAACGCTTTCCCCCGAACCTCCGGTAATCTCCATAAGTCCATCGCTGATTCGTGAGTAGCTGAAGGGCAGCCGGACGGGCAAAGAACATGCCTCCAAATGGCGCGAGCGGCGAAACCTCGTCAGCCGGCACCTGGATACCCATGCGCGCCGCCAGAAGATTAGCCATGCGGCGGTAACGGGACCATCCCTTGCCCATGATGTGGTAGCCAATGTGAATCATCGGCGGAAAGACGAGTCCGAGCCCCTTTTCCCTCATGAACAGGTTGACGATCTGTGCGACGTGCTCCTCCGAAGCAAGCAGGTTGTCGAATTGGTAGCGCCGAAAGTACTGACGAACCACTCGAGTCTTCCTACCCATCGGGCGCGCATGGACCTTCACCAGAAGATCGTAGTTTCCGCCCAGAAGAAGATCCCGGCAGGCGATCAACAGATCGCTCATGTCACGGCCCGGACTCGCGGGGGTTACTCTGACCTCTGCGTGGCGCATCTTGCCGCCATGTGCGTTCATCAAGCGCCCGAGTCGGGCAGCCTTTGATCCGTCTGTTGTCGTGACAACTAGGTCGTAACCCTCCGGGAGGCTCTCCAGCCGTTGGAGGAGCTCCTCTGCGGCGTTGAGGTCTGTGATGTGCGCCAAGGCGAGTATCCGTAGCGGAGGCTGGACTTCCGAGCTGCTCGGAGACAACACGTCCAACATCCCGATATTGGCGTTGAGCGCCTTAGGAGGGATCGTGCGCGTCAAGCCCTCCAGCACTTCATCAAGATCGAATCCACTTCTCACAGCCATCGACATCAGCTCGCGGCCGATGACTGCGTGCCGCTGCAGGAACGGCGGGTAAGCGGCAAATGGGGCCCGAGGCAGAACAGGGCATCCCGCCTCAAGGAGCTGTTCCACGCTCATCAGCGCCGGGTCCTCCGAACCCATCTCCTCCGCGGTGAACATCGCGGCAGTGGAGAAGCCTTGTGACGATGCCCGTCGAGCAAGGGACACGCCGGTGGAGCCACCGTACAGATGGTGGGAACTGGTGAGCGCGCCCCGGACACGAACCCAAAGGTAGGGCTCCTCGACGTGCGGAAACCCCTCTCGAGGGAAGTCCTGCAGCAGCTGGGCCCGATGCTCGATGAGCTCCCAGAGGTCAGCAGTCGAACCATCCATCGCAGCGAAGACGTCGATCAAGCCGCGGTGCGTTGGGCCGAACCACCCGCTTCCCGTCAGCACAATCTCATCGACTTCTTCGGGCTGGAACCCGCTTTCCTGAAGAGCCCACTTATACATCCGGCGGGTGAAGGGCACATCGCCCGCGTCCGCGAGCCTTGAGCAGTATCGCTGCAGCTCGGCGCGCGCCGCAGAATCAAGAGACCCAGTTACCACAACGACTACCTCCGCACCGGTGTCGCGGAGCGCCGAGAGCGCTCGGATGACGTAACGATCGATGTGCCCCCGCGCTCTTGGAAGCGCGTACAGGATCAGCCGGCGCCGATCACGGGCGAGCCGCGTACTCACGCTTGTGGGGGTTAGCGTCTCGTTCACTCATCTGCTCCGACGGGCGAGGTTCCCGCGTCGGAGTCCCACCCCGAGTACTCTGACCGCACGGCCGTTCAGCCGATGCCCTGCTCGAGCGCCTTCAGCAGGTAGGCCCCGTAACCGCTCTTGACTAGTGGCTCCGCCCGCAGGCGCAACTCATCATCGGTGAGGAACCCCATTCGCCAGGCCACCTCCTCAGGACAGCCGATCGACAGGCCTTGTCTTCTCTCAACGGTCCTGATGAAGTCCGTGGCTTCGCTCAACGAGTCGAATGTACCGGTGTCGAGCCAGGCGGTACCGCGCGGCAGGATCTCGACGCTCAAGGCTCCGCGTTCAAGGTAAACCCGATTGATATCTGTGATCTCCAGTTCACCGCGCGCCGACGGCCGAAGGTTCTTCGCGATCTCGATCACGTCGTTGTCATAGAAGTACAACCCTGGAACGGCATAGTTGCTCTTGGGCACGGCCGGCTTCTCCTCCAGCGAAACCACCCTGCCGGCGCGGTCAAACTCGACAACACCATAAGCCGTGGGGTCGTCGACCCAGTAGCCAAATATGACACCGCCGCTTAGCGATGTGTACTGCCGAAGTCGCGTGCCCATCCCTTGGCCATAGAAGATGTTGTCGCCGAGCACGAGCGCGGCGCTATCGGAGCCGATGTGATCCTCCCCGAGGATGAATGCTTGCGCGAGCCCATCGGGTGACGGCTGTGACACATAGGTGATCGAGACCCCGAAACGGGCACCGTCGCCCAAGAGGCGCTGGAACTGCTCCGAATCCTCGGGTCGAGTTATGACGAGGATGTCACGAATACCGGCAAGGATCAGAGTGGACAGCGGGTAGTAGATCATCGGCTTGTCGTATACAGGGACAAGTTGCTTGGAGACACCGAGGGTAATCGGGTGCAGCCGGGAACCTGTGCCTCCGGCGAGGATGATGCCACGCATGGTGCAATTCTCTCATGTCGACGTGAGTGCTTCTCGGGCCCGTGCACGCGTGCGGGAGGATCTCAGATCGGACGGCACCCCAGCAAGGCGTTACTACTGCCGGTGTCGTCGATCGCGTATACGCAAACAGACCGTACTCCTGCGGGAACAGGAACGGAGCCAACGAAACCGTGGAGTGCCCCAAGAGCCGGGTATACAGACGCGACATCGGGTCGCGCCAGATCAGCCCTCAGTACGTGACCGCTTGGCCCGACGTAAACGTGAACCGCGATCGGATCCGAAGTGTCGGGATCAGCGGCCCAACCGCTCACGGTTACTTTGCCATTCGCCACGATGATCCCATCAAGCGAACCCATGGGAGCGCGAGAAGTACTGGCGGGCACGACAAATCGGCACCCCAGGAGGGAATTGTCCCCTGGAGCGTCATTGATCGCATACAGGCAAACTTGAGCGCCCGCACTGGGCAATGTCCTCTGGATCACGAACCCATGCGCGTCTCCGTACGCGGGGAACACGGCTGCGAGATCGCGGCGAGCGGAGTCGGCGACATGAGCGCTGCCTGATCCGGCGACGTACGCATGAATCCCAATGGGGGCATCAGTGTCCGGATCGATCGCCCATCCCCGCACAGTGACCACGTTCCCCTGAACATCGAGGCTATCGATGTTGCCAATCGGCGGCGTCGAACCCAGGGGATTCAGGAAGCGACACCCCAAGAGCGTGTTCGCTCCCTGCCCGTCGTTGATGGCATAAATGCAAACCTGCGCGCCTCCTGCTGGAAGGGTGCCTTGCAGGTCGAATCCATGCCGATCTCCATAGCCCGGATAGGCTCTGCCCACATCCGCTCGGAGAGCGTCCGCCCGATGCGCCGCTCCGGAAGACCCGACGTACATGTGTACCGCCACAGGACTGGGAGTATCCGGATCCAGTGCCCAGCCGCGCACAAAAACTGAGTCTCCGCGCACCTCGAAGGAATCCACCGCGCCGATGGGCGGCGTACCCGGATCAGTGGCCGCCTCGACGAAGAGGTTCCGGCATGGCTCGAGGAGCACATTCCCGCCGGTGCGAACGTTGATTCCGTACACACAGACGCTCTGATAACCGCTCGGGGCGGAAACCGTTGTGCTGAACCCATGACTATCGCCATACAGTGGAAACGAGTCCGCCACATCACGGCGCGACTTGTCCGCACGCGCGACAAAACCCTTGCCTCCCACATAGACATGGACGTCGATTGGGTCTGCGGTGTCTGGGTCTAGCGTCCATCCCCTCACCGAAACGGATCCCGCTCCAGATGTCACGGAGTCCACGTATCCGATTGGCGACCCTCCGTACGATGCGACGGCGCGACATCCGAGTAGTCGATTGGCACCGGCCCCGATGTTGATCCCGTACACACAGACGTCTACCTGACCCCAGATTGGGGCAGTGATCGTGACATCAAATCCGTGTGCGGTGCCGAGAGTCGGGTAATGCGACGCAAGGTCCGGCCTCGGAAGGTCTGCCCCGGCTTGCTTGCCGACACCGTTCACATAGATGTGGATGTCAATTGAATCTGCGCTGTTCGGGTCAAGCGCCCATCCACGCACGCGCAGTGTCCCCGGAGACGAGTCCACACTGTCCAAGAATCCGACGGGCGCTCCGCGCAGCGAGGACCCATCAGTCGGGCCAAACCAGTCAGTGAAGTAGCTGAAGAAGTTGCGGTTGCCATAGCTTGAGCATGAATCGCCCACGCCATATCCCGCGGACAATGCGGCAGCATTCGGCTGATACGGGGTGTAGTAGTACAAGTTGGCCGTGGCCTGATTCTCGATGAAGACCGGGCTACTGCCACACGCGCTATTCGGGTGATAACGAACATTCCAGGTCTTGCCCGGCGCATACCAGGTGAAGTAATTGCTCGTACCAGGCGGGTTAGCATAGCGCTTCATCTGCCACGCGCCGCCATAGACCTGATTGAACAAGCCGTAGTACCGCGCGTCACAGGCGGCGGTATCGGGACACCCCTGCCCCATTGCTGCTTGATAGGCCCATGCGCTAGGAGCGGTCGATGTAATGAGCCCCTGCTCTTTCTGGAGCATCACGAGGATGACTTGCGGATTGATGCCGCACGCCTGCGCAACCTTGTAGATAACGCGTGAGGCCCGTTCCACCCCACCGCCAGGATATGCGGCGCACATCGCATCGGCGGCTATCGCACGGGTCTGCACGACGTAGTCCTTCAGGCACGTGTACCCGGATCGACAAGAGGCTACCTTCGATTCGAGGAAGGACTGAATCTCCGCCTCTGACATGGACGCGTCGTCGAAAAACACCGCGTCACTGATGATGTTGCCGGGCCGAAACTGGCTCAGGTCTGCCAACTTTCGAAGGGATGAGTCAGCGACGGATCCCGCCGAAGCGCCTTCAGTAGCGGAAACGCCCGATGCCGCCGCGGACGACGGTCCGCCCGCCACACCTGCAACGAGCACGAGCGCGGCAACAAGTCCGATGCTTACTCGGCTGAGTAGCCGCCCCCAACCGAACGGCCGCACTGACCCGCTAATCACCACCACCGGACTAGTCTCTCTCACCTCTGTTCGCTGGGCCGCAACGCCGAGCCGTATTCACGACATGAAGTGCGGGCCCTTCCGCGCGATACCGTAGGAACCGTGCACAAGATCTTAGTTACTGGTGGTGCGGGTTTCATCGGCTCGAACTTCGTTCACTACGTTGTGGAGCACACGGATGACTCCGTGGTGGTGCTGGACAAGTTGACGTATGCCGGTAACCGTGCGTCGCTAGAGGGGTTGCCTGCCGACCGGGTGCGGTTGGTGGTGGGTGATATCGCGGATGCGGCGGTGGTGGATCCGCTGGTGGCGGATGCTGATGCCGTCGTGCACTATGCGGCGGAGTCCCATAACGACAACAGCCTGCATGATCCGCGTCCGTTCTTGGATACGAACATCATCGGCACCTACACGCTGTTGGAGGCGGCCCGGAAGTACGGGACCCGGTTTCATCACATCTCCACCGATGAGGTGTACGGCGATCTGGAGCTTGATGACCCGGACCGGTTCACCGAGTCCACCCCGTATAACCCGTCGTCGCCGTATTCATCGACGAAGGCGGGCAGTGATCTGTTGGTGCGGGCATGGGTGCGCAGTTTCGGGGTGCAGGCGACGATCTCGAACTGTTCGAACAACTATGGGCCGTTTCAGCATGTGGAGAAGTTCATCCCTCGGCAGATCACGAACGTGATCCGCGGGATCCGTCCCAAGCTCTACGGTGCCGGTGAGAATGTGCGGGACTGGATCCACGCCGACGACCACTCGTCGGCGGTGCTGACCATCCTGGAGAAGGGTGAGATTGGGCAGACGTACCTGATCGGTGCGGATGGGGAGAAGAACAACAAGACGGTGGTCGAGTTGATCCTCACCCTCATGGGGCAGCCGCAGGATGCGTACGATCATGTCACCGACCGGGCAGGTCACGACCTGCGGTACGCGATCGATTCCACCAAGCTGCGCACCGAGCTCGGGTGGACCCCCAGGTTCCGGGACTTCGAGGCCGGTCTTGCCGCGACCATCGACTGGTACCGGAACAACGAGGCATGGTGGGCGCCCTCCAAAGACGGTGTCGAGGCGTTCTACGCCGCGAAGGGGCAGTGACCGTGACGGAGTACGGCAAGCCGCTGCAGGTGACCGAAACCCCGATCCCGGGGCTGGTGGTGTTCGACCTGCCCGTGCACGGCGACGCACGGGGCTGGTTCAAAGAGAACTGGCAGCGCGAGAAAATGACCGCGCTCGGGCTTCCGGACTTCGGTCCGGTACAAAACAACATCTCGTTCAACGACGCAGTCGGCACCACCCGCGGCATCCACGCCGAGCCCTGGGACAAGTGGGTCTCGGTCGCGACCGGGCGGATCTTCGGCGCGTGGGTCGACCTGCGCGAAGGCCCCACATTCGGCGCCGTCTACACGACCGAACTCGACCCGTCCCGCGCGATCTTCGTCCCCCGCGGGGTCGGGAACTCGTACCAAACTCTCGAACCCGACACCGCCTACACCTACCTAGTCAACGACCACTGGTCCCCTACCGCGTCTTACAGCTTCCTCAACCTGGCCGATGAGACCGCCGCGATCAACTGGCCCATCCCCCTCGACCAGGTCGAGATCAGCGAGAAAGACAAGAACCACCCCCGCCTCGCAGACGTCACCCCCATCGGACCGAAACGGATCCTCGTCACCGGCGCGAACGGGCAACTCGGCCGCGCCCTGCGCGACCAGTTCGGCGACGCAGACCACATCGAGTACGCAACCCGCGAGAACCTCGACCTCACCAGCCCCGACCTGGCCACCGCACGCCGGTGGCGGGACTACGGCACCATCATCAACGCCGCCGCCTACACCGCCGTCGACACCGCCGAAACCCCCGAGGGGCGTCGCGACGCGTGGGCCGCGAACGTCACCGCCGTGACCGCCCTCGCGCGCATCGCCACCGACAACGGCATCACCCTCGTCCACATCTCCAGCGACTACGTCTACGACGGCACCTCCGACACTCCCTACACCGAGACCGACCCCATCGCCCCACTCGGCGTCTACGGCCAAACCAAAGCCGCCGGCGACGCCATCGCGTCCGCTGTCCCCCGCCACTACATCATCCGCACCAGCTGGGTCATCGGCGACGGCCACAACTTCGTCCGCACCATGGCCACCCTCGCCGAACGCGGCATCAACCCCACCGTCGTCGCCGACCAAACCGGACGCCTCACCTTCACCACCACCATCGCCGCCGGCATCCAACACCTCCTCGACACCGGCGCCCCCCACGGCACCTACAACATCACCGGATCCGGCCAACCCACCACCTGGTACGACATCGCCCGCACCGTCTACCAACACACCGGCCACGACCCCGCCCGCATCACCCCCGTCACCACCGATCAGTACTACGCGAACACCGCCGGGCCCGTCGCGCCTCGCCCCGCGCACAGCACCCTCAACCTCACCAAACTCGAAACCACCGGATTCACCACACCCAACTGGCACGAGTCTCTAACGCTCTACCTGCGGTGATCGGCAGTCCGCAGCACGAGTGCTACCTCTCGCTAGCCACGGACAGGACAAGCATCGCCCTCACAAGTCGGCATGCAGCTGCCACACTCGCTCGCCGGCTTCTCGCCACGAGAAGGCCCGTCCGCGATCGGCAGCAAGCGTGGCCGCGCGGCGGCGCTCGGCATCCGGCCCAAGGAGCGGTGCGACGGATGCCGCGAGGGCATCCGCTCCACCCGCGATGACCGGTCCCCCTCACCGACGAGTTCGCGATGGACCGGTGACGCAGCGGCAATGACGGGAACCCCGAGAGCAAGGGCCTCCAGCACACGCCACCCGTAGGAGGGCAGTACGCCGGGAGCCACGAGAACGGATGCCGACGCGATCGCCGACGCGCGGTCTGCCGCATCCACGGCCGGGGCCAGCACGGCGGACCCGGCGTGGTCCGCGGCATTGTGCGGCGCACCGAGGACGACGACAGGAGCATCCGGAACCTCCCGCTCGAGGGCGGCTACCAGCTCGCCCAGCGCCGCTGCAGAAACTCCCGCCGCGTCGACAACCACGGCCCCCTCGGGCACCCCCAGTGTCCGCCTGCGGCCGACGGCGTCGCGCGGCTCCGCGAAGCCGTCCGGGGCTGCTCCCGCGATCACCCGAATACGCCCGCGCAGCTTCGTGCGCTCCGCGAGTTCGTCGGCCATGGCATGCAGCGGCACGATGACGGCATCCGCGTGCTTCTCGGCGCGCTTGAGCATTGCCCGGTGCCATGCGACCGACGCCTTGGAGACGCGCTCCGGATGGGTCCAGGGCGTGAGGTCCCAGATCGTGACGACAGTCTGCTCGTGATTGTGGACGCGGTCGTGGCGCACGAGGGGCGCGAAGAGCGTGGGCGAATGCACCATCCCGCCGCCCAGGCCGCTCGGCAGTCCCAGGGAAAGGGCGGTGGACAACTCCCGGCGCGGGATCGGCGAAGACTCGACCCCGGCGACACCCTCGAGCGCTCTCACCTCGGCCAGCGCCTCTTCCCCGGCTGCGGGAACGACGGCCGTGACCTCGCACCCCCGTGGTGCAGCTGCGATGAGCGCGCGCGCGAGTTCCCGCGACGCCATCGCGAGGTCGGGATCGGTGGGCGCGACCAGCTGGTCGAGCACCACGCGCAAAGTCGTCGTCACAGAATGCAGCCTCTTCGTAGAGCCGAACGCCTCACGCGGCGGGCGTGGGCGTGGGTGTCGGCGGGTGCAGCGCCTGCTGCAGGTAGTCCTGGATGAACGCGACGTCGTCGGCCGAGAGCTCCTCGGGGATGATGCCGATGCCACCCACGCCCGACGGGGTGAGCTCGATGCTGGTCACCGGCTGCTCCTTCGACTTGAGGGCAAGCTCGGCGAAGTACGGAACCATCGACTGCGGGATGTCAGTCTGCACGATAGCCGTACCGGCGGTGAGCACCTCGTTGAACCGGTTGAGGACGTTCATCGGCGTGAACTGCGCGAGGATCGCCTCCTGCAGCTGGCGCTGGCGCAGCATGCGATCCCAGTCGCTGGTGGTGTAGCGGGAGCGGGCGTACCACTGCGCCGTGTCGCCGTCCATATGCTGGGGGCCGGGCTCGATCCAGCCGATGGCCCACTCCTCGGCGGGTTGCCCGTCGTAGGAGGGACCGCCACCCTTGGGGAGACGCTCGGACACGTCGATGTCGACGCCACCGAGCGCATCGATGAGAGCCGCAAAGCCGTGCATGTCGATGAAGACGTAGTACGGGATCTCGATCCCGAGCAAACCTTCGGCGGCATCCTTCGTCGCCTCGATACCCGGCTCCGAGCCGTTCGCGACGGCATCCGGATACAGCGCATTGCCGTCACGGCATACTTCCACCTCGGTGCGCAGCTGGTTGATGCCGCTCCCCCAGCCACACACCGGGTCGGCATGGCCGCTGTGGCCGTTCGGATACAGGTCCTGCATGGGGCCGGGCGCGAACGGAACGTTGACCATGTCGCGGGGGATGCCGGTGATCGTGACGGCACCGGTCTCGGCGTTGATCGAGGCGACCGAGATGCTGTCGTACCGCATCGAGTCGCGGCCCTCACCGCTGTCGGCCCCGAGCAGCAGGATGTTGTAATAGCCGTCCGATGGCTCAACAGAGGGCCCTGACTCGGCGAAGATCGCACCGAACGAGTCGCGCACACCACCGAGTCGATCGGATGCCCAGACGACGCCGCTGCCGGCGAGCACGAGCGCTCCGACACCGACGAGCGCGACAGCAAATCGCGTGATCGACCCGGTGCGTACGAGCCGCACGAGCCGCAGGGTGTCGATCGTGAGGATGATCCACAGCAGCAGATAGGCGAACAGCAGCGCCTGGACGCCGAGCAGCACAAACCAGTTCGTGGCGATGGCGACGAACGCCTGCTGCCAGAGAAGAAGCGTGACGATCGATATCGCGATCAACGTCCAGCCGAAGAGGGTCGCACCGAGTCCGAATCGGCCGAGGCGCCGGTTGCCGGCGAGAACCTGTGCCGATCCGGGGATCAGGAAGTTGAGGACCAGCAGCCACCACGCCCGACGGGTCATCATCGGCCGCGATGCCGTGTTGGGGTAGCGCAGCGGGCGGTTCTCGATGACCGGACGACCGGAGGAGGGCCGGGATCCGGTCATCCGCGGGGGCTGGCGACACTCACAGCGCCTCCTTGAGCCGCCGGTTCTTCTCCTCAACGACACCCTCGAGTTCGCGCGCGTATGCCTCGATCGCGTCGGCGTAGGCGGGATCGGCGATGCCCAGCATCCGGACCGCCAGCAGCCCCGCGTTGCGAGCGCCGCCGATCGACACTGTCGCGACAGGGATGCCGGCGGGCATCTGCACGATGCTGAGGAGCGAATCCAACCCGTCGAGGGTGGCCAAGGGAACGGGAACGCCGATGACCGGAAGTGCCGTGACCGAGGCGAGCATGCCGGGCAGGTGAGCTGCCCCGCCGGCGCCGGCGATGATGACACGGATGCCGCGCCCTCGCGCCTCACGGCCGTAGGCGACGAGCTTGTCGGGTGTGCGGTGGGCGGAAACGACCTCGACCTCGTGGGGTACGCCGAAGTCCGTCAGCGCCTGAGAGGCGTCGCTCATGACGCGCCAGTCGGAGTCCGAGCCCATGACGACACCGACGAGCGGGGCGGGGGAACTGTGGAGCGCAGCGGTCACCGGACCAGGCTAGGGTGCATGGCTGGGGATTGCCCGGAACGGCACCCCCGAAGGGAGAATCCGTGACAGAGTCCACTCCAGCCGCCGGCATCCCCGACCTTGATGCTCTGCTGCACGCCCGCTACGGCGCGGCGGCTCCCGCGCTGACCGAGCCGGCCCTGCGCGAATCGGCAACGATGGCCGGGCTGCTGCGTCACCACACGGCGCGCAGCTTCACCGACGAGCCAGTGAGCGACGAGGCGATCACCGCGATGGTCGCTGCCGCCCAGTCGGCCGCAAGCTCGTCGAACCTGCAGCTGTGGAGCGTCGTCGAGGTGCGGGATGCTGCGACCAGGCGCGCTCTCGTCGACGAGGTGGGCACGAGCACCTTCGTTGCTGACGCTCCCGTCATCCTGCTGTTCATCGCAGACTGGGCCCGCGCCTCGGCGATCGCGGCTGCTCAGGGCGCCTCAGATCAGGCGGCTGACTACCTCGAATCCACGCTTGTCGCGTTCGTCGACGCTGCCCTGGCCGCGCAGAACGCCGTCGTCGCGGCGGAGTCGCTCGGGCTCGGCACCTGCTATCTCGGTTCGGTTCGCAACAACCCCGAGCGCGCCGCGGAGCTGATCGGCCTCCCCGATCGGGCGATGGTGGCGTTCGGCCTCGCGGTGGGGTATCCCGATCCCGCCGACACCGCGGGAATCAAGCCACGCCTCGCACCGAGCGTCGTGCACTCCCGCGAGCGCTACTCCCCCATCACGGATGCCGACGTCGCCGCCTACGACACCGAGATCGCCGCCTACCACGCGAGTCAGGGACGCGCGACGGGATGGAGTCGGGCCGTCATCCGTCGCGTGAAGGATGCGGCGGGCCTCAACGGCCGCGACCGGATGCGCGCCTGGCTCACAGGGCGCGGCTTGCCCTCGAACTAGGCATCCGTCCGACTCCCGGCAATCGAGTCAGTCCTGGAAGAACGCGGCTGCCGCGCGAGCGTCGTAGACGACGTCGTCGAGGTCAGTGCCGACGGCGTTCACGTGTCCGACCTTGCGCCCCGGCCGCGGATCCTTGCCGTACGTGTGGATGTGGGCGGACGGATGCTGCGCCATCGAAGCCGCGAACCGCTCCGACAGGCCGCCCTCGCTGGGTCCGCCGAGGATGTTGATCATCACCGACCACGGCGCGACTGGCGACGTGTCGCCCAGCGGAAGGTCGAGAACGGCACGCAGATGCTGTTCGAACTGGCTCGTGACGGCACCGTCCTGGCTCCAGTGGCCGCTGTTGTGCGGGCGCATGGCGAGCTCGTTGACGAGGATGCGGTCATCCGCCGTCTCGAACAGTTCTACCGCGAGCATCCCGGTCACGTCGAGTCCCTCCGCGATCCGCTCGCCCACCTCGGCGGCAGCCGCCGTGAGCCGGGGACTGGCACCGGGTGCCGGCGCAAGAACCTCGGCGCAGACACCGTCGCGCTGCACGGTCTCGACCACGGGATAGGCGCGAACCGCGCCCGACGGCGTGCGGGCCACCTGCTGCGCGAGCTCCCGGGTGAACTCGACCAGTTCCTCGACCAGCAGCGCGCCGCCCCCGGCATCCTCAGCCAGAGCCGTGAACCAGTCCGCGGCGCCGTCCGGCGACGATACGACGCGCACGCCCTTACCGTCGTACCCTCCGCGAGGAGTCTTGACCACGGCGCGCCCACCGTGGGCATCGAGGAAAGCGCCGAGTTCATCCGGACCGGTGGCAGCGGCCCAGTCGGGCTGCGGCATCCCCATTTCCTGCAGCCGCCTGCGCATCAGCAGTTTGTCTTGCGCGTACCGGAGGGCGTCAGGACCGGGGTGCACCGCGATTCCTGAGTCCACCAACGCGTGCAGCACCTGCTGTGGCACATGTTCGTGGTCGAAGGTGATGACATCGACCTCGCGTGCGAAGGCAAGCACCGTGTCGGCATCTCGGTAGTCGCCGACCGCGGTGGCAGCAAGCGCCGCTGCCATCCCCTCCTGCTCAGCCAGCACCCGGATCTCGACGCCGAGTTCGACAGCGGGCGCGATCATCATCCTCGCCAGCTGTCCGCCGCCGATCACACCGACGCGATAGGTCATAGCAGTCCTCCCGTTCGGATCCATTCTGTCGCGAACCGGGCGATCGCTCGCGTCGGTCGCGTGCAGGCCCGGGTCGGCTCAGGACTCGG
The DNA here is from genome assembly GCF_055391095.1 of Microbacterium sp. SW12. Classification (NCBI taxonomy): domain Bacteria; kingdom Bacillati; phylum Actinomycetota; class Actinomycetes; order Micrococcales; family Microbacteriaceae; genus Microbacterium; species Microbacterium sp. SW12. The sequence goes on along the minus strand of NZ_AP024335.1, from coordinate 703,863 downwards.
GAGGCGTCTGCCCGTCGCGGTGAGCGAGGATCTGATTGACCTCGACCTGGTCGATGAGCACCTCGTGGACGAGCGCGACCTGGGGGACGCGGGTCATCCGCATCGGTGCGTCGACACCGTTCGAAAGGATGAGTGTGCCGCTGCCGGCCAGGCGCTGCAGCGGTCCGCGGCGCATCTGCACCGAATACCCACGAACGTGGGCGAGCTCACGCCGCCGGGTCACGAACAGACCGCTGCGCTCGATGACGCGCCGCGTCGTGATCGTGTAAACGTGCGCGCGCCAGGCCAGAAACGGCAGGAACACGAGCACGAAGATGACGACGGCAGCCGCTGCCAGCAGCATCCAGTTCTCGAAGGGCGCCGGAAGGTTGTCGTAGAAATACCCGGCGGCAGCGGCTACGGCGATCAGTGCGATCGCCGACAGAATCAGCGCGGGCCGGCGACCCCGGATCTTCGCGATCAGCAGTTCGGGCGTCGAAACGCCGGGTGCGGGAGCCAGCGGTCGCCCGACGGAGCTCGGCGGCGGGGAGTACCCCGACGACCCGGTGCCCGGCTGCAGCGACATACCCCCATTGTGGGGGTCTCAGCGGACATGGATGACGTCCCCCGCCGCGACGGGCACCGATTCGCCACCGACCGCGACGATGAGTCGCCCGGCGTCGTCGAGCCCGGTCGCGCGTCCCTCCAGCGTCCGCTCATCAGGCAGCATCACGCGCACCTCGCTCCCGAGTGTCGCGCAGACGCCCCGCACCTCGGTACGCACACGGGCGAATGCATCGGCGGATGCCGCAGCTGCCAGCATCCGGTCGAGTGCGCTGAGGTAGTCCGCGAGCAGCCGGTCGGCGTCGACGTGTGCTCCGGCGATCGCCAACGAGGTCGCCGTGGGCACAGGAAGCTGCTCGGGCGTCATCAGCGTATTGACCCCCGCCCCCACGACGATGGCGTCGGGCTGCCCCGGCACCATCTGCGACAGGATGCCGCACACCTTTGCGCCGTCAATGAGAACGTCGTTCGGCCACTTCAGCGCCACGCGTGAGCCGTCTCCTTCGTTTGGAGGCGCGAACAGACCCCGAATCGCGAGCGTCATCGCCGCGCCGGCGATCAGTGGCACCCACCCTCGCCGCTCGGTGCGGATGCCGGGTACGCGGACAAGAACCGAGATCGCCAGGGCAGCGCCGGCCGGTGCAGTCCACGTGCGATCCAGGCGCCCTCGTCCTGCCCGCTGGTCGTCGGTGACCAGCACCGAGAGGTGGGGGTAGGCATCCGGCTCCCCCGCCACCGCCGCCAGAAGATCGGCGTTCGTGGACCCGGTGTGGGCGACCACATCCAGCCGGCCCGCAATGATCGCCGCCCGCGGAAAGTCGACTGCCTGCATCCGTTCACTGTAGGGCCGCCGGTCCCGGCCACCCCGACGCGAATCGTCACGGTAGGAGAAATCGCGGAGGTAGGCAGATTCCCCCACCAAACGGCCTACGCCGGGGATATCGCCTACCTCCGGGAGGGCAATGACCACCGCCTCCGCATCGGGAAAGGCATAACGGATGCCGCGGCGCGTTGTCGCTGGTCTCCAAGGGCTTCCCGCGACACGCCGATAGTGTGGAGGCGTGACCGACGACAACGACCTGTTCACGACGGCCGGCAAGATCGCCGACCTGCGCGCGCGCTACCAGGAGGCTGTCGTCTCCGCCGAGGAGTCAGCCCGCGAGAAGCAGCACGCCAAGGGCAAGCTCACGGCCCGTGAGCGCATCGAGCTGCTCGTCGATCCCGGCAGTTTCACGGAGCTCGACGAATACGTGCGGCACCGCACGACAGCCTTTGGGATGGACAAGTCGCGCCCCTACGGCGACTCCGTCGTCACCGGAACCGGAACGATCCACGGCCGCACGGTAGCGGTCTACGCCCAGGACTTCTCGACGTTCGGCGGGTCGCTCGGCGAAGTCGCCGGCGAGAAGATCATCAAGGTCATGGAGCTGGCTCTGCGTTGCGGGATGCCGATCATCGGCATCCTGGACTCCGGCGGCGCCCGCATCCAGGAGGGAGTGGTGGCCCTCGGCAAATACGGCGAGATCTTCCGCCTCAACACGCGGGCGTCGGGTGTCATCCCGCAGATCTCGATCATCATGGGGCCAGCCGCCGGCGGCGCCGTGTACTCCCCCGCCCTCACCGACTTCGTCATCATGGTCGACAAGACCAGCCAGATGTTCGTGACCGGCCCCGATGTCATCAAGACCGTCACCGGCGAGGACGTCGGGATGGAAGAACTCGGCGGCGCCTACACCCACAACACTCGGTCGGGAGTTGCCCACTACCTCGCCGAGGACGAAGACGACGCGATCGACTACGTCCGCACAATGCTCGGATTCCTCCCCGACAACAACCTGTCGGAGATCCCCGAGTACGAGAGCCCGTTCGAGTGGGAGACGACGGATGCCGACCGCGCCCTGAACGCGATCATCCCGGACTCCCCGAACCAGCCCTACGACATCCACGAGGTCATCGGCCACATTGTCGATGAGAGCGACTTCCTCGAGGTGCAGCCGTTGTTCGCCCCGAACATCGTGATCGGGTTCGGCAGGATCGAGGGACGGACGGTCGGCATCATCGCGAACCAGCCCTCGCAGATGGCGGGAACCCTGAACATCGAGGCCGGTGAGAAGGCGAGCCGCTTCGTGCGATTCTGCGACGCCTTCTCGGTGCCGATCGTGACCCTCGTCGATGTTCCCGGATATCTCCCCGGCACCGACCAGGAGTGGACCGGCGTGATCCGGCGTGGCGCCAAATTGCTCTACGCCTACGCCGAGGCCACCGTTCCGCTGGTGACGGTGATCCTCCGCAAGGCCTATGGTGGCGCGTACATCGTGATGGGCTCCAAGCAGCTCGGCGCCGACGTCAACCTCGCGTGGCCGACAGCCGAGATCGCCGTGATGGGCGGGCAGGGCGCGGTGAACATCCTGTACCGCGGCGAGCTGAAGAAGGCGGCTGAGACGGGGGAGGATGTCGCTGCGGTGCGCACGCGGCTCGCCAACGAATACACCTACAACGTGGCATCCCCGTTCCTGGCCGCCGAGCGCGGTGAGCTCGACGGGATCATCGAACCGGCCCAGACGCGCGTGTCCATCGCCAAGGCGTTGCGCTCGCTCCGCGGCAAGCGCGCAAGCCTGCCGCCCAAGAAGCACGGCAATATCCCGCTGTAGGACGCGATGAGCACCCGAGAACCAGCGCCCGAAGAACGCGAGCCCGCCGTGCCGATCCACATCGTGCGCGGAGATGCGACAGCCGAAGAGATAGCGGCGGTAGTCGCGGTCGTGGCCGAGCACTATGTCACCGAGCACGCCGAGGCGGTAGCCGACGAACCCCGGCGGTCGGCCTGGGCACTGTCGCAGCGTGCGCTGCGGGAACCGCTGCGGCGCGAACTGGGCTGGAATCGCACCCCCTGCTGACCGCGCCGAGAAAATTGGCCTGGTCCTAGAGCAGGCCAATTTTGTCCCCCAAAATACCTACAGACGAATCGTTGCGGCTCGGCAAGACTGGAACAGCTGGAACGCAGTAGCGTTCGGCTGAACCGCCGTCACCTCTCGTGTGACGCGGCCCAGGTTCGGCCACGCGGCCGGTTTTCGGGTAACCGTCCGCACAGGTGGGGGTGGACTATCTGTCCACCCCCACCATCCTTTTCACGTGGTTGTCACGCCCGGATGTCGGGCTCCGCAGGGAACCGGGTGATCTCGGTCCACAGGTCGACGGTGTCTTCGTCACTGAGCCCGCGGCCGGCATCCGAGCGACCGACAACGGTGACCGCGACGCTCTCGTGGGGCGATGTGCGAATGTAGACCCGATCCGACCGCGCCGATCGCAGAGCAGCGACGAGGCGCTCGCGGATGCTCGCCAGGCTCTCGGGATCGACCCCCTCCAGCCCGCCCTCGTCGAGAACCGTGACTGTCGCGCCCCGACGACGCGCCGCATCGAGTTCGTGACGCACAGCGTCATCGAGCAGGCGGGCGCCGCGGAGTTCATCGCGCAGACTGCCCTCGGCAAGTCGCGCCTCGACGCGTTCGTCGGGGGTCAGCGCGCCACCCTGCGCGATCGTTCGCGCGAGCACCGGGCCCGCGACCGACAGTGCGCGCTGAATCTGAACGCGGCGCTCGCGCTGACGCACGGTGTGGGCCGCCTGCCACGCCGAGGCCGCCCGCTGCAGCTCCACGAGCTTCGCGGTGTCTTTGGCCGCGCGGTCGGTGAGCATCACCAGGAGCTGGGCCAGCCCGACCCAGAGGATCGAGCCGACAAGCCCCTTCTCGAGCGCGTCGAGGATGCCGAGCCAGAACCATGAGATGGCGGCCAGCATGCCGATACCCACCCAGGCGAAGATCGGGCGACGCCTCACCATGACGATGACCATCAGCGCGCCGATGCCGCCGAGATACCAGACGACGTAGGGCTCCTCGATTGCCTCGCGCGGCACAGCGAGCGACAGCGCGTTGGGGACGACGACCGTGGTACCCAACGCCATCAGAGCGGCCGCGAGCGGCATCCGATCGGACGACGCGCGCGGCGCCAATCCTGGCGCGTCCGGGGTGACGTCGTCGTCTTCGGGGTCCCGGTTGCCCCACAGCAGTGCCACACCGGTGGTCACGACGTAGAGGGCGACGGCGGCGACAAGCACCAGGGGCTCGGTGAACGGGCCGGTCCACCATAGGCCGCGCACGGCAAGGTAGGCCGTGAACGCGAAGGCCAAGCCGATGAGCAGGCGACGGACACTGATCATGCGCGCGCCCCCTGCCACGTCAGGCGCACGAGCGTCCCGTTCGAGTCGGAGGTGATGTGGACCGTGCCTCCCACGGCCGCGACACGAGCAATGATCGACCCGCGGATTCCGAGGCGATCATCCGGCACCGTGTCGAGATCGAACCCGTCGCCGAGGTCCTGCACCTCGAGGTGCAGCCGCTGGGTGTCGGGCTCCTGGCGGGCCGAAACCGTGAGGCCGATGCCGCCGGCGTGCTCGATCGAGTTCGCGATCGCCTGCATAGCCGCGAGGATCAGCGCGTTAGCGGCGCGACCCGGAAGCTCGGGAGCATCGTGGCTATACGCGCGCTCCACGACGAGGTCGACGCCCAGCCCGCGCGCACCCCGTTCCACCTCTTCGACGAGCGTTGCGAAGCGTCGTGGCGCATCGCTACCCAACCCCGCATCGGATTCCGCGTTCGCGAGGCGAGTCAACGCCTCCTGTGCCATCGCCACGGCAAGGCCCTGCTCCCGAGGCGTTTGTGCGCGCTCCGAAGCGATGAGGGCCGCCAGAACGCTGTCGTGCATGAGGGCGGCGACAGCGACGCGCTCGTTCTCAGCCGCTTCGGTGACCGCCGCGGCGGTGTAGGTCTCCACTGCGGTGCGGCGAGACTCGTCGACATTGTCGGCGATCGACCGGAACATCCACCCCAGCGTCACGAAGACGCCGCCCAGGATGATGGCGAACGAGACATCCAGCAGCGTCGGCCACCAGAAGTCGACGGCGAACCCAGCCTGCGCCAAGCGCGTGATGCCGAACAATACGGGCACGAAGATGGTCCACGCCATCTGCCACACCAAGGGCAGGAACATGATGGATGAGGCAGTGACCACGCTGACGAGGAACCACGTCCACGGCGGGTCGGACGGCGGAATATCCTGTCCCGCCACGACGAAGGGCCAGGCGACGAGCGTCGCGACGAAGACGGCGCAGAAGGTTATGGCGGCCGGTGCAATGCTCCGACCCACGATATAGGTGACCAGCAGAGCGGCCAGCGACCCGAAGTTGGCGACCATGGAGGCGACATGCCAGGCTTCGGGTTCCTGCACCGAGCCCAGCGCCGCCACGAACGCTTGGGCGCCGAGGGCGACCGAGCCGACGGCCAAGACGATGCTGATCATCCGCTCGATCCGCCGCCGCGTGAACGAGCCGAGTCCCGCCGTCGGATCGTGGGCAAGGGGAATCTGCGCCCACGCGGCAGCCAGCGCTCGCTCTCGGGGGTGGGTCGGGGCGCTCATTTCTGACCCGATGCTCCGGCGGCGAACGCGTCGGCCGAGACGAGGCCGTCTTCGAGAGCTCGACGCATGAGGTCGAACTTCGTAGATGCCGACCTTCCGACCTCGACGTACTTGAGCCGCACGCGGCTGATGTTCTCTTTCGCTGTCGAGTACGCGATGCCGAGGCGCTCAGCGACAGCTTTCAAAGGCAATCCGGCGGCATAGAGGCGCAGCACATCTCGCTCCCTGGCCGACAGTTGCGCGTCGGCGAACTCGCGGTCACCTTCGATGGCGCTTGCCCACTCGACGTTGTTCAGCGGGTCGCCGTGGGCAACGGCGTGGATAGCCGAGATCACATCATCGATCGGAGAGGCCTTGCTCACAACACCGATGGCACCGGCCACGAGAGCTTCTCGCACTGCCGAGGGCCGGTCTGCCACCGAGTGCACCAGGATGCTGGAGCCGTCGGCGACGAGTCGTCCCACGTTCTCTCGTACTGTCGTGCCGTCGCCCAGGGTGAGATCGAGCACGACCACATCGACCGGTGGAGCGCTCGTCGCGCGCCGCCAGCGGACGTACTCGGTGACAGTACTTCCCGAGAAGACGATCTCGGGACCCCCGTCTGTCACACACGCCGCCTCTACCCCCAAGCGCACGGACTCATGGTCATCGATCAGAGCCACCCGCGTCATGGGGTCACTCTACCGAGCAGCATCGCGTCTGAGCAGTGCGACAGCCTCCATGTGGTGCGAATGGGGAAACAGATCGATGCCGCGGACGCGATCGGTTCGGTAGCCGTGGCCGGCGAAGCGGGAAAGGTCACGGGCGAGGGCGACCGGATCGCATGCGACGTACACGACGGATGCCGGGCCCAGCGCGGCCAGATCGTCGACCACCGCAGCGCCCGCGCCCGTGCGGGGCGGATCGAGCACGACGGTGCCGCGCGCGAGCCGTTCCCGGTCGCGGTTGCTGATCGTCTGGCGCAGCGCGCGCGTCCAGCGGTCCACCCGTGCGGTCTCCGCTCGCGCTCCGACCCACTCTGCGAGGTTCTCTCCGGCGTGTTCCGTGGCCCGCTCGTTCCCCTCGACCGAGGTGATGCGCGCCGAGGGTCCGGCGAGATCACCCAAGAGCGCCCCGAACAGGCCGACACCGCCGTACAGGTCAAGGTGCCACCCGTCCGGGTCGACAGCGTCCGCAAGCTCTTCGGCGACGACAGTCGTAAGGGTGGATGCCGCGAGCCGGTGCACCTGCCAGAAGCCGTCGGCGTCGACACGGAACCGGCGGGTACCGACGTGTTCGACGATGACGTCGTTGCTGCGGCGGGCCGCGCGTCCCTTCCGAGCCGCGTCTGTGCTCGGGTGCACGAGAATCCGGACATGCCCATCAGCGGGCTGGACGAGGTCGACGCGCCCGGGTGCAGGACGCCCGAGAGCTGCGGCTGCCCGCTCGATTGCCGCGGTTGCCAGCGGCAGAGTCTCGGTCGGGATGACGCGGTGGCTCCGCGCCGCATAGGCACCTACGCGTCCATCGTCGTCCACGTGCAGCGAGACCCGGGTTCGCCATCGCGTGCCATCGGGCTGCTCGGCAACGACGTGGTTGCCGACGGATGCCGCGCGTGGCCCCTCGAACTCGACGGGGGGCTCCAGGCGGCCGGTGCGCTGCAGCGCCGTCGCGAGGATGTGGCGCTTGATCTCACGCTGGTGGGCGAGATCGATGTGACCGAACTCCGCGCCGCCGGGGCGATCCGCGGGGTCGCGGTCGATGTCTGCCTCGGGCCAGATATGGCGTTGGCGGTGGGGCGATGCATCCGTCACCTCGACGGTCTCGGCCCGCCAGAACGACGGCTTCGAGACATCCGTCAGCCGAGCCCGCACCCGTTCGCCCGGAATCGCGTCGGCAGTGAACACCACCCGACCGTCGAGTCTGCCCACGAAGACCCCGCCGTGAGCGGCATCCGTGATCTCGAGGTCGACGATCTGTCCCACGTCGCCGGTCATGCATCGAGCATCTCATGGCCCGCTACCGTGGAACGATGCGCGTCCTGCTGGCATCCACCTCCCCCGCCCGGCGCGCGTTGCTGCGCCAGGCCGGTATCGAGCCGCTGACCATGGCCCCGGAGGTTGACGAGGACGCCGTGATCCACGCCGTGGAGGCCGCCGAAGGGCGCACACTGCCGCCCGACGAGCATGTCCTGCTGCTCGCGCGTCGCAAGGCCCTGGATGTCGTTGCGCGGCTTGCGCTCGAGGACGCCGACTTCGACGGGCTCGTCATCGGCGGCGACTCGATGTTTGAGCTCGACGGGCTCGTGCTCGGCAAACCGCACGAGCCTGCCATTGCGACCGAACGCTGGCACGCGATGCGGGGCCGCACCGGCATCCTCCACTCCGGGCACAGCGTATATCGGGTCATCCCGGGTCGAACACCCGTCGAAGCCCATGCGGTGGCTCACGCCTCGGTGACGTTCGTCGAGGACGTGACGGATGCCGAGATCGAGGCCTATGTCGCTACCGGCGAACCGCTGGCCGTGGCCGGCGCGTTCACGGTCGACAGCCTCGGCGGTCCGTTCATCTCCCGCGTCGAGGGCGACCCCTCGACGGTGGTCGGGATGTCACTGTCGACGCTGCGAAAACTGGCTCGAGAGCTCGGAGTCGCGTGGACCGAGCTGTGGAATCGCTCGGAAGAATCAGCGGAGCATCCGTAGACCTCGCTGCACGTTCATCGGCCTTTCTTGTCGAAACAATCCAATTTCGCGCCTGGGGGCCTCGGTAGGCTGACATCCATGCCTCACATCGCCAAGGTCCTCGTTGCGAACCGCGGCGAGATTGCCGTACGCATCATCCGCGCAGCACGGGACGCCGGCAAGGGGTCGGTGGCGGTGTACGCCGACCAGGATCGCGATGCTCTGCACGTCCGCCTCGCTGACGAGGCCTACGCGCTCGATGGCTCGACGAGCGCCGAGACGTACCTCTCGATCGACAAGATCCTGTCGGTCGCGCGGCGTTCGGGAGCCGACGCGGTCCACCCCGGGTACGGGTTCCTGGCAGAGAATGCCGACTTCGCTCGCGCGGTGATCGCTGCGGGACTCACCTGGATCGGCCCGTCACCGGAAGCCATCGAGGCTCTGGGCGACAAGGTCACCGCACGCCACGTCGCCGAAAAGGTCGGAGCGCCCCTCGCCCCGGGCACGCCAGGCCCCGTCTCCGGCGCCGACGAGGTTCTCGCGTTCGTTGACACCCATGGGCTGCCGATCGCGATCAAGGCCGCGTATGGCGGTGGCGGGCGCGGCCTGAAGGTCGCCCGCTCTCGCGACGAGGTTGCCGAGCTGTTCGAATCCGCGACGCGGGAGGCGATCGCAGCATTTGGGCGCGGCGAGTGCTTCGTCGAGAAGTACCTCGACCGGCCCCGACACGTCGAGACCCAGTGCCTCGCGGATGCCGAGGGCACTGTCGTCGTGATCTCGACCCGCGACTGCTCGCTGCAGCGGCGTCATCAGAAGCTCGTGGAGGAAGCACCCGCACCGTTCCTCTCCGATGAGCAGCACCGCATCCTCGTCGAGTCGTCGAAGGCGATCCTGCGCGAGGTGGGTTACCTCGGCGCCGGCACCTGCGAGTTCCTCATCGGAGCTGACGGCACGATCTCGTTCCTGGAGGTCAACACGCGTCTGCAGGTCGAGCATCCGGTCTCGGAGGAGGTCACGGGCATCGATCTCGTCCGCGAGCAGTTCCGCCTCGCCGAAGGCGAAGCGCTCGGCTACGACGACCCCGAAGCGGTCGGCCACTCCATCGAGTTCCGCATCAACGGCGAGGATCCGGGCCGGAACTTCCTGCCCCAGCCCGGCGACATCCACGTTTTCAAGACCTTCGGTGGTCCCGGCATCCGCCTCGACTCGGGCGTGACCGCCGGTGATTCAGTGAGCGGCGCCTTCGACTCGCTGCTCGCGAAGATCATTGTCACCGGTCGTGATCGCGCCGAGGCGCTGGATCGCGCTCGGCGCGCGCTCGACGAGTTCGAGGTGGCGGGGATGCCGACAGTCCTGCCCTTCCACCGCAAGGTGGTACGCGACCCCGCCTTCACTGCCGAGGACGGTCAGTTCGGCGTCTACACGAGCTGGATCGAAACCGCGTTCGATAACGACATCCCGGCGTGGGATGGCGAAATCGGCGCGCCCCGTGCGGAAGAGTCCCGGCACACCGTGGTCGTCGAGGTCGCCGGGAAGCGCCTGGAGGTGAGCTTGCCCGACCGCGTCGTGACAGCCCCTGCCGGCCGCGGGCGCCCCGCCGCCGTGCCGCCGTCGCGGCGCTCACACACCGCAAGCGCCGTGTCGGGCGCCTCGGGCGACGCCGTCATGGCGCCGATGCAGGCGACGGTTGTGAAGATTGCCGTCGAGGACGGTCAGCAGGTCGTCAAGGGCGACCTCGTTCTCGTCCTCGAGGCGATGAAGATGGAGCAGCCGATCCAAGCGCACAAGGACGGCGTCATCGGCGCGATCAACGCCACGCCCGGCACGACGGTGTCAGCCGGGCATCCGTTGCTCACGATCTCCTGAGCTGAGTCGAAAGTTCGGTCGCGCCTACATGCGGGTTCGGTCTGTGCCGAGCCGCGCCAAGGCGCGACCGAACGGAACACGAAGACGTTCAGTCGCGCCTACCTGCGGGGTCGGCGCACCGACACCCGCACGAGGGCGCGACCGAACGGAAGAGCAGGCCTACTCTTCGGGCTCGTCGCGGTCGACGATGTGCATCGCCCGGGCGGCGTCAGTGATCGTGCCGGCCAGCGACGGGTAGACAGCGAAGACGCGCGAGACCTGATCGACAGTGAGGCGGCGCTCGACGGCGATCGCGATCGGGTAGATGAGTTCGGAGGCACGGGGTCCGACGATGACGCCACCGACGACCGTGCCGCTGCCCTCGCGGGCGATGAGCTTCACGAAACCGTCGGAGATTCCCATCATCTTGGCCCGCGGGTTGGACGAGAGCGGCAGCTTATGGACGACACCGCCGATGCGGCCGGCGTCAATGTCTGCCACGCCCCATCCGACTGTTGCGATCTCGGGCGCCGTGAAGATGTTGGCGGTGATGCGGCGCTTTTCGAGCGGGATGACGACGTCCCCGAACGCATGGAAGACGGCGGTGCGCCCCTGCATCGCCGCGACCGACGCCAGGGGGAAGAAGTTCGTGCAGTCGCCGGCAGCATAGATGTTCGGGACTGACGTCCGTGCCACCCGGTTGACGCGAATGTGACCGCTCTGTGTCAGCTGCACCCCAGCCTGCTCCAGGCCGATGCCCGCGGTGTTCGGAATCGATCCGACCGCCATCAGGCAGTGGCTCCCCTCGACGCGGGTGCCGTCCGAGAGCGTCACCACAACGCCGTCCCCCTCCCGCACCACGGACTTCGCGCGGGACTTCGGCAGGAGTGTCATCCCGCCGCGCAGGAAGACGCTCTCGATCACGGCAGCGGCATCCTTGTCTTCGCCGGGGAGCACCTGGTCGCGACTGGAGATGAGCGTGACCTTGGAACCCAGGTTCATGTACGCCGATGCGAACTCCGCACCGGTAACGCCCGAGCCGACCACGATGAGGTGCTCCGGCAGCGTCTTCATGTCGTAGAGCTGCGTCCAGGTCAGGATGCGTTCCCCGTCGGGCTTGGCACTGGGAAGCTCACGCGGCGAGGCGCCCACGGAGATCACAAGCGTGTCGGCCTCGATGCGGTCGAAGTCCGTGCCGCCGGGACCCGTGGAGACGACCACGGCGTTGTCATCCTCGACGCGGCCGTGTCCCTCGAGGATCGTGACGCCTGCCTGCAGCAGGGAAGCTCGCATGTCCTCGGACTGCTGGCGCGCCAGGGCGAGGAGCCGCTTGTTGACCTGTGCGAGGTTGATCGCGATCTCAGGCTTGAGCGGGCGACCGTCGCCACCCTTGGCGAACAGCTGAACACCGAGCTCCCCCGCGTCGGCGATCGCGACAGCGGCGTCAGCCGTCGCGATGAGCGTCTTGGACGGTACGACGTCGGTGATGACCGCCGAGCCGCCGACACCGGCCCGCTCGACGAGGGTGACGTCCGCCCCCAGCTGCGCTGCCGCGAGCGCCGCCTCGTAGCCGCCGGGACCACCGCCGATGATCGCGACGGATTGGGTGCGCCCGAAGCTCAAAGACATGCGTCCATTGTTTCAGCAAGCCCCCGTTGTTCCCGCCAGTCACGGGTTCCTAGAGTGGGAGCATGTCAGACACGCTGAGCAACCCGCTCGATGATCCTCACGCCGACCCCTTCGAGGTCGCGCGAACCGCAGCAGCCGATATCGCTCGCCTCACCGGCGTCGAGCACCACGACATCGCGCTGACTCTAGGGAGCGGCTGGGGCAAGGCAGCCGACCTCATCGGCGAGACCGTCGCGACGATTCCGGCGACGGATGTCACGGGCTTCAGCAAGCCCGCCTTAGAAGGCCACGTGGGTTCGCTACGCAGCATCCGTACTCCCAAGGGCAAGCACGTGCTCGTGATCGGCGCACGCACCCACTACTACGAAGGCCACGGACCGCGCCGCGTCGTGCACAGCGTGCGTACGGCCGCCGCGACCGGCGCCAAGACGATGGTGCTCACCAACGGCGCCGGCGGCATCAAGCCGTCCTGGAAGCCGGGACAGCCGGTTCTCATCAGTGACCACATCAACCTGACCGGCGCATCGCCGCTGGAAGGCGCGACCTTCATCGACCTCACCGACCTCTACTCCGTGCGACTGCGTGACGTTGCCCGAATGGTGGATCCGACACTCGACGAAGGCGTGTACTGCCAGTTCCGCGGGCCCCAGTACGAGACTCCGGCCGAGGTGCGGATGGCAAAGACCATCGGCGGACACATTGTCGGGATGTCGACAGCGCTCGAGGCTATCGCCGCCCGTCAAGCAGGGATGGAGATCCTCGGGTTCTCGCTCATCACGAACATGGCTGCCGGCATCCAGACGACCCCGCTGAGCCACCAGGAAGTCATCGAGGCCGGCAAAGCGGCAGAACCGGTGATCTCGGCGTTGCTGGCGCGCGTCATCGGCGAGCTGTGATGAGTGTGGTCGACGCCGCTCGGGTCTGGCTCGAGCAGGATCCCGATCCGGACACCCGAGCCGAGCTTGCCTCGCTCCTCGAGGCGGCTGATGCCGGCGACGCTGCTGCGCTCGGCGAGCTGGAGGATCGCTTCGGCACCCGCCTCGCCTTCGGAACCGCGGGGCTTCGCGGTGCTCTGGGCGCCGGTTCCAACCGGATGAACCGGGTCCTCGTGACACAGGCCGCGGCAGGGCTTGCCGCATACCTGCGCGAGCGAGCAGGAACCGACGCCACGCCGCGCGTGGTGATCGGATACGACGGACGCCGAAACTCCGATGTCTTTGCTCGCGACTCCGCGGAGATCTTCGCGGGCGCAGGCTTCGAGGCGGTGCTGCTGCCACGGCTGCTGCCGACCCCCGTGCTCGCGTTCGCCGTGCGCCACCTGGATGCCGCAGCCGGCGTCATGGTGACGGCATCCCACAACCCGCCCGATGACAACGGCTACAAGGTGTATCTCGGCGGCGTCGACGCGGGTTCGCAGATCGTATCCCCCGCGGATGCCGAGATCGCGACGCACATCGAGGCGGTGGCTGCCGGCGACATCCGTGATCTGCCGCGCAGTTCGGCGTACGAGATCGCACCGGAGTCGGTGGTGGACGCCTACGTCGGGGCGACCGCCGCGGTCGCGCCGGCGGGTCCCGGCGCGACCGGGATGCGGTGGGTCTACACCGCCATGCACGGCGTCGGGTGGGAGACGCTCGCCCGCATCCTCGACGCTGCCGGGTATCCGGCGCCGACGCCGGTGACCGCCCAGATCGAGCCCGACGGGCGGTTCCCGACCGTGTCGTTCCCAAACCCCGAAGAGCCCGGGGCGATGGACCTTGCCTTCGAGACGGCTCGGCAGGTCGGGGCGGAGTTCATCCTCGCCAACGACCCAGATGCTGATCGACTCGCCGTTGCGGTGCCCGACCCGGCCGCGCCGGAGGAGTGGCGGCGCCTGACCGGGAACCAGATCGGGCTGCTCCTCGGGTGGCGCGCGGCGCGGGCGGCGGATGCGGCATCCGGTGCAACCCTCGCCTGCTCCCTGGTGTCTTCACCAGGCCTCGCTGCCGTCGCCGAGCACTACGGGCTGGGCTTTGCAGCAACCCTCACCGGGTTCAAGTGGATCTCCCGTGCCCCGGGAATGATCTACGGGTTCGAGGAGGCTCTCGGCTACCTCGTGAACCCCGAGACCGTACGCGACAAGGACGGGATTTCGGCGGCGGTCGCGATGCTGGGGATGATCGCCGAAGCGCGAGCATCCGGTCGCACGGTCGGTGACCTGTTGGCCGAGTTCGACGAGACATTCGGCGCGTTCGCCAGCGACCAGATCTCGCTGCGGGTGAGCGATCTGTCGCTGATCGGCCGGATGATGTCGGCGCTTCGGGCAGCTCCCCCGGCGGCGATTGGCGGCGTGACGGTGGCGCGCATTGACGACCTGCTGACGGGCGTCGATGGCCTTCCGCCGGGCGACGTGCTGCGGCTATGGCTCGAAGACGGGTCTCGCATCATCATCCGCCCGAGCGGCACCGAGCCCAAGCTCAAGGTGTATCTCGATGTTCGCGCAGAGACGGCCGACGCGGCATCCACCCGCCTGACCGATCTGGCCGCCGGCGCGCGCGACTTGCTCGCCGCCGTCAGCTGACGGGGCCGCAGCTAACTCCTCGAATCCGGGTCTGGGGCGCAGCCGCGGCGCCGCGAACGCGCGGTTTGCCGGCGATGTTGAGGAGTTGGCTGCGGCTCACAGCTGGCGCTGGCGGGCGTGGACGACCTCGAGAAGGTCGACAAACAGCGGATGCTGGGGTGTCAGGCCCGTGATCCGAGTCACGGCGGCGGCGGCATCCGTTTCGCGAAGCAGCTGCTGCAGCTCCTGGGACTGCGGGTCGTCGGGGTCGTCGAACTCTAAGGCAGCACCGACAGCCGCGAGCAGTCCCGACACCGACATCCCGCGCTCCGCGGCCTCAGCGGCAGGGCCGATGAATCGCTCGTGCCGCGACAGCTTGCGCAGCGGCTGGCGCCCGACCCGACCGACGGTGTCGGGCAGCGCAGGGTTCTGGAATCGCCGCAGGATCGTCGCCCGATAGTCGGCGAGCTCTTCGACGGGCAGTTCGTGCTTGGCCGTCAGAAGCGCCGAGGTCTCTTCGAGCGCCGCGATCACCTGACCTGCGATCGAGGGATCGGCGAGAGTCTGCGCGATCGTCACGTGCCCGGCGCGAGCGCCGAGGTACGCGGCTGCGGCGTGCCCGGTGTTGACGGTGAAGAGCTTGCGCTCGATGTAGGGCGCGAGGTCGTCGACGAAGTGGGCGCCGGGAATCTGCGGCGGGTCGTCGCCGAACGGCGGTCGCTCGATGGCCCATTCGAAGAAGGGCTCGACGGTGACATCCACCCCGGCACCCTCAGGCTGCGCCGGCACGATTCGGTCGACGGCGGTGTTCGCGAAGACGGCCCGGGCCTGGAGGTCAGTCCAGCTCTCCCCCGCGGCTGCGGCGACCTCATCCCGCAGCAGGTCGGTTGCGTTGATGGCATTCTCACACGCCATCACGTGGAGCGCCGCCTGCGCGGCCCCCGGGGCGGCGAGCCCTGCGGCGATGTGCGGGGCGACGAATCGAAGGACAGTGGGACCCACAGCGGTCGTTACCACGTCGGCCGTCGCGATCTCAGCCACGAGAGCATCGGGGTCGGTGGCGGAGTTGATCGCCCGAAACCCCGTCACCGTCTTGTCGACACCACCCTCGCCGACCTCGTGGACGGTATACGACGATGCCGCGTTGATCGCATCGACCAGGGGCGCCGCGACATCCGAGAACACAAGCTCGTAGCCGCCCTCGTGGAGGAGCAGCCCGACGAAGCCGCGTCCGATGTTGCCCGCGCCGAAGTGGACGGCCTTCATGACTGCCTCCTCCTCAGACGCCGGCGGCGGAGACGATGGCGAACAGGTCGTCGCTTGTCGCGGCAGCCTTTAGTCTTGCGACGTCATCCTCGTCGGAGAACAGGATCGCGATCTGCGACAGGATCTCGAGGTGCTCATCGCCGACACCGGCGATACCGACGACGAAGGTCACGGTTTCGCCGTCCCAGTCGACGCCGCCGTCGTACCTGACGACGGACAGGGCCGACGCGAGGATGGCGTCCTTGGCGTCGTTCGTGCCGTGCGGGATCGCAAGCTCATTGCCCATGTAGGTCGAGACGGTCTGCTCGCGGGCAAGCATCGCGTCGTAATACGCCGAGGTCACTGCTCCGGCAGCGACCAGAAGATCTGCCGCCTCCCGGATCGCTTCGTCCCGCGTTGCCGAGCCCGCATGAATCCGCACGCGGTCGCTCGTGAGAACCTCACTGGTCATAATGAAACCTTCCTCCCCGGGAAAATTGCCGTCTCGTCGCATACGGGTGACGAGACGAAGGACGAGGGTGCGGGGCGGCCTGCGCCGCCCCGCACCGACTCATCGGTTATGCACCATCCTGGTGCTGGTCGCGGACCAGCTCCACAACCTCGTCGTACTTCGGCGAGTTCATGAAGTTGTCGACCGACACATGTACGGCATCCGGAGTCTTCTGCCGGGCCCGGTCGGTGAGCTGGTTCTGCGTGATCACCAGGTCGGCGGAAGCATCCAGATTCGCGATCGCCTTGTTGGTGACCGTGACATCGGTGATCCCCGCCTTCGTGATCTTGTTGCGCAGCACGCTCGCGCCCATTGCAGATGACCCCATGCCCGCGTCGCACGCGAACACGATGTTCGAGATCTGCTTGGTTTCGAGACGTCCTCCGCTGGCGAGACCCCCCGTTGCCCGAGCGGTCTCTGCCTCGTCGTACGCCTCGTCGGCGTCGCCTGCGGCGCGGGCGTCAGCACCAGCGCTGGCGCGAAGACCAGCGAGCGCAGCCGACTCCTTGCCCTTGTTGGCCTCGGTCTGTGCGATGGCGGCGCTGAGGTCGCCGCCGAGCCCCGCTTCGAGGTCGCGCTTACGGCTTGCGCGCAGCATGATCCCTGCGAGCAGGAACGTCACTGTGGCAGCAAGAATCACCGAGAGATAGACCACCAGAAGGTTTCCGACTCCCGGACCGATTGCGGCAAAGGTGACGGCGATGATGCTTCCCGGAGCGGCTGGGAATGCCAACCCTCCCTGCAGAAGCATGTTGGTCGCGACTCCAGTCGCGCCACCCGCGATGAGCGCGAGGATCGTGATCGGCTTCGACAGCGCGTACGGGAAGTAGATCTCGTGAATGCCGCCGAAGAACTGGATGATGATCGCGCCGGGAGCCGAAGCCTTGGCCGCGCCGACACCGAAGAAGGTAAACGCCAGGAGGAGTCCGAGACCGGGTCCGGGGTTTGCCTCGATGAGGAACAGAATCGACTTGCCGGTCTCGGCTGCCTGCTCGATCCCCAGCGGCGTGAAGACACCGTGGTTGATGGCATTGTTCAGGAACAGCACCTTCGCCGGTTCGACGATGATCGACACGAGCGGCAGCAGGTTCACCGAGACGAGCCAACCGACCGCGCCACCAAGGACTGCGCTGACGCCGAGCATGACGGGGCCGAACACGAAGAACCCGACGATCGCGAGGATCATTCCGAGGATGCCGGCGGAGAAGTTGTTGACCAGCATCTCGAAGCCGGGCTTGATCTTGCCGTCCCAGATCCGGTCCATCCACTTGGTCATGAGAGCAGCGAACGGGCCCATGATCATGGCACCGAGGAACATCGGGATGTTGGTGCCGACGATTACACCCATGGTCGCGATCGTCGCGACCACACCACCGCGCTCGCCGTAGACCATGCGACCACCAGTGTTGGCGATCAGAAGCGGCAGCAGGTAGACAATCATCGGGCCGACGAGGCCGACATACGAGAAGAAGTTCCCGCCGTCACCTTCGGCCAGCTGCACCATTGCGCCCTGCCAACCGATGAGAGCCTCATCGCCGCCGGAGCCGATGATGTCTGAGACGGGGTACCAGTGCCAGCCGAAGGGGCTGTCGGGGCCGAAGAAGCCCGACGGGATGAAGAGCATCGTAATGAAGCCCCAGGCGATGAATGCCGCGATGTTCGGCATGATCATGCCCGAGAGGAAAGTGCCGAATCGCTGGACGGCGACGCGCGCCCGCCCAGGATCCTTCGCCACTCCAGGCGACGTCGTTGTCATTGCGTTCTCTCTTTCTGTGAGTCGGAGGCTGCGTGTGCAGCCTCCCGTGCGGTTGCCGCGTCAGTTGCGGCCAGCGCGGCCTCAGCGATGCGCCGGGCATCGTCGAGGGAGTAGGTGAGCAGGGTCGCGCGCACGTCGGCGAGCGCGGTGGGTGCCATCGAGAGCGAGGTGGCTCCGAGCCCGACGAGCACGACAGCCAGCAGCGGGTCGGCTGCCGCTTCGCCGCAGATGCCGACGGGCTTGCCCGTCCGCGCGCCGGCTGCGCCGACCTCGCGGATGAGGCGAAGGACCGCGGGATGCCACGGATCCTGGAATCCCGCGACCGAACCGAGCAGGCGGTCGGCGGCCAGGGTGTACTGCGTCAGGTCGTTCGTCCCGATGGAGGCGAAGTCCGCGTGCGCGAAGATGTGCTCGGCAAGGAGAGCCGAGGAGGGCACCTCGACCATGACCCCGGCGGTGCGGATACCGTACTCTCGCGCGATCGCCGTGAAGTATTCGGCCTCGTCCACGGTGGACACCATCGGCGCCATGACCCAGAGGTCAGCACCCGACCCCGCCTTGCGGGTCTGCTCGTCCGCCTCGGCGAGCGCAGTGAGCTGTTCGCGCAGGATGTCCTCGCTGGCCCGCAGCGCCCGAAGGCCACGGAGGCCCAGCGCCGGGTTCTCTTCGTGCGCATCGTTGAGGAAAGGCAGCGGCTTGTCGGCGCCGGCATCCAGCACCCGCACCACAACCTTCTTGCCGGCGAACGCGGCGAGGAGCTCGGCGTACGAGGCGCGCTGCTGCTCGACAGTGGGCGCCGAACTCGCGGAGAGGAACAGGAACTCGGTGCGGAACAAGCCAACGCCTTCGGCCCCGAGTGCCACGGCTTCGGCAGCTCCGGCGGGGTTGCCGAGGTTCGCCAACAGCGGCACCGCTGTCCCGTCGGCGAGAGCGCCGTCGGTGATCGGGGCACCCGCAGCGGCTGCTCGCGCGTTCGCCCGGTTCTCGGCCCGGGTGAGCTCATCGTCGGAAGGCTCGGTCGTCACGGCGCCTGCGGCGGCATCCACGATCACGGTCTCGTCGTCGGCCAGCTCTGCGGCGCCTGCAACGCCCACGACCGCGACGATGCCCTTCTCCCGCGCGAGAATCGCGGTGTGCGAGGTCGGGCCACCCTCCGTGGTGACCAGCGCCAAGACCTGATCGAGGTCGAGCAGGGCGGTGTCGGCCGGCGCGAGGTCTTTGGCGACAAGAACGAACGGATGCCCCGGGTCGGGCACTCCCGGTGCGGCAACACCCTGCAGCCGGGCGATCACGCGCTGGGCGACATCGTCGAGGTCAGCGGCGCGCTCACCGAGGTAGCCGCCGACCGCCTCCAGCTGAGCACGGAACGACGCAAACGCCTCGTGCACGGCACGCTCGGCGGTCTTGCCCTGCGCGAGCGACGCATCTACCTCGTCCGTGAGCGTCGGGTCTTCGGCCATCATGGCCTGCGCCTCGAGCACCTCCTGAGCTGCTCCCCCGGCCTGCTCGCCACGCTTCTCGAGCTCGCGCGCGACGGCGGCTAGCGCCTCCTGCACCCGCGCGCGCTCCTCGTCGGCCCCGATGGCGCTCGGGTTGTCATCAGGTGCCGGCAGGGGTGCCGCCATCCGCGCGACCGGCCCGTGGGCGACGCCCAGGCCGATGCCGACTCCTCGCAATTGCGCCATGATCAGGCGGCGTCGTGGTCGGTGGTGAGCAGTTCGCTCAGGGTGTCCAGCGCCGCCTCCGCGCCCTCACCATCCGCGGTGAGGGTCACATAGTCACCGTGTTCGACACCGAGCGAGATCACGCCGAGGATGCTCGCCGCGTTCACTGGAGCCCCGGCATCCTTGGCGATCGTGATCGGGATGCCGGCGTCCTTCGCGGCCTGGGCGAACAGCTTCGCGGGCCTGGCGTGCAGGCCGTGCGACGAGCCGATGCGGACCGTGCGGGTGATCTCAGACATGGTTCCCTCCCTGGAACTGGCTATTCGGTGACGGATGCGGCGCGAGCCGCGGTGGCAAGCTGAAGAATCCGCGAACCGTCGCGATCCTCGAAAGCATCGGGCGGAAGGAGCACCGCGATCGACTCGTGTGCGCTGGCCACCGTGCGGATCCGCTGAAACTCGGACTCGAGATGAGGACCAACAAGCACGATGTCGACGGGCTCGGTGATACCCGCGAGAGTGTCCTCGGTACCCGCAGCGACCTCGACGTGAACGCCACTGGCCGCGGCTGCGCTTCGCAACCGCTGTGCGACGAATGTGCTGGACGCTCCTGCGCCGCAGATCACCAGGATCCTCATCGACCCGCCTCCTTCGAAATCGATTCTTGTGAGAACGCTGAGAGGCGACAACCAGTCCTTTTTCCGCGGGGGCGGAAGAGCGTTTCCGCCGGCGTAGCCCTGCGCGCGCGCTCGGCGTGGTTGACTGACACGGTCGAGGACGCGCCCGGTGCGACCTCGCGCGAGGAGTTCGGTGACACGACCACGACAGGATCGGATGTTGAGCCTGCTCGTCCGCGAGGGCGAGTGGGTCACCGCCGCGACCCTCGCTGACGCCCTGGGGGTCACGCCGCGCAGCATCCGTTCGTATGTCACCGCTGTCAACGCGCGCGTGCCCTCCGGCGCCGCTATCGAGTCGGGTCCGTCGGGGTATCGTGCCGGGATCGACGCCGCAGCAGCGCTCCGGGCGTCGGCGGCAGCTGACGCCGGCACACCACGGGACCGGCTTCACACGCTCGTCCGAGCGCTGCTGAACGACCCCGAGGGTATCGACGTGTTCGAGACCGCCGACGCGCTCCACGTCAGTCCTGCAACGCTCGAAGCGGACCTCGGTCGGGTCCGTAGCCTCCTGGGAGGCACCGGCATCACCCTTGAGCGCTCGGCCTCGACAGCTCGCCTGCGCGGCGCCGAGGTCGCGCAGCGCCGCCTGCTGAGCTCCCTCGCTCACGACGAGATGGAAGCGGGCGCGTTCGACTTCGACGCGCTGCGCCGCTCCCTGGGCGGATCTTCCATGGGCGCCAACGTCTTCGGGCCGTTCAAGCCCGCACTGGTTGCTCGGATGGGCGAGCTCGGCTACTACGTCAACGAGTTCGGCATCGCGGATGTGCTGATGCACATCGCCATCACAGCCGACCGGGCATCCCAGGGCCGCTCACTAGAGGGGACCACCGGCTCACCGATCTCCGAGGATCGTCGTGCGGTCGCCGAGGTTCTCGACGCCCTGGTGCGCGAGCACATCGGGGTCGATCTGGGGCACGGAGACCTCGACCATCTGGCGATCCTCGTCCTGACGCGGGTCGTCGCTCCGGGCGCTGCAGCACCGAGCGAGCGAGCGCGGGAAAACCTGGATCCTCAGCTCGAACAGGTGGTTCGCGAGATCGTCCAGGACGCGGCATCCGAGTTTCTCGTCGACATCGCGCACGAAGACTTCGTCGTGCGCCTCTCCCTTCACGTGCAGAACCTCCGGCAGCGTGCCGCGGCTCAGGCCTGGTCGCGAAACCCCCTCACCCGGTCGCTGAAGACGAGCTACCCGATGGTGTTCGAGGTCGCTGTCTTCATCGCGGGGCAACTCCACGAACGGCTCGGCATCCCGCTACTCGATGATGAAATCGCCTACATCGCCATGCACGTGGGCGGACGGCTCGAGCGCAGCCGCCGCAGCGAGCAGCTGCTCACCGCGACAATTGTCTGCCCTGGGTACTACGAACTGCATGAGCTGCTTCGGTCGAGCGTCGATCGCTCTCTCGGCCGCGCGATCGAGGTCGTCGGTGTCGACACGCGCGCGGATCCCGACTGGGAGGCGATCCACACCGACCTGGTGCTTTCGACGATCGAACCGCCCACACCGTCGGACCGAATCGTCAGGGTGCAGCCGTTCCTCACCGAGAGCGACGTCGATCGCGTTCAAGCGACTGCGAGCCGCATCCGCCGCGGGCGACGCCTGGCGCGACTGCGCGCAGACCTCGCACGGTACTTCGTCGCGGGCGCGTTCAGTCGTGAGCTGGCGGCAGCCGGCAGCGAGGAAGAAGCCATCAGGCTGCTCGGCGCACCCCTCGTCGCAGAAGGCGTCATCGACCAGGACTACATCGAGCGCGCGATCCACCGTGAACAGCTCTCGTCGACAGCGTTCACCGATGCCCTTGCCGTTCCCCACGCCATCGGGATGACGGCAACTCGCACGGCGATCTCTGTCGGGGTCTCGGAGAGCTCGATCGCCTGGGGCGATTCCCGCGTCCAGGTGGTCGCACTGGTGGCGTTTTCGGAATCAGACCGCGCCGCATTCCAGACCGTCTTCGAGCAGTTTGTCGAAGTGTTCTCCGAGCGCGAGAGCGTGCAGCGCATCGTACGCCGAGCGACCGACCTCGCGGGGTTCCTCGACGAGTTGGCGGCAGTCATCGACGGCTGATTCCGCCGCGGCTTACTAGGCTCAGAGGGTGGATGCCGACCCTGCCCCGCCCCGCGACGCCGACGCTCCCGCGCAGCGCGCATCATCGGCTGGATCGCGGCAAGTCTCGGCATCCTGCTGATCGTCGCCGTCATCGGGATCGTCATCTACTCGCAGGTCGGCGTCATGGCGGCAGAGCCCGAGCCGCTCGCCGCGGTGAAGGCCGATCCGGCGATCGCGATCACCGATGATTCGGCAGCCATCGTGCTCGCGCCCGTCGAGGGTGAGACCGGCGATGGACTGGTGTTCATCCCCGGCGCGAAGGTCGACCCGTGGGCGTATGCCGCGAAGCTTTCGGGCATCGTCGAGTCGGGCACGACAGTAGTGATCACAAAGCCGTGGTTGAATCTGGCGTTCTTCGATCTGAGGCCGCTGGACGCGTTCACGAGCCTTGCCCCGGATGTCGACACCTGGGCCGTCGGCGGTCACTCACTCGGCGGGGTTCCCGCGTGCCAGCTCACCGAGAGTGCCCAGGCCCTGATCCTGTTCGCGTCCTACTGCGCGAACGACCTCAGCACGTCGGGGCTTCCGGTGCTCAGCCTCGCCGGAGAACTCGACGGCCTGTCCACGCCCGAGAAGATCGCGGATGCCCGCCCGCTGCTCCCGGCGGGTGCCGACATGGTCGAGATCGCGGGCGCCGCGCACTCATCGTTCGGCGACTACGGCCCCCAGCCGGGCGACGGCACACCGACCATCTCGGATGCCGACATGACCGAGACCCTCACCTCCGAGGTCGACCGTTTCTTGCAGACGCAGGTCGCGGGCGGCTGACGCCCCCTCGGACCGGGAGCCACTTCGTCGACGGCTCCTGCGGCGATTGTGGCTAACTCCTCACATCCGGCGCGCCTGCGGCACATCATGTCCGCTCGCGCCCTGATCTGACGGCGATCTTGAGGAGTTAGCAACGGCCGACCGTCGAGCGGCGCATCCACCCACCGACCGCCACGGCCGCAGCGAACTCCTCCTATTCGCCGCGCCGTGGGCCGGTTCGACCGCGCAGCACCGGCCGCGGCCGTCAGTTTTGAGGAGTTAGCAACACTCGGCGGACAGGCGCCGCGGCGAGAACCGATCCTCCCCACCTCGCCTCTCAGCTCCGGTCTCCCCAGCCATCACATCCGT
This sequence comes from Microbacterium sp. SW12, assembly GCF_055391095.1. Lineage (NCBI taxonomy): Bacteria > Bacillati > Actinomycetota > Actinomycetes > Micrococcales > Microbacteriaceae > Microbacterium > Microbacterium sp. SW12. The sequence goes on along the minus strand of NZ_AP024335.1, from coordinate 680,101 downwards.
CGGCCACCCTCCCCCGCACGACGGTTGACTGCCGTCATGCCGAACGCTGCGAGCGCGACATCCCCAGCCCTCCGCCATCGGATACTCGAGACCTCGGACCTCCGCGCGCACGGCCTGTCGGAACGGCGCATCAGGTTGTTGGTCGATTCCGGGCAGCTGCTTCGCGTGCGGCGCGGCAAGTACCTCGCCGTCGATGTACCACCGTGCCTCTCCGAAGCGGCACGCCTCGGAGGCCGGCTGGACTGCGTCTCTCTGCTCCGCGAGGCAGGCGTCTTCGTCGCATCCGACCCGCCGCTCCACGTCCAGCTCGACAATGGCGCGAGCCGGCTGCCCGCGCGCCCGCACCACGTCGTCGCACACTGGCGCGCCACTGGAGCTCATCGCTGTTCCCCCATCGCGCCCTGGGTTGAGGCCCTCGCGCAGGCCTGCCGGTGCCAGGACCCGCGGTCCGCGATCGCGACGCTCGACAGCGCATGGCATCGGGGACTTGTCGACGAAGCAGAACTGCGGGAGGTATTTACTCGTCTTCCGCTGCGTTACCGAGCACTCCACGGGCTCCTCGATCGACGGGCGGAGTCCGGCACCGAAACGCTCATGCGGCTCATCCTCCGCACGCTCGGATGCGACATCCGTGTGCAGCAGAGCGTTCCCGGGGTGGGGCGGGTCGACTTCATCGTCGATGGTTGGCTGATCATCGAATGCGACAGTGAAGCGCACCACTCGGGCTGGGACGCTGCTAAGCGCGACCGGCGCCGCGATATGACGGCCGCGGCTCTCGGATACACGACGATCCGACCGATCGCGGAAGACATCCTGCATCACCGAGATGAGCTGACGACGACGCTTCGCGCGATCATCGAGCGCGGTGATCCGGTTCGTGCTCGTCGTCGCTAACTCAGCAAAGCTGACCGGATTCTGCGGGCTCGCGAGATCCGCGGATGCCTGAATGGCTGGTTTTGAGGAGTTAGCTGCGCCGATGGCCATCGCCGCCCGTCCGCATCCAGCGCCGGCAGGACCGGCGGCGCCCCCGCCAACGCTCACGCTGTCGCTAACTCCGCAGAACCGCGCGGAATGCCGCCACCCGGCCCCTTACCGACCGTCGATGCGGCCAAACCTGAGGAGTTAGCGACTCCGTGGCCCGACTTAGCGGTCGAAGCCCTCGCCGATGAGCTCGATGAGTTCCTCACGCTCTTCGACCGGCAGGAAGGCGCCTGCCGCAGCGTTGAGCTGGAAGACTTCGAGGTCATCGAGGTCGTACTCGAAAGCGTCAGCGAGCAGGGCGAGTTCGCGGGTCAGCGATGTCCGGCTCATCGTGCGGTTGTCGACATTCACCGTCACCGAGAAGCCCAGCTGGTAGAGCAGGTCGAAGGGGTGATCGGCGAGCTCCTCGCCCCACTTTTCGATCGCTCCGGTCTGCAGGTTGGAGCTCGGCGAGAGCTCGAGTGGGATCTCGCGGTCGCGCACCCACCGAGCAAGGTCGCCGAACTGCACCAGCACCTCGTCGCCCGCCCGCGAGACGACATCGAGGTCTTCCGCGATGCGCACCCCGTGGCCCAGGCGCAGTGCCCGCCCATCGAGCAGAGCCGAGCGAATCGAGTCCAGGCCGGCAGCCTCACCCGCGTGGACCGTGACCGGGAAGAACTCGCTGGCGAGGTAGTCGAAGGCCTCACGGTGGCGCGCGGGGAGGAATCCGTCTTCGGGGCCGGCGATGTCGAACCCGACGGCGCCGCGCTCACGCCACTGAACGGCCAGCCGCGCGATCTCCAGGGACCGGTCGGTGTGGCGCATCGCGGTGATCAGCTGCCCGACACGGATGTCGTGACCTGCCTGCTCTGCGGCATCCTCACCCTCTTCGATGCCGTCCTGCACGGCCTCGACGGCCTCCTCGAGCGACAGCCCGCCCGACAGATGCTGCTCGGGAGCCCACCGCACCTCGCCGTAGATCACGCCGTCGGCGGCGAGATCCTCGACGAATTCCCGAGCGACGCGGGTGAGTCCCTCGCGGGTCTGCATGACCCCGACGGTGAGATCGAACGTCTTCAGGTACTCGACGAGCGAACCCGAATCGGAGCGCTCCGCGATCCAGTCGGCGAGATCATCCGCCGTGTCCTCGGGGACCTCGAGCCCTGCCTCGTCGGCAAGCTCGAGGATCGTCGCCGGCCGCACACCGCCGTCGAGGTGGTCGTGCAGCGACACCTTGGGGAGCTTGCGGATCGACATCCCCTGCAAGACGTGGTCACCGTGCTGATCGATCGACATGAGGGCTCCTGAGTGTGGGGATGGCGGGCGCGGGGAAGAACGAAGGATGCTCAGGCGGTGATGCGCTCGAGGACGATGGGTGTGCGCGAGAGCTCGGCGTCACCAATCTCCCACGCGTTCTCGAGCGCGTCCAGTGCACGAGGGAAGCGAGCCGCATCCTGCGCCGAGAGTGTGAACAGCGGCGCACCGGCGGCCACCGAATCGCCCGGCTTGACGTGCAGGTCGATGCCTGCTGCGTGGATGACGGGATCTTCGGCGCGCGCACGGCCGGCGCCCAGACGCCACGCGGCGACACCGAACGGCAGGGCCTCCATGCGGGTCACAACCCCAGCGCGAGGTGCGGTGACGGTGTGGGTCTCGCGCGGGGCGGGAAGCTCGGCATCCGGGTCCCCGCCCTGGGCGAGGATCATCGCGCGCCACGAGTCCATGGCGCGTCCATCGGCGAGCGCCGCCTCGACGTCAGCATCCGGCTGGCCCGCCAATGCGAGCATTTCTCGGGCCAGAGCGAGGGTGAGTTCCACGACGTCGGCAGGTCCGCCGCCTGCGAGCACCTCGACGGATTCCCTGACCTCGTTCGCATTGCCGATCGCAAGGCCGAGCGGCGTGTCCATGTTGGTCAGCAGCGCTGTCGTGGCCACCCCGGAGTCAGTGCCCAGCGCCACCATCGTGCGTGCGAGTTCGCGGGCACGATCCACGTCGCGCATGAACGCACCTGAGCCGAACTTCACATCCAGCACGAGCGAGTCAGTGCCCTCGGCGATCTTCTTCGACATGATGCTCGAGGCGATGAGGGGGATGGCCTCGACGGTGCCAGTGACATCGCGCAGCGCATAGAGCTTCTTGTCGGCAGGAGCAAGGCCGGATCCGGCTGCGCAGATCACGGCACCCACGTCCCGCAGCTGCGCCGTCATCTCCTCGTTCGAGAGCGCCGCGCGCCAGCCCGGGATGGACTCGAGCTTGTCGAGAGTTCCGCCGGTGTGCCCGAGGCCTCGCCCCGACAGCTGCGGCACGGCGACGCCGAAGGATGCCACCAGTGGCGCGAGCGGCAGCGTGATCTTGTCTCCCACCCCGCCCGTCGAGTGCTTATCGACAGTCGGCTTACCGAGCCCCGCGAAGCTCATGCGCTCCCCCGACGCGATCATCGCATCGGTCATCACCCGGATCTCGTTGCGCTGCATCCCGTTGAGCAGGGTTGCCATCGCGAACGCGGCCATCTGCGCATCAGCAACATATCCGCGGGTATAGGCATCGACCATCCAGCGCAGCTCCAACTCAGGAACGGCGCCCCCGTCACGCTTGATACGGATGACGTCAACGGCGTCGAACGGCTCGATCGGCGCCTCGCTCATGCGCGTGCCTCCTCGAGGTCACGGGGCCCGAAGGCATCCGGCAACACCTCATCGATCGTGCGGATACCGGAGACGGTGTGCAGCAGCATGCCAGGCGCGGAGTGCTCGTAGAGGAGCTGTCGACACCGACCGCACGGCATGATGATCTCCTCCGCACCGTTGACGCACACGAAGGCAGTCAGCCTGCCGCCGCCGCTCATGTGCAGTGCCGAGACGAGTCCGCATTCAGCGCACAGTCCGACACCGTACGAAGCGTTCTCGACGTTGCAGCCCGAGACGGTCCTGCCGTCATCGACGAGCGCTGCCGCTCCGACCGAGTAGTTCGAGTACGGGGCGTAGGCGCGGCGCATGGCCGAGATTGCCTCGGTGCGCAGCCTGTCCCAATCGATGTCTGTCATGCGGGTCCTCCCGGCTCACGCAGGTCTCAGCGCCCCCACTGGTGGCGAGGGCGCTGATCCCGTTATTCCTTGATGTAGGGCTTTCCGTCGGCGGCGGGCGCCCGCGAGCGTCCGACGACACCGGCGACGACGAAGATCGTGACGACGTACGGCAACATGAGCATGAACTCGCTCGGCACCGGGGAACCGACGATGCTCAGGGTGTTCTGCAGGCTCGACGCGAACCCGAACAGCAACGCCGCGAGGGTCGCCTTGATCGGGTCCCACTGGCCGAAGATCACGGCTGCGAGCGCGATGAAGCCCGCTCCTGCCGTCATCTCCTTGTTGAAGGCGATGCCGTTGCCGATCGTGAACACGGTGCCGCCCAGGCCCGCGATGGCGCCGGCGAGCAACACGTTCCAGAACCGGGTCGCGTTGACCTTGATGCCGACGGTGTCAGCGGCCTGCGGGTGCTCGCCGACGGCGCGCAGGCGCAGGCCCCAGCGGGTGTGGAACATGCCGACGTAGACCGCCGCCACGGCGATGTACATGAGGTAAACGATGATCGTCTGGTTGAACAGCACCGGGCCGATGACCGGGATGTCGGCAAGGAACGGAATCGGCATCCGGTCGAACCGCGGCGGACTGTTGAGCGTCGCACCGTTGGGCTGCAGGACCTGCGAGTACAGGAAGCTCGTCAGCCCGATCACGAGGACGTTCAGCACGACACCGACGATGACCTGCTCGACGAGGTACTTGATGGCGAACGCGGCGAGGATGAAGGCGACGAGCATGCCCGCGACCATGGCTGCAAGAAGCCCGAGGAGAGGCTGGCGGGTTGCCGAGGCGACGACCGCTGCCGTGAACGCGCCAGCCAGCAGCTGACCCTCGATCGCGATGTTCACGACACCGGCACGCTCGCCGATCACGCCGCCCAGCGCGCCGTAGATGAGCGGAACGGCAAGTCCGAGAGACCCCGCGAGGAGCCCCGCCACGGGAATGGCAGCGCCCGCTGCGGCCCAGGTCAGGAAGCCGACGACGATCGCAAGGATGTACACGATCACGATCCACAGCGGCGAACGCGCGTACGCACGGACGAAGAACACGGATGCGACAGTCAGCAGCACGAGCAGGACGACACAGATCCAGGCCGTCGCCATGACGGGCACAACGAGCTCGGGAAGCTGAATCGCATCGGTGGGCGTGGACAGCCGGAAAGTCGTCGCTCCCTCCCGCGGCGCGGCCAGCAGCAGGATGGCGAAGAGCGCGGTGAAGATCGTGAGAGCGATCGGAACCTTCCAGCTGCGGATCTTTTCCGGCTGGGCGGTTGCCAGGGGGGCGATGGGTACGGTCCCTTCGCCCGTGGGGGATGCAGTCGTGCTCACGCGGCACCCCCTTCAGTGCGGGCTTGCGCTTTCAGCTGCTTCTGCCGTGCCTTCTCGCGCTTGCGGCGGTCGCGCTCGGGCGAGGGCAGGAAGAAGATCGTACGCACCAGCGGCGGCGCCGCAATGAACAGCACGATGAGCGCCTGGACGACAGTGACGATCTCGACCGGAATCTGCTCGGCGGCTTGCATCGAGTACCCGCCGGCCTTGAAAGCGCCGAACAGGATGCCGGCCGCGAACGTTCCCCAGGGAGTGGAACGTCCCAGCAGCGCAACCGTGATGGCGTCGAATCCGATGCCTGCGTCGATGTCGGCCGAGAAGCCGGTCGTCACGGTTCCCAGCACCTGGTTGACACCGGCGAGACCGATGAGCGCACCGGAGATCAGCATGCCGTAGACATACATGCTCGAAACCTTGATACCGGCCACCCGCGCCGCGTTGGGATTCTCACCCACGGCGCGGAACTGGAAGCCGAGGCTCGAGCGCGACAGGATCCACCACACCAGCACCGTCGCACCGATCACGAGGATGAAGCCGAAGTGCAGGTTGTAGGAGGGACCGAGAAGGTCGGGGAACACCGCGGTGTCTTTCATCGCTGGCGTCTTGGGGTTGCTTGATCCCGGGGCCTGCAGCAGGCCAGGGGTACGCAGCATCCACGAGATCAGGTAGAACGCGATGTAGTTGAGCATGATCGTCACGATCACCTCGTGCGCACCGGTGCGCGCCTTCAGCAGGCCGGCGATCCCGGCCCACAAGGCGCCGGCGATGAGGCCCGCGATGAGGGCGACGATCATGTGGATGCCCCAGGGCAGGTCGAGCGAGAAGGCCACCCACCCCGCGGCGGCCGAGGCCATCAGCATCTGGCCGCGACCACCGATGTTGAACATGCCGATGCGGAAAGCGAGAGCGACACCGAGCCCCGCCGCGATCAGCGGGGTCGCGAAGGTGAGCGTCTCGGTGATGGGCTTGATGGCTCGCTCGAAGCTCGGCGCGTCGAAGTTGTAGATCGCCCCCTGGAACAGGGCGACGTAGGCGCCGCTCACGGCATCCCACACTGCCGCGATGGTGTCCATCGGGCGTGCGAAGAAGTATGCGGATGCCGCCTGCACGTCTTCATCGGTGAAGGCGATCATGATCCCACCGACGATCAGGGCCAGGAACACCGCCAGCACCGAAATGATCGCGTTTCCCTGCGTGATGCGACGGAACGTCTCGTGCCACTTGCCGGGGGTGGGACCTCCGCGGAGCCGGGCTTCGAGCTACGCGTGGACTCTGATGCCGTCGTGCTCATGCGGCAGCTCCTTCCGTGCTCGGGGTCTCGCCGGCCATCATGAGACCGAGAACCTCACGCGGAGTGTCTCCGGGAACGATGCCGACGATGCGTCCGCGATACATCACCATGATCCGGTCCGCGAGAGCGACGACCTCATCGAGTTCGGTGGACACGACGACAACGGGGATGCCCGCGTCGCGGGTCTGAACGACGCGCTTGTGGATGAACTCGATAGATCCGACATCGACACCCCGCGTCGGTTGCGCGGCAACCAGAAGCGACAGTTCACGGCTGAGCTCACGGGCCAAGACGACCTTCTGCTGATTACCACCCGAGAGGGTACCGACGGGCGTATCGACGCTCTGCGCGCGAACGTCGAACTCCTCGAACTTCTCCTGAGCGAAAGCCGCCAGCGCCGCGCGTTGCACGGTGCCCGCCTTCACAAAGGGAGCCCCGTGGGCGCGGTCGAGCATGAGATTCTCAGCGATCGTGAAGGGGCCGACGAGACCATCTTCCTTGCGGTCCTCGGGGACGAACCCGACACCGGCGTCGAGGATGCCTCGCACGCTGCGGCCGATGAGCTCGGTTCCGTTCAGCGTGGCCGAACCGCGGACGATCCCTTGGAGCCCGACCAGCGCCTCGGTGAGCTCGGTTTGCCCGTTGCCCTGTACACCGGCGATGGCCAGAATCTCACCGCCACGCACCTCGAAGCTGACGTCGTCGACGATCGGGTGGCCGGTGGGGTCGAGCACCGACAGCCTCGAGACAACGAGAGCAGAATCGCGCAGCTGCGGCGGGTCCTTATGAACCGTGAGTTCGACGGCGCGACCGACCATCATGGACGCGAGCTCAGCGTTCGACGATTCGGGCGACGCTTCGCCGACGACCTTGCCGAGCCGGATGACGGTGATGCGATCAGCCACCTCGCGGACTTCGCGAAGCTTGTGGGTGATGAAGACGATGGATGCGCCCGATTCCTTGAGCTGACGCATGATGGCCATAAGCTCGTCGGTCTCCTGCGGGGTGAGCACCGCCGTCGGTTCATCGAAGACGAGCACCTTGGCGTCACGGGAGAGGGCCTTGATGATCTCAACGCGCTGCTGCACTCCGACGGGCAATTCTTCGACAAGAGCGTCGGGGTCGACGTCGAACCCGAACCGCTCGGAAATCTCCCTGACCCGCTGCCTCGCTGCATTGAGGTCGAGAAACCCGCCGGCCTTCGTGGACTCGTGGCCGAGCATCACGTTCTCGGCGACCGTGAACACCGGAATCAGCATGAAGTGCTGGTGCACCATGCCGATTCCCGCGCGCATGGCGTCGCCGGGTCCGTGGAAATTCTGGACGTGATCGTCGAGGAGGATCGTGCCCTCGTCGGCCTGGTAGAGGCCGTACAGGACGTTCATCAGCGTTGACTTGCCGGCGCCGTTCTCACCGAGGAGACAGTGAATCTCTCCGGGTTCGACCACGAGATCGATGTGGTCGTTTGCGACGAGGCTGCCGAACCGCTTGGTGATCCCGCGGAGTTCGAGCTTCATGATGCCGATCCTAGGAGACAGGCCGGGCCGACGCACCGAATTGCGTGGCCGACGTGTGGGCGGTGAAGGGCGATAACGACAGCGGCGGGGAGGCTGGACACCCAGCCTCCCCGCCGCTGAGGGTTATCAGCCCGCGAGGTACGACGTGACCGGGATGGATCCGTCGATGATGCCCGCGGCGATCTCGTCGAGCTCTGCCTGCAGGTCGGGCGAGACCTTGCTCTCGAAGTCGTGGAACGGAGCCAGGCCCACACCACCGTTTTCGAGGGTGCCGACGAAGGGAGCCGAGTCGAACTCGCCGATACCGGCGGCCAGGACTGCATCCTCGACACCCACGTCGATCAGCTTGCGAATCGACGTCAGGAGGAGATCGGCAACGGTCGGGTCGGTCTCGTAGACGTCGGCGTCGACACCGATGAGGGCGATGTCCCGGCCCGAGTCACGGATGACGGATGCGGCGCTCTGGTAGATCGGACCACCGACCGGGAGCAGGACGTCGACACCCTGGTCGACCAGGCCCTGCGCGGCGTTGATCGCGTCCTGGTTGGCGACGAAGCCACCGGTGAAGACACCATCGGTGCCGTCCCAGCCGAGAACCTCGACGTTGGCGCCGTTGGCCTCGTTGTAGTACGCCACGCCCTGAGCGAAGCCGTCCATGAAGATCGACACTGTCGGGAAGTTCATGCCACCGAAGGTGCCCACCTTGCCGGCGGTCGAGTATGACGCTGCGGCGTAGCCGGCGAGGAACGCGGCCTGCGCGGTGTCGAAGACGATCGGCTTGATGTTGGGAGCGTCGGTCTCACCGTCGAAGTCGTTGTCAACGACGTCGTCGATCGAGACGTACTCGATGTCGGGGTTGGCCAGGGCCGACTCGCCAGCAGCGGAAGCCAGCGCGAAGCCCACCGTGATGATCATCGAGCAGCCCTGGTCGACCAGGTTGGTGAGGTTCGGCGCGAAGTCAGACTCCGAGTCGGACTGGACCGTCAGGAACTCGACGCCCAGCTCGTCAGCCGCACGCTCAAGGCCTTCGTAGCCGAGCTGGTTGAACGACTTGTCGTCGAAGCCACCGGCGTCGGAGACCATGCAGGGCTTAAAGCCTTCAACGACGTCGCCGCCGGCGGATGACGTGGTCTCCGTGTCAGTGGGGGCCGACGCGCAGCCGGCGAGTGCAACGAACATGCTTGCGGCAACGAGGCCGCCGAGCACGCGCTTACGGGTGGAAATGGTCAACTGTGCCTCCAGGTGAAGGGCCCGCCCAGACGGCGGGTGCATCTGGAGAATCTACCTAGCGAATCGCCACGATGCATGCTCCAGACAGCCGCCACTGAGCAATGGTTACAAACCCGCAATAGAGTCGTCACGCAAACTGCTCGCGCCGGGGCTCAGGCATGTCAGAGGACGTCGCCGCGACCGCCGAGCTTGAGCGCGTCGACGACACCCTTTACCCGCTGCGCGTGCTCGCTCGTGGTCACCAGGAGAGCATCCGGAGTGTCGACGACGACGATGTCCTGCACACCGATGAGGCTGATCACCCGCGAGGTCTGCGACACGACGATGCCGCTGGAGGCGTCAGAAAGGATGCGGGCATTCTCGCCGAGGATGGCGAGGTCGTTCTTGCGGCCGTGGGAGTTGAGCTTTGCCAGGCTCGCGAAGTCGCCGACGTCATCCCAGTCGAAGTGACCGGGGATCACAGCGAGCTTGCCCTTCTCGGCGGCGGGCTCGGCAACCGAGTAGTCAATCGCGATCTTGGTCAGGGCGGGCCAGACCCGGTCGACGACCGGCCCCCGACGGTCGCGGTCGTCCCAGGCCTCGGCGAGTTCCACCAGCCCGGCGTGAAGTTCGGGGTTGTTCGCCTCGATCTCAGCAAGCAGCACGTCGGCGCGAGAGATGAACATCCCCGCGTTCCAGAGGTACGAGCGGTCGGCGAAATAGGCCCGGGCCGTCTCGAGATCGGGCTTCTCTACGAATCGCTCGACGGTGGCAGCCTCCGGTGCGCCGTCCACGAGAAGTTCGTCGGCCTTCTTGATGTAGCCGAAACCGACCGAGGGCTCGGAGGGCTGGATGCCGATCGTGCTGATGTATCCCTGCCGAGCCACCGCGACGGCCTGCTGCACCGCCCACTGGAAGAGGTGCGGAGGCCGGATGACGTGGTCGGCCGCAAAGGATCCGATGATGACGTCGGGTTCACGGCGCACGAGCACGGCAGCCGCCAGTCCGATCGCCGCCGTCGAGTCGCGAGGCTCCGATTCGAGGAAGACGTTGCGGTCGGGGACGCCGGGCAACTGGGCCTCGACGGCTGCGCGGTGCGCGCGCCCGGTGACCACGGCGATGCGCTCGCTTCCTGCCAGAGGTTCGAGCCGATCCCAGGTGTCACGGAGCAGGGAGTGCCCGGATCCGGTGAGGTCGTGCAGGAACTTCGGGGCGTCGGCACGCGAGAGCGGCCAGAGCCGGCTGCCGATGCCGCCCGCGGGGATGACGGCATAGAAGTCGGAGATCTCCTGAGACATGCCCCCAGGCTACTGGGGCGGCCTTTCGAGCACGTGTCCGGGAAGTGACAGCACGCGACAGCAGTACCCCCGAACTAAGGGTGGCCTAAGAGCCGCGCCCGCTCCGGGCGCAATAGGATGGGACTCGCGCCCGAGTGACGCCGAGGGACCTGCGCCAGGTTCCCGTTGGGGCACTGACCGCCCCGCTCGTGTTCGATCCAGGGAGGACGACCGTGTCTGCACCAGCACGCGTCACACCGTCGGTATCCGAAACCACCTCCAAGACCCCTCGTGGAACGCTATACCGCGGCCACGAGGGCATGTGGTCGTGGGTTCTTCATCGCATCACCGGCGTCGCCATCTTCTTCTTCCTTCTCGTCCACATCCTCGACACCGCGCTCATTCGGGTCTCCCCCGAGGCCTACAACGCGGTGATCGGCACCTACAAGAACCCGATCATGGGCATCGGCGAGGTGTTCCTGGTCGGCGCGATCGCCTATCACGCCTACAACGGCCTGCGCATCATCATCGTGGACTTCTGGTCCAAGGGTGCGCGCTACCAGCGCCAGCTCTGGTGGATCGTCCTCGGCGTCTGGGCAGTGACGATGATCGGGTTCACCCCCCGTCACCTCATCAATGTCTTCAGCTCGATGGGAGGCGGTCACTGATGAGCGCTCCCGCGATCGCCGAACCCCGCGCCTCCCACAGCACTCCGCGCCGCCGCGGCGTCAACCTCGAGAAGTGGGGCTGGGTCTACATGCGAGCATCCGGCATGGTGCTCGTGGTCCTGATCTTCGGTCACCTCTTCGTCAACCTCATGGTGGGCGACGGCATCAACGCGATCGACTTCGCCTTCGTTGCCGGAAAGCTCACCAACCCGTTCTGGCAGTGGTGGGACGTCCTCATGCTGTGGCTCGCGCTGATCCACGGCGCCAACGGTATGCGCACCATCACCAACGACTACGTGACTCACGCCAAGACCCGCACCGTGCTCGTCACGGCGATCTGGGTCACCGCGGCGCTTCTGATCCTGCTCGGCACCCTGGTGGTCTTCACCTTCGACCCCTGCCTCGGGTTCGACCCGGCTACCGCGTCCGACACGATCATCGGCCTGTGTGCCTCGTAATCCTGCCGCTCACCTGACATCGAAAGCACAGCACCCGTGACTACTCAGAGCGCCGAAAGCGTCGTCAAGGACGGCGTCCATTACCACCAGTTCGACATCGTGATCGTCGGCGCCGGCGGCGCCGGCATGCGCGCGGCCATCGAGGCAGGCCCCGGCGCGAAGACCGCGGTGATCTCCAAGCTCTACCCGACCCGGTCCCACACCGGCGCGGCCCAGGGCGGCATGGCAGCTGCCCTCGCGAACGTCGAAGAGGACTCGTGGGAGTGGCACACCTTCGACACCGTCAAGGGTGGCGACTACCTCGTCGACCAGGACGCCGCCGAGATCTTGGCGAAAGAAGCCATCGACGCGGTCATCGACCTCGAGAACATGGGTCTGCCCTTCAACCGCACCCCGGACGGAAAGATCGACCAGCGTCGCTTCGGCGGTCACACCGCCGACCACGGCAAGAGCCCTGTCCGTCGCGCCTGCTACGCCGCCGACCGCACCGGGCACATGATCCTGCAGACGCTGTTCCAGAACTGCGTCAAGCTCGGCATCAACTTCTTCAACGAGTTCTACGTGCTCGACCTCATCACGGTGAAGGATGCCGAGGGCAAGACCCAGGTCGCGGGCGTCGTGGCCTACGAACTGGCCACGGGCGACCTGCACGTCTTCCAGTCCAAGGCAGTGATCTTCGCGACCGGCGGCTTCGGCAAGATCTACAAGACGACCTCCAACGCCCACACCCTTACCGGTGACGGCGTCGGAATCGTCTGGCGCAAGGGCCTGCCGCTGGAGGACATGGAGTTCTTCCAGTTCCACCCGACCGGCTTGGCCGGGCTCGGCATCCTGCTGACCGAGGGCGCCCGCGGCGAGGGAGCCATCCTCCGCAACGCATCCGGTGAGCGTTTCATGGAGCGCTACGCTCCCACCATCAAGGACCTCGCCCCCCGCGACATCGTGAGCCGTTGCATGCAGCAGGAGGTCGCCGAGGGTCGCGGCGCCGGCCCCCACCGCGACTACGTGCTGCTGGACTGCACGCACCTCGGTGCCGAGGTGCTGGAGACCAAGCTTCCCGACATCACCGAGTTCGCGCGCACCTACCTGGGTGTGGACCCCGTCGTCGAGCCGGTTCCGGTCATGCCGACCGCCCACTACGCGATGGGCGGCATCCCGACCAACGTCGCCGCCGAGGTGCTCAGCGACAACGACACGGTCGTGCCCGGGCTCTACGCCGCCGGGGAGTGCGCGTGCGTCTCGGTGCACGGCTCGAACCGACTCGGTACGAACTCGCTGCTCGACATCAACGTCTTCGGCAAGCGCGCCGGCCGCAACGCGGTCGAGTACGTCAAGACCGCCGATTTCGTCAGTCTCCCCGAAGACCCTGCTGCCGGCGTCCGCGAGATGATCGAAGGCCTTCGCAACAACCCCGGCGGGGAGCGCATCGCCGTGCTGCGCAAGAAGCTGCAGGACGAGATGGACAAGGGCGCTCAGGTGTTCCGCACCGAAGAGTCCCTGAAGCACGTTCTCGGCGTCATCGAGGAACTGCGAGCTCGCTACCTCAACATCCATGTCGACGACAAGGGCAAGAGGTTCAACACCGACCTGCTCGAGGCTGTCGAGCTCGGATTCCTGCTCGACATCGCCGAGGTCGTTGTCGTCACTGCCCGCAACCGGCTCGAAAGCCGCGGGGGCCACATGCGCGACGACTACCCCAAGCGCGATGACGAGAACTACATGCAGCACACGATGGCTTACCTCACGGGCGACCCCCACTCGTCGGTCGCGGATGACCACATCCGCCTCGACTGGAAGCCCGTGGTCATCACTCGCTACCAGCCGATGGAGAGGAAGTACTGACGATGAGCGCGACGCTTGTCTCCACGGATGCCGCCACCGATGAGCAGGGCGACATCGAGCAGTCCCCCGAGCCCACCGGCATCCAGTCGTTCCTGGTGACCTTCATCATCCGCCGCTTCGACCCTGAGGTGGATTCCGAGCCGCGCTGGGTCGACTACGACGTCGAGCTGTACTCGACTGACCGCGTGCTTGACGCCCTCCACAAGATCAAGTGGGAGGTCGACGGGTCACTGAGCTTCCGCCGCTCCTGCGCGCACGGTATCTGCGGGTCGGATGCGATGCGCATCAACGGGCGTAATCGTCTGGCGTGCAAGACCCTCATCAAGGACCTCGACATCTCCAAGCCCATCTACGTCGAGGCCATTAAGGGTCTGCCGCTGGAAAAGGACCTCATCGTCGACATGGAGCCCTTCTTCGCGTCCTACCGCGAGGTGCAGCCGTTCCTCATCGCGAACTCCACGCCGGAGCCGGGCAAGGAGCGCATCCAGTCGATCGCCAATCGCGAGATCTTCGACGACACCACCAAATGCATCCTCTGCGCGGCGTGCACCTCGTCGTGCCCCGTCTTCTGGACCGACGGCCAGTACTTCGGGCCCGCCGCGATCGTCAACGCGCACCGCTTCATCTTCGATTCGCGCGACGACGCCGCCGATGTGCGCCTGAACATCCTCAACGACAAGGAAGGCGTGTGGCGCTGCCGCACGACCTTCAACTGCACGGAGGCCTGCCCCCGCGGCATCGAGGTCACCAAGGCGATCGCTGAGGTCAAGCAGGCGGTGCTGCGCGGGCGCGCCTAAGCCGGACCGCATCTGCGGCGCGGCAAAGCCTAAGCCGGGCCGCATTGCGGCGCGGCAAAGCCTAAGCCGGGCCGCATCTGCGGCGCGGCACGGCCCCGTGCCCCACGTCGGGCTTCATGCCTCGTTGAGGATCTGAATCGCTTCTTCGCCGGGGCTCCCTGGTCGCTACTCTGGCCGAATGAGTACCGCAGACGCGTCGATGGTCGCCGGCGCTGCGCGATCGACGTCCACGCGCGTCGCAGTGTTCGCCGCCTACGCGGCTCAGGGACTCGGGTATGCCGTCGTGGTCACCTCCCTCCCCGCGCTCAAGCAGCGGCAGGGCGTGGATGACACTGTCGTCACGCTCATCGTCCTGGGTGTTGCTATAGCCGCCGCGGGTGGTTCCGTGCTCGCCAACGCGCTCGCCGTGCGCTTCGGGAGCCGCACCGCGCTCGTTGTGGGACTCCTCCTTCAGGCGGCGGCCCTTCCCGCCATCGCACTACCGACCCCCTTCCCGCTGTTCGTCTCCCTCTTCGCGGTCTACGGCATCGGCCTCGGCTGCGTGGATGCCGCAACCGCGATGCAGGGCGTCATCGTGCAGCGCGCCCACGGCAAACCGCTCCTCGGCGGCTTCTTCTCGGCCTACACGGCTGCCGCGATCGCCGGAGCCCTCCTCGTGTCGGCGATCGCAGCGTCCCCCTTTGCTGCGGGCGTGGCCATCGGGACGGCGGGCGTTGCAATCCTCGTGGTGGCTGTGGTCGGCATCCGCCTCTTTGCGCGGGAGGTGCCGATCGAGACTGCCCTCCCCGCGACTGAGCGCGCTCGCCTGCCCCGAGCCGGAATCTGGGCTTTCGGTTTCGTCATCCTGGCAGTGTTCGTCGTCGACTCCGCCGTGAGCACCTGGAGCACGGTCTACCTGCAGGACGACCTCGGGGCTCTGCCCGCCCTCGCGCCTCTCGGATACGCCGCCTACCAGGTGTGCGTCCTGATCACCCGCCTCGCGACCGACCGGCTCCTGGGCATCATGAGCAGGGGCCGCCTGGTGACCGGCGCGATCGTCGTCTCGGTGATCGGCGTCGTGGCTGTCGCGCTTCTTCCCTTCGAGATCGCGGCGATCCTCGGCTTCGCTCTAGCTGGGGCCGCGACCGGCATCCTCATCCCCGTGACCTTCGGCGCCGCCGGCGACCTCTCCCCCGCTCACTCCGACCAGGTGATTGCCCGGGTCAACATCTTCAACTACGCCGGGGCGATCCTCGGAGCCGTCATCGTCGGTCTTCTTGCCGACGGTCCGGGACTTGCCATCGCATTCCTCATCCCTGCGGGGGTCCTCGCAGCCTCCCTCTCGGTGGTCCGCTGGTTCCGCACGGATTCGCGCCACGCTGTCGAAACGGATGCCGCGCGTGAGGCTCGATAACCTGAGAGCGTGAGTTCGCCCGACCGAAACCGCCGCGACACCGCGCGCGCGGCGCAGCAGCAGGAAGAGACCCTGCGGGCCCGGTGGGAAGAGACCCAGGAGCGTCTACTCACACGGTTCGAAGAGCCGATCTCGTTCGCGACGCGAGTCACCAAGCGGACGCTGGCGTGGTTTCCAGTTCGCGTGTGGCGCCACTTCCTGATCGCCAACGGATTCCTGCTTGCCGCCGGAGTGAGCTACCAAGCCTTGTTCGCGATCTTCGCCGCCGTCTACGTCGCCTTCGCACTGGCCGGGCTCTGGCTCGGCGGCAGCGAACAGGCAATCCAGAACCTCATCGACCTCATCAACCAATACGTTCCGGGATTGATCGACAAGGACGGGCCGATCACGCCTGATGCCGTGGCGGAGATCGCGACCAACTCGGCGAGCCTGTTCGGCATCACGGGTGCGATAGCTCTCGTGACGTTGATCTGGACGGCGATCGGCTGGGTGACGTTCTCGCGCCGCGCCGTCCGCGAGATCTTCGTCCTCCCCCCTGACCGGCGGCCGTACCTGCTGCTCAAGAGCGGCGATCTTCTGGCAGCGGCGCTCTTCGGCATCCTGCTGCTGATCGGCGGCGGACTCGGGGCAGTCGGCACCTGGGCACTGGATATCGTGTTTTCGCTCTTCGGGCTCGACACCGGATCGGTGTGGTTCTCGATCGGCGTGCGCACCGCGACCCTTCTCATCTCCTTCGCCATCAACGCCGCAGCCCTGGCCGCGCTCTACCGGTTCCTCACCGGCACGAGCCTGCGGTGGCGCACGATCTGGCCGGGAGCTCTGCTCGCCGGAGCGGCGGTCACGGTTCTTCAGCTCGGGGCCGGGTGGCTGCTCAGCTACACGCCGACGAACGCGCTGCTGGCCACCTTCGCGATCTTCGTCGGTCTGCTGCTGTGGTTCCGACTCATCGGCATCATCATGCTGGTCGGCGCAGCGTGGATCGCGATCTCGGCCCGCGACGAGAACATCCCGCTCTTGGAGAAGACCGAAGCGGAGCAACTCGCTGAGGAGCACGCCGCGCTGCTGCTCGCGGCCCAGGTGCGCCTGCGCACCGCACAGGAAGCGCTCGATGCCGCCCCGTGGTACGCGCGGTGGGCAGCGTCCCGGGACGTACGCCGCGCCGAAGAGGAGCTGGCGGAAGTGAAGGCGTCGGCGCCGCCGACGCCCCGCGGACCCAGCGCGCTTGACGGCTTCGTCTGACGCACCGCGCGCCGATCACGAGCCGAACGACGTCAACCGGCTCAGCGCGAACACGATGATCGCCCCGTTGAAGAAAAACGAGATGACGGAGTGCACCGTCATGAGCCATCGGATGCGTGATGAGTACGTCTCGACATCCGATACGGCGAACGTGGTGCCGATCGTGAAGGCGAGATAGGTGAAGTCGACGATCGAGGGTTCCGGAGTTCTCGGGAACCGCAGCGGCGGCTCCGCGGCGGTGCGGTAGCGGTACATGTACCACTGGGCGAAACCCCAGTGCAGAAGGCCCCAGGAGAGCACCATCGCCCAGATCCCGATGAGGCGGAAGATGAGGCCGGTATTCGACCCGTCGTCTGCGATGACGACGGTGATGGCCGCAAACACGCCAATGACACTCGGCAGGACCGTTACTGCTGCCAGAACGATGCTGACCCAGGCGCTCCGCTCAATTGCGAGGGTCTCCGGAACGGGATCTCCGCGGTACGCGAGAACCGCGAGAATCGCCATCGCGCCGACCGCGTACAGCGATCCGGCGATGCGCCACACCACGAGTGCATCGATCGTGTCATCCGCGATGACGATAAGTCCGGTCGCGGCGACGGCTAGCTGTAGCGCCCATCCGAGGATGAAGAACGTGGCGCGCCAGCGCCTGCTCAGGACAGCTCGTGCCACCGCGACCTCCCGGCTTCACGACATCGATCGCGCGCGCCGCGCGTCGTCCCGTCGAGCGTAGCGCGGGGCAGCGTGTCGGTGACGACGCCTAGGCTGAAGCGCGTGCCACGAACCATCCGCATCGCCTCCATCAACGTCAACGGCATCCGGGCTGCCACCCGCAAGGGAATGCTCGAGTGGATCGAGGAGGCAGACGTCGACATCATGGCCCTGCAGGAGGTCCGCGCAAACGAGGAACAGCTGACCGCGGCGCTGCCCGGGTGGCGGATCGTGCACCATGAAGCGCTCCAAAAGGGCCGCTCCGGTGTCGCGGTAGCGAGCCGGATGGATGCCGGGGCCTTCCGGACAGTGCTCGGCCCAGAACCGCTCGACCAGTCGGGTCGCTGGATCGAGGCTGACTTCAACATCGACGGGGAAACGCTGACGGTGGTGAGCGCCTATGTTCACTCCGGCGAGGACGGCACCCCCAAACAAGATGCCAAGTACGCCTTCTTGGACGCGATGCAGGCACGGCTGCCCCAGCTTGAGGCCCACTCACCACTCGCGCTCGTTATGGGCGACATGAACGTCGGGCACCGCGAGCTCGACATCCGCAACTGGAAAGGCAACCTCAAGAAGGCCGGATTCCTCCCCCGCGAGCGCGCATACTTCGACCGCATCTTCGCTCCCGCGGGCTCCGAGATCGAATGCGTCGACGGATCCAACGGCACCGGACTCGGGTGGGTGGATGTCGGACGCCGCTGGGCCGGCGAGGTCGATGGACCGTACTCATGGTGGTCGAACCGCGGCCAGGCCTTCGACAACGACACCGGGTGGCGCATCGATTACCACCTCGCCACTGCTCCGCTGGCCGAGCGGGTCACGGCGTACCGAATCGACAGGGCACCGTCGTGGGACACCCGCTGGAGCGACCACGCGCCGGTCGTCGTCGACTACACGATCGGCGGGTGAGCGAGACGGCTGCCACATCGCCGCGGCCTAGGATTGTCGGGTGACCAAGCCCCGCCTGTACTCCGGAATGCAGCCCTCCGCCGACTCCCTCCAGATCGGCAACTACATCGGCGCGCTCATGCAGTGGCGGGATCTGCAGGAGGCCTACGACGCGTTCTTCTCGGTCGTCGACCTGCACGCACTGACGCAGCCGAACGATCCGGCCGAGCTGCGTGAGAAGACCCGGCGCACCGCGGCCCAGTACATCGCCGCAGGCATTGAACCGTCGAAGTCGACCCTGTACGTGCAGTCGCACGTTCCAGCGCATGCCGAGCTGGCATGGGTGCTCTCGACGCTCACCGGCTTCGGTGAGGCGGGGCGGATGACCCAGTTCAAAGACAAGTCGCAGCGGTACGGCCAGGATGCGACATCCGTTGGGCTGTTCACCTACCCGGTGCTCATGGCGGCCGACATCCTGCTGTACCAGACCGACATCGTGCCCGTCGGTGACGACCAGAAGCAGCACGTCGAGCTCACGCGAGATCTTGCCGAGCGCTTCAACGGACGATACGGCACCACCTTCCGGGTGCCGATGCCCGTCATTCAGCAAGACACCGCCCGGATCTACGACCTGCAGAACCCGACGGCGAAGATGTCGAAGTCGGCCGAGTCGGATGCCGGCGTGCTGTGGCTGCTGGATGAGCCCGCCAAGAGCGCCAAGAAGGTGATGCGTGCCGTCACCGACAGCGAGGGCTCGGTGCGATACGACCGCGAGAACAAGCCCGGTGTCTCGAACCTGCTCGTCATCTACGCTGCCCTCACTGGTCGGCAGATCCCCGCGATCGAAGACGAGTACGCCGGCCGCGGCTACGGCGACTTCAAGAAGGGTCTCGCCGACGTCGTAGTGAACGAGTTCGAGCCGGTGCGGGCTCGGGCGCTGGAGCTGCTCGATGACCGGGCCGAACTCGACCGGGTTCTGGCATCCAACGCTGCTCGCGCCGAGTCCGTCGCACGCTCGACCCTTGGCGACGTCTACGACCGGATCGGTCTACTGCGCCGCGCCTGAAAATCCTGCGGCGCCAACTCCTGCAATTCGCAGGCCAGAGTTCACTCGGCGGCACCAAAGATACCCTTCTGCAGGAGTTAGCGTCGCCTCCGACCGTGGGCCAGCACTGACCGTAGGGCCTCGCGAACACGATCGGGGCGATAGAGGATGTCCTCTGCCAAGAGCCGGAGGGTCGTGTACCCGCTGAGGGCAGCGGCAAGGTCTCGCTCTCGATCACGTCGCTGGGTGCGCTCATCGGCGTGGAAGGCGACGCTGTCGCACTCGACAACGAGCCAGCCGTCGACGACAAAGTCCACTCGCCCCACCCCGGGCAGCTGCGCCTGAATCACGAAGGATGCGCCCAGCGACCGCAGCATCAGCCGTACCAGTGTCTCCGTTCCCGACTCACACCGAGGGTCGAGCAGGCTTCGAATCCGGCGGTATCGCTGAGGCAATCGATCAAAAACCTCAGCGATCTCGCTCTCCGTGACCAATCCCTGATGCCAGGCGCTGTCGAGCGTTGCAACCGCGTACCGAGCGGGCTGACACCGACACGCCTGGGCGAGCGCCTCAACAATCCCGCACACGAGATCGTGTCTTGGGGCATCCGAGGTGCGCCAATGAGCCACCACGCCATGACGCGACGGGAGCCGGCTCGCGTCGCGCTCGAACTGCACGTGTAGGCTGTGCCGCTCAGCAACAAAGACGCCTTGTAGCCGCAAGAGGGACACGCAATCGAGGCGACCGCCGACGGCGGCGGCCCGTGCAAGCGGTAGCGGGGTGTCAGCTGGAAGGTAGACGTCTCGACGGGCACGGAGCCACGATCCTGATCGCACCGCCGCCCGAAGTGCGGTTCGACCCAGCCCCAGACTTCCCAGTTCCGTGCGGTTATAGCGACGATACGCAGGGTTCATACGGAGAGAGTGGCGCCGTCGCACCGCCGGAAGACCTGGCGTCTGCACAGCAACAGCAAACGGGCGAGAACGCGAAGCTGGGGAGGACGCGTCACAACTCCTGCAATCCGTACTCGCGAATGGCAGAGCCGACACCCGGCCCCAGCTATTGCAGGAGTTGCGACGCGCCGCTCGACAAGCCCGGCGCATAGGGTGGGGCGATGGATGTCGTCGTGCTGCGCACCGAGCGATGCGAACTCTCGCCGCCGACCGACGCCGACGTGGATGCGATCTTCGAGGCGTGCCAGGATCCGGCGATCCAGCGATACACCACCGTGCCTTCGCCGTATCTCCGCGAGCACGCCGAGCAGTTCATCCCTCGCGTGCAGCGCCACTGGGCCGAGGGAAGAGAGGCGACGTGGGGCATCCGTCACGACGGGCGCCTCGCCGGCATGATCGGGCTGTACCGTCGGGAGCCGGATGCTGCTGAGCTGGGGTTCTGGATGTCGCCCTGGGCGCGTAGGCAGCACCTCCTCACCGAAGCTGCCACCGCGGTCGTCGACTTTGGGTTCGAATCCGCGGGAATGTCGCTGGTGCGCATCGAGTGGCGCGCCGTCGTGGGAAACACCGGGTCGGCGCGGACGGCTCGCGCACTCGGATTCCGCTACGAGGGGACGCTGCGCCAGGCGCTCGCCGGCCCTCTACAGCGAGACGATGCCTGGATCGCAGGCCTTCTTCCCGGCGATGACCGCACGCCGGTAGCGTGGCCGGTCCTCGATCGGGGTCTGCCGCCGATTCCCACCCCATGACAGGATGGCGCCATGCCCGAGATGCCGGAAGTGCAGGGACTGGTCGACTACCTCGCGGGCCGCTTGCCGGAACTGACCGTCTCACGCGCGACGGTGACAAACATCGCAGCCCTCAAGACCTACGACCCGCCGCTGGATGCGCTCGTCGGCACGACGGTGCTGTCGGTGTCGCGCCACGGCAAGTTCATCGACATCGAAGCACAAGCGGACGCTGCTCCCGCGCTGCACCTGATCTTCCACCTCGCGAAGGCGGGATGGCTCCGTTGGTACGACGGACTGCCGAGCACGATCATCCGTCCCGGTAAGACTCCCATTGCACTGCGCGTCGGCTTCTCGGACGGCTCGGGATTCGACCTCACCGAAGCCGGGACGAAGAAGTCCCTCGCCGTCTACGCGGCCCGAAACCCGACCGACGTACCCGGCATCGAGCGGCTCGGTCCCGATCCTCTGGACCCGACCTTCGATCGCGAAGCCTTCGCCGCACTCCTGAGGGGGCGCCGCACTCAAATCAAAGGCGTGCTGCGCGATCAGTCGATCATCGCCGGCATCGGCAACGCCTACTCCGACGAGATCCTCCACGCGGCACGGATGTCGCCGTACGCTCTGGCAGCAAACCTGACCGATGCCGACATCGACACCCTCTTCACCGCAATGCAGCACACCCTCGCCGAGGCGATCGCGGAGGCATCCGGGAAGCCGCCCGCAGATCTCAAGGATGCCAAGCGCCGCGGGATGCGCGTACATGGTCGTCGCGGCCAGTCATGCCCCGTGTGCGGCGACGAGGTGCGCAGCGTCTTCTTCGCCGACAACTCTCTCGAGTACTGCCCCACGTGCCAGACCGGCGGCAAGCTGCTCGCCGATCGCCGCCTCTCTCGCCTCCTGAAGTAGCGCAGGAGCGAAGCGAACTGCGCGGGGCTCGCGGAAACTGACGCACGGCATACCCGACCACCCGATCGTCTATGCAGGAGCGAAGCGAACTGCCCAGCGCTGGGCTGGCACCGGGTCTGGCGGGAGCCGGCGCAGCCGGCGAGGGCATGTCCCCGCGCTGGGCAGTTCGCGTAGCGGCACCACTTACCGCAGCGACCGCCCATCGGCGCAACGCGAACGAATCAGTCGCCGAGCGTGTCCATGAGTGTCCGGGCGTCGTCGTCGACCCAATCGAGGGACTTCGTGACCGCCTTCTTCCAGAGGCGGTAACGGCGAGCGCGTTCCTCGTCCGACATCTGCGGCTCGAACCGGCGGTCGACCTGCCAGTGTTCGCGTAGCTCGTCAAGGTCCGACCAGACTCCGACGGCGAGGCCTGCCGCATAGGCAGCGCCGAGGGCCGTCGTCTCGACCACGCGCGGGCGCACGACCGGGATGCCGAGGATGTCGGCCTGGAACTGCATGAGCAGATCGTTCTTCGTCATCCCACCGTCGACGCGGAGTTCCGAGAGGTCGCGGCCGGCATCCCCGACGACGGCCTCGATCACGTCCCGGGTCTGGAAGGCGGTCGACTCGAGAGCGGCGCGGGCGATGTGCGCGCGGGTCACGTACCGGGTGAGGCCGACGATCGCACCGCGGGCATCCGGTCGCCAGTAGGGAGCGAACAGGCCCGAGAATGCGGGCACGAAGTACGATCCGCCGGCGTTCTCGACGGTCATGGCGAGGGTCTCGACATCCTGCGCGCGGTCGATGATCCCGAGGTTGTCGCGCAACCACTGCACGAGCGATCCGGTGACGGCGATCGAACCTTCCAGCGCGTAGTGGGCGGGCCCGTCGCCGAGCCGGTACGCGACCGTCGTGATCAGACCGTGCCGGGACCGGACGATCTCGGTGCCGGTTCCGACCAGCAAGAAGTTGCCGGTGCCGTAGGTGTTCTTCGAATCCCCGACCCCGAAGGCGGCCTGACCGAAGGTGGCGGCCTGCTGATCGCCAAGGATCCCGGCGATCGGCAGTTCTCGCGCGGTGCCCGGAAGCGCGAGCTCGCCCACGACGTCCGACGACGATCGGATCTCGGGCATCATGGCGCGCGGGATGTTCCACAGCGCGAGCATCTCGTCCGACCAGTCGAGGGTCTGCAGGTCCATGAGCAGCGTGCGGCTCGCGTTGGTGACATCGGTCACGTGCGCTCCGCCGCTGGTGCCGCCGGTGAGATTCCACACCACCCACGAGTCGGGGGTGCCGAACAGCAGATGGCCGGCTTCGGCATCCGCCCGCGCCCCCGGCACGTGGTCGAGGATCCAGGCGATCTTGGATGCCGAGAAGTAGGTGGCAAGCGGAAGACCCGTCACCTCGGTGACCCGATCGCCGACCCCGTCACGGGCCAGCGCATCCAGCCGAGGCTGCGTGCGGGTGTCTTGCCACACGATGGCGTTGAAAACGGGCTGCCCGGTGCGGCGGTCCCACACGATCGCGGTCTCGCGCTGGTTCGTGACCCCGGCCGCGGCGATACCGGATGCCTGCAGGTGAGCCTTGGCGAGGACGCCAGAGATCACCCACTCGGTGTTGGTCCAGATCTCCATGGGGTCGTGCTCGACCCAGCCGGCGCGCGGAAATATCTGCTCGTGCTCGCGCTGAGCCGTTGCAACTACCGTTCCGGCACGATCGAACACGATTGCCCGCGTCGAGGTGGTGCCCTGGTCGATGGCTAAGACGTGTTCGGCCACGATGCCTCCCGAAGTGTTGAGCGCCTCCAGGCGATGGATGTCGCGCCGCTCAGGCTACCGGTGCCGCTGCGGGCTGCCAGGTCGGATCGGCGGCGTGGACAGCGGCAAGTGCCGCGGCGACCTCTGCCCTGGCGGCATCCTCGTCCCATCCGAGGACGGGCGCGACGGCGTCGGCGATCTCGGCGACGACCGCGGGAGTCGCCTCACCGCGGAACGCGAGGCTCGTGCGGCGCAGCAGCAGGTCGGCCAGATGGACGACATCCTCTGTGCTCGCCAGGTAACGCAGCTCGCCGGTGCTGTAGGCGGGAAGGGTCCGGAGTGGCCGGTCATCGGCATCCTCGTCGACGAAGGCGATGACCTCGCGGGCTGTCGTTCCGTAGCGTTCGAGGAGGGTGGCTGCGGCATCCTTCGAGAGCCCCCGGCGGTTCTCGGCGACCCACTGGTGCCGTGCCCGCTCGGTCACCGGATACCCGGCTCCGCCGCCGATCGCACGGCCATGGGTCGTGACGATGCGGGGCCGAGCGAGCAGAGCGAGGGCGTCATCGGTGAGGTGGGCGGCGGAGGCACGGAAGGTGGTCCACTTGCCGCCGACGAGGCTGATCACCGTGGTGTCCGCCGACCCGGGGAGCTGCTCGGTCTCGACACGGTAATCGCGCGAGACGAAGCCGGGAGCGAGATCGCCGTGGCCGGGAAGCGGGCGGACACCCGAGAAGCGGTACACGATCTGCGAGCGGTCGACGGTGATGTCGGGGAAGACGTGCCCGATGAGGTCGATGAAGTAGTCAACTTCGGGCTCGGTGCACACCGCGGGCTCTGCCATGTCGTGCTCGAGGTCGGTGGTGCCGACCAGGACGCGTCCCTTGAGCGGGTAGATGAGCACGATGCGACCGTCGCGGTGTTCGAAGAAGATCTCTCGACCAGCCGTGGCTGCCAGCAGCTCGGGGTTGTCGAGCACGATGTGCGACCCCTTGGTGCCGCCCATGAAGGTCGTCGGCGCGCCGAGCGCACGGTTGGTGAGGTCGGTCCAGGGTCCGGATGCGTTGATCACGACCGCGGCGCGGAACGGGAACTCGGCACCTGTCTCGGTGTCGCGAAGCGTGATCGCGCCGTCCGCTGCCCCCACGACTTCGAGGTAGTTCGCGGCCCGGGCGCGGTCGCCACCGGCGGCACGCCCGTCGCGGAGCAGATCGAGCGCGAGTCGCTCAGGGTCGTGCACCGAGGCATCCCAGTAGGTCGCGGTGTACTTGACGGTCTCGTTGATCGCCGGAAGCGCTCGCAGCGAACCGGCGCGTCCGCGGAAGGTGTGGCGGGGAACACGGCCGCCGCCGCGCGAGAACGAGTCGTAGATCGTAAGGCCGATCTTGATCAGCGCGGCGCCGCGCTCGACGTGCTTTCCTGCGCCGTGACGCAGGAAACGGAGGGGCGCCGAAAACACCCCCGAGAACGTGGAGAAGATCGGGATCGTCGTCTGCAACGGACGGACGTAGTGGGGAGCCGTGGCGAGCAGATCGTTGCGTTCCGTGACCGCCTCGTGCACAAGCCGGAACTCGCCGTTCTCGAGGTAACGGACGCCGCCGTGGATCATGTGCGACGACGCTGCTGATGCGCCGCTGACGAAGTCACCGCGTTCGACGATCGCGACATCCACGCCCTGGAGAGCGAGGTCCCGAAAAGTCGCGAGTCCGTTCACCCCTCCGCCGACGATGAGGACATCGGCCTGCGGCCGGTCGCTCAACTGGGTGACGGTGCCTCGCTCGACACTGTTTCGTTCGACGACGCTCATCGATTGGTGTCCTTCCTCGCTCGGGGACTTCCCGCGTGCTCCCATCGTCCCATGACTGATCGAAGTTGCAGACCTAATGCACATACGTGCACACTGTTCGCGTGAGCGACGACTCAAACCACTTGCGGCGGGCACTGACCGCCGCCCACCTCTACTACGTCCAGCTCCGCACCATGGATGCCATTGCCGCCGAGCTCGGGACCTCGCGCTCCACGGTGTCGCGACTGCTGTCGTTTGCGCGCGCCGAGGGAATCGTCGAGGTGCGCGTGCGTTCACCCCTCGACGCCCCGGGACTCGTGGAGACGCAGCTGCGGCGCCAGTTCGGCGTCCGCGCACAGGTCATTCCCGTCCCCGAATCGGTGAGCGATCTCGAGCGCCTCGACCGCGTCGCGCAGGGAGCAGCTCAGTTGCTCGATGAGCTAATCGTCTCGGATCTGGTGGTCGGCATCGCGTGGGGATCAACACTGGCTGCAATAGCACGGCGTCTCACTCCCAAGCGCGTGCACGGCACGACATTCGTGCAGCTGAACGGCTCGGGGAACGTGAAGACGTCCGGTATCACGTATGCGAGCGAACTGCTCAGCAGATTCAGCACCGCATACGGTGGGGATGCCGAACAGTTCCCCGTCCCCGCGTTCTTCGACGATCCCGAGACTCGGCGCGCACTCTGGCGGGAGCGCAGCACGCGACGCATCCTCGATATCCAGAGCCGCATGGGTCTCGTGCTGTTCAGCGTGGGAGCGTTCCGGGCCGAGGTACCCAGCCGCGTGCACGCCGGCGATTACCTCGAACCCGCCGACCTCGAGCAGCTGAAGGCAGAACGGGTCGTGGGTGACGTCGCGACGGTCTTCTACCGCGCGAACGGCTCGACCGAGGGGATCGCGTTGAACGAGCGGGGATCGGGCCCCTCGTTCGATCTGCTTCGCGCGGTCCCGCGGCGCTGCTGCATCGTGACCGGCGAGGCCAAGATCCCGAGTCTGCGCGGCGCACTCGCCGCAGGCCTCATCACAGATCTCGTCATCGATGAGCGCACCGCCCGCGCCATGGTCGACGGACGCGAAGCAGCGTAGGCCACCGGGAATGAACGCACGCGCGGCGCGTTGACTACACTCGAGAGCAATGAACGTGCTCCGGGGTCGGTGAGAATCCGAACCGGCGGTGACAGTCCGCGACCCGCTGCATCCGTGTTCGAGAGAACGCCGCAGCGGTTGATCCGGTGAAATTCCGGAACCGACGGTGATGCGACACGAAAGTGTCGTCAGTCCGGATGGGAGGCAGCACAGGTGACGCCACGGCGTTGTCGCCTTCCCTGCCCCGGCG
The DNA here is from genome assembly GCF_055391095.1 of Microbacterium sp. SW12. Lineage (NCBI taxonomy): Bacteria > Bacillati > Actinomycetota > Actinomycetes > Micrococcales > Microbacteriaceae > Microbacterium > Microbacterium sp. SW12. Next base: position 652,940 of record NZ_AP024335.1, on the reverse strand, counting down.
TACCCGACCGGAGTGGGCAGTGAGTCAAGGCACAAGCGAGACAGCGGCGATGAGACGCGCGCTCAACGCCGCGCTGCGCGGTCCCCGCGGGGTGAACCCCCAGGTCGGGGCCGTCATCCTCTCGCCCGAGGGCGACGTTCTCGCCGAAGGCTGGCATCGGGGTGTAGGAACAGCACACGCCGAAGTCGACGCGATGTCACAGCTGACGCCCGACCAGCTTCGCGGCGCCACGGCAATTGTCACCCTCGAGCCCTGCAACCACACCGGCCGCACGGGTCCCTGCGCGCAAGCCCTCATTGACGCTGGTGTGGCCCGTGTGGTCTACGCGGTCGACGATCCCGGCGCCGTCTCGGGCGGCGGCGCCGCGCGGCTGCTCGCAGCCGGAATCGAAACCGAGCCGGGCGTGCTGCGCGAAGACGGCACGGCGCTGCTCGAAAGCTGGCTCACGGTGCAGCGGCTGGGTAGACCGCACGTGACGGTGAAGTGGGCGCAGAGTCTGGACGGCCGGGCCGCCGCCGCCGACGGCACGAGCATGTGGATCACCGGCCCCGAGGCGCGCGCTGACGTGCACCGGCGGCGATCGGATGCCGATGCCATCGTGGTTGGCATTGGAACCGTGCTCGCCGATGACCCGGCGCTCACCGCACGAGGGGCTGCCGGGCAGCCACTGTCGCAGCAGCCCCTGCCTGTCGTTCTCGGGCGGCGCGCGATTCCGGATGCCGCGCAGGTGCGCAGGCATCCCCGCACCCTGATCCAGCGGCCCGGGACAGACCTCACCATGGTGCTGGACGAACTGCGCGATCTCGGCATCCAGCGTGTTTTCGTAGAGGGCGGGCCGACGGTTGCGGCATCATTCCTGCGCGCCGGGCTCGTCGACGAGGTGCTGGCGTATGTCGCTCCGGTACTGATCGGCTCCGGCCCCGACGGCGACAGGCCGGCCGTCACCGACATCGGGGTCACGACCCTCGCTGACGCTCACCGACTCGAGCTGACCGCGCTCGAGCGGCTCGGCGATGACGTGTTGCTTGTCGCACGCCCCCGCGCCGCCGCCGAGGCCCCCGAATCCCCGTCCCCCGAGACCACCGCCGCTGACGCGTCGTCGGTGTAGTCAGGAGATCGCCATGTTCACAGGACTCGTTGAAGAGATCGGCCGCGTCACCGCCGTCGAACCGTCGGGTGACGGCATCCGGGTGACGATTCACGCACCGAAGTCCGTCGCTGATGCCGCGCACGGCGACTCCATCGCCGTCAGCGGTGTGTGCCTGACCGTCGTCGCCCGCGACGGCGACGGCTTCACCGCCGACGTGATGCGCCAGACGCTCGACATGTCGACCCTCGCCGATGTTTCCGTCGACCGCCTGGTCAACCTCGAACGCGCTACCGCAGCAGGCGGGCGCCTGGGTGGACACATCGTGCAGGGGCACATCGATGGCACGGGCACCGTCGTCGAGGTGCGGCCCGGCGACCAGTGGCGCGTGATCCGCGTCGCGATCCCCCAGCATCTGGCGCCTCTGGTCGTCGACAAGGGCTCGATCGCGATGGACGGCGTCTCGCTGACCGTCAGCGCCGTGAGCGACCCGGCCGCGACAGAGCCGTGGTTCGAGGTTTCGCTCATCCCCGAAACCCTCGAGGCTACGACGTTCGACTCCCTCCAAGCGGGCTCGCCCGTCAACCTCGAAACCGACATCCTTGCCCGTCACGTGCAGCGTCTGCTGGCGTTCCCCCCGGCGGCCGCGGCCGCCCCGACCGAAGGAGGCTCGCAATGAGCCTTGCCCCCATCACCGAGGCCCTGGATGCGCTACGCGCCGGGCGCCCGATCATCGTCGCGGATGACGAGAATCGCGAGAACGAGGGCGATGTCGTCCTCTCGGCAGAGCTCGCCACCCCCGAGGCTGTGGCGTGGACGATCCGCTGGTCCAGCGGCCTGCTGTGCGCGCCGATGCCCGCCGAATGGGCAGACCGGCTAGACCTGCCACCCATGGTTGCGGTCAACGAGGATGCCCGGGGCACCGCGTACACCGTCACGGTGGATGCCGCCGACCGCACCTCGACCGGCATCAGCGCGAGCGACCGGGCACACACGCTGAACGTGCTCGCCGATCCTGACTCGACGCCCTCAAGTGTCATCCGGCCGGGCCACGTCCTGCCGCTTCGCGCCGTCGACGGCGGCGTCCGCGAGCGCGCTGGACACACCGAGGCGGCTGTCGAGTTGATGCGCCTGGCAGGACTGCAGCCGGTCGGCGCGATCGCCGAGGTCGTCGCCGAAGACGGCTCGATGATGCGGATGCCCGGGCTGCTGGAGCTCGGAGCCCGCGATGGTGTTCCCGTCATCACGATCGAGCAGCTCATCGCCTACCTTGACGAAAACGAGCCGCGCGCGGCCGCGCCGCAGGACGTGCACCGCCGCCGCGTGAGTTTGCGCGCCGAGGCGACGGTCCCGACCGCGCACGGCGTGTTCCGCTTCCTCGCGTACAAGGATCGGATCACCGGCACCGACCACATTGCGGTCGTGGCCGGTGATCTGGCCGAGGACGCACCCCTCGTGCGCGTGCACTCGGAGTGCCTGACCGGCGAGGCTTTCGGCTCCCTGAAGTGCGAATGCGGCCCCCAGCTGGATGCCGCGCTCGACGCTATCGCGCAAGACGGCGGCGTTGTCATCTACATGCGCGGACACGAGGGACGCGGTATCGGCCTGATCAACAAGCTGCGGGCCTACAGCCTGCAGGAGCGCGGCCTCGACACTGTCGATGCGAACCTGGCCCTCGGGCTGCCCGCCGATGCGCGAGACTACGCTGCCGCTGCCGGCATCCTGGGAGATCTTGGCATCGACCGGATGCGACTGCTCACCAACAACGGCGACAAGGTGGCTCAGCTTCGCGAGCTCGGCCTCGACATCGCGGAGCAGGTGCCGCTGCTCGTGGGCGTCGGCCCGAACAACCACCAGTACCTGGCCACGAAGGCCGAGCGCATGGGACACACCATTGCCCTGGACGACCTGGATCGCGCCCTCGGAGTCGGGGCCGCAGCAGAGAGGACCGACGCATGAGCGGAACCGGCGCCCCCGAGCGCGACACCGTCGACGGCTCAGGACTGGACATCGTGATCGTCGCGGGCCAGTGGCACGAGACCATCGCGAACGGCCTCCTGGACGGCGCCCGCCGGGCACTCGATGCCGCCGGCGCTTCCTACCGCGTCGTGCCTGTCCCGGGCTCGTTCGAGCTTCCCGTCGTGGCAAAGGCAGCTCTGGATGCCGGCGCCGACGCGGTCGTCGCGCTCGGCGTCATCATCCGCGGCGGAACCCCGCACTTCGAGTTCGTCTCGTCAGCGGCCACCGACGGGCTCACCCGCGTCGCCCTGGACGCCGGCAAGCCCGTCGGCTTCGGCGTGCTGACTCTGGACGACGAGGCGCAGGGCATCGACCGGGCCGGCCTTCCGGGCTCGCGCGAAGACAAGGGCTTCGAGGCTGCGGATGCCGCCCTCCGCACCGCGCTCGCGCTGCGGGAGCTGCGGGGCTGACCAGCACCGGGTGAGGCGAACAAGACTCCACCTTCAGTGAGGCATAAGGTACGCTGACGGCATGGAGATTCTTCGTCACGCCGTCCTTCTCGTTCACCTCTCGGGCTTCGCGACTCTGTTCGGCGCCTGGGTCGTCGAGGCGGTGCGGCGCACCGGAGCCGTGACGGCACTCATGAACTGGGGTCTGCTGATCGCAGGCGTCGCGGGGCTCGCGCTGGCAGCACCCTGGGGCGTTCCCGAGGGCGTCGAGTTCAACTACGCGAAGATCGGCACGAAGCTCGTCATCCTGCTCATCATCGGTGCACTCCTGGGCATCGGATCGGCCCGCACCAAGCGGAACGGCTCGGCTCCCGCCGGTGTATTCTGGGCGATCGGCATCCTGACCTTTGTGAACGCGGCCATCGCCACACTCTGGCGCTGAGGCATCGGAGGTGCGGGGGCCGTTCTCGTCCCCCGCACCGATAGGCCTCCATGACCTCTTCCGTCGCCGTTCCGTCCGCTCCCGCCAACCCGCGAAGCCGCGTCATCACGGCAAGCCTCGTCGGCACGACGATCGAGTTCTACGACTTCTACGTGTACGCGACGGCGGCAGTTCTCGTCTTCCCCGCGCTGTTCTTTCCTACCGGTAACGAGACCACATCACTGCTGGCATCCTTTGCGGTCTTCGGCGCCGCGATGGTCGCCCGGCCCCTGGGCGCCGTGGTGTTCGGCCACTTCGGCGATCGGTTTGGCCGCAAGGCGACCCTGGTCACCTCGCTGCTCACAATGGGTATCGCGACCTTCGTGATCGGCCTACTCCCGACCGTGAACGAGATCGGGGTCTGGGCCGCGGTGTTCCTGCTTGTGCTGCGACTCGCGCAGGGATTCGCGCTGGGAGGCGAGTGGTCGGGGGCCGCGCTCGTCGCTACCGAGAACGCCCCGGCAGGCAAACGAGCCTGGTACGGCACATTCCCGCAGCTGGGCGCTCCCATCGGTTTCATCATCGCCAACGGCATCTTCCTGGCGATCAACGTTGCTCTCCCGCACCCCGACGGCACGGCCCAGGCGTCCGACGCCTTCCTTGCCTGGGGCTGGCGCATCCCGTTCCTGTTCTCGGCGGTCATGGTCATCGTCGGCCTGTGGGTGCGGCTGCGCCTGGTCGAGTCCGACTCGTTCACGCGGGCCGAGAAGAGGGGGACGCTCCGGAAGTTCCCCCTCGGGCTCGCCCTGCGTCGCTACTGGTGGCGGCTCATCCTCGGCACGTTCATCATGCTCGCGACCTACGTGCTGTTCTACCTGATGACGAGCTTCACGCTCTCGTACGGGACGAAGGCGACGACGGATGCCGCGCAGGCCGCCGCGGAAGCCGCCGGAACGCCGTTCGACCCGGCCAGCTACGTTCCGGGCCTCGGTTTCGGGTACACGGACTTCGTGCTGATGCAAATCATCGGCGTCGTCTTCTTCGGGATCTTCACGCTGCTGTCGGGACCCGTGGCCGACGCGATCGGCAGACGTCGCCTGCTGCTGTGGGTGACCGCGGCGATCATCGTGTTCGGCTTCACGTTCACGGTGTTCCTGCTCCCCCAGGCCGATCCGAAATTCACCGGAGCACTCGTGCAGGCCTTCCTCGTGTTCGGCTTCGTCCTCATGGGGTCGACCTTCGGGCCGATGGGCGCCGTGCTGCCCGAACTGTTCCCCACCGAGGTGCGCTACACCGGCTCGGCCGTGTCCTACAACGTGTCGTCGATCCTGGGCGCAGCACTCGCTCCGCTCGTGGCCGTCGCACTGTGGGCAGCCGCCGATGGCAGCCCGTGGCTCGTCGGGCTTTACCTGTCGGCGATGGCCATACTCACCTTCATCGCCCTCATACTGTCTCCGGAGACCAAGGACGTGGACTACGAGGAGATCGGGCCCGGCGAGACCGTCTCGCTGTAGCGCGAGACTCGGGAGCAGTCGCGTCAGTCCAAGAAGAGCTTCCGAAGCCGCGTGGTCGTGAACACGAGGCCGATAGCGATCATGACCACGTAGTACAGCACATGACCGAGCATTGCGATCGAGAGCGCCCCAGTGGTGAGCCCGCGGATGAGTTCGACGCCATGCCACAGCGGTAGGGCCATCACGATGGCCTGCACTGCCTCGGGGTACACGGTGATCGGGTAGAAGGTCGCCGAGAAGAGGAACATCGGCAGCAGCACCATGTTGATCCAGTCCATGTGCTGGAAGGTCTTCATGTAGCTCGTGACTGCCATCCCGAGGCTTGCGAATCCGAAGGCGATAAGCACAACAGCGGGGAGGGCGAGGATCGCCGTGGGCGCGAGGTTCAGGCCCGCGAACTGCATGATGATCATGAACCCGGTCGCGTACACGAGTCCGCGCAGCAGCGCGTACAGGATCTCGCCGAGGGCGACATCCAGCGGCCCGAGGGATGTCGAGAGCTGCCCCTCGTAGAGCTTGCCGTAGTTCAGCTTGAAGAAGACGTTCCAGGTGGAGTCGTAGATCGCGCCGTTCATCGCAGAGACCGCCAGCAGCGCCGGGGCGATGAAGGCCGCGTAGGAGACCTCCATTCCCGACGACGTCTCGACGTTCTCGATGAGCTTTCCGAGGCCGATGCCGAGAGAGAACAGGTAGAACACGGGCTCGAAGAAGCCCGAGAGCACGACAACCCAGCTCGACGAGCGCGCCGCGATGAGACCGCGCTGCACGACGGCCCAGGGGTTACCCGACCACAGGGCGCGGACGCTCCCGCTGCGGCGCGGTTCCGTTTCCGATGCCACCGCGGTCATTTCGCGAGCCTCTGCGTAAAAGTGCGGCGAGCGAATGCGTAGCCGACGACGGTGAGGACGAGGAGATACGTGAGGTGAACCGCGGCAGCACCCGGGCCGCCCGGGGCCCCGTACGTCGCCATCCGGCCCAGCTCGGACGCGTGCCACAGGGGCGAGATCCAGCCGATCCACTGCAGCCAGATGGGAAGGCTATCGAGCGGGTAGAAGGTGCCCGAGAACAGGAACATCGGAACGAACAGGAAGCGCTGCACGAGAGCGAACTGACCCTTGTCGTCCTGGATGGAGGCGGCGTATGCCATCAGAGGAACTCCGAAAGCGAGGCCCGCGAGCAGACCGACGAACATCGCGACCCAGCCGGTGGCGGGGTCGGGCACCGCGCCGAAGAGGGTGATGAAGACGTAGTAGGCGACGACGGCGATCAGCATCCGGGCGGAGGCTCCGAGGATCACCCCGTTCGCGATCTGCGGGCTCGACAGCGCCGACGCGTTGAACCCGTAGAAGTAGCGCCGCCACTTGAAGCCTGACATCACGGGGTAGGTGAACTCTTCTGTGGCCACGCCGATCGCTGCGGTCATGAGCAGCGCCGGCGCAACGAACAGGAGGTAGTCCACCTGCTCGCCGTGCACCTCGATCGTGCCGTTCAGGAGCGCGGCAAGTCCGAGCACCAGTCCGAGCAGATACAGGATGGGTTGCCCGAGCGCCCCGACGACGATGGTCCACCCGTACGCGCGCATCGCGCGCACCATGTGCTCGGCGACGTACCACGACCCCCGTCGGCGGGGCTTGCGCCCCCAGGCGAGCGCTTCGGTGCGCAGCTCGTCGAGCGAGGGCTGAGTGCGCGCGTCAGGAACCGGCGTGCTCATTCGATCAGCGACCTTCCGGTCAGGCGCAGGAAGACATCCTCGAGGCTCGACCGCCGCACCAGGGAGGTCAGCGGCTGCAGCCCGGCGGCTGTCACCTGCTCCAGCGCACGTTCGCCGTCGTGCGCGTAGACGAGGATCCGGTCGGGAAGCACCTCGACGCGGTCGCCGATCCCCTCGAGCTGGGGCGCCACCTGCTCGTTGCGGTCCGATCCGAAACGCACCTCGAGCACCTCGCGGCTGGAGTGCTCGCGGATGAGGGAGGCCGGCGTTCCCTCGGCCATGATCTGCCCCTTGTCGACCACGATGAGCCTGTCGCACAGCTGCTCGGCCTCGTCCATGTAGTGCGTGGTCAGCACGAGCGTCGTGCCGCGCTCCTTCAAACGGAAGAGGCGATCCCACAGCACGTGCCGGGCCTGCGGATCAAGACCCGTCGTGGGCTCGTCCAGCAGCAGGATGCGGGGGTCGTTGATCAGCCCGCGGGCGATCGTGAGCCGGCGCTTCATGCCGCCGGAGAGCTGATCGACCTTGCTCTTTGCCTTGTCTTCGAGCGCGGCGAACGCCAGCAGCTCATCGGCCTTCTGGGAACACACCTTGCCGGGCAGCCCGAAGTAGCGGCCGTAGATGAAGAGGTTCTCGCGGGCGTTGAGTTCGCCGTCGAGGTTGTCCTGCTGCGGAACGACGCCCAGCCGCGAGCGGACCTCGGGACCGTACTGGTCGGGATCCAAGCCCAGGATGCTTAGCTCTCCGCTCGTGCGGGTCGAGACTGCGCCGATCATCTTCATCGTCGTGGACTTGCCTGCACCGTTGGGACCCAGCAGCCCGAAGGACTCACCGGGGGCAACCTCGAACGACAGCCCGTTCACGGCGAGGAAGTCGTCCTTGCCCGCGATCTTGTAGGCCTTGACGAGGTTGTGGGCACGAATGACGGGCTCTGGCACCGTCCTACTGTACGAGTGATCTCCGACATCGCGAGACGTCGGAGTAGCATCCCGGTGTGACCGATACACAGCTTCCCTACCGCGCCGACATCGTCGGCAGTTTCCTCCGACCGGCAGCCCTCGCCGAGGCCCGCGCCGCGCGTGCGGCGGGAGAGATCGACGACACCGCCCTGCGCGAGGTGGAAGACGCCCAGATCGCCGCGCTCGTAGGCAAGGAAGCGCAGAACGGTCTGCGGCTTGCCACCGACGGCGAGTTCCGCCGGTCATGGTGGCACTTCGACTTCTTCGGGATGCTCGATGGTGTCGAGGTCGTCGAGCTCGACCACGGCATCCAGTTCCAGGGTGTGCAGACCCGGCCGCTCGGCCTGCAGGTAGGCGGTCGCATCGGCTTCAGCGACACGCATCCGTTCCTCGCCCACTTCCGCGCTCTGGCCGACGCCACTGCCGCAACCGGCGCAACACCGAAATTCACGATCCCCGCCCCCACCGTCTTCGATTTCCGTCTCGAGCCCGCCGGGATCACCACCGGCCTTTACGCGGACCGCGATGCGCTCGTGCCCGACCTCGTGCAGGCCTACCGTGATGCCGTGCAGGCCTTCTATGACGCCGGATGCCGCTACCTGCAGTTCGACGACACGGCGTGGGCTTACCTCTGCTCACCCGAAGAGCTCGAAAAGGCAGCGGCCCGCGGCATCCGGACCGCGGGAATCGGCGAACGGTACTCGGCGATGCTCAACGCGATCCTCGAGGCCAAGCCCGCCGACATGACGATCACCACCCACGTGTGCCGCGGGAACTTCCGCTCGACGTGGATCTCCTCCGGCGGCTACGAGCCGGTCGCGAAGCATCTGCTGGCCGACACGAACTACGACGGCTACTTCCTCGAGTACGACAGCGACCGCGCCGGTGGTTTCGAGCCGCTCCGCTTCCTTCCGCACGGCCACAAGCGCGTCGTGCTGGGTCTGGTGACCACCAAGTCGGGCGAGCTCGAGGATGCCGACCTGTTGCGCACCCGCATCCAGGAGGCTGCGCAGTTCGCGCCGCTCGAGCAGCTGGCCCTCAGCCCCCAGTGCGGTTTCGCCTCGACCGAGGAAGGTAACCTCCTCACCGAGGACGAGCAGTGGGCCAAGATCCGCCTGGTCGTCGACACTGCCGCCACCGTCTGGGAGTGACCGTCAAGAGCGCCTGATGCTCAGGAGCGCTTGACGTACGGGCGGCCCTCGAGGGCCGCACGATCGATCTCTTCCTGGTCCTCGACGAACGGGGTGCCGTGGGTATGGAACGTCGGCACCGTTTTCATGCCCCATGCCTGGCCCTTGGCGCGCTCGGCCTGACTCCATTCGACGACGGGCCAGTCGGGGTCGAGGATGAGGCGGCCCTGCGCTGTGGCGAACTCGATGCGGTTGCCGCCCGGCTCCCACACGTACAGGAAGAACGTCTGGTTGATCGCGTGCTTGTAGGGGCCGTACTCGATGTAGATGCCGTTCTCGAGGCAGATGTCCGCGGCCTTGAGGATGTCTTCGCGCGAGTCCGGGGCGATCGCGAAATGATGGAACCGGCCCCGCTGGTGCGTCCAGTCGTCTGAGTACACGACGTCGTAGGACTTCTGGTTGAACCGGAACCACCACGCACCGTACCGGCCGTCATCGAGGCGCACGCGCTCGGATTCCCGCGACATCATGACATCGCGCCAGAACTCTCCGGCGGCGTTGACGTCGCTGGCCAGATAGTTGATGTGATCCATCCGCCGTGCGTTGATCCCGCGGCCGGGGTATGCGGATGCCTGGTTCTTCAGCGCCGGGCGATCGTCGTCATCCGGAACGTAATGCTCGGTGTCGTAGTACAGCGCCATCAGATGGCCGTCCGGGTCCTCGAACTCGAACGACCGGCCCACCCCGACCTCGCCATCGCGCCAGCCGTGGCCCAGTCCGGATGCCTCGATCGCCGCGACCCGCCGCTCCAGAGCCTGTGGACTCGATGCGCGATAGAGGGTGCGTCCCACGCCGTTCGTGTCGGATGCGGTGAGCTTCAGCGTGTACAGCTGGTACTCGTCCCAACACCGCAAATACGCCGAATCGCCAATGCGGGCCACCTCCCGCATTGCGCAGATGTCGCGGAAGAACCGGAGGCTCTCCTCGAACCGCGGAGTGAACAACTCCACGGCGCCCAGGTGGGCAAGGTCGAAGTTCTCGCTCGTAGCCATGGGTGTCCTCTCTGACACAGCCTCTCTACCGATGCATCCTGCCTATCACTCATTTACCTCTGGACATAGGTAAATTTTGCCCGTACGATCTCGCTGAAGCCACCCGGACGAGGAAGTCGAGGAGACACCCATGGCCAAGAATCTGCAAGAGCTGCTGGACGAGAAGGGCGACACCGTCCGGATGCTGCGCGACTCGCAGCTCGGGACGTACATCTACCCCGTTGTTCCGGCCGAGTTCAGCAACTGGCGCCGCGAGCAGAAGGCGTGGCGCAACGCTGCGGTGCTCTACGACCAGAGCCACCACATGGTCAACTTCTTCGTGAAGGGACCCGACGCGCTGAAACTGCTGAGCGACACCGGCATCAACGGCTTCAAGAACTTCCCCGTCAACACCGCCAAGCAGTTCGTTCCCACCGCCTCCAACGGCGGCGTGATCGGCGACGGCATCCTCTTCCACGAAGCAGAGGGTGAGTACGTCTACGTCGGCCGCGCTCCCGGCGCCAACTGGCTGCAGTTCCACGCCGAGACCGGCGGATACGACGTCGAGTTCCGCTACGACGACCGCTCCCCCTCCCGCCCCTACGGCCAGGCAGTGCACCGCGACTACTACCGCTTCCAGATCCAGGGCCCGAACGCCTGGGCGATCATCGAGAAGCTCGCCGGTGGCCCCGTCGAGCAGGTCAAGTTCTTCCACATGGGCGAAATGACGATCGCCGGCGAGAAGGTGCGCACGCTCCGTCACGGGATGGCGGGCGCTCCGGGCCTGGAGATCTGGGGCCCCTACGAGCAGCACGGCAAGATCCGCGACGCCATCCTCGAGGCCGGGCGCGAGTTCGGCATCGAACCCTGCGGGTCGCGCGCGTACTCGTCGAACACCCTGGAGTCGGGCTGGATCCCCTCGCCCCTGCCGGCGATCTACTCCAGCGAGGCCGAGCGCGCCTACCGTGAGTGGCTGCCGGCGAACAGCTACGAAGCGATCAACGCCCTGGCAGGGTCCTTCGTCTCGGAGAACATCGAGGACTACTACCTCAACCCGTGGGAGCTCGGCTACGGCTCGTTCGTGAAGTTCGACCACGACTTCATCGGCCGTGACGCACTCGAGAAGCTCGACCCCGAGACCCAGCGCAAGAAGGTCACGCTGGCCTGGAACGACGAGGACCTGACCAAGGTGCTCGCGTCAGTGCTCGACCGCGAGGGCCCCGGCTACCAGTTCTTCGACCTGCCCAACGCCAACTACGGGTCCAGCAACTACGACGCCGTCATCGATGCCGACGGCAACACCGTGGGACTCTCGCTGTTCACGGGCGTCACCGCGAACGAGAAGCGCGGTCTGTCGCTGGCCACCGTCGACCGCGACGTTCCCGTGGGAGCCGAAGTCCGCGTGGTCTGGGGCGAGCCGAACGGCGGATCGGGCAAGACGACTGTCGAGCCGCACGAGCAGATCGCGATCCGCGCCGTGGTGAGCCCCGTACCCTATGCCGTGACCGCTCGCCAGGAGTACCAGGGCGGCTGGCGCACCACCGGATCGCTCTGATCCGCGCCGCGCTTCGCGCGCACGACGATCTGGGGGACGGATGCTTCGGCATCCGTCCCCCAGATCGTCTCCGGGCGTCCACGTCACGACGAGATGTGGATGCCTTCGAACCCACCCGGGAATCCGCTGACCGCCGCCGAGACGGTGTCGAAGAACCAGTCGAGTGCTCCAGCATGCTGTGGGGACCGGCGACGATAGAGATGCAGTTCGACGGGTCCGAGAGCGAAGGGCAGTTCGCGGATGATGAGCGGCCAGCTCCGCGACCATCCGACAGCCAGTGTCTCGGGAATCGTCGCGATGAGCGTCGTCGACCGCGCGAGTAAGGGCGGGAGCGACGCGATGTGTTGCACGCTCACCGCCGGCGGCTCGCTCACGCCGTGGCGAGCGTGTACGCCGGCCAGCAGGCGGGCACTCGAGTCGCCCTCGACCCAGACCCGGCGCGCCGCACGGTACGCCTCGAGACTCATCTCAGCGCCGACGAGGGGGTTCTGCGAGGACATCACGACGCGGTACTCCTCCCGCTTGACCGTCTGGCGCTCGAACGCAGCGGGCAGTTCCGCCGGGGTGATGGCAAGGTCCACAGATCCTCGGGTGAGTAGATCCTCGAGGTCTTCACCGCGCAACGCTGTGACGGCAAGGCGCGCGCGCGGCGCTCCGAGCGCCATCGCGTCGCCGATCGCCGGGAGCCAGCCGATCTCACCGAGTTCCGAGAGCGCGATGCGGAAGGTGCGCTCGGAGGTCAGAGGGTCGAAGCCGGTCACCGCCGCAATGGTTCGATCGATCACTGACATGCCCTCGTGGAGCTCGGGATAGATCGCGTCGGCAAGCGCTGTGGGCCGCATCCCCTGAGCCGTTCGCTCGAACAGCGGATCGCCGAGTTCCCGCCGCAGCCGCGCCAGGGACTGACTGATGGCCGACTGCGTCACGAACAGCCGGCGGCCCGCCGCTGTGAGGCTGCCCGCCTCGTAGATCGCGACGAACACCCGGGTGAGGTTCAGGTCAGTGAGCATGCGTGCACCTCGATCGAGTCAATATGAGGACCGCTCACAGAGCTATTAGCAGCGCTCATTAGAAAATGCTATTTGATTCAGTCCTGCTTGGGATAGCGTCTCCTCGGGCCGGCACGCACCGCGTCGAGCCCCGAGAACGAAGGAGTTCACATGACCGAGTCGCTGGCCGCCGCGATCGCCCGAGCGGGAAGCCCCGTGCAGCTTCTGCGCAACGCCCAGGCGCGACCCACGATCTTCCCCGTGACGGCGGAGTTCAGCAACTGGAGGTCGGAGCAGCAGTCCTGGCAGAAGACAGTGGCGCTTCTTGACCAGTCCCACCACATGACCGACCTGTTCATCCGCGGCCGCGATGCCCTGCACCTGCTGAGCGATCTCGGCGTCAACAGCTTTGCGCGATTCCAGGTTGACAACGCGAAACAGTTCATCGCGGTCAATGACGAGGGGTATCTGATCGGCGATGCGATCCTGTTCTATCTCGCCGACGAAGAGTTCGACCTCGTCGGCCATCAGATGGTGATCGACTGGGTGCAGTTCCACGGCGAGACCGGCGACTACGACGTCACCTTCGAGCGCGACGGCAACTCGATCGTGCGCGCCGGAAACCCCACCCTGTACCGGTATGAGCTGCAGGGACCGAACGCACTTGAACTCATGGAGAGGGTCACCGGCGCCCCCGTGCCGCCGACCCGCTTCTTCCACATGGCGACATTCACGATCGACGGCATCACGGTGCGCTCACTGCGTCACGGAATGGCCGGTCAGCCCGGCTTCGAGCTGTTCGGCCCGTGGGAAGAGGGCGAGCGCGTCCGGGACGCGCTGCTGCGCGAAGGAGAGCCGCTCGGGCTCGTGCGGGTCGGATCCAAGGCGTACTCCTCGGCGAATCTCGAATCCGCGTGGGTTCCCTCTCCCCTGCCTGCCATCTTCACCGGGGCCCACGCGGAACGGTACCTCGACTGGCTTCCCGCAACCAGCGCCGGGTCTCTGGCCGGAAGCCTCACCTCCGAGCGGATCGAGGACTACTACGTCACGCCCTACGACCTCGGTTACGGCCGCAGTGTGGCGTTCGATCACGACTTCCTCGGCCGGGAGGCACTCGAGCGCATCGCGCAGGAGCCCACACGGGTCAAGGTGACGCTGATCTGGAACCCGGACGATGTCGCAGCTGCACAGCGATCCCTGCTCGAGCCGGGGTTGCCGGCGAAGTACATCGACTTCCCGAAGGCCCGCTACGGGCTCTACCAGGTCGACCGTGTTCTGATCGACGGGCACGATGTGGGGATCTCGCATGATGCCGGGTACATCACGAACGAGCAGGTATTCGCGTCATTGGCGAGCCTCGTTCCGGATGCCGCGGAGCCGGGCACCGAGGTTGTGGTGGTCTGGGGCGAGGAGCCGAACTCGGCGAAGCCCGCTGTCGAGCCGCACCGTCAGGTCGAGATCCGTGCGACTGTCGCCCCGGCACCTTACTCGTCATACGCTCGCGAGAACTACCGCCGGGAGACCAGCGCGGCATCCAGCTGACGCGGAGGGTCGCCGTCGCGCGTCAGGCGACCCCGCGCGGCGGCGACGGTCGGCGTCCCCTTGACACGACAATAGTGTCTGCGACTCGACTGTCGACGATTTCTCTCACGATCTCGGCGCAGATCCTCACCCGAGGCATCTCTGGCGCGGCCGGGGCCTACGAGCGCGGAGTACCGTCGTAGATAACCCCTCCCCGAATCGAGGTCTCGATGTCGCGCGCTGATACGCGTCCCGCCCGTCGTGGGCGCCGCACCCCCGAGGAAGGCCCACGCGCGACGTTCCGCCAGCTGGTGCCGTTCCTCCTCGAGCACCGCACCGTGCTGATCGTCGTCGCCATCCTGAGTATCATCGGGGCCGTCGCGACCCTCGCCCAGCCGCTGCTGGTCGGGCAGGTGATTGCGCAAGTCGAGGCTGGCGGCGGCCTCGGGCTGTTGGTGTGGGGAATCATTGCGCTCGTGGTGGCAGCCTCGGTCATCTCCGGGTTCCAGCACTACCTGCTGCAGCGCACCGGAACTGCCGTGGTCTACTCCAGCCGGCGACAGCTCGTGGCCCGCATCCTGCACCTCCCCATCCGCGAATTCGACGCGCGGCGCACAGGTGACCTCGTTTCCCGTGTCGGAACCGACACGACGCTGCTCTATGCGGTCCTGACGCAGGGACTCGCGGATGCCGTGGGCAACTCCCTCATCTTCATCGGCGCCCTCGTCGCGATGGCGCTGATTGATCCCCTGCTGCTGCTGGCCATTGTCGTCGTGATCGGGGTCTCCATCACCGGCGTCGTGGTGCTCAGTGGCCGCATCCGTCGCGCGACCGGCGAGCAGCAAGAGAAGGTCGGTGAATTGGCCTCCTCGGTCGAGCGCGCGGTCAGTTCGATCCGAACCGTGCGCGCGGCCGGAGCTACCGAACGCGAGGTCACAGAGATCACGGGCGTCGCAACTGACGCGTACGGGGTCGGGGTCCGCATCGCCAAGGTCTCCGCGCTTGTCGTCCCCGTCGCGGGGATCGCCCTTCAGGTTTCGCTGCTGGTCGTCTTGGGGGTGGGCGGCTATCGGGTAGCCTCCGGAGCGATCGAGGTGGCAAGTCTTGTGACCTTCATCCTTTTCCTGTTCCTGCTCGTGGGTCCCCTCGGCAGCTTCTTCGGGGCGATCACCTCGGTGAACCAGGCTCTCGGCGCACTGGGTCGCATTCAAGAGATCCTCAATCTGCCGACCGAGGATGCCGACGACGCGCGGCTCGCGGCATCCGTCAGCGCAGCCTCCCCCGCTCGTTCGCCACAACACGCCGCGGGCGCAGGCGCCGCGGAGCAGATTGCGGCAATCGAGTTCCGGGATGTCTGGTTCCGCTATCCCGAAGCCGTCGTCGCCGCGCGCCGGAAGGCCGAGACCGAGGCGCGCGCCGTGCTCGAGAGCGCGCACGTCGACACCTCGGCGATCGCGCTCCCGAGCGGCACCGAGGACGCCACGGATGATGCGTCAGCAGCCCCGGCCGAGGCATCCACTGACGCCGGCGACGTGCTGCGCGGCGTATCGTTCCGGGTTCCGCGTGGGTCGCGTGTGGCGATCGTCGGCCCCTCGGGTGCCGGCAAGAGCACGACGCTTGCGCTCATCGAGCGGTTCTACGATCCGACCGACGGCGCGATCCTGCTGGGCGGCGCAGACATCCGAACCCTCCCGCGCGAAGAGCTCCGCGCACAGTTGGGCTACGTCGAGCAGGACGCACCGACCCTCGCCGGCACGATCGCCCAGAACCTGCGCCTCGCGTCCCCCGAGGCGACGGATGCCGACTGCGAGCGCGTCCTCGAGGCCGTGAATCTCACCGAGGTGCTCGAGCGCAGTCCGCTGCGCCTTCAGGCCCCGGTCGGCGAGAACGGCGTCATGCTGTCGGGCGGCGAGCGTCAGCGCCTGGCGATCGCTCGCGCCCTGCTGGCCGCTCCCCCCATCCTGCTGCTCGACGAATCGACGTCGTCGCTGGATGGACTCAACGAGCAGCGGATGCGGGAGGCCATAGACGCCGTCGCGGCCGACAGGACCCTCCTCGTGATCGCCCACCGCCTGTCGACGGTCGTTGACAGCGACCTGATCGTCGTCATGCAGAACGGTGAGGTCATCGGTCAGGGCACGCACGGCGAACTTGTCGAGTCCACGCCGCTCTACCGCGACCTCGCCCGCCACCAACTCCTGGTCTGACCCGCCCCGCCGAACCCACAACAATCTCGACGAACCCACCCCTTCCTGCGGCTGAAACCTGTGGGGTAACGCAAGAAGGGGTGGGTTCGCGAGGGGCGCGGGTTGCGCCGGATGCGGGCGGGAGGAGGACGCCCGGGTCAGGAGGACTTGAGGCGGTAGCGAAGGGCTGCGAGTTCGGCGTTCAGCTGGGCGGGGATGCGGCCATCGAAGACCCCGTAGAACTCCTCGGTGAGGTCTGCCTCGTGCAGCCACGACTCCGGGTCGACGGCGAACAGTTCCTCGAGATCCTCCTGCGGAACCTCGATACCGTCGAGGTTGAGGTCCTCGATGCGCGGAAGGCGCCCAATAGGGCTGTCAAGCGCCGGCACCTTGCCGTCGACGCGACGGATGATCCACTCGATGACACGGGAGTTGTCGCCGAACCCGGGCCAGAGGAAGCGGCCATCAGCCCCCTTGCGGAACCAGTTGACCTGGAAGATCCGCGGTGCACGATCGAACCTCAGCTTCTGGCCCATCTTGACCCAGTGCCCGAAGTAGTCGGCCATGTTGTAGCCGCAGAAGGGCAGCATCGCGAACGGATCGCGACGCAGTTCGCCGACCGTTCCCTCTGCAGCCGCGGTGCGCTCGGACGAGATCGTGGAGCCGAGGAAGACCCCGTGCGCCCAGTCGGTTGCCTCGACCACGAGCGGAACGTTCGTGGCACGGCGTCCGCCGAACAGGATCGCGTCGATCGGCACGCCTTCGGGAGCATCCCAGTCGTCGGCGATCTGCGGGCACTGGTCGGCGCGTACGGTGAACCGCGAGTTCGGATGAGCGGCGGGTCGCCCGGATGCCGGGGTCCAGGGGTTTCCCTCCCAGTCGATCAGTTCTGCCGGCGGCTCGTCAGTGAGTCCCTCCCACCACACATCTCCGTCGGGCCGAAGTGCCACGTTCGTGAAGATCGTGTTGCCCCAGAGCGTTTCGACAGCCGTGACGTTCGTGGACTCGCCGGTGCCGGGGGCGACACCGAAGAAGCCGGCCTCGGGGTTGATGGCCCAGAGGCGTCCATCCTCGCCCGGGCGCAGCCACGCGATGTCGTCGCCGAGTGTCTCGACGCGCCATCCGGGAATCGTCGGGCGCAGCATCGCGAGGTTCGTCTTGCCGCAGGCCGAGGGGAAGGCTGCGGCGAGGTGGTAGGCCTTGCCCTCGGGGCTGATGACGCGGATGAGCAGCATGTGCTCAGCCATCCATCCCTCGTCGCGGCCGATGACCGAGGCGATGCGCAGCGCGAAGCACTTCTTCGCGAGGATGGCGTTACCGCCGTACCCGGAACCGTACGACCACACCTCCAGGGTGTCGGGGAAGTGCACGATGTACTTCTCGTCGTTGCACGGCCAGGCGACATCATCCTGACCGGGCGCGAGCGGCGCACCGACAGAGTGGACGGTCTTCACCCACGGCGACCCGTTCGCGATCTCGCGCAGGACATCGGTGCCGACACGGGTCATGATGCCGATCGAGGTGACGGCGTAGGCGCTGTCGGTGATCTGCACACCGATGTGCGACAGCGGGCCGCCGACGGCTCCCATCGAGAACGGCACGACGTACATCGTGCGTCCGCGCATCGATCCGTCGAACAGCGGCGTGATGGTGGCGCGGATCTCTTCGGGCGCGACCCAGTTGTTTGTCGGGCCGGCGTCTTCTTCGCGCTCAGAGGCGATGAAGGTGCGCGCCTCGGTGCGGGCGACATCGCTCGGGTGCGAGCGGGCAAGGTACGAGCCCGGGCGCCACTCGGGATTGAGCTTGATGAGCTTGCCCTGCTCGACCTGCTCCCTCAGCAGCGCCTCATTCTCGGCGCGCGAGCCGGTCACCCAGTGGATCCGGTCGGGCTTGGTGAGCGCAGCGATCTCATCGACCCACTCGATCAACGCGTCCATGCCGGGGCCGGAGATGGATGGCAGTTGGCCGGATGCCGACGCGGGCGCCGAGATAGTGGGGCGAGTAATGTCAGCGATGGCCATTGTCTCTCCTGTGTGCGACGTCGACTGGGGGTCTTTCTCCACTTTCCTGCACGCGGAGGGCGGGTTGAAGCGGCTCAGCCTCGTAAGAAACGAAATTCTTTCGCTAGCATCAAGGAATGGCACCCACGAACCTCGAACTGGTGACGCTCGGGCACCGCATCCGTCACGAACGCGTGTCTCGGGGCTGGACGCTGGACGAGTTGGGTGCACAGGTCGGGGTCGCGGGAAGCCAGTTGAGCCTCATCGAAAACGGCAAGCGCGAGCCGAAACTCTCGCTGCTGCAGGCGATCGCCCACGCCACGGGACTGGAGGTCACCGACCTCCTCGCCGCTGAACCCCCGAATCGTCGGGCTGCGCTCGAAATCGAGCTGGAACGCGCGCAGGCAAGCCCCGTGTTTCGCAGGCTCGGCATCCCGCCGGTGAAGGTCACCAAAGGGACACCCGATGAGACGATCGAGTCGATACTCGGCCTGCACCGGGAGCTCGATCGCCGCGAGCGAGAAGCGATCGCAACGCCCGAGGAGGCGCGGCGCGCCAACACGGAGCTGCGCCTGCGGATGCGCGAGCGTGACAACTACCTGCCCGATATCGAAAAGCTCGCCGAGAAGCAGCTTGCGGCGGCCGGTCACGTCTCGGGCGCGCTCACCCACCGCACCGTGAGCATCATGGCCGAGCGCCTCGGGTTCGAGCTGCTCTACGTCAACGACCTTCCGCGCTCGGCGCGATCGGTCACCGATCTCGAGAACGGCCGCATTTACCTGCCGCCCGCATCTATCCCGGGCGGCCACGGGCTGCGCTCGATGGCACTGCAGGCGATGGCCCACCGGCTGCTCGGACACCAGCGACCCACGTCGTACGCCGACTTCCTGCAGCAGCGCCTCGAGATCAACTACTTCGCCGCCTGTTGCCTCATCCCCGAGACCAACGGCGTCGCGTTCCTGCAGCAGGCGAAGAAGGAACGCAATCTGGCCGTCGAGGACTTCCGCGATGCGTTCGGTGTCACGCACGAGGCTGCGGCGATGCGGATGACGAACCTCATGACACAGCATCTCGGCATCCGTCTGCACTTCCTGCGCGTCGATGGATCCGGTGCCATCTCACGGGTGTACGAGAACGACGACCTCCCCCTGCCGATGGATGTCACCGGTGCCGTTGACGGCCAGATCGCCTGCCGCAAGTGGTCGGCCCGTGCCGCCTTCTCGGAGCAGAACCGCACGACCGAGCACTACCAATACACCGACACCCCAGCGGGCACGTTCTGGTGCGCCACGCAGACCGGTACCACAGCCGACGGCGAGTTCTCGATCAGTGTGGGGGTTCCGTTCGACGATGCCCGCTGGTTCCGCGGCCGTGAGACCACCAAGCGTGCGGTCTCCACCTGCCCCGACGAAGCCTGCTGCCGCCGAGCACCCGCGGAGCTCACGTCGCGGTGGGAGGGCAAGGCCTGGCCGAGCGCCCGCGTGCACATGCAGATGTTCACGCCGCTCCCCCGTGGCAACTTTCCCGGCGTCGACGACTCCGAGGTGTACGCCTTCCTCGACCGTCACGCCTGAGGCAGCATCCGTGGCTCGCCCCCAAGAAGTGGGCGCAGATTGTCGTCTCGATGCGATAAGTGGGCGCAAACTGTCGCCTCAGGCCCTGCAAACGACAATGGGAGCCCATCTTTTTCCGCTGGGACCGCGCGCGAGGAACACGTAGTGATGCTCGAGAGGCCGGCATGGGCTCCTCCCCACACCTGAGTTCAGCGCGGGATGACACGAGTTGCCTGAACGGCCAGCCACGTGCACGGCTCGTCCAGGATGCTGAACGGATGCCGCGCCGCCACGCCCCGCTTCCTTCGACGCTGTCCACCCCCTTCGCCTATGCCGAGGCCCGAGCGATGGGTGTGACCGCCGGGCGGCTGCGCGGGTCCGATCTCGAGCGGCCGTTCCACGCCACTCGCATTCTCCCCGACCCTGCGACACGCTCCGCGTTCGCGGGTCCGCAAGCGATCGACGCTCGCGTTCGCGCCCGGGTACTCGAGCGGGCCCGCGCATACAGTCGTGTGATGAGCCGGCAAGGGTTCTTCACGGGGATGACGGCAGCGGCGCTTCTCGGGTGTCCGCTGCCCGACGGCTTCGACCCTGACGCGGACCTGTCGGTTGGCACGATGCACCCGCATCGTGCAGCGCGAGCCCGAGGCGTGGCCGGCTTTCAGACGCGCGAGCACCTTGCGCACGTGATGGATGTCGGAGGCTTGCGCGTGACGACTCCCGCGTCGACTTGGGCGATGCTCGGCGGGGAGCTTTCGGAACGGTGGCTCGTGATCATGGGGGATCACTTCGTGCGCGTTCCTCGCGACCATCGAGGTCGCGCGATGCCGAACGCGCGACTGGCCACGCCCGCACAGCTGGAGGCAGCAGCACTCGCGCCAGGGAGGCGGCATCGCAAAGCGCTCGTTCGTGCCCTGACGTCGGTGCGCGTCGGTAGTGCCTCCCGGCTCGAGACGGAATATCGGCTGGATGCCGAGGCCGCGCGCCTGCCCCACATGGATCTGGATGTCGAGGTCCGCGGTGCAGACGGAGCGCTGATAGCCATTGTCGACGGCATGCACCGAGCGTTCGACCTGATCGTCGAAGTCGAAGGCGATCACCACCGGACAGATCGCGCGCAGTGGAATCGCGACATCGACAGAACGGCGGCACTGGCGGCGCAGGGGTGGGAGGTCGTTCGCCTCACCTCACGACGCATTCGAGACGGGAGCGCGACGTCGGTGGTTCGAAGCGCCCTCCACCGCCATGGATGGTCGGGACCGCGGGGCCACTAACAGCGTCGCTCCGCGCACGGCGACACGACGGCATCTGTGGGAGGGTGGATCCGTGCGCGCCTGGCTGATCCGATTCGTGACGCTTTACGTCTTCGACGTCGCCGTCCTGCTGCTGATCGGACTGATCATGCCGCAGGTCTCGGTCGGCTGGTCGGTGCTGTGGGCGGCAGTGGTGCTCGCGCTGGCGACGATCTGGGTCAAGCCTGCCTTGCGACGCTGGCTGGGAGGACGCGCCGAGCGGTCGAGCCGTGACCTCACCCGGGCTGGCACGAAACTCGTTCAGGCGGGCGTCGTGCTCGTCGTCGCCGCGATCGTCTGGATGCTCGTCGTGGTGCTGTCCGGCGTCGACGTCGCGGGCTTTTTCTGGGGGTGGATCACGCCCCCGGTGCTGCTGGCCATCGCGTGGCTCATCTATGACGCGATCGACGACCGGCTCGAGGCGCAGACCGGTCGCCTCTGGGACTCTGCCCGCCGCCGGCCGTAGCTCACTCGCCTCCGCCGGCGCCGCCGCCGTCTGAACCCGCATCAGCGTCGGATGCGTCAGCCTGCGCGTCGGCATCGCCCGCGGATTGGGCGGCAGCCACGCCATCCGGACCGTTGCGCAGCCACGCGAAGACGAAGATCACGAGCCCGGCGATGAGCGCCGCGATGACCCACAGCACGATCAGATAGTCCACCCAGGATCCGATGGGTGGTGACCCGGGAAAGAAGTTTCGCAGCGGAATCGTGGCGAAAAGCATCGCCCCGATCCACCCGAGCATCGTCACCTCGATCTTTCGCCTGCCGCGATACACCGTGATGGCAGCTGTCAGCACCAGAACTGGCGCGATCACCATCAGCGTCAACAGCACCAGTCCGAATGCGACAGTGGATGCCGCCCGCGTGATCGTGAACTGGACCCCGAGGAGCGTGATCGTGCCGTCCTCGGTGACCACCGACACAGTCGACACCGCCTCCGCAACGACGTTCCATCCCGGGACACGACCGTCTGCCGTCAGGACGTAGGGAATCGGTACCCCCTGACCGTCGGCATCAACGCGCATCGGCGCGATCAGGGTCTCGGCGGTGTAACGGTCGAATGGCCACTGCTCGATGAACCCGTCGAGCGTCAGTGCAACCGTTTCGGCGCCGACGACCTCGTCGGCGCCATATTCGATCGTGCGCGCCCCATTGGTTCCCGTGACGAGCACGTGCACAGCTTCGTCCATCGAGAAG
The DNA here is from genome assembly GCF_055391095.1 of Microbacterium sp. SW12. Classification (NCBI taxonomy): domain Bacteria; kingdom Bacillati; phylum Actinomycetota; class Actinomycetes; order Micrococcales; family Microbacteriaceae; genus Microbacterium; species Microbacterium sp. SW12. Next base: position 630,386 of record NZ_AP024335.1, on the reverse strand, counting down.
TCGTCGGATGAGTACGATCCCAGATCGGTGGGGTTGATGCGCACCGACATGGTGCTCGCCGCCCCATCGATGTCGACCGGTGTCAACGTCAACTCCAGCGGCACACCCTCGCCACCGCTGGAGGCTTCGGCATGCTCGATCCGACCCCCGGCCGCGTACAGGACGATGACGACGACGTAGAGCAGCGCGATCGCGAGAACTCCCCCGATCACGCCGATGCTGCGGGCACGGGAGCGCGCACGCGGTCGAGAAGTCACGGCGACATTGTGCCAGAGCGCAGCGACGAGGGCGTGACGCTTGTCACGACGGCGTTTTAGGGCAGCTCCGCCAGTGACCCCCGCGCGTGCGTGATGCGTCGCTCGGCTCGTCGCAACTCGCCCTCGGACGTCGATTCCGCCTCTCCGGATCCAGCCGAGTGGGCGGCGACGAGATCGAGGTTCGCACGCAGGTTCACAAGCGCCCCTACGAGTCCCGCTCGCAGCGCCTCGCGAGCAACGGCAAGGTCGGCATCCAGGTGGTGATTGCCCACCCGGCCCAGCACGTCGAGCTCGGCGACGAGGGCGATACCCACCTCGCCCACCTCCACGGACGAACGCGCACCGTCCACCGCGGCGCGGAGCAGACGGGATTCGCGGGCGGGATCCTCGGTTGGAAGAGCGAGGGCCGCGCCCAGCGCGACGGATGCCTCACTGTCGGCATCCGATGCGTGCAGCGCACGCGTTCGAAGGACCAGGAGTCGCTGACCCGAAGCTTTCGCCTCGTCGCTGCCGGGAGTGTATTCGGCAACCATGCGCAGCAGGCCGGCCGCGAGGGCGAGCATCACCGCGCTCGCAGAACCACCGCCGGGAGCGCCCGTCGCCTCGCCGAGGCGGTCCAGCCACTGCTCGAGCGGAATCGACGCCCGCGCGTCGCTCGGATCAGCCTCTGCCATGGTCGCTAACCGCCCGGTCAGCTCGCCAGACGCTCGGCGGTCTCGACGACGTTCGCGACGAGCATCGCGCGGGTCATCGGTCCGACGCCCCCAGGGTTGGGCGAGAGCCAACCGGCGACCTCCGCCACGGCGGGATCGACATCTCCGGCAAGTTTCGCGCGCCCGGATTCGGTGGTCCCGACCCGGGTCACGCCGACATCCAGCACGGCAGCGCCGGGCGCGATCCACTCGGGCTTAACCAGGTGCGGCTGCCCGACGGCGGCGACCACGATGTCGGCCCGTCGAACCTGAGCCTCGAGGTCGGGGGTGCGCGAGTGGGTGAGGGTCACTGTCGCGTCAGTGCCCTTGCGGGTCAACAGAAGACCGAGCGGGCGACCGACGGTGATACCGCGGCCGATGACAGTGACGTGCTTTCCCGCTATTTGAACCCCATGACGGGTGAGGAGCTCGATGATCCCGGCGGGCGTGCACGGCAGCGGCGCCGGAACCGCGGTGGCGGGATCGACGCCCAGCACGAGCCGGCCGAGGTTCGTCGGATGCAGGCCGTCGGCATCCTTGTCCGGGTCGATCAGTTCCAGGATCGCGTTCTCATCGATGCCCTTGGGCAGTGGCAACTGCACGATGAAGCCGGTGACGGCGGGGTCCGCGTTGAGCGCACGGACAGCATCCGCGATCTCGTCCTGCGTCGCCGTCGCGGGCAGCTCGACAGCGATCGATGCGACACCGACCTCCGCGCAGTCGCGGTGCTTGCCGGTGACGTAGGAACGCGAGGCGCCGTCATCGCCGACGAGCAGAGTACCCAGGCCCGGCACGATGCCCCGCTCCGCGAGGGCAGCGACGCGGTCACGCAGCTCCCCCTTGATCGCGGCGGCTGTCGCGGTGCCATCGAGCAGTTGTGCAGTCATTCGCGTCTCCTGTCGTCATCCCGCGACATCCGCGTCCCGGGACGGATAACTACGTCCATAGGTATTCTACGGATGCCGGGTCCCGTCAGCCAGAGCCTGCTGCCGAAGCCCCGCCCACCGTTGGCCACGGGCCCGTGCACGCCGTCCTTACTGCGACAGCCCCGGGTAGAGCGGGAAGGCTTCGGTCAGCGTCGCGACGCGCGCACGCAGGGCATCGATATCGGGGTTCGGCAGCAACGCGAGCGCGATGATGTCGGCAACCTCGGCGAACTCGGCGTCCCCAAAACCGCGAGTGGCAAGCGCCGGCGTCCCGATCCGAAGACCGGAGGTGACCATCGGCGGGCGCGGGTCATTGGGGACGGCGTTGCGATTGACGGTGATCTGGATCTCGTGCAGCAGATCCTCCGCCTGCTTCCCATCGATCGCCGCGTTTCGCAGGTCGACCAGCACGAGGTGCACGTCGGTGCCACCGGATCGGACGGCGATGCCGGCATCTGCGACATCGCGCTGGGCGAGCCGGTCGGCGAGGATCTTCGCACCGCGGATCGTGCGCTGCTGCCGCTCCCGGAACTCCGGGGTCGCAGCCAGCTTGAAGGCCGTCGCCTTCGCCGCGATCACGTGCATGAGGGGCCGCCCTGCTGCCCCGGGAAGACCGCCGAGTTGATCTTCTTCGCGATCGCTTCGTCGTTGGTCAGGATGAATCCCGAGCGGGGCCCGCCGATGGTCTTGTGCACGGTGGATGACACCACGTGCGCGTGCGGCACGGGTGAGGGGTGCACGCCGCCGGCCACGAGCCCGGCGAAGTGAGCCATGTCGACCCACAACAGCGCGTCGACCTCGTCGGCGATCTCGCGGAAGCGCGCGAAGTCCAGCTGGCGTGGGTACGCAGACCATCCCGCGATGATGACCTGCGGACGGTGTTCGAGCGCGAGGCGGCGCACCTCGTCCATGTCGATCAGGCTCGTCTCGGGGTCGACGCCGTAGGCGACGATGTCGTACAGACGCCCAGAGAAGTTCGCCTTCATGCCGTGCGTGAGGTGCCCGCCGTGATCGAGAGATAGACCCAAGATCGTGTCACCGGGGCGGGCGATGGCGTGCAGGACCGCGGCATTGGCTGTCGCGCCCGAGTGGGGCTGCACGTTCGCGTACGCGGCACCGAACAGGTCCTTCGCGCGCGCGATCGCAAGCTCTTCGGCCACGTCGACCTCTTCGCAACCGCCGTAGTAGCGCTTGCCCGGGTAGCCCTCGGCGTACTTGTTCGTGAGCACCGAGCCCTGCGACTGCAGCACCGAAACGGGAACGAAGTTCTCGGAGGCGATCATCTCGAGGTAGCTCTGCTGACGAGCGAGCTCCCGATCGAGGACCTGAGCGATCTCGGGATCGACTTCGGCGAGTGGGGCGGTGAAGAACGAGTCGCTCATGGCGTGTGCTCCTTGTGCTGCGGGGCGGGGACGACGGCTTCGGGTGGGGTTCCGTCTCGACCCAGGCGTGCGGTCGAGTACCGTGTCGGTCGCTCCCCGGTGGTCATCCACCTCAACGCCAGTCGCGACACCCCGAGCATAGCGGATCGCGCTACGCCCTCGATCCGCGACCGAGCGGTTGGTAGAGTGACTCAACGCTATTTGTTAGGACTCTTTACATGACCGGGACGCAGCCCCGTGACGCCGCCGCCTTCCCGTGGCCGGTTCCTCTCCCCCGCGACGCGGCAGCGGTCGAAGGACCGGGATTCACCCTGCAAGCGCGGACGGCGGTCACCGGCGATCAGACAGCCGTCGGCATCCTGACGAACCTGGCGTCTGCGCGAACCGACGGCGAGATCGACCTCGACCCGACGGCTGCGGGCCCCGGCATCACTCTGTCCATCACGGATGCCGAAACCCCCGAGTCCTACCGGCTGATCACTTCAACAGACGGCGTCGCCGTGACCGGGTCGGATGAGGCGGGGCTGTTCTACGGCATCCAGACCCTGACGCAGCTGATCGCGCGGACCGACGACGGATGGCGCATCCCGGCCGTAGAGATCGCTGACTCGCCGCGCTTCGCTTACCGCGGCGTCATGCTTGATGTCGCACGCCACTTCTCCCCGGTCGAGGTGGTGCTCGGTGTGATCGACCGGGCGGCGCAGCTGAAGCTGAACCACCTCCATCTGCACCTGACCGATGATCAGGGGTGGCGGATCGAGATCCCCTCCCGGCCCGAGTTGACACGGCTGGCATCCGCAACCGCCATCGGCGGTGACCCCGGCGGCCTCTACACCGCCGAGGACTACGCGCGGATCGTCGCGTACGCGGCGGCCCGCCACATGACAGTGGTGCCCGAGATCGATCTTCCCGGTCACACCCACGCTGTCGGCCTCGCCTACCCCGACCTGGTCGAAGAGCCGGTGATCTCCGACCACATTCGCGAAGTCGTCGAGACATACGGCAGCACGCTTCCCGTCGCGGGCGAGCCATACGAAGGCCTCGCCGTCGGCTTCTCGTCGCTGCGGATCGGCGACGCGGCGACAGAGGCCTTCGTGACGGACGTCGTCACCGATCTCGCCGCGATGACGCCCGGCCCGTACCTGCACGTCGGCGGCGACGAGGCCTTGGGGACGGATCCCGCCGATTACGCCGAGTTCGTGAGCCTCGCGTCACGCATCGTTGCGGATGCCGGGAAGGTGCCCGTGATGTGGCACGAGGCCGGCGCAGCGAGCGACCTGCATCCGGGAACCGTCGGCCACTACTGGGGATTCGTCTCACCGACCGACGGTACGGACGACAAAGCACGGGGCTTCGTCACACGCGGCGGGCGCATCATCCTGTCGCCAGCCGACGCCGTCTACCTCGACATGAAGGATGCCGCGGACTCGGAGCTGGGCCTCACCTGGGCGAACGGTGTCACGAGCGTGGAACGCGCCTACGCATGGGAGCCGGGGACGGTGCTCGACGGGGTGGCCGAGAGCGACATCCTGGGGGTCGAGGCCGCGCTGTGGACCGAGACCGTCCGCAGTCCCGACGACATCGACACGCTGATGTTCCCGCGGATCGCTGCTGCTGCCGAGGCAGCCTGGTCTCCCGCCAGCGACCTGAACCCCCTGCGCACGTGGGACTCTTTCCGCGAGCGGGTCGGCGCGCTCGACGGGCTCTGGAGTGCGCTCGGCATCCGTTTTCGCCGCTCGCCCGAGATCCCGTGGCGGGACGAGGAAACGTCGTGAGCGCCACGATCATCCACAGCGCCCGGCTCGTCTCGGACGGATCTGAGACAGCCGACGCGTGGGTGGAGATGCGCGGCGGCACCATCGCCGCGGTGGGAGTGGGAGAGACCTGGCGGTCACGCACCTCCTCGGCGACGGTCATCGCCGCGAGGGACGTAGCCGGGCCCGGCGCCATCCTCACGCCGGGGTTCGTCGACATCCACGGCCACGGCGGCGGCGGGTTCTCGTACGAGAGCGATGAGTCGGACATCCGCGCCGCCCGAGCCCTGCATCTGGCACACGGCACGACCCGCGCAGTCCTCTCGCTCGTCTCGGGCTCGCTCGAGCACCTCACCGCCCAGGCCGCGCGGATCGCAGCGATGACGCACACGGATGCCGGCATCCTCGGCACCCACCTCGAGGGGCCGTTCCTGGATCCCGGTCACCGCGGCGCGCACGATCCGGCGGTCCTCCGGGAGGCAACACCGGACGCGGTCGCGGCGCTACTGGCAGCCGGCGCGGGGACGATCCGGCAGGTCACGCTGGCACCGGAGCTTCCCGGCGCAGCGGAGGCGATCCGCACCTTCGTGGATGCGGGAGTCGCTGTCGCGGTCGGTCACACGGATGCCGACGCCGAGGCGACGCGTGCGGCGTTCGAAGCCGGTGCGACCATCCTGACCCACGCCTTCAACGCGATGCCTCCGCTGCATCACCGCGCTCCGGGGCCGGTCGGGGCGGCTACCGCCGACCCGCGGGTGACGCTCGAGGTGATCGCCGACGGCGTGCACGTTCACCCGGAGCTCATCCGGATCCTGTTCGCCGCGGCGCCGGGGCGGATCGCGCTCATCACTGACGCGATGGCCGCGGCGGGCGCCCGCGACGGCCGGTACGCCCTCGGCGAGCTGGAGGTGGACGTCGTCGACGGGGTGGCCCGCGTCGCAGGAACGAGCACAATCGCGGGGTCGACCCTCACCCAGGATGCCGCGCTTCGCGTTGCCCTCAAGGCCGGCATCGACCTGCCCTCGGCCGTGGACGCACTCACCCGTGCGCCGGCGGCGGCGATCGGCGTCGACGACCGATTCGGCATCCTGCGTGAAGGTTTCGCCGCTGACGCCGTGCTGCTGGATGCCGCGCTCGCGCCGCGCGCGGTCTGGCTCGATGGCCGCCGCATGCGCTGACGCCAGCAGCCGTGCCTGGGGCAACGGAAAGATGGGCTCGAACTGTCCCGTCCAGGCTCGGAAGCGACCAGATGCGCCCACCTTTGTCGCGATAGCGACCAGATGCGCCCACCTTTGTCGCGATAGCGACCAGATGCGCCCAACTGACGCGGCCTAGACTGGAAACATGCCCGAATCAGCGACCCCGTCCGGCGTTCCCGCAGGGACCCGCCCGGCGTTGAGCGCGGTCGACGTGCTCGCCGTTCTGTGCGAACTCTTCGCGTTCGGGACTCTCGCGTTCTGGGGCTTCGCCGCGTGGCCTTTCCCCTGGAACATCGTCGCGGGCATCGTCGCGCCGGTGGTCGCCATCCTGCTGTGGGCGCTGTTCGTTTCGCCCCGGGCCGTCATCGTCGTCCACCCGTTCCTGCGGGCCGTGGTCGAACTCCTCGTGTATGTCTCGGCGACGATCGCCTGGTGGAGCGTGGGCCTTGTCTGGGTCGGCCTGATCTTCGGGGTCATCGCCGTCACGGTCGGCGTGCTCGCGGGGCGCCGCCGGCTGGCATGAGCGACCGAGAGGTCCTCGCGCAGCTGCGTGCCGAACTCGGCGACGCGCTCGACACGTCGGATGCCTCTCTCGAGGCCGCCCGCGCCGACAAGTCCGGTCACGCCAGCACCGGCCGTCCTCTCGCGGTCGTGCACGCCCGGAGCGTCGAAGAGGTGCAGGCGACGCTGCGCATCGCGTCGGCCACGGGGACACCCGTCGTCACCCGCGGTGCCGGCACGGGGCTCGCGGGCGGTGCGAATGCCGGACCCGGCGAGATCGCCCTCTCGGTTCGGGCGATGGATCGCATCGTGGAGGTACGGCCCGACGACCTGCTCGCCGTGGTCGAGCCCGGCATCCTGAACGCGGACCTGAACCGCGCGCTTGCCGAGTACGGCCTGTGGTGGGCGCCCGACCCCGCCAGCCGCGACATCTCCACAGTCGGCGGCAACATCGCCACGGGAGCGGGCGGACTACTGTGCGCCAAGTACGGCGTGGTGCGGGATGCCGTCCTCGGCGTAGATATCGTCCTCGCCGACGGGCGACTCCTGCACCTCGGCCATCGCACGGTCAAGGGCGTCACAGGGCTCGACCTCAGATCCCTCGTGATCGGTTCCGAGGGCATCCTCGGCGTCGTGGTTGGTGCGACCCTGAAGCTGCGGCGACTCGTGCCCGGCGAGGTGTGCACCATCGCCGCAACCTTCACGGATGTCGGCACCGCCGCGAGTGCGTGCAGCGCAGTCACCGCCACGGGACTGCAACCAGCGATCATGGAGCTGCTGGATGCCGCAGCCCTGACGGCCATCCACGAGTTGCTGGGCCTTGCCGCGCCGACCCCGGGCGCGGCGCACGTGACGATCCAGACCGATGGCGCTGCGGCGGCAGCTGACGCGGCGGCGATCACCGCGGTCCTCGAGGCAGCGGGAGGAACCGTCGCCGTGTCCACCGACCGCGACGAGGGCGAGCGGCTTCTCGCGATCCGCCGGTCGGTGCATCCCGCGATGGCACGCCTGGGCACGACCCTCATCGAGGACGTTTCGGTACCACGCTCAGCGCTCGCGGCGATGTTCGCGCGCATCGCCGACATCGAGCGCCGCTACGACCTCGTGATCCCCACCGTCGCTCACGCTGGCGATGGGAACCTGCATCCGAACTTCATCTTCGACGGTCCCGACGTGCCCGCGCCGATCTGGGAAGCCGCCGATGAGCTGTTTCGTGCCGCGCTCGAGCTCGGCGGAACTCTCACCGGCGAGCACGGTATCGGGGTGCTCAAGCGACGGTGGCTCGCGGACGAACTCGGCGATGACCAGTGGGAGCTGCAGCGCCAGATCGCGCGTGTCTTCGATCCGCAGGGGATCCTGAACCCCGGCAAGGTGTTCGCACCGTGAGCGACACCGTGAGTGGGGTCATCCACGTCAGCGCGGCAGTCATCGTGTCGACCGACGGCCGCGCCCTCGTCGTGCGCAAGCATGGCGCTACCGTCTTTCAGCAACCGGGCGGAAAGCCCGACCCCGGCGAGAGCGCGATGGATGCCGTCATCCGTGAGATCGCAGAAGAGACCGGCATCCGGGCCGCGGCTGAAGATCTCGTCCCGCTCGGCCGGTTCGAAGCTGCCGCGGCCAACGAGCCGGGACACCGCGTCATCGCCGATGCGTTCGTGCTGCGAGTGAGCGAGGCCCGAGCTGACGCCAGCGCCGAGATCGCTGAGCTGCGCTGGATCACCGAGCACGAGGTTGCATCGACGCCGCTCGCACCCCTCAGCCGAACGCACCTGATCGGTTTCGCGTGGAGTGACTCCGCTGCTTAACCCCAGCCCTGCCGGCGCACGGCGCTCGGCCTACAAGCCCTGCCAGTCCGGCTTGTTCGCGTAGGCATACCGGTAGTACTCGGCCCGAGCGAGTTCGGCTGCGGCATCCTCATCGACGACGACGGTGACGTGCGGATGAAGCTGAATCGCCGAACCGGGGACGGATGCCGACAGTGGGCCCTCGACGGCGGCGGCGAGAGCCGCGGCCTTGGCGCTCCCGAACGCGAGGAGCACGAGGTGGTCTGCCTCGAGAATCGTGCCGAGGCCCTGCGTGATGCAGTGCATCGGCACCTCGTCCGGCGAGGCAAAGAAGCGCGCATTATCGGTGCGTGTCTGTTCCGTGAGTGTCTTGACGCGCGTGCGAGAGGCGAACGACGAGCCCGGCTCGTTGAAACCGATGTGCCCGTCGGTGCCGATCCCGAGGATCTGCAGGGCGATGCCACCAGCATCCATGATCGCTGCCTCATAGACCTCGCCGGCTTGCGCGATTCCGTCGAGACGCCCATCGGGGACGCGAATGCGCGCCGGGTCCAGCCCCAACGGCTCGACCACTTCGCGCGTGATGACCGACCGATAGCTCTGCGGGTGTGCGGGATCGAGGCCCACGTACTCGTCGAGGGCGAACCCGCGCACCGTTGACAGGTCGACGCCCGCGAGGGCGGGCACCAGCGCCTGATATACCGGGAGCGGCGTCGAACCGGTCGCGAGTCCGAGCACGAGGTCAGGCGTCGCGCGGATACGCCGCGCGATCTCGCTCGCGACCAGCTTCCCGCCTGCCTCGCGGCCCGGGACGATGATGACTTCAGCCATGGGAAAGAACCTCTCTTTCGTCTGCAGCTTCAGTGCTGATGAGCGCCGCTCCGAGCGCTGCGGCAGGCGCACCCGCGGGGAGGATCTCAACGCGGTCGACCAGCTGGAGTGAACGCAGGAATGCCGATTCCCGCGCGCTCGCCTCCAGCTGAGCAGCCACCTCGCTCTGCAGTCGGGTGCCGAGAGCGGTGATGCCGCCGCCGAGGACCACGGTGTCGACATCCGCGGTGAGCACAAGCACCCGGATAGCGGCGGCGACGCCTCGGGCGAGGTCGGTTCGCACCAGCACGGCTGCCGCATCACCGCCGTCGGCAGCGTCGAAGACGTCTCGAATGGGGAGCGCGCCGGGCCTGCCCCACCGGGCTGACACCGCGCCTCCGCCGGCCAGCGCCTCGATGCAGCCGCGTTGGCCGCAGCGGCACACGGGTCCCGCCGGATCGATCGACAGGTGCCCGATCTCTCCGGCACCACCGCGCGCCCCGCGCCAGAGCACGCCACCCGTCACGATGGCGGCGGCTATCCCCGTCCCGAGGTTCAGATACCCCATCGAGAGCGTCCCGCCCCGCAGCGAGGCAGCACCCAGTGCCGCTGCCTTGACGTCGTTCTCGACGCGCACGGGCACTCCGAGAACCGGAGCGACGGCGGCGGCAAGATCGAGCGTCTCGACGCCGAGGTTGACGGCGTGTTCGACCCGGCCTGACCCCGGTTCGATCCGGCCGGGAATCCCGATCCCCACCGACCGGACATCCGCCGCTGTGAGCGCGGGATCAGCCTGCAGATTGGCGACCGCGTCGAGGATCGTCTGCACGACGGCATCCGGACCCCACCCGGTGGCCAGGCGCGTGCGGGCGACGATGGTGCCGTTCGGGGCTACGGCGACAGCATCCGTCTTGGTTCCCCCGACATCGAGGCCGAGTCTCATCGTCCGCCCCCGATCGAGAGGCGGTGGGTGGTGCACATTCTCATCAGCCCTTTACCGCTCCGGCGACAAGTCCACCGGTCATTCGGCCCTGAACGATGAGGAAGAAGATGACCACCGGCAGAGCGATCAGGGTGGACCCGGCCATCACCGCTCCCCAGTTCACGGCGCCGCCCACCGACGAGGACTGGAAGGCATTGAGCCACGGCATCAGCGTGAGGTTGTAGCCCTTCATCATGAGCAGAGCCATCGTGAACTCGTTCCACGACTGGATGAACGCGAAGATCCCGGTGGCCACGAGGCCCGGCGCGAGCAGCGGGAACGTGACCTTCCAAAAGGCCTGAGACTTGGTGCAGCCGTCGATCATGGCTGCCTCTTCGAGGTCGGCGGGAACTCCCGCGACGAACCCGCGCAGGGTCCAAATCGTGAAGGGGATCACGGCGGCGGTGTACACGATTCCGAGCCCCAGCAGCGTGTTCATGAGGTGCCAGTCGTCGATCATCCCGTAGATCGTGAACATCATTGCTTCGCCGGGGATCATCTGCACGACGAGTACCGCGACGATGAAACCGCGCTTGCCGCCGAAGCGGAAGCGTGCAACAGCCACCGAGGCGAGGAACGCGAACAGCAGCGTGACGATGAGGACGCCGACGGTGACGGTCACGGTGGTGCCCAGCGCGTGCGGGAAGTCGGTCTGGCCGGGGGCAGCCTCCCGTGTCCACGCCGTGATGTAGTTCTCGAGGGTGAAGTCCAGTGGCACGAAGCTCGGGTCGCGGCTGATGATCTCGTTCGTCGGGGTGAACGACATGTTCACCATCCAGTAGACGGGGAACACCGACATCACGAACACGACAGCTGCCGCGATGTTCAGCAGGGTACGCGTCACGACCTTGCGCGGGCTCGGTCGGCGCGCTCCCTCGAGCCGCGGGGAACGCGTACCGCGAGGACGGCCGCGGGGCTCGTCGTCGATGCCGATAGTGCCGAGTTGGGTGGCGGGGGTGACCTGAGTACTCACAGCTCCTCCTCCTTGAGCGTCGTGCGTACGTATCCCCACGAGAGGACAAGCAGCAGGATGACCATCACGACACCGATCGCCGCGGTGGCGCCGAACTCACCGACCCCCTGCCGGAACAGGTAGGTGCCGAGCACGTTCGTCTCGGAGGCCAGTCCCCCGCGGCTTTGCAGCGCATACACCTGCGTGAAGATCCGGAGGTTCCAGATGATCTGCAGCACGAGCACAACGGTGAGAACGCTGCGCAGGTAGGGGAAGACGATGAGCCGGAACCGTGACCAGCCGGTCGCGCCGTCCAGCGATGCCGCCTCGAGCACCTCATCCGGAACCTGACCGAGGGCGGCGTAGGTGGTGAACGCCACGAACGGCACCGACTGCCACACGATGATGATCGTGAGAACCATGAAGAACGACCAGGGGTTCAGCAGCCACGAGTGGTTTGTCCAGTTCTCGGTGCCGGTGAGGGTGTTGAGCATGGAGTTGACCAGGCCGTACTCGGTGTCGAAGATCCATCCCCACACGACTGTCGCCGTGAGGGGTGGCATCGCCCACGCGACCAGCAGACCGATCGACACGACGATCCGCCATGCGCGGCTCAGCCGCACCATGAGGACCGCGACGAGGATGCCGAGACTGAGGTTCAGCACCGTGAGCACGATCATGATCCCGAGGCTGCGCATGAGCACGGCCGGGAAGTCGGACTTCGTGAACAGGTCGACGTAGTTCTCAAACCCGACGAAGGTCGGCCAGGTGCCCTGAACCTTGTTCTTGACGGTGTAGTCAGTGAAGGATTGCACGACCATCAGGACCGCGGGGTAGACGGTCATCACCCCGATGACGATCAGGGCCGGCGTCAGCAGGCCCCAGGCGTTCCGGGCCTCGCGGCGGTTCCTGCGCTTGACGCGGTCGGCGATCAGGTTCGGCGGAGGCGGCGAATCGGAAGCCGTCGATGCGGCGAGAGTGGTGGTCACGGCGATCCCTCCTTTCTGCGGCGGATGGCGGGTACGACGAACGACGGCATGCGTCGATCATCACGGACGGATGGTCCGATCACTCGGTTCGGTGCACGACCGGGAAACTCATGCATCGGACGGAGCCATCGGGCACGTGGTCGGGGTGCCGCCGCGCGGGGAGGCCCGCGCGGCGGCATCCGTCGATCACTGGTTGAGGATGGCCTCGATCTGCTCGTCGAGCGCGGTGGCTACAGCCTCGACGTCCTCGCCCTGAGCGATGCGCACCAGAGCGTCAGGGATGATCTGGGCAGCCTCGACCTCGGCCCAGTTCGGGCTAGCCGGCGTCCCCTTCGAGTTGGCAAGAGCCGCAGCCTGGGCCTGGGCGATCGGGGTGTCCGGCAGAGCGGAGGCGGCCGAGATGATTCCGGGCGTGAGGCCCTGCTCAGCGAGAAGCTTCTGGTAGTCCTCGGAGAGCATGATCTCGAGGGCTGCCTTTGCCTTCGTCGGCGCGGCGCTCTTCGTGGCGACGGCTACGTTGGATCCGCCCGCGAAGATCGGGGCGGTCTCGCCGGCTTCGAGGCCCGGCAGCGCGAACGCGCCGAGGTCGGCTGCATAGGTGTCGGGGCACCCTTCGGAGTTCTGCCCGGCGTCCTCATCGGCCCACGGCCACGCACCCGTCAGGTTTCCGGCGGCCCATGCGGGGCTTGAAATGAACCCGGCCTCGCCGTTGCAGAAGGCAATGTTTGCCATCAGCTCGTTGCCGTCGGCCGGCGCGACAGTGGCGTCCTGATACACCGTCTGCAGGAGGTTGAGACCCTCGAGGCTCTCGGGGCTCGAGAACTGTGCGTCCCACGTGTCGCCGTCCTGAACGGCGATCTCGCCGCCGAAGGCCCAGATATAGGGAAGCGCGTTGTACCAGTCCTTGCCGGGTGCGTAGATGCCCGAGACCGTGTCGGTGGTCATCGCGACGCCCTCGGCAACGTACTCATCGAGGGTCGCGGGGACCTCGTCGACCATCATCGGGCTGTAGAAGACGATCCGGCCGCCCGCGTAGTAGGGCGCGGCGTAGAGCGATCCCTCGTACGTGCCAGCCTCGACGAGTCCGGGCAGCAGGTCCGAACCGCCGAGCTGGTCCTGAATGTCGGAGATGTCCAGGAACAGGCCGGCATCCGCGAAGCCCAGTGCCTGCGTGTTGCCAACCTCGACGACATCCGGAGAGTCGTTCGACGACAGTGCGGCGGTGTACGTGTCCGACACGTCAGCCCACGTCTTCTCTTCGATCGTGAGCGTCCAGCCCTCGTTCTCGGACTCGAAGGTCTGCTTTAGGTAGTCACGAGCGGTCTGGGGCGTGTCGGCGCCGACGAGCCACACCGTGATGTCGCCCGTTTCGGGCTCCGCGGGGGCACCGCCGGCACAGCCGGCCAGCACGAGCGCCGAGGCGCCCGCGAGGGCGACGGCTCCGAGCGTCTTCTTCATGGTGTCTTCCTTCGTGTTTCTCTGGTGTTCGGAAGAGGTCGGGCGACCTATCCGGTGGGGGAATGGTTGGGGCGGCGGTTACGACACCCCGAGCTGGCCTGACAGGACCATGACGGCAGCTCCGCGCAGAACGATGTCCTGGCCTTGCGCCGTCATCCGAACGCGCACGCCGTCATGGAACCGGGCTAGCGTGCGAGTGCGGATCGTCTCGACCGTTGCCTCTGCGAGAGGACCGGCGAGAAGTTCATCGGGACCCGAGAGCACGATCTCGGAGACATCGAGCGCACCGACGATGGGCGCGAGCGCGATGCCCAGGCGTTCACCGGCGTCGCGCAGCTGCTGCTCACGGTCCGCGGGAGTCTCGGCATCCGCCATGCGAGCCGTCAAGGCGGGCACCGACAGCCACGCCTCGAGGCATCCGACTTTGCCGCACGCGCACTGTGGGCCGCCGTCGGTGCCCACGGTGACGTGTCCGATCTCGCCCGCCGCGAAGTGCGCACCGCGCATGGGCTGACCGGCCGATACCAGTCCCGACCCGACGCCGCGCCCGACCTTCACGAGCACGACGTCGTCGCGCGCACCACCGAAGGTGTATTCGGCTAGAACGGCGGCGTTCGCGTCGTTTGCCACGAGCACCGGCAGCCCGAGGGCATCCTCGAGGATGCTGCGCAGCGGCAGCTGCGTCCAGCCGAGGCCGGGAGCGCTGAGCACGACACCGTCGTTGTCGACGACGCCGGGAGAGCCGACACCGATTCCGAGGACCGGGGCGTGGGCATCGGCGACCAGGTGCCGTGCCAGCTCGATCACCGCATCCCGGGCATCTTCTGCCCCGCGCGGTGCCGCAATCTCGTGGCGGGCGACGATATCGCCGTCGAGGGTGAGGATCGCGCCGAGGAACGTGTCGGGGCCGGAGAGATCCATGCCGAGGATTCGGTGGCCCGCACGATCGAGGTCGACAACCATCGCGGGCTTGCCCGGACCCGACGCTTCGCGAACGCCGAGCTCGGCAACCAGGCCGTCACCGATGAGCTCGGCGACGAGGTCGGAGATTGTGACGCGTGTCAGCCCCGTCTCCCGGGAAAGGTCAGCCCGACTCATGGCGCCGTCATGGAAGAGCGTCTGGAGAACGAGGGAGCGATTGTGGGCACGGGCGTGCTCGGGCAGCACCTTTGCCCGGCGAAGACTGCGGCGCTGCACCGTGTCCGAAGCGACAGCTGCGGCATCCGTGGACGCCGTGGGCTGGGCGCCACGAGCCATGAGGGTGTGCGCGGGTCCCGTGGAAGAGCCGCGCTGCACTTCCGATGCAGTCATGTTTGTTAGTAGACCTTACGAACAAAAGAACTGCAAGGGCGTGACCGAATTTGGACGGACAGTTTACAAAACCGTTACATGCGCTTGGGGCGCGGCGACCGGATGAATGCGGTGTCACATCGTCGCCGTGCGCAGGTCGGATCCATCGTCGACCGGGCAGGAGCCGTAACATGCCAAGGGCGCTTGTGCACCGCCCGGAAAGGAAGCAGCGTGCCCTACTTCGACCTCTCCGCCGCTGAGCTCGAGGCCTATGTCCCGCAGATCAACGAACCCACAGACTTCGACGCCTTCTGGGCCATCACGCTCGAGGAATCCCGCGTCGCGGGCTGGGAGCCGCGACTGACTCCTGTCGACTCGGCGCTGCGGTCGGTCGACGTGTTCGATGTGTCGTTCGCGGGTTTCGGCGGCGACCCGATCAAGGCCTGGCTGCTGGTACCCGCCGGCGCAACCGCCCCGCTTCCCGCGGTGGTCGAGTACATCGGATACGGCGGCGGACGGGGCCTCCCCTCCGAGCGGCTTGCGTGGTCGGCGGCCGGCTACGCGCACCTGATCATGGACACGCGCGGCCAGGGCTCGACGTGGGGCACTGGCGGCGAGACTCCCGACCCGCACGGCACCGGCGCCGCAACCAACGGATACATGACCCGCGGAATAGATGACCCGGCCGACTACTACTACCGCCGGGTTTTCACGGATGCCGTCCGTGCGGTTGACGCCATCCGCATGCTTCCCCAGATCGACGCGGATCGCGTTGCCGTCACCGGCGGCAGCCAAGGTGGTGGTATCGCCCTCGCTGCCGGCGCACTGTCGGAAGGACTCGTCGCCGTCATGCCCGACGTGCCGTTCCTCTGCCACTTCTCCCGGGCCGTCGGGCTGACCGACCGCGACCCCTACCAGGAACTCGTGCGGTACCTCAGCGTGCACCGGGACGCCCGGGAGCACACCTTCAGGACGCTCAGCTACTTCGATGGCGTCTCGATGGCGCGCCGCGCTACCGCTCCGGGGCTCTTCTCGGTCGCGCTCATGGACTTCACCTGCCCGCCCTCGACCGTGTATGCCGCGTTCAACAACTACGCCGGGCCCTCCAAGCGGATCGTCGCCTACGAGTTCAACGATCACGAAGGAGGCGGCGCTCTCCAGTGGAACCAGCAGGTCGCGTTCCTCGCGGAGCTGGGGATCCAGTGAGCGCTCGGATACCTGCCGTCGTCGCGATCGACGCCGGCCAGACTGGCATGAAGGTGCGCGTGCGCACGGATGCCTCGGTCGGTGAGGCTCTGCTGCCGGGCGTTCGCACCGACCAGCCGGTGCTCCCGCAGATCGGTCTGGCGGCGCGACAGATCGCGGACGAGTTCGACCTCGACATCCGTCACCTCGCGGCGGGAGTTTCGGGCCTTACCGACGGCGAAACGACTCCGGCTGCTGTCGCGGCGCTGGTGCGCAGCGCCGGGGCCGCACACGCCGTCGTCGCGCATGATGCGACGACCTCCTACCTCGGCGCCCGCGGCACCGCGCACGGTGCCGTCGTCGCGGCGGGAACGGGGGTCGTGACTCTCGGTGTCGGCCCCGGCGGCGCCGCGCGCGTCGACGGCTGGGGCTACCTCATGGGAGACGCCGGCAGCGGCTTTTGGCTCGGACGCGAAGCGCTGGTCGCCGCGATGCGCGACCACGATGGTCGAGGCACAGCGACGGCGCTCACGGATGCCGTCCGCGGGCGTTGGCCAGATCTCGAGCAGGCCTACATCGATCTGCAGGCAGACCCCGCCCGGGTGAGCATCGTCGCGTCCTTCGCGGCCGAGGTCGCACGGGCAGGCGCGGACGGGGATGCGGTGGCTCTCGACATCCTGCGCCGTGCCGGGGACCTGCTGGCAGAGAGCGCGCTCACGGCGCTGCGTCGCGTCGACGCCGAACCGGCGGTGTGCGCGATCGGCGGGGTCTTCCGTTCCGAGGCGCTGCGCGAGGAGTTCACGCGGGCGCTGGTGAATGGGCGACCGGATGCGCGGCTCGTGGAGCCCGCCGGGATCGGCATCGACGGCGTCGAGGCCCTCATCGACCTGCCCGCCGATCACCCGCTCGCACCCCTGACCTGGTCAGCCCGCGCCTAGCTCCCAGCCCCATCGCGTCCAAACCCTTTCGTTCGGTCGCGCCCTGATGCGGGTGTGATGCACCTCGCCCCGCAAAACAGCGCGACCGAAATCTGTGAGACCGAAGCCTGCCAGACGCGGCGGATGCCTGCGAGGAATGCGTGCGACGCACCCGAAGAAGTGCTTCGGTCGCGAGCGCGGATGCCGCGACGGATACCGGAAACGACTCGGGCCACCCCGCGAGAGCGGAAGCGGCCCGGGTCGAGATGGAGTCCGGCTCAGCGCAGCGCGTCGATGACGGCGTTGAAGGTCGCTGACGGTCGCATGACCTCGTTGACCAGTTCGCCGTTCGGGCGGTAGTAGCCACCGATCTCGACCGGCGACCCCTGCGCTCCGTTGAGCTCCGCGACGATCGTCGCCTCCTCAGCAGTGAGCTTCTCGGCAACCGGCGCGAAGATCGCCGCAAGTTCGGCATCGTCTGTCTGCTTGGCCAGCTCCTGCACCCAGTAGAGGGCGAGGTAGAAGTGGCTGCCGCGGTTGTCGATGGTGCCCAGCGCACGACCCGGAGACTTGTCGTTCTCGAGGAAGGTGCCCGTGGCGGCATCCAGTGTGTCGGCGAGGATCTTGGCCCGCGCGTTGCCGGTCGTGTCGGCGAGGTGCTCGAGGGATGCCGCGAGCGCGAAGAACTCGCCGAGCGAATCCCAGCGCAGGTAGTTCTCGCTCAGCAGCTGCTGCACGTGCTTCGGGGCAGAACCACCCGCACCCGTCTCGAACAGCCCACCGCCGGCAAGCAGCGGCACGATCGAGAGCATCTTGGCGCTCGTGCCAACCTCGAGGATCGGGAACAGGTCGGTGAGGTAATCGCGCAGCACGTTGCCGGTGACCGAGATCGTGTCCAGGCCGTGGCGCATGCGCGCGAGGGTGTACCGGGTCGCTTCCTCGGGCGAGAGGATGCTGATCTGCACGCCCTTGGTATCGAGCAGCGCGAGCCCCTGGTGCACCTTGGCGATCAGCTGGGCGTCGTGCGAGCGGTTCACGTCGAGCCAGAACACGGCAGGAACACCGGTCGCGCGGGCACGGGTGACGGCGAGCTTGACCCAATCCATGACCGCGATGTGCTTGGTCTGCGTCGCGCGCCAGATGTCGCCCGCGCCGACCTCGTGCTCGAGCAGAACCTCACCCGACGAGTCCAGCACCTGAACCACGCCCGGTGCGGCGATCTCGAACGTCTTGTCGTGGCTGCCGTACTCTTCGGCGGCCTGGGCCATGAGGCCGACGTTGGGAACCGTGCCGATGGTCGTGGGGTCGAGCGGGCCGTTCGCGATGACGTCATCGATCACGGCCTGGTAGACGCCGGCGTAGGAGGAGTCCGGGATCACGGCGAGCGTGTCATCCTCACCGCCGTCGACTCCCCAGAGCTTGCCGCCGTTGCGGACCAGGGCAGGCATGGATGCATCGACGATGACGTCCGAGGGAACGTGCAGGTTCGTAATGCCCTTGTCGGAGTTGACGTACGAGAGCCGGGGGCCGCGCTCCAGGTCGGCGTCGATCGCCGCAGCGATCTCGTCGCCGCCCTCGACCGACGGCAGACCCGCGAGGATCGACCCGAGTCCGTTGTTCGGTGTCAGACCCGCTGCCGCGAGCTTGTCGCCGTAGCGCTCGAAGACATCCGCGAAGTAGGTCTTCACGACGTGGCCGAAGATGATCGGGTCGCTGACCTTCATCATCGTGGCCTTCAGGTGCACCGAGTACAGCACGTCAGCCGCAGACGCCTCGGCCAGCGTCTCGGCGAGGAACGCGTCGAGGGCGGATGCCGACAGGAAGGTCGCATCGATGATCTCGCGCGGAAGGACCTTCAGCCCTTCCTTGAGCACTGTCACCGCACCGTCGGTGCCGACGTGGCGGATGGAGAGGACATCGTCATGAGCGGCGACCCACGACTTTTCGTTGCTCTTGAAGTCGTCGTGACCCATAGTCGCGACCCGGGTCTTCGAGCCCTCGGGGAAAGGCTTGTTGCGGTGCGGGTGCTTGCGCGCGTAGTTCTTGACCGACAGCGGCGCTCGGCGGTCGCTGTTTCCCTCGCGCAGGACGGGGTTGACTGCCGACCCCTTGATGCGGTCGTACCGCGCCCGGACATCCTTCTGCTCGATCGTCTGTGGCTCGTCCGGGTAGTCGGGGATGTCGTAGCCCTGCGACTGTAGTTCGGCGATGGCAGCCTTCAGCTGCGGAATGGATGCCGAGATGTTCGGCAGCTTGATGATGTTGGCCTCGGGAAGCGTTGCGAGCCCGCCGAGCTCGGCGAGGGCGTCACCGACCGCCTGTTCGGGCGTGAGCTGCTGGGGGAAAGCGGCGAGGATGCGGCCTGCGAGAGAGATATCGCGCGTCTCGACATCCACACCAGCCTGATGCGTGATCGCCTGCACGATGGGAAGGAAGGAAGCTGTGGCCAGAGCCGGGGCTTCGTCTGTGTACGTGTAGATGATCGTGGATTCGCTCACTCGCCTGATCTTTCCGCTCGGGGCCGCGCACGAGCCTACCGCACCGGCCTAACTATCTCGATATCAAGATAAATTCCCCCGAAAAGGGTGCCCCGGGATGCTGAACCGCGGCATCCCGGCTAGCCTGTGTGACATGGCCGAACTGCGACTTGCTGAACTGTCCGCCGCCACGGTGGAAGCTGTCAACAATATGTCGCTCAAGCCCGGGCAGGCTGAGTTTCTCGCCCCCGAAAGCTACGAGGTGGCGGCCGGGGATGTCGATCCACAGACCATGTGGCAGCGGGTCGTGCTCGACGGCGACGACGTGGTCGGGTTCATCAGCGCGAATTTCGACGGCGACAGTGTGTCGGAGTACTTCCGGTCGGTGCTGTGGCGGATCAACGTGGACGCCGACGACCAGGGTCGCGGGATCGGTCGATTCGCTGTCGAAAGCCTGCTCGCAGAAGCGCGAAAGCACGGCGTCGATCACGTGAACGTCATCTATGGGGCGGGCGAAGAGGGGCCGCAGGCATTCTTCGAGCGCGTTGGCTTCACACCGGTGGGCGAAACCGAGTACGGTGAGATCGTCGCCGAGATCCGGCTCTGATCCGGCGAGTCCCACCCGTAGTTTTCAGCCCCCGCCCGAGGGGCTTGTCGGCTGGCGGCGGGGCCTCGGATTCCCCTCCCCCACCGAGGCCCCGTCGCCTTTTTCGACGGCCGCAGGTTCGCTTCGGAGGGGCTGGCCGCTCGGGAGGGCCGGGCGCGGCATCCATCCCCTCCCGAACGGACATCTCCTCCCGGGTGGTCAGGCCCGGCGTCGCTGCCGTCAGACGAGCGACTCCCGCCACGCCGCATGGAGCTGGGCGAACTTGCCCGTGCCCGCGATCAGTGTCTCGGGGGTGTCGTCCTCGATGATCCGCCCGTGCTCCATGACCAGCACCCGGTCCGCGATGGCCACCGTAGACAGGCGGTGCGCGATGATGATCGCCGTCCGGTCTGCCAGCAGGGTCTGCAGGGCATCCTGAATCGCGCGCTCTGACGGGATGTCGAGTGACGCCGTCGCTTCGTCGAGGATCAAAACCGCGGGGTTTGCCAGGAACGCACGCGCGAACGAGATCAGCTGACGCTGCCCCGCCGAGACCCGGCCGCCGCGCTTGTTGACGTCGGTGTCGTACCCGTCGGGCAGGGCGCGGATAAAGGCGTCAGCACCCACAGCCTTCGCCGCAGCCTCGATCTCGTCGAGCGTGGCATCGGGCTTCCCGAGCGCGATGTTGTCTGCGACCGTGCCGCTGAACAGGTAAGCCTCCTGCGTGACCATGACGATCGCGCGCCGAAGGTCCTTCGGGTGCAGGCGCCGCAGGTCGACGCCGTCGAGGGTCACGGCGCCGCGGGTCGGATCGTAGAAGCGTGAGACGAGCTTCGCGAGCGTCGACTTGCCGGCTCCCGTCGTCCCCACCAGGGCAATGGTCTGCCCTGCGGGGATGTCGAGCGAGAAGTGCGGCAGGATGACGCGGTCATCCGCGTACCCGAAGGTGACGTCCTCGAAAGCGACGTGTCCGCGCGCGGTCCACAGGTCGACGGCATCCGTTGGGTCGGGAACCGTCGGCTCCTCCTCCAGCACCCCCGAGACCTTCTCGAGCGCCGCGGTGGCAGCCTGGTACGAGTTCAGGAACATCGCGACCTCCTGCAGAGGTGCGAAGAAGTTCCGCACGTACAGGACGCTTGCCAGCAGGATGCCGATCTCGAGCGCCCCGTCAACGACGCGTAGTCCGCCCCAGAGCACGACCAGCGCGATCGAGACCGACGCAACGGCCATGAGCCCCGGCTCGAAGGTGCCGAACAGTCGGATCGAGCGCATGTTGACGTCCCGGTAGTCCTCGGCGACGTCTCCGAACTCATCGTCGTTGCGCGGCTCCTTGCGGAACGCCTTGACGGCACGGATGCCGGTCATGGTCTCGACGAACTTCACGATGAGCTTCGCGCTGATAACGCGTGACTCACGGTAGACAGCCTGCGAGCGGCGGTAGAACCAACGCATCAGCAGGAACAGCGGAACTCCCATGACGGCGAGGATGACTCCGGACTGCCAGTCCAGCAGCAGCAGCGCGATCAGCGTGAACCCGCCGTACAGCAGCCCCGAGACGAGTTGGTTGAGCCCACCGTCGAGAAGCTCCCGGATGGATTCCAGGTCGCTGGTCTGCCGCGAGATGATGCGGCCCGAGGTGTAGGACTCGTGGAACTCGAGGCTGAGCTTCTGCGTGTGCAGGAAGATGCGCTTGCGAAGATCGAGCATCACGGCTTGCGTCAGCCGCGCCGCCACGACCGCGTACCAGCCCACGAGACTCGCACCGCCCACCCCGGCTACGAGGTAGACAGCGACGACCCCGATCGTCGGCATCCAGTTCGTCTGCGGCGCCAGAACGAGCGGAAGCGCGGTGTCGATGCCGAACGCGATCAGCGCGGGGCCCGCTACCTGCAGGGCCGTCGATACGACCAGCACGACACCGGCGAGGACAACCTGCCACCGCAGCGGCGAGATCAGCGACCCGAGCAGGCGCAGCGAGCGGCGACGGATGGCGCGGCTCTCGTCCCGCGTGTAGTCCGACCGGTCTTCGCCGGCAGTTCCCACGACAGTGGCGCTCACAGTGTCACCTCCCTTTCTCGCATGCGGGCTTGTTCGTCTTCCAGGCTCGAGATGACGTACCGGTAGTGCTCGCTCTCGCGGAGCAGGTCCGAGTGCTTCCCCACCGCCGTCACCTTGCCGTCCTCGAGCAGAGCGACGCGGTCGGCGAGCGTCACCGTCGACGGTCGATGCGCGATGACCAGTGCCGTCGTGTTGGCGAGGACCCGCCGCAGGGCATCCTCCACGAGAGCCTCGGTGTCAACGTCGAGGGCCGACAGCGGATCATCGAGCACGAGCACGGCGGGCTTTGCCGCGACCGCGCGCGCGAGCGCCAGACGCTGGCGCTGACCGCCCGACAGACTGAGTCCCTCTTCGCCGATGACGGTGTCGACACCGTCGGGAAGATCGTCGACGAAGCTCGCCTGCGCAACCGCGAGCGCTTCGCGCAGCGCCGCTTCGGCCTCCGAGGATCCGGGGACGAGATCCTCGCGGCCCAGCAGCACGTTCTCGCGCACGGTCTGCGAGAAGAGCGTCGCGTCCTCGAACGCCATGCCGATGTGGGTGCGCAGCTCAGCGAGAGTCAGGTCACGGATGTCGACCCCATCGAGCGTCACGCGGCCGCCGGTCACGTCATAGAGCCGGGTGGGAAGGGTCGTGAGGGTCGTCTTTCCCGATCCGGTGAGCCCGACGAGGGCCATCGTCTCGCCGGGGCGCAGCACGAGATCAACCCCGTCGAGCAGGTCGCGCTGGCTTTCCGGCGCGTCCTGATACCGGAAGTGCACGCCCTCGAACGCCAGCTCACCGCGCGGGGCTGCGATGGTCGTCGGCCGCTCGGGGTCGGTGATGGTGTCGACCTCGTCGAACACCTCGAAGATGCGGTCAGTGGCTGTGCGGGCATCCAGCAGGAACGAGAAGAGGAACCCGATCGACTCCATCGGCCAGCGCAGCACCGTGGCCATCGCGAAGAATGCGATGAGTTCAGCGGCGTTCAGCTGGCCCATCTGAATGAGCGCGATACCGGCGCCGAGGGCGAGAGCGAACGCGATGTCGGGAAGCAGGATCAGCCAGAACCAGATCAGCCCGACAGCGCGCGCCTTGTGAATCTCGGTCTCGCGCAGGGTCTCGGCCTGTCGGGCGAACTTCTGCAGGGCGTGGGATCCCCGCCCGAAGGCCTTGAGCACGCGGATGCCGTGCACGCTCTCTTCGACGGAGGTGGCAAGGTCTCCGGCCTGGTCCTGCGACTGGCGGGCGAGAGTTCCATATCGCTTCTCGAAGCGGTATCCGGCATACCAGAGGGGCGCGGAGGTGACCAGGAAGATCACGCCGAGCAACCAGTGCCACTGGAACAGCAAGACCGCGCCGACGATGATCGTGAGGACGTTAACCACCAGCAACACGAGACCGAACGCGAGCCAGCGTCGGATGATGCTGATGTCTTGCATCATCCGCGAGAGCAGCTGACCGGACTGCCAGCGGTCGTGGAAGGCAACGGGCAGGCGCTGCAGTCGGCGATAGAACGTCGTCCGCAGCTCGAATTCCACCCTCGTCGACGGTGCGAGCACGAACCACCGGCGCGCCCAGACCATCGCCGCTTCGGCAAGGCCGAGCGCCAGGATCGCCGCCGCGCCCCACGCGATCTGGCCGGGGTCGCCCGAGGCGATCGGGCCGCCGACGATCACCTCGAGCACGAGCGGGAACATGAGCGCCAGCACCGAGGCGAGCATCGCGCTTGCCGCGCCGAGGACCAGCCGAGGCAGCACCGGCCGAGCGAAGGGCAGCAGCCGGGCGAGCGCGCGCAGCGTCGACGGGGGATTCTGGGGGTGGGGAGGCGTGACGGTCATGATCCTTGTGGGAGGGCGAAGCGAACCCGCAGGTTGTGCGGGCGGGAGAGCGGCCCCGGGTCAGCGGAGCGCGGGTGCGAGGCGTGCGATGCCTGGTGACAACGCAGCCGGCGACGGAGATATGCCGAGGCTGTGCCGGCGCGGGACGCTAGTGCGTCGAAGCGGGGCCGCGGTGACGCAGGGGTGTCACGGCGGCGAGGATGGCAGTGCTCGCGATGAGTGCGACCTGATACATGGCATCCTCCTCGGGGTACGGCGCCGCACGACGCGGCAGCCCTCCAGACTAAGCCTGAGAGTCGGCTGAAAGCAAGGACGGATTCTCTCGGTCCAGAAGAGACCGCTTGACCTCGAGCCCCCACGCGAACCCCCGAGGCTGCCGTCGGCGCGCAGGACCCGATGGCAGGGCACGAAGAGCGCTGGGGCGTTGCGAGCACAGACGGATGCCGCCGCCCGCACCGCGTTCGGATGACCCAGGACCGCCGCGAATGTCGCGTACGACAGCGGCGCGCCGGGCGTGATCCGGCGAAGCGCCGCCCACCCGGCCAGCTGGCCGGGTGTGCCGAACTGGCGGACGGGCACGTCATCGATCGCGGCGAGGTCACCGGCGTAGTACGCGCGCACGGCGGCTGCGGCATCCGTCGTGCCCGGTCGCACCTGCGCTGGCCGATTACGCGGACGGAGGCGCTCGACGATGCGTTCCGGGGAGTCGGTCCAGCCCGCGGACAGCACCGCGCCGTCATCGGCGGCGAGGATCGCGAGCGGGCCGTCGGGGGTGTCGACGAACTCGAGAACGGCGGTATCGGTCATGGCGGGATCGGTCATGTCGGGATCTCCTCGGCGAGCGCGGGCAGTACGGCGGGGTCAGGTGGCGGCGGGGCGGTCGGGTGGGTGCGTGGCGCCGATGCTCGGATGGGGCGGGCGGGAACGGCCCGCCACAGGTGCGCGCTCAGGTAGCTGCGCCAGGGCGCGGCTGTCGCAGCCCACGCCTCGAGCCCGTCCGCGGGGATACCGAGAGCCTGGGCACCGGAGCGCACCGCGACATCCCCGGGGAGGAACACATCAGGGTCGCCGAGCACCCGCATCCTGACGTAGTCGGCAGTCCAGGGGCCGACACCGGGTAGCGCGAGGAGGGCGCGTCGCTGATCGATTCCGTCGTCGGCGATCGTGAGGGTCAGGCTGCCGTCGGCCAGGGCCGCCGCGGCGCCGACGATCGATCGAATACGCGCTCCCGGCCCGCGCAGCACCTCTGCGCCGCGCTCGGCGATCGCCGTCATCGTCGGGAACAGTCGTGTCAGCCCGTCGAGCCCCGACACTTCCTCGCCGAGAGCGTCGGCGAGCGCAGTCAGGGCAGTGCGAGCAGCGGCGACACTGATCTGCTGGCCCACCATCGCGCGGATGAGCATCTCTTGGGGGTCCGCAGCGCCCGGAACCCGGATGCCGGGAATCGCCCGGACCCGCGGCTCGAGTTCGGGATGCCGCGACAGTGCGGAGTCGATCGCGAGCGGATCGGCATCCAGGTCGAAGATGCGACGAACGCGAGCAACGAGGGTCGCGAGATCAGATAGGGCCGTCACTGTCGCGCGCAGGCGAAGGCCGCCGGCATCCGTTCTCACCTCGAACCAGGCGGGACCCGCGGCCAGCAGCACCGTCCGAGCGAAGGATGCCTCTCCTGCCACCTCGACACCGGGCAACGCCCGCGCGCTCATCCAGGCGAGCAGCCCCGCAGCATCGAACGGACCTCGCACCGGCAGCGCCAGATCGATCGTGCCGCCGGGTGCTGCGGACCCCGTGCGCCGGGCGCGCACCTCGCGCGGGGTGAGGCCGAAGACCTCACGGATCGTGTCGTTGAACTGCCTCACACTCGCGAACCCCGACGCGAACGCGATGTCGGATGCCGGCATCGCAGTGCCCACGAGCAGCATCCGTGCCGTGTGTGCGCGCTGCGCACGACTGAGCGCGAGTGGGCCGGCGCCGAGCTCTGCCGTCAGCAGCCTCGTGAGGTGCCTCGGCGAGTAGCCCAGGCGACGAGCGAGCCCGGGAACACCCTCGCGCTCGATGACCCCGTCGGCGATGAGGCGCATCGCCCGCGCGGCAACGTCGCCGCGCACGTCCCAATCCGGGGAGCCGGGAGCCGCCTCGGGCAGGCACCGCTTGCACGCGCGGTACCCCGCTTCGTGGGCGGCGGCGCTGGTCGGATAGAAGGTCACGTTCGCCGGCTTCGGCGTTCTGGCCGGGCAGCTGGGTCGGCAATATATGCCTGTTGAGCTGACGGCGGTCACGAATTGACCGTCGAACCGGGCGTCGCGCGACTGGATCGCGGCGTACCGTTCGTCGAAGGTCATGGAGAGCACGGGTCAAGACTGCCACGCCCCTCCCCCGCGCACTGGCGGAAATCAGACACTGCAGCGGGAGACAGCCGCGGGGCACGCGGGTTACCGTGGCATATGGGCGCGCGCGAATATGACCTTGTTGTGATCGGGGCAGGGCCGGTTGGCGAGAACGTCGCCGACCGGGCAGTGCAGGGCGGCCTGCGGGTCGTCATCGTGGAGAGCGAACTCGTCGGTGGCGAGTGCTCGTACTGGGCGTGTATGCCCTCGAAGGCGCTGCTGCGCGCGGGATCGGTACTGCGGGCTGCCCGAGCAGTCGACGGCGCAAAGCAGGCCGTCACCGGCAACGTTGATGTCGCTGCAGCCTTGGCGCGCCGCACCCGGATGACGCACGACTGGAATGACTCCTCGCAGGTCGAGTGGCTCGAGAGCGCGGGAATCGATCTGGTGCGGGGACATGCCCGTATCGCGGGCCGCAAGCGGGTCGAGGTCACCCGTCCCGGCGGCGAGGTCGTCGACCTCATCGCCACACACGCCGTTGCCGTCTGCACCGGCTCGGCGGCTCTGCTGCCGAACACTCCCGGGCTCCGAGAGATCGAACCGTGGACGAGCCGCGAAGCGACAAGCGCACGGTCCGCGCCCGCGTCGCTCGCCATCATCGGTGGCGGGGTCGTCGGGTGCGAGATGGCAACCGCGTATGCGAGTTTCGGCACGGCGGTGACCCTCATCGCGCGATCCGGGCTGCTGGGCGGTATGGAGCCGTTCGCGGGTGAGATGGTGGCCGAGGCGCTGACCGCGCAGGGAGCCCAGGTCCGTACGGGGGTCGATGTCGTCTCGGCATCCCGCGACGCGAAGGGTCGCACTCTCGTGCTCTCGGATGGCTCGTCGGTCACAGCGGATGAGGTGCTCGTCGCCACCGGAAGGGTGCCGCGTACCGCAGACCTCGGTCTCGAGTCCGTCGATCTGAAGCCTGGCGCGTGGCTCGATGTCGACGACACGATGCTGGTGCGCGATACCGACTGGTTGTATGCGGTCGGCGACGTCAATCACCGCGCGCTCCTCACCCACCAGGGCAAATACCAGGCGCGCGCCGCGGGGGACGTGATCGCCGCCCGCGCCCGCGGTTCCCATGTCGACACGTCTCGATGGGGCGCCCACGTCGCAACAGCCGATCACGACCACGTGCCGCAGGTCACCTTCACCGACCCCGAGGTGGCCTCGGTCGGGCTGACTGCAGAGCGCGCGGAAGCGGCGGGGATCAACATCCGGGTGCTGGACTACGACCTCTCGTGGATCGCGGGAGCGTCCACGGCTTCGGATGACTACCGCGGCCAGGCCCGCGCTGTCGTCGACCGAGAGCGCGAAGTGCTGGTCGGGGCGACCTTCGTGGGCCCGGATGTCGCGGAGCTGCTGCACTCGGCCACGATCGCCATCGTCGGAGAAGTGCCGCTGAGCAGGCTCTGGCACGCGGTCCCGTCGTACCCGACGCTCAGCGAGGTCTGGTTGCGCTGGCTGGAGGCCTACGGGCGTCCCTGAGCGAGAGCCTGTCGCCGGGGACCACGCGGGACCGATCGCAGGATGATTCGCTCGACAGCCCGCGTGGCCATCGACTGGCCCGACGCTGATCCTGCAATCGGTCCGCTCGCGCGGCGCGACTTAGTGGAAGAAGTGGCGCTCGCGCGTGAAGAACATCGTGACGCCCGCGTCGCGCGCGGCCTTCACGACCTCCTCATCACGAACGGACCCTCCCGGCTGCACGATAGCCGACACGCCGGCATCGATGAGCACCTGCGGTCCGTCGGCAAACGGGAAGAATGCGTCGGATGCCGCAACGGCACCCTGCACGCGATCCCCGGCGCGCTCGACGGCCAAGCGACACGAGTCGACGCGGTTCACCTGGCCCATGCCGATACCGACAGTCGCCGAGTCCTTCGCGAGGACGATCGCGTTGGACTTCACGGCACGGCAGGTCTTCCACGCGAAGATGAGGTTGGTCATCGCGTCGGCCTCAGGCCGCTCACCGGAGACGAGCTCCCAATCGGTGGCGACTGACTCGATGCCGTCGGGGAAGCGGTCGGCATCCTGCAGAAGGAGCCCCCCGAGATGAGCCGCACGTCCATCGGCTCCTGCTTCCAGTCGTCGGGCAGCTTCAGCACGCGCAGGTTGTTCTTGAGGCGGAAAACCTCGAGCGCCTCAGGCTCAAAGTCCGGGGCGACGATCACCTCGGTGAAGATGTCGCGCAGGTTCTCGGCCATCTTCAGGGTCACCTTGCGGTTGGCGGCGATCACGCCTCCGAACGCCGAGACCGGGTCGCAGGCGTGGGCGCGCAGGTGCGCGCTGGCAATCGGGTCCAGCGCGTTCGGCGCCGACACCGCAATACCGCACGGGTTCGCGTGCTTGATGATCGCTACGGCGGGCTTGACCAGGTCGAAGGCAGCGCGCAGGGCGGCGTCAGCATCGACGTAGTTGTTGTAGGACATCTCCTTGCCCTGCAACTGGGTAGCCTGCGCAATGCCGTGTCCGCCGGTGCGCGTGTAGATCGCGGCGCGCTGGTGCATGTTCTCGCCATAACGCAGGGTCGACAGTCGCTCGGCTCGAATCGTGAGGTGCGCGGGCAGGTCCACATCCTCACCCAGCGTCTCGTCGGCGAACCAGGTTGCAACTGCCCGGTCGTACTCTGCGGTGTGCGCGAAGGCGCGCGCGGCAAGCTCGCGGCGCTGAGCGAGGGATGTGCCGCCCGCGCGGATGGCTTCGATCACCGACCCGTAGGACTCGGGCGAGACCACGATCGCGACGTTCGCGTAGTTCTTCGCAGACGCCCGGACCATGGCGGGACCGCCGATGTCGATCTGTTCGACGACATCGTCGCCCTGCGCGCCGGAGGCGACGGTCTCAACGAACGGGTACAGGTTCACCACGACCAGTTCGAAGGGCTGGATGCCGAGATCGGCGAGCTGGTTCTCGTGGTGTGCAAGGCGAAGGTCGGCAAGGAGGCCGGCGTGCACGGCAGGATGTAGGGTCTTGACCCTCCCGTCCAGCGACTCGGGGAACCCGGTGACAGCGGCGACGTCGGTCACCGCAAAGCCGGCATCCCGGATCGTCGCGGCCGTCGACCCGGTGGAGACGATCTCGACGCCGGCCTCAGCAAGAGCCTCGGCGAGGCTCAAGAGATCGGTCTTGTCGCTCACCGACACCAGCGCGCGCCGGACTGGCACGACGTCGCGGTCGCGGTACACGGACGGGTCGTGACTGGGGCCTGCCATCAGGTCTCCTTGCTGTCGGGGCTCTGAGCTGTCGAGGCCCTGGGCTGTGAGGCTCGGGGCCGGAAGCTGTGGTTCGGAATCTGTCGGGTGGTCATCGGCCGCGGTTGCTGCGTCGTCGCGGCGCTGGTCAGGCAATAGTCAGGGAGAGGAGAGATCGAGGTCGCCGGTCGCGATGCGCCTGACCACGTCGATGAGGAGTCGGCGTTCGACCGGCTTGATCCTCTCATGAAGGCTCTCTTCGTCATCGCCAGGAAGCACTGCGATGCGCTCCTGCGCGAGGATCGGTCCGGTATCGACCCCCGCGTCTACGACGATGACACTCGCGCCGGTCTGGGTGGCACCGGCGGCGATCGCGTCCCGCACGCCGTGGGCGCCGGGGAACTCCGGAAGGTACGCGGGGTGGGTGTTGATGATACGCGGCGCCCAAGGTTCGAGTACCGATGCGGGGAGCAACCGCATCAGCCCGCTGAGAACGATCAGGTCGGGCTGCCAGACCGCGAGTTGGTCGCGAAGCGCCTCACCCCAGGCCTCCCGATCCGGATACTCGGCGTAGGGAACGAAGAACCAGGGAATGCCGAATGCTTCGGCATGGGCGAGGCCGTCTGCTTCGCGGTCGGCGCCGACGACAACGATG
Source organism: Microbacterium sp. SW12 (assembly GCF_055391095.1). NCBI lineage: Bacteria > Bacillati > Actinomycetota > Actinomycetes > Micrococcales > Microbacteriaceae > Microbacterium > Microbacterium sp. SW12. The sequence continues at coordinate 600,143 of NZ_AP024335.1, read as the reverse complement.
CGCGCCGGATAGTCGGGCTCATTCGCCGCCTCGAGCAGCGCCCGAAGGTTGGATCCGGCGCCAGAGATGAGAACGGCGACGGTGAGCACCGACTCAGTCTACCGAGGGCTCCAGCAGCGCCGTGGGCACGGCCTCGGTGGCACCGTCGTCACGGGCTCGACGTCGCGGTGAGAGCAGCAGGATGCCGGCGCCGACCCCGACCTCGATACCGATGGCCAGCGCAACAGGACCGGGCTCCGGCCCTAGCTGCGCGAGCGCCCCCGGCCCGAGCGAGCCGGAGGCAAGAACGGCCAGCAGCGCCGCTGAACCTGCAGCGGCGACCGCAACCCCCAGCGCGGTGACGATGCGGGCTGAAACGCGCTCGGCATCCGCGGCGAAGAAGGACCGGGCAACCCACCCGGCGAAGGATCCAACGCCGACGGGCAGAAGAGCGAGCAGAAGTAGCCAGGGGGACGTGGATTCGGGGAGTGCGCCCATCAGCGGCAGTCCGGGCAGGACGCCGGTCGTGGTTCCGGATGCCGCGACCGTCGAACCCACCCCGAGGGAGACACCGGGTCCGGCAACGAACGCTAGAGCCCACGCGATCAGGGTGGGAAGGTACAGAAGCTGGCCGAGCGTAAGGACTACGGCACCGAGAACGTCGACATTGGCGGCCTCGTAGAGACCGACGATCTCGGAGCCCCGAGCGAAGATCGCAACGGCGGTGGTGAGGGCCGCGACGCCCACCAGGCCGACTGCCGCGATGGATCCCGCGCGGGCGATGACCGTCGGAACGAGAGCCCAGTCCTCGGGCAGGTCCTCGACGCGCTCCCGCAGCCCCGCGATGACGCCGCGGTCAGCATCCTGCCACTCCCCGACCAGAGCGCCGAGGAGCGCCGGGATGCCGAAGACCAGGGCCGGAAAGAGGATCGCTTCGGTAAGCGATGCGTGCGCGACGGCGTTTCCGGCCGTCAGGGCGATCCCGGCGGCCGCAGCTGCGAAGACCGCGGTTCCCGCGAGGGCACCGGTGAATGCCGCACCCGAGCGCGAGGCGCGGCGACCCGAGCGCGCTGCGGAGATGGCGGTGAATCCCGCGAAGGCCAGCGGAGCGAGCGACAGCACGAAGGATGCCGCATCGGGATCGATGCCGGCAGTTGCCAGGTAGTCGGCGGGGAGCGTGATCTCCAGCGGGACGACGTGCCCGAGTTGCCAGACGCTCGCGGCGGTGGGCCAGAGTGCGCTCCACGGGGCAAGGCCCCCGAACTCGACGACCCACAGCAGCGTCGCCGGCGCGAGTACGACGACGAGTCCTGCGGCGACGGTGACGAGCGCGTCGAAGGCGGCGAGGAGGAAGACGATGACCCGGTTCATGCGGCTTCGACCTTACCCATCCCCGGGCCACTCACCGGTCGACTCACCGGGCGCTGCGCCACGCTCCCGAGTTCGGGACCGAGCCGCGGAACAGTTCGGTGATGGTGGCCATCGTGAAACCTCGATCGAGGAGTCCGTCGCAGACGGCTCCGACAGTGCGCGCGGTGTTGCCGTGGATGTCGTGCTGCAGCACGATCGACCCGGGTCGAGGCTGATTCACTGCACGCTGAATCAGCACGTCGTCGTCGATTCCCTTCCAGTCCTCCGTGTCGACGTCCCAGAGGATCGCCGGCATCCGCGCGATCGAAAGCACCCGCGCGTTGTATTCGCCGTACGGCGGCCGGAACATCGTGATCGGCTGACCGGATGCCGATTGCAGGGCAGCCGACGTGTCGCCGAGCTGTGCAGCGATCTGCGCGTCGGTGAGATTCGGAAGAGACGGATGATTCCAGCTGTGGTTTCCGATGAGGTGTCCCTCAGCCACCATCCGCTGCAGGGTCGAGGCGTAGGCTCGCGCCTTCGACCCCATCGCGAAGAACGTGGCGCTGGCGCGACGCGCCGCCAGCGCGTCCAACATGCTCGGGGTGAGGTCGCTGGGACCATCGTCGTAGGTGAGCGCAACGCACGGCGTCAGCGAACAGTCGACCGGCACATCGCCTGGGTTCTGGATGCTGGGTCCGGAATACGGCTGACCGACCGAGGCGAGAAGACGCCTTCCGAAGTCAGTGAGGAGGGGTTCGGCGGCAGCTGCGGGCACGAGAACCGTGCGAGCCGCGTCAGTCGGTGGGATGCCGAGAGCCGCGAGCGCATCGGTGGTGAACCCGGCAGGAATCGTGAACTGCATTCCACCGGCTGCCGCGGGCATCGTGGTCGCGAAGGAGGCTGCCAGCCGTTCGAGGGCAGCGGGGTCTGCGAGCGGCGCGAGCGACAGGGAGCCGGCGGCGCGGCGGAGACCTTCGAATACGTCAGCGGCCAGCGTCGTTGCTGCATCAGGCGTCCACACCTGCGCCGCTGTCGCCACTTCACCGGTTGCCGTGTCGGCGAAGAACGTGTCGACGCTATCGCTGATCTGTCCATCCGAGGCCGAGAGGACGGTCCGAAGGCGCTGTCCGAACATGCTCGCCGACGCCCACACCACATCGCACACGACTGTCGCAGAGCCGCCACTGACGACAGGCCCGGCCAGGGCGGGGTCGGCGAGCAGGTCGGCGGCTGGGATCTCGGTGGATCCCGGAACACAGGACCGGTCGGCAAGGCCGGCACCGGCGGAGCCGGCTTGCGGACCGTAGGTGGCGCCGGTCGCGTCCTGACGCGCGCCGATCGCGGTGCGGACGTAGCCACGCACGGCGTCGTTGAACGCTTCGACACCCGGCAGCAAGGCGTAGCGCGCCTGGATACCGACGCCGTCCTGGCGGATGCGCTCGGGAGACACGGTGGCGGCCAGCGGCTGGCCGGCCTGAGCGTCGAGCGGCCGAGGTTCCGCATCGACGACCTGCAGCGTGGTCGCCGGCCACGCTGGCGGGGTCCAGCTCGGATCGATTGCCGGTGCGCAACCCGCCACCACAACTGTCGCGCACGCGATCAGGGCCGCCGCTGCGGCCGGGCGGATGACCCGGCGCCGCCCGCCCCTCAAGGTTTGACTCCCTCGAGGAGGCTCGCCAGGGCTGGTCTATACCGGTCGAGGTCGTCGCTGGACACGGCGAACACGATCGACCCCTGCGCGACAGGTCCGACGGCGGCAACAAGAGCCGGAACCGTGGCAGGATCCTGATCTGCCGGAGCCACCGGAATGCCGTGCGCAACGGTCAGGCCCGAAGCGAGCGTCTCAACCAACGGCGACGCGACACCGGCTACCGAAGCGGCTGCCGCGGGCTCGTCAGCGCTCAGCTCGACGGCGACGATCATCCCGCGATCGGGAGTCGCGATCGTGGCATGCGCGTCATCCTGCCGGGTGATGAGCCACCCGTCTGGGACCACGACTGTCACGGATGCCGCCTCTGATCCGACGACCATCGGGGTCTGAGCGCTCGCAACTTCAGTCCGCAGATTCGCGAGGGCGGGCGGGACCACGACGACCCCGACCAGCGCGAGAAACGCCACGAGTCCGGCGGCGCCGACAGCTGCCAGCGCCCATACCCACCAGGGGGCGGGTCGATGCGACGCGGAAGCGGCTGCGGCGGCTCGTGCGGTCTCGTTCATGGTGGCTCCGGGGCGCACGGGCGGCGCTGTGTGTATTGTGGCGCCTCAGTGCGTCCGGAACCTGACGGCGGGCCGGGACAACCCGTGAACTGCGAGCAGACTCCCAGCCTGCGCCCCGGGCTTAGGCGGGATCGAGCACGAACACCGCGATGAGCCGGTCGGTCTTCTTCTGATACTCGGCGTAGTCGGGCCACACCTCGACGGCGCGCGCCCACCACTGCTCACGCTCGTCACCCTCGACCTCGCGGGCGATGTAGTCACGCTTGGTCGCGCCATCCTGCAATTCGACGGTGGCGTGCTTACGCATATTGCCTGCCCACTTGGGCTCGTCAGGTGCGCCACCCTTCGAGGCGATCACGGCGTAGCTGCCGTCATGTTCGACGCGCATGAGGGCGGTCTTGCGCAGTCCTCCGGACTTCGCGCCGAGTGTCGTCAGGACGATGACGGGCACGCCTCGCAGCTCGTTGGCTTCGGCACCCCCCGTGGCTTCATAGGTCTCGGCCTGGGTGCGTGCCCACTCCGACGTGGACGGCTTGTACTCTCCGGTCAGTGGCATGGCTTCAGGCTACCGCCAGCCCGCGACCATGGGCACAGCCGTCCGCGGTCCTGTGCCGAACCCACATCCTCACCCCCGAACCCACATCTTGCGGTGGCGCGAACACGTGGGTTCGCCGCGGAAGATGTGGGTTCGCGGAAATGGTTCGCCGGTTAGAGCTTTTCGATGATCTCGCGCATCAGGGCGGCGGTTTCGGACGGCGTCTTGCCGACCTTCACGCCCGCGGCCTCGAGGGCTTCCTTCTTGGCCTGAGCGGTACCTGCCGAGCCCGACACGATCGCGCCGGCGTGGCCCATCGTCTTACCCTCGGGCGCGGTGAAGCCCGCGACGTAGCCGACGACCGGCTTGGTCACGTTGGCCTGGATGAACGCTGCCGCGCGCTCTTCCGCGTCACCACCGATCTCGCCGATCATGACGATCGCCTTGGTCTCGGGGTCAGCCTCGAACGCGGCAAGCGCGTCGATGTGGGTCGTACCGATGATCGGGTCGCCGCCGATACCGATCGCGGTCGAGAAACCGAGGTCGCGCAGCTCGAACATCATCTGGTAGGTCAGGGTGCCCGACTTCGAGACGAGGCCGATGGGTCCCTTGCCGGTGATGTTGGCCGGGGTGATGCCTACGAGCGACTCGCCGGGGGTGATGATGCCGGGGCAGTTCGGCCCGATGATCCGCGTCTTGTTGCCCTTGGACTGCGTGTAGGCCCAGGCCTCGGCGGTGTCGCCGACCGGCACGCCCTCGGTGATGACCACGAGCAGCGGGATCTCGGCGTCGATGGCCTCGATCATGGCATCCTTCGTGAAGGCGGGCGGCACGAACGCGATCGAGACGTCGGCCCCGGTCTTCTCCATCGCTTCGGCGACGGATGCGAACACCGGCAGCTCGACGGGATTGCCGTCCTTGTCGGTGTGCGAGACGGTCGTGCCGGCCTTGCGGGCGTTCACGCCGCCGACGACCTGGGTGCCGGCCTTGAGCATGAGGGCGGTGTGCTTGGTGCCCTCGCCGCCGGTGATGCCCTGAACGATGACCTTGGAGTCCTTGTTGAGGTAAATCGACATGTCAGAAGTCCTTATCCGGTTTCGCGATCAGGCGGCGGCCAGCTCGGCCGCCTTGTCAGCGCCCTCGTCCATACCGGCGGCGAGGGTGACCAGCGGGTGGTTCGCGGCGGCGAGGATCGCGCGACCCTCTTCCACCTGGTTGCCGTCGAGGCGCACCACGAGCGGCTTGGTCGCGGCATCCCCGAGAATCTCGAGCGCCTTCACGATGCCGTCGGCAACCGCGACACACGAGGTGATTCCACCGAAGACGTTGACGAACACGCTCTTGACCTGCGGGTCACCGAGAATCACATCCAGGCCTGCGGCCATGATGGTCGCGGATGCCCCACCGCCGATGTCGAGGAAGTTGGCGGGCTTCACGCCGCCGTGGTTCTCCCCGGCGTAGGCGACGACGTCGAGGGTCGACATGACCAGACCCGCACCGTTGCCGATGATGCCGACCTCGCCGTCGAGCTTGACGTAGTTCAGGCCCGACTCCTTGGCCTTGGCCTCGAGCGGGTCGGCCGCACCCTTGTCTTCGAGCTCTTCGTGCTCGGGGTGGCGCACCTCACTCGCGTTGTCATCGAGGGTGACCTTGCCGTCGAGGGCGATGATGTTGCCGTCGCCGTCGAGGATGAGCGGGTTGACCTCGACCAGGGTCGCGCCCTCGCCGGTGTAGACGTCGTAGAGCTTCACGAAGGCATCCGCGACCTTGTCGACGAGCTCCGCGGGGAACTTCGCTGCGGTGGCGATCTCGACCGCCTTGTCCTTGTCGATGCCCGTGAGCGGGTTGACCTCGACGCGGGCCAAGGCCTCGGGCTTCTCGACCGCGAGCTGCTCGATCTCCATGCCGCCCTCAACGGAGCACAGCGACAGGTAGGAACGGTTCGAGCGGTCGAGCAGCACGGAGAAGTAGAACTCCTGCTCGATCGAAGCGCCCGCGGCGACCATGACGCGCTGGACGACGTGGCCCTTGATGTCCAGCCCGAGGATCGCTTTCGCTGCCTCATAGGCTTCGTCGGCGTTCTTCGCGACCTTCACACCGCCGGCTTTGCCGCGGCCTCCGGTCTTGACCTGAGCCTTGACGACGACGACACCGCCGATCTTCTCGGCAGCCGCCTTCGCCTCCTCAGGAGTGTCGGCGATGATGCCGGGGAGCACCGGCACCCCGTACTTCTCGAATAGGTCTCGTGCCTGGTACTCGTACAGATCCACGCTGGTGTCCTCCGCTGCGGCGTCGGGTGGGTGAGGGAGTGTCTCGATGTCGAGATAGTTCGACCGAGAAATCAGCCTACTACCCGGCGCTGAACGGTTCCGAACGAGCCGGTTCTTGCGGCGGTAGGCTCACGGCATGTCCGACACCACCGCCGCCACACCGTCGTCGCGGACCGCGGTCGTCGCCGTTGCGCTCGACCTGTTCGACCGGAACGGCTTCGATGCGACATCCGTGGAACAGATCGCCCAGGCTGCGGGCAGTTCCCGGTCGACGTTCTTCCGCCAGTTCGGCGGCAAGGACGACGTCGTGTTCGCTGACCACGAGCTCCTGCTCGCCCAGCTGCGCGAGAACCTGTCTCACCCGCACGAGAACCCCTGGGTGGCGGTATGCGATGCGGCGGTCACGGTGTTCGAACACTTCGCAGCCGACCCCGACCTCGCGCGGCGCCGCTACTCCGTGGTGCGCAAGGTGCCGGCACTTCGCGAGCGCGAGATCGTCACGGTGTTCCGCTACGAGCGACTCTTCGACGAGTACCTGCGCGGCGCTTTGCCGGGCCTTGATCCGATCGATGCCGTCGGCTTCGCCGCATCCGTCGCCGCCGTCCACAACCACGTGCTGCGGCAGCTCTTGCGCGACCGGGAACCGGTGCCGGTGTCGGTGCTGCGAGCCGCCCTCGATGACCTCCTGCGCAAGTTCGGCGTGCACCCCGACCCCGAGCATCCGGATCCTGATGACGTCGTGGTGGCGGTCTTCCCCAAGCGGATGCCGCTGGCCGAAGTCACCCGCCGCCTGCACACCTCCCTCGACCTCTAACCTGAGGCGCCGGGGCGGGGCGCTCGCTGACCCGTCGGCCCAGGTTTCGGTCGCGCCGTTGTGCGGAGTTCCCCAGCGGGTAACGACACAATGGCGCGACCGAACGATGAAGCTCTCCGTTCGGTCGCGCCCTGTTGCGGGTGCCCGCGCGCAGAACCCGCACCACGGCGCGACCGAAACAGAGATCGGCTGACATCTAGCGCAGCGGATGCCGGGCGCAGCGGATGCGAACAGCGATGGATGCCGGAACGGGACGCGCCGGGGGTGGCAGACTGGCGGCATGGCGGCGCACGCGACCGTGGTGGGCAGCGGACCGAACGGACTGACCGCTGCGGCGGTCCTCGCCCGGGCGGGACTGCGGGTGCGAGTCCTCGAGGCTGCCGACACGATCGGCGGAGGACTGCGCACCGAGGCGCTGACCCTTCCCGGATTCCGGCACGATGTCGGTTCGGCGGTTCATCCGGCCGCACTGACCTCCCCGATCTTCCGGGCGCTCGGCCTGCACCGCGTCGTGTCATGGCTGAACCCTGACGCCTCCTACGCGCACCCGCTCGATCGCGGACCCGCGGCGATCGCGTGGCGTGACATCGACCGCACTGCCGACGATCTCGGCCCCGACGGCCGCGCCTGGCTCGCGATGACGCGACCTCTAGCACGCCACATCAATGAGCTCGTCACGTTCACGGGCGATCAGCTGATACGGATGCCGCGGCATCCGCTCACGGCTGTGCGGTACGGCTTGCGGGTGCTCGAGCAGGGAACGGGCCTCGGCGCGGCGAGCTTCCGCACACCGCGGGCCGCAGCGCTGCTGGCGGGAGCGATGGCTCACGCGAACACCTGGATGCCGTCCCTGGCGTCGGCAGCGGCGGGTCTGTTGCTTACGGCGCAGGCCCACGCCGGCGGGTGGCCCGTTCCGCACGGAGGCGCCCAGACGATCGCCGAGGCCCTCGCCGCCGACATCCGGGCTCACGGGGGCGTGATCGAGACCGGAGTGCGCGTCGCGTCGCTCGATGACCTGGACTGGGGTGATCCGGCGGCCGGCGATCTGCTCATCCTCGACACCTCTCCGCGGCTGATGCTGACGGCATCGGCGCTACCGACCCGATACGCGAGGGCGGTGCGTCGCTATCGGTACGGGCCCGGTGTCATGAAGGTGGATGTCGCACTTGACGGACCAGTCCCGTGGCGCGACCCGACCGTGGGTTTGGCCCCGACGGTGCACCTGGGCGGAACGCGGGAGGAGATCATCGCCGCCGAGCAGGAGGTCGTGCGCGGCCGGGTTCCCGCGAACCCGTACGTGCTCGCCGTGCAGCCGTCGGTGATCGACCCGACGCGCGCTCCCGCCGGCAAGGCGGTCCTGTGGGCGTACACCCACGTCCCGCTCGACTCCCCCACGGATGCCACGGATGCCGTTCTCGCGCAAGTGGAGCGCTTCGCGCCGGGCGTGCGGGATCTGATACTTGCGGTGCATTCGTCGACAGCAGTGACCCGTGCGCACACCAACCCTGCCGAGATCGGCGGCGATATCTCGGGCGGCGCGTTCACGATGACGCAGGCGATACGCAGACCCGTCGTGACGCGGCATCCGTGGCGAACCCCGCTGCCGGGGGTGTATCTCGCCTCGTCGTCGACCCCACCGGGCCCCGGCGTGCACGGGATGAGCGGCTGGCACGCCGCACGCACGGCGCTCAGCGACGCGGCTGGCGTGCCGATCACGCTCGACGACTTCTTCGGCAGCGGCTGACCCCAGACTCCCCTCTTCGGCAGCGGTTGACGGCAGGCTCCCGTGCGCGGCACCGGATGCAGTGCCGCATAGGTGGGCGCGTCGTCAAGACCGTGCGCCCATGTCCGAGTGACGGCTACGGTCGAGCCATGGGATTGTTCGGCATCGGCTCCTCCAAAGACAGCAACAGCGCCCTGGCGGTTCCCGACGACGGCATCGTTCCGCCCAGCAAGCTGTGGGGCGACAAGTTCGGGATGCTGGCAACGCGGGGACTGCAGATCATCGTCGTCGTCGCCCTCGCGGCAGGCATCATCTGGGGACTCCGACAGATCACGCTGGTGGTCATCCCGGTGCTGCTCGCGTTGATCTTCGCGTCGGCGTTCGCGCCGGTGATGAGTTGGATGCGCCGTCGCGGCGTGCCCTCGATCCTCGCGACCCTCATCTCGCTGCTCACGATCGTGCTGATCCTCGGCGGCGTCGGCTGGCTCATCGTCTGGGCAGTACGAGACCAGTGGGACTCGCTCTACAGCCAGGCCGAGGCCGGCGCTCAGCAGCTCTGGCAGTGGGTGCAGACGCTGCCGTTCGGGATCGATCAGCAGCAGATCGACGACTGGATCTCGTCGATTCAGGACTTCATCACGAGTGCCCAGTTCGGCACTGGGGCCATCGCCGGCGTCAGCGTCGTGGCTAACTTCGCGACCGGTTTCGTCCTGCTGGTCGTCGTGCTCTTCTTCTTCTTGAAGGACGGCCCGCGGATGTGGGAGTTTCTGCTCCGCCCGTTCCGCGGTTCCGCCGAAGCGCGGGCTCGCCGCATCGGCGACAAGACGGTGTCGACGCTCGGCGCCTACGTCCGAGGTACCGCGTCAGTCGCGTTCGTCGACGCGGTCGGGATCGGCATCGGCCTGTGGATCCTCGGCGTGCCGCTCGCCCTCCCCCTCGCGGTCCTCGTCTTCCTTCTCGCGTTCATCCCGATCGTCGGTGCGACCCTGGCCGGAATCCTCGCGGCCCTGGTCGCGCTGGTCTCGAACGGACTGGTCAACGCGCTGTTCGTCGTGGGAGTCGTCGTGCTCGTCAACCAGCTCGAGGGCAACTTCTTGCAACCGGTGCTCATGGGCCGCTCGATGAAGCTGCACTCGTTCGTCATCCTGATCGCCCTGACGGTCGGCACGGTGCTCGGCGGTATCGTCGGCGCGGTGCTCGCGGTGCCGATTACGGCGGTGGCGTGGGGCATCGTGCAGGTCTGGGACGGACCCAACACGCCAGCCCGGTGGGCACGGCGCAAGAGCACCGAACCGGCACCGTCCTGACGCCGGGGCTCGACAGCGACCCCCAACAGACAGGATGCTGACCGCATGCCCTACGCCATACCCGAGCCGATGCTCGCGAAGTCCGTCGACAGCATCCCCGCCCCCGACACGGTAGCGGGCGGCCTGAGCTTCGAACCGAAGTGGGACGGCTTCCGCGCTCTCGTCTCGTGGGACGGGACGGATGTCGAGATCGGTAGTCGCGGCGCGAAGCCGCTCACGCGCTACTTTCCGGAGCTCGTCGAGGCGTTCGCGCGGCTTCTGCCCGAGCCGTGCCTCCTCGACGGCGAGATCGTCATCGCGCTGGGCGAGCCCGGCCCCCAGCGCCTGGACTGGGACGCGCTGACGCAGCGCATCCATCCCGCCGAATCGAGGGTGCGGATGCTGAGCGAGCAGACCCCAGCGATGTTCATCGCGTTCGACATCCTGGCCCGCGGCGAGCGCGATCTTGCCAGCGAGCCGTTCGCCTCCCGGCGGGCGGAGCTCCTCGACCTACTGCAAGCCGTGCCGCATCCGGTGCACATCACGCGCACGACAGACGACCCTGACCGGGCCGCCCGCTGGCTCGATGAATTCGAGGGGGCGGGCCTCGACGGCGTTGTCGCGAAGCCGCTCGCACAGCCCTATGCGCCGGGCAAGCGCACGATGTTCAAGATCAAGCACGCGCGCACGGCAGATGTCGTCGCACTCGGATACCGCGTGCACAAGAGCGGTCGCGGCGTCGGCTCGCTGCTCGTTGGCCTCTACACCGACGAGGGTCAGCTCGTTCAGGTCGGCGGGGTGGCAGCGTGGTCGGACAAGCGCCGGCTCGAGCTGGTCGACGAGCTGGAACCGTTGGTCGAGCGCGACGAGTCCGGCGCCGCGGTGACCGGTGCGGGCGAGCGGTCTCGCTTCGCCTCGGGCAAGGATGTGTCGTTCGTTCAGCTGCGCCCGGAGCTGGTGCTCGAGGTGCGCTACGACCAGCTCGAGAAGTGGCGATTCCGCCACACCGTGCAGTTCGTGCGGTGGCGCGAGGATCGTGACCCGCGCTCGTGCACGTATGACCAGCTCGAGGCGGTCAACGCGTACGACGTGGGCGCGGTGCTCGAGAGCTGAGGGTCAGCGACGCGGTCAGCGGACCGGCGGGGTGAACTCGACCACCGGGATGGCGACCTCTCCCCCGTTGAGTTCGTCCATCGCCCCCTTTAGGTGTTCCCAGGCATCCGGGTGGACGCGGGCATAGCGTGCCAGGACCGCTGCGGCATCGGCTTCGGGCAGGATGCGGGACGTCGCGGGCACGCCCTTCGAGCGACCGACCCAGAGCCGGGCGGCGGGGTTGGCGTGGAGGTTCTTCAGCCACTGCGCGCGAGAGCCGTGGCCGGAAGCGACACGGAGCGCGTTCGTCTCGCGCTCGATCACCTCGAGCACGACGTAACGAGGCTCTCCGCTCTTGCGGCCGATGTGCTCGACCATCACGAACCTGCCGCCGAACAACCAGCCGAGGCCTGCACGAAAGATCAGGATCGGGGCGCGGACAATCCAGCGCGTCTGAAGCAGGCGCGCTGCCCACTGATCGATGGTCGCCGGTGTTTCGGAGCCTGTCGCATCGGAGCGCGCCCCGTCGGTAGTCTTCTCGGTCACGCGGTCTCTTCCGTTTCAGGATCGCTCGTGTCGGGTTTGCGTGCCCGGCTCGGTTGCACCCGTGGGGGTTCGCCGGGCATCTTCGGGAACTCGGGCGGGAACGGCAACTCGCCCAGGCCCGCGGCGAGGTCACGCTCCCACCACTCCAGCAGCGTGTCGATTCGCCCGGGGGATGTTCCGAAGTCGGCCCACGGGTCGCCGAGCTCGGCAAGTCGCTGCGGCACCGTACGCACCGTGAAGGATGCCGGATCGACGGAGGCCAGCTCCTCCCACGTGATCGGGGTGGCAACGGTTGCGGTCGGGAGGGCGCGCGGGCTGTAAGCTCCGGCCATCGTGCGGTCGCGATTTGCCTGGTTGAAGTCGACGAAGACGCGCTGCCCGCGCTCTTCCTTCCACCAGTTCGTCGTGACCTGTTCCGGCATCCGTCGCTCCAGCTCGCGACCCGCGGCAATGACTGCGTGCCGAACGTCGAGGAACTCCCACTCCGGCTCGATCGGGCAGAACAGGTGGATGCCGCGGTTCCCGCTCGTCTTGATCCACGCCTGGAGGCCGGCCTCGGCGAGGACATCGCGCAACGCCGGGGCGACGGCGGCAGCATCCGCGAAGTCGGTCCCTGGCTGCGGGTCGAGGTCAATGCGCAGCTCCACGGGGTTGTCGGTGTTCTCGGTCCGCGAAGCCCAGGGGTGGAAGACGACGGTGTTCATCTGTGCCGCCCAGACGACGGCGGCGGGCTCGGTGAGCACGATCTGCGGATGCCGACGCCCGCTGTTGTAGGTCACGGTGACGGTGTCGACGAACGACGGTGCACCCTTGGGCGGGTTCTTCGAGAAGAACATCTCACCCTCGATCGAGTCGGGGTAGCGCTCGAGCGAAACAGGGCGATGGCCGTTGGCGGCCAGAAAGGGCTCGGCGACGGCGAGCAGGTACTCAGCCAGCTCGCGCTTGGTGATACCGACCGTCGGCCACAGCACGCGATCGGGGCTCGACAGCCCGACCTCCCGGTCACCATCGGGGCCGGGGATTTCGAGGATGACCCGGTCAGTCGCCATCGCCCGGAGCCTCGACCATCAGCGGGGCGAGGTCGTCTCGGTCGAGGCGAATCCAGGGACCGGCGGGATCGATGAGGATGCCGGCAAGCCCGGGGTCGGCGCGAAGTGCAGCACCCAGCTGCGCACCGGTGACGGGCGCGGGCCGGTCCCCGCGCCCAAGAGCGGCGATCTCGATGGGGTGCGTGAACACCTCGATGAGGCGGTCACCGTCGGCAGTGCGGGCCTCGGCGACGCCGACCTGATCGGACCCGTCGGGCTTGTTCACCGCGATCCACAGACGCGCTGAGGGAATGGCTGCCACGACATCGTCGGGTGTGGACTCGGTGCGGCGAGCGGAGAGCAGCTTCTTGATGCTGAAGTCGGGATCGGCCTGCTCCATCATCTGGGCGATGAGCTCCCGCGACAGCATCGCTCTGGCGGGAGCAGACGCCGGGTCGACGATGAGGCCGGCGTACGTTCCCGACAGCAGGAACCGCAGCACCGCCTGCGCGGGCTGGGCCATCGCCGAAGTGTCGGTAGCGCCGTCGGCAGCGAGGCTCGCGCGCAGAGCAGCGACACCGCTATAGACGAGGACGTACTGCTTCTCACCGATTGTCGTGATGGCCAGGGGGATGTTCTCGCCTTCGGCCAGCATCCGCTTCGCGTCTCCCTTGACCCGCAAGAAGAGGTGTCCCTGCAGAAGCTGGCGGGCGACCTGCAGCAGTTCCGCGGGCTCGGGGCGCTCCGGAAGCTTCGCGAGGGCTGTCACGAGCGGGCCGTTGTCTTGCAGTCCCGGCCGGGGAGGAGCATCGGCCTCGTCGTCGCCTGCCGTTTCTGCTGCATTGGCCGCCGGGGCTGGCGCTCCCAGACCCTGGAATGAGGACATCGAGATGCCGACCACCGCGTCGAAATCTGGTTCCTCGTCAGTGATCTCGGAGGGCTGCGAAGCTGCCGGGTCGACGTCGGGTGTGGTGTCGGCGACGACCGCGTCGTCAACGGATGCCGCGTCGTCGGAGGCGCCCTCGGGCGTCTCGGCAGGCGTTGCTGCGGGGCGTCGAGAGAACAGAGCCATGTTTCGAGGCTACAGACGTCGAGCGCCTAACGGCACCAGAGTTGTCACAGGTGGGGAAACACGGTAGGTCTCGGCCGCACCCTTCACAGCAGCGTCAGCAGCTGTGCCAGCAGGATCTTCACCACAAGCGCCGTCGGATACACGAGGCTGTAGCCAAGCGCGACACGGACATCGTGACCGGTCCGTTCTTGGGCGAATGCGAGGATGGCGGTGTTCGTCTGCGCTCCGGCAATGACACCCGACAGCTTCGTCCCACCCAGGTGCAGGATGTGTCGCACGAGCAGGTAAGTGCCGAACATCGCGAAGGACGTCACGACCAGGCCGATTCCGACGAGGGCGACGATCTCTCCGGATGCGATCGCCTGCAGAATCTGCGATCCCGCCTTCGATCCGGCGTACGCAAGGAAGATCAGGAGGCCGAGCTCGCCCAGGGCTGTGGCCGCCGCGTTCGGAATCGTCGTCACGAATCGACCGATCCGCCCGATCCTGCCCATCACCAGGCCAACGATGAGCGCCCCGGCGGCAGCTCCGAGCGACAGGTGGGACCCGCCGGGCAGCGGCACTTCGATGAGCCCGAGCAGCATGCCGGCGGCGATACCGAGGCCCAGGGCCACGGGATTGAGGTCGGCCATGCCGCGTTCGGAGTCGCCGAGGAAGGCAGTGACCTCGGGCAGTTGGTCGCGGGGAGCAACAACACGGAGCCTGTCGCCCTGGTGCAGCACGAAGTCGGGGGTCCCGAGGAACTCGACATCCCCGCGCCGCACCCGCACGATCGTCGCGCCGAATCGCTCGGCGACACCGAGCTGGGCGATCGTGCGCCCCGACCACCGCGAGTCCGACAGAATGATCCGCCGGTAGTCGAGCCGACTGCGGTCGTGGGTGATGTTGACCGTGGACGGATGCCCCAGTTCGTCGGTAACGGCTGCCACGACCCGCTCGGGGCCCACCACGTTGATGATCGCGCCCTTTTCGAGCACCGTGTCGGGACCGACGACGATGACCTCCCCGTCGGGGCGACGCAGGCGGGAGACCAGCACCCGGCCGCCGTGCCGCCGCGTGAGGTCGGTCATCGTGGGGGTGCTGTCGGTGTCGATGCGGATCACGAGATCGACGATCCGTGGTGGTGCGTCAGCGTCTGTGCGACTGTGGCGAAGCGCGAGCACGACGGCGCCCATCGCCCCGATGACGCCGAAGATGTACGTGCTCGCGTACCCGACTGTCGCTGCGGGACTACCCCCCGTCGCAGCGAGGGCGGGTGTGCTCGTGACCGAGCCGGCGTAGGCACCGGCGATCGTTTCCGGCGACAAATCCAGCATTGTCCCGAGGCCCAGCGTCAGGGCTGCCGCGACGATCATGATGGCCGAGACGAGCAGCAGCATCCAGTACGACGTGCGGAGGGCGTTCACGAACCCCGGCCCGGCGATGACCCCGATACTGAACGCGAAGAGCACCAAACCAAAATCACCGACGTATGAGGGCACCTCGATCGTGACGCCCTGGGACACCCCCCACGCCGTGAGCGCAATCATCGTGAAGAGCACGGCTACCGCACCGAGGGACATCCCCCACAGCCGGACGCGCCCGATTGCCGCACCGACGCCCGTGACCAGGAACAGCACGAGCACCGGGTGATCGGCGAGCACCGTGAGCACTGAGGCGAGGGTCATGAGCCTCCTTCTGCCAGCGGGCCTGACCTGCCCTGGGCGCTGGTGCGCCCTCGCTCACGCCGTCATCGCCATCGTACGCTCGGCTACCGGCGGCGCTCAGGGGCGAAAGTCCTGGCACGCTGGCCAGACGCGGCAGTCAGAGCTTCTCGATCGGGGCGATCTTGATCAGAAGCTTCTTGGCTCCGGCAGTGTCGAAACGCACATGCGCGACGCGCTTCGCACCCTCCCCGGTGACGGCATCCACTCGTCCTTCGCCGAAGTCGTCGTGACGGATGCGGTCACCTGGCGCGAGCTCCATGTCACCGTTGTCGCGCACCTTCGCGGGGATGCGGTTGGCGAACTTGTCGATCGATGTCGACTTCGGCACGAGCGCGTCGCCGTAACGGCCCGAGCCCCCGAAGCCGCCGCCCGCGCCCGACCCGAACCCGCCCCGCACTGGCCGGGCATTGAGTGCGCGGGACTGGGAACCCCCACGGGAGTTCACATCACCCGGGGACTGGCGCCAATCGATGAGCGTCGCAGGGATCTCTTGCAGGAACCGGCTGGGCATCGCGACCGACACTTCGCCGAACTGCGCGCGGGTCATCGCGAGCGTGAGATAGAGCCGCGCTCGAGCACGCGTGACGCCGACGTAGAACAGCCGCCGCTCTTCCTGGGGTCCGCCCGGCTCCCCGGCCGAGATGCGGTGCGGGATGAGATCTTCTTCGACACCCGTGATGAACACGGTGTCGTACTCCAGGCCCTTCGCCGTATGCATCGTCATGAGAGAAACTGACCCGCTCGCATCGTCGAGGTCGTCGGCATCCGCGACGAGGGCGACCTCGGTGAGGAAGTCGATGATCGTGCCGTCGGGATTGTTGCGGGCGAACTCGCGGGTGACGGCGACGAGTTCGTCGAGGTTCTCAACGCGCGCTTCATCCTGCGGATCCCGGGAGGCGCGCAGCGCGTCGAGGTAACCCGACTTGTTCAGAAGCAGCTGCAGGCCCTCGGCCACGGTGGTGGGCGGCGGGAGCTCGCCGGAGGCGGGGAGCATGAGGGCGCTTGCCTCGGCGAGGACGGCATCCAGCTGCACGATCGCGGCTTGGATCTTCGGTCCGACGCCGAGCGCAGAGGCGTTAGCGAGGGCATCGCGGAACGTGATCTGTTCGTCTGCCGCGTACCGGGCGATGGCGGTCTCGGTCACGTCGCCGATACCGCGCCGCGGCTTGTTCAGGATGCGGCGCACCGCCATCTCGTCGGCGGGGTTGGCGACGGCGACAAGGTACGCGAGGGCATCCTTGATCTCGGCGCGTTCGTAGAACTTCGTGCCACCCATGATCTTGTAGGGCACCGCCGAACGGATGAAGATCTCTTCCAGCGCACGGGATTGCGAGTTCGTGCGGTAGAAGACCGCCATCTGGCCGTACTCGACGCCGCGACGGTGGAGCGCTTCGATCTCGTCGGCGACGAACTGGGCCTCGTCGTGCTGCGAATAGCCGGTGAAGCCCACGATGGGATCACCGGCTCCGACATCGGTCCAGAGCTTCTTCTCTTTGCGGTCGAAGTTGTTGCCGATGACGGCGTTCGCCGCCGAGAGGATGTTCTGCGTCGATCGGTAGTTCTGCTCGAGCAGCACGACCTTCGCACCCGGGAAGTCGCGCTCGAACTCGCTGATGTTGCGGATGTCGGCGCCGCGGAACGCGTAGATCGACTGATCGGAATCGCCCACGACAGTAAGAGAGGCGCCCTCGAGCTCGGGCGCCTGATCGGGCTCGAAGATCATCATTCCGCCGACGGAATACGGCTCGGCTGCAGCCCCCGTGACGGGGCGAGTGAGTTCGTGGATCAGCGCGTACTGCGCGTGGTTGGTGTCTTGGTACTCGTCGACGAGGACGTGTCGAAAGCGCCGGCGGTAGACATCCGCAACCTGCGGAAACGCGCGGAACAGATACACGGTCTGGGCGATGAGGTCGTCGAAATCGAACGCGTTGGCGCGCTGTAAAGCGCGCTGGTAGTCACCGAAGATCTCCACAAAGAGGCGCTCGGCGGGGTCGCTCATGTTCGCCTGCCGGGCGAAGGACTCGGCATCCGCGAGTTCGTTCTTGAGCTTGGAGATCCGTCCCTGCACGCCAGCGGGGGTCAGCCCGAGAGCGTCGGCCTCATGCTCTTTCACGAGGCGCTTGATGAGCGCGCGGGAGTCGCCCGAGTCGTAGATCGTGAACGCCTTCGTGAAGCCGAACTGCTCGGCCTCGCGCCGCAGGATACGCACACACGCAGAGTGGAACGTCGAGATCCACATGCCGCGCCCGCGTTCCCCGACGAGCTGTTCGACGCGCTCGCGCATCTCACCGGCCGCTTTGTTGGTGAACGTGATGGCGAGAATCTGGCTGGGGTAGGCCTCGCCGCTGCGCAGCAGCGACGCGATCCGGTGGGTGAGCACGCGGGTCTTCCCCGACCCCGCGCCCGCGACGATCAGGAGCGCCGGGCCCCGGTACAGCACCGCCTCACGCTGCGGCGGATTCAGGCCGGTCAGAAGCTCGTCATCCACCACATCCATAACCCCGCAAGTCTATTCGCGAGCCCGGACATCCGCCCGGCCCGGCCCGTCGACTCAGCGCGGCGAGAGGAAGATGACGCCCCGGTAGCCGTCGGGCCCCCAGGCGACGAGACGCTCCAGGTCATCGACGTGGATCGGAAGGTCGTGCGTGTCGACCCAGGTCTCCCCCGTCGCCCGGTTCACCCACGGGTCCTCCACGACGACATAGGGGCCAGCAGCGGCGTGAGCCACGATCCAGTGCGGTCCGGGGTCGGCGTGCATCGGCGCCTCGTCGATGAGAAGCAGGGCCTGCTCGCCCGCTGCCACCCGCGCCGCGACTTCAGTCATCGCGATGCGTGCGTTGCCCACCGGGATGCCGAGATCTGCCGCGCGTTTACGCGATTCCCGCTGCAGCTCTGCCCGGAAGTCATAGTCGAAGCCGGTGAAGTCCTCCAGCAGGACCGGTCCCGGGTGGTCGAGCGCGACCTCCACCGCGCCGCGAGAGCCGACGTGCTCCTGCACCGTGACGGCCAGTCCGAGCGGTTCACAGGCCGGGTAGTTGCTGGCGCGCCGCCAGAAGTCGATCTCGAGATCACGATCGGGCACGGTCTCGCCCGCGAACCCGGGGCTGCCGAAGCGCTCGGTCGCGATGAGGGCCGCGACCGCTCCGCACGTGAAAAGAGTCGTCTGTCCGTAGTATCCAGGCTCGTCATGGGTCAGGGGAATGAGCCAGCGCACGAGGCCCTGCGTCCCCTCGGTGCCGACAGCTCCCCAGGGGGCGCGCAGGGGCGAGAACCCGTGCGCTGCGGCCGATGAGGGAACCGCGGCGCCCTCGGGCAGTTCCCACTTCACGGCGGCATCCCCGCGCTCAGCTGCCGCAGCGATCACACCCGCGATGAGGCGATCGGCAGCGTCAGTCGGTGCCTCAGGCGAGGCCCACAGATCGACGATCTTGGTCGCGGCGGTCGCGGGGCGACCGGACGTGAGCGCGGCAGCCAGGATGCCGGCGCCGCTCCCGAGCGTGTGCGCCGTGGGGCGGTACCCGGTCCGCTCGACCCGCCAGCGTGCCGCTCGCTCAGCACCCAGAGCTTGAGCCAGGCCGGCATCCAGAACCGCGGTGACGGCTTCTGCGCCTTCCGCGAGCACCGGTTCGATCGATTGCACGTCAGTCTTCTCTCTCGCCGGTACCCACCGACGTGTTCTCGCGGTGCGCGGCGGCAACCAGCATCCGGGTGTATTCGTGTCGGGGCTCGGTGAGCACCTGTTCGCACGGTCCGCTCTCGATCACACGACCGTCCCAGAGCACCGTGACCGAGTCGGCGAGCAGTCGCACGACTGCCAGGTCGTGCGAGATGAACAGCAGCGAGATACCGAGGTCGTCGCGCAGCGTGGTCAACAGCGCGAGGATCTGGGCTTGCACCGAGACATCGAGTGCTGAGACCGACTCGTCGCAGATGAGGAGGCGCGGCCTCGGCGCGAGGGCACGCGCGATAGCGACGCGCTGGCGCTGACCACCCGACAGTTCGGCCGGGCGCTTGCCGGCGAAGTCGGCGGGAAGCCCCACGGTCTCGAGCAGCACTGCAACATCGGATGCCGGGCGGCGCGCGACGGCGAGGGCTTCGCGCAGGATCGAGCCGATCGACATCATCGGGTTCAGCGACGAGTACGGGTCTTGGAACACGATCTGCATCTGCGCTGGCGTGCGCGAGCGGCGTCCGGGCGCGAGGTTCTCACCGGCAAAGGAGATGACTCCGCCGTCTTCGCGCTCCAGCCCGGCGATGCAGCGCGCAAGTGTGGACTTGCCCGACCCGGACTCTCCGACCACGCCGACGATCTCGCCTTCGCCGATGCGCAGGTCGACACCATCCAGCACCGTGCGTTCCCCGAAGTGCTTCGTCACTCCTGTCGCCTGCACGAGCGTGGGCGTCGGGTCGGCCTCGGGGGCAGCAGCTTCACGCGGCGGGGCGAGGGCGGGGTCCGCGTCGATGAGCGCACGAGTGTACGGATGCTTCGGAGCAGACAGCACATCGCCGGTTGCTCCCCGCTCGACGATGACGCCGTGCTGCATGACCAGGACGTCGTCGGTGCGTCCACGCACGAGCCCGAGGTCGTGCGAGATGAGGATCACCGAGAGATCACGACGTGCCTGCACCGCGCGCAGCAAGTCGAGGATCTCGGCCTGGTTCGATGCGTCAAGCGCGGTGGTCGGCTCATCGGCGATGAGGAGCTTCGGGTCAGCGGCCAGTGCCGCCGCGATAGCCACCCGCTGCCGCATCCCACCCGAGAGCTGATGCGGGAAGGCCCGCGCGACACGTTCGGGAAGCTTCACTTCAGCCAGCCGCGCGGCGACCTCGCGGGTGAGTTCGGATGCCGCGATCCGCCGATCGGATGCCGCCCGCAGCGTCCACGCGATCTGATCGCCGCACCGGTGCACCGGCGAGAGGCTCGTGAACGGATCCTGCAGCAGCAGCGCGACGGTCGACCCGCGCACGGACGTCCACGCTGCAGGTGCGGCATCCAGGGCGAGCGTGATGTCACCAACGACGGCAGTTCCCGCGGCGCGGAAGCCACGGGGCAGGAGGCCGATGAGACTCTTCGCGCTGAGGGTCTTGCCCGATCCGGACTCGCCGATGATGGCGAGCGTTCGGCCCGGAGCGATGGTCGCGTCGAACGGCTCGACCATGACGCCCTGTGGCCCCCGCACCGTGAGCCCCTGAATCTGCACGCCGGTCATGCGTCTTCTCCGACCTGCGAGAGGCGCTGACCCAGCCAGTCGCCGACGAGGTTCACGGCGCACGCGACCACGATGATGAGGGCGGCCGGAACCATGACGGCTGCCGGGTTGTCGAACATGATCGCCCGGTTGTCGGTGAGCTGGCGGCCCCAGTCGGCAGTCCCCGGTGGGACGCCGACGCCGAGGAACGACAGGGAAGAGAACGCGACGATCGCGAAGGCGACGTTGAGCATCGCGTTCGTGATCACGAGGGTCGACACGTTCGGCAGGATGTGGCGGAACATCACGCGCCAGCGCGAGAGTGAGAGCATCTGGGCCGCTTCGATGTAGGGCCGGGCCGACTGCTCGAGCACGCCGGCACGCACGATCCGGATGTCGGAGGGCGAGAACAGCGCGATGAGCAACACCACCGTGACCCAGTACCCGCCGCCGAACACACCGGCGACGACGATCGCGGCCAGCAGCACCGGAAGCGCCAGCAACAGGTCGGTCCAGCGGCTGATCAGGAAATCGAGCCAGCCGCGTTCGTAACCCGCGAGAGTGCCGAGCAGGATGCCGAGCAGCATCGATCCGAGGGCGACACACACCGGTCCGACCAGGGCCGACGCGGTGCCTGCGACCGTCATGGCGAACACGTCGCGACCGAGCTCGTCTGTGCCGAGGAGATGCCCGTCCTGACCCGGCGCCAGGAGCGCGGAGAGGATGTCTTGGCGCATCGCATCGGGGAACAGCAGCGGGCCGAGGACCGCCGCCAGCACCACGAGAGCGATCAGGCCCACCGACAGGATGATGAGAGTCGGCATCCGCCTGCGCCGGCGTGTCGGCGAGCTCATGAGTTCGATCGCGGCGGTCATGCCGGCACCCCCCGTTCACGTACCCGCGGGTCGAGCAGGATGTAGGCGATGTCGGCAAGGAGCGCGATCACCGCGATGACGATGGCGACCAGGAGCGTGAGCGATTGCACGACGGCGATGTCTTTGAACAGGACGGAGTCCTGTAGCAGGGTCCCGAGCCCCGGCAGCGCGAAGGTCGTCTCGGCCAGCACCGTGCCGCCGACGAGGAAGGTCAGCACCAGGCTCGCGCCGGTCACGATGGGGATCGCGGCGTTGCGCAGCGCGATCCGCTGAACGCTGCGCTCTGACAGACCGCGAGCGCGCGCCGAGGTGACGTAGTCGGCTTCGAGTTCGCGGAGCATGGCGGTGCGCGTCAGTTTCAGGATGATGGCCCCAAGTCCCAGGGCGAGGGTGATCGCCGGGAGCACGAGGTGCCAGAGCGTGTCGAGTCCGCCTGACCCTGCCCCGTACACCGGGAAGACCGGAAGGTAGTACGCGAAGACGTAGAGGAGCAGCAGACCGACGGCGAACGTGGGGGCGCTGAGGCCGACGACCGCGAGCGCGCTGGCTGTGCGGTCGGATGCCCCGCCGGCCCGCACGGCGCTGCGCACTCCGAGCGGGATCGCGACGACCAGGGCGATGACGAACGCGATCCCGCACAGTGCCGCGGTCAGGCCGACACGGGAGGAGATCGCATCGGAGACAGAAGTCTGCAACCGGATCGACTCGCCGAGGTCACCGGTGACGAAACCGCCGAGCCAGCGCACGTACTGCACGAGGAACGGGTCATCAAGGTGGTACTGGGCGCGGATGGCTGCCACCGCATCCGGTGAGGACGGGCGATTGCCCAGCAGGTTCTTCACGATGTCGCCCGGCGCGAGGTACATGAGCGAGAAGACGATGAAGGAAAGAACCAGCAGCACGCCGAGCATGCCGAGCACGCGCACCGCGAGCATGCGGCCAAGCGGCCGTGATCGCGGGGCGCGTGCCCGGAGGGGTGAACCTGTTGTCACAGTGATGGTTCCGTCGGGGCTACTGCGCTGCGCGGTAGAGCTGCGTCGGCCAGGACGAGATGAACGCGAAGGGGCTGTAATCGTTCATCCCGAGGTCCTTGGCAAACGCGGTTGCCGACTGGCCCCACCACAGCGGAATGTTGACGGCATCCTCGGCCTGCAGCGTCTCGGCCTCGATGAGCAGGTCGATGCGATCGCTCGGGTTGGACTCGGCGCCCACCTCCGAGAGCAGCGCCATGATCTCGGGGTTGTCGTACGCGGCGGGGTTGCCGACGCCCAGCAGGTAGCTCGGGATCTCGGCGGGGTCGCCGAGCGTCGAGAAGTACCACATCATGTTCAGCCCGTAGTCGCTGGAGGCGTCCAGGCTGGCCAGCCACTCCTCGATCGGAACCTCACGCACGTTCAGCGTGATGCCGATCTCGGCGAGATTCTGGGAGAGAGCCTGCGCGGCGGTGCCGAGCTGGGGGCCCGTGTTCGGGGTCAGGATCTCGGCCTCGAACCCGTCGGGGTAGCCCGACTCGGCAAGGGCGGCCTTGGCAGCATCCAGGTCGAAGTCCCACTGCGGGATCTCGGCGAGCTTTTCGCGAGCGACATCCGGGGAGTACACCGCGGCGAGGGACTCGGGGGTCATGATCGCGGTCGCGGCTTCGCCGTGTCCGCGCAGCAGCTTGTCGACGTAGGCGTCGCGATCGACGGCGTGGGCGATCGCCTCGCGCACCTTGGGGTCATCGAACGGGGCGACTGTCGTGTTGAAGTACAGACCGACGTACGACAGGTCGTTGACGTAGTCGACACGCATCGTGTCGAGGTTCTCCCACTGCGTGGACTGCGCGAGCGGCACGTTGAAGGCAACGTCGATATCGCCGGACTGCGCAGCCAGCAGCCGCGTCGACTCATCCGGAATGAAGTTGACGGTGATGTTCTTGACCTTCGGCTCTTCGCCCCACCACGTATCGGATCGCTCGAAGGTGACGTGGGAGTCGGGCGCGAACTCGGTGACCTTGTAGGGGCCGGTACCCAGCAGCAGCGACGACGCGGTGCCGACGTTGCCGTCGTTGGCTTCCCAGAACGCCTTCGAGGTGATGAAGGCAGCGCCACCGGTGCTCATGTTCTTCGCAAAGGCGGCATCCGGCTCAGTGAGGGTGATCGTCACCTCACTGTCGCCGGTCTTCTCGACCGACTCGACGTTGGTCATGTAATACGCAAGCCCGGGCGAGGTGGTCTCGTCGCGAGCCTCGTTGAGGCTGAAGACGACATCATCGGCCGTGACCGGCGTGCCGTCCTGGAACATCGCGTCATCGCGAAGCTCGTAGACGTAGGTGACGTCATCGGGCTGCGACCACGACTCGGCGAGGGCGGGCTGGATGGCGCCGTCGGCGTCGATCGCGACGAGACCTTCCTGCGCGATCGAGGCGATGTAGTAGTTCAGGATGCCGGACTCCTGCCCGACGTAGAGGTTGGACAGCGATCCGGGCAGCGCGACAGTGATGCTGTCGATCTGCTCGCCGCTGTCAGCGAGCGCGGTGCTCGCCGACGGCGCCGGGTCGCCACTGCACGCGGTGAGCAGGAGCGCCCCCGCGGCAACGACGGCGCCGGCTTGGGCGAGGCGGGCGGTGGACGGGAAGGGCATAGGACTCTCCTCTGGGGGTGCGGTTCGGGCGGGGTAGGTCGTGCGGGACGAACTGAATCGGGCACGGTGGCTTGCGCTGCGGCGTCTGGCGTCGAGGATGACCTCGACGTCGGCTGGTGAGGGGCGGAGCGAGGCGAGCACGCGAAGCGCCGACTCGACGGCGGGGATCGTTGCAGCCTCGACGAGGGCCGTCGCGGTTGCGCGGCGGGTGACTGCCGGGGTCAGTCCCCACACCCGTACGCCATCGGGAAGATCGATGCCGGCCAGTGCGCTCTCGGCGACGAAGGTTGTGCCCACGCGGTGCCGGGCGAGAGCCACAGCTGCAGCGGCGTTCGAGACGTGTATGTCATCGCCGGCGCGCGGGCGCTCGAGACGCTCGGCGAGCAGGTCGCCCGGTGATCCGTCGCCGCGGATCCAGATTTCGTCGGCCAGGAGCGCGGGATCGATGCGTCCTCCCGCTGCCTGGATCTCCGCAGTGCTCAGTGCGACGATCTCTTCCGCGAACAGGAACGTCGATCGCATCCCACTGCGCCGGGCGATCGCGTGGCGTTCGCCGCTGACGGCGAGCGTGAGTGTCACCGCGATGTCGGCGCGACCGTCCTGAACCAGTGCGAGGGCCGCAGCGTTGTCGGATGCTTCCACGAACGAGGCGTCGATCTCGGGCTGCTGCGCAGCGAGGCGTCCGAGGGCTGGTGCGACAACCGTGCCGACCGCATCGGCGGATGCGGCGATGCGCACGAGGTCGGCTCGACGGCCCAGCATCCGTGCCAGCTCGGTAGCCGCCGCCGTGAGGCTGGCGTCGATTCGGGGCGCGTGCTGCGCGAGCAGAGCGCCGGTCGGGGTGAGCCGAGCAGCCCGCGCGGTGCGGACGACAAGTGCCGCACCCAGGCGGGCCTCGAGCCGCTGGACGTGCTGCGTGATCGTCGGCTGGGAGTATCCGAGCGATCGAGCGGCGGCACTGATCGATCCCGTCTGATCGATCGCGACGAGGATGCGGAGGGAATGGACATCGAGCGCACGCGTCAGAGCGTCGATATCGATGTCACTCCGTCGATCCATAGCGAGATGCTATCTATCACCAGGTTTCGATGGTGTAACAATATGTTTCTCACGGCTTTCACCCGCCACGCAGACCCGACGACCCCCGAACGGAAGGCAGGCCATGACAACCACCGAGGAATGGCGCGCGCGCCGTGACGCCGCAGTCTGGTCGCCCGGCGGAATCGCGACGCTTGCGGCGACGCACTGGCTGGATCCGACGCCACGCTCCTTCGACGGCGTTCCCGGTCACTGGCACGCAGAGGACGGGCGGGCCATGGGGTCGCTGACGTCTGGGGACGTCAGCTTGGCGCCCGGGGAGCGCTGGGAGTCCGGCAATCTCGAGCTCCGAGGCTTCGAACGCGACGGCGCGGTCGCGGTGCGCGTCTACGACCCGTCGGCGCCTGCGCAGCGCGGGATCTCGGAGATAGAGCGCTGGCCCCTCGATGATCGCCTGCGGATCCTCACGCGACTGGAGCGCACCCCTCACCGCGGCGTGCCGACCGTGGCCGTCGACGGGCACCGGAGCACCGACGATTTCGATGGAGTCCTCCACCTCGCGCTGCCCCACGGGGACGTGTCACTGTGTGTGCAGCTGCTCGATGACGGCTCGTTCTTCGCGGCGTTCTCCGACGCCACGAGCGGGAACGAGAGCTACCGCTTCCGGTTCCTCCGCATCTCGGCACCGGGGCCGGACGGCTCTGTCACCGTCGACCTGAACCGCGCGTACCTTCCGCCCTGCGCGTTCTCGGATGCCTACGTGTGCGTCTTCCCGCCGCCCACCAACCGCTGGACCGTGCCGGTTCGCGCGGGCGAGCGCCTCGTGCGCTGACCCGGTGGCGTCATCGATCGATAATCCGATCCGGCGCCGAGAATCCGAACGGGAGCCGTGCGATTCGGCGCCCGATCGGATTCTCGAGGAGCGGTTGCAGCCTCAGAGCAGGCGGCGGGCGGACGCCCAGGCCGTCAACTCGTAGCGCCCCCGCTCCAGGTCGGACCCCTCTGCCGAGTCCCACCTCGCGCACAGGAGCACCGCCCAGAATGGATGCCATGCGAACCCTCCTGAACATCATCTGGCTCGTCCTGTCGGGGTTCTGGCTGTTCCTCGGCTACATGCTGGCGGGCGTCATCCTGTGCGTCCTCATCGTCACGATCCCGTGGGGTATCGCGTCATTCCGGATCGGGGTATACACGCTCTGGCCCTTCGGGCGCGAGGTCGTCGATCACCCGCGTTCGGGAGTGTTCTCGTTCCTCGGAAACGTCGTGTGGGTCATCCTCGCCGGCTGGTGGCTCGCGATCGGGCACATCCTCTCGGGCCTCGCGCTGTGCATCACGATCATCGGCATCCCGCTCGGGATCGCGAACTTCAAGCTCGTGCCGGTCTCGCTGATGCCGCTGGGCAAAGAGATCGTCGAGAAGCGGCGCGGCGGTCAGTTCGACCGGGCCGCCGACTCCGTGGCCCGCTGACCTCGGGAGTTCAGCCGAGCGCCGCGACACCGGCAGCTATGACGGATGCTCCGACCACCGCGAGCGAGAATGCGAGCACGACGACGCCGGTCCACAGCAGCGCCATCGCCCGCCCGGGCTTCTGCGGGTCGCGACCGATCACCGACAGGAAGAACCCCGCCGGAACCAGGATCGCCGAGGCGAGAACGCCGACCGCTCCCCACTCCCAGCCTCCCGCAACTCCTGCGGATGCCTGTGCGAGCGCACACACGATCCCGAGGATGACGAGCACCCCGGCGTGCGCGTGACCTGCCCGGAAGAACGTCTTCTGTAGTCCGTTGAACGGGTAGCCGCCGGTCGTGGCGCGCAACACGAACGTGCCGCCGTAGGCGATGGTGATCACCGTCAGCAGGGTGGCGCCGACGACGATCGACAGGATCGGGGACATGGATGCTCCGCTTCGACTCTCCGCGCCGCCGGCGCGTATTGGATAGTGCCGATACCCAATATAGGATAGTGAAACTATCCAGGCAAGGAGCATCGTGCGCATCTCCGAACTCTCCGAGCGAAGCGGCATCCCCGTCGCCTCGATCAAGTTCTACATCCGGGAAGGGATGCTGCCCCGCGGCGCCGCGACCTCAGCGACGCGCGCCGAGTACGGCGACGAACACCTCGCCCGCCTGCGCGTGATTCAGGCGCTCAGTGACGTACGCGCGCTTCCGCTTGCCCGGGTGAAGGAGATTCTCACCCTGATCGACGAGCCCGACCAGACGCCGTACGCGACTCTCGGAAAGGCCGTGAGTGCCTTGCCGCCGTACGCCGAAGAGACGGACACCGACCGCGCGCGAGAGACGATCGAGCGACTGGGGCTCACCTACGACGAGCGATTCGCCGCTGTCGCGCAGCTGGAGGCGGCGATCCGCGGCATCGAGGCGGCGGGGCTCGCCTGGGATGCCGAAACCGCCGCCCGCTACGCCGGGCCGCTGCTGCAGATTGCGGCGGCCGAACTCATCCCGCTGGCAGAGCTCAGCGAGAGCGAGCAAGTCTCGTACGCCGTGCTCGGCACGGCAATGTACGAACCCGCCATCCTGGCCCTCCGCCGGCTCGCTCACCAGCACGTGCTCGCCACCCGCGAGACGGATGACGACATGTGACGTCACGGTAAGAAACACGGCAGCCGCACGTCAGCGGTCGCGGTTAGCGTTGCGCCGTATCGCGGCGGACCGGATGGTTCCGGGCACCGGTTCATACCCGGTCGCGCAGCGGGTTCGACTCCCGCCGTCGCGTCGAGGAGTCTCGGCTTTCCGGCGCGGGAAACGACGGTGAGCCTGTCGACGCTCGTCCTAACCGTGACACTCATCGTTTCAGTGGTTCGCTCCGTGACCGGCCAGGTCACCGTCACGGGGCTCGAAGCGCACTCCCCGAGTAGGGCGGCTGCCCGAGCATCATCGAGTCGGAGAGTTCGACGGTGTAAGGGCCACTGCTGCACTCGAACTCGACAGCGACCGAGCGGGCACCGGCCTCAAGGGGGAAGTCGACCCCGGGAAAGCCCGTCGGGCCGGTGCCGGAGACTCCGGCAGGCGAAGGTGATGCCGAACCGGTCGGCGTGGGCGCGCCCAAAGCCTGCCCCGCGCATCCGGTCAGCGCGATGGATGCCGCAGCGACCGCACCGATCAGCATTCCCCGACGCATCAGTCATCCGTCGTTCATAAGCCCCCGCTTTCGATCGAACGCAACAGCGTGGGCGCGGACGTCGTGGGCGCGGATGCGGCGCGAAACCGCCGCCGCGAACGCGACCACCGCCTGCAGCAGGAGCAGCAGCGAGAGGGCGACGATCCCCTCGACGAACGCGACGTCCGAGGTCAGCAGGATCGTCGCGAGCGTCGATCCGAGCGCGACGGTGACGACGAAGTCGAAGGCGTTGAGTTGCGCGAGCGTGCGTTCGCCCAAGATCCGGATCGAGGCGATGAGGAACGCGTAGGACGCGATTCCGACGAGAAGCACTCGGACGATATCTGACCAGCTGTCGAACCACATGTCGCGAGAGTAGGTCGACTCGCGATGGGCCGGAACACCCTTGCGCAGGCCGCCGGATGCCGATCTGAGCGCCGACCCGCATCCGATGCTTTAGGTCGCCTCCTCCCCAGGAGGCTAAAACAAATCCCTGTCCACAGGCACTTTTCGTGCGCGGGCCGCGGGCTGTCAATGTCGGAGGTTGGTGATGTAGTGAAGACATGAACATCCTCACGGCAATGCGCGAGCGGCTCGATCTGCTCGCGGTGTTCGCCGAGCTGGATGTCGAGCCCACGGGCCTGCCCACCGGCGCAGCGGCGCTGTCCGACGCCTCCGTGCTGGAGGTGCTGCGTCATGTCACGGCGATCGCCAATGATGCCGAGCGCCTCCAGTCGGTGATCGCCGGCGTCGCCGCGACCAGGTCCCGGCGCGAACAGGGGCATTCGGGACTGGCCGCGGGCCAGGGGCACGCGTCGCCTGCCGCGCTGATCCAGTCGATCACGGGCGGAAGTCGCGCTGACGCGCTGCGGCAGCTGCGCGTCGGGGCCGCCCTGCTCGATGAAGGTGAGACGTCAGGCGCGCCGGCGGACGCCGGGAGCAGCGGCGCTCACGATCACGACGACGCACCATCGCCCGACGTGGATCCCTTGAGCGCTGCTCCATCCGTCCGGGAGCCGTGGCACGCGCCTCTCCGGGCGGCTCTCCTCAACGGCCGACTGACACCGTCGCAGCACGATGCGATCCGCGGCGGACTCGGGGAGCCCGAAGCCGAGGGCGTCGACCCGGACTCAGCGGCTCTCGCGTGGTCGGTCGCGGCGGAGACACTCGTCGACGAGGCGGTCGAGGGCGCATCGGTCGAGGAACTGCGAAGCCGGGCGCGGCAGATGCGCGACATCCTCGACCCGACCGGGGCGGCGTGCCGGTTCCAGAACCGCTACGAGAAGCGCTCCATTCGGATGTGGATCGACCAGCACGGCCAACATCACGGCCACATCGCGTTCGACGACGAGATGGCGCTGTTCGTGCGGTCGATGCTCGCTGCGGCTCTGCGACCCCGGCGCGGCGGGCCGCGGTTCGTCACGGATGCCGAGCGCGCCGCCGCTGCGGACCTCGTCGCCGACCCGCGCAGCAACGAACAGCTCGAGTATGACCTTCTCGTCGACGTTCTTCGCGCAGGAGCTGTTGCCGACGCCGCCGACGTCTTCGGTGTCCGCCAGCCCGGGGTGCGGATGGTCATCGTCAAGGACCAGTCGGGACCGCGCGACCCGCTCGGCCGCCTCATCGCCACAGGTCACGCCGAGAACGACGGAGACACCCTCCCCGGGGCGATCATCGACCGGACCCTCTGCCAGCACGGCTCCATCGACGTGACGGTCGACAGCCGGGGCAATCCCCTGGACCTCGGGCGCGAGCAGCGACTGTTCAGCACGAAGCAGAAGCTTGCGCTCGCGATCCGCGACGGCGGGTGCGCCGGGATCGGATGCCCGGTGCCCGCCGCCTACTGCGAATCGCACCACATCGACCACGTTGCACACGGCGGCAGGACCGACATCGACCGCGGCATCCTGCTGTGCCGGTTCCATCACATGCAGCTTCACAACAACGGGTGGCGAATCGTTCGCGACGGGCTCGGCCCGTTCACCCTCGTTCCGCCGCCTGGCCACCGATCACCGGACGGGACAGAAACACCTGCTCGGCAGCTCCGGACGAAAGCGCCGTGGGCCTGGGCGTGGGATCCGCCCCCGCCGCCAGAACGTCCGCCCTGGCGAACGCCGCCTTCGCCTCCTGCACCGCCCGGCGCGGCGGGGTTAGCGCCGCCCACGCCCGCACCTACTGCACCGCCCGACCAGGCCTGGTCAGCGCAATCCGCGCCCACACACGCTGCACCACCAGCGACGGCATCGAGCACGTCAGCACCGCCGGGATCGCGCTACAGCGCTGCCCCGTGAGCAATGGGACGTGCCGCCTGTCGTCAGCTCGTCACATCGTCACGCCGCCAGGTCAGCGCCAGGAACACGCCGATCAGCGCGACCACCGCGCCAAAGCCAGCCGCGAACCATGGGGTATCGAGCGGAATGTCGAGATAGGTCGTGATTCCAAGGATCCGCGCAAGACCCCACGGCAGCAGTCCCATCTCGTCGTTCCACAGTGTCAACGCCGACTCGAGCCCGACGAGCCCCACCACAATGGCGGGAATCGCCAGCCCGGCCCCGACACCAGCCAGCACGATTCCGGTCGCGCGCCGAGCGCCGAACTGGCTCGACAACGCCCACCCCGCCGCGACGAACAACCACACGAACAGCGCGAACGCGATCGTGATGTAGATCGAACGGCGAAGCGGATCGGTCCAGAAAACGAACCAGTATCCGCCTGGACCCGTGAACGAAAGCGCGAGGAGGGTCAGGATGCTGCGCAGCACCAGCACGCCACCGACGGCGGCGATCACCGGCCACGGCGAGCGCTCGCGCACGAACAAGCGCACGACGACCAGGAACACCAGCCAGGCTCCGAGCACGACGGCCAGGTGGGTCCACGACAAGAGCGAGGTCTGCACAGCGCGGGTCGCGACGAGCAGACCGCCCGGGACGATGATCAACAGCCACCGGTCAAGCGGCAGCATCCCCAGGGTCGATTCCCGTGCCCGCCATGGTCGCGTCGCCGCGAGCCACGCAGCCCGCGCAGCCGCGGCACCGGGCCGGCGCACAAGTCGCGTGCGCGACGACAACATCCCGATCACGACCCATGCGACGGCGAGCGCAAGAAGGATGCGGGCAATCCACGCCATCGTGAGATCACGATCAGCCCGCTCGACACCCAGCTGGGCCGCGGTCAGGTTGTACGCCGGGTAGTCCACGTCGCCGGCGTAGGTCGCCGTATGTTCAGCGGCGAGGGCGGCGAACACGTCCCGGTCGGCCTGCCACGCCGCGTAGGCCTCTGCCGACCCGGTGTCGTGCCACTGCGCCTGATGCAGGATCATCGCCCGGTATGAAGAGAGCAGGTGCAGGACGTCGGCTTCGTAGGCCAGAGTTCCCAGGAACGCATCCCGCATTGCGGAGTCACGCCACGTCGCCGCATCCGTGCCCGAGACCAGGGCCTGCATCTCATCGACAGCGGCGGCCGCCCGCTCCCCACCCGCGATCGCCTCATCGATCTGGTCCCGTGACACCTCGTAGATGACATCGAGAACAGCGGAGTCGCCGGTGAGGATGTCCCACTCGAAGATCCACATCATCGGCGGCGGCTCGAGCCCGATGGCGAACACCCGCTGCTCAGCGAACGGCTGAATGTACAGACCCTGCGTGATCGCCTCACGCGAGAGCGCCATGGCCTCGGTGATCGCCGACACGGTTGCGGGGTCATCACTGAACCACTCGCGCGCCCATCCTGCTGTGATCGCGGCGACATCGGTATCGGGGTCCCGCGCCAAGGCACCGGCAAGCTGCGTGTTCAGTTCGTACAACTGCCAGAAGCCGGTCTTCAGGTACAGCGTCATGGGACCGGCGCGCCACGGGCCGCCATCCTGGGTCCACACCCAGACGCCCTCGATACGGGGGTTCTCGGCCACGAGAGTCTGCAGTGCGTACTGGTATTCGGGACCGAGATCGTTCGGGAACGCCCCGAAGTTCTCGAACTCGCGCCTGCTCTGGAACTCGATGATGCGGCGCTGGTCGCCCTGCGCGAGAGTGTCGTTGAGAGGCAGCCAGCTGTAGAAGTCACCGAGGGTGTACTTCGTCGACACGATCAGCGCGGGCGAGTCGATACCGGCCAGTACTTCGTCGTAGGACTCCACATTGGTGTGCATGTCGCCGACGGCGCCGACCCCGACGCTCCACGACCGGAAGATCACCTCGCGATCGGATGCCTCGGCCTGCGACGTGAAGGCGGCGAGCATCGCCTGGACCTGGGGCGCTTCGGTCACCGCCAGCCTCGAGAACACGTCCCAGCCCGCAACGTCGTAGACCTCGCCGGCTTCGCCGATGCGGATCAGGATGCCGTCCACGGCGCGAGCCGCCGTGTACAACTCGTCGAGCCCGCTCGTGTACACGTCCCACAGCGCGGGATTCGCGGTATCGAGCGAACCGAACCGGCCCACGAGGTAATGCTCGAGCGGGCTCGTGAGAGCGAGCATGTCGGTGCGCAGGAAAACGTCCATACCCAGCTCGTCGGCCCGATCCCAGAACGGCGTGAACGCGTCCCGCAGCGCGAGGGCCCGGGCCCGGTGATCGTCGCCGTCCGCGTACACCCCGTCGACCCCGTCGAACGTCACGTACTCGACGAAGCCGGGAAAGGCCACAGCCGTGTAGCCGTCTGCGAGCACGTGACGCAGGAACGCGTCGAACTCGCCGTACGCTTCGGCAAGCGCGTCCTCGTCGATGTAGGGCGCCTCGGGCAGGATGACGTCTTCGAAAGCGCGGGATGCGTGCGAGTAGTCGGTGCCGGCGGCCCAGGCCTCGGCATCCGGAATCACCCCGACCGCACCGAGATCGACCATGCGCAGCGGCAGACGGGACCCCACGTCGACGCCGACGTCCACGACAGCCGGTTCCCCGGCGCGGATGCGGGAAGCGAGGTCGTAGATGCCGCGAACCGCACCGGCCTCCCCCGCCGCGACGATCGTCAGCGCGGCAGCATCGCCCTCGAGCCGGTAGGTCTCATCATGCGGATCATCACCCGCACTGACCGTCAGGGTCGCGTCAGCGCCCCTCCGCGGGGCATCGGCCACGGCATCCAGCAGCTCGTCGAGCGCAGCGTCATAGCGGGGCCCGCTGGGGGCATCGACGGACGTGAACCGCGGCGGCGCGACGACCGCCATCGCGGGGGCACCGGCAGGCGGCTCGGGCTGCATCTGGACCGCGGGTTCGGCACGGATGCCGAGAGCATCAGTCACGACAACAGCAACGCCGGCACCCAGGGCGAGCAGCACGACGACCGTGACAACAGCGAGGATGCTGCGCCGCACCGCCGAACTCATTCCCTAACGCTACTGGGAGTTCGGGTCAGGCGATGCGCGTGCCGGGCGGCAGCGTGCGTGACGGGGTTCTGGTGCGCGACCCGCCCCACCACAACAGCGCCCCCGCCAGCACGATCTGCACGGCCAGCCCGACGAACCAGCTCGGCGTCGTCTGGTTGTAGATCTCCTCGGGTGTCGGCTGCACCGGCGGCGTCCGCGCACAATCATCCCACGTGACGACGCTGTCCTGAGGGGGGATCTGAGCGCTGCGCACGAGGTAGGAGAAGTTCCCGAAGAGGTCTTCCGGGTACCCGCTCGCGTCGAAGCGCGCCGGTGTCGCGTCAGCGAGGATGACGAAGGGATTGGCCGACAGGATCCACCAGACGGTATCGAACCTCGGCACCTCGTACGTGGTGGTCTCCCACGGGCCGCACTCGGGCGGGTTCGAGGTCATGCCCGTCTCGTCGTAGACGTAGCTGCGGTAGGACTGGGTGACCTCTGTCCGGACCGCAGCCCCACCGAGGGTGAACGCGATAGGCGTGCCGATGACGAGGGCCGCGACCACCAGATATGTGACGGCGACCGAGAACAACGGGCGGGCCAGGATCCCGCTGAGGCCCACACCGATCGCCGCGATGATCGCGATCTCCACGATCAACACGACGAGGGACACGAACACCACGAGCGGGTCGACGCCGCCGCTGACTGCGGCGACGAGCATGAACGGCACGGCGATCACGGCGAACGAGAGTCCCGTGAGCCACGCCGCCACGAACTTGGCGAGCACGATCTCGGCTGTCGTCGCGAGCGTCACCTGCACGGGCGCGAGGTTCGCGGCATCCCGATCACCGTTGATCGCGTTGCCCGACAGGGTGGGCGAGACGAGGACCGCCAGCAGCAGCACGACGAAGACCACAACGGAGTAGACGCCGGCGCCCGCGCCCGCGCCCCCCGCGTACGAGAACGACAGCAACGACAGGGCCGTGACCACGACGAGGATCGCGGCGAACACGCCGAGCATCACGTACCAGGCGACGCTGCGCACCCGCTGGGTCAGATCGAGACGGACAAGTGTCCACAGGCGCGACCCGCTCATGCGCTCTCACCTCCGCGAAGGTCGAGGAAGGTCTGTTCCAGATCCCCGACGGCGGGGGCGAACTCGGTCACCGCGATGCCGCGTTCGACGAGTCGACGCAGCGCCCCCGCGGCGTCGTCGTCCGTCGCGAGCGCGATCAGCAGATCCGACCGGTCGATGCGCACCGCATCCGCCGGCCATTCGAGCGCCGCGGCAACCGATGCGACGGCATCCGTCGGCTGGCCGAGGACCCGGATTCGCCAGTCGCGGGTGCGCCGCCCGGCGATCGCCGCGCCAGCCTCCACGGAGCTGCCCTCGAGAAGGAACACCGCATCATCGATGACCTCCTCGAGCTCTGCGAGCACATGGCTGGACACGAGCACCGTGCGGCCCTCAGCGGCGAACCGGCGCAGCAGGTGCCGGAGCTCGACGCGGGCAGCAGGGTCGAGCCCCGATGCGGGTTCGTCGAGCAGGAGCACGCGCGGGTCGTGCACGAGCGCGCGCGCAAGCCCGAGACGTTGCTTCTGTCCGCGTGAGAGCACGCGAGCCGGCGCGGTGGCGAGCGGGGTCAGTTCGACGAGCTCGAGAAGCTCGTCCGCGCGCGCCCTGGCAACATCCTTCGGAAGGTCGTGCAGTCGCCCCGTGACGATCAGCGTCTCCCGGGCGGACAGCGCCCCCCAGGTGCCCAGGGAGTCCGGCATCCAACCGAGGAGCGCACGCGCCGCGTGGGGCTGCTCGATCGGATCCACGTCACCGATGCGGATCGTGCCGGCGTCCGGAGTCAGCAGCGAGGCGAGCATGAGGAACAGTGTCGTCTTGCCCGAGCCGTTGGGGCCGACAAGACCCGTGACGGCTCCCGCGCGCGCACGTAACGAGACGTCGCGGACCGCCTCGACCCTGCCGAACGAGCGACGCAAACCGGTCGCGACAATGCCCGTCGCTACAGCTCCGGTCGGATCAGTGGCGGCATCCATGGTGCCACCCTACGCGAGGCTTTCAGCGCCTCGCGGACCCCGACGGCACGATGGAGACCGTCAGCCCAGCGCGCCCGCGGCGGGACTCGCCGGCGGCAGGGTGAGGCGTGCACGGGTCCCGCCTGAAGGCCCGGGCTCGAGTTCGATCGAGATGCCGTTCGCATCGGCGAGGTTCCGCGCGATCGAGAGACCGAGCCCCACCCCCGGCACCGCCTGCTCACGGGCGAAGTCGGTGCGGTAGAACCGGTCGAACGCACGCCGCCGCTCACTGTCGCTCATGCCGACACCACTGTCTGTGATCTCGATCATCGGCCGATCCCGCTCGCGGCTGGCGTGAACCGCCACAGTGGCACCGCGGGGCGAAAGGAGCACGGCGTTTCGCAGAAGCTCCTCGATGATGCCGCCCAGACTGCGGGCATCCACGCTCGCGGTCTGCACGCCGTGATCGGTGAAGGCCACGGTCACCTCGTGCTCACGGGCGAGGGACGAAAGGCGCTCGATCACGTCCCCGACGGTCAGGGCGACGCTCGTCGTGTTCGGGAGCGCGCGTACCGACGTACGGTACGCCGAGAGCAGATGTTCGACGGTGGTGAACAGGCGCTGTGCGGCCGAATCCACCCGTTCGAGGCGGGCTGCCACCCGGGGAGAGACCTCCTCGGTCTGCGCCAGTTCCGTCTCTCCCATGAGCACGGTCAGCGGGGTTCGCAGTTCGTGGTTCACGGCATCCAGGAAGCGATCGCGCACCTCGATCGCCTCCACGAGGTCGGTGACGTCGTGGGCGATGAGGACCGTGCCCAGGGGCTCACCGCCCCGGAAGATCGGCCTGGCCGAATAGCTCACCGCGACCTGGTCGGTGTCGCCGAGCCACGCGATGCGGCCGCGCACCTCGCCGCTGCGGGCGAGTGCCGTCACGGTCTGTGGCGAGGGGAACAGCGGCGTCCGGCGGTCTGCGGAGTAGATCTTTCGACCGGCCAGCGCGGGTTCTCCGGTCAAGTCGATTCCGGCCAGTCGGGCCAGGCGATGGGCGGCGTCGTTCGCCGTGAGGACGCTCCCATCAGGGCCGAAGACCAGAACGGCGTTATCGGTGGCCTCCGAAACCGCCTGCAGGATGGCCGAAAGGCGCTCCCTCGCCTCGGCTGCTGCCTCCGAGGAAGCAAGGGCCGCCTCACGGTTGGCGACCTCCCGTCGAAGTTGATGACCGGTCCCGAACGCCGAGAGTGCGATGAGCGCAGCGAACGCGAGGAACAACCCGAACGCGATCCACTCAGGCGCGGAGTCCGGCGCGCGACCCGCACTGATTGAAGGCATGAGGGGAATCGCGCCCGCGAGCAGAATGCCGACGACGATCGGGGCAGCGAGAACCCGGCGCCGAGCCAGACCAGCGGGAAGACCATCATGAAGCCGATGCCGTCGACCACCTCGAGGGCATCGTTGCGGATCAGCGGGATCCCGACGAGCGCCGCGAGAGGGATGAGCGCAATCCACCCCGTATGCGACTGCGGCTGCACCCGCGCCAGGATGCCGCTGGCAATCGCCCCGGCAAGGATGAGGCCGAAACCGGCGAGCGCAGCCGTTGTGAGCACCCCGTTGCCGTAGATCTGTGCGACTGCCATGACCCCGACGGCGGCTGCGAGCAACGCGAACTGTGCCCAGGGCTGGGTTCGCAGCGACAGCACGATGCGTGCCCCGGAGTCGGATGCCACGCGCGGGCCATCGGCGGTGGGCAACCGTTCCCCCCCGCCGTGCCGCAGGCGACCATCCATGTCAGCTCACCCCTTGCACACGGATCTCCGTCGAATCGTCACGCGTCATCCGACTCCTCGGCGGCGGCAGTGATCGGGTCAGCCGTGGCGCGCGGAAGCACGAGACGCGCGAGAGTCCCCCACCCACTGCGGGGAGCAACTCGACACCGATACCGGCCTGGTCGGCGAGTTTCTTCGCTATCGACAGGCCCACCCCGGCGCCCGGTATCGCGTTGTCACGCGCATAGTCGGATCGGTAGAACCTCTCGAACGCACGACGGCGCTCCGTCTCTGTCATCCCGACGCCGGTATCGCGGATCTCGACGACGGGACGACTGTCACCCAGAACGTCGGTGCTGACGACGACTTCGCCGCCGGCCGGTGTGAACCGAATCGCGTGGACGAGGATCTGCGTCAAGATGGCGCGGAACGCGCGCGTGTCGACGTGCGAGTGGCCGGCAGCCCGATTACTCACGTGCAGCGTGACACCGCACTCGTCGGCAAGGGGGCGATGGGTGGCGACGGTGTCGCCTGTGATGATCGCAACCTCGGCAGTGTCCCGCAGCATCGCCACCGACTCGCGGCCTGCAGCGGTCAGGTGTTCCACCGTCGTGAGCAGACGACTCGCTGCGGCGTCTATCGCCGCGAGGCGGCTCGCGACCGACTCAGGGACATCGCTCATGAGGGCGAGATCGGTCTCACCGAGCAGAACGGTCAGCGGCGTTCGCAGCTCGTGCCCGACGGAGTCGAGGAAGCGATCGCGCACCTCGATGCCCTCCACCAGTTCGGTGACGTCGTGGGCGATGATGGCTGCGCCGACGAGCTCACCCTCCGTGGCGATCGGGAACATCCGGTAATGCACCGCGACCTGATCGCCGGGCGCCCCCAGCCACGCGACGTGTTCGATCGTGAACATCCGATCGATGATGGTCTTCACCGCCTCATCGGGGAAGGTCACGGGGCTGAGGCGATCGGCAGCGAACACGCGGTGATCACCCAATCCCGGTCGGCGGAAGTCGAGCCTCGACTGCCATGCCAGGCGTCGTGCCGTCGCGTTGATCCGCAGGAGCGCACCGGCACGGTCGAAGACTGCCACGGCATCTTCGGTCCCCTCCTCGATAGCGGTCATCGTCGCGACATCCGCAGCCCGCGCCCGGGACTCCTCCCGCAGCCGCTCCATCGTCGCGTCGGTCGCACGCTGGTTCTCACGCAGCTGCCGACCGACGACGTATGCAGACGTCGCGAATACGGACATGACGATGGGTGCCAACACGAACGGAACCCAGTCCACAGCCTCTTGCGGCCAGGAGTCGGTCGCCAGCGCGTGGGATGCGGGGACGGATGCCGACACGAGCACACCGATCACGATCGACACCGGATCGAAGGCGACCGCCAACCAGCTCAGTGGGAGGATCACCAGGGCACTGGCCAGCTGCAGTTCGTGAGACAGCGGTGCGGCGATGACGGCGATGGCGACGATGTCGATCAACGGAACAACCGCGAGCCACCGGGTGTCGACGGAGGTCTCGCGCCGTTCAACCCAAAACACGACGATGGTCCCACCGATGAGGGCCGCGAGAGAGATCGCTACGGGAACAACCAACGGGGACCCATCGACGACGACTCCGGCGACGAGCGTCACCGTGGATATCAGGACGATCGCCACCTGTGCCCACGGCTGCACACGGAGTGTATCCGCGTGCGTCCCGGCCACCGCAATCACCCCCTGCCGCACCCTGCCGTGCCGCCGTTACCGTGGGCTTAGGCTCCCGCGCCGTACCCGGAGTGTCAACCCCCCTCGCCGATCGGTTCGGTGCCAAACACTTCGACGCCGAGGTCGGCATGATCTACGAAGACACCGTCAAGACCCGCCCGCGCGAGCACTGCCCATTCGCTGCGCCAGTCGCCGTAGTCCGCGAGATCGCCCGTACGGAACGGGGGCAGGAGGAACGCGTTCTCGGGACGACACGTCCAGGTGAAGACAGCCAGCCCCCGCTCGTGCGCCCGGGCGACCACAGGTGCCGGACCCGTCGCGCGACCCTCGGCATCCGGCGCGAGGATGACGGTCTTGTCGGGGCTGATCCCGTCGACATGGGCGGCGAGGACATCCAATCCCTCGGGCGTCATCCATTCGGTGTAGCTCCGCGAGGTCGGGTCCGTGAGCTGATCGGCGGGGATGCCGCCCGCTTCGAGCAGGAACACCAGTTCGGCGTGCGTCCCGCGCTCGCGCAGTCGGCGAAGGATCGTCAGTTCGAACGACTCGATCACGACCCGACGACCCTTCCATCCTGTCGAGGCGAGCTCGGTGTCCAGAAGCGCTGCCATGTCGTGGCCGCACTCCGCGAAGTAGGACGCGTGCTTGACCTCGATCACCGGGATGACCTCCCGACCGCGAGCGCGATGCTCATCGAGCAGCGCAAGCAGGTCACGAAGACGCAGCAGGGGCTCCTGGT
The DNA here is from genome assembly GCF_055391095.1 of Microbacterium sp. SW12. Classification (NCBI taxonomy): domain Bacteria; kingdom Bacillati; phylum Actinomycetota; class Actinomycetes; order Micrococcales; family Microbacteriaceae; genus Microbacterium; species Microbacterium sp. SW12. The sequence continues at coordinate 560,144 of NZ_AP024335.1, read as the reverse complement.
CGTCGAAGGAGGCGCTTCCCGGGCGGATGCCGGGAATCCGCTCCCGGCATCGGAGGGTCGCAAGCTCGTCCCAGGTGAAGTCCTCGGCGAACCATCCCACGTGGTCGAGTCCATCGATGCGTTTGGTCGTGCGGCGCTGCGCGAACTCCGGATGATCTGCGACATCGGTCGACGTCGACAGTTCGTTCTCGTGGCGGATGACGAGGATCCCGTCGTTCGAGACGACGATGTCGGGTTCCACGGCATCCACGCCCATCTCGATCGCCAGCTCATAGGAGCCGCGCGTGTGTTCGGGGCGGTAGCCGGGCGCACCGCGGTGGCCGATGATGAGGGGCCTGCTCACGCGCTCAGGCTAGTCGTTCATAGCGGCTTCACAGCGGTCGCCGGTCATACGAGCGCACCCATCCGATACCCTTGATCAACAGCAGACGGCTGTTTTTCACGAACTTTGGAGTGTGAACTCGTGGCGGCTGGAAACAACCCCGCATTCAACAACCCCGCGTTCCAGGAGCAAGGCGCGGGCCGCGCTTACCCGACGAGCGGCCAGCCCGGTTTCGGAGCGCAGACGCAGTACGCGCCCCCGGCTGCGGCAACTGACGCCGCCGTCGACGCTCAGCTGGAAGGTGCCTACGCAGCACCGTCGGCCGGTGCGATCGAGACCGGACGGATGACTGTCGAAGACACCGTCATCAAGACGATCGGCCTGTTCGCCATCCTGCTGGTGACCGCTGTCGCCGGGTGGATGTGGACGATGGCACCGGTCACGGCGACCAACCCGAACCCGACGATGGTGCCGTGGATCATCGGTGCGCTCGGCGGGTTTGTCCTCGCGATGGTCGTGATCTTCACGTCCCGCAAGAAGATCCGCCCCGCGCTGATCTGGGGCTACGCGGCCTTCGAGGGTCTGTTCATCGGTGCCATCTCGGCGTTCTTCGAGTTCATCTGGCCCGGCATCGTCATCCAGGCCACGATCGGTACCCTCGCGGTTGTCGGCGTGACGCTCGCCCTGTTCGCGAGCGGCAAGGTGCGCGCTTCCAAGAAGGCCACCAAGGTCTTCATGATCGCGATGGTCGGCTACCTGGTCTTCTCGCTGGTCAACGTGATGCTGATGATCTTCAATGTCCCGATTGCCGGCGGCGCCTTCGGCATGCTCAGCGAAGTGAAGATCTTCGGCATCCCGCTCGGCGTGATCATCGGCATCCTGGTTGTCATCATGGCGGCATACTCGCTCGTGCTCGATTTCGACTCGATCCAGCAGGGTGTGCGCAACGGCGCCCCGCGCCAGTACGCGTGGCTCGGCGCCTTCGGCATCATGGTCACCGTCGTGTGGCTGTACGTCGAGATCCTGCGAATCCTCGCGATCCTGCGCGGCAGCAACTGACGCACTGATCCGCTGATGGGCCGCCCCACTCCTCGGAGTCGGGCGGCCCTTCTGCATCCGAGTGTCCGCGGCGCGAGGGAGGGTGTCAGCGGCTGACGGGATCAGCGAGGGCGGCGCGAACGGCCGTCCCGAGGGCGCGCATGGATGCCGCAGCATCCATCGCCGCGGCAGCGGCTCGTCCCGAGGCCGAAAGCTCCGCCCGGCGCTCGCGATCCGAGAGCACGTCGATGAGCGCTGCAGCGAGGGCGTCGACGTCGCCATCGGGGACAAGCACCCCGCCTCCGTGCGCGAGGCTGTCGCGGGGTCCGTAGGGCATGTCGTACGCGACGACGGGCACGCCGGCCGCCAGCGCCTCGAGAACGACCAGCGGCTGACCTTCGTTCGTGCTGGCGAGCACGAGAACGTCGGCGGATGCCCAGGCCTGCGTCGCGGGATCGGCGACGTGACCGATCCACTTGACAGCATCCTCAACGCCCAGCTCGGTCGCGAGAGCGCGCAGTTCGGCGCCCGCAGCGCCGTCGCCGTACACGAATAGGTGCGCGGCAGGCACCGCGGCACGAACCGCAGGAAGCGCCCGCAGCACATGATCGACACGCTTCCGAGGAATGAGCGAGTTCAGGATGACGATGCGACCAGAAACAGGATCGCTCGGCGCCGACACGACCGGCGCAGGATGCGGCACGACGAACGATCGCAGCCGCTGCGCGCCGAATCGGCGCTCGACGTCGTCGCGTTGTGAGGGCGTGAGCCACAGCACACCGTCGAACCGGTCGGCGATTTCGAACCACCGCTCCCACGCGGCATCCATCGGCGAGTCCCATCGGAACGGAGAGAGCACATGGCAGGCGTGCGTCGTGTGCAGCACGCGGATGCCGGCATCCACTGCGGGCTCGCCCTCGGCGACCAGCGTCTCACCGATCTGACGTGCCTCGCAGAGCACGACGACGGGCGCGCGCTCGGCGTCGGACCCGCCCTCCGCCCCCTCTGCCGCGACTACGTTCACCCAGGCACGGTAAAGACCGCCGAACCCCGGCAGCCATCCGATCACGGCGCCCTTGTCGTAGACCCGAACCGGAGCGTCAGTCAGGTGCCACGCGGCGTCACCACTCACAACCGGCAGGTCGAGCACCGGCGCGCCCGAGTCATCGACGATCGGCCGCGTCGGCCACGGGGATGACGGCACCGGCCCCGGAGTCGCCGCACGCCGCAGCCACGACGGATTGGAGCGTACGTCATCGAACAGATTCCGAAGGCTCTCCCGGCTTCCCAGGAGCCCCCTACGCACCCACTCGGCTCGATGAGCGTCGTGGTCGGCGGTCTCACCGGGGTCGACGGTCAGGAGCGTGACGTCAGCGCCTGCCGCGGCCATGTCGATGGCCCGCCGGAGCACCGAAATCGTGAAACCACCGTCGCGGTCAGGAACGAGCCGGGACGCGAGAATCAGGTACCGCGCCGCCGGCAACGCGCCGCCGCCGGGGGCTACTCCCACTCGCCCGCTCCCGCGGTCGAGTTCCACACAGCACCTCCGTCGAGCGGGAACGCCGCAAGCGTCACTCCCACTCGATAGTCCCCGGGGCTTGGAGGTGACATCCAGCACGACGCGATTGACCTCACGCACCTCATTCGTGATGCGGTTCGAGATGCGGGAGAGAACGTCGTACGGCAACCGCGTCCAGTCGGCGGTCATCGCATCTTCGCTCGAGACGGGACGCAGCACGATCGGATGCCCGTACGTACGCCCGTCGCCCTGGACACCCACCGACCGCACGTCGGCGAGGAGCACGACCGGGCACTGCCAGATCTCGGCATCCAGCCCCGCCTTCGTCAGCTCTTCGCGAGCGATGGCGTCGGCATCACGCAGGATCTCGAGGCGGTCAGCGGTGACCTCACCCACGATGCGGATGCCAAGACCGGGCCCCGGAAAGGGCTGGCGGCCGACGATGACCTCAGGAAGCCCCAATTCACGTCCGATCGCGCGCACCTCGTCTTTGAAGAGGGTGCGCAGCGGCTCGACGAGTTCGAACTGCAGGTCTTCGGGAAGCCCACCGACGTTGTGGTGGCTCTTGATGTTCGCCGTACCGGCACCGCCACCGGACTCGACGACATCCGGGTAGAGCGTGCCCTGCACCAGGAACCGGATGGGCTCGCCGCCAGCCTTGGCTTCATCGACGAGTTCGCGCTGCACCCGCTCGAACGCACGGATGAACTCGCGACCGATGATCTTGCGCTTCTCTTCGGGATCGCTGACGCCGGCGAGGGCCTCGAGGAACGTCTCGCGCGCGTCGACGGTCACGAGGCGCACACCGGTCGAGGCCACGTAATCCTGCTCGACCTGTTCGCGCTCGCCCTTGCGTAGCAGTCCGTGGTCGACGAACACGGCAACCAGCTGGTCACCGACTGCCTTGTGCACGAGGGCCGTCGACACGGCTGAGTCGACGCCTCCCGACAGCGCCGAGAGCACACGACCCGAGCCGACCTGCGCGCGGATCCGATCGACCTGCTCGGCGATGACGTTGCCGCTGTTCCAGTCTGCGGGGAGGCCCGCAGCCTTGTGCAGGAAGTTCTCGATGATGCGCTGCCCGTGGTCGGAGTGCTTGACCTCGGGATGCCACTGCACACCGTACATGCGGCGAGCGTCGTTGCCGAAAGCCGCGACCGGGGTGGCACCGGTGCGGGCAAGTACCTCGAACCCGGCGGGGGCTTCGGACACCTGGTCACCATGGCTCATCCAGACGTTCTGCTCCGCGGGCTGGCCGTCGAACAGTACGCTCTCGTCACGGATGATGCTGGCGTCCGTCGCCCCGTACTCGCGCAGCCCCGTGTTCGCAACGACGCCACCGAGCGCCTGCGCCATGACCTGGAATCCGTAGCAGATGCCAAGGGTCGGAACGCCCAGGTCGAACACCGCCGGGTCGAGCGTCGGCGCGCCAGGCTCGTACACCGATGACGGTCCGCCCGACAGGATGATGCCGATCGGGTCCTTCGCAGCAATCTCTTCCGCGGTCGCGGTGTGCGGAACCAGCTCGCTGTAGACGCCCGCTTCGCGCACGCGACGGGCAATGAGCTGGGCGTACTGCGCGCCGAAGTCGACGACGAGGACGGGTCGCTGCGAGGTCTCGGTCTGTTCTGTCACCGGATGCTTTCGGTCGGCGCCCCTGGAACCCAGGAGCGAAGGTCAGGACACTGTGGGGTTCTGGCGGGTCACGCTGGAGTGTTCGGCGAGATCGTGGTTCTCGGACTCGCGCGCAGCAAGGTACGTCTTGACCTCACGGGCGACCCGTGCCTCCATGAAGAACGACAGGAACGGGACGATTCCGCCCAGCGCGAGGGCGATGAACCGACCGAACCGCCACCGCATCAGGCTCCAGATGCGGAAGCACGCGAAGAGGTACACGACGTAGAACCAGCCGTGGCCGACGAGGATAGACAGCGACACGTTGACACCGTCGCCCGCTGACTCAAGGTCGCAGCCGAGACCGCCGGGAACGAAAAGCGAGTACCACTCGCATCCGGGGCCGACCAGCACCGGCGCGAACCAGAGGAAACCACCGGAGCCACCCGCGAACAGTTCGACGTGCAGCGGCGAGTATTTGAGGATCATCTCGGCCAGCAGCAGAAGCAGCATGACACCGGTGATGATCGAGGCGACCTGGTAAAAGGTCAGGGCTCCGCGAATGGCCGGAAAAGACGACGGTTTCGGCTCGCGGGGCATGGGCCCATTCTAGTCGCCGGTTGCGGTCGCGCTTCCCGAGCCGGATGCCGCGCCCGCGGCATCCTCGAGCTCTTCGACCTCTTTCTCCCAGGCGTCCTTGGCGAGGCGGTACCAGAAGTAGAAGGCGAAGCCGGCGAAGACCACCCACTCGGCGGCGTAGAAGATGTTGAGCCAGTTCACCGTGGAGCCGGCATCCGGCGCGGGCGAGGCGATGTCCACAAGGCCCGCCGGCGCAGACTGCGAGGCGATGTAGCTGCGATAGACGTCAAGGCCCGCGGTGTCGTGCCACTGCGACAGGAGCGCCGCCGGCGACATCCGTGTCATCGTGAACGGCGGCTCGCCGCGCGGCGGCGGCACCGGACCCTCGTCCGAGATCAACCGACCGACGACCGTCACGGACTCCCCCGCGACCGCAGTCTGCTCGAGCGCCTCGGCGGCGGATTCGGCGACGGTGAGCGTCGGCGCCCAGCCGACGGCGACGGCCACGGATGTCGGCGTCGCGGTGTCGGCGATACGCAGCTGACCGGTGACCCAGAAGCCTTCGATGCCGTCGTTGAAGCGCGACGAAACGACAAGGAAATCCTCGGGAACCCACGTGCCCGTCACCTCGACGCGCTGGCCCACGAGCGGCTCGGGAAGGTACTCGCCGGGCCCGGCGATCTCGGCGAGCGGCCTGACCTCTTCGGTGGTCCCGGGCGGGAGTGGGTCGGTGTCGATAGCGCGCGAGAGCTGCCACTGCCCGAGCCACGCGAACACCCCCGCTACGACGAGCGCGAGCAGCAGGACGCCGATCCAGCGGGGTCGGAGCATGACCTCCCGCAGGGTCGGGGGAAAGACTGTCTGGTCTGTCATCCGCCCGTATACGGCGCGACGACCACCTCGACGCGCTGGAACTCCTTGAGATCGGAGTACCCGGTCGTGGCCATCGACTTCTTCAGCGCCCCGATCAGGTTCGCGGTTCCGTCAGCCACCGGAGCCGGACCGTAGAGCACGGATTCGAGGTTCGTCACCTGATCCACCTTCACGCGGCGACCGCGCGGGAGCTTCGAGTGGTGAGCCTCCGGCCCCCAGTGGTATCCACGACCGGGGGCGTCGGTTGCCCGCGAGAGAGCGACGCCGAGCATGACGGCATCCGCTCCCATCGCGAGCGCCTTGACGATGTCGCCTGACGTTCCCACACCGCCATCGGCGATGACGTGGACGTAGCGCCCGCCCGACTCGTCGAGGTAGTCGCGGCGCGCGCCGGCGACGTCGGCTACCGCCGTGGCCATCGGGGCGTGGATGCCGAGAACCCCGCGCGTCGTCGAGGCTGCGCCCCCGCCGAAGCCGACGAGCACGCCCGCGGCGCCCGTGCGCATGAGGTGCAGGGCTGCCGTGTAGGTCGCAGCACCGCCGACGATGACAGGCACGTCGAGGTCGTAGATGAACTTCTTGAGGTTGAGGGGCTCGTCGACGCTCGAGACGTGCTCGGCCGAAACCGTCGTGCCACGGATGACGAACAGGTCCACACCCGCGGCGACCACGGTTTCGTACAGCTGCTGGGTGCGCTGCGGAGTCAAAGCACCGGCCACCGTGACTCCGGCGTCACGGATCTGCTGCAGTCGCTCACGGATGAGCTCGGGCTTGATCGGCTCGGAGTAGAGCTCCTGCATCCGGCAGGTTGCCGTCGCCTCGTCGAGAGACGCGATCTCAGCCAGCAGCGGCTCGGGGTCGTCGTACCGGGTCCAGAGCCCCTCGAGATCGAGGACACCGAGTCCGCCGAGCTGACCGAGCATGATCGCCGTCTGCGGGCTCACAACCGAATCCATCGGGGCGCCGAGCACCGGGATGTCGAACTGGAACGCGTCGATCGACCAGGCAGTCGAGACATCCTCGGGATTGCGGGTGCGGCGCGAGGGAACGACGGCGATGTCGTCGAACGAGTACGCGCGGCGAGCCCGCTTGGCGCGGCCGATCTCGATCTCCATGGTCACGCGCCCCAGCCTACCGGTGGCGTGCGGCGACGCCGCGCGTGATCCCAGCCCCGCGCCGAACCCACACGTTTCGGTCCCACCCCACACGCGATACGCGCCGGATCGCGTGGGTTCGCGGCGAAAGGTGTGGGTTCGCCGCTCGGAAGAGGCGCCGCACAGCCATCACCACGGTTCGTTGCCGCGGGGCGCGACGTCGCGGACGGCGCGCATCGTGGTCGGGAAGCACGTCTCGAACAGCTCATGGATGCCGTCATCGGCGTCCACCTCGTCGATGAGGCGCAACCCGATCATCGTGTTGATCAGCATGCCCTCGGCGAGGAACGCCTGGGCGGTGTCAGGGTCGAATCCGGCCTCGTCGCGGAGGAAGCGCCAGACCTTCACGAAGCCCTGGCGGGCGGCGGGTCCGATCACCGGATGACCGCCGAGAAGGAACGCGTGCGAGAGGGTCTGGTGGAGTCCCCGCACCTGGAGAAGCCGAAGATAGACAGCCCCCATACGCTCCTGCGCCGGAGCGTCGGCGGGGGCGTCGAGTTCGGCGCGGAATCCGTCGAGCAGTTGATCGAGAGCGTCGTGCAACACGGCCAGAAACAGCGATTCCTTCGTTCCGAACAACCTGACCACGTACGGCTGACTCACGCCGGCGGCGCGAGCTACCTCGTCTGTGGTGGCTCCTTCGTACCCGCGGGCCCCGAACACAGCGTGAGCCGCGAGCAGGATTTCGGCGCGGCGCTCGTCGGAACTCATGCGCCGTTGTGTGCCGTTCTGAGCCATGCTTGACATGTTATCAGTCGATTACTACATTCCAAGTAATCATCCGATTACATCAACGGAGGCATCCCGTGACCACCACGCTCGATCCGGCTCCTGCGCCGCCCTCGCACCTCACCGCACCGCGGCATCGTGCGTTCGGCCTGGTGGTCGCGGCCGCGTCGGTTCCGATGTTCATGGCCACGCTCGACAACCTCGTGATGACCAACGCCCTGCCGGTGCTCCACCGCGACCTCGGCGCGAGCGTCGAAGAGCTGCAGTGGTTCGTGAACGCCTACACGCTGGCCTTCGCCGGAGCGATCCTGCTGGCATCCGCCCTCGGCGACCGATTCGGGCGCCGCACGGTCTTCGCGATCGGAATCGCCGTCTTCGGGATCGGGTCAGTGCTCGCGGCCCTCAGCACCGATCCGTCGCAGCTGATCGTCGCCCGCGCCGTCCAGGGACTCGGCGGGGCCGGCATCTTCCCCCTGTCGCTCGCGCTGCTCTCGGGCGGTGTCGCCCCCGAGCGCCGTCCGCTCGCGATCGGGATCTGGGGTGGCGTCTCGGGTCTCGGGGTCGCCGTCGGCCCACTCGTCGGCGGTGCGATCATGGAGGGCTGGAACTGGCAGGCGATCTTCTGGCTGAACGTTCCCATCGCGATCCTCGCCATCCCCTTCGCGCTGTGGGCGCTGCGCAATGACCGTGGAGCACGCGTGCGACTCGACCTCCTCGGCGCCGTCATGATCGCACCGAGCGTCGTCCTGCTTGTCCACGCGATAGTTCGCGGCAACGACGATGGCTGGGGCTCGTTTGGAGTCATCGCGGAGCTTGTCGCAGGCATGGCGCTCCTGGCTGGATTCGTCGCCTGGCAGGCCCGCACGTCAGCGCCCCTCGTTCCGATGCGGTTGTTCCGTGACCGCAGCTTCACCGTCACCAACATCGCCGGCTTCGGCTTCAGCTTCGGTACGTTCGGCGCGATCTTCCTGCTCATCCAGTACATGCAGGTCGTGCAGGGTGCCTCCCCCTGGGAAGCCGCGGTGCGCACGACGCCGTGGACCCTGGCGCCGATGGTGATCGCACCGCTCGCGGGCCTGATAGCCCCGCGCGTCGGCACCCGCATCCTGATGGTCGTGGGGCTCGTCATGCAAGCGACAGCGCTGATCTGGCTCACCGCCATCCTGGATCTCGACACCCCGTATGCCGCGATGATCGCCCCCTTCGTCATCGCCGGCGTCGGGATGGGCCTCGTGTTCGCGCCGTCGGCGACGGCCCTGCTGGCGACCCTCGGCATCGTCGATCACGCGAAAGCATCCGGGGTCAACTCGACGGTGCGCGAGATCGGACTGGCCCTCGGTACTGCCGTGCTCACGGCGATCTTCCTCGGCGCCGGTGGCGAGCTGATCCCCGACCTCTACGTCGAGGCGGCGCGGCCCGCCGTCTTCGTCGGGGGAATCGTGCTGGTGATCAGCGCGATCGCCGCGCTGTGGCTGCCAGCGGGACGCTCCGCACAGTCGCCGACTCAGCCGGTCGCGACCTCGGCTGTCGCCGGCACGAGCACGCGCTCGGGGCAGGTGTAGATCGCAAGGCTTGAACCGCGGCTGAAGCCGACGAGCGTCATCCCGGATGCCGCCGCGAGATCCACCGCGAGAGACGAGGGCGCGCTGACGGCGGCGAGCACCGGGATACCGGCGAGCCGCGCCTTCTGTACGAGCTCGAACGAGGCACGCCCCGACACCTGCAGCACTGTTCCCGACAGCGGCAGGCGGTCTTCGCGTACCGCCCATCCGACGATCTTGTCGACCGCGTTGTGGCGCCCGACATCCTCGCGCAGACACAGCAGCTCCCCCTCAGCGGTGAAGAGGCCCGCCGCGTGGACGCCGCCGGTCCGATCGAACAGCGCCTGGCTCTCCCGCAGCACGTCGGGCAGGTTCGCCAGCGTGCCGGCGTCGATACGGATGCCGTCACCTGCGACATCGAATCGTGATTGCTTGCTGACGGCCTCGATCGAGGTGGTACCGCAGATTCCGCAGGCCGAGGTCGTCGTGGAATGGCGCGCGTGGGCATCCGTCGGGGGAACCGCGCCCCGGCCCAGCACTGCGTCGATGACGTTGTAGGTGTTCTCTTCGCGGCGACCGAACTCGTCGAATCCGGCGCAGTAACGCAACGAGGCGAGTTCATCGCGCGCAGCGATGACACCCTCCGAAACCAGGAAGCCGGCCACGAGGTCGAAGTCGTCGCCGGGAGTGCGCATCGTCACCGACCACGACGTGCCGTCGATCCGGATCTCCAGCGGCTCTTCGCGGGCCACGACATCCTCCCGCGTCGATGTGGTTGCGGCATCCGCGCCGTCGTTCCACCGCACGCGGGTCACGCGGTGCCGCGTCATCCCTGTCGCCATCTCGACCCCTTCGTTCAGCTCCCATTGTGCCCCGCACCTGCGCGACGGGGCCGGATGCCGAGGATCGGCGTTAGTCTCGGGAGAACAGGTCGACGTCGACCGGCGGCGTGGAGAGGATGAGCCGCTCCCGCCGGAGAGTCCACCCGGAGAATCCACCATGGCAAAGTCCGCCCCCACCGCAGATATCGACGAGTCGAAGCTCCGTGTCTCGGCGCCCGCGACCGAAGCTGTCGGCGTTCCCGCCGTGATGCACGCCCTTGAGATGTCGATCGAGCAGATGGGCCTCGTGCGCAGTGCCCGGACGCTGCTGCGCGTGAACCAGAAGGACGGGTTCGACTGCCCCGGCTGCGCGTGGCCCGAGGAAGACAAGCGTCACATCGCCGAGTTCTGCGAGAACGGCGCGAAGGCCGTGGCCGAGGAGGCCACCGTGCGCCGTGTCTCTGCTGATTTCTTCGCGAAGCACTCGATCGCCGATCTTCTCGAGCACGACGACTATTGGCTCGGACAGCAGGGGCGCCTGGTCGAACCGATGATTCTCGACGAGGGGGCCACGCATTACCGTCCTGCCAGCTGGGACGAAGCGCTCGACCTGATCGCCGACGAATTGCGCGGGCTCGACAGCCCCGATGAGGCGATCTTCTACACCTCCGGCCGAACCTCGAACGAGGCCGCCTTCCTCTACCAACTGCTGGTGAGGGGCCTGGGCACCAACAACCTCCCCGACTGCTCGAACATGTGCCACGAGTCAAGCGGCGTCGCGCTGTCGCAGACGCTCGGCATCGGCAAGGGCACGGTGTCGATCGAAGACATCCACAACGCCAGCCTCATCATCGTCGCGGGGCAAAACCCCGGCACCAACCACCCGCGCATGCTGAGCGCCCTCGAGAAGGCGAAGATGAAGGGCGCGACGATCGTCGCCGTGAACCCTCTTCCCGAGGCCGGCCTCATGCGGTTCAAGAACCCGCAGATCCCGCGTGGTGTGATCGGTGACGGCACCCCGATCGCCGATGAGTTCGTACAGATCCGGATGGGCGGCGACCAGGCCCTCTTCCAGGCGCTCGCCAAGCACCTGCTCGAGCAGCACGAGCGTCGCGTCGACGCGGGAGAGCCCGGCATCCTGGATGCCGACTTCTTGACGCAGCACACAAGCGACTTTGCCGCCTACGCAGACCTGATTCAGGCGGCATCCTGGAGCGAGTTCGAGACCGCGACGGGGCTCACCGAAGCACGGATGCGGGAGATCGGCGATCTTGTGATCGCGTCCCCCGCGACGATCGTGTGCTGGGCGATGGGCCTGACCCAGCACAAGCATTCGGTCGCGACGCTGCGCGATGTGGTCAACCTGCTCCTCCTGCAGGGGAACGTCGGGCGCCCGGGCGCCGGCGTCTGTCCCGTGCGCGGTCACTCGAACGTGCAGGGCGATCGAACCATGGGGATCTACGAGAAGATGCCCGAGCCGTTCCTCGAGGCCCTCGACGCGGAGTTCTCGTTCGCCGCTCCGTGCAAGCACGGCTACGACACCGTCGAAGCGATCCGGGCGATGCGGGACGGGAAGGCACGCTTCTTCATGGGGATGGGCGGGAACTTCGTCTCCGCCACCCCCGACACCACCGTGACCGAAGCCGCCATGCGAAACCTGCGCTTGACGGTCGAGGTCTCGACCAAACTCAACCGCTCGCACCTCGTGACCGGCACACGCGCCGTCATCCTGCCGACCCTCGGCCGCACCGATCGCGACCATCGCGGCGGAATCGACCAGCGCGTGACGGTCGAGGACTCGATGGGCGCCGTCCACGCCTCGCGCGGGCGCCTGAAGCCCCCCGCCGACGACATGCTGTCGGAAGTGGCGATCGTGGCACGGATCGCCGAGCGCCTGTTCGCAGGGCCCAACGCCCTGCCGAACGCTCCGCAGGCCGATTGGAAGGCCATCGAAGCCGACTACGCAACAGTGCGCGCGCACATCGAGGCAGTCGTTCCCGGGTTCGACGATTACGAGGCGCGCATCGCAAAGGGCCGCACCTTCTTCCTCCCGAATGGCCCCCGCGACGAGCGCCGCTTCACCACGGTGACGGGTAAGGCGATCTTCACGGCCAACGAACTCGAGTATCCGAAGATCCCCGAGGGCCACCTGCTGCTGCAGACCCTGCGCAGCCACGACCAGTACAACACCACGATCTACGGCAAGGATGACCGGTACCGCGGCATCCGTGACGGGCGTCGCGTCGTACTCGTGAACAGCACGGATGCCGAAGCCGCGGGCGTCGCCGACGGCGAGATCGTCGACCTCGTATCGGTGTGGACCGACGGAACCGAGCGGCGTGCAGAGGACTTCCGGGTGGTGCACTACGACACCCCCGTCGGAAACGCCGCCGCCTACTACCCCGAGACGAACGTGCTCGTTCCGCTGGACTCGACTGCCGACGGATCGGGCACGCCGACCTCGAAGTCCGTCATCATCCGGCTCGAGCGCCGGGGTTCGGAACAGCCGAGCTCGTGACAGCCGCCCCGGATGCCGCCACTGCTGCGCCCCCGGGCGGGGCAGGGGTCCGCGCTGCCGTCGTGACGGCATCTGACCGCGCGGCATCCGGGGAGCGTCCGGATGCGACAGGACCGGCTCTTGTTCGACGACTCGGCGAGGCTGGGTACGTGTGCGACGCGGCGATCGTCGTGGCCGACGGGCAGGACTCGGTTGCCGGCGGCATCCGTCGCGGGCTGGATGCCGGTGCCCGGGTGATCATCACGACCGGCGGCACCGGAGTGGGCCCCCGCGATCGCACCCCCGAAGCGACCCGGACCGTGATCGACCGGGAGGTTCCGGGCCTTGCCGAGGTGTTGCGGCGCGAGGGCGCGGCATCCACGCCGATGGCGGCGCTCTCGCGCGGGATCGTCGGTGTCGTCGACGGGCCAGGCGCCGTGATCGCGAATCTGCCCGGGTCGACGCGCGGCGCCGCCGAGGGCCTCGAGACGCTGCTCCCGCTGCTGCCGCACGTTCTGGACCAGCTCACGGGCGGGGATCACTGATGGCAGACGCCATACGGATCGCGCGGATCAGCGATGAGCCCCTCGACCTCGCTGCGCACATCGCGGCGGTGTCGGGTCCGACCGCCGGCGGGATTGCGACCTTCGTCGGCACGGTCCGCGACCACGATCCGGGCGCACGCGGTGAGGTGACGCTGCTCGAGTACTCGTCACATCCGGACGCCGAGCGGATCCTGGGCGGTATCGCGGCGTCATGTCTCGCGGAGACTGAGGCCGAGTGCGCCATCGCCGTCACGCACCGCATCGGAAAGCTCGGTGTCGGCGATCTCGCCGTCGTCGTCGCGGTCTCGAGCGCCCACCGCGCTCCCGCATTCGAGGTGTGCCGGGCACTGATCGAGCGCATCAAGACCGACCTACCGATCTGGAAGCGCCAGCACGAGCACGACGGCACCGCGAGCTGGGTGGGACTCGACGCATGAGTGCCGTTCCCCTGCCCCTGCCGACGACGCTCGCTCGCCCCGGCGGCGTTGATGCGACGTACGCCGAGCGGGCGGCGCCCGGCTCGCGCGGGCAGTTGGTCGACAGGTTCGGCCGGGTGCACCGGGACCTGCGCATCTCGCTGACTGACCGGTGTTCGCTCCGCTGCACCTACTGCATGCCGGAGCAGGGCGTCGAGTGGCTCGCGAAGAGCAGCATCCTGACGACAGACGAGATCGTGCGGGTCGCGGGAGTGCTCGCAAGCCTCGGGATCGTCGAGGTTCGACTGACCGGCGGTGAGCCGCTGCTGCGTCGCGACATCGTGGACGTCGTTCGGCGTGTCGCCGCGATCGAGGGCGTCGCGGGTCCGCTCGAGGTGTCGATGACCACCAACGGACTGAAGCTCCCCGAGCTTGCCGAGCCGCTACGCGAGGCCGGTCTTGCGCGGGTGAACGTGTCGATCGACACGCTGCGCCGCGACCGCTTCGCTGAGCTGACGCGCCGCGACCGTCTGGATGACGTCTTGTCCGGCATCCGTGCCGCCCGCCGTGCCGGCTTCGCACCCCTCAAGCTCAACGCGGTGCCGATGCGCGGCGTCAACGACGACGAGATCGTCGACCTGGTGCAGTTCGCGGTCGACAACGGGGCTCAAATGCGGTTCATCGAGCAGATGCCGCTGGATGCCGGCCACACGTGGTCTCGCTCCGAGATGGTCGATGCGGGTGAGATCCTCGACAAGCTCACGCAGCGCTTCACGCTCACGCCGATCGGCGAGCGCGGTTCGTCGCCGTCGCAGGACTACCTCGTTGATGGCGGACCGACCACGGTCGGGCTCATCGCGTCGGTGTCAGCACCGTTCTGCGGTGCGTGCGACAGGGTGCGGTTGACTGCCGACGGGCAGATCCGCAACTGCCTGTTCGCCCGCGAGGAGTCCGATCTGCTGCCGCTCCTGCGCGGCGCGGAGGGCAGCTCGCCCGCGGATGACGACGCCATAGCCGACCTGCTACGCCGGTCGATCGCGGGCAAGCGCGCAGGCCACGGCATCGACGACCCCGGATTCCTGCAGCCCCAGCGCCCCATGAGCGCGATCGGCGGCTGACCCCGGCATCCGCACCCTTCCGCTGCGGGCCCGCACCTTCCGCGAACCCACAACCTCCGCGCCGACCCCACGCCTTCCGCACCCAAGAACGTGTGGGGTCGGCGCGAGACCTGTGGGTTCAGCGGCCAAGATCGGCGAAGTTCGGTCGCGCTCAGCCGCCGGCGAAGGGCGGCAAGATGTCGACGACATCGGATGCCGACAGCGGCATATCGGCATCCGTGCGCTCTCCGTTGACGAGCACCGCACACCGCGGCAGCACAAATCCGAGGCGTTCGTGGTCGGTGACCACCGCAGCGCGCAGGGCGTCTAACGTCTGCTCGCCGCGGACCTCCTCCTCGGCACCGGCCGCTTCAGCCGCGCCGGCAAAGTAGCGAACCGTCGCCATCAGACTCCGCCCCCGCCGCTGTGCGGGGCACGCCCTTCGGCCCACGCGCCGGCGAGCGCGACGACCTCGGCGAGGGCAGCCGCCGCATCCTCGGGGGTGCCGCCTGCACGGCCGGCAACCAGCCCCGCGACGAAGGCGCTCAGAGGCGCGGCGGGGCGTGCAACGTCATGAGCGACATCGCGTGCGAGGTCGAGCACGAGCGCGATCGGCACCTGCTCGGCATCCAACCCGAAGCGATCACGCAGCACCGAGGACCACTCATCGAGTGCTTCGGGCGGAAGGGTGCGGTCGTTCATGCTGGCTCCTGACTCTCGAGACCGGGCACGGGAGAGATCCTGCCACGTGTCGACGTCGGTCGTCACCCCAGTTGTATCCGGCAGATACCGACATCGCAGGTCGGCAAACAGGTCGCTCATCCGCGCACCCACCGGCTCTGTCTGTCGCGCGGCAGCGTCGACGAGCGCCTGCGTCCGAATCCGTGCACAGAGCCACTGGCGGCGACCTGCACGGTCCACGAGCACGACCCCGTCGGCTCCCGCGGCGTCATCGAGGCCCGCCGTGAGAAGGGCCGCCACGGCGCGATCGCCCGCGGCGAGGTCACCGGCCAGCAGCAGGACCTCGTCGGCCTCCACGCGGCCGATCGCCGCGGCGATCGCCGCTACCGGCCCGCCTCCTGCCGGTTCCTCGCGCATCACCACGAGATGTGACGGTCCCGAACGCGGGATGAGAGACGTATCCGCATCCGCTGACGCCGCTTCGAGCGGGATTGATCCTGCGTTCGGCTCGCTGTCGACGACGAGCTCGTGCCCCGCCGCAGGGTCCACGGGCGGCGCACCGACGACGACGACTGTGCCGTCGCACACAGCCCCTGCGGCCTGGACCGTGCGGCTGAGCAGTGACCGCCCCGCTACCGTCAGGGCGGTCTTATCGACCCCGCCCATCCGTGATGCTCGGCCTCCCGACAAGATGATCGCGCCGAGCCGCGCTCGCGAGCCCGCGACGGGCGCAGGTAGGCCCGGCGTCGAAGCCGAATCCTGGCCGCTTCCGGGCTTCACTCCTCGCGTGTCCACGATCCTGAGCGGCCGCCCTCCTTGGCGGTGATGCAGGCATCCGTGATCGTGACGGTGCGGTCGATGCCCTTGACCATGTCGACCACCGAGAGCGCGGCGACGGTCACGGCGGTGAGCGCCTCCATCTCGACCCCGGTGCGGTCAGCAGTGCGCACCGTCGCCGTGATGCTCACCCCGGCGTCCTCGATCTGCAGGTCCACGACGACACCGTGGACCCCGATCACGTGCGCGAGCGGCAGCAGCTCGGGTGTGCGCTTGGCGGCCTGGATTCCGGCGATCCGCGAGACGGCCAGCACATCCCCCTTCGGCACGCTGCCATCACGCAGCGCAGCGACGGTGTCTGGGGCCATCGTGACGACGGCGCGGGCGGATGCGGCACGCACCGTCGGCTGCTTGCCGGTCACATCCACCATGCGGGCGTGACCGGACTCGTCGAGGTGCGTGAAACTCATGTCACCAGCATGACATCGACGAGATCGCCCGCGGCTACCTCCTCGACGGACGCCGGGACCACCGCCCACGCCTCGGCGAGCGCGAGTGCGCCGGCACGGTGGGAGCCAGATCCTCCGGCGGTCGCGGGACGAACGGTCCATGCCGCAGGGTCGGACCGATCGATGGCGACGGGCATGAACTGCTCGCGGGCTGGCGGGGTTCGCCATCCGTCCGACACCCGCAGGCGGATGACGGGGCGCAGCACGTCACGTCTTCCCTGCATCCGCAACAGCGCCGGGCGCACGAAGGCCTCGAACGACACAGCGACGCTCACGGGGTTCCCGGGCAGGCAGAACACCGGGATGCCGCCGATGGCGCCGTGCCCCTGCGGCTTGCCGGGCTGCATCGCGACGGTGAGGAACTGCACGCCGGTCGGTTCGAGGACGTCCCGCACCACCTCGTAGGCGCCGA
This sequence comes from Microbacterium sp. SW12, assembly GCF_055391095.1. Lineage (NCBI taxonomy): Bacteria > Bacillati > Actinomycetota > Actinomycetes > Micrococcales > Microbacteriaceae > Microbacterium > Microbacterium sp. SW12. The sequence continues at coordinate 543,020 of NZ_AP024335.1, read as the reverse complement.
CGCTTGCCCCGCCGGTGAGCACGATCGCATCCGGGGAGTCGGCTTCGACGCGGGCGAGCACCCGCCGCAACACGGCCGGGTCATCGCCGACGCGGATGAGCTCGGTGACGACAGCGTCGGCGCCTCGCACGAGTCCGTCGAGCAGCAGACCGTTCGACTCGGGGATCTGCCCCGGCCCGACGGGGTCGCCGGGAGTGACCAACTCATCCCCGCTGGCGATCACCACCACGCGCGGAGCCGGGCGCACCAGAACGGATGCCGCACCAGCCGCTGCCGCAGCCGATCGCTGCAACGCACCCAGTCGCTCCCCCGCGGCAACCACGACATCACCGACCGAGACATCGTCGCCTTGACCACGAATATGCGCGGCGGGCGTCGGCTGCGCGTCGAGGTGAATGAGCGACCCGGGGGCGACATCGCGGAACGGCTCCGCGGTCTGTTCGTGCGGGACGATGGCGTCGGCTCCGGCCGGAAGCGGCGCTCCCGTCATGATCCGTGCCGCTTCCCCGGGCCCGATGCTCGCGCCAGGAGCAACCCCTGCCGGAATGTCGGCAACGACAGTGCGCTGCCCTCCCCCGTCTCCCGCTCGGACGGCGTAGCCATCCATCGCGGAATTGTCGAAGGCGGGGATCTCGAGCGTTGCGACAACAGGTTCCGCGGTCGTGCGACCCCAGGCATCCGTGATCGGCATCCGAACCGCGGTCAGGACGGTGGTCGCCGCGAGGATCGCGTGGCGATGCTCGGCGACAGTGCGAGTGAAACTCATACGTGGGAGGGCGTAGAAAGGGCGGATGCCGAGCGGACCGGGAGTTCTCGCATCGTTCCGGCGAGGGCGTCGATGACGGCGATCCGACCCAGAAGCGGGCGCCCCTCGCCGACGATGAGCTTGATCGCCTCGGATGCCATCAGCGAGCCGGTCTGCATGCACACCGATGCGAGCACCCCGACGTCCTCACACGTGACGACCTGTCCGGTCGAACCGGCCGGGAACAGGTCGCTCAGGCGCACCGGATCGGTGCCGGCCGGCGGCTCCGCCCAGAACACCGTCACCTGCGACCAGAACTCCAGTACGCTCCCCCACACGACCGGCAGCCCGAGCTCTGCGGCTGCGGCATCCACGACGTCGCGGGTCTCGAAGGTGTCGGACCCGTCCAGCACGAGGTCGTAGTCAGACAGGATCTCGCGCGCGTTCGCCGCTGTCAGGCGCACCGGATGTTCGATCACACGCACGTCGGGTGCCAGGCCGCGTGCACGAGCCGCGGCACTTTCCGTCTTCGGCTCGCCCACGGTCTCGACCGAGTGGATGATCTGCCGATGCAGATTGGTCAGGTCCACGACGTCGTCGTCGATGATCCCGATCGTTCCGACGCCGGCCGCGGCAAGCGCCAGAATGACGGATGACCCGAGTCCGCCGGCTCCCACGACCGCGACGCGAGCTGCGGCGAGGCGGCGCTGACCCAGGTCGCCGATGGCGATGAGTTTGCGGTGACGCGCCGTGCGGTCGCGTTCGGCATCCGTCAGGGCCTCGACGGGCTCGACGAGCGGGGGAAGTGACATGTCCCTACGCTAGCCCCGCACCGGCGCCCGCGGTCCGGCGGGCGCGCAGCCACACCAACTGCGCAGAATCGCACCACCTCCGCATCCGCAGGCCGGAATCCTGCGAACTTCGCGCGGTTCTGCGAGCTTGGGCCGCGCGGGCAGCGGGCGAACGGATGCCGCGAGCTGCCCTAAGCGACCGAGTAGCGCCCCGACGCGACGGCGCGCGCACGAGCCTTGGCGGCCTCTTCTTCGCGGTTTTTCGGCGGCGTCACGGCGACGAGGTCGTCGAGCAGGTGCTGGGTGGCGTGGGCGATCTCGTGGACGGCGCGGTCGAAGGCATCCTGGTTCGCCTTGGACGGCTTGGTCGTCCCGGCGATCTTGCGCACGTACTGGAGGGCTGCAGCGTGAACCTCATCCGAGGTCGCGGCGGGCTCGAAGTTGTGGAGGGTATGGATGTTCCGGCACATGCCCCGACCCTACGCGCGCGCCCGCGGCTCGACCACCCCGTACCGGGGCCGAGCTTGGCACCGCGAAGTTCGCAGAATCACGCCAACTCCGCACGATTGCCGCCGCATCCTGCGAACTTGGCGTTTGGGGACATGCGCGGAACGGGGCAGTCCGCACGTGCGAGCACAGGCGCGGCGGGCAGTAGCGGGCGTGGTCAGGATGCGAGGTGCAGGCGGGCCGCGAGGGCGCGACGGATGCTGCGCTCAACCGCCGGCCAGTCGTGAACGATCTGCGCGTAGCTCAGGCGCATGACGGTGTATCCGCGAAGCGCAAGCTCGGCGTCGTGCGCGATGTCCTTCGTGCGCTGTGCGCTTGAGGAGTGATGCGCGAACCCGTCGATCTGCAGCACGAGCCGCTCGCCGATCAGAAGGTCGACGAACCGTCCGGCGATCCTCGCCTGTTGCACCACCGGAACCCCCCAGCGGCGCAGCGGCAGGACGACGAGGGTCTCCAGCCCTGAATCAGAGAGCCCGACAACCTCGCCGGCCAGCTCTCGCGCAGCCCGTGAGGTCCAGGGGATGCGCCTGAGCGCCTCGGGCGCAAGTCCCTCCACACGAACCGCGGACTCCCACACGGCGAGAGCAGCGTCGTGGGGGACGCATCCAGCGACGTGAGCCAGCGCATCCTCGACGGTCGCCATGAGGCCCCATCCTGGCGGGGAGAGAGGGATAGTCCAGTGGAGCCGTCCTGGCCATCCGTCAGGCAGGCGCGCGGAACCGGAGCCGGGAACCATATGCACGTGGGGATGCAGATCCATGTCGGGCGGCATCCACCACCCCCGTCTGCGCGCAAGGGACAGACACGAAATCCGGCCGCCCGCGGTGGCCGCCGTGACGAGATCCGGCGCCGCTTCCGGAAGGGTCACCCACGCACGACGGATGACTCGCGCCCTCCCGTCCCGTACGAACCCCCGCAAGGCCGCGACCCTGTACCCAGCACGCAGGATGTCGCTCCGGTGCGCGATTCCGCCACGTTCCCGCAACCACTGTTCGAGCTCTGGCGTCACCTCGCCAGCGTGCGTCGCCGGCGGGTGGCGCGACCGCAAGCGGCATCCTTCTGCACGCTCTTCACGGCCCGGCGACGCTGGGGAGGAGTCCAGCCGGCGCGGTTCTGGCACCCCACGAACTCCGCAGACTCGCCCCTACTCCACAGGATTCGGGGCAGGAAGTGCGAGGTTCGCGCGAATCTGCGGACTTCGCGCGCACCAGACGAACTTCGCGCGCGCCAGACGGATGCCGCGCGCGAGACGGAGGCCGCGAACCAGACGGATGCTACGCGTCAGCGCTTGTAGTTCGGGGCCTCGACGACGATCTGCACGTCGTGCGGGTGCGACTCCTTGAGGCCGGCAGAGGTGATTCGGACGAACTTGCCCTTGGCCTTGAGCTCCTCGACCGTGCGGGCACCGACGTAGAACATGGACTGCCGCAGGCCACCGACGAGCTGGTAGGCGACTGCCGCGAGCGGACCGCGATAGGCGACCTGCCCCTCGATGCCCTCGGGGATGAGCTTGTCGTCGGTGGGGACGTCGGCCTGGAAGTAGCGGTCCTTCGAGTACGAGGTCTTCTTGCCGCGCGTCTGCAGCGCACCGAGCGATCCCATGCCCCGGTACTGCTTGAACTGCTTGCCGCCCTGGAAGACGATCTCGCCCGGGGCTTCGTCGGTGCCGGCGAACAGCGACCCGATCATGACCGAGTCCGCGCCCGCGACCAGGGCCTTGGCGATGTCGCCCGAGTACTGCAGGCCACCGTCGGCGATGACCGGAACCCCGGCCTCGCGCGCAGCCTGGAAGGCCTCGTAGATCGCAGTGATCTGCGGAACGCCGACGCCGGCGACAATGCGGGTCGTGCAGATCGACCCGGGGCCCACGCCGACCTTCACGGCATCCACCCCGGCGTCGATGAGTGCTTGCGCGCCTTCACGGGTCGCGACGTTGCCGCCGATGATGTCGATGCCCGCGAATGACGGATCAGCCTTGAGCCGTCGCACGATGTCGATGACGCCCGCCGACTGACCGTTGGCGGTGTCGACGACGAGAACATCCACCCCGACATCCCGCAGCGCCTCGGCGCGTTCCCACGCGTCGCCGAAGAACCCGATCGCAGCACCCACGCGCAGGCGGCCGTGCTCATCCTTGGTGGCAAGCGGGTACTTCTCGCTCTTATCGAAGTCCTTGATGGTGATCAGGCCAGCGAGCTTGCCGTTATCGTCGATGAGCGGGAGCTTCTCGACGCGATGCTTGGCGAAGGTGGCGATGACATCGTTCGCGCCGATCCCGACGGGAGCCGTGATGAGACCCTCGCTGGTCATGACGTCCTTGACGAGGGTGGTCTTGCGCTCGAAGCCCGACACGAACCGCATGTCGCGGTTGGTGACGATGCCGACGAGCGTCCCGTCGTCGTCGACGACGGGGAGGCCCGAGATGCGGTAGGTCGCGCACATCGCGTCGACCTCTTCGATCGTGGCGTCGGGAGTCGTGGTCACGGGGTCGGAGATCATGCCCGACTCGCTGCGCTTGACGCGGTCGACCTGAGATGCCTGATCTTCGATCGAGAGGTTCCGGTGCAGGATGCCGAGGCCTCCCTCTCGGGCGACCGCGATCGCCATCCGCGCCTCGGTGACGGTGTCCATCGCGCTGGAAATGAGCGGGATCGCAACGGTGATGCGGCGCGTCACCCGCGATGAGGTGTCGGCCTCGCTCGGGATGACGTCAGTGTGACCCGGCAGCAGAAGCACGTCGTCATAGGTGAGTCCGACGAATCCGAACGGGTCGTGAGTGTCCATGCTTCTCCTGCGGTCGCGAGCCTTATAGAGAATTCTACGTTCGCGGGCACGCCGGCATTCCCGGGCGGCGGCCGCGGTGGGCTCGGCAACGGATTGGGATCGTTCTCAGCCGAATATGCCCCGGAAACACCGCCGACACATTACGCTCGTACGGTCGTCTACCACGGTCGAAGCGACTTCCTCGGCCGTTGCCGTCCGGGAGGTCTGAGTGCCACATCCGAATGCCCCAGCCAGGACGACGCGGAATCGCCTCGGCGTATTTCTCGCGTTGGCACTGACCCTCGTGGGCCTTCTCGCCCTGCCGACTGCCGCTCACGCCGCGGACGACGATCCCTACCGCATCAGCGGGAATGTGCAGCTCGAGGGTGAGCCGCTCGAGGGCGTCGAACTGACGGTGGACGGCCCCGGCGGCGAGCAAACGGTCGAGACGGATGCCGACGGGCAGTGGGCGGTGGGGGTTCCTGAGCGCAATGCCGACTACACCGTGACACTCAACGAAGACACCCTCCCCGAGGGCATTGCGGTGATCGACGAGACGGGCGAAGACACCTCTCCCAACGTCCGCGAGGTCACGGTCGGGCCCGGCGGCCGCGTGACGACGAACTTCTTCATCGGCGAGGGCGAGCGGAACACCACCGGGTTCGTCGACCAGCTCGTGGAGCGCCTGGTCAATGGCGTCAACTTCGGTTTGATGCTGGCGCTGGCCGCGATCGGTCTCTCGCTGGTCTATGGCACGACGGGGATCTCGAACTTCGCCCACGGCGAGATGGTGACGTTCGGGGCGCTGATAGCGCTGCTGTTCGCCGTGGGGTTGAGTCTGCCGCTGCTGGTGGCCGTCCCGCTGGCGGTGATCGTTTCGGGGGCGTTCGGGTACGCGATGGATGCCGGTCTCTGGCGTCCCCTGCGCCGAAGGGGCCTCGGCGTCGTGCAGCTCATGATCGTCTCGATCGGCCTCTCGCTCGCCCTGCGCTATATCTTCCAGATGTTCGTCGGCGGTGGCACGCTGCAGCTGCCGAATCCCCTGTCGGGCGTCATCCCCCTGCCCGGGTCGATCGTGCTGACCTGGATGGATCTGGTCAGCATGCTGATCTCGGTCGTCGTGATCATCATCTTCGCGCTGTGGCTCACGCGCAGCCGGATCGGTCGCGCGACCCGGGCGGTCTCTGACAACCCGTCCCTGGCAGCGGCATCCGGAATCGACGTGGACGGGATCGTCCGGATCGTCTGGATCCTCGCGGCGGCGCTTGCCGGCCTGTCCGGTGTCCTGTGGGCCTACTTCCGCCCCGGTATCAAGTGGGACATGGGAACCAGCATCCTGCTGCTGCTGTTCGCGGCTGTCGTGCTCGGCGGCCTCGGTACGGCACTGGGCGCCCTCGTCGGATCTCTGATCGTCGGCATCCTGGTCGAAACGACAAGCCTGTTCGGGGTTCCCGACGACCTCAAATACGTGGGCGCGCTGGTCGTCCTGATCCTGATCCTCCTCTTCCGACCGCAGGGCATCCTGGGTCGAAAAGAGCGAGTGGGCTGAAGGGGGCACGACGATGGACTTCGGTCAGATCCTGAACAACACGCTGAGCCAGATCCTCAGCCCCACGACCTTCGGCTTCGCGCTGGCGGCGATCGGCCTGTCGATCCACTTCGGCTTCGCGGGCCTGCTGAACATGGGTGTCGCCGGCTTCATGGCCGTCGGAGCCTACGGTTTCGCAATCTCGATCCTGACGCTCGGGCTGCCGTGGTGGGCAGCAGCGCTCGTCGGATTCGTCCTCGCCGCCGTGTTCGCGCTCATTCTCGGCATCCCGACGCTGCGGCTTCGCGGCGACTACCTCGCGATCGTGACGATCGCCGCGGCCGAGGTCGTGCGCCTGCTGTTCCTGTCGACCGCCTATAAGGACGTCACGGGCTCCGCCGACGGGCTGTTCGGCTTTCAGGCGGAGTTCCGGGCGGCAAACCCGCTCCCGCAGGGCACCTATGGATTCGGCCCGTGGACCTACACGAGCGACCAGTGGTGGGTGATCATCATCGGCGTCGCGCTGACCGCGGTCGCGGTGCTGTTCACCTGGTCGCTGATGCGGAGTCCCTGGGGACGCGTCATCAAGGGCATCCGTGAAGACGAGGATGCCGTGCGGTCCCTGGGTAAGAACGTGTTCTCGTTCAAGATGCAGGCCCTCGTCATCGGTGGCGTCATCATCGCGGCGGGCGGCATCGTCACCGCGATGGGAAGCAACGTCAACCCCAACGTCTATGTGACCTCCCAGACCTTCTTCATCTGGACGGCGCTCCTGCTGGGTGGGGCCGCCACGATCTTCGGCCCGGTGCTCGGCGCTGTGCTGTTCTGGGTTGTGCGAGCGTTCCTCTCCAACCTCCTTCCCGCGCTGGTGGATGCCGGGCTCCTGCCCTTCCTCTCGCGCGAGCAGGCACAGCAGTCGGTCTTCGTCCTGATCGGGGTCGCGCTCATGCTGCTGATCATCTTCCGCCCGCAGGGGATCCTCGGGAACAAGAAGGAGTTGAGCTTTGTCCGATGAGCCGCTCGCGCCGGTAGCGCGTCCCAAGACGACTGGCCTTCATGAGGGTGAGATCCGCCCCGGTGTCGCCAAGGTCGACCCGATCATCGTCGCGGACGGTGTCAAGCGCACGTTCGGCGGCCTGACCGCCGTGGATGTCGAGCATCTCGAGATCCCGCGGAATGCCATCACCGCTCTCATCGGACCCAACGGTGCCGGAAAGACGACGTTCTTCAACCTGCTGACCGGCTTCGACAAGCCCGACGAGGGGTCCTGGAAGTTCGATGGCACAGCCCTTGCGGGAGTTCCCGCGTTCAAGGTGTCGCGGATGGGTGCGGTGCGCACGTTCCAGCTGACCAAGGCGCTGGGCCTTCTGACCGTGCTCGAGAACATGAAGCTCGGTGCGACGGAGCAGCGCGGCGAGAGCTTCTTCGCGTCGCTGTTCCCGTTCCTGTGGCGAAAGCAGGATGTCGAGATCGAAGAGCGCGCCCGCGTGCTGCTGAAGAAGTTCAAGCTCGACGCGAAGGAGACCGACTTCGCGGCGAGCCTCTCGGGTGGGCAGCGCAAGCTCCTCGAAATGGCCCGCGCACTCATGAGCTCGCCGCAGTTCGTCATGCTCGATGAGCCGATGGCGGGTGTGAACCCCGCTCTCACGCAGTCACTGCTGGATCACATCCTCGACCTGAAGGACGAGGGCATGACGGTGCTGTTCGTCGAGCACGACATGCACATGGTCCGTCACATCGCCGACTGGGTCGTCGTGATGGCCGAGGGCAAGATCGTCGCCGAGGGTCCGCCCGACACGGTCATGCAGAACCCCGCGGTGATCGATGCCTACCTCGGCTCGCATCAGGATGTCGACCTCGGCGTTGTCACCGGGCGCGTGCCCGGCGAACTCAACACCGCCGCCATCGAGTTGCAGCAGGAGGTTCAGGAGTTCGACGAGGCCATCGAAAAGTCGCATCACCACCAGTCGGATGCCGCCCCCGGCACATCGCGAGAGCCGGGCGAGGGCACCGGGACGGAGAAGTCATGACCGATGCAGCCGCCACCGACGAGCGTCCCCCCGTCCGTGAGGGCACGCCGGTCGTCCTGGTCGACGAGGTTCACGCCGGATATCTGCCCGGGGTGAACATCCTCAACGGCGCGACCCTGACCGCCTGGGACGGCGAGCTCATCGGCATCATCGGCCCGAACGGCGCCGGCAAGTCCACGCTGCTGAAGGCGATCTTCGGTCAGGTGAAGGTACGCCAGGGCGACATTTCGCTCAACGGCGAGAAGATCACGGGCCTCAAGGCGAACAAGCTCGTCGCCAAGGGCGTCGGGTTCGTCCCGCAGACCAACAACGTCTTCCCGAGCCTCACGATCGCCGAGAACCTGCAGATGGGTCTGTTCCAGCGCCCCAAGCTCTACACCGAACGCCTGGAGTTCGTCACCGGCATCTTCGCGGAGCTCGGCAAGCGGCTGAACCAGCGCGCCGGGTCGCTGTCGGGCGGTGAGCGCCAGATGGTGGCGATGAGTCGTGCTCTCATGATGGATCCTGCCGTCATCCTGCTCGACGAGCCCTCGGCGGGCCTGTCCCCCGCCCGGCAGGATGACGCGTTCCTGCGGGTCTCGGAGATCAACAAGGCCGGGGTGACGACGATCATGGTCGAGCAGAACGCTCGCCGGTGCCTGCAGATCTGCGACCGCGGCTATGTGCTCGATCAGGGCAAGGATGCCTACACCGGCACCGGCCGTGAGCTGTTGAACGACCCGAAGGTCATCGGCCTCTACCTCGGCACCCTGGGCGCCTAGCCCCGCGCCGCGGCATCCCTCGCTCCCGCGGGACCCCCCCGCCTCGAGGCGCGAACCCACACCGTCGCGCGCGAACCCACACCTCTTCACCCCCGAAACCTGTGGGCTCAGCACGGATGCTGTGGGTTCGGCACCTCACACCGGCCCGTCACCCCCGCACGATGCCCGCACCATGCCTCGAGGCATCCACCTCCCCACCCACTCGCGAACCCACACCTTCGTGCGCGAGCCCACACCTTCCGACGCAGGAATCGTGTGGGGTCAGCACGGATGCTGTGGGTTCGGCGCGCAGCTCGGCCGGTCGCACGGATGCCGCACACAACGGAAGCGGGGCCCCGACCCGAAGGTCGGAGCCCCGCTCGCTAGCCGTGAGGCTTACTGGTATGCGACGTAGTCGTTGTCGGCGGTGTACTCGTAGATGCCGATCGACGCCTCGGTGGGGTCGCCCACGTCGTCGAACGTGACCGGACCGGAGATGCCGTTGTAGTCAGCGACTCCGCCGCCGTTGATGATCTCGGCGCACTCGGCGAACGAGGTGCAGGCAGTACCGTCGCCCGAACCGCCGGACACTTCCTGCAGCTTGTCGGCGATCGCTGCGCCGTCGGTCGAACCGGCGGCCAGAGCAGCGAGCGCGAGCAGGATGACGGCGTCGTAGGACTCGGCGGCGTAGCTGAACTCCGTCAGCTCCTCGTTGCCCTTGTCGGTCCAGAAGGTCTGGAGCGAGTCGGTGAAGTCGGTGATCGTGTCGATCGAGAGACCGGGCAGCGTACCCTTGGCCCCTTCAAGCGATCCACCCACGTCGATGCCGTTGCTACCGAAGTTCGACAGGTTGCCGTCGACGAAGTACAGCTTGTCGGCGGGCACGCCTGCGGCGAACAGCTCGGGCAGCATGGTCTTGACCTCTTCGAACGTGATCAGGGCGATCGCGTCGGGGTTGGCAGCGACGACCTCCGAGATCTGAGCCGAGAAGTTCGTGTCACCCGTGTTGTAGGTGGGCTCGGCGACGACGGTCCCGCCCGCGGCCTCGAACGCGTCCTTGACGAAGCTCGCGAGGCCGGTGCCGTACGAGTCGTTGAGGACGATCATGCCCAGGGTCTGCGCACCCGACTCGGCGATGAGGTTTCCGAGCACCTCACCCTGCAGGGTGTCAGACGGCGCCGTGCGGAAGTAGAGGCCGTTGTCGTCGTAGGTCGAGAATGCAGCCGAGGTATTGGCGGGCGAGAACTGGATGACGCCGGCGCCGACCACCTGGTCGATGAACTGCAGCGAGGTGCCCGATGAGGCAGCACCGATGATCGCGGAGACGCCCTCGTTGAGAAGACGCGGGATCTCGGTCTCGTAGGCCTTGTTGTCGGTGTCACCCGAATCGCCCTGGATCATCTCGATGGTCACGCCCGCGTTTGCGGCGTTGACCTCGGATGCGGCGTACTCGGTACCCGCGATTTCCGGCGGGCCGAGGAAGGCCAGGTTGCCGGTCACGGGCAGCGCCGTGCCGATCTTGAGGTCGAGGGATTCGCCCGCGGGCTCGCTGGTACCGTTCCCGCCGCCAGAGTCGCCGGCGCAACCCGCCAGGAAGACCGCGCTGACACCGACCACGGCGATACCGCCGAGGATCGAGCCGGCGCGGGATCGTGTGAAGACGCCCATGATGCTCCTTGCTGTGAATGGATGCGGGTCGCCAAAGAGCCCGCACAGTGCCAATAACTTATCCGCGGACTGGTCTCGCGTGTGTTGCGGTGCGTTAACGATGTGTAACGCCGTCAAATCGTTACCTGGCGCCGGTATCCGTCGCGATCGACGGCGCGGGAATGCCGGGGATGGGCGTATCGTTGAGATGCATACCCCTCAGGGGTATCGAGATAGCCGTACTCTCACGGGAGGAACCCGCCATGACAAACCACGAATACGTCGTCACCGGAATGACCTGCGGCCACTGCGAGCACGCCGTGCGCGACGAGGTCTCGCGAATCCCGGGCGTATCCGCGGTCGAGGTCAGCGCTGCAACCGGCCTCCTGACGGTCACCGCCGAGACCCTCGACGACACTGCAGTGCTGACCGCCGTCGACGAGGCCGGCTACCAGGCCGCGCGACGGTGACGACAGCCGCACCTGCCGGCGGGGGCAGCTCAGCACCGATCGAGCTTCAGATCGGTGGGATGACGTGCGCCTCGTGCGCCGCGCGTATCGAGAAGCGACTGAACCGGATGCCGGGGGTGTCGGCATCCGTCAACTACGCCACCGAGAAAGCCGTCGTCCGAATCGATGACGTCCCGGCGAACGCGAACGAGTCGCGCGCCGATGCTGCGGCCCTCATCGCCGAGGTCGAACGCACCGGGTACACGGCCACAGTGCCCGCGCCGCCGGTGCCCGAGACCGACGAGCCGGCGACCGATCCCGAGCTCGCCTCGCTGCGCCAGCGCCTGATCGGGGCGGCGGTGCTGTCGGTGCCGGTGATCCTGCTCGCAATGATCCCCGCGCTGCAGTTCACCTACTGGCAGTGGGCATCGCTGGCGCTTGCCTCACCCGTCGTCGTGTGGGCTGCGTGGCCGTTCCACCGCGCCACGGCGATCAATCTGCGCCACGGCGCTGTCACCATGGACACTCTCGTCTCGATGGGGGTCTCGGCCGCCTACCTGTGGTCGCTGTACGCGCTGTTCTTCGGCGGCGCCGGGATGCCGGGAATGACCCACGGCTTCACGTGGATCGCGCAGCCGGGCGAAGCCGGAAACACGATCTACCTCGAGGTTGCCGCGGGAGTCACGACCTTCCTGCTGCTCGGTCGCTACCTGGAGGTGCGCGCGAAGCGGCGCGCGAGCCAGGCAGTTCGGGCACTGCTGGAGGTCGGCGCAAAGGATGCCGCGCTGCTTCGCGGTGGCGCGGAGGTGCGGGTCCCTGTCGCTCAGCTTCGCGTCGGCGACGAATTCGTCGTGCGCCCCGGCGAGCGCATCGCGACCGACGGGGTTGTCGTGTCGGGGACCTCGGCCGTGGACACCTCGACGATCACGGGCGAGTCGGTTCCCGTCGAGGTCAGCGAGGGTGACGCGGTCGTGGGCGCGACGGTCAACGTCGGGGGCCGTCTCGTGGTGCGCGCCACGCGCGTGGGCGAGCAGACGCAGCTGGCGCAAATGGCGCGCCTGGTGGAACAGGCTCAGGCTGGCAAGGCCGAGGTACAGCGACTGGCCGACCGCGTCGCGGGGGTGTTCGTGCCGATCGTCATCGTGATCGCCGTCGGGACTCTCGTGACCTGGCTGCTGCTCGGCGGCGGCACGGCGCTGGCGCTCACGGCGGCGATCGCCGTGCTGATCATCGCCTGCCCGTGCGCCCTGGGTCTGGCGACACCGACAGCCCTCCTGGTCGGCAGCGGCCGCGGCGCGCAGCTCGGCATCCTGATCAAGGGGCCGCAGATTCTGGAGTCGACCCGGCGCGTCGACACTGTCGTGCTCGACAAGACCGGAACCGTGACCGAGGGCCGGATGACGCTCGTGGACGTGCTGCCCGTGCCGGGCGAGGATGCCGCCGAGGTGCTGCGTCTGGCCGGTGCGGTGGAGTCTGCATCCGAGCACCCGATCGCCCGGGCGATCGCGGGTTCCGCGGCGGCCGGGGCCCGCTTCCCGAGGTGGAGTCGTTCTCGTCCGTAGCGGGGCGGGGTGCGACGGGGGTCGTCGAAGGCCACGCCGTCGCGGTCGGATCGCTGGGCTTGCTCGCCGAGTGGTCGGTGCACCCGGATGCCGAGATCACGGCATCCATCGAGCGCGCCGGCGCGAACGGGACGACCGCCGTTGTCGTCGCATGGGATGGGAAGGCTCGCGGCATCCTCACCGTCGCGGACTCGGTGAAGCCCTCGAGCACTGCCGCCGTCGCCCGGCTGCGCGAGCTCGGGCTGGAGCCGATCCTGCTCACCGGTGACCACGACGCCGTGGCGCGTCGCGTGGCAGATGAGGTCGGCATCCGCGAGGTCATCGCCGGGGTGCTGCCCGCCGAGAAGGCCGCGCAGATCGAGGCGCTTCAGGCGCGCAGCCGAGTCGTGGCAATGGTGGGCGACGGCGTCAACGACGCGGCGGCGCTCGCGCAGGCCGACCTCGGTATCGCGATGGGCACGGGAACTGACGCCGCCATCGAGGCCTCCGACCTGACGCTTGTGCGCGGAGACCTCCTGGGCGCGGTCGACGCCATCCGGCTGTCGCGGGCGACGCTGCGCACGATCCGTGGGAACCTCTTCTGGGCGTTCGCCTACAACGTGGCGGCGATTCCGCTGGCTGCCCTCGGGCTCCTGAACCCCATGATCGCCGGTGCGGCGATGGCGGCATCCAGCGTCTTCGTCGTCGGCAACAGCCTGCGGCTCCGCCGCTTCCAGAGCATTGACCCGGCTGTCGGATCCCGCACCACACCCAACGAACGGAGCCCGCGATGAGCGACACCCTGGAGACGACCCCGCACGGGGCGACGGATGCCGAGCATGATGCCCACGGGCCGGCGGGCCATCACGGGTATATCGGCGACAAACAGCGCTACCTGAACCGGCTGAAGCGCATCGAGGGGCAGGCTCGCGGCATCCGTTCGATGGTGGAAGACGAGAAGTACTGCATCGACATCCTCACCCAGATCAGTGCCACCACCGCCGCGCTGGAGTCTGTCGCGCTCGGCCTTCTCGAAGACCACCTGCGCCATTGCGTCGTGGATGCCGCGAGGCAGGGCGACGAGCAGGCCGAGGAGAAGATCCGCGAAGCCTCGGCAGCCATCGCCCGCTTCGTGCGCTGACGCCCGCTGGCGCCACTCACCCGTTCGGCTGTCCCCCGCCGCCATTCACCCGTTCGGCTGTCACAGACTGTCGCTCGCGGGCGACGGATGCTGCAGTCTGTGACAGCGGAACGGCGGGGTCGGTGCGGCGGCGCGGGCACGGGGGCGCCGCGGCGCGGGAGCGCGAGGCGGGCGGATCAGCTGTATTCGGCGACGTCGCTGACCCCGCGGGCGCGTCGCGCGAACACGACCGAGTCGACGGTCAGCACCGCGAGCGCCACCCACACGAGCGCGAAGCCGACCCAACGCTCGGGCGGCATCGGCTCGCCGAGGATCCAGGCCCCCGTGATGAACTGCATGATCGGCGCGATGAACTGCAGCAGTCCGACGACGGTGAGCGGCACACGTCGAGCTCCGGCGGCGAACAGCAGCAACGGCACGGCTGTCGCGGCGCCCGCGAGACTCACCAGCACGACATGCCAGAAACCGTATGCTCCGACGGAGAGACCAGTCGTCAGTGACGTGACCACCAGCAGCACGATCGCGAGCGGTGTGAGCCACGCCGACTCGAGGGTGAGGCCGCTGACGGCATCCACCGAGGGCCCGATCCGCTTCTTGATCAGTCCGTAGATGCTGAAGGATGCCGCGAGCGTCAGCGCCACCCACGGGACCGTGCCGTAGCCAACGATCGTGACGATGACAGCGATGCCCGCGATCGCGATCGCGATCCACTGCGTCAAGCGCAGCCGCTCGCGCAGCACGAGTACGCCCAGCAGCACCGTGGCGATCGGGTTGATGAAGTAGCCGAGGCTCGTCTCGATGACGTGACCCGACAGGGTCGCGAGGATGAACACCTGCCAGTTGACGTAGATGACAGCTCCGGCCAGCGCCGTCCAGCCGAGCAGCCGTGGCTGACGCACGATCGCGAGAAACGGCCGCCAGGCGCGCATGACGGTGAGCAGGAAGATGCAGAAGACGAGGGAGAGCAGGATGCGCCAGCCGACCAGCTCCCAGCCGGTGATCGGCGCCAGCAGGATGAAGTAGAGCGGCAGGAATCCCCAGAGGAAGTACGCCGAGAACGCGAAGATGCCGCCGACGAGCCGCTCGCGTGCAGCCTCTGCCGGCGCTTCCCGGGCCAGGTGCGCGGCATCCGACCCGGCGAGCTCTGCCGCACCCGACGCTGGAATGTCACCGGTCGCGGGCGCCGAGCCCCCATCCCCCGGAACAGATTCGCGCGTCACTCACTCAGCCTAGGGCGCGCCGGCGACCCTGCGGCGCGCGTCTGTCGCCCAGCCGCAGTGTCCTCCGGCCGAGTCTCGGCAGATTCCTGCCACGCCCCGCTGCGCGTGCTGCGCCCTGCCCAGCTTGCTGAACCCACACCTCCGTCGCCGAGCCCACAGGGTTCCGCGCGTGAATCGTGTGGGCTCGGCGGCGGTGCTGTGGGCTCGCGGGGATGGGGAACACAAAAAACAGACGGGGCCCGGATGCCGCAGCATCCGAGCCCCGTCGAAGAGTTGTCGACTCAGCGGACGACGACCGCCAGCACGTCGCGAGCCGAGAGCACCAGGTACTCGTCGGCGCCGAACTTCACTTCGGTCCCGCCGTACTTGCTGTAGATGACGCGGTCACCGACGGCGACGTCGAGCGGAACGCGGTTGCCGTTGTCATCGATACGACCGGGTCCGACTGCGACGACCTCGCCCTCCTGGGGCTTCTCCTTCGCGGTGTCGGGAATGACCAGACCACTCGAGGTGGTCTGCTCGGCCTCGACCTGCTTGATGACGATGCGGTCCTCGAGCGGCTTGATGGAAACCGACACGGGTCTACCTCTGCTTTCCTTGAGATACCAAGACTCGTTAGCAACCTCACACCGAGAGTGCTAACGCAAGTGTATTGAAGCTCTGGCACTCACGCAACGCGAGTGCCAATCCGGATGCCGTGACTTCAGCGCCCCCGCGCCCGACCGGCGACGCCCGATCCACCGGCGAGGAGAGTCCTGTCATGCACGCGAACTTAACCTGGTATATGAATCATCTTTCAGTTACCGTGAGTGCCGTGCGATGACGCACCTCGGCATCCGCTCGCTGGAGAGGGATGCCCGTGCTCCGACCGGGACGACCGTGCGATGGCGCCCGGGGCGATGGCCGGGGCGCCGACGAAGGGATGACGCATGTTCTCTCGTGTCCGAAAGCGCGCAATCGGCGCGCTCCTGGCGGCCGGCTTGGCGGTGGCGGGCCTGGCCGTCGCAGCTCCCGCCGCTCAGGCGATCACCTGTCCCCCGGGATTCGAGACCCTGCCCGGCTGCACGAACGGCGGCGGTGGATCGGGTGGCGGCTCGACCGGCGGCACCGGCACGTGGACGACCGAGACGATCGCCGGGATGTCGGTGCGCCTGTACACCCCGACGACGGCTGCCGCCCTGCCTTCCGGTCGCGCGCTGATGATCTCGCTCCACGGATGCGTGCAGAAGGCATCCGATCTGCAGTCCGCGGGCAACTGGGCACAGACTGCTGACGAGTACGGCATGATCGTCGCGCTGCCGGATGCCCCGAACGGCGGAGTCATCCTCGGCTGCTGGGACTATTACGACGCGAATCACTCGCGCAGCGCGCCATCGCGCCACGACGACAACCTGCTTTCGCTGGCCTCGACACTCACCGCCCGCACGAGCCTCGATATCGACGCCGACCAGGTGTACGTCTCGGGGCTTTCGTCCGGCGGCGGGCAGACGATGGTCATGGGATGCCTCGCGCCTGACGTGTTCGCCGGGATGGGCATCAACGCCGGACCGACGGTGGGTACCACCTCCGGTCAGATCTCGTCGGTGGCGGTCTCGAGGAACCAAGGAGTATCGACGTGCACGGGCTTCGCCAGCTCGGCATCCGGCGCCTTCGACACGCAGCTGACCTCGGTCGTCTACGGCAGCAATGACTCGACTGTCGCGCCCGGGTACAACACGCTGAACGGTCAGATCATGGCTGACATCTACGACGCCGATCAGACCTCGAGCTTCGGCCTGTCGGGCCTTGCCGGCACCAACACGTCGGGTTCGGGGACGCTGTACTCGGATGCCGAAGGGCCTCGGGTCTCCGTCATTCAGAACACCGGGCTCGGCCACAACTGGCCAGCCGGTGCGGGATCGGGCGGCTCGTACATCAGCGCGAACAGCATCGACTACCCGGCTTACGTGACGGAGTTCTTCTTCGACAACAACCGCCGCGTCGACCGGTCAGGCGAGCCGACACCCACACCGACACCAACCGGAACGCCGACACCGACACCGACGGTCACTCCTTCGCCGACGCCGACAGTCCCGCCGAGCGACTGCGTGACCGCAACGAACGCCGCCCACAAGGCTGCGGGGCGGGCCACCTCCTACGGGGTGAACCCCTACAACCCGTATTACGCGATCGGAACCCAGGACTACCTCGGTCTCGGCGACGCCACCGTGACGAGTCTGCAGCGCATCTCGGCATCCTCCTGGGATCTCGTAAGCAGCTGCAGCTGACACGGATGCCGCGTGCAGCGCCCGCACCTAGGGTGGATGGATGGACATCGCCGAGGTGCGGGCGCTGCTGACGCCGGCGGGGCTCGACCTGCTGAACAGCCTCGGTCCGGTCTCCTCCAGCGACGAGGTGGCGCGCATCGTCTCACGGCTGCGTAGCGCCGGCCACTCCCCCGATCTGGTGTCGGCAGTGGTCACCCAGGCGCGGCTTCGGGAGCGGGCGCGGTCGAAGTTCGGCGACTTCGCGGGACGGATGCTGTTCACCCGCGCCGGTCTCGAGCAGGCGACACGCCTGTCGGTGGCAGCCCATCACGCCGGGCGGTTCCGTCGCGCGGGAATCGAGCGCGTCGCAGACCTCGGCTGCGGGATCGGCGGTGATGCGCTGGCTCTGGCAAGTCTCGGCATCCGTGTCGGCGCCATCGACGCCGACGAGGTGACCGCGGCCCTCGCGACCGTCAATCTCGCACCGTTCGGGGCCGCGGTCACCGTGCGCCACGGGCTCGCTCAGGAGCAGGATCTCAGCGGGGTCGAGGCTGTCTGGCTTGACCCCGCCCGGCGCGAGGCGGGCGAGACGGGACGCGCGCGCGCTGACGACTGGTCGCCGCCGCTGGAGTGGGTCTTCGAACTCACCAGCCGGATGCCGGCCGGTATAAAGCTCGGGCCGGGACTCGATCGTGATCGCATCCCCGACGGGTACGAGGCGCAGTGGGTCAGTGCCGACGGCTCGACGATCGAGCTCGTGCTGTGGTCGGGCGCGCTCGCGCGCGAGGGCGTGACGCGGTCGGCGCTGATCCTGCGCGGGCAGCACGCCGCCGAGCTCACGGCGCCCGCAGACAGCGAGGACGAACCGGTGCGCGCGCTCGGACAGTTCATCCACGAACCCGACGGCGCAGTCATCCGTGCCCGGCTCATCGGACAGGTTGCGAGGTCGCTTCGGGCGGGGATGCTGGCGGAGAAGATCGCGTACCTCACCGGGGATGACGCGGTCACGAGCCCCTTCGTGCAGAGCTTCCGGGTTCGCGAGGTGCTCCCGGCCGACACGAAGAAGCTTGCGAGGGCACTGAAGGAGCGCGATATCGGCATCCTCGAGATCAAGAAACGGGGAGTGGATGTCGATCCCGCCGCCCTCCGTCAGAGCCTCAAGCTGAAGGGTGAGGAATCCGCGACCCTCATCATGACCCGTGTCGGGGGCTCCCGCGTCGCGGTCCTTGCCGACCGCGTTCCGCCCGCCCCCTGACCTGACCTCTCGGCGGGCGACCCCTCCCGTTCGGTCGCGCCGTCCTGCGACATCCAGCCCACCCGACCCACAACACGGCGCGACCGAATCCACCGGGCCCGGGCCCTGGCCGGAGTCAGGTCAGCACGGCCCAGGCGTAGAGAAGCCAGCCGGCGCTGTAGAGGATCGACACACCGCCGAGCACGATAGCCCACACGGCGACGCGCCTGCTGTCCCGCGGATGCCGCAGCGCCATGATGCCCGCGACGATCGCGACGATCCCGATGACAAAGCCCCACCCGACGAACAGCGAGACAGCAAGGCCCACGATCGCGAACCCCAGGGCCCACCCCGCGAACCCCCGTCGAAGCTCGCGGGCTCGACGGGTCCGGCATCCGGTTCCCACCCCGGGTGGTCCGGCGACGGGTCGGGGCCGCTGAGTGTGGTCGGCACATCGACCGGGGCCGTCGGAAACCGCGAGAACCCCCGAGAACGATCAGTCATCCTGCCTCCCCCGCGACCTGGATGTCGGTGATCGGCAGGGTCGAGTCGGCCCCGAAAGCCATCGTCGACGGGGCACGCCCGGCCATGATCAGTTCCGAGGCGAGCGCCGCGATCATTGCCCCATTATCGGTGCACAGCGACAGCGGCGGAATCCGCACCGTCACACCAGCCGCAGCGGCGCGCTCCAGCGCGACCTCGCGCAACCGCCGGTTCGCGATGACTCCGCCGCCCAGCAGCAGCCGCGGAACGCCGTAGTCAGCGCACGCGGCCAGCGCTTTGGTGACGAGCACATCGACGACGGCCTCTCGGAAGGATGCGGCGACATCCGCTGTCGAGACGGGCTGGCCTGCGGCATCCTGCTGTTCGATCCAGCGCGCGACGGCTGTCTTCAGCCCCGAGAACGAGAAGTCATAGCGGTGCTCGGCCAGGTCGCTCGCCCGCGAGAGCCCCCGCGGGAAACGGATCGCGTTCGGGTCCCCCGGTCGCGTCCCGCCGTTCCCGTCAGATCCGGATGCCGCGGCCCGGTCGATCTCGGGTCCCCCGGGGTAGGGCAGGCCGAGGATGCGGGCAATCTTGTCGAAGGCCTCGCCGGCGGCGTCATCCACGGTCTCGCCGAGCAACTCGACGTCGCTCGTGAGATCGCGGACGAGCAGGAGCGACGTGTGCCCGCCCGAGACCAGCAGCGCGATCGTCGGGTACTCCAGCGGCTCCGCGTCAGCGTCGAGGAGGTCTGCCGCGATGTGGCCCACGAGGTGGTTGACGGCATAGAGCGGCTTGTCGAGCGCAACGGCGAGCGCTTTCGCGGCGCCGACGCCGACCATGAGCGCCCCCGCGAGCCCCGGTCCGGACGTCACGGCGACCGCGTCGATCTCGGCGAGGGATACCTGAGCTTCGGCAAGCGCCGTCTCGATCGCCGGCTGCAGGGCTTCGAGGTGGGCTCGCGCGGCGACCTCGGGGACGACCCCGCCGTACCGGGCGTGTTCGTCCATACTCGAGGCGATCGTGTTCGAGAGCAGGGTGCGGCCGCGCACGATGCCGATGCCGGTCTCGTCGCAACTGGTCTCGATCCCGAGGACGAGCGGTTCGGCGGCGCTCACGTGCAGACTCCCCCGGATGCCGCGGCAGCGGGCTCGATCCCGCTGGCCTCCCGCCGGGCGGCATCCCAACCCACCAGATCGAGCTGCATGATGATCGCGTCCACGTCATCAGGCTGGTAGTACCGCGGCCGGCGTCCGATCTCGATGAAGCCCTCGCGCCGGTACAGACCCTGAGCTACCGGGTTGTCGTCGCGCACCTCGAGGAACACGGTCCGCGCGCCGGCCCCGCGGGCGCGTTCGAGAAGCGCGGCGAGCAGCATCCGTCCGCGTCCCGCGCCGCGCACGCCAGCATCGAGGGCAATGGTCTGGATGTCGGCATCCGCTGCCCCGCTCACCGCGCGGACGCCGCCGTAGCCGATGATGCGACCCGCCTCTTCGACCACGAGATACGAACCGTGCGGCGACGCGAGTTCGCCCGCCATCATCGCCTCTGACCAGGCGTCGGTCGGAAATGAGGCCCGCTCGATGGACATGATCGCGGCGAGGTCGTCGGGGGTGGCCGGACGGATGCTCATACGCCCACCTTCTTCGGACCGGCGGGCAGCGTGACATCCGGCGAGCGCAGGTACAGCGCCTCGCGGGGGCCGACCTCGCGTCCCGCTGCCATCGCGCGCGCGGCTACCAGCGCGACCATCGCCGCCGAAACTGCCGTCGTGTCGCGCCGCTGGGCGCCGAACCTGGCGAGCACGGTATCGATCTCGTCCCGTGGGGTGAGGGCTGGTTCGGTGACCCGGATCGGCAGGCCGTCGTCATCGATCCCCTCGTAGACCGTGTAGGCGAATTCGCGGCGACGGGCGTCGGTGACGATCGCGAAGCGGCCGGCTTCCGTCTCGCCGGTGAGGGCCTGATCGAGCAGGATGCCGAGGGCTGCGGCGTCGTGGCTGACCACCGGGACCACGGGGATGCCGCGCCCGAGCGCAAAGGTGCGGGCTGCTGCGATGCCAACGCGCAGGCCGGTGAACGGGCCGGGGCCCATACCCGCCGCTACCGCCGTGATCTCTGGACGCTCACCGGGTGTGCCGGCACCGGCGTGCCCGAGGGGTGCGTCGGCGCGCGCCGTGCCGAGCACGGTATGGAGCAGATCGCCGATGACTTCGGCGTGTCCGAGCGGGTTCGCGCTCGAGGCCTCGGCAAGCACCACGCCATCTACCTCGACGACCGCCACCGCGGTGCCGACCGAGGTATCGATGCCGAGAATCACCTATCCAGGGTATCCGCGCCCGGGCACCCGGCAGCTGCGTGCCGTTTGCAGGCTCACTTGCCGCCGCGGGCGTGTTTTGAGCGCGTGGCACCTGATTCATCCTGCGTTCGGCGCGGACGTGCCCGCCCGCGCGGTGGCGGGGGCGCATTGCCCGCGGCCCACGAGCCCGCGGGCCCCGCGGTCTCTGCCCCCCGTGCGCGGCTGAACGATGCATGAGCTGCACATCAATGCGCCGCGCATGCACAGAAGTGCCGCACACGTGGGATCAGCGCGCGAACCAGCGCCGAGCCCCGCCGATCAGGAGGGCTCGCGACGGATGCTGACAAGGCGCGGCGCGTCGGCGGCGAGGTCTTCCGTAGCCCGCGAGTACGTGCCGCAGGCGGTGTCGACGCCCGTACCATGCCACTCGCGCTGCAGCTCGACATCCCACCAGTGATCGCGCAGGCCCGACACCATCCCGCGCCCCCACTCGACCACGACGACCGAGCCGTCGTAGTCGATGTCGAGGTCATCGAGCTCTGCCGCAGATCCCAGGCGGTAGGCGTCAACGTGCACCAGTGGCGCCCCGCCGACGAGCGACGGGTGGGTCCGCGCGAGCACGAAGGTCGGACTCTGGATGGGGCCGCGCACGCCGAGCCCCTCGCCGATCCCGCGGGTGAGGGTCGTCTTGCCGGCGCCGAGGACCCCGGTGAGCACGACGAGGTCGCCCGGATGCAGCATCCGTCCCATCTGCACCCCGAGGGCGTGCATGTCGGCGGGGCTCGTGATCTCCCGGTCGCCGATCAGGCCATCCAAGCCGCTCACGACGACACCTGCCGCCGCGGCACGCGCGGACCGATCCGGGTCACGATCTCGTAGTTGATCGTGTCGGCGGCGCGCGCCCAGTCGTCGGCGGACGGGACGCCGAGCGTCGGGTCGCCGAACAGCACTGCCTCGTCGCCCACCGCCACCGGATGGTCACCGACATCCACGACAAACTGATCCATGGCGACGCGTCCGGCTACCGCGAACGGCTTGCCGCCGATCCAGACCGGCCCCCGCCCGGAGGCGTTTCGCGGCACCCCGTCGGCGTACCCGATCGGGATGAGCGCAAGGGTGCTCTCGCGCTCGGTGCGGTGCTGATACCCGTACGAGACGCCGTGTCCGGCATCCACGCGGCGCACCGCGGCGACTGCCGCGCGCAGTGTCATCGCGGGGCGCAGGCCCACATCCGCGGAGCTGCGGTCGGCGAACGGCGAGAGGCCGTAGATCCCGATACCCAGCCGCACGCATCCGAGCCGTGTCTCGGGCAGGGCGATCGCGGCGTGGGTGGCAGCGAGGTGGCGAAGCGGCGGCGCGAGACCGAGCGCTGCCGCCGAGCCCGCGGCATCCAGGAACACGCGCAGCGCCGCGCGGTCGTCCTCGGCGCTCGTGTTCGAGAGGTGACTGAACAGTCCGATTACCCGCAGCTTGCCGATGCGCTCGAGCCGCGCGGCCTCGGCGAAGACAACACCGTAGTCAGCCGGCGCGACGCCGTTGCGCCCGAGCCCGGTCTCAAGCTTGAGGTGCACGCCGACGGGCCGGTCGACGGACGCCGCGGCCGAGGCCTGCTGCAGCTGGTCGAAACTCGAGATGCCGAGCTCGATGCCAGCCCCGGCAGCTTCGCGGAACGAGGTCCCGGGCGCGTGCAGCCAGGCGAGGATCGGGGCGGTGATGCCCGCCCGGCGCAGGGCGAGTGCCTCGGTGATGTCTGAGACGCCGATTCGCGTCGCACCGCCCGCGAGCGCGGCGACGGCCGAGCGGGTAGCCCCATGACCATACCCATCGGCCTTCACGACCGCGATGACCTCGGAGTTCGTCATCCGTCGCAGGTGCTGCACATTCGCGGCGATCGCTGCGACATCGACGGATGCCTCGCGCAGCGTCCCCTCCGGCAATCTCGACCCCGGCATCACGCTCATGCCGTTCCCTCCTGGTCCTCGACCGCTTCCGCGAACTCAGCCCCTGTCGCCGAACCCACACCTTCCGCGTCAGCCCACACCTTTTCCGCGGGGGATGCTGTGGGTTCGGCACCGGGCGTGTGGGTTCGCGCCCGCGGCTCCGCAGCGGACTCCGCGATGACGTAGGCGGTCGCCAGGTGCGCGTCATGAGACATCGACAGGTGCAGGGTCGTGATCGACCGCGCGGCGATGACCTCGGCGGTTGACCCGGTGAGGCTGAACCAGGGGCGACCGGATGCCTCGGGCGTGACCTCGATCTCGGTCCAGTGCACGCCGTCCGACCCGCCGAGCGCCTTGATGAGCGCTTCCTTCGCGGCGTACCGGGCCGCCAGCGACCGGGGTTTCAGCATCCGTTCGGCGGGCGAGAACAGCCGCACCAGCAGCTTCGGGGTACGCGCGATCGTCCGTTCGAAGCGTTCGATGTCGACCAGGTCGACGCCGATCCCGACGATCATGGACTCTCCTCAGCCGGCGGCGGTGACGGATGCCGCAGCATCCGCCACCCTACCGCTGGCCAGTATGAGGCGTCCTCGCCGATTCAGGTTCGCAGCGACGCGAACTTCTCGTCGTAGACGGGTCGCAGCTCGGCGAATCGCGCGTCCCACGCGGCGTCGTCGACGAGGACGGCATCGGGCGCTGCCAGCCCCTGCGCCAAGAGCTCGAGGTAGGTCTGCCACCCGGCCCCGTAGAGGATCGACTGGATGCCGTGATGCGAGAGCGTCAAGCGGGTACCTGCGTCGTCGGGCGCGAGCGTCACCGTCAGCTCGGTGGGATCCTCACCGCTGGCGTGCCAGGTGGTCGTGAAACTGCGCGGCGGTGTGCAGGAGGTGACGACTCCGCGACACCACACCTCGCGGTCCGATCCCAGCACCTCCCACGCACCGCCCTCGCGCAGATCGCCGCGGTAGGTCGCCATCCACCGCGACAGCCGCTCGGTCGTCGTGACTGCCGACCACAGGTCGTCGATGTCGGTCGCGTAGACCTCGGAGTATTCGAGGTGGTAACGGTCGCCGTCGCGGGTGATCCGTGGAGCGTCGAGGGTCATGATGCCTCCTGGGTAGGGGACGGGGGGATGTCGGATGCCGTGGCCAGGCGAGGTTCGGCAGCGGCCTCGCCGCGTCGCCGCGCCGACCTGCCGCGCGCGATCTCGGTGTGCAGTGCGTCGAGACGTTGGGAAAGGGGTGCGCGCAGCCGGTCGAGGTACGTCGCGGCAGCGTCGAGGCCGTCGGCGCGAAGGTGATAGATCCGCCGGGTGCCGTCGATCTCGGCATCCGCGAAGCCGTTCTCACGCAGCAGTCTCAGGTGCCGCGAGATGGCGGGTTGGCTGATGGCGAACTCGCCGCCGACCAGGTCAACGAGCACACCTGCGGGCTGCGGGCCGTGGGAGAGCACCTCGAGCAGTCGGCGCCGCACCGGATCACCGAGGATCTCGAGAGCGTGCATGAGATCTTTATATCAGCCTGACGTTATATAGTCGAGGAGCAAAAGCTCGGCCGAGGTATCCGTCGGATTGATCACCGTCGGTCGGATGCCTCGGCGCGGAGCCTCCGACCGACGCGGCCGTAGCCGGCCGAAGCGCCGCGCTTACTCGACCGTGACGGACTTCGCGAGGTTGCGGGGCTGGTCGACGTCCAGACCCTTGGCTGTGGCCAGGCCCATGGCAAAGATGTGCAGCGGCACGACGGCAAGCAGCGGCTCGAACAGCGGGTCCGCCAGCGGGATGCGCAGCACCTCGTCGGCGTAGGGAAGCACGGCGGCATCCCCCTCTTCGGCCACGGCGATGATGCGGGCGCCGCGAGCGCGGATCTCCTGGATGTTCGAGACGACCTTCGAGTGCAGCAGCGGCGAGTGACGCGGCGAGGGCACGATCACGAAGACCGGCTGACCGGGCTCGATGAGGGCGATGGGGCCGTGCTTGAGCTCGCCGGCCGCGAAGCCCTCGGCGTGGATGTAGGAGATCTCCTTGAGCTTGAGAGCCCCCTCGAGCGCGATCGGATAGCCGACATGACGACCGAGGAACAACACGGACTGGGTGTCGCCCATCCAGCGCGCGAACTGCTCGATGTGCTCTTGCTCGCTCTCGAGCACTCGCGTGATTTTGTCGGGAACCGCTTCGAGCTCGAGCACCTGCTGGCGGATCTCGGTGTCGCTGAGGGTTCCGCGCACGTGCGAAATGTGCAGGGCGAGGAGGTAGAGCGCCGTGATCTGCGCGACGAACGCCTTTGTCGAGGCGACCGCGACCTCGGGGCCCGCGTGCGTATAGACGATGGCGTCGGACTCGCGCGGGATCGTCGCCCCTTGCGTGTTGCAGATCGACAGCGTCTTCGCACCGCGCTCGCGGGCGTACTTGACCGCCATGAGCGTGTCCATCGTCTCACCGGACTGGCTGATCGAGACGACGAGAGTGTCAGATCCGATGACCGGGTCACGGTAGCGGAACTCGTGGGCCAGCTCGACATCGGCCGGCACCCGCGCCCACTGCTCGATCGCGTACTTGCCGACCATCCCCGCATAGGCTGCCGTGCCACAGGCCACCACGATGACGCGGGTGATACCGGCGAACAACTCGTCCAGGCCATCGAGTTCGGGGATCGACACCACCCCGTCACGGATGCGGCCCCGCACCGTGTTCGCGACGGCCTCGGGCTCCTCCGACACCTCCTTGGCCATGAACGACGACCATCCGCCCTTGTCGGCGGCGGCGGCATCCCACAGCACCTCGAACGGCTCGACGCCGACGGGGTTGCCGTCGAAGTCCGTCACCTCGACCCCGTCGGGGGTGATGGCGACGATCTCGTCCTGGCCGATCGCGAGAGCCTGCCGCGTGTGCTCGACGAAGGCTGCGACGTCGGAGGCGAGGAAGTTCTCGCCCTCGCCTAGTCCAATCACCAGGGGCGAGTTGCGCCGGGCGCCGACCACGAGGCCGGGGTTGTCGCGGTGCATCGCGAGAAGAGTGAAGGCGCCATCGAGGCGGCGCACGACCGAACGGAACGCGGCGACCAGGTCGCCACCGTGCGCCCGATACTCGCGTCCGAGCAGCACCGCCGCGACCTCGGTGTCGGTCTCGCTGCGGAACTCGAAGCCCTCTTCGCGCAACTCGTTCTTGATCGCGGCGAAGTTCTCGATGATGCCGTTGTGGATCAGCGCGAGCTTGTCATCATCGGCGAGATGCGGGTGAGCGTTGGCATCCGTGGGGCCACCGTGGGTCGCCCAGCGCGTGTGGCCGATCCCCGTCGTCCCCGCGGGGAGCGGGTGCTCGGCGAGATCTTCACGCAGCACACTGAGCTTGCCGGCATGCTTGCGCATCCCGAGGTTCCCGTCACCGTCGATGACGGCGATACCGGCCGAGTCGTAGCCGCGGTACTCCAGCCGCGACAGCCCGGCGATGAGGATGGGCTGGCTCTCACGGGGCCCGACATAGCCGACGATTCCACACATTCCACACATGCTACGGGGCGCGGATGCGCGCATCCTGCGCCGACGCCGGGAATACGCGACAGCACTACCCGCGGGACGCCCCGAGCGTCGCGACAGCACTATCTGCGGGACGCCCCAAGCGTCGCGACAATATCCCGCGCGACGTCGTCATTCTCGAACAGGCGATCGTGTGCACACGGGCCTGCAAGCGGCGGGATGCCGCCGAATCGCTCGGTGAGATCACCGAACGTCGCCGACCCTTCTGTCGTCGTGAGGTCGACGGTCACGTCGCAGCGCGCGATAAAGCTCGAGTCGGCATCCGCTGTGGCCGAACTGACCTCCACGATGCCGTCCCCCGCCTCGATCTCCTCGTCAAGTGCGGGTGCTAGCTCCAGCCCGAAGACCCCCGCGGCGTCGCGCAGCGCTGTGAAGATCTCGGGGGGCACGATTCCCGCCGTGAGGTGGATACGGTAGTCGCCGGCAATCGCGTGGACGTTCAGACTGCTCGGCCACTCAGGCACACTCGACAGCTCTGCAGAAGCCGCCCGAAGTGCCTGACCGCCGTCACCCGCGACGGCAAAGACGGTCCGCGCGCTCGGCGGAATGTCACATCCGACGCGCGCATCCGACTCCATCTCGCGATTGCAGATTCCGACGATTGCCGGCAACGCGATTTGAGCGAGAACCGACGCCGACGAAAACAGGGACTCTGTCGCATCGCCGAGCACCGACACCGCTGACGCGACCTCGGACCCCTCGTTCGGGGTCGCGACGGTGATGACCTGACCGACGTGCGAGGCTACGCCCTCGTTCGATCCCCCGAGGGCGTAGCGAAGCGCGAGCCCTCCCATCGAATGCGCGACGATGTCAACGGTGTCGCCTGACGCCTCGGCGAGACACTCGATCGCTCCGGCGAGCGCGGGTGCGGTCGCCGTGTGCCCGACCCACAGTGCGGCCACGGAGGAGTAGTCGAAGGCGAACACTGACGTGTCGGGAAGCTCCGATAGGCGCTCTTGCAGCGAGCGCAGATCGACGGCCGGATCGCCGCCCGATGACCACTCGACCGGCCGAGAGAACGGCGAATTGGCGATACCCGTGCTCGTCGTGACCGGTCTCGGTCCCGCCTCCGACTCCGGCATGGCGGTGCTGAGCCACCCGTGCACGAGCAGGACGGGGTTGTGCACCGGGTCCTCGTCGGAGCCGGTGAGTCGCACGAGGTGGGGCGACACTCCGGCGAGGCAGGATGCCGCATTCGTCGCGCCGCCGGCGGTCGATGCGGCGGGTTCGGAGGTCACAAAACGCGAGACGGATGCCCCAGAATCGACCACGTCGCCGGGCGAAGCCGAAGCGACCGCGGGTACGCCGATCAGCGCCCCTGCCGCAATCGCCGACAGGAACGTCACGCCGAAGAAGCGCCCACGCCCGTTAAGGAGCAGAGCTTTCATACGGCCCCCGGTGACCACCCCGCATGAAACATCTTTACCATGACGATCGGCGTGTCGTGATATCGGTGAAGCCCTGACCGTGCTGGGACCGCTCCCATGCCCCGCTGGTTGGCGAATCCCGCCGATCTGCGCCCCTTTTGGGCGCGCAGCGCGCTGCTAGACCTTGCGCAGGAGGACGCGGTCGACGGCGTGATTGGCAGCCTTCTGCAGCACGAGGGTCGCCCGATGTTTGGTGGGCAGGACGTTCTCGATCAGGTTCGGCAGGTTGATCTCGTTCCAGAACCCGAGGGCGGTCTCGACAGCCGTCTCGTCGGTCAGATCGGAGAAGACGTTGAAGAACGAGCCGGGGTCGGCGAAGGCACCGTGTTTGAGAGCGAGGAAGCGGTCGACGAACCACTGCGTGATGTGTTCGGGATCGGCATCCACGTAGATGGAGAAGTCGAACAGGTCGCTGACTGCCACCTCGTTGGGCGAGGGCGGCGGCTGGAGCACGTTCAGCCCCTCGACGATGACGACATCCGGGCGCCGAACCGTGATGACGGCATCCGGAACGATGTCGTACTTCATGTGGGAGTAGAAGGGAGCGCGGGCCTCGGGCGCCCCACTCTTGACGTCGGTGAGGAACTGTACGAGCGCACGCCGGTCGTAGGACTCGGGGAAGCCCTTGCGGTGCATGATGCCGCGGCGCTCGAGCTCTGCGTTGGGGTAGAGGAAGCCGTCGGTGGTCACGAGCTCGACGCGCGGGGTGTCGGGCCAGCGGCTCATGAGCTCGCGCAGCAGGCGCGCGATGGTGGACTTGCCGACGGCGACTGATCCGGCGACGCCGACCACGAACGGGGTGGTCGAGTCGTTTTCCTGCAGGAACGCGCTGGTGTCGGCTCCGATCCGCCGGGTTGCGCCCGCGTACAGGCTCAGGAGGCGACTGAGCGGGAGGTACACCTCGCGCACTTCGTCGAGGTCCAGCCGATCGCCGAGGCCGCGAAGCGAAACGATCTCGGTTTCGGTGAGCGGCTGACGCATGTCGGCGGCGAGCCTCGCCCACTCGGGACGCAGGATCTCACGGTAGAGCTGCGGGTTGAGTTGCTCGCGGGCGTCGAGGGCTGCGGCATCGCTGGGCACGGGGCCATCGTAACCCCCACGCGAGTTGTCCCTCCCTCAGCCGAGTTGGTCTTCCCTCAGCCGAGTTGTCCTTCCCTCAGCCGAGTTGTCCTGGATGGCTCACTACACTGTCGCTCGTCGGAGCACGTCGACGCTGTGGTCGCCGCACGAGGAGACGGGGGATGCACGCGTGGACGACGAGTCGATGCTCACTCGAACCCGGTGGGCGCGCCGCGGCGCTCTCGGCATCCTGGCGATCATCGCTCTGGTCGCCGTGATCGGGCTTCCCCTGTATGTCTTCCCGGCAGTTCCCGCGGCGCCCAAAGCCGACCTTCTCTATGTGATCGGCCCACCGACTGCGACCCGCATCGCGGATGCCGAGAGCCTGCGCGATCAGGGAATCGCTGACGAGGTCCTGGTGTCAGTGCCGGCATCGGGGCCGGAGTCGGCGGATGAACTCGCCTACTGCTGGCGGGCTTATGTGACCTGTCGCACTCCCGACCCGTTCACTACACGGGGGGAAGCAGCGATGCTCGACGCGTATGCGACCGACGGTGAGAGCGTCATCGTGTTGACCTACACGCCGCACGTGCTGCGTACGCGCTACATTTTCGGCGCGTGCGCGGATGCCGACGTCACCGTGATCCCCGTGGACGAGAGCCTGAACCTGTCGCGCTGGATCTACAACTACGCCTATCAGACTGCCGCCTTCGCGAAGGCGTGGATCGTCGGTTGTGCGGCACCGCCCTCCGACGCCCTGCCCTGAGGCCTCGTCTGACGCGCCGGGCCGAACGCAGGCGCGATCGTCATTCGTGGCGCACCTGAGCCACTGGCCACGGCGTTCATCCTGCAATCGGCACGACAACGACCGGGCACGGGTGCCTACCCGAGCCACCGATAAGCTGACCCCCGTGCGTCTGGGCGTCCTCGACATCGGCTCCAATACCGTCCATCTTCTCGTCGCCGACGCTCACCCCGGCGGTCGCCCACTCGCCTCCACGAGCCATCGATCCGTGCTGCGCCTCATGAGGTACGTCACGCCCGACGGCGCGATCAGCGAGGAGGGGATCGCCGCGCTGGTGGATGCCGTGTCACAAGCCCGCGTGGTCGCCGAACGCGAGAAGGTCGACGAGTTCCTCGCGACGGCGACCTCTGCGGTGCGCGAGGCCACCAACGGAACCGAGGTGATCGCGCGAATCGAGGCAGCGCTCGGCCAACCGCTCCAGGTTCTCGGGGGCGTCTCGGAGGCCCGGTTCACGTTCCTCGCGGTGCGGCGGTGGTTCGGCTGGTCGGCCGGCCAGATCCTGCTCTTCGACATCGGCGGCGGGTCTCTGGAGATCGCGGCGGGAAGCGACGAGCTCCCGGATGAAGCGGCATCCGTGCCCCTCGGCGCTGGCCGCATGACGATCGCCTACCTGCCGGATGACCCGCCCGGCGAGGAGGCCGTCGATCGTCTTCGAGCACACGCCCGCCAGACGCTCAAGCCGCTGACCAAGACTTTCGGTGCGCTCCCCCGACCTGATCACACCGTGGGCTCCTCCAAGGCGATCCGGTCGCTGGCCAAACTCGTCGGCTACCCGATGCCCGGGTGGTCGGGCAGCGAACGGATGATGCTCCCCCGCGCTGCGCTCGGGTCGTGGATCCCGCGCTTGGCGCGCATTCCGGCATCCGCTCGCCAGGAACTGCCCGGAATCACCGCGGATCGGACCTTCCAGATCGTCGCGGGTGCGGTTGTGCTTCACGAGGCGATGCGCGCGATGGATGTCGAAGAGCTCGAGGTGAGCCCGTGGGCCCTGCGCGAGGGCGTGCTGCTCCGCTACATCGAGTCCATGGGCTGGGGCTGATCGGGCACCTGCCGCGACAGTTCGGCACCACCGTCGATGATGCAACAGCGCAGATCGTGCTCGGCGCGCCGGTGCCGGTCCGTGGGCGCCGGCGCGTCGGCCAGGACGTCCGTGGTCCAGTTGCCCGTGGCGATGCCTCCCCGGTAGTTGTTCCCGGTCGAATAGAGGTAGCCGTTGCCCGCGCCATCGCCAGCGGTGTTCCCGAATCCCCAAATGAAGTAGTTGCCGCTCTGCGAGGGCGAGACGATGACGTCCATCGCGACGGTCACCGAGTCGAGACCGCCGATGAGGTTGTCGGGAAGGTCGACGTAGTCGTCGGTGCCGTCGAATGTCACACCCTCCGCACCGAGGAGCGTCGGTGAGCCGATGTAGGCGGCGTCGTGGCCGTTGCCCGAGCTATCGGCGGCTACCGTTCCGCTCGTCTCGTCGAGCGCGTAGTGCGCGACGAGGTGCTAGGAAAATCCCAGCTTCTCCCATCGATAGAGCGGGGGCGCGGTGGGCGCGAATCTCGCGAACCCATGCGCCGCATGCCTGTGAGCGCTCCCATGCCCGCGACGACGCGCGCACGAAAGTTCGCGCGGCCTCTCGGTGGCTAACTCCTCAAAGACGACGGAGTGTGAGCCAGATCACGCCGCGGTTGCACCGTTCACATAACTGATCTGAGGAGTTAGCCACGCGCCGAGCCGGCGAGGGATGCCGCCGAACGGATGCCTGGAGGGGCGGCTCAGACGGGAAGACTGAGCCGTTCGCGCACCACGCCCGCGAGGGCCTCGGCGTGAGCGTGGGCGGTTTCGGCGTCGGCGGCCTCGACCATGACGCGCACGAGGGGCTCCGTGCCCGAGGGGCGCAGCAGAACGCGGCCCGAGTCCCCGAGCGCTGTGGATGCCGCAGCGACCGCATCCTGCACGACCTCGTCGGTCGCAACCAGCGACCTGTCGACGCCCTTCACGTTCACAAGCACCTGCGGGTAGACGGTCATGATCGAGGCGAGGTCGGCGAGGGTGCGCCCGGTCCGGGCCATCTCCGACATGAGGTGAAGCCCCGTGAGCAGGCCGTCGCCGGTGGTGGCGAACCGAGACATGATGACGTGTCCGGACTGCTCGCCGCCGAGGGCGAAACCGCCCTCGTTCATGCGCTCCAGCACGTACCGGTCGCCGACGGCGGTCTGTTCGACACGGATGCCGTGATCGGCCATCGCGCGATGCAGGCCGAGGTTGCTCATGACCGTGGCGACGAGAGTGTCGTCGGTGAGCTCCCCACGGTCTTTGAGCGCGACGGCGAGGATAGCCATGATCTGATCGCCGTCGATGACCTGGCCGGCAGCGTCCACGGCAAGGCACCGGTCGGCGTCGCCGTCGTGCGCGATACCCAGGTCCGCACCGTGCTCGACGACAGCAGCCGAGAGCTGATCGAGGTGCGTCGAGCCGACGCCGTCGTTGATGTTCAGTCCGTCGGGATCGGCGCCGATGACCGTCACGCGTGCGCCGGCATCCGAGAACGTCTGCGGTGAGACGCCGGATGCCGCGCCGTGCGCGCAGTCGAGCACAACGTGAAGCCCGTCGAGCCGATGCGGCAGGGACTGCAGGAGGTGGAGGACGTAACGGTCCTCGGCATCGGAGAATCGGCTGATCCGACCGACGCCGGCGCCCGTCGGCTGCAGCTTCTCACCGCTCATGGCGGCCTCGATGCGCGCCTCGACGACGTCGGGCAGCTTCACGCCGCCGCGAGCGAAGATCTTGATGCCGTTGTCGGGGGCGGGGTTGTGGGATGCCGAGACCATGACCCCGAAGTCGGCGTCATGGTCGCCCACGAGGTAGGCCAACGCGGGGGTGGGCAGCACGCCGGCATCGAGGACGTCGACCCCCGAGGAGGCGAGCCCGGCCGAAACGGCCGCGACGAGGAACTCCCCTGAGACGCGAGGATCCCGTGCGACGACGGCGGTGAGGCGCTTGCCTGCAGCGCGACGGGCGTCAGCGGTGCGGCCCTGGCCCAGGACGACAGCGGTCGCCTGAGCCAGGGACAAAGCGAGATCGGCGGTGAGGATGCCGTTGGCAAGCCCTCGTACGCCGTCCGTGCCGAACAGCGGCATGGTGCGCGGTGCGGGAAGCGATTAACGCTTCGAGTACTGCGGAGCCTTGCGCGCCTTCTTGAGACCGGCCTTCTTGCGCTCCTTCACGCGAGCGTCGCGCGAGAGGAAGCCGGCCTTCTTGAGGGCCGGGCGGTTGTTCTCGGCGTCGATCTCGTTGAGCGCACGGGCGATACCCAGGCGCAGGGCGCCTGCCTGGCCCGAGGGGCCGCCGCCCTGGATGCGGGCGATGACGTCGTAGGCGCCGGTGAGGTTCAGCAGCGTGAAGGGGTCGGTCACGAGCTGCTGGTGCAGCTTGTTCGGGAAGTAATTCTCGAACGTGCGGCCGTTGACGGTGATGGTGCCGGTGCCGGGGACCAGGCGCACGCGCGCGATGGCCTCCTTGCGGCGGCCCACTGCCGCGCCGGGGACGTTGAGCACGGGACGTGCAGCCTCAACGGCCTCGACGTCGACGGCGGATTCGGTGGTGTAGCTGGTGGGCTCGGTTGCGGTGGTGTCGTTCGCCACGAGTATGTCCTTCTGGGTCTGTCCGGCGCTTACTGGGCGACCTGGTCGAGCGTGTATGTCTTGGGCTGCTGAGCGGCGTGCGGGTGCTCGGCACCGACGTACACCTTCAGCTTGGACAGCTGCTGGCGACCCAGGCTGTTCTTGGGGAGCATGCCGCGGATGGCCTTCTCGACGGCGCGGACGGGGTTCTTCTCGAGCAGCTCGCTGTACGCGACGGCCTTCAGGCCGCCCGGGTATCCGGAGTGGCGGTAGGCCATCTTCTTCTCGAGCTTCTGGCCGGTGAGGGCAACCTTGTCGGCGTTGATGATGATGACGTGGTCGCCGCTGTCAACGTGCGGTGCGAAGGTCGCCTTGTGCTTGCCGCGCAGGAGCGCTGCAGCGTGGGAGGCGAGGCGGCCGAGAACGACGTCGGTGGCGTCGATCACGAGCCATTCGCGCTGGATTTCGCCAGCCTTGGGGGTGAATGTGCGCGTCACGATAGTGCTGCTTTCTGGTTCGAACGGAGGAGTTCGTGAATCCCGCTCCGGGGTGGTTCCGAGGCCGAAGGCCGCCGAACACGCCAGTGGAGGGCTCACGTTCGCGGTGATCTGCCGCAGTGAGGCAGGCACCAAAGGATTAGCTTACGGCATCCGGATGCAGGAAGCGAACGCTCCGGCATCGATACTGCGGCGCACCGCATCCCACTCCCCCGCCGGACTGGCACGGAAGTGGGATGCGGTGAGGCGGACAGTCTTCTGCGAGCGCCTCCGGCCGGCTCTGTGTGAGCCGGCGCGCGATGACCATGACGACACCTGCCGCGATCAGGAGTGCGGCCCACGGCAGCCATCCGAGCGTCGACGTCCCCCGGTTTCGCTGAGGCTCAGCGCGTACCAGCCGATGGTCTCGCTCCCCCACGGCATTAGACGCGACGCGCTGAACCCCGACGCCCTAGGTGCCGACGGTACCGACGAGCAGCATCGCGACGGCGACGCCGTTGAAGACGATGTGAGTGAGTACGGCTCCCCAGATGCGCGAGGTGGCCACGACGAGGCCGGCGCAGACGAGTCCGACGATTCCGAGAGTGGCAACCGACCACCACGTGTAGATGTCGAAGACGAGGTGCAGGCCGATGAAGAGCAGCGTCGTGACGGTGATCGCGGCGAACCCTGCCCACGAGCGGGAGTTCGTCATCCGTCTGACCGCCGTGAAGATCGCGACGAGCAGCACGGCCCGGAAGAAGAACTCCTCGAGAAGCGGCGCGATCACGACCGGTGCGAGCACCCCGTCGAACCAGAAGGATGCCGGAAGTGACCCGTCCAGCGTGCCTGCTGTGGGCCACGCGGCAGTGCCGGTGCCGGCGATCTCGAGGAAGCCCTGGATGAAGCGCAACAGCACGCCGAGCACGACGCCGTAGAGCAGGTCGAAGGGGTGGAAGCGCAGCAGCATCCGGGGCCGCGAGCGCACGAAGGCGAGGATGATGGCGGCGAGCATCCCTCCCCAGAGGGCGGCGATCGAGAGCGCGGAACCGAGCGCGCCGCCCACGAGCCGGTCGGCAAGGGTTGCGAGCAGGATGCCGGCGCCGAGCAGCAGCACTGCCCATCCGACGAGTTCCCAGTCCCACCGGGCGACGGATGACCCGCCCGACCGCCAGGTGTGGCTGGCGCGTTCGCTCCGCCGCGAACCGCGGGACGAATCCGACCCGCGTGAAGAGGCGGATCGCCGCGAGGATCCGGGTTCCGCGGCCGAGTCTGAGCCCCTCGACGATCCTCGTTCCCGTGAACGTACTGTCGCCGCGCTAGACTCCGTCATAGGCGCCAGGGTACCTGTCGGGGGAACTCCTCGCCGGTTCGGCGCCAGAACCACACGCTTCCATCCGCATCGCTAGAGCGAGCGGATACTGTTCCGCCCACCGCACACCAGCCGACTCGCGAGGACCGCCGTGGCCTACCGCTCGAGCACGTCAAGACGCCGCTCCCGGGGCTCTGTGCCCGCGTGGGTGTCGATCGTGATCGTCGCGGCGCTGATCCTCGCCGTCGGGGGCCTCAGCTGGCTGGCGATCACGCGCACGCAGACTCCTCCTCCGACCGAGTCGCCGCGCGTGACCCCGACGATGGGTGTCGAGACGCCGACCGCAACGCCCACCCCGACACCGACCTCGACGGTCGCGGCGGCAACCGGCGCCGATGAGCGTTTTCTCATGGTCAACGCTGGCGACATGTGGCGGGCGACTGCTGGCGCGTGCGGCGCGGCAGAGCCGCTGCTCGAGCGCTCAACCGATGGCGGCGCGACGTGGAGTGACGTGACGCCCCGCTATCGCGGCATCCAGCAGATCCTCGCCCTGGAGCCGTATGCGGCGGATCAGGCGATGATCGTCGCGCTGATGGGTGATGGCTGCGAACTGCAGGGGCTGCGGACCTTCACGTACGGCGAGTTCTGGGAACCCAACGACGAAATCCTCGCTTCGTCGACGTACGTTGACCCCGCGAATCCGGCGGCAGTCGTGACGCCGGCTGGCGAACTCGACGCCCCGTGCGCAACACCGACAGGCGTCCGCGCGAATGGTGGCACGACGGCGGTCATCTGCGGGTCGGATGCCTCCCAGACGACGGATGCCGCCACCTGGTCATCCCTGGATCAGGCCGGAGTCCTGGCGCTGACGGTTGCCGGCGACGGTCAGATCACGACGGCGCGGGCGGATGCCGCATCCTGCGACGGGCTGCTGGTGGCGGAGCCCGGGGCTGCGACGTGCATCCCGAGCGTTCCGACCGATGCCCCGGTTGCCGTAACCCTGGATGCCAACGGCACGCCCTGGATCTGGGCGGGCGACACCTTCGTAGCCACCCGCTGACCCCCTCCCCGGTCGCCTCGCGAGCGCCCACTCCCCGGCCGCCGCCCGAGCGACGCGACGCCGCAGCCTCTACGCGTCCCGATCCTGCGGGCTGCCGATGCGTTCACGCAACGAGAGCGGAATCGTGGACGAGATCCGTGCGGGTCGTCCGGCGAGCAGGTTCTCTGCCTGTCCGCGGATGTAGCCGGGCACGTGCGACTCGATCGCCGGGTGCGCGGGCACCTCGCGTGTTGCTTCGACGATCGCGGCGAGCGTCTCATCGATCGCTGTCCGAGCCTCACCGCCCGGCACACCCCAACTCGTCGCCTCGGCGACCAGGTCACCAGCCGTGACATCGGGAAGACGTGTCACCCCGTTGATCCGCAGGGCGAGGGCATCCGTCGCGTCGTAGGCCAGAGCGAGGGGTGCCGCGTCATAGATCGGTGCCAGCGTGGTTCGCCCCCGCTCATCGTGCAGCAGAGAGACGTTCTTGGCGTGGGCGTCTGTGTTGCCGACGGCGACGGTGAACGCTGCGTATCGCGCGAGGCGTAGGCGGTCGACGTACGGCGTCTCGAAGACCGTTCGCCCGCTGTCGAGAAGGCCCGCGATACCGCGCAGGTTAGCGCTGGGGTTGTTCTGCTCGAACTTGTCATTGCCTCCCCAAGGCAGGCGCAGCGCTTGCGCGGCATCCTCCTGATGGATGCGGCGAACAGTGTCACCGTCGTCGACGCGGTCGTAGCGTTCGACGACAAGCACGGGGCGGCCCGCAACGGTTTCGGTCCAGGTTTCGAATGCGAGAAGCCCGGCGTGCCGCGCGACCTGCAGCGCATAGTTCTCGCTCTCGACGGATGCCGCGTAATCCGCCGCGACAGGCTTGAGGATGTGGGTCGAGGGGATGACGCCGTTCCCACGCCACCACGATCCGTCACGGCGTGTGAGCGTGAGCTTGCGCTGAAAGCCGGGGAGCGCAGATCCTCCCCCGCCGATGAGGAAGCCGCTCGCACGGTCAAGGAGCGCCCCGACGGCGTCAATGTCGAGCTTCTCGGGGTCGCGCTGCTGAGCCTCGAGGTGACCCACTCGCAACGCCCCGGCGAGGTCGGCGCCGACCTCCGCCAGCAGACCTACGACATCGCCACGGTCGACTTTGACTTCCCGCGCGAGCCGGGCGATGTGCTCGCCCTCGGGAAGCAGCCCCCCGAAGAACGCTTCGGAGGCTTGCTCGTCGTCCACTCCTACGCGCAGGCCGGCGCTGAGAACCCGGGAGTTCTCACCCCACCGGTCGATCGCCTCGCGCGACCAGCGCAGAACCACCCCGCCTCGCGCCGTGCGTTCGAGCGTTCCGATGCGTGTGTCATAGAGCCGCACGGGCAGGGCGTCGGTCATGATTCGGATGCCGCGGGATCGGGATCGTCAACCTCGGCGACCAGCTGCACGCCCAGTGCGGCGAGCACCTGCAGGTAGTGAGTGTCGAATCTCTTCGCGCGCCCGGTTTCGAGTTCGTGGACGTAGCGTTGGCCGACCCCGAGAGCTGCGGCGAGTCGGCGTTGCGACCACCCGTGCTGTTCTCGGATGCGACGGATGAGCCGCCCGAGGTCGCTCGGGTCGTCAATGAGCACTCGCATGGGACGTCCCCCTGACGCCGGTGATTCCCGTTACAACATCATACCCGCCTTGATGTTATTTCGGGAATCACCCCGCAGCCGATTCCCGAAACAACATCAGGGAGCAGCAAGACTCGAGTGACGTACCCCGAGCCCAAGCCTTGTGTAGCCGTACGGCGACAACGTAGAATGCAGCCGTACGGCGACAACCGCTCTTGCAGCCGTATGGCTGCACGACTG
Source organism: Microbacterium sp. SW12 (assembly GCF_055391095.1). NCBI lineage: Bacteria > Bacillati > Actinomycetota > Actinomycetes > Micrococcales > Microbacteriaceae > Microbacterium > Microbacterium sp. SW12. The sequence continues at coordinate 504,613 of NZ_AP024335.1, read as the reverse complement.
ATCAGGGGGGCCCGGAGTGTTGACAATGCGCGACGCGTCGGCAGTTGTACGAGAGCTGCGCACGCTGCGGGGCTGGACACAGCAAGACCTCGCCACACGAGCGCGATTGTCACGATCCTTCGTCGCCGATGTCGAGTCGGGCAAGCCGACGGTCGAGTCAGCGAAGCTCTTCGATCTCTTCCAGGCGCTCGGTTACGAGGTCGTGCTGCGGGATCTCGCGACCGGGCAGGTGCTGCGGTGACGGCATCCGAACTGGCGGTGTATCTGGATGGCATCCCGACGGGGATGCTCACCCAGTCGGCAGCAGGAAACGTCAGCTTCACCTATGACGCCGACTACCGAGATCGTCACGATGCGACTCCCCTGTCGCTCGCGATGCCTCTGAGTGCGTCGACACACCGAAAGCGCGTGGTGCTCCCCTGGCTCCAGGGGCTGCTCCCCGACAACGACGAGGCGCTCCGGGCGATCGGACGACGCTTCGGGGCGGTGCCCGGGAATCCGTTCGCGCTCCTCGAGCACATTGGGGCAGATGCGGCGGGCGCGGTACAGATCCTTCCGCCCGCTGAACTCGCGAGCGACGCGCGCGCCGAACAGAGCGCGCGGCCGGTCACCGAGGCGGAGGTGGCTCGGATGCTCGACCAGGTGGTTACCGAGTACACCGACGGCGTCGCTGTTGGGGATGGCGCTGGGCGCTTCAGCATCGCCGGCGCGCAACCGAAGATCGCGTTGTTCCGGATGCCGGATGGCCGCTGGGCGGTTCCTGAGGGAAGCCAACCGACCACGCACATCCTCAAGCCGGTCGTCGGTACCTTCCGCCGCATCGACGTGGTTGAGCAACTCACTCTGCGCGCAGCGGCTCATCTTGGGTGTGATGTCGCAACCGCGCGGCTTGGCCGTGTCGGCGACTGGAACGTCTTGATCAGCGAGAGATACGACCGCGAGTGGACGGATGGGCGGTGGCATCGCCTCCACCAAGAGGACATGTGCCAGGCGCTCAGCGTGCCGCCGTCAAAGAAGTACCAGCAACGCGACGGCGGACCGGGCGCGGCCAGCATCGCTCAGCTCATCGGTTCCCTGCCGCTCGTCGCGGATCGCGAGGCGACCGGCGCCGCGTTCTTCCGCGCGTTCGTCTTCAACGTGGTGGCGGGGTGCACGGATGCTCACGCCAAGAACTACTCCCTCATGCTGAGGGGCCGCTCGGTGCGGCTCGCGCCACTCTACGATCTGCTGACGTACGCCGCGTACTGGGATGGCTCCGCGATCATCAGCAGCGCCATGAGCGTGGAGGGCGAGTACGCACTCGACCGAATCTCTGTGGCAGGTCTCGTCCGCACGGGGTCGCGATTCGGTGTACACCCGAACGATGCATCCTCAGTCGTTGACGAGATCAGATCGGGTCTCGTCGAAGCTTTCGAGGCTGCTCGAGCCAGCATGGCCGATTTCGATCTCGACCCCGACGCTGTCGCGGTGATGGATGCCGCGTTGGCAGGCGTTCGCCGCCTCCCGCTCGTCCGCGTTCGGTGACCGAGCGAAGCGAGACGAAACGCACCCAGGTACCCTCGATTCATGCCGATCGAGATCCTCACCGTCTGCACCGGCAACATCGTCCGCTCCCCCCTTTCGGAGCTGTACCTGCGTCTCCTCCTTGCCGATCTCCCGGTCGAGGTGGCGAGCGCCGGGACGCAGCCGCGTCCGGGTGAGGCGATGACCGAGCAGGCGTGCGAAATCGCGGCTGAGCTCGGCATCCCGGCGGCAGAGATCGAGGCTCATCAGGCCAAGCGTCTGACCGAGCCGGTGCTCGCCGGTCGCGACCTGGTGCTGGCGATGACCCGGGCGCACCGCAAGGCGGTGGTCGAACTCGATCCGTCGCTGCTGCGCAAGGCGTTCACGATTCTCGAGTTCGCTCGTCTGTCGCGGCACGTGACGGATGCCGAACTCCACGAGGCCGGGGCGGATGCCGGCGACGACCCCCGGGCCCGCTTCCAGGCTGCCCTCGCGCGGGTGATCAGCGTCCGCGGCACTGTTGACGCGCCAGCCGATCCGGCAGAGGATGACGTTCTCGACCCGGCCGGCCGCAGCTGGAACACCTACGAAACCTCGATGAGCCAGCTCCTCCCGGCCGTGGAGGAAGTGGCTCGCGTCATCCGCAGCGCTCTCGTCTCGCGTCGCGCAATCGCCGAGCTGATGCCGCCCGCGCCCGGCGACTCGCTGTCGCCGCAGCTGCACGCGCTGCGCGACGACGAGCGTTTCTGAGATAGCGGTCTATCTCGATACCTCGACGGCTTCGTGACCTACGCCTGCCACCGAGCCGAAGCGCTCACCGTTCTCGGGATACCTGTCATACAGCCCGCCTCCCGGCCTGAGTAACGCGCGCCCGCGGATCCGCGATTATGCAGGCGCGACAGCTCAGGTCAGGCCCCGAGCAGTGCAGCCGGGATCACCGCAATTCCATCCGACCTTCGGTAGGCGAGCTCGCCCGTGGTGATCACTGCCGCATCCGCGAGCTGCGGCCCGAGGCGGTCACGAAGCCAGCGCAGGTGCCGCACGTCGGAGTCGTCGACAGCAGCCGAGAGCTTGACCTCGAAGGCCACAACACGTCGTCCTCGTTGCACGATGAAGTCGACTTCCCGGTCGCCGTTGCGGGTGCGAAAGTGGCCGAGCCGCGCCTCTGCGTGGGATGCATACGCGTGGAGGCTGAGCGCGACCAGCGCTTCAAAGAGTCGTCCGAGAAGCGGCCCGTAACCGGAGCCGAAGAACTCCGAGGTTCGCGATCCGTCGCCGTCGAATCCGAGGAGTTCGTCAGAGTCGAGCTCGAGTAAACGGCACACGAGAGCGGGGTCGGCGAGGAAGTGCTTGGGTGCTTGAGAAAGACGACCGAGTTCATTTCCTCGCGGAACCCACGGCTCCACCGGATCCAACAGCCAGAGCGACGAGAGCACGTCTCGATAGGCGATCGCTGTCGTCTTGGCGGGTTTCGCGCCCTCAGCCGGCGTGGCCGCCTCGAGCACCGTCGCGTAGCTTGCCGTGGTCGCGGTGGCGGCGGCGTAAGCACGCATCCACCGCCGCAGGGTGTCGGGTGCCCGTACGACGTGACCCTGTTGGGCGAACTCGCGGTGGATCACGTTCTCAATGTAGGCGTCGAGTTGCAGTCGTTGACCCCGCGGGGCGAGTGATCTGATGCCTGGAAAGCCGGATGCCGTGATTTCACGAACATACTCCGGGAACCCCACGCTGCTGATGCCCTCGACTGACGCTTGGCTCGACAGCAGGCCGCCCAGCGCTACGGTCGCCGTCCCAGGGAATCGTTCGGCGAGCGAGAGTGGCCGCATGCGAAGCGGAACGATTCGGCCGGCTCCCGAGTGAATAGCCGCTCCGGCCGGATGTGCGCTCCCGGTAAGGATGACACTTCCGGTCGGTGCTCCGTCGTCCACCCATCGGCGAGCAACGTCCCACGCCTGTGGTGATCGCTGCCATTCATCGATGAGCAGCGGCGATGCGAGCGACCTGATGCGGTTGGGGTCGGCTTCGAACGCCTGACGTTGCGAGTCATCGTCCAACCGGATGACACTCACGGCCTGGCGAGTGGCCGCCGCTGTCTTTCCGACTCCCTTCGGACCCTCGACGGCTACCGCTGCCACCTCACCGAGCGCAGCGGTCAGCTGCTGATCCATCAACCGAGGAAGGTAGCCGTCCATGCGGTTAAACTACCATCAGCAGCACCCATACGCTACCAAACGCAGCACTTTCACGCTACCAAACGCAGGATTCTGCACCCGATCGGCGGTTCAGTCGACGAGGCTGCGGATGTCGTCGGCAGAGAGCCCGCCGCCGATGGCGTCGCCGTCGGTGTCGAGCACGCGGTCGAACAGTTGGGCTTTGGTGGTCTTGAGTGCCATGACTTTTTCTTCGATGGTTCCCTTCGAGACGAGCCGGTAGACGATGACGGGCCGGGTCTGACCGATTCGGTGGGCGCGGTCGATGGCCTGCGCCTCGACGGCCGGGTTCCACCACGGGTCGAGCAGGATGACGTAATCGGCCTCGACGAGGTTGAGCCCGACACCGCCCGCCTTGAGCGAGACAAAGAACGCTGGCGCGTCGCCGGTGCGGAACTGGTCGATGACGGCAGCGCGGTTGGTCGTTGAGCCGTCGAGGTAGAGCGAGGCGATCCCGGCATCCGTCGCAGCATCCCGCGCGCGGCCGAGGAAGCGGGTGAATTGGCTGAGCACGAGGGCGCGGTGCCCTTCGGCAGCTGCCTCGCGAAGCAGCTCGATGAGGGCGTCGAGCTTTGCCGAGGGCGCTTCGCCTTCGTCGACCAGGTCGGGCGAGAGCGAGAGTTGGCGAAGCAGAGTGAGCGAGCGGAAGATCTGGAACCGGTTCGCGTCGACGTCGTCGACCAGACCGAGCACTTTCTGGCGCTCACGTGCGAGCCTGCGGTCGTAGAGCCGCCGGTGGGTCGGGTGCAGATCGAGCACGAGTTGCTGCTCTTGCTTGGGCGGCAGTTCCGATGCGACAAGCTCTTTGGTGCGGCGCAGCAGGAAGGGACGGATGCGGCGCTGCAGCGTCCGCAGCCGTTCGTTGTCGCGTTCTCGTTCGATGGGTGTGCGGTAGTACTCGGTGAAGCTGCGGCGCCCTCCCAGCAAACCCGGGCACGCGAGCGAGACGAGCGCCCACAGCTCGAGCAGGTTGTTCTCGAGCGGAGTGCCGGTGATGACGAGCGTGAAGGGGGCGTCCAGCATCCGGGCGCATTTGTAGCCCTGCGACGACGGGTTCTTGATCTGTTGAGCCTCGTCGAGAATGAGCCCCTGCCAGTCCAGGGTCGCGTAAGCGTCGAACTCGAGACGGAACAGCGCGTAGCTGGTCACGACGACGTGCGCCCCGGCGACCTCGTCGGCCAGTGCCGTGCCGCGCTTGTTTCCCATTGCGCTGATCGCAGCGACGCGCAGCTCGGGCGCGAATCGCGCGCACTCGGCAGCCCAGTTGCCGACGACGCTGGTGGGGGCGACGATGAGAAACGGCGGATGCTGCTGGTCGCCCGTCTCAAGCGCATCGAGTCGTGCTTTCTCGATCATCGCGATGGTCTGCAGGGTCTTACCCAGGCCCATGTCGTCGGCGAGCACCCCGCCGAGTTGGTGAGTGCGCAGGAAGTGCAGCCAGGAGTACCCTGTGCGCTGGTAGTCGCGCAGCTCGGCGCGCAGCGTCGGTGGCGCATCAATGGGGGTGAGCTGATCGTGGTCGCTGAGCCCGCGCACCCGCATCCACCATTCGATCTCCTGGCGCGCGACGACGCCCAGCTCGACGAGCTCTTCCCAGAGGTCGGCTTGGTAGCGACTGACCTGCACCGAGGTGACGGGGCGGTCCGAGAGGGCACTGGCTTCGGCGATGATCTCGCGCAGGCGCTGCAGCTCGGGCGTATCGAGCGAGAAGTAGGTGCCGCTCGGCAGGACGAGGATCGGCTCGTTCTCGCTGAGTGCCCGGAACAGGGCAGCGAAGTCGACGTCCTCACCCTCGATGCGCACCTGCACGCTCAGGTCGAACCAGTCGTTGGTTCCGGGCTGGGCGGTGACCGAGACATCCGGCGCCTGCGATGCGGCACGGAAGCTGGGGGCCTCGACGTCTTCGACGACCCGCACGGTCTCGAGCGAGCGCAGGCCGGGCAGCACTTCGGCGACGAACAGCACAGCAGCCGCGCCGCGCAGGGTTTGGTCGGGCGGCACCATCGCAGCATCCGGCCGCTCCCCCGGCAGGACGATGGAGGCGTGAGCACCTGCAGTGCTGCGAACGGAATCGAGGATGCCGGCCTCGCGCACGCGATCGGGACGGATGCTGCCGCCGAGCCGGTCCCATCGCCAGGTGAGGTGGGCAAGCCCGTCGCCGTGGTCGACACGCACTTCGAGCACGGCACTCGGCGGCACCGGCACCGTGTAGCTGGCATCGGGCGATACGACCGGCGCGATCGCCTGCAGCCGCGGAAGGTAGTGGCTCTCGAAGCGCCCCCTGCTCGCCGTGTCGACCGAGATGGGCTTGTCGGCGGCGAGCAGGTCGCGCATCGGGCCGGTGAGCGGCGGATCGAGGCGATGCAGCACGATGCGTTCTTCGGCGGTGCCTGCTGCGGTGACCCGACCCACCGCGATCGGAGGATTGCCGACGGTCACGAGCGGCTCCGACGCGTCACTTCCCCCGTCGGAACCGGCGTCCCCGCCGGCATCGGCATCCTCGTCGTCTCGCACCGGCACCAGCTCGCCGCGCACCGCGAGTCGCTTGCGGTTCTCGGTGACCGCGATCCGCGGGGTCAACGGCTCCCCGTCGAGCCGCACCGGATGCTGCGCCTTGCCCGGAGAGACGAGCGCGACCCCCGCCGCCTCGAGATCGGTCAACAGCGACCAGAGCGTCCGCGAGGGCAGCCGGTCGAGCTGCATCCATTCATCGTCGCGATAGGCGTAGCCCCACGAGTTCGCGGCAGGGTCGAGAACGTCGAGCTCGATCAGCAGTGCGAGCGCCGCGGGATCCGCCTGCAGCCCGTCGAGGTGCCCCCAGCGGGCCTTGCCCTTGATCCATGCGCCTCGCGCACCGCGCATCCCGGGCCGGGCCGCGAGCCTCGGCTGCTGCGGAGCCCTGCTCCAGCGCGTCGCGCGCGGTGTCTGCAGGGTGATGAACAGGCACAGTTCCACGGCGGCTGCATCGGATGCCGGCAGCAGCCCATCGAGCGAGCGTTGCCACGGTGGAGTGCTGTCTCGCGGCGGGAATGACTGGCCTTTCGGCCCTCTCGCGCCCGAGTCCGTCCCGGCATCCGAGACGGCGAGCAGCACGGCAGCGACGTGCGCGCAGTGCGGGGCATGCTCGCAACTGCAGTAGGCGCTCATCGACCCGCGCGCAGGCTCGATGACGACCGAGACCACCATGACGTCATCGCCCCCGTGGCCGCGATCGCGCACGACGGCATCGACCGACGTGCGCGTGTTGTCGGCATCCAGGTCGACGATCGTGACCCGCCCTGCCGCGTTCAGCGCCCATGCGCGGTCGTAGTTCGCGCCCCCGAGAGATTGGGCAACCTCATGCCAGTAGTCCACGAAACCATCGTTGCAGCCGCCGCCGACATCTCGCACTCGGTCGACGCCGGTCCAACGGCAGCCGAGTTCTTCGGCGCGCTGTGGAGGAACCGCTCCTCATCGTCCTGCGTGCAGCACAGCGGATGCCGTACGCCAGCGTGTCGCGAGTCTAGGAGTCCAGCGCGCGCTTGATGAGAGCCGACACGTCGCGGTCGAGGTTGTCGATCCGGTGCTCGAGCGCGCTGAAGCGCACGTCGACCGCCGCGAACCGCGCATTCATCTCCCCCTGCAGCCCGTCGATACGCCCGCTCAGCGCGTCGATTCGCCCGTTGACCTCACCGCCCAGTGCGTCGATCCGCCCAGAGAGCTCGCCCCGCAATCCGTGGATCGCGGCAGTCGTCGTGCGATTGGTGAGTGTGACGATCACCGTCGTGCCTCCCAGCATGACGGTCGTGAGCGCGGCGATGTAGAGCCAGTTCTGTGGGTCCACGAGCGAGATCACCCCTTCATTGTGCGACGGATGCGGCAAGCCTGCCACCTCGTGGGCCTCAGCGCGCACGTTTCCTTATGGGCGTGGAGACCCGCGCCGTTCGCACGAATGGGGAGGCGGATCGAGGCGGATCACTCGTCGCGAGAGGTATCACCTGACGTGGTCGCGGTCGCGGCTAGACCAACGATGCCGAACCACGCCTGAGCACCTCACGCGCGAACTGCCGCGCGACGTCGCTCATCTCGCCGCGATCGGCGCGTTCCCGGGGCCCGTCCCAGAGGTTCTCGAGCACGGTTCGCACACCCTCTTCGTACAGCTCGGATGCCTCGACCGGCCCATCGCCGCGACGCCATCCGAGCGCCGTGAGCCACGCCGCGACATCGTCCAGGCGGAGTGTCCGCTCTCTCCCGACCTCACGGCGACCCTCGAGCACCCGGGCATTGAAGCGCCCTCCGCCCGCGACCATGAGCAAGAGGCAGATCGTCGCATCGCGGCTGTAATCCGCACTGAGCGCGCCGTGGCGCCCGCGCATGGCGTGTGTCCCGTCAACAACTCCCCCGAATCGGGTGATCAAGGCATCCCAGATCTTCTGCGCCTCCCGCACCCCGGCGCGGCCTTGGCGCGTCACGAGAAGTCTTCCTCTGGACTTGCGCAAGAACCCGTCGCGCACGAGCGCCTCACGAAAGTGCAGCAGCGGCCCGCTCTGCGCCTCGCGGTTGTGTGCGCCGATCCACGCCCCCATCGCTGGCACGACGACGCTGGCCTCGACGACGTCGGCCGGGCGCAGATAGCCGGCGGCAGTCAGCTCGATCCCCTCGCCTCCCGCCCGACGCAGGAACCACGTCCAGGCCTGCAGCGCGGCATCCACCTCCCCGTCCGCGATATCGGTCGGCGGATCGACGAGTGTCCGCGCGACTTCTTCGACGCGATCACCGCCGGGCAGGTACCGCAGCCGGTCGATGACAGAGATCACGGATGCCGCGACTCCCGCCTCCCGCAGCGCAAACCGCAGATCCGCCAGCGCCTCGTTGACCTCGCTGGGGTCGAACCAGGCGGGATCACCCTGGATCTCGAGCAGCTCTGCGCCTCCGAGGCCGCGGCTGTCTTCGGGCGGGGCTGCCCGGCGTCCGTCGACGCACACCGCCAGCGGCACGGGTTCGCCCATGCCACGCACATCCTCGACCCGCAGCACGACCTGCCAGTTGTCGCCGTAGTCGTAGAGGTAGTGCAGGGTGTCACCGGATTCGGCGACGACCTCATCGAGCCGCACCTCCGACGCGGGAACGCCCTCGTCTTCGCCTTCGTCGACGTCGTAGGGGCACAGGAACAGCTGCGCGTTGCGATCCCACCCGTCGCCCCCAATCGAGAAGCGATGAAGATGCGAATCGGTCCACCCGAACGCGGCCTGCAGCACCTCGTGCAGGACGTCGAGGGTCATCGACGATCGCAGGTCGAGGCGCCGCCAGACCGGCGGTTTCGCCCCAACGAGGTCGGCACGCACGCGGAAGCACACGGTGTCGGGGCGCGGCGGATGCCGCAGCTCTGGCCGACCTCGCTCTAGGTAGTCGGCGACACGGGCACGCCCGATCTGCTCCATGACGCCTCGAAGGTCGGCGATCGTCATCCCGCCGGCGATCTCGGCGAAGCGGCGCCGCACTTCCTCGTCATTCATCGGAGATCACGCTACCGGCCTCGACACAGCGAGATGCCGCGAATCCGCGAGTTATAGGCCGCAAATCCACGAGTTATGTGTCGCGAAACGACGAGTTGAGCTAGCTACGTGCTCGGCACGGCTCAGCAGAGCGCTGCGTTCGGCGACCGGCTGTGGGGCCTGCCGGTCTCGTCTCTGTGGGAACGTGCCCCCACCCTCTGACGCGTGATCCGAGCGGTGACGTCAGTAATGGTCTCGTGCTTGGAGGATCACGATGTGGTCGTCGGTGACGTAATAGACAAGTCGATTCTTCTCGTCGATCCGCCGAGACCAGGAGCCCGACAGCACATGGCGGAGCTGCTCGGGTTTGCCGACGCCGTCGAACGGATCGCGGAGGACTGCCTCGATGAGCGTGTTGATCCGCTTCAGCGTCTTTCGATCCTGCGTCTGCCAGTACTGATAGTCCTCCCACCCGTTCGGGTCGAAAGCAAGGGCGCGCGTCACGGATCGACGAGGTCGTGCTGCTCGAACTCGCCGCGACGCGCGCGCTCAATCGCCTCGAGCAGCCGCTCGGCATTTGCAGGGTTGCGCAGAAGGTACGCAGTTTCGGTGAGAGCGTCGTAATCGTCCTTGGACATGATCACGGCGTTGCCCCGGCGGGAGACGACCTCCACCGTCGTGTGATCATCGTTGACCTGCTGGATGAGCCCGAACAGGCTCTTTCGCGCTTCGGTCGCGGTGATGGCGGACACAGGAACACCTCCGAATGAGTGGTACATAAAACGGTACCACTCCGACGATGGATCCGACCTACCCGGTCTACTCGTCGCGCGGAGCCTCGCGCGCGGGAGCAAGTCGCGGCGCGAGGCCTGCCGCGAGTGCGTAGACGCGCACTGGGCCTCTTCCTTCCAAGTCTTCTGTAGCAAGTGCAGGACTGACGTCGTCGTCTCTTTGAGCCACAGCCGCTGTATCCGTACGGCGACAATCACTTGTGTAGCCGTACAGCGACAACATACAGTGTATCCGTACGGCGACACGAGAGAGGGGAACGGGATGCTGACGATGCGCGAAGCAGCAGCGATGGTGCGGGAACTGCGCGACGGCCATGGCTGGACCCAGTCCGAGCTCGCGAGTCGCGCCCACCTCTCACGCTCGTTCGTCGCCGATGTCGAGGCGGGCAAGCCGAGCGTCGAGTCCGCCAAGCTGTTCGACCTCTTCCAGGCACTCGGCTTCGAGGTCGCATTGCGCGATCTCTCGAACGGCGAGGTGCGCCGGTGACGGCATCCGAGCTGGCGGTCTTTCTTGACGGAACGCGCGCCGGCTCCCTCATCCAGTCCGCCCCAGGCAACCTCGCCTTCGCCTACGATCCCGCGTACCGGGAGAGGAACGATGCGACGCCGCTGTCGCTGTCGATGCCGCTCACCGCCGCGGTGCACAAGAAGCGTGTGGTGCTGCCGTGGCTGCAAGGGCTGCTGCCCGACAACGACGACGCGCTGCGCGCGATCGGGCGTCGGTTCGGGGTGTCGCCGGCGAACCCCTTCGCGCTTCTCGAGCACATCGGCGCCGACGCCGCGGGCGCCGTGCAGATCCTCCCGCCAGACGTGGCCGCGACGGACGCGACCGTCGAGCAGAAGGCACACCCCGTGACGGATGCCGAGGTCGCCGTGATGCTCGATCACGCCGTCGCGGAGTACACAGAGGGGGTCACCGCCCCCGACGCCGGCGGGCGCTTCAGCATCGCCGGCGCGCAACCGAAGATCGCGTTGTTCCGTGAGGGCGACGGCACGTGGGCTGTTCCCGGCGGCAGCCTCCCGACGACGCACATCCTCAAGCCTGTCGTGGGAGCTTTCCGCCGCATCGACGTCGTCGAGCAGATGACCCTGCACGCCGCCCGACACCTCGGGTGCGACGTGGCGACGGCGCAGCTGATGACCGTCGGCGGATGGAACGTGCTGGTCAGTGAGCGGTACGACCGCGTCGAGGTCGGGGGCCGCTGGCGGCGGCCGCATCAGGAGGACCTCTGCCAGGCGCTTGCCGTGCCGCCCGCCAAGAGGTACCAGCAGCGAGATGGCGGTCCGGGCGTGGCCAAGGTCGCTCAGCTTCTGGCGTCCCTGCCGCTCGTGGCCGACCGCGCCGAGGCCGGATCGGCGTTCTTCCGCGCGTTCGTCTTCAACGTCGTCGCCGGGGGCACCGACGCCCACGCGAAGAACTACTCGCTGCTGCTGGCCGGCCGGTCGGTGCGACTCGCGCCGCTCTACGATCTGCTGACGTATGCGGGGTATGGGGACGGATCGGCTCGCCTCAGCAGTGCGATGAGCGTCGACGGCGAGTACGCGTTCGATCGGATCTCGAGCGAGAGCCTCGTCCGCACGGGTGCACGGTTCGGCGTCGCGCGCGATGACGCCGCGGCGGTCATCGAGGGGATGCGCGAGGGGATCGTGGGCGCGTTCGACGCTGCGCACGATCAGGTCACCGGGTTCGGCCCCGATGCCGCAGAGATCGCGGATGCTGTCACGCGGGGCATCCGCCGGCTCCCTCTCGTGCCCGGTCGGTGACACAGGCGAGGCGACGCCGGGAACGACGCCCCCTCACTCGTCTCTCGGCGCCTCACCGGATGCGGGCGCGAGACGAGGAGCCAGCCCCGCCGCAAGCGCATAGACTCGGTCGTCGAGCCGCGCAAGGCGGTCATCCAGGCGAGAGAAACGGTCATCGAACGCGGCGAAACGGTCATCCAGGCGCACGACACGCTCATCGAGACGCGCGACACGCTCATCCACGCGGGAGACACGGTCACCGAGTATCACCACGCGGTCATCGAGCCCGGAAACCCGTCCATCCAGGCGAGAGATCTCCGTCTTGAACTCCGCTCGCAGTTCGATGCGGGTCCGCCGCGCTGACGCCGTCACCGTCGTGGCGAGCCCCGCGATGCCGACCGTGAGCGCAACGAGAACCGCAAGCGTGTCGAGACTCACGATGACCTCCATGTTCTTCAGTGTGCGCCAGATCGTTGGCGATTGCGAGAACCGTATTCGAAACTCGTCGCACGGCGCCCGTCGCCACCGAACACGACCGCGCGCCCTTCATCGTGATCGGCTGGGGAGGAGCCGCCGGGAGTCTCGGCCTCATGCCGATCGACATCCTCACCGTCTACACCGGCAACATCGTCCGCTCCCCCCTCTCGGCGCTGTACCTGCGGCTGCTGCTGGCCGATCTTCCGGTCGAGGTCGCGAGCGCGGGCACGCATCGGCCCCGGAGACCCTGCCGACGACGACGTGCTCGACCCGGCAGGCCGCAGCTGGAACACGTACGAGACGTCGATGAGCCATCTCCTCCCCGCCGTAGAGGAAGTCGCCCGAGTCATGCGCGGCGCCCTGCCCTCGTGCGGAGCCTGAACGCCGCACTGCTGTTCACGGGCGACGACTTCGCGCAGACCGACCTTCCCGCGGCGATCTGAGGCGAGCCCTACCGGCGGTCTGGCGATCCCGGTCTACTCGTCGCGAGAGGTATCACCGGACGCGGGCGCCGGACGCCGGCGCGAGGCCCGCGGCGAGCGCGTAAGCCCGATCGTCCAGCCGCGACACGCGGTCGTCGAGCCGTGAGAGACGCTCGTCGAGACGGTTCAGGTCGGTCTTGAACTCAGCCTTCAGTTCGGCGAGCTCCGCCTTCACCTCGGCCTTCACCTCAACGCGGGTGCGCCGCGCCGACGCGGTCACGGTCGTGGCGAGGCCAACGATACCGACGGCTAGCGCAACGATTACGCCGAGTGTGTCCATTCCCACGGTGACGTCCACGCTCTCCAGTGGGCGCCTCATCGGCGCAGGTATCTAGAACCGCAAGCGAACGCGCACCCAACGGCGCACGATCACTCGCGGACGCCAGATGACACGATCGGTGTCGCCCGCTGGGGATGTCTGCGGCGGGCTCGACGAGGTCTGCGCCCAGGTCGTCCGCGATGCGGGTCGCGGCGCGGACGGCCGCCAGGTTCGGCCCGACCACGGGCACGGCCTGCGCTGCGGTCCACAGCGACCCGCTGGTCGCGTCGACGGCTTCGGCCGTCAGCCGCCGGAACTCGGCGGCGCTCTGGTGCGCCGTGTCGGCGTCTCCCGCCTCGATCGCGGTCGTGAGGGTGCCGGTGAGCGGAAGGGCTCGTTGGAGTGCGGACTCGGCTGTCCGAGCGTCGGAGTAGACCGACCACCCGCCCCAGGCTACGGCCGCGCCGATGATCAGCAGCGCTCCGACGACCGAGAGCGAGATGGTCCACGCGCGTCTGCGGTGGCGTCTCACGGAGCCGCGACGTGTGACGGGGCGGCGGCGCGCGTGTTCGGGTTCTGGCACCGCCGCAGTCTAGGGCACCCCACCTGAGTCTTGGCCGAGCCGCCGCGGCGGGGTTCGATGGCGCCGCAGCGGGCGGCGGTCAGGCTGCGCTCACCGCCCCGTGGACGGGCCATGCGGTCTCGTCCTGGCCGCGGTCGGGGGTGGCGGTGATCGCCAGCCACACGAGCGCTCCGACGATGAGGGCGACCACGACGATCAGCACGTACGCCCACACCGGAGTATGGCGCGGCGGGACCGGGGCGCGGCGGTCGTGCGGGCGTCTGGCCATGGTGCCTACGGTAGGCCGCTCTCGCCCGCGACGGGTTTCGCACAGGTAACGACTTGACGGCCACCCCCGTAGAATCGAGCGAACGCGCCTCCGAGGGAATGGAGACCTCTGTGCCGGTACGCATCCTCACCGTATGCAGCGGAAACGTGTGCCGGTCGCCGCTGGCGGAGGCGCTCTTGCGCCGTGAGCTCGCGGGCCTCGACGTCGTCGTCGACAGCGCCGGCACGATCGCGACCGACGACGCGACGATGCCCGATGAGGCGCAGCGCCTGGCCGTGCAGTGCGGGGTGGCGCGCGAGGATGCCTCTGCTCATCGTGCACGCTATCTCGATCCTGCTGTGCTCGAGGGGGCGAGCCTGGTGGTCGCGATGGGGCGCGAGCACCGTCGCCGCGTGGTGGAGCTGATGCCGCGCCTGCTGCGGTCGACCTTCACGGCGCGGGAGTTCGCCCGGCTGGCCGAGGGTGCGGATGATGCGACGCTCCGGGGTGCCGCGAGTGCGGCGGGCACCGATCCGCGGGCCCGGGTCGCGGCGGTGATGGAGTCGGTGGTCGGTCGTCGCGGTGTCGTGTTGCCTGCGGAGTCGCCCGACGACGACGACGTGGTCGATCCGTTCGGCAGGTCGTGGGAGACGTATGAGCTGTCTGCGGAGCAGCTCGTGCCGGCGATCGGGCAGGTGGCCCGGGTCGTGCGGGCCGGGCTGACCCCGTAGGGGCGCGTCGCTCGATCGCTATCCCGCTCCCCCGGTTCCCTCCGTCGTGAAGGTGTCGGATTCCGCGGGGGCCTCCGGCTCCACCGGTACCTCCGGCTCCACCGGTACCTCCGGCTCCACCGGTACCTCCGGCTCCACCGGTACCTCCGGCTCCACCGGTACCTCCGGCTCCACCGGTACCTCCGGCTGGGCGGGGGTTCCGGGTGCCGGGTCGCCGACGACGGGTCCGTCGTCGGTCACCGGGTCCGGACGGGAGAAGAAGAACGGCTGCGGGGTGTCTTGAGCCGCGTCGAGTTCGGCGAGCGCTCGCTCCTGGTCGGCGCCGAGAGCGGCGGCCGCGGCGGCGTAGGCCCGCAGCGGCGCGGCAGACAGGTCGCCGGCCGCGTACGCGGGTGCGGCCGCGGCGGCCGCATCGGTCAGCGCGTCCTGGAACCGCGCCTCGGCGTCGGGGTTCGCGGCGGCGACGTCGGCGGCGGAGCCGGGAAGCGTCTGGGCGAAGGCGGCGAGCGCTGCGGCGTATTCCGCCGAGATCTCGTCGAGGTCGTCGCGCTGTCGAGCAAGCGCGTCGGCCGCTTCGTCGACCGAGAAGCCGAGTGTGTGGACGTCGTCGAGCGCTCGAGCGATGCTCGCCAGGTCGTCGGTGTCGACCTGCGCGCGGCGGTAGGCGGGGACGTACGGCCGAATGCTCAGCCCGTCGAGTCGGGTGACGAAGCTCTCGCGTGCGGCGGCGAGCGCCGCGAGTGCGTCCGGGTTCGCTATGCCGTCGAGCTCGGGCAGCACGGTCGCCATCGCATCGGCGTCGTCGCGGGCGTCGGCGACCGATTCCGCGAGACGGTCTCCGGCTGCGGCGAGCGAGTTCTCGCGATTGATCAAGGTCGCCTCGTCCTGCGTGAGGCCGGACAGCGCGTCGGCGGTGGGGGACGCGGTAGCGGCCAGCACGACCCCGAAGATCGTCGCGGCCGCGACGGCGAGCACGGCGAGTGCCGCGACCACGACGGTCGTCCAGTCCCGGGGGCGACGGGGCGGACGTCGCGTGCCCGTCGCCGGGGGAGTCGGTCGTGCCGGGCGAGGGGTGGCGTGCGGCCGGGCCGCCACCCGGTCGCGCAGCAGAACCGTGTCGGCCGCGACGGCGGACGCATCGACCGGGGCATCGCCGACGCGGGTGCTGGCGTCGGCGTCGGCGAACACCGAGGCGAGCGTGTGCCGCGCCGCCGGCTGGGCGACACGGTGCTCGACCGGAGGGCCGACGAGCAGCCCGAGACGCTCGGATTGAGCGTCTCGCCCGAGTCGCCGGGGCTCCGCGTCCGGCGCCGCGGCGGTCGGCTCGCCGAACACGGAGGTCAGCGATGCGGCAGCAGAGCCGGTCGACCCGGCGCGGGAACGACGAGCGCGGCCGCCCCCGACGAGGGTGGCGAGACGACGGGACTGCGCGCGCGGCGCGGGGCCCGTGGTCACCTGCCTGCGCCCGCGGTCGTCGAAGAGATCGGCGATCGACGTCATCTTGCGCCCCCCGTTCGCGCCATTCCCGAAGTCGCTATGCTATCAACTCCTGAGCCGTATCCCTTTTCCCTCCGCCTCGCTGACGCTCCTCGCGCGCAGGAGGGAGTCGGGAGCGCGGCCCGGCGAGTGGAGGACGGGAGCGGATGAACGCGATTGTCCGTGCCGCACGGCGCAACGTTGTCGTGATCGTGGCGCTGGCGGTGCTCGGCGCAGCCGTGGCGGCTCTCGCTGCCATGGCGGCGACCCCCGCCTATTCGTCGACGGCGCGCGTGTATGTGTCGGTGGGCGCGGCCGGCTCGAGCGCGGCCGAGCTCGCCCAGGCCCGGTCGTACGGTGCGCAGGTCATCGCGAGCTACGCCGAGGTCGCGACCACCGACGTCGTGCTGGGGCCTGCGCTCGAGCGTGCCGGCATCGATCTCGACGCCGGTGCGGCACGGGCGAAGGTGAGCGCCGCCACAGCGACCGACTCGCTGATGCTCGAGCTCACCGCCACGGCCGCCGACCCGATCACAGCCGCCGCGCTCGCGAACGCCGTGGCCGCGAGCTTCGAGACCGTCGTCGAAGACGAACTCGAGGCGCGCGCGTCCCCGGGCGCCACGACCGTGCGCGTGGTGACCGCGCAGCCGGCCCTCGTACCCACACAGCCGGCCTCGCCCGACCCGCCGCTGTGGGTTGCGCTCGGTGCGCTCGCGGGCGCCGCGGCCGGTGTCGCCGTGGCGGTCGCACGCACCGCGCTCGACACGCGCCTGCGGTCGGCCGATGAGATCGGCGAGGTCGTCGACGCGCCGCGGCTGGGCGAGATCGTGCACTCGGACGACGCAGCACGCTTTCCGGCGATGGTCGCGGCGCGGCCGCACAGCGCGGTGGCCGAAGGGTTCCGGGCGCTGCGCACGAACGTCTCGTTCCTCCCTGCGGAGGGCGGGGGTCGCGCGGTCGCCGTCACGAGCGCGATTCCCGGCGAGGGCAAGTCGACGGTCGCGGCGAATCTGGCCTCCGCGGTCGCCGAGACGGGAATGCGGGTCGCGCTCGTCGACGCCGACCTGCGAAAGCCCACCGTCGCCGATCGATTCGGCATCGAGGGAGGGGTGGGGCTCTCCGACGTGCTCGCCGGGCGGCTGCCGCTGAGCGAGGCGATGCAGCCCTGGGGCGAGACACCGCTGTTCCTCCTCCCGGCCGGCGCGTTACCCCCCAACCCCGCCGAACTGCTCGGATCCCACGCGATGGGGCTCGTCGCCGACGAGCTGCGCGCGGTGTTCGACGTCGTGGTCTTCGACGCCCCGCCGCTGCTCGCGGTCACCGACGCCGCAGTGCTCGCGCGCGGGCTGACGGGCGCGCTGCTGGTGGTCAGGACGACGCACGCGCGTCGGGCGCAGGTCGCCGATGCGATTGCGTCGCTCGCGGCGGCGGACGCGCGACTGCTCGGCGTCGTCGTCAATGGCATGCCGTCCACGGGAGTGGCTGCGACGGCGTACGGGACCTACTACGGGCGCTCGACACCCGTAGATGCGGCACGGTAACAAACCGTACACAATCGGCATGGCAAGATGGCAGGGGCGCCTGGGGGCGCACCGCGACGACGAGGGGTGACCGCGTGGAGCTGCACGACTACATCCGTATTCTGCGCAAGAATTGGATCACGATCCTACTGCTGACGCTGCTGGGCGTCGGTGCCGCAGCAGCCTATTCGCTGGTCACGACCCCGAAGTACGAGTCGACGACGCAGCTGTACGTCTCGGTGCAGTCGCAGGCGGCGGCGACCACCGACCTGGTGCAGGGCACGAATTTCGCGCGGCAGATCGTGACGAGCTACGTCGATGTCGTCGGCACCGCGCTCGTGCTCGACCCCGTGATCGACGAGCTCGACCTCGACACGACGTCGACCGCGCTGGCGGCTCAGATCACCGCGACGGCGCCATTGAACACCGTGCTCATCAACATCACCGCCACCGACAGCGACCCGGCGATGGCTGCGGCCATCGCGAATGCAGCGGGCAACAGCCTCGCAGATGCGGTTCAGACCACGCTCGAGAGCGGTGCCGGCAGCGACGACAGCGGTGCCGGCAGCGACGACCAGGCGAGCCCCGTGCAGGTGACCGTGGTGCAGCCGGCGCTCGTGCCGACACAGCCGACCAGCCCGAACATACCGTTGAACCTCGCCCTCGGCGCGCTCGTCGGGCTTGCCCTGGGTGTTGCGGCGGCGGTGCTGCGCACCGTGCTCGACACGCGCATCCACACGGTGCACGACATCGAGCAGCTCACCGACCGGCCGCTGCTGGGTGGCATCGCCTTCGACCCCGACGCGTCGAAGCGGCCGCTGTTAGTGCACGCCGACCCGCGCAGCCCGCGCGCCGAGTCGTTCCGGTCGTTGCGCACGAACCTGCAGTTCCTCAACATCGACGGCGGCCCGCGCAGCTTCGTGATCTCGAGCGCGGGACCCGGAGAAGGCAAGTCGACCACCACGGTGAATCTTGCTCTCGCCCTCGCTGAGACCGGCGCGCGTGTCGCACTGCTCGACGGCGACCTGCGCCTGCCGACGGTGGCGACATACCTCGGCATCGAGGGCGGGGTCGGCATGACCGACGTGCTTATCGGCCGTGTGGAGCTCGCCGACGCATTGCAGCGATGGGGAACCCAGAACCTGTTCGTGCTCCCCTCCGGCCCGGTGCCGCCGAACCCGAGCGAGCTGTTGGGGTCGTCGGCGATGGACAACGTGCTCGCCGCCCTCACCGAGCACTTCGACTACGTGCTCATCGACGCGCCCCCTCTCCTGCTGGTGACCGACGCGGCCGTGCTCAGCCGCAAGACCCGAGGCGCGATCCTTGCGGTCGCGGCGGGGCGCACTCGCAAGGCCGAGCTCGAGGGGGCCATTCGCGCGATCGAGACCGCCTCGGGCGCGATCCTTGGCGTGGTGGCCACGATGCTGCCCACCAAGGGGCCCGACAGCTACAGCTATGGCAGCTACACCTACGGCTATGGTCACTCGATCGGCGAGGAGCAGAAGCGCAGCCGCCGGTCTCGACGCAGCGGCGAACGACGGACGGGCTCGACGGCGCCGGCGTCAGCCTGACGGTGCGGTAGCCGAGGGTGAGCGCCGCAAGCGCGCCGAAACGTCGATGATCACCGTCGTCGCGGACTGCTACCTCGCCGGCGGTGAGCACGCGTCGGATGGACAAGCTGGTCAACACGCTCGGGGGTCCACTCCCTCTCGAGGTCGCAGGTGTCTCGGATGGCAGCCGAGCTCGACGAGCACGTGGACCAGTTCCGGCACCGATGGTTCACCTGAGCAGTGGGAGGGGTGCCGGCATGGGGATCAAGAGCTGGTGCAGGCTCAGTGGGCGGTGTCGCCCGGCACCAGCGCCGCCCGCGCGGTCTTGAGGAGGATCGTGAGGTCACCGACGAGTGACCAGTTCTCGACGTAGGAGAGGTCGAGACGCACGGATTCCTCCCAAGACAGGGCCGAGCGTCCGCTCACCTGCCACAGGCCGGTGATGCCGGGCTTCACGAGAAAGCGCCGGTGCACGTGGTCGGCGTACTGTTCGACCTCGCGGGGCAGGGGCGGGCGGGGGCCGACGAGCGACATAGACCCGCCGATGACGTTGAACAGCTGGGGGAGCTCGTCGAGGCTGTACTTGCGCATGAAACGCCCGATCGTGGTGACGCGGGGGTCGTTCTTCATCTTGAAGAGCACTTCGTTGCCCGAGTCGCGTTGCTTCTTCTCGAGCTCTGCGAGCTGGTCTTCGGCGTCGGTGACCATGGAGCGGAATTTCAGCATGGTGAACTCGCGTCCCCGGTACCCGATGCGGGTCTGGCGGAACAGCACGGGACCTGGTGTGGAGAGGCGAACGCTTATCGCGAGGCCGAGCAGCACCGGGCTGATGAGCACGACGCCGATGGTGGCAGCCACGAGGTCGACGGCTCGCTTGACGAAGCGTTGGCCCAGCGAGAACCGGGGGGTCTCGACGTGGATGAGGGGCAGGCCCGAGACGGGTCGGATGTGGATGCGGGGGCCCGCGATGTCGACGATGCTGGGCGCGAGCACCAGGTGCTGCCGCCCCGCTTCGAGGCTCCAGGAGATCTGTTTGACCTTCGCGGGAGGCAGGTCGTCGGAGCTCGTGATCGCGACGGTGTCGGCGCCGGTTGCGCGGAGTGCGCGGTCGATCGTGTCGACGTCGCCGATGATGCGGATGTCGGTGCCCGGGATGGATCCGGCCTGGGCGCCTGTCGGGATGCAGGCGCCGACGACGCGGTACCCCGCGACGGGTTGGCGCTCGAGCTCGTGGGCGATCTGCGCCACGGAGTGGGGGGATCCGACCAGCAGCACGCGCGACATGAACCCGCCGTGTCGGCGACGGGCGAGCAGCCATTGGCGTGATAGCCATCGTGAGAGCACGAGCAGCAGGACCCCTGCGGGGAGGCTGATGAGCAGGTAGCCGCGGGCGATGTCGATCTGTAGCAGGAAGGCAGCGATGGCGATGAGCCCGAAGACTCTCAGGCTCGGTTCGACGACCCGTCGGTATTCGGTGGTGCCGGTGCCGATGACGCGGTGGCTGCGCGAGTCGGCCAGCGACAAGGCCCACAGCCAGGCGAGAATCAGACCCGCAGAGAAGAACCAGTACGACAGGTCGCTGAGACGCGTGTCTCGCAGGATGTTGAGGTGGGCTTGACCGTTGTCGAACCAGATGAGCTGGGCGCCGAAGACGACGACCACCAAGACGAGCGCGTCGGTGAGCAGCAGCCGCCGCGAGTATCTGCGCTGCCAGCCGGCCGTGCTGTCGCGAACGATGGGGATCCCACCGGTCGTCGGGCCCGGCTTCGCGGCCGGAACGGGCCGCTCACCCACGACCCGCGGCTCTGCTTGCGTCGTCACGTGACCTCCGTCGAACCTGAACTGCGGTGACACCCTATCAGCCGCATGTTTCGGGCCCGTTGCCAGCGTTGTCCGTGTGCCGTGCACGGAGGCGCCTGTAGGTCTTGGGGGTGGCCGGCCCGGGATCGGTTGGCAGGTGGATGCTGGTGCTCCGTCTGGTGGTGACTCTTGAGTCGCCTGGCCCCCTCGACCTCCAAGCCGCCATAGCCGCGCCGCCGCCCGACACCAGCCTAGGCGTCAAGCTCCGCCCAGCAAGCTGACCCACGCGGGCATTCCAGGATGCCGACCCCCAGCTTGCCGCCGACATCGCGAACGCGACGGCGGCGGGCCTGTCGGATGCCGTGGAAGAGATCGAGACGACCGCGGGTCTCACCGCGAGCCCTGTCCGACTCTCCGTTATCCGCCCGGCGCTCCCGTCGAGCGTGCCGGTGAGCCCGAACGTTCCGCTGAACCTCGCGCTCGGCGGTCTTATCGGTCTCGCGCTGGGCGTCGCGTTCGCGATCCTGCGCACGGTTCTCGACACGAAGGTGCGCAATCCGCGCGATGTCGCGCAGCTGACCGATCGTCCGATGATCGGTGTCATCCCGTTCGACCCGAAGGCGGCCGAGCGCCCGATCATCCTCGAGGCCGACCCGACCAACCAGCGCGCGGAGGCGTTCCGCGCCCTGCGCACGAACCTGCAGTTCGTCGAGCTGGATGGCGGCCAGACATTCGTCCTCACGTCGAGCATCCCCAGCGAGGGCAAGTCGACGACGGCGGTGAACCTCGCGATCGCGCTCGCGGATGCCGGCAAGCGTGTCGCTCTTCTCGACACCGACCTGCGCAAGCCCAAGGTCGCCGAATACCTCGGCATCGAGGGCGCGGTCGGGCTGACGGATGTCTTGATCGGCCGCGCGAAGGTCACCGATGTGATGCTTCCGTGGGGCCGTCGTCCGCTGTATGTGCTTCCCGCCGGCAAGGTGCCGCCGAACCCGTCCGAGCTGCTCGGGTCGTCGCAGATGAAGGCGCTTCTCGAAGACTTCGCGAAGACCTTCGATGTCGTGATCTGCGACGCTCCCCCGCTTCTTCCGGTCACGGATGCCGCGGTCCTTTCACGCCTGACGGCTGGCGCGATCGTCATCACGGCTGCAGGACGCACCACGACTCACCAGCTCGACGGCGCGCTGGATGCCCTCGAGACCGTCGGTGCGAAGGTCGCTGGCCTCGTGATGACCATGGCCCCGACAAAGGGGCCGGACTCGTACATGTACGGCTATGGGTATGGCTACGGCTACGGGTACGGCTACGGCCACTCCGACAAGAAGTAGTCAGGCGAGCCGACCAGCCGAGATCGCGCCCGCATAGCCGCGCCAAGGGGAGCGGCGATCGTCAGCGCGGCAGCGCGGCGACGATCTGATCCACGGCGTCGTCCGGGCTCACCACACTGGCGTCGATCGCAAGGTCGGCATCCGTGGGCGTTTCGTAGGGGTCGCTGATTCCGGTGAACTGCGGAATCTCGCCGGCGCGAGCCTTCGCGTAGAGGCCCTTGCGGTCGCGCGCTTCGCAGACCTCGAGCGGCGTGGAGATGTGGACGAGCATGAACCGTCCGACGTTCTCGGCTCGCTCTCGCATCTCAGCCCGCATCTCCGTGTACGGCGCGATGGGGGCGCACACGGCGATGCCACCGTGCTTGGCGATGAGCGCCGCGACCCAGCCGATCCGGCGCACGTTCATGAGGCGGTCCTCGCGCGAGAAGCCGAGCTTGGACGAGAGGATGAGGCGCACCTCGTCGCCATCGAGAAGCGTGACAGTGCGCTCGTCGACCTCGCCGAGCCGTTCAGCGAGAAGCTTCGCGATCGTGGACTTTCCGGATCCCGACAGCCCAGTGAGCAGGATGACGAGACCATCACCGACGGCTCGTTCGGTGTCCCAGACCTCGATCTCGTCGGCGACGAGCGCGCGGGCAGCAGCGGTGACAGCGCTGCGCCACTCGTCGGCGGATCGGAGCGCGGCGTCGGGGGCGGGAAGAACCCGCACGTCACGACCTGCCGCGAGCGCGTGACGCACATCGCGACTCAGCGCCGCTGCATGATGGCCGGTGTCCAGTACGACGAGCGGCCGGTCGCCCAGAGATCCCCAGCGGGGGTCATCGTCACCGGGAAGGTCGCCGAGCACCACCACGGCACTCGCGGCGCGGGGTGCGTCAGCGGCGATGCGCCGGTCGCGGTGCAGTTGGTGGCCGAAGGGACGAAGCTGTGTCGCCGATCCGACGAGCCATTCGCCCTCGGCAACGTCATCAGCGGCCTCGACGGCGGCGAGGGGCGTGCCCTCCTGGTCGAGCAGCTCCACGGTGCCGCTCGCGAGAGCCTCAGTCACGCGTAGGCGGCCGCCGGCGCCGGCAGATGCGTAGGAGACCGGTCCGAGGCCACCGGCGAGCACGAGCTCGAGCTCGGCGACTCCAGCCGGGCTCAGCGTGATGCGGGCGGTCACGAGGGCGACTCGGTGTCGCCGCTCGGGGTCTCTTGTAGTTCGCGAGCGCGCTTCTCTTGGCGCTGCGTGGGCTTGAGTCCGTGGCGGGTGCGCAGATACATCCAGCCCAGCGTACCGATCACGAACGCCCCGATGACGAGGATGAGGGTCCACTCGTTCGAGACCTTGAGCATCTTGAGGCCGGCTGCGAGCAGCACGAGCGCCAGAGCGCGTCGAACGATGGTTCCAGAGACCCGCGATGAGAGCCGGGCACCGAAGTATGCGCCGGGGATCGCGCCGATCGTGAGCGGCCACACGATTCCCCAGTCGACGTCGCCGTAGAGCAGATGGCCGGCGGCCGCCGCGATCACGAGCGGCACGGCCTGCACGAGGTCGGTGCCGACGAGTCGGTTGGCCGAGAGCATCGGATACAGGGCCATCAGCGTGATGATGATGAACGATCCGGACCCCACCGAGGTGAGGCCCACCATGAGGCCCCCGACGATGCCGACGATGACCGTGATGACGATCTTGACCTTGATGTCTTTGTCGGCGACTTCGGGCTGAGCAATCTCTTCACCGCGCATGATGCGCGCGTGGGTTCGCATGGCGATGTAGGCGCGCACGATCAGCAGCGCCGACGCGATGAGCAACACGACGCCGAGCGCGGTCTTGACGAAGTTGTTGACTTCTTCCATCGGCCCGATCGCACTGATGATCAGGGCACCCGAGAACGCGGCGGGCACGGATCCGACAACCAGCCAGAGCACGATCTTCCAGTGCACGGTGCCGTGCCGCATGTGCACGATCGAGCCGACGGGCTTCATGAAGGCGCTCGTGATGAGGTCGCTCGAGACGGCGGTGAGCGGCGAGACACCGAAGAACAACACGAGCACGGGCGTCATGAGGGCGCCACCGCCCATGCCGGTCAAGCCGACGACGATTCCGATTCCGAGACCCGCAAGGGCAAGTCCCCAATCCATGCGGTGCCCCCTCGTAAATTCCGACCGGATTAGTCGGTATTCAACGGCACGGATGCCGCGGAGGCAAGTTGAGCCGTGTTAACAGCTCGTCAATTCTTCGCGCATGTCTTCACTCGGCACTCTCGGCCAGCGTGCGCTCGGGCGCCTGGTCACGTCGAGCAAGACGGCGGTCGTTCAGCACGGCCTGCACCGAGATCCACACGGCACCGACCCACAGCACGATCACCCCACCGAGCACCCACCAGGTCAGCAGCCCGCCCGTCTGGTCAACGCCGAGCATGATCGTGCGGGTGTTTGTGAAGACAATCATGCCGCCCACGAGCGAGCCGAGAAGGCGGGGCGGCATGATGCGCACGAGCCAGGCTGCGACCGGGGCGGCGACAAGGCCCCCAATGAGCAGCGCGAGGACCCACGCCATATCGAAGCCTTGAGAACCGAGGCCGATGAAGAACCCGACGCTGGCCGAGACGGCGACCAGGAATTCGCTCGTGTCGATCGTGCCGATGACTTTGCGCGGTTCCATTCGGCCGCTGGCAAGCAGCGCCGGCGTTCCGACGGGCCCCCATCCGCCTCCACCGGTCGCATCGATGAAACCGCCGAACAGACCAAGGGGAGCCAGGAACCGCAGGCGAAGCGGCCTGGATCCGTCGGGCTTGGGAAGCGCCCGGAACGTGAAGCGCACGAGCACGTACAGGCCGAGCGCGAGCAGGATGCCGCTCATCAGGGGTCGGGCCGCCTCACTCGACAGGTTCGAGAGCAGCGTCGCACCGAGGAACGCGCCGATCGCGCCGGGGATGCCGACCTTGGCGACGACTTTCCAGTCGACGTTGCCGAACTTCCAATGCGAGATTCCCGACGCGAGGGTCGTGCCGATCTCGGCAAGGTGGACGGAGGCGCTCGCGGCGGCGGGGCTCGCGCCGATGAGCAGCAGAAGGGTCGTCGAGGTGACGCCGTAGGCCATGCCCAGCGCGCCGTCGACGAGTTGAGCGGCGAAACCGACGACCGCGAGCAAGAGCAGGGTTTGCATTCGATGCCTCTTCCCGATAAATCCGACTGGATTAGTGGGTATTAAGACACACGAAGGACCTAGTGCGCAAATGAACAGTTCGAGAACCGGTCAGTCGCCGAGAGAAGAAGCGTTCAGCCAGGCGCGAGGCTCGTCAGCGAGCGCCTGCACAGACGCGGGCAGGCTGCCCGCGGCAAGGTCGGCGATCGTTGTCGCCTCGAGCACAGCGCGCACGTTCGCCCGCAACGCAACCCACAGTGTTGCGAGAGCCTCTTGCTCCTCGGCGTAGTCGACGTCCGACGGCCGCGCATCCCGCACGTAGACGAGGGGCCCATCAACGGCACGGATGACGTCAGCGACCGACACCGTCGACGCAGCCAGCGCGAGCCGATACCCGCCGGCAGCACCACGCCGACTGGTGACGATTCCGGCCCGCCGCAGCGAGGTCAGAATGCCTTCGAGAAAGCTCCCGGGAATCCCCTGCGACTCGGCTACGGCATCTGCCGAAATGACCTCATCGTCGGCCTGCGCGATCGCGACGGTCGCGCGGACGGCATAGTCCGCTCGGGCTGAGATGCGCATACCCGATTATGGCCTGTTACGTACGCGTAACGCGGGAGAGACCCGGCGTTCGTTTGACGACACACGCTTACGGTAAGGTCGCTCAGCGTACGGTCAGCCATCGGGAAAGCGACCAATGACACAAGCACCATCGAGCGACTCAACGCTCGCAGAATCGATCGCACGTACGGCCGCCGAAGTCCTGATCACCACTCGCCGAGAGTTCCTCGGCGATGATCTTCGCGCGCTCAAAGACGCGGGAGACGCTGCCGCGCAGGCGCACATCGCTGGGCGTCTCGACGCCGAAGCGCCGGGCGACGCCGTGCTGAGCGAAGAGGCGAAAGACACTGCTGAGCGGCTGTCGGCAGACCGCGTCTGGATCATCGACCCCCTTGACGGCACGCGCGAGTTCTCCGAGAGCCGCGATGACTGGGCAGTGCACGTCGCCCTCTGGCAGGATGGCGAGCTTGCCCTCGGCGCGGTAGCCCTCGGCGGGCCTGACACCGTGCTCTCGAGCGCTACTGTTCCCGCTCCCCCGGCGCGCCCTGAGGGACCGATCCGCATCGCCGTGAGCCGTTCCCGGCCGCCGGAGATCGTGAACGCGGTTGCCGAAACCCTCGGCGCCACGCTCGTCGCGATGGGGTCGGCGGGCGTCAAGGTGTGTGCCGTCGTGACGGGCGAAGTGGATGCTTACGTCCATGGTGGCGGACAATACGAGTGGGACTCGGCGGCTCCGGTCGCGGTTGCCCGCGCGGCGGGTCTGCACACCTCTCGCCTCGACGGAAGCCCCCTCGTCTACAACCAAGAAAGCCCCTACCTCCCCGACCTCGTCGTCTGCCGCCCGGAGTTCGCGGCGCAGATTCTCGAGGCCATCGCGAACGCTGAACGGAAGGCATCGGAGTGACATCGCCTAATCAGTACGCGCTCAGCCAGCTCCAGATTCTGGAGGCTGAGTCGATCCACATCATCCGCGAGGTCGTCGCGCAGATGGAACATCCGGCGCTGCTCTTCTCAGGCGGCAAGGACTCCATCGTGCTGCTGCACCTGGCGATGAAGGCCTTCCACCCGGCGCCGATCCCCTTCCCGATTGTGCACGTCGACACGGGTCACAACTTCCCCGAGGTGCTCGAGTTCCGGGACTCGATCGTCGAGAAGCACGGCATCCGACTGGTCGTCGGGTCGGTGCAGGAAGCGATCGACAAGGGCACAGTTCGTGAGGAGCCGAACGGTTCTCGGAACCGGATCCAGACGCCCGTGCTGCTCGACACGATCGAGAAGAACCAGTTCGACGCGTGCATGGGCGGCGCGCGCCGCGATGAAGAGAAGGCGCGCGCCAAGGAGCGCGTTTTCTCGTTCCGCGACGAGTTCGGTCAGTGGGACCCGAAGAACCAGCGCCCCGAGCTCTGGAGCCTCTACAACGGACGCGTGCACCCCGGCGAGAACATCCGCGTGTTCCCGCTGTCGAACTGGACCGAGCTCGATATTTGGCAGTACATCGGCGAGTACGGCGTCGACATCCCGTCGATCTACTTCGCTCACGACCGCGACGTCTTCGTGCGCAACGGCATGCTGTTCGCCGCGAACGAGTTCTGCATTCCCAGGGAAGGCGAGGTCGTCGAGACCCGCAAGGTGCGCTACCGCACCGTCGGTGACGCGACCCTGACGGCGGCGGTGGCATCGGATGCCGACACCGTCGACCTGATCATCGAAGAAGTGGCAGCGACGCGCGTCACCGAGCGTGGTGCGACCCGCGGTGACGACAAGGTCAGCGAGGCCGCGATGGAAGACCGGAAGAAGCAGGGGTACTTCTAAACATGGACATGCTGCGATTTGCGACCGCTGGTTCGGTCGACGACGGCAAGAGCACGCTCATCGGCCGTCTGCTGTATGACTCGAAGTCGATTTTCGAAGACCAGCTCGAGAGTGTTGAGGCAACGAGCAAGGCCCGCGGCGACGAGTACGCCGACCTCTCCCTGCTGACCGACGGTCTGCGCGCCGAGCGCGAGCAGGGCATCACCATTGATGTCGCCTACCGCTACTTCGCGACTCCCAAGCGCAAGTTCATCATCGCCGACACCCCGGGCCACGCGCAGTACACGCGCAACATGGTCACCGGCGCATCGACGGCAGATCTTGCGATCGTGCTGGTGGATGCCCGCAAGGGTGTGCTCGAGCAGAGCCGCCGCCACGCCACCATCGCGTCGCTGTTGCGCGTGCCGCACATCGTGCTCGCCGTGAACAAGATGGACCTCGTCGACTGGTCGCAAGAGGTCTTCGAGTCGATCCGTGATGAGTTCTTCGCGTTCGCGTCGAAGCTCAACATCACCGACATGACGGCGATCCCCCTGTCGGCGCTCGCCGGCGACAACGTCGTGAACCGCTCCGAGAACATGCCCTGGTACGAGGGCACGTCTCTCATGCACCACCTCGAGAACGTCTACATCGCGAGCGACCGCAACCTGCAGGACGTTCGCTTCCCGGTGCAGTACGTCATTCGCCCCCAGCAGAGCGCGCACCGGGATTACCGCGGGTACGCCGGCCAGGTAGCCAGCGGCGTCATGAAGATCGGTGACGAGATTCTCGTACTGCCGAGCGGCCTCTCGTCGAAGATCGTCGGCCTCGACACCGCCGACGGTCCGGTCGACGAGGCGTTCCCGCCGATGTCGGTCACCGTGCGTCTCGCTGACGACATCGACATCTCGCGCGGCGACGTGATCTGCCGCAAGGGCAATCACCCCGAAGTCACTCAGGACATCGACGCCATGGTCTGCTGGATGGACGACGTTCCGCTGACGGTCGGCCAGAAGCTGTCGATCCTCCATACGACCCGCGCAGCGCGCGCCGTTGTGAAGGAAATCTCCTACGAGCTCGACGTCAACACGCTCCACCGCACGGAGATGGCGAGCGAGCTCGGTCTCAACTCAATCGGTCGCGTGAAGCTACGTACGACGACGCCGCTCGTGGCAGATGAGTACGTCCGCAACAGGACGACGGGCGCGTTCGTGCTAATCAATGAGTCGACCAACCGCACCGTGGGCGCGGGCACGATCACTGAGATCTGAGCTGTCTCTAGACAGGGGATTACAAACCATGGTGGGTCTCATCGCGCACGAGTGGATTGAGCCACACGGTGGAGCCGAGAAGGTACTCGACCGATTCGTAGAACTCTTTCCTGCCGCTGATGTCTTCTGCCTGTGGGATGACACCAGAGGCGCACGCTACTCCGACCGAGATGTGCGAGAGAGCTGGATCGCGCGCACGCCGCTACGCCGCACCAAGCACCTGGCGCTGCCGGCAATGTTGCCAACTTGGCTGCGGGTCGCGAATGACAGTCATGATTGGGTGCTAGCGAGTTCGCACCTATTCGCCCACCATGCGGCCTCCGGGCGGGGCTCTAGGGCGACGAGTTTCGCGTATATCCACACACCCGCGCGTTACATTTGGGCGCCCGAGTATGATCGGCGAGGCAATAGCCTGCTCGCGCGTGTCGCGCGGCGGCCACTCCAGGCAGTAGACAGGAGGGCCGCCCAGAATGTCGATGTGCCCATTGCGAATAGCCACTTCATCGCCAGACGCATCGCGGAATCCTGGGGACGCGAAGCCGTGGTAGTGCATCCGCCAGTCGATGTCGCTCGAATTCAGGCTGTTCCGGACTGGACTGCGCAAGTAGATCCCGAGGAGGCAGCCGTCCTCGACTCCCTTCCGGCCGAGTTCCTGCTTGGGGCCTCGAGGTTTGTGCCCTACAAACGCCTCGACCTCGTTGTTAGGGCTGGCGAGCTAACAAATCTTCCCGTTGTACTCGCGGGATCGGGACCCGACGAGGCGGCACTACGGGATTTGGCTACTCAGGCAAGAGTGCCCGTGCGGATTCTCTCAAGACCAAGTGACAACATGCTGTTTGCGCTGTACCAGCGTTCACTGGCGTATGTTTTTCCTCCAGTAGAGGACTTCGGCATTATGCCTGTCGAAGCGATCGCAGCGGGCGCACCTGTGGTCGTCAACGTAGTCGGGGGCGCGAATGAGACGGTAGCGGCAACTGGCGGCGGTGCTACCTTTCACGAAGGGTCGGACTCATCGCTTCGCGCGGCCGTGAACGCTGCTATTGCGGTCGACAGACAAGCAGGATCTAAGGCTGCGCGAGCGTTCGATGCCGCCAAATTCGACCAGAAGATGCGCAACCTAATCGGATCCGCGTGATGTCGGCCCATTCCGCACCTCCACCTCTCGCACGCGACGAGTCAGTGGGGCCGATAGCTCACCTGGACCATGCTTCAGCTCCCGGCGGTGCCGAGTTGGCGCTGCGACGTCTCATGGAGTTGCCAGGTCCTGAGGTGCGTACGGTGTTCATCCCCAACACGGGCAGCACAGGGGTTTTTGCGAGCGTCTCCGCGCACATAAGGCCCGTCGGTCCGAGCCAAGAGCCCGGTGCTTCGAGAGCCAAGTTCTTCGGCTCAGCGCGGTTTGCGTACACGGTGTTGCGAATGGCGCTGTCCCTTCGCGGCGACGCGGTCTTCAAGAAGTCCAGGATCGTCCACGCGAACTCGACACGATCCGGGCTGTATGGCGCCATTGCATGCCTCGGCACCAAGAAGACGCTCATTGTGCATCTTCGAGACAGGGTTGACTCGGCAACCCTGGGTCGGGTCGGAGAGGCCCTATATCGAAGGGTCGCGCTTCGGCGGGCAAACGGAGTACTCGCGAACTCGCGTGCAACCCTACAGAGCGCATCCGCGTCGATAAGGGCGGGCGTCCCAAGCGCCGTTGTGCCGAGCCCGATCGGACTCGACGAGGCGGTACGTCAAGTCGAGGTGCGCCAGAATGTTCAGGCCGTGGGAATGGTCGCCAGGTTGACACCGTGGAAGGGTCAGCACCTGCTCATGAAGGCGTTCGCCAGCGCGTTTCCCGACGATCGGGTCCGCCTTGTACTCGCCGGAGGAACACTATTCGGCGAGGAAGACTACCTTGGGGAGCTACACTCGCTAGCGTCGTCCCTGCGCATCGATGATCGAGTCGACTTTGTTGGCCACATAGACGATGTCAGTTCACTACTGCGGTCTTTGGACATTGCCGTTCAAGCTTCCGTGCGGCCGGAGCCATTGGGGCAAAACGTGCTGCAGTACCTCAAGATGGGCCTTCCAACTATCGGGATGGATGAGGGAGGACCAGCCGAGTGGATAACCGACGGCTACAACGGCTTACTTGCTGAGCCGCGTAACGAAGCGTCTCTCGCTATAGCATTGCGCCGACTGGCTGGCGATTTCGAGCTTCGGCGCCGACTTGCTATGGCCGCCCGTTCCAGCGTTCCGCGGGACGACATTGCAATCGCACAGGCTCACTGGGAGCTAATGTACGCGGCGCAAGCTGCGCAATCGAGAAAACGACGCACCTGATGACGACCTGGCTGCTTGTCTTTCTCACGGCTGTCCAGCTAGTCGAAGCTTACCGTCGCCGAGATCCGGTTCTGTTCGGCATCGGCGTCTCCATCGCCAATTTTTACACCCTCCGATCCGTGATCCTCGCGACAGGATGGGAACCCGCCGAACCGCCATACCTCTTCGACGCAGAGTCGTCGGCGCTTTATTCGGCGGTTGATCTGCTGGTCTGTCTATGGATCGTTTGCATCCTGGCCACTCCCATCGGAAGGATCAGCCAAGAGACATGGAATGCTGCTCCGTCTCGCTCCGCGCCGAATGAACCGAGGGTCACTCAGATCGCCGTTTGGCCAGCCGCCTTAGCGGTGGGCGCGATGGTCATATGGCTGCTAGTGAGCGGCGGCGGTTTCGCTGCCGTGCAGAGGGCTGCACGCATAGGTGACGCTGAAGGAGGCGGTACGGGAATCTACCTCGCACTGCCCTCGATCCTACTAGTTGTAGCCCTCTGGAGAATTCGCTCTGATGTAATCAGTCAGCGTCAGCCAGGGGTTGTCGGGATAGCCGCGCTACTCCTATCCTTTTTTGCATTTTTCCTGCTCGGTTCGCGGACGCCGATCGTAGCCGGCCTGCTCGCTCTCGTCATCGGGGCGATCATGCGGATGCGCATTCGAGCCCGCTTCTCGGCGCGACTCCTCATGATTCTCGCCGCCGCCGCGGTACTCGTTCCTCAGATCGCGCTTTGGCTAAAGGCTCTTCGCGATGAAACACTCGCTACAGCAGTGAACGCAGTGAACCAGGCAGAGTTCTCGAAAGCTCTGAACGCGATTTACTACGACGGTTTCAGTCTAGTAGTAAGGGACTCCGATCGATTTGTGGTAAAACCCTCACGGTTCGTCTTCTTTGAACAGAGCACGTCCGTAATACCGAGCGCAATCTGGCCGGACAAGCCAGACTTGAGTTCGATCGGCAAGTGGCTTCGGCAGCAGTATGAGCCATCTAGAGTGAATGGCTGGCCAGTGGGCGCGCCGGGCGATTGGTATCTCCTGTTTGGCGTCGTGGGCATACCCTTGGGGGCGATACTAACCGTACTCGCGGCACGGATGGTTCTTCTAGCCGCATCCAAGCTGGACGCTAACGTGGGTATCGAACTTGCTGCGCTGTGGTCCCTCGTCGTTTTCAAGGCGGGGCTCGACGCTGAGTTCTTCGCGCGCGCCGTTGTATGGATATTGGTTCCAGTCGTGTACATCCTCCTACTCAGAAAGAAGAACCGCGTGGCGCCGCCAGCTCTAGCCCGGTTCCATCGATATAGAAGGGCACATACGTGAATCAGATTTTTGTAATTGGTGCTGCAAGGGCAGGAACAACTGCGATCGCAGAATTGGTTGCTGATGCCTTCGAGCTAGAGCTCGCGAAGGGAAAGGAGTCACACTTTCTCGCAGCGAACGGCATACCCGCCAAGTCGCTGGGCCCGAGCGGAGCCGTGTTTGACAGGAGCCGCGACCACACCATATCGGAGTTTCGACGGCGCTTCCGTAGCTGGCCGCCGAGTGGCTTCGTGGACGGCTCGACTAGCTCGCTTTACTACGCCAAGCAGACTGCGGAGGCTCTCAACGAGCACTTTCCCTCGGCCCGGCTCATTGCGGTGCTCCGGAACCCGCGAGAACGCGCGGTTTCGGCGTACCGCTACTTGCGCGCGAGAGGATTCGAGGCGGAAACTCTTGCTAGCGCGCTTGATCTCGAGAAAGAGCGAATCGCCAGCGGTTGGCCGCATATCTGGCACTACCGCGCCGAAGGGGAGTACGCTTCGCAGATCGAAGCGCTTGGTGAATGGAGGGCACGAACCCTTTTTCTGCTTTACGAAACTGATCTGCGCGATAACGCGTCGCTCATCGAACGTATCGGCGACCACATAGAGATGACACCACGCCGGGGTGCATCAATCGCGCGCCGAAACCAAGCACAAGCGTTTCGTAGCCCCTGGTTCGGCCGAGCAATGGAGGCCGCTAGGTCATCCTGGCTCGCGCAACGAGCCCCCGAGTTCGTGAGAACTGGAGCTGCTAAGGCTATCTCTCCGCTTAGGTCATCCGAGGCTCCCGAATATGACAGCGAGGGGGAAGATGCGCTTGTGACGCTAGTGGGAGAGCAGGCGGAGCGCGTGCAAGCACTGACTTCGCTCCCAACGCGCGCGGCTTGGCACGCCTAATGCATGGTCTAGATTGCGACTGCTCTGTATACAGCCATCGAGGCGCCAAGGGATGAAGAAGCGGTTACCGCGTGCGCTAAGAACTGCTGCCGGCGCCGCAGACCAGTACATATACTCCCTCAGCAATTTCTTGCCCGCGATCGCAGTTGCGCGGCAGGTGTCAGTAGATCAGTTCGCTCTGTTTGCTTCGGTGACGCTCGTCTACACTCTTATCCTCGGGGCCGGCCGCGCGTCGATTGGTGAAACACTTGCTGTGCGTCTTTCGAGCGAATCGGCAATCGAAAATCTGCTCCGCACGCTCCGCCACTACGTGTTCGTTCTAGCCTTGGGGTTCGCGCTTCCGTTTCTGGCTCTCATGACGACAGTATCGCTCTTGGTACCTGCCAGTACGAACTGGATATGGGTCGCGCTCATTGCGCTGGGGCTGCCATTTCACCTCATTCAAGACGCCGCACGAATCGTCCTCTTGTCCCGGCTTCGCTCCCCGGCGGTGCTCCTCGCTGACACAATATGGCTCGCGCCGACAGTGGCCGCATTGTTTATACCTGCCGATATCAACGTTCTACTTGCGGTAACAGCGCTCTGGTCTTTCGGAGGAATTGCCTCGTGCTTCGTATTGGCTCCTCCGGTTCGGGTCAGGTCCCCAGAGCATAATCTGCTCTGGCATCACCAGCATTCGTTCCCCTCACTCACCGAATATGCGATGCAGCCAGCTGTTGTTCAGCTGTCCCAGCTTGCAGCAGGCTTTGTGGGCTCACCAAGCGCAGTCGCGGCTCTACGTGGCGCGGCGACTTTGTTCCGCCCGCTTCAGCTGGCGCTCACCGCCCACCGGTCGTTGGTTATCGGCCGTCGCCATAGGTCAGATACTCCCCCGAGTGAGGGACCGACGAGGGAGTGGGGCGCTCAGTCGCTAGCCGTACTGGGAACGATCGCATACGGCCTCGTGCTACTCGTCACCCCATCGGATGTCGGCGACCTGGTGCTTGGGGAGAGCTGGGATGTGGTGCGTTCAATTGTCGTTCCTTTCACCCTCTCGCAGGTTGCAAGTCAGGCAACATACCTCATCGTCACGAAGCTCAAGTCCGAGGGGCGACTCCGCCGAATTGGATACTTGCGCGCGGTGGGTGTGGTCTCGATCCCGCTCGCCACCATCGTCGGTGCAGCTACTTTTGACGTGGTTGGAGCCGCCTGGGGCTTCTGCATCGGTCAGTGGATCGGAGCAGCATGGACGTTCTTCTTTGCGAGGCACGTGCAGGCATCGTCCGGGCCGGAGTGATGGCGACGAGCCCCGACCAACCTAACCGGCGGACTGGCTGGCGCGCAGCTCCACAGATTCCGACGATGTGATACCGGTAGTAGGGCCATTACATATGCCGCCTGGTCGGCCCAGATCGAGAGCGTGACAGGGTCGAACCCAAGTTCAACGGCGGTCTGCTTGGCCCGCCGCGGTAGCTGGAACCCTCTCTCTGGGGCAGCCGGGTTGTAGCCCCTCGTGACGCGCGCGTTACATGCCTTCTCTATGCTTCTCCCAGGGAGTAAGGGGTTCACCATGTCTGCTGGTGTCGCGGTAGCTCAGGACTACAAACGGGCAAGCAAGGTTCCTGCCGTCAAGAAGTCGTTCCGACCCGATGTCCAGGGGCTTCGGGCGATTGCTGTGGGCGCCGTGTTGCTCTACCACGCGGGGGCACCCTTCTTGCCGGGAGGCTTTGTCGGTGTCGACGTCTTCTTCGTAATCTCTGGGTTCCTCATCACGGGCATGCTTCTTCGCGAGAGCATCAGTCGAGGGAGAATCGATCTCGGCGACTTCTACGCTCGACGAATACGTCGCATCCTCCCTGCTGCGACGATCGTCCTTGTTGTGACGGCCATTGCGACGGTGATGATCCTGCCCCGTACCCGGTGGGAGTCCATCGGGTGGGAAGTCGTGGGCAGCGCCTTCTACTTCGTGAACTGGATCTTCGCAGCGAACGTCAACTACCTCAACGCGGAGGTCGCGCCGAGCCCACTTCAGCATTTCTGGACACTCGCCGTCGAGGAACAGTTCTACATCGTATGGCCGCTCCTACTCATCGCGCTCCTCTTCCTCGCAGCGCGCTTCAAGCGTGCGCGAGGAAGCAGGGCCCGCACGATTGAAGAGTCACGCGTGCGCCGTTACATCGAGCTGGGTATCCTCGTCCTCACGTTGCCCTCACTGGCGTACTCGGTGTTTCTTACCTTCGCTCAGCCTGGGCCCGCCTATTTCGTGACGACGACACGACTGTGGGAGCTCGGCATCGGGGCGTCAATCGCCGTGTTCGCGATCTACCTTGAACAAATCCCGCGCCTCCTTGGCTTCGTCCTCGGGTGGGCCGGGCTGACCGCGATCCTGGCCGCATGCGTGTTCTACAGCTCTGCCACGCCGTTCCCTGGGTTTGCTGCGCTCCTACCCACGCTCGGCGCAGCGGCCATCATCGTCGGCGGTATGGGTAGCCGGGATACCACAGGCGTAGGGGCGGTGCTCGGTCTAGGCTTCATGCGCTGGACCGGAGACATTTCCTATTCGTTGTACCTGTGGCATTGGCCGATGATCGTGATCGGCACCTACCTACTCGGTGGTTCGCTGGAATTCTGGCAAGGCCTCCTCATCGTCGGTTTAGCGTTCTTGCCTTCATGGATGAGCTACAAGTTCATCGAAAACCCGATTCGGGAATGGGACTTCATCAAAGCGAGCATCGCGAATTCCCTCACCTTCGGCGTCGTGCTCGCAGTGCTATCGGCGATATTCGGAATGGGTATTCTGCTCATCCCTCAGCCAGCACCGGTGACTGCATCGAAGTTCGTCTTGGACGGGACGTCGGAGGTTGGTCAACCTGCTCCGGTCGGCGCGGAGCTTCTCGCCGAAGACCCATCGGTCGGTGTACCCGTGGACACTGTGGCCGTGTTCGCGCCGTCCGCAGTAGCAGCGTCGAAGGACAACCCCGCGATCTACTCACAGGGCTGCCACCAGGAGGCAAATGAAACAAGTTTCGAAGCGTGTGTGTTTGGCGATCCGGCCTCAGATTTCACCGTCGCGCTCGTCGGGGACTCTCATGCCGCGTAGTGGGAGCCCGCTCTTGCGATTCTTGCCGAACTGGGCTGTGTCAAGCTTCGTAGACGATCTCTTTGTGGATTTCAGGCCGCGGTTGCGGTCTGGGCGTAGTAGGCGGCCCGGGTCTCGGCGGGGGTGCGGTAGCCGAGGGTGGAGTGCAGCCGGCGGCGGTTGTAGAACACCTCTATGTACTGCATCACGGCGAATCTCGCTCGCCGCCGGGTCGCGAAGGACTGCCGGTAGTACATCTCGTTCTTGAGCATCGAGAACCACGATTCGGCGACCGAGTTGTCCCAGCACACCCCGGTCCTTCCCACCGACAACCGCACCCCGAAACGGCCCGCGAGCTTGGCGTACTCGTCAGAGGTGTACTGCCTGGGTTCAACCGGTCGATGCAACACCAGGTTGTTGGAGTGAGCGTAGCTGCTCCTCGAATACCTCGGCGGGAGTGCGCCAGTCGAGGCTCTTGCGGGGCCTGTTGTTGAGCGCGAGGGCAACGGCTTCGAGGTCTTCGGCGGACCACCGTGAGAGGTCCGTGCCCTTCGGGAAGTACTGACGCAGCAGCCCGTTGGTGTTCTCGTTCGTCGGCCGCTGCCACGGCGAGTGAGGATCCGCGAAGAACACCTTCGTGCCCGTCTCAATCGTGAACTGAGCATGCACGGAGAGCTCCTTGCCGCGATCCCAGGTGAGCGTCTTGCGGAGCTGCTCGGGAAGCTTCGTCATCGACGCGATCAGCGCGGCGTTCATCGCAACGGCGCCGTAGCCGCCCAGCGCCGGGCCGTTCTTCACCGGCGGCGTCTCGCCGTAGCCTTCCAGCCGCGGCAGGTGGACCAGCAGGGTGGAACGGCTCTTGCGTTCGACGATCGTGCCGATCGCGGACCTGCCCGTGCCGATGATCAGATCACCTTCCCAATGCCCGGGGACGGCGCGGTCCGCAGCCTCCGCAGGGCGCTCGGAGAAAACGACATCCGCAGTGACATGCCCCTGCGGGCGGTTCTGCGCTCGAGCCCGCGGCCGGCGGAGCGCACGGCCGGTTCGCAGGCAGGTGACGAGCTCGCGTTTGAGCGCACCACGACCCTGGATGAACAGCGACTGGTAGATCGCCTCGTGGCTGATGCGCATGGACTCATCATCCGGGAAGTCGACCTTCAGCCGCTGCGAGATCTGCTCCGGACTCCACGCGGTCACCCATCGTCGGTCCTGCCGATGCGGCTTGTTCAGCCCCTTCCATGCCGGCGGCTCCGGCCCGACGACGATGCTGCCGTCCGGCCGGCGGACGTTGCCGGCAAGGCGCTCCTGGACGTACTCACGCAACCTGTCGTTGCTCGCGAGCCTCGCCGCCTTCGGACGCTTCGCCGCCTGCTGCGCCTTCCACTGCGCCACCAACGCCCGATACTCCGGCTTCCCGCCGCGGGTGGCGGCGTTGCGGCGCAACTCGCGCGAGATCGTCCCGGGGTCGCGGCCGATCCTGCGCGCGATCTCACGCACCCCGACCTGCTTGGCGCGTAGCAGCGCGATCTCCTCGCGCTCCTCGAAGGACAGGTAACGGCCGGAGGGTTCGGTCAGGGAGATCGGTGGCATGCCGCCAGCGTGACGAAACCAACGGCTCCCGACAGGCACAGACACGCCCACCTTCAGTGCCGCCTCGGCCGAGTTGATGCCCGTCGCGATCAGACGCCAGAACTGCCGCTGAACCGCCCGCGAGGGCTCCGGCCGCCCAGGCGAGCGCATCGGCGGCCGCAACGCCCTGTCCGCACGCCACTGGCGTCGAGCCCCTTCCGGAACCTCGCTCGTCTTCGCAGACCAGTACTTCGTCGCCACTGCTGAACACCTCCACGATCGAGGTGTTGCGACGACCGGTTGAATCCGCCCTGGCTTCCGCGGTCCGAGTGGAACAGAGCGCCCGACTCGATGCGCCCGTGGGTATGGGCCATCGTGAGGGCGTCGCCGATCAGCTCGGTGCGCATGTGCTCAGCCATCGACCAGCCCACGACCTCACGGTTGAACAGGTCGATCACCGTCGCCAGATACAGCCACCCTTCCCCGGTGCGCAGGTAGGTGATGTCGCCGACGAAGCGGACCCCGGGCCGGTCGGCGGTGAAGTCCCGCTTGAGCAGATCGGGGCGGGTCACCACGTCGTCGGCGGGGATCGTGGTGCGCTTCTTGGAGCGGGGCTGGATCCCGAAGATCCCCGCCTCCCGCATGATCTTGCGGACCAGACCCTCCGACGCGGCGATCCCGCGGCGAGACAATTCGGCGAGCACCCGCCGGAACCCGTTCACCCCGTGCGAGTCGTCGTGGATCTGCGTGATCACACCAGACAGCCACACCCTCCGCGCCGTGGTCGGCGGGATCGTGTCCCGCCGCTTCGCCCACGCGTAGTAGCCGGCGCGTGAGACGCTGAGCAGGCGCGCCATCAGCTCGATCGTGAAGGTGGCCTTCTCCGCGTGCATCAGCGTGAACTTCTCGCTCACCGCTGCTCCTTCGCGAAGAAGGCCGCGGCTTTTTTCAAGAACGCGTTCTCCTCCGCGAGCCGCCGGTTCTCCGCTTCCAACCGTGCGATCCGCGCGGCCTCCACCGGTGGCGGCGCCGTCTCCGGGTCGGGGTGCTGGGCCCGATACGCCTTCACCCAGTACCCGAGCGAGCTCTCGTTGATCTCCAACTCCCGCGCGACCTGCGCGATCGGGCGGCCGCCCTGCACGACGAGCTGGACCGCGTCGGCCTTGAACTCCTCAGTGAACTTCCTGCGATTCGTAGACATCTCTGCCTGTCGTTCCTTCCTGGTAACGACCGTCTACAAGAAGTGTCACACCCCAAACGCAACGGTTGGCGCCTTGAAACCTACACGAAGTCAAACTGCCCGCTCCTATCCGCACCAAACGTGCTTAACGGCGCGCCGTATCAGGAATGCTACGAGTGGGGGCAGACCGGGCTTGCCCAGTTGACCGGTCCGCAAAGACCTGACTTCGTCATCCTTAGCGGGGCTGCCCACAGCGCGGCCGACGGTGATATCACCGACGCGTACGAGGGTGCGTGGAGCGAGCTGCGGGCTGCCGGCGTACCACTCGCGTTTATTCTGGACACCCCGCGCCCCGGCATAGATGTCCCCGAGTGCGTCGCAGCGAACCCTGAAGTGCTCACGAGGTGCGCCGTCGACCGCTCCGATGCACTGTCCTCGAATGGAAGCGAGAAGCAGAGAGCCGCCGCAACCGCGCTCGGTGTCCAAACTGTCGATCTCAACGAGTGGATCTGCCCCGAGGCTCAGTGCGCCGCGGTGATTGGGAACGTTCTCGTGTACCGAGACTCCAACCACATCAC
Organism: Microbacterium sp. SW12; assembly: GCF_055391095.1. NCBI lineage: Bacteria > Bacillati > Actinomycetota > Actinomycetes > Micrococcales > Microbacteriaceae > Microbacterium > Microbacterium sp. SW12. The sequence continues at coordinate 464,788 of NZ_AP024335.1, read as the reverse complement.
CGCAACCTACTCGAGATCCCTGACTGAACAGCTCGAGAAGGCGCTCGGTGGAATCGGAATACCACCTTCCTAGGCACCGTTTCGAACATCAACCTTGTCGGCCACAGCGGCCGGGGTCGTGATCCTGCCGGAAGGCGTCCAGGGCATCGCATCGAGAACAACTCGGCGCTGTACTGCAGTGGACGCGTCGCGGATTACAAGCTGTTGGCCCAACTCTTTCGACTCGTCGGGATCAATGTAGCCACGAATCGACATGTCTTTCACGCCGTCAACGAAGATCAAGTCTCCCCAGTAATTCACGGCGTGCATCTGGTCGAAGGATAGCCCCGCGGGAATCATGCCCTCATTAGGCGTGATCCCGTCTGCCTCCATGCCACGGGAAATACGAATACCGGCTCTGCCGACCGGCACAGAATTCACTCTCAGGCGATCAACCGAGACGCCGGAAACCAGCCCCTCGATGCGCAACAGGTCATCGTCGAAGTCAAAGTGGCTCTTCGCAGTTGAGGGTGTAGTGGAGGGTCGGCGGCTGGTTCGCGGATAGAGGTCGAGGTCTTCCAGGATGGAAGTTCTCACACTGACCATCCGCCGGAAGACCTCGACGTGCACCACTCTACGTTCGCGACCCCTGACCTGACCACGTTCTGCCGCCTCGATGAACTCGGCCTCGAAGTCGTTGGCCAGTTGCTCGAACCCGCCCGTGCGGTGCTGGAGTGCCGGGTCGTTGACGACGACCCGTGGTGCCGGAAGTGCGGCGTTGAGGGCGTACCGAGAGACACGGTCACGCGTCCGCTCGCGCATGAGCCGTTCGGGCACCGGCCGACGACGCTGCTGGTTCGGGTGCGCCGCTACCGGTGCGATCACTGCCGACACACCTGGCGGCAGGACACGACGAAGGCGGCACCGCCGCGGGCGAAGATCTCCCACGGCGGGCTCGAGTGGGCGCTGAGGGCGATCGTGGTCGACCACCTCACCGTCTCCCGCGCCGCAGCAGGACTTGGGGTGTCCTGGCACGCAGCGAACACCGCGATCCTCGCCGAGGGCAAGCGGCGGCTGGTCGACGATCCGGCCAGGTTCGACGGGGTCACCACGATCGGAGTCGACGAGCATGTCTGGCGTCACACCCGGTTCGGTGAGAAGTTCGTGACCGTGATCATCGACCTCACCCCGGTGCGCGAGAAAACAGGCCCGGCCAGGCTGTTGGACATGGTCGAGGGCCGCTCCAAGGCGGTATTCAAGCAGTGGCTTACTGAACGGCCTGCGGACTGGTCGAAGCAGATCGAGGTCGTCGCGATGGACGGGTTCAGCGGGTTCAAGACCGCAGCGGCGGAGGAACTGCCCGACGCGGTCCCGGTGATGGACCCGGGCGCCGCGGATCCACGCGGACCTGCAGGACGCCGGTGTCCCGGTGTCGCGGAAGACGGTCGCGAAGCTGATGCAGGCCGACGGGATCACCGGGATCAGTCCCCGCACTTGGCACCCGCCGACCACCGTCCGCGGAGAGGACCCGTTCCCCGTCCCCGACCTCGTCAAGCGGCAGTTCGATCAAGGCGACCGGGACCTCGCGTGGTTCTCGGACATCACGTATCTGCATACCGGTGAGGGGTGGGCGTATCTGTGCGTCGTGCGGGACGGTCACACCCGCCGGGTGCTCGGCCGCACCGTCGCCGACACTCTGCACACCGACCTCGTCGAGGACGCTCTCCGGCAAGCGGTCGCTCTCCGCGGCGCGCTGCCACGGAAGGTCGTGTTCCACGCGGACAGGGGCACCCAATACACCAGCGGCCAGCTCGCGAAGGCGGCGACCGAGCTCGGGGTGCTGCGGTCGATGGGCCGCACCGGGGTGTGCTGGGACAATGCCGCCGCGGAATCGTTCTGGTCCACCTTCAAGAACGAGTACTACCACCGGCACACCTTCGCCACCATCGCCGCGGCGCGTACGCCTGGATCGACGGGTGGTACAACGCTCGCCGCCGCCACTCCGGCATCGGATACATCAGCCCACTAGAGTACGAACGCCGCCAGCTCGCGCTGGCAGCCTGACCAACCAACCACCTGTCCGGGATTCGGGGTCAGCCTCAGGCTCCCGATCCTGGAGACGAGGATGGAAGTTGCACCAAAGAAACTGGTGAACGGGAAACCCAGGATGCGTCGATGCGCGAACCATGCGGAGACAGCGATCAAGATGGTGAGAGCGCCGAGCACCTAGCTACTTTCGGCCTACATCGGACTCCGGTTGGCTACTCGACAACTAGACGAAACACGGGAGTGGTATCTTCAGCCCGGGTGGAATCGGGACCACGACGAAGGGCACTCTGTGACGGCTGACGTTCAGCACGGCACGAATGCGACGGAGCATCGCGCGCGAGGCGAAAAGGATCCAACACCGCCGTTCACGGTGACCACCTCGACTGGCTCGGTCGTTGTGCCGGCAAAGCGTGCCGATGCGCGGTGGCAGCTGCTCTTCAGCCGGCGCCTATGGATTAGCGATGCAGTCGTGCTCATCTGGGTCGTGTTCGGCACTCAGATCTTCTGGTTCGGCACAGGAAACGCAGAGCTTTCGCTCTTGCAAGATCACCGCTTCAGCGACGTCTCGTACTGGGCTTTATCGGCGATTCTCGTGGTGGTGTGGTTCTGGGCGCTCTCGCTAGCCGACTCCCGAAGCCACCGCGTTATCGGCGCCGGGAGTGCAGAGTACATCCGGATCGTGGATTCGAGCGTCCGGTTGTTCGGTGTCATCGCGATCATCGCGTTTCTCTTTCAGATCAATATCGCGCGCGGCTTCCTCTTGATCAGTCTGCCCCTCGGCGTCGCCGTGCTCATTCTCGTGAGATGGCTGTGGCGGCAGTGGCTGATTGCCAAGCGCCGCAGCGGCTCCTACATGCACCGCGTGCTTCTGGTCGGGTCAGAGAGCTCGGTGGCGCAGATCGCGCACGAGCTGCAGCGAACGCCCCGCGCAGGCTACCTCGTAGCCGGGGCGTGCGTGCCGAGCGGCAAGGTCGGTGACACCATCTCGGGAACCACTATTCCGGTCATGGGCAATGTCAATTCCGTGGAAAGGGCTCTGCTGGCAACCGGAGCCGACACCGTTGCGGTGACGAGTGCCGACGACCTTCCACCTGCGAAGGTCAAGCAGATCTCTTGGGGTCTCGAGGCCGGCAAACAGCACCTTGTGATCGCACCCAGCATCGCCGACATCGCCGGTCCGCGCATCCATATTCGCCCTGTCTCGGGCCTCCCGTTGATTCACGTCGAGACGCCCCGGTTCTCACTCGGTCAGCGGGTAACGAAGCGCGTGTTCGACCTCGTTGCATCGGTGCTGGGCGTCATAGTCGTCAGCCCCGTCCTGCTTCTGCTGACGGTTGCGATCATGCTGACATCGACCGGACCAGTGCTGTTCCGACAGGAGCGCGTCGGACGCGGCGGTAAGACGTTCAAGATGATCAAGTTCCGCTCGATGGTGCCGAACGCCGAAGAGCTGCTTGAGAGGCTGCTGCAAGAGCAGCGCGACTCGGGCAATGAGGTGCTGTTCAAGATGAAGAACGATCCGCGCGTGACCCGCGTCGGGCGCTTCATGCGTAAATACAGCCTCGACGAGCTGCCGCAGCTGTTCAACGTGATCGGTGGGTCAATGTCGCTGGTCGGCCCGCGTCCGCCGCTGCCCCGCGAAGTCGAGCAGTACGCCGAGCACGTACACCGCCGCTTCTTGATGAAGCCGGGCATCACCGGCCTCTGGCAAGTCAGTGGTCGTTCCTCTCTGTCGTGGGACGAAAGCGTGCGCCTTGACCTTTCCTATGTCGAGAACTGGACGCTCGTCGGCGACCTCACGATCCTCCTGAAGACGGCCCGCGCCGCGTTGGCACCGGGCGAGACCGCTCACTGACGCGGGGTGATTCCGAGCTTCGCGAAAAGGTGCTCGCAGCCGGGCCAGAGGTCTTCGGGAACGCTCGCGCCGGTGAACCAGGCGAAGTCGATGGCCTCGTTTCGCGGGGTCGGATCACCGACGAGAGTCGCAAGAAACGCCATGCCGATCGAGTGCTTGCGTTCGTCGAGCCCATAGGGCGTGCCGTCGGTCGGGGCATCCGCTGCCGGGAACCACTGAAACGTGTAGACCGGCTGCGGATCGAGCGGGAGATCCAGCTGGACTCCGAGCGTGTCATCGGCATGGCGTTGGAGGGCTTGAGCCATCGTCTCTCCGCGCTGAATGCGGCCACCCAAGTGACACCAGACCTCACCATAGGGCGAGTGACGCCGAATCAGGCCGTACTCGGGCGTCCCGTCGGGCGCAGTCCGGACCGCGACGAAATCGACGCATGCGATCGGCATCGACTCCTCGATCTGGCGGTAGAGGTCGTCGGGAAGATGGGCCATATTTCCATTGTCTCGGGTACAAAGGTGTCGCCTGTCCCGCGATGTCGCTGATCGCGAGGCAGCATCACGTGCAACGGCATTCGCGCCCTGGATCAGGCCCGATGTCTGCACGTCACTTCCACGTCACAAGCGCCCCCTAGGCTATGCCCGTGAAGCTTTCTGTTATCGGATGCGGGTACCTCGGAGCAGTCCACGCGGCGGCCATGGCCTCGATCGGACACGAGGTTGTCGGTATCGACGTCGACCAGCGCAAGATCGACGCCCTTTCGAAAGGCGAGGCTCCGTTTTTCGAGCCTGGGCTTCCCGAGATCCTTGCCGAGGGTGTGGCATCCGGTCGTCTGCGGTTCACGACCGACATGAGCGAAGCGCGCGGCGCGAAGGTGCACTTCGTCGGGGTTGGCACGCCGCAGCAGAAGGACGGATACGGCGCGGACCTCACCTATGTGAACGCCGCAGTCGACGGGCTGCTCCCCTACCTTTCTGAGGGCGACATCGTCGCGGGCAAGTCGACTGTTCCCGTCGGCACGGCAGCTGAGCTCACTCCGCGCGTTGAGGCCGCGGGCGCGACGCTCGTATGGAACCCCGAGTTCCTGCGCGAAGGGTGGGCCGTGCAAGACACGATCGATCCTGACCGACTCGTCGTCGGTGTACCGTCAACAGATGCCGGTGCCGCTGCGGTCGACATCCTCAAAGAGGTGTACGCGCCGCCGGTCGCCAAGGGGACGCCCTTCATCGTCACCGACCTCGCCACCGCCGAGCTCGTGAAGGTGTCGGCCAACGCGTTCCTTGCGACCAAGATCTCATTCATCAACGCGATGGCCGAGATCGCCGAGGTCGTCGGCGCCGACGTCACCCAACTCGCTGACGCGATCGGCCACGATGCGCGCATCGGGCGCAAGTTCCTCGGCGCCGGAATCGGTTTCGGTGGCGGATGCCTCCCCAAAGACATCCGTGCCTTCTCGGCCCGTGCCGAAGAACTCGGCCGCGGCGAGTCTGTCACGTTCCTGCGCCAGATCGACGAGATCAACATGCGTCGCCGCGACCGCGCCGTGCAGCTCGTGGTCGACGGGCTCGGTGGATCCGTGTTCAAGAAGAACGTCACCGTGCTCGGTGCCGCGTTCAAGCCGCACAGCGACGACATCCGCGACTCCCCCGCCCTCGACGTCGCCGTGCGCCTGCACGGCCTGGGCGCGTGGGTGACGGTCACCGACCCCGAGGCGATCGCGAACGCTCAGGCGAAGCATCCGCAGCTGAACTACGTCGCCGACCGCGACGAAGCGTTGCGCTCGGCGGACGCCGTGGTTGTCGTGACCGAGTGGGACGAATACCGCCGGCAGATGTCACCCGAGCACGTCTCGGCCCTCACCGACGGGCGGGTCATCGTCGACGGACGCAACTGCCTGGATGCCGACGCCTGGCGCGCCGCCGGCTGGACCTACTACGGCATGGGACGCCCGTAGGTCAGATTCCTCCACAGCACACCGCGGGGCCCGACTGTGCACGACTGTGACCCGCGCCACCGCCTAGACGGTTCGTCCTCGCATCCTGGGCGAAAGTGCCGCACACTGAGAGGGTGACCGTCATGACCGAACCGCAGAGCTGGGCGCTCATCGGAGCGTTCACCACGATCATGCTCGGCGGCATGACAATCATGACCACACTGCTGATGCGCACCGTGACGGCATCCGTCAATGGGCTCCGCGGAGAGATGACCGGACTGCGCGGCGAGATGAACGGTCGCTTCGATGGGATTCGCGGCGAGATGAACGCCCGATTCGACGCGATGGGCACCCGCATCGACCACCTCGACCGCAACATCTCCGCCCTCAGCCGCCGCGTCTGGGGCGAACCCTCCGGGGAGTGACTCGAAGGTTCTGGCTGTCACGCGTCGCGAAGCGAGTCGTCGTCCAGAGCCTGAGCCATCGTTTCGGGCCAGCGCACGTGCCGAACACCGGGTCCACTCGCCGGTGTTCTCCTGTGCTACAGCGCGCTACACTGCTCGCCATGGACACCGTGAGCCACCGGGAGCTGCGCAACCGCAGCGGCGAGATCCTGCGCCGGGTTGAAGCCGGCGAGACCGTACAGATCAGCAACCGGGGCAAGGTGATTGCACTCTTGACTCCCCTTGCCTCCCGGGGCCTCGAAGCCCTCGTTTCTGAGGGGGGTGCGAGGCGAGCTACCGCACCGGTATCGACGCTCTCCGGCATCCGTAGAGCCGCGTCTGCGCGGGATACAACCGAGATCATCCGCGACACCCGGGGCAGCTGGTGACCGTCACCTACCTCGACACCTCAGCCGCGATGAAGCTGCTCGTCGACGAGGCAGAATCCGACGCACTCCTCCACGAACTGACCACCACAGCGCGCGATCTGGTCGCCTCATGGCTCCTGCACGCCGAGTTGCACTGCGCTGCCGGACGAAACCCCAGCCTGATCGAATCTGACGCCATCACCACTGTGCTCGACGCAGTGACGCTGATCGACGTCACGCGCGGTGACCTTCTCTCAGCGGGGACGCATGCACCGTTGCGCCCGAACGACGCGATTCACCTAGCGACTGCTCTTCGCGTGGGCGTCGACGAGGTGCTCACCTACGACGGGGAGCTTTCGGCCGCAGCCAAGCGGTCGGGGCTGCGCGTGCTCGCACCGGCCTAGAGCCGCACTTCCGCTCCCCAGGCGATTCTCGCGCGGCGACGTCTGCCAGGTGCGGCACCATTCGTCCGCGCGAGGGCGAAGCGATGGCATCCTGAATCGCGATACCGCACACTAGGAGGGTGACCATCGTGACCGAACCGCAGAGCTGGGTGCTCATCGGCATCTTCGCGACCATCATGCTCGGCGGGCTCACGCTGTCTACGAACCTCATCATGCGCACAGTGACCGCCAGCATCTCGGGCGTCGAGGGCCGGCTCGAGGGGAAGATCGATGGCCTTCGTGCTGAGATGAACGCCCGCTTCGACGCGATGGGAACCCGCATCGACCACCTCGACCGCGACATCTCCGCCCTCAGCCGCCGCGTCTGGGGCGAGCCCTCCGGCGAGTAGGCATCCGTCGCGATCCACCACGGGGCGCGTCGGTCAGAGATTCGAAGCGGCCGTCCACGCCGTCAAGGAGGTGCTCGCGGGCCGTTGCACCAACGACGCTCTGGGCGACGGGGCGCAAGCTGTCGTGAGGGCAACATGTGCGGAGCGGAGCGGGTCGAGCAGGCAATCGCAGGCCTCGATGTCACCGACGCACTCGATCGGCTCGCGACGAATGTCCGTGAGCGTGCCCCTTCACGCCACGGGAGTTCACGGACTGACGAAGCCGGGATCCAATATTCGTATTTTTGTTCTATTGAGCTTCGAGTCGAACCATCGTGCACTCGCATGTAGATCAATTTCCGCGGGTTTTCCACAGGCGCACCCCTCTGGGACTCAATGTCGGAGGGTGATGTCATCATTAGTACATGCATTCGAACGGAGTCATCGAGTTCAGCGAGGCGCAGACCGCCGAGCTGACCTCGATCGTCGCCGCCGTTCAGCAGGCGGATGCGGCGCTTGCCGCCGCCGAAGCCGCCCGCATCCGCGCTCTCGCTCGCGCGGGCGAACTGGCGCGCGAACTCGCGGCGGGCAAGCCGTCCCGGGTGCGCGAGCACGACATGGCGCTACGCAGCATCGCCGCCACGATCGGAGTGCCGGCGCGCGTGTCCGATCGGTCGATGCAACGCCAGATCGGCGACGCTGAACGGCTCGCCGAACGCTACCCCGGCACCCTCGAAGCCCGCGCTCAGGGTGAGATCACCCGCCAGCACGTCTATGCGATTCAGGATGCTGCCGCCGACCTCCCCGATGAAGTCATCCCCGCCTTCGAAGCCGAGGCACTCGATCGGTGCCGGCGCGACACCGTCGGTCGGGTGAAAGCTGAGCTCGAAATCCTCGCCCAGCGGATGCATCCCCGCAGCTTCGTCGAACGACACGCCTCCGCGCGCGAACGCCGCGACATCACCACCCGCGCGCTGCCCGACGGGATGTCATCGCTACTCCTGGTCGCGCCCACCCCGGTCATCGCGGGCATCGACGACCGCATGAACCAGATGGCCACCGTTGTCATCGACGTGCGCAACGCCGCGAAGGCTGCAGTCGGTTCTCCGGCAGACGATGACGCCCGAATCCCGGCTGACATCCTCGCCACCGACATCCGCTCCCGGGCTCAGATCCGCGCCGATATCGCCGCCGACATCCTTCTCACCGGATCCCCCTTCGCCGACCCCACCGTCACCGGCGACGGACCCGGCACACTCGGCGCGATCCGCGCGAAGATCCAGGTCGTCGTTCCAGCCCTCAGCCTCCTCAAGCCCGACGGCGACGAGAACGGCCACGCAGAGCCCGCCGACCTCGTCGGCTACTCCCCCATCGACGCCGAAACCGCCCGCGCCATCGCCGAAGCCTGCGACACGTGGTGGGAACGCCTCGTCACCCACCCCGTCACCGGTCAGGTGCTCCACACCAACGGCTACCAGCGCACCGCCGCGATCGACCGCCACCTGAGGGCCCGCGACCGCCACTGCCGGTTCCCCGGATGCCGCCTCCCCGCCATCCGCTGCGAAGTCGACCACACGATCGATCACGCGCTCGGCGGCAAAACGGATGTCTGCAACCTCGCCCACCTCTGTCAAAGACATCACTCGATGAAACAGTTCGCCGGCTGGAAAGTCAGGCAACTCGAGGGCGGCATCCTCGAATGGACCTCACCGGTCGGAACCACCTACACCGACTATCCACCCACGCCAGGGGTGCACTTCACCCCCGATCGATACGATCCCGACGATCCCCGACCCGCGGATGCCGCATCCACCGCCACCGCCGAGTCAGGCGACGCTACCGACGCGACCGACGCTACCGACGCGCCGTTCTAAGGCGCACCTCACCATCCGGACACACCGCGCTGCCCACCCGGCGTACCGCCCCCTCCGAGCGCCACGTGCCGACGCGCCGCGCCCGCACCCCGCCCTGCCCACCCGGCGCACGTGCCCGGAAGCCCCCGTCCTTGCGCTGTACTGAGGCCCGGTCCCACTCACCCCGCGCACCGCTCCTCCCCAGCGCCGCCCAGTTCGCCGAACAGTCCCAGGCCGCCCGCGCCAGCGATCGGCGGCGCGAGAACCTTGGCATCCTGAAGTGACCTGCCGCACACTGGAAAGGTGACCACCGTGACCGAACCACAGAGCTGGGTGCTCATCGGCCTCTTCGCCACGCTCATGCTCGGCGGCATGACCGTCATGACAACCCTCCTCACCCGCACCATGACCGCATCCATCAACGGACTACGCGGCGAGATGAACGGCCGCTTCGACGGACTCCGCGGCGAAATGGATGCATCGATCAGCGGACTGCGCGCAGAAATGAACGGACTCCGCGGCGAGATGAACGCCCGGTTCGATGCGATGGGCACCCGCATCGACCATCTCGACAAAGACATCGCCGCACTCAGCCGCCGCGTCTGGGGCGAACCCTCGGGCGAGTGACCCCGAAGCCTCCACGTCACAGTCTGTCCTTCGACGACCGCAGGGTCACCCCAGCGCACCCACAACGGCCGGCATCTCGCCACTCGAAGACGTTCTCGTGGCGCGCAATAGCGTCGACGCCGTAACCTACCCGAGGGGGTATCTGGATGGCTCGAAGCGGCACCAAGATCGACCGCGGTCAGTGGGTAGCGAAGCTTGGGATGCTCACCGGCGCCGCTCTGCTGGCCGCGGGACTGCTCACAGCACCACCGGCACAGGCCACAACCGACGACGGCATCCCGCCGACGGTGATCATCCTCGACGCTTCCGGTTCGATGATCCGCGAAACCTCGCCGGGGGTCACACGGATGGATGTCGCCAAGCAAGCCACCATCGCGGCCCTGGAGGCCCTCCCCCAGAACGCAGAAGTCGGCCTCCTCGTCTTCGGGACAGGCACAGGCAACTCGGATGCCGAGCGCGCATCGGGGTGCCAAGATGTCAAGACCCTCTCTTCCCTTCAGCCGATGGACCTCGGCTCGCTCCGGGCGTCCGTCAACGGCGTCACCCAATCCGGTTTCACCCCTATCGGGCCGGCATTGGGTGTTGCGATGTCGATGCTCCCACCCGGCCAACCCGGAAATATCGTGCTGATCTCCGACGGCGTCGACACGTGCGCACCACCGACCTCGTGCGACGTCGCAGCCGACCTGCACCGCGAGAATCCGCTTGTGAACATCAACGTCGTGGCATTCGGCGTCGACCAAGACGAAGAGGCGCAGCAGCAGATGACGTGCATCGGCGGCGTCGGAGGCGGAACAGCGGTCGCTGCATCCAACCCTGACGAACTCTTCGCCCGACTGAAAGCGGCAACCCTCAACGACGCGACAGTGCTCAGCGCGCGCGGATTCCACGGCGTGCAGCTGGGCATGACCTTCTCGGAAGTCCGCAGCAACGTCGACGACATCCGAATCATCGAGTCCACGCTGCGTAACGGCGTGCGAATCATCGTGATCGACTGCGGGTGGGGAACTGTCGAGCTCCACGATGATCGGGTCTACGCGATCACCCCCGCCGATGAGACAACAGTCACCGCGGAACGCTTCGGCCCGGGAAGCTCACGTGCATCCCTCGAAGCAACCTATGGCGCTCCCGTCGCAAGCGACGATGAAGCGCCGGGCACAGCCATCTATCGAGCCCAGCCGGGCAGCCCGGTCGGCTACCGGGTCACATACGATCCCACGACCGACACGGTGCGAACCATCGTCGTCTGCCGATGCATCATCGGGTCATCCTCGGTGATCGACGCCGGCCTGTGGCAGATCGACTTCGACGGCATCGGCCCGCTCACCCTCGGCATGACCGAATCCGAAGCGTCCGCCGCGGCGCCCGACCTCACGAAGATCCGAGACGGCGAGTGGCAAATCCTCGAGATCGGACTGTCAGCCGTCTTCCACGACGGCACGCTGTGGTCGATCTCCGTGTCACGGGCCCCGTCCAGCTTCGGAGAGAGCATTTCGGGCGCGTTCCTCCCCAACGCCCGCGGCATCCGCCTCGGCAACCTCAGCGGAAACCTCGGAGCCGTGTTCCCCGGCGGGATGTACCGGTCGTACGTCGTCGCAGGCTGGACCCAGTACCTGATCACCGATCGCTCCGGGCATCTCATCACGTTCACCGCCGACGGTGCCTCCGTCTACGGTGACGAATCGATTGAGAACACGATGCCGGGCCTTGAACTCACCGGCGTCACGGTCGAGGATGCCGCTCGCACCCTCTCCGCGGCTACCCACGCCGAGATCTTCGGCTGATCAGCGTAGCGCCGGCAGATCAGCGCAACGCCATCTGATCAGCGAGTGCCACGAACGCCTCGTCGCGCTGCTCAACGACCGCGGCGACGATCTTCGAGAGCTCCGACGCCTCGGAGAACCGGTCATCCCACACGACGCTGACCGTGGTCACGGTGTTTCCCTCGAGGCTGAGCAGCTCGAGCGTGTCGTCGCCCGATTCCGGTGGCATCTCGCCGCCCTCGGTTCGGCGAACAGCGACCAGGGATTCTGTCCCTGCGGGCACGTCGAGCGACTCAATGAAAACTCGACCATACTCCGCCTCATCAGGGCCGAGAATCGCGAAGTCCGCACACGAGTCGATGGTCTCGCTATATCCGCCGAAGTAGTGCTCGGCTTCGTCATCCGTCGGGAACCCGCGGACCGCGACTGCGCCGTTGTCCCACGAAGCGGTGCGCAGCCCCACGACGGCCCAGTCATCGCCCCAGAACCACATGGAACACTCCTCAGGCCCCGTGTGCACGCCCTCGCCCTCACCGATACCGCCGAGCTCGGCGCCGCGGGAGACTGAACCCACACCCGGGAACAACACTCGCAACTGGCTATCCTCCGGCAGGAACCACTCCAGCTCGTCGCCGACGTAGACCTCAGGCCCGTCGAGCTCGGGTCGTTCCGCATCCGCCGCCGTTCCGGCATCCAAGGGCGACCCCACCCCATTGCCCAACACACCCGACGCCATGAGCCCCCACACCCCACCACCGACTGCGATGACAGCTACCGCTCCCGCCGCGATCCCGATCCAGACGCCAGGACGAAGGCCCGAGCCACCCGCATCTTCAGCGGGTGACGATGCGGACGCGCTGTCTGTCTCCGCCGCAGCACCCGTCGCAGCGACCGATCGAGCCCACAATGCGAGTTCGTCATAGCACTGAGGATGAGACGCGATCTGCAGCGCGAACTCCGGATACTCACCGGCAATTCGAGCGAGAGTCTCGGCATCCGTATCGGCTGAATGGAGCGCCTGCCACGCGACTGTGCGATCCATCAGCCGTCCTCCCCCACGATGCCCTCACCCTATCGTCGCGTTGCGACTACCGCGTCCCACACGGCTTCCGCAACCTCACGCTTCGACCCCGAAGCCTCCGCTGCGACCTCGCCCGACCGATCGATCACGACGACCTCATTGTCGGCCGACTCGAACCCGCGAGCCCAGCCAACCTCGTTCACCACGAGCAGATCGACATCCTTGCGCTCCCGCTTACGCCTGGCCCGCTCCAACAACTCATCCCCCGACGAGGTCTCTGCCGCGAACGCCACCACCGTCTGTCCCGACAGCCTGCCGGCTGCCAACCCCGCCACGATGTCGGGATTCTCGACGAGCTCCAGCGTCAGACGATCGCCCTGGGCTTCCTTCGTGAGCTTCGCCTTCGCCACCTCGGCGGGCCGATAGTCGGCAACCGCCGCCGCCATCACGACGACATCAGCAACGGATGCCGCCTCCGTCACGGCATCCTGCATCTCCAGCGCCGTCCCCACCGACACGACCTTCACGCCATCGCCCACCCCACCGAGCACCTCACCGTCGATGTGCGCGGCGACCAGCGTCACCTCCGCACCCCGGTCAGCTGCAGCGACCGCGAGCGCAACCCCCTGCCGCCCACTCGAGCGGTTCCCGAGGAACCGCACCGGATCCAGCGGCTCCCGCGTCCCACCCGCCGACACGACAACCCTCAGCCCGGCAAGATCCCGCGCCCGCCCGCCCTCGGCACCCGAAACCACGGCGAGCGCAGCATCCGCAATCTCATCCGGCTCACTCATCCGCCCCGGCCCCGAATCGCCACCGGTCAACGGCCCATCAGCCGGCCCGACCACGTGCACGCCACGAGACCGCAGCACCCGCATGTTCTCTTGCGTCGCCGAATGCCGCCACATCTCCGTGTGCATCGCAGGCGCCACCACCACCGGCGCGGTCGTCGCGAGCAGCGTCGTCCCCAGCAGATCGTCGGCGAGCCCGGCAGCCATCTTCGCCAGCGTGTTCGCGGTGGCCGGCGCGACGATCACGAGATCCGCCCGCTGCCCGAGCGACACGTGCCGCACCGTCGCGACATCCTCATGCACCGATGTCGTGACGGGATGGCGACTGATTGCCTCCCACGTCGGCTGCCCGACGAACCGCAGCGCGTCCTCGGTCGGCACGACGTGCACCTCATGGCCCTCGCCGATCAGGCGCCTGACCAGATGTACCGTCTTGTATGCGGCGATTCCGCCCGTGACCCCGACGACAACGAACACGCGGCCAGTCTTCCACGACTTGAGCAGGAACCCCCATGTGCACTGTGATCATCGATGTCCCGACCGGCCCGGGCACACCCGTGCGCCTCCTCGCGATCCGCGACGAAGACCCCACCCGCCCGTGGAACCCGCTCGGACACTGGTGGCCGCAGCACCCGTCGATCCTGGGCGTGCAAGACATCCGCGCCGGCGGCGCCTGGCTTGCAGCGGATGCCGACACCCACCGCCTCGCTGTCCTGCTCAACCGCGCCGGCGGCGACGACCTGCCCGACTCCGCCGTCGTCTCGCGAGGAACCCTCCCCCTCGACTCGGTCCTCGGCACCTCACCCAGCGAGCACCCCGCAATGCGCGGCTTCAACCTGCTCGAGGTCGACGCCACCTCCGCACGCGTCATCTCGTGGGACGGCGAGCGCCGCCGCGAAACGCAGATCGAAGCCGGCATCCACATGATCGCCCACGACGATGTCGACGACCCGGCCACCGCCCGCATCTCGCACTGGCTCGAACACTTCCGCCTCGCGCAGCCCGAGGCGGGCGAGCGCTGGTATCGGCCCTGGCTCGAGGTGCTCGAACGCAGCACTGCCCTCGGCCCGGTCGATGAACGCGCGATCATCCGCGACAACCGCCCCCTCGGCTATCCCACCCTGTCGCTCCTGGTCTGCGCAGCATCCGTGGGACTGGACGGGATCGACGTGAGCTACGCCGAACTTCCCGCACCCGGCGAGTGGGGCCACCTCGACCTGCACGCTCCGCGGAGCTAGAGCCCCCAACCCGGGGGATAGCCCCCTGACGCGGCGTCCGGCACCGACCTAGAGTGGGGCACGGAACTCGCGAACGGGAGGACACCCATGTCGACACCAGAGCAGCCGTCAGCCGGCTGGTACCCCGACCCGTCTACCCCCGGCATCCTGCGCTTCTGGGACGGCACCGCCTGGACAGCGCACACGTCAGCACCCAACGCAGCGTCCAACCCAGTGGCGCAGCCGCCAGCAGCTCCCGCCGCCGCACCCGAACCACGCAAGAGCCCCGGCGTCGACACGAACACCGTCTGGATCTGGCTCATCGTGCTGCTGCCGCTGGTCTCGACGCTGGCCGCTCTCCTCGTGCCGTGGCGCTCGATGTTCGCCATGCAGGGCTGGATGATGCAACCCTTCGCCGAGTCGGGTCCGCGTACCGACCTGCACACGTTCATGCAGCCGTTCGACATCTTCTTCTCGCCGTGGTGGTGGGGATCATGCTCCTCGGCTGGGCGGTCTACGGCTTCAGCGTCTGGTTCGCGTACCTCGACCACCGCGAACTCCGTAACCGCGGCATCGACCGCCCGTTCCCCTGGCCATGGATGTTCCTCTCGCTCGTCTACCCCATCGGACGCATCGTCGTCACGATCCGCCGCACCGGCACCGGCTGGGGACCCCTGTGGGGCCTCATCGCCACCCAGGTCGTCGGCATCATGGTCGCGGTCGTCATCTCGGCCCAGATCACCCTCGCAACCTTCCAGTTCCTCAGCACGATCGCCCGCTACGGCGGCTACTCGGGCTGAGGCACCTCTCTCTCGCAAACCCACGGTGTCGCGCCGGTGAACGACCGGCGTGTGCAAGGCTGGGTGAGTGCGCTCCACGGGTGAGCCACGACCGTGGCATGAGAGTTACCGCACACGACTGCTGATCAGCGACGCCGTCGTTCTGGTGTGGGTCGTTTACGGTACCCAGATCGTGTGGTTCGGCACCGGCAACGCCCAGCTCTCACTCCTGCGAGACCTGCGCTTCACCGCCGTGTCGTACTGGTTGACCTCCGCGATCCTCGTCGCCCTGTGGCTGCTCGCCCTGAGCCTGGCCGACACCCGAACGCCCGGTGTCGTCGGCACCGGCATGACCGAATACGTCCGCGTCATCGACTCCTCCCTCGTCCTGTTCGGGGTCATCGCGATCGTCGCATTCCTCTTCCGCGTCGACATCGCCCGCGGCTACCTGCTCATCAGCCTGCCCGCCGGCATCCTGCTGCTCCTTCTCGTCAGATGGTTGTGGCGACAGTGGCTCGTCGCCAAACGCCGCGTCGGCAAATGCGCCTCGGGCGTGATCCTGATCGGCTCACCGGCGTCAGTCGCCCAGGTGGGCTCCGAGCTGCAGCGTCGCCGCGACACCGGCTACCTCGTGGTCGGCGCCTGCCTCCCGCCCGGAGACCACGAAGCCGCCATCACCACGACGGATGCCGACATCCCCATCCTCGGCACCTTCGACGACCTCACCCGCGTCCTCGCCGATACCGGCGCCGACACCGTGCTGGTCACCAGCAGCGACGCTCTCCCGCCCGAGAAGGTCAAGCAGATCTCGTGGAGCCTCGAAGCCGGCCGCCAGCACCTGCTGCTCGCACCCGGCATCGCCGACGTCGCAGGACCCCGCATCCACACCCGCCCCGTCTCGGGCCTGCCCCTCGTCCACGTCGAGACACCACGCTTCTCGCCCGGCCAACGCTTCGGCAAGCGCATGGCCGACCTCATCAAGTCGCTTGTCGCAGTCGTCGTGATCAGCCCACTTCTCGGCATCCTCGCCCTCGCCGTGAAGCTCTCGTCGCCGGGCCCCGTTTGCGTCCGCGAAACCCGCGTCGGCTACCACGGCCGTCCGTTCCGGATGCTCGCCTTCCGGATCGCGCGCGAGGGCGCCGATGGCACCCCGACCACGACGGCGCTCGGCAGATGGATGCATCGCCATACCCTCGACGACCTTCCGCAACTGTTCAACGTCATCGGCGGAACCATGTCGCTCGTCGGCCCCGCCCACCCCTGCCGGGCGAAGTCGAGACCTACACCGACGCCTCACTGCGTCGGTTCCTGGTCAAACCAGGCATCACGGGCCTGTCGCAGATCAGTGGCCGCGAGAACCTCGCGTGGGAGGACGCCGTGCGCCTCGACCTCTCCTACGTCGAGAACTGGAGCCTCGCCGGCGACGTCGCGATCGTCATCAAGTCGGCCAAGGCAGCGCTCCTCGGCCGCGCGGCCCGCTAGAGCGCCGACTAGAGCTCAGTTCAGCAGCAGCGCGTAGGTGATCCAGTACGCCGCGAGACCCAGTGCGACAAGACCGATGCCGGCCAGCACGATCCGCCCCACCGTCCACTTCTTCTCAGCTGGCTGATTCTGTGCAGGCTGCTCGCTCACGGTTCCTCCTCGACGGTCCACATGCCACGCGGGCGCGTGCGCCTGGCCGACGTTACCCACCGGACGTGGCACATTAATGCCATTGGCCATAACGCGCCTCAAGGAGGACCGATGACCGACAAACGAGCTCTCATCGTGCTCGCCGCTGCCCTCCACGACCCGGGCGCCGACCCGGCCACACTCGCAACCAGGCTGAACCTCGATGAGGCCGATCTGCGAGAACAGCTCGCGCTCCTCGAGCGCCGCGGACTCCTCAGAGTCACCGGCGACACCATCGCTCACCGACGACCCGACTTCACGGTAGCCACCGCCATCCAGCAGATCATCGACGACGGCGTGCGCGAACTCACGGATGCCGCAGCCGCCGCGCATACCCTGGCTGCCAGCATCCCGGAGCTCCTCCAGGCCTGGAATGCCGGCGAGACGGGTGACGGAACCGGAACCTCGACACCGCCCACCACGGTTCAGGGCACCTGGGCGCTGGCCGACATGTGGCGCGCACAGTCCTCACGCCGGGCGCCCCGATCAGCACAGCTGTGCATCCCCTCGACCCAGATCCTGCGCGACGCCGGCCTCGACTACGCCGAAACGCTCTGGGCCGCCAGGCCACTCGACGGCGAGAGCCGCATCCGCGTCATCCTCTCCGACGAAGACGCCCTCGATCCCATCAACCGGTGGCACCTCGACAACGAACTGGCAGCAGGCACCTGGATCCGAACCCACCCGTCACCGCCCAGCTTCTTCTGGATCATCGACGATGACACCGTCACCCTCCCCTCTGTTTGGGGTGATCCCCATCCGACCCGCGTGCTCGCCACGAGCGCGCAAGAAGTCGTCTCTCTCGCATCCTGGGTCTTCGAGAAACTGTGGGGCGAGGCAACCGCTGTCGACCAGAGCGACGAGCCGTGGGCGCCGATGCTCGCCCTGATGAGCCGGGGCATGACCGTCGAGGCCGCCGCTCACACGCTGGGCCTGAGCCCTCGAACCGGCAGACGCCGCGTGGACCAAGCGATGCGCCACTTCGGCGTGACCGGCCAGTTCGCACTCGGCGCCGTCTGGGGCGCACAACAGGCAGGACGCGGACGACCGCCCGGGTCGCCCTAGCCGAGGACGCGGCGGCACCACAAGCCCTGCGCCACCCCGCCTCCATTCGCTAGGGTCGGTCGGGACCGCCGACCTGGGAGGCCCTCCGTGACCGAAACACGACGTGACAGTTTCGCCGGCGCAATGCGCGAAGCGCAGCGACCGACCGGGCCGCTTGTCGGCTCGATCGTCGCGGTGGTGCTGTTCGCGTCGGTCATGGCCACCAGCATCCTGCTCGCCCTCATCCCCGGCATCACAGCCCTCGGCCTCACCAACATCAGCAGCCTGGCGTTTCTGTCGGTCTGGATCCTGCTGTGGGTCTGGCTGCGATTCAAGGAACGGCGCGCGTTCGCAAGTATCGGCTTCCGCTTCCCCTCACGCGCCCCGCTGCAGATCGCGCGAGGAGCCGCGATCGCACTCGGCGCGATGTCCCTCGCCGTTGCCGTGGCAGTCCTCACCGGCAACATGGAGTTCCTCCAGACTCCCGACGGCAGCTACGCCGCCTGGACCGCACTCGGATGGGTGATCTTCGCGTTAGTCGGGTTCTCGATCCAGAGCGGCGCCGAAGAGCTCATCTCCCGCGGGTACCTCATCCAGTCCTGGATGCCGCGTTTCGGCATCCTCGCCGCGATGATCGCCCAGACCGTCTTCTTCACGCTCGCGCACTCCCTCAACACGGGCATGAACGTCCTGTCCGTCCTCTCGCTCGTGTTCGTCTCCCTGCTCCTCGGGTTCTGGGCGCTCAGCGAAGGCGGCCTCTGGGGGGTCATCGCGTTCCACGCCGTGTGGAACTGGGCACAGAACAGCCTCTTCGGCATCCCGGTGTCGGGCATCCCCGCAGAGAACTCGCTCTTGGCGGTCGTCGAGACGACGGATGCCAACCCCCTCGTCTCGGGCGGCCTGTTCGGCCTGGAGGCCAGCCTCACCACTGTCGTGATGCTCGCGATCATGGCCGCTGCCACCATCGCGTACTGGGCTCGCGGTCGTAACAATCGCACCGCCTAACCCGGCGAAACGACGTCGTCCGACGTAGCTTTCACGTCCGGAATCGTCCGGAAACGACGCAAAAGCCGGGGATCTCTCGTGCGCTAGATGAGAGTTCGCACAGTTTGTCTTGCCGCACTACGCGGATCGCAGACAATAGTGGTCAACCCGAGAGCGTGCAACATGGCTCACCCTGACTCAGCACCAGGTTCGAACATGGACAGTAATTCACTCATCACCCTCATGATCGGCTTCGGCGTCGTTGCCGTGCTGGGACTCGTCGTGGGCTGGGCGATGTGGGAGAGCAACAAAGCCGAGGCGACCTCCGATCGTCATGAGCCCGCACAGCGCATGCCGCGGTACCCCGACATGAGCACCCCCGCGGTCACGACATCGACCATCCGCACCGTAACCGCGCCGCGAAACACTGTCGGCACGCCGATGTCGCATCCCTACACGGCACCCACCGCGGCGTACCAGCAGCAGCCGCAGGCACCTCAGTTCACTGCTCCCCCGGTTACCGCACCCCCTGTCACCGCGCCCCCTGTCACCGCGCCGCCTGCCACCGCGCCACAGGCACCGCGGGTCGACGAAGGCACCATCGAGTACGTCTTCGCCCCCAACCCGTCAGCGCAACCGGTCACCGTGGCAAGCGCCGCCTTCGGCCCCGCTCCGACCGCGCTCGCGCCCACGCCGGCTCCGGAGCAGCAACCTCCTTCCCCTCCCGTGGATGAGCCCATCCCGGCAGCATCCCTGAGCCCGGAGGCCGCACCGACCCCCGACCCGCCGCAACAGGCGGCGGGCGTCCCCCAGCAGCCCTACGTCGCGCCGCCGCGCGCGCCGCAGAAGTCGGTCTTCCGTCTCGGCCGGGTGCTCTGGGTCGACGACGATCCCGACAGCCACGTCCCCGATGTCGTCGCCCTGCACCGCATGGGCCTCACCGTCACCGTCGCGCGGCACTGCGAAGCTGCGCTGGCCTACCTCGCAGCAGAGAAGTACCTCCTGGTCGTCACCGACAGCGGCCGCGAGGGCGACGTGATGACCACCGCCGACTTCATCCGCACGGTACGCCGCAACTATCCGGGGGTCCCGACGATTGCGTACGCCCCCGGCACCATCGTGACCGGACCCGGTGCACCCGAGCTGCCTCACGACCAGGTGGTCACCACCCCGGGAGAGCTTCCGAGCGTGGTCGGTAGGCTGCTCGGCCGCTGACCCACCTGCCCGCGCGGCGGATTATGGCATCCGGGACGCGCAGTTGACAATCCCCCGGCACGAAGTCGCGAACCGTGCCATTCTCATCGTGGCAAGACCGCGCGCTGAGTGTTTCGGGTCACTCATCCGCCGCGAAGGTACGCGTCTCGCGTACAGCCCCCGGCTCGACAGCCCCCCAGATCGAGCCGGGGGCTTTGCCGTTAGCGCACTGCAGCAGTGACCGTCGTCAGGTGGTCAAGCACCTGGGTGCTGACCGACCCGAGAAGGAACCGGGCCAGCCCGGTACGCCCGTGCGTCCCGACGACGGCAAGACGAGCGGATGCCGCCACCTCCGTGATCACGGCAGCGGGGTCCCCCTCGTCGACGTGCACGACGATCTCGAGGTTCGGGTGGTCCTTTCGCACCTCATCGGCCATCGACTGCGCGAACGCCTCGGTTGTGCCCTGCAGATCAGTGAGGTACATGTCGGGGTACGGGGCGATATCGCCGGTGTAGACGACAGGCATCCACGTCGACACGACGGTCAGCGGCTCGGCGAATCGTGCGGCCTCGGCGGCGGCGAACGCCAGAGCCGCGTGCGAAACCTCCGAACCATCGACGCCGACAACCACTCCCGTGCGTCCGGTCGTGTCGATGTCGGGCACGACGACGACGGGGCAGTGCGCTCCCGCCACGATTCGCGTCCCGTGCGGCCCGCGGTGCTTTTCGGTGCCGCCGGTGTGATCACTGCCGATCACGAGGAGCCCGACATCCGCTGACGCCTCGACGAGCTCCTTCGTCGGGTTTCCGTTCGTCACCCGAACCGCAACATCGATGCCGCGGGCAGACAGGCTCGCCGCCTCGTTACGAAGAAAGGCCTCTTCGTAGTCCACGGCGCGCTGCACGACCTCCTGCTCGCCGACAGCGCCCACGGCGCCGCCGATCACCGAGAACAGTTCCAGGCGAGCACCGGTGCTCACCGCGCGCGCGACCGCCCACTCGATGGCGCGCCGCGAGCCAGGCTTGCTCGTCGCACCCACAACGATCGTCGCGGAAGTTCCGGGGGAGGATGGCTCGCCGTTCGCAGCATTCTCGGTCATGCCCTCACCCTATCCAGGCGAGTTGTCCTTCCTCCAGGCGAGTTGTCCTTCATCCAGGCGAGTTGTCCTTCGTCCACGCGAGTTGTCCTTCATCCAGGCGAGTTGTCCTTCCCACGCCCGAGTTGTCCCCGCGCACCGCACGACCGACCGGGCATACTGACCTCATGCAGATCGACACCGGCTTCGTGACACTCGTCCTCGGCTTCGTCGGGGTGATCGTCGTGATGGCCCTGGTGGGCGTCATCCTCTGGATCCGCCGCACCTCCACCGTCCGCGTCCCGACCCAGCGACTCTCGACAATCGAGATCACCCTCGCACCCGAAGACCGCGAAGCGGTCGCGACGCAGCTGCGCGAAGCCCATGCAGCCCGCGGCCAGGGCCCCGGCGTCACACCGAAGCTCCCCGAGCGCGTGCACCCGGGACGCGTGCTGTGGGTCGACGACGACCCCGACACAAGCATGTCCGAGACCATCGCCCTGCAAAAGCTCGGCACCACGGTCACCAAGACGAATCACGCGGATGCCGCTCTGGCCTACCTGTCGGCTGACACCTACACCGCGCTGGTGTTCGGCATCGTCCCCGACAGTGACCTTGCCGCGATCGAAGCGTTCGTCTCGCGAGCCCGCACGAGCCAGCCGGGTATCGTCACGCTGGGGTACGCCGCGCCTGGCGTCGTTCCGGAT
Source organism: Microbacterium sp. SW12 (assembly GCF_055391095.1). NCBI lineage: Bacteria > Bacillati > Actinomycetota > Actinomycetes > Micrococcales > Microbacteriaceae > Microbacterium > Microbacterium sp. SW12. The sequence continues at coordinate 442,668 of NZ_AP024335.1, read as the reverse complement.
GCCGGGGACTTCACGCTCGTTCGCGATCCGAGCGAACTCGTGGCCGCCGTCATCGCGCCGCTCACCATCGCCTGATCCGTCGGCGCGGGCCAGCTCACGCCAGCAGCGCGGCGAGCGCGTCCCGGCGATGACCGATCGCGGCATCCATCGCGGCGAACTCGTCCTCGGCAAGGCCCACCCGCTTCGCGACATCCGGCCACGACTCCACGGCGACAAGCACCTGAGCCAGCGACCGTCGCCACGACGAGGTCTTGATTCCGAGCTCCCCCGCAAGCGCAATAAGAGCAGCCGGCGCAGCATCCGGGTCCACGACCCCGACGATCGCGGTCGAACGCAGCCGCTCCTGCACCGGATCGGGCTCGACATCGAACACTGGACACAGCCGCCATGCCGCCTCGCGCCGCAGGAATCCCAGGTTGCGGAGGTGGTCGTCGGTGCAGTGCACGGCGACGGCGAACGCCACCCGCCGCCACAGGTCCCGCAGCTGGGCACGGATGACGTCGCGAGGCGCGTCCATGCCACGGATGACTCGCGCGACATCCAGGTAGTCCCGCCCATCGCCGGTCGCGGTCCGCGCCGACCAGTAGGGGATCCGCAACTCCCCTGCCGTCGGATCCGGCGCCGCGGAATCGACCTTCCCGACGCGATCGAATCGATCGACCAGCAACACCGCGTGCTCTCCGATCTCGATCGTGCGCACCCGCGAGGTGGCGAGCCCTGCAGCATGAGCGAGGTGCAGCGACACCGCCTCCCACCGGATCGCGTCGTGTTCGTCATCCGGAGCCGGAAACTTCGCAAGCAGTGCCCGACCCTTCCGCCGCACGAGAGCCTTGGGCCTGGCCCCTCCCAGCACCGCCGTGCCGGCATCCAGAAGATCCGCGATCGCCTGCTCGCTCGAGGAGACACCTGCGCGCGTCCGATCCGCAGCCGCCCGCAGGTCACGCAGGTCGAGCGCGACGGGAACCCGCGCGGCGCGGTCAGCGACGTACGCCTCTTCGTCACCCGTACCCGCATGCTCACGGAACCGGAACGCACCAGTGCGCGCCTCATCCGACACACCCACGAGAGCATCGACCTCCGAGAGGAGGGTCGCCCCCTCGGCGCGCAGCTGCCTGCGGATCAGCTTCTGTCCCCACGAATCTGCGCTGGAATCCACGAACGCTCCGGGCATCGACCCGAGCGCCCGAGGGCCTGACTCCAGCGGCAATTCCGGCGACACCGCGTACGCGTCCGGTCGGGCGAGGTAGGACGGATCGTAGGAGAAGGTCACGCCGACTGCCTTCTCGGCCAGGGTCACGACATCCATCCAGCCGACAGGCCCGGCGGCCGTGTCTGGGGTCGCCGCCGCGTCCACCCAGACACGCTGGGTCGTCGCGTTCGCCGTCACCATGGGCCCCGATCCCTTCGTCAGTCAGCTCGTCGCCCAGCTCCCCACCCTAGGGGGCGCCTGGGACGGCGCGTCATGCGGTTGCCTCTCATCGTGTACTCGGGTACGGACGAATAGGCTTCCCTGAGGACAGGAGGGCACGCGACCCATGCATGACGAGCCGGCCACCCCCGCGGGCGCGGACCCCGACCCGACCCTCGGCGACGACAGCAACGCCACCCCCGCGGGCGCTGACCCCGAGGGACCCAGCGACGATTCCGAGATCGCTGCGACCCGCCGTGCGGTGGATGCCGAGAAGTCCCGCCGCGCACGGTCTCGCAAACGTCACCGCCGCGAACGCACGGCCGGCATCGTGTTCGCCTCGGTCCTTGGCGCCATCCTGATCCTCGGCGTCGCGGGGGCGGCGTGGATCGGCGTCCGCGGCGCGCTCGCGTACGGCCACGTGGCTGACGCCCAGCGCGCAGCCGCGAGTCTCGGAGACTCCCTCACCGACCCTGCCGCGGCAGCCGAGATCGTACCGGCCCTGACCGCCGACACTTCGGCGGCCCGCTCGCTCACCTCCGACCCGGTGTGGGGCGCCGCCGAGCACCTGCCGTGGATCGGACCGCAACTGGCCGCCACGGCGACAGTCATCGCATCCGTCGACGATGTCGCCACCACCGCCCTCGAACCGCTCGCGCAAGCGGCGTCGAGCTTCTCGCTCGACACGCTGCGGCCCGCGGGCGGGGCGTTCGACGTCGCCGCCATCGCGAGCCTCTCGGACGTCGCGACCACGGCGACCGACAGCCTGCGGCAGGCGTCGGCATCGGTCAACGCGATCGATACGACGGAACTCCTGGCTCCCCTCGCAGCCCCTGTCACCGAGGTGCGCGACCTCTTGACGAGCGGTCTCACCGCGGCTGACGCGCTGCGCCGCACCTCCCAGCTCCTCCCCCTCGCTCTCGGCGCGGAGGGCCCCCGCAGCTACCTCGTCATGTTCCAGAACAACGCGGAGTGGCGGTCGCTCGGCGGCATCGTCGGAGCAATGGCGATGATCCACACGGATGGCGGCCGCATGGACCTGACCGGACAGGGCTCCTCGTCCGACTTCACGCGATACGCCGACCCCGTGCTTCCCCTGTCGGACGAGATCCTCGGCATCTTCGTCGACAAGCCCGGCGTCTACATCCAGAACGTGACCCAGATCCCCGATTACACGATCGACGGCCCTTTGGCCCGCGAAATGTGGCTCCGAGAGACGGGCGTGGCTGTCGACGGCGTCTTCGCCCTGGACCCCGTCACCCTCTCGTACCTGCTTGAGGCCACCGGCCCCATCACACTCCCGACCGGCGAACAGCTCACGAGCGAGAACGCCGTGCCGCTGCTACTCAACGAGGTGTACCAGCGGTACCCCGACCCCCGCGACCAGGACGCGTTCTTCGCCGCCACAGCCGCCGTCGTCTTCGAAACGATCGCCGACGGCGCAGCAGAGCCGGCGGCGCTCATCCAGGCGCTCGCCCGCGCCGGCAGCGAACGCCGACTGTTCATGTGGAGCGCCGACCCGGCCGAGCAGGCGATCCTCGACGGCGCAACCATCCAGGGCGGCCTGCCCGTCACCGACGACACCCGCACACAGTTCGGCGTGTACTTGAACGACGGCACGGGCTCCAAGATGGACTACTACACCGAGGCCACGGCGTCAGTCGGCTGGTGCGCAGCGAGCACCGCCTTCACGCAGAACCTCCGTCCCGGTGAATACCTCCGCGAAAACCCCCTCGCCACGGTGTCGGTCACCCTCCACAGCACGGCTCCCGCGGATGCCGCGACCAGCCTCCCCAAGTACATCACCGGCGGCGGCAACTTCGGTGTAGCTGCCGGGATCACGAGAACCATCGCCTACCTGTACCTTCCGACGGGGTCCGAGGTCGTCTCGAGCGTCGCCGGTGACGAGGGAGCCGCGACGGTATTCGGAACCGGCTCCCACGACGGTCGTGACGTGCTGATCTGGGAAACCAACCTCAACCCGGGCGAAACCGCTACCGCGACCATCCAGGTCCGCACCCCGCCGACCCCGACACTCGAAGCCCTCATGACACCGACGATCGGTGGAACGGGACTCGTGGCCGCGGGAGCATGCCCGCTCACGGGCTCGGCAGACGAGGGATAACCCTCCTGTAACACGCACGTCACTCGCGATCGGCTCGATCTGGCTAGGATCGGGCATCATGAGCAGCCCCTACGAACCGCGAGGCCCCCGCAAGTCCCGCAATTGGCTGCTCTACTTCGGTGTGGCGCTCCTGGCCTCCGGGGTGGGAGTCCTCGTCTACGCCGCCTTCATGCACTACGCGGCAGCGATCCGCTGAGCACGCGCCCGGCGTGAGCCGCGCGCCACGTCAGGCGCCTGTGTCAGGCGACGCCGCTCGCGGCATCCGTCGACGCTGCACCCGAACCGGGGGTCGGCTCGGCCGTCACGAGGATCGGCAGGTGGTCGCTGAGCCCCTGCGGCAGCGTCCGCACGGTATCGATCGTGAAACCAACGGATGTCGCGAAGTCGTAGTGTCCGCGAAAGAACCGATACCGCGTATACGTGCGGGAGTCGCTGAGATTCAGCTCGTACCCCTGGTCTCGAACGTGCTGCCCGAGGCGCTCCTTGAACACGGGGTAGTTGTAGTCGCCGACCATGAGCTTCGGAAGCCCCTCGCCGACCGAGTCGAGCTCGGCCAGAGCGGTGCGGATCTGATGCCGACGCAGCGAGTTCAGCGCCGTCAGCGGCGCAGCGTGGAACGAAGCGACGACGATGTCACTGCCCGTATCGATGTCGTGCAGGCGCACCCCCAGCATCCGCTCCTCCGCGGGCTTGAGCACTCGATCGTGCAGCGATTTCTTCAGCGCGATCGCCCGCACGTCAACGGCCCGATACGTGTTCTCGCGGTAATACACGGCAAGACCCAGGCGGTTGCGCTGCGTCGAGTCGGCGAGCACGAGCCCACCGATGTCATCGGGGATGTCGGTCGTATCGGCTTCCTGCAGACAGAGCAGATCAGCACCGTGGCGCTCGACGAGCTCTCGCAGCTCAGTTGCCGCACGGTGCTTGCGCAGGTTGTACGAGATGACCTTCATGCCACTCCCCACGATAGAGGGGCACGGATGCCGACCGCGTGCGCTCCGCTGGACGTATCCCCAGCGTTTGCGATCTCTTCACCGCAGGAGGGGGTTCACGGGGATCCTCCGAAGCCCTCCGCTAGAGTTTGGTCGTGCCCTCCCGACGCGCCCACGTGGTGCAAGAACAGCCCGAGTCCGCCGCGGTGCGCCCGGAATCACAGCCGAAGGCCCTGCCCGGGTGGGCTATCGCGACGATCGTGTCGGTCGGCGTCCTTCTCGTGGCAGCCATCGCCGCCACCGTCTGGATGTTCCTGAATCACTGGGTGCGTGACTTGACCGCTACCGCTCCGGCAGTCGGGACGACGATCATCGCCCCGGAGGAGTCGAAAGCTGCCCTCGCACTGCCGGGCCTCGCCGAGGGGACCGACGAGTTCGCCGCTACCGACTACCTGGCAGCCCAGCCCACCGCCTACTGGTTGACCCCCGAGATCGATCCGGTGAGTGAGATCGGCGCGCGGATGACGAATCTCCTGAGCGAGGCCCGCACGCAGGGCAAGGCGCTGGCGATCGTGGTCTACGGGCTTCCCGAGCGCGACTGCAGCGCGGGCCTCTCCGCGGGCGGACTGGACGATGCAGCCTACGCCGAGTGGACGCAGATCATCGGCGAGGCCCTGCACTCGGCCCCCGACATCCAGAAAACCGTCGTCCTCGAACCCGACAGCCTGGCCCTCGCCCCCGAGTGCGGAAACACCGCCGAGCGCACGGAGCAGCTGCGGAATGCGATCACCCGACTCGCCTCGACGAACACCTGGATCTATGTGGACGGCGGTCACTCGACCTGGCTGCCGGCCTCGCAGATGGCCGAGCTCATCAACGGCATCGGCATGAACGATGTCATCCGCGGCTTCGCGACGAACGTCTCGAACTACAACGACACGGCGATCGAGTTCGACTACGCCCACCAGCTCTCGGGCCTGACCGGCGGTCTCCACGCGATCGTTGACACGTCTCGCAACGGCTCCGGGTCGAATGGCGAGTGGTGCAACCCCCCGGGCAGGCTCATCGGCGCTCCCGGCGGCACCTACGGCGACGACGTCGTCGACACGAACCTCTGGATCAAGCCGCCAGGCGAAAGCGACGGCACCTGCAACGGCGGACCGGTAGCCGGCGCATGGTGGCCCCAGTCCGCGGTCGAGCTGACCCGCAACGTCACGCTCCCCTGAGGGCGGCGCGCTCAGCACGCAGGCCACCGTGGCACGCCGACGGATGACCGCGCCCCCGGTCTGCCCGCCTGTGTACGATCAAGAGGGTCGGCCGCGCATGCCTGGGATTGCGCGGCTCGGATACTCGACCCAGCCCGACGCGAAAGAGACAATCGAGCATGAGCACTGACGCGGGGGTGAGCAAGACCGCCGTCATCGTCGAGGATGATCCGCAGATCCGGCATATCCTCGCCGAAACACTCGAGGCGGCCGGGTTCTCGACGGTCTCGGTGGGAAATGGCATCGACGGTGTCCGTGCCGTCCTCTCCTACCAGCCACTGATCACGACCCTCGATGTGAACATGCCCGGTATCGACGGGTTCGAGGCAGCCCGGCGCATCCGCGCCCAGAGCGACACCTACATCATCATGCTCACGGGCCTCGAAGACGAGGCTGACGTCGTCCTGGGTTTGGGAGCCGGTGCCGACGAGTACATCGTCAAGCCGTTCCGCCCGCGGGAACTGCGGGCACGGATCGAAGCGCTGCTGCGCCGCCCGCGCCAGACACCGACTGCAGCCCAGCCGCCCGCGCAGGCACCCTCGGGGCCCTCGTTCCCGGGCGCGCGACCCGCCATCGTTACCCAGCCCGCTGCGCCCAGCGCCGTGCCGCCAGCAGCGCAGCAGCCGTTCGCCACTATCGATGCGACCGGAGCCGTCACTCCTGGCGACCCCGCCCAGGCCCCGAGCCAGCATCCGGCACAGGCTCCCTACCCGGCAGGGCAACAGCCGACCCAGGCCCCACCCCAGCCCGGCTACCCCGCTCAGCACCCCGGTTATCCGCAGCCCGGAGGCGCACAGCCGTACTATCCGCCGACGCCGCAGGCTCCGGTCGACCCGCCGGGGGCCGGCGGCAACCAGCAGCCTCCCGGATCTCAGTTGGTGGCACGCACACCACCGAACGCCCCGGTCCCAGGTCCCGGTGGTCACCACCTCGGACCCCACACTCTGGTCCACCGTGACCTCGTGCTCGACCCGGACTCGCGGATCGTGCTGGTCGGCAACCGCGAGGTCGAACTCACACGCACGGAGTTCGAGCTGCTGGCGACGCTCATGGAATCCAAGCGCCGGGTGCGAAGTAAAGCCGACCTGACGCTCGTGCTGCGCGGCGAGTCCTACGTGACGTCGTACTTCGTCGGGGATGCCGACAAGCGCGCCATCGAAGCGCACATGACGAATCTGCGCCGAAAGCTCGGCGACGATCCGAACAACCCGCGCTACGTCGAGACCGTGCGCGGCGTCGGCTACCGCATGACAGCCGAGAACGTCGCGCCGCCGCCGGGCCAGTAACCCGGCCCGGGCTCGCGCGCGAGTCCGTCAGACCTTGTAGCCGTACTGGCGGCGGAACAGCTTGAACGCCATGAGCAGGGTCTGGATGACGGTGACCACACCGACGATCGGCCAGCCGACCCACAGGATCGACGACTGCACCACGGGGTCAAGCAGTGACCAGATGAAGGCCATCGCGATCGCCGTGATCACGAGCAGAATCATGGGCACCCAGTGCCCGAGCGACACACCGCCACCGCGCTCGGCCTTCGCCTGAGCAGCCCAGTTGTCGACCTTCTTGCGCGAGAGGAACGACGACCACGACCGCAGGAAGTGGCCGATCCGGATCCACATGAAGATCTCCGCCGGAAACACGAGCGCCGAGAACAGGATGTCTCGCTGGTTCACGTACTTCATCGTCAGCGCCACACGCAGGTTCAGCAGCGTCGCCACCAGCGGCGGAATGAGCCACCAGGGCGAGAAGACGAACGCGTTGATCGAAAGCGATGCTGCCAGCAGCGTCAAGAACGCGACACGCACGAACAGGTTCGTGAGCATGCCGAAGTTCTCGAACCACCGGAGGCGCAGGTTCGGGTGGAAGGGCTGCCCCTTGGTGTCGCCGCGCTGGCCGGGCCACATGAGCTCGATCGCGCCGTAGGTCCACTTCACCTGCTGCGCGTCGTACCCCTTGAGGGTCGTCATGCCGCCCACGCTCGCCCGTGCGTACGGGCTGATCTTGGTGAGGTAGCCGGCGCTCTTGATCTGCAGCGACAGCAGGGAGTCCTCCACCTCGCTGTCTTTCACCCATGGCGTGCTCTGGTGGTTGGCGCGCATCACATCGCGCAGTGCCGCCGTCGAGAAGATCGAGAACTGGCCGCCGAGCACTGCCATGTTGCGTCCGCGCAGCAGATTCTGCAGGTTGAACGCCGCGAACTGTGTGCGCTGACCGGCGATCAAGAACTTGCCGATCAGGCCTTTGATGGGGCGGTCATCGATCGTGTAGATCGCCGAGATCCCACCGATCCGCGAGTCACCGACGGCCTCGGTCTCGAGGTACTCCACTGCCCGTTCGTCAGCGATAGTGTCACCGTCGACACCGAGCAGGTAGTCGTAGCCCTCGACGAGGGCGTAGCCGTAGTTCAGCGCACCGACCTTCTTGTCGGGGTTCTTGCCGATGTCGTGGATGAACACCTCGGTGAACTGCTCGCCGAGGTCTGTCACCACCTGGTGCGGGCCGGCGTACTGCGAAGCGATAGCAACCGTGGCGTCAGTGGTGTTGTTGACGACGACGTGGATGACGTCGGGCACGCGCGTCTGGTGCAGCAGACCCTCGAGCACCCCCGCGATCGACTCTTCCTCGTTGTAGCAGGGGATGACGCATCCGATGGTGGACCGGTGCACCGAGATGCGCTCCAGCACCGACTCGAACTCGTCAGTGAACTCCGCGTGCGAGGTCTCGACCTGCGCGTTCGGGAACCGGGGGTCGCCGTACGAGGGCTGAGCGTAGGGCTGCTGGCCGTATGCCGGATCGGCGTACTGCGGCCCCGGGTACTGCTGACCCGGATACTGCTGACCCGCGTAAGCGGTGCCGGGATACTGCCCGATCGCGGGCTGATTCTGCTGCGGGTACGGAGGAACGTACGGGGCTTCCCAGTGGGACATCAGCACGCTCCTTCCCTCAATCCGCGCGCCAACCGAAGTGCTGTTACCACACTGCTACACTCGGCTCAAGCATCCGGTCTGTTGTCGAAGAGCATCACCTCAGGTTTTCCTCAAGAAAGCCTCCGGTGAATACCCGAGGCCCCGAGAAACAGAAGCGCAGAATGAGTGTACTGGAGTTGTCTGCCGTCCTGGCGATCGCTTTCGTGATCGCCGCACCGGCCCTCATCCAGTTGCCCGGCAAGCCTCTCCCCAATGGTGGGCGCGCTGCCCGTCGGTACTTTCTGCGCTTCGCTGCCGCCGCAGCCCTGAGCGGAGTCGTCGCCGGCATCACATCCGCACTGGTGCCGGATCAGCCGATGCCGATCATCATCGGGGCGGCGAACGCGGCGCTCGTCGGCGGACCCGCCTACTTCTGGGCGGGGATGCGACAACTGCGAGACACCTCGATCACCCCCGGCTGGGTGGTGTCGGTGGCGGTCGCGGCCACCTTCATCGCGAGCGCGACAGTGACCGCCGTCATCGGGGGCCCGACCGACGGCTTCGTGTTGCGGCTGATCCTGGTGGCCGTCGGATGCGGAGGGGTCGCGATCGAGGCTTTCCGCCCGCCGGCGCGCGACATCGCAGCCTTCCGACTGATCGGTGTCATCTTCGCCGTCTACGCCGTGTATTCGGCGATCCGCACGTTCATGTTCTTCGCCGTCGGCGAGGACTCCCCCGCGTTTCAAACGGTGTTCTCACCCCTGACGGCATCAGTTCTCAGCATCCTGCTCGTGGTAACCCTCTGCGTGGCGGTGTGGTGGAGCGACCGCGCGCTGGAGACGCGAGCACGGCAGATCGAGCACCTCATCAATGCGCTGCGCTCAGACATCGCCTCCCACGGCGCGGTGACCGTCTACGACGTCGAGGTTCCCGACCTCAGTCTCATCCGCGCCGCCTTCGGTGGCCCCGCAGCAACAGCCGTGGATCGCGCTGCGGCGATGTCTCTTCACGAGCTCCTTCCCGACGCCGCACATCGCGGCCGCGTCGGCCGCCATGTCGTCGCACTTCCCGGAGACCAGCGGATCGAGAACCTGGAGAGGGTCGTGAAGGCGGCAACCGCCCACGCCGTGCCGAACCTCGACTACCGCGAAGCGATCGAGATCCGCATAACGCGCTACACGCTGCATTCCGAGGCAGAACTCGCCGCGGTCTGGCCCGATGCCGCCCCGACCGCCACGAGTGATCTCAAGACCCGGCCGGCAGGCGGCGTCGTCAGCTGACTCGCTCCGGCTCCCGCTCAGCCCTGAGGCGCGGTGGTCGGCTCGTTGGACACGATGTTCAGCGTGCCCTGATCGTTGTAGATCGCGATCGGCAGGTATTGATAGATCGTCTGTTGCGCGAACGAGGCGTCGTCGTTGGCGGTGCCCTCGACGTAGATGCCGAACGAGAACTGCAGCGTGATGCCGTACGTATCGGCCGGAAGCATGAAGATCGTCGTCTCGGGTACGAGCAGACCACCCTGATAGCTGTTGAGCAGCAGGCCGCGGTCAGAGCGCAGCGTGTCCGGCGGCACCAGCGTGCGCGGGTCGGCGGCGAACTGGAACGGCTGCTGCACCATCCCCGAGGTCTGCGCGGTCTGCGACGTGATCGAAATCGACGAAATGTAGACGCGGCGCTTCTGTGTCAACACCGCCTTGTCATCGACGCGACGGTCATACGCGTTGATCGCGAACCCGAACACCTTCTCATTGTTCGGCGTCCACTCGCGCGTGCGCTTCGGGTCGGCAGCCCACACATCGAGAACGACTTCCAGATCGGACGCGACATCCGTCGTGAGCGAGACAGACCCGTCGTACGAGAACAGCGAATCGAAGTCCATCGTCGCCATTGTCGAGACCGGCTGCGGCACCGGCGTCGCCGTCGATGCTGTGCCCGGCGCTTCGCCCTGGATCGAATTGAACGCCTCGGCGATCTGCTGGCATCCGGTCAAGGACGAGGCGCCCAAAGCCAGTGCGGCGGCACCGAGCACGACGCGGCGTACGACGCGCGACGATTGCGGGGCGGTGGCCATGGTTTCTCCTTGAGCGGGCCGACGTGCAGGGCAGCGAGGGCTGATTTTCCGCGGTTTTCTCGGGCTCATGGCGGGTTCCACAAGCCGGATGCGCTGGAAGTATACGATACGAACAAAGGCCTGAACTCAACGCTGTCTAAGGGGGAGCACAAGGTGAGCGCAAGAGACGCGCAATTCCGCGACGTCGACGGCGCGACAGTGCGAGTGAGGTCTATTTGGCTCACGCAGCTCTCCCTGGGCGTCTCGATCATCATCATCTCGGTCGTGTCGCTCGGTTACGAGCCGGAGCTGTTCACGTCGTGGCTCATGCTCACCGGTGTGGCGATCGTCATCCTGGCCACCGCCGTGACTCTCGTAACCCCCTGGGCGCGGATGCCCCGGTGGTTGCCGCTGGTCATCCCCTTCGCCGACATCGTCGCCGTCGGTTTTATGGCGGCATCCTCGATCCTGCCGCTCGGCTTCTTCTGGGTCTTCCCCATCATGTGGATCGGCCTGCACTTCTCGCGCTGGGCACTCGGTGCTGCTGTCGCAACCATCGCCGGTTCTCTTCTGATTGAGGCGGCGACCTCCGCCGAGCCCCCCGGCGCCGTGGAACTGTTCACCGTGCTCCTGGGCGTGACGTTCCTGGGGGTTACCGCGAGCATCACGATGCGCCAGACGCGGGCGTTCAAGCGCTTGCTCCTCGGCCAGACGCGGCGTCTCGAAACGACGCTCGACCGGGTCTCGAACGCCGAGCGCAGCACGATCGAGCTGATCAACGGCGTGGATGTCGGCATCCTCCGCTTCGCCCGTGACGGGTCTCTGCTCGCTGCCAACACCACCTACGACCGCCTCTACGGCACGAACCTCAACGACCCGAGTTCTCCCCCCACATCGGTCGAGTACGCGTCCCTGCAGGGGACGGCGATTCCGGCATCCGAGCGAACCTTCGCGCGTGCGCAGCGCGGCGAGATCTTCGAGGATGCCCGTGTCTGGCTCTTCGACGCCGAGGGCACCTGGCACGCCCTCTCGGTGACGACCATGCCGCTGACCTCGTCAGCCGACGACTCCGCGTCGACGATGCTCGTGGCCCACGACATCACCGCCGTCACCGAGGCCGAGCGCGAACGCGAACGTATCGCCGCGGTGGCCTCCCACGAGCTGCGGCACCCGCTCACCGTCATCATCGGCCACGCCGACCTCGCACTCGAAGAAGAGGACGAGCTGACTCCGAAGATTCGGGAGCACCTCGAGACCATCCTCTCGGCCAGCGAACGGATGCTGGGTATCGCCTCGACGATGCTGCAACGCTCACGCAGCGGGTTCACCCCCACCCAAGACCGCCGCTCCTTCGACCTCGTCCCGATGCTCGCCGCCGTCAGCGAAGCTTTCGCTGCGTCGACGCGCGAACAGAGCGTGACGCTCGAAACCGATCTTCCCGCGCACCTGCGGATGGATGGCGACGTGTTCCGCCTCCGGCAGGTCCTCGACAACATCGTCAGCAACGCCGTCAAGTACACGCCGGCAGGCGGATCCGTGCGGGTCTCGGCGTCCCTGGATGGCGACACCGCCGTGATCGTGGTCACCGACACCGGTATCGGCATCGCGTCCGAGGACCTGGAGCACGTGTTCGACCCGCTGTTTCGCAGCACCCGCGCCCAGGAACAGGCACCCGGCACCGGTCTCGGGCTCGGTATCGCGCGCGAGATCGTGACCGCCCACGGCGGCACCCTCACGGTGACCAGCGAACTCGGTCACGGCACGACGGTGACTCTCCGCCTTCCCCGTTCCGTCACTCCGGAGTCGTGATGATCTTTCCCGCACCTGGTGAGTTGCCCTGGCCCGACCTCGGCGGCGCGAACATCGGCATCGCCCACGCGACCATCGCGACCCTCGGCACGATCCTGTTCGTGGGGCTGGCCTTTCTCGCAAGGCCCCGCCGGTCCACCCTCCTGTGGTCGCTGACGTTCATGGGAATCATGGTGGCCTGCTACGGCTACCTCGCCGCGACCGCGGCCGAATCCGAGGAGTTGCGACGAGGGTCGATGGGTCTGTTGTTGGGTGCCCCGGCGCTGCTGTGGTCGGGACTGCGCGCCCACCGCAAAGTGCGCACCTACGCGTGGGTCAGCGCCGTCGTCGCCGCCGCGTCGATCCTCGCGCTCCTCGCGCCGGGTGAGTCGGCTTGGTTCGGACTGGCCTACCGTGTCATGTTCTTCGTGTCCGGCATCTTCGGGGTGCTGTTCCTCCTCGAGTGGCGGCGCATCCCGGAACGGTCCGAGCGTCTGCTGTGGCCCATCGTCGTCGCCTCGGCGGTCTACGCGCTCGCTGGCGTCACGGTGCTCATCGGTGCCCTCTTCACCCCGCTTTCGACGGCTGAAGCTTTCGCCTCGACACGCATCTTCAACTCCATCGGGATGCTCGTCTACATGGTGTGCGCCCTCGTGTCGCTGGTGCCGTTGGTCACCCCGGGGTCGCGAGCGATCGAGTCGAGCGCGCCACAGGGCGACTGGGGTCGGTTCGTCGGGACGGCCCGCGAGCGTCTCGAACGTGCGGCAGCGCGGGATGCCGACACGTGGTCGCTCCTGCGCATCGAACTCGACGATGCCGAAGACCTGCAAGAGGCGGGAGGCCCGGCGATCTTCGGTCGGCTCCTTCGCGACATCCAGGCGCGCGTCACTGCCGTCTTCCCGACGGATGCCGACATCGCGATCGCCCCCGACAGCGCAGTCATCGTGCTGATCTCGCGTCCCGAGGCAGTCATCCGGGACCTCGTACGGGATGTGCTGAGGCGAATCGCCGGGCGTGACCCCGCGGCCCCCATCACCGTGACCACCTCAGCCAGCATCGGCTGGGCAAGCGTCGCGACGGCAGGATACGACCTGGACGCTCTGCTTGCCACCACGGCCGAGGCCGCGGCTACGGCCCGGGCGCAGGGTGGCGACCGCTGGGAGCGCGTTACCGCCTGACCAGAAACGCTACTGCCCTACCCGACACCCATCCCGCCGAACCCACACCTTCCGCGCCGAGCCCACACGTCTGGCACGCCGAAGCGTGTGGGGTCGCGCGCGAACGTGTGGGTTCGCGGATCGGAAGCGCTACTGCTGCGCGATCGCGATGGTGAGCGTGTCGGATGCCGTCTGCTTCGCGTATTCGTTCGAGGTCGGGGTCGTCTGCACGAGGAAGTCGTACGTGAACTGGACTGTCACCGAGATCGCATTCGACGGCACCGGACCGACGGTGAAGTTCTGTGAGTAGCTGTAGGGCGAGAGCACAAGATAGCCGGGGTTGACGCTCGCAGCATCCACCTGCGGATCCAGGGGTGCAAGGTCTCCCGTGTCGCTCTGGGGCACCGCGACCATCGTCGCCCGCTGCAGGTAGACCTTCTGGCCGTCGTTGGGCTCAATCGTCGTGATCAGTGACAGGCTGATCGGCTTGAGCGCGTCGGCTGTCCACTTGTCCATCGACAGCGTCGACCAGTAGTCGACGGTTGCCTTCACGGCTCCGGCCTGGAGGTTTCGCTGCGTTGCGCCGCTGGACAGATCGTTCTTCACCGGCGGGGCGACGGTCTGCCGGGTGGAGGTCGGCGTCGGACTCGAGGTCTCGTAACCCCAGTTGTTCCACGGAGCGGGGCCGCATCCGGCGAGCGCGATCGGCAGGACGACCAAACCGGCGATCACACCCGCCCTCGCGAGAGCTCTCGCCGAACGACCACGGATGCCGACGCTCGCGTCGCTGCGACCAACGGCCTTCATCTCCATCCCCCCTCGGGATCATGAATCACCCCCCGCGCGGGGGTGGGATCAGTCTACGCATCCGCGGCGTTGCGACCCTCAGTCCGCGTCGAGGTCCCGTCGTGCGCGGGTCTGCGACGCTCGGTGCGCAAGCAGGTCATCGGCGGGGTACCCGACTTCGGTGAGGGTCAACCCGCGGGCAGCGAGCACCTTGACCTCGGGTACTCGAGCCAGCTCGTCGCGGATACGCACGAGGTCGTCAACGCCGAGTCGCCCCTGACCGACCGCGACGCACCCGCCCACCAGGGCGCGCACCATGCTGTGGCAGAACGCGTCAGCCCGAACCGTGGCAACCAGCACGCCGGATGCCTCGCGCACCCACCCGAAATCGAGCAGTGTGCGGATCGTCGTGGCCTCTTCCCGCGGCTTGCAGTACGCAGCGAAGTCGTGGAGTCCCCGCAGGGCGCCGGCTGCGGCATCCATCGCGGCGACATCGAGCTCACCGCGCACCACGGTGGTGCGGTGACGTTCCAGCGGATCGTAGGGAACCGAATCGTCAGCAACGCGATACTCGTAGCGACGCCATACCGCCGAGAATCGCGCATCGAAGCCGTCCGGTGCGATCGAGGTGCGGGTCACCGCGGCATCGGCGTAGGCGCCGAGCACACCCCGGATGCGACGGGCGAGAGCTGCTACGCCGTCGTCATGCTCCGTGCGCCGGCGCGAAGAAGCGAGCCGTGCGGCCTGTCCGTCGTCGAGATCCAGGTGGGCGACCTGGCCGCTCGCGTGCACTCCGGCGTCAGTTCGACCCGCCACCACCAGCCGCGGATCTCCCCCCAGCACGCGAGAAATCGCACCCTCGATCGTTGCCTGCACCGTCCGTTGATGCGGCTGCCGCGCCCACCCGCGAAAGTGCGAACCGTCGTAGGAAATGTCGAGCCGGATGCGCACGTCTTCAGCCTAATCAGCACCCGGCGCAGCCCCAGGGAACTCGCGCCGCCCGGACGTAGACTTGGGTACCCGAACCCGCATCGCCCGACCGAGCCGCCGTTGTCCAGCCCCCTCCACACCGACCGCCACGGCGCCATCCACGGCGCCACCTCAGGCCCCAGGCTTCCTGGCCTGGATGGCCTCCGCGCGCTCGCTGTCATCCTCGTGGTTGTCTTCCACCTGTTCCCACAGTGGTGGTTCGTCGGCGGGTTCATCGGCGTGGACGTCTTCTTCGTGATCAGTGGGTTCCTGATCACGACCCTGCTGCTTCGTGAGAGCGACGCGACCGGCCGGATCAGCCTCGTCGGGTTCTGGCGTCGGCGAGCCAGACGCCTCCTGCCTGCGCTGGTCCTGCTGCTGCTCGTGTGCTCGAGCGCAGCCTGGGTCGTCGGCGGTGATGTTCTCGTCCGGTTGGGCGCCCAGATCGCCGGTGCCCTCACCTTCAGCTACAACTGGATCGCGATCATCATCGGCGAGGGATACTTCGGCGCCACCAGCCCGGAGCTCTTCCGCAACCTCTGGTCACTCGGCATCGAAGAGCAGTTCTACGTGCTGTGGCCGCTCGCGCTCCCCCTGATCCTGCTGCTGCCGCGCACGTGGGCGCGGGTTGCTGCGGCGGGCGCACTGGCTGCAGCATCCGCCGTATGGATGGGCGACATCGTGTCGGCGACGGGCAACGTCAGCCGCGCGTACTACGGCACCGACTCGCACGCGTTCGGCATCCTCCTCGGTGTCGCACTCGCCTTCGTCCTCCACCGCGCCCTGGCGGCGCCCACGCTCTGGATGCAGCGTACGACGGTCCGTCGCGGCGCCACGATCCTCGGGGCGGCCGCTGTGATCGGCCTCGTCGGGCTGTCCCTGCTCGCACCCACCGACTCCGTCAGAACCTTTCCGCTGACCATCGCCGCCGCGAGCGCCCTGACGGGTATCGCGATCGTCGCTGCCGTCTGGCCGCACGCCGGCCTCGGCCCGGCCCTGGATGCGCGTCCGCTGCGGTGGATCGGTGAACGCTCCTACGGCCTGTACCTGTGGCACTGGCCCCTCCTGGTCCTGCTGGTCGCCGCCGTGCAGGGCACCGCACCGGAAGCGGGAGTACCGGTATGGGTCGGCCTCGCGACGCTGGCGCTCACCGTCGTCATCGCGGAGGCTTCCTACCGATTCCTTGAGACACCGGTGCGGCGCCTCGGTTTCCGTGGCACCTGGCGCGCGGCACGCGCACGGGTCGGCGTCGATGCCGGGGCGCTGTGGGGCACCGTCGTCGGGGGCCTTGCCACAACTGCCCTGGTGTTCGGCACGGTAGCGGCAGCCACCACCGGTGCGAGCGTGTCATCCGGCGAAGCAGTCGTCGCCGAAGGGCAGGCAGCCGTTGATGCGGCATCCGCCAGCCCGACGCCGTCGGCGGATACCCGACCGCAACCCGATGAGCCGGCACCGGCTGGCGCCCTCGCCGATGGAGCCGTCCGGCCGCCCGCGCCGTCACCGACGCCGATCTCGGGCGGCGAGGTCACCGCCGTCGGCGACTCGGTCATGCTCGCTGCCGCACCCTCGCTGTACGAGACGCTTCCCGGCATCCGGGTGGATGCCGCAGTCTCGCGGTCCTCATGGGCGGGCCCCGGCATCGTCGACCAATTCGCCGCCGCGGGGCAGCTCGGCCGCTACGTGGTCGTCGCTCTCGGCACGAACGGTCCGATCAGCCGGGATGCCTACGAGCGGATCGCTGCAACCGCCGGGCCCGACAGGACCCTTGTGCTCGTGAACGCCTACGCGCCCCGCGACTGGATCCCCGGGGTCAACAGCGACATCACCGCGTTTGCCGCCGCCCATCCGGGCACCGTAATCGCCGATTGGGCGAGCGCCATCGACCCCCACGTGGACTACCTCGCCGGCGACCGCATCCATCCCGGCACTTCGGGCGGCCAGATCTACGCCGACACCGTGCTCGCTGCGATCCGCCAGTCCGAGAACCAACGCGCGATCGACGCGTACCTCATCGAGACCCGGGCCTACCGTGAGGCCACCCGCGAGGAGGCGCGGATCGCCCAGTAGCCCCACTGCGCTTGTCCTCTCCCGCCGAACCCACACGATTTGCGCTGAGCCCACAGCTTCCGCGCGACGAATCCTGTGGGCTCGCGCAGGAACGTGTGGGTTCAGCGGTCTAGCCGGACGCTAGCTGGGTCACGCCAAGGGAACGGGCGCCGTTCAGAACCTCGCGACCATGGCGACCTCGCGGTCCGTGGCCTCGAACCCCAGCCGCCCGTAGAGACTGTTCGCTCCGGTCGGGCTCTCGGTGTCGACGTCAAGGTTGACCTTCTCAAGTCCGGCATCCCGTGCCGCCGTGAGCAGGGCAGTGATCACCGCCGGGGCGAGCCGCCTGCCGCGATAGTCGCGAACGACACCGATCAGCGCGACGTAGGCCGATGTATAACCCTGCACCTCCCAGTCGTCCTCGTTCACGGTAGCCAAAGCCATCGCCACCACGCGGCCGCCGTCCACCACGACGCGCGAAAGGTCGTCGCGGAACTGCGAACCGCTGACGAACCGTTCCCATCGCTCCGGCGGCGTCTCCAGGCTCCCCCAGTGGTCACGGAAGGCATCATTGCGCGCCACACGGGTCGCATCCCGCCACTGCGGGCCGAAGGTCTCGATCCGCAGGGCCGGGGATCCGGCATCCAGCGGCACCTCGGGGATCGGGTCGCTGAGGTCGCGAAGCATCGTCGTGAACCACCGCTCCTCGGGCATCCCGCGCCGCGCACCCAACGCGCGAGCCTCAGCGTCGTGCTCGTACGCGTGAAGGAAGATCGCACCCGGAAGCCGGGCATCCGTCCGCGCTAGCTCGGTCTGGGCGGTCTCGTACTCCCAGCGCAGCACCTGCGTGCCGATACCGCGGCGGCGCCACCGCGGGTGCACCATGCCGGTGCAATAGACGTACACCTGCTTGTCCTGCGACGGATGCACCAGGATGCCTGCCATGGCGACAAGTTCGCCGTCGGCGGCGAAGCCGAGTCTCGTGTGAAGCTCCGGATCGATATGTGAGAGCTCGAAGATCTCCTCGACATCCTCGCGCGGCGTCAACCACGTCGGATGATCGACCCTGTCGCAAGAGTCTACGAGCGCCACCATCTCGTCGAGGTCCGCCCGGGTCGCGGGGCGCCAGGTGGCGACATCCGGATGCTGGATCTCATCGACGGTCTCGGGCGCTCCGACACGCTCTGACAGCGGCCGCGCATCACTCGGCGTGGCGTTCTCAGGGATCGGTGCAGGGGCGGTGCTCTCGTTCACCGTCCCACCCTACGCGCCGCCGCCAAAGCGCCGAACCCACACGAAAACGCCGAACCCACACGATCCGCGCGAGAAACCTTGTGGGTTCGCGCGCGAAGGTGTGGGTTCGGCGGGTCTGGGACCCGGGTATTACTTGGCGTCGTCCTCGGCGGGAGCGTCGACAACGGCATCCTCGGCGGCTGCCTCAGCGGCTTCACCCTCCTCGGGCGATTCGGCGCCTGCCGCAGCTGCCTCGTCGGTGGACTCTTCCTCGACCTCGGGCGCCAGAGCCTCGGCGGGCGTCTCCTCGGCGGGAGCCTCCTCCGCGGCCGGCGCAGCGGCGGCCGGAGCAGCCTTCTTCGCCGACTTCGGCTTCGGGTTCACCGGCTCAAGCACGAGCTCGATGACCGCCATCGGGGCGTTGTCACCCTTGCGGTTGCCAACCTTCGTGATGCGGGTGTAGCCGCCCTCACGCTCGGCGACCAGCGGCGCGATCTCGGCGAACAGGATGTGCACGACTTCCTTGTCACCGATGACCGAGAGCACCCGGCGACGGGCGTGCAGGTCACCGCGCTTGGCGAAGGTGATCAGGCGCTCGGCGAGGGGACGCAGGCGCTTGGCCTTCGTCTCGGTCGTCTTGATCGACTTGTGCGTGAACAGCGCCGCGGCGAGGTTCGCGAGCAGCAGGCGTTCGTGGGCGGGGCCGCCTCCGAGGCGGGGACCCTTGGTGGGCTTGGGCATGTCAGTTACTCCAGGGAAAGTCGGTCAGGATGCCGCGGCATCCGTTTCGGGTACCGGTCAGACGGTCTCGTCGTCGTAGCCGCCGTAGAAGTGCGCGCCGTCGAACCCGGGAACCGAGTCCTTCAGGCTCAACCCGAGCGAGATGAGCTTGTCGCGAACCTCATCGACCGACTTCTGGCCGAAGTTGCGGATGTTCATGAGCTGCGTCTCTGAGAGGGCGACCAGCTCCGAGACGGTGTTGATGCCCTCGCGCTTGAGGCAGTTGTAGGACCGGACCGACAGGTCGAGGTCTTCGATCGGCATCGACAGCTCGTTCGACATGACGGCCTCGACCGGCGCGGGGCCGATCTCGATACCCTCGGCCTCGACGTTCAGCTCGCGGGCGAGGCCGAACAGCTCGGTCAGGGTGCGACCGGCGGATGCCACGGCGTCGCGCGGTGCGATGGAGGGCTTGGTCTCGACATCCAGGATGAGCTTGTCGAAGTCGGTGCGCTCACCGGCACGGGTCGCGTCGACGCGGTAGCTGACCTTGAGCACCGGCGAGTAGATCGAGTCGATCGGGATCTGACCGCTCTCGGCGTACTCGTTGCGGTTCTGGGTCGCCGAGACGTAGCCGCGGCCACGCTCGATGGTGAGCTCGAGCTCGAACTTCGCGGTCTCGTTGAGAGTCGCGATGACAAGCTCGGGGTTGTGGACCTCGACACCGGCGGGTGCGGAGATGTCGGCGGCGGTGACCTCACCGGCGCCGGTCTTGCGCAGGTAAGCCGTGATGGGCTCGTCGCGCTCGGAGGAGACGACCAACTGCTTGATGTTGAGGATGATCTCGGTGACATCCTCCTTCACACCCGGAATGGTGCTGAACTCGTGCAGCACGCCGTCAATGCGGATGCTGGTGACGGCGGCGCCGGGGATCGACGACAGGAGGCTGCGACGCAGCGCGTTACCGATCGTGTAACCGAAGCCGGGCTCAAGCGGCTCGATGACGAAACGGCTGCGGAACTCCCCGATCTTCTCCTCGGTCAGAGTGGGACGCTGTGCGATGAGCACGATGTGTTCCTTTCGATCACGTGCCCGCTATATGACACGTGCAATGGGTGAGGTGTTGAGTTTTTCTCGGGGGATGCCGAGACGCAGCGCAGTAACGCACGCCCCGGCACCCGAAGTGCTTCACCCGGGTGGCTGTGAGCCGGCCCGGAACGGGACTGTCGTCAGACGCGACGGCGCTTGGGCGGGCGGCAGCCGTTGTGCGCCTGGGGCGTGACGTCCTGGATCGAGCCGACCTCGAGGCCAGCGGCCGTCAGCGAACGGATCGCGGTCTCACGACCCGAACCCGGACCCTTGACGAAGACGTCGACCTTCTTGACGCCGTGCTCCTGCGCCTGGCGGGCAGCAGACTCGGCTGCCATGCCGGCGGCGTAGGGCGTCGACTTGCGCGAACCCTTGAAGCCGACGCCACCCGAGGAGGCCCAGCTGATCACCGCGCCCGAGGGGTCGGTGATCGAAACGATCGTGTTGTTGAACGTCGACTTGATGTGGGCCTGGCCCACGGCGATGTTCTTCTTCTCCTTGCGGCGCGGCTTGCGCGCTGCGGACTTGGGGGTAGCCATGTGCGTTTTCTCCTAAACCTTCCGCGCCTTACTTCTTTCCGGCCTTCTTCTTGCCGGCGACGGTGCGCTTCGGGCCCTTGCGGGTACGCGCGTTCGTCTTGGTGCGCTGACCGCGCACCGGCAGGCCGCGGCGGTGGCGCAGGCCTTCGTAGGAGCCGATCTCAACCTTGCGGCGGATGTCGGCGGCAACCTCACGGCGAAGGTCACCCTCAACCTTGTAGGTACCTTCGATGTAGTCGCGGAGGGCGACGAGCTGGTCGTCGCTGAGGTCCTTCACGCGGATGTCCTCGTTGATCTCGGTCGCCGCGAGGATCTCGTGCGAACGGGTACGGCCGATACCGTAGATGTAGGTGAGGGCGATCACCACGCGCTTATCGCGCGGGATGTCGACACCGGCAAGACGTGCCATGTCGGTTCTCTCTTTCCCCCGGGTTTCCCCGCGGAGTACGTCGAAGGTGTGGAGCAGAATCGGTGCCCGGGCCTTCGTCCCGAGGTGTCCCCTGCACCCGGCATCCGGATGCGGGTTCTGACCCTGCCTGTGTGTATTGAGTTATGAGTCCTGGGGCCGCCGGAACGGCATCCGTCTCAGCCCTGGCGCTGCTTGTGGCGCGGGTTGGACTTGCAGATCACCATCACGTTGCCGTGGCGGCGGATGACCTTGCAGTGGTCGCAGATGGGCTTGACGCTGGGGTTGACCTTCATGATGTTCCTGTTCGCTGTCTTCGCCGGGCGGGCACGGATGCCCGGGGCGTTACTTCTCGACCGGCCTAGCGGTAGCGGTAGACGATGCGGCCGCGGGTGAGGTCGTAGGGCGAAAGCTCCACGACGACGCGGTCCTCGGGGATGATGCGGATGTAGTTCTGCCGCATCTTTCCCGAGATCGTTGCGAGCACCTTGTGTCCGTTGGTCAGCTCAACGCGGAACATCGCGTTGGGCAGCGCCTCGGACACTGTGCCTTCGATCTCGATGACACCGTCTTTTTTGGCCATAGCCTCGCTCACGCTTATGCAGACCGGTCGGTCTGCGGTGGATGGGAGTCGGTGCCGGTCCGCTCTGCCCGGACACGCCAAGGCAGGCGCAAAGCACCAAAGATCAATAGTACGTGATAGTGAACACCCCGGCAACCTCGGGCGTGTCGCGCACTCCCCGGGGCGCGAACCCACACGTTTCGCGTCCGCCCCACATGTTCCGACGGACATAGCGTGTGGGTTCGGCGCGGTAAGTGTGGGTTCACGAACACAAGTCGGATGCCGCGGGGCGCGGGGCTAGCGCGGAGGACGGATGCCGAACTCGGCCAACCGCCGGCCGAGCGTGACCGGCGAAGCGAGGTGCTGCATCCCCCACCGAACCAGCGGGCGGTGGGTGGTCGCGCGGATCCAGTCCTCGCGCTCCTTTTCCGCGCGCACCACCTCCCACGGTGTGCGTTCGCCACGAAACTGCGCATCCGTGTACTTGCCCTCACCGTCGAACTCGCCCCATGCCTTCGCGTCGTCCAGCCCGAAGTCGACGAAGTACAGGTGGGACGAGTCGGCGAGCCGCACCTGCAACCGTGGCGTCGCGAATCCGAGGTCATGCAGCAGCAACCTGCTCATGCTCTCACCGGGTAGCTGCGCGCGCCCGTCTGCGAAGGCCATGATCCACCGCGCTTGACGGATGCCACGTGCTCCCGCGCGCGGGCGATACGCTCCTCCATCGCGGTAGCCCATGTCGAGGCTGCACCCTGGTCATAGACCCGATCTTCGGGATCCCACGCGACCAGCCGCAGCGCGGCATCCGCGACGGCCACCGCACTAGCCAGCGGCAGCGTACGCGCAACGTCGAACACCGTGCGCTCGAGGGACGTGCACGGAATGCCACCGATCACCACGATGTCATCGTCCGGCACGCTGACCTCGTGTCGGGCTACGCCCCGGGCATGCCGCACGACACCGTTGTGGCGCGCGTCGCTGACGTGTACGGCTTCAGGAACGTGCCGAAAGAGGGGCAATCCCCAGAGCACCGCCGCCGACGCGTGCGAGAACGGCGCAGCGGATGCCTGTCGCCGCGAGTGCACCGCCGCGATCGTCCGTAGATGCCTGTCTTCGATGAATCCTTGCGCGTCAGCGGCTCGCACATATCGCCCCGAGTGCAGCCGGATCAGCTCGCCATCCGCATGCTGCGCGGCGATGGTCGCCGCTGCGCTCTCGCGCTCGAGCCGTTCGCGCGTGAGGATCGCCGCACGCGCGTCCCAGACCCGATCGTAGCTCGGCGGTACGACATCCATGCCCGCAGTCTCGCCTGCGCGCGCAGCCCCTCACGCGTCGCTGCGCACACCTGCGGCATCCGCTCGCCCTTCCACCCCTGGGGAGGAGCGCACTGCCCGATCACCACCAGCCGCGAACCCACACCTCTCTCGCCGAGCCCACAGGATCTCGCGACAGATACCTGTGGGCTCGAGCGAAAAGGTGTGGGTTCGGCGAAAGGGGATGGTGCGCCGGTGGGTCAGCCCTCCGCTCGGCCTCCCCGGCGGCGACGGATGACGACAAGTGCCAGGCCGAGAACGATGACTGCAGCAGCCCAGGGCAGCACTGGCACCCCCGTCGCCGCGACCGTGCCGCCGGTCGCGGCGAGCGCCTCGACCTGGACGTACACCCAGCCGATCACTGTGCCTGCGGAGTCCGTGACCACGAGGCGATGCGTGCCGGCCGGCAGATTCGCGGGGATCGTGAAGGTCGCGGTTCCCGCGGCGCTCACCACGGATGTACCGAGGTAGGTCGGCGTCGAGAAGATCCAGCCCTCCACAGTCTGCCCCGCATACTGAGTGCCGACCGTGACCGTCACCGTCTGTCCCTGCTTGAAGGTCGTCCCACCCTGCGGCTGGATCGCGTCCTGCGTCTGCGGGGTCAAGTCCGTCTCCGCGGGCGGGGTGGTGCCACCCGTGGGCGGTAGCGGCGTGAACGTTCCCGTGACCGTCAACGGAATCCGCACCCCGGTTCCCGATGGCTCGGCGTTCACGACAAGCGCCGAGTTCAGGGGAGCGTCCTTCGGCACGGTGATGCTGATCTGCGCGGCGCCGCCGTTGACAAGTACCGGGTCGAAGACGGCGCTGCTGCCTTCAATCGACACGAGCGCTGTCGTGTTCGCCGGAGCGCCCAGCGAGCGGATGTCGAGTCCCGACACCGTCGCGGTCAACGTCTCGCCCTGCTCGATCGTGGCGGGGACCCCGGTCACCTGGGCGCTGCGGGAGGCGAAGTCCGGCGACAGCGGCGAGTTGTTCTTGAGGTAGTCGATCCACGCGTCGCGGTCGATCAGACCGGAGTCACGGGTGTCGGTTCCCTCCGTGAGCACCGTGAAGTTGTCGCCGCCCTGCAGCAGGAAGCTGAACGACCCGACCCGATACTCGGCATCCATCACGATGGGCTGCCCGTCGATCCAGATCCCGGTGATCCGGTCGCCCTTGGCAAGCGACGCATCGTACGTGTAGAACACGTTCTCCGACACACCCAGCTGCAGGTACGGACGCGACGCGGTGTCGGGCTGCCACTGCTGCTCCAGCACGACCTTCAACTGCGAGCCGGTCAGCGTCGTGGTCCACAGGTTGTTCACGAACGGCAGCACCGCGTTGGCTTCCGCGTACGTGATCACCCCGTCCTCGCCGTAGTAGAGCTCGTTACGCAGACCGCCCGGGTTGACCAAACCGATCTCCGCCCCACCACGGTCGGCCGACGACAGCGAAGCCACCAGCGCATCCGCAACCAGGTTCCCGAGCGTCGACTGGGATGACCGATCATCCCGCTTGTCGCCCACGAACGCCGTCGTGATGTCGGCGGTGACCGAGCCGACCTGCTGCGAACCCACGACATCCGCCTGCGCGAGCGCGGCATCCACGATCGTCTTGACGGCAGCGACGCGCGGGTACGCGGAAGTCAGGGTCGCATCGGCGGATGTCGTGCGCGCCACGTTGCGCACGTCGTAGTCGTTCACAGAGCCCGTGACCGGGTCGATCCAGAGCCGAACCTGGCCGATGTTCTCGCCGTAGGAACCGGTCTGCAGGATCGGACGCGTCCGGTCCGAACCGGGAACGGGGCCGTCCCACGCGTATTCCTTGTGCGTGTGGCCGGTGAAGATCGCATCCACGGCCGCCGAGGTCTGCGTCACGATCTTCGCGAACGCTCCGCCCGCAGCGATCTCGTCCTCGACCGACGCGCCTTCCTTCACCCCGTCGATCGAGCCCTCGTGGTACTCGGCGATGATCACGTCAGCCTCGCCGTTGCCCTCGTCACCGTCGGTCAGGTATGCGGCCACCCTATTCACAGCATCCACGGGGTCACCGAAGTCGAGGCTGGCGATCCCACCGGGCGAGACCAGCGACGGCGTCTCCTGGGTGATGGCGCCGATCACCGCGACCGTGAGTCCCTCCACCTCGAACGTCGCATACTCGGGCAGCACCGGATCCTGTGTCCCCTTCGCATAGACGTTGGCGCCCAAGTACGGGAATTGCGCCGCATCCGTGACCCGACCGAGCAGGTCAGCCGAGCCCTTGTCGAACTCGTGGTTCCCGACAGCGGATGCCGCCAGCCCCATCGCGTTCAACACATCGATCGTGGGCTTGTCATCGGCGTACGCGGAGGCGAACAGCGACGCCCCGATGTTGTCACCGGCCGAGAGGAACAGCGTGTTGTCGTCGCCGTATGCGGCGCGCAGTTGCTCGATCGTGCCCGCGAACTTCACGGTGTTGCCGTCGATGCGACCGTGGAAGTCGTTGATGTTCAGCAGGTTCAGGAGCACGTCATCGCCGCCGCGGTAGGCCCCGCAGTACATCCGGCCCTCGCGCAGCGAGATCTTGTCGGTCTCGCTGTCGTCGGCGTAGAAGACCGGCGCGACACCGTTCTCGCACGTACCGATCGCGAAGCCCTCGTTGCCGGCCTTGGCGGGCATGCCAGCCGGCGCGAGGTAGGCCGCGACGTTCTGGAAGGTTCCGGCATAGACGCCGTCCGCGGCAATCCGCATCGCGTGGATCTCGCCACCGCACGCGTCATCACACACGGCGTACAGGGTTCCGGATGCCGCATCCCACGTGACGTCGGCCACCACCGAGAGCTTCGGGTCGATCGTGGCGACGATGCTCGCCACTCCGGCGTCCCGAAGCGCTACAGCGTAGATGCGCGCCGTGCCCTCAACACCGACAAAGAACAGGCCATCGCCGTGCGCGCCGTAGGTCGCCGGGTCGTACGCCTTGCCGGTGCTGCTATCGACGAATCCCCGTGCGACCAAGACCGAGTCCGGCACCCACGTGACACCCTCGAGCCCGCCGTTGGCGGGGAGAGCCGGCAGGAGGGTTGCAAGGTTCCACTCGTCGGTCGCGACAAGTTCGGTTCCGGATACCGACACATCGAAGCGCAGCACGGAGGGTCGGCTGACGTCGCTGGCCGTGTTGTCCCGCTCCGACGCGACGTACACCCCGCCCGCCGAGGTGCCCGCGACGAGGCTCACACCCTCGGCATCCACGGCACCGGAACCGCCGGGGTAGCGCAGGACCTTGCCCGCCGCCCACTCACCCTGTTTCGGGCTGATCCACTGCCCGGCCTCGGCGTTCCACTCGAGCTGGAAGAGCGTTCCGGTGCCGTTGTTCACGGCCCAGAGCGTCCCGCGACCCTCAGCGGTCGCCTCATAGGCCAGGCCGCTCATGTCCTCGCCGAAGGCATCCGGCGCCGAAACTGCAGTCACACCCGCGTCGCCCGGCCACGGCGTTGCCGCGACAAGGCCGATGCAGTCGTTCGGAGCACCCTTGGTCACCGACGCGGCAACCTCGAACTCGCCGAGGCCATCGGGGCAGCGCGCCCACGACGTCTCAGCGTGCTCGCTCCAGCTCATCTGGTTCAGCAGCGTCGTCCCGTCGGGCGCGAACAGGCGCGCAGCGTCAGCACCGCCGCGGCCGAAGCCTCCCGTGGCGTCGACGTCGATGGCCACGAAGGCGCCGGGCTGCAGGGTGGTTCCATTCGGCACGACGACGGCGTGGTCGTCGTTGTCGTCCCGCAGGATGTAGCCGGAGATGTCGACGGCGTCCGGACCCGCGTTGGTCACCTCGATCCAGTCGACGGGCTCAGCGCCCTTCGAGTCCACCTCGTTGATGCGGATCGGCGAGCAGTCGTTCGCAGCGCCTGGAGTCGAGCTGTAGGTCTCGACGAACTCGCCGGCACCGTCCGGGCAGCGACCCCAGGTCGTGCGCTGCGCGTGGGCGGGATACGAGTGGCTGTCGACAAGGGTGACGCCGTCGGGCAGGAACAGTCGCGCCGCATCCCCGTTCCCGAGCCCGAACCCGTCACCCGGGAGGTCGGTGTAGATGACGGTGTAGCCACCCGCGGCGATCGTCGTGCCAGCCGGGATGGTCAGGGCGTGGTCATCCTTGTCGTCCTTCAGGATCCAACCGCCGAGATCGACATCCGTGTCCGACGTGTTCACAAGCTCTACCCAGTCGCCCGGGTCGCCCCCGCTGGACTCGATCTCGTTGACCCGGATGGCGTCAGCGCCAGCCACAGGGGTGTCCCCGCCGTCTGCCGGCGCACAGTCGTTCGCGGCGGCCTTAGTGACGGATGCCGTCAGTTCGAACTCACCAGTCGCATCGGGGCAGCGCCCGTAGCTCGTCGCGGCGTGCGCGGTCCACGAGTACTGATCGATGAGCGTGGTCCCATCAGCGGCGAACAGGCGCGCCGAGTCCGCCTTGCCGAGGCCGTAAGCGGACGGCCCCGCATCCACGACGAAGGCGGCGAAGCCGTAAGCGGGGATGGTGGTTCCCGTCGGGATCGTGAAGGTGTGGGTGTCGTCGTTGTCGCGCAGGATGAGCCCGCTTGCGTCGACGGGAAGGTAGGACGTGTTCGCCAGTTCGATCCAGTCGGCCGGGTCGCCGCCGTCGGATTCGACCTCGTTGATCACAAGAGAGGTCGCGGGATCGGGTGCGCAGGAGTTCGCCTCGCCCGGGGTCTGGGCTGCAGTGGGTCCGAAGTCTCCGGTCAGGTCGGGGCACCGGCCCCAGGAGGCGTTCGACGCACCGGGGGGCAGCTCCGTGAACGCGTACTCGTCGACGACAGTGCCGTCAGGGAGGAGCAGGTGGACCTCGTCACCGCTCTTGCCGAGGCCGAACGAGAACCCGGCATCCTCGGAGAGCACCAGGTATCCGCCGGCGGGAACGACGTAGCCCGACGCGATAGTGCTCTCGTTCTTGTCGTCGCGCAGCTTCCAGCCGGCGAGGTCGACATCGGCCTGCCCGGTATTGGCGAGTTCCACCCAGTCGGCAGCATCCTGCGGGTCATCCGGCTGGATCTCGTTGATCACCACCGGCGGGACCTCAATCGGTTCAGCCGACGCAGCCGCAGGAACGGCGACGGCAAACGAGAGCCCAAGGATCACGGACAGGGCGGCGGCAAGGCGTCGGCGCATGACGAGTACTCCTGCGAATCGGTGCAAGGGATGGTGCGCCGAACTCGCTGACGTTGCCTCAGCGCGGTGGCGCCCCGCCAGCCTCGCCACCGAAGTCAACGCACAGGTGAACGCATCCAAAACCGCGAGTAGTCACGGGGAGTCGCCCCGCCGAACCGGCGCGTCGCGGCCAACCGACGGCACGCGCGACGCCCCCGGGACCGAAGTCCGCGGGGGCGTCGCGCGTGAGGGGGTCTTAGCTCAATCGGTTGACGATGTCGGCGTTTACGTCACCGGTGAGGCTGATGTACTCGCCGTTGATCACGAGCGTCGGCGTTCCCTGCCCGCCCTGAGGGCTCGCAGGGATCTCCCGGGTCTGCGCGTCGACGAAGTCGACGTACGTGCGCTGGGTGACGCACTCGTCGATCCCGGTCACCCCGGAGTCGGCAGCCAGCGCGATGAGTTCGTCATCCGTCCATCCCGCGCCGGTGACGTCAGCAGTCAGAAGCGTCTGGGTGAACGCGAAAGCAGCGTCAGTGTCCTGCGTGGCGACGCAATAGAGCGCGCTGGCCGAACGCTCGGAGAAGTCGGTGCCGGATGCCGCGTTCAGTCCCGACAACGCAACGGGATGCAGGTTCAGGGTGATGTCGCCCGAGGTGACGAGTTCATCCAGCGTCGGGCCATAGACGTCCTCGAAGTCCTGGCAGTGAGGGCAGTAGAAGTCGAACCACACATCGACCTCGTCAGGCCCGCTGCCCACCGCGATCGCGCCGGTCGACGAGTCGATGCCCGGCCCCTCGGGTGCAGCACCCGGAGCCGCAGCGGTGTTGTTCATCCACACCACGAGCGCGCCGACCAGAACGAGTGCCGCAACCACCGCGACGCTGATCCAGATGGCGAGATAGCTGTTCTTCTTTGCAGGCGCTGCCATGGTGTCGTCCTACGGGTGCTGTGTCTGTGCCCATTGCTGCGGGCGCTCGGCGGCGTGGTCCTGTTCGCGCTCAGTTCAAGCGAGCGACGATGTCGGTCTGCGGGTCGTAGGTCACCGTCACGTACTCTCCGTTGACGACGAGCGTCGGCGTGCTCGCCCCGCCCGTGGCAGGGTTCGTCGGCAGGTTCTGCGTCATCGTGGTTGCGAAGTCCATGTACGTGCCATCCGTAATGCAGGAGCTGGAGTTCGTGGCTCCCGCGCCCTCAGCGATCGCAACGATCTCGTCGTCGGTCAGTCCCGGCGAGGACTCGGCCGGCTGCTGGGCGTACATGGCAGTGATGAAGTCCAGCAGCGCATCCGGATCCGACTCCGCAACGCAATAGGCGGCGCTGGCCGACCTCGTGGAGTACTGGGTGCCCTGCGATACCCGGTCGAGGATCGAGACCGGGTGGACGTTCAGCGTGATCGACCCGTCATCGATGAGTTGCCGAATGGTCTCGCCCTCGGCCTGCTCGAACTGGTTGCAGTAGGGGCACATGAAGTCGACGTAGGTGTCGACGGAGTTCGAACCGGTGCCGACCGCGATCCCACCGGTCTCGGTGTTGATGTTCGCGGCAGCCGGAACGGGCCCTGGAGCCGATGCCGTGTTGTTCATCCACACGACGAGAGCTCCGACCAGTACCAGCACCGCGACGACCGCGACGCTGACCCAGATCGCGAAAGAGTTGTTCGACTTCGCGGTAGCTGCCATGTTTGCTTCCTCCGGATGCTGTGTGTCCGTCGGGCCTGCCAGCGTGCGCCGCTCAGGCCCCTGCGATCGGTTGCGGGATGACACCGAACGGAGCAAGCTCCGCGGCGCCGCCATCGGGTGCCGTGAGCACCCAGATACCACCATCGTGCACGGCAACGCTATGTTCCCAATGTGAGCCGTCTGTGCCATCGACGGTCGACACTGTCCAATCGTCATCTTCGACGAACGTCGCCTGATCGCCGGCGACCACCATCGGCTCGATGGCGAGCACCAACCCCGGTCGCACCTCGGCGCCCGGATCACTGGTTCGGTAGTTGAACACCGGCGGCGCCTCGTGCATCTTGCGCCCGATGCCGTGGCCGATGTAGTCGCGCAGGATGCCGTACCCGCCCTCGGGGGCGTTCGCCTCGACGTATCCTTCGATCGCCGCGCCGACCTCGCCGACGTGGGATGCCGATGCCAGGGCGGCGACTCCGGCCCACAGCGATCCTCGCGTGACATCGGAGAGCCGCTGCCGAGCAGCGACGAGGTCCGGCCGCTCCGGATCGGGCAGAACGACAGTGAACGCGGAGTCCCCGTTCCACCCGTGATACTCGGCTCCGGCATCCACCGAGAGGATGTCACCGGGCTGTAAGACGTAGTCACCCGGAATGCCGTGGACGACCTGCTCGTTCACCGACGCACACACCGTGTGGCGGTACCCGCGCACGAGCTGGAAGTTCGAACGCGCCCCACGACCGGTGATCACGGCGGATGCCGCAGCATCAAGCTCGAGGGTCGTGACTCCCGGCGCGGCGAGCGCACGAACCGCATCCAGGGCGGCGGCGGTGATCAGCCCCGGCTCGACCATCGCTCGCAGCTGAGCGGGGGTCTTGTAGATCGATCGACGCAGCACGACGCCCGGTCAGCCGGTGATGCCGCGCGCCGCGAGGGCGGCGGCGATGCGGTCTGCGATCTCGTCGAGCGATCCGACGCCGTCGATCGCGTCGACGATCCCGCGCTCCCGATACACATCGAGGATGGGAGCTGTCTCGCGCTCGTAGATGGCGAGCCGGTTGGCGATGACCTCTTCGGTGTCATCGGTCCGGCCCTGGTCGATGGCGCGCTGTGTCAGTCGCGCTATCGACTCATCACGCGGAACGGAAAGCTCGATGACGGCATCCAGCGACTCGCCGCGGCTCTCGAGGAACGCGTCGAGGTCGCCGACCTGGCCGAGGTTGCGCGGATACCCGTCGAGAAGGAAGCCGTTGCTCGCGTCATCCTGCGTCAGACGGTCGCGCACGATCTCGCTGGTCAGCGAATCCGGCACGAGGTCGCCGGCTTCGATGATCGCCTTGACCTGTTGGCCGAGAGGGGTTCCCGCGCTGACGTTGGCGCGGAAGACGTCCCCGGTCGAGATCACGGGAATCGACAGCGCTTCGCCCACGCGAACCCCCTGCGTGCCCTTGCCCGAGCCCTGCGGCCCGACGATCAAGAGGCGAGCGGAGGGGAGGTCGGCGGAGCGCGTCATCGGAGGAGCCCTTCGTAGTGTCGCTGCTGCAGCTGTGCGTCGATCTGCTTCACGGTCTCAAGACCCACACCCACGATGATCAGGATTGAGGCACCGCCGAACGGGAAGTTCTGGTTCGCGCCGACCAGCGCCAGCGCGAACAGCGGAAGCAGAGCGATCAGACCCAGGTACATCGAACCGGGAAGCGTGATGCGCGTGAGCACGTAGTCGAGGTACTCGGCAGTCGGGCGCCCCGCACGGATGCCGGGGATGAACCCGCCGTACTTCTTCATGTTGTCGGCGACCTCAACCGGGTTGAAGGTGATCGCGACGTAGAAGTAGGTGAACCCGACGATGAGCAGGAAGTACACGATCATGTAGATCGGGCTGTCACCGTTGGTGAGGTTGTTGCTGATCCACACGACCCACGGGGCGGCGGTCTCCCCCGCGGCGGGCTGGTTGAACTGGGCGATGAGCGCCGGGATGTACAGCAGCGACGACGCGAAGATGACGGGCACAACACCGGCCATGTTGACCTTGATCGGGATGTACGTGTTGGTTCCGCCATAGGTGCGGCGGCCCACCATCCGCTTGGCGTACTGCACCGGGATGCGGCGCTGGGACTGTTCGACGAACACCACAAGGCCGACGACCACGATGCCGACGGCGACGACGAGCAAGAACGTCTCGAACCCACGCGACTGCCAGATCGCCCACAGCGAGGCCGGGAAGGCGGCAGCGATGGAAGTGAAGATGAGGATCGACATCCCGTTGCCGATACCGCGCTCGGTGACGAGCTCGGCGAACCACATGATGAGGCCGGTACCTGCGGTCATCGTGATGATCATGAGCAACTGCGCCCACCACGCGTCGTTGGTCAGCAGCTGCTGGCACTCCGGCACGTTCGACGTTCCGAACAGCTGACCGCTGCGGGCAACGGTGACCAGGGTCGTCGACTGCAGGAGCGCGAGCGCGATCGTCAGGTAGCGGGTGTACTGCGTGAGCTTGGCCTGCCCCGCCTGCCCCTCCTTGTAGAGCGCCTCGAAGTGCGGGATGACCACGCGCAGCAGCTGCACGATGATCGTCGCGGTGATGTAGGGCATGACGCCCAGCGCGAAGATCGACAGCTGGAGCAGAGCACCACCGGAGAACAGGTTGACGAGAGCGAGCAGACCCTCAGTGCCGGTGGAGTCCCGCAGACACTGCTGTACGTTCGGGAAGTCCACGAACGGCGTCGGGACGTGCGCACCGAAGCGATACAGGGCGATGATGGCCAGGGTGAACCCGATCTTGCGACGAAGATCGGGAGTGCGGAACACCCGCGCGATGGCGCTGAACAAGAGGATTCCTCCAAGGGGGATGCCGACACGCTCTGGCGCGCCAACGTCCAGGCTAACCGAAAGAGGGGCCGGAGATACCTCCGGCCCCTCTTTCCAGGTACTACTCTGCCGAGGCGGCGGTCGCGACCGACCCGCCGGCTGCGACGATCTTCTGCTCGGCCGAACCCGAAACCTTGTCGACGGTCACGGTGAGCTTGACCGAGATGTCACCGTCTCCGAGGACCTTGACCTTCTCGTTCTTGCGAACTGCACCCTTGGCCACGAGGTCACTCACGGTGACCTCTCCACCCTTCGGGTAGAGCTCAGCCAGCGTCGAGAGGTTCACGACCTGGTACTCCACGCGGAACGGGTTCTTGAAGCCACGGAGCTTCGGGGTGCGCATGTGCAGCGGCATCTGCCCACCCTCGAAACCGACCTTGACCTGGTAGCGGGCCTTCGTACCCTTGGTACCGCGGCCTGCGGTCTTACCCTTCGAACCCTCACCGCGGCCCACCCGAGTCTTCGCCGTGTTGGCGCCGGGGACCGGACGAAGGTGGTGCACCTTGAGCACACCGGGACGGGTCGCGGGTGCGACATCCTTCTTCGCTGCAGCCTTGGCCGGAGCCTTCTTGGCGGGAGCCGCCTTCTCGGCCGAGGCGTCGCTGTCAGCTGCGGCCTTGGCCGGAGCCTTGCGCGCAGGCGCCTTCTTCTCGGCGGGCGCGTCGGCAGCAGCCTTGGCCGGAGCCTTGCGGGCCGGGGCCTTCTTGGGCGCCGCGGCTACTGCTTCTGCAGCCTCGACGTTTTCGTTGTCTGCCATTAGTCGATCTCCTCAACCTTCACGAGGTGAGCGACGGTCTTGACGTAGCCGCGCGTCTGCGCGTCGTCGGGACGGACGACCGAGTCGCCGATCCGCTTGAGACCGAGCGAGCGCAGCGTGTCACGCTGGTTCTGCTTCTCACTCACCTTGGACTTGACCTGGGTCACCTTCAGCCGAGCAGCCATCAGGCACCTACCTTCTGTGCGGCCGTAGCCTCAGCTTCGGCACGAACGAGACGGGCCGGCGCGACCTGGTCGAAGTCAAGACCACGGCGCGCGGCAACCGAACGCGGTTCCTCGAGCTGCTGAAGAGCCTCGACCGTCGCGTGGACGATGTTGATCGTGTTCGAGGAGCCGAGCGACTTCGAGAGCACGTCGTGGATACCGGCGCACTCGAGCACCGCACGCACCGGACCACCGGCGATAACACCGGTACCGGCAGCTGCAGGACGCAGGAGCACCACGCCGGCTGCTGCCTCACCCTGCACGGGGTGCGGGATGGTGGATCCGGAGCGCGGCACGCGGAAGAAGTTGCGCTTGGCCTCTTCGACGCCCTTCGAGATCGCCAGAGGAACCTCACGGGCCTTGCCGTAGCCGACGCCGACCACACCGTTGCCGTCACCGACGACCACGAGGGCGGTGAAGCTGAAGCGACGTCCACCCTTCACGACCTTCGACACACGGTTGATGGTGACGACACGCTCCAGGAACTGGTTGTCGCCACGGTCACGCGAGTTGCGGTCACGGTTGGGGTTGCGCTCGCGGCTACCGCGACGCGGCTCGCGCTCGCGCTCGGTGGTCGCAGCAGTACCCTCGGCCGCAGTGGCATCGGCAGCCTGCTCGGTGCCCTCGGCAGTGGTCACGTCGTTCTCCACGGGGTTGTTGTTCTCGCTCACAGGTTCAGACCTCCTTCGCGGGCGCCGTCGGCGATAGCCGCGACACGCCCCGCGTAGCGGTTGCCGCCACGGTCGAACACGACGTCGGCGACGCCGGCTGCCTTCGCACGCTCAGCGACGAGCTCGCCGACCTTGCGGGCCTTGGCGGTCTTGTCACCGTCGAACGACCGCAGGTCGGTTTCGAGGGTGGATGCCGAGGCCAGCGTGTGGCCCTTGCTGTCGTCCACGACCTGCACGAACACGTGACGGGCAGAGCGGGTGACGACCAGGCGCGGACGCTCGGTGGTGCCGACGACCTTCTTGCGAAGACGGGTGTGGCGACGCGCGCGGGCGTCGGACTTCGTCTTGACGCTCATGGTTACTTACCAGCCTTTCCGGCCTTGCGACGCACGACCTCGCCGGCGTAGCGGATGCCCTTGCCCTTGTAGGGCTCCGGCTTGCGAATCTTTCGGATGTTGGCAGCAACCTCACCGACGGCCTGCTTGTCGATGCCGCTCACGGTGACCTTGTTGTTGCCCTCGACCGTGAAGCTGATCCCGCTGGGCGGGTCAACGAGCACGGGGTGCGAGAAGCCGAGGGCGAACTCGATCGAGCTGCCCTTCTGGGCAACGCGGTAACCGGTGCCGACGACCTCGAGGCCCTTGGTGTAGCCCTGGGTCACGCCGATGATGTTGTTGTTGATCAGGGTGCGGGTCAGGCCGTGAAGCGACCGCGACTCGCGCTCGTCGTCGGGACGGGTGACGAGCACCTGGCCCTCTTCGACCTTGACCTCGATGGGGCGCGCGACGGTCAGCGACAGCTCACCCTTCGGGCCCTTGACGGCGACATCCTGGCCCTCGACCGTAATGGTCACGCCAGCGGGGATGTCGATGGGAAGACGTCCAATACGCGACATGTCAGATCACCACACGTAGGCGAGGACTTCCCCACCCACGCCCTTCTGCTCGGCCTGACGGTCGGTGAGAAGACCGGAGGAGGTGGACAGGATCGCAACACCCAGTCCGCCGAGAACCGTGGGGATCTCGGTCGACTTTGCGTACACGCGAAGGCCGGGCTTCGACACGCGCTTGATGCCCGCGATCGATCGCTCCCGGTTCGGGCCGTACTTGAGGGTCATGGTCAGGGTCTGGCCCACGCGGGCATCCTCGACCGACCAGTCCGAGATGTAGCCCTCTTGCTTGAGGATCTCGGCGATGTGGGTCTTGAGCTTGGAGCTCGGCAGCGACACGGAGTCGTGATGCGCCGAGTTCGCGTTGCGCAGCCGGGTCAGCATATCTGCGACCGGGTCTGTCATGGTCATGGGGTTCTTCTTTCGTTCACCAGGTTTCGACGCCCGTTACGCGGACGCCGACCTGTGGTGGTGATGCCCCGGAGGTCCCGGGACATCAAGAGTGGATCAGGCCTGCTGCTCGGTACCGCGGAACGGGAAGCCGAGGTGACGCAGCAGAGCGCGACCTTCGGCATCCGTCTTCGCCGACGTCACGATCGTGATGTCGAACCCGCGGACGCGGTCGATCTTGTCCTGGTTGATCTCGTGGAAGATCGACTGCTCCTGCACACCGAAGGTGTAGTTGCCGTTGCCGTCGAACTGCTTGTCCGACAGGCCGCGGAAGTCACGGATGCGGGGCAGTGCCAGGCTCACGAGGCGGTCGATGAACTCCCACGCACGGTCACCGCGAAGGGTGACGTGCGCGCCGATGGCCTGACCCTCACGCAGCTTGAACTGCGCGATCGACTTGCGAGCCTTCGTGACGACCGGCTTCTGACCGGTGATCTTGGTGAGGTCGTCGACCGCACCATCGATCACCTTGCTGTCGCGAGCTGCCTCGCCGACACCGGTGTTCACGACGACCTTGACCAGGCCCGGAATCTGCATGACGTTCGCGTAGCCGAATTCGTCCTGCAGCGCCTTCTTGATCTCGCCGTTGTACTTCTGCTTCAGGCGCGGCTGGATTTTGCCAGCGGGCGCAGCAGTGGTGGTGCTCATCAGAGGTCCTTACCTGACTTCTTCGCGTAGCGCACGCGAACCGTACGCTTGACGCCGTCCTTGACCTGCTCCTCGACACGGTGACCGACGCGGGTCGGCTTCTTCGTCTCGGGGTCCACGACCTGGACGTTGGAGATGTGGATGGGCGCCTCGATCGTCTCGAGCCCGCCGGTCTTGGTGCCGCGCTGGGTCTGGCCAACGCGCACGTGCTTGGTGACGTAGTTCACGCCCTCGACGATCACGCGGTCCTGCTCGACAAGGACCTCGAGGACCTTGCCCTGCTTGCCGCGGTCACCGCCGCGCTCGGGCGTCGGGCCCGAGATGACCTGAACCAGGTCGCCCTTTTTGATGTTCGCCATGATCAGATGACCTCCGGGGCCAGCGAGACGATCTTCATGAACTTCTTGTCACGAAGCTCACGGCCGACCGGCCCGAAGATGCGGGTGCCGCGGGGCTCCCCGTCGTTCTTCAGGATGACGGCGGCGTTCTCGTCGAACTTGATGTAGGAGCCGTCGGGACGACGGGTCTGCTTGACGGTGCGCACGATAACTGCCTTGACGACATCGCCCTTCTTGACGTTGCCGCCGGGGATCGCGTCCTTGACGGTTGCCACGATGATGTCGCCGAGACCGGCGTACCGACGGTTGGAGCCGCCCAGCACGCGGATGGTCAGCAGTTCCTTGGCACCAGTGTTGTCCGCCACCTTGAGGCGGGATTCGTTCTGAATCATGAGATCACTTCGCCTTCTCGAGGATCTCGACCAGACGCCAGCGCTTGGTCGCGCTCAGCGGCCGGGTCTCGTTGATGACGACGAGGTCACCGACGCCGGCGGTGTTCGCCTCGTCGTGCGCCTTCACCTTCGAGGTGCGACGGATGACCTTGCCGTAGAGGGGGTGCTTCACGCGGTCCTCGACCTCGACGACGATCGTCTTGTCCATCTTGTCCGAGACGACATAGCCACGGCGAGACTTGCGGTAACCGCGGGCGTTGGGGTCACGAACGTCGTGCTCGGAGTGCTCGTGGCCGGCCTCGACCGGAGCCTCGACAACGGCCTCCTCGGCAGCCTTCTTGGCCGGAGCCTTCTTGGCGGGAGCCTTCTTCGCGGGAGCCTTCTTGGCCGGAGCCTTCTCAGTGGTGTTCTCTGTGGTGGCCATCACTCAGCCTCCTCCTTGGCGGCGGCGTCGTCATCCGACTTCGCGGCCTTCGTCTTGCGAGCCTTGGTCGCCTTCTCGACGGGAGCGGGCGTGGCACGGATGCCGAGCTCGCGCTCGCGGATGACGGTGTACAGCCGCGCGATGTCGCGCTTGACCGCACGGATGCGGCCGTGGCTGTCGAGCTGGCCGGTGGCCGACTGGAAGCGCAGGTTGAACAGCTCTTCCTTGGCCTTGCGCAGCTCCTCGACCAGGCGCTGGTCTTCGAACGTGTCGAGCTCGCTCGGGGCGAGCGTCTTGGTGCCGATCGCCATTACGCGTCGCCCTCCTCGCGCTTGATGATGCGTGCCTTCAGGGGCAGCTTGTGGATGGCACGGGTCAGGGCCTCACGAGCGAGCTGCTCGTTGACGCCGGCGACCTCGAACAGGACGCGACCCGGCTTGACGTTTGCGACCCACCACTCCGGCGAACCCTTACCCGAACCCATGCGGGTTTCGGCAGGCTTCTTGGTCAGCGGACGGTCGGGGTAGATGTTGATCCACACCTTTCCACCACGCTTGATGTGACGGGTCATCGCGATACGAGCTGACTCGATCTGACGGTTGGTCACGTAAGCGGGGGTCAGGGCCTGGATGCCGAACTCACCGAACGACACCTTCGTGCCACCGGTGGCCTGGCCATCGCGACCCGGGTGGTGCTGCTTGCGGTACTTGACCTTGCGGGGGATGAGCATTATGCCGACGCTCCTTCTGCGACCGGGGCCTCAGCGGCGCGGTTGTCGCGACGGGGGCCACGACGGTCACCACGCTCGCGCGCGGGCTTCTGGTTCGCCTGCTCGCGGGCCAGTTCCTTGTTGGTGAGGTCGCCCTTGTAGATCCAGACCTTCACGCCGATGCGGCCGAAGGTGGTCTTGGCCTCGTAGAAGCCGTAGTCGATGTTCGCGCGCAGGGTGTGCAGGGGCACACGACCTTCACGGTAGAACTCCGACCGGCTCATCTCCGCGCCGCCGAGGCGACCCGAGACCTGGATCCGGACACCCTTGGCGCCGGCACGCTGCGCGCCCTGCAGACCCTTACGCATGGCGCGACGGAATGCGACACGAGCAGACAGCTGCTCGGCGATGCCCTGAGCGACCAGCTGAGCGTCGGCCTCGGGGTTCTTGACCTCGAGGATGTTCAGCTGGATCTGCTTGCCGGTGAGCTTCTCGAGGTCGGCGCGGATGCGCTCGGCCTCGGCGCCACGGCGACCGATCACGATGCCCGGGCGGGCGGTGTGGATGTCGACGCGGACGCGGTCACGCGTGCGCTCGATCTCGATGTTGCTGACACCGGCACGGTCGAGCTGCGTCTTCAGCAGTCGACGGATCTTGATGTCCTCGGCCACGTAGTCCGCGTAGCGCTGACCCGGCTTGGTCGAATCCGAGAACCACCGCGACACGTGGTCGGTGGTGATGCCCAGGCGGAAGCCGTACGGGTTGACTTTCTGTCCCATTACTTGCTCGCCTTCTTCTGGGTAGCGGGCGCGGTCTCAGCAACCTCGGGGGTCGCGAGGACAACCGTGATGTGGCTGGTGCGCTTCTTGATCTGGAATGCACGACCCTGCGCGCGCGGCTGGAACCGCTTGAGCGTCGTTCCCTCATCGACGTACGCGTTCTTGACGAACAGCGCACCCTCGTCGAAGTAGGTGCCCTCGTTGTCGGCCTTCACGCGAGCGTTCGCGATGGCCGAAGCGACCAGCTTGTAGATCGGCTCGCTCGCACCCTGCGGCGCGAACTTCAGGATTGCAAGGGCCTCTTCGGCCTGCTTGCCCTTGATGAGCGCGACGACACGACGAGCCTTCTGAGGGGTCACGCGGATGTGTCGCACGCGTGCGATGGACTCCACCATTTCTCTCTCCTCTTGCGCCCCCGCGTCAGCGGCGGCGGCCCTTCTTGTCGTCCTTCTCGTGGCCGCGGAAGGTGCGGGTGGGCGCGAACTCGCCCAGCTTGTGGCCGACCATGGTTTCGGTCACGAACACAGGGATGTGCTTGCGACCGTCGTGCACGGCGATGGTGTGCCCGAGCATGGCCGGGATGATCATCGAGCGGCGCGACCAGGTCTTGATGACGTTCTTCGAACCCGATTCGTTCTGGGAGACGACCTTGCGAAGCAGGTGCTCGTCGACGAAGGGGCCCTTCTTGAGACTGCGTGGCATCTTCTGTTCCTACCTACTTGCGCTTCTTGCCGGCCGTGCGGCGGCGGACGATGAGCTTGTCGCTTTCCTTGTTGGCGTGGCGCGTACGGCCCTCCGCCTGACCCCACGGGCTCACGGGGTGACGACCACCGGAGGTCTTGCCCTCACCACCACCGTGCGGGTGGTCGACCGGGTTCATCGCGACACCGCGGACGGTCGGGCGCACGCCCTTCCAGCGCTTGCGGCCGGCCTTACCCCAGTTGATGTTCGACTGTTCGGCGTTGCCGACCTCGCCGATGGTTGCGCGGCAGCGTGCGTCGACGTTGCGGATCTCACCCGAGGGCAGACGAAGCTGCGCGTACGGGCCGTCCTTGGCGACAAGGCGAACCGCTGCTCCTGCCGAGCGGGCCATCTTCGCGCCGCCGCCGGGGCGCAGCTCGATGGCGTGCACGACGGTACCGGTCGGGATGTTGCGCAGGGGCAGGTTGTTGCCGGGCTTGATGTCGGCCGAGGCGCCCGACTCCACGATGTCACCCTGCTGCAGCTTGTTCGGAGCGAGGATGTAACGCTTCTCGCCGTCGACGTAGTGCAGCAGCGCGATGCGCGCGGTGCGGTTGGGGTCGTACTCGATGTGCGCGACCTTGGCGTTGATGCCGTCCTTGTCGTTACGACGGAAGTCGATGACGCGGTACTGACGCTTGTGTCCGCCACCGATGTGACGCGTGGTGATGCGGCCCTGGTTGTTGCGGCCACCGGTCTTCGCGATGGGACGAAGGAGCGACTTCTCGGGCGTCGATCGGGTGATCTCAGCGAAGTCCGCCACCGACGAGCCGCGGCGACCGGGGGTCGTGGGCTTGTACTTGCGAATTGCCATGTCTCTAGTCCTCTATCCCGACTGTCAGCCGACTGCCGTGAAGATGTCGATGGAGCCCGACTTCAGCGTGACGATGGCGCGCTTGGTGTCCTTGCGCTTGCCCATGCCGAAACGGGTGCGACGGGCCTTGCCGACGCGGTTGATCGTGTTGACCGACGCCACCTTGACGCCGAAGATCTTCTCGATCGCGAGCTTGATCTCGGTCTTGGTCGCACGCGGGTCCACGAGGAACGTGTACTTGCCCTCGTCGATGAGCGAGTAGCTCTTCTCGGAGACGACCGGCTTCAGGATGATGTCGCGCGGGTCCTTGTTGACAGCGGTCATGCGGAGACCTCCTGGGTGGAGACGGTCTTCGACGCGACGAACGCGTCGTAGGCAGCCTTGGTGAAGACGATGTCGTCCGAGACGAGCACGTCGTAGGCGTTGAGCTGGTCGACGTAGAGCACGTGCACGTACGCGAGGTTGCGGACGCTCAGGATGCTGGTCTCGTCGTCGCGGGTGACGACCACGAGCACGTTCTTCGCCGGGGCGAGATTGCCGAGGACCGCGACAGCAGCCTTCGTGGACGGAGCGCCTTCGATGCCGAACGAGTCGACGATGTGCAGGCGGTCACCGCGAGCGCGATCGCTCAGCGCACCGAGGAGCGCGGCAGCGATCATCTTCTTGGGCGTGCGCTGGCCGTAGTCGCGGGGCTTGGGGCCGTGGACGATGCCACCACCGGTCATGTGCGGCGCGCGGATCGAACCCTGACGGGCGTTACCCGTGCCCTTCTGCTTGAAGGGCTTGCGACCGGCACCCGAGACCTCACCGCGACGCTTGGTCGAGTGTGTTCCCTGGCGAGCCGCGGCGCGCTGCGCAACGACGACCTGGTGGATGAGCGGAATGTTCGTCTTGACGTCGAACAGGGCGGCGGGCAGCTCAACCGAGCCGGCCTTCTTGCCGTCAGCCTTGTGGACGTCGAGCGCGAGAGTCGAGTCAGCCATGATCAGGCACCCTTCACTGCGTTGCGGACGTAGACGATGCGACCACGCGCACCGGGGACAGCGCCCTTGACGAGCAGCAGACCCTTCTCGGCGTCGACTGCGTGGACGGTGAGGTTGAGCACGGTGACACGATCGCCACCCATGCGACCTGCCATCCGCATGCCCTTGAACACGCGGCTGGGGGTCGAGGAGGCGCCGATCGAACCGGGCTTGCGGTGGTTACGGTGCGCACCGTGCGAGGCCGAAACACCCTGGAAGTTGTGGCGCTTCATGACACCTGCGGTGCCCTTGCCCTTGCTGGTGCCGACGACGTCGACCAGCTGACCGGCCTCGAACACGCCGTCGACGGTGAGCTCCTGGCCGAGTGAGTAGTCAGCAGCATCCGCCGTGCGCACCTCGGTGAGGTGGCGGCGCGGGGTGACGCCCGCGGCCTCGAAGTGGGCCGAGAGGGGCTTGTTCACCTTGCGGGGGTCGATCTGGCCGTACGCGATCTGCACGGCGTTGTAGCCGTCCTTCTCGGGAGTGCGGACCTGGGTGACCACGTTGGGGGCCACCTCGATCACGGTGACGGGAACGAGCTTGCCGTTCTCGTCCCAAACCTGGGTCATGCCGAGCTTGGTGCCCAGCAGTCCCTTCGAAATCTTTGAGTTGATGTCAGCCATGTCGAACCTCAGAGCTTGATCTCGATGTTGACGTCGGCCGGCAGGTCAAGGCGCATCAGCGAGTCGACGGCCTTGGGCGTCGGATCGATGATGTCGATCAGACGCTTGTGGGTGCGCATCTCGAAGTGCTCGCGGCTGTCCTTGTACTTGTGGGGCGACCGGATGACGCACACGACGTTCTTTTCGGTCGGAAGCGGCACGGGTCCAACGACCGTCGCGCCCGCTCGGGTCACGGTGTCGACGATCTTGCGCGCCGAGCTGTCGAGCCCGGCGTGGTCGTACGACTTCAGGCGAATGCGGATCTTCTGTCCCGCCATTGTCTGCTCACTCTCTTTCTCGCGTCTTACCTCTGAACCCCGATCGGTTCGGGGCACGGGCATTGGACGCACCGTGGCGCTTGCACGCCGTGGCACTTCACTCCGCTGCATGGGGATGCATGTTGCGGATGCTGCACCGCTGTTCTGATGTCAACCCGGACGCTCGCGCATCCGGTCCCGCACGACACGCACGCGTGTCACCCTGGCAAGCAGGGATGCTGTGTGGGAAACGTGTTCTGCTGCCCGCGGCCTAGACTCTGCGCTTCCGCGCGTTCTATGCACTGCCCTGGCAGTGATCCAGGCGCACAGCAGTGCGCACCGGAATGTGGAACCTGAACAGTCTACGTGCATCCCGGGCGTGTCGCAAACCGACGCGTTGACTCACTACGGCGGTCCGGGAATGTCGGAGCGCGCGTCACATAAACTGGCTGATTCAGCAGTCGCCGGCTTCCGCGCCGGAATCGAGCTCGTCGCGTTGAACGGGTTCCCCTAGTTCCAGACCGCCGCCTCCGATGAACTGCCGGATGCAGCCGAGGTCACCCGATCCCCGTGTCAACGCGTCGTCACCGCCTACCGCGACCACAACCGGGCCGATGGGAACAAGCACTCCACGCCGTGATCGACTCGCTACCACGCGGCGCCTCAACCGATCCAATCCAGATGCGCAGACTCGGAGATGTCAGCCTCGCCTCCGTCCGCCGCACTGCATTCGCGGCTCCTGCTGGCGTCA
The DNA here is from genome assembly GCF_055391095.1 of Microbacterium sp. SW12. Lineage (NCBI taxonomy): Bacteria > Bacillati > Actinomycetota > Actinomycetes > Micrococcales > Microbacteriaceae > Microbacterium > Microbacterium sp. SW12. The sequence goes on along the minus strand of NZ_AP024335.1, from coordinate 399,182 downwards.
TTCCGAGAACAACGCCTCACACGACGCGTCGACGGACACCGGGGTGTCGGTCACGGTTGGCGTGTGACGCAGATCCAGCGCCCCCAGAGGTCCCTCGCCGAACCGGATCGTGTACGAGACCGTGCGCGTCTCTCCCTGGGCAACGGTGACCAGTCGACTCTCGGCGCTGTTGCCCTTCTCGACGCCGGATCGACTCAGTGACGGGATATCGCCATTCTCGGGGGTGATCGACATGATCTCGGCCCCTGGAGGTGCGAAGAAGAGGACGTCGAGCATCATCGTCGTGCGGGGCAGCCCGAAGTTTCCCGAACGTGCGCCAAGCGTGTAGCTGCTGCGGATCGAATCGGGGATCGAGTTCGTGAGCGTCGCGCTGACCGTTATGGTCCGTGCGTCGGCATCGCACGTTGCGCTGACGGATGCCGCCAGGTGGTATTCGAGCTTCCCGATCGTGTAGTCGTTGAGGTAGATCCCGAGCTGCGTCTCCTCCGTGTTGTCGGTCTGGAGTGCGCCAGTGAGGCCGAGCTCGTTCGCCAGCGCCTCGGCGTCAACGTTCTCGAAATGGAGGAAAAGCCGCTGCTGCGCAGCGGATGTCTCCAGCGCCTCGAGCATCGCTGCCGGATCCCATCCACCCGCGGTGATCTTTTCGAACGCAGCCTGGGCGACCTCGGCGAAGAAGGCGTCGGATTGGGTGCCGCTGGGGTATCGCTCATAGGAATCGCTCAGAACGATCTTCACGACATTGTCGGAGGTGAGCTCCTCGCCGGAGGCGAGAACCACCGGGCCCGCGACGGCGAGCACGTTCGAGAGAACAACGGGGTCGACCGAGATCACGCCATCGAACAAGGTGCCCGAAGTCGCGAGCCAGAGGTTCTGGAAGAGCTCGGCGGTCGTCGGGAAGTCCGGCGTCAACGTGAAGTCCTGCGAATACTTGTTGAAGTTCGATGGATGCAGCGACAGGGTATCCGCGGGCAATTCGGTCGTGACCGTCCCCGCGGTCCCGGCGGCGTAGAACGTGGCCGAACTGCTTTGGTCGAGCATCTCGAACCTGCCGTCCTCGACGGTAATGACCATGCTGGCCGCCGGATTGCCCCCGGTGGCCCGGATCTCCGCGTTGTTCTGGAAGACGAGGAGGTAGGTCTTCGTGCCGTTCGCGCCAGCGAGATCGAGCAGCGTCGGCAGATAGCGGTTGACGACGTCGAGCGTGGGCTCAGCCGTCTCGATGATATCGAGCACCTCGCCGATCGGTTCAGCGACGACCGGGAGCAGGGTGGAGGTGTCGAGGTCGCTGACTTCGGCCTGAGCCGCCGTGAACGCCGCGGAGACGTCGGCGATGGCCGTCTGCGCGTCGCGGATCGGCGCGAGATTGAAGCCTCCCCCTCAACGCGGAGTGTGTTGATATCGAGCGTGGAAGCGAGTTGGATGCCGGGCTGGAGCGCGTCGCTCATGAGGATCTGGACCGCTGCACTCACACGGCGCACCGCCTCAACGTTCTGTCCGACGACTGGCACGTCGGCGGCGATCTGCCAAAGCGGCTCGTTCACCGTTCCCAGAGTCGTCTCCAGCGTCGACTGCAGCTCAGCCCCGAGCGCCTCCGCGCCCGCGACATCTCCGGCCTCGACGAGATCGCCGATCTGAGTGATGATTAGCTTCGCGTCTTCGAGGTCGTTCTTGACGGAGATGGCTTGCGATACGAACACCGCGGCGAAGACGGCGGCCGCCGCCGTCGCCGCCGCGATCACGCCGAAGAGTGTCCCGACGACAAGCGGCCACCACCGCCGCTTCCGGCGTTGTTCCGTGGGCTCATTCGGGACGCGCTCCTTTGTGTCTCGAACGGCCTCGGGCTGGCCTTCCGCCGCTTGTGTCTGAGCGGCCCGCGCGGCGCGGCGCGTCATCGCTGAATCCATGGGTGGCGTCGTGGTCACGGTGCGATCGTACCGAGGTGGATTCTGCGAGAACGCCTGGAGGACCGGGCACGTCAGGAAAGCCACGGGATCGTGAGCGCAGCGATCGCGAATCCGACGAGGCAGCCGAGCGCGAGAAGAAGCGCGATCGTCACCAATGCGGGCGTGCGGGTCGAGGTCCGCAGGTATCGAATCCGGGCGACTACCGCAGCGGCTCCGCTGACTACGACGCTGCACGTCGCTACCAAAACGCCGATGAGTGCGACAGCGTCGGTCCCGGGCGCGGGCAGCGACCCGCCTCGAATAAGCACGAGGGACGCGAGCATCGGGATCGTAAGCGCGACGAGAGACATGAGCATTGAGACGATTGCGGTCGCGCGCAAGACGGTGGTCACCGCTCGAACCTAACCCATAGTCAACGCAATGTGCGCTTCCTCTTAAGCACCTGCGGAAAGATCGTTGCCTCCGGGCACCGTCACGGTGTCGATTCGATGGCGGTGCGATGCGATGCGGCAACGCAATAGGGGATGCGCCCGTGAGCAGCCCGCTCGACTTGACCGACGCAGGGGGGGGAAGACCAGCGCGACGAGGAAGAGGGATAGATCCGCGACCGCAAAGAAACGGCGGGGCCGAGCCTGACGGCTCGACCCCGCCGTTGCAGGGTGCCGAAGATTACTTCAGGATCTTCGTGACCGTGCCGGCGCCGACGGTGCGGCCACCCTCACGGATCGCAAAGCCGAGGCCCTCTTCCATGGCGATCGGCTGGATCAGCTCGACCGTCATGTCGGTGGTGTCACCGGGCATGACCATCTCGGTGCCCTCGGGGAGGGTGATGACGCCGGTCACGTCGGTGGTGCGGAAGTAGAACTGCGGGCGGTAGTTCGTGAAGAACGGGTTGTGACGGCCACCCTCGTCCTTAGACAGGATGTACGCGGTGCCCTCGAAGTTGGTGTGAGGGGTAACCGAACCGGGCTTCACGACGACCTGGCCGCGCTCCACGTCCTCGCGCTTGGTGCCGCGAAGAAGCAGACCACAGTTCTCACCGGCCCACGCCTCGTCGAGCTGCTTGTGGAACATCTCGATACCGGTAACCGTGGTCTTCTGCGTCGGGCGGATGCCGACGATCTCGACCTCGGAGTTGATCGCGAGAGTGCCACGCTCGGCGCGGCCCGTGACGACGGTGCCACGACCGGTGATGGTGAAGACGTCCTCGATGGGCATGAGGAACGGCTTGTCCTTGTCACGCACCGGGTCGGGGATGGACTCGTCGACGGCCTCCATGAGCTCGACGATCGAGTTGACCCACTTCTCGTCGCCTTCGAGAGCCTTCAGGCCCGAAACGCGAACGACGGGGGCGTTGTCGCCATCGAAGTCCTGGCTCGAGAGCAGCTCGCGAACCTCGAGCTCGACGAGCTCCAGGATCTCCTCGTCGTCGACCATGTCAGCCTTGTTCAGCGCGACGAGCAGGTAGGGAACACCAACCTGCTTGGCGAGCAGAACGTGCTCACGGGTCTGAGCCATCGGGCCGTCGGTGGCGGCAACCACGAGGATCGCGCCGTCCATCTGGGCAGCACCGGTGATCATGTTCTTGATGTAGTCGGCGTGACCCGGGGCGTCAACGTGTGCGTAGTGACGCTTGGGGGTCTCGTACTCAACGTGCGAGATGTTGATCGTGATACCGCGCTGACGCTCCTCGGGAGCCGAGTCGATCGACGCGAAGTCACGCTGCACGTTGGTGGCCGACGGGTACTTGTCGGCGAGCACCTTCGAGATCGCCGCGGTGAGCGTCGTCTTGCCGTGGTCAACGTGACCGATCGTTCCGATGTTCACGTGCGGCTTGGTCCGCTCGAACTTGGCCTTAGCCACTGGGTCCTCCTCAGGACGGTCATGTAGAAGCTCCGGGCGCTGGATTGCGACCGGCACTCTACGGGGATGTCTCTCAGTCTAGGCGAGAGGGTGTGTGTGTTTCTGGTGTGAAGTTGTAACCCTGAAGAACCGGATGCCGCGGGTGCGGCATCCGTGGGCGATCACTCGCCCTTGTTCTTCTGGACGATTTCGTCGGCGACGGCCTTGGGGACCTCCGCGTAGCTGTCGAACTCCATCGAGTAGACCGCGCGGCCCGAGGTCTTCGAGCGCAGGTCACCGATGTAGCCGAACATCTCCGACAGGGGAACCAGGGCACGGACGACCTTGACGCCCGCGGCATCCTCCATCGACTGGATCTGACCGCGACGCGAGTTCAGGTCACCGATGACGTCACCCATGTACTCCTCGGGAGTACGGACCTCAACCGCCATGAGCGGCTCGAGGATGACGGGGTTCGCCTTGCGGACGGCCTCCTTGAAGCCCATCGAACCGGCGATCTTGAACGCCATTTCCGAGGAGTCGACATCGTGCGATGCGCCGTCCATGAGGGTCGCCTTAACACCGACCATCGGGTAGCCCGCGAGGACGCCCACGTTCATCGCATCCTGGAAGCCCTGGTTGGTCGGCTCGATGTACTCGCGCGGGATGCGGCCACCGGTGACCTTGTTCTCGAACTCGTAGATCTTCTCGGCCGTGACCTCGAGGGGCTCGAGCGCGAACTGGATCTTCGCGAACTGACCCGACCCACCGGTCTGCTTCTTGTGCGTGTAGTCGTGACGCTCGACGGCCTTCTTGATCGTCTCGCGGTAGGCCACCTGAGGCTTGCCGACGTTGGCCTCGACCTTGAACTCGCGCTTCATGCGGTCCACCAGGATGTCGAGGTGCAGCTCGCCCATGCCCTTGATGACGGTCTGGCCGGTCTCGGAGTTCTGCTCGACGCGGAACGTGGGGTCCTCTTCGGCGAGCTTCTGGATCGCGAGCCCGAGCTTCTCCTGGTCGGCCTTGGTCTTCGGCTCGATCGCAACCTCGATCACCGGCTCCGGGAAGGTCATCGACTCGAGGACGACCTGGTGGTCGGAATCCGAGAGCGTGTCACCGGTCGTCGTGTCCTTCAGGCCGATGACCGCGTAGATGTGACCAGCGGTGACCGACTCGACCGGGTTCTCCTTGTTCGCGTGCATCTGGAAGATCTTCCCGACGCGCTCCTTCTTGCCCTTCGTCGAGTTGACGACGGCAGAACCGGAGTCGAGGTGACCGGAGTACACGCGGATGTAGGTCAGGCGTCCGAAGAACGGGTGCGAAACGACCTTGAACGCGAGAGCAGCGAACGGCTCCTCGCGGTCGGCGTGACGCTCGATGATCTTCTCTTCGTCCTTGGGGTCGTGAGCCTCGATCGAGGGAACGTCCAGGGGCGAGGGCAGGTAGTCCACGACGGCGTCGAGCATCGGCTGCACACCGCGGTTCTTGAACGCCGAACCACACAGCACCGGGTAGGCCTCACCGGCGATCGTGAGCTTGCGAACAGCACCCTTGATCTCTTCGGGGGTGAGCTCCTCGCCACCGAAGTACTTCTCCAGCAGCTCGTCGTCGGTCTCGGCGACGGCCTCGAGCAGCTTCGCGCGGTACTCCTCGGCCTTCTCGACGAGGTCGGCCGGGATCTCCTGGATCTCGTACTTCGCGCCCATCGTCACGTCACCCTTGGCGTCACCGGGCCAAACCAGCGCACGCTTGTAGATGAGGTCGATGACGCCGACGAAGTCGTTCTCGACCCCGATCGGGATCTGCAGCACGAGCGGCTTGGCCTTGAGGCGGCTGACGATCGTGTCGACGGTGAAGTAGAAGTCCGCGCCGAGCTTGTCCATCTTGTTGACGAAGCAGATGCGGGGGACGTTGTACTTGTCGGCCTGACGCCACACCGTCTCGGACTGGGGCTCAACGCCCTCCTTGCCGTCGAAGACGGCGACTGCGCCATCGAGGACGCGCAGCGAGCGCTCCACCTCGACGGTGAAGTCGACGTGACCCGGCGTGTCGATGATGTTGATCTGGTTGCCCTCCCAGAAGCAGGTGACTGCCGCGGAGGTGATCGTGATCCCGCGCTCCTGCTCCTGCTCCATCCAGTCGGTGGTGGCAGCGCCGTCGTGAGTTTCGCCGATCTTGTGGTTGACACCCGTGTAGAAGAGGATGCGCTCGGTCGTCGTCGTCTTGCCGGCGTCGATGTGAGCCATGATGCCGATGTTGCGGACCTTGTTCAGGTCGGTGAGCACTTCTTGTGCCACGGGATGTCCTTACGTGTGGTGAGGGATGTCGCGGACTCTGCCGTTCCCGCAGGTTCGTGGCCTGCGGGAACGGCGGAGGGGTGTTACCAGCGGTAGTGGGCGAATGCGCGGTTCGACTCGGCCATCTTGTGGGTGTCTTCGCGGCGCTTGACCGCGGCACCGAGGCCGTTCGAGGCATCCAGGATTTCGTTCTGCAGGCGCTCGGTCATCGTCTTCTCACGACGACCCTTCGCGTAGCTGACAAGCCAGCGCAGCGCGAGGGTGTTCGCACGGTGCGGCTTGACCTCAACGGGAACCTGGTAGGTGGAACCACCGACGCGGCGGCTCTTGACCTCGAGGGTGGGGCGCACGTTGTCGAGCGCCTTCTTGAGGGTGGCAACAGCGTCCTGGCCGTTCTTGGACTCGACACCCGACAGGGCGCCGTACACGATCGACTCGGCGAGCGACTTCTTGCCGTCGACGAGGATCTTGTTGACCAGCTGGGTGACGATCGGAGCGCCGTAGACCGGGTCGTTGACGACGGGGCGCTTGGGGGCGGGACCCTTACGAGGCATTTTTCTCAGCCCTTCTTCGCGCCGTAGCGACTACGGGCCTGCTTGCGGTTCTTGACAGCCTGGGTGTCCAGGGCGCCGCGGACGATCTTGTAGCGCACACCGGGAAGGTCCTTCACGCGGCCGCCGCGCACCAGCACGAGCGAGTGCTCCTGCAGGTTGTGGCCCTCGCCGGGGATGTAGGCGGTCACCTCGGTGCCGTTACGCAGCTTCACGCGAGCGACCTTGCGCATCGCCGAGTTCGGCTTCTTGGGGGTGGTGGTGTAGACGCGGGTGCAGACCCCGGCCTGCTGCGGGTTCGACTTCAGTGCGGGGGCCTTGGTCTTGCTGACCTTGGGCGACCGTCCCTTTCGAACCAACTGCTGAATGGTTGGCACGTTTTCTCCTTGGTTGTGCTGCACGGTGACAGCTCGTGGTTTCACCACAGATCCACCGGCGCGCCAGAAGTCTGTCGCGAGTCGTGTGGTGGATATGCCGTGGGGGTGGCCTGTTCGCAGGCCGTTCCCTGATGTGCGGACCGCGCTTGCCTTGCGACACACCGAGGCGCAGCACAAGTGGCGCGCAGGCGCACACCCGATCAATGATACGCGGGTTTTCGGAGGTCGGTCAAACGCAGACCATTCTCGACCCTGCTGTCAACGCGACGCGCGGACCAGTCGCAACTCAAGGTCGCCGAGCAGCATCCGTTCCCCTGCCGGAGCTTCCCCTCCGGAAGCGAGTTCGAGCTCGCTCCCCGTGACCGAGATCACAACGACGCCGTTCGTGGACCCGAGATCGACGACGTGCCACTGTTCGCCGCGCAACTCCAACCGAGCGTGTGTCTTGGAGACCGTGACGTCATCGAGTGCCACGAGCTGCGCGCCCGAGTGAGCAGGGTCGGGTGACGGGCGCCGCCCGAGGATGACGACCTGCGCGCGCAACTCGAACTCGTCGCCCGCCGCCGTCACGAGCGACCACCGCTGACGATTGCGGTGGGCCAGGAGCGTTGCGTCGAAGTCGCCCTCAACATCAGCGGATGCCGACACCGCCGATCGCGCCATTCGCGGCGATCCCGCCACCGGGGAACCAACGATCGCCGAAACTGCCCCGAAGTCTCGGGGAAGGGCTCTGCATCCGGCCCCGTCGCCCAGTGTTCGCCGTCGGCAACCGGCGGGAACAGGGGCGCGTCCTCATAGGGCGACCGACCGCTGACCGCCGAAACCGGCGCCGGTGCGCCGGGAACGGCATCCGTCACATCATCGATCGGCTCACCCGCCGGCACGCGGCCGGGGGCATCCGCGTCGGCCGCCGGCGCCAGGCCCGTAGCACCGGTCTCGGGAGGTCGCGCAGCACGCGCGGGCGGCGCGAACGGTTCGGGGGCAGCGGCGGGTTCAGGGGCAGCAGCGGGTTCGTCCCGTGCTGCCGGCTCGTCGGGAGCGGATGGCGCCGGCTCCCACGTATTGGATGCCGGCACCTGCCGTGCCTCCTCGGGCACCTCTGCCGACGGCGACGCAGCCGGCGCGACGGGAGGCACCAATGCCGGCGAACTCTGCTCGGCCTCGGTGAACGCGGAAAGCAGGTCCCATCCGTCGTCGTCGGCGCGGGACTCCTCCGCATGCGATCGCGAGTCAGCGTATTCCACGGGCGCAGAAGGCTCGAGGGGCGGTGGGGCGAACGGGGAGACGGCAGGCGGGGCTGGTGGAGGCGGTGGCGCTGACGCCGCTCTCCCCCCGCCAGCGTCGGAGGCACCGAACACTCCAGCATCGGCTGCCGTGCCACGACGGCGGCGGCCTTCCCGTCCGATCCAGCGCGCCGATCCGAAACCGAGCACCGTCGCCCACACGGGCAGCAGCAGAGCCGCCAGCACCGTCATCCCTCCCCCATACCCGAAGGAGAGTCCGATGCGATGCGCGGCGACGATCATGAGAACCCAGACAGCGACAGCGCCGAACCCCGGGATCACCAGCAGCAGGACCCACCATCCCGGAATGCCTCCCAGAACGAGCAACGCTGCGATGTTCAGGAACGGGACCCACGCTTTCCAACGCGGCTCACCCGACTTCGCGAAGACAGCCCCGAGTGCGAGGGCGCACCAGACGTACAGGGCGATCATCGTCACCGAGACGGGGATCAACAGAATCAGCGCCTGATTCATCGCTGTGCCGTCGGTCATGGCATCCACCCTAGGCCGCAGCCATGCGCGACGACGCGTCCGGTCACCGTAGAGCCATCACTCCCCGACGGCGTCACGGGGATCGAAGGGCGCGTCCAGCGACCGGGCGAGATCGTCGAGCATCGCCGTGATCTGCGGCTCGACGTACTGGCTGACTCCCTGTTGGATGCGCAGTCGATGATGGAGCAGGATCGTGCAGACATCCCGCCCGATCATGTTGGCATAGTCGTCGGCCAGCCCGACCTCTTGGCGCAGCGCCGCCTTCGCCTCGGGGCTCAGGGGCGGAAGCGCCGGAACATCGGCGTCCGCCTCGTCGGCAAGACCCGAGATCGTGAACAGGAACGGAGCACCGGGAACCGGATCAGGGTCCAGCGGCAGACCCTCGAACTCAGGCTCGAGGCCTTCAGCCGGCCGGTAGCTGCGGGCGCGATTGCGGGCAGCCTGCTGATCGAGTTCCGCCTGCAGCATCGGGAGGTTCTGTGCCGTGTAATCGGCAACCGCATGGTCGACGATCGTCTTGATGCGGGTCGACAGGCCGTGCTGCACACCGTGCGGCACATCGGAGCCAAGACCCGCCGCCGACAGGATTGGTGACCCGAAGCACCGTCGACACGGCGCCACCCGCCCGCGGTGGGTCGCGGGTTCCCAGCGCGGAAGCCAGCGCAGCCAGGCATCGACTGCCTGGCTCACCTCCGTCTCGAGCGAGCGCTCCACACCTCTACGGTAGCGCCGGAGCCCTCGTCCGCCGAGGCTCCGTCGCAGACTGCGCGTGTCGAGGCGCTCACTCGTCGTCCTCTCGTTCCCACGGCCACCGGGCGTTTTCATCGGCGCCGCGCACGACTGCCAGAGCCATCGCCGCTGCCAGGATCGCCGCTGCGATCACGACCAGACCCGGCCAAGTGGTTGCTGCGCGCCCGACGGCGGAGAGCGCACGGGCGACATCCCCCGACGCGAACACGGATGCCGCGCCCAGCCCCGCGAGGTAACCGAGGAAGCCGGCAAGGCCGCTCCACAACAGCGTTCCCCAGATGCCTGGGGACAGCATCCGCGCCCAGATCGTCGCCGCCACCGCCGCGAGCGAAGCGCCGACGGCGATGATGCCCGGCGCCTGACCCAGGCCCGGCGTGACGATGACGTCCTCGTCCAGGAGCAGGCTGACGATACCGAACGCTGCGATGAGCACCGCCGCGAACAGCACGGCTCCCGCCGCCGTTGCTGCTGCCCTCCGCGACCGGCTCATGAGCTGGACGCGCTCCGAGCCACCGTCACGGGTGCTCCCACCGCGCCTTAGTACTGGTGCAGCTGCGGACCCGCCTCGAGAGTGCGCTCATACTCACGGCGCGCCTCGACGTTGAGCTCGGTCATCCGCTTGCCGCGCGCGGCAACCCACGAACCGAACCAGATCGTGAGCTCACGGCCGATGATGAAGGCAGCGATAGCCAACGGAGCCAACAGCTGGCCTTCGACCAGCTCTGCGCCCTCCGCGGCCGTGAGGTTCCAGAACGGCGCCTGGAACAGCTGCCCCAGCAGGTGCCCCCCGTAGGCCGCGACCCCGACGATGAGACCGAAGATCACCCACGCCGCCCAGCGGCCGCGGTTGATGATCGCACCAAGCAACCAGAACGCGACGAAGAACACAACGACCGGCACCCACAGGGCCCAGGTCCCCAGCGCCGCAAGCAGCGCGGTGCCGATGCTGCCCACGGTCACGGATCCGTCGATGAGGCCAAGACCGACCCAGACGGCGAGGTAGAGAACTCCGAACGAGAGCGCCGCGAGCAGGCCGATCGCGCCCGCAGCGGCACGGTTGCCGCGAGGACGCGGAGCCTCAGGCGCCTGAACGAAGATCGGCTGCGCACCGTAGGGTCCCACGCCCGGCTCGCTCGCCGTCACCACGGGTGCGACAACGGTGGCCTCGTATGCTTCGGTGGGGGCTGCCGCCTCCGCTGGCGCGGATTCGACAACAACGGGCTCGGCCTCGGGTTCGACGCTCGTCGGCTCTGCCACAGGCTCGACCACGACGGGTTCAACGACCACGGGCTCGGCGGGAGGTGCATCAGCCTCGGGCGTTGCCGACCCAGCGGCTTCGGCATCCGCGAGGCTCTCGCGCGCGCTGCCGACAACGTCATCGACGGGCGGCTCCTCGGCGACGGGCTCGCCGACCGGTTCCTCCACGGGCTCGCCGGGCGTGGGCTTGTCGTCACTCATGCGAAACTCCTCCCGAGGTAGATCCTCGGCTCGCAGAATACCCCGACCCGGGTTCAGATCCGCGGAACGAGGCCGTGCGGATGCCGATATGGATTCTCGGCGACACCGCTGAGCCACCCCCAACTCGCTGACATCACTGCCAGAGATGGATCGCGATGCGGTGGTCGTAGTCCTCCGGGTACCACGCGCTCGAGATGGTCGTCACCCAGAGCGGGCCGTGCACAGCTTGATGTTCGGTGCCGGCATCCGTCGTCGACGAACATTCCAGCGTGCCCTCCGTCGTCGCGCAGGCGAAGCCTTGACCGCGCAGGGAAGCCTCTGCCATCCCCGCGGCATCCGCTGACACAGTCGCAAAGGTCGTGACGACGGCCTGCCCTGCGCTGGTGGTCCACGTGCAGGTCCGCGCTGCGGTGGGCGCCAGGGCCGCGACGAGGTCAGACATCGCCGTTGCCGGTCCCGCCGTGGACTGACTCAGAATCGCATCGGATGTCCAGGTGAGCTCGTTCCACAGGTCGTTCGGGTACAGCTCGCGGCAGTCGGTCTCGGCGACGTCCAGCCCTTCGGCGACGACAGTGTGCGGCGTCGGGGTCGCGGCGAGCATGGTGACGGCGTTGCCCGCTGTACCTCCCGCCCACGCCATAACCAGCGGCATGACGGGGACGGCGAACCAGACGAGCGCCCCGACAATCGCCAGAGACAGCACCATCGCGGGGACAGCGATGCGGTTGTCGCGACCGGGAACGCGAGCCATGGTGACCTCCGCCAGCAACCGTACGACGCCGACACCGTTCGAGCCGGTCGGAACCGCTCGCGACGCCCGGAAAAGTTGCCGCGAGTGTCGCGAAGCCCGCAAGACGCGACAGTTCCTTTCCGTTTTTTCCACTCAGATGCCAAGGCGCAGTGGCACACGCGGGTCGCGGGGCTGGCACCGGGTCTGGCGGGAGCCGACGCAGCCGGCGAGGGCATGTCCCCGCGACCCGCGTGTGCCGCGGAGTCGGACATGAAGGACAACTCGGCGGACATGAAGGACAACTCGGCGGAGGGAAGGACAACTCGGCGGAGGGAAGGACAACTCGGCGCGGGGGTGAGGGGATGCTGGGGACGACGCAGGGCCCCGGAAAACCCGAGGCCCTGCGTGGGGTGACGACGTGGGTCAGTTGTAGTTGCCCGTGAAGTCGTCGGTCGAGAAGCTGTCGAAGTCGACGAAGCTCAGGTCGGCGTCGCTGTACGCGCCGTCCGAGGCGAAGATGCGGTTGGGGTACCGCTCGCTCTTGGCCTCTTCCGTCGCCTCGACCGCGACGTTGCGATACTTCGCAAGTCCGGTTCCGGCGGGGATGAGCTTTCCGATGATGACGTTCTCCTTGAGGCCGACCAGCGGGTCGCTCTTGCCCTCCATCGCAGCCTGCGTGAGCACGCGGGTCGTCTCCTGGAAGGAGGCGGCCGACAGCCACGACTCGGTAGCGAGCGACGCCTTGGTGATACCCATCAGCTCCGGGCGACCGGATGCCGGGCGCTTGCCCTCGGCGACAGCCTGGCGGTTGATGTCCTGGTAGCGACGGAAGTCGACCAGCTCACCGGGCAGCAGGTTGGTGTCGCCGTGGTCGACGACCGTGACCTTGCGCAGCATCTGGCGCACGATGACCTCGATGTGCTTGTCGTGGATCGGCACACCCTGCGAGCGGTACACGCCCTGCACACCGTTCACGAGGTACTTCTGCACCTCGCGAGCACCCTGGACACGCATGACCTCCTTGGGGTCGAGCGTGCCGACCTGCAGGGGCTGACCGACGGTGACGTGCTGGCCGTCTTCGACCAGCAGCGTCGCGCGCTTGAGGACGGGGTACACCACAGCCTCGTCGCCGTTGTCGGGCGTGAGGATGATCTTCTTCGACTTGTCGGTCTCGTCGATCGTGATGCGACCGTCGAACTCGGCGATCGGCGACGCACCCTTGGGGGTACGGGCCTCGAAGAGCTCCTGCACACGGGGCAGACCCTGCGTGATGTCTTCCGCGGAGGCAGAACCACCGGTGTGGAAGGTACGCATCGTCAGCTGGGTTCCGGGCTCACCGATCGACTGGGCAGCGATGATGCCGACTGCCTCACCGATGTCGACGATCTTGCCGGTGGCAAGCGAGCGGCCGTAGCAGGTCGCGCAGACACCGACAGCCGAGTCACAGGTCAGAACCGAACGCACCTTGATGGAGGTGACACCGGCAGCAACCAGCCTGTCGATGAGCACATCGCCCACGTCGTCGCCGGCCTCGGCCACGACATCGCCGTTCTCGCCGATGACGTCCGCAGCGAGGGTCCGCGCGAACACCGAGTTCTCGACGTTCGGGTCGCGGACGAGCTTGCCGTCGCTACCGGGAGCAGCGATCGTGAACTCGAGACCCTTAGACGTGCCGCAGTCCTCTTCACGGATGATGACATCCTGCGAGACATCCACGAGGCGTCGCGTGAGGTAACCCGAGTCGGCGGTACGGAGAGCCGTGTCGGCCAGACCCTTACGGGCACCGTGCGTTGCGATGAAGTACTCAGCCACCGACAGACCCTCGCGGTACGAGGAGATGATCGGACGGGGGATGATCTCACCCTTCGGGTTGTTCACCAGGCCTCGCATACCGGCGATGTTCCGGATCTGCAGCCAGTTACCACGAGCACCCGAGCTGACCATGCGGTTGATGGTGTTGTCTTCGGGGAAGTGGGCGCGCATCGCCTTCTGGACCTCGTCGGTTGCCTCGGTCCAGATCTTGATGAGCTCCTGACGACGCTCGGCGTCGGTGGTGAGACCCTTCTCGAACTGTGCCTGGACCTTCGCGGCCTGCTTCTCGTAGCCGGCGACGATTTCCTTCTTCGACGGCGGCGTGAGGATGTCGCTGAGGGCGACTGTCACACCCGAGCGCGTGGCCCAGTAGAAACCGGCATCCTTGATGCGGTCCAGCGTCGCAGCAACCTCGACCTTGGGGTATTCCTCGGCGAGCTTGTTGACGATCTGGCTGAGCTTGCCCTTGTCGGCCTGCTCGCGCACGAACGGGTATCCCTTGGGCAGCGCGTCGTTGAAGATCGCCTGGCCGAGCGAGGCATCCAGCAGCCCGTGGCGCTCGTAGCCCTCGGGGGCGTCGCCCTCGAGGAACGTGAGGCCGGGGACACGGATGCGGACCTTGGCCTGCAGGTCGAGGGTGCCCTCGTCCTTGGCGAGGATCGCCTCCGACACCGAACCGAACACGCGGCCTTCACCGGTCGCCCCCTCCTTGACCGTGGTCAGGTGGTGGAGGCCAATGATCATGTCCTGCGAAGGCAGGGTCACGGGACGGCCGTCCGAGGGCTTGAGGATGTTGTTCGAGGCGAGCATCAGGATGCGGGCCTCGGCCTGAGCCTCGACCGACAGCGGCAGGTGCACAGCCATCTGGTCACCGTCGAAGTCAGCGTTGAAGGCTGCACACACGAGCGGGTGGAGCTGGATGGCCTTGCCCTCGACGAGCTGCGGCTCGAACGCCTGGATGCCCAGACGGTGCAGGGTGGGTGCACGGTTCAGCAGCACCGGGCGCTCGCGGATGATCTCTTCGAGCACGTCCCAGACCTCGGGACGCGTGCGCTCGACGGCACGCTTGGCGGCCTTGATGTTCTGCGAGTGACCGAGGTCGATGAGGCGCTTGATCACGAACGGCTTGAACAGCTCGAGGGCCATCTGCTTGGGAAGACCACACTGGTGCAGCTGCAGACGGGGACCGACGACGATGACCGAACGGCCCGAGTAGTCCACGCGCTTACCGAGCAGGTTCTGACGGAACCGACCCTGCTTACCCTTCAGCATGTCGCTGAGGGACTTCAGGGCACGGTTGCCGGTGCCGGTGACGGGGCGACCGCGACGACCGTTGTCGAACAGGGCGTCGACGGCCTCCTGCAGCATCCGCTTCTCGTTGTTGACGATGATCTCGGGGGCACCGAGGTCGATCAGGCGACGGAGACGGTTGTTGCGGTTGATGACGCGGCGGTACAGGTCGTTCAGGTCGGAGGTCGCGAAGCGGCCACCGTCCAGCTGCACCATGGGGCGAAGCTCCGGCGGGATGACCGGAACGACGTCGAGCACCATGGATGCCGGGCTCATGCCGGTCTGCAGGAACGAGTTGACGACCTTCAGGCGCTTGATCGCACGGATCTTGCGCTGGCCCTTGCCCTCGGCGATCTGCAGGTGCAGGCTCTCGGCCTCGGCTGCCAGGTCGAAGGCAGCAAGACGCCGCTGGATCGACTCGGCACCCATGTGGGCTTCGAAGTACTGACCGAACCGGTCCTGCAGCTCCTGGAAGATCTCGTCTTCAGCCTTGAGCGAGCCGACCTCGAGCGTGCGGAACTCTTCCCACACGCGCTCAAGCTTGGCGATCTGGTCGTCGGCCTGCTTCCGGGCCTGCGACATGTCCTTCTCGGCGGCGTCCTTGACCTTCTTCTTCTGGTCGGACTTCGCACCCTCGGCCTCGAGCGCGGCGAGCTCCTCCTCCAACTTCTGGAGGCGAGCGGCGATCCGCGCATCGCGACGGTCGGCGAGCGTCTTCAGCTCGAGACGGATGTTGTTCTCCTGCGTCGCGAGGTCGCGGTGACGAGCATCCTCGTCGACCGAGATCACCATGTACGCGGCGAAGTAGATGACCTTCTCGAGGTCCTTCGGCGCCATGTCGAGCAGGTAGCCCAGGCGCGAGGGAACGCCCTTGAAGTACCAGATGTGCGTGACGGGAGCGGCGAGCTCAATGTGGCCCATGCGCTCGCGCCGCACGGAGGACTTGGTGACCTCCACGCCGCAGCGCTCACAGACGATGCCCTTGAAGCGCACGCGCTTGTACTTGCCACACGCACACTCCCAGTCGCGCGAGGGGCCGAAGATCTGCTCACCGAACAGACCGTCCTTCTCGGGCTTCAGGGTGCGGTAGTTGATGGTTTCGGGCTTCTTGACCTCACCGAAGGACCAGCGACGGATGTCGTCAGCGGTGGCCAGGCCGATGCGAAGCTGATCGAAAGTTGTTGATTCGAGCACGAGTTCTCAGTTCTCCTGTATCGGAATTCTGTGTTGCCTGGCCGGGTCAGATCTCGTCGATCGACGAGGACTCGAAGCGGCTGGAGATGTTGATGCCGAGCTCCTCGGCAGCACGGAAGGCGTCGTCGTCGGTGTCGCGGAGGTTGACCGCGGTGCCGTCGGCCGAGAGGACCTCGACGTTCAGGCAGAGCGACTGCATTTCCTTCATGAGGACCTTGAACGACTCGGGGATGCCGGGCTCCTGGATGTTCTCGCCCTTGACGATCGCCTCGTACACCTTGACGCGGCCGAGGATGTCGTCGGACTTGATCGTGAGGAGCTCCTGGAGCGCGTACGCGGCGCCGTAGGCCTCGAGGGCCCACACCTCCATCTCACCGAAACGCTGGCCACCGAACTGCGCCTTGCCACCCAGCGGCTGCTGCGTGATCATCGAGTACGGACCGGTGGAGCGTGCGTGGATCTTGTCGTCGACGAGGTGGTGCAGCTTCAGGATGTACATGTAGCCGACCGAGATCGGAGCCGGGAACGGCTCACCCGAACGTCCGTCGAACAGCTGCGTCTTACCCGTCGAGTCGATCAGGCGGATGCCGTCCCGGTTGGGCAGTGTCGAGTCGAGCAGGCCTGCCAGCTCGGACTCGTAGGCACCGTCGAACACGGGGGTCGCGACCTTCGTGCCGGGAGCTGCCTCGCGAGCGATCTCGGGCAGACGCGCTGCCCACTCGGGGTTGCCCTCGATCTTCCAGCCCTGCTTGGCGATCCATCCCAGGTGAAGCTCCAGCACCTGGCCGAAGTTCATGCGGCCGGGGATACCGAGCGGGTTCAGGATGATGTCCACCGGCGTGCCGTCCGCGAGGAACGGCATGTCTTCGACGGGGAGGATTTTCGCGATGACGCCCTTGTTGCCGTGACGGCCGGCGAGCTTGTCACCCTCGGTGATCTTGCGCTTCTGGGCGATGTAGACCACGACGCGGCGGTTCACACCCGAGCCGAGCTCGTCGTCACCGTCTTCGGCGTTGAACTCCTTGACGGCGATGATCGTGCCCTGCTCACCGTGGGGAACCTTCAGCGACGTGTCGCGAACCTCGCGGCTCTTCTCGTTGAAGATCGCGCGAAGCAGTCGCTCCTCGGCCGACAGCTCGGTCTCACCCTTGGGCGTGACCTTGCCGACCAGGATGTCGCCGGGACGAACCTCGGCGCCGATGCGGATGATGCCGCGCTCGTCGAGGTCCTTCAGCAGGTCGGGGCTGACGTTGGGGAGATCACGGGTGATCTCCTCCTTGCCGAGCTTCGTGTCACGGGCGTCGACCTCGTACTCCTCGATGTGGATCGACGAGAGGGTGTCATCCTTCACCAGGTCCTGGCTCAGGATGATGGCGTCCTCGAAGTTGTGGCCTTCCCACGTCATGAACGCGACGAGGAGGTTCTTTCCGAGGGCCAGCTCACCGTTCTCGGTGGCAGGACCGTCGGCGATGACCTCGCCGGCTTCGATCCGCTCACCAGCCGAGACGATGACGCGCTGGTTGTAGGACGTGCCCTGGTTCGAGCGGTCGAACTTGCGCAGGAAGTACTCGTCGATCCCGCCCTCGTCGGTCTGGACGGCGACGACGTCCGCCGAGACCTCGATGACGACACCGGAGCGCTTGGCGGTGACCACGTCACCGGCGTCGATCGCGGCGAAGCCCTCCATACCGGTTCCGACGACGGGCGAGTCGCTGCGCAGCAGCGGCACAGCCTGACGCTGCATGTTCGCACCCATGAGGGCGCGGTTGGCGTCGTCGTGCTCGAGGAACGGGATGAGCGAGGTCGCCACCGACACCATCTGGCGCGGCGAGACATCCATGTAGCCGATGTCTTCGGCGGGAACGAGCTCCACCTCGCCGCCCTTCGAACGGGCGAGCACGCGGGTCTCCTCGAAGTGACCGTCGGCCTTCAGCGGCGCGTTGGCCTGGGCGACGATGTAGTCGTCCTCCTCGGCGGCGGTGAGGTAGTCGATCTGATCGGTGACCCGACCGTCGATGACCTTGCGGTACGGCGTCTCGATGAAACCGAAGGCGTTGATCCGCGCGAACGATGCGAGCGAACCGATCAGACCGATGTTCGGGCCTTCCGGCGTCTCGATCGGGCACATGCGGCCGTAGTGCGACGGGTGAACGTCACGGACCTCGACGCCTGCGCGCTCACGCGACAGACCACCGGGGCCGAGCGCCGAGAGGCGACGCTTGTGGGTCAGCCCCGCGAGCGGGTTGTTCTGGTCCATGAACTGCGACAGCTGCGAGGTTCCGAAGAACTCCTTGATCGCGGCAACGACCGGGCGCACGTTGATCAGGGTCTGCGGGGTGATCGCCTCGATGTCCTGCGTCGTCATGCGCTCGCGAACGACACGCTCCATGCGCGACAGACCCGTGCGGACCTGATTCTGGATGAGCTCGCCGACGGCGCGGATGCGGCGGTTGCCGAAGTTGTCGATGTCATCGACATCCAGGCGGATGGTCGCCGGCTTGCCGCCGCGAACGCCCTCGAAGCTCGCATCGCCGCGGTGGAGGCGAACGAGGTACTTGATCGTCGCGACGATGTCGTCGACGGTGAGCACCGAGTCGCTGAGCGGGCCCGACAGGCCGAGCTTCTGGTTGATCTTGTAGCGACCGACCTTGGCGAGGTCGTAGCGCTTGGCGTTGAAGTAGAAGTTGTCCAGCAGCGCACGGGCGGCCTCAGCGGCTACCTGCTCGCCCGGACGGAGCTTGCGGTAGATGTCGCGGAGGGCGTCTTCCTTCGTGAGGATCGTGTCCTTGGACAGGGTCTCTTCGATGGATTCGAAACCGGCGAACTCCTCGAGGATCTGCTCGCTGGTCAGGCCCAGGGCCTTCAGGAAAACGGTGACCGACTGCTTGCGCTTGCGGTCGATGCGCACACCGACCTGGTCGCGCTTGTCGATTTCGAACTCGAGCCAGGCGCCGCGGCTCGGGATGATGCGCGCCGAGACGATGTCCTTGTCGGAGGTCTTGTCAGGAGTCTTGTCGAAGTAGACACCGGGCGAACGCACGAGCTGGGAGACGACGACACGCTCGGTGCCGTTGATGATGAACGTTCCCTTGTCGGTCTGCAGGGGGAAGTCGCCCATGAAGACCGTCTGGGTCTTGATCTCACCGGTCTGGTGGTTCATGAACTCGGCCTCGACGTACAGCGGAGCGGCGTAGGTCTTGCCACGCTCCTTGCACTCTTCGATCGAGTACTTCTCGGGCTCGAGGTAGGGGTTGGTGAACGAGAGCTGCATCGTCTCGCTGAGGTCCTCGATCGGCGAGATCTCTTCGAAGATCTCCTCGAGGCCGCTCTTGACCGAGATGTCGGTGCGGCCGGCTGCCTGCGCTTCGGCGAGGCGGGCCTTCCAGGTTTCGTTTCCGACGAGCCAATCGAAGGACTCGGTCTGCAGCGCCAGCAGGTCGGGGACCGTCAGCGTGTCGGAGATTTTGGCGAACGAGAGGCGGGATGCTCCGCGGCCGTTCTTCGGGGATGTGGTGGTGGTTGCGTTGCGCGCAGCAGCCAAGGGGATTACCTCCGTGGGCCCGGGCGGGGCACTATCCTTGTCGTCAGGTGAAGCGTTCGGTCCTCCCCGAAAACCAGCGCGTCTCGCACCGCATCGAGCGGGGACACGCAGGCACAGCCGACCACCATATGAGGGCAGGGGGAATCCAAGAGCGCAACCACCAACTATACGCGTTCCGGCACGCCGTGTCCAGCGGGATTCTTGACGAGTCGAAATTCGTGCGGTATAACCAGCGATCTCAGTGCTGTGTCGCGTGTATGAAGCGGATCGTGGCGCCCGGCCCCGCCTGTGCGAGCAGGTCGAGATCGGCATCCAGAACCGTGGCGATCACCGGGTAGCCGCCGGTCACGGGACCGTCGGCCAGCAGGATCGTGGGAGAGCCCGACGGTGGCACCTGGATCGCCCCCGGAACCATCCCCTCGCTCGGCAACTCCCCGGCATCCGTGCGATCCAGCCGCGGCCCCTCCAGCCGCATCCCGACCCGGTCGGCAGCAGCGCCGACAGTCCACGTCGCTTCGAACAGCGCGGTTCCCGACGCCGGAGTGAAGGCATCCTCGCGGGGTCCGGGCACGAGGCGGACGACCAGATCGGCCGGCGGGGGACTCCAGGGCGCCAGATCGGATGCCGGGATCTCGTCGACCGCGAGCGCCCCGCCGGAGAGGACTGCGTCGGCGCGGAGGGGTTCTGGCCCGAGGCCGGCGAGGGTGTCGGTAGCGGCCGAGCCCAGGACGCGCCGGGCCTCGATGCCGCCGCGAACGGCGAGGTACGCGCGAACGCCGGCCGTGAACCACCCCATCCGCAGGCGCTCACCGCGCCGCCACAGCTGCGCCGCGCCGTGGTCGATGCCGCGTCCGTCGATGGTGAGCTCGCCCCACGCGCCGGCCACGGCGATCCACACGTCAGCGAGCGCGGTGGCTTCGAATCCGCCCGCCGTGATCTCCAGGCCCGCCGCGCCCTCGGGGTTCCCGACGAGGCGATTGGCGGTGCGCAGGGCCGCGCGGTCGAGGGCGCCAGAGACGGAGACGCCCAGCGACCCGTGTCCCGGGCGCCCGGCATCCTGGACCGTCGCGAGCAGCCCCGGCGCCTCGACCCGCAGCACGGGACCACTGCCGGCATCCGCCTCCACTCCGCCTCGCGCGTGTGCGGCGGTTTCGTGCGAGTGCTGCGCATTTATGCGCAGCGGACGCACAGAACTGCCGCGCTCGAGGGAGGGGCCGGACGCGGGGAGGTCGGCGACCTCGCGGAATCGAACGCGCATGCCGGGGCGTAGGAGCGCGGGGGATGCGGCATCCGGGTCGAACAGCGGGGCGGAGGTGGTGCCGATCAGCCGCCATCCGCCCGGCGTCGATCGCGGGTAGGCACCCGAGAAGCTCCCGGCAAGTCCCACCGAGCCTGCCGGGACCCGCGTACGCGGCGACGCGAGGCGAGGCACGTCGAAGGGCCAGTCCTCGCTCACGAGATACCCGAAGCCAGGCGCGAACCCCGTGAAGGCGACCGTCCAGGTGGCCGCCAGATGAGCAGAGACGAGGTCAGCGGAGTGGATGCCGAGGAAGGCCGCGGTCTTGTCGAGGTCGGGTCCGTCATACCGGATGCCGATCTCGACATCCGTGTTCCCGTCCACGGCCGCACGCGCCGGTACGTCAGTCACCGCGAGGGCATCGGCGAGACTCTTCTCGATCCAGGCGCGCACGACCGAGGTGGCTACCTCGCGCGGTGCGAACCGCACGAGGACGGTGCGCGCGGCAGGGACGAGATCCACGACGCCCGCGGGCTGTGAACTGGAGAGTCGCTCGCGGAGCGAGATGACGACCCGCAGCGCCTCGGCGGGGCTGATGCTCTCGGGCACCTCAGCGAGCAGACCCGTGTCGCCGAAGACTCGGACCCCGGCGCTGCTCACCACGGCGCTCGCACTGATATTGACGCAGCATCCAGGGCCGCCCGCACCGCACGAGCCGCCGCAACCGACCCTGGCGAGTCGCCGTGCAGGCAGAGGGAGGCAGCGCTCACCGCGATACTCGTGCCGTCAACGGCGACGACGGTGCCCTGGCGTGCCAGGCGCACGGCCCGGATCGCGGCGGCATCAGGATTCTCGAGAACCGCGCCGGGCTCGCCGCGGGGGACGAGCTCTCCGCTCGGCGTGTAGCCGCGGTCGAGAAACGCTTCAGCTACGACCTCCAGACCGTGCTCTCGCGCCGCCTCGGAGATCTCGCCCGGCATAGCGAGGATCGGCAGTCTTCGGCCCAGCCGACCCGACAGATCTGCCACAGCGGCGGCGAGCGCCGCCGCGTGCGCGGCATCCGTGCGAACAGCGTGATACAGCGCACCGTGGGGTTTGACATACCGGATGTCGGCGCCGACGTCCGCGAGAGCATCCAGCTGCGCAGACACGGTGCCGCGAAGCTCGGCCGTCGCCATCGCGAGCGGCAGCCTGCCGAATCCGGGCCTGTCGGGGTAGGAGGGGTGAGCGCCGATCACCACCCCGAACCGGGCAGCCCGTTCGACAGCCTCAACCATGGAGTCCGGGTCTCCGGCGTGACCACCGCAGGCGATGTTTGCGCTGGAGATGACGGCGAAAAGCGCCTCGTCGTCAGCGGTAGGCACCCCGTCGACCGTTTCGCCGAGGTCGGCGTTCAGGTCGATGGTCGTCATGCGACCACGGTACGCCCGGTCTACGGTGGATGCGTGGCCCGAGCGCACGTCGAAGCCCCGCCGCCGCAGGTGCGGCTGTCGGACGGATCCGTGGCGCGCATCGTCCCGTCGGCATTCGCAAGCGGATGGGAACTCGAGGTCGGCGGCACCCCGCAGTCCCATGTCGACCTCGCCGATCCCACCCACCTGCACTTCGAGTACGTCGCACGGATGGGCGCCGTCATCGATCAGCTCGGAGAGCCGGGCGAGCCGCTCACCGCCATCCATCTGGGGGCCGGCGCCTACACGCTCCCCCGGTACGTCGAAGCGACCCGACCGGGGTCCCGGCAGCAGGTCATCGAACTCGAACCGGCTCTGGTTTCGCTCGTCCGCGAACATCTGCCGCTGCCGTCCAGTTCACGCGCTGGCGGCTCGATCCGCACGCGGACCGGAGATGCCCGGGCCGTGCTGGAACGGCTGCCGGCGGGCATTCGCGGTCAGGCCGACCTGGTGATCTCAGACATCTTCCACGGCGCGCGCACGCCGGCTCACGTCACGAGTCTCGAGTTCTACTGCCTCGTTGCGCGCTACCTCACGGAGACTGGCGTGCTGCTGGTCAACGTCGCCGACGGCGCGGGGCTCGCCTTTGCGCGGCGCCAAGCCGCCACCGTCCGCAGCGAACTCCCGCACGTCGCGCTGCTGGCCGAAGTGCAAGTCTTGAAGGGCAGGCGGTTCGGGAACATCGTGATCGCGGCATCCCGGACCCCGCTTCCCACCGCGTGGCTCCCGCGGCTGATGGCTGCAGGACCGCATCCGGCGAAGGTGGCGCAGGGCGCAGAGATCGACGCGTTCGTCGCAGGTTCGCGCCCTGTCACGGATGCCGACGCCGCGCCGTCGCCAGCGCCCTCGGCGACGCTGTTCGAGCGCTGACGGCGTGGGAAGCCGGCGCGATTCGCCGACGCCGTCACAATGAGAGCGCACCGCGTATGGGGCGAGGTGCGGCAAGGATGCGGAATCGGGCGGCCTGACCGCGGCGATCACCGCTCTGCGGGAAGGAGCGCGAGTGAGCTATATCCACGGCTACGACCCCGTCACGCTGCGCGAAGTAGTCAACCCCCGCGACTGCCGCGACCGCCTCGACGAACTCGGCGACCAGCGCTCGCTCCCCGCCCTGCTCGAGCGGGTGTGGCTTCTGAAGGTTCTGGACCGCCTCGACGACGCGCTCGAGATCGCCGACCAGACGGTGCGCACGGCCCGGATGGCGGGAACGCGCAAGGATCTGCTGCGCGCACGCATCCTGCACGCGACAGTGCTGCAGTTTCGCGGCTCGCTCGCTGCCGCCGCGCAAGAGCTCACCACCTGCGCCGTCGAGGCCGAGGGGGCAGGCTGGGCATCGATCGCCGCATTCGCGTACCAGCACCGCGGCAAAGTGCACTACGACGCGGGAGACTTCGACGCAGCTCGCGCTGACTTCAAGCGCGCACTCTTCGCTCGCCAGAGCACGTCAGCCCCCGACGACCAGCTCGAGTCGACTCTTCTCGCGATCGACGCCGCCGAGCGCCGGCGGGCCGAGGCCGGCGCGGCAGTCGCCAGCTGACCGGCCGGTGTCTGAGGCCCGACTTACGCTGTCGTCATGTCCGAGTTGCACCGCGTTCGCCACTGGGCCGAGGCCCTGCTCTCGGTGCACCTGAGCCCGGAGTGGTCGTTCGGTTTCGACAACGCGAAGCGGCGCGCGGGCCTCTGTGACTTCACCCGCAAGCGCATCACGGTGTCCCGGTATCTCGCGGCCCGCCACGATGATGACACCAACCACCAGACGCTGCTGCACGAGGTGGCGCACGCCCTCGCCGGCGCGGCAGCAGGCCATGGGCCGCGCTGGAAAGCGATCGCGCGAGACCTCGGCTATGTGGGCGGGACCACGCACCACGGCGAGACAGCGACAGAACTCGCGCCCTGGGTCGGCGTGTGCCCCGCCGGTCACGTCGCCTACCGGCATCGCCGCGCGAGCCGGCAGACCTCCTGCGCCCGCTGCGCACCCCGCTTCGACGAGCGCTACCTGCTCACGTGGACCAGGCGCGAGATCACGGCGTCCACGCGCCTGGCGGCGATGACCCCGCGCTGACGGCGGGGCTGCCGCCGGCGTCGCGGTAGCTACCGTGACCGACTGCCAACCGAGGAGCGTGCCGTCGGCGGCGTAGACCGCAACCCGGTGTGCTCCAAGCGGCACACTCGAGGGCGTCACCATCGTGATGCGCGCGGCGCCCGACACCGTCGCCGACCCCAGCGCCGTGGGCTCGGAGAAGGCGAACACGTACACCGCGTCTCCCTCGTGACCGGCCGGCAGGGTGATCGTCACGGTGTCTCCCGGCGCGAACGGGTTCGGGGCGACGGTGATGGCGTTCTCGAGGTCAGCAGTCAGCTCGCTGTCCGACGGGCGCCACTGATCGGTGACGCCGACCAGATAGACGACCTCCTGAGCGGCACCGTCGCGTGTTCCGAAGCTCGGAGTGATCGTCAACGGATGCGCGCCGGGACCGCCGACGGGCGTCGAGAGGGTCACCGTCCACGATCCGTCCTCGCCGACCTCGGCGCTACCGAGGGTGCCGTCCGCGTCCGCGATGCGCACGCCGGAGCCGGGCAGGCCCGTTCCCGTGACCTCGGTGAGCTGTTGGTCGGGGGCGTAGACAGCGCCGAAATCGGTCGTCACCGCAAAGGAATCGGCGATGTTCACTCGGTTGTAGAGGAACTGCGAGGTGGTGAGCGCGTGATCGACGATGCGGGTCTCACCGACGCATCCGTACCAGCCGTGATCGGGCTCGGTCTCCCAGGTGGAGGTGCCGATGATCCATGGCATGAAGTCAGCTGCCATCATCCCGCCAACCGACGACGCGTTGCGCAGAACCGGAACGCCATCGACGTACATGATCGCGGTGTCGGCTGCCGGATCGTTCACGATGGCTACGTGGTGCCACGCACCGGGTATGCGAGGACCTCCTGCGCGGTGATCGCCGACGCGGTGTCACCGATCTCGAAGATGGCTGCGGCAGCCGGTGTGTCATCGGGATTGGTCAGCTGAGCCTGCTCGGAGCCGATCACGAGCACCTTGCCTGCGGCATGGACGTTCTCGATGAGAAGCGTCTCGGCGGGGCCGACGAGCTGATTTCCGTCTTCAGCGGTAGCGACAGCGGGAACGAGGAGAGCGCACCCGAGCGCGAGTGCAGCTCAGGCTGCAGCAGCGCTCCGAGTGACGCGTCGATCGACGGTCATGAACGGAGGATTCCTTTCCACGACGGCACCGGGCGATGCCGACGGGGGACGAACCTAACCGCGAAGGATGACAGAAGTTATCGCTAACATGGCCGCGACGTGAACGCGACTCAACGCCTCGCGAAACCCGCGTGTCGTTCGGTTTCGCCTCTCTCGGCGACGCAGTTCACCGAGCCGCGTCGACCTCGGCCGCGGCCAAAACCGCGTCGCGCCGACCCTCTTCGAGCCAGCACTGGCCGGTGACGCTGGCGGTGAGCAGGTGGCGAAGCGCGGGGCGCAGTCCCCGGAACGCCTCACAAGCGGCAGCAGCCTCGGGAGACGAATGATCGATCCCTCGCGCAGCGAGTGCGTCGATCACGGCCCCCGCCCCGAAGAGGTCCTCCACCGCGAACCTCAGTGCACCAGAACTGGCGTCGGTTTGCCCGACCGCGATCACCGCAATACTCGTGCGCGCCGCCCGACGGTGCTGTTCTGCGACGGCAGCGTCGGCTGCGGCGCTCGCTGTGCGCAGGTCAGCGCGGATCACGACGGCGCCGCGATCGGCGGCTCGTGAGGCGAGGAGCTCGGCATCCGTGCCCGAAGCCAGCACGTCGACCACGATCGTGATCTCGGCCGGCGCGACCCGGTCGAGGCCGGCAAGACCCCAATCGAAACGCACCTGGTACCGGGACTGTTCTTCGCGAGGCGCGGGCTCGACTGTCGGCATCCGTCCAGCGTAGGGCGAGACCGGATGCGAGACTTGCCGCATGCGCGTGCTCAGCAAGTTCACGATCGATTGCGACGCCGACGCCGCCTGGCGCGCTCTGCACTCACCGCGGGTACTCGCCGAGGTGTACGGACCGTTCCTCGACATGCAGCCGCTGGAAGCGATCCCGACGCAGTGGGAGCACGGCCAGAATGCCGCAGTCGGGCTCAGCGTCGCCGGGCTTATCCCGGTCGGCCGTCAGCTCATCTCGATCACGGATGCCGAACGTGAGGTAGGCGGGGTGCGCGTGCGGATCATCCGTGACTCCGGGATGCCGCTGACCGGCCCACTCGCGGTCCTCGACGTCTGGGACCACCAGATGGCGGTGTCTCCCCTTCCGGATGGCCGCACCCTGTGGCGAGAGCGCCTCGTGATCGGTGGCACTGCTGCACCCGCGCTATGGCCGGGCCTCTGGGCGCTCTGGCAGTGGCGGGCAGCCCGCATCCGTCAGGTCGCGCCGTCGTGGGCGCACGATCCGGATGCCGTGACGGCCGAGTCAGGAGAAGCCGACGCGGCCGCCACGGCCTGACCTCCGAACCGGCTACTCGCTCAGCGCCGCCACCGGCGCGACGCGGGTTGCCAGGCGCGTGGGGGTGACTGACGCAACGACGGTGAGGATCGCCGTCGCCGCCACGATCACCAGCAGCGGAACCATCGGGACCGCGGGGTAGACGATGCCGGCCTGGATGATCCCGTCCGGGTTCGTGGGAACGCTGCCGAGGAGGGACTGCGCTCCGGCCCAGCCGTAGGCGATGCCGAGGAGAACGCCCAGGACTGTCGCGGTCACCGTCACGTGCAGAGCCTCCAACAGCACCATCACCCGGATCTGCCGGATCGAGACGCCGAGGGCACGGAGAAGCCCGAGTTCCCGGGTGCGCTGGATGACGCCGAGGGTCAGCAGGTTCACCAGCCCGACGCCCGCGATCACCGCCGAGATCGCAACCAGTCCCATCATGATTGCCGCGAACGTGTCCATGATGCTCGCGAGCTCGGGTTCGAGACTGCCTCCCGCGTTGGCCGTGAGCACCGCCTTCACCGACTCGATAGCTACCGCGAACATCGTCACGAGCGTCACGCCGATGACGATGCCGATCGATGTCCGGGCGGAGCGCTCCGGGTTCCGGTAGGCATTCTGCACCGCGAGCCGCGCAGGAGCGGAGCGCCCGAAAGCACGGCCGACCAGGCGCAGCGCCGGAGGCATGACCAGCGGAGCTGCCATCGTGATGCCGGTGAACGAGAGGACTCCACCGACGAAGGCGACGACCACGCCGAGCGGTGAGACAAGTCCCAGCAGGATGCCCGCGGCAAGCGCAACCGCGCCGAGGGCGAACAGGATGCCGGCAACCGCGTGCTTGCCTCGACGGGCGCCTACCTCATCGGTGGCGAGGGGAACCGAGCCCGACACTGCCTGCAGCGGGGTGACCGCGAGAACTCGCCGGGAACCGATCCACGCCGCCAGCCACGTGGTGAGTGCGACGATCACGGCGGGCAGGAGCATGGACAGGGTGACCGGCGCCACGTGGACGGCATCCAACCCGAGTCGAACTATCGCGATCTGCGCTCCGGCGGCAGAGACGACGATGCCCAGCACCGTGCCGATCGTCGCGCCGAGAACGCCGACGATCAGGCCCTGGGAGGCCACGCGTGCTCGCTGCGACCTCGCCGACGCGCCGATCAGACGCAGCAGGGCGATCTGGCGCGATCGTCCGGCGACGACAGTCGCGAACGTGTTGGCCGTGACGATGCCGGCGACATAGACCGCGAGCGCGACGAGCAGCAGAGTGAGGAATCCGAGGATGAAGGCGAGGGTGCCGCTGTCGCCGATGTACGGGTCCGCCCGCAGCATCGCCGCCAGAAAGTCGGTCGTGGCGATGAGCACGACCCCGAACACGGTCGAGATTGCAGCGACCAGGATGCTCGCCCCCATCCCGCGTTCACGCAGCCACGCGACGTTAGCGCGGGCACGGGGCATGCGGAGCGGAGCCTCCTCGACGGATGCCGCGACCGCGCTCATGCGCCGACCTCCGCCCGACGAGTCTGCGCGCCGGCGTCGGCTGCCAGCATGTGAGCCGAAATCTGCTCGGCGGTCTGCGCGGGCTTGTCGGCGACGAGGCGCCCGTCGCCGAGGAACAGGACCCGGTCAGCGTGGCTGGCGGCGACGGGGTCATGGGTGACCATGGCGATCGATTGCCCCCGGGTGCGGCTCGCTTCAGCCAGCAGAGCGAGCACCTCACGCCCCGAGCGCGAGTCGAGGTTTCCCGTCGGCTCGTCGGCGAAGAGCAGGTCGGGCGCGGTCGCCAGGGCGCGGGCTATCGCAACACGCTGCTGCTGGCCACCCGAGAGCTCGTGCGGCCGGTGATTCAAGCGCGAGCGAAGCCCGAGGGTGTCGATCAGCCCGTCGATGCGCGAGCGTTCCAACACACTCGGCGTGCGGCCGTCCAGGTCGAAGGGCAACAGGATGTTGCCGAGCGCATCGAGGGTCGGCACGAGGTTGAAGGACTGGAACACGAAACCGACACGACGACGACGGAGGATCGTGAGTTCGAGGTCACCGAGATCGGTGATGTCAGTGTCGCCGATCCACACCCGCCCGGCAGTCGGGGCGTCGAGCCCAGCCATGATGTGCATGAGGGTCGACTTGCCCGAGCCGGAGGGACCCATGATCGCGGTGAACTCCCCGAGACGGATGCCGACAGTGACGTCATCGAGCGCCCTGACCGTTCCGCTGCCGGAGCCATAGGTCTTGCCGAGGTTCTCTACGCGGGCCGCCAAGCCCATCTGCGTCGTGGTGATTTTCATACCTCCGACGCTAGGAATCAGGCCCGTACCCCCGCGTCAGCCCGAAGTCGCGCCGTCATCCATCGGAAGGATGATTCCTCGGCATCCGTCTCCTGCGAGGCTGCGGCCAGCGGCCCCATGATCGGTGTCAGACCAGGCCGTGCTCGTAGGCGAAAACGACGAGTTGGACGCGATCACGCAGCTCGAGCTTGCCGAGGATGCGACTGACGTGCGTCTTCACCGTTGCCTCGGAAAGGTACTCTCGCGCCGCGATCTCGGCGTTTGACAGGCCCCGCGCGGCGAGACCGAAGATCTCGCGTTCTCTCTCGGTCAGCTCGCGGAACGCTCGCGGCGCCGGCCGGGTCTGTTCGTCCCGGAAGTGCGCGAACAGCTGCGCCGTGGCCGTTGCCGCGATCACCGCCGAACCGGAGTACACGCTGCGGATTGCGGCGAGCACGAACTCCGGCTCGGCATCCTTGAGCAGGAATCCGCTCGCGCCGCCGCGGATCGCGCGTGCGGCTGCCTCATCGAGGTCGAACGTCGTCAGCATCACGATCCGTGGCGCGTCAGGGTCCTGTAGCAAATGCGCCGTCGCCTCGATCCCGTCCATGACGGGCATCCGGATGTCCATGAGCACGACATCCGGACGCGTGTCTCGCGCCATCGACAGGGCCGCCTGGCCGTCTCCCGCCTCGCCGACGACGGCCATGTCGGGTTGGGAGTCGATCACCATGCGGATGCCGGCGCGAAAGAGCGCCTGGTCATCCACGAGCGCGACACGGATGACGCCCGGACCGGGGTTGCTCTGGTCGTTCATCGTGCCGCGGACCCGTGAGGTTGCGGTTCCGCGGCGAAGGGGAAGGTCGCCCGCACGACCCACAGCTCCCCGACCATCCCTGCCTCCACTGCCCCACCGACCAGCCGCGCCCGCTCGCGCATGCCGACGATACCGTGGGTCACTCCGGCGGGGTCAGTCAGGGGCGCGGCATCCGCCGCGGGCGGGTCGACGGGCTCCGCGACAGGATTCGATGCCCACAGGTGCAGACGGTCCGGGAGCCAGCGCATCGTCACCTCGACATCTCCGTTGCCGTGGCGGATGGCGTTCGTGAGCGCCTCCTGCAGCACGCGGTAGATGGCCAACTGCACGGCAGCCGGCACGTTCGCGGGAGGCATCGGTTCCACGTCTACGCGCACCGCGAGGCCAGCAGCTCGCACCTGGGAGTACAGACTCTCCAGATCGTTCAGCATCGGCTGCGGCGCCATCCCTTCGCTGTGGCGCAACTGCGCCAGCAGCAGCCGAACATCAGCGAGCGCGCTGCGCGCCGTCGTCGAGATCGTCGCGAGCGCGTCCTTCCCCGCCTGCGGATCGGCGTCGGCTGCGTAGCGAGCCCCATCGGCCTGGGCGATGATGACGGCCAGCGAATGACCGACGACATCGTGCATGTCGCGCGCGATCCGACCTCGCTCCTGCTCCTCGACGCGTTCCCGTTCGGCACGCTCGCGCTCACGCTGGGTGCGTCGAGCGCGCAGGGACGTTCGAACCAGAGCACCCACGGTCCAGGCCAGGAGCAACGCGAACCCCGCAGCGATGAGAACAGCGGCTGCCAGCGGAAGGACGCTCCACGACGCGGCACTGAGCAGCTGCGAACCGAAGAGATAGCCGGTGATGACGGTGGCCCCGACGATCGCCGACGAGAATCCGAGCCAGTACACCAGCGTGCTCCCGTAGGCAGCCGTCGCGTAGAGCACGGCGAAGATCGCGAGGTCGACGGGCGACGGTGGACGCAGCATCAGCATCTGCATCGTCGCGCCGACCCACGCCGTAGCGAGCGCGAGGGGCGGTGAGAGCCGCCGCAGCGCGAGCGCCGCCGCGAAGAGAAGGCACATGACCACGGTCGGCAGTGCCGACTCGGCTGCCCAGCCGCCGATCGTCAGCTCAAAGGGGAGACAGAGCAGCCCGAACACTCCCGCAACCGACACATCGGTTGCCACCTGGTACGGCAGGAGTTCACGAAAGAGTGCGGAGCGTCTCACCTCACCCACGCTACGGAACGCGCGCCCAGAGCGCGTCAGTCTGAAGATGTATGTGCGCCGGGCCGACCGCCTACGGTGCAGGCGTCCGCTCGGTCTCGGTCTCGGACTCGGTCTGCGACGGCGTCTCGGGCGCGGTACGGTATTGCTCGGTGATGAGCCGGTACGACCGCGTCGCGAATGCGAGCAGGGCGCTGACGACCATGGCGAGACCTGCGAAGACGAACACGAGCGCGATGCCGCGCGCCTCCCCGTCCCCAAGAAGCCATCCCCACGTCTGCTGGCCGCTCGGCGTTTCCATGTAGGGGATGACCCAGAACTCCGCGATCGGCGCGATCAGGAACGCGGTGATGGGGGCGGCTGCCGATTCGAAAGCCGCGGCGAACCCGAACACACGCCCCTGCGATCCGTACGGCACGACCTTCTGGATCACGGTCTGCTCGGCTGCCTCGACCGCGGGCACGAGGGCCATGTAGAGCCAGATCCCGACGGCGTAGAGCAGCCACCAGTCGCGGATCGTGAACAGCGCGCCCAGTAGCCCCATGCCCGCGACCACGAGCAACATCGTGCGAATCGGGTTGCGTCCGAGGCCGAACCTGGCGATCAGGACGCCGCCGACGATGAACCCCGTCGCGGCGACCCCGAACACGGTGCCCCAGGCTTCGACACTGAACAGGGTCAGCCCGTACGGGTCCATCAGGGCGATGTAGACCCCACCGATGAGGTTGTTGAACGTCGAGAAGATGATGAGTGCGAAGAGCCCGGGCGCCAGTCTCACAGCGGTGATCGCGCCGCGCAGGTCGACACCGCGTCCGACGGATGCCGCCGGCTGCTCCTCGGGAATCCGGAGCAGGAGCAGGTGAACACCCGCGATCGCGGTTGCGACGATGGCGATGAGCAGCGTCCACCCCATGCCGAGCGGGCCGACCGACAGGCCGCTGAACACGCTGGTGATAATGAAGGCGATCCCCTGCACTGTGCCGACCAGACCGTTGGCATTCGCGTGCCGCTCTTCGGGGACGAGGAGTGTCACGAGGTACACCCAGAAGGTCAGCGCGAACCAGAGGTAGCTCGTCGTGATGTTCGCAGCCGCAGTGTTCACGAGAACGTGGAGGAACACGCGCTCGTTCGGGGTACGGATCAACCGCGTGCGCGGCGCAACTGTGGGATCCGCCGGAGCGGGAGTCGTCATGCGGGGAAGCGCACTGCGCGGCTCGGACGTCGGGAACAGCCGGATGCCGCAACTGGGGCGGTGGCGCTCAGCCCGTCACGCGCACCGCACGCGCGAGCGAGGCAGCCACGGCATCGACGTCACCGCTCACGAGACCGACAGTGACGCGGATGAGGGGGCGAGCGGTGCGGTCTGAGAGGAAAAAGGGCGACCCCGCCGCCACACCGATGCCGGCCGCAGCGAGATGAAGGAGCGCCGCGCGCTCGTCCGAGACGTCCCAGGAGACGTTGAGGCCGTCACCGGCAACGGCTGAGACTCCGTGGCGGCGCAGTGCGCCGGCCAGCTCCCGCTGACGAGTCCGGTAGCTCTCGCGGGCGCGAACCACAGCCTCGATCGATACGGGGTCTGACAAGAGATCGAAGAGTACGGCCTGGATGGTACGTGAGGTCCATCCCGGCCCCAGCAGCCTGCGCGCCACGACGCGGTCGACGATGCGCGATGGGCCTCCGAGCGCGGCGATGCGCAGATCGGGACCGTGGGATTTCGAGAAGCTGCGTACGTGCACGACCTGCTCTGGCAGCCACCGGGCGAGCGTCACCTCGGGCGCTGCGGCTACGAGCCCGGAATGGTCGTCCTCGATGATGACGACCCGCGCTCCGTTTCGCGAGGCGCGTACCAATCGCGCAAGCTCAGCCGCGCGCTCGGGGCTCGTCGACACACCCGTGGGGTTGTGTGCGCGCGGCTGCAGAAGCACCGCGGTCGGCCTCGTCGCGAGCGCACGCGCGAAGCTACTCGGCGCGATCCCCTCGGCGTCGAGTTCTACGGGGATCGGCTGCGCCCCCAGGTGCTCGATGAGGTCGAAGAAGTACGGGAAGCCGGGGTTTTCGACCACCACGCGGTCTCCGAAGCGCACGACCTGTTCGAGCGCACGACCGACGCCGTCCAGGGCACCGTCGACGACAGTGATCGCCTCCGCATCGCTCGGCCACACCCGGCGGAGCAACGTCTCCAGTTCGGGTAGCACGGGCGACTCGTGGTATCGACCGGTGTGAGCGCGCGGCGACACCCGCGAGAAGGCACGCGCGAGGTCGGGGAGCAGGTCGGCATCCGGAGTCCCTCCCGAGAGGTCGAGCCGCGGCGATCCCGGATGCTGGGCAAGGCCCTGCACGCGCGGCGACATCCACTCCTGCCGTTCCTCGCGCACGAACGATCCTGCCCGCCCACGCGAGACGATCAGCCCGGCCTGCGAGAGCGCCTTCCACGCAGCGCTCACTGTCGCAGGGCTCACACCGAGCCGTCCCGCGACCTCGCGCACGGTCGGCAGTCGCTCACCGGCGGCCAGATCTCCGGCCGTGATCAGGCGGGCAAGCTCTGCCGCGATAGCGCGCGGCGTGGGATCGGTGAAGTGCGCACGATCGATCACCGTGGTCATCGCCCACCCAATCTCGATCACACCAACATTTACGGTCGCGACACGGGACGAAACCGAAGGGAAATGTTCACGCCGAACAATAACAGACACGCCACGGCGCTTCGTGGCCCCTTCGACCGGACGGAGAGTGCACGAGATGACGACGGTGAGAGCGGCCATCACGCAGACGACGTGGACCGGCGACAAGGCATCCATGCTCGACAGGCACGAGCAATTCGCGAGGGATGCCGCCGCCGACGGCGCGCAGGTGGTGTGCTTCCAGGAGCTCTTCTACGGGCCCTACTTCGGCATCACACAGGACAAGAAGTACTACCGCTATGCCGAGCCGGTCGACGGCCCGATCGTGGAGCGCTTCGCCGCGGTAGCGAAGGAGCTCGGCACTGTGATGGTGCTGCCGATCTACGAGGAAGCGCAGACCGGGGTCTACTACAACACGGCGGTTCTCGTGGATGCCGACGGCACCGTGCTGGGGGCGTATCGCAAGAACCACATCCCCCACGTCGAGAAGTTCTGGGAGAAGTTCTACTTCCGTCCGGGCAACCTCGGCTACCCCGTCTTCGACTCGGCGGTCGGAAAGGTCGGCATGTACATCTGCTACGACCGCCATTTCCCGGAGGGATGGCGCGAGCTCGGCCTGAACGGCGCGCACATGGTCTTCAACCCCAATGCGACCAAGCCGGGCCTGTCCAACCGCCTGTGGGAGGTCGAGGGGCCGTGCGCGGCTGTTGCCAACGGCTACTTCGTCCTCCAGCCCAATCGCGTCGGCCGCGAGGACAACGAGTACGGCGACGAGGCTGTCAGCTTCTACGGCACGAGCCAGGTGATCGACCCGCGCGGCAATTTCGTCGGGGCGCTGGGCTCGAGCGAGCACGAGGAGGTCCTCATTCGCGACCTGAACCTCGACATGGTGCAGGAGATGCGCGACGACTGGCAGTTCTACCGCGACCGTCGCCCCGACAGCTACGAAGGGATCTCCGCACCGTGAGCACGACACTGATCACCGGCGGCACCGTCGTCTCCGCCACCGGGCGGGCTCCGGCCGATGTCCTCGTCGACGGCGAGAAGATCGTCGCCGTCCTCGCGCCCGGCTCGGAACTGCTCGGCACGAACCTGGCGGCATCCGTCGACACTGTCGTCGATGCGAGCGCCAAGTACGTCATCCCCGGCGGCATCGACGCCCACACGCACATGCAGCTGCCTTTCGGGGGCACGTTCGCGAGCGACACGTTCGAAACCGGCACGCGCGCGGCAGCGTGGGGCGGTACGACGACCATCGTCGACTTCGCCGTGCAGACGTACGGCACGAAAGTGCCCGACGGCCTTGCGAAGTGGCACGAGTTGGCAGCGGGAAACTGCGCGATCGACTACGGGTTCCACCAGATCGTCGGCGGCATCGACGACGAATCGCTCGCGTTCTTGCCGACCCTCGTTGACGAAGGCATCACGAGCTACAAGCTGTTCATGGCCTACCCCGGCGTCTTCTACTCGGACGATGCCCAGATCCTGAAAGCGATGCAGGTCGCCGCCGACACGGGGCTGCTCACGATGATGCACGCCGAGAACGGCCCCGTCATCGACGTGCTCGCCCAGCAACTCGTCGATGCCGGCAAGACCTCACCCTTCTTCCACGGCAAGGCCCGCGTTTGGCAGGCCGAAGAAGAGGCCACCCACCGCGCGATCATGCTCTCGAACATCACCGGGGCGCCGTTGTACGTCGTGCACGTCTCGGCGAAACAGGCTGTCGCGCAGCTCGCGGCCGCTCGCGACAACGGATTCAACGTATTCGGCGAGACCTGCCCGCAGTATCTCTACCTGTCGCTGGAAGAGCAGTTGGGCGCCTCGAGCGAGCAGTGGGGCCAGTTCGAGGGCGCCAAGTGGGTGTGCTCGACGCCGCTGCGCTCGCGCGCCGAGGGCCACCAGGACCACATGTGGCAGGCCCTGCGCACCAACGATCTGCAGATGGTCTCCACCGACCACTGCCCGTTCTGCATGAAGGATCAGAAGACCCTGGGCCTGGAGGACTTCCGTAAGATCCCCAACGGCATCGGCTCAGTCGAGCACCGGATGGATCTCATGTACCAGGGCGTCGTCACCGGCGAGATCACCCTGGAGCGGTGGGTCGAACTCACGAGCACCACCCCGGCGCGCATGTTCGGCATGTACGGCAAGAAGGGTGTCATCCAGCCCGGGGCGGATGCCGACATCGTCGTCTACGATCCGAACGGTCACACCTCCATCGGCCTCCCGGTCGACGACCTGGGTCATAGCACCGGCAAGTCCCACCACATGAACATGGACCACTCCGCCTGGGAGGGGTTCGAGATCGACGGGCACGTCGACACCGTGATCTCCAAGGGCAAGGTGATCGTCGACGCAGGCCAGTACCTCGGACGCAAGGGCGACGGCAGCTTCGTCAAGCGCGGCCTGAGCCAGTACCTGGTGTGAGGCGATGACGATGGACTTCGGTGTCGTCCTGCAGACGAATCCTCCCGCGTCGCGCGTGATCCAGCTGTCGAAGCTGGCCGAAGCGCACGGTTTCAGCCACGTCTGGACCTTCGACTCCCACCTGCTGTGGGAGGAACCGTACGTGATCTACTCAGCGATCCTCGCCGAGACCCGCAAGGTCGTCGTCGGCCCGTTCGTGACGAACCCCGCGACACGGGACTGGACCGTCACGGCATCCGTGTTCGCGACCTTGAACGAGATGTACGGAAACCGCACGATCTGCGGCATCGGGCGCGGCGACTCGGCGGTGCGGGTCACCAACGGCAAGCCGTCGACGCTGGCCGAACTGCGGGAGTCCATCCACGTGATCCGGGAGCTCGCGAACTCTCGAGCCGTCGAGTACAAGGGATCGACGCTGCAGTTCCCGTGGAGCCAGGGGTCCGAGCTGGACGTCTGGGTCGCAGCGTACGGGCCGCTCGCGCTGAAGCTCACGGGCGAAGTGGCCGACGGATTCATCCTGCAGCTGGCGGACCTCGACATCACGGCCTGGATGATCAAAACGGTCAAGGATGCCGCAGCGGCAGCCGGCCGCGACCCCGAGTCGATCGACTTCTGCGTCGCGGCCCCCATGTACATCGGCGAGGACTGGGAGCACATGCGCGACCAGTGCCGGTGGTTCGGGGGATGGTCGGCAATCACGTCGCCGACATCGTCGCGAAGTACGGCACCGACGGCAGCGTGCCGCGTGCTCTCACCGACTACATCGCGGGACGCACCGGGTACGACTACAACTCCCACGGCAAGAGCGACAACGACCACGTGGACTTCGTTCCCGACGAGATCGTCGACCGATTCTGCGTCCTCGGCACCGCCGAAGAGCACATCGCCAAGCTCGGGGCGCTACGGGAGCTCGGCGTCACGCAGTTCGCGGGGTACCTGCAGCACGACAACAAGGAGGAGACCCTCCGCGTCTACGGCGAGACCGTGATCCCGGCCCTGCGCGAGAAGGTCACGGCCAAGTCGTGAGGCGTGACGGCGAGTGAAGCGGCTGCAGACATGAGCCGGAGGGCGACGGGACTGGGCTGGGGCATCCTCGGCGTGCTCGCGATCGTGCTGCTCTGGGAGGCCTACAAGTTCCTGGGGCCCGCGGAGGGTGTCGTGATCGGCGCCGTCGAGGGTCAGACGGGCTCGGGGGTCATGATCCTGCCCCGCACCCACGACCGTGCGATGCCGCACGTGTGGGACATGCTCGCGCGACTGTTCGAGCCGACCAGCGGGGGGGAAACCCCGCCGCTGATCGCGACAGTCGCGATCGCGGCCGTCACGACGCTGGGAATCGCCGCCGTCGGGTGGGTGCTCGGCGTCATCGTCGGCGGCGCACTGGCACTCGTGATGCAGCGCTGGCAGCTGCTGGAGTGGGGGCTGCTGCCCTGGATCGTCGTAAGCCAGACGGTCCCGCTCATCGCCTTCGCCCCGGTCATCAACGCGATCGGCAACCAGATCGACCGCGGCGGGACGAGCTGGCCGCAATGGCTGTCGGTCGCCGTCATCGCGTCGTATCTCGCGTTCTTCCCCGTCGCTGTCGGCGCTCTGCGCGGACTCGAAGCCCCCGACCGGATCCACGTCGACCTCATGCGCACCTACGCCGTCGGGTACTGGTCGACGCTGCGCCACCTGCGGCTGCCCGCCGCCGTACCCCACCTGCTGCCCGCGCTGCGCCTGGCGGCAGCGAACGCCGTGCTCGGTGTCGTCGTCGCAGAGGTCTCGATCGGGATGCGCGGCGGAATCGGGCGGATGCTGATCCAACTCGCCGGCCAGGGATCCAGCGATCCGGCCGCCCCGTGGGGACCCATCTTCGGCTCGATCGTGCTGGGTCTGATCGCCGCCGGGTCCGTCGCGCTGATCGGGGTCGGACTCCACCGCTACCGACGAGGAGAGGCCACCGCATGACCCCTCAGACACCGACCGCGCCGACCGCGACCGCCGCCGTGCACGCACGCGACGTGGGCAAGTTCTTCCCGACGAAGGCGGGCGATGTCACGGCGCTGACGGGCGTCGATCTCGAAGTCGCGGCCGGCGAGTTCGTCTCGCTGATCGGGCCCTCGGGATGCGGAAAGTCGACGCTGCTGCGCCTGATCGCCGATCTCGATTCGGCCACGAGCGGGGATCTGCAGATCTTCGGCAAACCCGCGGCGCGCGCCCGGGTCGACCAGGACTACGGCATCGCGTTCCAGCAGGCGGGACTGCTGCCGTGGCGCACTGTGGCCGCGAACATCGCCCTGCCGCTCGAGCTTCACGGCACCGCCAAGCCGGAACGCGCCGCGCGGGTCGCGGAGCTCGCCGAACTCGTGGGGTTGTCGGATTTCACCGAACGCTATCCCGACCAGTTGTCGGGCGGGATGCAACAGCGTGTCGCAATCGCGCGCGCCCTCGCGACCCGTCCGCGCCTGCTGCTGATGGACGAGCCGTTCGGGGCGCTCGATGAGATGACCCGCGAGTACCTGCAGTCCGAGCTGACCCGCATCGCCGCCGAGACCGGCGCCGCGGTGGTGTTCGTGACGCACTCGATCCCCGAGGCGGTGTTCCTGTCTGACCGTGTCGTCGTGATGAGCCCGCGACCGGGCCGCATCACCGAAGTCGTCACGGTGGGACTCGGCGACGCGCGTGACGACGACCTGCGCGAGTCCCCCGCCTATTTCGAGCGGGTCACGGCTGTACGCGAAGCGTTGCACGGCTCGAAGATCGAGAGGGCGAACGAACGATGAGCCTGCGCGAACCCACCGCTCCCGCGCTGCCGTCGTGGGTGCGCACCGCCGCTCCCGTCGGGGTCGGCATCCTCGGGCTCGTGGCCTGGGTGCTGTACGTGGACGTCGCAGCCGCCGCGCCCCGGATGCTGCCGAGTCCGATCGCGATCGCGCAGGAGTTCGTGCTGCGGTGGAACATCATCGCCGAGGGGATGGCCGTCACCGCGACCAACGCCTTCGTGGGGCTCATCGCGGGATCGCTCATCGCCATCGCGCTGGCCGCGCTCGCCGCGGCGATCCGGCCGATCGACGGGATGCTGGCCCCCTCGTCGCGGCGCTCGCGGTGATTCCGATCGTCGCGATCACGCCGGTGTTGAACACGATGTTCGGGGCGTCCAGCCAGTTCGGGAGGCAGGCGGTTGCAGGTCTTGCCGCGTTCATCCCGGTGTTCGTCAACGTGTTGCGGGGCCTGCGGCAGAGCCGGCCCGTGCACCGCGACCTGTTCCGCGCGTCGGCTGCCACGTCGGCGCAGACTTTCCGACTGCTGACCCTGCCGACGGCCCTGCCCTACCTCATGACGGGTCTGCGGATCGCAAGTTCGCTGGCGGTCATCGCGGCCCTCGTCGCGGAGTACTTCGGCGGGCCCGCTGACGGCATCGGCACCGCGATCGCGACGTACGCCAAGTCGGGGCGGGCCGCGCTCGCCTGGGCCTTCGTCCTCGGCGGAATCATCATCGGCCTCTTCTTCTTCCTGGTCACCTCGCTGCTCGAGCGGCTGGCGACCCGAAGGATGCCGGTCTAACCGGCATCGAGCACCACCCGTACCACCGAGAGAGCACCCCACAGATGAAGGGAACACCGTGAGACACAGCACCAGACGCGGCCTCGTGGCCGCATCCACCCTCACCGTCGCCGCACTCGCACTGGCGGCGTGCGCGGGATCATCCGAACCCGCAACGACCGAAGACAGCGGCGAGTTCGAGCCGCTCACGTCCGTGAGTTTGCAGCTGCAATGGCTGCCGCAAGCACAGTTCGCGGGCTACTACGTCGCCCTCGACCAGGGCTACTTCGCCGAAGAGGGCTTCGACGATGTCGAGATCGTCCCCTCGGGCGGTGACATCGTGCCGCAGGACGCGCTGATCGCCGGCGACGTGGACTTCGCGATCGCCTGGGTCCCGAAGGTGCTCGGCAGCCTCGAGGCGACCGGCGCGGAACTCACCGACATCGCGCAGGTCTACCAGGAATCGGGGACGACCCAGGTGTCGTGGGCCGACTCGGGGATCGAGAGCGTCGCCGACTTCGAGGGCAAGCGGATCGGCTCGTGGGGCTTCGGCAACGAGTGGGAGATCTTCGCGGCGATGGCCGCCGAGGACCTCGACTCCACGACGGTGTCGATCACGACGCAGGACTTCAGCATGAACGCGCTGCTGGACGGAGACGTCGACGCCGCCCAAGCGATGACCTACAACGAACTCGCGCAGGTGCTCGAGACCGTCAACCCCGAGACCGGTGAGCTCTACACTCTCGAGGACCTCAACGTCATTTCGTACGAAGAGACCGAGGGCGCGATGTTGCAGGACGCGATCTGGGCCGACACCGAGCGCCTGGCCTCCGACCCGGCATACGCCGATGCGGCAGTGCGGTTCCTGAAGGCCATCGCCAAGGGCTGGATCTACGCCCGCGACAATCCCGTCGAGGCAGCCGCCATCACCTACGACTACGCGATCAACGCCGAAGCTGCCTTCCCGGTGGGACCCGTGCACCAGGAGTGGATGATGAACGAGGTCAACAAGCTCATCTGGAACGGTTCGGAGTTCGGCGTGATGGACCCGGCAGCCTGGGACAAGACTGTCGCCGGGGCCCTGTCGGCTGTCAACCAGGACGGACTGAACCTCATCACGGCCGAGCCGCCGGCGTCGGCGTACTCGAACGAGTACATCGAGCAGGCGCTCGCGGAACTCGTCGAGGAGGGCTACGACGTCTCGGCGACGTACACCCCGATCGAGGTCACCCTCACCGAGGGCGGCCAGTAACTCCCGCGCCGGGTCGGTCGGCATCGCCGGCCGACCCGGCATCACCCCCCACGAAGCAGGGCTCATGACCACCGACAGCGAAGCATTTGATCTCGATCGTGCGCACGTGTTCCACTCGTGGTCGGCGCAGGCGGCGCTGTCACCGCTCGTGTTCGCGGGCGGCTCCGGCACCGAGCTCTGGGACGAGTCGGGTAAGCGATACCTCGACTTCTCGAGCCAGCTCGTGAATGTGAACATCGGACACCAGCATCCGGCGGTCACGTCGGCGATCGCGGCACAGGCCGATGTGCTGACGACCATCGCGCCGACCGCTGCGAACCTGGCGCGCGGTCGTGCCGCGCAGCGCATCGTGGCGCACGCACCGGATGGCTTCGAGAAGGTCTTCTTCACCAACGGTGGGGCCGACGCGAACGAGAACGCGATCCGAATGGCACGCCTGGTCACGGGACGCGACAAAGTGCTCTCGACGTACCGCTCGTATCACGGCAATACCGGGGCGGCGATCGTGTCGACCGGCGACTGGCGACGGATGCCGAACGAGTTCGCTCGCGGCCACGTGCACTTCTTCGGCCCATACCTGTACCGCAGCGAGTTCTGGGCCGACAGCGTCGAGCAGGAGTGCGAACGCGCCCTCCACCATCTCCGGCGCGTGATCGAAGCCGAGGGTCCGTCGACGATCGCGGCGATCCTGCTCGAGTCGATCCCCGGAACCGCCGGGGTCCTCCTGCCCCCGCCCGGTTATCTCGCGGGGGTGCGGGAACTGGCCGACGAGTTCGACATCCTGCTGATCCTCGACGAGGTGATGGCCGGGTTCGGGCGAACGGGTCGCTGGTTCGCCTTCGAGGGCCACGAAGTCGTGCCCGATCTGATCACCTTCGCGAAGGGCGTCAACTCTGGCTACGTCCCGATCGGCGGCGTACTGATCAGCGCCCCCATCGCTCACGCGTTCGACGATCGCGTGTTTCCCGGTGGCCTCACCTACAGCGGCCACCCGTTGGCGGCCGCGTCGATCGTCGCCACGATCGACGCCATGGAATCGGAGGGCATCGTCGAGAACGCGCGGCGCATCGGCTCGGACGTGCTCGCCCCCGCGCTCACCGACCTCGCCGAACGCCATCCCGTGGTCGGGGAAGTGCGCGGCGAGGGTGTGTTCTGGGCCCTCGAGCTCGTCGCTGACCGCGACACCCGCGACCCGCTGCGCGCGGGCGAGATCGCGCGGGCGAAGTCCGAGATGCTCGCCCGCGGCCTGCTCCCATTCACCGTCGACAACCGCATCCATGTCGTGCCGCCGTGCACCGTCAGCGCTGACGAGGTCGCGCGCGCCGTCGAGATCTACGACGACGTGCTCGCCCTGTTGGATGCCGCTCTCTGACCCCCTCCGGCGCGGCCGAGACCGC
Organism: Microbacterium sp. SW12; assembly: GCF_055391095.1. Classification (NCBI taxonomy): domain Bacteria; kingdom Bacillati; phylum Actinomycetota; class Actinomycetes; order Micrococcales; family Microbacteriaceae; genus Microbacterium; species Microbacterium sp. SW12. The sequence goes on along the minus strand of NZ_AP024335.1, from coordinate 356,990 downwards.
CCGCCTCACGAAAGGCACTCCGATGTCCGATCTTCCCGTCCTCGATCACTGGGTCGGCGGCGCCGCCTGGCCCGGCACCTCGACCCGTACGGCGCCGGTGTACGACCCGGCGCGCGGCGAAGCGCAGCGCGAGGTGCGCCTGGCCGGAGCCGACGACGTCGCCGCCGCCGTCGCGTCCGCGACCGCCGCGGCACCCGCCTGGCGTGACGCGAGCCTCGCCAAGCGGCAGGGCGTCATGTTCGCCTTTCGCGAGATCCTGAACGCCCGCAAGGAGGAGCTGGCCCGCATCCTCACGTCGGAGCACGGCAAGGTGCTCGCCGACGCTCACGGCGAGATCGCCCGGGGCCTGGAGGTCGTCGAGTTCGCCTGCGCCGCACCGCACCTGCTCAAGGGTGAGTACTCCGAGAGCGTGTCGACGGGCGTCGATGTGTACACTCTGCGCCAACCCCTCGGGGTGGTCGGTGTGATCAGTCCCTTCAACTTCCCCGCCATGGTTCCCTTGTGGTTCGTGCCGATCGCCCTGGCCGCCGGCAACGCGGTCGTCCTCAAGCCCAGCGAGAAGGACCCCTCGGCGGCGAACTGGATCGCAGAGCGCTACGCCGAGGCGGGGCTGCCGGCGGGAGTGCTCTCGGTCGTGCACGGCGACAAGGAGGCCGTCGACGCGATCCTCGAGCACCCCGACATCGCGTCGGTGTCGTTCGTCGGCTCGACCCCCATCGCGAAGTACATCTACGAGACCGCGAGCGCGCACGGCAAGCGCGTGCAGGCTCTGGGCGGAGCGAAGAACCACATGCTGGTGCTGCCGGATGCCGACCTCGACCTCGCGGCCGACTCGGCGGTCAATGCCGGTTTCGGTTCGGCGGGCGAGCGGTGCATGGCGGTGTCCGTCGTGCTCGCGGTCGACTCGATCGCGGACACCCTCGTCGACAAGATCGCCGAACGCATGGCGACGCTGCGCACCGGTGACGGTCTGCGCGGGTGCGACATGGGCCCGCTCATCACGGCGGCGCACCGCGACAAGGTGGCCTCGTACATCGGGGTCGCCCGCGACGACGGTGCGACGGTCGTGGTCGACGGCGCGGGTGTCGAGGTCGACGGCGAACCCGGGGGCTTCTGGCTCGGTCCCACCCTGCTCGACGCCGTGCCGACCTCGTCTGCCGCGTATCGCGACGAGATCTTCGGGCCGGTCCTGTCGGTCGTGCGCGTCGGCGCGTACGACGAGGCGATCGAGATCATCAACGCAAGCCCGTACGGCAACGGCACCGCGATCTTCACGAACGACGGCGGCGCAGCGCGACGGTTCCAACGCGAGGTGAGCGTCGGAATGGTCGGCATCAACGTGCCCATCCCGGTGCCGGTCGCGTACCACTCGTTCGGCGGATGGAAGGCGTCGCTGTTCGGCGACGCGAAGGCGTACGGACCGCAGGCCTTCTCGTTCTTCACGCGAGAGAAGGCTGTCACGTCTCGCTGGCTCGACCCCTCGCACGGCGGCGTCAACCTGGGGTTCCCGCAGAACACGTGACCCGCAGCTGCCGCGCGTCAGGTGCGGGCAGCGGGCGCGACCGGCCTGTTCTCGTAGAACGTCTGGAGCACGACGGTCGTTCGCGTGCTCACATTGGCTGCCGCGCGAACCTCTCGCAACAGCGACTCGAGGTGCCGCGGAGTGGCGACCCGCACCAGCAGGAGGTAGCTCGCCGCTCCCGCAACCGAATGGCACGCCTCGATCTCCTCGAGGTGGGCGAGCAGCTCGGGGGCCGTGTCGGGCTGAGCCGGGTCGAGCGGGGTGATCTCGACGAACGCGGCTAGCGGTTTGCCGACAGCCTCGGGATCGACCACGACGCGGTAACCCGCGATGATCCCGCGGCTCTCCAGTCGGCGCACCCGCGCTTGCACCGCCGACACCGACAGACCGACTGCCGCTGACAGGTCGGCGAGAGTCGCACGCGCATCCACCGATAGCGCGCGCAGGATGCGGGCATCGGTGTCGTCATCGAGCCGAGGGAGCAGCGTTTCCGGAACCATGCGAACGAGCCTATCGACCGCAACGGCCGAAAGCCGGAAATATTCCTGCCCAAACGCATTAGGAACGGAGAAAATCTAGACTCGCGACGACCCTACGTTCGGAGGCCTCATGTCGACCCTGTCGTCCCCCGCACCCCTCACTCCCCTCGCGCCCGCCGAGATCGCCGCCTCGGTCGAGGTGTCCGCGGCCTGGCTTGCGTTGAAGTCCGCAGCCGAGGCGCTGCACCCGCTGCAGGCTGCCGACGGCTCGATTCCGGATGCCGCGCATCACGCCGCCGCCCGCGAGCACGTCGGGGCGATCATGCGCGCCGTCGAGGAGCTGGCACCCGCATTCCCGCACGATAGCGACTACCTCAACGCCCTCACCCGGGACTTCAACCGCTGGGTCGAGAGCGGATTCGGCATCCCGGACTTCCTCGACTCGCTCGTGGAGTTCCAACCGCAGCGGCAGCGCGTGGACGGCATCCGTCACCTCGTCGTCTTCCCGATGTACACGCAGAACGGGTCGAGGCAGCGCCACGTCGAAGCCGTGCTGGTCGAGGCCATCTGGCCAGAGTTCGTCGCCGAGCTCGAGAGCACCGACTACGGCAATGCCCTCTTCGTCTCGCTGCGCCTGATCGATTTCACGTCGGGCTACGACACGAACTCTGCTGTGCTCTTTCCCGAGACCGTGGCGATGCGCGAGATCCCGACCTTCACATGGGGAGGGATCTTCCAGGACCGCGAGGCTGCCCGCTACCGCCGGGTCGTCCGCGCGGCGGCCGAGATCACGAAGCTCGACCTTCCCGCCGACGCGGCTCGAATGCTGGATGACGCCGCCCTCGCCGAGCGCACGTTCGTGATGTGGGATCTCATCCACGACCGCACCCACATGCGGGGCGATCTGCCGTTCGACCCGTTCATGATCAAGCAGCGGATGCCGTACTTCCTGTACGCCCTCGAGGAACTGCGCTGCGATCTGACCGCCTTCCGCGAGAGCGTGCGGATCCACGAGCGGCTGCAGGCTCGGCTCGAGGGCGGAGAGCCGCTGAGCGGGACCGAGGAGGAAACACTCGAACACGCGCGACTGGTCCAGTACGCCGTCGTGTTCGACCGCATCTTCCGCTTCGCGATCACGGGCTCCCGGGTGCGCAATTACGACGGGCTGGGCGGGCAGTTGCTGTTCGCCTGGCTGCATCAGCGCGGCGTGCTCAACTGGACCGATACCGCCCTGTCGATCGACTGGGACGCCGTCCCTGCCGCCGTCGTTGCGCTCGCCGACAGCATCGACGAGTTGTACTGGGCCTCGATCGACCGCCCCAAGCCCGTGCACTGGTTGGCCGCCTACGACCTCATCCGCCAGACGCTGCCGCCCCACCCCGCCTCGCGGTGGAACCGGGGACTCCCCGACGACGTGCTCGCTGGCCCCCTCTCGGGCTACACGGATGCCGTGCTCGACGACGAGTTCCCGCTGTCGATGTTCTACGAAGCACTGGAGAAGAAGATGCGCCCGGTGATCGCCTCGACGGCCGGCATCCGGGCTGGCGACGCATGACGGCCTCGCGAGTGCACGCCTGCGCGAACCGTAGGCTGAGACGGTGACCAGCACCCCCGTCCACGCCCGCGGCTTCGCCTCCGACAACTATTCAGGCATCCATCCCGAGGTGCTCGCAGCGATCGCCGCCGCGAACGTCGATCACGAGCCCGCGTATGGCGCCGATTCGGTGACCGAACGGCTCCACGGTGTGTTCGCTGGTCACTTCGGCAAGCCCGTCGAGGTGTTCCCGGTCTTCAACGGCACGGGCGCGAACGTCACGGCACTGCAGTCGATGCTGCCCCGGTGGGGGGCGGTGATCGCGGCATCCACGGCACACGTCAACAGCGACGAAGGGGGCGCGCCCGAGAAGGTCGGCGGCATCAAGCTCCTGACGATCCCGACTCCCGACGGCAAGCTGACGCCCGAGCTGATCGACACCGAGGCGTGGGGGTGGGGTGATGAACACCGCGCTCAGCCGCTGGTTGTCGCCATCACGCAGTCGAGCGAGCTCGGCACGCTCTATACGCCGGCCGAGATCCGGGCGATAGCCGACCACGTCCACGAACGCGGGATGCTCCTCTACATGGACGGCGCTCGGATCTCGAATGCCGCCGCGGCCCTGGGCCTCCCCCTGCATGCCTTCACGACGGATGCGGGTGTCGATGTGGTCAGCGTCGGCGGCACCAAGAACGGGGCGCTTGCCGCTGAAGCGATCGTGGTGCTCAACGAGTCGGCATCCGTGGGGCTGCACTACCTGCGCAAGATGAACATGCAGCTGGCCTCGAAGATGCGGTTCGTCTCAGCCCAGCTCGTCGCGCTGTACGAGGGCGACCTGTTCCTGCGTAACGCACGCCATGCCAACGCGATGGCAGCGCGGCTGCGGCGTGGCCTGGAGGAGGCGATTGCCGCGGGCAGCATCCACGGGGTGGGGTTCACGCAGCAGACGCAGGCCAACGGCATCTTCGCCACCCTGCCGCCGGGAGCTGCCGAGCGGGTCCGCGAAAGCTTCCGGTTCTACGACTGGGATGCCTCGGTCGGCGAGGTTCGGTGGGTGTGCAGCTTCGACACCACCGAGTCCGACATCGACGCCCTGATCGAGGCGATCGCCCGCGCGACAAACGCCTGAGGCACCTCGCGCGGGCTCCCTCAACCCAGATTGAGCTCGACGGTCGCGAAGGAGTGCGCCGGGAGCCGCACCGAGAGCATGCCGTCCTCGATCCGCGTCTCCAGCGACACCGGCGCCACCCGATCGGGTGCACTCGGGTCGTTGAAGTCCGACGCGCTCTCGGCGGTGAGTACCCGGGCACGGACAACGGTGGCAGCACGACCGCGCAGGTCGATGCGGACATCGAGGTCGTCGTGTGCCGAGAGGTGCGTCAACGACACCAGGGCGGTCTCGTCCTTGACGGATGCCGAGAGCGACAACAACGGTAGGTCCTCATCCCCCACCGTCTCGCTCGGCACCTCGAGGACGTGAGCGCCCAGCTGCAACGCATCCTGGTGACCCTTGTTCATCTCGAACACGTGGTAGGTGGGTGTCAGCACGAGGCTCTCGCCGTCGGTGAGGATCATGGCCTGCAGCACGTTGACGGTCTGGGCGATGTTGGCCATCGTCAACCGACGCGCGTGCCGGTGGAAGATATCGAAGTGCAAGCCTGCCACCAGAGCATCGCGCACGGTGTTCTGCTGGAAGAGGAATCCGGGGTTCGTGCCCTTCTCGACGTTCCACCACGTGCCCCACTCATCACAGACGAGGTCGATGCGCCCGCGCGGGTCGTAGGCGTCCATCAGCGCGACGTGGGACGCGAGGATCCGCTCGATGCCTGCCGCGTACGCCATGGTCGGCCGCAGAGCACCTGCTCGACGCCGGAGCCGAGCAGTTCATCGTCGTGGATGCCGCACCGTCATACCGCTTCGGACGTGCACGCGTGGACGGCTTCGAGACCACGGTGCGTTCCCGGCATCCGACCGCCACCATTCACCGGATCCGCGCGGACTGGAGCTCCCCGGGCGCCTGGCGCGCAAGCCTTCCCGCGCTGCGCGAGGCCGCGGCATCCGGGCCGATCGGCGTCTTCGCGATCTCGGACGAGATGGCCATCGGGGTGTATCGCGCCGCCGCCGACCTCGGCATGCGGGTGGGACAGGACGTTCTCGTGGTCGGGTTCGATGACGTGCGGGGAGCGAAGTGGGTTCAGCCCGCCCTGACGACGGTTCGCCAGCCGATTCGTGAGATGGCGGCGGCCGCTATCGATGAACTCGTCGCCATCGCCCACGGCGCCGACCCACAAGCGCGCATCATCGAATTGCCGACGACCCTGGTGGTACGCGGCTCGACCGGCACCTCAGGCGCCGGCCCCGAGGCGCTCAGCCGCGAAAGTCCTCGGGATCGACCTCGTCGAGAAAGCGTTTGAACTCGTCGACTGACACTTCAGCGTCATCCTCGTCGAGCATGTCGGGCATGCCGGCTTCCTCGAGAACCGCGTCTGCCACCCAGATCGCGGCCCCGTTCGCGACGCCAACGCGATCGCATCCGATGGTCGTGCGTCGATGACAAGAACCTGGTCGCCGTGGACGATGGTGATCTCGGCATAGAACGTGCCGTCCGTGATCCGGGTCACCTCGACGCGCGTCACCTGGGCGTGCAACTGCTTCAGCATCACCGACATGAGGTCGTGAGCAAGCGGTCGCGGTGTCACCGCGTGTTCGACGGCGACGAGGATGGATGTCGCCTCCTGGGCACCGATCCAGATGGGAACGATCGACCCGGTCCCGGGAGCATCACCCAGCGGTTTGAGCAGGATGACGTGCTGTGCCATCGAGTCCATCGCCACCCCGGCGACGCGTACCTGGACCATGCCGAACCTCCCTCACGGGCTCCGGCCAGACTACGCGTGCTCGGCGGCACCGTCTCCGGTCGGCGCGATGTCGGCACCCGCGGCGGCGTCGCGGTACTCGGATGGCTCCCACTCGGATGACGGGGGCTGCGCGCTCACACCGTCCGGACGGATCATCTCCTTGACCTCGGCCATGAAGCTCGTGAGCTGGTGCTGCTGCCAGCGCAGCTGCCGGGTGCGATCCTCCGCGTCGCGGAGCACCGTGTCGGCCTGGGCCGTCACCGCGTCGATGATGCGCTGCGCCTTCTCGCGTGCGCGTTCGAGGTGCTCGGACGCCCGCATCCTCGCGTCGGCCTCGATCTGCTGCGCCTGCGATCGCATGAGCTTGGAATCCGGCGCAGCATTCATGAGCTCATCGAACGGAGTCGACAGCGATGCGTCGGTGTGAGCAGATGGGGCGTTGTCGGGCATCCGGTCCTCCGGGACATGCGGGATCAATCTCCCCCGAGCGCACACACCGTACCGCGCCCAGATGACGATCAGGTAGCGGGATGCTTGGGATCGGCCGTGCGTCGCAGCACGCCCCGACGAGCCCAGTGCCGCGCAACGTACTCGACAGCCTCGTCGACCGCGAAGGAGCGCGTGGAATTGCCCACCCGAACCCACAGTTCCGTCGAGGATCCGTCCTTCGCCTGCGTCACGAAAACTGGTCGTGGCGAGGGCGGACAAACGATCGCGCAGACCATCTCCCCGTTCGGCGCCGTGGGAAACCTCACGATCGGCAACGCCGCCGCGTTGCGCCCCAGGAGCGTGGAGAGCATGTCGCGCAACCACAGCTCGAAGCGGTCGGCATCGGGAGTGCGGAGGGTCGCGAGATCGCGGCCAAGCCCCAGAGCCTCGCCATCGTCGCTGGCGCCCACGACCAGAGTTCCGCCGCCACTGTTGAGGAAGGCGGCGACGGTCTTTGCGACCACCTGCTCCATCCGCGCGTCCTTCTTGTTCTCCCGCACGTTCCACCGCGCCGTCTCTTTGAACTCGACGCGATCGGATTCTCCGGCAGCCAGCAGCGCGCCGATGTCGACCTTGCCGGGGTCACGCCGCAGACCGACGAACAGCCCCGAAACGGCGAAAGTGACCAGGATGCTGGAACCGAACGCGATCAGCAGGGTCAAGGGCGTCCACAGGCGGGCGTCCACGACGAACCATCCCGCGATGAACAGCCCGATCGCGGTCCCTACCACGGAGGTGAGGATCATCACCGGGAGCGACAGGGGGAGGCGCTCTCGGAACAGCCGCCGCATTGCGAGCGCGATGAGGTACGAGATCCCTAGAGCGATCGGGAGTCCGACGGCGAACTCGACGAGCTGGACGTTGGTAGGCATCGACTCTCCGGGAGTCAGCGCAGCGCGCCGACGCTGGCCAGCGCAAGGCGCACGAGCGTTCCCCTGCCACCTTCCATCTCGTCCGCCAGCGAGTCGGATGCCGCTTCCTCCGGCGACATCCACGTGACCTCGAGCGCGTCCTGGCGCGGTTCGCACGTGCCGGTCACGGGCACGACGAACGCGAGCGAGACCGCGTGCTGACGGTCATCGAAGAACGGACTGACGCCCGGAATCGGGAAGTACTCGGCGACCGTGAACGGCACGGGCTGTGGGGGCAGCAGCGGGAACGCCATCGGTCCGAGGTCGTTCTCGAGGTGGCGGAACAGCGCGTCGCGAACAGTCTCGCCGTAGCGGACGCGCCCCGAGACGAGCGAGCGGGTGATCTCACCGAGGGGGTAGCGCGAAGCAGGATGCCGACCTCGGTGACCAGGCCCACACCGTCAGTGCGCACCGGGAGCGCCTCGACGTAGAGCATGGGCAGGCGCCGTCGCGCCTCGGCGAGTTCGATGTCGGTGAGCCAACCCGGATTGGAGGCGTTGCCGGGGGCGGGAGATCCGAAGCTTCCGTCGCCGACGGGATGACCGGCGCGACCGAACGAGGAGCCGATCCCGCCCAGCGGATCGCGGGGCGCTCCCTCGTCATCGCGCTCGTTGGGGTCAGGGTCTGGGGTCCGTACCGGCATGTCTCTTGTATACCCTGAGGCCATGAGCGAGATCGACACGCCGGCGCTCGCCGACGATACGGTCCTCTGGTCGAGCGACCCCGAGGACCGCGCCGGGCGGCCGCTGCTCGTGCTGCTGCACGGCTACGGGTCCGACGAACACGATCTGTTCGGGCTACGGCCGTACCTTCCGGCGGACGTCACGGTCGCCGCCGTTCGCGCACCCCTCACGCCCCCGTGGCCCGCGCCGGGATACTCCTGGTATCCGATCGAAGGACTGGATGGCCGCGACCCGTCGCGGGTGACGGACGCCGCGCGTCGCCTCATCGAGTGGGTCGACACCCTCGCGGGCGACGACCCGGTCGGGCTTCTCGGTTTCTCGCAGGGTGCGGCGGTCTCGATGCAAGCGCTGCGGCTGGAGCCGCACCGGTTCGCGTTCGCCGTCAACCTCAGCGGCTACGTGGCCCCGGGCGACCTGGAGGGCGATGCGGCGATGGCCGAGCGAAAGCCGCCGGTGTTCTGGGGCCGCGGGACGCACGATGACGTCATCCCCCAGGCGCTCGTTGAGCACACGATGCAGTGGCTGCCCGCCCACGCCACGCTCTCGGGCGGCGCGTACCCGGGACTGACGCACAGTGTCTCGGAGCAGGAACTCGCCGACGTCCGCGAGTTCCTCGACGCACAACTCGCCGCGCTCTGAGGGTCGGGACAGGTCGGACTGGTCGGCAAACCGTAACCCGCGCGCAACAGTTCTCCGCCACGCTGTGTGCATGTCGATCAAGGTGGCTCTCGAGCACCGCACCGCGTACGAGTTCGCCCGGCCGATCTCGGTCGCACCCCACCTCGTTCGACTGAGGCCGGCCCCGCACTCACGGACCCCCATCGAGGCGTACTCGCTCGAGGTGAGCCCGAAGAACCACTTCGTCAACTGGCAGCAGGATCCCTTCGGTAACTGGGTGGCCCGCCTGGTCTTTCCCGAGAAGGTGGACCGGCTCGAGATCACGGTGGGCCTGGTCGCCGACATGATGGTCATCAATCCGCTCGACTTCTTCATCGAGGAGTACGCGGAGCGGTTCCCCTTCGAGTACCGCCCGGACCTGGCATCCGATCTCGCCCCCTACCTGCGTTCTGTCCCCGGCAGCGGTCGCGCCCAAAGATGGCGCGAGACCCTGCCGCCGCTGCCCGAGGATGGGGTTCCGACCGTCACGTTCCTCGCCGACCTGAACCGCGCCGTGCAGCAGCGGGTCTCATACAGCGTGCGGATGGAAGCCGGAGTGCAGACCCCAAACCATACGCTTCGCAGCGGCATCGGCTCGTGCCGCGACAGCGCCTGGTTGCTCGTGAGCCTGCTGCGCCAGTACGGGCTGGCCGCGCGGTTTGTCTCGGGATATCTCGTCCAGCTCGCCCCCGACCAGGAGTCCCTCGACGGCCCGAGCGGGCCGGCTGCTGACTTCACCGACCTGCACGCGTGGGCCGAGGTCTACATTCCTGGAGCCGGCTGGATCGGGCTGGATGCCACGAGCGGCCTGTTCGCGGGCGAGGGCCACATTCCACTGAGCGCCACACCCGAACCCTCGTCGGCTGCCCCCATCTCGGGTGCTACCGAGGCTGTCGAGGTGGAGTTCTCGTTCCACAACGAGGTGCGCCGCATCCACGAGGACCCCCGCACGACCCGCCCCTACACCGACGCGCAGTGGCAGCGCATCGACGAGCTCGGCGAGGCCGTCGATGAACGGCTGACCGCCGCGGATGTGCGCCTGACCATGGGCGGCGAGCCGACGTTCATCTCGGTCGATGATACGACGGCCCCCGAATGGAACACCGACGCCGACGGCGACCACAAGCGGGAGCTCGCAGACACGCTCGCCGAGAAGCTGCGCGAGCGGTACGCGGGCGGCGGCATCGTGCACCGCGGCCAGGGCAAGTGGTACCCGGGCGAGCCGCTGCCTCGCTGGAACATCGCGCTGCAGTGGCGCAAAGACGGGGTGCCGCTGTGGAACGACCCGTCCCTGTTCGCCGACCCGTGGTCCGATGAACCCCAGCCAGGCGCGACGACGGATGCCGAAACCCTGGCCCGGCGCGTCACCCAGACCCTCGGCATCCCGAATAGCCGCCTGCTGCCCGCCTACGAAGACCCGCTCGCGGCGCTGGCGGCGGAGGTGCGCAAGCCCGCCGGTGAACCCACCGACGTCGAGGGATTCGACGAGCACGACCTCGCCGCCCTCGACCGTGATGTCGACACCCCCACCGGCTGGGTCTTGCCCCTCACGACCGACGGGCACTGGACGAGCCCCGTGTGGACGTTCCGTCGCGGCCGGCTCGTACTCAGCCCCGGCACGAGCCCCATCGGCCTGCGCCTGCCGCTGGATTCGGTGTCGTGGACACCCCCGGAGCTGACGGCAGAACCCTCGTATCTCGAAGAGTCACCGCTTCGCGAGCCCGAGATCCCGGACGTGTCGCTGCAGGGTGTGGCAACCACCGCGACCACCGCTGTCGCGTTCGAGGCCCGCGATGGTCAGGTGCACGTCTTCCTCCCCCCGGTCGCGCACCTCGAGGACTACACCGACCTGCTGCACGTCCTCGAGCAGGCGGCCTCTGCCACCGGCATCCGTCTCGTGATCGAGGGGTATGCGCCGCCGCCCGACACGCGGCTCGAGCAGCTCGTCGTGACCCCCGATCCCGGCGTCATCGAGGTGAACGTGCAGCCGGTGTCGTCGTGGGCGCAGCAGCGCGAGCTGACCACAACGCTCTACGACCTTGCCCGGCGCAGCCGCCTGTCCACCGAGAAGTTCGACCTCGACGGCCTGCACACCGGAACCGGCGGCGGCAACCACATCACGATCGGCGGCATTCAGCCCATCGACTCGCCGCTGCTTCGTCGCCCCGACCTGCTGGCAAGCCTGATCACCTACTGGCAGCGGCATCCGAGCCTGTCCTACCTCTTCTCGGGGCGGTTCATCGGCCCCACGAGCCAAGCTCCGCGTTTCGACGAGGGCAGGCCCGAGGCTGTGTACGAGATGGAGGTCGCGCTGCGCGAGCTGCGGCGGCTGGATGCCGAGGCTGCAGCCGCCGGCGGCAGCGCCCGCCCCTGGATCGTGGACCGGGCCCTGCGCCACCTCTTGACCGACCTGACCGGGAACACCCACCGGGCCGAGTTCTGCATCGACAAGCTGTACAGCCCCGACTCCAGCCGGGGACGCCTCGGGCTGCTCGAACTCCGCGGATTCGAGATGCCACCGCATCCCGAACTCGCCCTCGTCCAGGCTCTCCTGGTGCGCAGCCTCATCGCCTGGTTCTGGGACACGCCCTACGACGAGCCGCTCGTGCGCTGGGGAACGCGCCTTCACGACGAATTCCTCCTCCCTCACGGGACGCTGCTCGATATCGAAGGCGTCGTCGACGACCTGAACCGCGCGGGCATCCCGTTCGAGCAGTCCTGGCTCGACGCCTTCGCAGAGTTCCGCTTCCCGCGCATCGGGCTGGCTCGGATCTCGGCGCCCGGAGCACGCATCGAACTCGAACTTCGGCAGGCGATCGAACCGTGGCACGTGCTCGGCGAAGAAGCCACGGGATCGGGAACCGCGCGCTACGTGGACTCCTCTGTGGAGCGCATTCAGGTCACGGTGCGCGGCATCGACGAGCGCCGACACCTTGTGACGTGCAATGGTGTACCTGTGCCTCTCACCTCGACCGGCACGCTCGGCGAGTTCTACGCGGGCGTGCGCTATCGCGCCTGGCAGCCGTGGTCGGCGCTGCATCCCTCGATCGAGGTGCACTCGCCGCTGACCGTCGACGTGATCGACACGCGTGCCGAGGCGAGCCTCGGCGGCGCTACCTACCACGTCGTCCACCCGGGCGGACGGGCGTACGAGCACCCGCCGGTGAACGCGTTCGAGGCTGAGGCTCGCCGTGCGAGCCGCTTCGAGGCCCACGGACACACTCCCGGGCACGTCGATGTGGGCGCCCTCCGCGAGCGCGGCCGCCACGCGGCATCCGCCGACTATCCGCACACCCTCGACCTGCGCAGGATCGCCCCGGCGTGAGCGTCCTCCGCGACTATGCCGCCGCGGTCACCCAACCCACGCTGCCCTTCGCTTCACCCCGGGGATCCTCGGCGCGCTTCGACGAGGTCATCGCACCCGACGGCACGCTGCGACCCGCGTGGCGCGCGATGGCTCCGGGAGCACTCACCCTCACCATCGACGACCTGTCGCGACTGAACCGCGAAGTCGGGGCACTCCTGGCCGATGACGGCGTGACCTACAACCCGGCCGACTCCGAACCCGAGCCGTGGCGCCTGGATCCCGTGCCCCTCGTGCTCGACAGCAGCGACTGGGCCAAGCTCGATGTCGGACTCGCGCAGCGCGCCGAACTCCTCAACGCTCTGCTCGTGGACGTCTACGGCGAGCGCCGGATGCTGCGCGAAGGCATCCTGCCTGCAGCGACAGTGCTGGGGCACGCCGGCTACATCCGGGCGGTCGCCGGAACCGGATCCACCGACCCGCACCCCCTGCTGTTCAGCGCCACCGATCTCGGGCGCGACGGCGACGGCGAGTGGCGGGTCATCTCCGATCGCGTGCAGGCACCCTCGGGGCTCGGCTACGCGATGGAGAACCGCCGGATCGTCTCGCAGGTCGTTCCCGAGCTGTTCCACGGCGCCACGCTGCACCGCATCGAGCCCTACTTCGACGCTCTGCGCGAAGCGCTCATCGCGGCGGCACCGGATGCCCGCCCCGATGCACGCGTCGTGGTTCTCACCCCCGGCGCCCTGTCAGAAACCGCCTACGACCAGGCATTCCTGGCGGGCATGCTCGGCTTCCCGCTCGTGCAGGGGGCAGACCTCGTCGTGCGAGACGGCAAGGTCTGGATGAAACCCGCAGGATGGCCCGAGGTGACACCGCGGGAGCGCGTCGACGTCATTCTGCGTCGCGTGGATGCCGAATGGTGCGACCCCCTCGAGCTGCGGGGAAACTCGCAACTCGGCGTCGCGGGGTTGACCGAGGCGGTTCGCCGGGGCGGCGTGCGCCTTGTCAACGGGCTCGGCGCCGGTGTGCTCGAGAACCCGGCGCTGCTTCCGTTCCTTCCAGCGCTGTGCGAGCGCCTGCTCGGCGAACAGTTGCGCCTCGCGTCGACGCCGACCTGGTGGTGCGGCGATCCTGACGCTCTGGACCTGCTCACCCCGCGGCTGCTCGGAGCAGACCCGACGGTTGTCGTTCGGGCCATCGACGGGCCTCGGACACCGCTCGACGCATCCGACCCCGCCCGGCTCGTCGACAGCATACGGCACAGCCCGCACCGTTTCGCCGCGCAAGAGCTCCTCCCGCTCTCGCAGGCACCGACGTGGCGCTCGCCCGGCCAGGTCGACGCGAGGCCGGTGGTGCTGCGAACATTCACGCTCCGGCATCAGTCGACCTACCGTCCGCTCATCGGCGGGCTTGCCACCGCCGTCGCTGACGCCGCACTTCCGACCGCATCGAAGGACGTGTGGGTTCTCAAGGCCGATCCGGCGGACCTCGATCAGGGCTTGCCGGACGCCACAACGGTCGCCGTCGTCCAGTCAGTCCCCGAGGTGGCCCCGCGCGCACTCGACGACCTGTTCTGGTCGGGACGCTACGCAGAGCGCGCTGAGGATCTGCTGCGGCTCGTTCTCGCGATCCGATCGGATGCCGATCAGCTCACCGCCCCCGGATTGACCGCGGCGCAGAGCACCCAGGTGCTCGTGGGCGCGACGCAGCGCCTGTGCGGCACGCGGTGGCTCGACCTCGACGACGAGTTCCGGTCGGTACTGCTCGACGGCGCTCGTCCCGGCTCGGTGGCGCACTCGCTCTCGCGCTTGCGGACGACCCTCGAGGGAGTGCGCGATCAGCTCTCGGCCGACACCTGGCGGGTGTTCGCCGCCACCGATCGCGCCGGCGCTGCCCTGCGGATCACTCCGCACGCCCACGGCATCGGCGAGGCAGCGGGACAGATGCTCACGGCGCTTCTGGCGCTGCAGGGCACCTCGGCGAACATGATCCGCGATGCCGGCTGGCACATGATCGGGACCGGGCGGGCCATCGAGCGCGCGCTGCAGATCGGCATCCTGCTGCGAGCGACGATGGTCGACCGCCTCGTCGGCGACGTCGAACAAGAAGTTCTCGAAGCTGTGCTGCGTGCCAGCGAAAGCGTGGTCACGCACCGCCGCCGGTACCGCGGCGGGCTCTACGCGAGCGGCGTGATCGATCTGCTGGTCCGTGACCCCGAGAACCCCCGATCACTGCGATTCGCCGTGGCGCGCATCCGGGAGCACCTGGCCGCCCAGCCGCTGTCGACCGGGTCGACCCGCCCCGAGCGGCTGCTCGATCAGCTCGAGGCCCAGATCGCGGACGTGCAGGTCGCCGACCTCGCAATGGCCATCGATGACCGTCGGTCGACGCTCCACGACACCCTCACGGATGCCGATGCCCAGCTGCGTGAGATCGCGCGGGCGATCGAGGCACTGCACTTCTCGGCTGGCCCCCCGCTGCAGACCTACGCATCGCTGTCGCTGACCGAACTCACGGGGGCACTCTCGTGAGGAGCGACGCATGAAGTACGCGGTGTCGCACCGGACCGTCTACGAATACAGCGACGATGTGCGCAACAGCCTCGGGCTCGCGCACGTGGCCCCGAGACCGGTCGCGTGGCAGCAAATCGCGTCGCACACCGTGACGATCGATCCCGAGCCGAACGACATCAGCCACGAGCGGGATGCCTTCGGCAACGTCGTGACGTACTTCCACGTCACTGTGCCCCACACGCGCCTGGTCGTCGACGCCCGCACCGACGTGACCGTCGAAGCACCCCGCTATGACGATGCGGCGCTGGCGCTGCCCTGGGAGCGATCGCGTCCGGTGCAGCATCCTGATGCGCCCGGCGCCTGGGCCGCCGCGGAGTTCGCTGTGGCATCCCCGAAGGCCGAACACGTCGCCGAAGCCCACGCGTATGCCGCGGCATCCTTGACGCCCGGGCGACCGATCGGCGAAGCGGCCACCGACCTCATGCACCGCATCAAGGCCGACTTCGACTACGACAAGACGGCGACCACGGTCACCAGCTCGGTAGCCGAGGTGTTCCGGACGCGCGCGGGGGTCTGCCAGGACTTCGCGCACCTCGCCCTCGCGTGCCTTCGCAGCCACGGGGTCGCGGCGCGCTACGTGAGCGGATACCTCGCGACCCAGCCGCCGCCCGGTCGCGAGCGGATCGTCGGCGCCGACGCGTCGCACGCATGGCTCGCGGTCTGGATGCCGGGATCTGACGAGTGGCTCGCGATCGACCCGACCAACGACCAGTGGGCTAACGACCGCTACGTCACCGTCGCCTGGGGGCGGGACTACGGCGATGTCTCCCCCGTCAAGGGAATCATCTTCACCACCGCGAAGCGTTCGACCCTGCGCGTTTCGGTCGACGTCGCCCCGGTATCCTGACGACTCCGCCCCACCGGCCCCAGGTCGCAACGGCGCAGTTTGTGCGCGACACGCCGGCATCCAGCCCGTCCGCCCGGCGCGCCGCCAACTCCATGCGCCGTTGCGACCTGCGCGCGGACGCGGATCGCCGCGAGCGCAAGCCCTCCTGACACGTCGTGTTCGTGTGCGAGGATTCGCCCGTGAAGTCCTACACCTGCCGGGTCTGCGGCAATCGCCTGTTCTTCGAGAACTCGGTCTGCGTCTCATGCGAGACACCGCTGGGATACTCCCGCGCCGAGCGCGACATCGTGCCGCTCGATACCGACGACCGCACATACACGGATGCCGAGGGTGGCGTCTGGCACGTGTGCGCAAACCTCGGGCTATCGGGCTGCACGTGGCTGACGACGGATGCCGGCGGGCTGTGCTTCAGCTGCGGCTTGACCCGCACACGTCCCAACGACGCCGACCTCGAGGGGATCTCGAACTACGCTCCCGCCGAACGCGCCAAACGCCACCTCATCGCGGAGCTCGACGAGCTCGGCATCCCGATTCTCGACCGCACCGACGACCCCCGCGGCGTCGCCTTCGACCTGCTCTCGAGCGTGGCGGAACCGGTGACGATCGGGCACGCTGACGGCATCGTCACGATCGACCTCGCCGAGGCAGAGGATGCGCACCGCGAGAAGGTGCGGGCGATGCTCGACGAGCCGTACCGCACGATGCTCGGTCACTTCCGCCATGAGATCGGGCACTACTACGAGTCTTTTCTCATCACCGACGACCAGACGCGCGACCGCGCACGAGAGCTCTTCGGCGACGAATCCGAGGACTATCAGGCCGCTATCGACCGCCACTACGCCGAGGGTGCCCCGGATGACTGGCAACAGCGCTTCATCTCGCAATACGCGACGATGCACCCGTGGGAGGACTTCGCCGAAACCTGGGCCCACTACCTTCACATCAGCGACAGCATCCAGACCGCCGAGGAATTCGGCCTGCTCCGCCCCGCGCCGACCGCATCGTTCCGCGAGCGCGTCACGAAGACGTGGATGCCACTGTCGACCGCTCTGAACATGATGAACCGGTCGATGGGCTACGACGACCTCTACCCGTTCGTGCTGTCCACTCCGGTGCTCGACAAACTCGACTTCGTCGCAGGCCTCGCGGCAGACGCGGCGGCCGGCTCAGTCAAAGACTCGTCGGCAGGGGACGTCGAACCCGAGTCCGGCGCGTAGCCAACTCCTCAATCTCGGCGCCAGGAAGCTGCGTTTCCGCTCCGCGGCGGCTGTAGAACCCCGGTCTTGAGGAGTTCGCCACCGGGAACCCCCGGGCTAGCGTGATGCGCGCGAGCGACGGCGAACGTGGTCGAGAGCGATGACGGCGAGCCCCGCGGTCAGCAGAGCCGCCGGCATCCCCCAGGATGGCGGCGCCGACGCTCCGGTGTCGGGAAGCCGGGTCGAGGTGGGACTCGGGGTGGGTGTCGGCGTTGGCGTCGGCGTTGGCGTCGGTGCAGCGAAGGTGTCGGTGACCGTCGCCGATACCGTGGAGTTCGCCACCGCAACAACGGATGCCGGAACCGTCGTGGTGGACGCCAGCACCGCATCGGCAGTGTGCCCGTCAGCGGTCTGCGTGACGATGCACGTTGCGCCGGCGGGCACAGCCGGCAGGGTCACCACCCGGGTCGTTCCCGCCGGAGTGCCGGCGGCGAGCGTTCCCGAGTTCTCGACGGGATGTCGCCCGGGCTGCTCGAGTTCGGGTCGTTGAGCACGATCTGAGCCGTCGAGAACGTCCTGCCGGTGCCGGTGATCGTCGTCGGGTAGGGGGTTTGCGGGTCGGTGATCGCCGTCTCCTGGGCTCCGAACAGGCCGCTCTGGTGCCGCATCGCGACGACCGTGGCTTCGGTCGAAGCCCGCGGGGGATCGCTGACGCCGGGACCGTTGCCGGGCTCCGCGAGGGCGGGTGCGGCGCCGATGCCGACGAGGAACGCGGTGAGAAGAGTCGCGGCGAGGACGGTTGGGGTGGCACGCATGGGATCCTCCGTACGTCACTCTCGCACGTCCGCGCTCACATGTGTGCGCTCCGCGTCACCCGCTCACCCGGTCTCGCCCCTCACCCAGCGTCAGGCTCACCGTCGTAGTAGTCCACGGCGTCGTCGTCACGGAAGAGCATCGTGGGGCGGGCGGTCGTGTACGCCATCGTCTTTCGCGAGTCCGGGTAGCCGATCACGTCCTGTTCGGATGTCGTGTCCAGGTCGACGTACCGGAGCGGCTCACCGCCGGTAGCCGTCATCCGGTGCGCGCCCGCCGGCCCGGGTGGAAAGACGACGACCTCCCCCGGGCCGATGTCGAATTCGGCACCCGGGGTACGCACCCGACCCGTTCCCGACAGGATGACGTAGGCCTCGGTGACGCCAGCGTGCCAGTGATATGGGTACGCCGACTGACCCGGCGGGATCTCCATGAATGAGACCTGTAGCTGAGTGCCCTCTTTGGGAACAACGACGTGCTTGGCGAACGTGAACCGTCCACGGTCGCCGTGCCGGGCCTCGAAATCGTCCTGCCGTCCGTGCACCACCTGGTCGAATGCCATGGTCGCTCCTTTGCTCACCGTCACGGTACTCCCTTGGGGGCGGCGCCGCCCGGTTCGTCTGTCAACTCGCTGGGGCAGCCCCGTTCGCGTCGACGTTCTGCGTCAGGGCCGGGACGAACCCCGCGATGCACAGCGTCGCTAACTCCTCAAGATCGGGCCACCTACCGTGGCCGCAGGCGCCCCACGCAGCATCCGTCGCCCGTTCTGAGGAGTTCGCTGCGGGCTGGGACCGAGACCGCCCCGGATGTCGGTGGGGCGGGCGAAGATAGGGGGATGGCGGATGTGCTCGAGAGGTTCGGTCCTGCCACGCAGGATTGGTTCCGCGGCGCATTCACCGCACCGACCCCGGCTCAGGCCGGCGCGTGGGAGGCGATCTCGGCGGGCCGCCACGCGCTCGTGGTTGCTCCGACCGGTTCCGGCAAGACGCTCTCGGCATTCCTGTGGGCCATCGACCGTGTGTTCCGGGAGAAGGCTGAAACCCCGCAGGATGCCGCGGGCACCCGCATCCTCTACATCTCACCGCTCAAGGCTCTCGGTGTCGACGTGGAGCGCAACCTCCGCTCGCCGCTCGTCGGCATCGACCAGGCAGCCCGCCGACGCGGGCTGAGCCTCCCCGGGGTCTCGGTCGGCGTCCGCTCCGGAGACACCCCGTCGACGGAGCGCCGCAAGCTCGTCGCGACGCCGCCCGACATCCTGATCACGACCCCCGAGTCGCTTTACCTCATGCTCACGAGCCAGGCGGGCCGCACCCTCACGGGAGTTCACACGGTCATCGTCGACGAGGTCCACGCCGTGGCCGCGACCAAACGCGGCGCGCACCTGGCCCTCAGCCTCGAGCGCCTGGACGCCATGATCCGCGCCGAGAGGCCGGATGCGGCATCCGTGCAGCGCATCGGCCTATCGGCGACGGTGCGACCGATCGACGAGGTTGCCCGGTTCCTCGGGGGCGCAGCCCCGGTCGAGATCGTCGCGCCGCCGGCATCCAAAACCTTCGAGATGCGGGTCACGGTCCCGGTCGAAGACATGCTCAACCCACCGCCGGCCGCGGCATCCACCACGGGTGGGCCAGGCGTGCGGTCGACGGATGCCACAGCACCGACCTCCGGACAAAGCGAAGACTGGTATTCGCCATCCGGCGGAACACCCCCACGCCCCGAGAACACGGAGATGACGGGATCGGTCTGGCCTCATGTCGAAGAGGCCATTGTCGACCGGGTCCTTCAACACCGGTCGACGATCGTGTTCGCCAACTCGCGGCGGCTCGCGGAGCGTCTCACCGCGAGGCTCAACGAGATCTACGCAGAGCGGCTGGGTATCGAGCTCCCCGAACCGACGATCGCGGCAGCGATGCCCGCGCAAAGCGGCCAGACGGCTGGGGCTGATGCCGTGCTCGCGAAGGCCCACCACGGGTCCGTCTCGAAAGAGCAGCGCGCACTCGTCGAAGAGGAACTCAAGTCCGGCATCCTGCGTTGCGTCGTTGCCACGAGCAGTCTCGAGCTCGGCATCGATATGGGAGCTGTCGACCTCGTCATCCAGGTCGAAGCGCCGCCGAGCGCGGCATCCGGCCTGCAGCGCATCGGCCGCGCCGGTCACCAAGTGGGCGAGATCAGCCGGGCTTCCCTGTTTCCCAAGCACCGCTCCGACGTGCTGCACACCGCGATCGTCACGGAGCGGATGCTCGCGGGTCAGATCGAGGCGATCCAGGTGCCGCAGAATCCGCTCGACATCCTCGCGCAGCAAACCGTCGCAGCAGCGGCCCTCGCCCCGCTCCACGTCGAGGAGTGGTTCGAGACCGTCAAACGAAGCGCCCCGTTCCGCTCGCTTCCGCGCTCGGCGTTCGAAGCCACCCTCGACCTGCTCGCCGGCAGGTTTCCCTCAGACGAGTTCGCAGAGCTCCGTCCGCGCGTCGTGTGGGATCGGGATGCCGGAACCCTCACCGGCCGCCCGGGCGCGCAGCGCATCGCCGTCACGAGCGGTGGGACGATCCCTGACCGCGGCATGTTCGGCGTGTTCGTCGCGGGCGAGGGCCAGAACGCGCGCGTCGGCGAGCTCGACGAAGAGATGGTTTACGAGTCGCGCGTGAACGACGTCTTCACGCTCGGCACGACGAGCTGGCGCATCGTCGAGATCACCCACGATCGCGTCAACGTCCTCCCCGCATACGGCCAGCCGGGGCGGGTGCCGTTCTGGCACGGCGACGGGATCGGCAGGCCCGCGGAGCTCGGGGAGGCGCTCGGAGCCTTCACGCGTGAGATCTCCACTGCGCCACCTCCTGCCGCCGACGCGCGACTGACGGATGCCGGGCTCGACGCGAACGCGAAGACCAATCTGCTCGCGTACCTCGCTGACCAGCGCGAAGCCACCGGGACGTTGCCGACCGATCGAAGCCTCACTGTCGAACGCGGCCGCGACGAGGTCGGCGATTGGCGTGTCATCCTGCATTCCCCGTACGGCATGCAAGTCCACGCGCCATGGGCGCTTGCGGTCAGCGCGAGGATCCGGGAGCGGCTCGGTGTCGAGGGATCCGCCGTTGCGAGCGACGACGGCATCATCGCGCGCGTTCCCGACACCACGAGCGAGCCGCCCGGCGCCGAGCTGTTCGTCTTTGACGCCGACGAGCTCGAGCCACTCATCACGCAAGAGGTCGGCGGGTCTGCCCTGTTCGCGTCCCGTTTCCGCGAGTGCGCGGCCCGGGCGCTTCTGATGCCCCGGATGAATCCGAACCGCCGTAGCCCGCTGTGGCAACAGCGGCAACGGTCAGCCCAGTTGCTCGAGGTAGCCCGTCGGCATCCGACATTCCCCGTGATCCTCGAAACGCTGCGCGAAGTTCTACAGGACGTGTACGACGTGCCCGCGCTGCTTCGGATCGTCCGGTCGATCGCCGACCGCCGCATCCGCCTCATCGAGGTCGAGACTCCACAGCCCTCGCCGTTCGCGCGAGACCTGCTGTTCGGCTACGTCGGCGCGTTCATGTACGAGGGCGACTCGCCCCTTGCCGAACGCCGCGCCGCCGCGCTGGCCGTCGACCCTGCACTGCTGTCGGAGCTGCTCGGCACCGTGGAGATGCGCGAGCTTCTCGACCCCGACGTCATCACCCAGTTCGAATCCGAGGCGCAGCACGTCGCGCCGGACCGCCGCGTCCGCGGGCTCGAAGGCGTCGCCGACCTGCTCCGGCTGCTCGGACCGCTGTCTGGCGCAGAGGTAGCGGCACGGCTGCAGGCGGTATCCGGTGCCGCCGAGACGGAAGCAGCCGACCTCGAGCACACCGGAGCGGCCGCGACAGTCGCCGAGGCCACGGCTCACCTCGAGACGCTCGTCGCCAGTCGCCGTGCGATCGAGGTCACGATCGCCGGTGTCGATCGGGTGGCGGCCATCGAAGATGCCGGACGCCTGCGCGACGCCCTCGGCATTCCGCTGCCCGTCGGCATCCCGGTTGCGTTCCTCGAACCGGTCGCAGACCCGCTCGGCGACCTGGTAGCCCGGCACGCCCGCACCCACGGACCCTTCACCACGGATGCCGTCGCCGAGCGACTGGGCATCGGGACCGCCGTCGGGCGACTGACGCTGCAGCGACTCGAAGCGCAAGGTCGCGTCACGAGCGGCTACTTTCTCCCCGCCTCGTCGGCACTCGACGGCGGCGAGAACGAGTGGTGCGACTCGGAAGTACTGCGTCGGCTGCGGATGCGCTCGCTCGCAGCGATCCGAGGAAGCATCGAGCCCGTGCCGCAGGAGGCACTCGCCCGGTTCCTGCCCGCGTGGCAGCACCTGACCCGCCCGCTCGAAGGCGTCGACGGCGTACTCGCCGTGATCGAGCAACTGGCCGGCGTGCCGATTCCCGCCAGTGCATGGGAGTCACTCGTTCTGCCGAGTCGCGTTCGCGACTATCGCCCCGCGCTGCTTGACGAACTCACCGCTACGGGGGAGGTCATCTGGTCGGGGCACGGAACCCTCCCAGGACGCGACGGGTGGATCGCGCTGCATCCGGCCGACGCCATCGCCCTGAGCCTCCCGACCCGACCCGACGACGACATCGCAGCTGAGTCCCTCGAGGCACGCATCCTCGACGCGCTCGCCGGCGGCGGGGCGTACTTCGCGGGGCAGCTTCGGAGTCTCACTGACGCCGCTAACGAGCAGTCGGTGATCGAGGCGCTCTGGGCCCTGACGTGGGCGGGCCGGGTCACAAATGACACGTTCGCTCCCGTGCGCGGTCTGCTGTCGGGCGGGTCCCAGGCGCACCGCAGCGCCAGGCGCGCTCCCCGTGCGCGAATGTTCCGCGCGTCATCCATCGCGGCCACCCTCCCCCGTTCCATCACAAGCGGCGCGCGCGCGAGCGTCGGCGGTGTGAGCGCGGGAGCTGGCGGTCGCTGGTCGCTTCTTCCCGACCCGGAGCCGGAGCCCACGGTGCGGGCCGCTGCGACTGCCGGCATCCTGCTCGACCGCTACGGGGTCGTCACCCGCGGCTCTGTCCAGAGCGAGGCGGTCCCGGGCGGATTCGCGCAGGTGTATCGCACGCTCGCGGATGCCGAACGTGCCGGCCACTGTCGCCGCGGATACCTCGTCGAAAAGCTCGGCGGGGCACAGTTCGCGGCATCCGCTACCGTCGATCGCTTGCGCGAGTTCTCCGCGGTTGCCGACCCCGCTCCGCTGGCCGCGATAACCCTGGCTGCCACCGACCCCGCGACCGCATACGGTGCTGCGCTCGCCTGGCCGACCCTCGAGGGTGTCGGTCATCGCCCTGGCCGCAAGGCTGGAGCCCTCGTGACGCTCGTCGACGGCGAGCTCGCGCTGTATCTCGAGCGCGGTGGCAAGTCAGCGCTCGTCTTCAGTTCCGATGACGCGATAGTTGCCGCGGCCACAGCCAACCTCGCCGAGACCGCCCGGGCACGGCACCTCGACACGCTCACTGTCGAGCAGGTGAACGGTGACCCGATCTTCGGGACAGCCTTCGCCCGCGCCCTGCGCGAGGCAGGCTTCGTCGAAACCCCGCGCGGCCTCACTCTGCGCAAGACCTCGGGGTCGCCGCGTGCCTGAGGGTGACACCGTGTTTCGTGCGGCGCGGATGCTGAACGCGGCGCTCGCGGGCGACACGGTGACCCGTTTCGATCTGCGCGTGCCGCAGCTGGCTACCGCGGACCTCACCGGTGAACAGGTCCACGGGGTGCTGCCGCGCGGCAAGCACCTCCTCACGCGCATCGGGCCGTGGACGCTGCACTCGCACCTCAAGATGGAGGGCGAGTGGCACGTCTACCGTCCCGGGGAGCGCTGGCGGGCGCCGGCGTTTCGAGCTCGGGCAATCGTCGGAACGACGGATGCCGAAGCTGTCGGATATGACCTCGCCGAGATCGCCCTTGTTCCGACCGAACGCGAGGACGAGCTTGTCGGTTACCTCGGGCCCGACCCCCTCAGCGACAGCTGGGATCTCGACGAAGCGGCCAGGCGCGTGGGCGCGGACCCTCGAGAGATCCATGTCGCGGTGCTCGACCAGCGCAACGTTGCGGGGTTCGGAAACGTGTACGCGAACGAGATGCTGTTCGTGCGCGGCATCCATCCCGAAACACCGGGAACTCAGGTCGACGCGCGTGCCCTGCTCGAGGTCGGAACGCGAATGATCCGCGCGAATCGCGATCGCGTCGAGCGCACGTTCACGGGCGTCGATCGGAGGGGCGAGCGGATGTGGGTCTACGGGCGGGAGAAAAGGCCATGCCGTCGATGCGGAACGCCGATTCTCGCCGGCGCACTCGGTGCCGACGCCACGCGGGAACGGAACGTGTTCTGGTGCCCGCGCTGCCAGACCTGACGGTCGCGGGCAGCCGGCAGCGACCGCGAGATCAGTGACCGATGTAGCGGCCCGGGCGGTGGTTCATCGCCAGCACGAGGTTGAGCACGACGGCGCCGAGGGCGCTCAGCACCACGTTGGGCCACGGCACCACCAGCAGTGCCGCGGCAACGATGATGACGTCGAAGATCATCTGGGTCCAGCCTGCCCGGAATCCCCAGCGATCCTGCACGATGAGTGCAATGATGTTGATCCCGCCGAGGCTCGCCCGGTGCCGGAACAAGATCAGCAGACCCACCCCGGCCAGGAGGTTCCCGCCGAGGGTGCCGTAGATCGGGTTGAGGCCATCGATAGCGAAGAGGGCGTGGTGCACTACCGACCACCCCGAGACCATTGCGATCGCGATGACGGTCCGGATCGTGAAGCTCCAGCCGCGCTGCCACACCGCGAGCACGGCGAACGGAAGGTTGATGATCAGGAACAGCATCCAAAACGGCAACCCGGACGCGTACTGGATCAGCAGCGCGAGTCCCGCCGTGCCGCCGGTGACCGCTTCCGAGGACTGCAGCAGATAGAGCCCCAGTGATGCGGTGAAGGTTCCGGTGAGGATGCCGAGGATGTCCTCGGCCGGCGAGTGCGCGGTGGCTCGCTCATCGAATACGAGGGTGCGGGTGGCCTCCGGAGACGGGGTCGAAGGCTGATTCGGGGTCGCCGGATCAGCCTGCTGCGCGTCGCCGAGATCGTCGGTTGGCATGCCTCCCATTCTCTGCCAATCCGAAATCGAACCCGTTCCGAAGAGTTGTCAAGCCGGGAGACGACGAACCCGAGATCCGGCACCATTGCCGCTACGAAGCAATCAGCGGCAAACGGATGCAGGGGAATGAATCTCCGTACCACGGCGTTGGGGAAGGTACTGGGGCCGAACGGCCCCGTGGAGGAGATCGTGGGCAAGAACTACGTCGACATCGAAAACGACCACGGCGAGACGCTGCGGTATCGCAAGCACGCCAACGGGCGGGGGCTGATCGCGCACGGGGCCAAGGTGCACCCGACGGCGATCGTCGAGGCTGGGGCGTATGTCGAGCCGGGAGTTCAGATCGCTGCTGGCGCCCGAATCGGCCGCGGCGTGTGGATCGAGTCTGACGCGCTCATCGGTCCGGAGGTCGTCGTTGCGCCGCACGCGCACATCGGCCCGGGAGCGGCGATCGGCGCCGGCTCCAAGATCGGCATCCGCACCGTCATCGGCGCCCACGCGCGCGTGGCGGTCGGCTCGCTTCTCGGCGACGACGAGACCGTCGGTGAGAACGAGCGGGTAGCGACAGATCGTCGCGGCCTCCGGCTCGCCGCCTGAGCTGGGCAACCTCATCGCCATTGTCGTGGCGGTAGCCTGACGGGATGGCCAGGCGCGACCGATCTCCCCGATCACGTGATGCGCCTGTGCCACCTGACACGCCTCCGGCTGAGCTATTCCGGTTGGGAGCTGTGCCCGGGGCGACGCCGGGAAAGTGGATTTCGCTGTGGCGAGAACGGATGCCGCGCACGCGCCTGGAGCTGGTGGAGATCAGCCCGGCCTCGCAGCGTGACCAGTTGGTGGCCGGGAGCGTCGATGCGGCGCTGGTCCGACTGCCCATCGACAAGACCGACCTCCATGCCATCCCGCTCTATGACGAGGTCCCGGTGGTGGTCTTCTCAAGCGACTCGGCACTGTCGGTGGCCGAGGAGCTTACCCCCGAGGACCTGGCGGGCGAGGTCCTCATCGTCCCGGAGGATGACGTCCTTCGGGTGACAGCCCCGGGAACCCTCGAGCCGCGTTTCGTGGCCCCGACGGACACGAAGGCGGCTGTCGAACTGGCGGCGGCGGGTGTCGGCATCCTGATCGTCCCGATGTCGCTCGCGCGGCTGCATCACCGCAAGGACGTCACGTATCGGACCCTCGCGGGCGGTCCCACCTCGAGCATCGCGCTGGCATGGGTAGCCCAGCGCACCACACCCGAGGTCGAGGCCTTCGTCGGCATCGTGCGCGGCCGCAGCACCCGTTCCTCCCGCTCCTAGCGGCGGATCAGGCGCCTCGGCTATTCGCGACGGTAGGAAGAATCCGCGGCGTAGGACGTTTAGCCCCAGAACCCACCTACCTGCGTGATTTCTCCTACCTCGGGGAGAGCCGCAACCGGATCAGGTGGCGCCCTGGGGCGGATGCCGAACCAGCTCGACCCGCTCGCGAACGTAGGTCTCGGCATCCGCGTAGCCGCCGGCCATACTCCAGCGCACGCGAAGCTGCCCGTCGCTCACTGCGAGCGGCGCTATCTGTGTTGATGGCTGCTCACCGAGGGTCGAGGTGTCGATGCGCCGCCACCCGAGGTGGACCGGGGCGCCGGGCAGGATGCCGCCACGAAACGCCGCCTCGGCGAGCCCAGCCCGCGCACGCTGGGACTCCGCGGTGTATCCGCGGCGCGCCGGCTCCCGCGACCTCACGATCTCGCCGGTCGCGTAGAGGTCGACGGGGCCGAGCAGGAGCACGCCGAGATGCCATGCCTCATCGCGGAGGACGACCCTCGGTGCGCGCGGAATGCCCAGCATCCGTGGTGTCACTACCTCGCCGAGCAGCTCCCGCGGCGCCGCGGCGAGTTCAGCTCTGGCCCACGCGAGCAGACCGGGCAGATCAGCTGGTTTCACCGCGCTAGACCGCGTCATCCAGCTCGGCGGGAACGCGGCTGACGCGCTCGCCTCGCAACAGCATTCCAATGAGCGGATAGATCAGCACCGACAGCATTCCCGCGGTCACGAACAGGGCTGCCTGCGCCGAGGTGAGGAGATTCTCGTCCACGCCGATCGCGGTGACGGCGACGATGATCGGCAGGCCCGTCGCACCCAAGAGACCAAGAGCGATCCGATCGCGCACGCGCGACCCCGGCGGTGCGACGAGCATCGACGGCACACCGCGCACGATCAGCAACGCCACGAGGACGACGGGCACGAACAGCAGTAGCGCGGGGTTTGCCAGCAGTGCCGCGAGGTCGAAGGTGACGCCGGTGTAGATGAAGAAGATCGGCACGAGGAATCCGAAGGCGATCCCCTCGATCTTGCTCTCGACAGCCTCACGGTTCTCCTCGGATGCGTCGCGCATCATGAGCTGCCACACGATTCCTGCGGTGAACGCCCCGAGCAGGATGTCGAGATCGAGCGCAATACTCAGGGCGAGCAGCGCCCCGAGGATCAGGAACACGACACGGATCGCGTACTGTCCCGACGTGTGCAACGTCGCGCTGACCACGCGGTGCATCATCCCGTGCGGGATCCGGAAGGCGAGCCAGATCGCAAGCCCCGCGATCACGAGGAAGGCAGCGAGCACGATCGAGGCGACGCCCGGGTCTCGCCCGCCGAGGAAGACGGAGATCGCGACCAGCGGACCGAACTCGCCCACCGCGCCGACTGCCGCAACCGCCTTGCCGAACGGAGTCTTCAGTTCGCCGGCGTCGCGAAGGATGGGAAGGATCGTCCCGAGGGCCGTCGACGACAGCGCGATGCCGATGATGATCGCCGCGCCCAGCGGGCCGACGAGCAGGCCGATCAGGATGCCGATCCCGAGCGAGAGCAGCCATCCGACCGCGGCGTTGCGGCCGGTTCGCCCGCGGAAGGCCGTGAAGTCGAGTTCGGATCCTGCGACGAAGAACAGCATCGCGAGTCCGAACTGAGCGAGGGCCGCGAAGAAGTCGACCGGCTCCACCCAGGCGAGCACGGACGGCCCGACCAGGATGCCGAGCACGAGTTCGAACACGACGATCGGAACCGCGAACCACCGCCCGATCACCCGGGTCAGCAGCGGTGCGAGCGCTGCCAGCAGCGGGATGATCAGGAGATTCGCGGACATCCCTTCACGATAGCGAGCACCAGCCCGGGCTCGGGTCAGGGGCAACCACCGGCACGAACCCACACTCTTCTGCGCGAACCCACACGATCCGCACGCAGAAACGTGTGGGCTCGCACCCAAACCTGTGGGTTCGGCGCTCGGTTCGGAGCTCGGGTCAGGGGCGAGCGGGGGCGACGATCGCGGCGGAGTCGGGGGCGAGGGTGATTACGGATGCCGCGCCCGACGGGTCGGGGCCGGACGCCGCGGTGATGACGGGCTCGACCTCACACCCTCCCGCGCTCAGCAGGATGACGGCATCCGGCGCCACGGCGAAGGTGTGCGACGACCCGGTGAGATTCACGAGGACCGATAGCTCACCGCGCTGGAGCACGAACCACCGCGCCCGCGGATCATCGCTGTCGGCACCACTCCCCGAAAGCGCATCGCAGTCCGCGAAGGCGGGATCTGTCAGCTCGGGCCGCGCGCGACGCACCGCGGCGAGGTCGCGATACAGCTGCAGCAGCCGCGCGTGGTCGACCCCCACCTCCGGTGAGGTGGATGCCTCTGCCCAGTCCAGCTTCGAGCGGTGGAAGGTCTCGGGATCCTGCGGGTCGGGGACGATCGCCGGGTCCCAGCCCATTTTCTCGAACTCCTCGATGCGACCCTTTGCGGTAGCTTCCCTCAGCTCGGGCTCCGGGTGCGAGGTGAAGAACTGCCACGGCGTGGATGCTCCCCATTCCTCGCCCATGAACAGCATCGGCGTTCCGGGCGTAGTCAGTGTCAAGACCGCTGCGACGGCAAGCCGGTCGGTGGAGAGGGACTGGCTGAGCCTGTCGCCGGCGGCGCGATTACCGATCTGATCATGGTCTTGGCCGAAGGTCACCAGCCGCCAGGTGGGAACCGTCGGTGGGATCGGGAAGCCGTGGTCCCGCCCCCGGAACGACGAGTAGGTGCCGTTGTGGAAGAACCCTTCGGTCCAGACCTTGGGGAAGGCGCCCAGCGCGCCGAAGTCCTCGTAGTACCCCACGGTCTCGCCGCTGACTGCGACATGGAGCGCGTGGTGGTAGTCATCGCTCCACTGTGCGGTGAGACCGTACCCGCCGGCTTCCCGCGGCAGGATCAGAGTCGGGTCGTTCAGATCGGACTCCGCGATGAGCGTCAGCGGCCGACCCTGGTGCGCCGAGAGGGCATCGGCGGCCTCGGCGAGCTCCTGCAGGATGTGGGTCGGGCTCTCATCACGGAGGGCATGCACGGCATCCAGCCGCAGCCCGTCGACGTGGTAATCGCGCAGCCACATGAGGGAGTTCTGGATGATGAACTCGCGCACCTCGCGCGCGTCGAGGTTGACCGACAGTCCCCACGTGTTGCGCGCCGCATCACGCAGGTACGGGCCGAACTCGGGCAGATAGTTCCCGCTGGGGCCGAGGTGGTTATAGACGACGTCCTGGATGACGGCCAGCCCCGCGGCGTGCGCGGCATCCACGAACCGCTGATAGGCGGCGGGGCCGCCGTAGGCCTCATGGACCGTGTACCAGAGCACGCCGTCGTAGCCCCAGTTCCAGACGCCGTTGAACCCGTTGACCGGCAGCAGCTCGACGTGCGTGACCCCGAGCGAGATCAGGTGATCGAACCGCTCGATGGCGGCATCCAGGGTGCCTTCGGGAGTGAAGGTTCCGACGTGCATCTCGTAGATCAGGCCGCCGGCCAACTGACGTCCGGTCCACGAGCCGTCGGTCCACGCGAAGGCTTCGGCGTCGAAGAACGCCGATGCTTCGTGCACTCCCCGGGGCTGACGCCGCGACCGCGGATCGGGGCGCAGCGCGTCGCCGTCCCCGAGGACGAACCCGTACTCGTCACCATCAGCAAGCTCAACGTCTGCCGTCCACCATCCGCGCTCACGCACGGTCATCTCCGCGTCGGCATGGCCGGGTCGACGCATCCGTACCCGCTCCGCTCGGGGAGCCCAGACCTCGATCATGCTTCCTCCGCTTCTCTGGAACCCGAGACACCGGAGCCTGTGTGAGAAACCCCGTCACGTGCGGTGTCTCGACGCTTCTCGGGTGTCTGACGTGTCAGGAGCGCGACAGGAAGCGCGCTCAGCACCTCGCCCAGGGGCACGTCTCCGCCGGGATAGGCCCGGCCCGTGAGCGCATCGGTCCAGGTTCCGCCCGGGATCAGCATCCGGGTGTCGCCCCAGCCGCCCCGTGCCACCAAGCGCACGGGCAGCCGGGTGGCGACGGCGATCGCCCCACCCCGGTCGAAAGCTATGGCGTGCCCGGACGCCGAACCCAGCACCTCGACGGGTAGATAGCGCGTGAACAGCTCGGGCCGGTCGCGCCGCAACCGCAGCGCGCGCGAGGTGACCAGGAGCTTCGCTGCCCCCGAAGCGTCGATGGCGGGAACGTTCCCCTCGGACTCGCCACGGTCGAGCTCGGCGAGCATCGCCGCGCGCTTCGCGAAGTCGACAGCGCGACGGTTGTCGGGGTCCACCAGAGAGGTCTCCCACAACTCCGACCCCTGGTAAACGTCGGGAACTCCGGGCCCAGCCACCTGCACGAGCTTCGCAGACAGCGAGTTACTCCACCCCGGCTGCGCGATCTCGGCGACGAAAGCCTCGACCAGTTCCCTGGCTTCACCGTACGCAGCGTCGACGACGGCGTGCATCCGGCGCTCGAAGTCGGCATCGGGATTCCACCAGGTCGTTGCCTCTGCCGCTTCCCGTGCTGCCTTCTCGGCGTAGGCGTGCAGGCGCTCAGGAGTGGCGGGCCACGATCCGATGATCGCCTGCCACAGCAGGGCGTCGAACGGCCCGTGTCCCGTCGAGGCGATTCCTCGCAACTGTTCGAGCACGTTCGCCCAGCGATGCGGGATCTCGGCGAGCACCGAGAGGCGCGCCCGCACGTCCTCCCCGCGCTTCGTGTCGTGCGTCGACAGGGACGTCATCGATGTCGGCCGCTGTGCCTGCCTGCGGGCAAACGCCTCGTGGAGCCCCGCGACCGATAGCGAGAACACCGACGGATCCCCGCCGACCTCGGTGAGGGTGCCCAGGCGCGTGGCCCGGTAGAACGCGGTGTCTTCGACGCCCTTGGCCATAACCGGGCCCGTCGTCTGCTGGAAGCGGCGGGCCACCTCGAGCGCCGGGTCGGCCACGAACGGCGAGAGCGTATCGATCGCCGCGGCCAGGTCGGGGCGGCGAGCGGATGCCTCGGCCAGGGCTTCATCGAGTGCCTCCCGCCCGGCGGGGAGGTAGGAGCGGTAGACGGGGAAGCAGGCGAGGATCTCAGCCAGGGCATCGGCGGCATCCGGAGCAGCGAGCGCCACGTGCTCGGGCAGACATCGCACGAGTCGGGCGATCTCGCTGCCCTGGATCGTGTCCGCGATCATCCGCTTGGTGTCGTGGATGAGATCGGGCCAGGGTTGCGCCGGCCGCAGGCCGGTCGCGCGGCGCAGCCGCTCGTCGAGGGCGTCAAGGGCACCCTCACCGTCAGGGTCGATGAGGACGCGGTCGATCTCGGCCATGGCGTCGTACCCGGTCGTGCCGTCGGTGTCCCACCAGGCCGGCAGCAACTCAGGATGCTCCGTCGCGCTGTGCTCGAGGATCTTCTCGACCAGCGTGTACCGGCGGCCGGTGAGCGAGCCGAGCCGTTCGAGATAGCCGCCGGGGTCGACAAGCCCGTCGGGGTGATCGATGCGCAGGCCATCGGCCAGCCCCTCCCGGAACCACCGCGCCACCTCTTCGTGGGCCTCGTCGAAGACCACCGGGTCTTCGACGCGCACTCCCGCCAGGGTCGAGACCGCGAAAAAGCGCCGGTAGTTCAGCTCGGATGCCTCGAGCTGCCAGAACATCAGCTCGAAGTGCTGTCGAGCGAGCACCTGGCGGACGGCATCCGGGTACGACGTCGCTTCCGCCGGCGCGGTCCCCTCCGCGAGCGGGAACTCGTGGTCGAAGTAGCGCACCGTGCCGTGGGGCGCGAGCGCCGTCGGCGCCGGATCCACCCGAATCTCCATCGCATCGATGATCTCGTCGGCGTCCGACCCGAGGACCGGCACTCGCACCTTTCCGCCGCCGAACTCCCAATCGATGTCGAACGCTGCGGCGTACCGCGAGTCGCGACCACGCAGCAGCACGTCCCACCACCACGGGTTCTCGGCGGGCACCGCGATCCCCATGTGGTTGGGAACCGTGTCGATGAGAATGCCGAGGCCCGCGGCGCGCGCGGCAGCGGCGAAGCGTTCGAGTCCCTCCGCCCCGCCGCGGGCGGGGTCTACGCGGGTCGGGTCGACGACGTCGTATCCGTGATCGGAGCCGGAAGTCGACTGCAACAGCGGGGAAAGATAGGCCCAACCGACGCCGAGGTCGCGCAGGTACCCGGTGACGGCGGCTGCGGCATCCAGGTCGAACGCGGCGCGGATCTGCAGGCGGTACGTCGACTCAGGATGCATCGCTACCTCGACAGTTCTTCCTTGGGGGCCGCTCCCGGGACCTCGTCGATCGAGACAGTTCCGGTGGCCAGGGAGGCTGCGACGAACCTGTCGACCTCGACCTCTTCCTCGACGTGCTCGCACAGCACGACCACCGACTTGGCAGCGAGGTCCACTGCCGCGCCCGGATGGACCGGCTCGGTGTTGGCGAGCGTCCCGGCGGTGTCGACCAGAACGTCCCAGTTGGGGCTGAATTCGACATCCGGGAGCGTGAACTCGACCGGCTCGTCGCCGGCGTTGAAGAGCACGAGGAAGTGCAGATCGGTGATCGGCTCGCCACGGCGGTCGCGCTCACGGATGCCGTTCCCATTGAGGAACACGCCGATCGAGCGTCCGAATCCGGAGTCCCAGTCTTCCGGCTGCATCTGCGTGCCGTCCGGCCGCAGCCACACGATGTCGGGGATGCGCTCCACTTCTTCGCGGCGGACGGGACGCCCGTCGAAGAAGCGGCGACGCCGGAACGTGGGGTGATCGCGGCGCAGGCGGGCCAGTGCCGACGTGAAATCGATCAGACTCGCGTCGACGTTCTCCCAGTCGATCCAGGTGATCTCGTTGTCCTGGGCGTAACCGTTGTTGTTGCCGCCCTGCGTGCGCCCGAGCTCGTCGCCGTGCAGCAGCATGGGCACACCCTGCGACAGCAGCAGCGTCGCAATGAAGTTGCGCTGCATCCGCTCCCGCAGTTCGTTGACCTGCGGGTCGTCGGTGGGACCTTCGACCCCGAAGTTCATCGACCGGTTGTCATCAGCGCCGTCGCGCCCGTCCTCACCGTTGGCCTCGTTGTGCTTCTGCTCATACGAGACGAGGTCGCGCAGCGTGAACCCGTCGTGAGCTGTGACGAAGTTGATGGATGCCACCGGCCAGCGCCCGGAGTGCGCGTACAGGTCGCTGGATCCGGTCAGCCGCGAGGCGAACTCTCCGAGGGCCTGCGGCTCACCCCGCCAGAAATCGCGGACGGTGTCGCGGTACTTACCGTTCCACTCCGTCCATTGCGGCGGGAAGTTCCCGACCTGATAGCCGCCGGGACCGACATCCCAGGGCTCGGCGATGAGCTTGACCTGACTGACCACGGGATCTTGCTGGACGAGTTCGAAGAACGTGGCGAGTCGATCGACGTCGTAGAACTCGCGGGCGAGGGTCGCAGCGAGGTCGAAGCGGAAGCCGTCGACGTGCATCTCGAGCACCCAGTACCGCAGCGAGTCCATGATCAGCTGCAGTGCGTGCGGGTTGCCGACGTTCAGGCTGTTGCCCGTGCCGGTGTAGTCGGTGTAGTACCGCTTGTCGTCATTCTCGAGGCGGTAATAGGCCTCGTTATCGATGCCGCGGAAGGAGAGTGTGGGACCCAGGTGGTTGCCCTCTGCGGTGTGGTTGTAGACGACATCCAGGATGACCTCGATACCGGCCTCGTGCAGGGCGCGCACCATGCCCTTGAACTCCTGCACCTGCTGCCCCCGCTGCCCCGACGAGGAGTAGGTGTTCTGCGGCGCGAGGAAGGCGATCGTGTTGTAACCCCAGTAGTTGGAGAGGCCCTTCTCTTCCAGCATCGAGTCGTTGATGAACTGGTGCACCGGCAGCAGCTCGATCGCCGTGACCCCGAGCCGCTTGAGGTGCTCGATGATCAGCGGGTGCGCGATGGCGCTGTAGGTGCCGCGGATCTCATCCGGAATGTCAGGATGCCGCATCGTCAGCCCCTTGACGTGGGCCTCGTAGATGAAGGATTCCGAGTACGGGATTCGCGGCGGCCGGTCACCGCCCCAGTCGAAGAAGGGATTGATGACAACGCCCTTCATCATGTCGGCGGCGGAGTCGTCGTCGTTGCGCGAGTCGGGGTCGCCGAAGGTATAACCGAACACCGACTGGCCCCAGTTCACCTGCCCGTCGACAGCTTTCGCGTAGGGGTCAAGGAGCAGCTTGTTGGGGTTGAACCGCTTGCCGGATGTCGGGTCGTACTCGCCGTGGACGCGGTACCCGTAGCGCTGCCCCGGTGCGATGTTGGGGAGGTACGCGTGCCACACGTACGCATCGACCTCGAGCATGTCGACGCGTGTCTCCCGACCGCGCTCGCCGAACAGGCACAGCTCGACTCGGTCAGCGCCCTCACTGAAGAGGGCGAAGTTGGTTCCGTTCCCATCGAAGGTCGCACCCAACGGATACGCCGACCCTGGCCATGTCTGCACGGCACCCCTTCCTGGTGGGATTCCACCCTAGTCGAGCAGGGTTTCCCGGTGGGGGTGGTTGCTACCGGGAGCTCAGCCCTGCTAGAGCGGCGGAAGATCAGACCTCGAGAGTTCGCGGTGGAGCCGGACGGATGCCGTGCACCTGACGGTGCAGGCGCTGCATCCGTTCGTCGAGTTCTGCGGCGCTTGCCGCGGCATCCTTCAGCTCCGCAAGCAGAGTCTCGGGTACCTGGCGGTCGAACTTGTAGTAGATCTTGTGCTCGAGGCTCGCCCAGAAATCCATCGCGATCGTGCGGAACTGGACTTCGACCGGCACGTCGACGCGCCCGGTCGAGAGGAATACGGGAACCCGCACGATCGCGTGCAGGCTCTTGTAGCCATTGGGTTTCGGATCGGCGATGTAATCCTTCACCGAGTGCACCTCGATGTCGTCCTGCTGGGTGAGCAGGTCGAACAGGCGGTACGTATCTGCCACGAAACTGCAGGTGACCCGGATGCCCGCGATGTCGGTGATGTGCGCTCGGATCGAGTCGAAGTCCCCGTCGATGCCCTTTCGACCGACCTTGGCGACGAGACTGTCGGCGGATTTCACGCGGCTGGAGATGTGCTCGATCGGGTTGTAATCGTGCAGTTGCAGAAACTCGTCGCGCAGGATCTCGACCTTCGTCTCGATTTCCTTCAGGCCGAACTGGTACGGCAACAAGAAGCGCTGCACCTCGTCGCGGGCGGCCCTCAACTGCGAGAGCGAGACAGTCACCTCATCGGAAGCCGGGTGCGAAAGCTGCGAGGTCGCGGGGTGCATGGCCGACGCGTGACTCATGCCGCCAACCTACGGACCGCGGGTACGAGATCGCTGTGAGTCCGGCAGCCGAGCGCGACCCCCTCCCCGCCCGCACGAGGCTGCACCGTGCAGTCTCGCGGGCACGGACGGGAGGGGGAGATCAGTCCAGGACGGACGCAGCCTGACGAGCGGCGCCGAGCGCCACGTACTCACCGGGCGACGGAACCTCCACGGGCATCCCGAACACCGCCGGGGCGATCTCGCGAACTGCGTCGGACTGAGCGCCGCCACCGATCAGTACCGCGCGGCGAAGCGGCACATCGAGAGCGCGCAGGGCGTCCAGGCCAGCGCCGAGCCCAGACAGCATGCCTTCGACGGCGGCGCGGGCCAGGTTTTCGCGTGTTGTCGAGGCGAGGGTCATGCCGGTGAGGGCAGCTGTCGCATCCGGCAGATTGGGCGTGCGCTCCCCCTCGAAGTACGGGAGGAGGGTCAGGCCCGCGGCTCCCGGCTCGGCGGCCAGCGCTAGCCGGCTGAGGCCATCGTGGTCGACGGAGAGCAACGCCGCGATCGTGTCGAGCACCCGCGCCGCGTTGAGGGTCGCGACAAGCGGCAGGAAATGCCCGTCGGCATCCGCGAACCCGGCAACAGTCCCGGTGGGGTCGATCGTCCGATGCTCACTCACGGCGAAGACGGTTCCGCTCGTTCCGATCGAGATGACGACATCGCCGGGGCCGGCACCGACCCCGAGCGCGGCGCCGGCGTTATCCCCAGCGCCGGGCGCGACACGCCTGCCGTCGCGACCTGCCACCCACTCCCGCGGACCGAGCACCCGGGGGAGCGCGGCGTCATGGCCGAGCGCGGCGGCCAGCAGATCGCGGTCGTAGCCGTCGGCCACGACCTTCCCTGCCGCGTCCGCACGCCAGGCATCCGGCGACCAGTACCCGGTGCCCGAGGCATCCGACCGGTCCGTGACGAGTTCTTCGAGCACGGGACCGCGAGCAGACTCGCCGCGAGGACCGTAGCCTCGCAGCCGCCACGTCAGCCAATCGTGCGGGAGTGCGACTGCCGCCACTCGGGCTGCGTTCTCGGGTTCGTGATCGCGCAGCCACCGGAGCTTCGTGATGGTGAACGAGGCGACCGGCACGAGACCCGTGCGCCGAGCAAGGTCCTCAGCACCGAATTCGGTGATGAGATCGGTCGCCGCCCCGGCGGACCGGGTGTCGTTCCACAGCAGCGCGGGACGGATGACGCGACCATCGGCATCCAGCACCACCATGCCGTGCTGCTGACCCCCGATCGACCAGGCAGCCACATCATCGAGGCCGCCGGCGGCCGAGACCGCCTCCTGCAGCGCTGACCACCACGCGGCGGGGTCCACCTCGGTACCCGCCGGATGGGCGGCACGGCCTTCCCGGATGACCGCGCCGGTCTCGGCATCCGTCATGACGACCTTGCACGACTGGGTCGACGAATCGACCCCCATCACCAGTGTCACGTCAGCGGGCGCCCATCAGGTGCTCGGTGGCCAGCTGCTGCAGACGCACGAAGCCGAAGCCCTTGCCGCCGAAGTACTGCGACGGGTCGAAATCCTCGTAGGCCGAACGGTCAGCGAGCAGGTCGTCGTATGACTCGCCGTCGCCGAGGGTGGTCACCGAGAGTTCGGGGACGCGGGAGGCGGCGAGCGCCTCCTGCACCTCGGGGTCGGCGCGGAAGGCCTGCGCCCGTTCCTTGAGGAGCAGGTAGGTGCGCATGTTGGCCGCAGCGGAATCCCACACGCCGGACTCGTCCTCGGTGCGGCTCGGCTTGTAGAGCCGGGAACCGACAGCGTCAGGACCCGCAATCTCGCTCGCATTCTCGGGCAGGTCCACCTCGAAGGCCCTCGGTCGCGGGCAGCTCTGACCCTCGCGACGGGACTCAACCGTTCGACGATCGCCGATCTCGTTGCCGAACTGTGCACGGCGGGCCTCGTAACAGAGACCGCCCCCGATCCCTCGCGGCGCGTCGGCCGCCCGTCGCCGGATCGAGCGCACCGAACTCGTCACTCCCGGCGAGACTGCGGCTCTCGTGGCCGACACGGTCGCTGCGTGGCAGGAGACCGCACTCGCAGGGCGCCGCATCGTCGGCATCGGGATCGCGGTTCCCGGGCTCGTCCGCGCGCGGGACGGCCTGGTGCGCACCGCCCCCCCACCTCGAATGGCACGATGCACCGATCCGGGAACTCGTCGCCGACGCGACCGGGCTGCCCACGGCCGTCGACAACGACGCGACCCTCGGAGCCGTCGCCGAGCACCTCTACGGCGCGGCGCGGGGACTCGACCACGTCGTCTATCTCAACGGTGGCGCCAGCGGCATCGGTGGCGGTCTGATCGTTCACGGGATGCCGGTGCGAGGGGTTTCCGGCTACGCCGGTGAGTTCGGTCAGAACCGTCCCGGCATCGCCAGCACGGCCGATCAGCAAGCTCCCGAGGGCGTCCTCGAGGACGAAGTCAGCCGCTCACGGCTTCTGCGGGCAGTCGGCCTGACGAGCGCCGACGACCCGACGTTGGCTGCTGCGCTGTCGACATCCGATGACCCCAGCGTCGCCGCCGAGACCGACAGGCAACGACGGATTCTCGCGACAGCACTGGCGAACGCCGTCAACGTCCTGAACCCTCGCGCGATCGTGCTCGGCGGCTTCCTCGCGATGCTCACGGAGGGGGCCACGGATCAGCTCACCGATCTCGTACGCGCGCAGTCGATGCCCGCGAACGCCGAGGACGTCGACATCCGCGCCGCGGTCCAGGCCGATGACAGGCTCCTGATCGGCGCCGCCGAGGCGGCGTTCGCTGGCCTGCTGGCAGATCCGCTCAGCCGGCTTCCGGAGCGGCCTGGTCCTCTGGAAGAAGCGCGCTGACCGCGCTCAGCAACTCCGCCTTCGTGAAGGGTTTGGTCACGACAGCAGAGAAACCTTGCGCGCACGCGTAATCGTGTTCGGCGGGGTCTGAGCGGGCCGTGAGCAGCAGCAGGGGCATCGCGGCGAGTGCGGCATCCGCCCGCACCGCCTGCGCGACGCCGATGCCGTCGAGACCCGGCATCATCCAGTCGACAACGGCAAGGTCCGGCTTCGACGATTGGATCGCCCCGAGTCCGGAGGTGCCGTCGTAGTATTCGTCAACATCGTGGCCAGCACGAGCGAGACGGATCGCGACGAGCCGGACGATGTCCGCGTCGTCATCGATGACGATGATGCGCGCCACGCGACCCTCCCTTCGGCAAAAGTCTGCTTCAGGCCTGCGAAAGCCCCTGCTGTGAGCCATGCTAGTCCGAAGGGGTGGGCAGGTCAGAAGGGATCGGGCATGACGCGGCCAAGCGTTGCGGCGACAATCGGTCAGGCCGCGCCACTATGGCGAGCCGTCTTCGTCGCCGGGCTGGTCACACTCGGCGGGGCGCTGGCCGTCATCTTCGCGCTCGAGCAGCGCGGCGAGATGAGTCTGGCGTGGTGGTGGCCAACGGCGGCTGTGGGCGCGATCGCAGCGGCGGCATCCCCGCTCCGCTGGCGGTGGTTGACCGCAATCGCGGTGGGCCTGGCGTCGGGCCTGGGATCGGCAGTCGCCGACCGCCCCCTCTTGGTGGTCGTTCTGGGGTCCCTCGGCATAGCGGCCGAGGCGTGGCTGGTCGCGACCGCGGTCTCGCGTGAGCAGGATCGCCCCCGGCTG
The DNA here is from genome assembly GCF_055391095.1 of Microbacterium sp. SW12. Lineage (NCBI taxonomy): Bacteria > Bacillati > Actinomycetota > Actinomycetes > Micrococcales > Microbacteriaceae > Microbacterium > Microbacterium sp. SW12. The sequence goes on along the minus strand of NZ_AP024335.1, from coordinate 317,804 downwards.
ACAACGCTGATGGATGTCGGCCGCTTCGCGATCGGCGCGATCAGCGGAGCAGCAATCGTCGGCGCGCTCGTTGGCGTTGCCCGTGAGTTCAGCGGCGGCGACTTCGTGGATGTCTTCTGGACGATCGGCGCGTCGCACCTGTCTGCGATGGTCCTCATCGCCCCGTTGGGACTCATCGCGATCCCCCGCGCAGCGTCGGTGCGCTGGTGGCGCAGCGTCGGGCTCACCGTAGCGATGCTCGCCGCCACGGTGATCGCGTTCTTCCCCGGCACACCGATCGCGGTTCCGATCCTCGCCATGCCGCTCATGGCATGGGCCGCGGTCGCCGAGCCGATGTTCTTCGTCGCCGTGCAGCTGCTCGCGGTCGTCGGCACCGCCTCGGGACTCACCGTCATCGGTGGCGGAGCGTACGCGGCTGCCGGCTCGGAACTTCCTACCGCAACAGCACTCCACGTCTTCACGATCTGTTTCGGCGCGACGACTCTCGCGATCTCGGCATCGCAGAACGACAGACGGGCACTGGAGAGCCGGCAGATGGCGGTGTCGCATCTCTTGCATGACGCATTCCGGCAGTCCAAGAGCGGGTTCGCCATCCTCCAAGAGGACGGCCCCGGCAAGTACTCCGTTCTCGAAGTCAACGCTTCCGCGGTCGTGATGCTGCGCAGCGAGTTCGAGCGCTCGGATACGGGACGCTGGCGACTTCGCGAGGACGCGCTCCTGCGACCGTCGCTGGCCGAGGCGACATACGACGTGTCGGTGACCGTCGATTGGGAGGATGTGGCACCCGGGAACCCGCCAGCCACGATCACGATCGACGCCGTCAACCGCTCCGGCCTGAACCGCGTACTCCTGGTATCGGTCCAGGATCTGCGGCCGCTCCGAGAAGCCGAGCGAGAAATGGAGTGGCGGCTGGAGCGCGAACGCCAGGTGAGCAGGACGTTCCAAGCCCTCACCCAGCAAAAAGTCGACTTCGTCGCGAGCGTCACGCACGAGCTGCGGACCCCGATCACCTCGATCCTGGGATTCGCTGAGGAACTCAGCGACACGACCGACGACCCGAACGTCCGCGAGCAGGTCGAGGTCATCCTTCGCAACGCGACGCGGCTACGCGGGGTGATCGACGATGTATTGCTGGTGTCAAAGCTCAGCCGCGGATCGGCCCCAGCTGACGCTCTGCCCGTCACCGATGCCGGGCTGGCGCTGCAGCGCAGCATCGAAGACGCGAAGCACAGCATCCAGCAACGCCACCTTCGGGTCGCCGCCGAGATCGAGCCGGATCTGCCCGTTCACGGTCGCGAGATCGATCTCACGCGCGTTTTCACCAACATCCTCACCAACGCGATCAAGTTCTCGCCCGATCGCGGCACGATCTCTGTCGTTGCCTACCGCACCGACCACCAGGTGGTCGTCACGATCTCGGATGAGGGCGAGGGAATCGCCGACGAGGACCTGACCCACATCTTCGATCGGTTCTATCGCAGCTCCTCGAGCACGAGCCGCGGGGTGCCGGGGACCGGTCTCGGACTCGCTATCGTCAAGGAGCTGTTGTCGTCGATGGACGGCAGGATCGAGCTCGCGCGGGCCGAGCCCGTCGGAACCTACGCGCAGATCACTCTTCCGATCGCCGATATCGAGCCGGTCGAATCCACCGGCGCACCCACCCCCTGACCCCGACCCGAGTACGCGCGTCGGAGCGCACAGCGGCGCATGAAGAGGTTTTGCCGGGGAGTCACACCGGGGCCACCCGAGGAGCGTGAACCGTTCATCCGCGACATATACCGTGTGGGCCATGGGTGCATGGAGCGTTGAGCCGTTCGGCAACGATGTCGCGGCCGACTGGGCATGGGAGCTCGAGGACGAGTCGGACTGGGGAGTCGTCGACGACGCCCTGGCGGACGCGCTCGAGGACGTCGAGGACGTCGAACGCGACACGGCGATCATCGCCGTCGCCGCAGCCGAGGTGGTCGCGCACGGTCTCGGACACGCGACGCAGCGGGATGCATACACCGAGGAGGTCGAGTCCTTCATCGTGCGCGCCGGGCGACCGACGCTCGACACGGTGGCCCTCGCGATCGCCGCACTGACCGCGGCGTGCGGCGAGGGCAGCGAGCTGGCTACCGAGTGGGCGGGGGCCGGGGATCCGGGCTGGTGTGAGGCCATCGAGGATCTTCGCTCCGCGCTGAGCACCTGAGCGCACGTGACCGCCCCGAGTGAGCGGCGTGGGTCACGCTAGGGTGTGACTCGTCAGCGAGCAGGGAGGGCCGATGAGATCGCGGTTTCCGCAGTCCGTCTACCGCCATGGCTCCGAACCGGACGTCCGCTTCACACTGGCAAATGAACGCACCTTCCTTGCCTGGATCCGCACTGCGCTCGCGCTGATCGCCGGTGGCGTCGCCCTCGAGGTGCTCGGGCTCGCGCTCCACCCCGGCCTGCGTCTGGCAGCCAGTCTCGTGCTCATCGTCATGGGCATGATCACCCCCGCTTTGGCGTGGCTCGGATGGCAGCGCAGCGAGCGTGCCCGTCGGCTTGCCACCCCCCTTCCGGGGTCGCTGCTGGGCGCGGTCACCGGCGTCGCGGTCACCGTCTCAGCGGTGCTGATCTTGCTCGCCGTCATCTTCGCCTAAGGCGACATCCGCGTGAGTGACGAGCTGTACGATCCGGGTCTCCAGCCCGAGCGGACAGAGCTGGCGTGGCGGCGGACCGGGCTGAGCATCGCCGTCGGATCCGTCGTGGCGATGCGACTACTGCCGGCGGCTCTCGGAAGCGGATGGTGGATCCTGCCCGGCATCGTCGGGGTGATCTTCTCGGCAGTCCTGTGGGGATGGTCGCGCCGGCGCTACGAACGCGTGTCATTCGCGACAGTCACCGCCCGGGATCACACGATCGTCCCGGACGGGGCGCTTCTACTGACCCTGGCGGTGTTCGTGGGACTTGTCGGAGCCCTCGGCATCCTCGTGCTGGTCGCACTACCGCTGACCTGAGGACCTCGGCGGGGCGGTCGTGGCGCGTGGGATGAGCTGCGTGGCCAGGCGCAGATGGCGTTCGGGCGGTTCCTCACCGTTCATGAGAGTCGCCAACAGCGACATGGCTGCCGCCCCGAGCCGCCGCATGGGCTGGCGAATCGTCGTCAGTGGCGGCGACATCCGGGATGCTTCGAGCACATCGTCGAATCCGATCACCGACAGATCGCGTGGGACCTCGAGGCCGATCTCCCGCGCGACTTCGATGATCCCGATGGCGGAGAGGTCGTTGGCGGCGAAGACGGCGGTCGGGCGGCGCGGCGACTCGAGCAGCGACAGCGCCGCGGTGCGCGCAGCATCCTGCTCGTAGAAGCCGACTCGCACGATCTCGGCGTCGTAGGGGATTCCTGAATCGGCCAACGCCCGGCGATAACCGGCGTCTCTCGCCGAATACGTGAGGTGCACCGTGGAGTCCCTTGCACAGGCCTTCGCGGATGCCGCGCTCACCGCCGGCCGCATCGGTGGCGTGCCCGTGCGCACGATCCATATCGTCGGGGGCGGCGCTCTGAATGAGCTGCTGTGCCAGCGGACGGCGGACCGATCGGGTCTTCCGGTGCTGGCCGGACCGGTGGAGGCGACAGCGCTCGGCAACATCCTCGTGCAGGCTCGCGCCGTTGGATTGATTGAGGGAACACTCGAAGACCTGCGCTACCGTGTGGTCAGGACACACAGCCCTCGGCGTTACGACCCACAGGCGTCACGCATCCGATGACACGGAAGGACACCGTCATGGTGAAACGTCAGCTTCCCCAACCCGCCGAGCTGTTCGAGCTCATGAAGTTCAAAAAGCCCGAGTTCGACGGACGCACCCGACGCCTGCAGTCCGCGCTCACGATCGCCGACTTGCGCACGATCGCCAAGCGCCGCACGCCGAAGGCGGCTTTCGACTACACGGATGGCGCGGCCGAGGGCGAGCTGTCACTCACTCGCGCCCGCCGCGCATTCGAGGACATCGAGTTCCATCCCGACATCCTGACCCCCGCGCCCGACATCGACACCTCGGTCGAGATCCTCGGTGGTCCGTCAGCGCTGCCGTTCGGTATCGCGCCCACCGGCTTCACGCGGCTCATGCAGACCGAGGGCGAGATCGCCGGCGCCTCGGCGGCGGGAGCAGCCGGCATCCCGTTCACGCTCTCGACCCTCGGCACCACCTCGATCGAGGAGGTGAAGGCCGCAAACCCTCACGGGCGCAACTGGTTCCAGCTGTACGTGATGCGCGACCGGGAGATCTCCTATGCGCTTGCCCGCCGAGCCGCGGCATCCGGCTTCGACACGCTCATGTTCACCGTCGACACCCCGGTCGCCGGTGCGCGCCTGCGCGACAAGCGCAACGGCTTCTCGATCCCGCCGCAGCTGACCCTCGGCACGATCGTCAACGCCATTCCGCGGCCCTGGTGGTGGTACGACTTCCTCACGACTCCAAAGCTCGAGTTCGCGTCGCTCTCATCCACTGGCGGCACCGTCGGCGAGCTGCTGGATGCCGCGATGGACCCCACGATCAGTTACGAGGATCTCGCCGTCATCCGCGACCTGTGGCCCGGCAAGATCGTCGTCAAGGGCGTTCAGAACGTTGCCGACTCGGTGCGCCTGATCGACCACGGTGTCGACGGCATCATCCTCTCCAACCATGGCGGTCGGCAGCTCGACCGCGCGCCCATCCCCTTCCACCTGCTGCCGCAGGTCGTGCGGGAGGTCGGAAAGGACGCCACGGTCATGATCGACACCGGCATCATGAACGGCGCCGACATCGTGGCATCCGTCGCCCTCGGCGCGAAGTTCACGCTCATCGGTCGCGCGTACCTGTACGGCCTCATGGCCGGGGGCCGCCAGGGCGTGGACCGCACGATCGAGATCCTGCGCACCGAGATCGAGCGCACGATGCGCCTGCTCGGCGTGTCGAGCCTTGCCGAACTCGAGCCGCGCCACGTCACACAGTTGACGCGCCTCGTGCCGGTGGGTTCGGGCGCGGCATCCGTTCCCCTCGAGGCCTGACCACCGCTCACCAATCCGTCACTGTGTTACGCGGCGAGTTGCACGTCGGGCGCGAAGCCGAGATGCTCGAACACATCGCAGCATGACGCGAAGCCTCGCGCCCGAGCACGTCATCGGGCACGCGCTGCGGCTCCCTGACAACTCAGCGGGCCGCCCCGGCTCGCCCGAACTCGAACGGTCTGTCATGCGTCTGACGTCTCCGCCTGTCCCTGTCTTCACCCTCGAGCGTGTCCGATTCGACGAGGACTACCGTCCTCTCGACAACACGCGCATCACCACCAACTTCGCGAACCTCGCACGCGGCGAGAACCGCAAGGAGAACCTCCGCAACGCGATCCGGATGATCGACAACCGGTTCAACGAGCTCGCAGCTAGCGACAACGAGACCGCAGACCGCTACTCGGTCGATCTCGATATCGTCTCGGTATCGGTCGACCTCGACGAGGGCGGCGACGGCGAGCGCTTCCCGATCATCGAGGTACTGGAGACGACGATCGTCGACCACCGCACCGGTAGCCGCATCCCGGGCATCGCCGGCAACAACTTCTCGTCGTATGTGCGGGACTACGACTTCAGCGTCGTGCTCCCCGCACACAACGCCGCCGGATCCGGTTTCAGCGTCCCCGATGACTTCGGCGTGCTGCACGGAAACCTGTTCCGCAGCTTCGTGGCGTCGGATGCCTATACGCAGCACTTCGCGAAGGCTCCCGTCATCTGCCTGAGCGTCTCGAGCACCAAGACCTACCAGCGCACCGACACGCAACATCCGGTTCTGGGCGTCGAATACCGCCAGGACGAGTACTCGCTGACCGATGACTACTTCGCGAAGATGGGGATGCGGGTCCGCTACTTCATGCCACCCCGCGCTGCCGCCCCCCTGGCGTTTTACCACGTCGGGGATCTGCTCACCGACTACTCGGACCTCGAACTCGCCGCCACGATCGCAACCATGGAAACGTTCCAGAAGATCTATCGTCCCGAGATCTACAACGCCAACTCTTCGGCTCCCGCGCGGTTCCAGCCGAGCCTGAGCCAGCCCAACTATTCACTGACACGCATCGAGTACGACCGCGAGGAGCGCAGCCGCCTCGCCGTCGCGCAGGGCCGTTTCGCCCAGGAGCACTTCATCGAGCCGCACCGGGAGTCGCTGGAGCTGTGGTCGGCGCAGTTCTCCGCCCGCGAGCTGGAGGAGGCACGCGCATGACGCTCCTTCCCACCTCCACCGCGGGCAGCCTGCCGAAGCCGGCGTGGCTCGCCGAACCCGAGACGCTCTGGTCGCCCTGGAAGCTGGATGACGACATCCTCGCCGAGGGAAAGCGGGACGCGCTGCTGCTGGCGCTCTCGGACCAACAGCACGCGGGAATCGACATCGTGAGCGATGGCGAGCAGAGCCGCCAGCACTTCGTGACGACCTTCATCGAACACCTCGAGGGCGTCGATTTCGAACGCCGCGAGACGGTGCGTATCCGTGACCGTTATGACGCGTCAGTGCCCACAGTCGTCGGCGCCGTCGCTCGCAAGGCGCCGGTGTTCGTCGAGGATGCAGCCTTCGTGCGCGCCCACACCGACCGACCCGTCAAGTGGGCGCTTCCCGGGCCGATGACGATGATCGACACGCTTTACGACGCCCACTACGGCAGCCGCGAAGAGCTCGCGTGGGAGTTCGCCGGCATCCTCAACCAGGAGGCGAAGGAACTGGCAGCGGCGGGGGTCGACATCATCCAGTTCGATGAGCCCGCGTTCAACGTCTTCTTCGACGATGTCAACGACTGGGGGATTGCGGCGCTCGAGCGAGCCGCCGAGGGGGTGACCAGCGAGACCGCGGTGCACGTCTGCTACGGCTATGGCATCAAGGCCAACACCGACTGGAAGGCCTCCCTCGGGTCGGAGTGGCGCCAGTACGAGCGCATCTTCCCCCGCATCCGCGAGTCGAGCATCGACATCGTCTCGCTTGAGTGCCACCATTCCCACGTGCCGATGGACCTCATTGAGCTCATCCGCGGCAAGAAGGTCATGGTCGGGGCGATCGATGTCGCCAGCACCACGGTGGAGACGCCGGGTGAGGTTGCCGACACGCTACGGCGAGCGCTGCAGTTCGTGGATGCCGAGAACCTCTACCCCGCCACGAACTGCGGTATGGCTCCCCTGCCCCGCGGTGTCGCACGGGGAAAGCTCGCGGCCCTCACCGCGGGCGCAGCGATCGTTCGGTCGGAGCTGATCGGCTGAGCCCGGCATCCGTCTCGGGACCGCACCGCGGTCGGGTCCCATCGCCGAGGTAGGAGAAATCGCCGACGTAGGACGATGTGCGTCTGAAGCGTCCTGCCTCGGCGAGAACTCCTACCTTCGTGCGGAGGCGGAACGGGCGCGCTACACCTGCGCGGCAACGCCTGCGATCAGGTCGACGACCTTCTCAGGCTGACGGATGCCGACAGAGAAGACGTACGTCGTCGTGAAGCCCGCCTCCCCCAGCGCCCGCACCTGGTCGGCGACGCCGTCCACCGTCGATTCGGGGTTCACGCCGATCATGGCGGTCTTCTCGACGGTGTCGTAGTCGCGCCCGACATCGTCGCAGTGCGCCCGCAGCACGTCGAGCTTCCCGGTGGGCACGCCAGCCAGGGCGCTCAGGTTGCAGGCATCGGCGTACTGAGCGACGAGCTTGAGGGTTTTCTTCTCGCCCCCACCGCCGATCATGAGCATCGGCTTCGTGACGTTCTGCGGCGAGTTCAGCGTGCGTCCGAGCTGCCAGATCGCCCCGTCGTAGGGCTCTTCGGACTCCGACCACATCTGCCGGCAGATCTGGATCGTCTCTTCCAGCTCGCGGAAACGCTGCGCGACCGGTGAGAACGGGAATCCGAGGCCGACGCACTCCTGCTCGTTCCAGCCGGCGCCGATGCCGAGCCCGACGCGGCCACCCGAGAGGACGTTGAGGGTGCTCACCTGCTTGGCGAGCAGGGCCGGATGCCGATAGATGACGCCCGTGACCAAGACGTGCAGCATCGCCTTCCGCGTGTGCGCGGCAAGGAATCCCAGCGTCGCGTAGGCCTCGAGCATCTCGTGCTCGACGGGGCCGATGCCGGGGAGCTGCCAGAAGTGGTCCATGACCGTGATCCGCTGGATGCCGGCATCCTCGGCGTGCTTGACGTGCCGCGCGAGGGTCGGACCGAGCTCGGCCGGCCCGCTGTCGAAGGTGAAGTCAGCGATGTGCAGTCCGAACTGCATGTCAGCTCCGTCCCAGGTCGGATGCCGCATCCGGCCGCGCTGTCAGGTTACGACGCTGTCGGCATCCGTGGCTTCACGCGGCGTCGCCGAATCCCCGCTCACGGTAGAGGTCGATGCTTTCGCGCAGTGCCCGCATGACGTACGGCGGGAAGTCCATGCCCCGCTCGTGCGCCCACAGCAGCTGTGCTTCGATGCGGCCGACCTCGCGGGCGTACTTGTCGAGGTCGGTATCGAAGCCGAGGGCTGTGACGACGCCGCCCATCTGCGCGCGGTAGCGGTCCTGCCCGTTCGTTCCGACGAGGTTGTAGGTCTTCTCGCGCAGGACGCGGGCGAGGTAGAGCTGCCACGGCCGCAGCGCCCCGGAGCGCACGAGTTCGGTCGCGCTCATCCGGTAGAACGCGAAATGGCCGGGTTCTTGGCGACGGATGGGGGCGATGATCGTCTCGGCGATCGCGGTCTCACCGAGCTCGGTCATCCCGCTGTGGATCGTGTTGTAGGCGAGCACCGCCTGCCGTTCCGTGCTGGCGCCGGTCAGGTAGTAGAGCAGCCGCGCGATGTCTTGGATCGCGGAGAAGTGTGCGAGCGCGCCCATGATCCGCATCTTGTACGACACGTCGAGCACGGGCTCCGCGGCGGCACGCCCGAGGTCCTGCTGCAGCCGATCGAGGATCAGGCCGTGTTGGATCTCCTGGGGCTGCCACACGTCGGCGTAGAACATCCGGTCGACCTCGCTGACATCGGGCAACAGCACGAGCAGTTCGAGCACGTTGCGGTCGACCTCGAGCTCGACCCTCGCGAGGTAGTCGATGACGTGTCCGTACCGCTCGGCCACGGCACGCGGGTCACGGATGCCGCGGTCGACGGAGTCCAGTTCGATCGGCGGATGCTCCTCGCCGAGCCTCTGGACGTGCTCGAGTATCCGCTGGGACGTCACCGGCTCAGCCATGCATCCATCATGCGGGACACTCCGCGGCGTTGGGCCGTACCTCGGCTTTCCCGACCCGGCAAGCCCCTCGGCGGGCGTGTGACTGCGACCTAGCGTCGGCTCCACGGACAACGAACGCTGTCCGGACGACGACGAGAGGATGCACCGATGAAGGCATTGACCTGGCAGGGCCGACGCGAGCTGAGTGTCGACGAGGTGCCCGACCCGCGCATCGAGGCACCGACCGACGCGATCGTGCAGATCACCTCGACCGCGATCTGCGGCTCCGACCTGCACCTGTATGAGCTGCTCGGGCCGTTCATCGACCGGGGCGACATCCTGGGCCACGAACCGATGGGCGTCGTCGTGGCGGTGGGCGATGAGGTCACGCAGCTGGCGGTCGGCGACCGGGTCGTGGTGCCCTTCACCATCTCCTGTGGCCACTGCTTCATGTGCCGCCGGGGTCTGCAGTCGCAGTGCGAGACAACGCAGGTGACCGAGTACAACAGCGGAGCTGCCCTGTTCGGCTACACGAAGCTCTACGGTCAGGTTCCTGGGGGTCAGGCGGAGTACCTGCGGGTTCCGCTGGCCGACTACAACCACATCCGGGTCGGCTCCGAGCTCCCCGATGACCGGTACCTCTTTCTCAGCGACATCCTCCCCACCGCGTGGCAGGGCGTGGAGTACGCCGCCGTGCCCGACGGTGGCACCCTCGTGGTCATGGGACTGGGTCCGGTCGGCCAGTTCGCGGCCAGGGTCGGGGTCCATCGCGGCTACCGCGTGCTCGCTGTCGACCCTGTTGCCGAGCGGCGCGCCATGGCGGAGCGCCACGGCGTGCTGACGTACGACCTCGACGATGACGTCGTGGCACTCTTGCGGGATCTCACCGAGGGGCGAGGCGCGGATGCCGTGGTCGATGCTGTCGGAATGGAGGCTCACGGCGACTCCGTCGTGGAGTTCGCCCAGCACGCCACTGGCCTGTTGCCCGATCCCGTGGCCCGGGCCTTCATGCAGAAGGCAGGGATGGACCGGCTCGCATCGGCCTACGCATCCATCGATGTCGTCCGCCGGGGCGGCACCGTCTCGCTCTCGGGTGTGTACGCGGGAGACGCCGACATCCTGCCGATGAAGACGATGTTCGACAAGCAGCTGTCACTGCGGATGGGTCAGTGCAACGTGAAGCGCTGGACCGACGATCTGCTTCCGCTCGTCGAGGACCCGCAAGACCCGCTGGGCGTCATGGACCTCGTCACCCATCGCGCACCCCTCTCGGACGCTCCCGCGCTCTACGAGACGTTCCAGAAGAAGGACGACGGATGCATCAAGGTCGTGCTCGAGCCGTGACCCGGGCGGGCGCGCCCGCACTGCGCTCGCCCGAGATGCGACGAGCCACCGGCCTCCGATGTCACCGCGCACCGCTACGATCCGTGCCATGGCTTTCATCGAGGCGAGCGGGCTCGTCAAGACCTACCATCCGCGGGGCGCGCCGGTCGTCCGCGCTCTCGACGGGCTCGACCTGTCGGTGCCCGAGGGAACCGTCGCGGCGTTGCTCGGGCCGAACGGCGCGGGCAAAACAACGACGGTCAAGGTGCTGACGACGCTCATCCGCCCGGATGCCGGGTCGGCCACGATCGACGGCGTAGACGTGCTCGCCGACCCGCAGCAGATCCGTCGGATGAGTGGCGCGAGCGGTCAATACGCTGCGGTCGACGAGAACCTCACCGGGTTCGAGAACCTCTTCATGGTCGGGATGCTGTACCACCTCGGGCGGCGCCGGGCGGCGCAGCGGGCGCGTGAGCTCATCGAGCTGTTCGACCTGGTGGATGCCCAGAATCGACCGGTAAAGGGATTCTCGGGTGGGATGCGGCGCCGCATCGACCTGGCCGGCGCGCTCGTCATCAACCCGCCGGTCCTCTTCCTCGATGAACCGACGACGGGGCTCGACCCGCGCAGTCGTCTCGCGCTGTGGGACGTGATCGAGACGCTCGTCGCCGGCGGCACGACAGTGCTCCTGACCACGCAGTACCTGGAGGAGGCAGACCGCCTCGCCGACTCGATCTCGATCATCGACAACGGACGCGTGATCGCGAAGGGCACCGCTGACGAGCTGAAGTCCTCGGTCGGTGGCCAGCGGATCGCGGTGAGCCTCGTGAGCGAAAGCGACGCCGACGCGATGCGCGAGATCCTCTCGCGCTACGGCTCGGGGCCGGTCGCGTCGGACGGGGCCCGCGGCCTGGTGGTGCCGGTCAGCAACGGAGCAGACGCGCTCTCGCGCATCATGACCGACACTGCTGCGGCAGGGGTCGAACTGCACGACGCCGGAATGCGCAGGCCGACATTGGACGACGTCTTCCTGCAGCTCACGGGTCATGCCGCTGAGCAGGCTGGGGATGAGGAGGAGGCGGCATGAGCACCGGCACTGCGCGCACCACGGGAGCGTCGAGCAAGACTCTGCAGCCGGGACCCGGTACGGCGTTCAGTCGATTCCTCTCGGACGGCTACGTCACCACCTGGCGCAACGTGAAGAAACTGACCAGGGTTCCCGACATCCTGATCTTCACCCTCATTCAGCCGATCATGTTCGTGCTGTTGTTCACGTTCGTCTTCGGCTCGTCGATTCAGGTACCGGGAGAGAGCTATACCTCGTTCCTCATGGCGGGGATCTTCGCGCAGACCATCGTGTTCGGCTCAACATACTCGGGCTCGGCGATGGCCCAGGACCTCAAAGACGGCATCATCGACCGCTTCCGCACCCTGCCGATGAGCGGGTCGGCGGTGCTGATCGGGCGGACGGTCGGCGACCTCGTCATCAACGTTCTCTCCCTGATCGTCATGATGCTCACCGGCCTCGTCGTGGGGTGGCGGGTCGAGTCTTCGCCCCTCGAGTTCTTGGCTGGGGTCGGGCTGCTGCTGGTCTTCGCCTACGCGCTGTCGTGGGTGCTGGCGTTCCTCGGGCTGATCGTGCGCAGCCCCGAGGTCATCAACAACGCCTCATTCCTCATCCTGTTCCCCCTGACCTTCATCTCGAACGCGTTCGTGCCGAGCGAGAACCTGCCGGGCCCGCTTCGGGTGATCGCCGAGTGGAACCCGGTTTCGGCCCTCGTACAAGCGGCCCGAGAATTGTTCGGCAACGCGCCCAGCGGCAGTGCGGCAACTGACGCCTGGCCGTTGCAGCATCCGGTGGTCTATGTGCTGCTGATCACCATCGTGATGCTGGTCGTGTTCGTTCCGCTGTCGATCCGCCGCTTCGCTTCGCTCAGCCGCTGACGCCTCGGGCGGAGTCACAAAGGGCCCAGTTCGCGATGACTGCCCGGTGGTCGCTTCCCTCGATGTAGGCGCTTGCCCAGCCCCTGGGAACGGCGCCGCGGGCGAGAACGTGATCGATGGCCGTGAACGCCGGCACCGGCTTCTCCTGCGGCCACGTCGGCCACGGGATCGGGCCCGCCGCCTGAGCCGCTGTCGCGAGGTCGGCGGTCAATCGCCGGAAGACGGGGTGGGAGAACGACGAGTTGAAGTCTCCTGCGACGACCAGACGCGGATCGCTCGTGGCCTGGATCCACTCATCGATTGCGGTGACAGCCTCGTACCAGTCTTCGGGCTGGCCGACCGGTGGCGGCGGGTGCACGGCCGCCACCCGTACTGCCGTCCCGTCCGGAAGCGTCGCAACCGCGCTCACCTGCTCGAACACGCTCCCAGGGATGTCTTCCTCGGCGCTGAGTGGATGGGCAGAGAGGACCACGCTTCCCTTGTAGGCGTTGGTGCTGACCGGTTTCGTCCGGTGAGGAAGGGTTTCGGCGAGACCCTCGCCGTCCAGGATCTGGTTGATCAGGTGCTCATCAGTTTCGACGAGGACCACGACGTCGGCTCCCGCGTCCTGGATCAGGTCGGCGAGCTGACCCGGATCCGCACCGGCGAACTTCGCGTTGAACGACAGCACGGTCAGCGGCGTCGACGCCGTGCACGCGGCCGCGCCGACGGGGGTGAGCACCGGAAGCACCGAGAGCACGGCACCTGTCACGAGGACGATGGCCCCGACCCACGCGCGCGAGAGTGCGGCGACCACCGCCATCACGAGAAGGCCGAGTGCGCCGACGGGCAAGAGCGACTGTGCGATGGGAATGAGGCCCCCCGCCAGCGCATCCAGGTGTGGCAGCGCCACCGCCGGCACCGCGAGAACTACCGCGATCACTATCCAGACGAGCGACCGCCGCGACAGCGGGCGGCGCCGCCGGTCATGGGTCTCGAACCTCGCGTAGTCGGAGGACTCAGCGAGTTCATCGTCAGCCACTGGGCCAGTAGATCATCCGCCGGTCCAGGAATCCTGCGAACCGCGTCTCCGGCGGGGGTACGTCATCCCTGCGATTTGGTTCCTGGAACCCTTCGCTTGTCACCGCCTGGCGAGAATCCGCTTCTTCTCGCCATCGCCATGTCGGTGCAGCAGCAGCTGATCCTGGCTGCGGGGTCAGCGGATAGCGGGTTCGGCCGGCCCGCCTGCGGCCGGGGCCTGGCGAGCGAATTCCCGCGCAGCGGGAGCGGCGGTCTCATCTCGGAGGCGCAGGTACAGCCTGAGCGAGCGATCAGCAGGCCATTCCGGCTCGAGCAGGTTTCGCGGGAGCCCCGGGTCGGTGCGGACGAGGGCGAGCCAGTCCGCGACGAGCATTACCCGCATCGAGAGTGCAGTTGACGCATCTGCGACGGCGGAGTCCGACCAGGCATCGATGAAGCCCACGTGCGCGGCGTGGATAGCGTCGATGTCCCACGCTGTTCTCACGGCATCCGCGATCGGGAAGCCGTCGAGTTCGCGCGCGTGAAACGCGACCAGGCCGGTGCCAAGTTCAGGGAGCAGACTCGCAAGGACTCGCTGCAGGTCGACCACTCCCGGTGCGATCCAAAGGCCGTCGCGGAGCGGGGCGAATCCCTCCCAGGTCAGCGTGGAGCGCAGCCGATGGCGCAGCCTCCGTTGCCCCTCGGGAACGCTGAACGTCGCGAGAGTCCAACCGTCGCCATCAGCATGCAGCGGCTGCGGGTTGCGCACACGCTCGCCTGCCTCGGTGAGCATCGCCGCACCCTCGGTGGTCAGGACGAACGACACTTCACGCCCGTGCCGCTCTCGACGCAGGATGCCGTTCTGCTCCAGACGGTCCAGCGCCGCGCGTGTCGCCGGGGGCTGGATGCCGGCCCCCTCGAGTACCTCGATGAACAGTCCCGCACGCACCCACGTGTCCGGGTCATCGAGCACATACTCACCCAGCAGCGCCAGCGCCAGCTCGCGCGGAGATCGACTGCCGAGAAGCGGCGACGACGCGGTACTCATCCCTGCGCCCGCACGGCCTCGCCGCGCTTGGCGCGCTGGATCTGCTCGTACACGTGGGTGCGTAGCTCGGTGAAGCGCGGCATCGCGCGGGTGGTGATCTGGTCGCGGTCCTCGGGGAGATCGATGTGCAGATCCTCTTGCACCCATGTGGGCGACTTCGAGAGCACGACGACCCGCTCGCCGAGGTAGACAGACTCATCGATGTCGTGCGTCACGAACAGGATCGACATCCCGCGCTCGCGATGAAGCGTGCGTACCAGGTCTTCGAGGTCGGCGCGCGTCTGGGCATCCACCGCGGCGAACGGCTCGTCCATGATGAGAACCTCGGGCTGGTAAGCGACGGCGCGGGCGATCGCGACGCGCTGCTGCATCCCGCCCGAGAGTTGCCACGGATAGCTCTTCGCAGCGTGGTCGAGGCCCACCGCGTGCAGAGCGTCGTCGATGAGCCGATCCCGCTCGGCGCGCGAGAGCTTCTTGTGCCGCAGCGGGAGTTCGACGTTGCCGCGCACCGTCAACCACGGATACAGCGAGCGGCCATACTCCTGGAACACCAGCGCCATGTTCTCGGGCGGATCGGTCACTGGCTGCCCGTCGAGTTCGATGACGCCGGCGGTGGGTCGCAGCAGACCCGCGACACACTTGAGCAGCGTCGTCTTCCCGCAACCGGACGGTCCGACGATGCACACCAGCTCGCCCTGGTGCATCGCAAAGCTGATGTCGCCGATAGCCTCGACGATTCCGGTCGATGACTCGTACGTCTTCTTCAGGTTCTCGACCTTGAGCAACGTGTCAGGCACGCTCCACCTCCTTGATTCCGTGATACCACCGCAGCACCCGCCGCTCGACCAGGCCGAACAGAGTGGCAAGCAGCACGCCGATCAGACCCAGCAACAGCACGCCGCTCCACATCTCGGCGATCAGATAGTTCGTCTGGAAGTACTTGATCTTGTATCCGAGCCCGGACGCGTTGTTGAACAGCTCGGAGATCACCATCAGCAGCAGCGCCACCGACAGGGACTGCCGCACGCCAGCCATGATCCGCGGGCTCGCGGACGGCAAGACGAGATATCGGAGCCGCTCCCATCGGGTGAGGGCGAACGACTGAGCAGTCTCTGTCATCACCGAATCGGTGGCCCGCACTCCCTCGATCGTGTTCAGCAGGATCGGCCAGATCGAGCCGGCGACGATGATGATCACTCGCGCGTCATCCCCGATGCCGAAGATGATGAGAACTGGCGCGATGATCACCGGCGGGGGAATGGCGCGGAAGAACTCGAGCGTCGGCTCGAGAAGCTCCCGCAGCCACCGGACGAGTCCGATGAGTGTTCCCGCGGCGATGCCGATGACGATCGAGAGGATGATGCCGAGCGCGAGGCGATACAGGCTCGGAATGACGTCGGTGAAGAATGCCGGCCCGATCCACGTGTCGACGAACGCTTCCAGGATCGTCAGGGGCGGTGGGAAGAACTTCTGCGGCGAGATCCCCGTCCAGATCGCCCACGCGACGATGAGGACGATCGGAAAGCCGATGGCATAGCCGACCTGGATCAGAAAGCCCTTCCAGCGTCGGCGAGCGGGCGGCGGGGTGACGACTGTCGTCGTGTAGAGGGTCACAGCACTTCCTCCCCGCGCACTGACTGATGCCACGACAGCGCGTGACGCTCGATGAACCGGAAGAGCAGATTGACGATGAGGCCGAGGATTCCAGAGACGAGGACGTAGGTGTACACGGTGAGCCAGTCACCGACCGTGAGTGCGGTAGTGATCTGGCTCCCGATACCGGGGATGCCGATCACGAGCTCTGCCGTGATCGTCAGGATGAGGGCGACAGCTGCTCCCAGACGCAGACCCGTCATGAGGTAGGGCAGCGACGTCGGAAAGATGAGGCTGCGGAACTGCGACAAGGTCGAGAGGCCATAGCTGCGCGCGGTGTCGCGGGCGACGGTGTCGATGTCGGCGACCCCGTAGAGCACCTGCACGAACACCTGCCAGAAGGTGGCGTAGACGATGATCACGAGTCCTGCCTGGGGCTGCAGTCCGAAGATCAGGATCGCGACCGGAATCAGCGCCACCGATGGGATCGGGCGCAGGAACTCCACGGTCGTGTGGGTCGCCTTGCGAAGAAAGCGGGAGAGCCCGACGAGGGTTCCGAGCACGATTGCGGCGACGGTGGCGATCGCAAGGCCCGTGCCCCACAGACTCAGGGTGCGGCCGACGTTTCGCCAGAACTCGAGGTCTCGCATCTCGCCGAAGAGGTTGGCGAGCGTTTCCGTGGCGTACGGCAGATACTGCGGGTTGACGATTCCCAGCGTCGGGATGAGCTGCCAGGTGGCGAGCATGCCCAGGATGCCGAGAAGGCCGAGGCCGATCTTGCGGGCCGATCGCGCTGCGTTTGCGCTCCGGCGCCTCCGGGTCGGGGCCGGAGCGGTGGCGGTAGCCATGGTTGTCCTTCGGGTAGCTCAGTCAGGGGGCGGGGACGCGGAAGGGATGCCGCCGGTGAGCGGCATCCCTTCCGCCATCCGTTACTGCTCCTGGATGAGTGTGTCGAAGTTCGGCTCAGCGTCCAAGACCCCGTATCCGACCGCAAGAGAGGCCAACTCCTCGAGATCAGCGACGTTCAGGTCTCGGCGATCGGGAGCGCGGCGACGCGGACCGTGGTCAGCTCCCCGGTTCCCTCGGTCATGGTTTCGGTCGGTTCCGGGGCCGCACCGGAGTCGGTGCATCCGGAAAGGAACAGGGCTGCGGCGGCAAGCGCGCCGAGTGTTGCAAGACTCTTCTTCATCGGAGGCCTCTCGTTGGCGAACAGGGGTGAGAGCGGTTCCACCGGTGCAGTACTGGCCCTGGTTCACGCCAGCGGCACCGCGTCGTACCGTCGCAGCCATAGTGCGACGGTACGTGCCGTCTGTCAAGAGTTTTTCGACGACCGTCACAAAACAGTTGAACTTTTTCGCGACGCCCCGTCCGCCCCGAGAGGGCTTCTCCCCGCCCGACGTCAGGAGTCGAAGCCCACGCCGAACAGTCCGGCAAGCTTCAGCAACGGACCGTCTTTCCCGCCGTTTCGGTCCGACTTGGCAACGGCTCGGCGCATCATCTGGATCAGCGGGTAGGCCAGCGGCTCGGGCGGAATCGGGATGGGGAGCTTGCGCGACATCTTCAGCCTCGTGCGCTCGGTATCGCGTCCCTCGAGCAGGTCGAGCATGACCTCTGCACCGAACCGCGTTGCTCCGACACCGAGCCCCGTGTACCCGGCGCTATAGGCGACGCGCCCGCCGCGAGCCGACCCGTGGAACGCGACGAGCTGGGTGGACATGTCGATCGCACCACCCCACTTGTGCGAGAACCGGATGCCGGACAGCTGCGGGAACGTGCCGTAGAAGTGATCAGCGAGTCGCTCAAAGGTCTCGGGGCGTTGATCCTGCGCCGCTCTGACGCGCCTGCCGCGGTGGTAGACCGCGTCATACCCGCCGAACAGAATCCGGTTGTCAGACGATTTTCGGTAGTAGTGGAACTCCCGCGACGAATCGGTGATGCCGTGACGCTCGGTCCAGCCGATCGCGGCGAGCTGGTCGGCGCTCAGCGGCTCCGTCATGAGCACGTAGTCGTAGATCGGCACCGTGAACAGCCGCAGTTCGGGCAGCAATGACGAGAAGACGTTGGTGGCAAGGGCCACCCGGTTCGCACGAATCTCGCCCTGTGCGGTTTCGGCGACCATGCCTACGCCATCGGGGCGAAGGCGAGTCACCCGCGTCCGCTCGTAGATCTCGACACCGTGATCTTCGGCAGCCGCCGCGAGCCCCCACGCGAGCTTGGCGGGGTTCACATAGGCGACGCCATCCGTTCCGAACAGTCCCGCGCGGTAGAGCGGGGAGTTCCCCTTCTCACGAAGGCTCTCGCCCTCCAGGAACGTCTCGCTCGGGGAGCGATCGGCAGCTTCCCGGAGCCAGCCGATCTGGTGCGGCTCGGTGGCCACCGTCAGGACACCGGTCTCCTCCCATTCGGCGTCGATCCCGTAGCGCTGGATCGCTGCGCGGATCCCAGCGAAGTTCTCGTCAGCGAGGCGGTTCAGCACCGGCATCTCGTCAGCGAAATGCAGCTCCCCGTTCTCCCATCCGTGAGTGAGGCTCGCTTCGCAGAAGCCGCCGTTTCGACCACTCGCGGCCCAGCCGATACGGTTTCCCTCGACCAGGACGACGCGCCGCTTCGGGTCACGCTCTTTGGCGATCAGTGCTGTCCAGAGCCCGGCGAACCCCCCGCCCACCACGAGCAGATCGGTGGACACCCGGCCAGAGACTGCACCGCGTGGGGCGGGACGGTCAGGATCGTCGAGCCAAAACGGGGTGGTGGATGCCTCCGCCAACGCGCCGCGGATGGTGCCGAGGTCAGTGCGGATCTCATGGCCGTATGCGGTGGTCGCGCTCATGGGCATCCTCTTTCGTTGGTGGTCTGGGTCCCACCCGCAGTCGCGAGGCGGGTCATGGTTCCGGTTCGAGATCTGGCACGATGTAGACCTTTCGAAGGACCGTGGGCACGTGCCACCGCGTCCGCATTCCTGACTCGAGTCGACACAGAGACCCGGCGCGCAGCTCGATCGTCCGGTCGACCCGCCCGTGCTCCTCGATGAGTTCCACGGTCGCCTCGCCCGAAACGACGACGAACACCTCGTCAGCCTCGATGTCCCGCATCGAGCCGGCAGTCATCTCCCAAATCCCGACCGTGGTGCCACCGACCACTGCAACATCGACGAAGCCCGTGCTGGGCTCTCCCTCGAGTCGAAGATCGTCGGAAACTGGAGTGCCCGCGACGCCCAGATCCGCCACAACGAGCGGCTGGAAGGGTTCGAGGGTGGTCATCGCGGCATCCTCAGCCGAGGCGACCTAGCGCCGCGTCGATGATCGTGAGGCCTCGGTCCAGTTCCGATTCGGTGACGACAGCCGGTGGCACGACGTGGAGGCGGTTCTCGGCGAAGAACCCGAGGAGGCCCTGGTCGAGAAGGTCCTTCTTGAGCGCCGCCATGCGCTCGGCCCCGAGGGGTTCGCGCGTCTGCCGGTCGGCAACGAGTTCAACGGCCCAGAAGACGCCGCGCCCCCGCACCTCGCCCACCACGGCATGACGCTCGGCGATCTCGCGCAGGCGCGGGCCCAAGATGTCGGTGCCCATGCGGGCCGCGTGTTCCACGATGTTCTCGTCGGCCATCGCCTCGATCGTCGCGACGGCTGAGGCGGCAGCAAGCGGATGACCGGAATACGTGAGGCCGCCGGGGAAGACCCGGTCATCGAACGTGCGCGCGATCTCATCCGAGATGACCACTCCACCCAGCGGCACGTAGCCGGAGTTCACACCCTTCGCGAACGTGATGAGGTCGGGCGTCACGTCGAAAGCGTCGAACGCGAACCACTCGCCGGCGCGCGCGAAGCCTGCCATCACCTCATCGAGGATGAAGACGATGCCGTAGTGGTCGGCGATCTCGCGGACTCCGGCGAGGTATCCGGGCGGCGGAACGAGCACGCCGGCGGTTCCGGGGATCGTCTCAAGCAGAATCGCGGCAACGGAGTCGGAGCCCTCGGCCTGGATGGTTCGTTCGAGGTGCCGTAGTGCTCGCTCGCTCTCCTGTTCGGGAGTGGTCGCCCAGAACTCCGTCCGATAGAGGTAGGGCCCGAAGATGTGCACGTGGCCGCGCGAGAACTCGTTGGGGATCCGACGCCAGTCGCCGGTGGCCACGATCGCCGCGCCCGTGTTGCCGTGGTACGAGCGGTATGTCGAGATGACCTTGTCGCGCCCGGTGACCAGCCGTGCCATGCGGATCGCGTTCTCGTTGGCGTCGGCCCCACCGTTGGTGAAGAACACCTTGGTGAAGCCCTCCGGTGCACGCTCCAGGATCAACTCGGCGGCGCGCGCACGAGTGGCGTTCGCGTGAGCCGGTGCGACTGTCGTGAGTTGCGCTGCCTGCTTCTGGATGGCCTCGACGACCCGCGGATGCTGGTGGCCGATGTTCACGTTGACGAGCTGGCTCGAGAAGTCGAGGTAGCGGCGACCATCGACGTCCCAGACCTCGCTCCCGCTACCACCGGCAAGCGGCAGAGGAGCAAGGGAGCGCTGTGCGGACCAGGAGTGGAAGACGCTCGATCGGTCGCGCTCGCTGATGCTCGCGTTCGTGTCGTCAGGAGTGAGAGCCATGCCCCCTAGTGTGCTCCGCCGAACCAGCTCGCATAGTTCACAATTGTCGTACCGCACACTCTTCGATCGACAGATTGGCACGACGATTCCGACCACGCTGCGCTCCCTTCTGGCAGTTCGAGCGTTCGGCCTGCGCGCCGTGGGTGATCTCGATGCTGATCACCTCGACCGCGCCATTTCCTGGGTCCACAACTCGGACCTGCCCGACCCCACGCCGTGGCTCGAACCCGGGCAGCTCCTCCTGACCGACGGCGGGCAATTCACCGGACCGGGCTCGACCTCTCCCGAGGCTTACTGCTTCCGGCTCCAGCAGCGCGGAGTGGCGGGCTTGGGATTTGCGATTGACGTCATCCATGCGGCGGTGCCCGCCGAACTCGCGGCGGCCTGCGAGCGCCACGAGATCCCGCTCATCGAGGTGCCCGGCACGACGCCGTTCATCGGCATCATCCGACACGTCGCGGATGCCGAAGCCGCCGACCGGAGCGCGAGGCTGTCGTGGACGCTGGAGTCGCAGCGAGCACTGGCGAGGGCAGCTGTGCGCCAAGACGGGCTCCGGGCGATCCTGCGGACCCTCTCATCGCGGCTCGGCACGTGGGTCGCGCTCTTCGACGCCGCAGGAAGACCGCTCAGCCTCCCTGGAATCGCGGAGGTTCCGGCATCCGTGGACTCCGCGGTCCAAGAGCAGTCTCGGATGCTGCTTCGCAAGTCGAAGCCGGCGAGCGTTCGCATCACCGAGCCCCTCGCCGCGACGCTGCAGACGATTGGCCAAAGCGGGCGCCTGGGCGGCGTGCTCGCCGTCGGGGCTGACACCCCACTGGACTCCGCCCACAGCGATCTCGTCGAGTCGGTCATCGCCCTGGCAAGCATCGCGCTGGAGCAACAGCGCGCCGTCTCGGATGCGCGCCTGCGCGTGCGTACCGGAGTCATCGAGCTGCTCCTGGCTGGCCGCACTGACGAAGCTGCGCGCTCCGCGACGGCGCTGTGGGGACGGATGCCGGCACCGCCCCTTCTGGCCGGTCAGGTGATCGGTTTCACCGGTAGTCAGTCGCTTCTCGACGAGCTCGAGCTTGCCGCGACGGCCGAGCCGGGTGCACTGTTCTTCGCCGAACGCTCGGAGGATCTGCTGATCCTGGCCTCCCGCGAAGCACTCGTGGGAGTCGCAGACGTGCTGCGCAAGCATGACACCGCCGCAGGGTTCGCCGACCTTGACCGGTGGGCTGGCCTGAGCCGCGCGCTGGACGAGGCAGCTCACGCCGCCGAGCAGGCCCGTGCGCCTGGCGTCGTCGAGTTCTCAGCGATTGCCGACCGCGGCGTGATCGGCATGCTGCGAACCAGCGGCGGTCAACTCGTCGCCCGTCGCATGCTCGCACCGCTGGATCACCTGCCCGAGGATCACCGCGAGCGCCTCCTCGCAGCTGCGCGGGCCTGGTTCGCAGCCAACACCGCGTGGGATCCGGCCGCTCGCGCTCTCGACATCCACCGACACACGCTGCGCGCCCGCATCGACGAGCTCGGGGACGTGCTGAACCTGGACCTATCGAGCTTCAGCGGTCGCGCTCAGCTGTGGGCAGCGCTGGAACTCTCCCCAGCCGCCCGCTAAGGGCCGGACGCGCGTCAAGTGTTCTGCGGGAAGCCCAGGTTGATCCCGCCGTGGGTAGCCGGGTCGAGCCATCGCGCGGTGACCGCCTTCTCGCGCGTGAAGAAGTCGAACCCGTGAACGCCGTAAGCCTTGGCATCACCGAACAGCGACTTCTTCCATCCGCCGAACGAGTGGTACGCGACCGGCACGGGGATCGGCACGTTGATGCCGATCATGCCGACCTGGACTTCGCTCTGGAATCGCCGGGCGGCGCCACCGTCGTTCGTGAAGATGGCGGTCCCGTTTCCGAACTCGCCCGAGTTGATCAGCGCGACTCCCTCATCGAAGCTCTCGACCCGCACGATCGACAGGACGGGACCGAAGATCTCTTCCGTGTAGGCGCGGCTGGTGGTGGGAAGGCCATCGATGAGGGTCGGTCCGAAGAAGAACCCGTCCTCGTGACCGTCGACGACCAGCGAGCGGCCGTCAACGACGATCGTCGCGCCATCAGCCTCGGCGATGTCGACGTACCCAGCCACCTTCTGGCGGTGCTGGTCGCTGATGAGCGGCCCCATGTCGGGTTCGGCGTCTCCAGTCTGCGCTCCGTTGCCGACGGTGAGCTTCGCGATGCGATCCGAGATCTTCGCGATGAGCTCATCGGCGACCGGCTCTACCGCGAGGACCACGCTGATGGCCATGCACCGCTCGCCCGCGGCGCCGTAGCCGGCGTTGACAGCCTGGTCGGCGACGAGGTCGAGATCGGCATCCGGCAGTACGAGCATGTGGTTCTTGGCGCCACCCAGCGCTTGAACGCGCTTGCCGTTGCGGGCGGCGGTCTCGTAGATGTACTGCGCGATCGGCGTCGAGCCGACGAAGCTGATCGACTCGACCACCGGCGAGTTCAGGAGCCCGTCGACAGCGAGCTTGTCACCCTGCAGGACGGTGAACGCGCCATCGGGCAGGCCCGCTTCCTTCCACAACCCTGCGAGCCAGAGCGCGGCCGACGGATCCTTCTCGCTGGGCTTGAGGACGACGGCGTTGCCCGCTGCGATGGCGACGGGGGCGAACCACAGCGGGACCATCGCGGGGAAGTTGAAGGGGCTGATGATGCCGACGACGCCCAGCGGCTGCTTGAGGGAGTAGACGTCGATTCCGCTGGAAGCGTTCTCTGAGTAGGCGCCCTTGATCAGGTGCGGGAAGCCGGTGGCAAGTTCCACGACTTCCTGGCCGCGAAGGATTTCACCCATCGCGTCGGAGAGCACTTTGCCGTGCTCGGCGGTGATGATCGCCGCCAGCTCCGGCTTTCGCGCGTTGAGCAATTCACGGAAGGCGAAGAGCACGCCCTGCCGCTTGGCGACCGACCACGTCGACCATTCTTCGAAGCCACGTCGCGCTGATGCAATGGCAGCGTCAGTTTCCGTCTGGTCGGCCAGCGCGACGTTAGCCGCGACCACGCCGGTGGCGGGGTTGAAGACCGGTGCCGTGCGCCCGGATCTAGACGCCGTCGGTGCGCCGTCGATCCAGTGAGGGATGGTCGGGAGGTCGAGTTCTGCCATGTCGTCAGGTTAGGTCACCGGTCAGGACCGACCGATCGACAATCTGTCACGCGAGTTCGACGCGGATGCCACACCGGCACGGCATGTTCCCCGTCCATGACTATGCATCAGATGAGCAGGTATACGGCTCCGATGATCGTGAGGGCGATCACCAGGTACTCGAACACGCGTTGGCTGATGGCGGATGCGATCTGGCGGCCCACGAGCGCACCGAGGACGACCGCGGGCACGAGGATCAGATCGATCAGCAGGCCTTGCGGTGTGATGAGCCCGAGGCCGATCGAGAACGGAACCTTCGCGACATTCACGGCCGCAAAGAACCACGCCGCAGTGCCGAGAAACACGTGAACCGGAAGCCGAGCGGCGAGGAAGTACATCGACATCACGGGCCCAGCGGCGTTGGCGACCATCGTCGTGAATCCGCCCATCACCCCGTAGAAACCCGCCGCCACCGTGCCCGGAACCGCGTCGGCATCCGCGCGGGATCTACGCCGCCAGAGCGTGAACGCGATAACCACCAGCAGGGCGTCTCGCCGACACCGTCCACCTGATCCTCACATCGTGCTGACGGTCACGCCCTTCGTCTCCGGCGCGGAGTCAGCGGGAGCCCCGCCTTCGACGCCGGCCATCGACTCAATGTTGATGATCCGCCCATAGCGCTGTCGACGCATCACGGGGACCGCAGCTAGACACATGAGGTATGTCCCGCGAAGGTTGATGGCAACGACCCGGTCGAATGTCGACACCGGCACCTCTTCGATGTCTGCCCGATCATCGCCCTGCGGCGCTGCCGCGTTGTTCACCAGCACGTCGAGGCGGCCGTATCTGTCGACGGTCTCGGGCGCGCCCGTCACCGTGCCGATTGGCGAATGGCGAAGGCCCCGATTCCCGCGTGATTCTGCGGATATCGAGGCCTTGCGCATGGCGGTGACGGTGGGATTTGAACCCACGGTAGGGGGTTACCCTACACAACTTTTCGAGAGTTGCACCTTCGGCCGCTCGGACACGTCACCGTCGTCCAGCTTACGACACGCCGCGGCCCCGCAGAAATCCTGGTCGCGGCGGCATCCGGCACGCGGTACACCCCGTCGAAACCGCGCCGACATGAACCGGCGATAGCGTCGCGGGCAGCGAGCGTCGCCATCGGTTGCGGCGCCAGAACGGAAGCCATGAGCGTGCACCTCCTCACCGCCGACATCCTCGTCCCGATGGATGCCTCTCGCAGCGTCCTCACAGATGCGGGCGTGGCGATTGACGGCGACGCCATCGTCAGCGTCGGGGTTCGCGAGAAACTGCTGCAGCTGCATCCGGATGCCGCGCACACGCACCTCGCCGACCGGGTGCTGATGCCGGGCCTGATCAACGGCCACCACCATTCAGGTCTCTTGCGCGGCACCGCCGAGCACCTGCCGGTGTACGAGTGGCTGCGCGTGCACATCGATCCGATGCACCGGGTGCTTGAGCCGGCCGACGCCGCGGCTGCCGCGTGGCTTTGCTACGCCGAGGGTCTGCTTTCGGGCACGACGACGGTCGTGGACATGTGGCGGTACATGGATCGAGCTGCGAGCGCCGCGGTCGAACTCGGGAATCGGCTCGTCACCGTGAACTATGTCGGCGAGCACCCGGATTTCGACTACTTCGACACCCTCGACGACAACGAGCGGATGCTGCGCGATTGGACGGGCGCCGGCGGTGGGCGCATCACGCCCTGGGTCGGGCTGGAGCATCCGTTCTACGCCGACGACGCCGGCCGCGCCCGCGCCGTCGCGATGGCCCGCGACTATGGAGCCGGCCTCTACACCCACTGCAGCGAGTCCGAGTTGGATGTGCGGATCTTCGCCGAGCGCACCGGCCTGCGACCGATGCATGCCCTCGAGCGCATGGGCTTCTTCGACACGCCCCGCGCCATGATCGCTCACGCCGTCTGGCTGGACGCCGACGAGATCGAGCTGGTCGCTGAGCGCGGAGTCGGCGTCTCCCACAACCCCGTCAGCAACATGAAGCTCGCCAGCGGCATCGCGCCGATCGCCGAGATGCTCGAGGCCGGGGTGAACGTCGCCATCGGCACCGATGGCGAGAAAGAGAACAACAACCTCGACATGTTCGAGGAGATGAAAGTCGCCTCCCTGCTCGGCAAACTGCGAAAGATGGATGCCGCAGCCATGGACTCGTGGCAGGTCCTCGAAATGGCCACGATCGGCGGAGCGCGAGCCATCGGTCAGGGTGATCGGCTCGGGTCCCTCGAACCCGGCAAGCAGGCCGACCTGATCGCGGTGCGGACCGATACGCCCCGGATGACTCCCCTGTTGCCGGCCGGATCGCACGCCAACATCCACCACAACCTCGTGCACGCCGTCCGCGGCAGCGACGTCGATCGGGTGGTCGTCGCCGGTCGCACGGTCGTCGCCGACGGCATCCTCACCACCGCCGATCTGGGCGAACTCATCGCGAAGGTCCGCGGGCGCGTCCCCGCACTGTTCGAGCGTCGCGCGGCGTACCTCGCTTCGGTCGGCGACCCCGCCGGACTGTTCTCGCAGTAGCGCACTCTGCCAGGATGGGAGGGAGTTACGCGACCCGATCGGAGTGTCATGACCACGTTCGACCAGCTGCTGTCCGAGCAGATCGGCCACGAGTTCGCCGCCAGCCAGCAGTACATCGCCATCGCCGTTTGGTACGACGACCACGACCTGCCGCAGCTCGCGCGCCACTTCTACCGCCAGTCCGTCGAAGAGCGCAACCACGCGATGATGCTCATCCAGTACCGCCTCGACCGCGACATGGGCGTGACCATCCCCGGCGTTCCGGCTGTGCGCACCGACTTCGCCGACCACGCCGAGCCGATCCGCCTGGCACTCGAGCAGGAGAAGCGCGTTTCGTCACAGATCGAGGCGCTCTTCGCCGCGGCCCGCGCCGAGAGCGACGGACTGGGAGAGCAGGCGATGCTGTGGTTCCTGAAGGAACAGGTTGAGGAGGTCGCGTCGATGACGACCCTCCTGAACATCGCCGAGCGCACGACCAACCTCTTCGACATTGAGAACTTCGTCGCTCGCGACATGCCGAACGGCGACTCGACCGAAGCCGACGCCCCGCCCGCTGCCGGCGGCGCGCTCTAGCCCGACCTTCCATCCGCCGAACCCACACCTTCGGCCTTGAGCCGACAGGATTCGGCCGCGGAAAAGTGTGGGTTCGACGCGCGAGGTGTGGGCTCGGCGAGCGCGGGCTGATCGGATCGCGGGCCGATCTGAGCGACCCCACCGCCGCGCAAAGCGCGTAGCGTGACGGTGTGGCATCTCGCATGAGTCGATCGCAGCGACTCATCCTCACGATCGCGATCCTGGCGTCGTTCGTCGCGTTCCTCGACGGCACGCTCATCAACGTCGCCCTTCCCGCGATCGAGACCGAGCTCGGCGGCGGGCTCACGACCCAGCAGTGGGTGGTGGACGCCTACCTCATCACCCTCGGATCACTCATCCTGCTCGCCGGTTCGATCTCGGATGCCTTCGGCAGGCTGCTCGTGCTGCGCATCGGCCTCTACGGATTCGCCGCGGCATCCGTCGTGATCGCGATCGCGCCAGACCCCGTCATCCTGATCATCGCCCGCGCCGTGCAGGGTGCGGCGGGCGCGTTCCTCGTTCCCAGCTCGCTGGCGCTCATCACCTCGCGCTTCGACGGCGCGATGCGCGGCCGGGCGATCGGCATCTGGACGGCCATGACCACCGGCGCCATGATCGTCGGGCCCCTCATCGGCGGCGTCTTCGTCGACTACCTGTCGTGGCGGTTCGCGTTCGTCATCAACGTCGTCCCGATCGGCATCACCCTGTGGCTCCTCCACACCCTCGGCGAGCGCGACGAGCGCCGCCCCGACGCTCGCATCGACTGGATCGGCGCCGCCCTGTGCACCTTCGGACTCGGCGGGGCGGTCTTCGCGCTGATCGAACAACCGAACCTCGGATGGGGATCGCCCGTGATCTGGGGGACGTTCGCGGCCGGCATCCTTCTGTTCGCGCTCTTCCTCTGGCGTCAGCGGTCGGCAACGGCGCCGATGCTGCCGCTTGACCTCTTCCGCATCCGCAACTTCTGGACCGGGAACATCGCGACCCTGTTCGTGTACGCAGCGCTCTCGCTCAACGGCTTCGTCGTCACGGTCTACCTGCAGCAGGAGGCTGGGTTCTCGGCGACTCTCGCGGGGCTTGCGAGCCTGCCGACCACCGTCATGATGGTGCTGCTGAGTGCATCGATGGGGTCCCTGTCCGACCGCTTCGGGCCGCGGATCTTCATGACCGTCGGACCGCTCGTGATGGCCGGCGGATCGCTGCTGCTTCTCACGGTCACCGACCCCGTCAACTACTGGCTCCAACTCCTTCCGGGGCTCATCCTCTTCGGACTTGGGCTTGCCATCACGGTCTCGCCCCTCACCGCGGCGATCCTCGGCGCGGTGGATCCGGCCCGCTCCGGCATCGCCTCCGCCGTGAACAACGCCATCGCGCGCATCGCCGGGCTTCTCATCATCGCGACGCTCGCGACGATCGTCGCCGGCAGCCTCGATCTTGACGGATTCCGCCGCGCCGCGATCGTCACCGCCGGACTCATGGTGGCTGGCGGGATCGTGTCGTTCCTCGGCATCCGGAACTCCGACGTCGCACCAGTCGAGAAGCGGGCGGAGCCGGCTACCGGCGCGTAACACCGACCTGTAAGACTGTCCCTCATGAGTGTGATCGAGAACTCGAAAGTCACCGTCGTCGGCGCCGGCAGCGTCGGATCCAGCGCCGCCTACGCCGCCCTCATCCGCGGCTCAGCCCGCCATGTCGCCCTCTACGACATCAATACCGCGAAGGTGGATGCCGAGGTTCTCGATCTCGCTCACGGCACCCTGTTCACCGGCACGAGCGACATCACCGGCGGCAGCGACATCTCGGTAGCCGCGGGTTCGCACGTCGTCGTGATCACCGCCGGCGCGAAGCAGAACCCGGGGCAGAGCCGCATCGAGCTTGCGGGCGTGAATGCCGGCATCCTGCGAAAGATGCTGCCTCAGCTGCTGGAAGTCGCCCCCGACGCGGTCTACGTGATCGTGACCAACCCGTGCGATGTGCTGACGGTGCTCGCACAGGAGGACACCGGGCTTCCCCCGGAGCGGCTGTTCGCGTCGGGAACCGTCCTCGACACGTCCCGCCTACGTTGGAAACTCGCGCATCGAGCGGGGGTTGCCACCTCGAGCGTGCACGCCTACATCATCGGTGAACACGGCGACACGGAGTTCGCTCTGTGGTCCCATGCGAGCATCGGCACGGTCCCGCTCCTCGAGTGGGAGTCGGATGGCCACCCCCGAATGACGGTTGATGAGCTGGACGCCATCACGGTGGATGTGCGCGACTCCGCGTATAAGGTCATCCAGGGCAAGGGCGCGACCAACTATGCGATCGGACTCTCGTCAGCGCGCATCATCGAGGCCATCCTGCGTGACGAGAACGCCGTCTTGCCCGTCAGCACGGTGCTGCAGGACTTCCACGGCATCGACGGGGTGGCGCTCTCGGTGCCCTCGATTGTCAATTCCCGGGGCGCGTTCCCGATCCGCCAGACGCCGTTCTCGCCGAACGAGCTCGCGCTGCTGCGCCGGTCGGCCGACGCCCTGCGCGAGGTAGCCTCTTCGCTGCGCTGATCCGGATCAGCTCCCGCCGCCGCCCATCGCCGCGGCAGCACCTGCGATGTAGGGGATCAGCCAGATCGCCCAGACCACGATGCTGAAGCGATGGAACACCGCCTTCTCGTGTTCACGATTGCGGATGAGCACGATGACCGCCCACAGCAAGTGGATGGCCATGAGGATGATGGCAGCCAGACCCGTCCAGCTCATGAGCGTGTCGAGCGGACTCGCCGCAACGCCCGCGGCCCGGCGGTCGCCGGCGATCTGCGACATGAGGAGTGTGCCCGTGGTGTCTGCCGCGAGTCCGAGTGCGAAGAACGCCGCGTGCCACCAGCGCAGCGTGCGCTGGATGCGCTCCGCCCACACGCCGATGGAGTAGAAGACGAGCGCGAGGGTGATGATGACGATGGCTGCGATGAGCATGTGCAGACTCTAGCAATGCTTCAGCAGAACTGAAGGGATAGCTGCGTCGGCATCCGTAACCGATGCCTCGCGCGCGTGGCGAACTCCTCAAGACTGCCGTCTTCGGGGCTCCGCGACCGCCGTCCGAGCCCCGCCACCGCCGGATTTGAGGAGTTAGCCACAGGGCAGGGCGTGCCCGGGCGGTGGTGTCGGATGCCGCGACTAGCCTGATCGCATGGCCAAGCGTCCGACGACCACCGCCCCGTTCCGGTGCACCGAGTGCGGGTGGACGACGGCCAAGTGGGTCGGACGGTGCGGCGAATGCCAGCAGTGGGGCACCGTCGTCGAAGCCGCCGAACAGACCGGGATCGTTCGGGCACTCGCCCCCGCGACGCCGAGCGCAGAGCGTGCAGCTCAGCCGATCACGCAGGTGTCGGCATCCGATGCTCCCCGCCGCACGACCGGCATCGGCGAGTTCGACCGCGTCCTCGGCGGTGGGCTCGTACCCGGCGCCGCGATCCTGCTTTCCGGCGAGCCGGGCGTCGGCAAGTCCACGCTGTTGCTGGATGTCGCGGCACACTCCGCGGCATCCGGTCACCGTGTGCTCTACGCGAGCGCGGAGGAGTCGGTCGCGCAGGTCAGGCTGCGGGCGTCACGCACGGGGGCCCTGCACGACGAGCTGTATCTCGCGAGCGAGACCGACCTGGCCACGATCCTCGGCAACGTCGATGAGGTGCAGCCAAGCCTCCTGATCGTCGACTCGGTGCAGACTGTCTCGTCGGCGATGCACGAAGGCGCGGCGGGCCACCCGTCGCAGGTGCGAGAGGTCGCGTCGACCCTCATTCGCGTGGCGAAGGACCGAGGCCTGCCCGTCATCATCGTCGGACACGTCACGAAGGACGGCTCGATCGCCGGGCCCCGCATCCTGGAGCACCTGGTCGACGTCGTCTGCCACTTCGAGGGTGACCGGCAGAGTTCGCTGCGCTTCGTCCGCGCGCTCAAGAATCGGTTCGGGCCCACCGATGAGGTCGGCTGCTTCGATATGACAGGCGACGGCATCCAGGAGGTCGCCGATCCCAGCGCCCTCTTCCTCGGACATGGAGACCCGGTCGCGGGCACATGCGTCACGATTGCGATGGAGGGGCGCCGGGCGCTCCCCGTCGAAGTCCAGGCTCTGACGATCAAGACCTCAGCGCCCAACCCGCGCCGCATTGTCAACGGCGTCGAGGCGTCACGGGTGGCGATGGTCCTGGCCGTGCTCGAACGCCGCGCTGGCGTTGTCGTCAGTGACCATGACGTGTACGTCTCAACGGTCGGTGGGGTGCGCCTGGTCGAGCCCGCGGCAGACCTCGCGATCGCGGTGGCCGTGGCCAACGCCGTCAGCGAGACAGCTCTTGCCAAGGGAACGGCGGCCATTGGCGAGCTGAGTCTGGCAGGTGAGGTCCGGCCGGTGATGCAGGCCGCACAGCGGCGCGCCGAGGCAGAACGGCTCGGCTATCGGACGGTGGTCGACGCCGGATCGAAGAACCTCCGCGGGGCACTCGGCGACCTCAGTCTCCACGCCGTGCGACCGGGGCGACGCCGAGAATCGAGCAGCAGGCCCGACGACGAGCCGGGCTTCTAGCAGCCCGCGGCGTCAGTCCTCGACACGGACCTCGAGCGCTGCCAGCACGTCGACGGGGCTCGCCTGCATCGGATGCGGGCCTGCGAGGTCGAAGAAGACCGTCGTGATCTCGTCGCGGTGCACCTCGAGGAACGTCATGAGGCTGGCCGGCGGCATCAGCGCGACCGCTGGCGGAAGCGTCGCGGGCTTGTTCGTGGCATCGCTGAACAGCAGCAGAGCGACCTGACCGGTGTTCGGGTCGCGGAACGTCCACACCTCCCCGACATCCAGCGGATTGTCGCGCTGACCTGGCTTCATGAGCGGCACGATCGTCGGACCGTGCCTCAGCGCGAACGCGACAGCAGCCATGTCCTGCGTCTGGAGCGCGTCAGCGAGCTGCGCGTTGCGAAACTCCACCGGCGGCTTTCCTCGCTTCTTCCCGGCCATCCCTCCAGCGTAGTTCGCGGACGCCTCAGCGTTCCCTCGCTTTCGCCGAGCGCGAGCGGTCGGTCCGGACGATCGCGGGCAGCAGTGCACGGAAGGAGCGAGCGCGCAGGCTCGACCACCACACCCCGGCACCGTAGGAGAGATCGTCGAGGCGCCGCGCGACTCCGAATCGCACCGGGTCCAGACCCGGCCGCAGCCGCGCGTACTCCCAGGCGGCATCCGCGACCGCTGCCAGCACGGTCGCGCGACGGATACGCCGCGACACCAGGGAGCCGACGATAGCGAGCGGCCACCAGTGCCGCACGAACAGGGCGATGCCCTGGGCGGTCGCGGCGAGCAGCCCATCGCGGACAAGACGCAGCGACTCACGCCACGGATGACGCAGATGCGGGAGCTTCCCAGCGATCCGGACGACGACCACGCCGACGGTGACGGCGATCACCGGCGCAGACCACCGCCGCTGCGAGACCGCGGCAACGAGGACGAGAACGCTCCAGGGAGCGAGCACGACCGGCGCGACGTTGCGTGGATGACGAGCCGCAAGCGGCTGCGCACCGGTGCCGTAGAAGAATTTCCGGGCCAGCCAGGTACTCGGCGCGGTGCGATGCTCGTGCTGCGCCACCGCCGCGGGTTCGAAGCGCGCTCGAGAGCCGGACTCGACCAGTCGCCAGACGAAGTCGACATCCTCACCGGCACGCAGCGCCGGGTCGAAACCGTCGCCCAGCCGATCCGCACGGACGATGACGCAGGTCGTGGGCACCCACGAGACACGGGTGAACGGCTTGACCGGTGCGGTCTCGGCGCCGAGGTCCAGCGACGACCGCGCATCCTCGTACCGACTGATCCACGTCGAACCCGAATCTCTCACACCCGTGATGCGCGGCGCAGCAAGCGCAAGCTGCGGATCGGCGAAGTGTCGAAGAAGGAGGGGGAGGCAGTCCGGCTCGAGGACGACATCCGTGTCGATGAAAGCGATGAACTCGGTGCGCGCCGCCGCAGCCCCAGTGTTGCGCGCGGCAGCGGGGCCGAGGTTGGTCGCGTGCACGAGCAGCCGCGCGTCGGCGGCGGCCACGGTCGCCGCGACAGCAGCGGGGTCGTCGGAGCCATCGTCGACGACGATGACCTCGGCGAGACCCTGGGGAAGGCTCACAAGGAGGCGCGCGAGCAGGCGCGCCCGGTCTTTCGTGGGGATCACCACCGACAGTCGCGAGAGCTCGACCGGCGGCAGACGCGTCACGATCGGATCGGCCAGGCCGTTCTCCAGCAGGTACTCCGCCAGGGAGCGCGATGCCGCGTCGGCGACCACCACGACGCCATCGGCGACGAGGGCACGGGCAGCCGGAGCCAGGCGCGCGACACGCGCAGGCGCACCCCCGACCAGCACCGCCCCGTCGTCGATGACCCGGGTGTGGCGGCCGATCCGGACCGCGAAGCCGTCAGGCAGGGTCATTGCTGCTCCGCCTGCGCCCGCTGCCACGCGCGGTCGCACATCTGAGCCAGCAGGTCCGCACCCTCGCGCGCGCTCGCTCCCGTCGGGTCTCCCAGCACACCGCTGGGCGAGACCCCCGCAACTCCCCGTTCCCGCAGTGCCGGCAGGATCTCCGTCAGAGGGCGGTCCTCCCCCTTCGCCGCTCGCTCGAGGCGCACCGCCGCGGCATCCAGATGCAACATGACGGATGTCTCGGTTCTGCCCGCGTGCGCGTCAGACCCCGGCACCCCGCAGGGAATCCAGGTCACGTCGCGGCCCTCGCCGCGCAGGAGCGTCACGGCGCTCGTGACCGCGTCGAGGTTGCCGCCGTGCCCGTTCACGAACACGAGGCGGTCGGACCATTCGCTGACGGACCGGCCGATCTCGACGATCACCTGGCGCAAGGCATCCGTACCGATCGAGATCGTCCCCGCGAACCCGGCGTGCTCGCCACTGGCTCCGAAGGACACCACGGGGGCGACGCTCGCGTCGCGGCCGGTGGCACGCCACCGTCGCACCAGGTCCTCGCTGACCGCTACCGCGATGCGGGCATCCACATCCAGCGGAAGGTGCGGGCCGTGCTGCTCGGTCGATCCGAGGGGAACAACCAGGATGCCGCCCGCCTCCTGCCACGTCCGGGACGTCAGCCGGGCGGCACCACCGGTCGAGACAACCGGCTCGGCGGAGCGGGGGGAATCCATCCTGCCATCATGCCGTCGTCGCCGAGGATCCGCCCTTGCTCGAGGCTGCCGGGCGCCTGCGGGGACGTGGCGCGGCTACGGGAGCGCCGAGCGTGCGCGTGAACTCCGGCGGAATCCACAGATCTGCCGGCGAGAGCTCGGAGATCGAGGAGTGCCCGAGACCGAGCACCGCGGAGTCGAGCCCCATCCGCATCAGGTCCAGGACGTTCTCCACGCCGGTCTGACCGTTGGCGGCGAGCCCCCACAGGTATGCGCGACCGATCATCACGGCACGAGCACCGAGCGCGAGCGCCTTGGCGACGTCCCCACCGCGACGGATGCCACCGTCCAGGAGTACCTCAAGCTGTGAGCCCACCGCGTTGGCGATCGGCTCAAGGCACCGGATCGTAGCCGGTGTCGTGTCGAGGTTGTTCCCGCCGTGATTGGAGACCGAGATCGCATCGGCACCGATGTCGACGGCGCGCTTTGCGTCGTCGATCCGGGTGATCCCCTTCAGGAGGAAAGGCCCGCCCCACTCCTTGCGTAGCCACTCCACGTCTTCCCAGGAGGGCGGCGGGGTCTGCATCCATTCGTAGTAGGCCCCGAAGAACGTCGGCGCCGCCCCATCGGGCGGTTGCAGGTTGGGCGCGGTGAGGTCGGGAAGGCCGCTGCGCAGGAAGTCGAGCGTCCAGCCGGGCCGGCGCACGGCCTCGGGGGCCATCGCGATCATCGCCTTCAGATCCAGCTTCTCGGGGATCGACGGGCTGCCCCAGTCCCGCCCGATCGAGAAGGACCAGTCCAGGGTCGCGATGAGGGCTTTCGCGCCGGCAGCGCGAGCCCGATCCATGCGCTGGACCATCTGCTCCTTCGACCCCGTCCAGTACAGCTGGTAGAACGTGTTCGGGTTGGCCTCGACAACCTGCTCGACGGGCTTGCTCGCGAACGAGCTCAGGCCCATGATCGTCCCGCGCGCCGCCGCAGCACGAGCCACGGCGACCTCACCCTCCGGATCGACCGCCTGCACACCCGTCGGCGAGATGAGCACCGGGAGCGAGATCGGGATGCCGAGCACGGTCGTCGACAGATCGCGCTGTGCCTGGTGGCCGGCCACATGCGGCGCGAACTCCAGCTCAGCGAACGCGTCGGTGTTGTCCCTGGGCGTCGCGCCGCGCTCCGATCCGGCGACGAGCGCCGCGTACACCGACGGCGGGAGCCGCCTCTTCGCCCGGCGCTGTGCCTCCAGTACCGTCTCGAACCACGGATTCTGCCGCCATGGCCACCAACTCATCTGTCCTCCTCTTTCTCTCGCGGGTCAACGGCCCGCGAAGATCTCGCTCACGGCCGGCGCGACGTCCCGGTATCCGTGTATCACGCGGCACAGGCCGCGCCCTTTGGCCGCGAGTTCGCGGCCCAGGTCTATGTCCTTCTCCCCGGTCGCGTCCAGGAGCACGTCCAGGCGCGGCAGACGCGCGGCCAGCGGCCGCGGGTCGGGGCCCGCGTTGTGCACGCAGTCCGAGAGCAGCAGCACACGCGCGTCCCGCGCCGGCACCCGGGCGAGCTGCTGCTGTGCGAGCTCCAGGGGGAAGGCGACGTTCGTGAGGCCCTGCGCCCGAATGCGCAGGATCTCGTCGAGCAGGTTCATCGGTGTGACGGTGTCTCCCAGTCGCAGCAGGATCGCCGCATCCGACCAGAACGCGATGACCGCGAGCGCGTCGGTGACGAGCTCCGAAGAGACCGCCCCCACCGTCGCCGCCGCCGTCGTGATGCGTTCGCCCCGCATCGACCCCGAGACATCGACCAGCAGTACGACCGATCTGGTGGTGCGCATCCGCTCCCGCACGACGATGTCGTCGTCCTCGGGAACCGGATGCTCCGCGAGCACCTCGATCGTGCGATCCAGGTCGATCTCGTCCGAGCCGCCCCGGTATGGCAGGCTCACGAGATCGCCGATGCCGCGTCGCCTGGTCGCATCCTGACGCGCCGGGCGCAGGGACAGTCGAGAGGCGATCTGCCGAGCGAGGGCGCGCACCGCCGGATCGACCGCCGTCGCCTCGGGCGCAGCCGAGACCAGCTCGGCAGTCTCGTCGGTCTGACCCGGCGCCGTCGCGCCGCGCGCCGAGCCCGCAGTGCGCCGCGCACCGCCTGAGGAACGAAGGACCATTCCCGCACCGGATCCCGTGGCGTCGAACACCGTCGGCTTCTCGTCGAGCTGCTTCGGCACCCGCCGCAACGGGGCGCCTTTCACGGTGGAGGTGCGACGCCGCCCGCTCTCGAGCGGCGTGTCGGCGGCGACATCCCTTCATCCCGGCGCCGCCTTGTGCGGCTCCAGGACGAAGCGGTCCTCCCAGATCTCGCGCAGGACGGCCTCCGCCGTCGTCTCTGCGGCCTCGTCGAGGTGGATGCGTCCCGACAGCGCCACGATCATGGCGTCGTAGAACAGTTCGGGATACCCCTGCCCGTAGGGATCTTCGACCCCGCGCAGCTCCGCGAGGCGGCCGGCGACGAGGACCGTGTCGATCGCCCCGCGCACGCTCGAGCCCTGGCGGACGTCGGGGTGCGTCCGGGTGGCGCGCGTGACGGCGACGGCGTCGCCGATCATCCGCTCGCCCAGAGCCCCCGAGGCCCCGGAGCGCAGCGCCACGATGCGTTCCTCGTCCGCCGTCGACTGATAGTCGACGGCGAGGCGGTTGAGGCGGTCGTGCACGCTCGTGGACAGCCGTGTCGTACCGACGTTGTCGTACGGGTTCATCGAGGCGATCACCCGGAACGTCGGCTGCGCCTCGATCCTCCCGACCCGCGGCACCGTGATGGAGCGGTCGGCCATCGCCGTCAGCAGCGTGTTGAGCGTGTCCTCTGGCGCGCGGTTGAACTCCTCGATGTACAGGAAGCCGCCCTGCTGCATGGCCTCCAGGAGCGGGCCGGGCACGAAGTTCTCGGGCGAGTAGTCCTCGCGCAGGACCCGCGCGGGGTTGTGGTGACCCACGAGCTTTGCCGGGGTCAGGTCGGCGTTGCCTTCGACGAACAGCAGCGGGATGCCCCATTCCTCGGTGATCGCGCGCAGGATCGTGGTCTTGCTCGTGCCGGGAGGACCCTCGAGCACGATGTCGCGACCGGCGGCGACGGCCGCGAGCGTGAGCTCCAGCTCCCGCTCGCGGCCGACCAGACGCCCGGCGATGCGCGCACGGTTCTCACGGAGTGTTTCCGCGTCCTCCGGCGCGGACAGCGCGTGCATCGTCATGCCATCACGTCCTTCCCGCTCCTTCACGCGTCATTTCACCGCGGCGCCGGCGTCGACGGGAAGCGCCACTCCGGTGATGTAGCGCGCCTCGTCGGATGCGAGAAACAGCAGCGCGTTGGAGATGTCCACCGCTTCCACCCAGGGGATCGGCAGGGCGTTCATCTGCACCGCCGCATCGGCGAAGTCCTGCTTTCCCGGGTTCTCGAGGTCCGGACGGAACAGCCGGTAGATCGCATCGTTCTGCACCATGTCGGTGTCGACCGTGGTCGGACAGATCGCGTTGACACGGATCATGTCGCGGGCGAGCTCGAGCGCGAGCGTGCGCATGAGTCCGATGACGCCGTGCTTGGCCGAGACGTAGTGCGAGATGTTCTCGTACGCGAACAGACCGGCATCCGAGCTGGTGATGATGACCGAGCCGCCTCGTCCCCCCGCCCGCAGGTGGGGGATCGAGGCGCGGATCGACCGCCACACCCCGGAGAGGTTGATGTCGAGCATGTCCGTCCACTCGTCGTCGGGGATGTCCTCCGACCTGTTCGGACGGCCCGAGATCCCCGCGTTCGCCGAGACGATGTCCAGTCGTCCCAACTGCGCGACGCCATCGTCGATGGCCTTCTGGACCTGCGCCATGTCGCGCACGTCCGCCTTCGTCGCGACGATGCGGCGGTCGAGCGCCTCGACCTGGCGCACCGTCTCGGCCAGGTCCTCTTCCGTTGCCGGGTCGTACGGAACCGCGTTGATCGGCTCGCACACGTCGATGGCGATGATGTCGGCGCCCTCCTGTGCGAGACGCACGGCGTGAGAGCGGCCCTGTCCGCGAGCTGCTCCGGTGATGAAGGCGACCTTGCCCTCTACCCTTCCCATGATCTGCTCCCTTCGTCAGCGCTTGTTGAGGAACCCGGCGTCCACGGGCAGCGTGACCCCGGTGACGTAGCGTCCGGCATCCGAGACGAGGAACAGGATCGCGTTGGACAGGTCGACCGCTTCGATCATCGGAACCGGAAGCGCGTTGGCCATCGCGTTGCTCAGCTGCGGGTCGCTCTGCAAGAACTCCTGCATCGCGTCGTTGACCACCATCGGGGTGTTCACACCGGTCGGGTGGATCGTGTTGACCCGGATGCTGTGCTGAGCCAGCTGGTTCGCATATGAGCGCATGAGCCCCACGACGCCGTGCTTGGCAGCGGTGTAGCCGAGCCCGCCGGGCGCGCTGCCCCCGATGCCGGCGAGCCCGGCCGTCGAGCTGGTCAGCACGATCGCCCCGCCGCCCCGGGCGATGAGCGCGTCTTTTGCGACCTCGACCGTGTTGTAGACGCCGGTCAGGTTCACGTCGATGACGTCGTACCACTCCTGGGGGGACGGATGCATCGACATCGGCGCGATGCCGGCGTTGGCGAGCACGATGTCAACGCCGCCGAGAAGGGCGACTCCGTCGTCGAACGCCGCCTGCAGCGCCGCACGGTCGCGCACGTCGGCCTGCACGGCGTGGATGCGTCGGTCGAGCGCCTCGACCTGCGAGACGGTCTCGGCAAGCTCCTCCGGCGTGGCCAGCGGATAGGGGACCGAGTCGATCTGCGCGGCGATGTCGACCGCGATGATGTCTGCGCCTTCTTGGGCCAGACGGACGGCGTGCGAGCGTCCCTGCCCGCGCGCGGCTCCAGTGATGAAGGCGACTTTGCCTTCGAGGACTCCCATGTTTGCTCCTTCGACTGATCGTGTGATGTTCGATTGTTCGTCGGTATTCGGTTGTGACGGGATCGGTTACTTGACGGGGGTGGCGTTGACGCCGGGAATGAGGAGGTGGCCTGCATCGACGGGCACCGTGATGCCGGTGACCGACGAGGCCAGGTCGGAGTTGAGCCAGAGCGCTGCGTCGGCGATCCGTTGCGGGTCGAGGAAGCCGTGGCCTTTGAGCGCATGGAAGTGGTAGCCGGCTTCCAGCATGTCGGCCTCGGTCCCCTCCCCGGGCGGCTTGCCGCTCATCATGTCCCACGCGCCTTGCCAACTCGTCATGGGCGTGAGGATGGCGCCCGGGTGTACCGAGTTCACTCGGATCCCGTGCGGCGCATACTCAAGCGCGAGAGTCTTCATGATTCCGACAACGCCGAACTTCGCCGCGCAGTAGTGCACGTAATTGGCGCCCGGCTCGAGGCCGTTGATCGATGACGTCATGACGATGGAGCCCCCGCCCTGCTCCATCATCTGGGGCAGCACAGCCTTTGCCGACTTCCAGACTCCGGTGAGGTTCACGGCGATCATGTCGTCCCATGCTTCGTCGGTGAGTTCGTGCGCGGGAGCCAGCGAGAAGATCCCGGCATTGGCGATCAGGATGTCGATCTTGCCGAGCGCCGCGATCCCCTCCGAGACCGCACGATCGAGGTCTGCCTGCCTGCGGACATCCCCGACTACCGGAACGATGCGCCGATCGAGGGCCTCCACCTGCCGAACGGTCTCGTCGATGTCGGCCTGCTGAGCCATCGGATAGGCGACACTGGCGATCTGATCCAGCGTGTCGATGATGATCACGTCTGCGCCCTCCCGAGCGCAGGTGATGGCGTGGGCGCGGCCTTGACCCCGCGACCCTCCGGTGATGAGGGCAACCTTGCCCTCGAGCATTCCCATAAGAGGTTCCTTCTTCTCAGTACTCGGTGTTTCCCGCGTCAACGGTCATCGACAGAGCCGTGACATAGCGCGCCTCATCGCTGGCGAGGAACAGCACGGCGTTGGACTGGTCGCGTGGCTCCGTTGCCTGGATCGGCAGCATGTTGGCCAGCATCCCTCCCAGCACGGGGTTCTTCTCCAAGAGCGGCGGAAACGCCCCACCCATCTCACCCATCGGCGTTTCCACACCCGTGGGGTGGAGGGTGTTGACACGGATGTTGTGTATAGCGAGCTCAGCTGCGAAGGCCTTGCCCATACCCGTGACACCGAACTTCGAGGCCACATAGGGCATCAAGAATGGCAAGCCCTTCAGTCCCGCCGCGGAACTGGTCAGAATGATCGATCCGCCCCCGGCGGCGATGACGTGAGGCGCGGCCAGCTGGACGGTGTTGAACACGCCGGTCAGATTGATCGACACGACGTCGTCCCAGATCTGAGGCGTGACCTCGTCCCATGAGGCAATGATGCAGATCCCTGCATTGGCGACGACGATGTCGAGCTTGCCCAAGGCCGCGACGCCGTCGTCGATCGCTTTCTTGAATGCTTCGCGGTCCCGCACGTCAACCTTTGTGGCGATGATGCGACGGTCGAGCGCCTCGACCTGACGAACGGTTTCCGCCAGATCCTCCTCGGTCGCGTGGGAGTACTGCAGGTTCGGCACGGGTCCGCAGATGTCGACCGCGATGATGTCCGCTCCCTCCTCGGCCAGCCGCAACGCGTGGCTTCGGCCCTGACCGCGGGCGGCTCCGGTGATGAGGGCGACTTTGCCTTCGACTCTTCCAGCCATGATTTACCTTTCATTTGGGCGCGCAAAGCCGCCGCGACCGCGGCGCGGTCGTCGAGGACGGTGGCTTCACGAGGAGTGGGAGTGAATGCCTCCCAGGATGTCGACACCCTCCTGGGCGTCGGTCGAGATGGGGGTGAACCCGGCAAGCGGGCTCTCAGCGCAGGCACTCACGGGCGGCGCATCGATCTGATCGCGGCGGCGGATCGTCACGCGCACGGGACGCGGTCTCGGCGGCGAGGTGCGATGCGAGTGGTCTTGAGAGGGCTGGGGCAGTGAACCATTCTTGTTCTTCAGCGCTTCCTCGCCGAAACCTCGGACGCACTCGGGGTCAGGGCCGTCCAGGGGAAGCCCGGTAAAGAACTTCGCCGCCATGCATCCGCCCTTGCACGAGTCGAAGAACTGGCACGACGAGCACGCACCACCTGACTGCGGTTCCCGCAGTCGGGTGAACAACTCTGACTGCCGCCATACGGATGCGAATCCTGCGTCGCGGACATTCCCAGCCAGGAACTCATCGTGGATGGCGAAGGGGCACGCGTAGACATCTCCGATCGGATCGATCAGGCATACGACGCGACCGGCTCCGCAGAGGTTCAGGCCCGGAAGGGACGATCCGTATGCCGAGAGGTGGAAGAAGGAGTCGCCGGTGAGGACCTGGTCGCCGTGGCGCACGAGCCAGTCGTACAGTTCCCGCTGCTGCTCCCGCATCGGGTGCAGCTCGTCCCAGACGTCCGCCCCACGACCGGACGGCCGAAGACGCGTGAGCCGCAGTTGGGCGCCGTATCGGTCGGCGATGGCCTTGAACTCGTCGAGTTGACCGATGTTCGTCCGCGTACACACCACCGAGAGCTTGAATCCGCGCATCCCGGCATCCGCGAGGTTCTGCATCGCGCGCATCGCCGTCTCGTACGACCGCGGACCCCGGATGGCGTCATTGACCTCCGCTGTCGCACCGTCGAGCGAGATCTGCACGTCAACGTAGTCGTTGGCAGCGAGCCGCGCCGCGATCTCGGGGGTGATCTTCACGCCGTTCGTCGAGAACTTCACCCCGACGTGGTGCGCCGTCGCGTAGTCGACGAGTTCCCAGAAGTCGCTGCGGACCGTCGGCTCACCGCCGCCGATGTTGACGTAGAAGACCTGCATCCGTTCGAGTTCGTCGATGACGGCGCGGCACTCCTCGGTCGTGAGTTCGCGCGGGTCCCGGCGGCCCGAACTTGACAGGCAGTGCACGCACGAGAGATTGCAGGCGTAGGTGAGCTCCCAGGTCAGGCAGATGGGTGCGTCAAGTCCTCGCTCGAAGTGATCGACCAGTCGAAGCGGGGCGGCCGGAGGGGCATCGGATACGAGCGTCATGTCGTCCTCTGTTCGATCATCGCCGAGCCGGCGAGAGTCTCGAGCGCACCGAAGTACCGCTCGCGGTCACGGGGATCGACGCCGGCGGCGTCGCATGCCTCATCGAGACTGTCGACTCGATCGAGGCTCTCGACGATCGCGAGCAGCGTCCGGTCCTTCAGGAACGAGAGCTTGCGGGTGCCGAAGTGGTACAGCAGCGCCCCGAAAGGCTCGGGGCGCACCGACACCTGGGGACTGAGTCGCCAGGGCGTGTCGCGATTCATGGCGTCGCGCAGGACCTGTTCAGTACACGCCGCACATGCCGTCGATCGAGACTTCTTCGACGAGCGAACTCGACTCGATGACCTCTTCCTCCGAGGCGGTGACTTCCGATGCGGTCTTCGTCGGCTCCATGGGATGCTCCTCCTGGCGGTTTCGTCACG
Organism: Microbacterium sp. SW12; assembly: GCF_055391095.1. Lineage (NCBI taxonomy): Bacteria > Bacillati > Actinomycetota > Actinomycetes > Micrococcales > Microbacteriaceae > Microbacterium > Microbacterium sp. SW12. Next base: position 275,326 of record NZ_AP024335.1, on the reverse strand, counting down.
TCCTTGGCGAAACCTTCGTCGTGGCCGATACTAATGACACTCAGTGCCGAATGGAAGAGCTGATGAGCAACGCACAGCCAGATGGCCGGCCGCGCATCGGTCGCGCGCCCGCCACCACGCACGGCGAACTCAGCCACCTCGCTCTTGCTCTGTTTCTGGAGCGTGGTTTCGAGCAGACGACAGTCGACGACATCGTCGAAGCCGCTGGCATCGGCAGGCGCACGTTCTTCCGCTACTTCCGATCCAAGAACGACCTGCCGTGGGGGGACTTCGACCAGCTGCTGCGGCAGATGCGGGACTATCTCACCGCCCTGCCTGGCGACGTTCCGCTGCGAGATGCGCTGCGCTCGGCGGTCATCGAGTTCAACCGATTCCCGGCTGACGAGATCCCCGTCCACCGCGAGCGCATGTGGCTCCTGCTGAACGTGCCGACTCTGCTGGCGCACTCCACGCTGCGCTACATGGAGTGGCGGCAGGTCATCGCCGAGTTCGTGGCCGAACGTCTGCGCCAGCCTGCCGACGCTCTGGAGCCGCAGGCAATCGCCTGGGCCTGCCTCGGCTTGTCGCTCGCGTCCTACGAGCAGTGGCTGAGCCACGCGGATGCCGACCTCCTCGTGCTCATCGATGAGGCGTTCCGCAAGATGGGCGACACCTGGGGAGAGCATCCGTGACAACCGTTATCGTCGGGGCGGGCACCGCTGGATGCGCTCTTGCGGCACGCCTGAGCGAGGAACCCGACCGCCACGTGGTGCTGATCGAAGCCGGGGTTTCTGGCCCCGAGATACCCGCCGAGTTGCGGGATGCTGCCAGCATCCGCGGCGCCATGCCCGGCCACCCGGCAAACTGGTCGTTTCTCGGGCAACTGACCCCGGAGCTTGCTTACACCGTGGTGCGGGGAAAGGTCGTCGGCGGCTCCAGCGCGATCAACGGCGGGTACTTCATCCGGGCCCGACGCACCGACCACGACTCCTGGAGCGACGTTGGCGGCCGCCGATGGGAGTACGAGAACGCCCTCCCGGTCTGGCGCGATCTCGAGTCTGACCGCGACTTTGCCGCATCCGATGTTCACGGAGGCACCGGGCCCGTCCCCGTCAAGCGCCCCGAACCCGGTCGACTCGCGCAAGCCTTCCGTGGCGCCGCGCAGAGCCGGGGGCACCGTCTGGAACCCGACAAGAACGGCGAGCAGCCGCCCGGCGTGGGACCCGTACCCTCGAACATCATCGACGGCGTGCGGGTGAGTGCCGCAATGTCGTATCTCGCGCCGCACCGAGGCTCTGCCCGCCTGAACCTGATGCCGAGGACGACAGTCGGGCGAATCGTGTTTGAGGGCTCGCGAGCAGTCGGGGTGGAGACGTCGCGAGGCGTCATCCGCGGCGAAGAGATCGTGCTCGCGGCAGGAGCCATCGGCTCGGCGCGGATACTGCTCGCGTCGGGAATCGGGATGCCCGAAGACCTGGAGAAGCTCGGAATCCGTGTGCGCTCCGGGGTGCCGGTCGGCGCAGCGTTCTCGGATCATCCTGACATTTCGCTGTCCTGGCAGCCGGAAGGCCCGCTCTTCGACGCGGACGAACGATTCGCCTTTCCCGAAGCGCTCAACATCGATTCCGGGGAGCACCCCGAGGGTGACCTGGAGCTGCTGCTGTCTGTCAAGCCTCTCGGCTACCTGCTCACCGGCTCGCTGCGGCTGCGCGATGGCATGACGGCCGGCTTGCGGCATCCTGTTCGTTCGCTCCGAGCGGTGGCAGGCATCTCCGGGCGACGGGCTGCCGCGCAGATCGCCCACCGAGACGACCTCCCGCTGATCGTGGGGCTCCAAGCCCCGACCGGACGGGGCAGGCTCAGCCTGCGCGACGCTGATCCCTCTGCGCCACCGCGAATCGAGTATCGCTACCTTGAGGAGGAGTCTGACCTCTCACGCCTCGGCGCGGGCATCCGTGAAGCAGTCGCCCTCGTCGAGCACATGGGGGGACGGGTAACCGAGATCGCAGCCGCCGACCTCGACAGCGATGTAGCGCTGAACGCCTGGATGCGCAGCCATCTGGGAACAGCCATCCACATGTGTGGCACGGCGCCCATGGGCCCTGTCGTCGATGGCGCAGGACGAGTACACGGTATCGAGGGGCTACGGGTAGCGGATACGTCGATCCTGCCCGTGGTTCCCGCGCGTGGGCCTGCGGCATCCGCGGTGCTCGTCGGCGAGATCATTGCTCGCGCGATGCGCGACGACGATTAGGCCGTGCCGCGGAGGACCCGCGCTCTCAGTAGAGGAAGAACTGCTTGGTCTGGTCCGAGGCGATGCCGCCGATCTCCACGGCGAGGTGGTACGACGCACCACCAGCGCCTGCCGCCGGGCGCGACTCGGCGTCGCACGTGCTGACCGATGAGCGGGTGCGGTCCCACGTCAGCGGTGTCGCGCTATCGACTGTCTGGCCAGCCTCCAGCGTCACGATCATGTCGCTCGGGTCGGTCTGACAGTCTGTCGAACGCCACCACGTGTCACTACCACTGGTGATCGTGAACGACTGCGTCGTGGTTCCGACGTTGATCGTGCACGAGGCATCCGAGGTGTTCGTGAGCCGGATCGACAGCTGGGGGTTCTGGCCCGAGGCGTACTCGTCCTGGTCGGTGAGTGCCTCGACCGTCACGTCTCCGCGCGTGCACGTCGGGGGTGCGGTCTCCAGGGGGCCGGGGTCGGTGGTCGCCGCAGCCTCGGGTGTCGAAGAGTCAGTCGGAGCGGGCGTTGTCGCGCTCGGGGTCGGGCTGACGGATGACGTGCGGGTCGGCTTGGGACCGGCATCCGGCTGCGCAGCGCTCGACCACGGTTGGGCGACGAACAACCAGACAATCGCGGCGATGATCGCAATCAATGCGAGGAGCACGACGAGGCGCCGCCGACGGTACACACCCGGGGATGGGCGGCGACGCGGGGGCTGGCTGCTCATGCATCCAGGGTAGGCGCGGGGCCGCGCGACGCCGGATCGGCGCGCCTCAGTCGAAGGTCTTCAGCATCCGGGTGTTGCCGAGCGTGTTCGGCTTCACATGCGCGAGATCCAGGAATTCGGCGACGCCCTCATCGGGGGAGCGGATGAGCTGGGAGTAGACATCCGGGTCGACGACCTGCTCGCCGATCACCTCAAAACCGCGGGCCGAGAAGAACTCCACCTCGAAGGTCAGGCAGAACAGCCGGCGCAGCCCCAGGGCGCGGGCGTTCTCCTCTAGACGGTCGACGATCGCGCGACCCACACCGTGATGCAGCCACTCATCGGCGACGATGAGCGTACGGATCTCACCGAGGTCGTCCCACATGACGTGCAGCGCACCACAGCCGATCAGGTTGCCCTCGGCATCCTCTGCGACGGTGAACTGCTGCACCGACTCGAACAGCACCACGAGGTCCTTGCCGAGGAGCACTCGCCGCTGCACCCAGGGCTCCAGAAGGGCCTGGATGCCGCGCACGTCCCCCGTGCGGGCGGGGCGGACGCTGAAACCGGTCATCCTCCCAGCCTAGAGCGCGAACACTCCGAGGACTCTGCCAGGCAGGCCCCTTCCCTGAATCGCCCGCGCGGCAGATGATCGAGGCAACACCACCGATCGCGCGGTGATGTCAAGCCCCATCGTTTCGCCCGGTGAGGGTGGACCCTTCAGGAGCAGATCCATCCCTCTTACGGGAGGAGCCACCATGGTCCCCACGACATCGAGCACCACACCGGCAGCCGCGCCACGCGCCACCGCGCCCCCACCCGAGTCGGTAGTCCTCATCGGCCCGACCACGTACGAAGTGCACCGGGCAGATGAGGTCGTGGGCTACATCGACATCGTCGGCGGGGTCTATGTCGCCCTCGCCGGAGCCCGCTACGACCATGCAGTCGAAGTGCGGCAGTCGATCGTGCTCGACATTGCCGTTGCGGCGCTCGTCGTTCCTGCCGCGGCGGCCTGAGCGTAACGAGGAAGGGGACGGATGCCGAAGCATCCGTCCCCCTCTCAGCCTGTGCCGGGATCAGTCCGAGGTGATCGCCAGGTCAGGGGTGATCGTGATGTCGCCACCGGAGACCACACCGACCGCGACCTTCTCGCCGCGCGGACCGTGCTCGAACAGGAACTGGCCGTTCTCGGCATCCACCTTGACGTGATCGCCGGGGTTCAGTTCGCCGTGCAGGATCTTCTCGGAAAGCTGGTCCTCGATCTCGTGCTGCATCGCGCGGCGCAGCGGCCGAGCACCCAGTGCCGGGTCGAAGCCGACCTCGATAAGGCGATCCTTTGCGGCCAGCGACAGCTCGATCGTCATATCGCGATCCAGCAGGCGCTCGCCCAGCCGCTTCGTGAACAGGTCCACAATCTGGCGCAGTTCATCCTTGTCGAGCTGCGGGAACACGATGATGTCGTCGACACGGTTCAGGAACTCGGGCTTGAAGTGGCGCTTGAGCTCCTCGTTCACCTTGCCCTTCATCCGGTCGTAGGACGTCGCGGTGTCACCCTCGACCTGGAACCCGACCGGGCCGCCGGCGATAGCCTGCGAACCGAGGTTCGTGGTCATGATGATGACCGTGTTCTTGAAGTCCACGATGCGGCCCTGACCGTCGGTCAAGCGGCCCTCTTCGAGGATCTGCAGGAGCGAGTTGAAGATGTCGGGGTGAGCCTTCTCGATCTCGTCGAACAGTACGACCGAGAACGGCTTGCGGCGCACCTTCTCGGTGAGCTGGCCGCCCTCTTCGAACCCGACGAATCCGGGAGGGGCACCGAACAGTCGCGAAACCGTGTGCTTCTCACCGAACTCGCTCATGTCGAGCGAGATCAGGGCGCCCTCGTCGTCGAACAGGAACTCGGCGAGCGCCTTGGCAAGCTCGGTCTTTCCGACACCGGTCGGACCGGCGAAGATGAACGAACCGGAGGGGCGCTTGGGGTCCTTCAGACCCGCACGCGTGCGGCGGATCGTCTTGGACAGCGCGGCGATCGCCTCTTCCTGGCCGATGACGCGCTGGTGCAGCGCCTTCTCCATGAAGACCAGGCGGCTGGATTCCTCCTCGGTGAGCTTGAACACCGGGATGCCGGTGGCCTGGGCGAGCACCTCGGCGATCAGACCCTCGTCGACCACCGCGGGCGATGAGACCTCGCCCGAACGCCACTGCTTCTCGAGGCGCAGCCGCTCGGCGAGCAGGCTCTTCTCCTCGTCGCGCAGCGCCGCTGCCTTCTCGAAGTCCTGGTCTTCCGACGCAGCTTCCTTCTGCTCCCGAACCTTGGCGATCTTCTCGTCGAACTCGCGAAGCTCGGGCGGGCTCGACAGGATGCTCAGGCGCAGGCGCGCGCCGGCCTCATCGATCAGGTCGATCGCCTTGTCGGGCAGGAAGCGGTCGCTGACGTAGCGGTCGGCGAGGTTCGCGGCGGCGACGATCGCGCCATCCGTGATCTGCACCTTGTGGTGAGCCTCGTACCGGTCGCGCAGCCCCTTCAGGATGTTGATCGCGTGGGGCAGGCTCGGCTCGGCGACCTGGATCGGCTGGAAGCGGCGCTCGAGCGCAGCATCCTTCTCGAAGTGCTTGCGGTACTCGTCCAGGGTCGTGGCACCGATGGTCTGGAGCTCGCCCCGCGCGAGCAGCGGCTTCAGAATGGATGCCGCGTCGATCGCACCTTCGGCGGCACCGGCACCGACGAGGGTGTGGATCTCGTCGATGAACACGATGATGTCGCCGCGGGTGCGGATCTCCTTGGTGACCTTCTTCAGGCGCTCTTCGAAGTCGCCGCGGTAGCGGGACCCGGCGATGAGCGAACCGAGGTCGAGCGAGTAGAGCTGCTTGTCCTTCAGCGTCTCGGGAACGTCACCCTTCACGATCGCCTGCGCGAGACCCTCGACGACGGCGGTCTTGCCGACGCCGGGCTCACCGATCAGCACGGGGTTGTTCTTGGAGCGACGCGAGAGGATCTGCATGACCCGCTCGATTTCCTTCTCGCGCCCGATGACGGGGTCGAGCTTGTTGTCGCGAGCAGCCTGGGTGAGGTTGCGACCGAACTGGTCGAGCACCTGCGATCCGCCCTGAGCTGTGCCCTGGGCCTGCTCGCCGGCGCCTGTGGCGACACCCGCGGGCTCCTTGCCCTGGTAGCCCGAGAGCAACTGGATGACCTGCTGGCGCACCTTGTTGAGGTCGGCGCCGAGCTTGACGAGCACCTGAGCGGCAACGCCCTCGCCCTCACGGATGAGGCCGAGCAGGATGTGCTCGGTGCCGATGTAGTTGTGGCCGAGCTGCAGCGCCTCGCGCAGCGACAGCTCAAGCACCTTCTTGGCGCGCGGTGTGAACGGAATGTGTCCCGTCGGCTGCTGTTGGCCCTGGCCGATGATGTCTTGCACCTGCTCGCGCACGGCATCGAGCGAAATGCCGAGCGACTCGAGCGCCTTGGCAGCAACGCCCTCACCCTCATGGATCAGACCCAGGAGGATGTGCTCGGTGCCGATGTAGTTGTGGTTGAGCATCTTCGCCTCTTCTTGGGCGAGCACAACCACGCGACGGGCACGGTCGGTGAATCTCTCGAACATCCGCTTACTCCTTCGGCCGGTGAGTCGCTGGATGCTGACCCACTGCTGGCGTCGTACATCGAGAGTAACGATCGGGCGCGCAGGGTATGCCGCTGTTCGCTGGGGGCATACCGGGGCGGACCTTTGACGGAACCTCTCGCTCGTTTGCCGCAACACGCCGCGGCCACCGCAGTCACACCGCAGATTGCGGCAAGCGAGTCGCCTACGTGCCTACCCCGCACCGCAGTTGACGGCTGGCGCGACCCGTCTTATCGTTTACCGATAACAACGATATTCGATAAGGAGTCGAGCATGGCAGTCTCTCCGGATGCAGTAGTCATGCCCGCGCGGCCCGATCGCATCACTATTCGCGTGATCGCCGTCATCACCGCGCTACTGGGCGTTGCCCTCGCAACCGCACAGGTTTCTCGCGCGGTGTGGATGCTCACCTCACCCGAGGTCACGGTGAATCTCCTGGCCAACGGGGCCACCCCAGTTGCCAGCGATGCTGCCGTGTCAGCATCCATCGACACGGTAGCGGTTACGACAGACCTCGTTGCATCTTCACGGGTTCTCTTCGCCGTCGGTGCGATCATGCTCGCCCTCACGGCGATCATCGTGGCGCTGGCGGTGACATGGCTCCTCTGGTCCATCTCCTCGGAGATGCGCTTTCCGGTCGCGCTGCACCGGTTCACGTTTGCGGCCGGATTCGCTCTCGTGCTGGGACCACTGATCGGCACCGCCGCGCAGGGCTTCGGCTCGATGGAGGCTGCCCATACGACCAACGATGCCCTCGGCGGCATCCTGCTTGTCGGGTTCGGGGTCGACGGTTGGGGGTTCGCCGTCCCCCTCGTCGGGTTCGCCGTCCTGGCTCTCGGCTACGTCTTCCAGGCGATGCGCAGGATGCAGCGCGACACCGAGGGCCTCGTATGAGTCGTGACGCAACCGAAGGACGTTTCTCGTGACCGTTGCGTGGACCGACCTGGGCGGCGCGCTCATTGTCGGCGCGGTAGGCGCGCTGAACATCGGCCTGGTCTTCGCCGCGCTGGTCTGGGATGCTCGGCGTCGACGGGTTGGCTCCGTCCTCCTCGATGTCACAGGAGCGGTTGCCCGTATCTGGGTAGCACTCGTGGTCGTGGGTGCCGTGTTCGGCTTGATCAGCCTCGTCGTTTCGCCGACGACGAGCATCACGGATGTTCCGATCACAACGGCATGGCCGAGCGCACTTCCCTGCCAGAGCTCGGGCGGGACGATGCCGAGCGCGACAGCGCTCTACTGCGGCACCATCGACTCTGCGTCGCTCCAGGTGGCAGGGCTCGGCGCCGATGTGAGGTCGCTCATCTTCGTTGGAGGCCTGCTCGCGTACGTCACCGCGGCAACGCCCGGCGTGCTCGTTTCCGTTCCGTGCCGCATCGCCGCCGCTGGCCGACCGTTCGCTCGACGCGCGCCACGGTGGCTCCTCACGTCAGCGGTTGTCGTTCTCATCGGGGGAACCGCGTCCGAGGTCCTTCTCTCGATCGCTCGTTACCTGACTTCGCACGAGGTAATTCCGGACGCGTCGTCTGGCGCGGCGATAACCGCACCCGTCACCTTCCAGCTCATCATCCCCATCTGGCCGATCGGATGTGCTCTCGGGCTCGCGGCTCTGGCCGTGATCTTCCGCTACGGTTCACGCATGCAGCGCGACACCGAGGGACTGGTGTGAGCCCCGCCGAAGCCGAGGACGACGGAGCGAGCGGGATCCACTGTCGTCTCGACGAGTTGCTCGCCGAACGCGGGATGACGCTCACCCGACTGTCCGAGCTTGTCGGCGTCTCGGTGGTGAATCTCTCAATCCTCAAGAACGATCGCGCTCGCGCCATCCGCTACTCGACTCTGTCGGCGATCTGCCACGCGCTGGATTGCGAAGTCGGCGACCTCCTCGTCCGTGCCGACGGATCGGACTAGGCATCCGCCCGCGCGCTAGTATCCGTTCGTTTGCCCCAAACCGTGCGCGGGCGCCGTCGCTCACGGCGTGTTGCGGCAAGTGAACAGGGTCAGTCGCGGGCAGCAAGGGCGAGACGGATACGGGTGAACAGCTCCTCGCGGTGGCGGTAGAGATCGTCCTTCGTGACCCTCACGATCCGCCAACCCCGTTCGACGAGCATCTCGTGGCGCCGAATGTCCCGCGCCCACTGCTCCGGGTCGCGGAGGTGATGCTCTCCCTCGTATTCGAAGCACACACCTGCGCCGGGGTAAGCGAGGTCGAGAAGTGCGAGCAGTCGATCCCCGTCCAAGACCGGCCAGTTGCACTCAGGCTCCAGCAACCCCGCCTCAACGAACGCGAGCCTGAGGTGTGTCTCGGGCCGAGATCTCGAGCGCGTACGAACCAGCGGGCGCGCTGCTCGCAACCGGTCCACCCCGAGCCGGCGGCCCGCCCCCAGAGCGCGGTCCAGATCCGCAACGGATGCCAGAGCTGCGGCATCCGTCTCCCACATCGGCTCGCGCACCGCGGCGTCGCCGACAGCGACGAGATCTTCCAGCGCGAGCTCAGTGGCAAGTTCTGCCCACACCGCCGCGGGCGTCGATACCCTCAGGCCGGTCAGGGGATGGATGCTCACCTCAGCCAGATGCGGCGAGATCGACCGGCCCCGGATGCCGCGAGCTCGTCCCGCCCGCGCCGGGAGCCTGACCGCAACATCCAGGGGGCGCGCCATCGCAGCATCACCGCGGCTTCGCGCGAGCAGGCTCTGCGGCGGCAGTGGCAGCCCCCACAGGACGGCGGCGGTGACGTGACTGAAGAACTCCTCCTCGCGCATCCGCCGGGAGTACTCGATGGCGCGCCGCACGATCGACTCTTCGCCGTCATCCGCTTCGACGTGGTCGACCGAACGCACACCGTGGAACGGACGGGAGAGGTCCTTCCGTCGCAGGCGGGAATCTGACATGCCGAAATGCCGTGCGGTAGCGACAGAAAACGGAGGCACGAGCCCATCGGGAAGCGGTGTCGCCTGCGGCATCCGTTCACGATTCCTCGCGCCCGCCTGCCCCAGCGTGTAAGAAACTCGACCGGGGAGAAGTCGCGCGGGTTACTGAGTGGGGAGGACCACTGTCAGGGCGCGGCTAACGCCTTCGTTTGCCGCAAACCGAGCCTCGGGGCCGTCGCCCACGGCGTGTTGCGGCAAGTGAACGGATGCCTCAGCCAGCGAGCACGGGTTCGTTTGCCGCAAACCGCATGGTGCCGAGTCGGCGCACGGCGTGTTGCGGCAAACGAATGCGCGCGGAGCGCGGCGCGATGGGTCAGTCGCTGGTGCCGTAGATCGGGATCGTCTGGTCGAAGGAGTCGCCGGTGAGCACGAGCTGCACGTCGTCGACGCCGGAGAGGCCGTCGGCGAAGGCGAAGTTCGTGCGCGGCGCCATGTCGGCGGTGCAGAGCTGGTCGGCGGGCGGATCCTGGAACGTCACCGTCACTTCCGCCTCACCGGTGACTTCGCTCGATTCGACGACCGGCACGCAACCCGAGGAGCCCCAGGTCAGGATGACGAACTGGCCCTGCTGCTGGGTCCAGCCAGCTGTCGGCTCGTAGTCAGTTTCGCCGCCGGGGCCGGCTAGGCCGGACGCGCCCGCGAGCGTCACATCGCCGTAGTAGCCGGCCTCACTGGTGACCCAGATCTCCAGGTCTTGCGACGGGTCGACCCCGTTGGGCACGGTGACGAGCGTCGCGCGGGGAACGAGGTCGCGGGTGCACGCGGTGTCGGCATCCGGCTCCACCAGCTCGACGGCGAGCGCTCCGTCGGAGTTGATCTCCGCCGACTCCGCGGTGGGAACACAGGTACTCGAGCCGGATGTCACGACGGCGATGATCCGGCCGTCATCGAGCCACGCTGCCTCGACGTCGGTTTCTTGCCCCGCTGGCGCATCGGAGCCACTGAGGCACCCGGTGAGGCTGAGCGCGGCGGCGGCGCCGAGAACAACTGATGCAAGGATGCGGCGCTTCATGAGGCTCCTTGATGCGGCGCTGCTACTGGAGCGCAGAGGTGAGTCGGGCGAGATTATCCAACACCGTGGACCTGAGTGGTTGCTTGAGCCACTCCTCAAGCGTGAGTTCGCGGCTGAGGGATCGGTACTCGGCCTCGACGCGGCGCATGTCGGCGACGAACTCCTCGCCACGCACCATCATCGAGATCTCCATGTTGAGGCCGAAGGAACGCATGTCCATGTTGCTCGAGCCGATGACGGCAACATCGTCGTCGATCGTGAGGCTCTTCGAATGCAGGATGAAGGGCTTCTTGTACATCCAGATCTTGACGCCGGCACGAAGGAGGGCCTCGTAGTAGCTGCGCTGGGCGTGGTAGACCATCGCCTGATCGCCCTCTTCAGAGACAAAAAGCTCGACGTGGATGCCGCGCTGGCAGGCGGTGACGAGCGAGAGAAGCAGCGACTCTTCGGGCACGAAGTAGGGGCTGACGACGATGATCTTCTCGCGCGCCGCAAACAGGAGTCCCATGAACAGCTTGAGGTTGTTCTGGTATTCGAACCCGGGACCGGAGGGCACGATCTGGCAGTCGAGATTGCCACCCGAGTCTGGGGCGGAGGACAGGTTGACCTGGTCGGTGAGGATTTCGCCGGTCTCGCTGTACCAGTCAGAGAGGAACACGACGTCGATCGACGAGACCACCGGCCCTTCGACACGGGCCATGAGGTCGACCCAGTGCAGGCCTCGCTTGATGTTCTTCTTCAGGTTGTAGGTCGAGTCAGTAACGTTCTGCGAACCGACGAAGGCTACCTCGCCGTCGACGACCAGCAGCTTACGGTGGTTGCGCAGATCGGGTCGCTGCCACTTACCCTTCAGCGGCTGCACGGGCAGCATCAGGTGCCAGGCCGCACCCATGCGATCGAGCCGTTGCAGCGTCTTCTTGTAGAACGGCTTGCCGCGGTTGGCCCAGTGGTCCAGCAACACACGGACCGTAACGCCGCGTGCGGCGACCTCTTCGAGGGCTGCGAAGAAGTTGTCGGTCGATGCGTCAGTTTGCAGGATGTAGAACTCGACGTGCACGTAGCTCCGGGCGCCGCGGATCGCCTCGGCCATGGCATCCAGGCTCGCCTGATACTCGGAGATGAGGGTTGCCTGGTTGTCGCCCGTGAGCGGCATCGCGCCGAGATTGGTGTTGAGATCGACGAGACCCCTGAACCATGCGGGAGCCCCGGGCCGGAGCGTTCCGACCGAGACGTTCTCGCCGTTCTCGCGCAGCGCGGTGTTGATCTGCTCCTGCTGCTGACGCTTCTTGCGCGGCAGTCGCGGGTTTCCGATCAGCAGGAACAGCAGCACGCCGACGATCGGGATGAAGTAGATGGCGAGCAACCACGCCATCGCCGAGGTGGGGCGGCGGTTGCGCGGGATGATGATGATCGCCGCGATGCGGATGCTGAGATCGAACAGGAAGAGGGCGAGCAGCCACCAGAACGCGATGTCGGGGAGGTCTAGCGTCACATCGACGTCTCCGCCCGACGTCGACGGCACAAGTCCGGCAAGCACCATGCGTCAGCTCCCTCCACGGTGGCGTTCTCACGCCAGCGTAGTGGGAAGTGTCGTCACTGCTCGGTTGCGGCGGGCGCCGGAGGAAGCCCGCGTGCCGCGCGTTCCTCGGCTTCGATGCGCGCGTACTCGCGGCGCTCGTTGCGGTCGGCACGGATGATGCTGCGCAGGACCCAGAAGAACAGAGTCAGCACCACGATGGTAGGCAGGATCGCCCATAGCGCTGCCACCCAGAAGCTGTCCACTCATCCAGGATACGCGGCGCCATCTCCCCAGGTCGCCTCGAGAGTCACCTATCCCCGTCCCGCCGGTGATCCTGCCGCGCAGCGTGGCGCCGCTCGCATGCTCGGATGCATGACTCCGATCATTCATGCGACCTCACCCGCCGAGTTCCTGACCGTCGTCCCGCGCCTCCTCGGATTCGTTCCGCAACGCAGTGTCGTATTGGTGCCGTTCCGGCGTGGTCGAAGCCGCGGCGCCATGCGCCTGGACCTCCCACCCGATGACGACCGCGCCGACGAGATCGCCGCGACCATGATCGGGCTGGTGTGCCGGGTGCCCGAGGCCGACGGCTGCGCGATCGTCGTCTACGGCGACACTGATGCTCCTGCTCGCACCCTTGTCGAGGGAATCGAGCGTCGAGCCGAGGCCTGCGGGGTGCTGATCGTGGAGGCATTGTGGGTCGCAGGACGGCGGTGGGGGTCCTACGCGCGGTCTGACTCGGGTTCGGTGCCGACTGCCGATGACCTCCCGCCAGGCATCGAGGACGTCGCAGCACCGGAGGCGAATCAGTACGCTGGCGCAGATCTGCTCCCCCTCGATGCGAGTAGGTCGACCGCGGTCGAGGCCGCCTGTGAGGCGCTCGACGCCGCCATCCGCGGGCTCGTGCTCGCCGACGCAGATCATCCGACAACCGACCCCGCACGCATCGATCCCCGCGCCTTCGCGGCCGCGTGTCTGCTCGATGACCTTCCGGCATTCGTGGAGCGGCTCCTGGGTTCGGATGCCGCAGCACTCGATCCGTTCGAGATCGCCGCCGCCGCGTGGGCGCTCGGAAGGCCGTCACTGCGCGACATCGCCCTCATCTGCTGGGTCGACGGGATCGACGCGGGAGACGAAGCCGCGCAGGCGCAGGCTTGCTGGGAAGACGGCGCAGAGTATCCGAGCGAGATCGCGATGCGCCTGTGGGGCGAGGGCCCGAGGCCCTCACCCGAACGGCTCGGACGTGCGCTACTGCTGGCGCGACACATCGCCAGCGCCGTCCCTGCCTCCAGGCGCCCGGGACCGCTGGCGGTCGCGGCGTGGTTCTCGTGGGCACTCGGCCGGTCAACCCACGCTGACCTCTTCGCCCAACAGGCGACAGCGATAGAGCCCGAACACGGCCTCGCCGAGATCGTGCGCTCGTTCGTGGGCGCGGGTCACCTGCCCGATTGGGCGTTCCGGCTCGACGAGCCGGAACAGTGACCGGCGGCGGCCGCCCTACTTCACGAGCGGGAAGAGAATGGTTTCACGGATGCCGAGACCCGTGATCGCCATGAGGAGCCGGTCGATTCCCATCCCCATGCCACCGGTGGGCGGCATCCCGTGCTCGAGGGCACGCAGGAACTCCTCGTCGATCCGCATGGCCTCGTCGTCACCGCGGGCCGCGAGCTTGGCCTGCTCTTCGAAGCGCTGGCGCTGGATGACCGGGTCCACGAGCTCGGAGTAGCCGGTCGCCAGCTCGAAGCCGCGGACGTAGAGGTCCCACTTCTCGACGACCCCCGGGATGGAGCGGTGTTCGCGCACGAGCGGGCTGGTGTCGAGGGGGAAGTCCATGACGAACGTGGGACGCACGAGCGTCGGCTTGACGAAGTGCTCCCACAGCTCTTCGACGAGCTTTCCGGGAATCGGGTGCGCAGGCACATCGACACCGAAGCGCTCCGCGATCGTCGTCAGGTCGGCGAGCGGTGTCGCGGCGTCGATGCGGGGAGCGGCATCCGCGCCCTCCCACGCGTCGGCAAGAGCGTCGTTGAGCGAGTCGTACATCGACATCCGCTCCCACTCGCCGCCGAGGTCATAGACCGTGCCGTCGGCCCAGGTCACCTCGGTCGAGCCGGTCACGGCGATCGCGGCGTTCTGGATGAGCTCCTGCGTGAGGTCGGCGATGCCGTTGTAATCGCTGTAGGCCTGGTAGGCCTCGAGCATCGCGAACTCGGGGCTGTGGGTCGAGTCGGCGCCCTCGTTGCGGAAGTTGCGGTTGATTTCGAAGACGCGGTCGATGCCACCGACCACGGCGCGCTTGAGGAACAGCTCGGGCGCAATGCGCAGATAGAGCTCGGTGTCGAATGCGTTGGAGTGGGTGATGAAGGGACGGGCTGATGCCCCGCCGTGCTGCACCTGCAGCATGGGCGTCTCGACCTCGACGAAACCGTGGGCGGCGAACGTGTCGCGCAGGCTCCGGTTGACCCCGGCGCGGGCGAGCACGGTCTGGCGCGCCTGATCGCGGGCGATGAGATCGAGGAACCGGCTGCGGACGCGGCTCTCCTCGCTCAGTTCCGCATAGAGGTTCGGCAGGGGCAGCAGCGCCTTGGCGGCGATCGTCCACTCGGCCACCATGATCGACAGTTCACCCCGCCGGCTCGAGATCACCTCGCCGGTCACCGCGACGTGGTCGCCGAGGTCGACGAGTTCCTTCCAGCGCTGCAGAGACTCCTCGCCCACCGCGGCAAGCGACACCATGGCCTGGATGCGACTGCCGTCCCCCGCCTGCAGCGCGGCGAAACACAGCTTGCCGGTGTTGCGGCTGAAGACGACCCGTCCCGCAACCGAGACTGTCTCTCCCGTCTCGTCGCCGGCCTCGAGGTGGGCGAAGCGTTCGCGAACCTCAGCGATCGAGGCGGTGACCGGGACACTCACCGGATAGGCGCCGCCCGCGGCATCCGTTCGCTCTGCCAGCAGCCGCTCGCGCTTGGCCAGCCGCACCGCCTTCTGCTCGAAGACGTCCTCGTCGGATGCTTCGGGGGCGGCGTCCGCGGGCACGGCGGCAGAGGTGTCGGTCATGAGGGGAGCTCCTTGAAAATCGTCGCCCAGTCTATCCGCGGGGCCATCGTGACTCCGCGGGCGCGGAAGCTCTGGACTCAGTCCGCGGGCGGGCGGATGTCGTCGACCCCCGCCTCCACGAGCGCGTGGTCGACTGTCGTGTGCATGAGCGCCGCGAGGTAGCGGCCCGGCTCGGTGACACCGGCCGCATGCAGGAGGTCGGTGGCCTGGCGGATGATGGATCTCGAGAAGTCGGTAGCGGTCGCGATCCCCTCGGCATAGGCGGGTCGGTCAGCCTCGGCGATGATCACAGGCTCGCAGCCCAGCTCGACCGCGAGCGCCTGTGCGATCGGCAGCACGGGGGCGGGGGCCGTGACCGCGGCATACGCCCCGATCAGTGTCCGCAGGTCTATCGAGGTGCCCGTGAACGCGATAGCCGGATGGATCGCCAGCGGAATCGCGCCGCGCGCCATCGCCGGTGCGAGCACTCCGGTGCCGAACGCCGGATCGGTGTGCACCACGAGTTGGCCGGCCTGCCAGGCGTCGAGCTCCGCGAGTCCGGTCACGAGTCCGTCGATCTGATCGTGGGGAACGGCGATAACGACGAGCTGGCTCTCGCGCACAACGTCCTGCGGGTCCCTGATGGGAACTCCCGGAAGGATCGCGGCGACACGGTCGTCATCCGATCCGCTCGTGATCGAGACGATCGCGTGCCCGGCGCCGGCCAGCGCGGCACCGATCACGGGTCCGACTCTGCCGGCACCCACGATCCCGACGCGCAGCCGGTCGCTCACTCGTCCCCCGCCCAGCGGTGCGAGCGGTCGGTCGCGACAGCGCCGATAGCGGCTCGCTCACCGTCATCGAACAGGCGCAGCGCATCGTCTCGGTCGAGGATGCCGAGGCTCCCCGACACGCGACCGACGACCGTGTGGGCGCGGATGTTCGCTACCCGTAGTGCGCGGTCGACCGGGCCCTGGCTCACCTCAAGGCTCTGCATCCGAGCCAGCGGCACGACCGCGAGGGTCCGCCAGATCCGACCCCGCCGCAGGAACAGCGCGTCAGTTCCGAGCCAGAATCCGTTGCGGCGCCACGAGAGGGGTCGAAGCAGCCGTGCCCGCTTCGGCGTGGTCGTATAGGGGTCGTCGGCGACGGGACCGAGGGCGCCGTTGTCGACGATCATGGGCCAGTCATCTTCGGCGATCGTCGGCAGGATGAGCCGCAGGACCCGCTCGACATCGGCGCGGTTACCCACCGGCAGCACGGTGCCGAACTGGTCGTTGGCCCCATCGCTCATGCTGCGGCCCGACAGCCGGTTGATGCGGATCGCCCACCAGCCGAACGGGCGCCACATGAGCGGCTGGGTGACCTCGACGGCGTGGATGCGTCCCGGCGGAATGATCTCGGTGATCGTCGTCAGCAGCCCGTAGGTGATTCGAACACCGCTGGGCGTCGGGGCGATCGAGTATCGGAGCGAGCGGGTGATCGAGCGGATCCAGTAGGCACCGAAACCGAGGACTGCCGGGACCACGCCGAACAGCACCCACCCGGTCGTCGTGACCGCCCCGGTGACGATCGCGGCGATCGCCGCCACCAGAAAGATCGTCGTACCCGACAGGGTCTGCGAGGCGACCAGTCGTCCGACCGGAATCGAAACTACCGACTCCGGTTCGGCAACGGGCGCCTCCGCTCCCGCGATCAGCCCGGTGATTCCTGCCGACACGGTTTCGGATGCCGTCGCGCGCCGCCCGGCCTCACCGCGCGCGCCCAACTGGCGGCCCGACGCCAACCGCAGGATGTCGCCACGAATCGCCTCGGCATTCGCGGTCGACAGGTACTCCAGCTTGACGTTCGCGTCGAGGCCCGCTCCCACAACCTCGAGTTTGGCCAGGCCGAACAGGCGCGCGATCGTCGGGCGGGTCAGGTTCACGCCCTGCACCCGGTCGAGCGGTGCGCGCCGGTGCGACCGGAAGACCACACCCGAGCGCACCTCGACGTCGTCATCCGTGATGCGGAAGCTGTGGAAGCGCCAGCCGAGATAGAAGAGCCCGACCAGCACGATCACGACTCCGAGCACCACGAGGGTCGCAACCAGGATCAGGTTGTGCGAGACGACGTAGTCGACGGGGTCTCCGGGGATCTGCTCTCCCTCGAAGCCGGGAGCCAGCCACGGCAGGAAGATCGCGATCAGCCGGTCGCGCATGTTCGCGATGATCACGCCCGCGACGATCACCAACACCAGTCCACCCCGGAACAGCGGGGTGAGGGGGTGCATCCGATGCCACTCGCCGTCGCTGAGCGGCGAACGCACCTCCGCAGCGGGAGGCGGGGTGGCAGGCGAGGCGGGGGTGGGGTCGGTCACAGGCCGGTCCGGCGGGTCTCTGCTACCGCGATGAGGGTGTCGCGCAGCTGCTCGGCGGCGTCTTGACGGATGCCGGGAATGGCGACCCCGGTGGTGGCTGCCGCGGTCACGAGCTTGAGCTGCGCGATTCCGAACCCCCGATCGAGCGGACCGTGCGTGATGTCGACCAGCTGCATCCGTCCGTAGGGCACGGCGACAACCCGCTGCCAGAGGATGCCCTTGCGAAAGACCAGGTCGTCCTCGCGCAACTGGTAGCCGTAGGCGCGGGCCTGCCGCGGCGTGATCGCGAGCGTGAACGCGAGGATCACCAGCAGGATGCCGGCCGGAATCCAGACCCACCACGCCCCGACGATCAACGAGATCGCGAGCGCTGCGCCGAGCACGAGGAGAAACACGATGCCCGACGAGATCAGCTGCACCCAGACGTACTGCCGGGCGAGTTGGTGCCAGGTTCCGTCGCCGAGCGGGAGCCGGTTCTCGGAGCGCGGCTCGAGGATCTGCGTGAACGTGCCTTCATCGTCGATCACGTCGCGCGTGACGTGAGCCGAGCGGTCGTGGGCGATCGCCGACTCGACGGTCTCACCATCTGCCACCGCCGAAGTCTTCGTGTCCTCAGTGGCTGTGGCGTCAGCGCCTCTGCCGTCAGTGGCTGGACCCTCAGTGGCTGGACCCTCAGTGGCTGGACCCTCAGTGGCTGGACCCTCAGTGACTGTGGGCTCCGAATCCGGGGTCGACGCCTCCGGGCTGTTCGTCATCGTCATCCTTCCGGATCGTGCACAGATACTCGGCCACAAGCCCCGCCGCCACCAGCAGGAGCCCGGCGACGAGCGTTGCCAACTGCGTCGCCATCGAGCCTAACGGCGGCACGACGGGTCGCGTCAGGAGGAAAACCACCAGTCCTCCCGAGAAGCCCACGGATGCCGCGCCGAGCAGGCTCGATGCCTTCGCAAGCATCGCGATGCGCAGCGCCCGGAACGGGTTGATCGCGGCGCGCGTGTGCCCGCGGGATGCGCGCCACACCGGGATCGCGAAAGCTACCACGATGGCCCCCAACGCGATCAGCAGAACGGGAAGCGTGATCAGCGGCGTGAAGGTTGCACGACCCGTTGCCGTGAGCAGTTGGTTCACAAGGAACCCGCCGGCGAGCGCGATAGCGGCGGTGACGATCAGGATGCCGGCACCGGTGCGCCTCACGACGAAGCCCCGAGTCGCTCGAGGAGGTCGGCAACCCGCCCGGCACCGACGAGGGAAGCATCCGGATCAATGCTGAGCCACGGTGCGAGCACGAAGTCGCGCTCGGCAGCGCGCGGATGGGGAAGCGTCAGCGTCGGGGTGTCGCAGACCACGTCGCCGTAGGCGATGAGATCCAGATCCAGGGTGCGGTCTCCCCAGCGTTCGCGGCGCACCCGTCCGTGCCGGTCCTCGATGGTGTGCAGGTAGCTCAGCAGGACGGTCGGTGCGAGGCGCGTCGTGACGATGGCGACGGCGTTGAGGTATCCGGGTGCGTCGGGATCGGGCCCGTCGAGAGTGACCGCGACCGACTCGATCGGCTCCGACATTCTCACCGCCGACACCAGCGGCAGGTGCTCGAGTGCGGCTGCTGCAGCTGCCAGCGTCTCGTGCCGGTCACCGAGGTTCGCACCCAGCGCCACCACCGCGTCGACGGCAGGAGCGGCATCCGTGTGTGTGCCGCCCTGCATGCCCTCGGCCAGGCGTCGACTCATTCGCCGGCCTCCGCGCGTTCGCGGGTGATCGTCACCGAGACGTCAGTGAACTGCTGCTGGATCGGAGCCTGCGGCTTGTGCACCGTCACCCGCACCACGAAGACACCGGGGAAGGCGAGCACGCGATCGGCGATGTGCTCGGCGAGCGTCTCGATGAGGTTCACCGGATCGCCTGCGACGATCTGCGCAACAGCGTCAGCTACCTCGCCGTAGTGGACAGTATCGGCGACGTCGTCCGTCTGGGCGGCCCGCTCGGCGCTCACGCTCAGGACGAGGTCGATGACGAAGTCCTGGCCGTTCTCGCGCTCATGATCGAAGACGCCATGGTGGCCGAAGACGCGAAGCCCCTCGAGCCGGATCTCATCGAGCTGCGGCATCCGAACCCCCCCACAGCTCCGCAACCCGCAGAGCGTCGCGCGTGGCGGCCACGTCGTGCACCCGCACGCCCCATACGCCGGCGCGCGCGGCGAGGGCACTCGTGACAGCCGTGGCGCCATCGCGCCGGCCTTCGGTGACCGCGCCTACCGTGTCGCCTGACGGGTCCTCGCCGCCGGCTCGCGTTGCCGCGGCTCCGGTCCGCTGTGTGAAGCGACGCTCGGCGTCGACGGATGCCTCGGCCAGCGCCTCAGCCAGGAAGCGCTTGCGGCTCGTGCCGAGCAGCACCCGCTGGCCCGCCGCGACAAGCTGCGGAAGCGCCCGGAGAACTTCCCAGTTCTGCTCCGGGCGCTTGCCAAACCCGATGCCGGGATCGACGATGATCCGATCCGCGCCGATGCCGGCATCCCGGGCAGCCGCGACCCGCTCGGCGAGTTCGGCTGTCACCTCGGCTGCCACGTCGGCGTACTGCGCCGGCGCGTACATCTCCCGCGAGGGCCCGCGCCAGTGCCCGAGGATGATCTCGGCGTCGGTCTCGGCGACGGCAGGGAGCATCGCGGCATCCGCGAGCCCACCCGAGACGTCGTTGACGATCCGCGCGCCCGAGTCGACAGCGGCAAGTGCCGTCGATGCGTTCATCGTGTCGATGCTGATCCAAGCGCCGCGCTGCGCGAGGGCACGGATGACGGGCACCACCCTGTCGCGTTCGATCGAGGGGTCAACCCGTTCGGCACCCGGGCGGGTCGATTCGCCGCCGACGTCGAGGATGTCGGCACCGGCAGCCCACAGCGCCAGGCCGTGCGAGATCGCAGCTCCCGTGTCGAGGTAGCGCCCGCCGTCGCTGAACGAATCGGTCGTGACGTTCACGACCCCCATTACGAGCGTCGACATCTCAGTTCGCTCCGATGAGTGCGATCAGCTCGGCGCGAGCGACCGGCTCTTCGTAGGCCCCGCGGGCGGCGATCGTCACGGTGGATGCGTCGGTCTGCCGGCCGCCGCGCATCGTGACGCACTCGTGGGTGGCATCCAGCACGACGAGCACCCCACGCGCATCGAGCGCGTCAGAGATGGTGTCGGCGATCTGCTCGGCAAGGCGCTCCTGCACCTGCGGCCGGGCCGCGAGCACGTCGACGACCTTGGGAAGCGCACCGAGTCCCACGACCTTCTCGCCGGGAAGGTACGCGATGTGGGCGTGCCCGCGGAAGGGGAGCAGGTGGTGTTCGCAGACGGAGCGGAACAGGATGTCGCGCAGCATCACCGCACCCGAGGGCAGCGTCTCTGGTGCCGGGCCGCGCGAAATCGAGATCGTGTGGGCAAGCGGCGCAGCCGGGTCCTCGCCGATGCCGCTGAAGAACTCAGAGTAGGCATCCGCCACCCGTTCGGGGGTCAGCTTCAATCCGGGGCGATCAGGGTCTTCCCCGATCGCCTCGAGCAGTTCGCGCACCAGTGCGGCGACGCGTTCACGATCAACGGCCACCAGGCGAGCCTACGCGGTTGCGGGACGCGCCTGTCCGGTCGGCCGCCGTCGCGGCGCCTTCTCGGCAGACCCCGCGTCAGCCTCCGTCGAGGCGGCAACGCCGGTCGGCGCGGGACGACGCGGAACCTCGACCGGGGCAGCACCGAGACCGGACGCTGCTCGCTCGAAAGCCACTGCGGGCGCTCGGGCAGCTTCTTGACGTCCTTGAAGATCTCTTCGATCTCGAGGTGGTCGAGCGTCTCCTTCTCGAGCAGCTCGAGAGCAAGCTTGTCGAGGATGTCGCGGTTGTCGTTGATGACCTGGTAGGCCTCGTTGTGGGCTTGCTCGATGAGCGCCCGCACTTCGGCATCCACTCGCTCGGCGATCCGCTCGCTGTAGTCACGACCGTGACCCATGTCGCGGCCCATGAAGACCTCACCCGAGCCCTGACCGAGCTTGACGGGTCCGACATCCGTGGTCATGCCGTACTCGGTGACCATCTTGCGGGCGATGCCCGTCGCCTTCTCGATGTCGTTGGAGGCGCCCGTGGTGGGGTCGTGGAAGACGATCTCTTCGGCCACGCGGCCGCCCATCGCGTACGCGAGCTGGTCTTGCAGTTCGTTGCGGGTGACCGAGTACTTGTCATCGATCGGCATGACCATCGTGTAGCCGAGGGCCCGGCCGCGCGGGAGGATCGTGATCTTCGTGACGGGGTCGGTGTAGTTCATCGCCGCCGCGGCAAGGGCGTGTCCGCCCTCGTGGTAGGCGGTGATGAGCTTCTCCTTGTCCTTCATGATTCGGGTGCGGCGCTGGGGACCGGCCAGCACGCGGTCGATCGCCTCGTCGAGCGCGCGGTTGTCGATCAGCTGCGCGTTCGAGCGCGCCGTCAGAAGCGCTGCTTCATTCAGGACGTTCGCGAGGTCGGCACCCGTGAAGCCGGGGGTCTTGCGGGCGACGACCTCAAGGTCGACACCGTCGGCGAGAGGCTTGCCGCGGCCGTGCACCTCGAGGATGCGCTTGCGACCCTGCAGGTCAGGGGCGTCCACACCGATCTGACGGTCGAAACGGCCGGGGCGCAGCAGCGCCGGGTCGAGGATGTCGGGACGGTTCGTCGCCGCGATGACGATGACGTTGGCCTTGGGGTCGAACCCGTCCATCTCGACGAGCATCTGGTTCAGTGTCTGCTCGCGCTCGTCGTGGCCGCCGCCCATACCGGCACCGCGGTGACGACCGACAGCGTCGATCTCGTCGATGAAGATGATCGCCGGCGCGCTTTCCTTGGCCTGGTTGAACAAGTCACGCACGCGGCTCGCGCCGACACCGACGAACATCTCGACGAAGTCCGAGCCCGAGATCGAGTAGAACGGCACGCCAGCCTCGCCGGCCACCGCGCGGGCAAGCAGGGTCTTGCCGGTTCCGGGAGGGCCGTACAGCAACACGCCCTTCGGGATGCGAGCACCGACAGCCTGGAACTTCGCGGGCTCCTTCAGGAAGTCCTTAATCTCCTGGAGCTCTTCGATCGCCTCATCCGAGCCGGCGACATCGTCGAACGTGACGGTCGGGCTCTCCTTCGTGACGAGCTTGGCGCGGGAGCGGCCGAACTGCATGACCTTGCTGCCACCGCCCTGCGCGGAGGAGAGCAGGAACCAGAACAGCACACCGAGCAACAGGATCGGGAGGAACAGCGACAGGAAGCCGTCGAACCACGTAGCCCGGGGGACGACGTCGTTGTATCCGCCGGCGGGGTTTGCCGCGTCGATCGCGTTCACGACCTCTTCGGCCCGCGCCGTCACGTAATAGAACTGCACGTCGGTGGCGCCTTCGTACGGCGTCGACAGCGTCATGTCGACCCGCTGGTCGCCGTCGGTGTTCACGACCTCGGTGACCGTGTTCCCAGCCAGCAGATCAAGCCCCTGCTGGGTCGTGATCTGCTTGGCACCGCCCAGGGTCGACATGAGCGTGAATCCGATGATGAGGAACACCGCGATGAGCGCGACGTACAGCAGCGGGTTGCGTGTGAGCTTCTTGAAATCCATGGTTCGGGGCGAACCCGGTCCCTCCGTCGTTCAGGCGCCGATCCGCGCGGGAACGCAGAAACGGTGCAGACAGGGTATCGCGGGGTTGCTATGCCACGACTGAGCATTCGCCCACGGCGTACCCCGAAAGGCCTCAGCTGTAGACGTGAGGCGCAAGGATCGCGACGTCGCGCAGGTTCCGGTACTTCTCGGCGTAGTCGAGCCCGTAGCCGACGACGAACTCGTTCGGGATATCGAAACCGATGTACCGGCAGTCGACCTCAACCTTGGCGGCATCCGGTTTGCGGAACAGCGCGAAGACCTCGACGGATGCCGCACCCCGCGACGCGAAGTTGGTCAGAAGCCAGCTGAGAGTGAGGCCCGAGTCGATGATGTCCTCGACGATGAGCACGTGCTTGCCGTGCAGATCGGTGTCGAGATCCTTGCGGATCTGGACCACGCCGCTCGATCGGGTACCGGTGCCGTACGAGGAGACGGCCATCCAGTCCATCGTCATGTGCGTCGGCAGTGCGCGAGCGAAGTCAGCCATCACCATGACCGCGCCCTTGAGTACGCCGACGAGCAGAAGCTCCTTGCCCTCGTAGTCAGCCGTGACTTGGGCCGCGATCTCGTCGAGCTTCGCGCGGATCTGCTCCTCCGTCACGAGTACTCGGGTGATGTCGGACTGAACCTCCTCGGCACGCATGCATCCGAGCATAGGCCGACCACTAGCGCGCGGTGAACTCGATCCGGCCGTTGACCCGGGCTGCGCGGCATCCGGGCAGATCGATCGGGCCCTGCCCGCGCCAGTCGGTCACCAGGCGGGCGACATCGAGGGTCTGCGAGCGCGTGGGACTCTGCCCGAACTCAGCGGCAACGACATGGCGGATGAGGCGATGCCGCAAAGCCGCCGGATTGGCAGCGAGCGCCCCGACCGAGAGCGAGATGCCTGCTTCGGCGTGCTCGACGACATCTTCGATGATCTCGTCGATCATCTCCGCAAAGGCCTCCGCGTCCTCGCGCAACTGCGCCGCCGTGCGCGCGAGCGCTTCGGCCACCCCCGGGCCGAGCTCGCGTTCGAGGGTCGGCAGCACCGTTTCACGAACCCGAACCCGGGTGTACCGTGGGTCGGCATTGTGGGGGTCGAGCCACGGGTCCAGGCCTTGCGCGGCGCACGCAGCATGTGTCGTGGCGCGCCGAATCTCGAGCAGGGGGCGCAGGATGCGGCATCCGTCCTCGCGCTCGGCCACCGGAGCCATTCCTTGCAGGCTTGTTGCGCCGGAACCGCGGGCAAGCCCGAGTAGCACCGTCTCTGCCTGATCGTCGAGGGTGTGGCCGACCAGAATGGCCGCCGCGCCGACCTCCCGGGCGAGGGCATCGAGCGCTTCGTATCGCGCGTCCCGTGCTGCGGCCTCGGGTCCGCCGCCCGCGCGCACGACAGCCCTGACGACCCGGGCGGACAGGCCGAGGCTCTCTGCCGTGGCCGCGGCGGTCGCAGCGATCTCGGCCGACCCGTCCTGCAGACCGTGGTCGACGGTGACGGCGACGCCCCTGATCCCGCGCTTCGGTGCTTCGAAAGCCGTTGCCGCCGCGAGGGCCAGGGAATCCGCCCCGCCCGACAGAGCCACGATGACCGTTGCGCCCTCGGGAAGAGCCTGGAGGGCAGCTCGCACCGCCCGCCGCACCTCTGCGACGGCCGAATCCAGGCCCGGTCGAACGTCCACGCCGCCACGCTACCGGCCATCCGCCGTCGCTAACTCCTGCAGTT
Organism: Microbacterium sp. SW12; assembly: GCF_055391095.1. Classification (NCBI taxonomy): domain Bacteria; kingdom Bacillati; phylum Actinomycetota; class Actinomycetes; order Micrococcales; family Microbacteriaceae; genus Microbacterium; species Microbacterium sp. SW12. The sequence continues at coordinate 250,591 of NZ_AP024335.1, read as the reverse complement.
CCCCTGCCATCCACCTCGCCAACATGCGGAACGGCCAATATTGCAGGAGTTACGGTCGCAGACGGCGCGGATCGGCGGTCCGGTGTACGAGTCGGCGGCCTTGCCTCCGCCGCCCGCCGGCTGTGGCTAACTCCTCACATCCGCGCCGCCGCCCCGACCCAACGGCCCGATCGGGCGCAAGCCGTGCCGGATTAGAGGAGTTACCGACGCCGCAGGCACGGGCTCGGGCGGACGAACCCGGCGCACTAGGCTGGTCGGCGGCATCCGTCATCGACAAAGGAGCACAGAGCATGGGCGCGTACGACGCCGTCATCGAGATCCCGCGTGGCAGCCGCGTGAAGTACGAGGTCGACCACGGCACCGGCCGCGTCTTCCTCGACCGCATCCTCTATACCGTCTTCGGTTACCCCGCGAACTACGGCTTCTTTGAGAACACCCTCGGCGAGGACGGCGACCCGCTCGACGTCCTGATCCTGCTCGACCGCGACCTCTACCCCGGCATCCTCGCCAAGGTCCGCCCGGTCGGCGTGCTGAAGATGAGCGATGAGGCAGGCGGCGACGACAAGGTCGTGGCTGTCCTCGCGAAAGACCCGCGGTGGGACCACATCCAGGATGTCGCCGACATCCCCGACTACACGAAGAAAGAGATCGCGCACTTCTTCGAGCACTACAAGGACCTGGAGCCCGGCAAGTGGGTCAAGGTCGACGACTGGGCGGATGCCGCCGAGGCCGAGCGCCTGATCACCGAGGCCGCCGAGCGCTTCGACGCCCACGAGGGCGAGACCCGCACGCAGGGTGAGGGCGAAGCCCCCAACACGCTCTGAGCTCATCACGCGAGCCGCGGTATCCGTCACGGATGCCGCGGCTTCGTGTTTCTCGGGTGGCGGGCCGGCCTAGAAGTAGACGCCGCGGGCTGCCATGAAACCGGACGGGTTGACGGCTGCGCCGTTCACGTAGGTCTCGAAGTGCAGGTGGCAGCCGAAGGAGTTTCCGGTGTTTCCGGTGGCAGCGATCGCCTGGCCGGCGCCGACCCACTGGCCGTACCCCACCCAGAAGCCGCCGTCGACGATGTGCGCGTAGCCGGTGCCGATGCCGCCGCCGTGGTCGATCTTGATGTAGTTGCCGTAGCCGCCGTTTCGTCCGACGTAGACCACGCGACCGGCGCCAGCGGCGTAGATCGCTGCGCCGCATCCGGGAGCGAAGTCGTAGCCATAGTGAAAGCTCGAGGAGCAATAGTTCGCGTTGCACACGCTCGAGCGACGTCCATAGCCCGAGGACACGTACCCGGATGACGGGCGGGCCCATCCGCCGCCGGTGACAGCACCACCGTTGCCGCCGCCGTTGGCAGCCTGCTCGCGAGCGATTCGTTCGGCCTCTTCGCGGGCCTTGCGCTCCCGCTCTTCGCGAGCCTTACGTTCTGCTTCCACACCGGCCTGGTAACCGGCGACGGTCTTCGCGGTCTCATCCTTGAGCGCCGCCAGCTGGGCTTGCAGGTTGCCGAGGTGGGTCGTCTGGTTGTCGAGGGCGACCTGCGCTGCCGCGGCAGCCTCTTGGGCCGCGATCATCTTCTGCTCGGCCTCTTGCTGCAGCTTGTCGCGCTCATTGCGCGCCTGCACTGCCTGATCGCTGTAGCTCTGCGCGGCATCCCGGGCCGTGACGGCGTCTTCGTACACCGTCTGGTTGCGCTCGAGGAGCTTGTCCATCGTTCCCAGGCGCGCGAGCAGTTCGTCTGCCCCGACCGCGGATCCCGAGAAGAACAACTGCATCGCGGTGTCGTCGCCGCCGTCGCGGTAGAGCTGCGCGGCGACGCGCCCAGCCTTCTGTGCGGCTTCATCCGCTGCTGCGGCCTGCTCATCAGCCTGCGCCTGCAGGTCATCGGCGCGCTTGGCGGCGTCGAAGTACGCCTGCTGCGCGACATAAAACTCGTCCGAGAGCCGCTGCGCTTCGGCCTGCGTACGCTCGACCTCGGCGGTGAGGCTTTGAATCAGCCCCTCAATACGGGTGACCTCACGCGACTTGGCGGCTTCGTTCGCCTTCGCGTTCTGGACGTCGTCCCAGCTGGGATATGACTCAGCGAAGGCGGGAGCGAGGCTGAAGGCCGAGGCGCCACCGAACAGGAGGAGTCCGCCGGCAACGCCGATCCCCAGGGCGGAGCGGCGCGAGAGCGCGCGAAGCTCCCGGGGCGTAGGCGCGCAGCCGCACTCCTCAGCGCTCGATTCGAGCTCCACCAGTTCCTCCTGTCACACAGAACGTATTCACACTAACAACATCAGTCACACAAACAACAGGTTTCGCAGCCGAAGTCGCGTTCGGCATCCGGTCACGGCGCCTTCTCGAGCCATGGCTCGCCGGGCGACCCAGTCGGGTGTCGATGCCCGAGCAGCAGGGATGACGGATGCTCCGGACCGGTGTGGATGATCGCCGTACCGCCCCGACGGCGCACGTACCCGGCGGGGAAGCTCCCCGTGACGGGGTTGCGGCTGTGCACCCAACGGCCGCGGACGACGAGTCTCAGCTCCTCGCCCGCGCGGAACCGCGTGGCGTGCTCGCGCAGCTCGATATCGACCGGGATGACCTCGCCCGGGCGAATCGGCACTCGACGCTCGAAGGTGTGGACGGGATGCAGGTCGGTCGTGAGTTCCGGGTCGAGATCCCGGAACCCCGCACGCTGCCAGCCATACGACATCCAGGCGCGATCGAAACCGTACGACCCCTCGAACGGCACGACAGCACCCTCCGCTATCTTGCGGACGCCGACGAACAGTGTGAGATCGTCGGCCGCCCGCGCTGAAACGTGCAGGCGCAGCGACATGGGGCCGATGACGTCGAGGTCTTCGGGGATGCGCCACGTCCATTCGAGGCCCGGGCCGTTCATCGCGAAGCCGGTCTGCACCGTCACGCGTGAGGGGCCGTCGCCAAGGCAACCGTCCATGCCGTCGAGGAACAGGCGGCGCATGCGCAGGTCTGCGGGCGGCCACTCGGACTCCGCGGTGACGGCGACCGGGGTCGGTCCGCTTTCGTACACGGCCAGGCGCACCGGGGGAAGTGCGTCCCAGCCGTTGTCGAGGTCGCGGAGGGTGTGATCGAAGAAGCGGGCACGGATGCTGGCGGCAGCCGTGCTGTAGTACGTGGCCCACTTGCCGCCGCGATGGGTGTAGAGCCAGCGGCGGGGGCGCTCGGGACGCGCCTGACCCGCCCGTCGGAAGACTTCGAAGGAGCCGCGAGTGTGGAGGTTGTGGTCCGAGAAGCTGCCACACACGAGCACGGGAACGCCGATGCGGTCGATGTCGGGGGTGCGGTCGCGGTACCACTGGTCGCGCGTGGTGTGCCGTGCGAGCTCCCGACGCAGCGGCGGGGGTGCGACCCGAGCCGCGCGGGCGGTGAGGGTCGACCACAGCACCGCGAACCCGTTCTCACGGATGCCGCCGGGCCACGCGAAGTCGCGGTAGAGGTCGCTGAAGCCCTCCCACGGGCAGATCGCAGCAAGCTGCTCGGGCGCCCGGGCCGCGACCGCGTACTGCGAGAGCGCGAGGTACGAGACCCCGTCGAGCCCGACCTTGCCGGTGGACCAGGGTTGCGTTCCTGCCCACGCGATGAGGTCTTCGTAGTCGTCTGCCTCCTGCGCCTCGAACAGATGCGCCTGTCCCTCGGAGGTGCCGCCGCCCCGAGCATCCGCGTTCACGACGGCGTAGCCGCGCGGCACCCAGAAGGCGGGGTCCGGCGCCTCCCACCCGGTCCACGCCGAGATCCCGACCCGGTCGGGCTGCGGCATGATCCGGTACTGCGGATTCAGCGCGCGGCCGCTGCGCGAGCGCCCAGGCACGGCGTCCTTCCCGTACGGATGCGCCGACATAATGACCGGCACCGGCTCATCGCCGCGCGGCCGGAACACATTGACGCGCAGCACGGTTCCATCGCGCATCGTGACCGGGACGTCGCGCTCGAGAATCCAGTCGGGTTCGGCCGTGGCGACATCCACACGCGGCTTCGCGAACAGACGGATGCGGCGTGCGACGCGACCGAGAAACCACGCGGGCGAGTGACGAAATCTCTGCGGGGGTGGCACCGGCACGGGCCCGACGCTACCGCCGCCGCGGTCGCGCCGGGGCAGACCCGCGCGGGAGGCTGCAGGTCGGCATCCGTGTGTCGCACCGTCGATTGGCGGATCTCTCAGGTATTGCGTATGCTTGACCGTCGGTAAGCGTGAGCCCCCGGAGTCCTTTTCGAAGGATGCTGGAGTTCATCCGGCCCCATCGTTTAGCGGCCTAGGACGCCGCCCTTTCACGGCGGTAGCACGGGTTCGAATCCCGTTGGGGTCACCCTACAATTGAATAAGCATGGCCCTGTAGCGCAGTTGGTTAGCGTGCCGCCCTGTCACGGCGGAGGTCGCGGGTTCAAGTCCCGTCAGGGTCGCTCCGAAAGCGACGGGCCCTTTTTCGGAAGGGCTCTTCGTATAGGACGCGGCAACTTCGGCTGCCGTGCGGCTCTGTAGCTCAGTTGGTAGAGCGCACGACTGAAAATCGTGAGGTCACGGGATCGACGCCCGTCGGAGCCACCATCTAAATCCCTGGTCAGCCGGGGATTTTTCTTTGCCCGCCCGACGCTCGCAGCCGTCATCCGAGGCCGTGTGCCACATCTGTCCTGACTCGCGCCAAGTTAGTGCGTGACGCTCGCGGCGACGGCGTCGAGGATGGCTTGCGCCGTGTCGCCGGGTGGGGTCTTCGCTACGATCTCGTTCCCGTTGATGCTGATCGTGACGTCTCGCAGCGGTCGCAGGGTGCGGACGATCTTGCGGACGCTCGCCCCGGTGATGTCCTGGAGATGGCGTGAGATCGCGAGGGCCGTGAACACGATCGTGAGGTGCGCGTGGATCGAGTCGGCCTCATGATGGAACATCGGTCTCGCACGGAGGTCGGTCTTCGCCATCCGGAACGATGCCTCGACCTGGAACAGTTCGTGATACGCGGCCACGATCTCATTCCCGGTGAGCCGGACCTGGGGAATGTTGGTGACGTACCCCTTCAGCCCAGCCAGTTGACGGGCCCGGTCGACGAGGACCTGATCGACGGCGGGGCGGGTGCCGGTGAGCTTGACGAACCGGTCCTTCTTGAGCGGCTTGGTCCCGTCGGCGATCTTCTGCGCCCGTTCGACCTGCTTGTCGAGGGTGTGGTTGTCGCGCCGGTCACGCTTGGCCGAGTAGTGATAGACCACCCGCCGCTGTCTGGCGTTCTCCCGGACGCCCATGATCCGCTTCGACTCCATGGTCTCGCCGTCGTGGAGGACGCCGCCGTGCGCGTCGAAGTGCTCGGCCAGGTCGTAAGGGGCCTTGCTGATTCGGGAGCCGACGATGAACGAGAACCCGGCGTCCTCGATCTGGTTCAGGTTCGACGCGGACAGCATGCCGGCGTCGGCGACGACCACGACGTCGTCGACTGCGTGTCGGTCTTGGAACGCGCGGAGCACGGGCAACAGCGTGAGCGTCTCGCCGGTGTTTCCGGGGAACTCGTGAACCTCAAGCGGGAACCCGTCCGGGGTGACCAGCATCCCCACCAGGATCTGCGGGTCGACGCGGCGCTCCTTGCTCATCCCCACCTTCCGCAGCGCGTCCTCGTCCTCGGCCTCGAAGTAGAGCGTGGTCACGTCGTAGAGCACCAGCTTCACGTGCCCATGTCGGGTCGCATGCGCATACGCAGCGGTCGCGAGCTTGTCCCGCCAATCGTGTTCAACACATCTCGCGAGGGTCCGCCAGATCGTCCGCAGCCCGGGCGCCGGCACCCCGAGCTCGCCGAGCACCCGGATCGTGTCAGCCTTGCTCGTCGGCTCGACCACGCGAGCGAGGACCAGCTTCATGAACACGTCGTCATCGACAGCGGCATCGAAACCGAGCCGCCGATACGCGGCCTCCAGCACGTCCCACAGCACCCGCGAACGAGATCCCGTCACGGTCGGCGCCGCCCCGGTCGGCGCAGTCGGTGTCAGCGCGTCCAGATCGAACGTCTGCTGCCCGGCATGGATCTTGCTCTTCGCAACCGCCACCAACGCCGCAAGCTGCGCGTCGTCATGCGCCGAGCCGATGTGCTCGAGGATCGTCTGCACTCCGCGACGAGTATGCGCGATCTGCACCGCCGTCGCCCCGGAACGCGTCTTCACCTTCCGGACGAACAACCCCATCGAGGGAGTCTAAATCGCCGCCGTTAGTGCGTAACCCGCCGACCCCGAACCCCGGAAAATCAGGGCAGAACGACCAACGACCGCCGAATCAGCGCTCAAGTGGCACGAGTCAGGTCTGTGCCACAAGTTCTCGATTCTGTGCCACATAGAAGCCGTCTGAAGCGGCCCTCGATCAGAGCGAGGGAGGGTCTGGTCTCGCGGGAGCGTCTTGGCTGCTCGGCGAGCCTCCGGGCGTCTGCGAGCCGCGGAGGAAGGCGCTGAGCCGACGTCCGGTGCCGGCGGTGGCGTTGTCGCGGGAACGGCTGTACAGCTCGGTGACCTGCAGGCTGGAGTGCCCCATCGCCTGCTGGACGTCGGGCGCCGACACACCGGCGTCGAACAGGAGTGTCGCGAACGTGTGGCGGAGGTCTTTGACCTTGAAGTCCGGGCGGTGGAGCGCCTTGCGGATCTTCGGCCAGTTCACCGCTCGCACGAAGGTCTTGTTCGTGAGCCTGCCTCCGCGCACCCCCGCGAACAGGCGCTCCTGCGGCTTCTTGCCCTCCATCGCCTCTTCGACGTAGGGCACGAAGTCATCGACGATCGGCACCGGCCGCCACTTGTGGCTCTTGGGCGTCTGCTCGATGAGCTCGCCATGCCGTCCTGGAGAGATGCTGCGTCGCACCCGGATCACCCTCCCTGGGAGGTCCACGTCCACCACGCGCGCGGCGGTGGCCTCACCAGCGCGGCCTCCGGTGTAGACGAGCGCGGCCGCGTAGCGACGGTAGACGCCCTCCGGGATCATCTGGAGAACGAGATCGACCTCCTCCTTGGTGAGCGCGCGGGAACGCGGGTCCACTTCGTCCACCTCGGGGCGGCTGATGCTTCGCGCGGGGTTGTAGCCGATGAGTCCCTGCTGGTGCGCTCCGCGGAGAAGCCTGCTGAGGACGGCGAGAGCGTCGATCTTCGTGGAGGATGAACCGGACCAGTCGGTCATAGCGCTCTCGATCACCGTGGGGGTGATGTCGCGCATTCGTCTGGACCCCAGAGTGGGCTTCACCCGCAGCCGCCATCCGACGTCGTAGGCGGTGACGGTTCGCGGCCGAATGCTGGCTTCTATGACGGGCCAGTATTCGACGTACCACTCGCTGAGCGTCTTGCCCGTGCCGATCGCCTGCGGCTGGGCGCCTCCCACCATGCGGGCCTTCTTCGCCGAAGCCAGCGTGGAGTGCGTCGTGGTTCGCTCACCCCATCCACCTTGACCATCCGGCACCCGGATACGGGCCTGATAGCGACCGCGGTCTGCGCGCCACCGGATGCCATCGGGGAGCCGTCGCCCGGTGCGCGGATCGAACCGAGAGCGATCAGCCTCATCCGACGTCTTCGCCACGAGTGCCACCGGCTTCCAGGAATCGGTCGATGGTGACGCTGTTCCACAGGACATGACGGCCGACTTCAGCGTCCGGGAGCGGAACGCGCTGCTGGCGCCGCAGCCGGTCGAACGTGGAGACACTGACACGGCATCGAGCGGCGGCGTCGCGGCGAGTCAGATAGGCGCCCGCGGTCGGCGCGGCATCGCTGGTCACATGGTCTCCTTCCTCTGCCTTGCCCGCGCGAAGCGCGCCGAGCGCCGGTACGAGAAGGTGCCCGCCGTCCCCGTCTCGGCGGCTCACAGCCCGAGGCGAGGGCCGGAGGACGACTGCGAGGTCCGGCCGCCGGTGAAGTCCGCGAGCGCCGCGGTACGACCAGGAGCCGCCCCTGGCGGCTTGGGCACCGTCTCGGTGTCCTCGCTCACGTCCTGCTGCATGGCGGCGAGACTCGTCTCGACCCGGCGGAGGTCTTCTTCCGCGGCCGTGAGCGAGTCCGCGTGACGGAAGGGTCTCCCCGTGCGCTGATCGGCCTCCGCAGCAGCCTCCGCAGCCGCGGCGTGGTCTTCCCGAGCGCGCTCCAGGAGCGAGGGGATGCCGGACACGCGGTTCTCGATGCGCTGGATGATGCCGACTCCGCCCTCGAGGAAGGTGTTGTGCGCGAGGATGAACGTGCTGCGGGGCACGTCGTCGATCGAGATGGTGACGTCCGGGCGCGGCGAACCGGCGCGGGTGCCGATGCGGATCGCGAAGTCGCCGAGTCGACCGACGATCCCGTAGTCGCGCTCGCCGTAGCGGGACGCCCACCGTAGCTCCGAGTTGTGCGCCCATTGCGTGAGGGCGTGTGCGGCGTCGACTCGGGAGTCGTAGCTGCGGTCGCGGATCTGGATGCGGAAGCGCTCGCCGCTGGTGTCGATGATGCGCGGCAGAGCCGCTTCCAGTTCGGCGATGTCCTTCTGAGCATGCTCTGCGCGCCGCTGTTCCCTGTCTCGGGTATGCACGAGCATGCTCTCGTTCCGGTGATAAGCCCGTTCGAGGCGTCGCAGCCTCGTGACCTCGTTCTGCAAGGTGGAGTGCTCCAGCAACAACGGATTGCCGGACGATATGGCCTTGGCCTCTGCCGCGGATAAGGCCGCGGAGTCGATCTCCTCGATCTCGCGGGAGTCGAGCTTGCCACGCATCAGCTGTGCGATGAAGGTCGCCTTCCGCTCGACGCCCTGCCACATGTACGAGTCGAAGGATCGCTCGGTGACCAGCCGTACGATCGCCACCTCGTCGTTCTGGTTTCCCTGCCGGAGGATGCGCCCCTCGCGCTGGGCGATATCGGACGGTCGCCACGGACAGTCCATGTGGTAGAGCGCGACGGCGCGTGATTGGACGTTCGTGCCGACGCCCATCTTCTCGGTCGAGCCGATGAGCACCGAGACGTGGCCGGCGCGGGCGGCGGCGAAGAGTCGCGCCTTGTCCGCATCGGTCTTGGCTTCGTGCATGTACCGGATGGCCCCGGCTGGCATCCCCCGCTGCACCAGCTGTAGGTGGAGTTCGTCGTAGGCGTTCCATCTGTCCGGGTTGGGGGTGCCGATATCCGAGAACACCAGCTGCAGCGCCCCGCGCACCGTGGAGGGCTCTCCGGTGATCGCATCGAGGTACTCGTTGTCCCGCGTGCGCTCCCAGGCGGCGTGGATCGCATCGGCGGCGATGTCCACTTTCGTCGGTCCAGAGGGGTCGTGCGGGATCACCATGCGGATGTCCAGCGCGGCCTTGCGTCCGTCGGTCGAGATGGTGAGCATGTTGTCGTCTCGGGGGTCGACGGCTTTGGCCGCGACGAGCTCGGCTCGATCGCCCAGCCGTTGGATGTAGTCCTCCAGCTCGACGGTCGGTTGTACCGCGATGGTGCGGGCGGCGCGGATGCCGTCCTCCCGCTCGGCGAGGTCCGGTGTCGGCAGTTGAAGGTCTTCGGCGGTCTTGACGTCGGCGAACACGCTCCACATCCGCAGCATCTCGGGGACGTTGGAGAAGCGCGCGAAGCGTGTCTTCATGCGGAAGGTGTTGTTCGCGGTCGGGGCCATCTCCATCTGGGTGACCGTCTGCCCGAACGTCGCGGCCCAGGCGTCGAAGGCGTCGATCCCGGCGGCGTGCAGCAGATCGGGGCGCATGTACCGTTGCATGACGTACGCTTCGGTGACCGAGTTCGAGATCGGCGTCGCGGTGGCTCCGGTCACGACTCTCTTGCGCCCGGAGGCGCGTAGGTGCTCCAGCTTCAGGTGCAGGTCGCTGGCCCGCTCGGAGCCCTCGATCGCCGCGTCCTGGATGTTGGACTCGGTGGCGAGGTTCTTGTACAGGTGCATCTCGTCGACGATCAGGTAGTCGATCCCGGTGTCCTCGAAGCAGACACCGCGGTCGCGGGCGAGGTCGGTGCGGGACTTGACCTTGTTCTCCAGAGCGAGCAGCTTCCGTTCGATGCGTTTGACGCTCATCCGGTTCTCGCCCTTTGCCTCCGCGAGCACGGCGCGCACCCTCTCTACCTCTCGCTGGATGTACTCCTGCTGGGTGTCGGCGCGCAACGGGATCTTCGCGAACGCCCCCTGCGTCAGTAGCACCGCATCCCAATCGTTCGCCGCAGCGCGCGCGACGAACTGGCGTCGCCGATCTGCTGTCAGATCGGCGCTGGAGGCGGCGAGGATGCGCGCTCGCGGATACAGCTGCAGCCATTCGCGGCCGAATTGTTCGAGCATGTGATTCGGGACGACCACCGTGGGCTTTGCGATGAGCCCCATGCGCTTCATCTCCATCGCGCCCATGATCATCTCGGCCGTCTTGCCTGCCCCGACCTCGTGGAACAGGCCGGCGGCGGGCTCTGCGATCATGCGGGCGACGGCTGCGCGCTGATGCGCACGAGGAGTGAAGTTCGCCGCCAGGCCCGGCAGGGTCAGGTAGTCACCCGCATCCGTGTAGTCGCGCAGGACGATGCTGTTGAAGCGATTGTTGTACTCGTCGGCGAGCGTCTGGGCGCGGTCGGGGTTTTCCCATACCCATTCGCTGAACCGCTCCTGCAGGAGCTCGGCCTTCTCCTGGGCGGCTGTCGTCTCGACCGGGTTGAGGATGCGGCGCTTCTTGCCGTCGGCGTCCTCCACCTCGTCGTAGACGATGATCGGCTTCTGTTCCATGAGCGACTGCGCCAGGTCGGGAGCGGGCCGGCGCTCGGTGCCCCACTCGCTGGTGGCGCGGATGCCGCGCCTGCCGCCACGGACCTCCCACATCCCGGCCAACGGGTTCTCCACGTTCACGTCGTCGTCCTGCAGGATGTCGCGCAGGAACGCTTCGTGGACGGCGGGGCTGATCCAGACCGCGCCAAGCCTCGCGGTGATGTCCTCGATGCTCAGCGGCTCGGGGACGACCGCTTCGAGCGCCGTCACGTTCTCGGCGAACTCCTCGTCGCGGTCGGCGGCGATGCGTGCCGCTTCGAGCTTGCCCCGCACGTCCCCGGACAGATACTCGGGCGCATGGATGAGCTCGCCGCTGTCGGGCTCGGCGAACACATGGCCGCGCAGAGCGGAGCGCGCATCGGCCTCGGAGACGCCGAGAAGGTCGGCGATGAGTGTGAGGTCGACTGACCCGGTGCGATCCATGCTCACGGCGATCGCGTCGGCTGGCGCGTCGACACCTTGCACTTCCGGTCGGGGCGCGACAACTCGGCGGGTGAGCAGCGCCGCGGGGATGGCGGATTGATCGGTGTCGTCGAACACTTCCAAGGCGAGCACGAGCGGGCCGAACGGGTCGGCGCGCAGCAGCCGGATCGCAGTCGGCACGATCCGCGCGTGCGTCTCGTTGCCCTCCCGGTCGGTTCGTCCGGTCGGGCGCAGGGCGTAGCGATTCAGCGGGCCGTATCTGGTGACGTACTTCTGGTAGTCGCGGCGGAGTCCTGCACGTGCGGCTACCAGTTCGGGGGTGTCGTCCAGGCTGGCTGACTCCATCGTCAACAGGCGGCTAGCCTGATCTCGTAATGCCACCAACGCCCGGAGCTCGGTCGTGGCGGACTTCGGGACCTTCAGCGGCTCGGTGCCCTCTCCGGCGACCGTGGCGAAGCCGCCCTCGGTGGCGAGAATGCTGCCGTCCCAGAGCGCGGGACGATCAGGCTCGCTCAGGGCTAGGGCCGGCTCCGCGGAGCGTTCGGTCATGGTGAGGCCCGTACGTCGGGCGGAGAACACGATCTGGTCGATCGCAGCGCCCAGCTGCTGATCCAGCGTTTCCAGATCGCCGTCGACGTGGAGGGTCGCGCTGCCGTGCATGCCGCTGCGGACTCCGACGGTCCCGAGCACCAGTTCGGGGTGCTCATCGAAGTAGGTGTTGACTCTCATGTCTCGGCCGTCGATGGTCACCGGGACGGCCGTCTCCCACGACTCGTCGGAGGGCGGGCGGTCGCTCTCGCGACGCCGGAAGACCAGCAGGTCGGTCAGCGCATCGGTTCCGGCCGCGCGGCGATGCGCTCCCGTGGGCAGCCGCACCGCCCCGAGCAGGTCCGCGAGCTCGCTCATCTCCCGCCGCGCGCCGGGGTTCTGCGCATCCATCGTGTAATGCGATGTCAGCACCGCGACCACCCCGCCGGGACGGACGAGACGCAACGACTTCACGATGAAGTGGTTGTGCATGCTCAGCCTCGTCGCGTTGTGCGCGGGATCATGCAGGATGACGTTAGCGAAGGGGACGTTACCGATCATCGCGTCGAACGAGGCGACCGGCAGGCGGCTGTCAGCGAAAGACTCCGCCCGGATCGTGGCGTGCGGGTATAGCCCCTGCGAGATCGCCGCGGTGATCGGGTCGAGTTCCACGCCGACCATCTCCGCGCTCTCGGGAGCTACCCCGATGAAGGTTCCGGCGCCGCTGCCCGGTTCGAGCACGCGCCCACCGTCGAATCCGAGTGCGGCGAGCGCGCGCCACATCTGCCGGACGATCATCGGGTCGGTGTAGTGCGCGTTGATCGTCGTGCGGGATGCAGCATCCCACTCCGCGTCCGAGAGCAGTTCGCGCAGCTCGGCGCGTTCGGCAGCCCATTCGCGGCTCTCATTGTCGAAGACGTCCGGGATCGCACCCCAGCTGCTCCACCGGGCCAGGATCGCCTGCTCGTCGGCGGTCACCCGCCGGTCCTGCTCGGCGAGCGAGCGCGCTACGCGTATCGCGTCGACGTTGGCTCGGAAGCGAGCCTTTGCTCCGGAGGGTGCGAGTTCTTCCTGGTTTGCCGGGACGAACCGGGGAGTTAGCTCAGCTCGCGCGCGAAGCGCAGCGTCATCGCCTCGTCCAGCACCGCCTGGTTCGACGTGAGGAAGTCTCGCGCCGAGTCGCTCGCCACCAGATCCAGCAGGAACTCGGCGGTCAGCGCCCAGGTCTTCGCCTTCTCCTCCAGGTCCGCTGAAGAGGGCATCAAATCCGGCGAGTCCTGGACCCGCTCCGCCCAGGAGATCAAGTTCTCCCAGGAGGCCGTCGTCTGCTCGAACTCTTCGCGGGCCTGATCCAGGGGCAGCTCGGGGTCGGCGATCCACACCAGCTGCGCCATCACGACCTCCTCCGCTTGCCTCCGTGCCGACGTGAGCCGGGCGACCTTCTCCAGGTAAGTCTCCCTCGGATCGTCCGTCCCTGCCAGTATCGACGCGAGTTCCGACACTTCCGCCTGCACCTGGAGCCCCAGGTCGTTGAAGAACGTCTCCGGGTTCGGGAGCGCCGCCAGGCGGTTGGGCGCCCACCTCGTCCAGTGTTCCCTTGCCAGCGTCCCGTACTTGTTCATCGTTGCCCTCCGTCGCCGCCCCGACCGGGTGGTAGCGGGCGGCGCCGATCCTTTCGTCGGCCTCGGCCTCGCCGAGACCCCAGAGATCGAACTCGAGTTGTCCGGGATCGACCCGTCGACGTCGGCGAGCCATCAGCCGCGTACCTCCCCGGTCGTCGGGTCGACACCTCCTGCGGCCGCGTCATCGCGGAGGCGTCGACGGGCCACGTCCGCGGTCACGAACTCCACGAAGTCGGTGTCCCTGTCCGTGATCGGGGTCTCGGTGCCATGTTCGACGGGCTCCTCACCGGGCCAGTTCGTGACACGGGTGGGTCGGTCTCGGTCCAGGCGTGCCCCGGATGTGGACACCCATTCCCTGAGCCGCTCGCGGGCGGCGGCGAAGTCCGCGTGCCAGGCGATGGGCGCACTACCATGCTGTTCCGGGTCGTAGGCTCCGAGCCAGTGCGTGTGCAGCGCGGAGAGCTCCCATACGAGTTCCCAATGCCGGTGCCACATCGGTGGAATGACCGCCGCCGGCAGGCCGTAGCAGCGGCGCAGCCAGTTCACCCACTCGTTCAGGTCGAACCACTCGATCTCGGCGTCGTCGGCGGTGAGCGCGTTCCAGTTGATCGGATGCGGCGGGTCGGGAAGGCCAGGCGGCACCGGCTCATCGAGATCGTCCATCTGATCCAGATCGACCTCGGGCTGTTCGCCGGGGGTGCGGTTGTCGCTCATGTGGTGCGGCCAATCAGAACGGGATGTCGTTGCCGCGCGCCGCGGGCGCACCCTGACCGGCGCTGATGTCCGCGAGGGTGCGGCCGGACTCGGTGGCATGGCTGCCGACGCTCTGGGGAGTCCGAGCCCGATCAGGGCCGGATGGTTCTGCCTCCACGCCGTCGGGAGTCGGGCCGCTGCGTCCACTCTCGCGTCCGCTCTCCCGGCCGGCGCTGCGGCCACGGCTGACGGTGTAGTCGGTCATCGCCGAGTCGTGCGAGATGCGCGCGGCGCGGAACTCCTCGTCCGGGACTTCCTGGCCCTCGACGGGCCGTGTGTAGGTGTGGATCTCTCCCTGCGCGATGAAGCGGTCGCCCTTGCGGAACCGCTCGAAGGCGATCTCCGCCATCCGGTCGTAGACAGCCAGGTTGTGGAAGTGCGCTTCCCCCTCCTCAAAGCCGCCGCCTTCCACCGGGATGGAGGGCACTTGGCCGAATCGGGCGTAGAAGCGCATGCCGCCGTTCTGGGTGGGCTTGAGCGTGGGCTCGGTGGCGATGAAGCCGTAGACGGACTCGCGGGTTGCGATGGGTTCCATGAGGCACCTCCGGGATTGTGTGCGGCGCGTGCAGCGCCGGTCTGCCTGTCAGGTGCGCACCAGCTCCGGCAGGTTCACTCGGCGGCGCGGAGGATCGCCTCGACCTCGGCTCTATCGGCGCGGAGCACCTCGGCGTCAGGTCTCGCCGTCCACTGGCGCAGATCGGTGACGATCGGCGGGGCCGCGCGCAGCAGGGTCACCGCGGTTCCGAACGGGAGCATCCTGAGCGTGTCGGCGGGCATCACCGGCACCCGGCGGATCGAGCTCTGATAGGAGCGCCCGCCGAGGCTGTCCCGGTTCACGCTGACGGTGGTGTCGTCCCGCTCGCCTAGCAGAGCGGAGATGTCCTGCAGGTCTTTCGGGTTCGCGCCGCCGCCGAGGATGATCTTGACGATGGCCGAGTCCCAGATCGCGCCCGCCTTCTCGTGCCCCCACTTGTCGCGCGCCTGAGCCAGCGACTGCAAGAACGGCATCGTCGTGACTCCCGTCCCGCCCCCTTCGGCCATCAGCGTCGGCAAGCTCGGCAACGGCGCAAGGCTGCCGATCTCATCGAGCACGAGCGCCAGCGGCGGGTCGAGCCGGGCTCCCGCCGAGCGCGCCGCCATCCGGCGAGCGGCTTCCACGAGATCCTCGATGAACGCCGCAACCAGCGCTCCGGCAGCTCCCGCGCCGGCGCCGGTCGCGAGCATCATCAGCGTGCCGCGTTCGCGCAGGAACGGTGTGGGGTCGAACACTTCGCCGGGTCCCGGCGTGACGGCTTCGAGCACTCTCGGGTCTGCCAGTGCCGAGAACGCCAGTGCGACGCCCTGCCAGATCGAGTCGCGGGTGCGGGGATCGGATTGGATCATCGAGTCCAGGGATTCGCCCCACCCCTCGGCGGCCTGAGAGTCGGAGGAGAGGATGCGCACCGCGTCGGAGGCGGCGGCCGGGCTGCGCGTCCACCGGGCAAGCGTGCGCGCGTCGAGGTCGCCGAGAGCCGCTGCGTGCAGCAGCGACTGGATCGCCTCGCGGGTCTTCCCCTCCCAGAAGCCGCCCGAGTCGACTCCACCGCCACTGAGCCCCGTGGATGCGGCGAACCCCGCCGCGCGGATCATCGCAGTTAGCGGGTCTTGACAGCCCCTTACCGGGGACCATCGCATCCCCGCGGGAAGGCCGGGCGCGAGCCGCTGGGGATCGAAGACCGCGACCGGGCCGACGCGCATCCGGGCGCGCAGCGTGACGGAGAGGTTGTCCGGCCGGGTCGAGGTCGTCACGACCGATCCCGGAGCGTCCAAGATCGTGTTCACTGCCAGATGGAGCCCTTTCCCCGAGCGCGGCGGGCCGAGCACCAGCACCGAGTCCTCCACGGAAGCCCAGATGCGCTGGCCGCGCGCGGTGCCGATGAGATAGCCGATGTCGGCGGGCTTCGCGCTCTTCCCGAGGGAGGGGCGCAGAGTGGCGGCGCGTTTGCGCAGCGCCCTGGTCGCCGCGCTCTGCGCGATGTCGGCAGCGCTCGCGGTGCCTTCCAGACGGCGAGGGTCGCGACGGCGTGCCCGTGATCTCCAGAGCAGAACTCCGCCGGTCCCCGCGGCCGCGAGCAGTGCGAGGAGGATTCCAGCGACGGTCCAGTAGACGACGGCGCTCAGGCCAGGCGTGCCGGTCGCCGAGGCGGGGTCGAGCGGGTCGCCCAGCACCGCCAGCCCTGCGGCGATCCCGCTCTGCGGTTGCGGCAGCCCGGAGAGCCAGGCGGCGACGCTGGCTGCGGCGCGCAGTACCAACGACAGGCCCGCGATCGCTCCGATCGCGCCGAGCGCGACGTTGACGAAGGGCTCTGTCGTCGCTGGCCGTGGCGAACTCATGGCAGGTAGCGGATCGCTAGAGTGCCGGAAACACCGCCGATGAGCGCGAGGGCGATCACCGGCACTCCGATCAGGGAAGGGTCGACCAGGCCGCGTGCAGACCCATCGCCTGCGGCGCTGGACGCGCCGAGCACGGCCGCGACCTGCACGTCCTCTCCCGGCACGAAGCCTGCACCACGTATCTCGAGCAGGGCGTGCGCCGCGCTCGCGTGGGCGTGCGCCGGGATCGGCTCGGGCGCGGGCAGCGGTGTCGGTGGTGGCAGCGGGGGCGCGAACGGGGAGGGACGTGTCGGTGGGTTGAGCACGTCGACGAACACGCGTCCATCGGCAGCGGTCAGCTCCACCCGGACAGGCCCGCCTTGCTGCTCAGCGACGGCCGAGAGGACTTGCCCGAGCTGTGTTCGGTCGATCGGCCCGGAGACCATGAGCGATCCGTCGAGCGCCACCGTGACTGTCCCGTCGTCATGCTCAGCAACCGTCACGGTAGGCAGTCCGCCGATCAGCGGTGAGCGCTCGGGCAGATCGCCGTTGCGGTTGGTGCGGTTCCTCATGGATCACAGGTGCGGGCCGACGCCGGGCTCTTCCGAACTGCGGAGTCACGTCGTCAGAGGGTCAGACCTGCGGAACGTTCGGGAAAGTTGCCCCCGGTCGGTTGGACGGTGATGTTCGCCGGGGATGGGCGAGGGGTCGTCCGGGTCGATGCCCGCGGGGGGATGCGTGTGGACGCGCCGATTCGATCCCAGGCCGCGTCCGGTCGGACCACGTTCGATGCGAGGTTCTCCGACCGCTCACCCGCCGCAAGCGTCCGGTATGTCTCCTGATAGGCGTCGATGCCCGCTCGCAGGGACTGTTCGATGTGATCGAGCAACTGCTCGCTGTCGGCGATGGAGACTCCGAGCGCCTTTGCCACCCCGTCCTCATCCGTCCTGCGGCGCCGACTGCCCGCGAATCTCCCGATCAGGATGTTGCGGGTCGGTCCCGTGACGCTGACCTCGATCACCTTGTTGCGGCCGGCGAGCAGACCGATGCTGGCGTGATCGGCAGCGAACCAGGGCTCTGCGAGAGCAGCGTCCGGCACAGCTTCACGTCTGGTGAATCGTCTCTCGAACGCGGCCAGACCACGCTGGAACGAGCTACTGATATGGCGACCGTTGGCCTCGTCGTCATCGGACATCCCAGCGCTCCTCACCTTGGCTCAGCTGACGGGCTCGCCGAGATCCCGAGCCTCACCCGGAAGGTGCGAGCATCCACCCCCAGCCCCGGACCTTCAGGCTCAGAGGCTGAGGGTGGGAGGCTCTTGCCTATGGGTCGCGGAACTGAACGGGTCCGACTGCACGGTGCGGTTCTGCACGCGCCGTGCCCACCGCGACGCTTCGGCCAGCACCTGCCGGAAGTCCTCCGAACGAGACTCGCCCTCCCGCTCGGCCTTCCAGACGTAGCGGCCATCCCGATCTCGCACTTCGCGTTCGGCCGCCCACGTCCATGATGTCGGCACTCGCTCGTCATCCGACCAGTCCGTGCTGGTGTACTGTTCCTCGATCACCAACCGTGAGCGTGCGTCGTTCTGCGGGTAGAACACGAAGTGCCCCGCGCCGAACGTCTCGGGGTCTTCGTAGAAGAACCGCACCGCGCCCTGGTGCTTCCGAGCGATCCGATTCAGCCCCTGATCGAGTGCGATCATTGCGCGCATCAGATGCTCCCGGCCGGGCTCCGTGTCACTCACGACCCGCCGCCGGATGTCCCCATCCGGGCAGTCGTGTCGAACGCCGAGAACTCAGCCGGATGCAGCGAATGGCCGATGGCAAAGCTCCTCTCCTTGATGCGCCACAGCCCTTGGCCGACTCCGAGCGAGGGCAGCAGCGCGCGCTCGGTTCCGGTCAGTCCGAGAGCGGCGGAGGTCGCGCCCAGCTGATCCGATTCTTGACGATAGATCACACGGGTCTCCGCGAGCGCGAGGAGCGACGAGGCGAGCGCGCGCATCGCGGAGCCCTGATCGCCCACCGTGTCCAGATCCGACAACTTGTGGAAGACCAGGAGGTTGCAGATGCCGTAGGCGCGCGACAGGCGCCATTGGGCGTCCATCCGGCGCAGCAGGCTGGGATGGCTCATCAGACGCCATGCTTCGTCATACACGACCCATCGCTGTCCGCCGTCGGGATCGGTGAGAGCGGACTCCATCCATGCGGCGGCGCAGGTCATGAGTACGGACAGGAGCGCGTTGTTCTCCGCGACGCGGGACAGATCGAGCGAGATCATCGGCAGGGAGGGGTCGAACCTCTCCGTGCTGGGGCCGTCGAACAAGCCTTTGAGGTCGCCGGCGACGAGCCTTCGCAGCGCGTGGGCCGCCTGGCGGCCGTCCTCGGCGAGTCGCGGGTCGTCGCCGTCAGGGTTCAGGAGTCGGTCGACCACGAGGGGCAGCACCGGAACGGTGGACGAGCGGACGGCCGCGTCGAGCGCCACGTCGATAGCGGTGTGCTCGACCGGCGAGAGAGCACGTCCGAGCACGGTCTCGGTGAGCGCGCCGACCAGCTCCCTCCTGCGGGCGGCGATCTGAACCGTCCATTCCGCGTCACCCATCGAGCGGGGACGGTAGCCCTCATCGAGCGGGTTCAGCCGGGTCGTCAGCCCGTGTCCCAGCGTGATCGCGCGTCCCCCGACCATTCGCGCGATCGCCGTGTGCTCGCCCTTGGGGTCGCCCGGTATGTACACGCGACGTCCGAACGCGAGGCTGCGAGTGTAGAGCGACTTCGCCAGCGCTGATTTTCCGGAGCCGACGATCCCGGCCACGACCATATTCGGCGCGGAGATGATGCCGCGCTGGTAGGCGACCCAGGGGTCGTAGACGAAGCTGGCACCGGAGTAGAGGTCGCGGCCGATGTACAGACCGTCAGAGCCGAGGCCGCCTTCGGCGAGGAACGGGTAGGCGCCGGCCAGCGCTGCAGAGGTGTCCTGGTGGGCGGGAACACGGAACGGCAGCCAGGATCGCAGGGCGGCGGGGCCAGGTTCACCGGATGCGGCCAGGTAACCGCCGGGGGGCGCGTCCTCATCGAGATCGGTGGTCTTTCGCAGCTCGCGGCCGCGATGAGCCTCCCGCTCGAGGCGGCGGGTCGCGGCGGTGCGCTCTCGGCGGGCGCGCCGCCGTTCGCGGGCCGGAACGACGAGGGCGGCGGCGTGCGTGCGTGGCGGCGAGTCGTCTTCAAGCATGCTGTTCCTTACGTGGGCCGGTCACAGACCGCGGGCGAGGGGCAGGGCAGCGGCGACGAACGCTTGGGCTTGCTGTCCGTAGACGCGGCGGGTCTCGCAGGATGCTTGGATGGCGGACTGCTCGATCTGCGCGATTGCGGCTTCGAGCGTCTCGGCGCTAGTCGCGGTGACGGCGACGAACGCGGTGTAGCGGAGGATGCCGTGGCCTGCCACGAGGTCGGCTTCCTGCTGCAGCACGTCGTCGAGCTCGGCGGAGATCGCCGCGTCCTCGATCTGGCCGAGCCTGGCGCGTTGCGCCCGGTCGGACAAGTGCTCGACCTTGCGGCGGCGAATGGTGCGAGCGGCGACGTCGGGACGGATCGGATCGTAGAGGATCGACACGGCGCGGCGCGCGCCGCTGGTGAGCAGGATCGGAGCGAGGAAGCCGGGGTACACCATCGCGCGCGGCCACTCTGAGACCCAGAGCACGGCGTGGTAGGCGGAGTCGGAGCGCAAGGACGCCCAGCGCTCCTCCACCGCGATCGGCCCGGCAGTCGCCAAGTCCCGGCCGACGCGGGAGTGCCGCTCCAGTGCGGCGGCGACGGCGGGATCGTAGGCCGATCTGAGCATGACCGCGAGGTCTTCGGGGCTGGCCCACCGGCCGGGGCGCAGCTCCGCGGCACGCAGCGCCCCTGTGAGCGCGTCCATATCCTGTCGCAGCACGGCGGCGGCTCCTTTCAGGCCGCCTCCCGCCGAGCGGATGGCGCGCGCCGCGGCACGCATGTCGAGGCTGAGTGTGATCGTGGTGACGTGTCGCTCTGCGGCGGGGCCGGCGTCCTCGATCAGCTCCTGATACACGCGAGCTGCCCAAGAGCCGTCGTCGGTGCCGTGTTCGTGCCACCAGCTCGCCAGCCCTGTACCTGCATCGGGCAGCGTGCGTTCCAGCACCTGCACATGGGCAATCCGCGCGGTGCGGCACAGCATGGACAGGGTTCTGCCCCATCCTTCGACGCGGCGCTGCTGCTCGGCGGGGTCAAGAAGCACGAAGGCGGGGTGCGTGACTTCGAGCACGGCAAGCAACGTGCCCGCGTGCGCGTCATGCACCATGACGGCGCCGGTCTGCGGGTCGTCGTAGTGGCGCAGCCGGGCAGCGTCGCCGGGAAGGGCCAGCGAACCGACCGCTCGAACCTTGCCGAGCCCGCGTCGGTAGCGGGTCTGCCCGGATCGGGTGCGCATCATCCAGTGGGCGGTGACCGGGGTCCACTCGATCAGGGTTCGCCCGCCCACGCGCATCCAGGCCAGCAGCAGCGCTCCGCCCCATAGCGGCGCGGTCCAGGCCACGCCACTGGCTCCATTGGTCGCCAGCGCGATCACCAGGACGATGACCGAGGCGCTTGCGCAGGCAAGCCGCGGACCCGAAAGCCCCAGCAGGATGCCGCGACGTTCCAGCCGAGAGAACGACACCGGCTTCAACGGGTGCGGCTGGCTGGACGTGCTCATGCCTTCTCCTCGGGTTGCGGTGACGATGAGGGCGGAGCAGGAGGCGCACCGCCGCCACCGCTGTTGGAGTTGGGCGCTGGGGTGGTGGGCGGTTGCGGCGGCGCATTCTCCGCGTGCGCATCCGCGCCTCCGGCCACGGTCGCTCCGGCGCGGGGGCCGGCCTGTGCGACCTCGGAGATCACTTGCGCGCCGACGACGACCGCGGCGGCGGGTCCGGCGGCGGCCGCCGCGCCGCCACCCGCTGCTGCGCCTCCGGCTGCTCCACCGCCGCTTGCCGCGGCACCGCCGCCTGCGGATGCCCCACCGCTCGCTGTCGCGCCGCCTGCGGCGGCTCCGCCTCCGGGGGCGCCGCTGCCCGCCGCGCCGTCGGCGGCTGGGGTGGCCGACGCTTCGCCCTGGTCGCCGTCCGGTGGGGTGGCCGACGGCGTAGCGGGACTGTTCCCGCGAGAGGGCGGCTGCGCGGCGGGCAGCGGAATCGGGCGGTTCAGGGACTGCTTGGCCTCCTGTTCCGCGCTGATCGCGTGGTACATGTCGAAGCCCGCGAAAGCGATCAGCTTGTACACGAGGTACGGGGCGAACGCGGCGGTCAGCAGCAGCACGATCCCCGCGGCGGGGTCGGCGATGGACTGCAGATCGAGGTCGATGGGCGCGTCCAACTGGACGACGGCGACGAGCATCACCAGGACGATGACCAGCTTGGAGACGATCAGGGCCACCACGAACGCCGCCCAACGCCCGAACCATGCCCGCGTCGTGTCCCACGCCGCGCCGGACAGAGCGATCGGTGCCAGGACGATGGCGGCGAGGATCAGCGCCTTGCGCACCAGCAACGAGAACCACACCACGAGCACGCCCGCGATGGCAAGGCAGCCGAAGAAGATCGTGATGATCGCCCCGACTCCGGGCGCAGGGATGCTGAGCAGGCTCAGGCCGGCGAAGAGGGCTCCCAGACGCAGCCCCATCTCGCTGATCGTGAGCCCGGCTGCTTGGACGATGCCGATGGTGAGTTGATCGGTCACCTCCAGCAGCAGGGTCGCCAAGGCGACCACCACGAACGAGCCGAGGACGGCCTTGGCTGCGCCAGTCGCCGCCCGTGCGAGCGCGGTGGGATCGCGGCGGATCATGCCGGTAATGAGTTGGGCGAGGAAGAAGATCGCGACGATCGCCAGCGCGACGCCGAACAGCAGGTTGTAGACCGTGAGATAGCCGGGGTTGGTCAGGTCGACCAGCGTCGTCTCGTCGATGAGGAACCACATCGCCTCGAAGAGCCAGGCGGCAGCACCGCCCACCGCGGCGGCAAGAAGGTCAAACAGCGCGCCGATGAGCGACACCGGCCCCTCGCCCACGACGGCGCAGACCGCTGCGATGACCGGGATGCCGCAGACGTCCATCGGATCGTGCCCGTCCGTCACACCGCTTGGCCGACGGACCAGAAGAAGTTCACGAGGGCCACGGCGCCGCCGCAGACGACAGCGGCGATGCAGGCGATGAGCACGCCCAGCTTGCCGCGACCGGCCAGATGGGGGTTGGACGAGCTCGACCCCAGGCCCCACACGATCGCGGCGATGATGAGCGCCAGCACGGAGAGGATCAGGCCGATCGTCATCACCGCGCCGACGATCGTGCGCAGCTGGCTGATTCCTGGCAGGCCCGAGTCGTTGGGCGGGATGTCGATCTGCGCTGGCAGGACCGCCAGTGCGGTCGTCGTCTCGGTCAGCAGGGCGGTTAGCTCGGTCACGAGTGCTCCATCACGTTCCACGGGGGCCGGGATTGGCCCACGCGAACAGGTGCCCTGCGTCTCCGGCAGCGCTCAGAGAGTGGAGCCGACCGAGACCAGCCAGTTCAGCCACGCGACGGCACCGCCTGCCATGACAGCGGCGCCGAGCGCCACCAGGATTCCCGTGCGTGACTTCACCGCTGCGCTCACGTTGCCGGTGGCGGAGGCGATCGCCCAGGTGATCGCGCAGATGACGAGCATCATCACGGCGACGACGAGCACGAACGTCAGCAGCGCCCCGGCGACCTCCTCGAGCCTGGCCGACCCGGTGAGTGCGCCGACGTCGGGGAAGACGCTCGCGGGCAGCTGACCGATCACGGCACGACCTCCCGCGAGGGCTCGTCGTCCTCCCCTTCTTGCCCGTCCTCGTCCTCTTCGTCGCCGCCTTCTTCTTCGTCGTCGCTCTGGCACCCGGCGGGAACCGCAGCGCCTTCGACCCCCTCAGCGTCGTGCGCGATGAGCCACGCCATCGCATCGGTGCTGTCGTGTCCCCAACCGCCGGGCTGGATCTCCAGATGGAGATGCGGCCCCGTCGATCGGCCCGATGATCCGACCGCGCCGATCACATCGCCCGCTGCGACCGTCTGCCCTTGTGCCACGAAGACTCCGCTGTCCCACATGTGGGCGTAGGCGGTGGCGACCGCCTGGCCCGCCACGGTGTGCTCGATGACGATGAGATTGCCCCAGCCGCCGAGGTACCCGGCTATCCGCACGACGCCGTCGGCGATCGCCATGATCGGCGTGCCATCGGCCGCGGGGAAATCGCTGCCGTGATGGAACGCTCTCTCTCCCGTGAAGGGGTCGGTGCGCCACCCGTAGGAGTCCGAGATCGAGTAGGTGCCAGGTGCCAGCGGCATGACGATACGCGTGGTCTCCGGGATGTCGCCCGGCTCGAAGACGCCTCCCGTCCCGGCAGCGGGGAGGCATCCGGCGAGGGCTGCCACAACGCTCATCCCACCGAACAGCAGCAGTATCAGCGGCGAGGCGATGAACAGGACGGCGGCCGCGAACGCGGCGAGGATGGCTTTCACCGCAGCGACTTCCCCGGTTCCGACAGCCGCAGGACGTGACACCCGGCCGCGTCACGCTCCGGGCACAGGAGGAACACGGTGAAGGTGATCGGCCAGCGCCGGTTCGCTGCTTCTCCCAGCCACTCCCCTGTGCGCACTCGCGTGCCGTCGATGGTCACCGCGACCGCCGCGGCGGGCAGCCCCGAGTCGTGATCGGCCGTCAGCTCGCGCCAGGTCTCGGGGATGAACGCTTCTTCGATCTCGATGTGCTGGGCGGTGCGGTACTCGCGTAGCTGCGCCCACTGTGCGGCGGTGGGAAGGTAGCGCGCGATGTCGGCCCGCAGGCCCGGCGTCTCATCTCCGCCGCCATCACCGACCGCCAGCACCGTGTCGATGATCTGATCCGGGCCGGCACCCGAGGCGGTGTCCCATATGAACAGTGCTTCCGCGACGTTGCGTGCGAAGACGATCGGCACCGGCGAGGGCGCCACGGTCGCCGGGCTCGTCGGGCGCGGCATACTCGGCTCCGAGGTCGAGGCGGGGTCGCCGGGCGTGGCGGGTCCGCGCAGCAGCCCGTAGACCCCCACAGTGACGATCACGACAGCGAATGCGGCCCCGACCAGCAGGATCACACGGGTACGTCGGGACAGATTGAGAGGCTTCATGTCTGAAGGTGCGGGCGCTCACGCGGTCGCGCGACGGCGTTCCAGGAGGCGCTCGATGAACAGGCCCGTGCCCTTGTACCACTCAGCGACTTGATCCCAGTTGGCGGGGGTGAGTGCGGCGGCGAGCTCGTTCTCGTCGTAGTAGACCCACCAGTAGTCGGTCTCCGTCAGCATGACGACGAACGCGCGTGGGGTGAGCGGCTTGGGGTCTACCGGGGGCACTCGTTCTCCCGGCTGAGGGCGCGAGGTCGCGGGGCGGGCGCGGGCGGCCTTGGCGCGAGCAACGGCGTCGATCGCGGTGCGCGCCACTTCGTCCTGCGCGTGCCTGACGGCACGGTAGGCCGGGTCTGCGGCCCGCTCTCCGGCAGTCATCAGCTCGCGCTCCTGAAGGGCGATTCTGCGCACGTCCGCGTCCGCGGTCACGTCCTCGGAGGCGTCGAGCACCGCCGCGACCTTCTCCAGCGTTCGCCGGCCGATTCCGACGATCGCGGCCGCCTGATCCGCGGCGCGTCCCGACGGTGTGGGCAAATTGCCCACACCGCTGCCAGCAGGGTTCTCCGCCCAGAAGCGGGTCGCCGCCTGGCGGCGCTGTGCATCCTCCTTCTTGATCGTGAGCAGTTCCCGGAACCGCTGCCCGGCCTCGACCAGATTCAGCGCCTTGCGCACGGTGTTCTCGTGGTACTCGGCGAGCAGCAGTTCGAGCTCTGTGCTGATGCCGGTGCGCACCCAGACCGGGATGGTCTGCATCCCAAGCCGCTTCACCGCGGCCAGGCGACGTGCCCCGCAGATCAGCCATCCGTCAGGGGTGATCGTGATCGGTTGCAGCAGTCCGCCTGTCTGCCGGATGGAGTCGACCAGCTCGTCGATGTCGCCATGATCCTGACGGATGCGATCCCCGACTTTGATGGAGTCCGTGGCACGGTTCAGGTCGACCTGACTCGTGCCACTTGAGCGCTGATTCGGCGGTCGTTGGTCGTTCTGCCCTGATTTTCCGGGGTTCGGGGTCGGCGGGTTACGCACTAACGGCGGCGATTTAGACTCCCTCGATGGGGTTGTTCGTCCGGAAGGTGAAGACGCGTTCCGGGGCGACGGCGGTGCAGATCGCGCATACTCGTCGCGGAGTGCAGACGATCCTCGAGCACATCGGCTCGGCGCATGACGACGCGCAGCTTGCGGCGTTGGTGGCGGTTGCGAAGAGCAAGATCCATGCCGGGCAGCAGACGTTCGATCTGGACGCGCTGACACCGACTGCGCCGACCGGGGCGGCGCCGACCGTGACGGGATCTCGTTCGCGGGTGCTGTGGGACGTGCTGGAGGCCGCGTATCGGCGGCTCGGTTTCGATGCCGCTGTCGATGACGACGTGTTCATGAAGCTGGTCCTCGCTCGCGTGGTCGAGCCGACGAGCAAGGCTGACACGATCCGGGTGCTCGGCGAGCTCGGGGTGCCGGCGCCCGGGCTGCGGACGATCTGGCGGACCCTCGCGAGATGTGTTGAACACGATTGGCGGGACAAGCTCGCGACCGCTGCGTATGCGCATGCGACCCGACATGGGCACGTGAAGCTGGTGCTCTACGACGTGACCACGCTCTACTTCGAGGCCGAGGACGAGGACGCGCTGCGGAAGGTGGGGATGAGCAAGGAGCGCCGCGTCGACCCGCAGATCCTGGTGGGGATGCTGGTCACCCCGGACGGGTTCCCGCTTGAGGTTCACGAGTTCCCCGGAAACACCGGCGAGACGCTCACGCTGTTGCCCGTGCTCCGCGCGTTCCAAGACCGACACGCAGTCGACGACGTCGTGGTCGTCGCCGACGCCGGCATGCTGTCCGCGTCGAACCTGAACCAGATCGAGGACGCCGGGTTCTCGTTCATCGTCGGCTCCCGAATCAGCAAGGCCCCTTACGACCTGGCCGAGCACTTCGACGCGCACGGCGGCGTCCTCCACGACGGCGAGACCATGGAGTCGAAGCGGATCATGGGCGTCCGGGAGAACGCCAGACAGCGGCGGGTGGTCTATCACTACTCGGCCAAGCGTGACCGGCGCGACAACCACACCCTCGACAAGCAGGTCGAACGGGCGCAGAAGATCGCCGACGGGACCAAGCCGCTCAAGAAGGACCGGTTCGTCAAGCTCACCGGCACCCGCCCCGCCGTCGATCAGGTCCTCGTCGACCGGGCCCGTCAACTGGCTGGGCTGAAGGGGTACGTCACCAACATTCCCCAGGTCCGGCTCACCGGGAATGAGATCGTGGCCGCGTATCACGAACTGTTCCAGGTCGAGGCATCGTTCCGGATGGCGAAGACCGACCTCCGTGCGAGACCGATGTTCCATCATGAGGCCGACTCGATCCACGCGCACCTCACGATCGTGTTCACGGCCCTCGCGATCTCACGCCATCTCCAGGACATCACCGGGGCGAGCGTCCGCAAGATCGTCCGCACCCTGCGACCGCTGCGAGACGTCACGATCAGCATCAACGGGAACGAGATCGTAGCGAAGACCCCACCCGGCGACACGGCGCAAGCCATCCTCGACGCCGTCGCCGCGAGCGTCACGCACTAACTTGGCGCGAGTCAGGACTTTGATGGAGTCCGTGGCACGGTTCAGGTCGATGTAGCCCTCGCTCATGACCGTTGCCCTTGAATGGGAGCAGCCTCGTGCAGCGACAGTACGAGGCGGTCATCGGCCAGCAGCTCTGGCACGGGCTCATCCAGCAGCAGCCGCGCGATCACCCCGCGGCGCACGACCTGTCCGGGCCGACCGATCGGGCCGAGGAGTTCCCGCAGCAGCACCAGCCAGGACGCTCGGGGCAGCTGGTACAGCGCGAGCATCGTGATGTCGCGTCGCAGCGCGTCGGCGGCGGCCTCTCTGCGCCCGGATCGGATCACCCGGTCGAGGATGTAGTCGACGCATCCCTCCGCGACGGCGCGCGGCCAGCTGAGCCCGATCAGGATGCCGGTCAGGGTGAAGGAGAGCCACTGTGCGTCGTCTTCGCCCTCGGGTGCCTCGGGAGCGACCAGCCGGTCGAGGATGTGCTCGTAGGCCCCGGCGCGCACCGGCCGTTCGTGCTCGATCTGCGCGGGATGGCTTGCACGCTCCAGCGACACCATCAGCCAGTCCGAGTGCGCTTCGGCCTTTAGTTTCCGCGCCACCGCCGACGTCAGCATCGCCCACGGGTCGTCCGCTTCGCGGGCGGCCTCGGTGCGCATGATGAAGAATGCGATCGCCAGGGCGTCGTCCGGGTCGCGCTCCCACTTCCGTGCCAGGCGCTCGTACTTCGCTCGCACGAACGCGAGCAGCTCCGGTACTCCTGGATCAGTGGCCCAGGAGCCGTCGCTCTCCACCCGCCGTAGGAACGCACGGAATCCCTCCGCGCTGGTGAATCCCGGCGCGGCCGAAGCGTCGTCGGGCTGATCGAACATGAGGTTCGCGCTCTCCATACCCACAGGTGCGGTGCGATCCCCGAACGAGTGGGTGGTGTGGGAGCGGTGCTGGGCTGGGGCTCAACGCCCGCAGCGCCGGGTCAGATCGACAGCCCTTGGGAGCGCTCGTCACGGTTCGTCTTGCCGAACGCGCGAAGGGGAGCGAGTTTGCGTGCTCGGTCGGCGATCGCCGAGCGAGCACGAGTGACCACGGCGCGGTTCACACGGGCACCGAGTGCGATGACGCCCGTGCTGACCCGCGTGCCGAGTTCAGCCGGCGCGACCCACTCGATGCCGTAGCCGGCGCGAGCGGCGCGGGGCGTGGAGCGGCGTAACGCCCTGTCCACGGACGGATCGCGATGCACGGCGAACGCGGAGTGCTCTGAGGTGTCCTGATCCATGACTTCCTCCTTGGTTGTCCGACGGCTCAGTCGGCCGGCGGGGTCTTCTCGTAGGTGCCCGTCTCGACCGGAGCCTCGCTTCCCGCATCCGCGTTCAGCCAGCGGCCGATGGTGGTCGGATGCACGCCCAACGCTTTGGCGATCCTGCGGTTCGACCAGTCGAGACCTTTCAGTCGCATCGCGTCGTCACGGGTGGCCGATTCGACGGGCGTCTCATCCGCAGGAGGATCGGACAGGCGCAGGATCTCGGAGCCGGTCGGCGGTCCCACGACGAGCGACGGGACGCGCCGAGCCCGGCGAATGAGCATGGCCGCCAGGTGCGTTGACGCCAGCAGAACCAGCGGCGGCACGGCGGAGATCGCCACGCGGATGGACACGGACATCGCCGGATCGCCGTAGAGCGCGGCATGCACGCCGTTGCCGAGCACCGAGACCACCGTGCCGGCCATCAGCAGAAGCCACGGGAACCACGTCGCCCGCCAGCCGTGCGTGCTCAAGGCCATCACCGAGACGGTGGCGACGACGATCATCCCGTCCACGATCAGCGGCCAGACCCATGCCTGGCTCGTGGGGATGCCGGCAGAGCCGGCGAGGTCGCTCAGAGACGTGAACGACAGCCAGAAGCCGCCCAGCGCGATCGCCACGTTTCCGCCGATCGCGGTCACCACGACCCCGCGGGCGACACCGGCCGTCGACGGTGCGCTCGATCCGACGCGCCGAGTGCGCGCTGCGATAGACGACACGGGTACTCCCTCCCCTTGCACGGGTCCGGCGAACGCGCGTCCCGACCCCAGGTGCGGAGTCGTCCCAGCGCACGGTCGCCGTTGACCAGTGCGAACTTCTCTCTAGCCGCTGCGCGAGGGAGCAGCCGCGCGTGTCGCCCGGACACGCCCGAGCACAGGCGATCACCATGCGACTACAGGCGATTCGGTCGGAAGTCGGCGGCCCACGGTGACAACTCGACAAGTTGCGTGCTCGCCGCAGGGGTGTGGGCGGGCTGTGGACTCTCAGAGGGCTGGAGCGGGAGAGTGCTTTCGGCCGATCAGCCTATCGCCGAGTCGCCTGCCGTCAAGGGCTTTCGCGGCATATCCGCGCGGCCGTTGGCCGCTGTGGTATTCCACGGTCCCTTGCCCGCAGTCGCCATTCGGCGACGGGTCGGCAAGTGCCGAAAGGCACAGGCGGGGTGGGAGGAGCCACCAGGGTTCCGCAGGCCCGTCACGACCCAAGGAGGACACTCATGCAACTCACCATCACCGGACACCCGCTCCCGGAACCCGTCGTCATAGACGGGGCGGCGGCGGACGAGGGCATCCTCGGCACCGGCTGGCTGCTCACCCAGCCCCAGGCGCAGCGGATCGTCGCAGCCTGGGCCGAGGCACCGACCGACCTGTCACCGACGGGCGAAGACGACGTGCGCCGCGCCTGGCACTACTCACCACTCGGTCTCTTCGTCACCGCCCTCATCCTCGACGGCGAACTCAGCCTCAGCGAATGGGAATCGGCCTTCGGCTCCGAGGGCGACGACCGCTACTCCACCACCCAGATGCCGTTCGACTTCGACATCGCCACCACCGACGACTGAACCAGACAAGGAAGACACCATGACCACGCACACCATCCGCAGCGACCGACGCACCGGCGACCGCTCGATCACGACCCGCTTCCTGCTCGACGACACCGCGCAGCCCGACCGTGACGGCGACGAGGTGCGCTTCGCCCTCGAACTGACCACCCATCACGACAAAGACCGCAAGCGATACGTCAGCCGCGCCAGCCGCAGCATCGTCGGCCCGGTCTTCACCCGGCACATCTTCGGGTTCCGAGACCCCCAGCCGCCGCTCCCAGCCCAAGCCGTCACGGTCGCCCGCTACAGCGCCCGCGGCCTGGACGACGCGCACACCGCATTCGAGTCCACAGCCGCAGACACCGCCACATTCGAGGCCCTCCTCGCCTGGGCAGCAGACCAGCGAGCCGACGACTAACCACCCATCGGGCGGGCGGCGCTCCGCCGCCCGCCCCTCACGAAACGGAGGACACCATGAGTGCCGAACCCACCACGACCGACCCCCAGCCCGGCGACAAGCGGGCCTTCACCTTCACCCCGGCAGGCGGCGAGGAGCCCGTCACCGTGACTGCGACCTACGTCACGACGGTCGACGGGGAACTCGAACCCGCCGTCTCCGGCGGCGACGCTAGCGACATCCTGGAAGCCTGGGCGTGGGCTGACTACGACCACCGCAGGTACTACTGGCCGACGACCGAGCACGATGACGACGACGTGTTCTTCGCCTACATCGACGACCACGGCGGCGTCGTCCTCGGCAGTTGGCAGATCGTCACCGAGGCGGACCACTACTCACTCTCGGTATTGCCGTCGCTCCTGCCCGGTCACCACTACACGCTGGAGCCCGCGGCCGAGCCCCGGCCGTGACGACGCCTGCCGCTCGCAACCTCGCCCACGACCGCACCTTCCTGACGACGGGCGACCTGCCCGCACCAGTAAGGAGCCGACATGCCCACTCGCTACCAGCCCGAGCAGTTCCAGCCCTCCGGCTGGGACTCCGGCACGCCCGAACGCAAAGCGCGATTCGTCAACGAGTTCCTCCGCTTCGCCGCAGCAGGGTTCCCACGGGAGAAGTTCAGCCGACGCCTGTACCTCGGCCTCTCTACACACGGCTACTTCGGCTTCATCGCCCACTACAACCTCGACGGCTTCTACGACGCGCAACTGTCCACCGCCGAGCGGCGCGACGGCTTCATGCAACAGCTCGCACACCAATGCGGCCGCGACGCCGCCCTCGACCGCCCCGACCTGTGGAGCGATGTGAAGACCGTGCTCGGCAAGCATCTTCCCGCCGTGGAGCCCAGCACAGCTCGATCGACCCGCCTCAGCCCCTTCACCGCCGTCGGCACACTCACCGCGCGTCAGACCCGAGACGGCCAGATCACGCTGTTCTGAGAGGAACTCGACATGCCCAAGCAGCGCCGCCCCGCCGAAGGCCAACTCGCATTCGACCTCGACACGATGATCCACGAGGCCGACGTCGCCGCCGCGCCGCCCTGGAAAGGACCCGCACCGCTCCACTTCACCACCGACTACCACCGGCCCTCTGAACTCGAAGCCGCCTGGGACCACTGGATCTTCCTCCACGGACACTTCGGCTCATACGCGCGCAGCCACATGTGGCACCCCGCCAGCCCCGTCGACCCACACGGCGAGGCCAACGGGCACAGCCTCGTCAGCTTCACCGCCGACCTGCGATGCGACAGGTGGAAGCACGAAGAAGGCGAGGACGGCAGGCCCCTGCCCTGCGCCTGCGTCGGCGATCTGCTCCATCAAGGCATCTGCGAGCCCTGCGAATGGCACGCGATCGGAACCGAAGCACACATCGTGGAAGCATGGCACGATCACGCCTGGCCCGGCTGGAGAGACCTCCCCGTCGTTCCCGCCCACATCGAGACCCGAAACCAAGGGAAGCTCTCGAAGAAGGCACTGGCCTGGATACGCGACCACTACCCCGACGACTGGCAGATCGACGGCGCACCGCTCATCACCGACCGCGGCGGCATCGGGACCCGCCACGTGCCCGGATACTCCCCGTGGGGAGGCTTCGACATCTCCAGCACGGCCCTCGATGATCCTGCTCCAGTCGATCAGCCACGCATCGCGCGTAGACTCCCGCCGATCAGCGGCCCCGTTGTCTCACCGCCCCGGATGTCCGGGGGTCACGCCCTCGCCCCCTGACCCGGCCACGATCGGGCTCGGAGGCAAAATCGACCCGCACCTGCCTGTGCGAGCACAACGCTCGTCACGACAGACAGGAGCTCCACCATGCCCACCGAAGCCGAACGCACCGCCGAGCTCGAGGTGCGGGTGCAACTCGCCGCAATCAGCGAACCCGGCGACCCGATCACGTCCACGCTCATCCACCGACACGGTGCGGAGCAGACCATCCGGCTCGCCCAAGACGTCAGCGACAGCATTCCCGACGGCATCACCCGCGAAGGATTCGCGGACTGGCAGGTTCGACTCACCACCCGTTTGCGCACCGACACCGTGCAACGCGTTCTCGATGCCTGCGAGAAACGTGGCATCGCCGTCACCATCCCCGGAGATCCCGACTGGCCGGCCACGCTGGACGATCTAAAGATGCCACCGATCGCGTTGTTCCAACGCGGCGACACCAGCCTGCTCGCAGATGCGCTCGACCGACGCATCGCACTCCTCGGGGCAAAGGCCGCGACCAGCTACGGTGGACATCTCGCGGCAGAGACCGCCGCTGAGCTTGCCAGCGACGAGAGGGTCATCGTCTCCACCGGCGAATATGGCATCAGCGGCGCAGCGCACCGTGCCACCCTCAGTTCCGGCGGCAGCAGCATCGCCGTATTCGCCACCGGACTCGACCGTCCCTACCCCGCCGGTCACGCAGACCTGGCCGAACGCATCGCCGAGCGCGGCGCCATCGTCTCCGAGTTGCCGCCCGGCTCGGCACCGACCAGATGGCGGATGATGCAACGCGGCCGCATCGTGGCCGCAGCATCGGCGGTCACCGTGATCGTGGAAGCCAGTACCCGCAGCAGCACGCTCATCACCGCCGACCACGCCCGCCAGCTCGGTCGCCCTGTCGCCGCGTTCCCCGGCCCGGTCACGTCCATAGCCAGCGCAGGAACGAATCTCCTCATCGCATCCGGCACCGCGCAGCTCGTGACAGGAGCCCGCGACATCCGCGATTTCGTCGACAATGACCCCACCGGCGCGATCGCACTCGCCGCGACCCGCAAGACTCCCGGCGACGCCTCCCCGGAGCGCCGCGCCCGGCTGCCCCTCCTCGATCCCGCACAGAGCCGCCCTGCTCAGCGATCCGGCCCGGCACTCGGCGCATGACTCGCCCCGCCGCTGCTGGCCCGCCGCACCGCGACGTCTCTCATTTGCCCAGAACCCCACAAACCTCTTTCAGTAGAGGCGGGCAAGCCCGAACCCCGCCGTCCGATCGGAGTCGGCGCCCGCGACGCGACGAGTCGCCGCGGACGGGTCCACGACCGGCGCCGGCACGGAGACGCGACCACGCCGCGATCGCATTCGAGGCATCCACGATCACGTCACGCCGGGCTGCGCGGCGGGACGATCCGCGTTCGTCAGGGCGCACGCGGACCGGACCAACCCTCTGGGACGAACATCGCACTCGCGACCAGAGCACCACCCGGACGCCGAGGGGAAGCTGCCGCACGCGGGGGTGCGGGAAACGAGAGGTCTGCTTCCGAGCAGGAGGTCGACAGCGCAGGCCGCGGAGCAACCGCCCTCATGCAACGTTGCAGCTGCAACACCCACGCAACGCCCATGCATCGAGCCATCACGCGGAGCACTCGAGTCATGGAACGCTACGCGACGGCCCTCGCGGATCATCAAGGCGCGCGGCGCCGACCTCGCGTATCCTGGAGGCGTGAGGAGGTTCCGATGAGCACCGTGGAGATCGAGCTCGATGCCGATCTGGAGCGTCTCGTGGACGCTCAGGTCGCCGGTTCAGGGCGCCCGCGCGATGCCGTCATCGCCGCCGCGCTGCGTCGCGGGCTCGGTGGCGGACGACTGCGGGCCATCCTCGACGCGAGCCGCACCGCGACCGCCGCGAACGACGATGACGCCTCGGAGATCGCCCTGGCCGAGGTGCGAGCACGACGCGCCGAGCAACGAGGCGCGTGACCGATCCTGCGCCCCGGCGCGTGGTTCTGGACCCCAATGTCCTTGTCTCGGCCGCGATCTCTCCGGGCCGAACGACCGCCCGCATCCTTGACCTCATCGACTCCGGCCTGCTCGTGCCGATCGTCTCACCGGCGTTGATCGCGGAGTTGAGTGGCGTCCTGGCACGCCCCCGGTTCCGCCGATACCTCGATCTGAACGCCGTCTCCGCATTCACCGACGAGCTCGAGCGGCTGGGCGAGTGGCATCGCGACGTCGCCGATCCGCCACGGTTGTCCTCGGACCCGGACGACGACTATCTCCTCGCGCTGGCCGCGGAAGCCGAGGCGGATGCGCTGGTCTCCGGTGACCCTGACCTGAGCGCGCTCACTGTCGAGGGGACCCGCATCCTCACCCCGCGGGCGCTGCTCGACCTCACCGACTCCGACGCCTGACCCTCACCAACCCAGGTCAACCGCGCCGTCACCCTCCGCTGACAGCGCATATGTAGTTCTCGCCGCGAAGCTGTGGACGACTCCGCGAACGTTGGCTGGCGAACGAGACCGTCGAGGAAGAACCTGTGCGTCAGCTATTGCAGCGCATGGATAGTAGTTCGGCGAGTACAACAGCATGCCAATGCACAACGTCGTCCAGTTGACCCTAGGCGCGCTGATGCCCTCGGGAGCCGCTGGTGAGCTCTCGGCAGGGCCGCCGAGACGATGGACAGCTGCTGTCAAGCGTCCTGGTCACGTGGATGGGATGCCTGACGATGCGGACGGGGATCGCCAGTGGACACGGCTGGGCGGCAACGGCTGGGCCTGGCGATCTGATTTCTGCTTTACAGGCAATCCCTCTGTACAGCAGATAACTTTCGTGCTTTACTGAGGTGCTGTCGCACCATCCCCTGTCAATGGCGAAGGAATGCTCAATGGCGAACGAACATGCAACGAACAAGCTGGTACTCGACCGGAGAGGGTTCATCAAGCTCTCTGCCGCAGCCGGAGGAGTGCTGTTCCTGGGTGCGGGCGCGACTGCGTGCGCGCCCGCAGGTAACGGAAACGGGAACGGCGGTCGAGCCGGCTACGCCGGGGACGCCGTCGTCACCGGCCTTGCCAGCCTCATCCACTCGGCGCCGTTCTTCATCGCAGAGGCCGAGGGGTTCTACGAGGAGGAGAACCTGCGGATCGAGCACATCCAGTTCCCCGGCGGCTTGGACGCCGTGCGCGGGGTGGAGTCGGGCATCGGGCTCGGCACCACGTCGACGATCCCCGTGTTCATCGCGGCGCAGAGCGGGCTCGACATCAAGATCATCGGGAACGTGTACACGGCCGCCTCCGTGGACTTCATCACGGTGCCCGACTCGCCGATCAACACCATCGAAGATGTCCGTGGCAAGACGGTCGGCGTCAGCGCGCCCGGCTCCAACTCCACGTACTTCGCGGAGCGCACGCTTCGAGAGGCGGGGCTGATCCCGGGTGAGGATGTCGAGCTGGTCGCGGTGGGGTCTGCCTCCGATTCCTGGACGGTGGCGTCGCAGGGCGTCATCGATGTGGCGTGGAGCGCCTCGCCGCTCTCGGAGATCATCGACGCCGAGAGCGGCCGCAAGGTGATCTGGCGCTCGCGCGACTTCGTGACCGAATGGTCCGACACATGCCTGGTCGCGACCGGCGACTTCGTCGACGAGCACGCGGAAGCGCTGAGGGCCTGGAAGCGCGCAATCGGGAAGGGGATGGACCTGATCTCGACGGATCTGGAGCGCGCGTCGGAGATCTACGGGCGGGCGATCGAGATCGCCCCGGAGATCGCGTTCGAGGCGCTCTCCAACTCGCAGGACTTCTACAGCCTCGTCCTCACCGAGGCGCAGATCGACGCCGTGATCGCGGCAGGCAGGGAGCAGGGCCAGATCACACGAGACCCCGATGTCGACGCGATCGTCCTGAAGGACTTCGCATGACGCCGTCCACGGCGACCCGGGCCTCCGGTGTCACAGACGTCGTCTTCGACGCGGTCGGGATCACCTTCCACAGCGACACCGCGAGCACGGAAGCGGTCGCGAACGTGACCGGCACGATCCCGGAGGGAAGATTCGTCTCCGTGATCGGTCCGAGCGGCTGCGGCAAGAGCACGCTGCTGGACATGGTCGGCGGCCTGCTCACGCCGACGAAAGGCTCGATCTCGATCAACGGCGAGAGGGTCACCGGCCCCCGCAAGGACACCTCCATGGTGTTCCAGGAGGATTCCACGCTGCACTGGCGGAGCGTGCTCGACAATGTCGCGTTCGGTCTCGAAGTGCATGGGCTGCCGAAGGCGGAACGGTACGAGACAGCTCGCTCGATGGTCGAGCTGGTCGGGCTGAGCGGGTTCGAGTCACATCGTCCCGGTCAGCTCTCCGGGGGCATGAAGCAGCGTGTGGCCATCGCACGGGCGCTGGCGATGCAACCCCGAGTGCTGCTGATGGATGAGCCGTTCGGGGCGCTCGACCAGCAGACGCGCCAGTTCATCGGGCGCGAGCTCCTGCAGATCTGGGAGAAGACCCGCAACCGGGTCCTGTTCATCACGCACGACATCCAGGAGGCCGTCTACCTCTCGGACGAGGTGTGGGTGATGTCGGCGCGGCCGTCGGTGGTCAAGGAGGTCGTGACGGTGGACCTGCCGAGGCCGCGCCCGAGCGGGACGCACGCGCTGCCGCGGTTCCGCGAGCTCGAAGACCATCTGTGGAGCCTCATCAAGGTCGAGGCCGAGAAGACGCTCGGCGCAGGAGCTCAACGAGCGTGACCGCAGTCATCGAACAACGGCGCGTGCGTCGCGGGAACGCGCTCCCGATGAAGCGCAAGGCGGCGCTCCTCCGATGGGGGATCATCGTCGGGGTGCTCCTGCTGCTTGAGGTGCTGACGCGTGCGGGTGCCATCAGCCCGGCGATCTTCGTGCCACCGTCCGAGATCATCTGGCGTCTCATCTCGATCGTGCCGACTCCCCAGTTCGGGCGAGACGCCTGGGTATCGCTCTCGACGATCCTGATCTCCTTCGTCATCGGCCTCGTGGTGGGTCTGGCGCTCGGAGTGTTCCTCTGGAAGGTTCCTGCTGCGGGGCGGGTGCTGGAGCCCTTCATCGTGACCGGGTACGCCATGCCGACGCTGCTGTTCTACCCGGTCCTGCTGGCGCTCCTCGGACTCAATGCCGGCCCGATCATCCTGATCGCGGCCACGATGGCGCTCGTGCCCATCGCGCTGACGACGATGGTGGCGCTGAACGCGGTCAAACCGATCCTGCACAAGCTGGCGAAGTCGGTCAATGCGTCGAACCGCCAGTACTACCTCAAGGTGCTCCTGCCTGCGGCCACCCCGCTGATCTTCCCCGGGGTCCGGCTCGGCTTCATCTACGCGGTCATCGGGACCATCGCCATGGAGTTCATCCTCGCCGCGAGAGGGATCGGGTTCCGCGTCGGCTTATACTACCGAGAGCTCCAGACAGGCAACATGTGGGCCTACATCATGATCGTGGTCGTGCTCAGCGTCATCGTCAACGGACTGCTGACGGCCCTGGAGCGGAGAATTCGGAGGGACATGCTGTGAGTCTCGACACGAAGGCCCTCGCCGCGCCGCGCGTGTCGGCGCGGCGCGCACGCAACCAGACCGTCTCCGACAACCTCTGGAGAATCGCCGTCCTGGTCGGACTGTTCGTGCTCTGGTGGCTGCTGTCACTGGCATCCGATCTCGTCGCCTCTCCGTTCGCGGCCTTCGACGCGCTGGCAAGCACCTTCGCGGACGGCTCGATCTACCGCCCCCTCGGAGCGACCGTCAACGCGGTCCTCGTCGGGTTCGCGATCGCAGCAGTGATCGGCTTCCCCCTCGGCTACGTGATCGGACGCAGCAAGTTCCTGGGTGCGGTGTTCGACCCCATCGTCGCGGGTGCCTTCGCGATCCCGCGGGTCGTGTTCTTTCCCGTGCTGTTGCAGATCTTCGGAGTCGGCGTCGGGGCGCAGGCGGCGATGGGAGCACTGGCGGCGGTGTTCCCGATCATGGTGTCGACCGCGGCCGGGGTCCGCGCCGTGAGCCCGTTGCTGCCGAAACTCGCGCGCTCGCTGAGCCTGACCCGGGTGCAGACGGTGACGAAGATCTACGTGCCGGCCATGGCGCCGTCGCTGATGGTGGGGATCCGCATCGGATTCAGCATCGCGCTGATCAACGTCATCATCGCCGACTTCTTCGCGGCGAGAGCGGGGCTCGGACTGCTCGCGCTGCGCGCATACGGGCAACTCGATCTGCCGCTCATGTATGGCGTCATCGTTCTCCTCGCGTTGATCGCCCTGGCCGGCAACATCGCATTGTGGGCGCTGGAGCGGCGACTTGCCGCATCCCGGAGGTGATGCCCGGGTGAGCGACGAGCCGGGAGCCGCGGCTCACCCGTCGTCGGCGCCGCGTCTGCAACTCAGACACGGTCACGACATCCCGCGCATCGGCCTGGGCACCTGGCCGATGGTCGGAGGCGAGTGCGAAGATGCGGTCCGCACGGCGTTGCAGATGGGCTACCGGCTCATCGACACGGCGTTCGCCTACGGCAACGAGCAGGAGGTCGGTCGCGCACTCCGCTCCTCGGGCGTCCCGCGCGAGGAGATCTTCGTCACCAGCAAGTTCAACAAGGAGTCGCACAGCGTCGAGGGCGTTCGCCGCGCGTACGACGCCAGCCTCCGCCGGCTGGGACTGGAGTACCTGGATCTCTACCTCTGCCACTGGCCGGTGCCGCAGCTGGATCGCTACGTCGAGGCGTGGAAGGGCCTCGTCCGACTCCTGTCCGAGGGAGCGGTCCGGGCCATCGGCGTCTCGAACTTCAAACCCGCGCACCTGGAGCGCATCATCGATGCCACCGGCGTCGTCCCCGACGTCAACCAGATCCAGCTCAGTCCCGACATCGCACGACAAGAGCCCCGCCGCTACCACGAGCGGCACGGGATCGTGACCGAGTCATGGAGCCCCCTCGGCAGATCCAGCGGCCTTCGCGACCATCCGACGGTCGTGCGCATCGCGGCAGAGGCGGGCCGCTCGCCAGCGCAGATCATTCTCCGCTGGCACGCCGAGAACTCGCTGGTCCCGATCCCGCAGGCCGCCGATCCGCGCTGGCTCGCCGAGAACCTCGCGATCCTCGACTTCTCGCTCTCCCCTGCGCAGCTCGCCGAACTCCAGCGGCTCGACCGAGGCGAGGAGGCCGCACGCGACTCCGACGCACCAGAGAACGGGCACTGACATGCTCCACCCGGGCGCCGAGCGGTCGCCCCTCGCCCACCCGTCGAGCATCACGACATCGCCCCAGCGGTGCGCCCTGCTGATAAGCTCTCTGTTGTGCAGAAAAAGGCGCCGCGACTGTCTCCGACCGATCCGCCGCAGTACCCGATCGAGTCCGTCGACAACGCCCTGAAGCTGATCCTGCTGCTCGGAGAGCAGCAGGAGATCCGGCTGACGGACGCGAGCACTCACCTGGGCGTGGCGTCGTCCACGGCTCACCGCCTCCTGGCGATGCTCACCTGGCGGGGATTCGTCAGGCAGGATCCCGTGACCAAGGCGTACGGCCCCGGACCAGCCCTCACCACAGTCGCGTTCTCTGTGCTGCGTCGCACGGACATCCCCCGGCTGGCGCAGCCGATCCTCGACGATCTCGTGCAACTGCTCGGCGAGACGTGCCATCTGGGAACGCTCGAGGGAGACCAGGTCAAGTTCCTCGCAGCCTCGGAACCCGACGTCGCGATCCGGGTCGCCTCACGTCTGGGCAGATCGTCGCCAGCGCACAGCACATCGACAGGCAAGGCGCTGCTCGCCGAACTGAGTGAGGAGCAGCTGCTCCGCCTCTATCCGAGCGAACGCCTCCAGACCGTGACCCCCAACTCGCTCACCTCACGCGACCAGCTGCTTGCACAGCTGGAGAAGGTCCGCGCCGACGGCTATGCCGTCAATCGGCAGGAGAGCGAAGAGGGCGTAGCAAGCGTCGCCGTTCCCGTGCATGTCTCCTCCGGGCTGAGACTGGCGATCAACGCCGCAGCTCCCGTGCAACGCCTGCCCGCCGCCAAGGTGAAGCGGTTCGGCCATGCGCTGCGGGACGCGGCAACGCAACTCGCCGAGTCGTTGGGCTGACAGCGCCCCACGCAGACGGCTGAACGACGCACTCGATCCCGGCGCCGCGCTACTCGCACGCACGTCGCGTGCGCGAACGTCCTGCCTCTGCCCGCCAGGTCTCCCACGCACGCCCCAGTTGCCCGTCATTCGCCTCGGCCGCCGCCTCACCCTCCTCGATGGTGAGCGCCGTATAGTCGCCGAGCAGCTGTATCGCCGTCGCCTGCGCGCGCGCGTTGAGGTCGGCGTAGACGGCACGGGCGACGGCCTGGGGGACCGAGCCGCCGACGGCGACGAATCCGTGTCCCCTCATCAGAGCGACCGCTGTGTCGCCGAGCACATCGGCCAGCCTGGCGCCGAGCGCGGCGTCGCGGATCAGGAGATCGCTTCCGGCTCCGACCGTGTCTCGGATCTCGAAGACGGGCACCGCGTCTCCGAGGAAGCCCGCCATGTGCCACACCGCGCGCAGCGGGGTGCGGGAGATGCTGAACGGCACCATCGAGGCGGAGTGACTGTGGACGACGGCATGCACATCGGGACGTGCTCGATAGATCTCCGCGTGGAGGAAACGCTCGAGATAGCTCGGCCGCATGTCTGTCGTGGTGCCGTCGAGCGCAGTCACCTGGATGTCGTGGTCGGTGACGAGCCCGGGAGCGAGATTGCGCGAGATGAGGAACGTCTCGGGGCTCTCCGGGTGGCGCACGCTGACGTGCCCGAAGGCATCGAGGATCTCGCGTCGGACCAGGACGTGGTTGGCGTCGACGAGATCGTGGATGGCGTCGAGTGCGGCGTCGGTGTGCATTTCAGGGTCTCCAGGGTGCGGTCTCGTAGGGTTTCGCGCCGGTCAGCCGACGGGTGCCGCGATTCGCGCCGGCGCGTGTCACACCGCGGCCTTCGACGCCTCGAGGAGGGAACGCAGCCGGCCGACCAGCTCCTCGGTGGGCGCTTGCCCGGCGACCGATCGCCGGGAGTCGATGAGCGCGCGCGGCCAGTTCACGATCACCGCTCCCTGAATGGGCTGACCTTCCACGCCGTACACGATGGCGAACCGGTCGTCGGCGGGGTCGCCGACGATCCTCCAGTGATCGGACCCGGTGAGGCCCACGATCTGGATCTTCCAGTCGTACTGGTCGCTCCAGACGTATTCGGTCGGATCGTAGTGGCGAGCGTCGTCCGGGTGCGCGATGTTGTGGGCGATGAGCACGGATTGATCGGCCGCGCTGGTCCAGTGCTCGAGCCGCACCGACTCGGGGTGGCGATCGTTGGAGAACCTCGACACGTCGCCGATCGCATAGACGTCGGGGATGCCGACCGCGGACAGGGTCGAGTCGCAGACGATGCCGTTGTCGATCGTCACGCCCGACGACTCCAGCCACTCGGTGTTGGGGACGGCGCCGATGCCGAGCAGGACCGCGTCGACATCGAGGGTCGATCCGTCCGTGAGCACGAGCCGGCACCGCTGCCCGACCGGTTCCACGCGCTCCACCGAGATGCCGAAGCGGAACTCGACGCCTTCGCGTCGGTGCTTGTCGGCGAAGATCCCGCCGACCTCCGTGTTCATCGCCCGCCCCATGGGTGCGCCGAGCGGCTCGATGATCGTGACGCGCAGATCCGCCTTCCGCGCGGTGGCCGCGGCCTCGGCGCCGACGAAGCCGGCTCCGACCACGGCGAGATGGCGCCCGGCGACGAGCTCGCCGCGCAGCTGCTCGGCGTCGGTTCGGGTGCGGAGGACATGCACGTGCGGAAGCGACGCCCACGGCGTGAGGCGGGCACGGGCGCCGGTGGCGATGACGAGCACGTCGTAGGACGCCGTGCTGCCGTCGTCGAGTGTCAGCGTCTTCGCGGCGGGATCGAGCGTCGTCGCCGCGACGCCGAACCGGGTGGAGATCTCGCGCGCGTGCAGATCGTCCGCCGTCGTCATGGCGATGTCCTGCGCCGATGATGCGCCGCTCAGATAGTCCTTCGAGAGGGGCGGTTTGTCGTAGAGCGGGTCGTCCTCGGCGTCGATGAGCGTGACCGGGGCGGTGAAGCCTTCCGACCGGAGGTTCTGGGCGAGTTTCACGCCGGCGACCGAAGCGCCGACGATGACGACATGCGACATGCGTTTTCCTCAGTCCTCGACCCAGAGCGCCGACACGGGGCAGCTCCGCGCTGCTTCCTCGACGCGCGTGCGCTCCGACTCCGGCACGTCGACCTTCAGCAGCACGACCACCCCGTCGTCATCGATGTCGAAGTAGTCGCCGGCGGCGATGACGCAGTTCGCGTAGCCCTGGCAGAGCGAGAGGTTGGCCTTTACGGTTGCCATGCAGCATCCTCACCAATCCGCAGGGTCGGGAAACATCGGCTCGTACGGGGAGCCGATCATGGCGGAGAAGGTCTGCACGGTCTGCCAGGTCAGCGCCTCGAGCTCGAGGGGATCGAGAGCGATCCACTGGCCCGACTTCGGCGACTCGATCAGCAGCCGCGTCCCGTTGCGGGTCTCCACGCGACTCACCTTGATCTCGGAGAACTCGTTGGCGATCGTCAGGGGCTCGCCCACCGTGCGCGCGACGAGCAGCGCGCGCTCCTCGGCTGCGATGATCGCGGCGGCCCGGTCGAGGTCGGCGCCTTCCCACTCCAGCGTCATAGGAAGATCGCCAGGTTCTGGGTGCGGAGCACCGATTCGTCGACGACGATGACGCGACGAGCAAGCTTGTAGTCGCCACCCACGTCACGGAACACGTCTTCGCGGTGTGCGGAGATGATGGCGGGCTCGTTGACGTCACCGCGACTGCGGAACAGCAGCACCGCCGAGTCCGCGAGCACCTCACCCGGTGTATCCGTCTCGAACACGCGGACGTTCGTGACGTAGTGCCGGAGCCGGGACGGCGGATCCTCCGTCCAGGCGTGCTCGGTGAGGAACCTCGCGACTCGGCGACTCAACGAATACTTGTTCTCGTCCCAGTGCGCCATGCCCGGCGATGTGCTGAAGGGTGTCCCGAGCGCGGTCGTGACACGCACCGGCATGACGTAGTGGATGTCGTCGGTGAGGGTGTCGAGCCAGTCCTCGTACCGCTGCTCGTCGAGAGTGTAAGCCTCTTCGATCAGCCAGCGGTGGATCGTGCCGTGGAGGTCGCTGGTGAACGGCAGCGATGAGCCGACCCGGTCGGCGAGCGTCGATGCACTGCGCAGCACCGAGGCTTCGGAGATGGCCTTGCCGGTCTCCTCGATCATCGGGCCACCTCCTGGCCGTTGTTGGTGATGCCCAGAGGCCGGGCGGCGGTGGGCGCCGGCGCCTCCCCGCCGATCGTGAGGGCGTGGAAGTCGACGCCCTCGTAGTCCGGCTCCAGAAGGTCGGCCCAACGGTCCAGCAGATGGCGCTGGTTGTACTCGCCGTAGCCGACATGCGCGACACCGGGGCCGGCGAACTCGTCCGGTCCGAGCGGCTCCACCACCGGAGCGCCGTCCTTCAGGATGCCCATCCGGCCGTTCAGCAGCAGGCGGCGGGCCATCGAGCCCTTCGCAGTGTTCGTGAGCGACACCCAGTTCTCCACGTCGTCCTGCTCGAACATGCCGGTCGAGCCGAAGCACATCAGATACGCCTTGTACGACAGTGCCTTGAACTCCTCCGGCGCCTCCGCATCGACGGCGAACCAGGAGTAGACCTCCGTCTCGTCTTCGCTGATCGGCACCCAGGTCCGGATCGAGATGAAGGGGAGCACGTCCTCGTCGGCGCCCTCCTCGACCTTCGGCCAGTTATGCACGAAGCTCATATTCGGGAACAGCGAAGCGGCGGAGATCATGAAACCGTCCCGTCCGACGACCTCCAGCTGCTCCTGCGACCAGGTCTCCTTCATGCGGCCGATCATCTCTTCCGGGTAGCCGACGTAGCGGAGGCGCTCCTCAAGAGTCCCAGGCGGGAGCTTGTAGGTGGTGCCGCCGCCGTTGCCGGCCCAGTACGTGTTCCCGTCCTTGCGCTTCTCCGCCTTCGGCTCACGGAACAGTCCGATCTCGACGACCGAGGTGTGCGTCTGCGGCGTGTGGT
Organism: Microbacterium sp. SW12; assembly: GCF_055391095.1. Classification (NCBI taxonomy): domain Bacteria; kingdom Bacillati; phylum Actinomycetota; class Actinomycetes; order Micrococcales; family Microbacteriaceae; genus Microbacterium; species Microbacterium sp. SW12. The sequence goes on along the minus strand of NZ_AP024335.1, from coordinate 206,416 downwards.
ACATGTCACCGGCGAAGTTCTCGGCGCCGATCTTCCAGTTCGCCTTGACCCGCCACCGCTGCGGCCCCTTCAGCTCGATGCCGCTCGGGCTCTGCCGCGTGTAGTAGTCCATGTAGAACCGGAAGTCCCCGATGTAGTCGAGCAAGCTCGGCGCGTCGGGATCCATGCTGATGAAGATCAGACCGTTGTAGGTGTCGAGGTTCGGCGCAGGCAGCAACCTGGCGCCCTTACGTGTGAAGCCCGCCTCGCCGCCGTACGCCTCCTGATGAAAGGGAAGGCCGACGATACGGCCGTCGTTCCGGTACGACCAGCCGTGATAAGGGCAGCGGAAATGAGAGGCGTTCCCGATCTCGGCCCGGCAGACCTGCATACCGCGATGCAGACACATGTTGAAGTGCGCATGGATCTGGCCGGTCTCATCGCGCACGATGATGAACGAGTCGTCCAGCACCCGGCGCACGACATAGTCGCCAGCCTGCGGGATCTCGGACTCATGCCCGACGAACAGCCACGCCCGGCTGAACAGATTCTTGCGCTCGCGCTCGAAGACGTCCGCATCGTTGTAGATGTACGCCGGGATCATCCCGCGACGGATCTCGTCATAGATCGTGGTAGTCGAGGTGCTCATCCTTGCGCCCTATCCCTCGTCAGTGCCCCAGGCTCCCCCAAGCGACGACTCGCCGGATCAGCCTGCACTGTTCTCTGTTGAACAGAATAGTATTCTGTCAGTAGGAGGATGTTCCGTCAAGTTCGCGACCCACCTCGATCAGGTGGCGGGGATCAATCAGGTCCACGGAAACGCGCTGCCGATCCCGGGTCGGCAAGCGGGCATGGGCGGCGGCGAAACGGGACGGGTCATGGGGAAGCACCGGTTTGGGGAACACTTCCTGGACGGTGTGGTCGGACTGGATTGGACGAATGTGCATCAGGAGACGTGCCGATGGAACACATGAGAGCGACGCGGCGACCGAGCGGATGGACGAGTTGGTCGGCCATCCCACCTGTTCGTCCTACGGCAATCCGATCCCTGCTGCCAGCGACGACGATTGGGCCGCAATCTGGCTACGGGACGACGCCGTCAACAGCGTGCGGCCGACGCGGGTGCGCTTTGAGTCGTTGACCAGGCGCGTTGCGTGGATCGGCGAGGGCGTGCAGGCAGAGCCGGAGACTCTCTCGTTCCTCGGACGCGGGGGCATCATGCCCGGAGTCACGGTAAGGTTCGATGGTCACGGCCCGTCAGTTTCGTCCAGATGTCCGGATCGGAGCTCGCGACGGAACTCCTCCACCAGATGGAGGGGCGGCCTTTGTGTCGCATTGATCGTAGGCACCATCCCCATCCCGCCTGGCGTCCGATCCGGCGCCGCTCGGCGGCGGGCTGACTGAGCGGTCGCGGACATGGCGGCGTATCCTCCTCCGTTTCGGGCGATCACCGAACTCGCCCAGCCTGTGGAGTGCTTCGAGGCATGGGTGCCACACGGGGTCTCGCCGATCGTGTCGCGCAACTTCCAGGCGATGCTGATTCGCGAGGGGTCGGCGCGGTTGCACGGCCGCTTCGGTGCGCACACGGTGACCGAGGGCGAGCTTGTACTCCTCAGCGCGGGTGTGAAGTGCGGGAGCGTCTCGATCAGCCCCGTCGATGTGGTCACCGCTTACGTCAACCCGGCGTTCCTCGTCGATCAACTTAACTGGACGTTTCCGGCGCTGGCGGGCGACCGCCGGGCCGTATACCGCGAAGTGAGCCGCGCTGTTCCAGATGTGCGCTCGGTGCGACTCGACACCCAGCAGTATGCGCTGCTGCACGAGCAGTTCGACAAGCTGGCCAGCTTGTCTGCGCGTGGGGCGTCGCCAGGCGAGCGCATGATCGGAGGAACGGAGTTGATCTGGCAGATCAGCGCGATCGTGCCGCCTGCGCCGCCGAGTTGGGGTGTCCCCCGCTTGCAGCCGTTCACGGGACCGTTGCGGCCGGAAGTCCGCACCGTGCTGCAGCTGATGCACGAGCGCTACGCGTGCGACTGGACCGTGCCGAGACTGGCCCGCGAGGTGGCGCTGTCGGAGTCAGCGCTGCGCCGGGCGTTCACGGTGGCGACCGGGCTGAGCCCCCGAAAGTATCTGCATCACGTCCGGCTCGCGCACTTCGAGGAGTTCGTCGCGAACCACATCATGCCGATCTCCGAGGCGGCTCGCATGGTCGGCTGGTCATCGACATCCCACGCCCGGAGCGCGTTCGCGCGGAGTCACGGAGTGTCCCCGCGCGAGTACCGCCGCAGCGCGTAGGTCGACACGCTGCCGGGTCGCCGGCGAGTGTCCGCCACGACAGGACGAGCCTCCCTCGCACCTGCAGAGTGTGACGGTCTCGATGCATGTCCTCTCTGCCGGCGACGGATACAAGTACCTCCTGAAATCCGTCGCGGCCGGTGACGGCAATCGTCTCCTTACCGACCCGCTCACGCGCTACTACGCGGAGAAGGGAACACCGCCCGGACGGTGGCTCGGCTCTGCGGTCGCCGACTTCGGCGACGGCGCCATCGCCGCCGGCGAGGAGGTGACGGAGACGCAACTGCGCCTCCTGCTCGGCGAAGGCTGCGACCCCGTGACCGGGCATCCTCTCGGTCGTGCCTGGCCGGTCTATCGAGGCGTGGCCGAGCGCATCGCCTCACGCACGGCGGCGCTTGATACCGACCTCCCGCTGGGCGAACGGTTGGCAGCTGTCAGCGCGATCGAACGGGAGGAACGCGAGCGCGGCACGAGGCGAGCCGTCGCAGGCTATGACTACACCTTCAGCGTCCCCAAGTCCGTGTCGGTGCTGTGGGGGCTCAGCGACGGCGGCACCCAGGCGATGATTGCCCGCGCCCACCACGCCGCCGTCGCCGAAGTGCTCGACCTCATGGAACGCGAAGTCGTCGTGACTCGCGTCGGCGCGGACGCGGGCGACGGGTCCGTCGTCCACATGGACGTCACCGGCATCGCCGCCACCGCCTACGACCACTACGACTCGCGCGCGGGAGACCCGCAGTTGCACACGCACGTCGTGATCGCCAACAAAGCACGCGCGGTCCACGACGGCGGATGGCGAACCCTCGCGGGCCGCCCCATGCATCAGGCTGTCGTGGCGGTCTCCGAGCACTACAACGCCGTGCTCGCCGACCATCTCTCACGGGAACTCGGCCTGCTCTGGGAGATCCGGCGACGAGGCGAGCGCCGCAATCCTGCATTCGAGCTCGCCGCGGTGCCCGACGCGCTCATCGAAGAGTTCTCGCGCCGCAGCCATGACATCGAGGCACGTGTGGAAGAACGCATCGCCGAGTTCCGGGAGCGCAATGGACGGATGCCGTCCACCCGCACGATCCTCCGCCTGCGCGCCGAGGCGACCCTGACGACCCGGCCCGAGAAACAGGTGCGCTCGCTCGCCGAGCTCACCGAGGAATGGCGGACACGAGCCCAGCGCCGACTGGACGAGAGCCCGACCGCGTGGGCGCGAGCCGCCATCGTGCCCACGTCGCCGACAACAGGGTTGCGGTGCGACGACGTGCCGCTGGAGAGGATCGACGAGATCGGCCAGGTCGTCGTCAGCGTAGTCGGCGAGAAGCGCGCCACCTGGCGCAGATGGAACCTGCACGCCGAGGCATCCCGGCAGACGATGCCGTGGCGGTTCGCGTCGACCACAGACCGGGAGGCAGTCGTCGGGCTCATCGTAGACGCGGCCGAACGACACTCGCTTGCCCTGACCCCACCCGAGTCCGCGCCCACTCCCACGGCGTTCCAGCGCGCCGACGGCACTTCGATGTTCCGACCGAAGCACGCCACCCTCTTCTCGGCAGAGACGATCCTCGGAGCGGAGAACCGCTTGATCGCACTCGCCGCCGATCACTCCGGCCCGTCCGTGGGGATGGAGACGGTCGGCCGGGTCGTGCGACGCACGCTGCCCGGCGGCGCCCGCCTGTCAGGGGAGCAGTCCCGCGCTGTCGAAGCGATCGCCTGCTCGGGCCGGGTCGTGGACGTATTGATCGGTCCCGCGGGCACCGGGAAGACCACGACGCTCGCCGGGCTGAGAGCAGCATGGGAACGCCGTCACGGTCCCGGCTCCGTGGTCGGCCTTGCCCCTTCCGCCGCCGCCGCGGACGTGCTCGCCGGAGACCTCGGCATCGCCACCGAGAACACCGCCAAGTGGCTGTACGAGCACGAGCGAGGACTGCGGCTACGGCGGGGCCAGCTCGTCGTTCTCGACGAGGCATCCCTCGCGGGCACGATCACGATGGCCCGCATCGCCGCGCACGCCGAGGAGGTCGGTGCGAAGCTGCTGCTGGCCGGCGATCCTGCACAGCTGGATGCCATCGACGCGGGCGGAGCGTTCGGGCTGATCGTGCGAGAGCACGGCACCCCGCCTTCGCTCGGAGAGGTGCGCCGCTTCCATCGCCCCTGGGAGCGCACGGCGTCGCTCGGGCTGCGGCTGGGCGAGCCGAACGCCCTGGATGCCTACCTGGAGCACGATCGGGTGCAATCCGGCGAGCACGACGAGATGGTCGATGCCGCATACGCCGCATGGCGGGCCGACTGCAACACCGGGCTGTCCTCGCTGTTGATCGCCGAGACGTCGGAGGCCGTCGCAGAGCTCAACGCTCGCGCACGAGTGGACCGCATCCGGGATGGTGACGTCGATCCCGCCCGCCCCCTCCGCCTCTCCGACGGTGCCGAAGCCAGCCGTGGCGACATCGTGCTCACCCGCCGGAACGACCGTCGCATGGCCGTCGGTCGCGGCTTCGTGAAGAACGGCGACCGCTGGCGCGTGACCGCCACCCACCGCGACGGGTCACTCACCGTCCGGCAGGAGCGCGCGAGGGCATGGGAAGTGCGTCTGCCTGCCTGGTATGTGGCCGAGCACGTCGAGCTCGGTTACGCGAGCACGGTGCATCGAGCCCAGGGCGCCACCGTCGACACCGGCCACGCCCTTGTCGACACCGGACGCACGAGCCGCGAGAGTCTCTACGCGGGGATGACCCGTGGACGCGCATCCAACACCGCCTACGTGGTACTCGCGCCCGCGAACCTCGAGGAGCATCAGCAGCCCGACGAGCCGCTAGGAAGCCGAGACGGGCTACTTGCGATCATCACTCGAGTCGCGGCCGAGCCCTCCGCACACGAAGCCCTACGCGCGGAACAGGACGCCTGGGGAGGCATCGCGCAACTGGCAGCCGAATACGACACCATCGCCACCGCCGCACTCACCGATCGCTACCTCAGCGAACTCCGGCGAGCCGGGCTGTCGGACCATCAACTCGACAGCCTCGCCGCAAGCGAGACGTTCGCCCCGCTCGTCTCGGAACTGCGTCGCGTCGAGGCCCACCGGATAGACCTCACCGTCTTGCTGCGCGAGGTGATCGCCTCCCGGACTCTCCACGACGCCGGAGACCTCGGTGCGGTGCTGTATCGACGCCTCCAACAGCACACCGCCGGCAAGGGCCGACCCCGCCGTCAAGCTCGGCTCATCGCCGGACTCCTCCCTGCGGTGACCGCCGTCACCGATCCTGAGATGCGCTCGGCGCTGACCGAGCGCCAACGGCTCATCGAACAGCGCGCCCGCGACCTCGCCGACACCGCGATCCGCGAACGCGCCCCGTGGGTCAGGCCGCTCGGGACCAGGCCAGCCGACCCCGGCCGCGCCCAGGCGTGGCTCATGCAGCTGCGGACGATCGCGGCCTACCGCGATCGTTACGCCGTCACCGACGCGAGCCCCACAGGTAGGCCCGCCAGGAACATCTCGCAGCGGCTCGACCAGGCACGAGCCGAGGCTGCTGCACGCGCCGCACAGCGCATAGCCGCGGATCGAGCCTCCAGCACGCAGCGCACCACGAACCGCAGCAATCCGTCCCGCTCGATCTGAACAGGCAAATCCGATCTGAGTTAGGGTAGCCTCACGCCGGCAGAGGAGTGATCCGCGCAGGAGTAGTGGTGCTGCTTGCCGTGTTCAGCTGACCGCAGAAACGAGAGAGGACGTGCGCGATGCCCGTTCACGAGGTCGCCGGTAATCGATTGGAGTATGAGCGCTACGGTTCCGGGCGCGCGGTGGTCCTGCACCACGGACTCGTCGGCGGCGCGACGGTGCCCGCGGAATGGGAGGCACTCGCGGTCGGGGTAGGCATCGACCTCATCAGCATCGCGCGTCCCGGCTACGGCCGATCCGACCCCGTGCCGATGGCGGCCATCGCCGAGTGGAGTCCGCTGCTGGCCGGCCTGCTCGACGCCCTGGACGTGGGCGAGTTCGACGTGCTCGGAGTCTCGGCCGGTGCCCCCTACAGCTACGCGGTGGCCTCGATGCTGCCAGAACGGGTCGGAGGCGTCGCCGTGCTCAGCGGACTCGGACTGGTGAATGAGCCAGACACGCGCAGGCTCTACCCCCAGGAATCGCAGCAGGCGTTCGAGAGCTTCGCGACCGGCACCGACGAGCAGGTGCGTCAGTTCTGGCAGGTTCAGCTTGGGCAGGCGCTCGAGGAGCTTCCTGATGATCACCCTGGCGAGGCGCGGTGGCCGCTTCGCTCGCCCACGATGCGGCAGGTCCGGGGCGGGAGGCGATCCTCCAGCAACGACCCTGGGGATTCGAGCCCAGGGCGATCACGGCGCCCGTCGCACTCTGGCACTCCCGCAACGACGAAGACGTACCTTTCGGCACTGCCGAGATCATCGCTCAGCGCATCCCGACCGCGACGCTACACGTCCAGGACGAAGCAGGGCACGAGCCGAGCCCCGCCAGTGCGCAGGCGGCGATCCAGTTTCTTCTCAAAGGCTGAGCACACCGGTTACCGCATGAGATCTCGCCCGTCGAGCGCGCTGCGCTCGACGGGCGCGGGCTGGTCAGTCCTCGGTCAGATTGACGTGCTGTTCCGGATCGGGCGTCGCGTGCGCAGCGTCTATGGGCGGCGGCGGCCGCAGGATGGCTGGTTCGTGGTCGGGCTCGTCGCCGTGCCCCACGACCTCGATCCCTACCGAGTCCCACTCGCGTAGCTGGGTTCCGGATTCCGGTATCTGTCGAACGATGTAGTAGAGGCCGGGCCACGCGAGCGCGCCTATGGGCGGCCCGTCGGGGTCGGGATTCGCCAGGGTCACGCCGGCCCCGGCAGCCACGTCTCGGCCGACGTGGAAGGGCAACCCCACCACATCAGGAACCGTTACGACTCGTCGCGTACTGCGATCGACCATGCTCTCATCGTAGGTGGACTATGGCGTCTCAGACGCCACCTCTCTTCCAGCACCGCGATGACGAGGGGCGCCGAGGTGTGCTGCATCGTTACGGTAGTCAGTATGCAGAGGCCGACGTGGTTCTTGGATGAGGCCGACTCGTTGGGTCGGGAGAACACTGATCCCGAGCATGTCGCACGCTACGACGAGAAGGAGGACGCCCGCGCCGCAGCCGAGGTCGCGATGCTCCGGGAGTTGCTTCCTGCCACGACCTCGGATGTCGTCGACCTCGGCGCCGGAACGGGACAGTTTGCGTTGCTCGCCGCAGAGCAATGGGAGAACGTGACAGCCGTGGACCCCTCCCCCGTCATGCTCGACCTCCTTCGCCGGAAAGCAGAAGCCGCGCTCTCGTCGCTCCGCATCGTGGAGGCCGGCTATCTCACCTACGATCGCCCCGCCGCATCGGTCGATCTGATCTACTCCCGCTACGCTCTGCACCATCTCCCCGACTTCTGGAAGGCGATCGCCCTCTCGCGCATCCGAACGATGCTCCGCCCCGGTGGGATTCTGCGGCTGTGGGACGTCGTCTACCACTTCCCGCTCGACGGTGCGATCGAGCGCATCGAGCACTGGTGCTCGACCGGCTACTCGACCGTGGAAGGCGGGTGGACGCGCGCCGACCTCGAAGAACACGTGCGCGACGAGCACTCCACCTTCACCTGGCTTCTCGAACCCATGCTCGGCGAAGCCGGCTTCGCCATCGAGGAATCCGACTATGACGACGACGGGATCTTCGCCAAGTACCTACTTCGCGCGATCTGACTCCGAAAGAAGACTCAGGGAAGCCAACGATCGTCCTGCGTCAGCGACCCTCGACGTGGCCGACGCTCCGGAGCCTTCCCCCACAGCGCCTCTGCTCCGTCATGCGATCTCGGAACACGCATGCGGATGTCGGGCCAGGGGAGTATCGTGAGACGTGCAGGACCCTTCTGAACCGACCCAGCGAACATGACCTGGGCGGTGCGCTCCCGCCATCGGGTGACTTCTCGTACTTGCACCTGCACAAGCAGTCTGAGGCCGCAACAACGGCCCGATACGAGGGAGTCACCATGTTCAAACGCATCGTGCTCGCGAGCGTTCTCATCCACGACCTGCTCCGCTACGCGCCGACCAATGTGGTGCTGGCCTGGCTCCGCCGCCGAGACCGCCTCAAGTTCGGCATACCGTTCATGCTGCTCGGCGCGGCCTACTGGACCACGACCATGCTGCTTGCCGCAGAGATTCAGTCTGGCGCGCCAGCGGCACTGAACCTCCTCGTTCTCCTGACGTTCTGGAACGGTGCCAAGTTCATCGCCTTCGGCCCCTACAGCCTGCTCGTCCTGACGGTCGCTCGCACGAGAGAAGCGATGGCCCGACGGCGGGCGGTGAAGCGCGAACAGCAGGACATCACAGACAACGCTCCGCTGCCGATCATGACCTGACCGAACCCCGCCCGCCGCGTAGCGGCCCTGCTGGTCTCGACTGGCAGGGCCGCTACGTCTGTTCGGTGGATGCGGTGTCAGGCGAGCGATGCGGCTGGAGCGGAGCGAGAAGTTCGCCGAGCGTCATGTCCAGGGCTTCGGCGATGCGATACCACGTCAGCAGCGTGCCGTGCGTCTCCGGCGGGCCGTCTTCCTTGCGCGGCTTGCCGTTCTCCAGCGTCACGAGCGTGTTGCGGCCGACACCGGAGCGGGCAGCGAGCTCGTTGTACGACCAACCGCGCTGCTGTCTGAGTCGCGCGAGCCGCAGCCGCATCGCCGCGAAGTCGGGTTCGCGGACAGGGCTGCTGGAATCGGGCACCATTCCAGCAGACCCCGATCCGTCCTTGTGCCCGTTACGGGAATCCGTAACAATAGTACGGGTATCCGTTACGCGCCGCGGTTGTTGAGCCGGTCTCGCCGGCCGGTGGACCCCCCGATGCCGCCGCTGTACTGATCCGCAACGGTCAGCAACGGCAGGTCCCCGTAGCAACCGCGGCCGCCACGGATGACGTGCGGCTGGGCCTCGGAACAGGCAAACAACTGCCCTTCGTGGCCCAGCCCCGTCGTTATCCACAACACATGAGCGGCGGCCCGCCGGGGAGACGGGCCGCCGCTCTGCGGACTACCGGATCAACGGTCGATCTCTGGCTCGAAGTCGAGCCCTTCGATGTCCTCCAGTCCGCCGTACTCCGTGTCCTCCTCTCGGACGTGGCCGTTGCGCGCTCGGTGTATAGCGAGACGGCGACCGAAGAGCAGCGTGCCGGCTCCCGCGAGGAGGATCATGCCTGCGACGATGCCGACGGGCAGCATCCAGTCCGGGCCACCTGTGTGGGCGAGCTCCCCGGCCGACGGCGCGGTCGGCGGGATCGGCGTCACGATCGTCGTCTCATCTGGAGCGCCGCACACCCCGCGGCTGAGGATCGCGCCGTCCACATCGCGGACGGTCTCGATCCAGTAGTAAGTGCCTGCCCGGTCGAACACGACAGGCTCCGACACGTACTCGCCTACTCCGCCGAGCGGTATCGGCTCGCCGTCGTAGACGAGCTCGTCTGCGGTGCAGCTCGGCTCATCGCCGTGCTGGAGGTACGCCTGGAATGCGAGCATCGCGCCCTCCGGGACTGTGCCGGTGACGATCGCCGTGTCGGTCGCCGGCTCGCCGAGAGGCACCGTGGGCGTCGCGAGCGTCGTCACGGTCAGCGACTCCGGCTGGGCCGTGATGATCGTCGTCTCGCCTGGCGCGCCGCACGCGCCCTCCGCGAGCACACCCTCGTCCGCGTCGTACAGCGTCTCGATCCAGTAGACCGCGCCAGGCTCGGTGGCGACCGTCGCACCGGAGCGGTAGATGCCCGGCCCGCTGACCGGGATCGGGTCAGAGACGAAGAAGGGCTCGTCGCACAGCGGCGGATCGTCCAGAGGAACCGGGCCATAGGCACGGAACACCAGGGTTGCGCCGGCCGGGACGCCGCCCTGAACGAGTGCAGCGTCGTCGAACGGCTCACCCACCAATGCCGCCGGGGTCGCCTGCGTGATCACGGTGACCGGGATCTCGGGCGCAGGCGTCGGCGGGACGTAGAAGCGTTCCAGCACGTCGGCCGGACTCGACGTGTACGGCTGTACGCGATCGTCGCCCTCGAAGTGCGTGACGACGACGTAGTAGCCCGGCTCGGTCGGGACGATCCGATCCTCGTCCGTGTAGCCCAGCTGGTAGACGCCATTGCGTGCCGGGGTGGTGATGCTCGTCAGCACCGGCGCCGCCGCGAGGTCGAGGTCGTCCGTCAGCGCGGTGTCGCTGGCGAACGGGCCGTAGACGGTGTGCGTCAGCACGTCCACGTCCGGCTGCCAATATCCGTCGCCGTGGAAGTCGCCGTGGTCCGCCGGGAAACCCGTCACAGTCACGACGTCGAACGCCCTTCCGCCTGGATGCACGTTGTACTCCCGCAACTCCGAAGTCGTGTGCAGCGGCCACCGCACCGAGGTCGACTCCGCGGGAATGCCGTAGCGGTCGGTCCAATCGTCGGCGAGGTACGGCCGCACCCACTCCGGCTGCGAGGCTCTCTTGACCTCCCAGACCCAGGTGACGAACCCGCCCGAGGGCGCGACGATCGACGGCGCGACGTATCTGCCGGGACCGGAGGCTGTGATCGTGACGGAGCCGATCGGCACCGCATCGGGATCGACGAGCACCGACTCCGCGGGAGGCCGGACGCCTGGCACCTGATACAGCGTCCCCTCGAACACGACAGGGACGGGCTCGCCGTCCACGCGCAGCCACGGGCCGTTGCCACTGGAGACGACGATCGTGTCGGTCAGCGGATCGCCCGGTACGGCGAGGCGCTGGTCGGCGGTGGAGACGGCTTCAGGCTGGAATGGCGTCACGGCGGTCTCGGCTACCCGTCCGAAGCGGTCGGTGAACGAGCCCGTCAGGTATCGCGCGTAGTCGCCCTGCGCGGCCTGGTCGATGCGCCAGACCCAGGTGTAGAAGCCTGAGCTCGGTGCCGTGATCGTGCCTGGCGAGGAGTAGGAGCCGGCCCCGGTGAGCGTGACGGACTCGACGCCGGTGACCGGAGCGCCCAGCGGCGGCGAGTCCGCCTCCACGGGCTGCTCATCGAACGGGCCGTAGAGCGTCCCTTCGGCCACGATCGGGATGCGCTCACCGTCCAGCCGCGTCCATGTCCCCTTGGTCACGGTCACCTCAAGCTCGTCCACGAACGCATCGCCCTCGTCGACGTAGCGGCCGGCGACCTGCGTGGTGATGATCGGCTGGAAATCGAGGTCGATCACGGGCGTCTGCGCCGATGCAGTCAGTGAGCCCGGTGCGCCTGCGACCGAGGCGATGATCCGCTGTTCTCCTGCCCCGGACGTGTACAGATCGACCTTCGCTCCGTAGCCCTCAGCCGCGACGCTCATCGAGGCGGTGATCTGATACGAGGGAGCACCGTCCGCGGGCGTGCCGGTGATGTTGAACTGGCCCGAGCCGACGACACGAGACGCCGACCCGTCGCCAAACTGCGCGGCCGTCAGGGAGGCCGCCCCCTGCAGATGCGAGGGCTGAGCCGAGACGGTCAGCGGTCCGGCGTACTGATCGGCCATGTCGAGCGACAGCGACAGCGCCGGATCGGTCACCGCGTAGACGGGCGTTTCGGCGCGCATCGTGGCGAGGTTCGCCAGGATGGTCGGCCGCGCGCTCGCAGGCGCTCGCGCCACGTAGTAGGCATCCCCGGACATGCCGTGCGAGTTGTAGTTGCCCGGATCGGTCACCGACCACACGTACAGCGCAACCGCGGCCGTCACGTTCGGATTGCTCGACTGGCCCCATCGCGCGAGGACGTAGTTGAGCTCAGCCAGCTGCTGCCGACTGAGCGAGTCCAGCGACGTCACGGTGTGCGGCCCCGACGACGGTGAGAACGGCGCGTTCATGCCGATATCAGCGCAGTACGCCTGGCGGCCGTCGACGTCCGTGTTGTAGGCGCCGAGGAAGCCGCTGCCGATGTCGTAGCCGACGCCCTCACTCCCGGCGTGCGCCGGGGGCGCTGCGGTCAGGACCGTGCCGACCGCGATCAGCAGCGCGACAACCAGGGCTATCAGCCGTGGCAGCGCGCGTCCGCGCGGGGGATCGCCGACACTCGGTGGATCGGCCGTGATTGCAGAAGACATGCACACTCCTCCCTGAAGGTGACGGCGGACGCCGCCGGGAGGAAGGTGCGCGACGACTCCGCCATGTCGTCAGCCGAACTACACAGGTGCGAATCCGAACGAAGAGACGTACCATCGTCTTTCGTACACATATTCGATAAGTGGAGGGATGATGCTCGTCACCGGCACGCACAGCGATGCCGTTCTCCGGTTCGAGGCGGGTGTCCCGGCCGGCCTCCTGTGGAACGAGGCACGCTGGCGTGTCCTCGACACCCCCACCCGCATCGGAGTCAGCGGCGATGCGCTGTGTTCCGCCCACATCACCCATCCGCCCAAGTCCTGCGTCATGGGGTGGCGCTTCATCGCCCGGGCTGAGAGCGGTGCCGCCGTCTATGTCTTCGACATCCGCGAGGTCGGGCACGGCAGATACGAGGTGCTGCGTGTCTATGACTGACTCTTCCCTCCCCGAGGGCGTCGAGCTGCGTCTACTTCCGCCGAGGTCACGGAGAGTCCGCTACCCTCTGCCAGAGTGGGATGTCGTGCTCCGAGGGCGCCGCGTCGGTGTGATCGAGCAGTGGACCGTCCGCAGCAGTTCGTCCACGTTCTACCGTGCCACCGCCTTCCATCCCGACAGCGGCGCACCCATCCGCCTCGAGTCCAGCACCGACCTCGCGGAGCGCGTCGAGAAGGTGCTCGCAGCATGGCGCGATCCGGCCTCGTTCACGCACAAGTCATCATGGGATTGAGGACACGGGAGCCGGTCTCGAACGACGAGAACCATCCCTCTCCGCGTGCCACATCTGTGCCACATCCGTGCCACAAAGTGGGCGAAATCGTCGTTGAGGGTCGCAGAGGGTCAGGAGTCGTCACGAGTGCGCATGAATGTTCACGTTTAACGAAGTTGCTCCTGACCAGGATTTTTCTTGTAGAACCTCGGTTGCCGTAGAATAGGCAGGCAACCTCACGTTGCACGGCTCTGTAGCTCAGTTGGTAGAGCGTTCGACTGAAAATCGTGAGGTCACGGGATCGACGCCCGTCGGAGCCACAAGGGCGATCGTTACAATCGCCCCAGAAACCCTCGCGTAGCTTCTACATCGCGGGGGTTTTGCTTTTCCCTGGTGAGAGCCGGCCCCGCCGCGCTCTATCGAACTGCGAGGAAGCCCCGAGCAACAAAGCCATAGGCTGGCGGGATGGCTGCCGGGGCGACGATCTATACGTTCACCGTGACGCTGGCGGATGTCGACCGTGGCGTCTACGAGGATCTGTCGCTGCGGGCGGCGCGGCATCCGTCTGAGACCGACGTGTTCATGCTCACGCGCGTGCTCGCCTACGCACTGGAGTACGAAGAGGGCATCACCTTCACCGAAGGTCTCTCCTCGACGGATGAGCCGGCGATCGTGGTTCGCGACGCGACCGGCGCCCTGACTGCCTGGATCGAGGTCGGCGCGCCGGATGCTGCGCGACTTCACGAGGGCAGCATGAAGGCCGAGCGCGTGGCTGTGCACACGCATCGGGATCCGACGAAGCTCGTTGCGAGCTGGGCTGGCAAGCGCATCCACCGTGGCGAAGACATTCCCGTCGTCAGCTTCGACCGCGGCTTCCTCGAGTCGGCGGCGTCGGGTATCGAGCGCCGAACGGCGCTGACTGTCTCGGTCACCGAGAAGCATCTGTACCTCGAGCTCAACGGACAGACGTTCTCGTCAGACATCCACTCCGTGTTCGCCGCCTGAGTCGAGCTCAGACCCCGCCGAGCCGCTCCGCGACCACGCGAGCGGTCGCCGCAGGATCGGGGCGATGTCCGCGGGACTCGGGCACGATGACGAGCTCTGCCGCCGGCATCGCCTCGGCGAGCGCACGAGATGACACCTCAAGCAAAGGGAACGTCTCGGCGCCGCAGAGCACAGCGGTCGGAACGTCAAGGCCAAGCATCCGCTCATCGGGAGAATCGCACGCGCGAGTGAGGGTTGCGTCGTAAACGACCGACTGCGCGAGGCTCACCAGATGCGGGAACATCGGGCTCTCGCGGATCTGCTCGATCATCGCGTCGGGCAATCCCACTGCTTCTCGCTGGAAGATCGTGACCACCTCCTCGGGGCGCCCCTCGTCGAGCAGTCGCTGGAGCCGCGCGGGCAGGTCGGTGGCCACGTGAGATTGCCCGAAGCCCAGCGGCGGCTCCGACAGAAAGAGGTGCGTCGCCTGAGCTCCACGGGATGCAGCGAGCAACGCGAGCACCGCTCCCGACGAATGGCCGAGAAGTGCCGCGCGGCCGCCGACGGCATCCACGACCGCTGCCACATCCTCCGCTTCGCGCTCAGGCGCGTACGGAGCGGCATCTCCACTGCCACCGCGGGCACGACGGTCGACAGTCACCCCGTGAAGACCGAGAGCGGCGAGAGCCTCCGCAAGCGGTACTCCGTCGCTCGCGGATGAGAAGGCACCGCCGAGGATGACAACGGGCTGGCCCGACCCGAACGTCTCGTAGGCGATGCGCGTGCCGTCGGCCGAGATGGTCGTGTCCATGCGGCCGAGCGTAGACCTCGCCGTCGACACCAAACAGACCTCGGGAGACGCCGGTGGCCCCCGGATAGGATCCGAGCATGCGGGGGCGAAGCGTCGGAGCGATCTTTGCTGTCGCGATCACCGCGCTGGCACTGACCGGCTGCACGCCGACCCCGGTCGATGACGCCGCTGCCCAGGCGTGGATCGACGCAACCAACGCTGACCTGTCGACACGGGCGACGTTCCTGGGTCCGTCGTCGGGCATGCGCTCGGCGGCGGGACCTGAAGCGACTGAACCCGTCGAGGTCCTCACCTTCGCTGAGCCGTATCCGACGGTCGCCGAGATGCTCGTCGGGTGCTTCGGTACGCCGGGACAGCACGCGACGGTCGGCTGGATGCCGCGCAGTGCGTCGAACTGGTCGGGCGGCGGTGGCGCAGAGATCCCGTGCGATGGAACCCTCGTCAGTGTCGCCAGCGCACCCGAGCCGCAACCATCAGTGAACGCGATCAGCCTCGCCATCACCTGGGATGGAGAGCCCGGGTACTACTACGCAGCGTTTCTCGCACCGAGCGACGCGTCGCAGGAGTAGGCGCAGGCTCGATCACTACGACGCTGGTGATCCCACCAGCCTCAGGACCGCGATCACGTCCTCGAGGTCTGCTCCAGCGGATGCCGATTCCTCCGCGAGCGCACGGATGCGGCGCATGACCGACTCCGAAAGCACGGCAGCCGACGGCGCCACCCGGGTGCCGGCCGCTGTCCGAGTGATCACGAGTCCGTCCTGCTCGAGCATCTTGTACGCCTTCGCGGCCGTACCGGCCGAAACACCGAGATCGGTGGCGGTCTGACGGACCGACGGCAGCCGCTCATTCGCCGCGAAGTGTCCTGCCACAATCAACCCGCGAAAACTGCGGTAGATCTCGACCGCCGATGACGTCTCACGCTCGGCGACCGAGGGCTGCACCGCCGTCATGACGAGACCGCCGAACGCTGCGAAGTCGCCCTGTCTGGATACTCTGCAGCGACGGTGACGGAAGGCAGAATCCGGTTCACTGCGACGTTGATCAGAAGCACGAACGCGACGATCTCGAGGACAGGCGCCGCAGCCCCGACGAGCACAGCCAGGTCAGCGTGACGCCACATCACGTCATAGGGCCCTCCTGCGTCGCCCAGGATCGCAAGCTCTCTCACAGCCCCCGCATCCCCGATCATGCGCCATGCCCCGGCAAGGGTGAACAGCATCGCCGAGGTCACGAGCGCGTGGATGCCGGAAGCCGTCCCGCGCCGCAATGCGCGTTCGGCATTGACGGAGTCGGGGCGCAGGTATGGCCGGGCCGCGCTGCGGTCAAGCGCCACCCACGCCACCCCGAGAGCTGTGACCAGGGCAACGAGCACGGGCACGCCGAACGTCCAGCCGTAGTAGTTCACGCGGATTGGATCGATGCCGGCCTCGTTGACGATCGGCAGCGCCAGCCATCGCCAGTTGCCCTCCGAGTCCATCTGCGACGTCAGGCCACCGAACAGCGTCGTCGCGACAAGAAGCACCGCGACCACTGCCGTGACGGTCAGCGCGGTGCGGCTGCTGAAGCTGGCCCAGTGTCGCCGTACCGGCGAGACCGCAGGTACCTCGGGATGCCGCGTCCCCCGGGTCACGATCAATCCCACCACGACCGCGAGGACGAGAGTCACCGCGATGAGGCCGAGCGTGAAGCGCCACCACCGAATCGCCTGGTCGAGAACCGCGTAGTCGATGATGGCGGTGGATGCCGCGAGCACAAGGATAACCAGGGCAGCTCCCGCTGCGATCATCCGACCCTCGGGTGCGTATGGGGTGAGCACCGCCGCCGACGGAACCTCAACGGTCGCCTTCCGCCCCACGCGAGAGCGAGTGAACGCGATCACAATCGGCGCGATGATCACGGCGAGCGCCAGGGAGAACAATGGCGTCGACCAGAGCAGTCCCGCCAGGTCGATCACACCGATGCCGTTGTCGAGTCTCATTTCTACCCCCGATTTTTTGTACTACATTCATAACACAAGTTGTTTCACTTCTGTAGTACAAGACGGACGTCGTCCATTTCCCCGGCCCGCACCGCCCACGAGATTCCCCTACAGCGAGACACTGGAACCGTGGACAAGACACCTGTCTACTTCTATTCGTCGACCTCGAACCTCACGGGGCGCTTCGCGCAGCACCTGGCCGAGACGACCGGCCGGGCCGTGCACAACCTCGCCGACGCGAGCGTCCGACGCAGCGAGGCGTCCGGTCCCTGGGTGTTGCTGACCCCGTCGTACAAGGCGGGCAACGCTGATGAGGTGACCCTGCCCGCGGGCGTCCGCAGCTTCCTGCGCTCCGCCGAGAACCGGCGCCGCATGGTCGGGATCATCGGCTCGGGCAACCGCAACTTCGGCGTGTATTACCAGGCAGCTGCCCGCGAACTCGCGAACAAGTCGGGAAGGCCCGTGCTGTTCGAGTTCGAGCTGGCGGGCACCCCCGAAGACGTCACCCATTGCGCGCAGATTCTCGACGACCTGGATGCCGCGCTCGCTTCATCCCACCCCGAAGCCTGATCCGGAGCCACCGCTGCGCGGCGATGGCATCCTGAAAGAGTGAGCACGCGACCCGGACTTCGAGCGCGCCTGCTCGTTCCCCTGTCGGGGGATCCGAACGGGATGCCGCCCTGGGTGCAGCGCCTCGAGCGCGGCGATGACGCGGGCTTGTTCGCCGAGGACGGGCCGGCGTGGACGGTGCATGCGGGCATGCCGACCCTGGTCGCCGGCATCCGTGCCCTGCTGATGCAGGCCCTGCACCCGGGCGCGATGGCGGGGGTGCATGACTGGTCGCGCTATCGCGAGGATCCGCTCGGGCGCCTCGCCGGAACCGTGCGCTGGGTGATCTGCGTCACGTTCGGCTCCGAAGAGCAGGTGGATGCCGAACTCGGCCGCGTGGCCCGGTTCCACGCCGACGTATCAGGCGACTATCGCGACAGCTCGGGCAAGACCCGGGCCTACTCCGCCGCCGACGCCGACCTCGTCGAGTGGGTGCATCTCGCATTCACAGATGCCTTCTTGACGTGTCATGAGACCTGGGGCGGTCCCATCCCAGGCGGGGCTGACGCATACGTTCGCGACTGGGCGACCGCGGGTCGGCTCATGGGTGTGACCGACCCGCCCGAAACCGCCGCGGACCTACGCGCCCGCATGCACGGGTACCTCGATCGCGGCATCCTGCGCGGCGATGAACGCGTGCAGGATGTCGTGCGGTTCCTCCGCCGGGTCCCGCTCGACGGGTCGCTGCGCTGGGCCTACCGGCTGCTCTTCGCGGGCGCGGTCGCGACAATCCCCCGCGAGTATCGACGGATGCTGGGACTGCGCCGCTCATGGCTGCCGGTCGTCGCGATGACGCGGTTCGTGCTGTTCGTCGCCGGCAAGAGCCTCGGTAGCGGTCCCCGCGCACACGACATGGCCCGGCGGCGCCTGCGCCGGCTCGAGGCATCCGGCCCCGCACCCGCCGCGGCGAGCTGAGCCCACCGCAGTGACACGCCTGTAACGGCCGTCCCGTAGGCTTCGGGCATGGAGGAGCCCTGGGTCGAAGAGGCCGCGCAGCTGCTCGAGAAGTACACCGGCGACCCGCTGGCCGATGCGGTCCGCGGCACGGTTCGCGTGGTCTCGGCATCCGATCGCGTCGGTCGCGCTCGCTACCAGGCGTGTCAGATCGAGGTGGTCACGACAACCACAGGCATCCCCGAAACCCAGGTCAGCACCGAGGTCGTCACGAGCGCGAAGTACTGGCCGCGTGTCGGGTCCACCCTGCCCGCGCTTATTTCACGCAGCGACCCGAGCCGCATCGAGATCAACTGGGACGCCCTCGCGCACCAGTGATCGGCGCTTCGCGCTGAGCGTCAGCCGATGGCGATCTCGACCTGGAGCTCCGCAGCTAGCTTCTCGAGGTCTTCCTTCACCCGGGAAAGGTCAGTCCCAGCGGCCGTATGCGCCAGAACGGATGCCTCGAAGATGCGTCCGCCGGCCATCGCCGCCTCCCGCACCTCGGTCGACAGGTCATCGATGCTCAGCTCGTGCGCGGCGAGCACGGCAGAGACGTCGCGAACGATTCCGGGGCGGTCGTTGGCCACCAACGAGATCACGAGGGAACTGACCTGGCGGTTCGCAGTGGAGGCACCCACTCCCGAGAGCGCCGTGACAGTGAGCGTCTCATCGAGCGCCAGCAGCGCGCCCAAGAGCGTCTGTGCAGACTCGTCAGCAACCGAGATCTCGACGACCCCGGCGAACACGCCGGCACGTTCAGCGAGCTGACTTCCCTCCCAGTTGCCACCGTGGGCACTCACGGCATCCGCGACCGCCGAGACGAGTCCCGAGCGGTCCTCTCCGACGAGGGTGATCACGTAGCGAGGCACGCTCGCATGCTACTCCGCGGCCAGGATCCGCACAGCGGGCAGGTCGGGTTCAGCCCACCAGAACTGGTCGAGGTCGCCAGCCCCGACCCACCGCAGTTCGTCGTGATCGGTACTCTCCGTCGGCCGCTCACCCTCAAGTTCCGCGCGATAACAGGCGAGGCGAATGATGCGATCGCCGACATGGGTGTCGTCGGTCGACAGATGTCCCGTGACACGGATGCCGACCCCGAGCTCCTCCTGCACTTCGCGCACGAGGGCGTCGATCGGGTCTTCGCCCGGTTCGACCTTGCCGCCGGGGAACTCCCAGCGGCCCGCCTGGCCGATGTGGGCCCCACGACGGCACACGAGGATCTCGTCACCGTCTGTGACAACAGCGGCCACGACATCGATGGTTGGGACATCATTCACGAATACAATCCTCCTATCGCGCGTGATGGTGCGCGTCGGACGCCGCGCCGTACGCGGTGCGCGGCTCGGGGCCGCGGTGTCTGACTGGGGTAGCAATGAGCGGGCAGGGGACTGCTAAACCGGTGCATCGCGCACCAGCGCACGCGCGCCCGCGCCATGGCATGGTGCTGTGGGCGGCTCTGGTGGCTGTGGCGCTCGTGGCACTGATCGTCGGCGCGGTAGCAACCCTCAGTCTGACGGATCCGGGGGCATCGGCAGCGCCCGCCGCGACGCCCACCCGGCCCGCTACTCCGCCACCGTTGAGCGCAACGCAGCAGATGCTGGTGGACAGCGGCGACCCGACCACCTGCGCGGTGTCGTTCGACGGCGCCGACCTCGACGTGCCGCCCATGCTGCAGCACGAGGGCCAGCTGTACACGGGGCTGCCGATTCTCTCCCGCGAGGGCGCCGTCTTCGCCGGGTGGTACGCCTCACCCGCCGGCGCAGAGAGTCTCAGCATCGCCGACAGGGTCAACGGGTCCGAGCTCGTCGACTGCGACGAGCGCGAGCGCACGCTCTATGGCGCGTGGACGACCCCCGAGGCGAACGCCGCCGAGGACGCGCAGATCCCGATCCTGATGTACCACCAGTTCACCTCGAAGCCCGAGGGGGAATCGGGCTGGCTCCGCCTGAACTACGCCTATATCGGGGACTTCGAGCAGCAGATGGCCTACATCGCCGACCAGGGCTTCTACCAACCCACGTGGGACGAGTTGAGTGCGTTCATCGACGGTCGGCTGTTCCTCCCGAACCACTCGGTAATCGTGACGGATGACGACGCCGACGACACCTGGTATCAGCTGGCGGTCCCCGTGGTGGACGCGCACCATGTGCTGACTACCTCGTTCATGATCACGCGAGACCGGCGGGAGCTGCATCCGTCGCCCTATGTCATCGTCCGCTCCCACACCGAGGACATGCACCGCGCCGGCGCCAACGGCCAGGGACGAATGGTCAACGAGCCCGCCGATGTGATCGCTGCGGACCTGGAAGCCTCCGCCGCGTACATCGGAGCCAAAGAGGTCATCGCATACCCGTTCGGCCACTACAACGACACCGCCAAGGCCGGAGTGGCAGCTGCCGGGTTCGAGCTGGCGCGAACGATCGACTACGGCTACGTGCACATCGGCACCGACAAGCTCGCGCTCCCGGTCATCCGCATGAACTACGGGATGTCGGTAGGCGACCTTGCGAGGCAGATCGGCTGAATCCGATCGCCTGAATCAGGTCCGGCGGATCAGAGTTCGCCGGGTGCCATCACCTGCTCGTCGAGCTCTTCGAGCACCTCGCGGGTGCGGGTCTTGACACCCTTGCGCCGGCTGCGCGAGGGCGCGTAGACCACGAGCGCGTGGAAGAGGAATCGCGCAACGAACGCCAGCGCGAGTGTGATCGCGGTCGCGATGACCACCGAGATGTGCCACGTCGAGACCAGGAGCGCCGTGAGCGGGATCCGCAGGATCGCCTCGGCGTTGTTGAAGCCGAACGACTTCGCGAACCGCGTCCACACGCCGGATGCCTCGTCTTTCACATCCTGGAAGACGAACCGCTCCTGCAGCAGGAAGTTGGCGATGATGGTCGTTTCGGCGGCGACGATCATCGCAGGGATGTCATCGATGCCCCACCGCGTGAGGAGCCAGACGATCGCGATGTTGGCGACGGCACCGAGGCCGCCGATCACGGCGAACATCGACATCTTGCCGAACCGCAGCATTGTCAGCTGCGCGAGGAAATGCACCCCCTGCCGGAACGACGCCTTCGATTCACCGGCGTTGCGGTCGGCGAAATCGAACGGCACCTCGGCGACGCGCAGGTTTGTGCGCGCGAGGATCTCAAGAAGGATTTTGAATCCGCGCGGCTTGAGCGTGCGCAGGTCGAGGCGGCGACGATCGATCAGAAAGAAGCCGGTCATCGGATCGGTGACGCCCTTGAGTCGCCCCGGGAACATCGCTTTTGTCAGCAGGGTCGCCGACTTGGACACGGCGATCCGGGATGCCCCGGCAAGTCCACCGTTGGTTCCCTCACCGCTGTATCGCGAGGCGACGACGACATCGACATCGCCCACCACGTAGCGGCGCCACAGGCGCGGGATGTCCTCGGGCGGATGCTGAAGGTCGCCATCCATAACGATGCAGATGTCGGATGCCGCCGCGTCGAACCCCACCATCACCGCGCCGCCGAGGCCGCCCGTGGGGATGTCGCGGTGAATGAGGCGAACGGGAATCGCCGCCTCCGCAGCTACCCGGCGGATCTCATCAGCGGTATTGTCGGTGCTGTCATCGACGAAGACAACCTCTGCACGGATGCCGCTCGTCGCCGACGCTACCCGAGTCACGAGTTCCGCGATGTTGGGTGCCTCGTTGTACGTCGGCACGACGATGGATAGATCCATGGGGTCAATGCTGGCATGCCGCGGCGAAATCGCCGTACAGCTGTCCACCGATCCATAGCGCATCCACAGACTCTCCGTGCGGCCCGGGCCCCGGCCACTCCTGCCGAACCCACACCTTCCGCGCCGAACCCACACCAATTGGCGCGCGGATGATGTGGGTTGGGGCGGGAAGGTGTGGGTTCGCGAAGAGGGGCCGACGGCTGCGTGGCGGTCGTACCCTGGATGCATGACTTCGGAAACTTCTGGCACCCTGACGATGTTCGGCGCTGACTGGTGCCGCGACTGCCGTCGCACCAAGGCGCAGCTCGACGACCTGGGCGTTGCGTACGAGTACGTCGATCTCGAGGCTGACCCGGCAGCTGCGGATGTCGCGCGCGATATCTCTGGCCGCACGAACATTCCCGTCGTGGTCTATCCCGACGCGACGCACCACGTCGAGCCGAGCAACGCCGACGTCGAGGCGAAGCTGCGCGAACTCGCACTGATCTCGTAGGGACTGACCGCGCCGTGAGACGGCGCTCCACCTCGGGTGGCACGCGGTGCCGCGGACATATGCTGGAGGCACGTCCGAAGGAGCGCGCCCATGCCGTCATCCGTTCGTCCCGCAGCGAACACCGTGGCCGATGCCGCCTCGGTCATCCCGTCGCTCGACGCAGCCATCGAAGAGTTGCGCGCGGGATCCCGCACCTGGAGCGCGCTGACCCTCAGCCAACGGATCCGGCTGCTTCGCAGCATCCGTGCCACCGTTGCCACTGAAGCCGAGGACTGGGCGCTCACCGCGGCGCGAGCGAAGGGCCTCGATCTCGATAGCCCGTTGGTTGGCGAGGAATGGCTGACCGGGCCGTACGCGACAGTCGTCGCGATCGATGCCTACATCGAGACGCTCACGAGTCTGCGGGTCGGCGCCAGCCCGCTCGATCGTCTGCGAGTCAACACCGCTCCCGGGGATCGCGTCCGCGTCCACGCGTTTCCCACCAGCGCTGTCGATGGCCTACTCGTCTCCGGCTTCTCGGGCGAAGTGTGGTTGCGCCCGGGCGTGACCCTCGCTGACGCTCAGCGGAAGGCGGGTCTTGGCCAGCTCCTGCCCAATGAGTCCGGCGGGGTAGGACTAGTCCTGGGCGCAGGCAACATCACCTCGATCCCGGTACTCGACGTCCTCTACGAGCTCATCGCCCACAACCGGGTCAGCATCCTCAAGATCAACCCGACACAGGACCCGCTTGCTCCGGTGTTCGGCCGCGCCCTGGCGCCTCTCATCTCGCTCGGGCTGCTGCGCATCGTGCAGGGAGGCGGCGAGGTCGGCGCTGCCCTCACCGAGCACGCCGGGATCGATCACGTCCATATCACGGGAGCAGCTCGCACGTTCGAGACGGTCGTGTTCGGCCGCACTGCGACGGGCAAGCGGCGCGCCCGCCCCCGACTATCGGTGCCGATCACCGCCGAACTCGGGGGTGTATCGCCGATCATCGTCGTTCCCGGGAAGTGGTCGGATGCTGACCTGCGGTTCCAGGCCGAGCACGTCGCGACAATGCGCCTGCACAACAGCGGTCACAACTGCGTCGCCGGGCAGGTCGTGATCCTCAGCGCGGATTGGGCCCAGCGCGAGCGATTCCTCGCCGAGGTCGAGGCGGCGATGTCCCGCGCACCGCAGCGGCCCGTGTGGTACCCCGGAGCGCAGGCGCGTCTGGCCGAAGTGGCCGACGAATACCCGGGTGCGCGCTGGTCGTCTGGCCACACCCGCGCGGTCATCGAGGTGGGCACGGATGCCGACCCGACACCCATGGAGGCCACCGAGTACTTCGTACCGGCCCTGGGCGTCGTTACGCTTCCCGGCAATGGCCAGGAGTTCCTCGACGCTGCTGTCGAGTACGCGAACGCGCGACTGACCGGAACCCTCGGCGCCAACATCCTCATCGATCCCGACACCGAGGCAGCCCTCGGCGACGGGTTCGAGCACGCGGTCGCGGAGCTTCGCTACGGCACGGTGGCGATCAACACCTGGACCGGTGTCGCGTTCGGCATCCCGACGATGCCGTGGGGCGCGTATCCCGGCGGGACCCTCGAAGACGTCCAAAGCGGCATCGGCGTCGTCCACAATGCACTGCTGCTGGATGACGTTGAACGGGGAGTGATGCGCGGGCCGTTCCGACCGTTCCCCCGTTCGACCGGTGCGCTAATCGGACCCGGCACGTTCTCGGCGCTTCCCCGCCCACCCTGGTTCGTCACGAGCCCCGGCGCGGCAGACGGGGGGCGACTGCTCACGCGGTTCCGCATCCGTCCGCGCCTGACGACTCTGCTCGGCATCCTCGAGTCGGCGTTCCGGTCGTGACCGGCGGGCGCCCGCGGCGCGCGCCGCAACGCGGCGGCGAGTTGGAGGCCGATTACATCATCGTCGGCGCAGGCTCTGCAGGAGCTACCCTCGCCGCTCGCCTGAGCGAGGATCCCCGCGTCACGGTGCTGCTGCTGGAGGCGGGAGGCCCCGACCGCGCCCTGGAGCTGCACGTTCCGGCAGCCTTCAAGAAGCTGTTCCGCAGTGCCTACGACTGGGGCTACGACACTGTCACTCAGCCTGAACTCGAGGGTCGCCGGATCTTCTGGCCCCGCGGCAAGACCCTCGGCGGTTCATCGTCGTTGAACGCGATGATGTGGGTGCGCGGGTTCGCCGCCGACTACGACGAGTGGGCCGAGGCCGCGGGCGAGCGCTGGTCGTGGGATGCCGTACTGCCGGTGCTGCGCCGCATCGAGAACGTGCAGGATGCCGTCGACTCCTCGCTCGGGCGGTCTGGTCCGCAAACGGTGGAAGGACAGCGCGACCCGCGACCCCACACAGCAGCATTCCTCGAAGCCGCTCGCGAACTCGGATACGACATCACCGAGGCGAACCTCCCCACAGGGCAGGGGTTCTCGCAGACGATGGTGACCCAGCATCGCGGCGCCCGCGCCTCGACCGCCGACACCTACCTGCGGCCCGCCGCGGCACGGCCGAACCTGCGCGTCGTCACGAACGCTCACGTCCGTCGCGTGACTTTCGCGGACGCCAGCGATGGCGAGCCACGGGCCACCGGGGTCTACGTCGACATCGCCGGCACGACCCGCCACGCCCGCGCTCGGCGCGAGGTGATCCTGTGCGGCGGCGCGATCAATACCCCGCAGACCCTGATGCTCTCGGGTGTCGGGCCGGCAGCGGAGCTCGCCGAAGCCGGGATCCGTACCCTCGTGGACTCCCCCGAGGTCGGCAAGAATCTGCAGGACCACCTCGTGGCGGGGCTCGCCCCTGCCGCCATAGCCGGCACGCTGTACGGCGCCGAGCGCCCATCGGAGCTCCTGCGCTACCTCGCCACCCGACGCGGCATGCTCACCTCCAACGTCGCGGAGGCGTACGGGTTCGTGCGCACCGATGTCGCATCCCACGCAGGGATGCCCGAGGGCCTCCCCGACATCGAGATCATCTTCGCCGCCGCGCCCTACGTCGGCGAGGGCCTCGTTCCCCTCCCGGGCGAGGGCATCACTGTCGGTGCGATTCTCTTGCGCCCGCGCAGTCGCGGCAGCATCCGTCTCGCCTCTAGCGATCCTCACACGCACCCGCTGATCGACCCCGCCTATCTCAGCGACCCCGAGGGCACGGATGCCGCGACACTGCACGCCGGCCTCGAGGTGTGCGAGCGACTCATCGCGACCTCGGCGCTGGGCGCCGTCACCACGGGCAGCTGGGTGCAGCCCGAGGGCGGCGAGCGCATGACCAGCGCCGAGCGGATCGAGCTGTCGATGCGCCGCTATTCGCACACGCTCTACCACCCCGTCGGCACGGCCCGGATGGGGACGGATGCCGCATCCGTCGTCGACCCGAAGCTCCGCGTGCGCGGCGTCTCGGGCCTGCGCGTGGCCGATGCCTCGGTGATGCCGACGATCATCCGGGGTCACACGCACGCGCCGGCCATCGTGATCGGCGAGATCGCGGCCGATCTCCTCCGCCGGGAGAACCCCGTCAGGACCTCACGCGTTCCCTGAAGTGGGACCATCGGACCAACCTGAGACGAGGCCGACGACTACGCTCTGGGTCATGGCTCCCGACGCGACGCCCACGACAGTTACCATCACCGGCGCAGGCGGCCAGATCGGCTACGCGCTGCTGTTTCGCATCGCCGCCGGCGACATGCTCGGGCCCGACCGGCCGGTGCGGCTGCGACTGTTGGAGATTCCGCAGGGGATGAGGGCCGCCGAGGGCGCCGCACTCGAACTCATGGACGGCGCGTTCCCGCTCCTGACCGACGTCGAGGTCACCGACGATGCTCACGCCGGCTTCGACGGCTGCAACATCGCGCTCCTTGTAGGGGCGCGCCCGCGAACGGCGGGCATGGAACGCGCTGACCTCCTCGAAGCCAACGCCGGGATCTTCGGGCCGCAGGGCGCCGCTATCGGCGCAGTGGCAGCCGACGATGTGCGGGTGCTCGTGGTCGGAAACCCGGCGAACACCAACGCGCTGATCGCCTCGGCATCCGCGCCCGACGTCCCGGCCGAGCGGTTCGCGGCGCTCACCCGCCTGGATCACAACCGTGCCGTTGCGCAAGTCGCCAGTGCCCTGGACCGGCCGGCGGCGAGCATCGAGCGGATGACGATCTGGGGCAACCACTCGGCGACACAGTTCCCCGACGTCGACCATGCCCTCGTCGACGGGATGCCGGCACGTGCCGCCCTGGCTGCGCGACTCGGCGGAGAGGATGCGGCGCTGACCTGGCTGGATGACACCTTCATCCCCCGGGTTGCGAAGCGCGGCGCCGAGATCATCGACGTCCGCGGATCCTCCTCGGTGGGATCCGCCGCGGCTGCCGCGATCGACCACGTCCGGGACGAGACCGCGGGAGTCGCGTGGACCTCTGCCGCGGTCGTCTCCCACGGCGAGTACGGCGTCCCGGAGGGCCTCATCTGCTCGTTCCCGGTGTCATCGGATGGCGCCGGATACCGGATCATCGAGGGGCTCGAGGTCGATGCGCGCGCACGGGCGCGCATCGATGCCTCCGTTGCCGAGCTGGTCTCGGAGCGCGACGCTGTCGCCGCACGAGGGCTGCTGTGACCACACGAGACGCGTTCCTGTTCGTCATCGGCGGGGTTCTCGTCGTCGCGATGACAGCCCGCGTCGCCCCGCGCATCAAGGTTGCGGGGCCGCTCCTTCTCGTGCTGGTCGGGATCGTCGCAAGCTACCTCCCGTTCCTTCCCGACATCAGCGTCGACCCGGAATGGATCCTGGTGGGCGTGCTGCCACCGCTGCTCTACTCGGCGGCTGTCTCGCTCCCCGCTGTCGAGTTCCGCCGCGACCTCCTCCCGATCGCGGGCCTTGCGGTCGTGCTCGTGTTCGTGAGCTCGTTCGTGTTGGGCACGTTCTTCTACTTCGCGATCCCCGATCTCGGGTATCCCCTGGCGCTGGCTCTGGGTGCGATCCTCAGCCCCACGGACGCCGTCGCCACGGCGGTTGCCAAGCGACTGGGCGTATCCCGACGGGTCGTGACGATGCTCGAGGGAGAGAGCCTGCTCAACGACGCGAGCGCACTGGTGATCTTGAACTCGGCAGTGGCCGCATTCGTCATGATCGCCTCGACCGGCCAGGCTCCGCCGGCCATCGACGCGGTCGGCGGGTTCTTCTGGGCAGTCTTCATCGCGATCGTGATCGGCGCGATCGTCGGCTACGCGAACCTCCGCCTGCGATCATGGCTGCGTAGCTCGGCAGCAACGACGGCAGCCGGGTTCATCGTTCCCTTCGTCGCCTACCTCCCCACTGAAGAGCTGGGCGGGTCGGGACTCGTCGCCGCCGTCGTCGCGGGAATCGTCACAGGCCAGGGCGCGTCTCGCTGGTTCACGCCCGAACAGCGCATGTCCGACCGCGTCACCTGGCATACCGTCGAACTCCTCCTCGAGGGAGGCGTCTTCCTCATCATGGGTCTCGAAATGAGCGAGATCGTCACGGGCACCGCCAACGGCATCCACGGCATCGCTCACGGCCTGTGGATCGCGGGGGCGGCCTTCGGCATCCTGCTCGTCGTCCGGACCGGATACGTCGCGCTGCTGGTCTGGGGGCAGGGGCGGCGGCTGCATCCCAGGCGCACCCAGCGACTGAACGCCATCTCAGACCGGATCGATGAGATCGAAGCCGGCGGTCCCGAGCAGTATGGAGACCGCGGCCGCCACATCACCGAGGCCGGCTGGAACCGTCGCCTCGCCAGCTTCCGCCGTCGGATCTCTCGCGCCATGTCCGACCTGAACTACTACCGAGCCGCACCCCTCGGATGGAAGCACGGGACGATCATCGTCTGGTCGGGGATGCGGGGCGTCGTCACGCTCGCTGCAGCCCAAACCCTCCCCGCCGATGCACCCTCGCGACACTTCCTCATCTTCGTCGCGTTCACCGTCGCGTTGACCAGCCTCATGCTGCAGGGCTTCACTCTCCCGGCCCTGGTGCGACTCCTCCGCGTCTCCAACGAAGACGACGAGAACCTCGTGCGATCCGAGCAGCAGCGGCTCGCGCGCGAGATGCACCAGGCTGCACTCATGGCTGCCGATGACGGGTCACTCACGCGCCGCGACGGTTCGCCGTTCGCGGCGGAGTTCACCGAGCGGGTCGGGCCCCTGTTCCTGCAGTCCGGCGAAGCAGAGGATGAGGAAGCGCGCGACATCCTCGAGCTGCGGCTCGCCCTCATCAGGGTGCGCCGGGAGCGACTCATCGAGCTGAGCGGCGGCGGCCAGTTCGGCAGCGCAGCCTTGCGTCGGGCCCTTGCCGAGCTCGACGCTTCGCAGCTGAACGTCGAACTGCGACTGGAGAGCGCGGACTGATACGACACCAGTGGCGCCAGTGTCGACACCGTCAGGCACAATAGCCGTGGAGGCCTCCATGACTGACGATCACGGCGGGCCCGTTGCGGCATCCCCCGGCGCGCACCAGGCGGCGGAGTGTCCGACGTGCTTCGCCCCGCAACGCGCCGACAGCGCGTGGTGGCGAGCGCGCCCCTCCGATGCGCGCCTGGTCGGTGTCGTGGTCTCCCGCGAGGGGATGCCGCCGGTGGTGAGCCAGCGCGACGCGCTGACGCGGTTCGGTGTTCCCATCGAGAACTTTCGCCATCCGTCGCCCGAGACCCTCGAGTCGTGGGAGGACCGACTGGCCCGCCTGTTCGGGCGCCTGCGCCGCGGTGATGTCGTCGTGGTTGCCACGGTGCACGCTCTGGGGCGAGATGTCGGGGAAGAGATCCGCACCGTGGCTGAGCTGCGCCGCCGCGGGGTGATCGTGAAGGTCGTCGACCATGACGCCCCGCACCTGATCGAAACGGGAGTCGCGCTTGCCACACCTGAGCTGACAGACCCCGACGCCGAAACGCCGCGGTAGCGGCTCCAGAGCCGGATTCAGGCGGCTCGCCAGCACCCGTCGAGGTGGTCGTCGACCATCCCGGCCGACTGCATGAGGGCGTACATCGTCGTCGGCCCGACGAATCGGAACCCGCGGCGCCGCAGCGCGCGGCTCAGGGCCTCGGATGCCGCGGTGGTGGCGGGCAGCTCCCTCAGCCCTGTGGGGCGTGGCCGCTCATCGCCTGGCACAGCGAAAGACCACAGCAGCGCGTCGAGCTCCCCGGGCGCCATCTCCGTCACGCGCCTTGCGTTAGAGATCGTCGCCTCGATCTTTGCCCGGTTGCGCACGATGCCGGCATCCGTCATGAGGCGCGCGATGTCGTGCTCGTCGAAAGCTGCGACGGCCTCGGGCTCGAACCCCGCGAACACCTCGCGAAAACGCGGGCGCTTGCGCAGAATCGTGATCCACGACAGCCCCGCTTGAAAGCCCTCGAGGCTCATCTTCTCGAACAGAGCGCGGTCACCGTGCAGCGGCTGGCCCCACTCCTCGTCGTGATAGCGGATGTACTCCGGATCAGCACCGACCCAGCCGCAGCGGGCAAGACCGTCGTCCTCGATGACCAGATCGGTGCGGACCATCTCGGAACTCATGCTCACAGGCTAGGGTCCGCCGCCGACATCCGGGGCGCGCCAGCGGAGGCGCGGGTCACCGGTCTGCTGCAGGGCTCACCCCGAAGCGCGCACGGTAGGCGCGGCGGAAAGTCCCCACGTCGGCAAATCCGCACTCCCGCGCGATTGCCGCAATGGTGCGCGTGCGTGGTGCGGGAGCCAGGAGCATCTGACGGGCCCGGTCCAGTCGCGCCGCGCGAAGGTAGGAGCCGAGCGTGGTGCCGTCGCGCCCGAACTGCTCGTGGACCGTCCGAACCGAGCACCCGAACGCACGGGCGACCTCCGCCGCCCCGAGTCGGGGATCAGCGAGCCGGCTCTCCACATAGGCCTTCATGGTCGCCACCCGGTCAGGCGGAGCGACGCCGCGGGATGCCGCGTCGAGCAGCTCCAAAACCGTGTCGACCATGGCGGTGGCGGCGCCTGCCAGGCGCGCTCTCGTGGCAGCCGCGAGCATGCCCATCTGGGTCCCGAGGAGGGCGCCGACACCGCCACGGCTCAGGGCGTCATTGAGAGCCTCGGGCTCGGCGAGACGACGCCCCACGAGGGACTGCGGAACACGCAGCGATGACAGGCGCAGCCGCCGGTTCTCGCCCACCGTCACCGTGAACGGCTGAGCGTTGTCCAAGACGAGGGCGGATGCCGCCCCGGTAGCCCACTCCCGGCCACCCTGCTGCAACCCCCAGGGTGTCGTGCTGTGATTGATGAACAGCGCGTCGTCGGGCACGTGGCGGATCGAACTCCGCGTGCGGTCGGCCCACACTGCCGGCGTGTCGATCATCCCGAGCGATGCATCACCCAGGTCGTACGTCGCGAAGTCGGCGTCGAAGCTCGGCCGCTCGGGGCGCCGCGGCAGGACGCCCACGTAGACCTCCGCGATGGCATCACAGAACAGGTCGTGACCGCTCCATCCGGGCATCCCTCTGGTGGATCCCTGGATCGTCGGGCCCCACTCTGCAGCCATCGCCACTCCTTCGCACCGGGCGCCACTGCCCGCGCGGACACTCGCGAATACGTTGAGACCCTAACCCGATCCCTCGAGAAAGGACACTGATGTCCCGCCCTACTCTGCTCCTGGTCCACGGCGCTTGGCACGGCTCCTGGGCCTTCGAACCGCTGACCAGCATCCTGATCGATCGCGGCTGGACCGTGAAAACCGTTGATCTGCCGACCGTGCACGCCGACGACAAGGCGACGCTCACACTGCAGGATGACGCGGATGCCGTCGCCGCAGCCATCGACAGCATCGATGGCCCGGTTGTCGTCGTTGCGCACTCGTACGGCGGTGTTCCGACGACGCAAGGCGCCACCGACCCGAAGGTCGCCCACATCGTCTACATCGCGGCCTTCGCGCTGGACGAGGGCGAGTCACTGCTGGGTGCGGTCGGCGGGGTCGCGCCGGACTGGTGGGTCATCGATGGCCCGCTGTCAACGGCCGGCAACGACGAGCTACCCCCGCACACGCTCTTCTTCAACGACATGAGCCAGGACGAGGCTGACCGCGCGAGTTCGCGACTGCTCTCGCAGGCGGTGCAGCCGTTCTCCGACACGCTCACCCAGGTGGCCTGGCGCGACCGGCCCACCACCTATCTGATCACCGAGGACGACACGGTCTTCCCGGTGGTGGCACAGGAAGCCCTTGCAGCACGGGCAGGATCGCAGACCGCGCGACTTGCCTCGAGCCACTCGCCGTTCCTGTCGCAGCCGGATGCCGTCGCCGATGTGATCGAGAAGGCAGCGCAGAGCGTCGCCTAGCGCGGCGAGGTGGGGCGCTGCGCGCGAGCGCCGCGCCTCACCGACCGGACTTGGCTACCTTCTCG
The DNA here is from genome assembly GCF_055391095.1 of Microbacterium sp. SW12. NCBI lineage: Bacteria > Bacillati > Actinomycetota > Actinomycetes > Micrococcales > Microbacteriaceae > Microbacterium > Microbacterium sp. SW12. The sequence continues at coordinate 174,527 of NZ_AP024335.1, read as the reverse complement.
GGGATCGGTGCCGACCCGTCGGCTGCCTGGCGCGCGTAGTAGTCGGCAGCCTCGTCCTGACGCGCCTGCTCTGCACCGGACGCGATGGGTGCGCGAACATGCTCGGGTTCGTACCCGAACGCGTCGACGAGCTCCTGGGCGTGGGGCCGCAGCCGGCGTAGCAGCCGGTCGATGTACCGGGTGACTGCAGCGGCTCGCTGGTTCGACAGGCGCCCATTGATGAGATACCACGACAGGTGCTTCTCGATGAGGGTCAGGCCGAACAGGTCACGCAGCCACGTGAGCACCTGCTTCGTGTCGGCATCCTCGATGCGGTTCACGGCATCCGTGAACGCCTCCCACTGCAGCAGCTCACCGTGGGCGCGACCGGCCTCGATGAGCTCGGCCTGGTTCTCGTTGAACAGGGCCGCGGCATCCGTCTTCGACATCTTGGAAGCCGGGCGCAGCCGCCCTGCGATGTCGGAAACCATCTGCTGGACGCGGTCGCCGAGCAGCTCGTGCTGTTGGTCGCCCCGAAGCCCGCGCTCGACAGCGCGAGCGGTAGAGCCGAAGTCGGTGACGACCTGGCCGAACTGGCGCAGACCCGCGCCGTGGACGACGTTGCCGGCAGTCTGACCCACGGCGAAGCGGGCGAGGGATGCGGCATCCTTGCCCTTGAACTGCTTGGCGTAGTCCGACAGCAGCCGCTTGCCGACCAGCTGCAGCAGCACGTTGTTGTCGCCCTCGAAGGTGACGTAGATGTCGAGGTCGGCGCGCAGCGCGGTGAGGCGGTTTTCGGCGAGGAAGCCCTGACCGCCGCAGGCTTCGCGCGCCTCCTGAATCGTGTCGAGTGCGTTCCAGGTCGAGAGCGCCTTCAGCGCCGCGGCGAGCGTTTCGAGATCCTCGCGCTCGTCGGGAGTGTCGGTGCGACCGCTGAAGACGCCGTCGAACATCTGCAGGAGCTCGTCGTGCGCGAAGGCCTGCGCGTAGACCTGCGCGAGCCGGGGCAGCAGCCGACGCTGGTGCTTGCCGTAGTCCAGGAGTGTGACCTCGGGGGTTCCAGCACCGTTGTCGAACTGACGACGCTGATTGCCGTACGTCACCGCGATCGTGAGCGCGAGGGCGGATGCCCACGTCGAGGCGCCATCGAGCGAAACGCGCCCCTGCACGAGCGCGCCGAGCATCGTGAAGAAGCGTCGGCCGGGGCTGTCGATCGGGCTGGAGTAGGTGCCGTCGGGCGCGACATCGCCGTAGCGGTTCAGCAGGTTCTCGCGCGGGATGCGGACCTGGTCGAAGTGCAGGCGACCGTTGTCGATGCCGTTGAGCCCGCCCTTGACGCCGTCATCCTCGCCGCCGACACCCGGCAGGAAGGTGCCCTCGTCGTCGCGGATCGGCACGAAGAAGCAGTGCACGCCGTAGTTCACGCCGCCGGTGATCAGCTGTGCGAACACCGTCGCCGCCTTGCCATGCAGCGCGGCATTGCCGAGGTAGTCCTTCCACGCTCCGCGGAAGGGAGTATGAATGACGAACTCTTCGGTCTCGGGGTCATAGGTCGCCGTCGTGCCGATCGCCGAGACATCCGATCCGTGCCCGGTTTCGGTCATCGCGAAAGCCCCGGGCAAGTCGAGCGAGATGACGCCGGGAAGCCACTTGTCGTGGTGCTTCTCGGTGCCCAGCTGATAGATCGCCGAGCCGAAGAGCCCCCACTGCACGCCCGACTTGATCTGCAGGCTCGGGTCGGCAAGCACGAGCTCCTCGAAGCCGGCGAGGTTGGCCCCGTTGTCTTCGAGCCCGCCGTACTTCTTGGGGAATGCGCGGCGGGATCCGCCAGCGTCAACCAACAGATGCAGCTGGCTGAGGACCCGCTCGCGGTGCTCTTGCATAGACAGGCCGTTGATCTGCCAGAACGCCGGGTCCTTGATCATCTCGCGGGCTTCGCGCCGGGTGTCAGCCCACGTGCCAAGCAGCATCCGCGTGACCAGTTCGGCGTCGATGTGCGGTTCGGCGGTGGGTGTTTCGGACGGACGGACAGCAGCGTCGACCATGAGATCACCTCTCGATGAGGGGGAAGAGAACGTCAGGGTCCACGGTAGGCATCCCACAAAGACGGCTCAAATCGCTTCACGATGCCTACAACAAGGGTCGACGACGTCGGACCGGATGGTTGTGGTGTTGCGACAGGGCGCTCCGGAAGCCTCCAGCCGGATGCCGCCTCACTCGCTCCCCTCGCGTTGCACCCACCCCACGGCGCGCTCGGCGACCGTTGCCACAGCCTCGGTGACATCGACCACCACGCCCGCCTCGTCGTCACCGAGCGGTTCGAGCGTGGCCAGCTGCGAGGCCAGCAGCGCCGGGGGCATGAAGTGTCCGGTGCGGGCGAGCGCCCGGGCGCTGAGGAGCTCCGGATCACCGGTGAGGTGGACGAACACCGTGTGAGGAGCACGTGCGCGCAGGCGATCCCGATACGACCGCTTCAGCGCGGAGCACGCGACGACGACACCGGACGCCTCTGCGACGGCGCTGTCGGGCACCTCTCCGCCCGTGGAGCGCAGCGCCAGCCGGTCGCCGACCAGGTCGAGCCACGGCATCCTGTCGGCATCCGTCAACGGAATGCCCTGCGACATCTTCGCGACGTTCTCGGCTGGATGCAGGTCATCGGCGTCGACGAACGGGAGGTGGAGGCGCCGGGCGATCTCGATCCCGACCACCGACTTGCCGCTCGCACTGACTCCCATGACAACGATCGCGGTGCCGGGTCGGGTCATGGGGCCAGCCTACGGGGCGCCTCGCACTGGCTCGTTGCGGGACTGAACGCCTCCGGGTTGTCGAGTCAGGCGTGAGCGGCGACGACGGCGAGGACGGCGTCGCCGTAGGCATCCTTCTTCTTCGCCCCGATGCCGGTGATCCCCTCGAGTCCCGCGGCCGAGGTCGGGCGGGTGGCGGCCAGCGCGCGCAGGGTCGCGTCGCCGAAGACGACGTAGGCGGGCACTCCCTGCTCGCGCGCGGTCTCGGCCCGCCACGCCCGCAGCGCCTCGAAGAGGTCGCGGTCAGCCGGGGCGACATCAGTCGCGGCGGTCTTGCGCACGCGCGCCGATCCCACGCGTCCAGCGACATCGCGCCGAAGGGGCACCGCCTGTTCGCCCTTGAGCACGGGGCCAGCCGCCTCGCCGAGAGCGAGCGTGCCGTACTCACCGCGGGCGACCAGGATGCCCCGGGCAAGGAGCTGGCGCACGACGCTGCGCCAGTCCTGGTCTGACAGGTCGGACCCGATGCCGTAGGTCGCGAGGCTCTGGTGACCGAGCTGGCGGATCCGTTCGGTGTCGGCGCCGCGCAGGATGTCGATGAGCTGCCCCGCCCCGTACGCCTGGCCGCGCTCGCGCTGGAGGCGCACGATCGTGGAGAGCAGCTTCTGGGCCGGGACGAGTCCGTCCCACGTCTGGGGCGGCTCGAGGCACGTGTCGCAGTTGCCGCAGGCCTCGGCGGGCTGGCCGAAGTACCCCAGCAGATTCACCCGCCGGCACTCGACGGTCTCGCAGAGGGCGAGCATGGCATCCAGGTGCTGATGCTGGCGGCGCTTGCGGGCAAGATCGCCCTCGCCGCCGTCGATGAGGCGCCGCTGCTGCACGACATCCGCGAGGCCGTACGCCATCCACGCCACCGACGGCTCACCGTCGCGGCCGGCCCGACCGGTCTCCTGGTAATAGCCCTCGACCGATTTCGGCAGGTCGATGTGGGCGACGTACCGGACGTCGGGCTTGTCGATGCCCATCCCGAAGGCGATAGTCGCGACCATGACGACGCCGTCTTCGCGCAGAAACCGCTGCTGGTTCGCGGCACGGATGGCGGCATCCAGCCCCGCGTGGTACGGCAGTGCGTCGATACCCTGACCACGCAGGTACGCCGCGGTCTGCTCGACGCTCTTGCGGCTCAGGGCGTAGACGATGCCGGATGCGCCGGCGGGCTGGGCGCGCACGAACGCGGTGAGCTGGCGGCGCACGTCGGTCTTGGGCTCGATGCGGTACTGGATGTTGGGACGATCGAAGCTCGCGACGAAGTGGCGGGCGTCGGGAAGGCGAAGCCGATCGGTGATCTCGCGGTGGGTCTCACGCGTTGCGGTAGCGGTGAGCGCCATGCGGGGGACACCGGGAAAGCGCTCGGCGAGATCACCGAGAGCCAGGTAGTCGGGTCGGAAGTCGTGGCCCCACTGCGACACACAGTGGGCTTCGTCGATAGCGATGACGCTCAGCCGCCCGCGCTGCAGGAGTGCCGTCGTCGCGGCGCCCGACAGACGCTCGGGGGCGACGTAGAGCAGGTCGAGCTCACCGCTCAGGTACGCGCGCTCGGTGTCGGCGCGCTCGGGCGCTGACTGCGTGGAGTTCAGCGCCGCAGCTCGCACGCCGTTGGCGCGCAGCGCCTCGACCTGGTCGTGCATGAGGGCAATGAGGGGCGAGATCACCAGGCCCGTGCCCTCGCGCACGAGCGCGGGAACCTGGTACGTGATGCTCTTGCCGCCGCCGGTCGGCATCAAGACGACGGCATCCCCGCCCGCGGTGACATGGTCGACGATGTCGGCCTGGTCGGCGCGAAACGAGTCGTATCCGTACACCTCGCCCAGCACGGCGAGCGGATCTGCACCTGCGAACGAGCGGGCGGGAGCCGCAGGTGCGGCCTGGATGCCGGCGGCGGCCGGCGCCCAGTCCTCGGGCGGCTCCTCGCCGTCGGGAGGTGGCGCGAGATCGTCGGGATCCCACACCAGATCGGCGTAGGGGTCTTCGGGCGTGCTCACCGCTCCACCGTATCCGGCGCCGCTGACGCTGCCACGGCCAGCACCGTCGCCGCTCACAGCCGCACGACCTCAGTGACGCGAACGACAGCGGTTCCCTCCTCGACGGATGCCGCAAGGTCCACCTCGGCACGGATGCGCCAGTCATGGTCTCCGGCGGGGTCGTCGATGATCTGCTCGACCCGCCAGGTGTCGGCATCCGTCGTATCGATGACGCAGAGCTGCGGCGAGCGCGCGGGACCGCCCGTGAGGATCTCGTCGTGCTCGTCGTAGTACCGATCCATCGCCGCAGACCAGTCGACGCCCGGATCGAGTTCTGCCAGCGCGTCGTCGTCTTGGAGGGCCGCGAGCTGCACCCGGCGGAACAGTTCGTTGCGCACGAGCACGGTGAAGGCCCGGCGGTTGGTGAGCACGGACGGCGGCGCGGGTGGCACGACCGGCGCTTCGGGGTCGGCCGCCGGATCGATCAGCGCCGACCACTCGTCCACGAGCGACGAGTCAACCTGCCTGACCAGCTCGCCGAGCCACTCGATGAGGTCGAGCAGGTCGTCTGTGTGCGCCTCGGCGGGCACGGTCTGGCGGACGGCACGGTAGGCATCCGAGAGGTAGCGCAGCACCAGACCTTCGCTGCGGGCGAGCTGGTAGAACGAGACGAACTCCCCGAACGACATCGCCCGCTCGTACATGTCTCGCACGACTGACTTGGGCGAGAGCTCGAAATCGAGGACCCACGGCTGGCTCGACGCGAAGACCGCGAACGACTGGGCAAGCAACTCTGCCAGCGGCTTCGGGTGGGTGATCTCTTCGAGCAGCGCCATCCGTTCGTCGTACTCGAGCCCGTCGCGCTTCATGGCCGCCACCGCTTCACCCCGCGCGCGGAACTCCTGCTGCGAGAGGATCGCGCGGGGGTCATCCAGGGTCGCCTCGATCACGCTCACGACATCCAGCGCGTAGTGGCCAGTGCCGGCCGTGGTCGTGGAACCCGACGTTCGCAGATTCGCGCCAGGTTCGGAGGATTCTGGCTCAGGACTGCGGAGTTCGTGCGATTCTGCGGAGTTCGTGGGGACGGAAGGGGTCGCCAGGGCGCTCGCGTCGGGGTCGAGAAGGGAGATCGCAGCGAGCGCGAAGGGGGAGAGCGGCTGGTTCAGGGCGAAGTTCGGCTGCAGATCGACGGTGAGACGGATGCCGTCAGCATCGGCATCCACGATCCCTGCCGTCCGCAGCGTGCGGAAGATCGCCAGCGCGCGGCGCGCGAGCTCGTACTGCCGGGCGCGGGGTTCGTGGTTGTCGAACACGAGAGAGCGGACGTTCCCGAAGACGTCTCCGCCGCGGCCAATGACGTTGATGAGCATCGCGGCGGTCAGCTGCAGATGCGGGGTGAGCGGCTCGGGTTCGGCGGCGACCAGCCGCTCGAACGAGCCCTCGCCCCAGTTCACCTGGCCGGTCGGGGCCTTCTTGCGCACGATCTTCTTGCGCTTGGCAGCGTCGTCGCCCGCCTTGGCGAGGGCCACCGCGTTCTCGATCTCCCACTCCGGCGCCATCACGACGACGTTGCCGTAGGGATCGAATCCGGCCCGGCCCGCGCGACCTGCGACCTGATGGAACTCACGGGCGCTGAGCTGCCGCATCCGGGTGCCGTCGAACTTCGTGAGCGCCGTGATGAGCACCGTGCGGATGGGCACGTTGATCCCGACGCCGAGGGTGTCGGTGCCGCAGATGACCTTGAGCAGGCCCCGCTGGGCGAGGGTTTCGACGAGGCGCCGGTAGCGCGGCAGCATCCCGGCGTGATGGATGCCGATGCCGGCGCGCACCAGGCGCGAAAGCGTCTTGCCGAACCCCGTCGTGAACCGGAACCCGCCGATCTCGGCAGCGATCTGATCGCGCTGCTCGCGCGAGGCGATCTTGGTGTTGATGAGCGCCTGGGCCCGCTCGAGGGCCGCGGCCTGCGAGAAGTGGACGATGTAGATCGGAGTCTCGGCCTCCTCCAGCAACCGCTCGACGACGTCGTGGACCGGGCGCCGCTCATACGAGAAGTGCAGCGGCACGGGGCGCTCGACGCCGGTGATCTGCGCCACCTCGCGTCCCGTGCGGCGCTCGAGGTCGGACACGATCGGGGTGACATCGCCGAGGGTCGCCGACATGAGCAGGAACTGCACGCGCGGAAGAAGCAGCAGCGGCACCTGCCACGCCCAGCCGCGCTCGGGGTCGCTGTAGTAGTGGAACTCGTCCATCACGACGGCGTCGATGTCGGCATCCGTGCCCTGCCGCAGGGCGACGTTCGCGAGGATCTCAGCGGTGCAGCAGACGATCGGTGCGTCTGCGTTGACGGACGAGTCGCCGGTGACCATTCCCACGTTCTCGGCACCGAAGATCTCGACGAGCGCGAAGAACTTCTCGGCCACGAGCGCTTTGATCGGCGCGGTGTAATACGAACGGCCGCCGCGAGCCAGGGACGCGGTGTGGGCAGCGATCGCGACGAGCGACTTGCCGGTGCCGGTCGGGGTCGACAGCACCACGTGCGAACCCGAGACCAGCTCGATGGCAGCCTCGTCTTGCGCGGGGTAGAGACGGATGCCGCGCCCCTCGGCCCAGGCAACGAACGTGTCATAGACGGCATCCGGGGCGGCGTCTGTCACCGCGTCCGCGAGCGTCGGTGAAGGAGTCACCACCCGAGTCTGCCTGACGGGAGTGCAGCGATGCCCGAGAAGCCAACCCTCGCGGAACACCGAGGCCGCCACGTACGTTGGGAGGAAGCAACGAAAGGACAGCTGATGACCGACACGGATGTGACCCCCGAGGTCGTGCGCAACGACGCCAAGGGACGATACGAGATCAGCCTCGACGGAGCTCTCGCCGGCTTCACCGAATTCGTCGCCGACGAGCAGGGCCGCCTCGTCTTTCCCCACACCGAGATCGATCCGGCCTTCTCGGGCCGCGGGTTCGGAACCGAACTCATCGGGGAGGCCATGGCGGATGTCGCCTCCCGCGGCGAGACCGTCGTGCCGGAGTGCTCGTTCGTGGTGCGCTACCTGCAGAAGCACGAGGTGAACGGGCTCGACATCGCGTGGCCCCACGGGTCAGCGCCCCAGGAATGACCCGCCTCGATTCCGACGCAGCGGTCGCCGAAGAGGGTGCAGCCGACTGCGACGGACCCCGCCTGCTGAACCTCGAGATGCGGGATGTGCCGCTCGGGGGACTGCGCGCGATGCAGGTTTCCCGGGCACTCCCGCAGCGCGACCTGCCCCTTGTCGGGGCATGGTGCTTTCTCGACCGGTTCGGGCCGCAGCGAACCACCATGCGCGTCGAGCCGCACCCGCACATCGGCCTGCAGACCGTGACGTGGCCCATCAACGGCGAGGTGCGCCACCGCGACTCGGTCGGCAGCGACGTGATCGTGCGTCGAGGGGTGCTCAACCTCATGACGGCGGGCGCCGGGATCTCCCACTCCGAATACTCGGTAGGCGAGACGGATGTCGACCTCGACGCCCTGCAGCTGTGGGTGGCTCTTCCCGACGCAACCCGGTTCGGGGAGGCATCCTTCGAACAGCACGCGGATCTTCCGGTGCTCGACCTGCCAGCCGCCTCGGGGAGCGCGCAGGCTACCGTCGTGCTCGGAACACTCGGCGACGCGTCCTCACCGGCCACCGCACACACCCCGATCGTCGGTGCCGAACTGGAGCTGACGCCGGGAGCTGACGTGCTCGTGCCGCTCGAACAGGCGTGGGAGCACGCGCTGCTGCTGATCGATGGCGACGTGACAGTCAGCGGCGCACCCGGCGGGCAGGCGCACGACACCGCCGAACTAGATACGAACCACCTGCTCTACCTCGGCACACACCGCGACGCGATCACCCTGCGATCCACCGGGGGCGCGCGGATCTTCCTACTCGGGGGCGAACCGTTCCCGGACGAGATCGTGATGTGGTGGAACTTCGTCGGACGCTCACACGACGAGATCGTCGCCGCCCGCGAGGACTGGGAGAACGCGGCTGCCCGATTCGGTCACGTCATCGACCACGGCCCGGAGCGCATCCCCGCCCCGCCGCTGCCCGGAGTGCGACTGACCCGACGGCGCAGACGTCTCTGAGACCGACTTTGGTCCCGAACGCGGCAGTACGCTGATACGGTGGCCCGATCCTCCGTCCTGACGACGCGTGTGCTCCTCACGACCGCCGCCATCGGCGTCGCGACGGGGCTCCTCGCGGGTATTGCGGGCTGGGTCACGCCGTTCGTGCTCGGGATCGCACCGATCTTCTACGGATTCGTTCTCGGCGCACACGTGCTGCCGGGGATCATCGCGCAGGAGGTCATCCGTCTGCCCTGGGTCGCGCTCCTGAGCCACGTGTTCGCGGCCCTCGTGGCCAGCGCCATGGCTCCCCAGTGGGCGCTGCGGTTCCTCGGCACCGCGATCCTCTTCGGCGGCATCCAGGAGCTCGTTGCCGCCCTCACCCGCTACCGGGTGTGGGATGCCTGGCGGTTCTTCATCTCGGCCGTCGTCATCGGCATCCTGGTCGCTGTCGTCGTCGCCTTCGCCGCCGACCTCGCCTCCCTTCCGCTGCTGGCCCAGATCATCTACCTCATCGTGGCCGTGCTCGGCCCCGTCGCGTGGACTGCTGCGGGTCTGGGAATCGGCGTCTCGCTGCGGCGCGCTGGCGTCGCGCGGCGCGCGTGACGCTCCACGCGGCTTCCTCGCGAAACCGGAATCTCGGGGCGCGTGGAGTTAGGTTCAGCTAAGTTAGGGCATACTTCCCTTCCCGACGAGGACCCGTGACAGCTCCCCCCGACTCCGCCGCACGCTCGGCCTCCGTCGCCCCCGCTCCCGGCGAGACGGCGACACCGAAGCCGACCCACGGCAGGGAACACGCGCGGCTGCTGCAGCTGCGCGAGGTCGGGATCACACACGAGGGTGAGGATGCCGCGACCCCGGCATCCGTGTCGTTCGAGGTGTCGCGCGGCGACGTCGTGCTGCTTCTCGGGCCGAGCGGTTCGGGCAAGTCGACGCTCTCCCTCGCCATGAACGGGCTCATCCCGCACGCCGTTCCCGCCACGTTGACGGGCCGCGTCGAGGTAGCCGGGATGGATGCCGCGACGCACTCCGTCGCGCAGCTGTCGACCCAGGTGGGGATCGTGTTCCAGGACCCCGACGCGCAACTTGTCACTGGCACGTTGCTCGACGAGGTCGCGTTCGGGCCCGAGAACCTACGTCTGCCGGCAGCCGAGGTGCTCGCCCGCGCCGAGAGTGCGCTGCGTCGGGTCGGGCTGTGGGAACGGCGGTCAGAGAACCCCGATCGCCTCTCCGGAGGCGGTCGGCAGCGGCTCGCAATCGCGTGCGCCTTGGCCATGGGTTCGCCCCTTCTCGTGCTCGACGAACCGACGGCAAACCTCGATCCCCGCGGGATCGATGACGTCTATGCCGCCCTGGACGAGCTCGCGGCATCCGGCGACAAGGGGATCGTGCTCATCGAGCACAACCTCGACGCCGCCGCCCCGTTCGTGAACCGCGTCGTCGTGCTGGATGCCGCGGGCGTCGTGATCGCCGATGGGGCGGTTGACGAGATCCTGCGGGGGCGCGCGGCCGAACTGCACGACCTCGGCGTGTGGCTGCCGACCTCGACGCTCGCGGCTCTGCGCCTGCGGGAGGCCGGGTACCGCTTCGACACGCTGCCGATCAGTCCCGACGAACTGCGCGCGGCACTCGATCGTCAGCCCGCTCCTGCCGCTACACGCGAGGCGGGGTCGGGTGCGGGTGCGGCGACCGAGACACGGGTGTCGGCATCCGGCACGCGCATCGAGGTGCGCGGACTCACGCTGCGCCGCAAGAAGACGGAAGTTCTGACGGATGTCTCGCTCGAGGTTCGCGACGGCGATTTCCTCGCTATCGTCGGTGCGAACGGGGCGGGTAAGACGACGCTGATCCAGGCTCTGGCCGGGGTGCTCACGCCGCCCCGGGGCACCGTCCGGATCGACGGCCTCGATGTTGCCCGCCTGGATGACCGGGCTCTGTCGACCCATGTGGGGTTCGGGTTTCAGAACCCCGAGCACCAGTTCATCGCGGCGTCAGTGTTCGACGAGATCGCGCACGGCCTGCGACGCCAGCACCTCGACGAGGCGGAAATCGAGCGGCGCACCCTCGATCTTCTCGACCGCTTCGGGCTGCGCGAGCGCGCGCACGTTCATCCGTTCCTGCTCTCGGGGGCCAGAAGCGGCGCCTCTCGGTCGGAACCGCCCTTGTCGCCGGCGCTCGCGTGCTCGTCCTCGACGAGCCGACGTTCGGACAAGATCGCGCCCGAGCAGACGAACTTCTCGGTCTGCTGCGCGACCTCAACCGTGAGGGCACGACCATCATCGTCGTCACCCACGACATGCAGCTGGTCGCCGAGTACGCCGACCGCGTGGCGGTGATGGAGTCGGGACGCCTCACGGCGTGCGGAGCGCCGGGCGAGGTGTTCGCGGATGCCGAGCTCATCGCCCGCGCGGGCCTGCGGGTCCCGCCGCTCGCGCGCGCCCTCGCCCCGCTCGCCACGCACCCGGAACTGCGAACGGTCACCCGCGTTGCTGACCTTCCCGGGGTGGCCCGTGACGACGGCGCCGACAATGCTCCCGGCATCCGTTGCCGATGACCCGTACGCCGCCGTGCGGCGCACCTCTGCGGTGCGCTTCCTCTACGGGCTGAACCCGCTTGCGAAGATGGCAGCGGTCCTTCCGGCGCTCGTGCTGCTCGTATTCGTGCGCGATCTTGCGACACCGGTGGCGTTTCTCGCGCTGTCGTACCTCGTGCTGCTCGTCGGCGTGAGTCTCAGCATCCGAGCCGCCGTCCTTCTCGCACTGGCGATACCCGGCGCCATAGCGGTGTTGGGCTTCGGCTTCGCGCTCTGGACGGATGCCGCACTCGTCGCCGACACCCCGCCCGTGCTGCAGATCGGGGCATGGACCCTCTACAGCGGCGCTCTCGAGATCGGACTCGCAACGGGGTTGCGGCTCGCTGCGATCCTCGCGCTCTCGCTCATCCCGGGCCTCAGCACGACCGGTCCCGATCTCGTGCGGGCCTGCGTGCAGCAGCTGCGCGTCCCGTACCGGATCGGGTATACAGCCCTGGCCGCGTTCCGCTTCGTGCCCCGGTTCGGTCACGAGCTTGAAATCATCCGGCAGGCCCACCGCGTGCGCGGCGCGCACCGCGGGCGCGGACCGATCGCGAGTCTGCGCCGCTGGGCCAGCTATCTCGTGCCGCTGCTTGCCGGCGCGATCCGTCATGCCGAGCGGGTGGCCCTCGCGATGGACTCCCGCGCCTTCGGCGCCTACCCCGATCGCACCGAGCGACACCTCGTGCCGTTCCGCGCCCGCGACGTCGTCTTCATCGCCGCTTTCTGGCTAGCCTCCGCCGCCCTCTTCGCCCTCTTCTTCCCCTGGGGCATCGCCTAACCGTTCAGCCGAGTTGTCCCTCGCCCAGCCGAGTTGTCCCTCGCCCAGCCGAGTTGTCCTTCACCCAGCCGAGTTGTCCCTCGCCAAGGCACCACGAACGACGGATGCCGCGACCCGCGCCTCCTGAGAGGGCGGTGTCGCGGCATCCTGTCGCAGGTGTGATCAGCGCTTGCCAGCGAGGTCACGCCCGACGATCTCGCGCATGATCTCGTTGGTACCGCCGTAAATGCGGTGGACGCGAGCGTCGAGGAACGCGCGCGCGATCGGGTACTCCGTGATGTAGCCGTACCCGCCGTGCAGCTGGACCCCGAGGTCAAGGACCGCCCACTCTCGCTCGGTCGCCCAGAACTTGTACTTCGCGGCCTCCTCGGCCGAGAGCTTCTTGTCGGCGTACGCGCGCATAACCCGATCGGTATATGCCCACAGCGCCTCGACGTCGGCAGCCATGTCGGCAAGCCGGAATCGGGTGTTCTGGAAGTCAGCGATCCGCTCCCCGAAGGCCTCGCGGTCCTTCGTGTAGGCCAAGGTCCAGTCCAGGGCTGCCTGAGCCGCGGCGGCACCCGCGACACCGATCGACATGCGCTCGAGGGGCAGGTTCATCATGAGCTGCACGAAGCCCATGCCCTCGCGGCCGCTGATGAGGTTCTCCTCGGGAACGAAGACGTCGCTGAACGAAAGCTCAGCGGTGTCGTGGCCGTGGAAGCCCATCTTGTGCAGCTTCTTGCCGTGGTCGAAGCCTTCCATACCGTTCTCGATGAGCATCAGGCTGAAGGCATCCGGGCGGTTGCCCTCGCCGGTCTTGACGAAGGTGACCACCAGGTCGGCGGTCTTGCCGCTGGAGATGAAGGTCTTGGCGCCGTTGACGACGTAGCCGCCGTCGACTTTCTTCGCGATCGTCTTGATGCCGCGAAGGTCGCTTCCTGCGCCGGGCTCGGTCATGGCGAGCGCACCGATCACCTCACCGGTCGCCATACCGGGAAGCCACTTCTCCTTCTGCTCCTGGGTACCCATGTGCACGAGGTAGGGCACGGCCAGGTCGTCCTGGATGCCGAAAGCACCGGCCAGCGATCCCGAGCCTGCCGCGATGACCTCTTCCATGACGATCGCGCGGAAACGGTAGTCCTGCAGCATCCCGGCGCCGCCGAACTCCTCCGGCACCGACAGGCCGATGAGGCCGGACTCACCCGCGGCCTTCATCGTCTCGCGGTCGATCTCGCCTTCGGCATCCCACCGGGCAATCGCCTCGTTCGTGACGTAACGCTTGACGAACTCCTTGACGACGTCGCGGAACGCCTCGTGGTCTTCGTCGTAGATGTCGCGCTCCATGTGAGCCCTTCCTTCCACATCGATGGCGCGGGCCTGCCGGAATCGGCGGATCGGCCCCGTCGCCGACGCGATTCTATGCCCGCGTACCGGTGCAGCTTCGAACCCCGTGTGGGATTGCGGTTCACGTCGGGCGGTACTGCGTCTCGCGTTTGTAGGATGCCTCCAGGTTCGGCATCCAGTTCGGGCAATCCAACCTGCGGGTTGACAGTTGATCGTATTTTTGTTCGACTGTGCGCATGCGGTGGAACGGGCAGACGATCGGCGCGAGCGATGGCAACGCGCTGCCCGGAATGGAGCACCTCGGCGGCTTCGTCCGATCCGTTACGACACCCGAGTTCGCGGGGATGACCTTTCACGAGGTCGTCGCCAAGAGCGCCCTCAACCACGTGCCCGGCGCCTCGGGGATGCCGTTCGACTGGACAGTGAACCCCTACCGGGGATGCAGTCATGCCTGCTCGTACTGCCTAGCTCCGGAAACCATGATCCTGCTCGCCGACGGCCGCACCCGCGCCCTCGGCGATCTTCGAGTCGGAGAATCGATCATCGGCACCGAACGCCGCGGAGAGTACCGCCGGTACGTTGCCACAACGGTGCGCGCGAAGTGGGCGACGGTCCGACGCGCACACCGCGTGACCCTCGCCGATGGGACAGAGCTCGTCGCAAGCGCCGATCACCGCTTCTTGACCGAGCGAGGCTGGAAGCACGTGACGGGAGCGATGAGTGGACCGGAGCAGCGTCCCTACCTAACTTTTAACAACCGGCTGATGGGTTTCGGGATTGGAGCGGCGAGAGTCACAGGGCACGACGCCACCGACAGATGGTGGCGGCTGGGCTACCTTGCGGGGATGATTAAGGGCGACGGGATGATTCTGCACAAGACATACCCGCGTGGGGGTCGCACCGGCGCGATTCACGCCTTTCGGCTCGCTCTCGCGGACACGGAGGCTCTCGAACGCACCCAGGCGCTATTGGCGCTCGAGGGAATCCCCACCAACGTCAGGCCGTTTACAGCTGCAACCGAGCAGCGGCGCGCCATGCTCGCTATCCATACAGCACGCAAAGAGGCGGTGGCCGCAATTGAGGCCCTTATCCAGCGACCTACAGACCCGAGCGAGGAATGGCTGGCCGGATACCTGGGCGGGATCTTCGACGCCGAAGGCTCCTGTTCGCGGGGTGTGCTGAGAATCAGCAACAAGAACGAGGACGTGCTCGGTACGGTCCGCGAGGCACTTGCGTGCTTTGATATCCCTGCCGTCACCGAGGGGCCGCGGCCGAACGGGGTGAGCGCTATCCGGGTCACGGGCGGGCTGGCTTCGCGAATGCGTTTCTTCGAGATCTCACGGCCCGCGATCACGAGAAAGCTCTCGATCGTCGACGGTGCGGTGAAGACATCGAGTGACCTCCGCGTCGTCGGAATCGAAGACCTCGGGCACAGCATCGACATGGTCGACATCACGACCGGCACCGGTGATTTCATCGCGAACGGCGTCATCAGTCACAACTGTTTCGCCCGAGGCACGCACGAGTATCTCGAGCTGGACGCCGGGCGCGACTTCGATTCGCAGATCGTCGTGAAGGTCAACGTCGCCGACGTGCTGCGCACGGAACTCGCGCGACCCTCCTGGACGGGCGACCCAGTCATGCTCGGCACGAACACCGACCCCTATCAGCGGGCCGAGGGACGGTACCGACTCATGCCCGGGATCATTCAGGCGCTGACGGATGCCGGTACCCCGTTCTCGATCCTCACGAAGGGCACGCTGCTGCGCCGCGATCTTCCGCTTCTGACGGAAGCCTCCCGTGAGGTCGACATCTCGCTCGCGATGTCGATCGCCGTCTTCGACGATGCACTACAGCGCACCCTCGAGCCGGGGACCCCGAGCGCCGCGGCGCGGCTCGAGACCGTCCGCGCAGCGACGGATGCCGGATTCCGCGTCACTGTGTTCCTGATGCCGATCCTCCCCCACCTCACGGATTCGATCGCCACGCTCGATGACGCACTGGGGCGCATCCGCGCAGCCGGTGCACACCGGGTGGTCTTCGGCGCGCTGCACCTGCGGCCGGGGGCGAAGCAGTGGTTCTGGCAATGGCTTGAGCGGGAGCATCCGGAGTTGGTCGGCTCGTATCGCGGACTCTATCCGGGCGCTTCCGCCTACGCGCCGAAGGCCTACCGGCAATGGCTGGCCAAGCGCGTCCGTCCGCTGCTGCGGGTGCACGGACTGACCGGCCACGCCGAAGAAGAAGCTCCCCCACGCGAGCCGGTCCCCGGTCTGGCTGCGCGCCGCGCGGCGGCATCCGTCGTCACGACCTCGCGCGGCAGGCGGGCTGACGCCGCCGCCATGCTGTTCTGACGCCGCTGACGACTCCTCTTCGACGTAGGACAAATACCCGAGGTAGGACGATCCGGTGGGGATTCGTCCTACCTCGGAGATATTTCCTACCTAGCGCAGGGTGCCAGAGGCGCGGGAGTGCCGGGAGTGGTGCGGCGCGTCAGGCGTCGACGTCGGCGAGCTGACGGCCCGCGATCTCCTCGAGCAGGTCGTCGCCGATGCGCGCGTCCTCGAACGGCGCGTCGATCTCGGCGCGGTCGAGCATCTCGGTCATCCGGCGACGACGCTGACGCGTGATGAGCGTCACAACGCGGCCCTCACGACCGGCCCGCCCTGTGCGACCCGAGCGGTGCAGGTACGTCTTGTACTCGTCGGGAGCATCGGCCTGAACTACCAGGTCGATGTCATCGACGTGGATGCCGCGCGCGGCGACATCCGTGGCGACGAGCACCCGCACCCGCCCCGAGGTCAGCTTCTCGAGGTTCCGCGTGCGCTTGGCCTGGTTCAGGTCCCCGTGCAGCGCGAGGGACGGGATGCCGGCGTCGTCGAACTGCTCCGCGAGCATCTCGGCGTACGCACGCGTGCGGGCGAACACGAGGGTCTTGCCGTCGCGGTCGACGAGCGAGGTCAGGATCTCTGCCTTGTCGCGGTGGTCGATCACGAGAACACGGTGCTCGATGGTGCTCGAATCCTGGTCCTCGCCAGCAACCTCGTAGACGGCGGGCTCGACGAGGAACTCGTCGACGAGCGCGGCAACTTCACGGTCGAGCGTCGCCGAGAACAGCAGCTTCTGGCTGCCGTCAGCGGTGAGGCGCAGGATACGCTGCACCGGCTCGAGGAAGCCCAGCTCGCACATGTGGTCGGCTTCATCCAGGACCGCGATCCGAACCTCGGAGAGGTCGAGTTTGCCCTGTTCGACGAGGTCTTCGATGCGGCCCGGCGTGCCGACGATGACGTCGACGCCCTTCTTGAGGGCACCGACCTGGCGCGCCTGCGGCACGCCACCGTAGATCTGCGTCGTGAACAGGCCGACGCTGCGGGCGATCGGCTGGATCGTCCGGTCGATCTGCAGCGCGAGCTCACGCGTGGGAGCGAGAACCAGAGCCTTGGGAGAGCGACCGAACTCACGACGGCTTCCTGCCTGCGAACGCAGAATGCTCTCCACGAGCGGGGCGCCAAAGGCGATGGTCTTGCCCGAGCCGGTGCGGCCGCGGGCTAGCACGTCGCGTCCCTCGAGGATCGGAGCGATGGTCGCAGCCTGGATCGGGAACGGCGATGCCGCCCCCAGCTCGGCGAGCACACGGACGATGTTCTCGCCGAGCCCCAGGTCACCGAAACCGACGCCCTCGACAGCGTCAGCCTGAACGGCCTCGGCCTGCAGACGCTCGTGGACGACATCCACGTGCTCTTCGTGGGCAGCCGTGCGCGTCGGAGCGTTCCAGTCGGAGCGGTTTGGACGGTCGTCGCGACGCGGACGATCGTCACGACGTGGACGATCCCCGTAACCGGCGCGGTCGTCACGACGGGGGCGGTCTGCGTAGGAGGGTCGGTCACCGCGACGCGGACGGTCTCCGTAGCGGTCCTGGCTCTCGCGCTGCGGACGGTCGTCGCGGCGCGCGCGGTCGCCATGACCACCGCGGTCATCCCGACGCGGACGTTCACCGTAGGCGGGGCGGTCGTCACGACGCGGACGATCGGAGTAGCGGTCCTGCTGCGCACGGTCATCCCGACGCGGACGCTCCGAGTAACGATCCTGACCCTCACGCTGCGGACGGTCGCCGTAGGCGGGGCGGTCGTCACGACGGGGACGATCCGAGTAGCCGGTGCGGTCATCCCGACGCGGACGGTCACCGTAGGACGGGCTGTCATCCCGACGCGGGCGATCCCCATACGAGGGGCGGTCATCCCGACGCGGACGGTCACCGTACGACGGACGGTCGTCCCGACGCGGCCGGTCATCGCGCGAACTGCGGCCATAGCCACCGGAGCGCTGGCGCTCATCGCGTGCGGGGCGGTCATCGCGGCGCGGACGATCGTCCCGGGCGTGGGTACGGATGGCGCGGGCCTCATCGCGACCTGCGCGCTCCTGCGCGGTCCAGCGACGCTTGGGCGCCGCGTCCGACTCTGCAGTCTCGGGGCGGTAGCCGCGGTGGCTGGGGCTCTTGCTGCCGGGTTTTCCGGCCGACGACGTGCCAGGGCGACGCTTGCGGTCCTGATACGCGGTCTTCTCGCCGTAGCGCGGTTCGAAGTTCTTGGCTGCGCGGCCGCCGGCCGGCTTCTTGCTCTTGGGCATGGGTGTGTTCTTCCTGGGTTCTCTCGCACGAGAACAGCAGTCGAGACGCGCTCGACAGGCCCGGACTCTCTTGGCCGGGGGCCATTCATGTGATGGTCATGCACGCCGATCGGCGCTCACCATCGGCCCCAAGGACTCACAAACCCACTCGCCATACATGGCAATGTCCAGAGCCGACCTATCCAGCGTACAGGCTCACCCTGGGAAACCCCCGCGCCGCGGCAACCACGGCAGGCAAGGTCGGATGCATCACCCACGGCCTTTAGCATGGGCACGACGCCCGCCGAGGAGGACCCATGCCCGACATCCGCCACGACCCCACCGGGGAGCAGTTCCACCTCTCGAGTGCCGACGGTCGCGTGACCGCGCACCTCACCCAGGTGGGTGCGACGATCCGCGGGCTCACCGTCGATGGCGTGGACCTCATCGCACCGTACCCGCAGGGGATGCCGGCGCCCGCGGCATCCGGAACCGTGCTCGTGCCGTGGCCGAACCGCGTCCGCGATGGCAAGTGGAGCCACAACGGCACCACCTACCAGCTGTGGATCACCGACCCGTCGGTCGGGGGCGCATCGCACGGGCTGCTGCGCTTCATGCCGTACACGGTGGCCGAGCAGTCCGGCGACCGGCTCACGCTCGCGGCCACAGTCTTTCCCCAGAGCGGCTACCCGTTCCAGCTCGACACGACAGTCACGTACGCGCTCACTGCCGACGGCATCGAGGTCACCCACATCATCGAGAACGTCGGCACGGATGCCGCACCGGCAGCCCTCGGCACCCACCCGTACTTCACGCTCGGCGACGTACCGACAGCCGACCTGGTGCTCACCTCGCCGGGCGCGAAGATGCTCGTGCTCGATGACGCGCTGATCCCGATCGACGAGGTGCCGGTGGATGCGGCATCCGACCTGCGCAGCGGCGCCCGCCTCGGGGATGTCTCGCTCAACACCTGCTACACCGACATCGCTCGTGACGCCGACGGGATGATGCGCCACCGTCTCAGCGCGCCGGATGGCCGGACCGTCACGATCTGGCAGGGCCCGGAGCTCGACTACGTGCAGGTGTACACGACCGACCGCTACCCGAACCGCGAGTTGGCTGTCGCTATCGAACCGATGAGCGCGGTGCCGGACGCCCTCAACTCCGGTCGAGGTCTGCGCTGGCTGGCGCCGGGCGAGACCTGGACCGTGAGCTGGGGAGTCTCCTACTCGGGCTGACGACCGTTTTCGTCGTCGTCCGTGTTCTCGGCGGCGAGGTCGGTCTGCTCGGAACTGTCGGCTGACTCCGGCGACGCTGGCTCGGCATCCGCGGACGCCGCATCATCACCGTCGGCGGCAGCCTCGGGCTCTGCGGTGTGCCCATCGGCTGCGACGTTGTCGTCGGTCTCGTGCTCGCCAGACTCCGCGTCGGCGGCCTCCGGCTCGGAGGCTTCGGGCTCGACGGCTTCCGGCTCACCGGCGTCGGGAGCGACAGTATCCACGTCGTCCTCGCCGACGTCGGTAGTTGAGCGGTCAGCATCGCCGGACGCGGGCTCAGCGCCGTCGACGGCCTCCTCCGCGGCATCCGAGTCAGCCGAGGTCGGTACGTCGCCTGTCTCAGGTGCGCCTGTCGCGGCATCGCTCACCTCGTCGGGCTCCGCCGGCGCCTGGATCGGGATCTGGCCGGTCCGCAAGGCTTCACGTTCGCGCAGCTCACGGCGCGTCAGCGGCACGTCCTCGGCACCACCCGCGCCAGCACCACCCGCAGCGCCCGCCACCCCCGCGAGCGCGAGTGCGCCCTCGGCATCCGTTTGCCCCGACCTCGCCGCGCGCTTTGCCTGGCGCCGCTCCTTCGCGCCCTCGACGAGGTTGTAGAGCGTCGGCAGGACGAGCAGCGTCAGGACGGTGGACGAGATGAGTCCGCCGATGACGACGATCGCGAGCGGCTGCGAAATGAATCCGCCCGTGCCGGTGATCCCGAGTCCCATGGGAGTGAGCGCGAGGATCGTGGCCAGCGCGGTCATCAGGATTGGGCGAAGACGCCGCGTACCACCGGCGATCGTCGCATCGTAGGCACTCAGGCCCTTCTCGCGGTACTGGTTGACGAGATCGACGAGAACGATGGCGTTCGTGACGACGATGCCGATGAGCATCAGCACACCGATGAGCGAGGCGACACCCAGCGGGATGCCGGTGACGATCTGCAGGAGGATCGCTCCGGTCGCCGCGAACGGCACCGAGATGAGGAGCAGCAGCGGCTGGCGCAGCGATTTGAAGGTCGCGACCATGACGACGTACACGATCAGGATGGCCGCCAGCAGCGCGAGCCCCAGCTGGCTGAACGCGTCAGCCTGGTCGGTTGCGACACCGCCGAGGCTAGCGCGCGCGGCCGAGGGCAGGTCAGCCGCGTCAATCGCTTCCGTGACGGATGCCGTCGCCTGCGAGAGGTTGTCGGTAGCCGGCGTGACCGTGACTGTCGCGGTGCGCGTGCCACCTTCGGTGGTGATCGAGGTCGGCCCCTGGGCCTCTTCGACAACTGCGACATCCGACAGTGGCACAGGCCCCTGGGCGGTGAACACCTGCAGGTTGCGCAGTTCGTCGATCGTGGTCGGCGGGTCGTTCGCGGCGAGGTAAACCGTCAGCGAGGTGTCGTCGACCTCAACGCTGCCGATGTTCTGCGGTTGCATGGTGCTCGACACGATCGCGCCCACAGCGACTTCCGACAGGCCGAGCGACGCTGCCTTGTCGCTGTCGACCCGGACCGAGATGAAGGGCAGGGATGCTGACAGGTTGCTGGTGACCTGGCTGACGTCGTCGAGGTCGCTGAGGCTTGCGACCACGGCATCCGTCGCCTCTTGCAGCGTTGACGCGTCGGGAGCCGTGACGTCTACCTCGATGTCGGTCGAGCCGAAGCCGCCATTGCCTCCCGCCACGGTGATCTCACCGACATCGGGAATCGCCTCGACGGTGTCCTGTACTTCCTGACGAAGGGCGACCTGGTCGACGCCTTCCTCGGTCGTGATGGAGTAGGTGATTCCGCTGCCGCCGCCGGTGAAGGCATCGCGCAGCGCATTGCCGCTGGAGCCGATGGAGACCTGCACGGTCTCGATGCCCTCGATGCCCAGCAGAGCCTCTTCGACCGGCTCAGCGGCCGCGGATTCGGCTTCGAGACTCGGCGCCGGACCGATGTCTTGGGTCATCGTGAACGTGTTCTGCCCGGAATCACCGAGGAAGTTCGTCTTCATCAGGGGCGCGGCGGCGATGGTACCCACGAGGACGAGCACGGCAAGGCCGAGGGTCACCCAGGAGTGGCGCAGCGTCCAGCGCAGGATCGGGGTGTACCCGCGCTGGAGCCGATCGAGCGGAGCTGCCGGGTTCTCGGGGTCGATCTCGCGCCCGGCCTCATCGAGCAGCGGCTTGCCGGGCTTGAGGAACCAGTAGGCCAGCACGGGCACGATCGTGAGCGCAACAAGCAGCGAAGCCAGCAGCGCGATCGTCACGGTCAACGCGAACGGGCGGAACAGTTCTCCGGTGACGTCGCCGACGAAGGCGATGGGCAAGAAGACGGCGACAGTCGTGATGGTCGAGGACGTGATCGCCGACCCGACCTCCTTGACTGCGCGCACGATCGAGGTCAGCTTGTCGGCCTTGCCCACGTAGTGGCGCCTGATGTTCTCGATCACGACGATCGAGTCATCCACGACCCGTCCGATCGAGATTGTGATGGCCCCGAGGGTCAGGATGTTCAGCGAGTACCCGAACGCCTGCAGCCCGATGAACGTGATGAGCACGCTCGTCGGGATCGAGATCGCGGTCACGAGCGTCGCACGCACCGAGAGCAGGAAGAGCAGGATGACGAGCACCGCGAACAGCAGGCCGAATCCACCTTCAACGGCCAGAGTCTCGATCGACTGCTCGATGTAGGGGGCCTGGTCGAAGACAACGGTGAGGGTGACTCCGTCAAGCTGCTGCTCGAGGTCGGGCAGGATGTCGAGCACGCCGTGCGAGACATCGACGGTGTTGGCTGCCGGGAGCTTCGTGATCGCGATCGTCACCGCCGGCTCGCCGTTCACGCGAGAGATCGTCGCGACGGGGTCCTGGCCCTGCTCGACGGTGGCGACGTCGGCGATCGTGACCGTTCCGGCCTGGAACTGCTCGGCATCCGTGGGAACGAGCGGTAGCGCCGCTACCGCATCGACGGAGGTGATCTTCGAGCCGGTCTGCACCGTGAGGGTCTGCTCGTTTTCGGTGATCTGACCGCCCGGGAAGAGCACGCCGTTCTGGTCGAGAGCGTCGCGGATCGCCTGTTGCGTGTAGCCGGTCGCGGCGAGCTCTGCCGGGTCAGGCGTGATCGTGATGCGCTGGCCGGTGCCACCGACGATCTGCGCGGCGTTGACGCCGTCGACATCCTCGAGCTCGGGGATCGCGACGGACTCGAGTGTCGCCTGGATGGTCTGCTGGTCGTCGTAGCCGGTGACGGCGATCTGGATGACGGGGAAGTCGTCGATGCTCGCCGAGAGCACGTTGGGTTCGACGTTCTCGGGCAGCTGAGAGGAGATCCGGTTGATCGCTTGCGTGATCTTCTGCTCGGCAGTGCCGAGGTCGGTGCCGTAGGTGAACGACGCCTGCACGATCGAGGCGTTGGTCGTGCTGGTCGCGGTCGTCGACTCGAGGCCGGGGACGGCCTGGATGGCGGTCTCGATCGGCGTCGACACGTCGTTGGCGACGACTTCGGGGGAGGCTCCCGGGTAGGTCGTGACGACGATGAGGGCCGGGAACTCGATAGACGGGATCAGTTCCTGCTTCAGGTTGGTCAACGCGAGGCTGCCGAACAGGGCAGCGACGATCGTGACCAGCGCGATGAGGGCGCGGTTTTTCAGGCTCAGGACGGCGAGTTTCGACACGGTGGCCTTTGCTGTGCTCGGTGCGGTCGGGACGCGACGATACGCGGGTGTATCGTCCCCATCTTCGCACGGTGATTCCGGGGGATATCCCGAAAAGTCCCGATCAGCTCGACGCGGCAGCGAGCGCTCCGCCGAGCGCAAGCCCGCCCGCGGCGGCGGCGAGCGCGAGCACGAACGTTCCGACGACATTGACGATCGCCATCCGCCCCCGCCGCTCTTCGGCCAGCAGCAGTGTCGTGACCGAGACGGCGCTGAAGGTGGTGAAGCCTCCGAGGAGACCTCCGCCGATCACGAACTGCAGATCAGCGGGGGCGGCAGAGCCGGTGAGGATGCCGAGAGCGAACGACCCGACGACGTTGACAATGAGCACGCCCCACGGCGGGCCCCACCAGCGCAGGATGGCGACGTCAGCGCTGTAGCGCAGCGCCGCGCCGACGCCGCCGGCGAGCGCGCCCAGAGCGAGCAGGAGCGGACTCATGCTGAGTGTCCATGCGCTGACGTCGGCCGGGGGCGGGCTATCCACAGTCCCGCGGCGGCAGCCGCAAGCCCGGCGAGCACGGTGACCACCGCCAGCGGCAGCGATGCCGGGTCCACCGCAAGCACGGCGAAGCTCGAGTACGTCGTGAACCCTCCCATGACGCCCACGCCCCAGAAGGTGCGCATCCTCGTGGCGCGGGCGGGGTCGGCCTGGCGTTCTGCCATGCCGGTGACCACCCCGAGCAGGAACGAGCCGACGATGTTGATGAGAGGGATGGAGAGCCACTGGATCGACGGATCCTCGACGAGCAGAACGACAAGTCGCGCCGCAGTTCCGATCGTGCCCCCGGCGAACACCAGCCAGAGGTGGACCCCCGAGAAGCGCGGTCTGGTCGCCATCGGCCCAGGCTAACGCTCCCCCGCGTCGTGTCACGTTCCGCAGGGCGTCCATACCGGGTTCGCCGCCGGGAAACAACCCCATTGTGGTGCGGCCGCGGCAGTGAAATCGTCACGGTGTGGCGAGTCCGCCCGACACGCGTCGGGCATGCTCCCGGACGTCTAACGAAAGGTGCCCCATGAACATCGCACTGCTCCTTGTCATCATCATTGCTGTCGTGTTGGCAATCGTCGGCGGCCTCAACAGCGCCCTGAGCTGGCTGCTGTGGGTTGCCCTGATCGTCGGCGTCATCGCTCTCATCGCCTTCCTCTTCAGGGTGATCAGCGGCGGCAGAAGCTGACCGCGTAGCCCGAAAACGGATGCCGCGCTCCTCGGGGGAGGGGAGCGGCATCCGTTTTTCGTGTCGGCCGTGCACGTCTACAGGCGGGAGT
Source organism: Microbacterium sp. SW12 (assembly GCF_055391095.1). NCBI lineage: Bacteria > Bacillati > Actinomycetota > Actinomycetes > Micrococcales > Microbacteriaceae > Microbacterium > Microbacterium sp. SW12. Next base: position 150,210 of record NZ_AP024335.1, on the reverse strand, counting down.
TCACGTACTCCGCCAGCGCGTCTCGCACGAACTCGGCTCCGCCGTTTCCGCCGCCGGATGTCGCGTAGTTGGCCGCGAAACGGGGGTCGGCTACATACATCTCCGCGAGCCCCAGGACGTAGGGCTTCAGCCCGGCTTCGCCCTGATGGGCCGGGGTGCCGGGAATGGCGCGCAACCATGCAACATGGCGCTCCGCGAGAGCCTGTGCCTCGGTCGAGCCTGGCTCGATGCCGGACTCAGCCGCCGCAACCCAGTCCCCGGCGAGCTCGGCGCTCGTGTTCTTCCACGCAGCCTGCTGCTCAGTGCCGAGCGAGCGCCACCATGAGTCTGAGCGCGAATACGCTTCCGCGCCCCAGCGCTGCTCGACCTCGTCCTTGTAGACGGTGTGGTCGAAGCCGTCGAACATGTCGTCGTTCATCATCGATTCACCTCCCTCCCATGCCGTGATCGTGGACTCCACCGCGGCGATCTGCCGCGCGAGCCTTTCCTGCTCGGAACGGAGCCACCCGATGTGGGTGCGCAATGCCTCCGCGGGGTCCTGTTGCGCGTCAAGCACCTCGGCGATGTCGCTGAGCGCGAGACCGAGGTCTCGCAGAAGCAGAATCCGCTGCAGTCTCACGAGCGCCTCGGGTCCGTAGTAGCGGTATCCGTTCGCTCCCGTGCGCGTGGGAGACAGGATGCCGATGGCGTCGTAATGCCGCAGGGTTCGCGTCGTCACGCCCGACCGCTGTGCTACCTCGTGGATGCTCCATTCCGTCATGGCATCCACGGTAGAAGTTGACGTTGCGTCAATGTCAACTCGTCGCTCGTGGACACTTGTGCAACGCGATATAACGCGTTATTCTCAAATCGCGTTATATCGCGTTTGATCTTTCATGTGACCCTGAACGGAGCGGACCGTGACCCTTGAGAAGTGGCTCATTCACCCGGGAGAGACGCGCGTCATCGACCTCGACGACGTGCGCACCCTCAAGATCGGCCTCGTCGGTGGCCAGGTTGATGTCGTCGCCCACGACGAACCCGGGGTGCGAATCGAGGTCTACGGGGTGACCGTCAAAGACCTGCGCATCGAAGCAACCGGCGACCTCGTCGAGATCGACCATCCACAGCTGCGCTGGGACAACTTCCTCGAGGCGTTCCGCAACTTCGGTTCCGGCGGCCCGAAGGCAGAGGTCAGCGTCGCTGTCCCCCGATCGGTGGCTTTGAACCTCGGGGTCGTGAACGCGAGCGCGCTCGTATCCGGTCTCGAGGCCGGGGCTCGCCTCAACACGGTGTCGGGCGACATCATCGTCGATGGCCTCAGCGGCGACGTGACGGTCAACGCAGTGTCGGGGGATGTCCAGATCCGGGACCTCACGGGCACGCTGTCGGCGAACAGTGTCTCGGGAGATGTCGCTGCGACCGGCAGCATCCGCAAGGCGACGATCGACACGGTCTCGGGCGACATGCTCGTTGACACGACCGGCAATGCGCACGCCATCAGTCTCAACACGGTGAGCGGCGGCGCTACCATTCGGCTCGATGAGGGGCTGCCGGCGAACTTCGTCGTGCGCAGCGTGAGCGGTCGCGTCCAGATCGATGGCGTCATGCGGTCGGGAAGCGGCGTGACCAACTACAGCGGCTCCACCGGCGAGCTCAGCGGGTCGTTCGTCGATGTCCGCACGAACTCCGTTGCCGGCGGACTCACGGTGCTGCGCCGTTCCCCCGCCGCAGAACCGGCGGATGCCGCGAGCGAGGCGGAGGGCCTGTGATGGCCCCGGTCTTCTCTCACGGCGACCTGCGCCTGTACCTGCTCTCGCTCCTGGACGAGGGGCCGCGGCACGGCTACGACATCATGCAGGCCTTGTCGGATCGCACCGGTGGGACGTACACACCCAGCGCCGGCACCGTCTATCCGCGGCTCGCGAAGCTCGAGGAAGAGGGTCTGGTCACCAAGACCGTCGACGGTCGCAAGACGATCTACGAGATCACGGATGCCGGCCGCGCCGAGGTGGCTTCCCGCGCCGGTGACCTCAGAAGCATCGAGGAGGGGCTTGCCGATTCGGTGCGCCTGATCGCCGACGAGGTGCGCGGATCGGTACGCGAGGCGATGAAGAGCCTGCGCGCCGACCTCGCCGCCGCAAGCCGGGCCGAGCGGCAGGACCGCAGCGAGCAGGTGCGGGATGTCACCGACGACCTGCGTTCGATCTCGCGGGAGCAACTGCACCGCGCAGAGGTTGCCATCAGCGAGTTCCGCGCCCAGGTACGAACCGATCTGCGGACGCACGTCGCCAAGGGCGGCACCCTCACGGCATCCGTCGTCGACGAACTGGCAACCGGCCTCGACGAGGTGACCCGCGCCATCACCCGCTCACTCCGCGGCTGAAGCTCACAGGGGCAGCGCACGCGACCCGATTGCAGGATGAATCCGCCTCCCCGCGCGTGGGGGGCCGTGAAAGGCCGGTCGATCCTGCGTTCGGGCCGGTCAGCTGGTCGGCCAGAGGTCCTCGTCGTCAGGCGCCGGCTCCCCCAGCGGAACGACGAGGATGGGGCGCGCCTGCCGATGCGCGAGGCGGGCAGCGACCGATCCGGTGAAGAACTCTCGGATCGACTCGCCGATGCCGCGCTTGCGGGTTCCGACAACGAGCAACCGGGCATCGATCTGCTCCGCAAGATGCTTGAGGGCCAGCGCCGGGTCGCCGACGAGCTGATGGATACGCCACTCGACGTCGATTCCCTCCAGCGCGTGAGCGACTGACGCGCGCACGAGGTCGAAGTCGGCCTCACCGGGAGCGATGTTCACATCGATCGGTGCGGAGTGCACGTATCCGTCGGGATCCTCGTACGTGACGAACCTGGTGACATCGACGTGCGCCACAACGAGGGGGCCTTCATCATGGCGGCGTACTTCGCGGCTTCCTTCACGACCCGAGGATTCTGGTCGGGGACGACCCCGACGATCACCGCGCCGCGGACCGCCTCCGCGTCCAGGGGTGCCGTTGTGAGCTCCGGTCGTTCGTCCGCCATCTGGATTCCCTCCTCGACATGCGGAGCCGAGGGGCGCACAGCCGCGGGCCCTCGAGGGCTCCGTGATATTCTGAATGCTACTCTTCCCGGCGAAAGACCGGATTCGTGAATGCACGGGCTGCGGAGTGCGGAGACCCGCGCTTCAGCCCGCGGGTCAGAAATGAGGGGGTCTCGCATGGGGCGTGGCCGTCAAAAGGCGAAACACACCAAGATCGCCCGCGAACTCAAGTCCTACAGCCCGAGCGTCAACTATGCGGCGCTCGAGAAGGAACTGGGTCACCCGTCCGACGATGATCTGTACGTCGACAAGTGGGCCGATGAGTTCGACGACGAGGATGACGAACTCGACGAGACCGCCTGAGCGCGCCTCGTCCCGTCATCGCGCTCCCACTCAGGACTCCTGACTGGCCTCGACCCAAGTGAGATACTCCTCCGTCACTGTTCCGGTGACGTAGCGTCCGTCGAAGCAGCTCATGTCGAGGTCGTCGACATCCGAGCCTTCGAGGATCGCAGCCTTGAGGTCGGCTACCTCCTGATAGACGACGTAATCGGCACCCAGCTCTTCGGCGATCTCGGGGATGGATCGGCCGTGCGCGACGAGCTCGTGCCGGGTCGGCATGTTAATGCCATAGACGTGTGGGTAGCGCACCGGCGGGGCAGCCGAGGCGAAGGTCACGGATGTCGCGCCGGCATCCCGGGCCATCTGGATGATCTGCTTCGAGGTAGTTCCCCGCACGATCGAGTCGTCGATGAGCAGCACGTTCTTGCCCTTGAATTCGCTCGACATCGCGTTGAGCTTCTGACGCACGCTGCGCTTGCGGGCCGACTGGCCCGGCATGATGAATGTCCGTCCGACGTAGCGGTTCTTGTAGAACCCCTCGCGGTATTCGATGCCGAGCTTGCGCGCGACCTGCATCGCGGCGGGCCGGGATGAATCCGGGATGGGCATGACGACGTCGATGGCACCTGCGGGCGTGTACTTCGCGATGGTGTCGGCCAGGCGGTCGCCCATGCGCAGCCGCGCCTCATAGACCGAGATCCCGTTCATGATCGAGTCCGGGCGGGCGAGATAGACGTACTCGAACGAGCACGGCACGAGCTGCGGAGCCTCGGCGCACTGCTTGGTGTGCAGGTGTCCGTCGAGGTCGATGAACACCGCCTCGCCCGGCATGACGTCGCGGACTACCTCGAACTCGCCGTTTTCGAGCACGAGCGACTCGGACGAAACAACCCACTCGAACGATCCGTCGGGGGCCTTGCGCGTCCCCAAGATCAGGGGGCGGATGCCGAACGGGTCGCGGAACGCGAGCAGGCCGTGGCCCGCGATGAGGGCGATGGCAGCGTACGAGCCCTCCACGCGAGCGTGGACACGGGAGACTGCTTCAAAGATCTCGTCGGGCTCGAGGTCGAGCCCCGATACCGTCGCCTGCAGCTCTCCGGCGAGGACGTTGACCAGGAGTTCGGTGTCAGAGCTCGTGTTCAGGTGGCGACGGTCTTTGTGGAAGAGCTCGTCGGTGAGTTCGCGGGTGTTCGTGAGGTTGCCGTTGTGCACCAGCACGATGCCGTAGGGCGCGTTGACGTAGAAGGGCTGGGCTTCTTCTTCGCTGGATGCCGTGCCCTTGGTGGCGTACCGGACGTGACCGAGCCCGATCGTGCCGAGCAGCGACCGCATGTCGCGCGTGCGGAACGCCTCACGGACCTGCCCCCGCGCCTTGGTGATGTGAAAGACGCCACTCGGTTCCGCTGTGGCGATTCCGGTCGAGTCCTGCCCGCGGTGCTGCAGCAGCAGCAGCGCGTCGTAGATCTCCTGGTTGACCGAGCCCCGCCCGACCATGCCGACGATTCCACACATGGGGTGTTACTGCGCTCCTTCGGCGAACGATCCGACCAGGCGCACGGCACCGCCGTCAACGCCCTTCGCCCCTTCCACATAGTCGCCGTTCGGCCTCGGGCCATCCGAGACGACGCCGACCTGCCACGTGGCGATACCTTCGGCGGTCAGGGCGGATGCCGCATCCGCTGCCCGGTCTGCCGCGACGACCGCGACAAAGCCGATGCCGAGGTTCCACGTTCCTTCTGTATCGGAGAGGGGAATACCGCCGCGGGCGGCGAGCGTCTGGAACACTGTCGGCGGCGTCCACGTCGCGCGGTCGACATCGACCCACGTGCCAGCGGGCAGCACCCGCGCCAGGTTTGCCGCGATCCCCCCGCCGGTGACGTGGCTGAGGGAATGGACCCCGCCGCCGGACTGCGCGATCAGCCGCAGCAGCGGCGCCGTGTACAGGCGGGTGGGCTCGAGCAGAACCTCGCCCCAGGTGGCGCCACCGAACTCGGCTGCGGCATCCGTATACGACAAACCGGATGACGAGACGATGTGACGAACGAGCGAGTAGCCGTTGGCGTGGAGTCCGCTCGAGGCGAGCGCGAGAACGACATCGCCGTTCTCGACACGATCGGCGCCGAGCACGGCGTCGGCTTCGACGACGCCGGTGGCCGCGCCCGCGACATCGTAGTCATCGATCCCGAGCAGGCCCGGATGCTCGGCGGTCTCGCCGCCGACCAGCGCAGTCCCGGTCTCTTCGCAGCCGCGCGCAATGCCGGCGACGATGTCGGCGATGCGCTCGGGTACAACCTTGCCGCACGCGATGTAGTCAGTCATGAACAGGGGTCGCGCACCGACGACGACGATGTCATCGACAACCATGCCGACGAGGTCTTGGCCGATCGTGTCGTGCTTGTCGATGGCCTGCGCGATCGCGACCTTGGTACCGACACCGTCGGTGCTTGTCGCGAGCAGCGGACGCCGGTAGGCACGGAGCGTGGATGCATCGAACAGGCCGGCGAAGCCACCGACACCGCCGAGGACTTCGGGGCCCTGGGTGCGACGGACCGCAGCCTTCATGAGTTCGACGGCGAGGTCACCCGCTGCCGTGTCGACACCGGCCGCGGTGTACGGATTACTGGGGGCGTTGTGGGAGTCCACCCGAACAGACTACCGGCGCGCCCTCAGCTCTCGTCGCGCATCCAGGGAGGCGGCTGATCGGTCATCGGCCGCGCGAGGTCGTCGACGAACGTGACCTCCTGCGCGGCGCGGGCGTCACGGATGCGGCGGAGGGTGCGTCGCTCGGCGATGAGGATGATGCTGGCGCTGATCAACAGGCACACCGCCACCGACACCATGGCGTTCAGCCCGAAGGCCCACACGACCCCGGCTTCGCCGGAAGAAGCAACACCGTCGCCCGAGACGGCGCCGAATGTGGTCAGGGCTGCAGCGATGACAAGGCCGACGGTGATGCCGGCGCCGAGGATGCGTCCGTATCGTGGCGACCGGCGCACGAACACGCGTTGCACCTGAACGTCGATGACGTGCTCGTGGGGATCGGGTGAGGATGGCTCTTGCCGGACTGCCATGTGACTGCCCTCACCCGGTTCCGCTCAGTCGGCCGAGATGATGCGGTCGTGCTCGACCCGCAGCGTGCGGGCGCGGCGAGCGTAGACCCGGTCGAAGATGAGGGCCACCGCTCCGCCGAGGGCGACGCCGATCGAAACGAAGATCAGCAGCAGGAACCCGAAGACCTGCATCTGGGAGTAGACCAGGCCCGTGTTGGGGCTCTCTTGCGTCGTCCCGTCGAACAGGAACGTCAGGATCATGGCGACGAGCAGGCCGACGGCACCGCCGAGCAGCAGGAAGACGGAGTACTTCGGGCTGCGCCGCACCGTCACCTGCTCGAGGTGGTCATCGCTCGTCGGGGACATGATCTCCATTCTCGCACTGCCCCGACACTCAGGCGCCGGGAGTGAAGCGGAAGACGTAGGCAAAGGCAGTTCGGGTGTAGGCGATTCCCCGTCCGCCCTGCCTGATCAGGTCGGCATCCGCGCTCTCGGGCTTCTTGGGAACGAGGTAGTCCCCGAGTCGCTGCTCGTCGAGACGGTAGGTGTCACCGCGGTCGTGCACCGTCGCGACGAGGTCGAGGTGCGGATCAAGCGCTGCGACACTGGCATCGCCGTGACTCGTATTGGCCAGGAGGAGTCCGCCCGGCGCGAGATAGCGGGAGCAGTGGTCCCAGACCAGCCCGGCATACAGCGAGATCAACAGGTTTGCGCTGCCGTCGTCCACGGGCATCGGACTGCGGTAGTCCGCGTGCAGAAAGCTGACCCGGGGCTCCCACCCGGGACGCGCCGCCGGAGCCGCCGCCAGCTCGGATTCCGGGAGACCGTCGGTGCTGAAATAGCGCGCGGCGCGCTTGTCGAGGTCGGCGTAGATGACGTCCGGGATCGCCGTCGAGGGTGACAGGTCGAGCTAGGAGCCGGGATAGAGGGCCCGCTCGATCGGCCAGCGCTGGGCCAGAGCAGCGAAGAGGGACGACCGAACGCCGATCGATCCCCGGTAGTCGGCCCAGGTCGGCGCGGATGCCGCGCTCATGGCCGAAGGGGAAGGAGGTGCGAGAAATCAGCGCGGACGCCAGAGGCCCGCAGCGCCCCGGAGGTTTCGGCATCCGACCACCCGCGCACCCCCGTCGCGAGGTCGATGAAGGTCGCGACATCCATCTCGACGACGTTGGGCGGGGTCCCGCGGGTGTGACGTGGCCCCTCGATGATCTGTGTCGCCCCGAATGGGGGAACGCGGACCTCGACCGTCGCGCCCGGCGCCTTCTCGGCGAGCAACTGAAGTAAGTAGCGCACGGCCGTCGCGGTCTCGGGCCGGCCGGCGGTCCCTTCCGCGACGGCTCCGAGAGCGGCGCGTCCGGCTTCGGTCGTGATTCTGGGAGGCACGGTCCCACGCTACGCCGATCGGTAGGCTGACCGGGTGCGAATCCTCGTCCTCGGCTCCGGTGCCCGTGAACACGCGATCATCACGTCGCTGCGAAGCGAAGGGGAGGCGCACGACATCTTCGCGGCTCCCGGAAACGCCGGCATCGCTCGGGACGTCACGGTGGTCACGCTCGACGCGAACGACCCCGTCGCGGTGGCCTCCTTCGCGCAGACCGAGTCGATCGGACTCGTCGTGATCGGACCCGAGGCGCCCCTTGTCGCCGGTGTCGCCGATGCGCTGCGCGAGCGCGGCATCCCGACGTTCGGTCCGGGCAAGGCCGCCGCGCAGCTCGAGGGATCGAAGGCATTCGCCAAGCGGATCATGCAGGCAGCGGGCGTTCCGACCGGCCGCGCAACCCACGCCGCGACGCTCGACGAGGTCGCCGCAGCCCTCGACGAGTTCGGGACTCCGCACGTCGTGAAGGCCGACGGGCTCGCGGCGGGGAAGGGCGTCATCGTCACCGACGACCGCGAGTCGGCGCTGGCTCATGCTGCCGAGTATCTCGGCACCGGCGGCGTGCTCGTCGAGGAGTTCCTGTCGGGGCCCGAGGTCTCGCTCTTCTTCCTCAGCGACGGCGACACCGTGCGCGCGCTGAGCCCGGCGCAGGACTTCAAGCGCCTGCGCGACGGCGACGAGGGACCGAACACCGGTGGCATGGGCGCCTACTCGCCGCTCCCCTGGCTCGACGAGGGCTGGGGCGGCGAAGCCGCGTTCGTCGAGCAGGTCACCCGCGAGGTCGCCGAGCCGGTCATCCGTCAGCTGGATGCCGAGGGCACCCCGTTCATCGGGTTGCTCTACGCGGGCCTCATCCTGACCGACCGGGGCGTGCGTGTCATCGAGTTCAATGCGCGTTTCGGTGACCCCGAGACGCAGGTTGTGCTGCCGCGCCTGGTCGAGCCGCTGTCAGGGCTTCTGCTGGCGGCGGCATCCGGAAACCTCGAGGACGTGGCGCAGCCGACGTTTCACGACACCGCCGCAGTCACCGTCGTGCTCGCCAGCGAGGGCTACCCCGCGGCTCCCCAGGTCGGCCGAGCGATCACGGGAACGGATGCCGCGGCATCCATCGAGGGCGTGCACCTGGCGCACGCCGCCACGGCCCACGGCCCGGAGGGCCTCGTCGCTACCGGGGGTCGCGTGCTGAACGTCGTGGCAACCGGTGAGAACTTCGCCCAGGCCCGCGCGCGTGCCTATGAGGCGCTGTTGCGGATCACGCTCGAGGGCGGCCAGTTCCGCACCGACATCGCCGCGAGCGTCGGCTAGCTCGATCGCGCGGCTCGCGGTGGATACCGCGGGGCCGGTTGGGGACCTGCGACAATGCTCGGGTGACAGATCACGGCGTTCCCGCTTCGCTGCCTGGATGGCATTCCGTCTACTCGGGCAAGGTCCGTGACCTCTACCGCCCTGACGACCAGACCGATCCCCGAATGCTGGTTGTCGCGAGCGACCGCGTCAGCGCTTTCGACCATGTGCTTGAGCCGAGCATCCCCGGCAAGGGGACGTTGCTGACCACGCTGAGCCTCTGGTGGTTCAAGCAACTCGCGGGAGCCGACGGCGGCGCGCCGGTTCCGAATCATCTCGCGGGCGATCAGGGAGAAGTTCCGGATGCCGTGCGCGGCAGGGCGATGCTCGTGCACCGCCTCGAGATGCTCCCCGTCGAATGCGTCGTTCGCGGCTACCTCACCGGCTCCGGCTGGGCGGAGTACACCGAGAGCGGGACAGTGTGCGGCATCCCACTGCCCGACGGCCTCAGCAATGGCGACCGACTTCCCGAACCCCTGTTCACCCCCGCCTACAAGGCGCCGCTCGGCGAGCACGACGAGAACATCACGTTCGATCAGACCGTCGAGCTCGTCGGCGCCGACCGTGCGGCACAGCTGCGCGACCTGTCGCTGGAGACCTACCGCCGCGCCGCCGACACCGCCGCCGCGCGCGGACTGATCCTCGCCGACACGAAGTTCGAGTTCGGCATCCGCGAGGGCGAGCTCACGCTGGCCGACGAGGTACTGACGAGCGATTCATCCCGGTACTGGGATGCCGAAACCTGGCGTACCGGAACGACCCCCGCCGAGCGCATGGCGAGCTTCGACAAGCAGATCGTGCGCGACTGGCTCGCTGCAGCCTGGGACAAGACCGGCACGCCCCCCGAGCTGCCGGCCGAGGTCGTCGAGCGGACTGCCGAGAAGTACCGCGAGCTCATCGACCGCCTGACACTCGCCTGACCCGGTCGCGGCTCCGACGCTGGGGCTAAGAGCTTTCGCGAACGATCAGTTTCGTTTCGAGGATCGTCGCGTGCGGCGGCGTGCCCCCGGCGAGCAGGTCGAGCAGCACACTCACCATGTGTTCTCCCTGCTCGAACGACGGCTGACGAATCGTCGTGAGCGGCGGGTCCACGGTCTCGGCTACCGGTGAGTCGTCGAAGCCGATGATCGCGACATCCGCCGGCACCTTCAGCCCCGCGTCGGCGAGCACCGAGATTGCACCCTGGGCCATGAGGTCACTCGCGATGAACAGCGCGCGCGGTGCGGGCCCGGCGCTCAGGATGCGGCGCATCGCGCTCGCGCCACCGTCGGTGGTGAACCCGCCGTCGGCGTGCGCACCCTCCGGAAGGCCGGCCTCCGCGAGCGCTCGCCGGTATCCGGCGAGGCGGTCCACACCGCCGGGCATCGTGAGAGGGCCGGTGATCGTGCCGATGTCGGTGTATCCCCGCTCGATGAGGTACCGGGTGGCGTCGTATCCGGCCCGGACGTTGTCGACATCCACGTAGTAGTCAGTGGCACGCTCACGCACCGGGCGGCCACCATAGACGACGGGCACGGCGGCTGCGATGCGATCGATGAACGTGTCGCTCGTGTGGTGGGATGCGATCAGGGCGCCGTCGACGCTTCCCGACCGCAGGTAGCTCGTCGTCTTGTCGCCCGGGTCGTCGCTCGCGATGAAGAGGTTCAGCACGTAGTCGGACGAGCGCAGCCCCGCGTTGATCCCCGAGACGATGGCGGCGAAGAACGGGTCACCGAAGAAGCGGGTGGTGTCTTCGGGCACGACCAGCGCCAGAGCGCGCGTCTGCCTGCTCGCGAGCGACCGGGCAGCGCGGTTGGGCACATAGTTCAGCTCGGCGATCGCGCGGTTGACGGCATCCAGCGCCGCGGGGCTCACCGCAGTCGAGCCGTTGACAACGCGCGAAACCGTCGACCGCGATACACCGGCAGCAGCAGCTACCTCTTCGATCGTCACCGCGCCGCGAAACGGAGTAGCCCGCACGAGCTTCTCGCCCACGACGGCCTCGCTCATCGTTCCACCGTCCACGTGGGTGTCCTCCCTCGACGGGGCGCTTCGCCTAGGGCGATTCGGGTAGCGCCCGCGATGCGATGATCTCGCGGTATCGGGCACCGCTGTCTTTGACGACCCGCTCTTGCGTGTCGTACTCGACTCGTACGATACCGAACCGCTTCTCGTATCCCCACGCCCACTCGTAGTTGTCCATGAGCGACCAGTAGAAATACCCGCGCACGTCCACGCCTGCATCCGCCGCGTCGAGGATCGCCGCGAGGTGGTTCTCGAGGAAGGCGGTGCGGGCCGCATCATGCACGTGCGGGACGCCGTTCTCTTCCACGCGGACGTCGTCGAAGGCCGCTCCGTTCTCGGTGACATACAGCGCGACACCCGCGGGCTCGGCGTACTCGTCCCACACGCGCCGCAGTAGCGTTGTCAGTCCCGAGGGCTGAATTTCCCAGTTCATAGCCGTGCGAGGCAGGCCCCGATCGTGCCAGAAGATGTCCTCGTGCGAGGGGAACGGCGATGCCGTCTCGCGTTCGGTGGGCGCCTCGCCGCCGCCGGGACTGACCACGGGAGGAGTGCCGCCGACGAGTTCGCCGTGATAGTAGTTCACCCCGAGGCTGTCGATCGGTGTCGAGATCACGGCGAGGTCGGCATCCGAGACAGCCCCCTCCCACTCCGCTACCGCGGCCCCGTCGACGGCACGGATGTCTTCGACGATGTCGGCCGGGTACGAACCGCGGAAGATCGGGTCGAGGAACCACCGGTTGAACTGGCCGTCGATCCGACGGGCGGCGTCGAGGTCGGCTGGTGCGTCGGTGACGGGCTCGGCAACGGTGAGGTTCAGCGTGATCCCGAGGTTCAGCGACTCATCGCGCGCGCGCAATTCCCGCACGACCTGGCCGTGACCGAGCAGCAGGTGGTGCGAGGCGAGCATCCCTTCGGCGATGCTGAATCGACCGGGGGCATGGATGCCGGCGGTGTAGCTGAGGAACGACGAGCACCACGGCTCGTTCAGGGTGGTCCAGACCTTGACGCGGTCGCCGAGCGCATCGTGCACGTCAAGCGCGTACTCGGTGAACAGGTCAGCGGTCTCACGCGCCGCCCATCCGCCGCGTTCCTGCAGCGCCTGCGGCAGGTCCCAGTGATAGAGCGTGAGCCACGGCAGGATGTCGGCGTCCAGCAGCTCGTCGACCAGACGCTTGTAGAAGTCGAGCCCGGCGGGGTTGATCGCGCCGCCGTCGGGGCGGATCCGCGACCACGAGGTCGAGAAGCGGTACGTCTGCAGGCCGAGGTCGCGCATGAGCGCGACATCCTCGCGATAGCGGTGGTAGTGGTCGCAGGCGACGTCGCCGTTGTCGGCGTTGATCACGGCGCCGGGAACGCGACTGAAGGCATCCCAGATCGAATCGCGTCGCCCGTCTTCGTGGGCAGCGCCCTCGATCTGATAGGCCGCGGTCGCTGCCCCGAACAGGAAGTTCGTCGGGAACGGGCGTGCCGGCACGAGTGCCGCAGCCACGGTTTCGGTCGAGAAGTCGGTGGTCATTTCAGCCTTTCACTGCTCCTGCCATGATGCCGCTCACGAGCTGCTTACCCGCGAAGATGAACAGGATCAGCAGCGGAATCGTGGCGAGGATCACCCCAGCGAGCACGATCGAGTAGTCGACGAAGTAGTTGGACTGCAGGAGCGACAGCGAGACGGGAAGCGTCGGGTTCTGCCGGTCGAGCACGATGAACGGCCAGAAGAAGTTGTTCCACGCCGTCACGAACGTGAACAGTCCGAGCATTGCGGCAGCGGGACGAGCCGCCGGGATGCCGATGGTCCAGAAGGTGCGGAACGAGCTGGCACCGTCGACGCGGGCTGCCTCGATCAGCTCGTCGGGCACGGCCTGCTGCAGATACCGCGTCATCCAGAACACGCCGAACGCCGTCACGAGCGCGGGGATGATGATCGCGCCGATCTGGCCGGTCCACCCGAGGTCCGCGAACAGGATGTACAGCGGCACGACACCGAGCTGCGTGGGAACTGCCATGGTCGCGATCACAAAGACCAGCAGCCAGCGGCTTCCCGCGAAACGCAGCTTCGCAAAGGCCCACCCGGCGAGTGTCGAGAAGAACACCACGGATGCCGCGATGACCACCGAGCTCCAGATGCTGTTCCACAGGGCCAGCCAGAAGTTCACCGCGGGGTTGGACACCACGGCAGCGGCGTTCGCAAAGAAGTTGCCGCCGGGAATCCACGACATGTTGGGGTCTCGGATGGTGCTCGAATCCCCCGAGCCGATGAGGATCGACCAGTAGTAGGGGAAGAAGCATCCGAGCAGGAAGACGCCCAGCACGGCGTAGGTGACCCAGCCGGGACGCTGACCGCGGATCCCGCGGCGGCGGCGCGGTTTGCGCTCCTCGGGCGGGAATTCGTCCCGCGGGGCTACCGGGATCGGCTCGACGGCGGTCATCGCACGTCCTCCTTGGGTGTCGATGCTGCCTCGGATGACCGGGCTGCGGCGGATTCGGCCGCGAGCCGTTCGCGGGCAGCGCGGCTCTGTTCCCGGCGCTGTCGGCGGGTCAGCTCGCCGCGGCTGCCTTCGGTGCGCACGACGCTCTGGGTGACCAGCAGATTGATGACACCGATCACGAGGATGATGATGAACAAGATCCAGGCAAGAGCTGCCGCACGACCGAAGTTCCACTCACCCCAGCCGATGTTGTAAAGCCAGAGGGTGATCGTCAGCCACTGCGAGTTCGCACCGCCGGTGCCGTACTGGTCGTACATGCGCGGCTCGTCGAAGATCTGCAGGCCACCGATCGTCGAGGTGATGATGACGAAGATCAGGGTCGGTCGCAGGCTCGGCACCGTGATGGAGAAGAACTGACGGATGCGTCCGGCACCGTCCACGGTCGCCGCTTCGTAGTAGTCCCGCGGGATCGCCTGCATCGCGGCGAGCAGGATCAGGGTGTTGTACCCGGTCCAGCGGAAGTTAACCATTGTGGCGATTGCGATGTGGCTGGCGAAGGCATCCGAGTGCCACGGCACCGCCGGGATACCGATCGAGGCGAGGAAGTTGTTCACCAGGCCGTACTGGTCGGCGAACATGTTGCTGAAGATGAGGGCCACCGCGACCGGGGCCATGACGTAGGGGACGAGAACGCCCATGCGCCAGAACGTCTTGGCGCGGATGTTCTGGTCGAGCATCGCCGCGATGAAGATCGCGATGATCAGCTGCGGCACGCTCGAGAGCAAGAAGATGCTGAAGGTGTTGCGCAGAGCAATCCAGAACTTGGGGTTCGAGAGAACCCACGTGTACTGCTCGAAGCCGATGAACTCGCCGGAGTTGCGGACCAGATCCCAGTCCATGAACGAGATCACTGCCGTGTAGGCGATCGGGAAGAGTCCGACCACGAAGAAGAGGATGAAGAACGGCGAGATGTAGAGGTAGGGCGAGAGCTTCAGGTCCCACCGGCTGAGGCGGTGCCCGAAACCGATGCGGCGCGGGGGCCGGTCGGGGTTCTTCGCCGGGGCGTCAGATGCCGGGCGAGCGAGTGTGCTGGTCACGAGAGCTTCCTGAGATCGAGGGGAGGTGCCGCGGACCCGGCGGAAGGGCGCCGGGTCCGCGGCGGGGTTTATCAGCCGATCAGGTCGACTTCAGACACCCACTGGTCCCACGACTGCTGCGGGTTCTGCGTGCCGTCTTCGACACGGGTCAGCGCCTGCTGCATGGCGTCGTTGATCTGGAAGTAGTACTGGCCCTTGAACGGCACGACGTCAACGGCGTTGGCGCGATCGGTGAAGATCGAACCGACGGGCGCGTTGTTGAAGTACTCGTTCGTGGAGTCCAGCAGGATCGGGTCAGCCAGCGCGTCCACCTGGCTCGGGAACGTTCCGGCGTCCTCGAAGGCGGTGATCTGCTGCTCCGGAGCGGTCAGCGAGTCGGCCAGCTGCTGGGCAGCGGCGACGTTCGCGCCGTTGGCAGGAACGGTCAGGTACGAGCCACCCCAGTTGCCACCGCCGCCGGGGAACACGTTCGCGATGTTCCACGTGGTGACGTCGGGCGCGTTGCCAGAAATGACACCGAGCATCCAGCCGGGGCAGAGCATCGTGGCGTAGTCGCCGTTGGCGAGCCCTGCGAACCAGTCGTCGCCCCACTGCTGCAGGTGAGCGGACTGCGTCGAGCTGGCGTCGAGGACGGCGTTGTAGATGTCCTGGACCTCGGGGTTGGTGGTCGCGATGATCTCGCCAGTGGCGGGGTCTTCGTAGGTGGCCTCGACCTGGTTGATCATGCCCTGGTAGGTGGCGCCGGCCGAGTCGAACCAGGCCTTGCCGGTTGCGTCGACGTACTGCTGACCGACCGTGAAGTAGGTGTCCCAGTCGCCCGTGAGGAGCTCAGCGACGGCATCCGGGTCGGTGGGCATACCGGCGGCCTCGAGCAGGTCGGTGCGGTAGCAGACAGCCTCGGGACCGATATCGGTGCCGTAGCCGATGAGGTTGCCATCGGGGTCGGTCGCAGCCTCGACCTTCCAGTCGAGCCAGCGGCTCGCGAGGTCGGCCGGCACCGGCGCGAGGAGGTCGGCGTACTGCATGACCTCGGGCAGCCAGTCAACCTCGATGGCCTCGATGTCGGCAAGACCCGTCTTGCCCAGCTTCTGGAAGTAGTTCGCGCGTGCGTCGTTCGACGTGGCGGCGATGTTGTGGACGATCGTGACGTTCGGGTTCTCATCCATGTACTGCTGAAGCAGCGCATCGGTGTACCCGAAGTCGTTGAAGGTCGAGATGGTGAGGGTGATCGGCTCGTCGGGGTTGACGGTTTCCGATCCCCCGCCGCTGCCCGAGCAGCCGGCGAGGACGAGCGCGGAGGCGCCGAATGCTGCGGCGACGATCGCGCTGCGACGGAAGGCACGTGATGACACAGTCACTCCTTTGTGTGATGGATGCCGGACGGGCACCCGCTGGGTTGTGCCTGGGTACCGAGGGAGGGCGGAACCCTGGCCGCCGTGGGAACGCTCCCACGGCTGCGGAACACGGTACGGGAGCGCTCCCACGTCGTCAAGGGAGCGCTCCCAAATGATCGGGTAACGGTTTGATGACGGCGCGTCAGCGCGCCATCCAGGCGCCTCGGTAGACTGAGAGCGCCCCCTCCCTCGACATCCGGAGCGCCCCATGCCGACCATCGTCGTCGACGTCATGCCCAAGGCCGAGCTGCTCGACCCCCAGGGGAAGGCCGTCGCCGGCGCCCTGAACCGGCTCGGAATCGACGGCTTCGCCGGTGTGCGCATCGGCAAGCGCTTCGAGTTGACGGTCGAGGGCGAGGTGGACGACGCTCTCCTTGAGTCCGCTCAGCGAATCGCCGACGAGATCCTCTCCAACTCCGTGATCGAGGATGTCGTCGGGATCGAGGTCATCGAGTGACCGTCCGCATCGGGGTCATCACGTTCCCCGGTTCGCTCGACGATCGCGACGCCCAGCGCGCCATCCGTGTCGCCGGCGGCGAGCCCGTTGCGTTGTGGCACGGCGACCACGACCTCGGTGGCGTCGACGCTCTCGTGCTTCCCGGCGGCTTCAGCTACGGCGACTATCTGCGTGCCGGCGCTATCGCCGCCCACGCGCCGATCATGCGCGAAGTCGCGGATGCCGCGGCGACGGGGATGCCGATCCTCGGCATCTGCAACGGTTTCCAGATGCTCGTCGAGGCTCACCTGCTTCCTGGCGGCCTGATCCGCAACGCGCACCAGCAGTTCATCCGTCGCGATCAGCGGCTGCGCGTCGAGAACGCCGACACCGCATGGACGAGCGGCTTCGAGGCGGGCCAAGAGATCGTCATCCCGCTCAAGAACGCTGACGGCGGCTACATTTGCTCGACCGAAACCCTCGAACGCATCGAGGGCGAAGGCCTGGTCGCGTTCCGCTACCTCGGGGTCAACCCGAACGGTTCGCTCGACGATATCGCCGGGCTCACGAACGAGCGCGGCAACGTGGTGGGCCTGATGCCGCATCCTGAACACGCCGTCGAGCCCGGCTTCGGCCCCGACACCCGCGCGGCGATGCGTTCGGGCACCGACGGCCTCACGTTCTTCACCTCGGCGATCTCGGCAGTCGTCAACGCCGCGGCCTGAGCTCGGTCCGTCGGAGCTTCAGTCGCGCCTTCCTGCGGCTCCCACACCGGGCAACTCGCACAACGACGCGACCGAAACTGGAGGTCCATCGTTCAGTCGCGTCATGCTGCGGGTCGAGCACCGTAGGACCCACACATCGGCGCTACCGAATCGCGCCGGACTGCGCGCCTGAATCGTGCTGGACCGCGCGCCCCACTAGTTCAGTCGCGTCATCCTGCGGGTTCGCACCCGCGCAACTCACATCTCGGCGCGACTGAAGGAGGGTACTCACATCGCTGGCACCTCAGACGGTTCCCGCGGGCGGCCAGACGCCGATGATGAGCGCCATCACGAGAACCGTGACCAGCTCGTGCGCGATGTTGAGCACCGTCAGCGAGGTGGGGCGCCCCTCGAAGGCATCGTGCGTGATGAAGCGCGCGGCGGTGAAGCCTGCCCACAGCACGGCGCCGGTCCCGACCGCGGTCAGCAGGAAGCTGCCGCCGAAGGCGTGCCACACCACGACAGTCGCGGCAGCGAGCACCCAGGCCGACACGAAGCTCACGATGACGGTCACGATGATCGCGAGCGTCGCGCTGGATCCGGGGCGATTCATGTCGACGTTCGCGAGCTTCGCCCACCGCGTGCCGAAGACCTTCGGCGTGTACCAGATCGACCCGACGATCATCGTCGACAGGGTCGCCAGGATGACTGCCCAGTAGTTGATCGCCAGTTCCATCCCTGCTCCTTCGCCGTGCACGAGAACGGATGCCGCATGCTGACGCGAGCGTATCGGCATCCGTACCGCGGCGATAGGTAGCGTGAAGGGGTGACTTCCGACGCACCCACCCTGGTGATCTCCGTCCCCGACGACAAGCTCGAGAAAGACCTCAGCGGCCTTCCCGGCATCGAGGTCGTGCGGTGGGACATGGGCGATGCGGCGCCGCGGGCGGCGTTCGACATCGTAGTTCCGCCGTACATGCGCAGCCCCCGGGTGCTCGCGCGGCTCGAGGGTGTCGAGGTCCGGCTCGTGCAGAGTCAGTCGATCGGGTACGAGGCAGCGGCGAAGCACCTGCCTCCCGGGATCGTGTTCGCAAACGCCGCGTCCGTGCACGAGGGGTCGACGGCCGAGCTTGCCGTCGCGCTGACCCTCGCGTCGCAGCGGCAGATCCCGCGCTTCGTCGCGGCTCAGGATGCCGGACGCTGGGCTGGCCCGCGCGAGGGCGATGCCTTCCCGTCGAGCCTCGCCGACCGCCGGGTGCTCATCGTGGGGTTCGGCGGCGTCGGCACGGCGATCGCGGCGCGGTTGCGCGGGTTCGAGGCTCACGTCGAAGCTGTCGCGACGCACGCGCGGACAGAGGACGGCACGGTCGTCCACGCACTCGAGGAGTTGCCAGTGCTGCTCCCCCAGACGGAGATCGTCATCCTCGCTCTGCCGGGCGGGGACGACACGGCGAAGCTCGTCGACGACGCCTTCCTTTCGGCGCTCCCGGATGACGCACTGCTGGTCAATGTCGGTCGCGGAAGCCTCGTCGACACCGATGCCCTGCTGCGCCATCTGCGCGGCGGCCGGATCCGGGCGGCACTCGATGTCGTCGAGCCCGAGCCCGTGCCGGAGGGCCACCCGCTGTGGTCGGCACCCGGACTGCTGCTCACTCCCCACGTCGGCGGGGCGTCAACCGCGATGCGGCCCCGGATCGCGGCTCTCGTTCGGCAGCAGGCCGAGCGGATGCAGCGCGGCGAAGAGCCGATCAACGTCGTGCTGCGCACCTGACGCCCCGCGCCACTACCGGGTGTCGGTGTCGGCGCCATCCCACAGGTCGGCGCACTCGACCGTGAGCGCGGCGTGGGTGGCGAGGTAGCGGTTCGCGCCCGAGTCGCCGCGAACGGATGCCGCCACCAGCTCCCAGTGATCGCGGCCGATGACCGCCGGATGCCCGGGCCGACCGTCGAAGCTCGCCCGAGCCAGGGATGCCGGCCCGGCGCCGGCCTCAAGCACCCGCGCGACAACCGATGCCGGCATCCCGGGAACGTCGACGGGAGCGATGACGGCGGAGTCGGCATCCGTGTTCGCGGCAGCCGCGAGCCCTGCGCGAACTGACGCCGACAGCCCATCGGCCCAATCGCCGGCAACCACCGGGCTCACCGAATCGAGAGCGGAAACGACCTCGCGAGCACGCTCGGCCTCGGCTCCGATCACCACGAGTACCTCGGAACAACCCCCGGCACGAACGGCGGCGACCACACGCTCGAGCCACAGCACACCACCCGCGTCGCGCGCGAAGATCTTCGGCTGCCCGTAGCGACTTCCCGCCCCGGCTGCCAACATGATTCCGCACGCCGTCACGCCGGTGAGCGTACCGGGATCCGACGGCCCCCGGGAAACAGTCGCGAAACAGCTGGTGGGTAGGCTCGGGCACAGAGCACGTCCTATCAACCATGGCGCCGGCGCCAGGGCGGGGACTGCGACGACCCGATCGTCTCAGAACCCCAGGAGGTATTCATGTCTGTCGTCGACAAGTCAGCTGCAGGGCTCGACGCCCGCCAGTATCACATCGGCATCGCGCCAGGAGAGGTCTCGAGCGTCGCGCTTCTGCCCGGGGATCCGTTCCGGGTGCCGCTCGTTGCCGAGTTCCTCACGGACGTGAAAGAGGTCGCGCACAACCGCGAGCACCGCACGATGACCGGCTGGTACAAGGGCCGCCACATCACGGCGACCTCGACGGGCATGGGATGCCCGTCCACCGCAATCGCCGTCGAAGAGCTCGCCCGCGTGGGCGTCACATCCTTCATCCGTGTCGGCAGCTCGGCGGGTCTGCAGCCGGGCATCGCGCCGGGAGACCTGCTCGTGAGCGAAGGCAGCTTCCGCAACGACGGCACGACGGATGCCTACCTTCCCAAGGGCTTCCCCGCGGTGCCCGACCTGGAGCTGACCACCGCGCTGGCCCGTCACGCGGAGCGCATCGCGGGGGCTGCGGGAACGAACTCGTTCCGAGGCATCAGCGTGAGCGATGACGCGTTCTATGCCGAGACGCCCGAGTGGATCGCGCAGCTGAACACCATGGGCATCCTGAACGTGGAGATGGAGGCATCCGCCCTCTACATCGTCGCCCGTCTGCGCGGCCTGCGTGCCGGCATGGTGTGCGCCTGCTCGAGCAACCTCGTCGACGGCGCATCGCTCTATTCGGGAACGAAGGCCGACCTGCAGGCGGGCTGGATGCGCTCGATCGAGGCAGCCCTCGAGACCGCCGTCGAGCTCGAACTCTGACGGCGGTCCCGGGAACGGGCCTTACGGGCGCAGCATGACCTTGCCGACGCGGCCTGGCTCGAAGTTCAGCCGCGAGGCGTCAGCGATCTGCTCGAGGCCGAAGATCTGCGACACAGGCAGATCGAGCTTGCCCTGCGCGACGAGGGTGATGATCTCGCGGATCAGCTCAACCCGGTGCGCGGGATCCATCGCGGCACTGACCTTGCTGCCCCAGAATCCGCGGACGGTGAGCTGACGGAAGATCACGTCACCCGACGGGATCTCCATCGTCGGGGATGCCATCGCCCCGAAGACCACGAGGGTGCCGTTCTCCCCGAGCAGCGAGGTGACGTCTCCGGCTGCGGCACCGCCGACGGAGTCGACACCGGCACGGATGGATGCGCCACCGGTGATCTCCGCGACGCGGTCGCGCCAGTTCTCGGCATCCGTCCCGACGACATCATGGATGCCGACAGCGGCGAGTTCGTCGACGCCGGCGCCGCGGCGAACGAGGCCGAGCACGCGGACTCCGCGGGAGGCGGCGAACTGCGCGACCAGGCGCCCGACGGCGCCGTTCGCTGCGTTCTGCACGATCCAGTCGCCCTCGCTGACGTCGAGGTATTCGAGCAGGCTCGCAGCGCTCAGCGGCATGGAGATGATCTGGGCGGCTGCCTCGTCGGCGACGGCATCCGGCACCGGGATGAGGGCTGCGGCAGGAGCAATGACGTACTCGGACCAGACCCCGAAGACGGATGCCGTCACGACGCGCTGACCGACCTCGACGCCGGTGACTCCCTCGCCGAGCGCGTCGACGACGCTCAGCGCCTCGGTGCCGGCGCGGGCGGGAAGCTCGGGCTTGTAGCCGTAGTCACCGCGCACTGTCCAGAGGTCGTGGTTGTGGATGGGGCTGAGGACGACCTTCAGCCGGACCTGGCCGGGTCCGGGCTCGGGGAGCTCGACCTCCTCGACGGCGAGGACCTCTGCCGGGTCACCGAACTGGTGCTGCACGAGTGCGCGCATGATTCTCCTTTGTACGGATGTCGAGTGCGGCGCTCTTCGAGGATCACCCGGGACGAGCGCACCCGATCCACAACGTCAGCGGGATCGCGTTTTAGTCCCGCAGTCAGCCGTTCAGCAGGGCGATGACAAGGCTCACGACCGCGAGCAGCGGGAACAGGCCCTGCGTCACGGCGGCTCGTCGCTTGTCGGGCGAGGTGATGAACAGCACGAGGGCTGCGGCCAGCATTGAGCCGGTTCCCACCAGCATGAGGGTCACGCCGACCGCCACGGAGCCGATCGCTGCGACGACGATCCCGAGGATCGCGGCGATCGCCAGGAACAGGTTGTAGAAGCCCTGGTTGAACGCGAAGGCGCGGGTGATTTCGACCTCGGCATCGTTGCGCACCCCAAACGTCGCGCGGCTGCGGGCTCCGCCCCAGGCGAGCGACTCGAGCCAGAAGATGTAGACGTGCAGCAAGGCGGCCAGTGCGGCGAAGACCATTCCGGTGATGAGCATCCGGGTTCCTCTCGACTCGCTTAGCCTGACACGTGCCGCGGCGAAACACTCGCGAAATCCTCGGCTGATTCACTCGGAGTGTTCGCTGAGTCAACATCGGATGCCGGAGGAAGGGCGCATGGACATCACCACCGTCACGTCCTATCGCTTCGCGAGCAGCCGCGGCGACCTCGCTCTCGCGCCCGGAGAGAAAATCCTCGCCGGCGGCACGTGGCTGATGAGCGAACCGCAGTCCGAGGTGACCGGCTTCGTCGACATCACGCGCATGGGCTGGCCCGAGGTCGAGGTCACTGACGCGGGGCTCCGTGTCGCCGCGACCTGCACGATCGCGCGATTCGTAGCGTGGTCGCGCGGCGAACTCGATACCCCGGTTCCGGCCGGTTGGCACGCCACGGGAGCAATCCCGGATGCCGCGCACGCGCTGCTTATGTCGTTCAAGGTATGGAACACCGCGACGGTCGGCGGAAACGTCTGCCAGTCGTTCACGGCAGCGGCGATGGCGTCGCTTCTCGCGGCCCTCGACGGCGAAGCGGTGATCTGGACGCCGGACGGCGGCGAGCGTCGACAGCCGGTTGCGGAGTTCATCACCGGTCAGGCGAAGAACACACTGCAGCCCGGGGAAGTGCTGCGCGCGCTCGACGTTCCGGCAGGAGCGATGCGGTCCCGCGTGAGCCTGCACAAGATGGCCCTCGCCGAGCTCGGTCGATCGGGCATCGTCGTGAGTGGCCGCCGCGGGGACGACGGGTCGACGGTCGTCGCGGTGACGGCATCCACCCTCACTCCCCACGTCTTCCGATACCCCGGGGTTCCCGATGCGGCCCAGCTGCGGGCGGATGTCACGAGCCCGACGGACTTCTTCACCGACGCTCTGGGCGAGGCCGACTGGCGGCGCGCGGTCACCGCCGTGCTCGCCGAGCGCGTCGTCGCTGACCTCATGACGGAGGACGTGGCATGAGGCTCACCGTCGACGGCACAGAACTCGAGGGCGACCCCGCTCCGGGCCAGTGCCTGCGCACATTCCTTCGCGAGCATGGACACATCGAGGTCAAGAAGGGGTGCGACGCCGGCGACTGCGGCGCGTGCGCCGTGATCGTGGACGGCGCCCCCGTCCATTCGTGCATCGTGCCGGCCCAACGCGTGGATGGCGCTGTCGTCACGACAGCTGGCGGCCTCGCACCGGGCGATGACCTGCATCCGGTGCAGGAGCAGCTCGTCGAACACTTCGGGTTCCAGTGCGGGTTCTGCACGCCGGGGATGGCGGTCACGGCATCCACCCTCACCGAAGCCGACCTGCCCGAGCTCGACCGCCGCATGAAGGGGAGCCTGTGCCGATGCACCGGCTACCGCCCGATTCGCGAAGCGATCACCGCGGCAGTGATGGGGCCGGTGCGCGAAACCGGCCCGGCCCCGGTCGCGTCCGGCGGCATTGGGGCCTCGGTGATTCCCGAAGCCGCGCGCCGGGTGGTGCAGGGTCGCGAGCCGTACACGCTCGATGAACCGGTCACCGGCTCCCTGGTGCTGCGGGTCGTCGGCTCCCCGCACGCACACGCCCGCATCGTCTCGATCGACACGGATGCCGCGCTGGCCGTCCCTGGCGTGGTGGCCGTCCTCACCCATGAGGATGCCCCGGCCACACGCTTCTCCACGGGCCGCCACGAACACCGCACCGACGACCCCGACGACACGCGGGTGCTCGATGACACCGTCCGCTTCATCGGCCAGCGCGTCGCCGCTGTCGTCGCCGAGACCGCCGCCGCGGCTGATGCGGCAGCCCGCCTCGTGCAGGTCGAGTACGACATCCTGCCCGCAGTTTTCGACCCCGAAGAAGCGCGCACGCCGGGGGCGCCGATGCTGCACCCGGGCCGCACTCCCGAAGACCGGGTCTCGGATGCCTCCCGCAACGTGGTCGCGCAGTTGCACGAGGGCCACGGCGGCGACATCGACGAGGCGCTCTCGGCGAGCGCTGTCACCGTCACCGGCACCTGGCAGACCTCGCGCGTCACGCACGCGCAGCTCGAGACACATGGCGCGGTCGGCTGGCTCGACGAGGACGGCAGGCTCGTCATCCGTTCGAGCACGCAGGTGCCGTTCCTCACCCGCGACGAGCTCGCGCACGTGTTCGACCTGCCCCGCGAGAACGTCCGCGTCTTCGCAGCCCGGGTCGGCGGCGGCTTCGGCGGCAAGCAAGAGATCTTCACCGAAGACCTCGTCGCCCTCGCGGTGCTGCGCACCGGACGCCCCGTGACCTACGAATTCAGTCGCACCGAGCAGTTCACGCGGGCGTCGCTGCGGCATCCGATGCGGGTCGCGGTGACCCTCGGGGCGGATGCCGACGGCACCCTCACCGCGATGAAGCTCGACGTCCTCAGCGACACCGGCGCGTACGGCAATCACGCGATCGGCGTGATGTTCCACGGCGTTGCCGAGTCGACGACCGTGTACCGGACGCCGGTGCGCCGCATCGACGCCGAGGCCGTTTACACGAACAACGTGCCCTCCGGGGCGTTCCGCGGGTATGGGCTCGGGCAGGTCATGCTCGGCGTGGAATCCGCCATGGACATGCTCGCCGAGCGGCTCGAGATGGATCCGTTCGAGCTGCGTCGGCGCAACATGATCCGGCCGGGCGACGCGCTGCATCCGGATAAGGATCCGTACGAAGACGACCTCATCATCGGCAGCTACGGCCTCGACCAGTGCCTCGATCTCGCGCAGGATGCGCTGCGCCGCGGCAACGGGGTGTCGGCCCCGGAGGGGTGGCTGGTCGGCGAGGGCATGGCGGTGGCGATGATCGCCACGATCGCTCCGCGCGGGCATTTCTCCCGCTCGAAGGTGGCGCTGCGCCCCGACGGCACCTTCGTGGTGCGCGCCGGCACGGCCGAGTTCGGCAACGGCACGACCACCGTGTTGCGCCAGATCGCGGCATCCGTGCTGGAGGCACCGTTTAGCCGGCTGCACCTGTGGACCGCCGACACGGATGCCGTCGCTCACGACACGGGAGCGTTCGCCTCGACCGGAATCACCGTCGCGGGCAAGGCGCTTGCCGCCGCGTGCCAGGCGCTGCGGACACGGATGCTCGAGCTCGCCGCCGCGCAGACCGGCACCGATGCAGATGCCGCGCTGTTGACGGATGCCGGCGTCGCGACTCCCGCGGGTGTTGTGCCGTTCGCGGAGCTGGTCGCTGCAGCTTCGCCCGAGGAGCGCGACGAGAACGGCCTGTTCGCGACCGGTGGCGAGGATGGCGCGCTGCGGTCGGTGGCGTTCAACGTGCACGCGGTGCGCGTTGCCGTGGAGCCCGAGACCGGGGTCGTGCGGATTCTGCAGTCGGTGCAGTCAGCGGATGCCGGAACGGTGATGAACCCCGCGCAGCTGCGCGGACAGATCGAGGGCGGCGTCGCGCAAGCCGTCGGTAGCGCGCTCTATGAAGAGGTTCTCGTCGAAAACGGTGCAGTGCAGAACCCCGTGTTCCGCGTGTATCGCGTGCCGCAGTTCGCCGACGTTCCCGAGACCGAGGTCTACCTCGCCGACACCTCAGACACGGTCGGCCCGTTCGGCGCAAAGTCCATGAGCGAGTCGCCGTACAACCCCGTCGCCCCCGCGATTGGCAACGCCATCGCCCGGGCGCTCGGAAAGCGACCCTTCCACCAGCCCTTCACCCGCCAGCGCGTGTGGCGCTTGGCGCAGCATCCTGAGACCGCCCCCACCCGAACCGCGGAGTAACCCATGCCGATTTCGACATCCTTCACCATGACCCTGCCCACGTGGCTCGTCGACGAGGCCGACACGCTGCCTGCCGTGCTGCCCACGCTCGAAGAGCGGATGGCGCTCGTGAACCGCCTCGCCGACCGCAACTGGCGCGAGGGCAACGGCGGTCCGTTCGCCGCGATCGTCGTGGATGACACCACGGGTGAGCTCGTATCGGCGGGCGTCAACGTCGTGCTCTCGACCGGCAAGTCGTCGGGGCACGCCGAGGTGATGGCCCTCGGGCTCGCGCAGCAGCGCCTCGGCCGCTGGGACCTTGGCGCTGACGGCGCGAGCCTCTCGCTCGTGGTCAACTGGCGCCCGTGCGTGCAGTGCTACGGAGCGACGATGTGGAGTGGGGTGCGGTCTCTCGTTGTCGCGGGGTCCGGTCCCGAGCTCGAAGAGCTCTCGGGCTTCGATGAGGGCCCGATGGTCGCCGACTGGGCGGAGCAGTTCGAGGCTCGCGGCATCCGGGTGACCCAGGATGTCGGCCGCGAGGAGGCCCTGGAGGTCTACCGCGCCTACGGCGCCAGCAACTCCCTCGTTTACAACGCCCGCGGCGAGTAGCTCGGGGCCGTTCGGTCGCGCCGTTACGCGGGTTCCCAGCATCCTCACCCGCAACAAGGCGCGACTGAACTGGTGGGCGGCTACTGCTCTCAGCATCCATCTTTCAGTCGCGTCGAGATGCTGGTTCCGTCCGCGCTGTCCCGCAGCAAGGCGCGACTGAACGGGTCGCGGGCCACCTGAATCTCGAGCACAGATTGTTCGGTCGCGCCGTAATGCGGGTGACCAGCATCCCTACCCGCACAACGACGCGACTGAACCGGAGCCGACCTACGCCTGCGCGCCGCTGCCGACGACCTCACGGCGCGTCTGGAGGCGGCATCCGGGATCGAAGACCAGCTGCTCGTCTTCCGCCGCTTCGCGCACGAGCGGCCCGAGGCGTTCCGGCTGCTGTTCACCGCGACGGTGGATGCCGACAAGCTCGCCGCCACGAGCGCGCCCGTCCTGCGGGCGACCAGCGCCACCGTCGGCGCGGATCACGCGCTCGACGCCGCGCGGCTGCTGACGGCGTGGGCTACCGGGTTCGTCACGATGGAGCTCGCGGGGGCCTTCCGCCTCGGCGGTGATCTCGACGACGCCTACGACTACGGCATCGCCCACCTGGTGGGCTCCCTCGTCTCCGACTAGCCGCGCGAGCAGGCGTGGGGCCGCGCCGTATTCTGGAGCCGTGTCCTCGCCCGCTCGCACCAGCGCCGACGGGCCGAGTGCGGCATCCGACGAGACGCAGATCGGCGTCGGAATCGGGCGGCAAGTGCGGCAGGCGCGCACCGAGAAGAAGCTGTCGATGCGGGCGCTGGCCTCGGCCGCAGAGATCAGCCAGCCGTTTCTGAGCCAGATCGAGTCGGGCCAGACGATGCCCTCGCTGCTGACTCTGTACCGCATCGCGAACGCCCTCGACATCTCGCCCTCGGCGCTCCTTCCCGCAGACCCCGACCCCGAGGTCGTGCACGTGTCGCGGGCGGCGGATGCCACGTGGGTGCCGGTCTCGGAGGCATCCGACACCGCCCACACCCG
The DNA here is from genome assembly GCF_055391095.1 of Microbacterium sp. SW12. Lineage (NCBI taxonomy): Bacteria > Bacillati > Actinomycetota > Actinomycetes > Micrococcales > Microbacteriaceae > Microbacterium > Microbacterium sp. SW12. The sequence continues at coordinate 122,955 of NZ_AP024335.1, read as the reverse complement.
CGTCATCCACGCCGGCGAGACCTCCCTGCAGGAGTACGCCATCCGCCCCGGCGAGCAGGTCGGCGACTGGTTCGAAACGGATGGCGAAGTCATCCACTACGTCATCGAAGGCGCCATCGCCCTCGAGATCGAAGGCCTCGGGATCTGGGAACTCGGCGCCGGGGATGCCGTCGCCCACCCCGGTGCGCTGCGGAACCGCTGGCACCTTCGCGGGGACGGGTCGGCACGGGTGGCGTTTGTGTATACCGGCGGGGCGTAGAACACTAGCTACGCGCTCGCGTCGAGCACCTCAAGGAACGTCTGGGCGCCGATCGCGGCATCCGTTCGAAGTTGCGCTTCTGTGGCGGTGTCGCCGGTTGCCACCATCGTGTCCGCGAACACTCCGGCCCACGCACCGTCGGGCTCGACGAACTTTGCGATCGCTGCACGGATAGCACCCGGGTCTGCGACGTCGCCTGCCAGACCCAGTTGGCGCGCTACGGCGGTCGCCGCACCCGCTGCGCCTCCGGGATTGTAGAGCGTGACATACATCAGGTCGTACTTGTCTTTGTGCAGCATCCGCGATTGCGCCGCAGCCGCCTTGGCGAGGAGATAGCCGCCGAGGTTCGCGAATCGAAGGGTCACGGCATCCGTCTCGACACCAAACTGTGCGCGAACGGATGGCGGCACTGGCAGGTCGCGCAGCTCGGGGTCCACGAGCGCTGCGGCCGGTCCCGCCAGCTTGGTCGCGACCGCAGTCCGCGAGCCGGGCAGCGATACGGTGTCTGCAGTGTGATCCCAGACGTCCGCGAGAAACTCGAGTCGCACCCGCGCGTCGCCGAGGGTCGCGTTCCACCGCCACCGATTCTCCGAGGTGAAGTCGCCTTTCTCGAGAGCCACATCGAGCCATGAGAAGTCATGTTCGGCGCCGGCGAGATCCCACCCGATCGCGAAGAGCAGGTCGACATCGGTTGTTCCCTGGTGGGAGACGGGAGCATCGGTGGCGAGATACTCAGGATTGAGGCCGCCGATGACGACGAACTTGTCGGTGTGTCCCCCGGCGAGCAGCGCGAATCGCACGAGCGCCTCCTCTGCGCGGGCGCGCGCCTCCCGGGTTCGGGACTCAGAATCCAATGGCGGTCTCCCGCAGGTATTCGGCGGCTTCGGCGGTGCGCCCCCGGCCGCGCAATAGGTCGGCATAGACCCGCACCGGAGATACGGTGCGCACGTCCCGTGCTTCCCGTGTGAGTCGGAAGACATAGGGATCGGCGGCGGAAAGGCGGATGCGCCCTCCCGACTCCACTTCTCTGAAATCAGGATGCTGCGCCAGCCGCCCACGCGCGGGCTCGAGCTGCCCCGCCGGCACGTACAGATCGACCGCCGGCACACTCGTCAGATACGGGTCAATACGATCCGCCGCCGCCTCCCCGGTCAGCGCCCAATCCTGGCCATGCAGCGAACTTGTCAGCGCCTCGATCGATTGCTGGGGATCGCGCCAGGGAACGTGAAACTCGATGTCAGCTCCCGACTGAGGCGTGGCTGCGTAATGCGCCGCCCAGTCGCTCAGCATCCGTCCCGGATCGCGAAACTCGCGCGTTGCCGATGTACCACGTTCGGCTCCGGTCTTGGCCGTGTACCGCTGCTCGTCGAAGTGCCGCAGGATGCGAGCAGTGTGCGCCAACGAGACATCCGCGGTCTTCGCGATGACGCCAACCTGCTCGATGGGCATGGTCTCTGGCTCGGAATACTCCACCCGCCACCCGAGCAACGTCTCAGCTATCGCATCGGCTGCTGCCGACCATTTGAAGGCCCGCCCCGCATCCGCTCGAATTGGCTCCAGTCTCGCGATGTAAAAGCTCCCCGGCACCACGATGCGCGCCCGGCCGCTGGCGTCTGCCCATGACAGCTGTGCGTCTTCGAGGATCTCCCGCGCCCCGGGGCTCACCCGGCGGGCAGTCACGACGGGCACGACACCGTCGGTTCGTTCGGAGGCACCGTGGAAGAGTTCGGTGCGCGCCCTCCGGGCATCAGCGGGCAGGCCCTCCCCGATCCAGAGCGGCCGGAACAGCGATTCGCGCCCCTCGTGACGAATGCGAACGACGTGGCCATCCCACTCCGGCTCAAGCTCCGGGGGGATCACCCGAAGCAGCGCCGACACCGATGCGGTGTTTTCTCGCGCTTCCACGGTTTTATCGTAGCGAGATATAACCGTGTTTTCTCACGAATAGTGGCATTCGGCCTGACTGTGAGAAAACTCGGATCGCGTTCGCGTCGCTCTCCCCGAGGCGAGTTCTCGCCGGCGGGCGAAGCCGACGCTCCACGCCCACCCCGGGGCGCTGCGGAACCGCTGGCACCTCCGCGGCGACGGCTCCGCCCGGGTCGCTTTCGTGCACACCGGCGGGGCGTAGGAGACTCTCGTCAGTCCCTTCCTCTTTTGTGCGAATCTTCCTGCATGGAGCTTGATGAGATCCGGCGTGCGGAAATCGAACTGCTGACATCAGCCGTGCGGCGCGACCCGGCACGCTTGGCTGAACTCTTGCATCCAGGGTTTGTCGAAGTCGGTCGCTCAGGGAGGTTGTGGCCGCGCGACGAAACGATCGCCGCGCTGGCTCATGAACCGGGCCGGAAAACTCCGGCCACGAGTGAGTGGGCCTTGCACTCGGTGGCTCCTGGGCTCACCCTCGTCACCTACGTCGTTTCGAGGCCAGAAGGCGACAGTCGGCATTCCTCCCTCTGGGCCATGCACGACGGGAAACTCCCGGTTGAGTTGCGCGCACAAGGTGCGTCAAGTGCAGGACAGCGCGTCGCCCGAAGAGTCGGAAACACCCTCGAAACGTGATAGCCATGAGCAATCAATGATTGCCTCCTAGCATCGCGGTGTGACGAACACTGACGAGTTCACCCTGCGCCCGCGCGTGCAGGAGTTTCTGGCGTCGGGGCGCACGGAGCTACTGATCGACGGCGACTGGCTCCCGGCATCCGCTGGCGCGACCTTCACCACGATCGACCCGGCAACCGGTTCCGCCCTCGCCGAGGTCGCCCGCGGCACCGCACCGGATGTCGACAAGGCAGTCCGCGCCGCGAAGGGCGCGCTGCGCTCGTCGGCCTGGCGCGAGATGCGGCCCGCCGACCGCGGCGCACTGCTCTGGCGCATCGCCGACCTCATGACCGAGCACCTCGACGACCTCGCGCAGCTCGAGACGCTCGACCAGGGCAAGTCGCTGCGCACCTCGCGGTTCGGCGAGGTGCCGGCGGCGATCAACCAGTTCCGCTACTACGCGGGCTGGCCGACGAAGATCCTCGGCGACACGATCCCCACGTCGCTCTCGCGCACCCCTCCCGGCAAAGAGGTCTTCGCCTACACGCGCCGCGAGCCCGTCGGCGTCGTCGGCGCGATCGTGCCGTGGAACTCGCCGCTCATCATGACGGCCATGAAGCTCGCCCCCGCCCTCGCCGCCGGCTGCACGATCGTGCTCAAGCCCGCCGAGAACACGCCCCTCACCGCGATCTACCTCGGCCAGCTCATGCTCGAGGCGGGCCTGCCCGCCGGGGTCGTCAACATCGTCACGGGGTACGGTCACGAGGCGGGGCAGGCTTTGGCGGAGCATCCGGATGTCGACAAGATCGCCTTCACCGGCTCGACCGCCGTCGGCAAACGCCTCGTGCAGTCGGCCGGCACGCGGCTGGCCCGCCTCACTTTGGAGCTCGGCGGCAAGTCGCCGTCGATCATCATGCCCGACGCCGACCTGCCCGCCGCGATCGAAGGCGTCTCGCGCGGCATCTTCGACAACGGCGGCCAGGTGTGCGTCGCCAGCGCCCGCATCTACGCGCACCGGGATGTCTACGACGACGTCCTCGCCGGGATGGCCGACTTCGGCAGCGGCCTGCACCTCGGGCACGGCCTCGCCGAGGGCACCGACCTCGGGCCCCTCGTCAGCAAGGCGCAGGCCGACCGGGTTGCCGGCTACGTCGACGAGGGCCGCGCCGAGGGTGCGCGGGTGGTGAGCGGCGGCATCCGTGAGGCCGACACCTTCTATACGCCCACCGTGCTCACCGACGTGACCCCGCAGATGCGCCTCATGCGCGAAGAGATCTTCGGCCCCGTCGCCGTCGTCACCCCGTTCGACGACCTCGACGAGGTGGTCGGGTGGGCCAACGACTCCCCGTACGGCCTGGCCGCGAGCGTCTGGACCGAAGGCCTCAGCAACGGCCACCGCATCGCCGCGCAGCTCGAAGCCGGCACCGTGTGGGTCAACTGCCACTCCTTCCTCGGCCCCGAGCTTCCCAAGGGCGGCCACAAGGAGTCGGGCTGGGGCTACGAGAACGGCCCGCAGGGCCTCGAGAACTATCTAGAGACGAAGACGGTGGTGATGGTGCTGTGAGCGCAGATTCCCCGAAGCGCATATTGCTCGGCGCGTTCGAAATGATGAACCCCAACAACGGGATGCCGACCTGGACCGACCCCCGCGGGCGCGGCGACGACTGGGACGACCTCTCCTACTGGCTGGGGCTCGCGACGATGCTGGATGCCGCGGGCTTCGACTTCCTCTTCTTCGCCGACACCTACGGCTACGCCACGCTCGACGGACGGATGCCTGACGAGGTCGCCGCTCACGGCATTCAGTTCCCCGCCCTTGACCCGATGCTCGCGATCCCGGCCCTCGCGCACGCGACCAGCCAGCTCGGATTTGTCGTCACCTCGCCAACCACGGTCGAAAAGCCCTACGGCACCGCCCGCCGGTTCGCGACGCTAGACCGGTTCACCGCCGGACGCATCGGCTGGAACGTCGTCACCGGGTCGTCGCAGGCCACGACCGACGAGCTGTTCGGCGTGACGCAGAAGCTCAGCCACGACGAGCGGTATGACGCGGCCGACGAGTTCCTCGACACGTGCCTACGGTTCTGGGAGCACTCCTGGGACGAGGATGCCGAGGTCCGCGACCGCTCGCGCGGCGTGTATGCCGACCCGAGCATGCTGCACCGCGTCGAGGTTAACGGCACCTATCAGCGGGCGCAGGGCGTTTTCGCGGTGCCGCCGACGCCGCAGCGCACGCCTGTGCTGTTCCAGGCCGGGACCTCCGACCGCGGCCGCGCCTACGCCGCCCGCAACGCCGAGGCCGTGTTCATCCAGGGGCAGTCGATTCCGACCGCCGCAGCCCACGTCGCCGACATCCGCGCGCAGGCCGTGGCGCAGGGCCGCCGCCCCGAAGACGTCAAGGTCATCACCGGGATGACGGTCACCGTCGCGCCCACCGAGGCCGAGGCCCAGGCGCTTCGGGCCGAGTACGAAGCGGTGCTGGGGCTGGATGACGCGGCGGTCATGTTCGCCGGGATCACCGGCATCGACCTCACCGGCATCGACCCCGACACCCGCGTCGCCGACCTGCACACCGACCTCGGGCAGACCCTCATCAACCGGTACGCGCGCACCAATCCAGACATCCGGGTGCGGGCGGTGCTCGACCAGTTCCGCACGAAGGCGATCCGCGGGTTCCAGATCACCGGATCGCCCGAGCAGGTCGCCGACGAGATCATCGCGATCGTCGACGGATCCGGCATCGACGGCATCATGCTCGAACCGACCTTCGGCGGACCCGCGTCGTACGAGGCGTTCATCGAGTTGGTGCTTCCGATCCTGATCGAGCGTGGGCGCGCCGGAACCCCGGAGGGCGCGACCCTGCGCGAGCGGCTTTCGGGCTCGCCGCGCCTCGCCCCCACCCACCGCGCGCATCGGCTCACCGCCACGGATGCCGCGACCGAGGCATCCGTCACCGCGCCGCTCGCTGCCGCGACATGACCCGCCTTCGTGTGCCCCAAAACGCCCCGCGCCCCAGCAGTGCACGGCGTGTTGCGGCAAACGAAATGGCACGACCGAGACCCCAGTCCAGACACCCCATCCTCGTTTGCCCCAAAACGCCCCGCGCCCCAGCAGCGCACGGCGTGTTGCGGCAAACGAAGGGGGACTGCAGAAACACCACCCCGCCGAGACGTCAACCCCAACCCGAAGGACTGCACGTATGAAAGCCGAAGCCGTCGAGGCGGTGATCCGCGGGCTCAAGCGCGCCGGGGTCTCCGTCGCGACCTACCTGCCCGACTCGCTCCTGAAGGAGCTGTACCCCGCGCTGGATGCCGACCCCGACATCCGCACGATCCCCGTCACCAACGAGGGCGAGGGCGCCGCGATCGCCGGGGGCGTGTTCCTCTCGGGCAAGCGCGCCGTGCTCGTCATGGAGAACTCGGGCCTGCGCGCCGCGACCGAACACCTCGCGCGCCTGGGCCTGGGCGCCGGCATCCCGGTCGTCATGATCATGAGCTACCGGGGCGAGCTCGGCGAAAACAACTGGTGGGCGATCCCGCACGGCATCACGATGGAGCCCCTCCTCGGAGCCCTGCGCACCCCGTACCGCATCGTGCGTGAGGTCGACGAGGTCGAGCAGGCGGTCGTGGACGCCTACGAAACCGCCTATTCGTCGTACTACCACGCCGCCGTCGTCCTGGGAGGAGGGCTCGTCCGATGAGCTACAGCAGATTCGAGGCCATGGAGCTTCTCGGCAAGCGCCTCACCGACGACGCTCTCGTCATCCTGTCCCTCGGCGGCGCCGTCGACGAGTGGTACAACGCCGCCCCGCACATGCGCGAGGCGAGCCTGTTCCAGCAGCAACTCGGATGCGTCAGCGGCGAAGCCTTCGGCCTGGCCGTCGGCCTGCCCCACCGCCAGATCGTCTCGCTCGACACCGATGGCGGGCTGCTGTTCAACCTCGGCATCCTCGCGACCCTCGGCAACGAGCAGCCCGGAAACCTCTTCATCGTCGTGTGGGACAACGAGCAGTACCAGTCGATCGGCGGACCCGCGACCCACACCGCGAAGGGACGCGTCGACCTCGCCGCGATCGCCCGCGGCGCCGGGGTCGAGAAAGCGTTCACGGCGCACACGCTCGAGGAGTTCGACGCGCACTGCGCCGCCGGCCTTGCCGCGACCGAGCCCTACATCGTGGTCGCGAAGACCGACGGCATCCTGCAGCCCGGCATCAAGCGCAAGCACTCGGACGGCCGCGAAGACAAGTACATCTTCGTGCGCCACGTCGAGAAGATCGAGGGCATCACGATCATGGGCCCCAGCGAGCACAACTGATGGGGTGCGGCTGATGGGCGTCGTCACGGCCCCGACCGGCGCCTACGACTACCTCGTCGTGGGCGCCGGCGCTGCCGGGTGCGTGCTGGCCGCGCGGTTGAGCGAGAACCCCGACGCGCGCGTGCTGCTCATCGAGGCAGGCCCCGATCATCGCGGGCTGCGCGAGATTCTGGATGCCGCACACTGGGATGCCCTCATCGGCGGCCGTCTCGACTACGGCTACCGGTCGGCGCCGACCCCGCATGTGCTGGGGCGTTCGATCGCGATGCCCCGCGGGCGCGTGCTCGGCGGCAGCTCGTCGACCAACGCGATGCTCTGGTACCGCGGCGCCCGCGCCGACTACGACGCGTGGGCGGATGCCGGCGCGACCGGCTGGGGATACGACGACCTGCTTCCCTACTTCAGGCGGTCCGAGACTCGACCCGGCGGTGACCCCGCTTACCGCGGGCTCCACGGACCGGTGCGGGTCGCGCCACTCTCGCGCGTGCATCCGATCGCGACGGCGCTCCTGGATGCCGCGGCCGCGCGCGGACTGCCGGTGCTGGATGACGCCAACGGCCCGTCGAACGAGGGTGCGGTGTTCGCGGACTACAACGCCATCGAGGGTGAGGACGGTTCGTTCGAACGTTGGAGCACCGCCCGCGCCTACCTCGAGCCAGCCCTTGGGCGGCCGAACCTCGACGTGCTCGTCGACAGCCCCGCGCACCGGATCGACCTCGCCGGCTCCCGCACGACCGGCGTGACGCACCTGATCGACGGACGCGAAGTGACCACGACCGCGGACCGCATCGTGCTGGCCGCCGGCGCCATGGACACCCCGCGCCTGCTGCAACTGTCGGGGATCGGTGATCCTGACCGGTTGGCGGCTGTCGGCATCCGTCCCCGGCATGCGCTGCCGGGCGTCGGAGAGAACTTCCAAGACCATCCGCTCGTGTTGGGCGTGAACTTCCGCGCCCGCGAAGGACTCGGGCCGGTCATCGGCAACGGGGGCGGGACGATGCTCAATTGGCGGAGCTCCTACGCCGAGCGCGGACCCGACCTGCACACGGTCATCGCGCACGGTTCCCGCGGCGATGAGGCCCTGCACGCGCGCTACGACCTCGGCGGCGATCAGATGTTCGCGCTAGTGCCGGGGCTCTACGGCTCCCGCTCTGTCGGGTGGGTGCGGGTGCGGTCGGCCGACCCGACCGTGCCGCCCGAGTTCCAGCCGAACTACCTCGCCGACCCGAAGGATCTCGTCGCGATGGTCGAGGCGATGGATGTCGCACAAGAGCTTGTCGCCGGTCCCGCGTATGCCGACCTGCATCCGGAACCGCTGACGCCTCCGCCGTCGATGACCGATCGCGCCGAGCGCGTGCAGTTCGTGCGCGAGAACGTCGGGAGCTTCTTCCACGGCGTCGGCACCGCCCGTATCGGCACCGACGAGCTCGCCGTCGTCGACCCTGGGCTGCGGGTGCGCGGACTCGAGGGGCTGTGGGTTGCGGATGCCTCGGTCATGCCGATCATCCCGACCGCGAACACGCAAGCCCCGACCGTGGCGATCGCCGAGCGCGCCGCCGAGCTCATCGCCGCGGACTGATTCCACCGTTCGGTCGCGCCGAAACGCGGGCACCCGGCATCCTCACCCACAAATCGGCGCGACCGAACGGTGCGCCACCCGACTCAGTCGCGCCATCGTGCGGGTTGCAGCCATGACTTCCCGCAGAACGGCGCGACTCAACGAGTAGCGGTAGCCCAGCGCACGAGGTCGCCGGCGAGCTCAGCCGGAGCATCCAGGTGCACGAGGTGACCGGCGCCTTCGATCAGGGTGAGGGAGGCGTGGGGGATGGCCCGCTGGAGGCGATGTGCGCGATCGATGGGAATCCAAGCATCAGCCGTTCCCCACACGATGTGCACCGGCTCGTCGATCTCGCCGTACCGCGGTTCGATGTCGTTGGTGAAGCGTTCGGATGCCTGCGCGATCTGCCGTACGAACGCAGCCCGTCCCGCATCCGTCGTCCACGGTTCGACGAGCATCGCGAGGTCCTCATCCCGCAGGCCGCGCGCACTCGCACCCCGGATATAGGTTTCGACCATGCCGCGATGGATGGCGGGAGGGATCTGCTCGAAAACCTCGGCGTGATCTCGCACGAGACGGAAGAAGGGCGAACCCCACGGCGCGAGGGCGACAACATCCACGAGCCCCAGCGCGGCGTAGCGAGCCCCATGGCACAGTCGAGCCCGCAACGCGACCGCACCGCCGATGTCGTGCGCGATAACGCGCGGCCGCTCGAGACCCCAGTGATCCAGCAGCGCCGCGAACAGCTCGGCCTGCACACAGATGTCGACAGCATGATCAGGATGCATCGACGACTGTCCGTATCCGGGCATGTCCCACAGGTAGACGGTGTGGGTTCGCGAGAGCGCGTGTGCGATCGAACGCCACAGCTCTGACGACCACGGCGTGCCGTGAAGAAGAACGAGCGGAGGCCCGTCGCCGAGCCGATCCCAGGCGACAGTGCGACCGCGCCAGTCGAAGGAGTGCGAGAGAGGAGTCATTGTGCATCCACCGTTGCAGCGGCATCCGACATCCCGCGGAGCCACTTCGGTCGCGTCGAACTGCGGCCACTCGCTCAACCGACCCGCAACAGGGCGCGACCGAACGAAACCCGCTTCGCGCTACGCCTCGCCGCGCAAGACATCCCCCGCATGGATGCCGATCGCCACCCAGTCCGCGAGCTCGGCGTCGTCTGCCACCTGCTCGGCAGGAACCCGGAGCCAGGCATCGCCCATGACCCGGCCGTTGCCCATCGTGGCGGGGATCGCACCGCGCGCCAGGCGCTCGTCTCGCTTCACCGGGTCGGTCCGCACCAACGCGCTGCCGCCGCGCTCCGCGACGATCGCGAGCGCCTCACGCACCATGAATCCGACGCCCCCGAACATGCGCATCTCGCGGACGTCGACATCCGTGATCATCCCGCGGATCCGCGCCGCCAGCTGCTCCCGCTCGTCGGATGCCGACATCCTGCCCCCTCCGGCCTCGCACCGCCTTGGCGCGAGCGTACTCCGCCCGAAACACCGACCCGCTAACGTTCGTTCATGATCCCGATCGAGAACCTGGTGGCGTTCATACTCACGTCGTTGGTGATCATCGTGATCCCCGGCCCCAGCGTGTTGTTCGTCATCGGCCGCGCCATTGCGCTGGGTCGCCGCGCCGGCGTCCTCAGTGTCGTCGGCAACGCGCTCGGCACGATCCCCGCGGTCATCGCTGTCGCTTTCGGCGTGGGCGCGATCGTCGCCTCGTCGGTCGTGGCGTTCACCGTGATCAAGATCGCCGGCGCTCTCTACCTCGTCTACCTCGGCATCCAGGCAATCCGCCACCGCCACGCGCACATCCCCGGCATCCAGCAGCGGCCGACCCGCACGCGTCGGCTCCTGGCCGAGGGCTTCATCGTGGGCCTCACCAACCCGAAGACGATTGCGTTCTTCGTCGCGGTGCTCCCGCAGTTCGTCGATCCGACGGCGGGCCCGGTCTGGCTGCAGCTCCTGCTGCTCGGTCTCGTCTTCGAGGCGCTGGCGCTGGCATCCGACAGCATCTGGGCCCTTGCCGCGGGCACCGCACGCGCATGGTTCGCTCGCTCACCCCGACGCATCTCGACCCTGTCGGCCACCGGCGGCGTCATGATGATCGGCCTCGGCGGCGCGCTCGCCCTCACCGGTTCGAAGTCCTGACACACGTTCGGTCGCGCCGTAGTGCGGGTAGCGGCGCCCCAGACCCGCGCGAAGACGCGACCGAAGAAGCTCGGCTCTACGGTCGGTCGCGCCGTGGTGCGGGTTGCGGCGGCCTAGGCCCGCGCGAAGGCGCGACCGAAGAAGCCTGACGCGCGCTCGGTCGAGTCAGTCGGCCGCCCGAAGTCCGAGGTCGTCGCAGGTCACGCCCGCGGTCTCGGGAAACACCGCTAGCGTGTCATCCCGCTGTACGCAGACGAACAGGTCTGGCACCGGGTAGGTCTGCCCGTCGTTCGGTGGGGGCCCGTCGAGCCCGGCACCGATGAGGCCGATGCTCCAGACGGATGCGCAGAGGTCGATCGCCCGAGAGACCCGATCCTCCCCCGCAGCCGAGGGGTCGCCCACCTGTTGCACGACGCTGTCGAGGGATGCCGCCTCGAAGCAGGATGCCGAGTTCTGACGCAACTCCGTTGAAGCCAGGGCGAGCAGCGTCCCCGCGGTGGTCGCGGCAACGAGCACCCCGGCTCCCACGAAGACGCCGACCTTCTTGCGGACGCGGGACCGCACACGAAGACGCTGGACGTCGTGCATGAGCACTGTCCGCATCCGGTCGAAGTCCGGCTCCGTTGCCGTCATCGCCCCCTCCGATCCCCCACAGAGTCCGACACCCGCCGTACGGCCTGTCGATAGCTGAGCCCGTCGACGGCGCAGAGCCGAAATACCTCCCGATCGGGCCAGCTCAGCGTCGCGACGATCCGCTGAACTTCCCGCCATCCATCCGACCCCCGAGAATCGGCGAGCTCACCCGCGCGATCTAGCGTGTCGACGGCGGCGCGGTGTCTCCGGCTAGACCGGTCAGGGTGCGCGAGTTCCCTGGCACGAGTATCGGCTGTCACCACCAGCCATGGCAAGCATGAGGCGCCGACGAACGTGATCCGCCGGCTCTTGCGCCAGAGCGTCAAGAACGCGTCGTGGGTCACCTCCTCGGCGTCGGGCTGTGCCGCAACGAGGTCGGTGACGACGCCGTGCACCACGCGCACATGCCGTTCGTGCAGCGCACTCAGCGCTGAATCGTCGCCGGCTCGCAGCCGGTCGAGGAGGGCGGTGTCGTCACGGGGGTAGTCGCCCGACCAGCGTCCCCACGCACTGGGGAAGGCCTGTGCGGAATCGACCACTCGAGGCTCCTTCCGACGATGCGCACCGATCAAACGCGTCCTATTCTCCCCCGCGGCGGGTTCCCATTCGCTGGTGGTGCGGGAGAGGTCCGGCCTCAACAGCGAAAAGCGCTCTGGTGCGCCGACCGCAATTCCTGGGAACCTGGCTCCATCATCCGTCGCACCCGAGAAAGAGCCACCGACATGAGAAAGTCACTTGGCGCCGTCGCCACCGCCCTGTTCGTGTTAGGCAGCGTAGCCCTCACCGCATCTGCCGCCAGCGCCGGCACCCCCGACCGCACCCAGAGCTGCTGGCAAGAGCTCGACACCGGACGATCGCTGTGTGTCGCGGCATCCGCCGACCTCGCGAATGCCGTCTACGACGCCTACGGCATCGCGATCTCGACTCCCGACGGCGCGGTGGGATCGGATGTCAAGCTTCAGGCCACGCGCGATGCCCGCGCGGGGGTCGTCGCTCTCGCGAGCACCGTCATCGGGATCTTCTACGAGAACTCCGGCTACGACGGTGCCTCGTACGTCGCCAGCGTCAGCCAAAACGGATGCTACGGGTACTCACACGGCTACACGAACCTCGGCTCGATCGGCTGGGACAACCGGATCTCATCGTTCCGGTCGTACTCAAACTGCCGGACAGCCATCTTCGCGAACACGAACTACGGCGGATCGTCCTACGGCTACTACACGAACTCGTCGTATGTCGGAAGCGCCATGAACGACCAGGCCTCGTCTATCCGCTGGGCTGCCTAAGGTTCCAGAGCGGCATCCAGCGCCCGGAAGGCAGCGCGGAAGTCCGCCCGCAACCGCGCCTTCTGAGCGTCGTCGCAGAAGGCCGCATCGATGCCGTTGAGGGCGATCTGCTTGGCTTCGTCTGCCGTCACCCCCATGAGGCGGAGCCCCTCGGTGTACTCCCGGCCGATGTCGGTGCGAAAGAACATCGCGTCGTCGGTCGAGACGTTCACCGCGAGCCCCGCATCGATCATGCGACGGATGCGGTGATCGGTGTCGATCGTCCACCCCGAGCAGATCGTCGTCGACAGCGGCGTCGCAGCGAACCCGATACCGCGGTCGCGGGCCAGCGCGACGATCTCCGGGTCGTCCACAATGCGATACCCATGGTCGAGCCGGTCGCAGCCCAGTTCTTCGATGGCGACGCGGACGGCATCCGGGGTCGCATGGTCGGTCTCACCGACGTGCGCCGTCAACAGAAAGCCGTGCTCGCGAGCCAGTTCGTAAGCCTCGACGAACCGTCCCGGATCTTCCGTGTTCTCGGGGGTCAGATCGTCCTGACCGAGCCCCACCACCTCGGGGCGCGGATGCGCGATCATCTCGCGCACGAGGTCGACAGCGGATGCCGCGTCAGCTCGCCGATTGATCGCGACAACGACCCGGAACCCGACGCCGAAGTCCTTCTCGGCCCGGGCAAGTCCCGCGATGATCGGGTCGATCACGTCGGTGTAGTCGAGGCCCCGGTCGGCGAAGTACTGCGGGTTGACGTAGTACTCGCGATAGCGCAGATTGCCGTCGGCGACGGCTTCGGCGACACCGGCATAGGCGACACGCTCGAAGTCTTCGGGATCGCGCAGCACATCATGCGCGAAACGGAATGCGACCAGAAAGTCGACCAGGTGAGCGAAGTCGAACAGCTCGTCAGGGTCGGTGGTCGGCAGCTCGACTCCGTGCTTGGCTGCCAGTTCGATGAACAGTTCGGCGCTCATCGTCGACGCGAAGTGGCAGTGCAACTCGGTCTTGGGCAGCAGGCGCAGATAGTCGGCGTACGAGATCACGCGGTCACCTCTCCGGAAGCGCGAGGCGGGGATCGCCCCGGAACCTGTTTCACGACGAGCAGTCGACACGGCTTCCCGTCGGCCGACCACCACCGGTGGGTGGTGCCGCCGGTGTAGTAGACCGATGCCCCCGGCTCGAGATCGCACGTCTGATCGCCGAGTTCGATGCGCACCTGGCCTTCGATCACATACAGAAACTCGTCTTCGGCGTGGACGAATCGCTCACCCGGCTCGAGGCTGTCTGACACGACCTCCATCGGGTGGAACGTGCGCGCGCGCTGCGCCAGCATCCGTGCCGTTCCCGAGGCGAAACCGTCGGGGATCTCCCCCTCGCCGGGGCGGCTGACCTCGACGAACGATCCGGACTCATCCGATGCGTCGGCTGCCGCGATGAGCTCGATAGGGCTGGTCTCGAGCGCGATCGCGATACGGCGCAGGGACCCCAGGCTCGGCTGCGCGAGCCCGCGCTCGAGCTGGCTGAGGAACGGATGCGAGAGCTCAGTGCGCTCGGCCAGTTGCACGAGGGTCAGCCCGCGGGTCTTGCGCAGCATCCGGATGTGGCTTCCCAGGCGAGCGCCTGCGGCACGCTCGTCGAGACCGTCGGGCACGCTCATGCGGCCGAGCGTACCCCGGCCGCGATCGCGTACTCGTCCACCAGCTCGAGGTAGGCGGCTCGGCGCGCGGGGGTGAGCCACGAGGCGTGGAACGAGTTGCGGGCAAGCTCGACCAGATCGGATGCCGAGAGCCCCGCCTGCTCGGCGAGCGCCACGTAGTTGTCACCGACGTAACCGCCGAAGTAGGCCGGGTCGTCGGAGTTGATGGTCACGCGGACGCCTGCGCGCAGCAGCGAGACGATCTCGTCGGATTTCATCTGCTCGGTGACGAAAGAGTTGGACACCGGGCAGCAGGTCAGCCCGATCCCGCGTTCGACCACGAGAGCGACGAGGTCGGGATCTTCGACGATGTTGGTGCCGTGGTCGATCCGGTCGACGCCGAACTCGAGCGCCTGACGGATGTGGTCGATGGACCCTGGCTGGTCGATGTCGCAGTGCATCGTGACCAGGAACCCCTCAGCGCGCGCCCTCTCAAAGACCGCGGCGAACTTCGCGGGGGGTTGTCGCGCTCATCGGAGTCAAGGCCCACGCCGACGATCCAGTGACGGTACGGCAGTGCCTCGAGCAGCGTCGACATCGCGTGCTCGGCCGAGAGGTCCCGCAGGAAGCACAGGATCAGCTCGGCCGAGATCCCGAGCTCGGCCTGAGCCCGCACGACCGCGCGGCGATAGCCGCCGATCACGGTCGCGAACGGGATGCCGCGACCGGTGTGCGCCTGCGGATCGAAGAACAGCTCGGCGTGCACGACGCCCTGCTCCTTCGCCCGAAGCAGGTACGCCCAGGCAAGGTCATGGAAGTCATCCGCGGTCTGGAGCACACCCATCGCCGGGTAGTAGACCGCCAGAAAGCTCGTCAGGTCAGTGAAGTCATAGGCAGCCTTCACCGCTGCGACATCGCTGTAGGGCAGGGTCAGCCCGTTGCGCTGCGCGAGCGCGAACATCATGTCGGGCTCGAGTGTGCCCTCCAGGTGCAGGTGCAGCTCGGCCTTGGGAAGCCCGCGGGCAAAGCTCGCCAGCTCAGACGGTGCCATGGTGCGCTCAAACGCCCTTCTGCGGATGCATCGCCATGCGGGCCAGCACGACATCCTCAACGATCTGGATGAGGTTGTAGAGCACCAGGGATGCGCCGGTGACGGCCACGACCGATGCCCACAGTGCCGCGAATTGCGCCTGCGGGACGAATCCGCCGATCGAGCCACCGATTCCGCCGCCGACCGCGAGCCATTCTGCGAGCAGGGCTCCGGTGATGGCACCGGGAACCGAGATGCGCACCGCGGCGAAGAAGGCGGGAAGTGAGGAGGGGAACGCCACCTTGCGAAGCTTCGTCAACGCTCCGCCGCCGTAGACATCCACGAGGTCGTTCATCATCGGCGGCGCGGACTTGAGTCCGAACGAAATGTTCACGAGAGCCGGGAAGAGAACGACGATGCCACCGATGACAGCTACCGTCCAGAAGTCGCGACCGAAGATCAGGATGATGACCGGAGCCATCGCGATCAGCGGCACCGAACGCAGGAGCATCGCCACCGGCATGAGGGCGTGTTCGATGCCCTTGTTCAGCTCGAACGCGAGGGCGGCAAGGAGAGCGACGACGAGGCCTGCGACGAAGCCGATCGCGGCGTCGCCCAGCGTGACCATGAGGTTCCCCAGCAACATCGTGCGGTTGGCCTCGGCAGCCGGAACGGTGAACAGCCAGTTCCAGACGTCGATAGGCCCCTTGGCGATCAGGGGCGAGAGCTGAAGAGCCCACAGCAGGCCCACCCAGATCACCAGAACGGCGACGATGGTGAGCACGAGGGTGAGCGTCGACCAGCCGAGCGCACGCAGTACGGCGCGGGTGGATTGGGTGCGCAGCTTGGCGGTGAGCTTCGCTGTTTCCGCCTGGATGTCGGTGGCTCCGGTGAGCGTGATCTGCGCCATCGTCAACGTCCCTTCGACCAGGGGGCGATCGCCTTGGCGATCCACCCGACGAGCGCGAAACCGAGAAGCGCGACGCCCCCGCTCAGAAGCGCCAGCGCCCATACCTGTGGCCCGTTCGACGCCTGCTGCGCGAGGATCATCGCAAGCCCCACCCCGACCTCGATCTTGCCGAAGAACTCACCGAGGACGGCACCGAGGAAGGCAGCGGGAACAGCGATCTGCAGCGCGCTGAGCGTCGCGGGAAGGGCCGCGATCAGCCGCACCTTGATGAGCTGTGTGAACTTCGATCCGCCGTAGACCGTGACCAGGTCAAGGCTCGACTTGTCAGCTGATTTGAGGCCGAGAAGCGCGCCGACGACCGTCGTGAAGAACACCGACAGCGCGGCCAGCACGATAGCTGTGCCACTGGGCTCACCGACCTTGGGAGGGGTGATGACGATGACCGCGAGCATGCCGATGGCAACGATCGGGATGCAGTACGTGAGGATCGCGAGCTGCATGGCGACCCCCTCCAGGCGCGGTGCGAGGAGCACGAACCCCGAAAGCAGAAGCGCCAGGCCGTTCCCCCACAGGTAGCCGATACCGGCCTCAGCGAGAGTGACGGCGAAGTTGTTGATGTAGTACTGCGGGCCCGTCTCGACCATGATCTGAACGACCTGGAACGGGGTGGGAATCGCGCTGGCACCCGAGGGACCGACATTGGAGAACACGGTGGCAGCGAGGATCCACCACAGCAGGATGATGCCGATACCGCCGATGACACCGATCAGCCACGGCGGGAGACGGAAGTCTTCCCACTCGATCGCGCGACCGCGCGTGGGGCTCTCAGTGGTCATCCGCCGCTGCTCCTCCGACACCGAACAGCAGCTCGGATGCCTGGTCGACGTAGGCGTGGAATTCGGGGGTGCGCATCATCTCGGGGGTACGGGGGCGCGGGAGGTCGATCGTCATGACCTCCTTGATCCGGCCCGGGCGCGGGCTCATGACTGCCACCTGGTCAGAGAGGAAGATCGCCTCCGAGATGCCGTGCGTCACCAGCAGTGTCGTCGCGGGCTTCTCAGTCCAGATGCGCAGGAGCTCGAGGTTGAGCTTCTGGCGCGTCATGTCGTCCAGCGCGCCGAAGGGCTCGTCGAAGAGCAGCACCTCGGGCTTCATGATCAGCGATCGCGCGATGGACACACGCTGCCGCATGCCACCCGACAACTGCGCAGGCTTGGCTTTCTCGAAGCCCTTGAGTCCCACGAGGGCGATCATCTCGTCGACATACGCCTTGTCGACCGACGCGCCAGCGATCTCGAAGGGGAGACGGATGTTGGAGACCACGCTGCGCCAGGGAAGCAGTGCCGAGTCCTGGAAGGCGATGCCGAGCTTGTTCTCTTTGCGCAACTCTTTCGGGCTCTTCCCGTCCACGCGGGTCGTGCCGCTGGTGGGCTGCTCGAGACCGGCGAGGATGCGCAGGATCGTCGACTTTCCGCATCCTGAGGGTCCGAGGAGGGACAGGAAGGTGCCCTGCTCGGTGTGTAGGTTGGCGTCTTGGAGCGCCGTGACGGTCTTTCTTCCGGTGGTGAAGACCTTGTTCAGTCCGGAGATCTGCAGGCCGGTGCCCAGGGACTCGCCCTGGGCACCGGTCGTTGCAGAGCCCGTCGTGAGTACTGAACCGGATGCGGTGGGTTCGGTCACGATGGATTCTCCTTGCGTGTTTCTGATCAGCCCGCGTAGGCGACCAGGTCGGGGTTCTCGGCGTAGACCTCTTCGAGCAGCGACAGGTCGAACAGGTCGGCTGCGGTGAGGGTGATACCGGCACCGGCGAGGCTCGCGATGGTCGCTTCCTGCAGTTCCGGAGTGATCCAGAAGAGGCCGAACTCCTCGGTGTCAGCCGAGACGACGAGCTCCTCGGACTGAGCGATGGACCCAGCGATCGAGTTCTCGGGGTTCAGGTCGAGGTCTGCTCCGTAGATCTCGTATGCCAGGCGAGCGCCCTCTTCGGGGTCGTTGACCGCATCGGTCCAGCCCTTGATCTCAGCGACCAGGTACGCCTTGAGCTTCTCGCGGTCGTTGGCGATCATGTCGTCAGTCGTCGTAATGGTCTCGGCAACGAACGGCAGACCGTTGTCGGCGAACGGCAGGTTGGCGACCTCGAAGCCGGCTGCGGCGACGGTGATCGACTCGTTGGTGAGGTAGGCCATGAAGCCGTCGACCTCGCCGTTGGTCAGCGGTGCCGGGTCGTACTGCACGGGCACGATCTCGAGTTCGGACTCGTCGATGCCGTTGGCAGCGAGCAGGGCCTTGAACAGTGCGGTGTTGGAGTCCTGAACACCGATCTTCTTGCCCTTGAGGTCTTCGGGCGTGGTGATGTTGCCGCCGTCAGCCAGCGAGAGGATCGTGAACGGGTTCTTCTGGTAGACCGCGCCGATGATCTTCAGCGGGGCGCCCTCGGCTGCCACGACTGAGCCGATCGAGACCGCGTCCGAGAAGGCGATGTCAGCCGTGCCCGAGATGAGCTCGGCGGCACCGGTCGAAGGACCGGGGGTGAGGACGACCTCGTCGAAGCCGGCCTCTTCGTAGTAGCCGTTCTCGAGGGCGAAGAAGTCGCCCGCGAACTCTTCGTTCTTGATCCAGCTGAGCTGAACGGCAAGCGTGCCGAAGCCCTCCGCAGCGTCGCCGCTGGTGGATTCGGCCGGAGTGGACTCGCCACCGCTGGCGCAGGCGCTCAGCGCGAGCGCCGACACGGCGACGGCTGCGACGGCCATGGCTGACCGGCGCACGATTCGAGAGGAAAGAGATGTCATGTTTGCTGCGTCTCCTGATCGCGGGTGAATGGGACACTCGGTGACGCGCGACTGCGGGACTCGTCGGGTCGTCGAGTCCGACGCTATGAGATGTAGATTTCATGAACACTCGCCGGACTGTTTCGTCTGCGTTACCGAATGTCGGATGCGACGAGCGTCGGATCCCGCAAAGCGGGCGGCGCGGTCAGCGCGGAACGCCGGCGCCGGGGGCACAGGAGATGCCCTCTTCTGCGCCCGGCTGCACCGTCAGCTCGCGAGGGGTCGACACTGCGGGATGCACCGGACCGGTCGTGTCTCGCAGAGCACCGCCGCGTCCCCCCGACCGCACCATGACGATCTCGGCCAGGATCGACAGCGCGGTCTCCTCAGGGGTGCGACCCCCGAGTGCCAGGCCGATCGGCGAGCGGAGTCGCTGGGTTTCGGCATCCGTCAGCCCCGCGTCGGCGAGTCGGCGAGCCCGGTCGTCGTGCGTGCGCCTGCTGCCCATCGCACCCACATACCCAGCCGGGCTGCGCAGCGCGACAGCGAGCGCGGGGACGTCGAACCGAGGATCATGCGTGAGCACGCAGATCGCGGTGCGCGCATCGATCGGCGTGCGCGCGAGGTAGTCGTGCGGCCATTCGTGCACGACCTCGTGGGCGTCGGGGAAACGCGCGGACGAGGCGAAGGCCTCCCGCGGGTCGCAGACCGTGACCTCGAATCCGGATGCCGCCCCGAGCCTGCTCAGCGCGACCGAGAACTCGACGGCACCGATGATGATCAGGCGCGGCGCGTGGGGAAACGGCAGGCCGAGCACCTCCATCGCGTCGACGTCGGTTCCGTAGCGCAGCGTGAGCGCGTGGGCATCGGTGCGGAGGCGCTCGAGGTCAGCGGTGAGTGCGGAGCGGATGCCGGGATCGGCCGTCGCGGGGACGTCGGTCTCGGCATCCGCGCCCTCTCGAGCGAGGACGAGGGTGCCGCGGCTGCGCCCGGCAGTGACGACGCCGAGCGCGCACGGTTCGCGACGAAGGATCGCGGCGCGGAGGTCGGCGATCGCTGCCGCGGCCGACGTGCCGCGGAGGACAGGGAGGACGAGCACGTCGATGACGCCGCCGCAGCTAAGGCCCGCCTCGAACGCGGTCTCATCGGAGATGCCGTAGCGAACGCGGGTCGATTCGCCGGACTCGATCGCCTGGAGGCACAGATCGTGCACGTCACCGTCGACGCAGCCGGCCGAAACGTTGCCGAAGACGACGCCGTCGGCATCCACGATCATCGCCGCGCCGAGTTCGCGCGGTGAGCTCGCCTGCGCCGAGACGAGCACCGCGAGCGCGAACTGACGCTCCTCGGCGACCCAGGCCGCGGCCGGATCAAGAATCTCTCGCATGCTCACCTCCCGGACTCCTGCCTATCATCCGGGTGTTTCTTCGAGATTGCGACAGCCGTCTCGAGCAGAACGCCGGCCCGGACGTCGGTGGCGGGGCGTAGCCTCGGGACGTGAACCGCACCGTGCTGACCGAGCGCCTGCGCGGGCTGGATGATCAGCTCGCGCGGCTGGACGCTGACGCCGCATCGCTGCGCGCCGACCGCGCTGCCGCGACTGCCGATGACGAGCACGACCCCGAAGGCTCGACGCTCTCGGGCGAGTGGCAGCGGGTCGAGGCGCTTCGGGATGCGGCCCTGCGCGACCACGCGGCGGTGGTCGATGCGCTGGCGCGCGTGGACGCGGGCACCTATGGCATCTGCGTCAGGTGCGGGCAGCCGATTCCGGCGGCGCGGCTCGAGGTCAGGCCGACGGCGACGATGTGCGTCCCCTGTGCGTCGGCCCAGCGCGCGTGACTCAGCGCGGGTGGCCGAACTGCGCTGCGCGCGCCGGCAGGTCGGTGTGCACGCGGGCTGACGCCTCGGCAGCCAGGGGGTTGGTCGAGACACCGTTCTCGCTCGCGAGCGCCCCGCCGACGTAGACCTGCTTCAGGTTGCGCAGGCTCATCGACAGCACGTAGGTGCGCACCGGGTGCCAGAGCGGTCCGACATCCGGCACCCGTGGGTCGACGACGACGAAGTCGGCGAACTTGCCGACCTCGAGGCTGCCGACCCGGTCGGCGACGCCCAAGATCTCGGCGCCACCGAGGGTGTGCAGGCGCAGCACCGTCTCGGGCGTCATCGACAGCGGATCCTTGGTGCGGGCGCGCTGCATGAAGATCCCCGCACGCATGTTGCCCCACGGGTCGGCGAGGTCGGTGCAGGCCTGGTCGTCGAGGCCCATCCCGACACGGATGCCGAGCTCGAGCATCTCGGGAACGAGCGCGACGCCCGACGCGAGGCGTCCATTGGAGGCCGGCTGCCACGACATCGACGCGCCGCCCTCGGCGGTGGCCCGGATGATCTCGGGAGTCGTCTGGATGAAGTGGCCGAACATCATGTCGGGGCCGAGCGCTCCGGCATCCCGATACATCGCGAACTTGGCCTGCTGCACCGGAACCGCTTCGGGAGACTCGAGGAAGTGGGCCTGGTTGGTCACGCCGAACCGGCGCATCGCTTCGACCTCGAGCTCGGCGGCCTCGGGGCGCGGCGACCACTGCACCTGGCCCATGATCGAGGCGCCGAGCGCGAGCGCGGGGTCCATGGCGCGGGTGTGTGCTACCTCCGCGGCGAAGCGGTCGAAGATCTCGTCATCGGTGCCGGTGGAGACATCCATGCCGATCGCGTCGACGAACCGGAGGCCGGCGTCGCGGCATCCGTCGGCCTGACGCGTGTGGTACTCGACGGGCCGCAGCGGTGCGTTGCCGCCGAGGCGCTTGCCGTCGACCATCGACTCCCACGCCTGCAGCGGATCGGTGAAGTTGTAGGCGGTCGTGACGCCGTTCGCGAGGAAGTCGAGCGACCCGTGCAGGGTCGACCAGTACATGTCGTCGGGGCTGAGGTTCGCGGTGAACCCGAGCATCGAGTCGCACCAGCCGTAGAGGGTCTCGTTCGCGCCGAGCCCGCGCAGACCGCTCGTGAACAGGTGGCTGTGGCTGGAGATGAACCCGGGCGCAACGAACGCGCCGGCGACGTCGAGGGTCTCGTCGGCGGTCGTGCCCGCGGGAGGCTGACCT
Source organism: Microbacterium sp. SW12 (assembly GCF_055391095.1). Lineage (NCBI taxonomy): Bacteria > Bacillati > Actinomycetota > Actinomycetes > Micrococcales > Microbacteriaceae > Microbacterium > Microbacterium sp. SW12. The sequence continues at coordinate 100,778 of NZ_AP024335.1, read as the reverse complement.
GCTCCGGTCGCGGCGATGATGCCGTCTTCGACCAGCATCCAGCCCTCATCGAGGTAGCCGAGGTCGTCGGCGCCGGCGGCGACCGTAATAAGACGAGCGTTGATAACGAGCAGGGATGCCATAAGTTCTCCGGTGGTGCGAGGGTCTCGCAACGCTACCGCTCCCATGTTTCGCTGCTGCTACGCCAGGGGCTCCCGCGCGCTTTGGACCTCGATCCGCCAGCCCTCTCTGTTCAGTCGCGTCATATTGCGGGTGCTGTGTGCCAAGTCCGACCTCACGGCGCGACCGAACCGGACAGGGTCGCACCTTCTCGTGCGTGCAGCTCAGTTCAGTCGCGCCTTGTTGCGAGTGCCCTTCCCCAGAACCCGCAATATGGCGCGACCGAACGAAAGGGTGACCGGATCCAACCCCGCGAGCATCGTGACGGATGTCGCGGCCGGCGGCTCCTCCCCCGCTGGCGCCGACGGGCAGTTGTCCCCGGTTCTGTCCCAGCGTCCGCTCGGCAAGCGCCGCGCGTTCACGGTGGAGGAGTGCAGCCCCGAGAGCTTCCCGCAGACCTCGGACGAACGTTCTCCGTCCAGCGCGCCCGCGAACGTGGTGTGACGTCGTCTCGGCTTCGGGCATCCGACCTTGAGATGCCGTTCCGCGCGGTTCGGCGGCAGCGCCTCGAGCCCCCCGCCGACAGCCCCGACCGTGGCGAGTCGCTTCTGCTCGAGTCGCTGGACGCCTACGCGCAGCGGATGACCGAGCACGAGTTCTTCAGTCATATCTCCGCCGCGGTCGCCTGGGGCGTGCCGCTTCCGCGACGGATGCTGCGCGCGGGAGTTCTTGACGTCTCAGTGATCTGGCCGCGTCGCGCACCGGCCGGACGAGGCGTGCGCGGGCACGCACTGCGACCGTGGATGTGCGAGCTGGTGCAGCATCCGGTGCTGGGAGTCGCCGTGTCATCACCGGCGTCGACCTGGGCGATGCTGTCTTCCCACTACCAGTGGGTCGATGATGCCGTCGTCGCGGCGGACGCGATCATTCGCGAGCAGATGCATCCGGACGATCCGCCGCCGCTTGCCGGGCTCGCGGAACTCGAGGCCGCCGCTGACGCTGGTCGGCGGATCGGCGGCGATGTTCTTCGTAACGCCTTGCCCCTGGCTCACCCCCGATCGCGGTCGCGTCCGGAGACCCTGATGCGTCTTCTGCTCGGTCGGGCTGGCCTCGGTGGGTTCTTGCCGAACTTCGATGTATTGGACGGAGGTGTGTGGATCGCGCAGGTCGACTTCGCGCTTCCCCGCATCCGGCTTGCGCTGGAGTACGAGGGCGAGCACCACCTCACCGACCCCGTGCAGTGGGCAAAGGACATTGCGCGGATGGAGCGCTTGATCGAACTCGGCTGGCGCGTCATGCGAGTGACACAGTCAGACCTCTTCGGAACACCCGAGCTTCTCGTGGCCCGCATCCGTCGCGCCATCGACGCTGCCCGATGACTGGTCTACTCAATCGCGCTTCTTCGGTCGCGCCCAAATGCAGATGACACCGGAGCTACCCACAACAAGGCGCGACCGAACTGTGGGGCAACCACCCCAACGACCTCGCCACGAAATTCAGTCGCGCCGATGTGCGAGGTTGCACCGACGGGACCCACAACAAGGCGCGACCGAACGAAGAGTCTGCCCAGGTCTCGTGCGGCGAGGAGAAACAAGAAGCGTGGTGACCTTCGCTTCAGTCGCGCCGAAATGCGGGTGCACGCTCACGGGACCCGCACGAAGGCGCGACCGAAAATGCTGGCCCAGCTTCAGTCGCGCCGAAATGCGGGGTGACACCCGACAGACCCGCAACGAGGCGCGACCGAACCAGGGGACACCACCCGAACGACCGCCCGACGAAGTTCAGTCGCGCCGATGTGCGGGTGCATGCTCACGGGACCCACAACAAGGCGCAACCGAACGTAATGCTCCGCACGTCAGAGACGGTCGGCTGCCAGCTGGAGCACGGATTCGGTCAGGGCACGGATGCCGAGGGCAACGTCTGCGGCCGAAACCGCTTCGTCGGGGTGGTGACTCACGCCGTCGGGGTTCCGCAGGAACAGCATCCCGACATCCGTGATCGAGCCGATCGCCATGGCGTCGTGGCCTGCGCGACTGAAGATGACCGGCGGCTCGTCGCTGCGGCGCGGGGCCGCGTGCACGATGCCCTCACGCACGACGTCCTGCAGCAGCAGACCGCACCGGACCGCCGGGGCGTTGTGCACCTCCCGCGCCTGCCAACGCAATCCCCGGCGGCCCATGATGTCATCGAGCTCGCGGCTGATCTCGTCCCAGACCCGGTCTCGTTCGCCGTCGAGCTCGCCGCGCAGGTCGACGCTCAGATGCGCCTCGCCGGGGACGACGTTGACTGCGCCGGGGAATGCCTCGAGCTGGCCGACCGTCCCGATGATGTGGTGCGCGCTGCGGCAGATGCGTTCGACCGCGAGCGCAGCTTCGCTCGCCCCCAGCAGCGCATCCCGGCGCATGTCGTAGGGAGTTCCGCCGGCGTGCCGGGCTTCGCCCTCGACCGTGAGCTGGAAGCGGCGGGCGCTGGCGATCGAGGACACGACGGCGAGCGGCTCGCCGGCGCGATCGAGCTCGGGACCCTGCTCAATGTGCGCTTCGAGGTAGGCGACGAGATGGTCGGGTCGGCGCGCGGCCTCGCCGATCCGTCCCGGGTCGAGTCCGAACTCGAGGAACGCCTGCCGCAGGGTCACGCCGTCCTCGTCGGCGAGCGTCCACCAGGCGTCGTTCCAGGTGCCGGCAACGGCAGAGGATCCGAGCAGCGCCTTGCCGAACCGCGTGCCCTCTTCATCCGAGAAGGCAGCGACCTCGACGGCGAACGGCAGAGGCACCCGCGAGACCCCGTCACTCTCCTGGCGCAACAGGCGAACCACTTCGAGGGCCATGAGCGCGCCGATGATGCCGTCGAAACGCCCCGCATCCTTGACGGTGTCCAGGTGCGAACCGATCATGAGCGCCGGCGCCGCGGGGTCAGGATCGGCGCTGCGCTCGATGCGTCCGAGCTGGTTTCCCGCGGCGTCCTGCCAGGTTCGCAGGCCCACCTCACGCATCCATTCGGCAGCGAGCCGATTGACCCGGGCGTGCTCGGGTGAGAGATACACACGCTCGATCGCCCCCGACTGAGCGCTCACCCGCGCGAGTTCGTCGCAGCGGGCCATCACCCGACGGGCGGCGGCCGCGATGCGGTCGGGGGATGCTTCGAGCAAAGGCATGGGTCAGCCGACCGCCAGAGCGTCGGATGCGGCATCCGCACCGGCACCGGCAGGCACTGCCGCGCCGAATCGGCGGAGCACTGCCTCGAGCGCGACGAGGGTCTGCAGCACGGCATCCGGACGCGCGTTGTAGCCCATCGTGCCGATCCGCCAGACCTTGCCGTGCAGCGGCCCGAACGAAGTGCCGATCTCGATCCCGAAGTCCTCGAGCATCGCGGCGCGAGCGGCATCGCCCGGCACGCCCTCGGGGATGTAGACCGCGACGATGTTGCTCATCTTGTGCGACACGTCGCCGAAGACGCGCAGTCCCATCGCCTCGACACCGGCGAGCATCGCCGCCCCCACCCGGCGGTGGCGCGCGATGACGGCATCCCGGCCCTCGAGCAGCAGCAGGCGCGCGCACTCGCGAGCGGCGTAGAGCATCGAGGTCGCCTCGGTGTGGTGGTTCAGGCGCCGCGGACCCCAGTAGTCCAAGATCATGCCGAGATCGAAGTAGTTGGAGCGCACGAAATCGGGCGACGAGGGGTCGCCGGGTTCCCGGATGCCGGCCTCGATCTTCTTGCGCGAGGAGATCACGTCGACGGCGCGGTCGCTGAGGGTGATCGGCGCGGAGCCCGATGGTCCACCCAGGCACTTCTGCAGCCCCGCGGTCGCGGCATCCAACCCCCAGGAGTCGGCCTCGAACGGATTGCCGCCGAGCGACGCCGTCGCGTCGGAGTAGAACAGCACGCCGTGGCGGGCGCAGATCTCGCCGATCTCGTCGAGGGGCTGCAGCATCGTCGTCGACGTGTCGCCCTGCACAAGAGCCAGCAGGGTCGGCTTGACGCGGACGATGGCCTCTTCGATCGCGAAGGGCGTGAACACCTGCCCCCAGACCGTCTCGATCGTGTGCACCTCGGCCATCGCTCGCTCGGCGATCTCGGCCAGCAGATGGCCGAACCGGCCGAAGATCGGCACGAGGACGCGATCGCCGGGACGGATCAGCGAGAGGATCGCGGCCTCGATCCCCGCCCGCGAGGTGCCGTCGATCAGGAGCGTCGCGTCGTTGCCCGTACCCCAGACGCCGCGGTACAGCTCCTGGGTCTCGGTCATCGTGGAAGTCATGAACGGGTCGTACTGGCCGACCAGCGGCGCCGACATCGCGCGCAGCACGCCGGGGTAGGCGTCGACCGGCCCCGGGCCCATGAGGAGGCGGCGGGGCGGGTCGATCGGGCCGGGGATGCTGGATGCAGGTGCGTCGGTCATGTCAGGGGGTCCTTCCCGAGAGGTCGGTCGAGACGAGTGCCGCCAGGCGCCTGGCCAGGCGTACGAGCGCAATGTCGGTGCCAGCCCGCGAGACAAGGCACACTCCGACGGGCGCCGCACCCAGGGGCGAGCGCACCGTGAGCAGCGGAATCGAGATGGCGGGAAGACCAGCGACGGCGGCGGGAGTCGTCATCCGCAGGGTGGCCAGGCGGGTGGCGTCGATCTCGCCGGGATCCGCCGTGCGCGACGGCGCCGGTCCCGGAGCGGTGGGCAGCAGCAGCACGGCGTCGCGCACGAGGTGGTGCAGGTTCTCGCGCAACGGGGCGAGCGCCCCGCGAGCGTCGGCTTCCGCCGCGGGCGAGACCGAGGCCGCAAGCCGGAAGCGCTCGGCAACGGCGGGCCCGACCGCGCCGGGATGCTCGCGCAGCCACTCCCCGTTGTTGCGCCACGCCTCGGCGCCTTGCACCGTCCGGAAGGGCGCAACGTACTCGTCGAGGTCGCCGATCTCGACCCGCGCCAGCCGCGGGGGATCATCGGATGCCGCGAGCCGCGCGACGAGGGAGTCGAAGGCTTCACGGGTTGCCGGGTCCGCGGCATCCAACACCTCATCGGGCACGAGGAACCGCCACGGCAGGTCATCCCCGGACTCGCCGTAGACACTCTCGGTGGAATCAGACCCGTCGTAGCTCAGGCACCACTCCGCCACACGCTGCAGAGTCGCGCCGTCGCGGGTCAGCCACCCGACGGTGTCGAAGCTCTGCGCGAGGGGCAAAACGCCCTGCCGCGGCACGAGACCGTGGGTCGTGCGGAGCCCCCAGAGGCCCTGGTACGAGGCGGGCACCCGAATCGATCCGGCGGTGTCGGTGGCAAGTCCGACATCCGCTTGACCCAGCGCGACGGCGCTCGCCGCTCCGCTGGATGAGCCACCCGGAAGCGCCCCGGGGAGGGCGGCGTTCGGCGGTGTGCCGTAGTGGGCATTGTCGCCGGCGATCGAGTACGCGAACTCGTCGGTGCGCGCGAGACCCCGCACGGACGCGCCGGCTCGGATCAGGTCGGCAAGCGCAGGCGCCGTGGTCTTCTCTGCCCGCGCCTCGCGCAGGTAGGTGGGGTTTCCGGCGCCGATGCGGAAGCCGGTCAGGGCGAACAGGTCCTTCACCGCCACGGTGAGGCCGGCGAGCGGCCCCTCCCACGCGCCCTGCCAGAGCGGGTCGCCGACGCTACGCCAGATCGACCGGTCGAACGCCGGGGTGCGGGGCGTGACGTGTGCCGCCGTGATCAGCCACTGTCCATCGATGCGCTGCCACACCTGGGTCTGGATGCCGCGTCCGCCGCCGTGGAAGCGTGACTCGGCGACCAGCAGCGCGATGTCAGGCCCGAGCGGCCGGTACTCGAGGCGCTCGATCGTGCGCGGGGCAACGCCGCCGCGGGTGACCCGGAACGCGCTGATGGCGTCGTGGCCGACCAGGAGGCCGGCGCCGTCGGCGCGGATCGTTCCCTCCCCGGGGGCGAATGCGGCATCCAGCGCGTCGAGGTCGTTCGCGAGGATCGCCCGCTCATAGGCGTCGAAAGCCGTGAACAGGTCGGCGGGGATGTCGTCGGGAAAGCCACCCGGCACGGTCACGTCAGTCACGGTCCAGCTTCGCGAAGTCGGCCTCACGAATCCGCGCATGCACACCGCACACGACGTCCACAACCTGCGAGATGTCGAAGTCTGTCGCGGCCGACAGGTATGCATACGCGAGGTGTTCGTCCAGGCCCCAACGAGCCTCGATGAGCTTCACGGCTGCGCGCACGGCGTTGCGCATCGCGACGTTGAGGTCGACATCCATGCCCGTGGGAACGAGGTATTCGTCGGTGCGCACGAGGGGACCGACGATCTCACCGAACTCGGCGAGCGCGACCTCACGCGGGACGACCTCGAACTGCAGCGTCGCGCGAAGGGATGCCTCGAGCGCCGTGAGCGCGACCTCACCGTCACCCTGCGCGAAGTGCGGGTCACCGACGTACGCGAGAGCGCCGGCAACCTGCACCGGCAGGTAGAGCACCGACCCCTCCGTCAGTAGCTTGATGTCGATGTTGCCGCCGTGCGGCCCAGGGGGAACCGAGTGCGGGCGCTCGTCGTCGGAGACCGCGACCCCCATGATCCCGAGGAAGGGTGCAAGCGGGAACTCGATTCGACCCTCGCCGCCCTCGGTCACCGGCAGCACGCCCACGAGGCCCTCGGGCCGCGCCTCGACGGGAGTGAAGACGCTGACGTTGTGCGCGCCGCGCGGCAGTTCGCCGATCAGGGCTCCCTTGCCGTGACGGTTCGAGATCACGCCGTACGGCACGCGGGGTGCGAGGCTGACCACGGTGATCTTGAGGAGGTCTCCGGGTTCGGCATCCGTCACCCGAATGGGTCCGGTCACGACATGCGGGCCATCGGTGTCGGGGTTTCGAGACAGCGCCGAGGCCACCTCGACGGCGTCGTCGAGCACCGCCTCGCGGGGAATGCCGTGACTGCCGAAGTACGCAACCGGGTCGGTGCCGTGATCGTCAAGGATGCCCTCGTGGCTGACCGTGTCGATCGTCACCGTCTCGCCGGATGCGACCTCGAGCACCGCCGTGTCGGCGACGCACGGCAGGCGCCCCCACATCACGGTTTCGGGTGTGGAGCGCAGGTAATGGTCACCGGCGATCTCGCCGATACCGGGCTGGAGGATCGGGAAGGGAAAGCTGGTCATCGGGCTCCTTCGTCCGAAGCGGGATCGGTGGCCAGGATCTCACGCCCGTGACGGCCCGTGATCCCCCGGTTCGCAGTGTACGCCGTCTCCCCGTTGACCCAGGTTGCGCGCACGGAGCCGCGCAGCAGCGCACCGTCCCAGGGCGAGAGCTTGTTGCGGTATTCGAGGTCGGCGGCGCGAACGACGGATGCCGCATCCGGCGCGAACGCAGCCAGGTGCGCGGGAGCACCCTTCCGAATCACGCCGCGGCTGCGGATGCCGGCGATCGCAGCAGGCCCGGTCGTGAACCACGGAATCACGGTCTCGAGCGGGATGCCGCGGCGGGATGCTTCGGTCCAGACCGCCCGGAGCCCGGTTTGCACTCCGGAGATCCCGCCCCACGCGAGGCCGAGGTCACCGTCCTCGCGCTCCTTCAGATCCCGAGTCGCGGGCGAGTGATCGCTGACGACGGCATCGATCGTTCCGTCGAGCAGGCCCTCCCAGAGGAGGTCCTGGTTGTGGCCGTCACGCACGGGCGGGCAGCACTTCACGGTGCCCGATCCGTCGGGAAGGTCCTCGGCACGCAGAGTCAGATAGTGCGGGCAGGTCTCGGCCGTGAGCCGGATGCCGGCAGCCTTGGCCTCACGGATGACATCGAGCGCATGCCCATCGGAGACGTGCACGATGTGGGCGCGCGCGCCGGTGCGGCCGGCGGCAGCGGCGACAGCGGCGATCGCCGACTCTTCGCTGATCGGCGGGCGGCTCGCGAGGAATCGTGCATAGCTGCTGCCGATAGCCGGGTCATCGTGCAGGTGGGCGGGGTCTTCGGCGTGAGCGATGAGCAACCCGTCGAAGGCGGCAAGCTCGGTCAGCGCGGACTCCAAGTCCGCGGCATCCAGGTGCCCGAACTCGTCGATCCCCGAGGGCGAGAGGAAGCACTTCACCCCGACCACCCCAGCCGCGAACAGGGGATGCAGCGACCCGAGGTTCTCGGGCACGGCGCCACCCCAGTACGCGACGTCGACGGCGAGCTTGCCGGCTGTCGCTGCGCGTTTAGCGGCGAGCGCCTCGACGGTCGTGGTGACGGGCAGCGAGTTCAGCGGCATGTCAACCACCGTCGTGATGCCGCCCGCCGCTGCTGCAGCCGTGCCGGTTTCGAACCCCTCCCAGTCGGTGCGTCCCGGTTCGTTCAGGTGCACATGCGAGTCGACGAGTCCCGGGAGAAGCACTTCGTCGTCAGAGAGGACGAGCGCGGCATCCGGGTCGAACGGAGCGATCCCCGCGATGAGGCCGTCACGAACGAGGACTGTCGCGGCCGAGAAGCCGCCGTCAAGGAGCACCCGGCGTGACGCGAGGGCGAGGGCCGGGGACGACATGCCGTCACCGTATGATCCGCGCATTTCTCGCATGTTACCTGTACCAACATTTCGGATCACGTCTGCCGCCGTCGCGCGTCTAGCGCGTTACGGTGGCCGCATGGAGCTGACGCACTTCAATGACCTGCCCGAGGCCGAAGCGATCGAGGTCGTCTCGGTGTGGGCTCGCGTCCCGGCCTGGGCCGAGGCCGTGGCCGGCACACGCCCGTTCGCCTCCGTCGACGAGCTCGAGGCCACCGCCGACCGCCTCGCGCGCTCATGGGGCCGGCCCGAGCTGGATGCCGCACTCGCCCACCATCCCCGCATCGGCGAACGTCCGAGCGGCGAGGGCGCCGAGGCTAACGCGTCGCGGCACGAGCAGTCCGCGATGTCGGATGCCGCGGCATCCGTGGCCCAGCAGATCGCCGCGGGCAACGCCGAGTACGAGGCCCGATTCGGGCGGGTCTTCCTCATCCGTGCCGCCGGCCGCACGCCCGACGAGATCCTTGCCGAGCTGCAGCGGCGCCTGGAGAACACCGTTGACGCCGAGGTCGACGAGGCGCTCGACCAGCTGCGGCAGATCGCGATGCTGCGGCTGCGCGCCGCCATCGAACCCGACCCCTCGAGCGGAGAGTGAACCCGTGACAGCGCACCTGACCACCCATGTTCTCGACACGACCGGCGGAACGCCTGCCGCAGGCGTAGCGGTGACACTGCGGCACGCATCCGGTGAGGCGATCGCCGAGGCCGTGACCGATGCCGACGGTCGCGCCGGGCTCGGGCCTGAGCTGCTGCCCCCGGGAGCCTACGCGCTCACCTTCGACACCGGCGCGTACTTCGCAGCTCACGGCACCGACTGCTTCTATCCGAGCGTCACAGTGGACTTCACGATCACCGACGCCCGGCACTATCACGTGCCCCTGCTGCTCAGCCCGTTCGCATACTCGACCTATCGGGGCAGCTGAGACCCGCGTAACGCGGTCGTGACACACGCTCCCTAATGTTCACCACATGAAGATCATCATCATCGGCGCAGGAATCGGCGGCGCCAGTGCCGGGATCGCGCTGGCGCGGCTCGGCCACGAGGTCGTCATCTACGACCGGATGCGCGAGAACAAGCCGGTCGGTGCGGCACTGTCGCTGTGGTCGAACGGGGTGAAGGTCCTCAACTGGCTGGGGCTTGCCGACGAGGTGGCTGCGCTCGGTGGCCGGATGGATGACATGGCCTACATCGACGGCCTCACCGGAGAGACGATGTGCCAGTTCTCGCTTGAGCCGGTGACAGCGCAGACCGGTCAGCGCCCGTACCCCGTGGCGCGGGCCGAGCTGCAGGCACTGCTCATGGAGACGGTCGGGATGGACCGCATCCATCTGGGGCGCAAGGCGGTGTCGGTTGCCGAGCACCTGCAGAGCGTGACGGTGACTTTCGACGATGGCTCCACCGACAGCGGTGATCTGCTGATCGGCGCCGACGGGGCGCGATCGATGGTGCGTGACTACGTGACCGGCGGCGGCATCGAACGCACCTACTCGGGATACACGAACTTCAACGGCCTGGTGGCGCAGGATGCCGCGATCGGCCCCGCGAACCAGTGGACGACCTATGTCGGTGATGGAAAGCGCTGCGCCGTCATGCCGGTAGCCGGCGACCGCTTCTACTTCTTCGTCGACATTCCCCAGCCGGCGGGGCACGCCGCCGAGGCCGGTGAGCCCCTCGCCGCGCTGCGTGAGGCGTTCGGCGACTGGGCGCCCGGGGTTCAGACCCTGCTGGAGGCGATCGACCCGGCATCCTCGCTCAACCGCGTCGAGATCTGGGATATCGACCCGTTCCACACGTGGGTGAAGGGACGAGTGGCGATCCTCGGGGATGCCGCCCACAACACCGCGCCCGACATCGGTCAGGGCGCGTGCTCGGCGCTCGAAGACACCTTCGCCCTCGCGATCTCGCTGGCAACGAACACGAACTCCGTCGAGGATGCGCTGCTGCGCTACGAGCGCTCGCGCACCGAGCGCGCAGGTGACCTTGTGAACCGGGCTCGCAAGCGAGCGGCCGAGACGCATGGGTTCGTGCCCGGTGCGACCGAGGCCTGGTACGAGAGCCTGCGCGGCACCGACGGAACCGACATCATCCGCGGCATTGTCGGCAATATCGAGGGCAGCCCGATCAACCTCGGCGTCGGATCCCTCTGACCCTGCCGGGGCCGCCCCGCGGCATCCGTTCAGTCGCGCCATGCTGCTGTCCGGCGCCGCACAGACCCGCAACACGGCGCGACCGAGAATCCAGACTCATCTTTCAGTCGCGCCATACTGCCGGCGGGCGCCGAACAGACCCGCAACACGGCGCGACCGAACGTGGGGGTCGTACAGCTGATATGTGACTGATCCTTGTCAAGTGGCAGGGGAAAGAGCACCCGGAGTGATCGAGCTCCGGGTGCTCTTTCGTTGGGTCGGCGGTGTCACGTTCGAGGGTGACGAGCGTGTCGTTGGCGACGCGCGGTCAGACTGATATGCGCGGGTTGGTTACCGCAGGACGTGCTTTTCGGCTGGAGCGGGACCGCTTGTCTAGAGTCGAGCGTCGCCTGGTGGGCTGCTCATAGCTGTATCGCGGGTCGCTCCTCGCGGTGCCGTCATCGTCGTCGTGGCCGCCACCGACCGGTCGGGTCGGCTGTCAGTCGGGCATGACGGCCAAGGACCAGCACCAGCCTGCGAGTTCGCGGGCGACGGCGACGTTCGCGATCACGGGACGCTTCTTGCGGGTGGTGAACTGTTGCCACTTTCGATGCAGCCGATGGTTGCCGGCATCGCCGCGAGCGACGGCGATGCCGGGGGCTTGGGCCCATCGGGTCTGCATGACCGCGCCCGGACGATACGGTTTGCGGTGATGCCAGGCCGCTTCGACGAGCAGACGGCGGGCGTGGGTGTTTCCGGTCTTGGTGATCGAGCCCTGCACCCGAGACTGCCCGGAAGAGAACTCGGACGGCACCAGCCCGAGGAACGCGCCGATCGTTGACCCGGTGAATCTGTCCCAGTCGCCGATCTCGACCGCCAACGCGAACGCGGTCAGCGTGGAGATCCCGCGCAAGCAGCCCAGCCGCCGCACCGTGCCCGAATACTCGCTGCTGGCCGCCATCTGCTCGATCAGCTTGTCCAGGCGATCCTTGCGGGCTCCAACTTGCTGGACGGCTTCGTAGTCCGCGTCGAACGCAGCCTGCAGGCCAGGATGCTCGAATCGGTGTCGGCGCAACCATGCGTCGTGCGCACCCGTCCACGCTTTGCCGTCGTAGATGATCCCGTGTCGCAGCAACAGCTTCGAGAGCCGGTGCCGCGCAGCCATCAGCTCGCCGCGATTGTCCTCACGGGCGCGGACCAGATCTCGCGCGGTCTCTTGCTCGATCGATGGCACCCGGACCGCGACGATCTCGTCCAGCCGCAGCAGCCGCGCCAGATGCAACGCGTCCCGCGCGTCCGTCTTGACCCGGTCACCGGTCGGTCGTTGCAGCTTCGACGGCGCCGCGACCAGGCACATGACCCCTGCCGCCTCGAAGAGCCGCGCCAACGCGAACCCCGTCGGACCGGCCTCGTAGGTCACCGTCGTCGGCTGCGGCAAGGAGCGCACCCAGGCCACGACGCCGGCAGGGTCGTACCCGAATCGTCGCCGGATCACCTCACCGGTCCGCTCATCGATCGCGGCTGCGACCACGCTCCGCGCGTGCACATCCAGCCCGACGCTCGTACGCTGAGAACTCAACTGGGGCCTCCATTCGCCTGTCGGATAGGCCAGCCCCCACAGGCTGGCAACCCACGCTTACGCGAATCGAGGCCCCAGCCTCAAGAGGACCGAAGGCTCATATCGTCTAGACGACGAAGAGGGCGTGGACATCGCCCGCGACCGCACGGCCGTTCAATCCCTCGAGTTCCAGGAGCACCGTCGTGCCGATCACCTCGGTCCCGAGCGTCGTCATCAGTTCGCGCGCAGCGGCGATCGTGCCGCCGGTGGCCAGCACGTCGTCGACCAGCAGGATCCGAGTGCCCGGCGCGAGGTCGTCGTGAGCCTCGATGGCTGCTTCGCCGTACTCGAGGGCGTACGAGACGGATGCCGCGGGTCGGGGTAGCTTTCCGGCCTTCCGAATCGGCACGAGACCCACTCCCGCCTCGGCGGCGATGGCGCCCGCGAGCAGGAATCCACGGGCCTCGATCCCGCCGACGACATCGAACCCGTCAGCGAACGGCTCGATGAGCGCTCGGGTCACGGCGTGCAGGGCAGCCGCATCCGCCAGCAGCGGAGTGATGTCGCGAAACTGGATGCCGGGACTCGGGTAGTCGGGGATCGTCCGGATCAGGGACTCGGCGCGGTCAAGGGCGGCGGTGTCGGGCACGCGGCCAGACTACGGCGTGCGCGTGACGGCGGCATGTCGGACGAAGGCAGATCCCCCGGGCGGATTCGAGCGCACATCGTTATGCAAGCGCTTACATCGGTGCAGTATGGTGTGCTCTATGACTTCTGCAGAATCCGTCGCCACCCCCGCGCTCTCCCGCGAGGAAGCTCCCGGCGGCGAATGGTGGCGCACCGCCGTCATCTACCAGATCTACCCCCGCTCCTTCGCTGACCAGTCGGGCGATGGCATCGGCGACCTGCGCGGGGTGACGAGCCACCTCGGAGACCTCGCCGCCCTCGGCGTCGACGCCATCTGGCTGAGCCCCTTCCAGCGCTCGCCCCAGAAGGATGCTGGCTACGACGTCGCCGACTACTGCGACGTCGACCCGATCTTCGGCACCCTTGCCGACTTCGACGAGATGCTCGCGCAGGCGCACGCGCGCGGCATCAGGATCATCGTCGATCTCGTGCCCAACCACTCGTCCGACCAGCACGCGTGGTTCCAGGAGGCTGTCGCGTCTCCCGCCGGCAGCCCCGAGCGGGCGCGCTACATCTTCCGCGATGGCAAGGGCGAGAACGGCGAGCAGCCCCCGAACAACTGGGAGTCGGTGTTCGGTGGTGGCGCCTGGACGCGCCTGACCGAGCCCGACGGCACGCCCGGCCAGTGGTACCTGCACCTGTTCGACGCCTCGCAGCCGGACTTCGACTGGTCCAACCCCGAGGTGCGTGAGGAGTTCCGCCGCATCCTGCGCTTCTGGCTCGACCGCGGCGTCGACGGATTCCGCGTGGATGTCGCGCACGGGCTCGTGAAGAAGGAGGGTCTTCCCGACTACACCCCGCCGAAGGATGCCGGTTCGATGGGTGGCGGCGAGGCGGCTGTCCCGTACTGGGGTCAGGAGGGTGTGCATGAGATCTACCGCGACTGGCACGCACTGCTGGCCGAGTACGACGGCGATCGCGCCCTGTGTGCGGAGGCCTGGCTTCCCTCGATCGCACAGACCGCGCTCTGGGTTCGTCCCGATGAGATGCATCAGGCGTTCAACTTCGAGTACCTCGAAACGCCGTGGGATGCCGAGAAGCTGCGCCTCGTGATCGCCGACTCGCTCGCTGGCTACGGTGCCGTCGGGGCTCCGAGCACCTGGGTGCTCTCGAACCACGACGTGGTCCGCCACGCGTCGCGCCTTGCCCTGACCGCCGAGAACCCGCAGGGCGCGGGAATCGGGCCGAAGTCGCCGGGCAAGCCGGTTCCCGAGGTCGGACTGCGCCGCGCTCGCGCTGCGACGACCCTGATGCTCGCCCTCCCCGGATCGGCATACCTCTACCAGGGCGAGGAACTCGGTCTGCCCGAAGTCATCGACCTGCCCGACGAGGCACGGCAGGACCCGACGTGGTTCCGTACAAACGGTGAGCGCTACGGCCGGGACGGATGCCGCGTGCCGCTGCCCTGGACCTCGGAGGGACCCGCCTTCGGTTTCAACGAGACCGGGGAGGCCTGGCTGCCGCAGCCTGCCGAGTGGGCTGGCCTTGCCCGCGACGCCCAGCGCGACGATCCCGGCTCCACGCTCACCCTCTACAAGAACCTGCTCGCCGAGCGGCGGGCTCGGGGTCTTGGCGCGGGGACGCTCGAGTGGGTCGATGGTCTCGGCACGGATGTCGTGGCCTTCCGCAACGGCTCGATCACCGTGGTGGCAAACCTCGGCGACACACCCATCGAGCTTCCGTCAGGAACCGTCGTGGTCTCCAGCGGCCCGCTCACCGACAGGATGCTGCCGGTCGACCAGGCAGTGTGGCTCACCGGCGAGTAGGCCGCGAGCATCGTGATGGTCGGTATCGATGAGGTAGCCCGCGCGGCCGGGGTGTCCACGGCCACGGTGTCGCGGGCGCTCAGCGGCAAGCACAACGTGTCGGATTCGACACGGGAACGCGTGCAAGAGGCAGCGCAGCGCCTCGGATACGTCGTCTCCTCGTCGGCCTCGAGCCTGGCATCCGGTCGTACCCGCAACATCGGGGTCGTCATCCCGCACCTTGACCGCTGGTTCTTCAGCACGCTGCTCAGTGGCATCGCCGAACAGGTGACCCGGGCCGGATACGACATCACGCTGTACAACGTGACACCCGACCGGGAGCACCGCCGGCAGGTCTTCGAGACCTTCCTGCGCCGCCAACGCGTTGACGGCGTGATCGCCGTCGCGCTGGAACTCGGCGAGCACGAATCCAAGACGCTGCTTTCGCTCGGGATGCCGGTGATCGCGATCGGCGGACCCAACGAGTTGCTGCCAACGCTCTCCATCGATGACGTCGGGCTCGGGCGCCTCGCAACCGAGCATCTGCTCGCGATGGGCCACCTCGACATCGGCCACATCGGCGCCGACCCCGAGTTCGACATCGACTTCCACATCCCCTCCAGCCGACGGCACGGCTTCGAGCTGGCACTGCGAACGTCGGGTGTCGAGCCGAGGCCCGAACTGTTCGAGCCCGGCGACTTCACGATCGAAGGAGGCTTCCGCGCCGCGAAGCAACTCCTCGGCCGGCCCGGAGCCTCACCGACCGCGATCTTCGCGGCATCCGATGAGATGGCGATCGGGGCGATGCTGGCAGCCCGCGACCTGGGTTACCGCGTGCCGGAGGACCTGTCGATCGCAGGAATCGACGGCCACGAGCTGGGCCGATTCTTCGACCTGACCACGGTCGACCAGTTCCCCGCGGGGCAGGGCGCGCGCGCCGCCGCGACCATCCTCCACGAGCTCGAGCAGCCGGCGGGCAGTGTTCCCGACCGCGAAGAGCTGCCGTATGAGCTCGTCGTCCGCGGCAGCACCGCCCGCATCAGCGCGTAACCCCGGGACTTCCGAAGCTTGCGCGGCTGCCCGCGCAGGCGTAATCTCACCCGCCGTGACACCTGACGCGCCCGAATCGGGCGTACCCGAGACGCCGGTCGCCAAGCGCATCCTCCTGGGCCAGCCGCTGTCATCCGACGCGATGGACGAGCACCTCCTCCCGAAGAAGATGGCACTGCCGATCTTCGCCTCCGACGCGCTGTCGTCAGTGGCCTACGCGCCGCAGGAACTGCTGATGATCCTGCTGACCGGCGGCCTCGCGTTTCTCGCCTTCTCGCCGTGGATCGCCGCCGCCGTCGTGGTGCTGCTGAGCGTCGTCGTGCTCAGCTATCGGCAGCTCATCAAGGCGTACCCGTCAGGCGGCGGGGACTACGAGGTGGCCCGCACCAACCTCGGTGAGGTACCCGGTGTCGTCGTAGCGGCAGCCCTTCTGGTCGACTACGTCCTCACGGTCGCCGTTTCGGTGGCCTCCGGGGTCGACAACATCATCTCGGCGCTGCCTGGACTCGACCCGGCGCGCGTCGAGCTGGCCATCGGCTTCGTCGTCGTGATCGTGCTGATCAACCTGCGCGGCGTGCGCGAGGCATCCCTCGTCTTCGCGATCCCCACCTATGTCTTCATCGGCTCGGTGGTGTTCATGATCGGCACCGGGCTCGTGCGCACCGCGCTCGGGGACCCGCCGGTTGCGTCATCCGCTGAGTTCGCGGTGCAGGCCGAGAGCCTGTCACAGGCTGCCGTCATCCTGCTCGTTCTGCGCGCCTTCTCGAGCGGATGCTCCGCCCTGACCGGTGTCGAAGCGGTCTCCAACGGCGTCCCGGCGTTCCGCCGCCCCAAGGTGCGTAATGCCCAGACCACCCTCACGATGATGGGCGGCGTCGCGATCCTGATGTTCGCGGGCCTGACCGCGCTCGCCCTGGTGGCGGGAGTGCACTACGCGGAAGATCCCTGCACGCTCGTCGGATTCGACTGCGCGAATCAGCCGCAGCCGAGCCTCATGGCGCAGGTCGCTGCCGCAACGTTCGGCATGGGGTCGATCCCCTTCTATCTGATTCAGGCTGCTACCGCGCTCGTGCTGCTGTTGGCAGCCAACACCGCCTTCAACGGCTTCCCCCTTCTCGGGGCGGTCCTGGCCCGCGACGGATACGCACCGAAGGCGCTGAACACCCGCGGCGACCGCCTCGTGTTCTCCAACGGGATGCTGGTGCTCGGTCTCATCGCGATCGCCGTGCTGGTCATCTACCAGGCCAATCTCACGACGCTCATCCAGCTGTACATCATCGGGGTCTTCGTCTCGTTCTCGATCGGCCAGATCGGCATGGTGCGACACTGGCGCCGCATCATCCGGGCCACCACCCGCGTCGAAGCGCGGCGAGATCCGGCATCCGGCCTCGAGCGCCGTGGCGCGATCACGGGACTGATCATCAACACGACCGGAGCTACCTTCACCGCCGCCGTTCTCGTCATCGTGACCGTGACGAAGTTCACGCACGGGGCCTGGCTCGTCTTCCTGGCGATCCCGATCCTTGCCACCCTGATGCTCGGCGTGAACCGGTACTACCGCGACGTCGAGCACGAGATCCGGATGGATGACGAGATCCACTTCGGCTCGGACGGCGATGTTGCACTCGTCATGGTCAGCCGGCTGCAGAAGCCGGTAGCGAAGGCGCTCGACTATGCGATGGCCGCGCGCCACGACAAGACGATTGCGCTCCACGTTGCGACCGACCACGAGGATGCCGACGCCCTGCAGGAGGAGTGGAAGGCGCACGGAATCCCCATTCCCCTCGTGATCATCGACTCGCCCTACCGCACCTACGCGGGACCGATCGGCGAGTTCATCCGGCGCTATCGCGAGAAGAACGGGCCGGCCGTGATGACCGTGTATCTGCCGCAGTACATCGTCGGGCACTGGTGGGAGACACTGCTGCACAACCGCCGCTCCCGGCGGCTCGCCCAACAGCTCATGCTGATCCATGGCGTCACGATCACGCTCGTGCCGTGGTTGCTCGACTCGTCCGAGCTGATCTACGGTCGCCGGTCGCGCCCCTTGCCTGGCCAGGAGCGCGCAGGGCGTCCCTACGATCCGGTCGAGAACTTCGAGCACGCCGAGCACTCGAGCCTCGAGCGTCCGCAGGATTAGCGCGCGGCATCCATCGCCGGACCCGTCACCCCGGATCCGCCGACCCGATCCGCCGACACGTACGGCGCGTACGCTGGAGGGGTGACCGTTCCTGCCGTGACCCCGCTGGATCTCGCCGCCATTCGCGCCGATTTCCCCCTGCTCGCGCAGGAGGTGAACGGCCACCCGCTCGCCTACCTCGACTCTGCGGCGACGAGCCAGAAGCCCCAGCAGGTGATCGATGCCGAGATCGAGTTTCTGACCCACACGAACGCCGCGGTCCACCGCGGGGCCCACACCCTTGCCGCCGAGTCCACCGACGCCTTCGAGGATGCCCGCGAGGCGGTTGCAGCGTTCGTGGGCGCCGGCGAGGGTGAGCTCGTCTGGACATCCGGAGCCACCGCCGGCATCAATCTCATCGCATACGCCATCGGGAATGCGACGCTCGGTCGAGGCGGAGAGGCAGCGCGGCGCTTTGCCCTGCGCCCGGATGACGAGATCGTCGTCACAGAGTCCGAGCACCATGCGAACCTCATCCCGTGGCAGGAGCTCGCCGCCCGCACGGGTGCGCGGCTGCGCCATATCCCGGTGCTGGACGACGGCCGCCTTGACATGGGTGCCGCCGCCGAACTGATCGGCGACCGTACCCGGATCGTCGCGTTCCCGCACGTGTCGAACGTGCTCGGCATCATCAACCCCATCGACGACCTCATCGCTCTCGCGCGCGGTGTCAACGCGTTCACGGTGATGGATGCCTGCCAGTCGGTTCCGCACCTGAGCATCGACCTTCCGGCGACCGGCGTGGACTTCGCCGTGTTCAGCGGCCACAAGATGCTCGGCCCGTACGGCATCGGCGGGCTCTACGGCAGGCGGGAGCTGCTCAACGCCCTGCCGCCGTTCCTCACCGGCGGGTCGATGATCACGACAGTCACGCTGGATGAGGCCCAGTACCTGCCCTCGCCGCAGCGCTTCGAGGCCGGGACGCAGCCGGTCTCGCAGGCCGTCGGCCTCGCCACCGCCGCCCGCTACCTGCAGTCGCTCGGGATGGACGCGGTTCACGCGCACGAGGTCGAGCTCGAGCGGCGCATGCGCGACGGACTGCGCGAGATTCCCGGCATCCGTCTCCTCGGAGACACGGACGCCGCACCCCGCGTCGGGCTCGCCTCCTTCGCGGTCGACGGCGTCCACGCTCACGACGTGGGGCAGTTCCTCGACTCGCGGGGCGTGGCGGTGCGCGTGGGTCACCACTGCGCGCAGCCCCTGCACCGGCGGTTCGGTCTCACGGCCTCGGTGCGGGCCTCGGCATCCGTCTACACGACCCCCGATGAGGTCGACCGATTCCTGGACGCAACCCGTGGCGTCCGCGCGTTCTTCGGAGCATCCTGATGAGTCTTGAATCCCTGTACCAGGAGCTGATCCTGGACCACTCCAAGCGTCCGCACGGCTTCGGTCTTGCCGAGGCCGATGACCACACCGGCACGAGCTATCAGCGCAACCCGATCTGCGGCGACGAAGTGACGCTACGGGTGCGCGTCTCGGACGATGGTCAGACGATCCGCGATGTGACGTGGGAAGGCCAAGGCTGCTCGATCTCGCAGGCGTCGGCATCCATGCTCGTCGATCTCATCGACGGCGTCCCGCGCGAGAAGGCAGCTGAACTGATCGACGGTTTCCGCGAGGCGCTGCGCTCGCGCGGCACGATCGAGCTCGACGAGGACGTGTACGAGGATGCCGCAGCCCTCTCGGGCGTCTCGAAGTTCAGCGCCCGCGTCAAGTGCGCGATGCTCGCCTGGGTCGCCCTCGAAGAGAGCCTCGCCCAGACATCCTGAGGATTTCGCATCCGCCCTCAACGCCGAAGGGTCGCAACACGCCGTGCGCTGCACGGTGGCAGCGGCGTGTTGCGACCCCTCGCGTGAGACGGATGCCGCAAGCGGCGACTCAGGCCGGCAGGAGCTCCCGCTCCAGGCGGGCGTAGCTGGTCTCCATACCCTCGGTCATGCCCGTGGCCAGGACCATGTCGCGGGTGTCCTTGTCGGGGTACTCGATGAGGAGCGTGATGAGGGTCGCGCCATCCTCTTCGTAGAGGGACATGTCGTTGGTCGTCGACGGGAAGTCGGTGCCGGTCATGTGCTCGGTGGTCACCGCGCGCCTCGGGGCCTCACTCACGAGCGTCTCGCCATCGAAGCCGAACGCCTCACCCTCCACACCCTCGTCAGGCGTCCACTCGTAGCGGTAACGCCCGCCGACCGCCGGATCGATCTCGCACACCGTCATCCGCCAGCCATCAGGGCCCAGCAACCACTTCTTCATAAGCTCGGGCTCGGTGTGGGCCCGCCACACGAGATCCCGGGGTCCGTCGATCAGCCGCGTGATCCGCACGTGCGTATCGCTGAGGATCTCGGTCTGCGTGCCCTTGCCCTGCGCGTACTCCCGCAGGTCCTGCAGCACCGCGTCGAGTTGGTTGATCGCGAGCGTCGACCCTTCGACGGCACCGAACTCGACGACCTGCTCCAGGGCGTCGAGCGAGTCGAAGTAGGTGATGTTGGTGAGTCGCGAGCCCTCGGGCGTCGCCTCGAAGAGGAACTCGACGCGCATCGTGGGCATGCCTTCGAGCACGTCGCCGTCACCGTTGAGGAACGAGTCGAGCACCTCGAATCGGTGTGGCGAATCGATCGCGGTGAACTCCCAGCCGCCGCGCGACACCTCGCCCTGCGGGCTGGTCATCTGGTACTGCGCGCGGCCCCCGGGGGTGAGATCGAACGACGTGAAGGTCGCCGGCCACCCCGGAGGGCCCCAGAAGCGATCGAGCTGGGCAGGCTCGGTGAACGCCTGCCAGAGGCGCTCGACGGGCGCGGCGAAGTCGCCGACGAGTGTCATCGTGAGCGCGTCGGGGTCGGTGGTGACAGCGGTGACGGGCATCGTCAGTTCCCTTTCGTGGTGATGGATGCCGATGGGTCGGATGGCTCGGCGAGCAGGTCGTCGAGTCGGTCGATGCGCGCACGCCACAGGTCCTCATAGCGGGCGAGGAGCGCTTTCGCTCTGGCGATCATGATCGGATCGGCGCGAACGAGGCGCTCGCGTCCCTCCGCTCGCTTGATGATGAGGCCGGCCTCTTCGAGGACGGCGACGTGCTTCTGGACCGCCGCGAAGGACATGTCGTAGTCCTGCGCGAGCGCCGAGACCGAGTGCTCGGACTCGATAGTCCGGCGCAGGATGTCGCGCCGCGTCGCCGCGGCGAGCGCGTGAAACACGCGGTCAATCTCATCATCAGTGAGGTCCTTTTGTACAACCATTTGGTTGTACGTTAAGGCGCGCCAAGGCCGCCGTCAACCCCGAAGAGTTGTTGATTTCGCGCGTTTCCGCGGTGCGACCGTCGGGCGTCGCCGATAGGGTCATCCCGTGCCGACTCCCTGAGAATCGCTCCACTTCGTCCGCGGCGCGGCCGAAGCAGACGAACCAATGGGGTCGAAGGAGAAGTGGTGGGTCGAGCTGCCGATGTTCGGCGACCGACAGTGGTTACTCAAACTCGCGCGACTCGACGAGCTCGATGGGACTGTCAGCGGAGAAGATTGGGCCGAGTGGACTGTCCACCAATTGGCCGAGCAGCTCGGCGTCCCGAGCGCGACTATCCGCCCAGCAATCCTGGAAGGTCGGCGCGCAATCGTGTCCAGGTCAGTGCTTCGGGACAGTCTCGAGTACCTCGATCATGGCAACAGCGTGCTGTCAGCACGGTTCGCCGACTACGACTAGTCAATCCAGGGCGAGAACCAGGGCTACACGGTGGCGGCCGTCCAGCATGCGCTCGAGGAGGTTGGGCCGCCGGCCGACATCGACTGGCCAGGTGACTTCACTGCCTTTGACGTGTGGACCGGCTATCTGCTTATGGATGCTTGGGTCGCCGGACGCGACCGCCATCACGAAAACTGGGCGGTCATCCTCCGTGGGGGTGAGCGCCGTCTGGCACCTCCCTTCGACCATGGAAATGCGCTCGGCTCTCGAGGAAGACAACGAGGTGAACCCGAAGGCGGTTCTCGTCAATACCCTCGACGGCCAGAAGTTTGGCTACGTTCCGGACTGGCTCTGCCCAGATGTCCACGCTCGGATCAAGGACGGCTGGTCGATCACAGCGATCGCAGAGCGGGTCAACCCGGACGCGCCAGCACACGTTCGTGTGCTCTGCCGCCTCGACGCCTTCCGCGGCTAGCGATTGCCCGGAGCGGTTCTCGTGCGTCACAACTCGGTAAGCGTGACGGGACGGTCGACCCAACCGTCTTTGTAGGCTCTCGGGTCGGGAAAGTACCACGACAAACACCCCCCGATCGCACCTCGAAGGCTCGCCTGACGTGACATCCAGTGTCATCCCGCCGCGTTCCCGAAAGGATGTGCCCGCCGTCCACTCCGGGTGTGGCCACTCGGTCGTCGACAGCTCTACCCCGACGACCTAGCCTGACCACGCGGAGCCGCTCAGAGCGTGCGGGACCCTTCCGCGCGATCCCGGATCGGATCGAGAATCGCCTCCGCAGCCCAGGTCGCAGCGTCGGCGATGTCGCGACCACTCATCCCCAGCTGTCGGCGCATTGCCACCCAGGTCGCCGCCGAGTCGAGGTGACACAGTGCTGCGACAATCTGCTGTCGCTCGTTCTCCCCTAAAGAAGGGACCTCGTGCCGCAGGAGCGCACTGAACGCCTCGCGGTACGGGGCGGGCTCGGCACCGTTGACGCCGCGCATCGAGGTTTCGGCGACCACATAGGCCAACTCCGGGCGACGATCGTACGCTTCCATGGCCTCGCGAATCGCGATCGGGACATCGAAGATGGACTCGCACTGCGATCGAGAGAACGTCGTCCTCTCGATCCAAGCGGATGTCGCAAGCAGCAAGTCGACGCGGGTCGGGTAGTGACGGAACACCGTGCGCTCTCCGACTCCCGCCCGCAGCGCGATCACGCGAAAGGACACGTCATCCGTGCCCACTTCCTCGATCAGTTCGGCGTATGCCGCGAGGATCGCCGATTGGGTGGCAGACAGTTCGGCGTCCGCGTCGGTTGCGGCCACTACGCCGCCCTGCTCGCCTTCGTCTCACGTGGGAGCACTTGAGCCATCGCGGACTCGAAAGCCTCGAAGGTCTGGTCTCCGCTCATGTCGAAGCCCGTCCGCATCCGCGCCCAGAACTGCGCAGATGCGAAGTAGCGAGCGTTGGCGGCGATTCGTAGCGCGTCGCGTCGGTTCAGACCGGGCACCGACTCGTGCAACATGACCATGATCGCATCGGTCATCGGCGTAGCCTGCTCGTCGCCCATCGGGGAAAGTGAGGCACCCCGGGCCGCCACGAAAGCAAAGGCCGGCTCCGCGGCATACGCGGCAAAGCGACTCCGCACGGCTTCCCGGAACTGCGCGAACGTGTGGAACTCGGCGATCCGGAAGTGCTCCTCCTCGATCCAGCGACCCAGCGCATCCAGAAGGTTCGACCTCGTCGGGAAGCGGCGGTAGATGGTGCGCTCTGACACGCCGGATGCTTCGGCGAGATCGAGGTACGTGATGTCCTCGAATGTCCGATGTCGCAGCAGGGTCGCCGCGCAGGCGAGGATCGCACCAGAGGTGTCGATCGTCTCGTCAACGACCACTGTCGCGCTCTCCTCTCGTCGGCGGCGGCTCCGGCGGTAGGACGTATCGGTCCGAATCGTCGAGGGTGAGAGCCAGCGACGAGACGTATTGCACCTCGCCCCGAGGCCCCAACTCAGCCGACATCAGCATATCCGGCCGCTCAAAGGTGTACCCCGTGACGTGGCAACGAAGTCGCTCTCCGGAAGGATTCCCGTCCGCATCCAGAATCGGCGTCGGGATGCCGTCTGAGGACCGGCGCAGGTAGTACCGACCCCGCGTCGCGATCGCCATGAGCGGGGTCACGATGAGAGCTACCCCAATAGCAATCAGCACCGAGAATGGCTGCAGATTCGGGCCGAACGCCCCGGCAAAGGTCAGCAGCGACAGCAGGGAGGCGAGGCTCACAGATACGAGGCCGACCGGGTTCCAGTCGTGCAGCATGCCCCGCCGGAACTCGGGGTAACGCGGCGAGATCTTCAGGATCAGCTTGTTGATGACGATGTCGGCCGAGATCGTCACGAGCCAGGCCATCACAACGTTGGCGTACAGGCTCAGGACGAACGAGATGAGGCTGAAGACATCCATGAGCATGAGGGCAAGCGCGATGATGAGGTTGAACAGCACGAACACCGTGCGCCCGGGATATCGCTTGCGCACCCGGGTGTACACGTTCGACCAGGCCAGCGACCCCGAGTACGCGTTGGTGACGTTGATCTTGATCTGGGCGATCACGATCAACAGCAGCACCAGCGCGAGGGCGAGCCAGTCGGGCACGAGCGATTCGTACATCCCCAAGAACTGAGCGACCGGCTCGACTGCTCGGTCGCCGATCATCGGATCGACCTTGGTGACCAGATAGACCGCCAGGAACAGTCCGATGAGCTGCTTGGTCCCGCTGAAGACCACCCACCCCGGCCCGCTGAAGACAAAAGACACCCACCACGAGCGCGAGTTTCGCGCGGTGCGCGGCGGCATGACCCGGATGTAGTCGATCTGCTCGGCAAGCTGCGGGGTCAGCGCGAAGCACACCGCAGCGCTGGCAACGATCGCGCTGAAACTGACCTCGCCGTCCGAGAGTCCCGTGAACTCGACGAACTCGACGACCGACTCCGGTTGGGTACCGACGATCCAGATCAGGGGAAGCAGCGCCAGCGCCAGCCACAGCGGCGTCGTCCAGAATTGCAGTCTCTCCAGCGCCCGCATCCCGTAGATCACGATCGGGATCACGACCACTGTCGAGATGACATACCCCAGCGGCAGCGGAATCCCCACCGCCACAGCGAGTCCCTGCGCCATGATCGCGCCTTCGAGCGCGAAGAAGATGCAGGTGAATCCTGCGAACACGACGGTGGTGATGATCGACCCGTAGTAGCCGAAGCCGGAGCCGCGGGCGACCAGGTCGAGGTCGAGGTTGTACCGCGCCGCGTAATAGGCGACGGGAAATCCCACCGCGAAGATGATCACGGATGCCAGCAGGATGCCGAGCATCGCGTTTGCCGTCCCGTGCTCCAGCCCGATACTGGCGCCGATAGAGAAGTCGGCGAGAAAGGCAATCGACCCTAGCGCCGTACCGCCGACGGACAGGGCGCTCCACCGGCGGAAGGAGCGCGGAACGTAGCGGAAGGCATAGTCCTCAAGACTGTCTTCTGCAGCCGCTCGCGCGTCGCCCGCACGGTTCAGGGTCCGCATGCCCAGCGCACCCACTCTCACCTCCGCGATGTCGTCTGCTTCGGATTGTGCCGAGAGTGTGTTTCACCGGCGTTGCCGCGAGGAATCGATCTGAATCAGATCGCCATCGCGGCGCGTACATCGTCGATCGCCGACGCCCCACCCTCACCGCTCATCGTGATTCGACCCGATTGCAGCACGTAGTACGTGCTTGTCGATCGCAGTGCGAAGCCGACATGCTGCTCGACCAGCAGGACCGAGAGATCGCCGCGACGCGTGAGGTCGATGATGACCCGTTCGATATCAGCGACGATGTTCGGCTGGATACCCTCGGTGGGTTCATCGAGTACCAAGAGTCGCGGCTTGGTCAGCAGGGTACGAGCGATCGCCAGTTGCTGGCGCTGACCGCCCGACAGGAGGCCGGCCCTTCGCCCCAAGAGTTGCTTAAGGACCGGGAAGAGGTCGAACACTTCGTCGATATCGGAGCTGCGCTTTGCCACCAGCTGGAGGTTTTCCAGCGTGGTCATTTGCGGGAAGGACTGCTGCCCTTGCGGCACGTAGCCAAGACCGCGCTGCACCCGCTTCGAGGGCGGCATCTTGGTGACATCCTCACCGTCGATGCGTACCTGTCCACTCATCACCGGAATCAGGCCTGTAGCGACGCGCAGGAGGGTGGTCTTGCCCGCACCGTTATGACCCATCACCGAGACGGCGGAGCCGGTCGGAATCTGGATGGTGACGTCATGGAGCACCTTGGTGCGCCCATAACCTGCTGTGACGCCGGTGATCTCGAGCATCAGTGGCCCCCCTCGCCTTCCACGGCGGCGTCGGCGGCCGTCCCCAGATAGACCTCCTGGACCCGCCGGTCCGCCTGCACCTGTTCAACAGTCCCGGCAGCCAGGAGCTTGCCCGAGTGCATCACGGTGACCCACTCGGCGTAGTTGCGCACGAAGTCCATATCGTGCTCGATGACGATGATCGTGCGCTGATCGCCGATGCGCTGGAGCAGTTGCCCGGTCTCGTCCCGTTCGTCGGCATTCATGCCGGCCACGGGCTCGTCCAGGAACATGACCTTCGCGTCTTGGACGAGGAGCATGCCGATCTCAAGCCACTGCTTCTGCCCGTGCGCGAGGATGCCGGCAGGCTTGTCGCGAAGCCCGGACAGGCCGATCGTCTCTAGCGCGGACTCCACGTACTCGGGCACTCCGCGCCGAGCAAGAGGAAGTCCCCAGGCCCGGCGATGCAGACCGCCCGCGATGTCGAGGTTCTGGAGCACCGAGAGCTCGTCGAACACTGTCGCGGTCTGGAAAGTTCGCCCCACGCCGGCACGCACGATCTTGTTCGCCTTCATCGAGACAAGATCCATCCCGTTGTAGGTGGCAGTCCCGGTCGCGGGAACCAGACCGGTCAAGGCGTCCACGAGGGTCGTCTTGCCTGCTCCGTTCGGTCCGATGAGAAAGTGGACCTGTCCCTTGAGCATGAGCAGATCGACATCGTCGACTGCCTTGAACCCGTCGAAGCTGACCGTGAGGTGGGACACGGTCACGGAGGTTTCGGCATCGGGGACGAGGACTCCCGCGTCGGATGCTGCGGGCGCCGTGCTCGCGTCCTCACTCATGCTTTCGCCTCGCCTTCGATCGGCAACGGCGCGGGTGCGGAGGTGCGGTCACGCGCCAACAGGTCTTTGACCCGCCCCACCAGGGAGGCCAGGCCGTTGGGGAGGAAGAGGGTCACGACGACGAAGAGCAGACCGAGCAGGTATACCCATCCGTCGGGCCAACTCGAGGCGAGGCTGGATTGACCCCATCCGATGGCCATGGCACCCAGCACCGGGCCGAACAGGGAGGCCCGACCGCCGAGGGCAACGCCGGCGATCATGAGGATCGACGCGGAGGCCCCGATCTCTTGCGGCGTGATGATCCCGACCAGGGGAACGAACATGGCGCCGCCGACGCTGGCCATGACCGCGGCGATGACGAAGGCGGCGAGCTTGACGTTGGCCGGGTCATAACCCAGGAACCGAACGCGCTCCTCAGCGTCGCGGGTCGCCAGCAGCAGCTCGCCGAAGCGGCTGCGGTAGAGCTGCCACACCACGACCATACAGACGACGAGAAGACTCGCGGTGATGAGGTAGACCATCACCTGATTGGCGGGATCCTGCAGGTCGTATCCGAAGAACGAGGTGAAGCCGCTGAGGCCTGTGTCACCTCCGGTTTCGCGGATCGTCGAGCTGATCCAGATGGCGAGCGCGACGGCGAGCGCCTGGGTGAGGATGGCGAAGTAGGCACCTTTGACGCGACGCTTGAACAGCGCAAAACCAAGGATGCCGGCCACGATGATCGGCAGCACGAGGATCGCGAGCAGGGTGAACCACGGACTGCGGAAGGGCTCCCAGAAGGCGGGGAGCGGGGCTAGCGGGTCGTAGAGGATCATGAACCCGGGCAGGGCGTCCGGGCCGGCGGTTTCCAATGTCATGTGCATGGCCATGGCGTAGGCACCGAGGCCGAAGAACACGCCTTGCCCCATGACGAGCATCCCGCCGCGTCCCCACGCCAGTCCGATCCCGACGGCGACGATCGCCCAGGCGCAGTACTTGCCGAGGTTGTTGACCCAGTGCATCGTCAGGATCGACGGCGCCACCGCGAGGAGGATGACGGCGAAGATGCCGATGCCGATGAGCGAGTACCAGGGCTTGAGCTTGGTCAGGATGGTCATGCCAACCCCCTCGTGCGGACGGTGAACAGACCCTGCGGGCGGATCTGCAGGAAGACGACGACGAGCACGAAGGCGAGCACCTGAGCAAGGCTCCCGCTGGTCAGGTCGGCGAAGAAGGCCATCGCAATGCCGATCGCGAAGGCGGCGATCACGGTGCCCTTGATCTGCCCGATACCCCCAGCCACGACGACGAGGAAGGCGGGAATGATGTACTGGGTCCCCATCTGGGAGTTGGTTCCCCCGATGAGGGAGGCTGCGACACCCGCGACTCCAGCCAGTCCCGAGCCCACGAAGAACGTGATGCGGTCCACGGTCCGGGTGCGCACCCCGACGGTCTCGGCCAGGTCGCGGTTTTGCACCGTGGCGCGAATCCGGCGCCCGAACGAGGAGTACTTGAGCCAGGCGGCGAGGATCGCCACGCACGCCGCGGCAAGTCCGATGGTGAACACCTGGCGCAGTGGCCAGGCGTAGCCGAAGACGTTGATCTGGCCCTGGAGCCAGCCGGGGTTCTCCACCGGCACTCCCTGGGCGGGGAAGATCTGCAGGGCAGCCTGTTGCAGGATGAGTGCCACACCGACGGTGACCAGCAGTGTGTCAAGCGGGCGACGGTACATCCACTGGAGAATTCCGGCTTCCAGCAGAAGGCCCAAGAGCCCGGCGACGACGAAGGCGACGGGCAACGCGACAGGGATAGAGATGTTGCTGTCGGGGATGACGAGCTGAACGAGGAATGTCGTGAAGGCGCCGACCATGATGAACTCGCCGTGCGCCATGTTGATCACCCCCATCTGGCCGAAGGTCAGGGTGAGGCCGAGTGCTGTCAAGAGCAGCAAGGCGCCCAGCGCGGTGCCGTTGAGCAGCGGCGGAATCAGTGCATCCATTCGAGTTCACTCCCTTCTGTTCTCGCGCGTGTTCATGGAAGAGCCGGTGCTGCGGGGCCCCGGACAGGCCGGGACCCCGCAGTGCCTTGTGTGTGTCAGCCCGCGGCTGCCACGAGGGCGTTGCGCACGTCCTCGGGGAACCAGGAGTACTGCTCGAGGTACGGGTCGGGCTCGATGAACCCGTCCGATGCCCAGACGATGTCGAACTGGTTGTCGGCGTTGATGCGTCCGATGTGGCCCGGCTTGGAGATGTGGTGGTTCTCCCCGTTGAGGGTCACGACACCCTCGGGAGCGTCCACCGTGATCTCGTTGTCCAGGGCAGCCTGGTTGATCGCGTCGACGTCGAAGGAGCCAGCGGCTTCAACGAGGGCCTTGTAGAGGTAGAGCGAGATGTACGCGGCCTCCATGGGGTCCGAGGTCACGCCGCTGCTGCCCGGGTAGGCCTGCCAGGCCTCGATGAACGCCGGGTTGTTCGGGGTGTCGAGGGACTGGAAGTAGTTCCACGAGGCGTAGTTGCCGGTGACCTCGTGACCCATCGCGGGAGCTTCTTCTTCAGCGATCGAGACCGAGATGATCGGTGTCTCTTCGGGAGTGAGGCCCGCGTCGTAGTACGCCTTGATGAACCCGACGTTGGAGGAACCGTTGATCGTGTTGAAGATGTAGTCGGGGTCAGCCTCGACGATCTTGGCAACCTGGGTCGTCCAGTCGTCACGATCCAGCGGCACGTACTCTTCGCCGACGATCTCGATGCCGAGCTCCTCTGCGTAGAGCTTGATGATCGCGTTCGCGGTGCGGGGGAAGACGTAGTCCGATCCCGCCAGGAACAGGGTCTTCACTCCCTGCGATGCCAGGTAGTCCATGGCGGGAATGATCTGCTGGTTGGTCGTGGCACCGGTGTAGTAGATGTTCGGTGAGGACTCGAGGCCTTCGTACTGGACCGGGTAGAAGAAGAGGCCGTTGTACTCCTCGACGACAGGCTTGACAGCCTTACGCGACGAGGAGGTCCAGCCGCCGAAGATCGCGGCGACGCAGTCCTGCGTGAGCAGCTTCTCGGTCTTCTCGGCGAAGGTGGGCCAGTCGGTGGCGCCGTCTTCCTGGATGTATTCGATCTGCTTGCCCAGGATGCCGCCGTCGGCGTTGATCTCATCAGCCGCCATGTGCAGCACGTTCGAGACCGTGGTCTCGGAGATCGCCATGCCTCCGGTCAGCGAGTTGAGGAATCCGAGCTTGACGGTGTCGCCCGAGGTGTCGACGCAGCTCTCCGCGGCCGCAGGGGCTTCGCTCGAGGCTGCGTCGTCGGTGCGGGCGCCGCATCCGGCGAGGACGAGGGCTGCGGCTGAGGCCATGGCGCCTGCCGCAAGCAGCGTCCGTAGACGCCTGCCAGTGGTGATCATGCTGTGCTCCGTTTCAGGTTGCGTGTGCGAGAGCGCAAGCCGCACCGTCCGCACGGATGGCGCGACGAATACCGCTTGCGTGGCGTTCCGCGTCGGATGCGCCGTTCGCCCGGTCAGAGGATCTGTGGTGCGGGGTGGGACCCCTCGCCGAGGTCTGAGCGAAGAGGTCCCGAATCGCCGGTGGCAGAACACCGCCGACTGCTGCAGGTGAGTTCACCATGGACCCGTGGCATTACATTGCCATTACTCGAATGTGTCGACCATGTAAAACTGCCAGAGCCGTGATCCGCCTAGTGCCTTGAAATTACAGGGTTTTTCGCTGGTTCTCACCACGTCATGACGATGACAATGATGAGTGACTGACGCAAAAATGACAGACTTCTGTCACTGCTCGGGACACTGTCCGACAAGCATCCTGACAGTGATCCGACTCGCCGGCTCCTCAGGAGCCACGCCGAAGGGAGCGCCCCGTGCATCTGTCACCTGCGGATACCGAGAAGCTGCTGCTCGCCGTGGCGGGCATGGTGGCCAGAGATCGCCAGGCACGCGGCGTGAAGCTCAACCACCCGGAGGCCGTAGCCCTCCTGTCGACGTGGGTGATCGAGCGCGCCAGAGAAGGTGTCGGGGTAGCGGAACTCATGGCGGCGGGGCGCACCGTGCTCACCCGCGATGACGTCATGGAGGGCGTGGCCGACATGCTCGTCGACGTCCAGGTCGAAGCCACCTTCCCCGACGGACGCAAGCTCGTCACCGTTCACCATCCGATCGACTGAGAGGATCACCGTGGCATCGGGAACATCATCAGGACCGGGAGCCATCCGCGTGCGTCCGGGCCAGATCGAGCTCAACGCCGACCGCGACGCCGATGAGCGCCTCGAGTTGATCATTCTCAATACGGGGGATCGTCCCGTGCAGATCGGCTCCCACATCCATCTGCCCGACGTGAATGACGCGCTCGACTTCGACCGCGCGGCAGCTGCGGGATGTCGACTCGACATTCCCTCGGGGACCTCGGAGCGTTTCGAGCCAGGGGTCTCCAAGCGTGTGGCAGCGGTGAGCCTGCGCGGGAATCGGCGTGTGGCAGGCATCCGCATCCGACACGAGGGAGGAGATCTCTGATGGTCAGGATCGACAGGGAAAGATACGCCGCGATCTACGGGCCCACCGCCGGCGATCAGGTGCGCCTGGGCGACACCGACCTCTGGATCGAGATCGAGAGGGACCTCACCGCCGGCGGCGAAGAGGCAGTGTTCGGGGGCGGCAAGTCGATCCGCGAGTCCATGGCGCAGAGCACTGTGTCGCGCGCCGATGGCGCCCTGGACACCGTGATCACGAACGCGATCATCCTCGACTGGTGGGGAATCGTGCGCGCCGATGTCGGCATCCGCGACGGCCGGATCGTCGGGGTCGGGCGCGCGGGGAACCCCGACATCGCCGATGGCGTCGACCCTCGGCTGATCATCGGACCGTCCACCGACGTCATCTCCGGTGAGGGGAAGATCCTCACCGCGGGGGCGATCGACTCGCACGTTCACTTGCTCTCCCCGTCACAGATTCACGAGGCGCTCGCGGCGGGGATCACGACGATCGTCGGAGGAGGAACGGGACCGTCCGAAGGGTCGAAGGCCACCACCGTCACGCCGGGGTCCTGGCACCTCGAACACATGCATCGTGCCCTGGATGCCCTTCCGGTCAACGTCCTGCTGCTGGGCAAGGGGAATACCGTCTCGGCAGCGGCATTCGAAGAGCAGGCGCTCGCAGGTGCGGCGGGCTACAAAGTCCACGAGGACTGGGGCTCGACTCCGGCAGCGATCGACGCGAGCTTGCGCGCCGCCGAGGACTGGGGCCTGCAGGTCGCGCTGCATAGCGACTCGCTCAACGAGGCGGGTTACGTCGATTCGACGATCGCCGCGATAGCGGGGCGCACGATCCACGCGTTCCACGTCGAGGGGGCGGGGGGCGGTCACGCTCCCGACATCCTCTCGATCGCGAGTCTTCCCTACGTCATTCCCGGCTCGACGAACCCGACGCTGCCCCACACGGTCAACACCGTCGCCGAGCACCTCGACATGCTGATGGTCTGTCACCACCTCAACCCGGGAGTACCCGAAGATCTCGCCTTCGCGGAGTCCCGCATCCGGGGCACGACGATCGCCGCCGAAGACATCCTGCATGACATGGGCGCGATCTCGATCACCTCCTCCGACGCTCAGGCGATGGGACGGATCGGCGAAGTCATCACCCGGACCTGGCAGGTGGCGCACGTCATGAAGGCCAGGCGCGGAAGCCTCGGCACCTCCCTCCCCGCCGACAACGAACGAGCCCGTCGGTATGTCGCGAAGTACACGGTCAACCCCGCGATCGCTCACGGCATCGACGCGGAGGTCGGCTCGGTCGAGGTGGGCAAGCTCGCCGACCTCGTGCTGTGGGATCCACGGTTCTTCGGGTTCCGTCCGAGTGTGGTCATGAAAGGTGGTGGGCTGGTGTGGGGAGCCCTCGGCGATCCGAACGCCTCCATTCCCACCCCGCAACCGGTGCTGATGCGTCCCGCCTTCAGCGATGCCATCGGCGGTGCCCTATCGGTGTCGTTCGTCTCTCCCGCCGCGCTGGCGGCGGGGATCGAGGGCCGACTCGGACTGACACGCCGGATGCTGCCGCTGCAGTCCACCCGCGGAATCAGCAAAGCCGACATGCGCAACAACGATGCGCTGCCGCGGATCGACATCCGACCCGACACGTTCGACATCCGCATCGATGGCGAGCTCGTCGAACCCGCCCCCGCGTCGCGGCTCCCCCTGGCCCAGCTCTACCAGCTGTTCTGATGGCACTGTCCTCGACCTCCGCCGCGATGCTCCTCGCGGATGCCAGGCTGCCCTCCGGCGGTCACGCGCACTCCGCCGGCGTGGAGCCCGCGCTGATGTCGGGCCTGCAGGCAGCGGAGCTTCCCGCTCTGCTGCGCGGTCGGGCAGCCACGGTGACCCTCGTCGAGGCGGGGACTGCTGTCGCCGCACGCCACGTGCGCATGATCGACGGTGATCTGGACGCTGTCGAGGCGGCATGGGCGGCCCGTACCCCGAGCGCCGCGCTGAGGGATGCCGCGCGCCACCTCGCCCGCGGATACCTGCGGGTCGGGACCGAGCTCCTCCCCGGCGACTCGGCTATCCACACCTGGCGCGGGCGGGCGACCCCTCCGCCGCGGGCCTGCGTGCTCGGGGTCATCGCGGCGGGGCTAGACATGCCAGCGCTGGATCTGGCGCGACTGGTCGTCTACGAGGACATACAGGCAGCTGCAGCCGCGGTCCTCAAGCTCGAGCCTCGCGATCCGCTCGATCTGGTCTCTCTCGTGGTCGAGGTCTGCAGCGAGATCGAGAACGAGCTACCGCTGATTGCGCAGATCACCGACCCGACCGACATCCCCGCCCTGTCCGCACCGCAATCCGAACAGTGGGCCCAGGCCCACGCCCAATCGACCAGGAGGCTCTTTCGTGCCTGACCACTCACCTCGCGCCCTGCGGCTTGGCGTTGCCGGCCCCGTCGGCACCGGCAAGTCCTCACTCATCGCGACGATCTGCCGCATTCTTGCCGACGAGATCCGCATCGGCGTCATCACCAATGACATCTACACCGACGAGGATGCCCGGTTCTTGCGCTCTGCCGGAGTGCTCGATCCTGAGCGCATCGTCGCCGTGGAGACCGGGGCCTGCCCGCACACCGCCATCCGCGACGATGTCACCGCGAACCTGCTCGCCGCCGAAGACCTGGAGCGTGCCTTCGCGCCCCTGGACCTCGTCGTCATCGAGTCGGGCGGCGACAACCTCACCGCCACCTTCTCGCCCGCGCTCGTGGATGCGCAGATCTTCGTCCTCGATGTAGCTGGGGGCGGCGATGTCGCCCGAAAGGGTGGTCCCGGTATCGCCCGGGCCGACCTGCTTGTCGTGAACAAGACCGACCTCGCGCCCTATGTCGGGGTGGATGTCGAGCAGATGGTCGCCGACGCCACCCTCGCCCGCGACGGCCGCACGGTGCTCGCTCTCTCACGCACCGACGCCGTCTCGGTCGCGGCGTTGCGCGAGTGGGTGCTGTCGATCCTCGCCGCACACCGCGACGGATCGCACGTCCCCCAGGATCCCGGCCCCATGGCCCCCCACTTCCACGCCGACGAGGAAGGCGGCGGGTTCCTGCACAGCCACGCCGACGGCGAGCACGCTCACGCACACGCGGACGGGGCCCTGCACGATCACGCGGACCACGCCCACTCGTGAGACCCACCGTCGTCGAAGTGAGCGCGCGGGGCGACTCTGTCGCGTGCGCACTGGACGGCGAGCTGGTTCTCCCCCGCCTCGTGCATCGCCGGGGGCACTCGGTCGAGATCGCGCTGGTCTCGGGCCGAGCGATGCTCATGCCCGGGGACCACGTCGAGCTCGACATCCGTGTCGGGGACGGATGCTCAGTGCGCCTGGTCGACATCGGCGGTCTCATCGTCTACGGGCGAGAGGAGGTCGGCCAGTCGCAGTGGCACGCGCGCCTTGACCTCGGCGCCGATGCTCACCTCGTGTGGGATGGCCTGCCCACGGTGGTCACCGACGCGGGCTCTCTCACGCGGTCGATGACCGTGCGACTGGGCGCCGGAGCATCCGTGATCGCCCGCGAAACGCTCGTCCTCGGTCGCTCCGGCGAGCGCGGCGGCGCGCTCACAGCCGATGTGGACGTGACGGATGCCGCGGGCCCGGTGCTGCGCGAGCGCCTGCAGGTTCGCGGCGACCAGCCCCGGCCCGGCATCCTCGGCTCACACCGCGTGGTGGATTCAGTCCTCTACCTCGGCGAGGGGATCGAGGCGCCGCATGTGCCAGGCGCTCTGCGTCTGGACCTGGAGCGCGGGGGCGCTGTGCTGCGCTACCTCGGCGACCATGCCCACGACAGCCCGCTCGAGCGCCTGCTACCGCTCGGCACGGCGCTGCCGTTCGCTCGGAGCGCCAGCGATGATCCGGGTCTCGTGTCTTATACCGAGACCGGCCGAGGCGATGCTGGTCGTCCGCGCTTGGGACGGTGAGTGTCGAGTTCAAGCACCATTGCGTGTGGGGCATGCGCCGCGAGTTGTGCTTCGACGTGATCGAGCCACCGAAGTTCCGCCTCGACGCCGAAGATCATCGATGCGGTGACAAGCGACCAAGCGAGCTCTTCCGGCCCGCCCACGACCTCGCCACCGAACGTCGAACTGCGCAGAAACTCGAGGCGCCCCCTCGATGCTCGTCGCTGCGTGCTGATGATCTCGAACGCATCGACTCCCGGCAGCGTGGCCGCGAGCGCGAGCTTGATCGCGAGCTCATCCCTGGTCCCGGGGTTGCGTTCGACCGGAGACGCCAGCCAGGCGCGGGCCTCGCCGCGGCCGGCATCCGTGATCTGCCAGTAGATGTGGCCATCTGCGTCGGCTGTGCCTCGCAAAACGAGACCATCGCGCTCGAGCCGCTCGAGAGTGCCGTAGATCTGGCCGACGTTGAGCGACGAGCTCGACCCGGTGCGTCGCTCGAACTCCGACCGCAGCTGATAGCCGTAGCACGGCCCCTGCGCCAGGATCGCCAACAGGCTTTGCCTCACCGACATTCGAGTCTCCCTGCGCGCGATATGTATACCGGGTAACGTCGCTTCTCATGGATACCGCCGCGACGACGCTATGGAGTGTCGCTGGCTGGGCGTTTGGTGGAATCCGCCATATGGTCTGACCACATCGGGCGTCGATGTCGTGGGCTCCACTGAATGATTGGCGATGCGCCGGTTCTCGGCGTAGAACGGCAGCGTGTTCGGTTCGCCTCGGCGCCGCATGGTCGGATGCCTCGCCCTCATCCCCGTTGTCGCGATGGTCGCCGTCGCTTGCTCGCCGGCGGCTGCTACGGCTCCCTCGCCCACAACCATCGACCCGGTAGCGGGGATCGTCGTCGGAGACGGCGCCGTCGACATCGAGCTGTGGAGCGACCCGTCGTGCCCGCACTGCATGAGCCTCGACGAGGCGATCGGCGACGACCTCGCCGCCTTTGTCGCCGACGGCACGGCGACGTGGACGCTGCATCCGATGACCTACGTGAGCGCCAAGCGCGGCGACGTCACCGACTACTCGACCCGGGCCGCCGCCCTGCTTCTCGGCGCCGCAGCTGCGGGCGAAGATGACGCGCTCCTGCCGCTATACGGACTGATCCAGCAGAACCAGGTCACGGCAGATCACTCACCGAGCGACGAGGAACTCCTCGACTTCGCGGCCACGGCGGGTGCGACATCCGATCTGTCGACAGCGATTGCTGACTACGCGAGCCTGGCGGGCGCCGCCAATGACGCGTGGCTCGGCAGGGCGATCCCCGGCACCGACCAGGTCGTCGACCACGTCCCGTTGCTGGTCATCGACGGCACGGTGTTCGAGGTGCGTGAAAACGGCACGGATGCTGCGCGCTTTGCCGCTGCGGTAGCCGAGGCCGCCGCGGACTGACCATCAGCCGAGTCCCTCCCGGTGCGGCGCGGACGCCGCATCCGCCTCCCCGACCACGGGCTTGCGTGACAGGCCGACGGAGCCGGAGGCGGGATCCTTCGACAGCGCAGCAGCGACGGCGGCTGACTCGTCGACATCCGGGTATTGGGGCCGAAGCTGCACGGCCTGGCGCCGCTTCTGTTCCCGCTTGGCTTTGCGTGACGAGTACGTGAGGTTCAGCGCCTCGACGAAGATGGCGAAGGCCATCGGACCGTAGATGAAGGCCTTGTCGATCTTGATGTGGAAGCCCTCGGCGATGAGGAAAACGCCGATCAACAGCAGGAACGACAGCGCCAACATCTTCACGGTCGGGTGAGCGTTGACGAACGCGAAGATGAACCGCGAGGCGAAGAGCATGATGCCGAACGAGAGCACCACGACGGTGATGATGATGACCATGTTCGAGGTCATGCCGACGGCGGTGATGACGGAGTCGAGCGAGAAGACGATGTCGAGCAGCAGGATCTGTGCGATCACCGAACCGAAGGTCACGCTCTTGCGGCCGCCCGCGCCCTCGCCATGCTCCTCTTCGGCGCCCTCGAGCTTGTGGTGGATCTCGGTGACCGCCTTGTAGACGAGGAAGAGCCCGCCCGCGATGAGGATGAAGTCCTTCCACGAGAACGAAATGCCCCACAGGGTCACGACGGGTTCGGTGAGCGAGATGATCCAGCCCGCCGCAAAGACGAGGCCGACACGGATGAGCATCGCGAGCGTAAGACCGAGGTTGCGCGCCCGCGCCTGCTGCTCCTTGGGGAGCTTGGAGGCGAGGATCGAGATGAAGATGACGTTGTCGACGCCCAGCACGATCTCGAGGACGAACAGCGTGACGAAGACCGCGATCAGATCGGGAGTGAAGGCGAAGGAGAAGTCCACGCAGACAGCGTAGGGCCTCGGTTCGGTCGCGCCCTTGTGCGGGTTCGCGCCGCGCCAACCCGCGAAACGGCGCGACTGAAGAATCTGCACCACTATTCGGTCGCGCCTTGGTGCGGGTGGCGGGCTGACGAACCCACGTCACGGCGCGACTGAACGGTCATGCGAACCGAGTGGCATCGAGGACTGATACCCCGCCGCTTCGGGCGCACCAAACCGCAGCTGTGCGCTGGCGACACGTGCACCTACACTCCCCCGGCCCGCGGCGAGCGCCACTCGGTCGAGTGATGAGCGGCGTGTCAACGCAGGACGGGCCTGACGCACCAGTCGCAACGGCGCACGGATTGCCCGACACCCCGCCCGCAGCATCCGTCGCCCGGCGTGTTGGGCACGATCCGCGCCGTTGCGACGAGACCGCACGGCCACGTCGAGCGCCCGAAGAGGAGCACGAACCGACACGGATGCCGAAAGCGGCCGCCGCGTAGACTGGGGTCGCCCGCACGCTGGCGCCGGTCTCGGCATCCTCGACCACTGGAGTCCCACCCCGTGAGCACCCCGATCACTCCCGCCCGAGCAGTCGCCGACACCGCCGCGCCGAGAGGCGCAGCAGCAGCCGATACCGTTGAGAACGCCGCGGCGACGCCCGAACGCGAGCAGCCGTACGGCGCCCTCGGCCTGAAGGATGACGAGTACGCGCAGATCCGCGAGATTCTCGGGCGCCGGCCCACGAGCGGTGAGCTCGCCATGTACTCGGTCATGTGGAGCGAGCACTGCTCCTACAAGTCCAGCAAGATCTACCTGCGCCGGTTCGGGCAGAAGGTCAGCGACGAAATGCGCGAGCGTCTCATGGTCGGCATGGGCCAGAACGCCGGCGTCGTCGACATCGGCGAGGGCTGGGCGGTGACGTTCAAGGTCGAGTCGCACAACCACCCGAGCTACATCGAGCCGTTCCAGGGCGCCGCGACCGGCGTGGGCGGCATCGTCCGCGACATCATCTCGATGGGGGCGCGCCCGGTCGCTGTGATGGACCAGTTGCGCTTCGGCGCCATCGACAACCCCGACACCGCCCGCGTCGTGCACGGCGTGGTCAGCGGCATCTCGTTCTACGGCAACTGCCTGGGCCTGCCGAACATCGGCGGTGAGACCGTGTTCGACGCCGTCTACCAGGGCAACCCGCTGGTCAACGCTCTCGCCGTCGGCGTGCTGCGCCACGAAGACCTGAAGCTTGCCAACGCCTCGGGCGCGGGCAACAAGGTCGTGCTCTTCGGGGCTCGCACCGGCGGCGACGGCATCGGCGGAGCATCCATCCTCGCTTCCGACACCTTCGCCGACGGCGGCCCGACCAAGCGCCCCGCGGTGCAGGTCGGCGACCCGTTCGCCGAGAAGGTGCTCATCGAGTGCTGCCTCGAGCTGTACCGCGACGACCTCGTCGAGGCCATCCAAGACCTCGGCGCCGCCGGCATCTCGTGCGCGACGAGCGAGCTTGCGGCCAACGGCGGCAGCGGCATGCGCGTCGACCTCGAGAACGTGCTGCTGCGCGACCCGACCCTGACTCCTGAAGAGATCCTGATGAGCGAGTCTCAGGAACGGATGATGGCCATCGTCGCTCCCGAGAAGCTCGACGCCTTCCTCGAGGTCGTCGGCCGGTGGGAGGTCGAGACGAGCGTGCTGGGTGAAGTCACCGGCGACGGACGCCTGCAGATCTTCTGGCACGGCGAGCAGATCGTGGATGTCGACCCCTCGACGGTCGCGGTCGACGGCCCCGTCTACGAGCGGCCCGTCGCCTACCCGACCTGGATCGACGCCCTCCGCGACGACTCAGCCGCAGCGCTGCAGCGCCCCAGCGAGCCGGACGAGCTGCGCGAGCAGTTCCTCGCCCTGGTCGCAAGCCCCAACCTCGCCGACACGTCCTGGATCACCAACCAGTACGACTACTACGTGCTCGGCAACACCGCCCTCTCGTTCCCCGACGACGCCGGCATGGTGCGCGTGGACGAGGAGTCGGGCCTCGGCTTCTCCATCGCTACCGACTGCAATGGGCGCTACTGCCAGCTCGACCCGTACCAGGGTGCGCAGCTGGCCCTGGCCGAGGCCTATCGCAACGTCGCCGTCACCGGCGCCAAGCCCGTCGCGGTCACCGACTGCCTGAACTTCGGCAGCCCCGAGAACCCCGAGGTCATGTGGCAATTCGGGCAGGCCGTCGACGGCCTTGCCGACGGATGCCTCGAGCTGGGCATCCCGGTCACCGGCGGCAACGTCTCGTTCTACAACCAGACCGGCGACCAGCCGATCTTCCCCACCCCGGTCGTCGGCGTGCTCGGCATCATCGATGACGTCGCTCGTCGCATCCCGTCGGGGTGGCAGGATGCCGGCGAGAACATCTACCTGCTCGGGGTCACCGCCAACGAGCTCAGCGGCTCGGCGTGGGCGCAGACCGTGCACAACCACCTCGGCGGGCGGCCTCCGGCGGTCGACCTTGCCGCCGAGCGTCGGCTTGCCGATTTGCTGCACGCGGGCGCGCTGCAGGGCCTGA
Organism: Microbacterium sp. SW12; assembly: GCF_055391095.1. Lineage (NCBI taxonomy): Bacteria > Bacillati > Actinomycetota > Actinomycetes > Micrococcales > Microbacteriaceae > Microbacterium > Microbacterium sp. SW12. The sequence continues at coordinate 60,719 of NZ_AP024335.1, read as the reverse complement.
TCTCCAGCGCCCACGACCTTTCCAGCGGTGGGCTCGCGCAGGCCCTGGCCGAGGGCGTCATGCGCTTCGGCGTCGGTGCGCGCGTCTGGCTGAACGAGATCATCGAACGCGATGGCGTGGATGCGGCATCCGCCCTCTTCTCGGAGTCGACCGGCCGCGTGCTCGTCTCAGTCCCCCGCGAGGATGACGTGAAATTCCGCGGTCTGTGCGAGGGACGCGGCTACCCCGTGCTGCGTATCGGCGTGACCGATGCTCCCGGCGATGGCGCAGACCCGAGCCTCGAAGTACAGGGACTCTTCACGGTGTCGGCATCCGACCTGCGCGAGGTCTCGCGCGCGACGCTGCCGGCCGCATTCGGGCCGACCATCGCCGAAGCCGCCCTCTAGACTGATCGCATGTCCGACGACGACACCAACGTCTACAGCGAGACCCGGCAGCGACGCATCAAGATCGTCGCGTGGGTCGTCATCGTTTCGCTGATTCTCGTGGGCGGTGGCGCCACCGTCCTCGCGCTGCTGTTCGGCTGAGAACCCTTCGGGCTTCCCCCCATACCCGGCGGGGGATACCGCGGTTAGCATGTCGCGTGGAACACCGCTCCAGAAGCTCTTCGCCGCACACGACGCGGTGACCAAGCGCTGGCTCGAGTACGAACTGGATGTGGCGAAGATCATCGCCTTCCCCGCCATGAGCGACGGCAGACAGCCGTTGACTGCGGCGTTCCTCCGAGCCAAGAAGGTCGCCGACCGGCTCCGCCCCGACTCCGAGAGCGCCAAGCTCTCGAAGGAACAGTTCACCGAGTACCGCACCGCGGTCACCGACTACGAGGTAGCCTTCGATCTTGCCGAGCGCGAGGCTCGCCGCATCCGCGATTCGTCTTTCACCGCCGACGAGCGCAAGCGCCTGAGCACCGCGCAGCAACTGCTGAGCGTCGCAATCGACCAGGCAGCGACTCCCGCCGAGCGACAGCTCGCGTACCGACGCGTGCGCGAAGAGCTCGACGGCCTGCTCGCGATCTCGGATGACGCGATCACCGTCCTTGAAGAGCGCGTCGCCCTCGAACTCCCCGCGACTCCCCCCGCCGCAGCTCCCACCGCAGAGCCGTCTGCTTCGGCATCCGAGCCGCCGCCCGGCCCCGCGGCGCCCGGCATCTGGCCCGTCCCGTCCCGCACTCCGCGCCCCTGACCGAAGCCGTTTGCCCCGGCAACTCCGCCTCGGGCGAGGTCTCGCTGACCCCACACGGATGCCGGGGTTGACGCACCCCGCGTTCTGTGGTTACCTACTTGAGTAACTAACCCAGAAACACATCGGAGGCGCGGATGATCGAAGAAGGCAAGGCCCTCTTCCTGCAGATCGCGGAGAGCGTCGAGGACTCGATCGTCGACGGGAGCCTGGCCGAAGAGGCACAGGCCCCCTCGACGAACGAACTCGCCGCCTTCTATCGGATCAACCCCGCCACGGCAGCGAAAGGAGTGACGATGCTCGTCGACAAGGGCGTGCTCTACAAGCGACGGGGCATCGGCATGTTCGTTGCCCCGGGCGCGCGGGAAAACCTGCTCGCCGAGCGACGCGCGGCATTCCGCGACCGCTACCTCACCCCCCTCTTGGCCGAAGCCCGAAAGCTCGGGCTCGGCTCCGAAGACCTCGCGCAGCTGCTCCGTGAGCACGCGCAGAACACGACAACGGAAGGCGACCAATGACCATCAACGATGTGGCACCCCCGCGGGTGCCGGCGAGACGGTGATCGAGGTGAAGAACCTCACCAAGCGCTACCGCGATACTGTCGCGGTCGACGATGTGAGCTTCTCGATTCAGAAGAACACCATCTACGGCCTGCTCGGGCGCAACGGCGCGGGCAAGACCACCGTGATGTCGATCCTCACGGCTCAGAACTTCGCCACCTCCGGCGACGTGCAGGTGTTCGGTGAGCACCCATACGAGAACGCTCGGGTACTGCGCCGGATGTGCTTCGTGCGCGAAAGCCAGAAATACCCCGACGACGCGAAGCCTATCCACGCGTTCGCGACGGCGAAGCTCTTCTTCCCGAATTGGAACCAGGAGCTCGCCGACCGCCTCATCGCCGACTTCCGCCTGCCGGTGCGCACCCGCATCAAGAAGCTCTCGCGCGGACAGCTCTCGGCCGTCGGCGTCATCATCGGTCTCGCCTCGCGGGCCGAAGTGACCTTCTTCGACGAGCCGCACCTGGGTCTGGATGCCGTCGCCCGCCAGATCTTCTACGACCGGCTGCTCGAGGACTACACCGAGCACCCGCGGACCGTCATCCTCTCCAGTCACTTGATCGACGAGGTGTCCAACCTCATCGAGCGCGTGCTCGTCATCGACCGGGGTCAGATCATCATGGATGCCGCCACCGACGATGTACGCAACCAGGCCACCGCCATCGTCGGCGACGCCACCGCCGTGGACGCTTTCGTCGCGGGGCGGGAGGTCCTGCACCGCGAGAGCCTCGGACGGGTGGCATCCGTCACGGTCGCGGGCGCGCTGTCCGCCGAGGAGCGCTCACGCCTCACCGCAGCCGGCCTCGACCTCGGCCCGGTGTCGCTGCAGCAACTGATCGTGCGCACGACGCAGCACGCCGATGAGACGGATGCCGCGGCATCCGATACCCGCACCACCACGAAGGGAGACCGGCGATGAACCGCGTCGGAAACGTCGTTCGCATGCAGCTGGTCAACAGGCAGACATTCATCTGGGTACCGCTTCTCGTGCTCGGCGGCACCCTGGCTGTCACGCTGATGATCTGGGCCATGTTGCCGCCCGAGGCAGTGAAGTACGGCGGCGGCGCGCAGGCACCCATGTGGTACTTCTTCGCCGTCGGCATCATGGGAATGACGCAAACCTTCCCGTTCTCTCAGGCGATGAGCGTGACGCGTCGGGAGTTCTTCCTCGGGTCCCTGCTGACCGCGGGGCTGACCTCCGCCATCCTCACGGTGATCTTCGTCATCGGCGGCTTCATCGAAAACGCGACCAACGGGTGGGGGGTCAACGGATACTTCTTCTACCTCGACTGGATCTGGAGCTCGGGACCGGTGGTCGCGGCCGCGTTGATCCTGTTCATGACGATGACCTTCTTCGTGACCGGCTTCGCGATCGCCACGATCTACAAGCGGTTCGGGCCTGCCGTCCTGACGGTCATCCTCGTTGGACTGGGGCTGCTGCTCGTCGGCGCGATGTGGCTCATCGGTCGTCTGAACGCTTGGGGGCAGGTCTTCGGCTGGATCGTGACGCAGGGCCCCGAGGGTCTCGCCGTCGGGCTGCTGATCACCCTGGTCGCTCTTTCCGGGATCGCCTACGGGCTGTTGCGGCGGACTATCCCCTGACGGATGCCGACACCAGGCAGCGGGGCTCCCGGCCAGATGGCCGGGAGCCCTCAGCGTACCTGCACCACCGCCACGTCGTCATCGCTGTCGTCGCCGCTCGCACGTCGTAGGCAATCTTTACTCATCGACGCTGACGTGCCGAGCCCCTACGGTCGGGTCGACGCCCCTGTCGCCATTGAGCCAAGGAGACCCATGCCCGCGCACCGTTCCCCCGTCACCGCCCTCGCCGCCGCCGCCCTGGCCGCGCTACTGCTCGCCGGCTGCACCGCCGACGGCACCGGCGCGGACGACGCCTCCGCCGCAACGGCTGACGCGATGGCTCCCGTCACCCAGGAATCTGACGAGGCGCCCGCCGAGCCCGAGGCCGAGCCCGAGGCCGAGCCCCAGGGCGAGCGTCCCGAGGGCCTCGACGCGAGCCTCCCGGTGCCACCCGGCACCCTGGTGAGCGCCACCCCGGAGTCGAGCGCATGGGAGTACATCTACTCGGGCGTCACGAGCGACGAGGCGCGCGCGTTCGCTGACTCACTGAAAGAGATGGGCTTCAAGCAGAAGGTTACCGTCGACTCCGACGGCGTCGAGCAGTGGTACTTCCAGAGCGCCGAGTGGGCGATCAAGCTCGAAGAGACCCATGCGGACGAGAGCCTGCGCTACTGGGTGGACCCGATCTCCGAATAGGCGACGCGCCATCCCTTGACGGATGCCGAAACCACGCAGAGGGGCTCCCGGCCAGATGGCCGGGAGCCCCTCGTCAGTGCCCGTGGATCACTGCACGATGATGGTGCTGAACGCGTTGGGGTTCTCCGAGATCCAGGCCTCAACAGCCTCGGCCTCGCGGCCCTCGCCGTACTCGTTCACGACCATGTCCTCAAGCGAGGCGTAGTCCGCGTCGCTCAGCTGGATGCCGGCGATGAGGTCGGCTGCCTCGGGGCAACGCTCCGAGAATCCGGCGGTGCCGAGGAAGTGCAGAGCCTCGGGCTCGCCCATGGCGCCCTGCGGGTCCTCGAGGTCCTTCAGACCGTAGGCCGCGTTGGCCCAGAACGGACGCCACGAGGTCACGACGATGTCCTCCTGTGCGTCGACGGCGTTGCCGAGCTCGGTGAGCATCGCGGCGGTCGACGAGGTGACGAGCTCGTACTCGCCGTCCAGGCCATATGCGGGCATCATGACGTCCTGGGTCTGAGCGGTCAGGCCCGCGCCCGGCTCGATGCCGACGATGCGGCCGCCGAAACGGTCCGCGTTGCCCGCGAGGTCCTCGATCGAGGTGATGTCGACGTAGTCGGGAACCGCGATCGTGAGCTTGGCGCCCTCGTAGTAGGCGTCCAGGTCCTCGATGTTGTCGCCGTACTCCTCCATGTACGAGGCGTGAGTGAGCTCAGGCCATGCGGAGGGGTAGATGTCGACGTCGCCCTGGGCGAGACCGGCGTAGAGCGGGCCCGCTTCGGTGAGCGTCTGCATCTCGACGTCGATGCCGAGCGCGCCGAGCTGGTTCTGCAGCAGGTACGCGGTGCTCAGGCCGTCCGTCCACGAGGGGAGGAAGCCGAGCGTGACGGTCTCGCAGCTCATGTCGCCGGAGGCGTCGGTCTGGTCGCCACTGGGCTCGGAGGCGCTGCTGCAGCCCGCGAGCGCGAGTGTGGCCACGGCCCCGAGAGCCAATGCTGTGCTGAGGTGTCGCTTGTTCATGTGAAACGCATCCTTCATGTATGTCTCGTTCGTTCCGTATCTTCTTCTCTTGGTGGGAAGCCGCGTGGTGTCCGCGCTCCTCCTCAGCCGGTGGTCACCGGCTGCCCGTGGGCTGGAGTGCCTCCGTTCCCACGTGGTTCTGTGTGTCCTCGTCCCTCGACTGCGCGGCTACTGTGGCGCGCGCGGTCCGTCGGCGCGCGAGCACGCTCCGTAGCGACGAGGGGTAGTCGGCGCGGTTGCCCAGCGCTGCAGTCACCCGGTCCAGGTAGACGGCGATGATCACGACGCCGAGGCCTGCCTCCACGCCAAGGGCGAGATTGACCGTCGACACCGACTGGACGACGATCTTGCCGAGGCCGTCCGCGCCGACGATTCCGGCGAGAACCGCCATCGACAGTGCCAGCATGATGACCTGGTTGACACCGGCCATGATCGTCGGCGTCGCCAACGGCAGCTGGATGCCGCGCAGGATCTGCGAGGGCGTTGCGCCGAAAGCCTGGCCAGCCTCGACGGTCTCCGAATCGACTCCGCGGATGCCGAGCTCGGTCAGGCGCACGCCCGGAGGCAGCGCGAAGATGACCGTCGCAACCAGGCCCGGCACGACCCCGATGCTGAAGAACGTGATGGCAGGGATCAGGTAGACAAACGCCGGCATCGTCTGCATGAAGTCCAGCACCGGCTTGAGAATCGTCCGTACCGTGTCGTTTCGTGCCGACCAGATCCCGAGCGGAATCGCAATGGCTAGCGCGACCACGGTCGCCACCAGGACCAGGGAGAGCGTCTGCATGGTCGGGATCCAGAGGTCCATCGCAATGATGAACACAAAGGCCAGCACCGTGCCGACAGCCATCTGCCACGACCGCACGAGCCATCCGATGAGCGCGAAGACGACGATCATCGCGGGGATGGGGATGATCAGGAGGATGTCGGTGAGTCCGTCGACGAGGAATCGCACGACGACGGTGATGAAATCGAACAGACCGCTGAGGTTATCTCGCAGCCAGTCGACGACTGTCTCGACCCACTGGCCGATAGGAATGCGGAAATCCATCAGACAACCTCTTCCGCGTCGCTGGTGTGTTCTTCGTCATGGGGCACCTGCGCGAGCACTTCGTCGATCTCTGCCCCGAAACAGGAATGACCGGGATCGTGATCTCGCCCGTGGCGCCGGTTCCTGGCCCGAGCGCTGCCAGGAGAGTCACGCGGGGAATGACGCCGGTCAATCTGCCGTGGTCGTCGACAACAGCCAAGGGCAGGGGCGACTCGACAGAGGGCACGAACAGGTTGATGAGTACCTCATCCTCCCGAACGCTCTGCGGGGCCCGCTTGATCGCCGAACCGATCGACTTCTCTCCCGCCTGGACGAGCTTCATCGCGTCACGGTCGGTGACGATCCCCACGAGCCTGCGGTCGCGTCCCACGACGTAGGCCGCGGCGGTGTAGGCGTCGCGCATCTGCCGCAGCGCGGTCCGCGGACCCGCGGTCTCGGTGACGACGGCGCGGGGCCGTTCCATCACGTTCGCCGCGGTCAACACGCGCGCACGATCCACGTCTTGGACGAACTGCTCCACGTAGTCGTTGGCGGGGTCGGTGAGGATGTCCTCGGGTGTGCCGATCTGCACGATGCGGCCATCGCGCATCACGGCGATGCGGTCACCGAGGAGCATCGCCTCATTGAGGTCGTGGGTGATGAAGACGATCGTCTTCTGCAGCTTCTCCTGAAGCTCGAGCAGTTGCTCCTGCATTTCCCGTCGAATCAGGGGGTCCAGGGCGCTGAAAGCCTCATCCATCAGCAGCACGTCAGGATCGGCTGCCAACGCGCGAGCGATCCCCACACGCTGCTGCATGCCGCCGGAGAGTGCCGAGGGAAGCTTGTCTCCCCAGCCTTCGAGCCCGACCAGCGCGAGGATCTCTTCCGCCTTCGCCAGCCGCTCGGAGCGCTCGACACCACGGAGCTGCAACGGGTAGGCGACGTTGTCAGCGACGGACCGATGCGGCAGCAGCGCGAAGTGCTGGAAGACCATCGACACGCGATCGCGCCGCAACTCACGCAGCTTGGCGGGCGTCGTGTCGGTGACCGACTCGCCGCGGACAGTGACGGACCCGGCGGTTGCCTCGTACAGTCCGTTGAGCATGCGGATGATCGTTGACTTGCCGGACCCCGACAGGCCCATGATCACGAAGATCTCGCCGGGGGCGACCGCGAAGCTCGCGTCGATGACGGCGGCGGTCCCCTCATCTGCGACGTCAGCGCGCGACTGTCCAGCGCGAAGACGTTTGACGGCCGACTGGGGGTTCTTGCCGAAGACCTTGAAAAGGCCTTGCGCTTCTAACGCAGGAGTTGTGGTCACTGTGCACCTTGGCAGCCGCTGCAGCTGGCTGCATCGGTCACGCCCGGGTGGCGATCACGGGCACGCGGAAACGGGCACGCATGCGCTGGCGTCGAATGTCGGATTCGAGCACGATCACCGACCGTACGCTCGCCGACAGTGAAAATCGGCAACCGCGGACTGGGTCGACGGGTTCGGGGAACCCAGCGAGCCAAGTTACCAGGCTTCCCCGCCGATAGCCACCCGGTGGCGCTTGAGCTCAGCGCCCGTCAGCAGCTTCCGTGTGGTGGCGGATCACCTCGGCGACAACGAACGAGAACCACTTCTGCGCGAATTCGGGATCCAGATCCGCGTCCTCGGCGAGGCGGCGCAGCCGCGCCACCTGCTGCTCTTCTCGCGTGGGATCGGAGGCCGGCATACCGTGCTCGGCCTTCAAGACACCCACCTGTTTTGTGGCCCGGAAACGCTCGGCGAGCATGAAGATCAGCGCCGCGTCGATGTTGTCGATCGTCGCGCGGAGGCGTAGCAGGTCGGTAACAGGGTCGATCGGCTCGGTCATCCCACTCCCTTCGGACTGTGTCGAGAGTATCGCCTCCCCCTCACCGAGAGAGCGGCCCCCTAGAGTGTGACCATGAGCGACGAGAGCCCGACCCCGCCAGCGACAGCGGCACCCGCGAAGGATGCCTCCGCCGACGTCACCTCGGCACCGGCGGATGCAGCCGCTGGCACCCCGAGCGGCGGCCGTTCTGGGTCGGCCTCGACCAGCCCTTCGCCGTCGGCTTCGCTGTCACCCTGGGCGGACTGGCGGCGATTCTGCTCGGCCTGGCGGTATCGAACCTCGCGACCGTCATCATCTACGTCAGCTTCGCGCTGTTCGCTGCGCTCGGCCTGGACCCGATCGTGCGGGCGCTCGAGCGCAAGGGTGTGCGACGGGTCTGGGGGATGGTGATCGTCTACGTCGGCTTCCTCCTGGTCATTGCCGGCGTCATGCTCCTGATCATGCCGACGGTCATCTCACAGGTGGCTCAGTTCATCCGCGACATCCCGACGATGATCAACGACTTCGAGAAGTCGGACGCGTTCGGGTGGATGCAGACGAATTTCGGCGACCAGATCGGCACGATCCTCAACGATGTCGAGAACTTCATCCTCAACCCCGCGAACATCGCCTCGATCACGGGCGGTGTGCTGGCGGTCGGCGCGGGGATCGCGACGGCGATCTCGGGCATCATCATCGTGATCGTCCTGAGCCTGTACTTCCTCGCCTCGCTCAACACGATCAAGGCCAGCTTCGTCCGCCTCACTCCCGCACGGGCGCGGGCGAAGGTCACCGAGATGACCGAGCAGATCACCGACGGTATCGGTGGTTACCTCATGGGGATGGTGATTCTCGCGTTCTTCAACTCGGTCGTCGCCTTCTTCCTGCACCTCTTCCTCGGACTTCCCTTCCCCGCGCTGATGGCCGTGGTCGCTTTCTGCATCACGCTCATCCCCCTCGTCGGTTCCGTGCTGTACTGGGGCATCGCCACGGTGGTCGCGCTGTTCACGAACCCGATCACCGCCCTGATTTTTGCCGCGCTGTATCTCATCTACATGCAGCTGGAGGCGTACGTGCTGACACCGCGGGTCATGAACCGCGCGATTTCGGTTCCCGGCTCGCTCGTGGTCATCGGAGCCCTCGTCGGCGGAACTCTCCTGGGCCTGCTCGGCGCGCTCGTCGCGATCCCGATCACCGCGTCCATCCTGCTGATCATCAAGCAGGTCGTGATCCCTCGGCAGGACGCGAAACTCTAGGCCATCTGGACGCGGTCAGACCGGTCCAGCAGCCCCAGCCGGTAAGCGGCGGGAACCGCATGGTGACGCGAGGTCACCCCGAGCTTTCGGTAGATCGCTGACAACTGCGTCTTGACCGTGCTCTGCGACACCGACAACGCCTTGGCCATGTCAGAGACCGAGCCGTAGCACTCGAGAGCCTTCAGCACGACAGCTTCTCGCGGCGTCAATCGCGGACGCTCCGTCACCACGAGCGCAGCCGACGCCTTCTCCACGGCAGCTTCGAACGCCGTGCGCATCCCGCGTTCCGACAGGTCGACGATCTCATCCATGAGCCATCCGGGCGTATGCGCGATGATCCGGACCAGACCCGCAGCGACGACCATGCCTCCACACACGACGCTGAGCCCGACCATCTGCTCGCGTGGGCGGAGTGGCGCGCCAAGAGCTTCCATGACGAGGTCACGGTCTGGACACCGCTTGCAGTGCTGACCGCACGCGGACGAATTCGAGAGATCCACATCTCGCCGCCGATGCGCGTCCCGCTACCCGCCGCCACACCGCCACAACCGGAGGAGAGCGCCGCATGAGTCGCATCCACAGGCGCAAGCGATCGCGCGAGCGACGACCTGCACCGCCACCGAGCGGGCCGCGGTGGTGGCACTACCTCCTCGTGGGTCTGATCGCAGCCGCTGCCATCGCTCTCGCTGCAGCGGCGCTCATGCAGGATCACTCGCCCCCGCGGCCAGGCGACCGCACCGTGTCGCTCAGTGTCCCCGCTGCTTCCTCGGAGCCCGGGGTGAGTGCATAGCCCCTCCGCGCTCCCGAGAGCGCCAGATGATGCCCGGGCCCATCTCGCGATAGGTCGGGTTGAAGACGAAAGCCGGCGCATGCCACACGATCCACACACCTGCGACGGTGAGCGCAGCCCAGAACGTGGACAGACGCTCCGCGAGGTGCGGCAGCAACCAGCCCCGCCATCCCGCTTCCTCCCCGAGCCCGAAGGTGAGGATCCACACGACGGCCACGGCTGCCACGTTCCACCCGGGAAGCTTCTCGGTCAGTCCGAACTGCGTCATGTCGGGCCAGCCGCCTGCGACGATGGCCGCGGTGAGGTAGCCGATCAGGAAGTACGCGATCGGCATCCCTAGGGCCCACCACCACCACACCCCGCGGAACCGCACCGAGAAGGTGCGCAGAGCCCCCGCGCGCACCCCTCGCCAGCCGCCACTGAAGGCGCTGGCGGCAACCGCGCCCGCGAGCGGACCGAACGAACCGACGAAGAAGATGAGGGGAACCGGCGGCAGCTCGGTCGAGCCCAGCGCCGCAACCACCAGGGGCGCCCACACCAGCCACGTGAACCCGAACGCGACAACCAGATAGACGACGACGCTCCCTCGGCGTCCGGCTACGGCCGTGTCAACGGCAGACGGCATCTCGACCTCCGCGCAAGCACTGGTGACCGCTCTCAGGCGGCGAGCTGGGAGTCAGACCCCTGCGGCGATTGTCACGGTAGGCGCAGGAGGCAGGTCGGTGAAGGGACCTCGGTCCTGGTCCTGGCACGCCCCGGAATCCCGCGAGCATCGAAAGGCAACACCGCGACGTCGCTCGATCGCTGGCCCGCGACGAGCAAACCGTCACCGACGACCAGGTGGTGCCGCGGCCAGTCGACTCCGGCCTCCACGAGCGCGAGCGGCGAGACCGTCTCGCCGTCGCCGGTCACCCGCATCACGGCGATCGTGTTGCTTCCCCGCACCCCGGCATAGAGGAGTGTGCCGTCGGCAGATCGCGCGAGTTCCGCGGCAGTGTCACCGTCGAGGGTCCCCGTGCCCAGCGGCGTTCCGCCGACCAGATGCCACGTTCCGGTGTCGTCCGGGGCCAGCACGAACAGTTCGCACGAGAGCTCGGCGACGATGTACAGGTGGCCGCTCGGGTGCAGGATGCCGTGCCGCGGCCCGGAGCCGCGGGGCAGCGTCACCTCCTGTACGAGCCGTGGCGCACGAGATCCCGTCTGCCAAAACCTGACGAGGTCGAACCCCATGTCCGTCGTAGCGACGACACCGGGGCTCACGACGATCGACTGATGGGCGTGCGAGACCCGCGGCTCCTGGTCGAACCCCGCGTATGGATCGGATGCCGCATCCGCCGTTGCAGAACCGCGGATGCCGCCGTCAGTGTCCAGCTCGAGCTGCACGACCTGGCCGTCTCCCCAACAGGCGACGAAGAGCCGCTCACGACCGGCGAGAATGTGGCACGGCGCGGCGCCGACAGGGGTCGGCTGCCCGAGAGCGTCCCACTGGTCGGGTCCCCGCTCCTGGAAGGCCTGGACTGCTCCGGAGCCTTCGAGGGTCGCGTACACCACATCGAGGGTCGGATGCTTCGCCACCCAGGACGGCGACGGGGCCGAGGCCAGGATGCCGCGCCAGCTCAGCGCGCCGCCCGTCGTCGAGTCGGCGTCGCCGGCGGTGAGCAGGCCGATCCCCTCGGCAGTGCCCTCCATGTCGGCCGTGTAGCCGCCTACAAGAAAACGCATGGGTGAGAGAGCTCAGTCGACCAGGTCGTGGCGCACGATGACGGCATCCCGGCCGGGTCCGACACCGATCACCGAGATGCGGGTGCCGCTCATCTCCTCGAGGGCGAGGACGTAGTCCTGAGCTTCCAGCGGTAGGTCCTCGAACGTTCGCGCCCCGGAGATGTCCTCGCTCCAGCCGGGCAGGTACTCCAGGATCGGGCGCGCGTGGTGGAAGTCCGACTGATTGTCGGGCACGTCGTCGAAGCGGCGCCCGTCGACCTCGTACGCGACGCACACGGGGATCTGCTCGAGCCCGGTCAGGATGTCGAGTTTGGTGAGCACCAGGTCGGTGATGCCGTTGATACGCGTGGCGTACCTGGTGATGGGCGCGTCGTACCACCCGACCCGCCGCGGTCGTCCGGTCGTGGTCCCGAACTCGAACCCACGCTGACGGATCCACTCGCCCTGCTCGTCGAAGAGCTCCGTCGGGAAGGGGCCGGAGCCGACGCGCGTCGTGTAGGCCTTGACGATGCCGACGATCCGGTCGAGGCGATTGGGGCCGACGCCGGATCCTGTCGCGGCACCGCCCGCGGTAGCCGACGAAGACGTGACGAATGGGTAGGTGCCGTGGTCGACATCGAGCATGGTGGCCTGGCCGCCCTCGAACACGACGAGTTCGCCCTTGTCGAGCGCGTCGTTGAGCAGGAGCGAGGTGTCGGTCACCATCGGGCGAAGCCGTTCGGTGTACGAGAGCAGGTCCTCGACGATCTCGTCGACCTCGATCGCGCGACGGTTGTAGACCTTCACGAGCAGGTGGTTCTTCTGCTCGAGGGCGCCCTCGACCTTCTGCCGCAGGATCTTCTCGTCGAACAGGTCCTGCATCCGGATGCCGACACGGTTGATCTTGTCGGCGTACGCCGGCCCGATGCCGCGCCCCGTCGTTCCGATCTGGCGCTTGCCGAGGAAGCGCTCGGTGACCTTGTCGAGCGTGCGGTGATACTGCGTGATGACGTGCGCTGCCGAGCTGATCTTCAATCGCGACGTGTCGATGCCCCGAGCGCGCAGCGCCTCGAGCTCGCCGAAGAGGACCTCGAGGTCGACCACGACTCCGTTGCCGATGACCGCGTTCACTCCCGGCGAGAGGATGCCCGAGGGCAGCAAGTGCAGGGCATACTTCTCATCGCCGATCACAACGGTGTGACCGGCGTTGTTGCCGCCGTTGAACTTGACGACCCAGTCGGTGCGGTCACCGAGCAGATCGGTGGCTTTGCCCTTACCTTCGTCGCCCCACTGCACTCCGACGATCACGATGCCTGGCATGACGAATTCCCCCGGGGTGACGAGCTGGTAGGTCTCGAGTCTATCGGCGCGTCGCGTCCCGGCCCGAGAAGGCTTTCGCGCTCCCGCTGGATATCGTGAGCGCATGCTGAGATCACGGGCCTGGGCCAACGCGTGGGCGGCGTTGCGACTGCTCGCAGCTGCCGCCGGCGTGGCGGCAATCGTCGGCCAGCTGGTGCGCACCCTGAGCATCTCCGCCAGCAACGGTTGGCCTCTGGTCCTGACCGCCGTCGACTTCTTCAGCTTCTTCACGATCCTCTCAAACGTGGGCGCGGCGATCGCTCTGACGACCGGCGCGATCCTGATCTGGCGCGGGAGCCGCGTCGATCCCGCCTGGTTTGCCACGCTCCTCGCAGCAGTGTCGACCTACATGCTCATCACCGGGATCGTCTACAACGCGCTGCTGCGCAACATCCCGCTTCCCCAGGGATCCACAGTTCCGTGGTCGAACGAGATCCTGCACGTCTGGGCTCCCCTGTTCATCCTGCTGGACGTGTTCTTCGGCCCACTTCGACGTCGCCTTCCCTGGCGTGCGCTCTGGACGATCATTGCCTTCCCGATCGTGTGGGTGATCTACACCCTCGTGCGCGGACCGCTCGTCACCGACTTCCGCACCGGCAACCCGTGGTGGTATCCCTACCCGTTCCTGAATCCCAACCTCCAGCCGTGGGGGTACGGCGGAGTCGCCCTCTACGTCGTCGGCATCGCGGCCGGCATCCTGGTGCTTGCAGCCGGGGTGATCTGGGTCGGTCGTCGTCGCGGCGCTGCCCGCGTGAAGGCGGCCGGCACCGCTCAGTAGACTGAGGTTCCATGTCGAAGGTCCTCCAGTCCCTGCCCATCGGCGAGCGCATCGGCATCGCCTTCTCGGGGGCCTGGACACCTCCGTGGCTGTCGCCTGGATGCGCGACAAGGGCGCGGTGCCCTGCACCTACACGGGGGACCTGGGCCAGCCCGACGAAGACGACATCGCCGCCATTCCCGGCCGAGCGCTCACCTACGGCGCCGAGGTGTCGCGGCTCGTCGACTGCAAGACCGCGCTCGTCGAGGAGGGCTTCGTCGCTCTGTCCTGCGGCGCGTTCCACATCCGCTCGGGCGGCCGCACGTACTTCAACACGACGCCGCTGGGCCGCGCCGTCACCGGTACCCTGCTCGTTCGCGCAATGAAAGAGGACGGCGTCGACATCTGGGGCGATGGCTCGACCTACAAGGGCAACGACATCGAGCGCTTCTACCGCTACGGCCTGCTCGCCAACCCCGCGCTGCGCATCTACAAGCCGTGGCTGGATGCCGAGTTCGTCCGTGAGCTCGGGGGTCGCAAGGAGATGAGCGAGTGGCTCGTGGCGCACGGATTCCCGTACCGCGACTCCGCCGAGAAGGCGTACTCCACGGATGCCAACATCTGGGGCGCGACGCACGAGGCCAAGACGCTCGAGCACCTCGAGGTGTCGCTCGAGACCGTCGAGCCGATCATGGGGGTGCGCTTCTGGGACCCCGCGGTGGAGATCGCCACCGAGGATGTCACGGTGACCTTCGAGGGGGGCCGCCCGGTCGCGCTCAACGGCAGGGAGTACTCCGACCCGGTGGAACTGGTCTTCGAGGCCAATCGCATCGGTGGCCGCCATGGCCTGGGCATGAGCGACCAGATCGAGAACCGCATCATCGAGGCCAAGTCGCGCGGGATCTACGAAGCCCCGGGAATGGCCCTGCTGTTCATCGCCTACGAGCGCCTGGTCAACGCGATTGTGAACGAAGACACGCTCGCGACGTACCACGAGCAGGGCCGGCGCCTCGGGCGTCTCATGTACGAGGGCCGCTGGCTCGAGCCGCAGTCGATCATGCTGCGCGAGTCGATCCAGAAGTGGGTCGGCTCCACGATCACGGGAACGGTCACGCTGCGGCTGCGGCGCGGCGAGGATTACACCGTCCTCGACACCACCGCGCCCGTGATGTCCTACGGCCCAGAGAAGCTCTCGATGGAACGGGTCGGCGACGCCGCGTTCGGTCCGACCGACCGCATCGGCCAGCTCACGATGCGAAACCTCGACATCGCCGATTCCCGCACGCGGCTCGAGCAGTACGCGAGCATGGGTCTGCTGGGCGGGCCGACCGGTGAGCTGATCGGTGCCCTCAAGCGCGGCGAGGCTGACGAGATCACCGAGCACGCGGCGCCCTATGATCACGACCGCGAAGAGCTCGCCGAGGCGACGGATGCCGCGGGCGAAGCTGCTGCATTCGACTTCGGCGCCGACTGAGTGGTGCCGACCGGCGACGGCTGAGCATTCGCCGATAAAAGTGCACATGAGTGTGCACTTTCTGCGATCATCGATGCATGCCCGAGATTGCTGTGCGCCCATCGCGCCGGGACGCCGTGCGCAACCGCGACGAGCTCCTCTCCTGCGCGCAGCGGGAGATCGCCCGCGATCCGCGAGCTTCGCTGGCCACGATCGCCCGGGCCGCAGGCCTCACGCGCCGCGCGCTCTATGGGCACTTCGCCGATCGCGATGCACTGGTGCGCGCAGTCATCGAGCGCGGTGCAGAGCGATTCAACGCGATAGCTCTCGGCGTCTCCGCCTCAGAACCGTTGGCTGAGCTGACCGAGCTGACCACCCGACTCTGGCAGGAGGCCTCCCTTGTTCACGCGTCCGCGGCGATCGCGCTCGAAGAGCGCTACCTGACGCTGACCGCGGCATCCCTCGCTCCCGTGCGGGCGCGGCTCGCGGCGATCGTCGAGTCAGGCCAGCGGACGGGCCGGATGCGGCGCGACATCAGCGCCGCCACCCTCACCCGCTTGATCGAGGAGACAGCGCGCACACTCATCGTGCGCTGGGACGAACAGGATGCCGAGGCCACGGCTCAGCTGGCAGTGCGTGCGGTGCTCAGCATTGCCGGGCTGTCTTGGCAGGATGTCGATGCCCGGCTGCCGAACGTAGACAAGGGAGAGGCTCCCGATGCACGTTGAACTCTCGGACGTCAGCAAGGGCCGGCGCGGGATCGCACTCCCGCACATGAGCCTCGGCTACGGCAATGGTGTCGCCCGACTCGCCGTCGCCGAGACCGAACAGCGCCCCACCGTTCTCGGTCTGATCGCGGCGGGCAGGATGACACCCGACACCGGCACCGTCCGGATCGACGGGGTTTCGGACCGTGGCGCGCTGCGCCGACGAGTAGCCCTCGTCGACGCGCCGGATGTCAGCGATCCCGCACCCAACGTCACCGTATGGGGCATCGTCGCGGAGGAACTCATGTTCGCGGGTCATCCAGCTTCGCCTCGCGCGGTGAAGCAGTGGCTGGTCGCCCACGACGCCGCTGCGCTCTCGCGTCTGCCGATCGCCGATGTGGCACCCGCTGCCCGCCTCCGGCTACTGATGGAACTCGCAGTTCTCCGGCCGGGGGTGGAGGGTCTCGTCGTCGTTTCGCCCGATCGTCACGGTGGTCACCCGCAGCGGTGGTGGCAGATCGCCGTGGGCTTTGCCGATCGCGGCATAAGCGTTCTGGTGATCGCCGGCGCGGCCTCGGGGGCGGTGCTTGCTGACATCGCTCCACGTGCCGAGCTCGGCCCACCGGACGAGAGCGCGCTCCCCGAGGAGGATCGAGCATGAAGGTCCCCGCCATGATCGCCGCCGAGTTTCGGCGCCTGACCGCGACGCGCATGTCGATCATCGCCCTCCTGGCGCTCATGCTGGTCCCCGTGCTTTACGGCGGCGTCTATCTGTGGGCGAATCAGGACCCCTACGGCAGACTGAGCGAGGTTCCGGTTGCCCTGGTGAACCTCGACACCGGGGCCGACAACGACGGCTTGCCGGTGAACTACGGTGACGAGGTCGCGGGGAGCCTTCTCTCCGACGGCAGCTTCGATTGGCGCGCGCTCGACGCGGATGCCGCCGCGAACGCCCTCGAACAGGGATCGGTGGACTTCACGGTCACGATTCCGGCTGACTTCTCGACAGCACTCGTATCGATCTCGGGTAGTGACCCCCACCAGGCCACCCTGTCGCTGGAGACCAACGACGCCAACAACTACCTCGCCTCAACGATCGGCGACCAGGCGATCGAGAAGATTCGTGCGTCAGTGGCGCAACTTGTCGGACAGGAAGCAGCGTCGCGCTTGCTTTCGGGGATCGCCGACATCCGCTCGAGTCTCGAGGATGCCGTCACCGGCGCGACCCAGCTCACCGACGGCACGAATCAGGCATCCGACGGCTCCGCTCGCCTGGCCGACGGCGCTGCGCAGCTCTCGTCCGGTGTCACACAGCTTGCGCAGGCTGCTCCGCAGCTGGCAGCCGGGGCAGCTCAGGTCTCCGACGGCACCGCAACGCTGGCGGGCTACGCCGACCAGGCCAGCGCCGCCAGCCAGCAGGCTGTCAACGAGCTCCCGACGGTTCGCCAGGACATCATTGACGCCCTCACCGCCGAGGGGCTGACGCCCGACCAGATCGACGCGGTGCTCGCCCGCCTCGATCCGCTTGCCGGGGCTGTGCAGAACGCCAACGCGCGGGTCCAGAGCGCTGTGTCATCCGTCGACGCTCTCGCCGCCGGCGCCGCGCAAGTCGCCGCCGGCGCACAGCAGCTCTCCGGCGGGCTTCAGGATGCCGCCGCCGGTGGGGCACAGCTGGATGCCGCATCCCGAACCCTGGCGGAGGGACTGACGCAGATCGACCAGGGGGCGGCGTCGCTGCGCGACGGCCTTGCCTCGGGGGTCGCGCAGATCCCCGATTCGGATGCTGCGCTTCGCGACGCGCAAGCGCAGACGATCGCCGATCCGGTTGCGGTGGAGACCGGCAAGGTCGCCTCGGCGGGGGATTACGGCGCGGGCCTGGCCCCGTTTTTCGCAGCCCTTGCCGGATGGATCGGCATCTATGCGCTCTTCCTGATCGTGAAGCCCATCTCGCGTCGCGCAGTGACCGCCCTGCACTCCCCGGTCCGGGTGACCCTCGCCGGATGGCTCACGCCGGGCCTTCTCGGCGGACTGCAGATGCTCGCCCTGTTCGGCATCCTCGCCGCGGCCCTCGGCTTCACGTTCTCGCATCCGCTGGCGACCCTCGGCGTGATGGTGTTCGCCTCACTCACTTATGCTGCGATCATCCTGGCCCTGAACGTGTGGCTCGGCTCGGTCGGCCAGTTCCTGGGGCTCGTCCTCATGGTGCTGCAGCTCGTGACGGCCGGCGGAACCTTCCCCTGGCAGACGCTGCCCGAGCCGCTGACCTGGCTGCACCACATCCTGCCAATGGGCTACGTCGTCGACGGGATGCGCCAGCTCATGTACGGCGGCGACATTGCCCGCGTCGGCACTGACCTCGGCATCCTGAGCCTGTGGCTCCTGGGTGGACTCGCGCTCGCGGCGATCGGCGTCTCGCGGATGACCCACGGCCGCACCCTCCGCGATCTCCAGCCGAGCCTGATCGGCTGACCCGGTTCGGGGCTGGCGAGCTAGGATGACCGTCTGACACCGAATCCCAGTCCCGCTGCGACGGCGTGTCCACCAGCCCCACCCGAGAGGCTTCAATGTCGAAGACCGCAGCCGCCCTCAGCGGAGATGCCCCGGACGCGCCGGTTCGCCCGCGCCTCGGCCGCCGCATCGGCCTCATCGCCTACAGCGTGTTCGTGGGGGTCGTCGTGCTCGCGCTGATCGCCGCGGGAGTCGGCGTGTGGTTCGTGAACCGCTCCTTCCCGCAGACCGAGGGAACGATCGCCCTGGACGGGCTTTCGGGCGCCGTCACCGTGCAGCGCTCCGAGCTCGGCATCCCGACGATCACCGCAAGCTCCACCGACGATCTGTTCTTCGCGCAGGGCTACGTCCACGCGCAGGACCGCTTCTGGGAGATGGACTTCCGCCGCCACGTCACCAGTGGCCGCCTGGCGGAGCTGTTCGGCGAGAGCCAGCTCGGCACCGATGCGTTCTTGCGGACTCTCGGCTGGCGCGAGATCGCCGAGCAGGAAGTGGCGGCGCTCGATGAGACCACGCTCTCGTACTACCAGTCCTACGCCGACGGGGTGAACGCGTATCTCGTGGACCGCGACAAGGCAGACATCTCACTGGAGTATGCAGTTCTCGGCCTTCAGAACGCCCACTACGAGATCGAACCCTGGACTCCCGCCGATTCGGTCGCGTGGTTGAAAGCGATGGCCTGGGACCTCCGGTCCAACATCGAAACCGAGACCGAGCGCGCGTTGCTCGCCACCACCTACACCGATGAGCAGGTCCTCGAGCTGTACCCGCCCTACCCGTTCGACGAGAACCCGGTCATCGTCCCTGAGATCACTGACGTTCCGGCAGCGACCGAGACGGCGGATGCCGCGACCGCCGGCATCCGGTGGACCGAGGTGGCCGATGTCGTGAGCGCCGTCTCGACGCTGATCGGCGGCACGGGCGAGGGCATCGGTTCGAACTCCTGGGTGGTGGCCGGCGACTACACCGACACCGGGATGCCGCTGCTGGCCAACGACCCCCACCTCGGAGCCTCCCTGCCGAGCGTCTGGTACCAGGCCGGTCTGCGCTGCTCCGTCGTGAGTGACACGTGCCCGTTCGATGTCAGCGGCTTCAGCTTCTCGGGCGTGCCCGGCATCATCATCGGGCACAACGCGTCGATCGCGTGGGGGTTCACCAATCTCACGACGGATGTCGTCGACCTCTACATCGAGAAGCTCGACGGCGACCGGTACTGGCGCGACGGTCAGCTGGTCGACCTCGACACCCGCACCGAAACGCTGAAAGTCGCCGGCGGTGAGGATGTCGAGCTGACCATCCGCTCGACGGTGCACGGCCCGATCGTCTCGGGGCTGACCGCGGACTTCGACGCGATCGCCGATGATCCCGTGACCGGCACGGCAGGCGCCACCGTGACCCCGACGGCTGAGCCCGAAGGGGAGACTGCCGTCAGCATCCAATGGACCGCGCTGCAACCGGGAACGACGGCCACGGCGATCTTCGAGCTGAACGCCGCCACGGACTTCACCGGGTTCCGCGCCGCCGCCGAGAAGTTCGTCGTGCCGGCACAGAACCTCATCTATGCGGATGTCACCGGCAACATCGGCTATCAGACTCCGGGGCAGCTGCCGATCCGCGGCGCCGGTGACGGGTCCCTGCCCCAGCCCGGATGGGACTCGGCCTATGACTGGCAGGGCTACGTCCCGTTCGCGGATCTGCCGGTGGCCTACAACCCCGACGAGGGGTACATCGTCACCGCGAACAACGCGATCGTCGACCAGAACTACCCGTACTTCCTCACTCGCGACTGGGACTACGGCTGGCGCGCGGCCCGCATCGACGAACTGTTGCAGCGCGCCATAGCCGAAGGGCCCGTCACCGCCGAGGTGATGCGCGGCATCCAGGCCGACAACCAGTCCGAGATCGGCAAGACCCTCATCACCGTGTTCGAAAACCTTCGGACCGGCGACGAGGCTACCGATGCCGCACTCGATCTGCTGCGGCAGTGGGACGCGCAGAACGACGCCGACTCGTCGGCAGCCGCCTTCGCGAACGTGGTGTGGGACGAACTCGCGCAGAACCTGTTCACGCGCGGTCGATCGACGCCGGTTCCACTGACAAGCCAGTCGCGACAGTTCCTCGTGGTGCAGAACCTGCTGGCAGACCCGGGTTCGCCCTGGTGGACGAACACCGAGATCGGCGTGTCGGGACAGCGGGACATGCTGGAGGCCAGCGCCCGCAGCGCGACCGAGATCCTCACGACGGCGCAGGGATCAAACCCACTCCAGTGGCGGTGGGGCACCCTGCACGCGATCACGCTCACCCACGAGACCTTCGGCACCTCGGGTATCGCGCCCATCGAGGCCCTGTTCAACCGCGGTCCGTTCCCGGTGGGCGGCGGCTCTTCGGTGGTCAACGCGACCGGATGGCCGCTCGGTGAGGGTTTCGCGACGACGACGGTGCCCTCGATGCGCATGGTCGTCGACCTGAGTGACTTCGACGCGTCAGGCTGGAACCACCTGACGGGCGCGAGCGGTCACGCGTTCCATGAGAACTACACCGACCAGACAGCAACGTGGCAAGCGGCAGGACTCATACCGTGGGCCTTCACTCGGGATGCTGTAACCGCTGCCACCGAGCACACCCTGACTCTCGAGCCGGCGAACTGAGCGTCAACCGGGACCAGCGCCGGTCTCGGGGCGGGAGGTCTCGATCTCGGCGTCGGCGAGTTCGTCGACGACGAGGTCATCCACGTCCATCGTGCGGTTGCGGTAGGCCTGGCGCCCCACCATATGAGCGGCCAGCGGCGATGCCGCGAGCTGGATCAGGATGATCGGCACGATGAACGCGACCACTGCCCAACTGCGCTGTGCGAGGGCGATCGCGACACAGACCAGGATGACGCCCAGGACCTGCGGCTTGGTCGCGGCATGCAGACGGCTCGGCACATCGCGAAACCTCACGAGTCCGATCGCCGCCGTCACACACAACAGCGCGCCGATCAGGATCAGCACGAGAGCGGCTCCGTCCAGAAGGGCCGCGATCTCAGCATCCGTCATTTCGTCACGTCCTTTCGTGCGACGAACCGTGCGATCGCGATCGATCCGAAGATGCCGACCGCCGCGATGATCAGGAGCACCGGCAGGGTGCGGGTGTGGTGTCCGATCACCATGTCGGCGCCGAGGATGCAGACAACCTCGGTCAGCAGCACATCGGATGCGACAGCGCGGTCAAGGATCGAGGGACCGACGACGATGCGCCACAGCGTGATGAGCGCCGCTGCCGTGAACGCGACGTAAATCGCGATGATCAGGATCGTCGAGATCGTCATGACACCTCCGCTTCCTGCGCCCGCCTCAGCCGTTCGAGCTGCTCGCGGGATCCGAATGCCCGGGTCAGGCGCGCCTCCCACGTGAGCGTCTCGCGACGGTGGGCCTCGATCTGTTCCTGGCCACGTACGCCGATGACGTGGAGGTACAGGATGCGGCGATCACGGTCGGCATCCAGCACGAGCGAGCCGGGAATCAGGGAACAGGCGATCGCGGTGTGTGCCATCAGCAGGTCGTCATCGGTGCGCAGCTGGACGGCGATGACGGCTGCGCCGGGCTGTCTGCGCAGATCGAGCACCTGCCACGCAACAGTCAGCGAACCGCGCACCAGTCCCGCGAGGAAGGTAACGACGAACACGAGCGCGTACCAGAGGTTCAGTCGGTTCGACAGTTCGACCACGGGCAGATGGAAAATGGTGGTCACAGCGACCGCAGCGACGAGCCCGGTGAGGAAGGCGAGCAGCGTGAACTGTCCCCACAGCAGCATCCACAGTGCGATCAGCCAGAGCAGAACGGGAAGCTGACGCCACAGGGCGGTGAAGAAGCCGACGGTCTCGGCCGGGCGATCTGTCACTGCTGCACCTCCCCGCTCATGTCGACCGATTCATCCAACTGCACGACGGTGATCGGCTCGAGCAGAGCCCCACCGACGCGCGCGCAGATCTCATACAGCGGCCCCGCAAAGACCGTCAGGGCGACACTGAACGCGACCATTCCCGCGGTCGCTGCCGTCATGATGCGCGGAATCACGCGGCGCTCGGTGATCGTCGTTGCCGCGGGTGCCTCCCGCAGGTAGGCAGTTCGCTGCGACGTCTCGGTGGAGTCGTCCTCCTCGCGCCAGAACGAGAGGTTCCAGGCGCGCATGAGGGCGTAGAGGGTGAGCAGGCTCGTGGCGATACCCGCGACGATGAGTGTCATCATCAGCGGCGTGCCGACCGCAGCGCCTGCGTCGAACAGCGCGTACTTGCCGATGAAGCCCGAGAACGGGGGGAGGCCGCCGAGGTTGACAGCCGGGATGAAGTACAGCAGCGCGATGACAGGTGCTGCCCGCATGAGCCCCTTGACCTTGAGGATCGAGGTGCTGCCGGCACGGCGCTCCACCAGGCCCACCGCAAGGAAGAGGGTTGTCTGCACCACGATGTGGTGGACCATGTAGTAGATCGTCGCCCCGATCGCCGCGGGCGTGGCGATCGCGATCCCGAAGATCATGTAGCCGACGTGGCTCACCAGCGTGAACGACAGGATCCGCTTGAGTTCGGCCTGCGCGACGGCACCCAGGATGCCGATCACCATCGTCGCGAGCGCCGCGATGAGCAGGATCGTATTGAGGTCGTTCTCGAGGAAGATCTGCGTTTCGGTGCGGATGATCGCGTAGACGCCGACCTTCGTCAGCAGGCCCGCGAACACCGCCGTGACCGGCGCGGGCGCCGTCGGATACGAGTCGGGAAGCCAGAACGAGACCGGGAAGACCGCGGCCTTGATCGCAAAGGCCAGCAGCAGCATGACGTGCAGCACGTACTGCGTCTCCTGCGGCAACTGCGTCATCCGGTCCGCGAGCTGGACCATGTTGACCGTTCCGGTCGCACCATAGATCATCGCGATCGCCGAGAGGAACAGGATCGACGAAACCAGAGAAACGACGATGTAGGTGATGCCCGCACGGATGCGTTGCTCGCTGTTTCCGAGGGTGATGAGCACGTACGACGCGACGAGCAGAATCTCGAACCCGACGTACAGGTTGAACAGGTCACCCGCGGTGAAGGCGACGAAAATACCCGCCGCGAGGATCAGGTAGGTCGGGTGGAAGATCGAGACCGGGGTGTCGTCGTCGCCGTCGGCGGCTCCCTGCCCGATCGAGAACAACAGAACGGCCAGCAGCACGACGCTCGAGACCATGACGAGCAGCGCCGCAAGGCGATCGACGTAGAGCACGATCCCGAACGGAACAGGCCAGCCGCCCACCGACACCGCGAAGGGGAGGTTCGACGCGTCGACGGCGACCAGCAGCACTGTCGCGATCGCGAGCGTCAGAACGAGCGTGACGACAGAGACACCCACCTGAACCCGGCGGTGGCGTCCGGCGACGAGCGCAATGGCCGCACCCAGCAGGGGCAGGGTGACCAGGAGCGGAACGAGGGCGGTCATGACCCTGATCCCTTCGTCCTGTCTTCCGCGGCTTCGGATGCGAGGAAGTCGCTCGTCGCATCGTCGTCTTCGGGTTCGATCTCCTGATCCATCTCGTCGTCGGCTCGCATGCCGCGTTCGCGAAGCGCGACATCCGCTTCGTCTTCATCGAAGGTGTCGGCCTGCCCCAGCTGCCACGAGCGGTAGATCAGGGCCAGCAGGAACGCCGAGATGGCGAAGGTGATCACGATCGCGGTCAACGTCAGTGCCTGGGGGAGAGGGTCTGACATCTCCTGGGGTTCTCCGTCGCCGTAGAAGGGCGCGATCCCCGGGCGCCCCATAACGATCAGCAGTAAGAGGTTTGCGGCGTTGCCGAGCAGAAGAAACCCGATGAGCACGCGCGTGAGGCTGCGCTCGAGCATCGCGTACACACCGGCGGCGAAGAGCACTGCCATGATGACGATCAGAACGATCGAGACGTTCACGATCCGCTCACCCCCTCGCGCGCAGCGACGGAGTTCACGGCAGCATTCGCCTGACGGTCGACCTCGGCGCCGAGACTGCGCAGCACATCCAAGACCAGCCCGATCACGACCAGATAGACACCGATGTCGAAGATCGTCGAGGTGACGAACTCGATGTGCCCGAGCACGGGAACCTCGGCCTCGAAGATGGCCCGGGTCAGCGGCTCGACGCCGAAGGCGAGCGGGATGATCGCGCAGGCAACGGCGATTCCCATGCCGATCCCGAGGAAGCGCCCCGCGTCAGTCGGCGCCGCAGCACCGAGTTCGTAGCGGCCCCCGGCGATGTAGCGCATCACCAGCGCCATCCCGGCAACAAGACCCGCCGCGAACCCACCACCGGGAAGGTTGTGCCCGGCGAACAGGAGGTACAGCGACACGATGATGATCGAGTGGAAGAGGATACGCACCACGATTTCGAGCAGGATCGACCGGTTCTCGGGACGCACGCGCTGCCCCGCGACGAGCCAGGCATTGCGGCCGGTTGGGCCGTCGGCATCCGTCTCGGCCAGCGGCGTGCGGCGACGCAGCGCGCGCTGAGCGCGCTGGACGATCGGCGCGGTGATCTGCGGCAGGGAATCGGAGCGGTTCGTGACGAACACCAACGATGCGACGCCGGTGGCGGCGAGCACGACGACCGAGAGTTCACCCATCGTGTCCCACCCACGCAGGTCGACCAGCGCAACGTTGACGACGTTCTTGCCGTACCCGATCTCGTAGGCAAGGTTCGGGAAGGCCAGCGAGATGGGCAGATCGACGCGGGCTCCGGTCGCCACGATGGCAACGCCGGCCATCGTCAGCCCGACGAGCACGGCCAACACCGCGCGGCCCGCAGCGAACGCCGAACCGTTATGGGCACCCAGACGCGACGGGATGCGACGCAGCACGAGCGCAAAGGCGACCAGGGTGACGGTCTCGACGAGGATCTGCGTGAGGGCGAGATCGGGCGCACCGCTCGTGGCAAACAGCACCACCATGCCCAGGCCCGTGACCGAGACCAGGACGACGCCGGTGTAGCGCTTGCGGGCACGAACGGCGATGACTCCTGCCGCGATCATCACCGGAGCAACGGCCAGTTGCACAGGCGTATGGAAGGCATCCAGGTCGGCCTGCCAATCGGATGAGGCCAACAACGCGGTGCCCTCGCCGGCCACGAGCACGAGGAAGATCGTGGCGACGTAGACCGGCAGCGATCCCCGCTGAACGAGCGTGGTCGTCAGCACCGAAAGTCGCTCGATCATCCGCAACGAGCCGTTATAGGCATCCACCGCCGTGAAGGGAAGAACGCGCCGGCGTCCGACTCCCCGCGCCGTGAAGACAAAGAGCACGGCACCGAGCGCGATCGTACCCAGCGAAATCCATAGGGCCGGCTCGAACCCGTGCCACAGCGCGAGGTAAGCGGGATGTTCCGGCGCAGGAACGCCCGACGTCGCGGCGGGCGCCAACTGTGCGTACGGCGTGAAAGCGACATCGAGCAGGGGAGCAGCGAAGCCTCCCCCGAGGCTGAGAATAGCCAAGATGACGGGCGCCGAAACGAAGCCGGCCGATGGCGCCGGCCACGAGACGGCGACGATGTCGCGCTTGGTCCAGAAGGCGCCCCACACGAACCGGATGCCGTACGCCGCGGTCAGGACTGAGCCGGCGACGACGGCAAGCAGCGCGATGAGGCCCCACACCGAGCCTCCGAGCGCCTCATCCAGGAGGGCGGCAAGAGCGCCTTCCTTGGCGACGAAGCCGACGGTGGGGATGATCCCGACCATGGACGCGATCGACACGATCGCTGCCGTGGCCAGGGCCGGCGCCTGGCGTCCGAGCCCGCTGATCTCACGAAGATCGCGGGTCGAAAGCTGGTGATCGATGATCCCGACGACCAGGAACAGGGCCGACTTGAAGAGGGCATGACTGAGCAGCAACGCCAGCCCCGCCAGCGCGGCATCTTGTGTGCCGTACCCGAGCACGACCATGAGGAAACCGAGCTGACTGACAGTCCCGTACGCGAGGAGGCGCTTGAGGTCTGTCTCGCGCAGGGCTTGCCATCCGCCCAGGAGCATCGTGAAGCCGCCGAGGCCGATCACGATCGGGTGCCACGCGGGGTTCTCGGCGAACACCGGCGCCAACACCGCAACGAGGTAGATGCCCGCCTTGACCATCGCCGCTGCGTGCAGGTACGCCGAGACCGGAGTGGGCGCTGCCATCGCACCCGGAAGCCAGAAGTGGAACGGGAAGATCGCCGACTTGCTGAGCGCTCCGACCAGCAGCAGCACGAGCGCGGCTGTCGCGACGGGACTGACGGGTGGGTCGGCGAGGATCTCGGACAGGCTCGAGGTTCCCGCCTGCACCACGATCAGGACGACACCGATGAGCATGACAAGACCACCGAGGGTTGTCACCAGGAGCGCCTGCAGCGCCGCCCGCCTGCTTGCCGCACGCCGGTTGTAGTAGCCGATAAGCAGGTACGACAGAACGCTCGTGACCTCCCAGAACATCACGAGCACGACGACATCGTCGGTGAGAACGAGTCCGTACATCGCCCCCGCGAACGCGAGCAGTACGGCGGCGAACTGGCCGAGGTCTTGTTTGCCATCGAAGTACCACCGGCAATACAGCAGCACGAGGGCGCCGACTCCGGTGACGATCAGCGCGAGCACCCACGAGAGGGTGTCCATCCGCATCGACAACGCGATGTCGAGGGGCCCGATCCAGGTGAACGACTCGAACGGGATGTCCGAAGCGAGCACTCGGGGAGAGAGCGCCGCGGTGTAGACGAAAGCCCCGAACGAGACGGCGGCGGCGAAGAAGAACGCTCGCGGCCCCCACGCCCGCACGAGCACCGGCAGGGCGAGTGACCCGATCGTGAACGCCACGAGAACGAGGAGCATGCAGGCCTCCTCGTGGTCGTCGTCCCGTCGATGCTGCGGGATCGGGCGATCAGGGTGTGGTTCTCATCCTATCCGGGCCGTGATCGGGCGTGGCCGTCTGGCCATAGGATCACGCCCGGGGAGCCGGGCCGGCGGTGGTACCGGTTCGGAACGAACACGTGAACGTGACGGATGCCGCATCCTCCCCCGCCAGCATCGACACCACTGCAGTCCCGGCGGCGCGCCCCTTCTCGACGGCCGGCTGCACCAGGGTCGTCAGTTCGTAGGCATCCAGGCCGTCGACGTCCACCCCGTCGAAGCCGGTGACGCTGAGGTCCTCGGGAACGCGCAGGCCGCACTCTTCTGCTGCGCGGATCACGCCCGCGGCAAGCAGGTCGGTCTGGGCAATCACCGCGGTCGGTCGGTCGGGCCCGGCAAGAATCTCGCGGCCTGCTATCAAGCCTTCATCGATCGAGCTGGTCACCGCAGCGTATGTCGGGGCTTCGGGATAGACGGCACGGGCGCCGGTCAGGCGCGCCGCGGTCACGTCGACCTCGACGGCATCGGCGGGTCCGAACCAGCCGCGGGCACGCGACGGACGGATCGGGAGAGTGAGCAGGGTCACCCGCTCGTGGCCGAGGTCCCTGAGGTAGCTCGCTGCCCGCTGCTGCGCCGCGCTGTTGTCCAGTTCGATCCGCGGGATGTCGGGCCCCGCGTCGCCTTCGATGACGACAACGGGCACGCGTCGAGCGCGCAGAACGTCGAGCGAGGGCTGGCGGGTTTGTCCGAATCCGACGAGGACCGCAGCATCGATCGGCGCGGAGGTCATCGCCGATGACACCTCGATCGCACCGCTGTCGGTGCCGGTTGCCGGAGCCGCAGCTGACGTCTCATCGGGCAGCAACAGAAGCCCCGCACGAAGCGGCGCCACCCCCTCGGCGATGCCGTCCATCATCGCTATCGTCACCGGGTCGTGAAAGGCGGCACGCAGCGAACCCCCGAATACGACGCCGACGATGCCGGACCTGCCCCGCCGCAGCGACGCGGCGCGGGGATCCGGACCGGTGTACCCGAGCGCCTCGGCAGCCGCCAGCACGCGACGGCGGGTCTCGGCGGAGGCGGGCGCGTTGCCACTGAAGACGACGGACGCCGTGGAGGGGGAGACTCCGGCTTCGCGCGCGACGTCAGTGATCGTTGCCCTGCGCTCGCTCATGGTGCCTCGATGGTACTGGCTTGCACGCGCCGTGAACCGGGACATGGTGCGCGTCGAAACGATTCGATACACTCGTCCGGTGGATACCGCTCTCACTCGCGCTCAGATCACCCGATGGCGCACGGCTGTCTTCACCATCTTCTTCCTGAGCGGTCTGAGCGTGGCGACATGGGCTGCGCGGGTGCCGGCGATCAAGGCGACGCTCGGGGTCGACAATATTCAGATCGGCTTCATGCTGCTGGGCGCAGGTCTGGCATCGATCATCGGCCTGTCCCTGGCATCCGTCGTTCTCGCCCGGTTCGGTGCTCGCCGAAGCATGCTCGGCGCCATCCTCACCTTCTCGGTCGGTGTCGCGCTCGTCGGAATCGGTGTGGACGTCGCGAATTCATACATTCTCGTGATCGTGGGTCTCGCGTTGTTCGGACTGGGCAACGGCTCCGTCGACGTCATGATGAACGTCGAGGGTGCCGCGATCGAAAAGACGATCGGCAAGACGATCCTTCCGCTGTTCCACGCCTTCTTCAGCTTCGGCACCGTCGCCGGCGCGGGCCTCGGTGCCCTCGCGATCGCGGTGAACTCGAACGTGCTGACGCACACCGCGCTGATCGCCGGTCTCCTCGCCCTGACCGGCCTGTGGGCCAGCGCCAACGTGCCCGCCCGGGAGATCGCGATGGACCCGGATGCCGACCCGACGCCGACGCAGAAGCCGCGCATGCGCGAACGGCTGAGCGTCGCCCTGTCGGCATGGAAGGAGCCCCGCACCTACACACTCGGGATCATCATGCTCGGGATGGCCTTCGCCGAGGGCGGGGCCAACGACTGGCTCGCCCTGGGGGTCGTGGACGGCCACGACGCCAGCGAAGCGCTCGGGGCGATCGGGCTTGCCGTGTTCTCGGTCAGCATGACGGTGGTCCGGGTCTTCGGTGGGCCCCTGGTCGACAGGTTCGGCCGCGTCGCCACCCTGCGCGTGCTTTCCCTGCTCGCGGCATCCGGCTTGCTGCTGTTCATCCTCGCGCCGAACGTCCCACTGATCTTCGTCGGGGCTGCGCTCTGGGGCGCGGGCACCTCCCTGGGCTTCCCGCTCGGGATGTCGGCCGCCGCTGACGACCCCGCGAAAGCCGCAGCACGCGTGAGCGCAGCCGCCACGATCGGCTACGTCGCGTTTTTGTGCGGCCCACCGATCCTGGGGTTCATCAGCTTCCATATCGGCGTGCTCAACACGCTCTACATCCTGGTCGCCCTCGCAATCGCCTCCGGGCTCGCATCGGGTGCTGCCCGGCCGCTCGCGGTGCCCGCTCCGGCGCCTGCCGGCGGTGAGCGCCCCTCGGAACCCGCCGATACTCGCGCGGAGTGAGGGCCGTTAGGCTCGACGGGTGCGTCTTGTCATCGCCCGCTGCACCGTCGATTACACCGGCCGACTGAACGCGCATCTCGCGCTCGCGACCAGGCTGCTGGTTCACAAGGGCGACGGATCGCTGCTCGTGCACTCGGACGGCGGCTCGTACAAGCCCCTCAACTGGATGAGCCCGCCCTGTTCGCTGGTGGTGGAAGAGCCGGATGCCGAAGCCGCCGACGTCGGCGTCATCGAGCAGTGGCGCGTGACCCACGCGAAGACCGGCGATGCACTCCTCGTGCGAATCTACGAGGTTGTCCACGACTCCTCGCACGAGCTCGGCATCGACCCGGGCCTGGTGAAAGACGGCGTCGAGGCTGACCTCCAACGACTCCTTGCCGAGCAGGTCGACGTCATCGGCGACGGGCTCAGCCTCGTTCGTCGCGAGTACCCGACCGCCATCGGCCCTGTGGACCTGTTGCTGCGCAACCCCGACGGCGGCACGATCGCCGTCGAGGTGAAACGTCGAGGCGACATCGACGGGGTTGAGCAGCTCACGCGCTACCTTGAGCTGCTCGGGCGGGATCCGCACCTGGCACCGGTGACGGGAGTGTTCGCGGCCCAGGAGATCAAGCCGCAGGCGCGCGTGCTGGCCACGGACCGTGGCATCCGCTGCGTCACCCTCGACTACGAGGGCATGAAGGGAATCGAGTCCGGCGCGCCGCGCCTGTTCTAGCCCTCACCCGCTAGCCGCGGTCACGGTGCCGCGGTTCCCCTAGCGTGGAGTCATGCGATCTCCCTGGACCTGCGTGCTGTGGGACGTCGACGGCACCGTCGTCGACGCCTCCGACGGCATCCTTCGTCGACTGACCACGACCCTCGAGCACTTCGGCTATCCCGCACCGACCCGGGCCGAGCTCGTCCACTGGATCGGTCCGCCGATGTTCGAGTCGTTCCAGGTGAACCTCGGCATGACCCCGGAGCAGTCGACGGATGCCGTCGCCTATTACCGGGCCCTCAGCAAGGCCGACGGCTATACGACAGGTGCGCGGTTGTTCGACGGCATCGGCGAGCTCATCGCCGATCTCGATCGCGCCGGAATCCCGCAGGCGACCGCCAGCTCCAAGCCCGAGAACCAAGTCGTCGCCCTGATGGAGCATTTCGCGCTGTCGCCGCACCTGCGTGCGATCACCGGCGCCACTCCCGATGAGCGGACACTCAGCGCGAAGGCCGACATCGTCGCTGAAGCGCTGCGGCGGCTGCGCGCGGTGGGCGTCGACACGTCGCGGCCCGTGCTCATCGGGGATCGTCACCACGATGTCGAGGGGGGCGCCGTCAATGACGTGCCGGTGATCTTCGTGCGGTGGGGTTTCAGTTGGCCCCACGAGTCCGAGGGTGCACAGGCAACGGTCGACGACGTCGCGTCGCTGCGCGAGTTGCTGCTGACACCGACAGAATAGGTGCGCAGGAGGGCAACGATGACCGACACCGCAGCGACCGAAACCCGCGCGCGATCGACACTCGGTGTCGGGATTCGAACCGTCGTGTCACGGATGCCGGCCACGATCGTTTTCGTCCTCGCACTGCTCGCGGTGGGCGTCATCTGGCAGGGCCTGTGGCAATCGTTCAAGCACAATCCGCTGTTCGCGGAGGTGGCCTACGGGCTGCCGGCGTTCCTGGAGGGCCAGTGGTGGGCACCGGTCACGGGAACGTTCTTCGTCGTCCATCCGTGGGTCTACCTCATCACGATCGCGAGCTTCGTCGGCATGGGGTACCTCGAGTGGCGGCGCGGAACCCGAGTAGCCCTCGCGTACTACACGGTGGGACAGCTGTTCGCGATCTTCGCCAGCGCCCTGGCCCTCTGGCTCCTGGCCTTCACACCCTGGCCCTGGGCGCAGCGCGAGGCCCTCGCCCTGGATGTCGGCCCCTCCGGCGGCACGATGGCCTGCCTGGCGGCTGCCGCCAGCCTGCT
Organism: Microbacterium sp. SW12; assembly: GCF_055391095.1. NCBI lineage: Bacteria > Bacillati > Actinomycetota > Actinomycetes > Micrococcales > Microbacteriaceae > Microbacterium > Microbacterium sp. SW12. The sequence continues at coordinate 28,973 of NZ_AP024335.1, read as the reverse complement.
GCCGTCGCCGTGGCGCTCCCGCGCGTGGCTCGTACTGCTCGGCGGCGGCGCGGTGGCCCTGCTGTATTGGGGTTCGCTCGCGGACATCGAGCACACGTTCGCGATCCTGCTCGTTCTGGTCGTGGCGCGCCCGCTCCGGGTCCGACGCGTGAGCGTTCAAGAGCAGCGATTCGTCGCCCTGATAGCGGTTCTCGCGCTGGCAGCGATCGAGACCCTCACCTCCATCGTTCCCACCGATGGTCCGTTCGGTCGCACCGAACTCGGCGGTGGGTCCTGGATCGACACCGCAATCGACGTCGTCATCCTGCTTCTGGTTGCCCGCGGACTGTTCCGCGGCCGCCGCTGGGCGTGGGTCATCGCCGTCGTCCTCGCGAGCATCAACGTCGTTCTGGGCATCCTGGTCATCGCGCTGTACGTCAGCTTCCCCGCCGCCGATCTCACCTGGGACGGCGACCCGTCGGTAACGGTCGCGACGGCGGTCTTGTGGGGCATCCTGCTCGTCTACCTCGTGTGGGTGCGCGGCGCTTTCCGTGGGCGCCGCCGCGCGAGCCTCGGCCTCAGCCCGACGCCAACCGATAGCGATGTGCGCCAGATGCTGCACGACTTCGGCGGCGGCACCCTGTCGTGGATGACGACCTGGGAGGGCCTGTCGTATGCCCGCACGAGTTCGGGAATCGTCGCCTACCAGCGCCGCTCAGGGGTGGCCCTCGTTCTGGCCGACCCGCTCGGACCCCGCGAGAGCCGCGCGGAATCGGTGCGGGAGTTCGTCTCGATGGCCGAGAGCGCGGGGCTCATACCGTGCTTTTTCTCGGCCGATGACGCAACCCGCGCTGTCATACCGGAGGGCTGGCGCAACCTCATCGTCGCCGACGACACGATCGTCGACCTGGCGGGACTCGAATTCACCGGCAAGCGGTGGGCTGCGGTTCGCACGTCGCTGAACCGCGCGAACCGCGAAGAAATGACCTTCCGGATGACACGCCTGGTCGACGAGCCCTGGGGCATCCAGCAACAGCTGCGCGCCATCTCTGACATGTGGGTCGGCGATAAGGGCCTGCCGGAAATGGGATTCACACTCGGCACTCTGCACGAGGCTGCCGACCCTGAGGTGCGCCTGGCGCTGGCCATCTCACCGCACGGCGACGTCGACGGATTCCTCTCCTGGCTACCGGTCTACGGCGAAGGCCGCATAGAGGGCTGGACCCTCGACCTCATGCGCCGCCGCGAGGGCGGGTTCGGGCCGGTGATGGAGTTCCTGATCGGTTCGTCGGCGCGATTCTTCGCCGACGAGGGAGCACGGATGCTGTCCCTGTCGGGCGCGCCCTTGACGCATGACTACCCGCCGGACGCCGGCATGATCGCTGACATCACCGAGCGGCTGGCCGACATGCTCGAGCCGGTGTACGGCTTCCGGTCGCTGCACCGCTTCAAGGAGAAGTTCCATCCGCGCTACGAGTCGCTGTACCTGCTGTACCGCGACGAGGCTGACCTGGCGCGGATCGGACTCGCGTTGACCCGAGCGTTCCTGCCCGATGCTTCGCTGCGTCAGCTCGCTGGATCGAGTCGGGAACTGCTCCGCAGCGGACGATCCTGAGGGACACCGCGCGATCGAACGCGGCGCCATCGAACGTGGTGCCATCGAACGCCCGGGCCGAGCAACGCTCCAGACCCGGGCGTCGACGGATCCCCCCGGATAGATCGCGCCAAAGCGCGACGAGCCACACTCTATCGACACCCGCGTCCCGCAGGTACCACCGCTGGGTCAGATCGCCGGTCCGCTCAGGATGTCGCGAGGAAGACCGCGTCACCGCCGGTGTTGAGCACCGTCCAGACGCCGCCCTCGATCTCCTCGGCCGGGACGCTCACAGCGACGTTCGCCGACAGATCCTCGGCGGGCGGATACACCGTTCCGATCGACCAGAGCTGATTCGGTATGTCAGCTGCGGCATTCTCGAACAGTTCGTAACTGCGCCCGCTCGCGCCGATGTAGCGCACGACAAGGGAGGCCCACGGGTCGATCCCGAGCGCGTCAGCGTCCGCCGGATCCTCGCCCGCCTCGACCAGCTGCGCACGGATCGCATCCCAATCGATGAGGATACGAAGCGGCAGCACGACATACCCGTCGCCGACCTCCGTCGCGGCAGTCGCACCGACTGACCATGCCGACGCGTCCGAGAGCCGGATGGTCTCGCCGACCGGGAGCGGGTTGCCCCGCGTCCCCGGCGCAGCCTCCGCACTCTCGCTGACCGACGGAGTCGGACTCGGGTCGGGCGCCGACTCGGCGGTACACCCCGTCACCGCAAGCCCCACGATCGTGAGTGCGGCCAGGGCCGCGGCAGGCTGGAATCTCATGACGCCTCGAGTCGGGTAGGACGAAAAGAAGGCCCCTCTCGGGACCTTCTCTCCTGTGCGCGAGGGGGGAGTTGAACCCCCACGCCCTTTCGGGCACTGGCACCTGAAGCCAGCGCGTCTGCCTATTCCGCCACTCGCGCGAACCGCGGCGGACCGCGGATCAACTTCCCGAGGATATCACGACGGATCGGCGCGTCGAGCCCGGTATCGGCGCTTCCGCCAGGTCGTCCATGGCCCGTTCAGAGTCTCCAACTAGCATGGGTGGACCGCTCTGCCTGCCTGAGGAGATCCGTGGGACTACTTGACAGCTTCGAGAAGGGACTCGAACGTGCCGTGAACGGCGCGTTCGCGAAGACCTTCCGTAGCGGGATCCAACCCGTCGAGATCGCCTCCGCCCTGCGCAGCGAGCTCGACAAGAAGGCCGCCGTGGTGGCTCGGGACAGGATCCTTGCCCCGAACACGTTCACCGTCCGGCTGGCACCCGCCGACGACGAACGGATGCAGGCGATCGGACAGCCGCTCGTCGACGAACTGGCCGAGCTCGTCACGAAGCACGCACGCTCACAGGGATATACCTTCGCCGGCCCCGTTTCCGTAACCATTCGTCGAGACGACGCCCTCTCGACCGGCACGCTGCAGGTCGACTCGTCGACCGCACAAGGCTCGGTGTCATGGCGCGGCGTACTTGACATCGCGGGCCAGCGGCATCCGCTCGTGAAGGCCCGCACGGTGATCGGTCGGGGAAGCGACGCCGACATCACGCTCGCGGATTCCGGAACCAGCCGCCGGCACGTCGAAGTGCTGTGGGACGGCGAGCGCGCGATGGTGCGCGACCTCGGGTCGACCAATGGCACGCTGCTGAACGGTCGCAAGATCACCGAGTCCCCCCTGCCACCGGACTCCACCATCACGATCGGCCGCACCGACATGATCTTCCGCGTCGTCGCGCAGGCCTCGGCGCCGGCGCGACCTGCAGCATCCGATGCCACGCGCGCTTTCGACGTGTTCGACGGGGGCGGCCGCGCATGAGTGAACTGACACTTCTTCTGCTGCAGATCGGCTTTCTGCTGCTGCTCTGGTTCTTCGTCTTCGCCGTGGTCTACTCGTTGCGTGCCGACGTGTTCGGTGTGCGGGTACGACGGATGCCGGAGGCTGCGGCGGCCGGACCGTCTTCGCCCCGAGAGACAGCCCCCGTGGCGCCCACAGCACAGCCGGCACCCTCCGGAGCCGCTGGGGGACCCGCAACGAGAGACGCCGTCTCGCGCATCGTGATCACGAGCGGCCCCAAGGCCGGTCTCGAGCTCCCCCTGGGAACCGAACCGCTGACGATCGGGCGATCCAGCGAGTCGGGCCTGGTCATCCGTGACGACTACACCTCGAGCCACCACGCGCGTCTCCTGCTGTGGGGCGAGCAGTGGATGCTGCAGGATCTCGATTCGACGAACGGCACCTGGCATGACGGCGCACGCGTGAGCGCGCCGGTCGAGGTGAAGATCGGCGCCCCGATCAAGGTCGGCGCGACAACCTTCGAGCTGCGGAAGTAACGGCCGACCCGTCATGGTCTTCGAAGGATCCAGCGCGGCGCTGTCGCACACCGGCAAGGTGCGCTCGAACAACCAGGACTCCGGGTACGCCGGGTCCAACCTGTTCGTCGTCGCCGACGGGATGGGCGGCCACGCCGGTGGCGACGTGGCCTCGAGCATCGCGATCGCGCAGCTGGCAGAGCTCGATCGACCCTTCGACTCACCCGCTGCAGCAGAACGCGCATTGGGCGAGGCGATCACCGATACCGCGGCTGCCCTCATCGATACCGTCGCCGCGCGCCCGGAACTGGCCGGCATGGGAACCACCGTGAGCGCGCTTGCGATGGTCGATGACTACGCCGTGATCGCCCACATCGGCGATTCCCGCGTGTACTTGTACCGCGACGGGGCCCTGACCCAGATCACGACGGACCACACGTTCGTCCAGCGTCTGGTCGACTCGGGTCGCATCACTCCCGAAGAGGCGCGGTATCACCCGCGGCGCTCGGTGCTGATGCGCGTGCTCGGTGACATGTCGCCGAACCCCGAGATCGACACCTTCGTCATGCCGACTCAGCCCGGTGACCGCTGGCTCCTGTGCTCGGACGGGCTGTGCGGCGTCGTCCCCGACACCCAGACGTCCAAGGCACTCGCGGCAGATCTCGCTCCCGCCCGCACCGCCGACGCTCTGCTGAAGATGGCTCTGGATGCCGGGGCTCCCGACAACGTCACCATCGTGCTGGTGGATGTCGGGGGGCGGCATCCGCTCTTCTCGGGAACCGCGACGGTTGTCGGGTCCGCGTCGAATCCGGAGGGAATCGACGTCCCCGCGGCCCGCAGCTCCCTGACGGGCTGGTTGCATCCTGCGCGGCAGGCAGCCAACGAGCCGACCCATTTCGAACCGGCCCCGGAGTTCCTCGAAGAGCTCATCGAAGAGGACCGCCGCCGGTCGCGACGCCGCCGGCTTGCCTGGATCGCAGGGTTCGTGATCGTGCTCGCGATGATCGGCGTCGCCCTCTTCGGCGCCTACCAGTGGACGCAGACCCGCTTTTTCGTCGGCGCCGACGACGACACTGTCGTCATCTACCGCGGCATCCAGCAGAACATCGGCCCGATCTCGCTGTCGACGCCGTACGAGGACACCGGCATCCTGCTCGCCGATCTGAGCAACTTCAAGCGCGCAACGGTCGAAGGCACGATCTCGGCCCGATCGCTCGCAGATGCGCGAGCGATCGTGAACGCGCTCGATCCCGACGACGCGGAGGAATCAGATGGCTGATCCCGCGATCACGCGTGAACCGGCGGCCGACGTCTCGACCGACACGGCAGTCGTTCGCGCGCTCAAGCGACTGCGCACCCCGCAGAAGCAGCGCAACCGCGAACTCGGCCTGCTGCTGTTCGCCCTCGTGCTCTCGCTGGGCGCCCTCGCGCTGGTGCAGCTCGGCGTCATGGGCGAGATCGCCCCCGCCTACCTCATCGCCTTCGGCGGACTGTTCACCACGGTCATCGCCGTCCACATCGCCTTGCGCGTCTGGGCCCGGGATGCCGACCCGTTCGTCGTGCCGATTGCGACCCTCCTCACCGGGCTCGGGATCGCGATGATCTACCGCATCGACCTCGCCGACGGCGCCGAAGGGTGGGATGCGGCGTCGGTTCGCCAGCTCGCCTGGGCGGGCATTGCGATCCTCGGATGCCTCGCCGTGGTGATCGCGCTGCGCAACTACCGCGTGCTGTTCCGCTACACCTACATCTTCGGGTTCGCCGGGATCGCCCTGCTGCTACTTCCGATCGTGCCGGGCCTCGGTACCGATGCGAACGCGGACGTCTGGGTGTCGCTCGGGATCTTCTCGTTCCAACCCGGCGAGCTCGCGAAGATCTCGTTGGCGATCTTCTTCGCCGGCTACCTCGTGCGCACCCGCGAGAGCCTGAGCTCGGTCGGAACCCGGTTCCTGGGCATGACGTGGCCGCGGGCGCGCGAGCTGGGTCCCCTCCTCGTCCTCTGGCTGATCTCGCTCGGCATCATCGTGCTGCAGCGCGACCTCGGCACCGGACTGCTGCTGTTCGGCATGTTCGTCGCGATGCTCTACGTCGCCACCGGCAAGACGTCCTGGGTCGTCATCGGTCTCGTCCTGGCCGCGGCCGGCGCCTTCTTCGCCTCGCGGGTGCTGTCCTACGTCGGCGGACGGTTCGACAACTGGCTCGACCCGTTCAACCCTGAGCGCATCGACGCCTACGGCGGCAGCTTCCAGCTCGTGCAGGGAATCTACGGCCTCGCCCACGGCGGGCTCATCGGCACCGGGCTCGGGCAGGGGCGGCCCTACATCACGCCGCTGTCGCAGAGCGACTACATCCTGCCGAGCCTGGGTGAAGAGCTCGGCCTTGCCGGTGTCTTCGCCATCCTGCTGCTGTACATGGTGTTCGTTGCGCGCGGCATCCGGATCGGCGTCGCCGGTCAAGACGACTTCGGCAAGCTGCTGGCGACCGGTCTCGCGTTCACGATCGCCCTGCAGGTGTTCATCATGGTCGGCGGCGTCACCCGAGTCATCCCCGTCACGGGCCTCACGACACCGTTCCTGGCCGCGGGCGGATCCTCGCTCGTTGCCAACTGGATCATCGTGGCCCTTCTGCTTCGCATCTCGGATGCCGTCCGCAGCCGTCCTCGCGCGGTGATCGGATGATGGGGGTGATGCGGCGATGACCAAGGAGTTGCGGCGGCTGAGCATCCTGATGCTCATGATGTTCCTCGCCCTGTTCGCCTCGACGACGTGGATCCAGGGAATCCAGTCGGCGGATCTCGCCGACTACCCGCGCAACACGCGTGCCCTGTACGACTCCTACGAAGTGCAGCGCGGCTCGATCATCGCAAGCGGCTCGGCTATCGCGTCATCGGTCCCCTCGAGTGACGTCTTCAGCTGGCAGCGGGTCTACGTCGACCCCGACATGTGGGCTCCGGTGACCGGGGTGATCCCGGTGGTGGGCGAAGCGACCGGCATCGAACAGGCCATGAACGACGAGCTCAGCGGCACCGCAAGCTCGCAGTTCCTCTCTCGCATCGAACAGATCCTCACCGGGCAGCCGCCGCGCGGCTCCAATGTCGTGCTGTCGCTGGATGCCGACGTCCAGCGAGCCGCGTACGAGGCCCTCGGCGACCTGCAGGGCGCGGTCATCGCGATCGAACCCGACACGGGCCGAGTCCTCGCGATGGTCACGAGCCCCAGCTACGACACGAACCTCCTCGTTTCGCACGACACCGCTCAGGTCGAGACTGATTACGCCGCCCTGCTCGCGGATCCCGCGGACCCGCTCTACAACCGCGCCATCGCGGGGGATCTCAACCCACCGGGATCGACGTTCAAGGTCGTCGTCGTCGCGGCGGCTCTGGCGTCGGGCGACTACACGCCCGATTCGCAGATCCCGAACCCGGCCATCTGGCAGCTGCCCCAGTCGTCGAACACGATCCGCAACGCCAGCGGCGGAACATGTGGGCCGGGCGAGACGGTATCGATAGCCGACGCGCTGCGCCTGAGCTGCAACATCCCCATGGCTCAGCTTGCCGTGCAGCTCGGAGACGAGGCCATCCGCCAGCAGGCTGAGAAGTTCGGCTTCAACCTCTCGTTCAGCATCCCGCTCGACTCGATTCCCTCGAGCTACCCCCGGGGGCTGGACGCTCCGCAGACCGCGCTCACCGGCTTCGGTCAGGGGCAGGTGACGGCGACGCCGCTGCAGATGGCGATGGTCTCGGCCGGTATCGCCAACGGCGGCATCGTCATGAACCCCCGCATGGTCGACCAGGTCATCGGGCCCGACCTTTCGGTGCAGCAGACGTTTGAGAGCACCGTTTTCGGCGAGGCACTGAGTCCCGCGTTGAACGAGGAGATGGTCGCCATGATGGTCGCGAATGTCGAAAACGGCGCCGCCTCGAATGCAAGAATAGAGGGCGTCGACGTGGCCGGTAAGACGGGTACGGCGGAGAACGGACCCAACAAGCCGTACACCCTCTGGTTCACCGGGTTCGCGCCCGCCGACGATCCCGAGGTGGCAGTGGCTGTCGTCGTGGAGAACGGTGGCGGAATGGGTCAGTCGGGATACGGAGATCTCATCGCGTCCCCGATCGCGAAGAAGGTCATGGAGGCGGTGCTGAACAAATGAGACCGACGCAGGGTGTGACCTTCGGCGGCCGTTACGAGCTGGATTCGCGAATCGCGATCGGCGGCATGGGCGAGGTCTGGGAAGCAACCGACCACGTCATCGGACGGACGGTCGCGATCAAGATCCTCAAAGACGAGTACATGGGCGACCCCGGGTTCCTCGAGCGGTTCCGCGCCGAGGCCAGGCACGCAGCGCTCGTCAACCACGAGGGCATCGCCAGCGTCTTCGACTACGGCGAAGAGAACGGCAGTGCGTTCCTGGTGATGGAGCTCGTTCCCGGTGAAGCCCTGTCGACGATCCTCGAACGAGACGGATCGCTGTCGACTGACAAGACGCTCGACATCATCGCCCAGACCTCTGCAGCCCTGCAGGCAGCGCACGCGGCGGGCCTCGTCCATCGAGACATCAAGCCCGGGAACCTGCTGATCACCCCCGACGGCCGCGTCAAGATCACGGACTTCGGCATCGCTCGTATCGCCGACCAGGTTCCCCTGACCGCGACAGGCCAGGTCATGGGCACCGTGCAGTACCTCTCGCCCGAGCAAGCATCCGGTCACCCGGCCTCCCCTGCCACCGACATCTACTCGCTCGGGATCGTCGCGTACGAATGCCTGGCCGGCAAGCGTCCGTTCACCGGCGAGTCCCAGGTCGCGATCGCGATGGCCCAGATCAACGAGCAGCCGCCGCCGCTGCCGCCAACCGTGGCTGTTCCGGTACAGAACCTCGTCATGGCGATGATCGCCAAAAAGCCCGAGGACCGACCTGCCACGGCGGCTGCCGTTGCTCGGGCAGCCACGGCTCTGCGCCGAGGCGACGTCGCCGCCGCAGCAGCAGCGATCCCGGCGATCGCCACGGGCGCCATCGCCGCTGATGACGCAACGGCACTGCTGACGTCCACCGCGACATCCGCCGAGACACGGCTGATGCCGGCTCCGGAGACCCCTACCGAAGAGCCTGCGCCGCGCAAGCGCAGCCCGTGGACCTGGCCCCTCGTCGCGCTCATCGTGCTGCTTGTGCTCGTGCTCGGCGGCACGATCTGGGCCCTGGTTGCCAACCAGCCGCCGTCACCCGACCCCACGAGCTCGTCGTCGGCCCCGTCGCCGAGCGCCTCGACACCGACGCCCTCGCCGAGTGAGACCCGCATCAACATCGACGCCCTGAACCTCGTCGGCATGCAGTGCGACCAGGCTGTGCAGGATGCCAAGAGCGCGGGGGTGCTCGAAGTGGTCACCGACAACGGCACTGCTGCTCCGGATGACTCGCAGGTCGGCGTCGTTTGGCAGGTGAACCCGACCGGCAACATCGAGCCGACAACGGCGCTCACGATCTCGTGCTACGGCCAGGTCACGCCCATCGGCGGCCCGAGCAACCCCCCGGCGATCCAGGGCGGTGAGCCTGCTGTGGCGGGCTCGACCGTCACGCTGACGTGGGACAGCTTCACCTGCCCCACCGGCACGGGCACGCTCAGCGGCTACACCGTCACCCTGCAGAACGCGGTCTTCACCGTTGACGGCACCTCGCAGCGCACGTTCCCCCGAACGACCGCGAGGAGGCGATCCTGATCGCCAACGCAGCCGGACAGACGCTCACCGCGTCGTACACCGCCCTGTGCAGTGGCGCCGAGCAGCGCACGTCGGATGCCTCACCGCAGATGCAGGTTCAGATTGAGGCTCCAGCGACCCCGACCCCCACTCCCTGACCGGAGGTTCACAGGAAGCGCTCGACTAGGCTGAACAGGCTGGCTCAGTCAGGGAGGGGTAGTGTGACCGACGATTCTCGCGTGCTGTCGGGGCGCTACCGGATCGACGAGTCGATCGGCCGTGGCGGCATGGCATCGGTGTATCGCGGATACGACCTGACCCTCGGCCGCGACGTCGCCATCAAGATCCTCGATCCTGAGCTGGCCCGCGATGCCGGTTTCCGCACGCGCTTCCGCTTGGAGGCGCAGGCGGCGTCGCGGATGTCGCACCCGACGATCGTGCGCGTGTTCGACGCCGGCGAAGAGACCGAGTCCCTTCCCGACGGCACGACCCAGCCGGTGCCGTACATCGTCATGGAGCTGGTTTCTGGTCGACTGCTGAAGGACGTCATCGAAGAGGGCCCTGTCGACGCCGAGCGTGCCGTCGCCTATGCCGACGGCATCCTTGAAGCCCTCGAGTACTCGCACCGTGCCGGTGTGGTGCACCGCGACATCAAGCCCGGCAACGTCATGGTCACCGCCGACGACCACATCAAGGTCATGGACTTCGGTATCGCTCGCGCCGTCTCGGATTCGTCGTCCACCGTCGCCGAGACCACCGCGATCCTCGGCACCGCCGCCTACTTCTCGCCCGAGCAGGCGAAGGGCGAACCGGTCGATGCCCGTGCCGACCTGTACTCCACCGGTGTCGTGCTCTATGAGCTGTTGACCGGCAGAGCGCCGTTCCGGGGCGAGTCCCCGGTTGCCGTTGCCTATCAGCACGTCAGCGAGACCCCCCTCACGCCGTCGGAGATCAACGAAGAGATTCCGCGAGCGCTGGATGCCGTAGTGCTGCGCGCTCTCGCGAAGGATCCCTACCAGCGCTACCAAGACGCCCCCTCGTTTCGCGCCGCACTGACTCACGCACTGACCGGTAAGGCGCCCTCCCGCCGCCAGTTGGGAACACTCACCAGCGAGCTCTACGGACCCAACCCGCGGCAAGCCGCAGAGACTGCCCGGTCGCTTCGGCAGCTCTCGACCGACACGACCATGCGCCGCACGCAGTCGGGTCCCCCCGTGGCCTGGGTGTGGGCAGGCGTCGCGATCCTGGCCGTGTTGCTGATCTCGGTCTTGTTCTGGGTGCTCACCATTCCGCGCGGGGACGAGAACGTCCCCAGCAACTCCCGGATCGTCCCCGACCTCACCGGCATGACCTACGATCGGGCCGCCGAAGAACTGACCGCGATCGACCTCGTTCCGGTGCGCGTCGAAGAGTCGAGTGTCGAGGTGGCCGAAGGAAACGTCATCCGGACAGAACCCGGCACGGATGTCTCGGTCGAGGTGAACCAGGAGATCAAGGTTTACGTTTCGACGGGGCAAGAGCTCGCGGCCGTGCCGACGCTCACCGGCCTCACGCAGGAAACTGCCGCGCAGGCCCTCGAGCAGGTCGGTCTGAAGGTCGGCACGGTGACCTCGCGCAACGACCCCGCCCTCGACGCCGGAATCGTCATCGCTGCGGACCCGGCTGGCGGTGATCAGGTCGCGGTTGGAAGCAGCGTCGACCTCGTCGTTGCGACGGGACGCGTTCTGATCAACGACGTGACCGGGTACACCGTCGAGGCTGCCACGCGCGAACTCGAAGCCCCGGACACTCAGCTGACGGTCGAGACGCAGGAGGACACGTCGTGCCCCGCGACCAACCCGCCTGTCGTCATCGCTCAGTCCCTCGCGCCCGGTGAGGTCCCGGTCCGCTCGACGATCACGTTGACCTACTGCTCCGGTTGACCCCCGACCGCACGGCGCCGAGCGGCGCTCGCCTCGTCTGGCTAGACCGTCGAGACTGCAACGTGCCCGCGAGAGAGCCCACTGAGCGCACGGCCTCGCGGGCACGGTGCAGTCTCGCGAGGGATTGACTCACACGCCGGCGGCGACGTGCGGCCGGAGCGTGCGGGATCGTTCGACGGCATCCGGATAGCCGACCTGTTCCAACCAGTTCGCCAGCAGCCGGTAACCGCCTTCGGTGAGCACGCTCTCGGGGTGGAATTGCACACCCCACAGCGGCGCGTCGCGGTGCGCGATGCCCATGACGATTCCGCTGTCGGTGCGGGCCGTGACGACGAGACTCTCGGGGATCGAGTCGGGATCAATCGACAGCGAGTGATACCGGTTGGCGATGAACGGCGACGGGATTCCGAAAAAGAGCGTCGACCCATCGTGAGTGACCGGCGAGGTGACGCCATGGAACAGTTCCGGAGCGACGGACACCCGCGCACCCAGTGCCTCGGCGATCACCTGGTGCCCTAGGCACACTCCGAGCACGGGAACACCCCGCTCCACGGCCTCGCGCACAAGATTCTGCGAGGCCGCGGTGTCGGCGGGGCGACCGGGACCGGGGGAGATAAGGATGCCGGCGTGTTCACCGACGAGCCGCGGGACGGCATCCACGCTGACCTGGTCTGCCTCGACCATGACGGTAGCGGCACCCAACTCGTGCAGGTACCCGACGAGCGTGTGGACGAAGCTGTCGTGGTTGTCGACTACGAGCACCGGTGCGATGCTCGCTGGATCTGCGGTCACCCGACTGTCGCGTCCTGCGGAGTGGTCAGCTCACTGATCCAGGGGAAAACGTAGAACACGAGGCCGTACAGAACAGCGGCGGCCATCACGGTGAGAATCGCGACCTTTGCCCACCACGGGCCGGGCAGCACGTGCCAGAGAGCGGCATACATCAGGCGATTCCTTCCGTGAGGGATGCGGGCGGGCCGGCTTCGCGGGGAGTGAACGACTCGAACACGCCGTACGCGACGATGCGCTCCGTCATGCTCCAGCGCGGACTGCAGCTGGTCAACGTGATGTAGGCATCGCCGGCTGCGACATCCAGCTGCGGCGTCGCGTTGAGCACTGAGGTCTCAGTCGGCTTCACATACTCGAGGGTGCGGAACCGATAGGTGTACCAGCCGGCTTCAGTTTCGACGACGATCGCATCGCCGATCCGCAGGGTCTCGATGTCGGAGAACGGCTTGCCGTACGTCGTGCGGTGGCCGGCGACGGCGAAGTTCCCGGTCTCTCCCGGCATTTGCGTGCCCGGGTAATGACCGATGCCGATCGGGTCGAGCGTTCGTGCACGCGTCACACCGCCCGCGACCGGCACCATGTAGTCCGAGCCCCAGCGGGGAACACGCATGACAGCGAACTCTTGCGCGTCATCGGGCTGCCCGAGAACAGGGATGGAAACGTCGGCGTCGGTGGTGGCGGTCGGCTCCGGCGAGGCCGAAGCATCCGGCGTTGGAGATGCAGTCTCTGCTGCCTGTGCCCACTGCTCCGACAACTCGCTGCCGGCAGCGTTCTTCTGCGCGCCCTGGATGACGTCTCCGAGCCACAACTGCCAACCGACATAGAGGAAGGCGAGGACACCGACGGTGATGAGTAGTTCCCCGATCACGCCGAGGACGCTCACCCGGCGGCGGCGCTTCGTGGTGCGACGCGATCGCCGGGTCAGCTGCGGCGTCTCCTCCGCATCACCCACGGCATCCCCCTCGTCTGAGTCCTCGTTTGGGCCCAGGTCACCGGGCGTCGTACATCACGGGCGATTCTATTCGTCTCCTGCTGGAGGAGCCCTGGCAGTTAGACTTGACGCATGGCACGCCCGAGCAACGACGACGAACCGATCGTCGAGAGCAGCAGCGCGGATTCCGCACCGAACCCTGTCTGGTTCAAGCCGGTCATGATCGGGCTCATGCTGCTCGGCCTGGTCTGGGTTCTGATCTTCTACATCAGCGGCACGCAGTTCCCGATTCCCGGGATCGACGCGTGGAACCTCGTCATCGGATTCGGGATCGCCTTCGTCGGCTTCCTCATGACCACACGCTGGCGCTAGCCGCGCGGATCGGTACCCACCGAATTACACCGCTGTGATTCATCCCCAGGTGTGGATGAATCTGTGGATGAATCACACGTAGAACACGGCGGGGATCGCCAGCAGCGCCAACAAGCCGACGCCGATAGCGATGAGAAGTCCGATCTGCAGCGGCTGGCGAGCCCGCGTGCGGGTTCGGGCGAACACGAGCCCGATGAGTGCTCCGACGACAAGGCCGCCAATGTGCGCCTGCCACGCGATGTTGTACCCCGGGACGAACCCGATCACGAGGTTGATGCCGAGCACGATCAGGATGCCGGTGATGTTCGCCCCGATGTGACGACCGATCACCAACAGCGCGCCAAGGAGACCGAAGACGGCGCCCGAGGCTCCGACTACCCAGATGCCGGGCGCAATCAACGCGACGCCCACGGATCCGCCGAGTCCCGAAAGCAGGTACAGCGCGACAAATCGCGCGTGACCGAGAAGCGGCTCCAGCGATCTGCCGATCATCCACAGCGCGAGCATGTTCAGTCCGATGTGGAAGAAGCTCGAGTGCAAGAAGACAGCCGTGAGCAACCGCCACGGCTCGAATGCGATCGATGGGATCACAAAGGCGCTGTTGAAGGCGAAGATGCCCTCGAGCGCGGGGATGAAAAGCTGAAGAACGAAGACCGCCGCCGTGATCGCGATGATGACGTAGGTCGCCGTCGGTCGCTGGGTTCCGACAGTCATCGGAGCCCGAGACCAGCGTCGCTCGGCCTTCTTCTGGGCAGTGGTCTGCGTCGCACGCTGCTCACGCAGGCACTCCGGGCAGATGACCCCGACTGCTGCCGGGGTTTGACACTCCGGGCAGATCGTGCGCATGCAGCGCTGGCACAGCACAAAGCTCTGCCGGTCCGGATGCCGGTAGCAGAAGTTATCGCGGTTGCTGCGGAACTCGTCGGAAGTCGTCACGGCGGACGCCGCCCTCCGGTCAGACCGAAGCGATGTCGATCGACGAGATCACGACGGGCTCGATCGGACGATCGCCCGGGCCGGTGGCAACGGCGCTGATCGCGTCGACGACACGGCGGGAGTCGTCATCCGCGACCTCACCGAAGATCGTGTGCTTGCCCTGCAGCCACTCGGGTCCTCGGCCACCCTGGCCGGGGACCGTGATGAAGAACTGGGAACCGTTCGTGCCCTCGGGCTGGCCGGTGATCGCGTTGCGGCGGAGGCCCGCGTTGGCCATTGCGAGCTTGTAGGGCTCGGTGAAGGTGAGTTCGGGGCTGATCTCGTCGTTGAAGTTGTATCCCGGTCCGCCTGTGCCGACGCCCAGCGGGTCACCGCCCTGAATCATGAAGCCTTCGATGATGCGGTGGAAGATGACGTCCGTGTACAGCGCGCCCTCGCCCGGCTTACCGGTGGCCGGGTGCGTCCACTCACGGCTTCCGTCAGAGAGCCCGACGAAGTTCTGGACGGTGCGCGGGGCCTGGTCCCCGAACAGGTTGACGACGATGTCGCCGTGGTTGGTGTGGATCGTGGCGACCGCGGTGTGCTGAGGCATGACGCCATTCTTTCAGAGTTCGCCGTGAACACTTCCCGTCTGCGGCACACATGGCAAGATGGGAAGACCACGTCGACACGACAGGGAGGGCCCCGTGAGCCTCAGCCGCAAGCGCAAGAAGGAACTCCGCAAGCTCCAGAAGCACGCGAACGACATTTGGGAGTCGCAGCAGGTGCTCGTCGGCGAAGCCGCTGACATCGCCCGGGAAGCCGGTCGGCAGCTGGGCAACTACGGCCGCGAGCAGGTCGTACCTCAGGTTCAGGAGGCCTACGGCAAGTACGCGCAGCCGTATGTCCAGCGCGGACTCGCATCGTCCAAGTCGTTCCTGACCAACCGAGCGATCCCTGCGACGGGAGCCGTCGTCGGTTCGGCCCTCTCGGCATGGGACGCCGCAAACGAGACTCGCGCGAGACTCGCTGCGGGCCGTGGACTGTCTGCGCCCGACGCCAAGAAGTACGCCAAGCTCGCCGACAAGTACGGCAAGGATGTCTCGAAGAAGCTGTCCAAGAAGCTCTCGGGACTCGAGCCCCAGAAGCAGGGGATCGGTGCCGGTGGCGTGTTCGCCATCATCCTCGGTGTCATCGCCGCAGCCGGTGTGCTTTACGCCGCCTGGCAGACCCTGCGGGCAGACGACGAGCTGTGGGTTGCCGACGACCCGCTGCGCGCTCCCGACGCCTGATTCAGATCAGCCAGTGCTGCGGCGCCCGGTTTCCGGGCGCCGCAGTCGTTTGCGCTGAAGCCTTCAGCGCGCGAAGGACTCCAGTCCCGCCATCCGCAGGCCGATGTTGACGAGGCTGACGCGCTTCAGTCGCCGCACCTCCGACAGCGGGAACCACTCGGCTCGATCCGTTGTGCCATCGGTTTCGTTGCGCAGCTCGCCGCCGGTGACGTGGGCGCGGTAGACGATGCGCAGTGCCTGCAGCGGCAGATCCGACCCGGCCACGAGTCGGCGGCGGGCGGGGATCACGCGCGAGTGGATGCCGAGAAGTTCGTCGAGCGCAACGCGGTAGCCGGTCTCTTCGCGGGCTTCGCGGCGTGCCGCAGCATCCGGACTTTCGCCGGGTTCGAGGCCGCCGCCAGGAAGGGTCCAGCCGGAGGCACCGCCTTCGTTCCAGTGCGCGAGCAGCATGCGCCTGTCGTCGTCTATGACGATCGAGTAAGCCGCGACCCGCAGATCCATGGACTTACGATACGGGAGCTGCCGGCAGCATCCCCCGCATGCGGGACCGGAACGTCGCATCCGATCGCCGCGGCGAAAGCCGTCCGCGCTCGCGCAGAATCGGAAGAACGAGGTCACCGAACGCCTCGACATCCCGGGTTCCGAAGACGGGCTCGATCAGGAACCCGTCGAGTCCCGTGCGGGCCGCAAGTTCCTCGACCCCGTCAGCCACCTCGGTCGGGTCTCCGACCAGACGGAAGCCCCGCGTGCCGCGGCCGCGCAGCTCGTCGAGAATCTCCCGCACCGTCGGAGCGGGTCGCTCCGCGCTGCCGAGGAATCGCTCGATGTTGCTGGTGCCCATCTGTCCGATCGGTCCGCCGGCGTCGAGCACCTGGTGGAGAGTCTGGTCGGGATCGAGGGTTCGCAGATCGATGCCGGTGTTGCCCGCGTAGAGAGTCGCCACAACATCGTCGGTCTGCATCCTGTCGAATTCGTCGGCAAGCTCCCTCGCCTCGGCAGAGGTCTCGGCAACGATCGCGGTCAGCCCCGCCATCGTCACGAGCGGTGTCGTGCGCCCTTCGTCGCCGGCACGTCGGTGCAGATCGGCCACCGCCGCTGCGGTGTGGCTCGGTGTCGTCGCCTGGACGAACACACACTCGGCGTGCCGCGCGGCGAAGGCCCGACCGGCCGGAGACGTGCCGGCCTGGAAGAGCAGGGGCGTGCGCTGCGGCGTAGGGGGCGCGCCATAGTAGCCGCGGGAGCGGTAGTGGTCACCCTCGTAGACCACCCGATGGATGCCGGACCGTTGCGCGTAGACGCCGGACTCGCGGTCGGCTATGAGCGCGTCGTCACTCCAGGCATCCTCCCAGTAGCGCCGCGCCAGCGAGACGTACTCTTCGGCCATCGCGTAGCGGGTGTCGTGCGCGACCATCCCGTCATGGCCGAAGAGTTCGGCAACAGCGTTCTGCGAGGCGCCCGTGACGATGTTCCAGCCGATCCGTCCACCCGAGATCACGTCCAGGGTTGAGAAGCGGCGGGCGAGCTGGACGGGGTGGTCGATGCCGGTGGTCGCGGTGACGACGAATCCGAGGTCGGACGTCTCGCGCATGAGCACCGGGAGTAGCGTTGCGGGGTCGTACCCCGAGAAGTTGATGCCCTGCGCAACGGCGTCGGCACTGATGTCATCCCCGACGATCGGATAGCCATAGCCGTCGGCGAAGAAGAGGAAGTCGAAACCGGTGGCATCCATGACCTTCGCAAGGCGCACCCAGCGCTCCGGGTCGGCGAAGTCGATCGAGTCGCTGATCGGATGCGGCCAACTGAGCGTGCCACCCACCTGGGGGCCGTACACCTCGAATACCCCGAACCGCAGTGCCGACACGTTCACTCCTTTCGCCGCGCACGCACGTGCCGCGGTGTCGCAACGCTACGCGGCGGCTGTTACGCGCGCGTGACGTTGCGAGAGGCAGGGAACCTCCGGAGGAAAACTGTGGAGCCTAGGAGATTCGAACTCCTGACATCCTGCTTGCAAAGCAGGCGCTCTACCAACTGAGCTAAGGCCCCGGGGCTTGCGTGGGGCTACCAGGACTTGAACCTGGGACCTCTTCATTATCAGTGAAGCGCTCTAACCGCCTGAGCTATAGCCCCGTGCGCTGTCGGCGCATCGCACCGTCAACCTCCAAGACTTTACCCGACGGGGCGCGGTTTCCACGAATCCGGGCGCTGGATCGCAGCGAGCGCTCCGCGCGGCCCCTCCCGGTCCGCCGTCGGAGTTCGCTTAGCCGATCCTTCATTGCGCACCGCCATGGTGGAGTTGTTGACTGAGCGGCGTGACAGACGCAACACACGCCCACGAGCCGCACGCCACCGGCGTGAGCCAGAAGCTCAACTGGCTGCGAGCCGGTGTTCTCGGTGCCAATGATGGCATCGTCTCCGTTGCCTCACTCGTTGTCGGTGTCGCGGGCGCGACGACCGACACTCCGGCGCTCCTGCTCGCAGGTGTGGCCGGCCTCGTCGGCGGCGCTATCTCGATGGCGCTCGGCGAGTACGTGTCGGTGAGCAGTCAGCGCGACAGCGAACGCGCACTCATCGCGAAAGAGCGCCGCGAACTGGCCGAGATGCCGGCGGAAGAGCTGGAAGAGTTGACGCAGCTTTACCAGGAGCGGGGTCTCAGTCGCGACACCGCGGTGCAGGTCGCGAAGGAGCTCACGGCCCACGACGCCCTCGCGGCTCACCTCGAGGTGGAACTGCACATCGATCAGGACGACCTCGTCAGCCCGTGGCAAGCCGCGTTCTCGTCGGCTGTGGCGTTCACGTTCGGAGCGCTTCTGCCGCTGCTCGCGATTCTGCTCCCCCCGCCGGAGTGGCGGGTGCCGGTCACCGTCGTGGCAGTGCTCATCGCGCTGGCGGTCACCGGTTCTATCTCCGCGCGCCTGGGCGGCGCGTCGCAGGGACGCGCTGTCTTGCGCCTGGTTATCGGTGGCGCGCTGGCGCTAGCGGCAACCTACGCGATCGGTACCCTGCTCGGCACCACCGTCGTTTAGCGCCGGCGTTCGCCGAGCCGATGCGTGAACGGCTGGCGCGTCAGTTCGAGGTGAAGCCGACGAGGAGTCCGCCGGTGACCTTCACCGCGAGGTTGTAGATGCCGGCAACAACGGCGCCCATAACGGTCACGACCACGAGGTTCAGGATCGCGACGATCGCCGAGAACGCCAGAACCTGCGGGAGCGACAAGATTGCCGACATGGAGAAGGCTTCGCCGGTCACGCTGCCGATGAACTCGTCAGCCTGCGAGATGAGGCCCGTGCTCTCCAGGATCAGGAAGATCAGGACGAAAAACACGACGGTCGCGATGGCGATCGCGACAGCCGCGAGGAACGACAGCTTCACGGCCGACCAGAAGTCAAGGTAAACGAGCCGCAGGCGCACCTGCTTCGTCGTGGTCTTGCTGGATTTCTTGGCGAGTTTGTCGGCAACCGTCGTCATGCGTCGGGACTTCCTTCAACGATCTGGGGGGAGGCGGCGTCATCCGACGCATCCGTGGCCGCGGCGACTTCTGCCACAACCCGCTCTCCGTTACGCGCGACCGCGATGATGCGATCCTCGTCATCGGGGCGGGCGAAGACGACACCCATGGTGTCGCGACCCTTGGCGGGGACCTCGGCCACGGCAGAGCGTACCACCTTGCCGCTGGCAAGAACCACCAAGACCTCGTCGTCCTCCGAGACGATCAAGCCGCCCGCGAGAACCCCTCGATCCTCAGTCAGCTTCGCGACTTTGATGCCCAGGCCACCGCGGCCCTGCTCCCGATACTGGGCCACATCCGTGCGCTTGGCGTAGCCGCCTTCGGTGACGACGAACACGTATCCCTCGTCACGAACCACGGATGCCGACAGCAGGCAATCGTCGCCGCGGAACGACATTCCCTTGACGCCCTCGGTCGCCCGTCCCATGGGTCGAAGCGCAGCATCCGTCGCGGTGAACCGCAGCGACATACCCTCACGGCTGATCAGCAGGATGTCGTCGTCCTCATTCACGAGCATCGCGGAGGTCAGTTCGTCGCCGGCATCGTCACCCTCGCCGCCACGCAGCTTGATGGCGATCACGCCGCCCTGACGGTTCGTGTCGTACTCGGTCAGGCGCGTCTTCTTCACCAGCCCACTGCGGGTGGCAAGCACCAGGTAGGGCGCCGCCTGGTAGTCGCGGATGTCGAGGATCTGGGCGATCTCCTCCTCGGGCTGGAGCGCGAGGAAGTTCGCCACGTGCTGGCCCTTCGCATCGCGACCGGCCTCGGGAAGCTCGTACGCCTTCGCACGGTAGACGCGGCCCTTGTTGGTGAAGAACAACAGCCAGTGATGGGTCGTCGTGACGAAGAAGTGCTCGACCACGTCGTCGGCCCGCAGTTGCGCGCCCTTGACGCCCTTGCCGCCACGGTGCTGCGAGCGATAGTTGTCGCTGCGCGTGCGTTTGATGTACCCCGCGCGGGTGACGGTGATGACCATCTCTTCTTCGGGGATCAGGTCTTCCACCGACATGTCGCCGTCGTAGCCGGGAAGGATCTCGGTGCGGCGGTCGTCGCCGAATCGATCGACGATCGCGGTGAGTTCGTCGCGGATGATGGAACGCTGCCGCGTGGGGTCGGCCAGGATCGCCTGGAAGTCCAGGATCTGGGCCTCGAGCTCGGTGGCTTCGTCGATGATCTTCTGCCGTTCGAGGGCAGCGAGGCGGCGCAACTGCATCTGCAGGATCGCATCGGCCTGGATGTCGTCGATCTCGAGCAGGTCCTTCAGACCCTCGCGCGCATCCTCCACCGTCGCCGAGCGACGGATGAGGGCGATGACCTCGTCGAGCGCATCGAGCGCCTTGAGATACCCACGCAGGATGTGCATCCGCTCTTCGGCCTTGCGCAGCCGATACCGGGTGCGCCGGACGATGACGTCGACCTGGTGCTCGATCCAGTAGCTGATGAAGCCGTCAAGCGGCAGCGTGCGCGGCACACCGTCGACGATGGCCAGCATGTTCGCGCCGAAGTTCTCTTGCAGTTGCGTGTGCTTGTAGAGGTTGTTGAGCACGACCTTGGCGACCGCGTCGCGCTTGAGCACGATGACCAGGCGCTGACCGGTGCGGCCCGATGTCTCGTCGCGGATATCGGCGATACCCGTGATCTTGCCCTCGCGCGCGAGGTCACCGATCTTTACCGCGACGTTGTCGGGGTTGACCTGGTACGGCAGCTCGGTGATCACCAGGCACGTGCGTCCCTGGATCTCCTCGACGTTGACCACGGCCCGCATCGTGATCGATCCGCGGCCGGTGCGATAGGCATCCTTGATCCCCTTGGTACCGAGTATCTGCGCGGATGTCGGGAAGTCGGGCCCGGGGATGCGCTCCATGAGAGCTTCGAGGAGCTCCTCGCGGGTGGCCTCGGGGTGCTCGAGCGCCCACAGCGCACCGGCCGAGACCTCGCGCAGGTTGTGCGGTGGGATGTTCGTCGCCATCCCGACGGCGATACCCACTGAACCGTTGACCAACAGGTTCGGGAACCGGGCCGGCAGGACGACCGGCTCCTGCGTCTGCCCGTCGTAGTTGGGCTGGAAGTCGACGGTCTCTTCCTCGATGTCGCGCACCATTTCGAGAGCGAGCGGCGCCATCTTGGTCTCGGTGTATCGAGGTGCCGCAGCCCCCTGGTTGCCCGGCGTCCCGAAGTTGCCCTGGCCGAGCGCGAGCGGATAACGCAGCGCCCACGGTTGAACGAGGCGGACGAGGGTGTCGTAGATCGCGGAGTCACCGTGCGGGTGATACTGACCCATGACCTCGCCGACGACGCGCGAGCACTTCGAGAAGGACTTGTCGGGGCGGTATCCGCCGTCGTACATGCCGTAGATCACGCGGCGGTGCACGGGCTTCAGGCCGTCGCGCACATCGGGGAGGGCGCGGCCGACGATGACGCTCATCGCGTAGTCGAGGTAGGACCGCTGCATCTCCAGCTGCAGGTCGACCTGATCGATTCGACCGTGGTTGTGCACCGGCTCGGGACGTTGTTCGTCTGCCATGTCTGTCTCTACTTCGTCGTTTCGATGTGCTCGCGTGCTCAGATGTCCAGGAAGCGGACGTCTTTCGCGTTTCGCTGGATGAACCCTCGGCGAGACTCCACGTCCTCGCCCATGAGGATCGAGAAGATCTCATCGGCGGCGGCGGCATCGTCGATCGTGACCTGCCGCAGCGTTCGGGTCTGTGGATCCATCGTGGTCTCCCACAGCTCCTCGGCGTTCATCTCACCGAGACCCTTGTAGCGCTGGATCGCGTTGTCCTTCGGGATCCGCTTGCCCGCGGCGGCACCCTCGGTCAGAAGGGCATCGCGCTCGCGGTCCGAGTACACGTACTCGTGGGGGGAGTTGGACCACTTGATCCGGTAGAGAGGCGGCTGCGCGAGATAGACGTAGCCGGCTTCGACGAGACCGCGCATGTAGCGGAACAGCAGGGTCAGCAGCAGCGTCGTGATGTGCTGGCCGTCGACGTCGGCATCCGTCATCAGCACGATCTTGTGGTACCGCGCCTTCGCGATGTCGAAGTCCTCGCCGATCCCCGTGCCGAAGGCCGAGATCATGGCCTGCACTTCCTTGTTCCCGAGGGCCCGGTCAAGACGCGCCCGTTCGACGTTGAGGATCTTGCCGCGAAGGGCGAGGATCGCCTGCGTGTGCGGATCGCGACCGCCGACCGCCGACCCACCGGCGGAGTCACCCTCCACGAGGAAGATCTCACTGATCGAGGGGTCCTTGGAGACGCAGTCCTTGAGCTTGTCGGGCATCGCCGCCGACTCGAAGACGCTCTTGCGGCGTGCGGTCTCACGGGCCTTGCGGGCCGCCAGTCGTGCGGTCGCGGCATCGATGGCCTTGCGGATGACGTTCTTGGCCTGCGCAGGATTGCGGTCCAACCAGTCCGTCAACTGGTCGCCGACCACCTTCTGCACGAAGGCCTTCGCTTCGGTGTTGCCGAGCTTCGTCTTGGTCTGGCCCTCGAACTGAGGCTCCGAGAGCTTCACGGAGATGACGGCGGTGAGTCCCTCGCGGATGTCTTCACCCGTGAGGTTGTCGTCCTTCTCCTTGAGCATGCCCTGGGCCCTGGCGTACCTGTTCACGAGGGTCGTCAGAGCGGCTCGGAATCCCTCTTCGTGGGTTCCGCCCTCGTGGGTGTTGATCGTGTTCGCGAATGTGAACACGTTCTCGGTGTAGCTCGTGGTCCACTGCATCGCCAGCTCGAGCGAGATGTGGCGCTCGGTGTCTTCGGATTCGACCTCGATGATCTCGTCGTTGACGACCTCGGTCTTTCGCACCTTGTTGAGGTATTCCACATAGTCGACGAGCCCGCGCTCATAGAGGAAGTCGTCGTGCGGCTGGGTGGCACTGGTGCTTCCCGACTGGTCGTCGACGACGTAGGCCGACTCGGGACGCTCGTCCCGCAAGGTGATGCGCAGTCCCTTGTTGAGGAAGGCCATCTGCTGGAACCGGGTGCGGAGCGTGTCGTAGTCGAAGTGGACGGTATCGAAGATCCCGGCATCCGGCCAGAACGTGATGGTCGTTCCGGTCTCATCGCTCGGCTCGCCCTTCTCGAGCGGTGCCAGGGGCGTGCCGCCCTCGCGGAAGGACTGGCGCCAGACGAATCCCTGGCGCTTGACCTCGACCTCGAGCCTCGTCGACAACGCGTTCACGACGGAGGAACCGACGCCGTGCAGACCGCCCGAGACCGCATACCCGCCGCCACCGAACTTGCCACCCGCGTGGAGCACCGTCAGGACGACCTCGACGGTGGACTTCCCCTCGGTTCGGTGCATGTCGACGGGGATTCCGCGGCCGTTGTCGACCACCCGCACGGCGCCGTCCTCGAGGATCGTGACGGTGATGGTGTCGCAGTAGCCGGCGAGGGCCTCGTCGACGGAGTTGTCGACGATCTCGTAGACCAGGTGGTGCAGGCCTCGCTCACCGGTCGAACCGATGTACATGCCGGGGCGCTTGCGCACCGCCTCCAGACCCTCGAGCACCTGGATCGCGTCAGCCCCGTATTCGTTCTGGACCTTGCCGGCGTTTGCGAGCTGGGGATCTTCGGGAACGCTTTCAGGGACTTCTGAGGGCATGGTGAGAGGCGCTCCACATCGACGATAGGACTGTCGGCCAGTCTATCAAGTCCAGGCCCGCATTCAGCCCTCTACGGGCCTGTGGCGCGATGAAATTCGCCGTGACGTCCCGGGAGGTGGGTCAGCCGTAGGTATCGCGCGGACCGCGTCCTGGAACGGCTCTCGGCCCCCATTTCCAGGAGGGGACGTCCGGCCCGATGAAGCGGACGCTGTCGACACCTGCGTCCGGGAACCTCCGGACGATCTCGGTGAGGATCTGCGAACGCATGTTCTGCAACTGCCGGGCCCACGCCGTCGAATCGGCCTGGACCGTGAGGATCCCGTCGACGAATCCCACGGGGCGCGTGTGACGCGCCGTCTCGGCCCCGGCCACCTCGTTCCAGGTGAGAACCACATCTTCCCGGGCCAACTGGGCGTCCCATCCCGCCTCCCTGGTGAGGTCGGTGAGGATGTCGGCAACACCCTTCGGATCGCGACCCGGGGTGAACGGCTCGTTGTCGTCATCCGTTCGACGCCGCCGGCGCCGGGCGACACGCGCCGTCGGGGCAAGCCCTCGAAGACGCAGATAGGTGGCGATGGTTTCGGGCACCGACGATGCCTGATCCGTATCGGCGGTCATGACGAACCCCCCTCCGCCGGGCTGCCCGCCCCGGTGACATCCGCTGTTCCGGCTCCACTCAGGGTGCCGGCCTCGACGCGGACTGTGCCGACGCGAAGCGCAGCCGGGACATCCTGCTCCACCGCAGCGGTCACGATCACCTGCTCGAACGCGCCGACGATGTCGGCGAGTCTTGCCCGGCGGCCCGCGTCGAGTTCGGCGAAGACGTCGTCGAGGATGACGATCGGGTCACCCAGCTGCGACTCGGCTCGGAGCAGGTGAGCGGACGCGATCCGCAGCGCCAGGGCCAGCGACCACGATTCACCGTGCGAGGCGTATCCGCGCGCCGGCAGACCGCGAAGCGAGAGCAACAGATCGTCCCGGTGCGGACCCACGAGGTTGACGCCGCGCTCCAGTTCCGACGCACGCTTGTCTCGGAGCGCAGCGCGGAACCGCTCGAACAGGTCGCCGGTCTCGGTGACACCGACGGTGCGCTCATCGTCATCGGGATCGGCGCCGTCGACGGAGAGTACCCAGCGCGCATCGGGGGTGTGATCTGCCCCGGCGATCGACGCGTAGGCATCCGCGATCGGTCCTGCAAGATCCCTGACCAGCGCCTCGCGGGCGCGGATGATCTCGACCCCGAGCGCGACGAGCTTGTCATCCCACACATCCAGGGTCGGGAGGGCTTCAGCGTCCAGGCGCCTGGCGCGGGCCGATTTCAGCAGCGCCCCGCGCTGCTTGAGAACGCGGTCGTAGTCGGCGAGTGTCGCCGACAGTCGCGGGTATCGCTGCACCAGAAGCTGGTCGGCGAAGCGGCGCCGCGCGCCCGGATCACCGCGGACGATCTGCAGGTCTTCCGGCGCGAACAGGACGACATGCGCGTAACGTCCGAGCTCTCCGGTGCGGATGCCGGTTCCGTTCACCTGCGCACGGTTGGAGCCCTGGCGGTTGATCTGGACGTCGACGTTCAACCGCCGTTCCCCGTGCGCGAGGGTTGCCCGAACGATGGCGAAGTCCGAACCGTCGCGCACCAGCGGTGCGTCAGATGACACGCGGTGGGAACCGGCCGTCGCGAGATATCCGACAGCTTCAGCGAGATTGGTCTTGCCCTGACCGTTGCTTCCGACCAGAACCGTCGGTCCGGTGGAGAGCTCAAGCTCGGCACGAGCGTAGTTGCGGAAGTCGGTGAGACTCAGCCGCTCGACAATCATCGGTACAGGCTATCCGCCACCGGCGACGCGCAACCCGCGTCGGCGATCAGCGCAGCAGCAGGTTGGGCTGCAGCAGGTACTTGAAGGAATCCTCGCCCGAACGGTCGACCGAGGTCTGGGCGGTAATCAGCACGGGGCTCAGCTTGTTGGCGTTATCGCTCGAGGTGAAGGTCACCCGTGCGAACTCGCTGCGAACCGCGCCGAGAGCCTCGAGCAGGTACTGCGGGTTCAAGCCCAGCGTGACATCGTCACCGCTCAGCGTCGCATCGACGGATTCGGTAGCCCGGGCCTGTTCGGTGCCGGCGGCATCCATCGACACGCCCTCTGCGGTGAACGTGAACCGCAGCGGCGCTGACCGGTCAAGCACCAGCGACACACGGCGCACCGCTTCGGCGAACTCCGAGGTGCTGACGACTGCGTGGTGTTCGGTCTGCTCGGGGAACAGCCGGCGGACCGGAGGGAAGTTGCCCTTGATCAGCAGAGACGTGACTGTCTTGTTGCCCGCCGTGAACGCGATGATCTCGCGGTCGCCGCTCCCCGAGAACGCGATCGAGATCTGCCCCGAGTGCGCGAAGGTCTTGCCGACCTCGGTCAAAGTGCGGGCGGGAACGAGAGCTGTCGCACCCTCTTCGGATGCTCCACCTGCCGGATCCCAGGGAATCTCCCGCAGGGCGACCCGGTAGCGGTCGGTGGCGACGAGGCTCAGACGGTTGCCGGAGACTTCGAGCTGAACACCGGTCAGCACCGGCGTGACATCGTCGCGGGATGCCGCGAAGGCTACCTGCGCGATCGCGGTGGCGAAATCTTCGGCGGGGACGAGACCCGACTCGCCCGTGACTTCGGGAATCGCAGGGTACTCGGCAACCGGCATGGATGCGAGCGTGAAGGTCGCCGAACCGCAGGTCAGCAGGATCCCGCCGTCGTCGTCAACGCGAACAGTGACCGGAGCGTTGGGCAACCGGTTCGCGATCTCGGACAGCAATCGACCGTGGACGAGAATCGTCCCCGGGTCATCGACCGTTGCCTCGATGAGGGTTCGTGCCGATGCTTCGTAGTCGAACGCCGACAACGACAGGCCGTCTGCGCTTGCCTCGATGAGGATGCCCGCCAGGATCGGCTGCGGATTGCGTTGTGGCAGCAGCTTGACGACGAACGACACAGCCTCGCTGAACACATCGCGGTTGACTTCGAACCTCACGTGCGCTCCCTCGATCCGGTTGGGCTCTCCCATGCTAGTGCCCACATGTCTTGTGACTTCAAGAGATCCGCGGGGGCTCGCCCTGACGGCAGCGTCGCACCGAAGGTCATCGAACCGGATTCATCTCAAGAAGTTCTTTGTCATGGTGTTAACAGCTGTGGGAACTGTGGATGAATCGCGCGATCCCTTGTGCCGAGCCGAAACCACATTCGTGTCATTTGTGGAGGGACTGCGGATGAGTTGCGTGAAGCGACGCGTCGTCGTTCGCGACGGAAGCTCTCGTTCCACAAGCGCGCGCAGCTTCATTCACAACTGAGCGTGCAGCTTCCACACTTATCCACAAGTTATCCACACTGTGGGGAACGCGTATTTTTGTGCCACCACCCGCGTCGTGTCAAGTGAGAATCCATGAGCTTCCTATGAGCCCCGGATTGGTCGCAAGCGAGTCGGCTCAGCGGCCGTTGCGGCCCAGCTGAGCGGTGATCTCAGACACCTGGTTGTAGATGGAGCGACGTTCCTTCATGAGGTCGCTGATCTTTTTGTAGGCGTACATCACCGTCGTGTGATCGCGGTTCCCGAAGAGCTGCCCGATCTTCGGCAGCGAGAGGCTCGTCCGCTCTCGGCACAGATACATGGCGATCTGACGGGCGGTGGCGACTGCCTGCGAGCGGCTGGACCCGTAAAGGTCGTCGACCGAAAGCTTGAAGTACGTAGCGGTGGCCGCGATGATGTCGGTCGGTGAGATGACGTTGGCGTCATCCTGATCGATGATGTCGCGCAGCACGGTCTGGGCCAGCGAGATGTCGAGGCTCGAGCGGTTCAAGCTCGCGAAAGCCGAGACCCGGATGAGTGCGCCCTCGAGTTCGCGGATGTTCGATGAGACCGCGGTGGCGATGTACTCCAGGACGTCGTCGGGAATGTGGAGTCGCTCACTCTGCGCCTTCTTACGCAGGATCGCGATGCGCGTTTCGAGGTCGGGTGCTTGGACATCGGTGATGAGGCCCCACTCGAACCGACTCCGCATCCGATCTTCGAACCCGGTCAGGTGCTTCGGGGGCACGTCGCTCGTGATCACGACCTGCTTGTCGTGGTCATGGAGCTGGTTGAAGGTGTGGAAGAAGGCTTCCTGGGTCTCTGCGCGGCCCTGCAAGAACTGGATGTCGTCGATGAGGAGGATGTCGACATCCCGGTATCGAGCCTGGAACGCGGCGCCCCGGTTGTTGGCGATCGAGTTGATGAAGTCGTTCGTGAACTCTTCGCTGGAGACGTATCGAACCTTGATCCCGGCATAGAGGCTGATCGCGTAATCGCCGATCGCGTGCAAGAGGTGGGTCTTGCCGAGTCCGGAATCGCCGTAGATGAAGAGCGGGTTGTAGGCCTTGGCCGGCGCCTCAGCGACGGCTACCGCGGCTGCATGAGCGAACCGGTTGGACTGGCCGATGACGAAGTTGTCGAAGGTGTACTTCGGGTTCAAGCGCGTGTCGGTTCGCGACGAGGTGTTCGTCGACTCGACGGGTTCCTCGGCAGCGCGGTGAACGGATGCCGCGGGCGGGGCTGCCAGCGGCATGACCGCTGTCAGGTGAGACTCGGCCAGGTCAGGGTTCACGACCACACGGAAAGCCGACACGCTCTCACCACTGCCATCCTCAGCGTGAGCCAGTGCCTCGAGAATCGGCGCGCGCATCCTCTTATTGATCTGCGCTGCGGTCAGCTCATTGGGAACATCGAGGTAGAGGGTTCCACCCATGACGCCCTGCGCCACCGCGAGATTGAGGAATCCTTCGAGCTGCGGAGTGATGCGATCGTCCCCGCGCATGATCTCCAGTGCGGCAGTCCAAACCGGAACATCGGGAATCTCCTGGGTCACCATGGCCCCCCTCAGGCATTAGCGGCATCGGTGCGGCGAGCCCGTCCCCGGCTGTGGATAACTTTCGGAGCAACGGTAGTCAGCGGCATCCGTCAGCGCAAAATCAACTGTAGACGCGACGCGCGTGTCGTCTCCAGATGGTGGATGACGCTGGGGATAATGTTCCTTCCCCTCCGGTCGGTTTGAGTTCGGGAGCTTCGCGA